>CAVUSM010000005.1:0-10066 GCA_963744165.1 uncultured Solirubrobacteraceae bacterium | reverse complement strand
AGCGTCTGCAGCTTCTTCAGCGTGCGGTTCTCGATCTGGCGCACACGCTCGCGCGTGATGTTGAACGCGCGGCCGACCTCCTCGAGCGTGCGTGCGCGCCCGCCGACGATGCCGTAGCGCAGCTCGAGCACCTCGCGCTCGCGGCGCGGCAGCGAGGCGAGCACGCGCGTGATGTTCTCGCGGCGAAGCGCCTCTGAGGCGATCTCGAACGGCGACTCGGCGGAGACGTCCTCGACGAAGTCGGCGAGCGCCGAGTCGTCCTCCTCGCCCATCGGCTTCTCGAGCGAGATCGGCTGCTGGGCGAGGCGCTGGACGTCGCGCACCTCGTGCACTTCGCACTCGAGCTCGGCGGCGATCTCCTCGACGCTCGGTTCGCGCCCGAGCTGCTGGATCAGCATGCGCTCGGCGCTGATCAGTTTGTTGAGCCGCTCGACCATGTGCACGGGAATGCGGATCGTGCGCGCCTTGTCGGCGAGCGCGCGGCTGACGGCCTGGCGAATCCACCAGGTCGCGTACGTCGAGAACTTGTAGCCGCGCCGATGGTCGAACTTCTCGACGGCGCGAATCAGCCCGAGCGAGCCCTCCTGGATCAGGTCGAGGAACGTCAGCCCGCGGCCGACGTAGCCCTTGGCGATCGAGACGACGAGGCGCAGGTTGGCCTCGACCATGTGCTGCTTGGCGGCGATGTCGCCGCGTTCGATGCGCTTGGCGAGCGCGACCTCCTCTTCGGCGCTCAGCAGCGGCACGCGCCCGATCGAGCGCAGGTAGAGGCGCAGCGAGTCGAGGCTTGGATCGGCCGACAGGTCGGCCTCGGCCTGCTTCAGCTCTCGCAGGCGCGCGCGAACGCCGCGCGCTTCTTCGTCTGACTCTTCCTCGTCGGCGTCGCTCTCATCGAGAGCGTCGTCGTTGGCCGACGCGTCGGCGACGCGCGGCTGGCCGCCGGCGTCGAGCTCGGCGATCGGCTCGTCAGGCTCGTCGGAGTCGACGATCTCGACGCCGTGCTCGTCGAAGTAGCTGTACAGGTCCTGCGCCTGCGCGCTGTTCAGCTCGGCGTCGTCGATCGCCGACTGCAGGCTCGCGGCGGTCACGAATCCCCTATCGCGACCGCTCGCGAGAACTCCCTGCATCTCCTCCATCTCGGCCACGGTCTCCGTGGCGATCACTGCACCCTCGAGCTTCTCGCTCAACCTGGACCCCCAGATCATCCGGCTCCCACCGCTTGATCGTCCGTTTGGCCGAGTGCGGATTGATACCAGAATCTACGGCCGAGGAGTGTCGCTGCTTCGAACGGGTGTCCGGAGGCGGCGCTCGCGCTAGGCTCAGCGGCGTGCAGGCGATCGGTTCGAGCACAGTTCCGCGCGCGGGCGGGCGTGACGACGAGGATGTTCAGGCGCGCGCGCCGCGCGTCCAGGTCGGCCTCTCGCGCGTTGGCGTGACTGGCGTCGAGAAGGTGATTCGGATCCGCGATGAGCTGTTCTTCGCGCGCTTGGAGTGCTTCGTAGACCTCAGGCGCGAGCAGAAGGGCGCGCACATGTCGCGCTTCGAGGAGGTCGTCAACGAGGCGATCGGCGAGGTCGTGCTGAGCGAGTCGCCGTTTCGCGCGGAGACGCTCGCGCAGCACATCGCCGAGCTCGTGCGCACGCGCCAACAGGCCGAGCGCGCGGAGGTGACGATCGCGGCGCGCTATCCCGAGCACAAGCCGGCGCCTGTCTCCAACATCCAGACGCAGGAGATCTACACGCTGCATGGCCGCGCGGTCGCGTTCGCGCACGGCACGCGACGAACGGTCGGCGTGTCGGCGACGGGAATGACGGCATGCCCGTGCGCGCAGGAGCTCGTCGCGGCGCGCGCGAGCGAGCGCCTGCGCGCGGACGGCTTCGAGCAGGAGCAGATCGAGCGGGTCCTCGAGCACGTGCCGGTCGCGACGCACAACCAGCGCGGCCTGGCGACGCTGCAGATCGGCTGCGTCGAGGACTGCGACGAGGAGATCGACGCGAAGACGCTGTTGCGGATCGCCGAGTCGAGCATGTCGTCGGAGATCTACGAGCTGATGAAGCGCTCGGACGAGGTCGAGGTCGTCGAAAAGGCGCACCGGCGGCCGCGCTTCGTCGAGGACTGCGTGCGCGAGATGATCGCGGGCGTCGTGCGCGAGCTGCCGCAGCTCGACGGCGCGAGCTTCGTCTCGGCGCGTCAGGAGAACCTCGAGACGATCCACCAGCACAACGTCGTCGCCGAACGCCACGGCACGCTCGCCGAGCTGCGCTCGGAGCTGGAGTCGGGCGCGCTCGCGGCACGCCAGACGACGCTCGAGCAGTGGCTCGACAGCGCTCGCGTCTAGCGTCGGAGCGCTCGCCGGCGTGCGCTGGGGAGGCTCAGCCGCCGGGGGAGATCCGCCCGGCGGCGGCGCGCGCCTGCGCGTCGGCCATCTGCCGGCGCAGGCCGAAGAAGAAGTCGAGACCGGACAGCACAGTCACGGCGACGGTCGCGTAGAGCAGCGCGGAGACCCACAGTGGATTGCCGTGTACGGCGATGACGGCGAGGATCGCGACGATCTGCAGGCACGTCTTGACCTTGCCGAAGAAGCTCGCGGCGACGACGACGCCGGACTGCGTCGCGCCCATCCGCAGCACGGTGACGGCGAGCTCGCGCGTGATGATGACCATCGCGACCCACGCGGCGAGCCGATGCAGCGAGACGAGCGCGACGAGCGCGGCGACGATCAGCAGCTTGTCGGCGAGCGGGTCCATCAACTTGCCGAAGTTCGTGATCGAGCCTCGCGCGCGCGCCAGGTAGCCGTCGACGAAGTCGGTCAGCGAGGCGAGCGCGAAGACGACGGCGGCGAGCACGTCGCCGGCCGGCGTGTTGCCGAGCAGCGCGACGACGAGCACCGGCACGAGCATGATCCGCAGCACGGTCAGGACATTGGGTAGGTTCAGTGGGAACACGACGTGACGACAATAACCGGCGAGCGCGCGCCGAGCTTGCGGCGCGCGGTCGGATGCGACAGCGAAAGGAGCGCCGATGAAGACGCGCACGCTCGGAGTGAACGGCCCGAGGGTCTCGGAGATCGGCCTCGGCTGCATGGGCATGTCGGCGTTCTACGGCCAGGCCGACGAGCGCGAAGCGCGCGCGACGATCGCGCGTGCGCTGGAGCTCGGCTGCGACTTCTTCGACACGTCGGACATGTACGGGCCGTACACGAACGAGGAACTGCTCGGCAGCGCGATCGCCGGGCGCCGCGACGAGGTGTTCGTCGCGACGAAGTTCGGCATCAAGCTGGTCAAAGCGGACGACTTGATCAACCGCAAGATCGACGGTAGCGCGCGGTACGTGCGCGAAGCGTGCGACGCGTCGCTGAAGCGACTCGGCACGGACCACATCGACCTCTACTACCAGCATCGCGTCGATCCGAGCACGCCGATCGAGGAGACGGTCGGCGCGATGGCCGAGCTCGTGCAGGCCGGCAAGGTTCGCCACATCGGCCTGTCGGAGGCGAGCGCGGAGACGATTCGCCGCGCGCACGCGGTGCACCCGATCGCGGCGGTGCAGAGCGAGTACTCGCTGTGGACGCGCGACGTCGAGGCGGACGTCTTGCCGACGCTGAACGAGCTCGGCATCGCGCTCGTCGCGTACTCGCCGCTCGGCCGCGGCTTCCTGTCGGGACGCTTCACGTCGCTGGAGCAGCTCGACGAGGACGACTACCGCCGGCATGGGCCGCGCTTCGCCGGCGAGAACCTGACGCAGAACCTGGAGCTGGCGGCGCGCGTGCGCGAGCTGGCGGCCGAGCGCGAGATCACGCCGGGACAGCTCGCGCTCGCGTGGGTGCTCGCGCGCGGCGAGCGGATCGTGCCGATCCCGGGAACGAAGCGCGTCTCGTATCTGGAAGAGAACTTGGCGGCGGCGAACGTGCAGCTGAGCGCCGCCGAGGTCGAGCAGATCGCCGAAGCGGTGCCGGCGGCCGTCGGCACGCGCTACCCGGAGTCGATCATGCACCAGCTCAACGTCTGAGCGGCGCCGGCGCGCGCGTCCGGCGCCGGCAGGGCTCGGCGCTCAGTAGCCGACCGAGTAGAAGCTGATGCGCTTGCAGCCGTCGAGCTTGTAGTGCGGCAGCGCGTGGTGGCTCGTGTAGACGGTCTGCTGCGGGTTTTCGCAGTGGATCACGCCTGAGTCCTCGTGCGCGTGCACGACGGTCTGCGGGTTCGTGCCGGTCCAGACGTAGTTGACGGTGTCGTTGGCGTAGATGTAGTTCTTGCCGTCGCCGGCGTGGATGATCGCGGTCTGCTGCGACTCGCCGCTGGGGTGGTAGTCGCCCCAGATCACGTCGCCGGCGTCGCCGCCGTAGATCGTGTCGTTGCCGTAGCCGCCGAGCAGGTAGTTGTGCATGCCGTCGACGCCGGTCAGCGTGTGCTGCTGGCCGGCGGGGCCCTTGTCCATCACGAGGTGCTGATCGGCCGGCCAGCCGGCGTGGCTCGTCATCGCGCCGGCGCTCGGAGCGAGCGCGAGCGCCGCGAGCAACGCTACGGCTGCGGTCGCGGTCGAGATGCTGTTGCGGATCGAAGCGTTCATCGTGATCGAGCGGGAGCGTATGCGAGCGCTCCTTTTCTGTCGATGGCATCGCCTCTCCTGCAATTGCCCGAGAGCAGCGGTCGCAGAACTCGCACATCCGGCCAGCGCCACTCTGGCGCGTGCGCCGGCAGCAATGAGACGGTCGCTCCGCCGCACGCGCCCGCTAGGGTGGCGGCATGCCACTGATTCCGATGGTCATCGAGCGCACGGCGCGCGGCGAGCGCGAGTTCGACATCTACTCGCGCTTGCTCAACGAGCGGATCATCTTCCTCGGCACGCCGATCGACGATCAGGTCGCGAACCTGGTCGTCGCGCAGCTGTTGCACCTCGAGAGCCAGGACTCGGAGAAGGACATCTCGATATACATCAACTCGCCGGGCGGAAGCATCTACTCGGGCCTGGCGATCTACGACACGATGAACTTCGTCAAGCCGGACATCGCGACGATGTGCGTCGGTGTGGCGATGTCGATGGGCTCGCTGCTGCTCGCGGGCGGCACGCCGGGCAAGCGCGCGTCGCTGCCGAACTCGCGGATCCTGATCCACCAGCCGTCGGCGGGCTTCCAGGGGCAGTCGACGGACATCGAGATCCACGCGCGCGAGATCCTCAACATCCGCGAGCGGATCGACGAGATCTACGCGAAGCACACGAGCAAACCGACTGAGGAGGTGCGCTCGCGACATGGAGCGCGACCGCTTCTTCACGGCCGAGCAGGCGAGGGACTACGGCCTGATCGACCGCGTGCTCGACAGTCACTGAGCGCGCTCACGTAGTTTGATTGATGCGGCCTCACGGCCGCTCTGGTCGTGCGCGGCGGGCGCGCCTGCGGCGCGCGCTGAGGTCCGACGCGAAGGCTATGCTCGCGACGGACGATGGCCGGTCTGACTCGCTTCGAGCGCGCGGCGCTGCTGACAGTCGCCGCGTTCGCGGTGCTCGCGGGCGTCGCGAACTACGGCGGATGGCCGTCGGTGCTGAGCTTCGCGCTGGCGACGGTCGCGCTGGCGGGGCTGGCGTGGATCGTCTCGTTCGCGACCGAGCAGCTCGGCGAGCGCTTCGGCCCGGCCGTGACCGGGCTGCTGCAGTCGACGCTCGGCAACCTGCCGGAGCTGTTCGTCGTGATCTTCGCGCTGCAGAAGGGCGAGCTCGTCGTCGCGCAGACGGCGATCGTCGGCTCGATGCTGGCCAACGCGCTGCTCGTGCTCGGCCTCGTGATCGTCGTCGGCGCGCGGCGCGCGCCGGACGGGATCATGCGCTTCTCCAAGCGCCTGCCACGCGACACGGCGACGCTGCTGCAGGTGACGGTCTTCATCATCGTGCTGCTCGGCCTCTCGCTCGGCTCACACGATCCGGCGAGCCATCACGTCAAGTCGATCTCGATCGTCGGCGCGATCTGCATCCTGCTCGTCTACCTGACGTGGGTCGTGCCGTACCTGCGCTCGGACAGCGCGCCCGGCGAGGACGAGCGCGCGCCGGCGCGGCGCCGGGAGCAGGCCGATGCCGCGGCGCAGCCGGACGCGGACGGGCAGCAGCGACGGCCGCCGCGGATCGCGCTGTTCGACTGATCCTCGACGCTGCTGCTCGTCGGCGGCACCGCATCTGCGTTCGTCTCGGACTGGTTCGTCGCGGCGCTGCAGCCGTCGATCGAGCAGCTGCACATCTCGCAGGCGTTCGCGGGGCTCGTGATCGTCGCGATCGCAGGCAACGCCGTCGAGAACGCGGCGGGGGTCGCGCTCGCCTGGAAAGGCCGCTCGGAGCTCGCGATCTCGGTCGTCAAAAACTCGGTCGCGCAGATCGCCGCGTTCCTCTTCCCGGCGCTCGTGCTGATCTCGTTCGCGCTGAGCACGACGCTGACGTTCTCGCTCGCGCCGGTCTATATCGGCGCGCTCGTGCTGACCGTGCTCGCGCTGGCGCAGATCACCGGCGACGGCGAGGCGGCGGCGTTCGAGGGCTGGGCGCTCGTCGCGCTGTACGTGATCCTCGGCACGCTGACGCTGTACGAGTAGCGCGAGAGAAACAGCCGGCGCGCTACCGGCGCGGCCCGCCGGCGCACGCGTGAGAAATGGCGCGCCCACGCTCCGAGCAAGCGCGCTAGACTGCTCTATACCTCGCGTCTGGGCGGGGTTTTTCTTCGTCCGGACCCGTATTGCAAACCTTTTACGCTGGGACTGAACATGGCTCGCGGAGACGTCCGGATCGCTATCACGCTCGCTTGCGAGGAGTGCAAGCACCGCAACTATCAGACGAACAAGAGCAAGCGCAACAACCCCGATCGGATCGGCCTGCGCAAGTACTGCCGCTGGTGTCGCAAGCACACCAGCCATCGGGAGACTCGCTAGCGCGGGAGCGCAGCTGTGGCTCGTGACCGTAAACGTGCAAAGCAGCGCCGCGATCGTCGCGCGCCAGGCTCGCGACGGCCGTCGAAGCCACAGCAGCCGATTCGCTCGGACGTCCCGGGCGCGCTCGATCACGCCTCGGGCGAGGCGGACGAGTTCGAGGCGGCGCTCGTGCGCGGCGCCGACGGTATGCCGGTCCAGCCGGATGCACTCGACGGCGCCGACGAGTCGGCCGTGCCCGACGTCGAGGACGACAGCGTCGAGCTCGACGAGCACGAAGTCGAGGCAGAGGCGCTCGTCGAGGGCGATCTCGGCGCAGACGAACTCGAGGAACCGCTCGACAGCACGGCGCGCGTCGCGCCGGGTGGCGGCGGCCGGCGCGGCGGCGTCTCGCCCGAGCAGGCCTCCGGCGCGCCGATTCGCGGCGGCAACCGTGTGCTCTCGTTCTTTCGCGCCAGCTGGGCCGAGCTGCAACGCGTCCAGTGGCCGGATCGCCGCCAGGTCACGCAGGCGACGGCGGTCGTGCTCGGCTTCGTCGCGATCGCGGGCGCCTATCTCGGCCTCGCCGATTATGTGGCCAAGGAAATCGTCGAATTCATCCTCTAGCAGCGTCGGCCGCCATCGCGCCGAATCGTCTTCCGCAGCAACCCCTCTAGGAGCAGCTAACTGAATGTTTCGCTGGTACGTCGTAAACACATACTCCGGTCACGAGAACAAGGTCAAGCACAACCTCGAGCACCGCGTGATCTCGCTCGGTCAGCAGCGCGCCGTGCGCAACGTCGTCGTGCCGACGGAGTCGGTCTCGGAGATGAAGGACAACCAGAAGGTGACGGTCGAGAAGCGCACGATGCCCGGCTACGTGCTCGTCAACATGGAGCTCAACGAGGACTCGTGGGGCGTCGTCAAGGGCACGCCGGGCGTGACGGGCTTCGTCGGCGCCTCGCAGGAGCCGGTGCCGCTGACACAGGTCGAGGTCGACCGACTGCTGCACAAGGAGGTCGCGACGGCGACGCGCACGCGCGCTCAGTTCACGATCGGCGAGAGCGTCAAGGTCGTCTCCGGGCCGCTGTCGGACTTCTCGGGCGAGATCTCTGAGATCAACGACGACGCGGCGAAGCTCAAGGTGCTGGTATCAATCTTCGGACGAGAGACGCCCGTAGAGGTCGGTTTCGATCAGGTCAAAAAGCTTTAGGACGGGACGACGATGGCCAAGAAGGTTCTGACAACTATCAAGCTTCAAGCGAACGCCGGGCAGGCGAGCCCGGCGCCGCCGGTCGGCCCTGCGCTGGGGCAGCACGGGATCAACATCATGGAGTTCTGCAAGGCGTTCAACGCGCAGACGCAGAGCGAAACGGGCACGGTCATTCCGGTCGTGATCACGGTCTACGAGGACCGCTCGTTCACGTTCATCACGAAGACGCCGCCGGCTGCCGTGCTGATCCGCCAGGCGATCAAAATCAACAAGGGCTCGGGCGAGCCGAATCGCGTGAAGGTCGGCACGATCTCCCAGGCGCAACTGCGCGAGATCGCCGAGCGCAAGCTCGCCGACCTGAACGCACACGACGTCGACCAGGCGGCGAAGATCATCGCCGGCACAGCGCGCAGCGATGGGCGTCGAGGTGGCCGCGTGAGCGCGCACGGCAAGCGCTACGTCGAGCAGCTCGGCAAGGTCGAGCGCGAGCGCGAGTACGAGCCGGCTGAGGCGATCGCGCTCGTGCGCAGCCTGGCGAGCGCGAAGTTCGACGAGTCGGTCGAGGTGCACGTGCGCACCGGCCTGAACGTGCGCCATGCCGACGAGCAGCTGCGCGGCACGATCGCGCTGCCGAACGGCGTCGGCAAGGACGTCAAGATCGCGGTCTTCGCGCAGGGGCCGAAGGTCGCCGAGGCGGAAGCCGCCGGCGCCGACGTCGTCGGCGGCAGGACCTCGCGAAACGCATCCAAGAGGGCTTCGACGACTTCGACGTCGCGATCGCGACGCCGGACCTGATGTGCGTCGTCGGTCAGCTCGGGCGGATCCTCGGGCCGTCGGGAAAGATGCCGAACCCGAAAGTCGGCACGGTCACGATGGACGTCGCGAAAGCGGTCGAAGAGTCGAAGTCGGGCAAGATCGAGTACCGCACCGATCGCACGGCGATCGTGCATCTGGTGATCGGCAAGGCGAGCTTCGGTGACGCGCAGCTGCTCGAGAACTACGCGGCTGTGATCGAAGAGCTCGTGCGCGCGAAACCGGCTGCCGCGAAAGGCCGCTACCTGCGCTCTATCACGGTCACGTCGACGATGGGGCCGGGCGTCAAGGTCGACGCGAGCCGCACGAAAGACATCGTCGAAGACGCCGCCGGCGCGGTCGCCGCGTAGCACGCACGCGACGCTCGCCGCCAGCTACACTTCGTCCAACACGCACCGCCCGAGACCCTCGGCGCCGTCGACCGATCTTCGATCGGCGGAGAAGTCCGAGGCAGGTTGGAGCGAGCTGCACGGTCTGCCGCGCTCTCGCGTCTGCCTGCACCGGGCAGCCCGCAACTTCGAGAGCGACAGGAACACATGAACCGAGAGCAGAAGGCAGTAGCGATCGAGGAGATCGTCACGCAGATCGACGAGTCGCACGCGATCTTCGCCGTCGACTATCGCGGCATCTCCGTGCCGCAGGTCGCAGAGCTGCGCGCCAAGCTGCGCGACGCCGACGCGACGTTCAAGGTTGTCAAGAACTCGCTCACCGAGCGCGCCGCCGACCAGGCGGGCGCTGAGACGTTGAAGCAGTACCTCGCCGGCCCGACCGCGCTGACGTTCGTGCGCGGCGACGCGGCGACCGCCGCGAAGGCGATCGCCGACTACGCGAAAGCGACGCAGTTGCTGCCGTTCAAGGGCGGGCTGATGGACGGCGACACGCTCGACGTCGAGCAGATCCGCTCGCTATCGCGCCTGCCCTCGCGCGACGTGCTCTACGGCCAGCTCGTCGGCGTCGTCGCCTCGCCGGTCAGTGGGCTCGTGCGCGCGCTGAACGCGCTCGTCAGCGGCCTCGCCGTCGCGCTCGGCCAGGTCAACAAGAAGAAGGAGTCGGGCGAGATCCCGGCCGCCGCGCCGCCGGCCGCCGCCGTGCCGGCCGCGGAGCCGGCCGCGCAGGAGTCTGCCGCCGCCGATCAGCAGAGCGCCGAGCCGGACGCCGTGCA
>CAVUSM010000004.1:0-1367787 GCA_963744165.1 uncultured Solirubrobacteraceae bacterium | reverse complement strand
CAGCTCGCCATCCACACCGTGACCCTTCCGCATCCCCAAGGCGTCGGACGCGCCCGGCGCCTGGGCATGGACATCGCCTGCCGACGACTCATGAGCCTCAAACGACCCGATGGGCTGATCGCAAGCAGCGACGCCGACACGACCGTCGCCGGCGACTGGCTCTCAGCGCAACTTGCCCTCTCGCGGTCGGGCGCCGCTGCGATCGGAGAACCTATCGAGCTCGATCCCACAGAGCGAGACACGCTCGACCCGCACGCCCTCGCCGTGCGCGAACTGGGCGCCACCACGCGGCTCGCGCTCGCCGTCCAGCAGACCACAGGCGGCGCGCTCGTCGAGCACCCGCACTTCTCCGGCGCATCGCTCGCGCTGACCGCCGCCGCGTATGAGCGCTGCGGCGGGCTGCCCGTACGCGCAGCGCTCGAGGACGAGGCGCTCGCCCACGCGCTCACCAGGCAAGGCATCGCCATCCACCGCCCCCGCCGCATCCGCCTGCCCACCACTGCCTGCGCCGACGGCGCGCGCTTCCGCGGCCTCACGCAGACCTTCACGCGCGCAGACTGGCGAGCCCGCCGCTCCTACAACGCCAGCGAGTTCCCACTCGACCATCTGCTCGCCGTCAAGCAGAACACCATCGCTCTCCTGCTGCCAGCCCGCGAAGTCGCACCAACGATCGACCCGATCGCTCGCACCGCCGCCAGGCTCAAAGACGCCGGTCTGCTCGACGAGGTGCTCGTCATCAACGCACCTGCCAGGACAAGACCGTCGCGATCGCACCGCCAAGCCGGGCTCCACGTCGCCCAAGAGGATGAGCTGCTGGCCGACTACGGACCCTCACAAGGCAAGGGCGACGCGATGTGGCGAGGGCTCGCCGCCACCAGCAGCGAAATCGTCGCGTTCGCCGACACAGACACGGAGGACTTCCATGAGGGATTCCTTCTCGGGCTCCTCGGCCCGCTGATCTGCGACCCCGACATACAGCTCGTCAAGGGCACCTTCCGTCGCCCGTTCCGCAACGGCGACACCGTGCTCGCCGACGGTGGCGGGCGCGTCACCGAGCTGATGGCAAGGCCGCTGCTCAACCTCCACGCCCCGCAGCTCGCCGTGTTCGACCAGCCGCTCGCGGGGGAGACCAGCGCCGGGCGCCGGGCGCTGCTCGAACAGATCCCGTTCGCCGCCGGCTACGGCGTCGAGATAGCAATGCTGATCGACAGCTGGCGAACCTGCGGGCTGGACGCGCTCGCCCAAGTCGACCTCGGTCAACGGCAAAACCGCCACCAGCCACTGCGCGACCTCTCAGCGATGGCCTACGCCGTGCTCCTCGCCGCCCAAACCCGCTTCCTTGGGCCGGAGTTCGCCGACAGCAACGCCTGCAGCTCAATCATCCTGCCACCCACCAGCACCTCCGAGCTGATGGAGACACGCTACGTAACCCTCGAGGAACGCCCACCGCTCATCGAGCACCGTCAACGCACGAAGGCTCACGCATCGCGACGGAGTTTTGGGCGCCAGCACAAGGGTAGGAGGCAGAGCATGAGCGCCGAGAACGACATGACCCCGCGCTTTACCCACGCCGACCGAAAAGGAGCGCTATGAGCGAGACCGTCGCCGACCACCTGCTCAACCGCCTAGCGACCGAGTGGGGAGTGAAACGCATCTACGGATACCCCGGCGACGGCATCAACGGATCATGGGCGCCTTCGGCCGCGCAGATGACTGCCCGGAATTCATCCAGGTGCGCCACGAGGAGATGGCCGCCTTCATGGCCTGTGCGCACGCCAAGTTCACAGGCGAAGCCGGCGTGTGCCTCGCCACCTCCGGCCCCGGCGCGATCCACCTGCTCAACGGCCTCTACGACGCGAAGCTGGACCACCAGCCGGTCGTCGCGATCATCGGTCAGCAGGCCAGGCTCGGCCTGGGCGGCAACTATCAACAGGAGGTCGACCTCACCACCCTCTACAAGGATGTCGCGCACGAGTACGTCCAGATGGCCACCGAGCCCGGCCAGATCCGTCACCTGATCGACCGCGCTATGCGGATCGCGCTCTCCGAGCGCACCGTCACTTGCGTGATCGTCCCCAACGACCTGCAGATGGAACCAGCCGTGCCGACACCACCGCACGCTCACGGCACCGTTCACTCCGGCCCCGGCTACACGCCCCCGAACGTCACGCCCAACGACGAGCAACTGCGGCGCGCCGCCGAGGCGCTCAACGCGGGCGAGCGCGTAGCGATGCTCGTCGGCGCCGGCGCGCTACACGCCACCCAAGAGGTGATCGAGGTCGCCGACACGCTCGGCGCCGGGGTCGCCAAGGCGCTGCTCGGCAAGGCCGCCGTACCCGATGACCTGCCGTTCGTCACCGGATCAATCGGCTTGCTGGGCACACGCCCCAGCTGGGACATGATGCAGGACTGCGACACGCTACTGATGGTCGGCTCCAGCTTCCCCTACTCGGAGTTCCTGCCCGAGGAGGGCCAGGCCCGCGGCGTGCAGATCGACCTGGACGGCAGGATGCTCGGCATCCGCTACCCAATGGAGGTAAACCTCGTCGGCGACAGCGCGCTCACCCTCAAAGCGCTCCTGCCGTTGCTCGAGCGCAAGGACGATCGCGGCTGGCGGGAGAAGATCGAAAAGAACATGAGCGAGTGGTGGCAGGTCATCGATAAGCGCGCTCACGAGTCCGCCCAGCCGGTCAACCCGCAGCTGATCTTCCACGAGCTGTCAAAGCGCCTACCCGACGGCGCGATCCTCACCTCCGACTCCGGTTCGGCGGCCAACTGGTACGCCCGCGACGTGCGGCTACGCGCCGGCATGATGGCCACGCTCTCGGGCACCCTCGCGACGATGGGACCGGGCGTGCCATATGCGATCGCGGCGAAGTTCGCGCACCCTGACAGGCCCGTGATCGCGCTCGTCGGCGACGGTGCGATGCAGATGAACGGGCTCGCAGAGCTGATCACGATCGCCAAGTACCGGGAGCGCTGGTCAGACCAGCGGCTGATCGTGCTCGTGCTCAACAACCGCGACCTCAACCAGGTCACCTGGGAGCAGCGCGCGATGTCCGGCGACCCAAAGTTCGTCGAGTCCCAGGAACTACCCGACGTGCCCTACGCGCGGTGGGCGGAAATGATCGGGCTGAACGGCATCCGCACCGACGACCCCGAAGCGATCGGCGAGTGCTGGGATCAGGCGCTCGCCGCCGACCGGCCGACCGTGCTCGAGGTGTGCTGTGACCCCGAAGTGCCGCCGCTGCCCCCGCACATCACGATCGAGCAGGCCCGCTCGTTCGCCTCAGCAATCCTGCATGGAGACCCTGGCAGCCGGCGGATCATCGCCCAAGCGCTGCGCCAGAAGCTGCCCGAGTTCCTCCCAGGACGATGAGCGCCAAGCGCCTGCTGGGAAACCTGCGCCGCGGACGCGCGCAGCGCACCCTCGCCGCCGCAACCGCCGCAAGCGCGCTGCCGCTCGGCCTGGAGATCTACTTCGAGCACTTCCGCGGCTCCTTCGGCGACAAGTGGATGTGGACCCCCGTCGCGCTCTCGCCGCTGCTCACCGCCGCCGGACTCGCAGGCGTGGGCTCCAAGCGCGCAGCAACCACCGTGCTGCCCGCTGTGTCTGCCCTGTACTGCCTGGATGGGCTGATCGGCGTCTTTACCCACATACAAGGCGTGCGAAAGCGTCCCGGCGGGTTCTCAGAGCCGCTCTACAACATCGTTATGGGGCCGCCGCTGCTGGCGCCTGGCTCGCTCGCGCTTGTCGGCGGCATGGGCCTTGCGGCGGCGCTCGCCGAGCGGGAGCGCTGAGGGCGATGGCGCAGGCACCGAGCTCCTCGGCCGGGCATCTCCCCAAGCAGGGCGGCGACACCACGCCGGGGCCGCCTGCGGGGCTGCCACACCAGCGCAAGGGCACCACGCCGCAGATGCGCGGGCGCTACCCCGACTACGACGTGCTGACCGCCGCCTCCCATTGGGACGCGAAGACACGCGGAGTCGTGCTCGACCGGGTAGCGAACGTTCCGCCGATCCGCTTCTTCACCGAACAGGAGGCACGCACGCTAGGAGCGTTCTGTGACGTCGTGACCGGCCAGGACGCAGAGCCGCGCATCCCCGTGCTCGAGATGGTCGACGCGAAGCTCCACGCCCGCCGGCTGGACGGGTTTCGCCACCACGACATGCCGCCCGATCCCGAGACCTGCCAGCAGGTCGCGGCCAACCTCGACGACAGCGCCCGCGAGCACGGCTCAGACGACGGGTTCGCCGCCGCCGGCTCAGAGACCCAGCACGAGATCGTGCAGCAGTTCTCCGAAGGCAAGCTCGAGTGGGATCTGCCCGTTACGAAGGCGTGGGGAGTAATGATGCGCTGCGTGCTCGGCGCGTTCTACTCGCACCCCTGGGCGTGGAATGAGATCGGCTTCGGCGGCCCCGCCTACCCACGCGGGTACGCACGGCTCGGCGCCGGGCAACGCGAGCACTGGGAGGCCCCACCGGAGTTCGCGCTCGACCCCGTGGCCGATGTGCGTGAGCGGGGGCTTGAGTGAGAGACCGTCTGCGTGTCGCTCTGAAGGGCGCAGTGCGCCCACCCGAGAACGACTCCGCGTTCTTGCTCGATCCACACCGGCGAGGTGTGCCAGGGCGCGAGCGTATGCGCCGCTACAGTCCCGACGAGGCGGTCGACATGCTGATCGTCGGTGCGGGCGCCGGCGGCGCAACGCTCGCGCAACGACTCGCCCGCAAAGGCTGGCGCGTGCTCGTACTCGAGGCCGGGCCCTTCTGGGACCCCGACGAGGATTGGGTCTCAGACGAGGCCGGCGCGCACCCGCTGTATTGGACGGAGGAGCGCATCATCGGCGGCGAGGACCCCGTGGAGCTCGGCAAGAACAACTGCGGCCGCGGCGTCGGCGGCTCGATGATCCACTACGCCGGGTTCACGCCGCGCTTTCACCCCTCAGACTTCGAGGTCTACACCCGCGACGGCGTAGCCGCCGACTGGCCCATCACCTACGAGGATCTCAAGCCCCACTACGAGCGCCTAGAGCGCGAGCTGCCCGTCGCCGGCGAATTCTGGCCGTGGGGCGACCCCCACGACTATCCGCACGGCCCGCACCCGGTCGGCGCCGGTGCGCTGAAGGCGTGGGAGGGGGCCAGGCGTCTGGGGATCGAGATGCGCGTCGGCCCAGTCGGGATCGCCAACGGCAGCTTCGGGCACCGCCCGCACTGCATCTACCGCGGCTTCTGCCTACAAGGCTGCAAGGTCGGCGCTAAGGCATCCCCGCTCGTCACCCACATCCCCGACGCGCTGGAGCACGGCGTGGAGGTGCGCGCCGACTGCATGGTCACGCAGATCGAGACCGACGAGGCCGGACGCTGCACCGGCGTCACCTACTTCCACGACGGCCAGGAGCGCTTCCAAGCAGCAGAGACGATCACTGTCGCCGGCTACTCGATCGAGACACCACGGCTGCTGCTGCACTCCACCAGCAGCCGGTTCCCCAACGGTCTCGCCAACGACAACGACCTCGTGGGACGCGGGATCATGGTGCAGGGCGCACCCCAGGTCGCCGGACGCTTCCCCGAGGAGATGCGCATGTACAAGGCGCCTCCTCCGGAGATCAACTGCGAGCAGTTCTACGAGACCGACCCTGGACGCGGATTCGCCCGCGGCTTCTCGATCCAGACCGTAGGCCCTTTGCCGATCGGCTGGGCCGAGCACGTCCTCGCCGACGGACACTGGGGGCAGTCGCTCAGGGAGTACATGCGCGACTACAACCACTGGTACACGATCGGCTGCCTCTCAGAGCTCCTGCCCAGAGCGGAGAACCGCGTCACGCTCGCCGAGCAGACCGACCGCAACGGGATGCCCGTAGCGCGCCTGGACTACACGCAATGCGAGAACGACCGAGCGAACATCGCCTACGCCAAGAACAAGCTCCACGAAATCCTCCACGCCGCCGAAGCGCAGGACATCCTCACGATCGACCGCTACGCCCACCTCGTCGGCGGCTGCCCCATGTCAGACAAACCCGAGACCGGCGTCATCGACCGAGACCACCGCGCCTGGGGAATACCCAACCTGTTCGTGTGCGACGGCAGCGTCATGCCAACCCAAGGATCAGCTAACCCCGCGCTCACGATCATGGCCCTCGCATCTCGCCTCGCCGAGCGCCTGGGCGCAAAGCGGATCGACCCCGCCAGCACACGACCCGTCGAGAGTCGCGCATGAGCCTCCTGATCTGCACCGACCGCATCTGGGACCTCAGCCAGCCCACCTTCCACGACCGGCCAGCCTCGCGTGTCGAATCCCGCCACGCCGGGTAGGTCAAGCTCATGGCTGCCGAGCAACGACAGATCGAATGGGGCACCGCCGAGATCGACGACGACACGCTCACCGTGCAGCTGGCCGGCGCGTCCTCGAAGTCATGGAAGGCGCGTTTCGAGAACGTGCTCGCGCTGCTGGACACGCCGCACAGCGGCTGGGGAGAGGTCAGCATCACCAAAAAGGCGATCAAGGTCTCCGGCGTCCAGCAGGGCAGCGAGGCTGAGCTGCGTCACTTCCTCGAGAGCGCGGTCCTTCAAGCCAACACGGACACCGCGCCCGACGCACCCCCACCGCACGACGAGGAGGACGAGGAGCCCGACGCCGACGAGCAGATGGCCCAGACCTTCCGCGGCTTCGCCGTCGAGCCCCAACACCGCTAGCAGCCTCGTCCTCGCTTTTTGCCAGTGCGGCGAGCGGGTAGACGCAGCGGTATCCACAAAACCCGAGGAGGCCCAACGATGGCAAAAGATCACGGCCCCAGCGTCAAGCACGACAAACAGTACGAAGGGCTCCGCGAAAAGGGCATGAGCAAGGAACGCGCAGCGAAGATCGCCAACAGCCCAGGCTCATCCAAACGAGGGGGCAAGAGCTCAGGCTCGGGCACAAAACGCAAAGCCAGCACCCAAGGCGGCACCAAAGCGCAGAAGGCCGCCGCAGGCCGCAAGGGCGCCAAAAAGAGCAACAGCTAGACCATGCCCGAGCGTGCCCCCGATAGCCATGCTGGCACGCCGAGCGCGACGCCCCTCGGCTCGCTTTCCTCGCATTACGCTCCCGGCCAAGAGCGCCCGCTCGGCTCCTACGCCATTCTCACCGGCGCGTACACCACCGGCCTCGCCGGCGGTCTGATCGCGCTGCGCGCCCGTCGCCACCAGCTGCCCGAGCGACCCACGATCGGCGACCTGCTGCTCGTCGGCATCGCCACCCACAAGCTCAGCCGACTGCTCGCCAAGGACAAGGTGACGAGCTTCATCCGCGCGCCCTTCACCCGCTACCAAGAGTCAAGCGGGCAGGGCGAGGTGGAGGAGGAACCCCGCGGCCACGGTCTGCACCTCGCCGTCGGAGAGCTCCTGGTGTGCCCCTACTGCCTCGCCCAATGGGTAGCCACGGCGCTCACGCTCGGACTCATCGGCGCCCCGCGCCTCACCCGCCTCATCAGCTCCGTTTTTGTCGCGCACACCGTCTCGGACTTCCTGCAGGTCGCCTACCGCGCAGCCGAGGACAAGCTGTGAAAAACACGAGGCCACGGCCTCTACTGGCTCGTTTGCCACCCAGGGGCCGTGGGTAGACAACCGACAGACCGAAAAGCTCGCCAACGAAACAGAGGGAGGCAGCAGCGAAATGACATCCACCCAGCTAGCCGGAAAGACCGTGGCCTTTCTCACCGCACAAGAGGGCATCGAGGAGGTCGAGCTCACAGAGCCCTGGAAGGCCGTCAAAGACGCAGGCGCCACGCCCAAGCTGATCGCCCCCGAAAGTGGCGAGATCCAGGCCTTCAACCACCTCGACAAGAGTTCGACATACACCGTCGATCAGTCCCTCGAGGACGCCCACCCCGACGACTACGATGCGCTGGTGCTCCCAGGCGGCGTGGCCAACCCCGACCAGCTGCGCACCGACGAACGCGCCATTCAGTTCGTGCAGCAGATCTTCGCTGCGGGCAAGGCGGTCGGCGTCATCTGCCACGGCCCCTGGACGCTCGTGGAGGCGGACCTCGTGCGCGGGCGCAAGCTCACCTCCTGGCCATCCCTGCAAACCGACATCCGCAACGCCGGCGGGGAATGGGTCGACGAGGAGGTCGTTGTCGACGAGGGGCTCGTCTCAAGCCGCAAGCCGGACGACCTGCCAGCGTTCTGCGCGAAGATCATCGACGAGTTCGCCGAGGGCCCTCACCAAACAGCCCAGGCTGGCGCCACCGCCCACGCGGACTAACTCTTTGCTGCATAAGGGAGAAAAATTAATTGTGGCGCGCAGCCTCAATCCTGCATCTTGGCGGTGTGCTGTTTTCACACGGATATAAAACCGGATTGCCTGGGTAATCGCCCTCGCGATTACTGGATTCATTGTCCGCAGGTCGAGACGCAGACGCTAAGCAGTCCGCACACGCGCACGGTGGGAGACAGAGCCCGCGGGGTTAGTCGCTCCGATCGGCGGGGTAGATCAAGCGACATCATCAAGCGACTTCAACTTCTAGGAGGCACAAAAAACGATGGTGGCACTACTTGCGTTGATACTGATCCTTGCGATCTTCGGCGGCCTTGGATTCGCCGTCCATCTGCTCTGGATCGTGTTGGTGATAGCGATACTGCTGTGGCTGATCGGGTTCTTCATCGGCGGTGCGCCCGTCGGCGGCGGACGTAGGCGCTGGTACGGACGCTGGTGATCAACGCCCAGCCTCAGCCCCAGCGCAAAGAGAAGACGAATCACCCGCTCTTGGCGACTGACCAAGGCGTCCTGGCAGGTCGTCCGTGAGGATCGCGTGACCTGCTGCTCGCGATCCTCGCCGGCCTCGGCAGCCGCGGCACGCACGCGGTGTGGGCGCTGTTCGCCACGGTCTTCGGCGTCGTGATTGAGCAGGTCGCCCGCCGGCTGCCGCTCGCCGGCGCGATCGTCGCGCGCCTCGTCGGGCTGGCGTGGTCAATCGCGAGCCTGTTCGCGATCCCGATCCTCGCGCTCGAAGGCGGCAGCGCTCCACACGCCCTGAAACGCTCCACAGCCCTCGTCAAGCAGCGCTGGGGGAGGGCATCAGCGGCAACGTGATCGTCTCTGCGTGGGATCGTCCTGATGATTCCGCTGCCGGTCGTCTTCGTCATCGGGATCGGCGCGACCCGCCATGCCCCTGCGGGGCGCATCGCCGTGTTCGCGCTCGCGACCGCAGTGTTCGTCGCCCTCGTCGCGCTGAGCGGGGTCGTGCGGCAGATCTTCGCGGTGGCTCTATACCGATACGCGGCCGAAAACGACACGAGCGCACCTTTCCGTGAGCAGGACCTGCGCGCGCCGTTCACCAAAGGCCGCAACCGTCAAACGGGGACCTGGCTGTCCGGGCAGCTTGACTACGGCCACCTCGGGGTATTGGCAGGAGGATGGCGCGCTTCGGCTACACGATGATGTGCGAGCAGTCTCCACCCGACGCGCTCGTGCGCGAGATCCAAGGCGCCGAGCAAGCCGGGTTTGACTTCTCGGTCATCTCAGACCACTACCAACCCTGGCTCGCCTCACAAGGACACTCGCCCTACGCCTGGGCGGTGCTCGGCGCCGCCGCACAAGCCACCGAGCGGATACCGCTGATGAGCTTCGTAACCTGCCCGACGTTGCGCTACCACCCCGCCGTCGTGGCGCAGAAGGCGGCCACCATCCAGATCCTTTCCGGCAACCGCTTCCGGCTCGGCCTCGGCGCAGGCGAGAACCTCAACGAGCACGTCGTCGGCAAGCGCTGGCCCGCGGTCGCAGAGCGCCACCAAATGCTTTCCGAGGCGCTCGACATCATCGCCGCGCTGTTCGACCAAGAAGGCGCCATCAACTACCACGGCGAGCACTTCCAAGTCGACTCCGCACAGCTGTGGGACAGACCCGAGCAGCGAATACCGATCGGCGTCGCCGCCTCGGGCGAGGACTCCTGTCGGCTCGCCGGCGCCAAGGCCGACCTGCTGGTCGCCACAGAGCCCAAGCCGCAGCTCGTCGAGATGTTCGACGCCGCCGGTGGCGATGGCAAGCCCCACGTCGGGCAGATCGCTCTCTGCTACGACGCCGACCGCGATACCGCGATCGAGCGCGCCCACGACCAGTTCCGCTGGTTCGGCCTCGGCTGGAAGGTCAACGCCGACCTGCCCAACCCAGACTCCTTCCAGAGCGCGACCGCGCTGGTAACGCCGGAGCAGGTCGCCGAACGGATCGCCTGCGGCCCTGACCTCGATGAACACGTCGAGAAGATCAAGCAGTTCGTCGACGCGGGATTCGAGGAGATCGCGCTCGTGCAAATCGGCGGAGAAACCCAAAGCGCGTTTCTCGCCTGGGCCGCAAACGAGTTGCTGCCAGCACTGCGTGACATATAGGCCGTTTACACATAAAAGCGCGAGGGTAGCCTCCGCATAACTCAGCACGACAGCAGGAGTCACCAGCCTCGCGATGTCAGCCACCCACACCATCCCAACGCCGCCGCGGAGCGGCACTCGCCATCACTCCACCGGCCTACTGTTCCGCGAAGCCAGACGCGGGGATCGGGCGGCCCGAGAGACGCTGACCGTGCGCTACATGCCGCTCGCCCGCAAGGTCGCACGCCGCTACTGGAACTCCTCACTCCCATACGAGGACCTCACGCAGGTAGCGAACCTCGCGCTCGTCAAGGCGATCGACAGGTTCGACCCCGACCGCGGCCGTCCGTTCGAGGCATTCGCAATCCCCACAATACTCGGCGAGCTACGCCGCTACTTCCGCGACAGCTCCTGGGCCGTCCACGTCGCCCGCGGCGCCCAAGAGCGCTCCAGGGCCGTCCAAGACGCCATCGAGCTGCTCTCACGCGAACACGGCAGATCACCAACCGTCCAGCAGCTCGCCCTCTACCTCGAGCTCTCCAACGAGGACGTAGCGGAGGCGCTGCAGGTCGCCTACGCCTACACCGCCAGCTCCCTGGACGCGCCCGTGCAGAACGGCGAGGACGATGACGCCCCGCTCGTCTCAACGCTCGGCGAACACGACAGCGGCTACGAGCACGTCGAGACCGACCTGTTGATCGAAGATGCGCTCACCGGCCTGACCGAACGCGAGCAACGCCTGCTAGAGCTGCGCTTCGTCCATGAGCTCACCCAATCGCAGATTGGCGAACAGCTCGGCGTCTCCCAGATGCAGGTCTCACGACTGCTGCGCTCCACACTCGCCAAGCTACGCGAACGCATCGGGGAGCCAACCCCCGCGTGACACACGGTCGACTGAGTCGGGTGCTCGACTGCGCACCGGCACATGCATCGCTCCCTTGTTCAGCCGCCCTCCTAGCTGGGTAAAGACCAGTCAAACCAACCAAGGAGGAGACAATGGGCGACCGAACTCAACGAGCGCAAGGGAAAGCCAAAGAGCTCAAAGGCCGCGCCAGGCAGCAAGCCGGGCGAGCCGTCGGCAAACCGGGCACCGAGGCCCGCGGCGCCGGCGAGGAGCTCGAGGGCAAAGCCCAGGACGCCGCCGGCAAAGCACGCAGCGCCGTCAAAAAGGCAACACGCTAAGAACTCCGCCGCATGGCAGGGAGGTTGTCCGAGTCCTCGTAGAACTTTGAGTGGCGGTCCTCCCGCCTCGTCCGCTCCCGTTGGGAGCGTTCGGGGTGTCAACAAGTCCGCGAGGACAGGAGGAAACCGCCATGAAGAAGGTATCTGGCTCACAGGTCGTCACGGCCTCGGAGGCCGCTGGGAGTCCGCTCCCACCGCAAATCCAGGAGGCGCTCGGCGAACTCGTCGGGGCGGCGAAGGAGGGGTTGCTCGCGCTGAGCGTCGGCGTCGGGCTCGGTGTTGTTCATGAGCTGATGGAGTTCGAGGTCGAGGAGGTCGTCGGACCGAAGGGCAAGCACAACCCTGGTCGTGTCGCCAAGCGCCATGGCCACGAGGACGGGTCGATGACGCTGGGTGGCCGGCGCGTGAAGGTCGACCGGCCGCGTGTGCGCACCGCCGACGATGCGCGGGAGCTGCCGGTGGCGACCTATGAGTACTTCGCCGGCCGCGACCCGCTCACGAGGGCGGTGATGGACCGGATACTCGCGGGCGTCTCGACTCGCAGGTACGCAGCGGTCGGCGAGGCGGTCGGCGAGGAGGTCGAGCGGACCGGCACATCGACGGGCAAGAGCACGGTCTCGGAGGTGTTCATCGAGCGCACGCGCACCGCGCTGGGCGAGCTGATGGGCCGTCGGCTGGACGACGTGCGCGTGGCGGTGATGATGCTCGACGGGTTGGAGATCGCCGGCCGCACGCACATCGTCGCGCTCGGAATCT
Source organism: uncultured Solirubrobacteraceae bacterium (assembly GCA_963744165.1). Classification (GTDB taxonomy): domain Bacteria; phylum Actinomycetota; class Thermoleophilia; order Solirubrobacterales; family Solirubrobacteraceae; genus Palsa-744. Next base: position 1,355,508 of record CAVUSM010000004.1, on the reverse strand, counting down.
CGACTGAGGGCGTGAAGACCCCGCTTGGGCTGTGGGAGGGCTCGACCGAGAACGCCACGCTCGCCCGGACGCTGCTCGCCGACCTGGTCGACCGGGGCCTTGACCCCGAGCAGGCGATCTTGTTCGTCATCGACGGCGCCAAGGCGATCCGCCGGGCGATCAAGGACGTGTTCGGCGAGCGCGCACTGGTACACCGGTGTCACCGCCACAAGGAGCGCAATGTCTGCGACCTGCTTCCCGAACGCGACCGTCCCGCCGTCCTTGTGAAGATCCGCGGCACATGGGCGCTCAAGGACCCGGATCTCGCCGAGCAGCGCCTCGAACTCCTGGCTTCAGAACTCGAGCGCAGCTGGCCCGACGCCGCCGCCTCGCTGCGGGAGGGGATACCCGAGACGCTGACGCTGATGCGGCTTGGGATCACCGGCCAGCTCGCAAAGACGCTGTGCTCGACGAACCCGTGCGAGAGCATGATCGAGATCGTCCGCCGCACCCAGCGCAACGTGAAGCGCTGGCAGGACGGCGACATGCGCAAGCGCTGGACCGCCGCCGGGATGCTCGTCGCCGAGCGACAGTTCCGGCGGATCATCGGCTACCGCGACCTCGCCGCGCTCGTGGTCGCGATCGAACGCCACGCAGCGCAAGCCGCTCCACCCACCCCCGCCGCCGCCTCTCACGCCGAGGAGCCACAAACCGTTACCGTGTGACAGTCAAACCCCGGAGGCCGCTCTCAAAGTTCCACGACGATCCGGACATCCTCATGGCAGGCCACGGGAGAACACAAGATCGCGGCGAGAGCGCACCGACAGACGCCTGCTGCCGCCAGTCTGCACAACTCGCCGCCGCACGGGCATGCGGCCAAATACGGGTATAAATGGGCCGTGGAGACCCAGCAGCTCGAAACCCAGGCGGACAAGGGGCACCACGCCGGTAACGGAAACTCCGCGCTCAGCTCCTCCGTCTCTGAGAGTCGCCGCAGCCATCTGCTGAGCATCACCGACTCTGCGCTCGGCTACATGTCCCTGGAGGACATGCTCTCCGAGCTTCTGGAGCGCATACGCTGCGCCCTGGGAGTCGACACCGCCGCGGTGCTGCTGCTCGACGAGGACCGCGGCGTCCTCGTCGCACGCGCCGCACGCGGGCTGGAGGAGGAGGTCCGCCAGGGCGTGCAGATACCGCTCGCCCGCGGCTTCGCTGGCCGCGTCGCCGCCCACGGGCGTCCGATCATCATCGAGGACCTCGACCACGCTGATGTCGTAAACCCGATCCTCCGACAGCGGGGCATCCGCTCGATGCTCGGCGTGCCCATCCACGTCCAAGGCCACGTCATCGGCGTGATGCACATCGGCACGCTCGTCAAGCGTGCCTTCGAGGAGGACGACGTGATGCTGCTGCAGCTCGCCGCCGACCGCGCCGCGCTGGCAATCGACAACGCGCGCCTATCAGAGCAGCGCTCTGTTACCGCGATCATGCAGCGATCGCTGCTGCCCGATGCGCTGCCGCAGATTACAGGTATGGGCTTCAGCGCCAAGTACCTGCCCGCCGGCTCTGGCATCAAGATCGGCGGCGACTGGTACGACGTCTTCCAACTCCACAACGGACACCTCGCGTTCGTGATCGGCGATGTCGTCGGCCGGGGCGTGCTCGCCGCCTCCGTGATGGCCGAAATCCGCGCGAGCCTGCGCGCCTACATGATGCAAGGACACAAGCTCACCGAGGTCGTCACGATGCTCAACGAGCTGCTGGTCTCGGTGGGCAGCAACCGCGGCGCCACACTCTGCATCCTCGAACTCGACCCCGAAGCCGAAGAACTCGAAGCCGTCATCGCCGGGCACCTGCCGCCACTGCTGATCGAACCAGACGGCCACGCCCGACTACTCGAGCAGAAGCACGGTCTGCCAGTCGGCGTGCGCATCGGACACACCTACGAAGCCTCCCGTTATCCGTTCCCGACCGGCAGCCGGCTCCTGCTCTACACCGACGGGCTGATCGAGCGCCGCGATGAGCCCATCGACCAAGGCTTCGAGCGACTCCTCGCCGCCGCCGAGACGGCAGCCAGGCGCAGCGACTCCTCGCTCGCCGACCGCGTGTACCGCACGCTGCTAGACGAGACCCTGCTCGAGGACGACGTGGCGCTCTTGGCGATCGAGACGATGCCGCTCGGAGACACCCTGGAAATGACTCTCCCAGCACGCCCCAACGTGCTCGGCGCCCTGCGCAACACACTCGGCCGCTGGCTGCGAGCTTTCGGCGCCAGCGAGGACGAGCTGTTCGACATCACCCTCTCCGCCTCCGAGGCCGCCACCAACGCCATCGAGCACGCCTACGGCGCCCGCGAAGCCACCTTCACCGTGCGCTGCGAACACGCCGGCCGACAGGCGACGATCACCGTTCGCGATGTCGGCCGATGGCGCACGACCCGCCCACAAAGCGGCGGCCGGGGGCTCGAGATCATGCGCTCGCTCGTGGACGACGTGAACATCGACAGCGACCAACACGGAACCGTCGTGACCATCACCAAGCGGCTCTCCCACCAAGCATGAGTCCACTCAACCTCGAACGGATCGACGGAGTGCCCATCGCACACATCCACGAAGACATCGACGCCGCCAACGCCACTGTCACCCAACAGCAACTGGCCGACGCGCTCGGCCCCGACGCCTCAAGCCTCATCATCGACCTCAGCGAGACGCGCTACCTCGATAGCGCAGGCATCGACATGCTGCTACGCCTGAGCGACCGCCTCGACCACCGGCGCGCTGAGCTGATCCTCGTGATCCCCGATGCCTCACCGCTAAAGCGCCTCGCCACAATCGTTGGTCTATCCGCCGCGATCGCCATCCACCCAAGCCTCCCAGAGGCACGGCAAGAGGCCGCCAAGCGCCCGCCGGGACAGGCCGCCGCGCACCCTGCAAGCGGCCGAACTACCTCCGCCTGACCACGGCTTCTGAAGCCGTCCCGATCCCGGCGGAATGTAGCTGGACGGGCAGTAGACTTACCCAGCAACCACTACCGCCCATCATGGCCGAAGAAGCTCCCGACCACAAATCGAAGCCAAACGACAGTGCGCTCGGGACCACACTCTCGGAGACGCTCGTTACGGTCTTCGAGCCCGACTATGGCAAGGGCCCCGTCCGCGCCCGCTCCACTTATATTACGCAGACAACGCGCTCCCCAAAATAGAGGACGAAGGTGACCAGTCAGCATCCTTACCTGACCATCGAGCTGGCGAGCACGCCGGAGGTTCACACCATCGCCCTGAACGGCGAAGCGGACCTCCAGGGCGCCCCCAAGATCGAAGCGGCCTTCGCAGACGCTGCCTCATGCGAAGCGCAGCGCATAGTCGTCGACCTCAGAAACCTCACGTTCATCGACTCAAGCGGCCTACGCGCGCTCATGGGGGGCCATGAACAGTGCGTCGCACGAGGGCACGAGCTGCGGATCATCCCCGGCCCAGCGAACGTACAGCGCCTGTTCGAGCTCAGCGGGATGAACGAGATCCTCCCCTTCTGCGATGCGGAGCTCGACGCTGACGCCCCGCCAAGCGACGATCCCCACGTCTAGCCACGCTAGCCCTGGGCGATGCTGAGGCCCAGCCAGACGACGATCAGAGACACCAGGAAGATCGCCGCCTCCAGCGCGTGCATCGTCGGGCGCTTCAGATGCCAGACGACCAGCACGCATACCACGCCGACCAGCGCGAGCTTCACATGCAGCTTGCCCTCCGCCCACAGGTGATAATGGCTAGCCATCGCGCTGCCCGTCGCGGCCAGCACCGTGATCGCCACCAGCGTGCCCCAACCGAAACGGCGCGCGACCCGGCGCACCTGCGTCAAGTCACCGCTCTGTCCGGCGACCGGCACTACGGCAGCCGCCAACACCAGCTGGCCGCCGACAAAGAACGCCATCGCCAGCAGGTGCAGAAAGAGCACCGCTCGCCACAGATTGCTCACAGTGTCGCCTCGCTCAACCGCACGCGCATCACCAGCAGATCGTCCACTCGTCCTACCGTTCCGATGACGCCAACGCCGCCCACCGGCTCAGACCAAAGGCCGCTTCGGTCGGCGCCAGATCGGCAACTCGCCATGCCTCCTAGAGAGCGCAGAACCATATCGGCTCCCGAGATAGTCGCGTTGCGGAGCGCCACCAACCCCAGTGGAACGCTTTCCAAGCGACGCCATAGTCTCACCGAAGAATTTGCACGGTTCCTGTTCGACCAGGGCCTGAACCCACTCACGAAGCCCCCGTGGGCGGATTGGAGCCCGATCTGCTCGACCCCTCAGAGGTTGACAGAGGCGACTGGCGTCTCGTTACTCTGCTCGTTCGTGCCGACAGGTCCGAGTTCCGTTCATTGGACGCTCCATGCGCTCGACAAGGCGCAGCAACTGGGCTTCGCGCGTCGGGATGTCGAGTCGGCGCTGCTGGAACGCCATCGCGAGCGGACACGCAACAAGCGGCAGGCACGTTGGCTGGTCGTCGCTGGTCGTCTCGTGATCGCCTACGAGTATCCGGACGGCGCTGATCCTCTCGTTGCGCGGATCGTGACCGTGTGGCGACAGCGCTAGCCTGTGACGATGAGGATCGACGGGCACTACGACGCCGACGCGGACATCGCATGGGTTCGCTTTGAGAACTACGACTCGAGCACCGCGGTTGCCGAGGAGACCGAATTCGGCCTGCGGGAACTCGATCCGAGCACGGGCGTGATCGTCGGTTTGGAGTTCTGGGAAGCGAGCTCCAAGTTGCCGGCTGATTTCCTTCGGATGCTTCCCCCGCCTCAAGTCGAGATCGCCGCGTAACCCGGTCGGGTTACTGGACGCTGCGCGCAGGTGGTGGCCCCGAAGGCACGTAGCTGCTCGCTGCCGGCGGCTTGGCGTTTGGGCCGTGCCGCAAATTGCTCCTCGCCGGGGTTGAGGCGCGCCACAGTCCCGGCGATCACGGAACTCGAGCGCGAGGAGAGCCCGAGCTCGTCACGGGAGCAGACGCCGTGATCTACCACTCGGGGAGCGCAGAGAAGCCTCCGATTTCCAGGCACTTCCGATGCGCTCGAGTGGACTCGAACCACCACGGGCCGTTAAGCCCACAAGGCCCTCAACCTTGCGCGTCTACCAATTCCGCCACGAGCGCAGAGCGCGCGAGTATATCCTCGTCGCGTCGGCCGCCGGCGTCGCGCGCGGCGCCTCTCAACCGCGTGGCGCTGCCCGGTCGCTCAACGCACGCCCGCCGACGGCCCTTGCATCCGTCCACAGCCGCCGCTACAGTGCGAACAAGTGTTCGTTTCAGGCAACATTTCCCCCGAACCGGGAGACGATCAGGCATGGATCTGACCAAGCGCCAGCAGGAGATCTTCGACTTCATCCGCAAGTACTCGGCCAAGTACGGCTACCCGCCGACGGTGCGCGATATCGGCAAAGCTGTCGGCCTCGCGTCCTCCTCGACAGTGCATGCGCATCTCGCGAACCTCGAGAAACTCGGACTGCTCCGGCGCGATCCGTCGAAGCCGCGCGCGATCGAGCTGCTCGACCGGGCGATGGGCACGGCCGTCGACACCGTTCGCGGGATCGTCCGTGCCGAAGGGATGCCGCTGCTCGGCTCGGTCGCCGCTGGTCAGCCGATGCTCGCCGAGGAGAACGTCGAGGACTACGTCTCCGTACCGGAGATCGCCGGCGGGGGAGAGGGCGAGTACCTGCTGCGGATCCGCGGCGACTCGATGAAGGAAGCGGGCATCATCGAGGGCGACTTCGTCGTCGTCCGTCCACAGGACACGGCGCGGGACGGCGATGTCGTCGTCGCGCTGCTCGGCGAGGAGGCGACCGTCAAGCGCTTCTTCCGCGAGTCCGACCACATCCGTCTGCAGCCGGAGAACCAGACGATGGAGCCGATTCGCAGCAAAGAGGTCACCGTGCTCGGCCGCGTCGTCGGGCTGCTCAGGAGCGTCTGAGCGACTTTCGTGGCGGCGCAATCGCGCCGGCCAGGCCTTCACAGCACTGCCTTGCCGCGCTACGTTGCTTGGGCGGGTCAGGCAGCCGCGGAGGCGACGCCTTCGAGGAAAGTCGGGACATCACAGGGCAGGGTGGTCGAGGAATCGACCCGAGGAAACTCGCGGGAAAGTGCCACAGAGACAAACCGCCGATGGGGCCGTCCCACGTGAACGGCTCACAGGCAAGGGTGAAATGGTGCGGTAAGAGCGCACCAGCGCCACGGCGACGTGGCGGCTGGGCAAACCCCGCCCGATGCAAGACCAAACCGGACCGTTTGCAGGCTGCCCGCCGAGGTCCAGGTAGGTCGCTTAGATGGATGGCTGCTCAACGACAGAATCCCGCTTATCGACCCGCTAAGGAAAAGCCCCGCTCCGGCGGGGCTTTTCTATGGGCGCTGAGTCCTCGACACTCGGCTTGTGCCTTGCTCCATAATCAGCGATTGCTGATTCGAGTCCAGCCGAATGACTGCGGACACAGCCGACGATTGCGCTGACGACGAACCGGAGGGACGATGGCGAGAAGGGCAATAGCAACGTTGACCGCCGCGCTGGCCGCGACTGCGCTTGCTGCGTGCGGCGCCTCGTCGGGGCCGACGCCGGTTCAGGTCGGCCACCAGTGGTACAGCGCCACCGCGCGCGGCGATGGCAGCGCGCTGTGCAAGCTCAGCACGCCGGCTCGTCAACGTCGCTTCGTCGAAATCGCTCAGCACCTGCCGGGCGGCAGTGGCGTGAGCGGTTGCGCCGCCGCTGTCAGCTTTGCACTGAAGCACTATGGCGGCAGCGCGCGGCTCGGCAAGTTCGCCGGCGTGCACGTCCGCCTCGTCTCGCGATCCTCCAAAGCGGCCGAGGTGCAGGCGGCGAACGCCGCTCCGCTCAAGCTCGTGCGCTCTGGATCGACGTGGCTCGTCGCCGAAACCGCGGCGGTCGAGCCGGCGGCGCACGGGTAGCTCGCTCAGGTAGCTGCATCGCATGCGCGAGATCGCGCACGGACTGCGGGTGTGGACGAGCTCGCGCGCGTCGTTCGGCGAGACGTCGACTGAGCCGTTGCTCAGTCGCTCAGATGCTCGGCGTCGGCCTCGCCGTAATCGGCTTCGCCGGCCTCGTCGTCGCCCTCGCCGTATGCGTCCCGCGAGATCTTCGTCGGCGCGTGCTCGTCGCCGTGCGATGTGTGTTCGATCAGTTCCTGCTCGGCCAGCTCGAAGCCCTCCGACTGCCCGCCGCCTGCCTCATCGACGGCCTCGCGCTCTTTGCGGTGGCGCTCGACGGGGTCGAGCAGCGGGTCGGGCGATTCTGCAGCCATGCACGCACTGTACCCGCACCGCGCGCGTCCAACCCGCTCCGCGACCGTCGATCATCATCTAAAAATCCCCTCCCCGGTAGGGGTATCATGCGAGCGATGGCGCAGACGCGTGGCTACACCGCGAGCAAGGACGATCTGCAACGGCGCCTCGCGCGGATCGAGGGGCAGGTGCGCGGCGTCGCGAAGATGGTCGCCGACGATCGCTACTGCATCGACGTGCTGACGCAGATCTCGGCGATCGAGGCCGCGCTCGACAAGGTCGCGCTCGGCCTGCTCGATGATCACGCTCGCGTCTGCGTGCTCGGCGGCGATGACTCCGCGCGCGAGCAGCGCACCGAAGAGATGATGGCCGCCGTCGGCCGGCTGCTGCGCCGCGGCTGAGCCGGCCGTCGCCAGGCTCACTCACGCCTCCCTCGCGCGTCTACTGCGCGAGCTGCTCGTGCGCCGTCTGCATCAGCGTCGGCTCGCGCTTGAGCTGCTCGAGCGCCGCGCGCATCGCCGCCGGCTCGCACTCGATCTTCGCCGGCCACGGCTTGCGCGGGTGCTCGTCGAGCGTCTTCAAGCCGTTGCCCGTGATCAGCGCGACGATCGTGTCGTCCGGCGCGAAGCGCCCAGCCGCCGCGAGCTTCTCGAGCACGGCGATCGTCGTGCCGCCGGCCGGCTCTGTCAGCAGCCCCTCCGTCGCCGCCAGCAGGTCGATGCCCGCGAAGATCTCCGCGTCCGACGCGAACGCCGCCGTGCCACCGCGTTTGTGCACCGCGTCGATCACCAGATAGCCGTCGCCCGGCGCGCCGATCGCGAGCGAGTGCGCGGCCGTCTCCGGCATCACCGGCACGACCTCCGCCTCCTCGGCGAGGATCGCGCTCGCGATCGGGTTGCAGCCGCTCGGCTGCGCGATGTGGATCGCCGTCCGCTCCGTCTCCGCGAGCCCGAGCAGCTGCAGCTCGCCGAGACCCTTGTGCATCCGCGACGACAGCGTGCCGCCGGCCGCCGGGATCAGGATGTGGTCTGGCGCGTCCCAGTCGAGCTGCTCGACGACCTCGAATGCCGCCGTCTTCGCGCCCTCCGCGTAGAACGGACGCAGCGTGATGTTCGCGAAGTCCATCCCCGTCGCTTCGGCCACTTCGCGGCAGCGCCGGTTCGCTTCGTCGTAGTTGCCCTCGACCTGCACGACCTTCGCGCCGAGCGCCATGCACACGCGCGCCTTCATCTCCTCGAGGCGGTTCGGGTAGAAGATGAACGCCTCGACGCCCGCCTTCGCCGCGAGCGAGGCGACCGCCGTGCCGACGTTGCCCGTCGAGACGCAACCGAGCTCGCGCTTGCCGCGCTCGAGCAGCCGCGCGACCGACATCGAGACGACGCGGTCCTTGTACGACAGGCTCGGCCGGTTGCTCGAGTCGTCCTTCAAGTACAGGTTGCCGAGGCCGAGCTCCGCGCCGAGCCGGTCGGCGCGGATCAGCGGCGTGTAGCCCGAGTGCTGTCCGACGCGCGCCTGCGCGCTTGCGTCGACGATCGGCAGCAGCTCCTCGAAGTGCCAGATGTTGTGCGGACGCTCCGAGCTCGGGAAGTCCTTGAAATGGCTCGCCGCGAGCTCGTAGTCGTAGACGATGTCCAGGCCCTTTTTGCACTCAGGGCACGAGAACATCGTCGACTCGAGCGGATAGCTCTTCTCGCAGCGATGGCAGACGAGCGCCGTCGCGCACGAGCGCGTCCGCTGTCTCGGGCCAGGCGGCACTCCATCACGGCTCTCGATCGTCTGAGGGCTCATGCGACTGCCTCCAACGATACGCCTGGCCACGGCGTTTGCACGTCATCCTCGGCGTGCCCGAGCGCGATCCACAGCTCCTCGGCGATGTGCGGCGCGAGCGGCCCGAGCAGCTGCGCGAGCACCGAAAGCGCCTCGATCAACGCCTCGCTGTCAGCCGCCGCGAGCGCCGCCTCGCGGGCCAGCACGCGCTTCTCGAAGTCCTTGATCCGATCGAACAGCAGCATCACGTTGCGCACGGCGCTGTGCGTCTCGAGGCTCGCCATGTCCTCCGTCGTCTTCTGCACCGCCTTCTCACACCACTGCGCGAGTTTGCGCCGCAGGTGCTCGGTCATGTCTCTGATCGGCTCCTCCGCGCCGCCGCCGTCGACTGCCGCTGCCGGCGGCTCGGCATCGGCCAGCGCTCGCGCCGTCGCAAGACGAGTCTGCGAGAACGTCCAGACCTGATTGAGGAAGCGGCTTGCGCGCAACACCGCCGAGTCGCTCCAGTTGAGCGTCTTCTGCGGGCGCGCCGCGTACAGCACGGCGAGCCTCACCGTGTCTGCTCCGTAGCGCTCGACGAGCGCGTCTGGGTCGACGACATTGCCGAGATGCTTACTCATCTTGCGCCCATCGCTGATCACCATCTCGTGAAAGACGCAGCCGGCGAACGGCTCGCCGTCCTCGAGGAACGCGAGCGGGCCGATGTCACGCAGCGCCTTCGTCACGATCCGCTGGTCGAACACGAAGTTGCCGCTGTCAGAGCCCGCGACGACGCGCTCCGACGGCAGCCAGCGACGCAAGTCGGCCAGCGCGAGGATCTGCTCCAACGAGTCCTCGCGCGACTCCGGCGGCACCGCGACCGGCAGCCACAGCCACAACGCGTCGAAGTGGCAGTCGAGCGTGTCCGTCTCGCGCTCCGCCGGGCCGCCGCACAGCGGGCACGCGCTCTGCACGAACTCGTCGAGCTCCGCCAGCGGATTGCCGGTCCCTGTCGGCGTGATGTCGAGCGGCAGCAGCACCGGCAGCTGCTCCTTCGCCAGCGGCACCGCGCCGTGCGTCGCGCAGTAGACGATCGGAATCGGCGTGCCCCACGAGCGCTGGCGCGAGATCGAGAAGTCGTCGGCCTTGTAGCGGACCGCCGGCTTCGGCGTCGAGACCTCGCCGCCCTCCGCCGCCGCGCTGTCGGCCCGCGCCGCGCCCAGCAGGCCCGGCAGGCGCTCGGCGATCACCTCGTCGGTGCGATCTTGCCCGGGAACGCCGAACACCGCCGTCGTGCCGAAGCGTCCGTCGACGCCAGGCGAGATCAGCACCGGCAGCGGCGCCCCGCCGGCCGGCGACGGCAGCGTGCGACCGGTGTCGACGAGCGCGAACGAGCGCGCATCGCGCGAGCTGCGCTCCACTCCGCCCGAGCGCAGCTCCTCGAGGCGCTCGCGAACCCGCGGCTCGGACGCCCACTCCTCGATCTCCGGATGCTTCGGCGAGACCAGCACGAAGCGCGCCTGCTCGAGCGCGTCCGCGTGTGGCGTGAACACCGTCAGCCGCGCGCCGTCAGCCGCCGACAGCTCGACCTCGACGCCGTCGACGCGACCGAGCACGAAGCGCTGGCTCGCGAGTGCGACCTCGTCCCATTTGCCGCTCGCCGCACGCTCGTCGAGCCGACGGTCGTTCTCCTCCGTGTACGCGCTGACGCGCAGGAACCACGTCGGGCGCTCGATCAGCCGGACCGGGTTGTGGCAGCGCCAGCAGAGGCCGTCCTCGACCTGGATCGTCGCGAGCGTCGTCTGGCATGTGTCGCACCAGTCGACGTTTCCGGCGCCGCGATAGATCAGCCCCGCCTCGAGCAGCTGCAGGAACAGCCACTGCGACCAGCGGTACATGATCGGGTCCGAGCTCATGAACGTGCGCTCCCAGTCGAACGAGAAGCCGAGGCGCTGCAGCTGGCCGGTCATGTGCTCGGCGCAGCGCGCGACCCACTCGCTCGGCGGCATGCCGCGCGAGATCGCGCCGAGCTCCGCCGGCAGGCCGAACGCGTCGAAGCCGAACGCGAACAGCACCCTGGTCCCGCGCGCGCGTTGGAAGCGCGCGTACGCGTCTCCGATCGAGTAGCTGCGCACGTGGCCGATGTGCACGTTGCCCGACGTGAACGGCGCCGACGGCTTGATGTACAGGTGCGCGCGCTCGTCGAACGCCGTCGGCGTGCGCGCAGCCTCGCGCTCGCGCCAAGCCGCTTGCCGGCGCGCCTCGATCGCGTGCGCGTCGTAGCTCGTGTCGACCCCCGCGCTCATGCAAACGAGGATATCCAAGGGGATAAGTCGCGGGCCGCCGTTGCTATGCTCAAACTCGGTTGGCCGACGCCCGCGACAACACCTCCTCGGCACGTCGCCGGCCCCGTTTCAGCCCCGCCGCGAGCGGGGTTTTCTCGTCCGAAACGACTGCGAGGATCTAGCGATGGAAATTGAGATCGGACGTGGCAAGAAGGCCCGTCAGGCGTACGGCTTCGACGACATCGCGATCGTCCCCTCGCGACGCACGCGCGATCCCGACGACATCGACATCTCGTGGAAACTCGGGCCTTACCAGTTCGAGCTGCCGATGCTCGCCTCGGCGATGGACGGCGTCGTCTCACCGCGCACCGCCGGCATCATCGGCAGCCTCGGTGGGCTCGCCGTGCTCAACCTCGAGGGGATCTTCACGCGCTACGAGGACGCCGAGGAGCAGCTCGAGCGGATCGCCTCGCTGCCGAAGGATCTCGCGACGCGCGAGATGCAGGAGATCTACGCCGAGCCGATCAAGCCCGAGCTGATCGCGCGACGGATCGCCGAGATCAAGGAGCAGAAAGTCGTCGTCGCCGCCTCGCTGACACCGCAGCGCGTGCTCAAGTACTACGAGATCGCGATGGACGCAGGCCTCGACGTGCTTGTGATCCAAGGCACGGTCGTCTCCGGCGAACACGTCTCGACCGTCTCCGAGCCGCTCAACTTGAAGGAGTTCATCCCTTCACTCGACGTGCCGGTCGTCGTCGGCGGCTGCGCCTCCTACCACACCGGCCTGCACCTGATGCGCACGGGCGCGGCGGGCGTGCTCGTCGGCGTCGGCCCGGGCGCCGCCTGCACGACGCGCGGCGTGCTCGGCATCGGCGTGCCGCAGGCGACGGCGATCGCCGACGTCGCGCACGCGCGCTCGACGCACATGCTCGAGACCGGCGAGTACGCGCAGGTGATCGCCGACGGCGGAATGAAAAACGGCGGCGACGTCTCCAAGGCGATCGCGCTCGGCGCCGACGCCGTGATGATCGGCTCGCCGCTCGCGCGCGCCTACGAGGCGCCCGGACGTGGCTTCCACTGGGGCATGGCGACGTTCCACCCGAGCCTGCCGCGCGGCGCGCGCGTCGCGACGCACCAGAACGGCACGCTCGAGGAGATCCTCACCGGCCCCGCGCGCGAGAACGACGGCACGTTCAACTTGTTCGGTGGCCTGCGCACCTCAATGGCGACGTGCGGCCACAAGGACCTCGCCGAGTTCAACCGCGCCGAGGTCGTGATCGCGCCCGCGCTTCAGACGGAGGGCAAGTCGCTGCAGCGCGACCAGCAGGTCGGCATGGGCGCGACGAACGGCAAGGCGGCAGCGCTAGTACATGACTGAGGTCGCCGTAACGGCGCCTGAAGGGACTGCCGCCGAGCCAGGCGCGATCGACGCGGCGATCGAGGAGATCGTCGTGATCGACTACGGCGGTCAGTACAGCCAGCTGATCGCGCGCCGTGTGCGCGACTGCGGCGTGTTCTCCGAGCTGCTGCCGCACACGGTCGCCGTCGAGCAGATCGCCAAGCGCAAGCCGCGCGGCGTGATCCTCTCCGGCGGCCCCGCCTCGGTCTACGCGCCGGGCGCGCCGAAGCTGCAGCGCGAGCTGCTCGAGCTCGGCGTCCCGGTGATCGGCATCTGCTACGGCATGCAGCTGCTCGTCCACGAGCTCGGCGGTCGCGTCGAGCAGGCCGACGTCGGCGAGTTCGGCCGCTCTGACCTGCACGTGTCCAATCCGGGCGTGCTGCTGCGCGGAATGCCGGCCGAGCAGACCTGCTGGATGTCGCATCGCGACACCGTCTACGAGCCGCCGCCGGGCTTCACCGCGCTCGCCTCCTCCAGCTCCTCGCCGGTCGCCGCCGTCGAGGACACCGAGCGTGCGATCTACGGCATCCAGTTCCATCCCGAGGTCGTCCACACGCCCTACGGCCAGGAGATCCTGACGCGCTTCCTGACCGAGATCTGCGGCTGCGAGCAGAGCTGGTCGGCCGCTTCGATCGTCGACGAACAGATCCGGCGGATTCGCGCGCAAGTCGGCGAGGCGCAAGTGATCTGCGGGCTTTCCGGCGGCGTCGACTCGTCAGTCGCCGCACTGCTCGTGCACCGCGCGGTCGGCGACCAGCTGACGTGCGTGTTCGTCGACCACGGGCTGATGCGCAAGGACGAGGGCGAGCAGGTGATCGGCGCCTTCCGCGACACGTTCAAGGTGCCGCTCGTCGCCGTCGACGCCGAGCAGCGCTTCCTCGAGCGGCTCAAAGGCGTCACCGAGCCCGAGGCCAAGCGCAAGGCGATCGGCGCCGAGTTCATCCGTGTCTTCGAGGAGGAGGCCGAGCGCCTCGCCGGAGTCGGCGGCGACGGCGCACGCTTCCTCGTGCAGGGGACGCTCTACTCGGATGTGATCGAGTCCGGCGGCGGCGCCGGCGCGGCGACGATCAAGTCCCACCACAACGTCGGCGGCCTGCCGGAGGACCTCGAATTCGACCTCGTCGAGCCGCTGCGCGCGCTGTTCAAGGACGAGGTGCGCGCCGTCGGCGCCGAGCTCGGCCTGCCCGATCGGCTCGTCTGGCGCCAGCCGTTCCCCGGCCCCGGCCTTGCGATCCGCGTCGTCGGCGGCGAAGCGACGAAAGAGCGCCTCGACGTGCTGCGCGAGGCCGACTACATCCTGCAGGAGGAGATCCGCAAGGCCGGCCTCTACCGCGAGCTGTGGCAGTCGTTCTGTGTGCTGCCCGACGTGCGCACCGTCGGCGTGCAGGGCGACGAGCGCACATACGGCTACGTCGTCGTGCTGCGCGCCGTCACGAGCGACGACGCGATGACCGCCGATTGGGCGCGCTTGCCGTACGACCTGCTCGAGACGATCGCCTCGCGGATGATCAACGAGCTGCGCGAGGTCAACAGGGTCGTCCTCGACATAACTTCAAAGCCGCCGGGCACGATCGAGTGGGAGTGAGGGCGCGCCGCGCCCGGTTCGCAGTCGACTGCATGGACAACTTCGCCTGAATGTGCTTACGGCGAAGCCCGACTTCGCCTATGATGTCCCTCCGCCGCGCCTCCGGTCGACGATCGGCAGCGTGGCCTTTTTCACGCCCATGGCGCCCTCGACGAAGACATATGTGGCGAAGCCGACCGATCGCGAGCGCAATTGGCTGCTCGTCGACGCCAACGGGCTGACGCTCGGCCGCGTCGCGACGCAGATCGCCGACATGCTGCGCGGCAAGCGCAAGCCGGAGTACACGCCGCACATCGACACCGGCGATTTCGTCGTCGTGATCAACGCCGAGAAGATCCACGTGACGGGCAACAAGCGCGCCGACAAGCGCTACTACCGCCACTCGGGCTACCCCGGCGGGCTGCGCTCGCGCACATTCGAGGAGATGATCGCGCGCCGTCCCGAGGAGATCATCCGCCTCGCCGTCAAAGGGATGATGCCGCGCAACCGTCTCGCGCGTAAGCAACTGACCAAGCTGAAGGTGTACGCCGGGCCGGAGCACCCGCACGTCGCCCAGAAACCGCAAATCCTGGAGATCGAGCGCTGATGGCCGACGAGGACACGCCGGAGACTCCGGCCGAGGAGACACCGCAGCACGCCGTGCCGAGCGACGACGCCAAGGAGATCGCCGGCTCCGCCGAGGACGCCGCGCTCGAGGCCGCCGAGGAGGCGATCGAGGCCGGCGGCGAGAGTGCGCCCGAGCCGATCGCGGCCGCACCTGCAGGCGAGGGCCACGCTGTGCCGAGCGATGACGCGCAGGAGATCGCCGGCTCCGCTGAGGACGCCGCGCTGGAGGCGCTGCAGGAGTCCGAGGACGCGGCTGCCGTAGCGGCAGCCGTTGACGAGGACGAGGACGAAGGCGACGACGCTGACGTCGCCGCGCCGGTGAAACCGTCCGTGCCCGGAGCGCACCTCGAAGTCGACATCGTTCCCGAGGGCGCCGACCCGCTAGGTCGCGAGCAGCAGGGCTACGAGGACCCGTACGCCGTCGAGAGCGACGATGGCGAGGCGACGACGGGCGCTGACGCCGACGATGGCGAGACGCTCAGCGAGCCGATCGCGACCGCCGCGATCGACCTTGCCGCAGGCGCGCGCTACCGCGCGACGGGCAAGCGCAAGACGGCGATCGCGCGCGTCACGCTGCGTCCGGGCAAGGGCACGTATCTGATCAACGGGCGCACGCTCGAGCAGCATTTCCCGCGCGACACGCTCCAGCGCAACATCCGCCAGCCGCTCGAGACGGTCGGCTATCAGGAGAAGATGGACGTCGTCGCGCGCCTGCACGGTGGCGGCATCTCCGCGCAGGCCGGCGCGCTTCGCCACGGCGTCTCACGCGCGTTGCTCGAGGCCGATCCGAACTTGCGTGGCGAGCTCAAGCGCCGCGGCTTCCTCACGCGTGACTCGCGCGCGAAGGAGCGCAAGAAGGCCGGCCTGAAGAAGGCCCGCAAGAAGCCTCAGTTCTCCAAGCGCTAGCGCCGATAACACGAGGGTGACGATGGCCCGCAAGCTGTTCGGGACGGACGGTGTGCGAGGACTCGCCGGTCAGTTCCTGACGGCCGAGCTCGCGCTCTCGCTCGCGCGCGCGGCGACCGCGCAGGCGCCGTCCGAGCGCCCGCAGGTGCTGATCTTGCGCGATACGCGCGAGTCCGGCGAGATGTTGCAAGCGGCAGTCGCGGCAGGCATCAGCTCGGCCGGTGGCGACGCGTTGCTCGGCGGCGTGCTGCCGACGCCGGCCGCGCCGCTGTTGCTCGGTCGCTACGGCTTCGACCTCGCCGTCGTGCTGTCGGCCTCGCACAACCCGTACGAGGACAACGGCATCAAGTTCTTCGCCGGTGACGGCTACAAGCTCTCCGACGAGGCCGAGCGCCAGATCGAACTGGCGATCGGCGACGACGCCAGCGAGGCGCCGGCCGCGATCGGCCGCGTGCGCGACCTGCGCGGAGCCGGCGAGGACTACCTGCGCGAGCTGCACACGCGCTTCGCCGCGCTCGAGCTGGGCGGCGTCGCGGTGCTGCTCGATTGCGCCAACGGCGCGACGTTCGACGTCGCGCCGGAGATCTTCCGCCGCCTCGGCGCGGACGTCAGCGTGATCGCCGACGAGCCGGATGGGCTCAACATCAACGCCGGCGTCGGATCGACGCACGTCGAGGCGCTCGCTGAGCGCGTGCGCGACGGCGGTCACGACATCGGCTTCGCGTTCGACGGCGACGGCGATCGCGTACTCGCTGTCGACCGCCTTGGCGAGGTCGTCGACGGCGACGAGCTGCTCGCGCTCGCCGCGCTGCACCTGCGCGACAGCGGCCGTCTCCGCGGCGACGGCGTCGCCGTCACGGTGATGACCAACTACGGCTTCCACTCGGCGATGGAGCGCGCCGGCGTCGCCGTCGCGACGACGAACGTCGGCGACCGCTACGTGCTCGAGGAGCTGCGCGCACGCGACTGGGTGCTCGGCGGCGAGCAGTCCGGGCACATCATCGAGATGGGCTTCA
Source organism: uncultured Solirubrobacteraceae bacterium (assembly GCA_963744165.1). Taxonomy (GTDB): domain Bacteria; phylum Actinomycetota; class Thermoleophilia; order Solirubrobacterales; family Solirubrobacteraceae; genus Palsa-744. Next base: position 1,338,708 of record CAVUSM010000004.1, on the reverse strand, counting down.
ACCGCACCGGCGATGGCATCGCCAGCGCGCTGCTGACGATGGAGGCGCTCGCCGGCGGCGATCTCAGCGAGCGCCACGCGATGGCGAAGCTGCCGCAGCGACTCGTCAACGTGCGTGTGCGCGACCGCGACGCCTACGCGCACGCCGACGAGGTCAAGCAGGCGGTGCAAGACGCCGACCGCGAGCTGAGCGGGCGCGGACGCGTGCTCGTGCGCCCGAGCGGCACCGAGCCGCTCGTGCGCGTGATGGTCGAGGCGCCGAGCGAGGACGAGGCGCACGAGGTCTGCGAGCGTCTCGCGGCGCTCGTGCGGGCCGAGCTCGCCTAGAACAAGCGTCTGGCGGCGTCCGTGCAGGGCGTGCGACATCGAAAGCCGCTGGTATCTTCGATTCGATGTGCGGGATCGTTGGCTACGTCGGAGGCCGCCCGGTGCGCGGGCTGCTGCTCGACGGGCTGAGCAAGCTCGAGTACCGCGGCTATGACTCGGCTGGCATCTCGGTGATCGCCGACGATCGCATCGAGGCCGTCCGCGCCGTCGGCAACCTGAGCGCGCTGCAAGACAAGCTCGCGCTGCACGACGCAGCACGCAGTGACAGCGAGAGCGCGATTGCAGTCGCCGCGCGACCGGCGACGACCGGCATCGGCCACACGCGCTGGGCGACGCACGGGCGCGTCAGCGAGGAGAATGCGCACCCGCACTACGACAATCGCGACCGCATCCACGTCGTCGTCAACGGCATCGTCGAGAACTACATGACGCTGAAGGCGCGACTGTCGGCCGCCGGCAGCGTGTTCACGTCGGAGACCGACGCCGAGGTCATCGCGCATCTCGTCGCCGCGCACTACACCGACGACCTCGCCGAGGCCGTGCGGCTGGCGTTCGCCGAGCTCGAGGGTCACTACGCGTTCGTCGCGATGAGCCTCGACGAGCCCGACGTGCTCGTCGGCGCGCGCAAGGAGTGCCCGCTGATCATCGGGCGCGGCGACGGCGAGCAGTTCGTCGCCTCCGCTGTGCCGGCGTTCCTCTCCGAGACGCGCGACGTGCAGTATCTCGAGAACGGCGAGATCGCCGTGCTGCACCCGGACGGCGTCAGCATCGTCACCGCCGCCGACGGCGCGAGCGTCGATCGCGCGGTCGAAGCGGTCGACTGGGATCAGGAGACCGCCGAGAAGGGCGGCTTCGACACGTTCATGCTGAAGGAGATCCACGAACAGGCCGACGCGGTTGCCGACACGATCTTCGACCGCACCGCGCGCGGCGACGGGATCGACCTCGACGAGGAGGGCGCGCTCGACGAGTCGATCCTCGCCGGCGTGCGGCGGATCGTCGTCGTCGCCTGCGGGACGGCCTACCACGCCGGCGTGATCGGCCGCTACGCGCTGGAGGAGTGGGCGCGGATCCCGGTCGAGCTCGACATCGCCTCGGAGTATCGCTATCGCAACCCGGTCGTCGGCCCCGGCGACCTCGTGATCGGCGTCTCGCAGTCAGGCGAGACGGCCGACACGCTCGCGGCGATGCGCCTGGCGCGCGAGCGCGGCGCGACCGTGCTCGCGGTCACGAACACGCGCGGCTCGCAGGCCACGCGCGAGGCCGACGGCGTGCTCTACACGCGCGCCGGGCTGGAGATCGGCGTCGCCGCGACGAAGACCTTCGTCTGCCAGGTCGCCGCGATGTACCTGCTCGCGCTGCGCCTCGCCGAGCTGCGCGAGACGCTTCCGCCTGAGCGGATCGCCGAGCTCGTCGGCGAGCTCAAGCGCCTGCCGCACCTGCTCGATGAGCTCGTCGAGCAGGCCGGACCGGCGGTCGACGCGGTCGCCGAGCACTGCTGGCAGGCCGAGTTCTTCTTCTACATCGGGCGCCACGTCGGGCTGCCGGTCGCGCTCGAGGGCGCGCTGAAGCTGAAGGAGATCTCCTACATCTCGACCGACGCGTACGCCGCCGGTGAGATGAAGCACGGCCCGATCGCGCTGCTCGACGAGGCGACGCCGGTCGTCTGCGTCGCGACGCGCTCGCCGGTGCTCGACAAGCTCGTCTCGAACATCCAAGAGGCGCGTGCGCGCGGCGCTTATGTGATCGCCGTCAGCACCGACGGCGACGGCGACGTCGACGCGCACGTCGACGCTTCGATCGGCGTTCCCGCGAGCGACTGGATGCTGCAGCCGATCCTCGCCGTGGTCCCGCTGCAGTTGCTCGCGTACTCGATAGCGCGCAAACGCGGCCTGAACGTCGATCAGCCGCGCAACCTCGCCAAGACGGTCACCGTCGAGTAGCCGCGCGCGTCGTGCGGCGCGCCACCATCTAGCATCGCTGCAGTGGCGCAGCTTGCCGACTGGCTGACACCTCTTCCCGACGCCGAAGCGATGCGGGCCGTCGATCGCTGGGCGATCGAGCGGCACGGCGTCCCCGGCCTGGAGCTGATGGAGCGCGCCGGCGAAGGCGTCGCGCGCGAGGTCTCGCGCCGCGTGCCCGACGGCCTCGTCGCGGTGCTGTGCGGCAAGGGCAACAACGGCGGCGACGGCCTCGTTGTCGCGAGGCTGCTGCGCGAGACCGGTCGCGAGGTCGCCGTCGTCTGCGTTGTGCCGCCCGAGCAGCTCAGCGGCGACGCGGCCGCGAACCTGAAGCGCCTGCCCGGCGAGGCGCCCCTGTCGCTCGCCGACTCCGCCGCGAAAGAGGCGATCGCGCGAGCCGCGGTGATCGTCGATGCGCTGCTTGGAACCGGCTTCGCGGGTGAGCCTCACGGCCCGGCCGGGGCTGCGATCGACGCGATCAACGACGCCCGCGCTCCTGTCGTCGCCGTCGATGTGCCGAGCGGCGTCGACGCGTCGAGCGGCATCGTCGCCGGCGCGGCCGTCGAAGCCGTCGCGACGGTGACCTTCCACGCGGCCAAGCCGGGTCTGTGGATCATGCCCGGCAAGGCGCACGCCGGCGAAGTCGAGACGATCGAGATCGGCGTGCCGCGCGGCGCTCCGCTCAACCCGACGATTGGGTTGATCTCGCAGTCGATCGCCGAGCTGCTGCCGAAGCGCGCCGGCGACACGACGAAGTTCGTCTCCGGCCAGGTCGTCGTCGCCGGCGGCTCGCGCGGGCTGAGCGGAGCGCCGCGGATGGCCTCGCACGCGGCGATGCGCGCCGGCGCCGGCTATGTGATCGCATGCGTGCCGGGCTCGCTGCAGGACGTGCTCGCCGCCGCCGCGACGCCCGAGCTGATGACGCGCGGATTGGCCGAGCGCGACGGTTCGCTCGCGCCGGCGGCCGTCGAGGAGGTGACCCAGAGCATCCGTCCCGGCGGTGCGCTCGCGCTCGGACCGGGACTCGGCCGCAGCGACGGCGCCGTCGCGTTCGCGCGGATGCTCGCCCGTGCCGCGCAGGCGCCGCTCGTGCTCGACGCCGACGGCCTCAACGCCCACGCCGGACGGCTGGCCGAGCTTCGCGCGCGCGAAGCGCCGACGGTGCTCACGCCGCACGCCGGCGAGCTCGCTCGCCTGCTCGAGCTGGACAGCGAGGAGATCGAGCGCGAGCGCCTGCGCCACGTGCGCGCCGCCGCCGAGCAGTCGGGCGCAGTCGTCGTGCTGAAGGGCGATGACACGCTGATCGCGAAGCCGTCCGGCGAGGTCGCCGTCAGCCGCGGCGGCAGTCCCGCGCTCGCGACCGCCGGAACCGGCGACGTGCTGACCGGCGTGATCGCCGCGCTGCTCGCGCAACGCCTCGACGCGTTCACGGCGGCTGCCGCCGGCGTCTGGCTGCACGCGGCCGCAGGCCGTGAGGCCGCTCGCCGCCAGGGCACGCCCGAGGGCGTCATCGCAAGCGACGTGATCGCCGCGCTGCCCGCCGCGCGTGGGGGCGCAGAGTCGTGAGCGTGCGGGCCGACATCGCAAGCGCTCCGCGCGCGCAGGCAAGCGTGAACAGGACCGCGATCGCGCGGAACTGCGAGCGCCTGCGTGCCCAGCTGAGCGGGGGCGCCAAGCTGTGCGCGGTCGTCAAGGCGGACGGTTACGGTCACGGCGCGGTCGCGAGCGCGATCGCGGCGTTTCGCGGAGGTGCGAGCTGGCTAGCGGTTGCGACCGCGCAGGAGGCCGATGAGCTGCATCGGAGCAACTTGTTCCTGGGCGCGGACATCCTCGTCATGGGAGCGCTTCAGTCGGAGGAGCTGCCCTCTGTCGTGCGTGACGTTCTCGCCGATGTCGTCGTGTGGAACGAGCAGCAGGTGCGGGCTGTGGCCGACGCCGGCGGCGGCGCGGTGCACGTCAAGCTCGACTCGGGCATGGGTCGCCTCGGCACGCGCAGCGTCGAGGTCGCCTCGCGAGTTCTCGCGCTCGCGCGAGCGACCGACGGCGTCGAGCCGGTCGGCCTGATGACGCACTTCGCGACGGCCGACGAAGCGGACGACGACGGCTTCTTCGCCGGCCAGCTGGACATCTTCTCGCGCTGGGCTGCGGAGGAGAAGGCTCGCCAGCCGGAGCTGATCGCGCACGCTGCGAACAGCGCCGCCACACTGCGCGATCCGCGATCGCACTTCGACATGGTGCGCTGCGGCGTTGCGATCTACGGCCTCGACCCATTCGGAGTCGACCCGATCGAGCGAGGGCTCACGCCGGCGTTGACGCTCACCTCGTACGTGGCTGACGTGAAGCTCTGCCGGGCCGGCGAGAGCGCCGGCTATGGGCGGCGCTTCGTCGCCGAGCGCGACACGTGGCTGGGCGTGCTGCCGATCGGCTACGGCGACGGTTGGCGGCGCGGGCTGTCGAACAACGCGGAGGCGCTGATCGACGGCGCACGCTATCCGCTGGTCGGCACCGTCAGCATGGACAACGTGACGATCGATCTCGGCGCGGATGCCGGCGCGCGGCGAATGCTCGGAAGGCCAGCTGTCCTGATCGGCGACGACGGCGACGAGCGAATCACGGCCGAGGAAGTGGCGCGCCGTCTGGACACGATCAACTACGAGATCACCTGTGGTCTGACGCCGCGCGTGCCGCGAGTCGACCATGACGACGACTCCGTTTCGGATGCACGGGTCTGGCTCCCGGCACGCCGTGGCTGACGCGCTCGACGCCGCGCGCGACGCGCTCGGCGATCGTCCGGCGTGGCTCGTCGGCGGCGCGATCCGCGATCGGCTGCTCGGACGCGAGACCGGCGATCTCGACGTCGTCGTCGACGGCGACCCGCGCGAGGCGGCGCGCGCGATCGCTCGTGCCGCCGGGCGCGCGGCGTGCTTCGCGCTCTCCGAGGAGTTCGGCGCCTGGCGCGTCTGCGCGCGCGACTCCTCGTGGCAGGTCGACGTCGAGCCGCTGCGCGGCGGCTCGCTGCACGCCGACCTCGCGCTGCGCGACTTCACCGTCAACGCGATCGCCGAGCCGCTCGGCGGCGGTGAGCCGATCGACCCGACCGGCGGCATCGCCGACCTGTCGGCCAAGCGCCTGCGAATGGTCGCCGCGAGCGCGTTCGCCGAAGACCCGCTGCGCGTGCTGCGCCTCGTTCGCGTCGCCGTCGAGCTCGGCCTCGACGCCGAGCCAGACACGCTCCGCCGTGCGCGTGAGCATGTCGGCGGACTCGCGCGCTGCTCGCCCGAGCGCGTGTTCGTCGAGCTGCGGCGGATCATCGGCTCGCGCGAGGCGCTGCGCGGCCTGCAGCTGCTCTCGCGGCTCGACGCGACCGCCGTCGTGCTGCCGGAGCTCGACGCGTTGCGCGGCGTCGAGCAGAACCGCTTCCACCACGCCGACGTCCACGACCACACGATCGAGGTGCTCGAGCGGACGATTGCGCTCGAGCGGTTCGCCACCGACCCCGGCGCGGTCGACGATGAGCTCGAGGCGGCGATCGGCGAACGCCGGGCCGACGTCGCGGCGCTGCTCGCCGAGCCGCTCGCCGACGGGCTGACGCGCGGCGAAGCGCTGCGCTGGGGCGCGCTGATGCACGACGCCGCCAAGCCGCTGACGCGCGGCGTGCGCCCCGACGGGCGCGTCACGTTCATCGGACACGACGAGCGCGGCGCGCGACTCGCGCGCGAGACGCTCGGCCGGCTGCGCACGAGCGAGCGGCTGCGCGCGCATGTCGCAGCGCTCGCGCGCCATCACCTGCGTCTCGGCTTCCTCGTGCACGAGCCGCAGCCGCTCGCGCGCCGCACCGTGTACTCCTACCTGCACGCGACGCAGCCGGTCGAGGTCGACGTCACGCTGCTGTCGGTCGCCGACCGTCTCGCGACGCGCGGCGATCGCGCGCAGCCGGCGATCATCGCCCACCTCGACGTCGCGCGCGCGATGCTGATCGACGCGCTGCGCTGGCGCGCCGACGGCGCCGCGCAGCCGCTGCTGCGCGGCGATGAGCTCGCCGCGCAGCTCCGGATCGCGCCGGGACCGCGGATCGGCGCGCTGCTCGGCGAGCTGGCCGCGGCGCAGTATGCCGGCGAGGTCACGACGCGCGAGCAGGCGCTCGCCCTGCTCGAAGCTCGCGCGCACGACGAGCACGCCCGATCCGAATAGGCTTCGAGCGGTGCGCGACCCCGACTGCATCTTCTGCAAGATCGTCGCCGGCGAGCTTCCGGCGACGATCGTCGACGAAGACGAGCGCACGATCTCGTTCATGGACATCGCGCCGGCTACGCGCGGACACGCGCTCGTCCTCCCACGCGAGCATTCGCGCGACCTGCTGGCGATCTCCGGCGAGGATCTCGCGGCCGTCGCGCTGTCTGCTCAGCGGCTCGCCGGACGGATCGAGCAGCGGCTGAACGCGGCCGGCGTCAACCTGCTGAACTCATGCGGAGCGGTTGCGTTCCAGACGGTCTTCCACTTCCACGTGCACGTGATCCCGCGCTACGACGGCGACGGGCTGCGACTGCCGTGGGTGCCGCAGGCCGGCGATCCGGCCGAGATTGCCGCCGCGGCAAAGGAACTCGGCGGCGAATAGCGAATGGTCAAAGCGCTACATCCAGCCGTCGGGCGTGTTGAAGGGCAACGATGAAACGCATATACCTGGCCATCTTCGCGAGCTTGCTGCTCGTCCTCGTAATTCCGGCCGTTGCGCCCGCGACGATCGCCGAAGTCGGCGTGATCCCGGCGACGACGCCTGAAACGGTCCCGAGCTGCCCGGCGAGCCCGTGTTTGGCCGTCAGCCGCACGACCGGCTTCCAAGTCAAGGTCGCGACGAACACGACGCTGGTGAACGCGCCGAAGGAAGGCTCCGTCGTTGGCTGGACGATCACGCTCGGCAAGCCGAACGCGACGCAGGTCAAGTTCTTCAACGCCAACGAGGGCGGCGCCGCCGAAGCCGGCATCGCCATCCTGCGCGCCGAAAAGAAACCGAACCTGACCTACAAGCTGGTCGCGTCCGGCCCGACCGAGAAGCTCGAAAAGTACTTCGGCAAATCGGTCCAGTTCCCGCTCGAAACGGCGCTGAAGGTCAAAAAGGGCGACATCATCGCGCTGACCGTGCCGACCTGGGCGCCGGCGCTCGCGCTCGGCTTCGGCAAGGACACATCGTGGCGCGCAAGCCGCGAAAAGAAGCAGTGCTCGAGCACCAGCTCGCAAAGCACGCAGACGTCGATCGGCTCGGCCGTGCAGTACTACTGCCTGTATCAGACCGCGCGTCTGACCTACAGCGCCACGCTGATCTCAACGCCGTAGGACGCCGCTGGGCGGCCGGAGAGGCCGCTATTTGGTCGGCGCGCTGGCGCCGCCGGACGGGCTCGATTCGGCCGCCGATTTTTCTTCGGCTTTTTCGGCTGTCGCGCCGCCGGAGGGGGTGGCGGCTTTTTCTTCTTCGCCGGCGCCGCTGGAGCTGCCGCCGCTCGCCGGTTCTTCGGTCGCTTCGTTGCCGCCCGATTCGTTCGCCGCGCTTTCGCTTTCGCCCGAGGTCGACGTTTTCGTCGTCTGCGTCGAAGTCGAAGTCGTCTGCACGGCGGCCTTTTCCGCGCTCGTGTCGTTCGGCGGCGTTACTTCAGGCGTGCTCTTGGGCACGGCGTCGGACGCGCTGCTGCCGCCGCCGCCACATGCTGCGAGCGTCGTGGCGAGCAACAGCGCCAGCGCGAGAGCGAGCGCGCGAGCTTTCAACGATCTCCCGCTCGCGAGCCGAGCGGTCCCATCCGTCTGCCGCACGTCGGACAGTCGTTGAGGTCCTTCTGCGCGAGCTGGTCGCACCAACTGCAAAAGCGCAGGTTCTCGACCGCCCAGGCCAGTCGCGATTCAGACGGCGCGAGCGGCAGCACCTTGCCGACGACTTCGAGCTTCTCACCAGACTCGCGGTCGCGGTAGATCTCGCCGGGCTGAGCGTCGAAGACGATCTCGCGCCCACTCGACGGGTTGCGCATGCGGTAGCGCTGCTTGCTGCTCACGACGCAGACTTTATCGGAGCGGCCGACGGGGAGGCGATCGATAGGTAGGGTCGAGTGGTGCGCATCCTCGTGTTCCACGGCTATCTGCTCGCCGGCACGGGATCGAACGTTTACAACGCGCGGCTGGCGGCGGCGTTCGTCGCGCTCGGCCACGAGGTCCACCTGCTCAGCCAGGACCGCCACGCCGAGCGCCAGCCGTTCGTCGACGCCGTCGGCGACTGGGACACGGGCGAGCTGCGCGTGCGCGACGTGCGTGCGCCGGATGCGCAGGCGCCGGTTCGCTGCACGGTCTATCGACCGGACATCGGCGGCCTGCTGCCGGTCTACGTCGCCGATCGCTACGAGGGCATCGAGGCGCGAACGTTCGCGGAGTGCAGCGACGCGCAACTCGCGCGTTACGTCGAAGCGAACGTGCGCGCCGTGCGTGAGCTCGTCGAGCTCCTCTCGCCCGACTTGGCGCTCGCCAACCATCTCGTGATGGGCCCTGTGATCCTCGCTCGCGCGCTCGGCGGCGAGCTTCCGTACGCGGTCAAGGTGCACGGCAGCGCGCTCGAGTACACGGTCAAGCCCGAGCCAGAGCGCTTCCTGCCGCTCGCGCGCGAGGGCGTCAGCGCCGCGAGCGGGATCCTCGTCGGCTCGCATCACACGGCCGCGAGCCTGTGGCGGGCGCTCGGCGATCCAGACGTCGAACGCCGCACCCGCCTGGGACCGCCCGGCGTCGACGTCGAGCGCTTCGCGCCGCGCTCGCGCGAGGACGCCGTCGCCGGAGTGCGTGCGCTCGCGGCGCGACTGGGCGAGGAGGACGAGCGCGCGCGCCGCGAGCTGGCGGACCAGGCGACCGGCGGCCGGGAGGCCGCGGCGGAAGCTGGCGAGCAGACGGACGCGTTCACGCGCGACACCGCCGCCGCCGCGCGCGCGCTGGCCGAGCTGCGCCCCGAGCGAGACCGGCTCGTCGCGTTCGTCGGCAAGCTGATCGTCAGCAAGGGCGTCGACCTGCTGCTCGCCGCCTGGCCGCTCGTGCTCGAGGAGGCGCCGGACGCGACGCTCGTCGTCGTCGGCTTCGGCGCGTACCGCGCCGGCTTCGAGCGGCTGCGCGACGCGCTGCAGGCAGGCGACGTGGACGCGGCGCGCGAGATTGCGCGCGCGGGGCGCTCGCTCGAGGGAGACACTGGCGAGACGCGTCCGCTGCGCCACCTGCTGGCGTTCCTCGACGGTCTGTCGAGCGAGCAGCGGGTGCGCTATATCGAGGCCGCTCGCGCGCTCGGTGAGCGTGTCGTGCTGACGGGGCGCCTCGAGCACGACGAGCTGGCCGACCTGCTGCCGGCGTGCGAGGCGCTCGTCGTGCCGAGCACGTTCCCCGAGGCGTTCGGGATGGTTGCCGCGGAGGCGGCCGCGTGCGGAGCGCTGCCGGTCAGCGCGGCGCACTCGGGACTCGCCGAGGTCAGCAGCGCACTCGCCGAAGCGGTCCCGAGCGAGCTGGCGGAGCTGCTTTCGTTTCCGGTCGACGATCGCGCCGTCCGTGCGCTGGCGGCGCGCGTCGTCGGCTGGCTCGGCGCCGACTCCGACGCTCGCGAGCGCGCTCGCGCGGGCCTCGTCGAGACGGTTCGCGAGCGCTGGTCGTGGCAGGGCGTCGCGCGCGGTGTGATCGCCGCCGCGCGTGGCGAGCTGGAGCGACTGCAGCGGCCATGAGCGGCGCTCGTCCGGCTCGCTCGCCTGCCGCCGAAGCAACCGCGCCTTCGGGTAGTGTTCCGCCGGGCCCATGAGCGGAGCGAGCGTTTCGAGCGAGGGGAGAGGACGTTCCGCCGCAACGCGGCGGAACCGCTGCGTGCGTGCCGGCACGCTTGGCGCGCTTGCACTAGTCGCGCTCGGCACGGCCGGGTGCTCGGTCAAGGGCGCCGACAACGCGAACCTGATCACCGGCAAGCAGGTCTTCGTCGCCAAGTGCGGCTCCTGCCACACGCTCGCGCGGGCCGAAACGAAAGGGATCGTCGGGCCGAATCTCGACGAAGCGTTCCGCGCGGCGATCGCCGAAGGCGAGGGGCGCGCGATCGTCCGCGGGATCGTCGAAAAACAGATCGAGATCCCGAACCCCGAAGGCGCGATGCCGAAGAACCTCGTCAGCGGCTCCAAGCGCAAAGACGTCGCGGCATACATCGCCGAATCGGCGGCGAAGCCGGGCAAAGACAGCGGCCTGCTGGCGAGCGCAGTGAAGGCGCCCGGCTCGGGCAAGCCGGCCGAAGAGAAGAACGGCAAGCTGTCGATCGCGGCCAACGCGCAGGGGCAACTCGCTTACGAAACGAACAAGGCGACCGCGAAGCCCGGCCAGGTGACGATCGAAATGCCGAACATGTCCGGCGTCTCGCACAACATCGCCGTCGAAACCGGCGAAGGCGGAGCGAGCGAAAAGGGCTCGAAGATCGGCGCGAGCCAGTTCGTGACGAAGGGCACCGCGAGCGTCAGCGTCAACCTGAAACCCGGCGCGTACACGTTCTTCTGCGAGGCGCCAGGGCACCGCGCCGCGGGTATGTACGGCACGCTGACCGTCAAGTAGATCGGCGCCCGGGCCGACCGCGCCAGCCTCTTCGGGTAAGCCCACGAGGGGCTGTGCTCCGTTTGCTGCGTGATAGCAAACGTATACACGCCGTACATACGATTGCTATCGCGTCGCGCGGCAGACAACACACAACCGCCTCCTCCGGCGCCGCTCGCGCCTGTGCGCCGTCGATGACGAACGCCCGGTCCGGTCAGTCGTCGGCGCGGCGCCGCTAAACGCGCAGCAGCGGGTTGTGCGCGAAGAAGAAGAACCAGACGATCAGCGCGACGACGGCGAGGATCACGACGAGCGTCGCGATCGTCTCGACGGTTCCGATGAAAGCGCGCCTATCGCGCTCTGCCGAGTCCATCGCGAAAGCTTACGCTCGCGCTGACGCCTCGCGCGAGCGGCGTCCCTAGGCGATCGCGCGCACGAGCTCGATCACGACGATGATCGTCACGATCACGGCGAGCGCGTACAGCAGCAGGCGAAACGCCTCGCCCTCGCTGCGCAGCGGATTCAGCACCTCGCGGCCTTCAGAGGATGTAGACGGTCGTGTATACGACCAGCCACATGATGTCGACGAAGTGCCAGTAGATGCTCGGCACTTCCACGCCGCGATGCTCCTCGGCGCTGTAATGGCCGCGGAACGAGCGGATCGTGACGAACAGCAGCAGCAGCAGGCCGATGAACACGTGCGCGCCGTGCAGGCCGGTCAGCGAGTAGAAGATCGTCTGCTGCGCGTGGTCCTGCGGCGCGAAGCCGATGTTCGCGTACTCGTTGATCTGGATGAAGAGGAACGTGCAGCCGAGCAGGAACGTCGTCAGCATGCCGGCCTTCAGGCCGAAGCGGTTGCCGCGCTTGATCGACTGCTCGGCCCAGTGGATCGTGAACGACGAGGAGACGAGGATCGCCGTGTTGAAGCCGGCGACGGCGATCGGCAGCTTCGTGCCGGGCGCCGGCCACGGGTCTCCTTGCGCGACGCGGATGAAGAAGTACGCCGTGAAGAACGCCCCGAAGACCATGATCTCGGAGATGATGAAAAGCATCATCCCGAGCAGCGACGGCTCGACGCGCGAGCTCGCGTTCGCCGCCGGCGGCCCGTGGTGCTCGCCGTCGCCTGCGCCCCCATGCGTGTCGTGCGCGACGGCGTGTGCGATGCTCGCGGCCTCCACGATCAGCTGCCTCCGCGGGGCATCGCGCCCCGCGTTGCGAATCGACGCTCGACTTCCGGTCTCACGAGACTAAGCCGCCGATGTCGCGGTAGCGGTGGCGCCGACGTCGACGACGACGTGCTCGACCGGCGCCGAAGTCGCGTTCTGCACGCGCTCGATCAGGTTCGCGCGCATCCAGCCGGAGCGCTCGTCGGGCAGCGTCGAGATGACGATGTCATCGACGCGGAACAGCTCGAGCGCGTTCGCGGCGGCGTTGTACGGGTCGGGGTCGCCGATCATGCCCGATGCGAGCAGGCCGGCGCTGTGCAGCCGGTCGAGCATCGTCGCCAGGCGCGCGCGCGCCTGACGCGGCGCTTCGCCGGTGCCGTCGGGCTGCGGCACGACGACGATGAACAGCCGCTGTCCGTCGGCGCCGCCCTTCGCTTTGAGGCGCTCGATCAGGCTCTCGCCTTCGAGCGTCTTGCTCGCGAGCACGAGCGTCACGTCGAACGGCAGCCCCTCCTGGTCGAGGTCGACGACGATGTGCTCGACGGGCAGGCCGGACGCGTTGCGAATCCGCTCGACGAGGTCGCGCCGCTGCCAGCCCGAGCTGACGGCGGGGTATGTCGAGACGATCACTTCGTCGGGACGGTGCGCGGCGATCGCGTCCATCGTCGCGAGGAACGGGTCCTGGTCGCCGACTTCGCCGGTCGCGTCGATCGACTCGCCGGCGACGAGCGACAGCGCGAGGTCGACGCGCACCTGCGCGGCTTCGCGCACGGCCTCGTCGTAGACGACGAGCCCTGCGCGCGGCTGGCTCTGCGGCACGACGAGGCGAAAGCGCACGTCTCCTGCGGCGGCGCGCGAGCGCACGGCGTCGAGCAGCTTGGCGCCGCCGAGCGTCCGGTTGGCGACTACGAGCACTTCCTTCATCGGCACATTCCTCCGCTCACTCGCTTGGCGCTCGCACGATTCCAGGCCTCGCTCCGGCGCCGGCCGACGCCCTCGCGGGCGTCGGCGTCGGCGCGAACGTCCCGTGCACCGCGCCGGGCACGCCGTACTCGTACGGACCGCCGACGACGGTCGGGACCTTGTCGAAATTGAACACGGGCGGCGGCGAGGAGACCTGCCACTCGATCGTCATCCCGCGCCACGGGTTCTTCACCGCGCGCGGGCCGCCGCGCCAGCTCGTGACCATGTTGTAGAGGAAGATCAGCGTGCTCGCGCCGAGCGCGAAGCTCATGATCGAGATCAGCAGGTTGAGCGTCGCGAACTTCGACGCGTAGTCCTCGACGCGTCGCGGCATCCCTTGCAGGCCGAGGATGTGCATCGGCCCGAACGTCAGGTTGAAGAAGACGAACGTCGTCCAGAAGTGCCACTTGCCGAGGCGCTCGTCGTACATTCGCCCGGTCATCTTCGGGAACCAGTAGTAGACGCCGGCGAAGATCGTCATCAGCGAGCCGCCGAACAGCACGTAGTGGATGTGCGCGACGACGAAGTACGTCGCCGAGACGTGGATGTCGAACGGGATCATCGCGAGCATCACGCCGCTGATCCCGCCGAGCGTGAACGTCGTCAGGAAGCCGAGCGCGAACAGCATCGGCGTGTCGAGGTGCAGCACGCCTCGCCACAGCGTCGCCAGCCACGAGAAGATCTTGATGCCGGTCGGCACGGCGATGATCGCCGTCGTGATCGCCATCGGGATGCGGATCCACGCGGCCATGCCGGACGTGAACATGTGGTGCGCCCAGACGGTGAAGCCGAGCCCGACGATCGCCAGCAGCGAGAACGCCATCATCCGGTAGCCGAAGATCGGCTTGCGCGACTTCACGGCGATGACTTCGCTGATGATGCCGAAGCCGGGCAACATCATGATGTAGACGGCCGGATGCGAGTAGAACCAGAAGACGTGTTGGTACATCAGCACGTCGCCGCCCTTCGCGGCGTTGAAGAAGTTGAAGCCGAGCGCGCGGTCGAGCAGCACGAAGAACTGCGACGCCGCGATGAACGGCGTCGCGATCACGACGAGCAGCGACGTCGCGAAGTTCGCCCAGACGAGCAGCGGCAGCCGGAAGAAGCTCATCCCCGGCGCGCGCATCGTGATGATCGTGACGAGGAAGTTGAGCGCGGTCATGATCGAAGAGGCGCCGGCGAACTGCACGGCGATCGCGAAGAAGGTCTGACCGATGGGCGCGTCTGTCGAGAGCGGCGCGTAGGCCGTCCAGCCGTCGGCGAACGCGCCGCCGGGCGCGAAGAAGCTGCCGATCATCAGCGCGCCGGCGACCGGCAAGAGCCAGAACGAGAGCGCGTTCAGCCGGGGGAAGGCCATGTCGGGCGCGCCGATCATCAGCGGGATGACGAAGTTGCCGAGTCCTGCGAACACGGGGATCACGAACAGGAAGATCAGCAGCGAAGCGTGGACCGAGAACAGGCCGTTGTAGGTGTTCGCGTCGACGAACTGCGCGCCGGGCGCCGCCAGCTCGGCGCGCATCAGCATCGCGATGCCGCCGCCGACGAGCAGGAAGAAGAACGAGCTGACGGTGTACTGGATGCCGATCACCTTGTGATCGGTGTTGATCCGGAAGTAGTCCTTCCACGAGTAAGCGCCGTGCTGGGAGTGGTCCTCGGCCCGCGTCGGGCGCCCGACCGCCCAGTAGAACCAGTAGTCGAAGCCGCCGATGCCGACGAGGAAGAGCAGCGGCACGGCCAGCAGCGAGACCGTCAGGATCGCTTCGCCGTCGATGTAGTGCTTGAACGTCGTGTGACCGGTGCTCATCCGCACGAGCCACGTCAGGCCGAACGCGAACGCGACGCCGAGCGCCATCATCCACGCGGCGCGGTAGAAGCCGGGCGCGCGCAGTTTCTTGCCGAGCGGCATGCGCGCGGCGCCGTAGCCGGAGCCGGACGGCGCGTGCGGCGGGCGCGGAGCCTCGACGGCCGTCGTCATCAGACGAGCTCCCCGGTGCGTGTGACGCGCTCTCCCGATCGCATACGAGCGCGACATTATCCCGCACGCTCCACCGGACGTTGCCGTGCTCGAGCCGCCGCCGCTCGACGCGCTCGCCGTGGTCGAGGAGAGCTTGCGCTTCAGCCACGCCTTGAACTGCGCTTCGGGCAGCACGTGGACGGTCGTGCGCATCGTCGAGTGCCCGACGCCGCACAGCAGGTTGCAGACGATCGGGTAGGAGCCGACGCGGTCGGGCGTCGCGCGGTAGTGCGTCGTGATCCCCGGCACGACGTCCTCCTGCAGGCGGAACGCCGGGATCCAGAAGGCGTGGATCACGTCCTTGGAGTGCATGTCGAACTCGACCGACTCGCCCTCGGGCAGGTACAGCTGCTCGGACTGCACCGGCTTGCCGCCGGTCAGCGACGGCGGGTACTGGAAGCTCCACTCGAACTGCTGGCCGGTCACGCCGACGTTGATCTCGCGCGCCGGCTTCTTCTCGTTGTCGTGCAGCACGACGAACGAGTACGAGACGAGGCCGAGCAGCAGGATCGCCGGCGCGGCCGTCCAGATCACCTCCAGGCGCGTGTTGCCGTGGATCGGCGGTCCGTCCTTGAGCTCCTCGCCGGGCTTCATCTGGAACTGCCAGCAGCAGTACAGGATCACGCTGACGACGAGCACGAAGATCGGCACCGACGCGATCACGAGCACGTGGTAGAGGCGGTCGGTGTTGTGCGCCTGCGTCGACGCCTGCACCGGGAACCAGTGGATCACGAAGCTCAGCACGATGCCGATCGCCGTCGCGAGCACGGCCGCGACGATCGTGATGAGCAGCGGGCGCCGACTCTCCATCAGCCCGCGACGCTCCATCCCGAGCGGGCCAGACCGGCGGCCTTGGCGGCGATCCTCTCCATCGCGGCCGTGATCCTAATGGCTTCTCGCCACGGAACGGCTCGACGCTTGACGAGTCGTCGATCGGGCATTAGATTGAGTCAATCGTTGCAAGAGCTCGCGACGGTCGTTGCGCGCAAAGACACGGCGGAGAGGAGCGGTCATGCAGGTCAGCGAAGGGATGAGCCCAACGGTCCTCGCGGTCGGCCCCGACCACACGCTGCGAGCGGTCGCGCAGCTGATGTCGCGCAGGCATGTCGGCGCGGCGGTCGTGATGGATCCGGACAGCGCCGGGCCGGGGATCATCACCGAGCGCGACATCCTCACTTCGCTCGGCGCCGAAGAGGACCCGGACGCCGAGCTCGTCGCCGCGCATCTGACTCGCGACGTCGTCTACGCGTCACCCGAGTGGTCGCTCGAGGAGGCGGCGTCGACGATGGTTCGCGGCGGCTTTCGCCATTTGATCGTCGTCGAGAGAGGGGAGACGGTGGGCATTCTCTCCGTTCGCGACGTCGTGCGCTGCTGGACCGATGACGGAGCGATCTGTCCCGTGCCGGCGAGCGCAGGGGTGGGGTGAGTGAAGGGTTCGCGCGCGGTTTGGGGACCGCGCGCGACGCCCCGCCGATCGTCGTCGTTTGTTTCCAGCCGGCGCATGCGCCGGCTGGCCGAGCGGCGCATGCGCCGCTCGGAAGGCAAGGCCGCATGCGGCCTTGCCCGACACGTCGCATGCGACGTGTCGCTTTAGACGATTAGACGCTCAGTCGAGCGGGAGCTCGTCGGTTTCGACGCGCGTTTCGCGAACCCAACGGCCGATGCAGTAGAGCGTCAGCAGCGCGCCGATCACGGTGAACTCGATGAACGTCGTGATGCCGGCGAGCGTCAGCGTGATGCCGACGGCCGTCAGCAGCGGCAGGATCGACGGGCCGGGGAGGTGGATCTCCTCGCCGACCGGCGGCACCTCGGGATCGAGCGGGCTCACTTCGCTGCCTTTTCTGCACGGCGCCATCCTGGGCTCGCAGGGCAAGCCGGGCAAGGACGCAGGGAGCGTGGCGTGCATCGCACGCGAGCGACTGAGGACGCCGATCCGGCGCCGCCATGCGGGCGCAGGATCATGACACGTACACGGCAGCGACTACGAACGTGATGCCGAACATGAACATGCAGATGCCCATCACGATCCAGCCGGTGCGCAGGTTCTTGCGTGCGAGGCGTCGGTTCATCTGCTGGGAAGCCTAGCGATCGTGCCCGTTCGACGCATCACAGATGGGCGTCGGCGACCATCGCGCAGAACAGCAGCGCGAGGTAGGCGAGTGAGTACAGATACAGCCTCAGCGCCGACGGGCGGTCGGCGCGGCGGTACAGGCGCACGGCGCCGCCGATGAAGCCGAGCCCGAGCGCGAGCGAGGCGACGAGGTAGATCACGCCGAAGCCGCCGGCGCAGAACGGCAGCTGCGTGACGGCGTACAGCAGCACCGAGTAGAGCAGGATCTGCCGGCGCGTCTCGGCCTCGCCGCGCACGACCGGCAGCATCGGCACGCCGACTTTCTCGTACTCGCCCTTCATCAACAGCGACAGCGCCCAGAAGTGCGGCGGCGTCCAGAAGAAGACGATGAAGAAGAGGATCAGCGCGGTGCCGCTGACCGAGCCGGTCACGGCCGCCCACGCGACGAGCGGCGGCACGGCGCCGGCGGCGCCGCCGATCACGATGTTCTGCGGCGTGCGGCGCTTCAGCCAGACGGTGTAGACGAGCACGTAGCCGAGGAAGCCGGAGAACGACAGCGCGGCGGCGAGCGGGTTGACGAGCAGCGAGAGCTCGAGCAGCGAGAGCGCCGCGAGCACGCAGCCGAAGCTCAGCGCGGCGCGGCCGCTGACGCGCCCGGACGGCACCGGCCGGTTCGCCGTGCGGGCCATCTGCGCGTCGATGTCGCGGTCGAACCAGTGGTTGACCGCGCCGGCGCCGCCGGCTGAGAGATAGCCGCCGAGACACGTGTAGAAGACGAGCAGCGGCGACGGGTCGCCGGCGACGTACATCGTCGCGATCGTCGTCAGCAGCAGCAGCGACTGGACCTTCGGCTTCGTCAGCTCGACGTAGTCGCCGAGCAGCTGGCGCGTGCGCGGCGCTACTGCGACCGCGGCGACGTCCAGCGAGGAGGCCGTGCCGGCCACGTTAGATCCCGACTTGCGTCGCGCCGGCCGGGACGACCGCCCCGGAGGCCGGCGCCTCTCCCGTGCGACGCTCGACCTCGCGCCGGATGTCCTTCATCGGTTCGACCGAGCGCACCTGCGGGACGGTATCGAAGTTGTTGACAGGCGGCGGCGATGTCGTGAACCACTCGAGCGTGTTCGCCTTCCACGGGTCGGGGCCGGCGACGACGCCGACCTTCAAGCTGCGCGCGGCGTTGATGATCGTGACGAGCACGCCGGCGCCGAGGATGAACGCGCCGACGGTCGAGATCTGGTTGTACAGCGCGAGGTGCCCGACGTTCGCGTACTCGTAGATCCGCCTCGGCATCCCGTCGAGGCCGATCACGTGCTGGATCATGAACGTCGTCAGCACGCCGACGAACATCAGCCCGAAGCTGAGCCGGCCGAGGCTCTCGCTGAGCATCCTGCCGGTGATCTTCGGGAACCAGTAGTAGATCGCGGCGAAGATCGTGAACACGGCGCCGCCCATCAGCACGAAGTGCAGGTGCGCGACGACGAAGTAGCTTTCGTTGACCGCCCAGTCGATCGGGAACGTCGCGAGGAACACGCCCGAGATGCCGCCGATCAGGAAGATCACGATGCCGCCGAGCGCGAACAGCAGCGGCGTCGTGAACTCGATCGAGCCGCGCCACAGCGTCGCGACCCAGTTCAGCACCTTGACGCCGGTCGGCACGGCGATGAAGTACGAGCTGAGCATCACGAAGACGAGGATCGCCTCGGGGATCGGCGCGGTGAACATGTGGTGCGCCCACGTGAGGAAGCCGAGGAACGCGATCGCGACGGTCGACGCCGCGATCGCCTTGTAGCCGAAGATCGGCTTTCGCGCGAACACCGGCAGGATCTCGGAGATGATCCCGAAGCCCGGCAAGACCATGATGTAGACCTCTGGATGGCCGAAGAACCAGAACAGGTGCTGCCAGAGCAGCGCCGAGCCGCCGTTGCCGGGGTCGAAGAAGTGTGTGCCGAAGTGACGGTCGGTCAAGAGCATCGTCACCGCGCCGGCGATCACGGGCATCGCGAAGATGATCAGCACCGAGTAGACGAGGATCGTCCAGATGAACAGCGGCAGGCGGCCCCAGCTCATGCCCTTCGCGCGCATGTTCGCGATCGTCACGTAGAAGTTGATCGCGCCGAGGATCGAGGAGATGCCGGTCAGGTGGACGAGGTAGATCCACGCGTCCTCGCCGCCCGACGGCGAGAACGTCGCGTTGGCGAGCGGCACGAAGCTGACCCAGCCGGCTTCCGGCGGGTTCCAGAAGACGGACGCGTAGAAGACGATGCCGCCGGCGAGCAGCAGCCAGTAGGACAGCGCGTTCAAGCGCGGGAAGGCCATGTCGCGCGCGCCGATCATCAACGGCACGAAGTAGTTCGCCAGGCCGGCCATCATCGGCACGACGAACAGGAAGATCATCGTCGTCCCGTGCATCGTGAACAGCTGGTTGTACGTCGTCGGCGTGACGAGCGTGTTGTTCGGCGCGCCGAGCTGCAGGCGCATGATCAGCGCCTCGACGCCGCCGAGGCAGAAGAACACGAACGTCGTGACCATGTACATGATCCCGATCCGCTTGTGGTCGGTCGTCGTGATCCAGCTCGTCCAGCCGCGCGGCTCGGGCTCCACGTGGTGAGCGGTTACGAGAGGAGTTGGTGCGAGCGCGGTGGCGGCCATTGGGCTTTGGGTCTTCCTTCGGTCCTAGGGATTTTCGACTTGTCCGGCGCCGGTCTGCGCACCGAGCTTCGCACGCGCCTGCTTCGCGTCCGTGTTCGCTTCTGCGAGCAGCTTCTTCTGGTATGCGAGCCACTGGTCGAACTGCGCCGGCGGCACGGCCTTGACGGTCGCGATCATCCGCGCGTGGCCGCGACCGCAGAGGATCGCGCACTGCCCGCGGAAGATGCCCGGCTTGGAGATCTTGAACCACGTGTAGTTGTGGTAGCCCGGCACGGCCTGGAACTTGCCGCCGAGTTCCGGCACCCACCACGAGTGCACGACGTCGGCCGACTCGATGTTCAACGTGACCGTCGTGTTCGTCGGCACGACCATCTCCTCATACGAGTACGGCGCGCCGAGGCCGTCCGGTTCGTTCGCGCCGGGATAGACGAACTGCCAGATGTACTGGCGCCCGATCACGTTGATGTTCAGCGATTTGCCGTTCGGCGGGAGTTTGCGATCGCTCGCGTACAGCGTGCCGCCTTCGTCGCCTTCGACGCCCGCCGACTTGTCGCCGTTCGGTCCCGAGTTCGGCGGGTTCTGGATCGACGAGAGCTTCGTGAACGTGAGGATCGCGAGCGCCAGCAGGATCACCGCGGCGGCGACCGTCCAGCCGACCTCCAGACGCGTGTTTCCGTGGATCTGCGCGGCGACGTGGCCCTTGCGCGCGCGGAACTTGACCAGCGCGTAACACATCGCGCCAACGACGGCCACGAAGATCACGAGCGCGATGACGAGCTCGATCTTGTAGAGGTTGTTGGCCTGGTTCGCGTTCGGCGAGCCGCCTGACTGCGGCGTGAAGAACGCGAGCGTCGATGTGAGGAGATCGCCCAAGGCGGCGGGGATTCTATTCAGCCCTGGACGGTACGCGCTTGATGACGAATGCCACGAGGGTTGCCGAGCGCTTCATCGCGGCCCGCTCACGACCCCGAGAAGCGCGGCGCGCGCTTCTCGGCGAACGCGATCGCGCCCTCCAGGAAGTCGTCGCCGTCGGCCATCTCCTGCTGGATCTTCGCCTCGAGCTCGAGCTGCTCGGCCATGCGCGCGTAGAGCCAGTTGTTCAGCTGGCGCTTGGCGCCGGCGTAGGAGCTCGTCGGCCCGCTCGCCAGGCGCGCGGCGAGCGCGCCGGTCTCGGCCGGCAGCTGCTCGTCGGGCACGACGCGGTTGATCAGCCCCCAGTCGAGCGCCTGCGGCGCTCCCAGGCGCTCGCCGAGCATCGACAGCTCGGTGGCGCGCGCCATGCCGACGCGCGTCGGCACGAACAGCGATGAGCCGCCGTCGGGGACGAGGCCGATGTTGACGAACGCGAGCAGGAAGTAAGCGCTCTCGGCGGCGAGGATCAAGTCGCAGCACAGCGCCAGCGAGCAGCCGATGCCGACCGCCGGACCGTTGACGCTCGCGAGCACCGGCTTTCCCATCTCGCGGATCGCCTCCATGATCGGGTGGTAGCGCTCGGTCAGCGTCTTGTAGACGTCCGGGCGTCCGGCCGGCGTCGTCGCGCCGCCGCTGACGTCCTTCAGGTCGGCGCCGGAGGAGAACGCGCGACCGGCGCCGGTGACGACGACCGCGCGCACCGTCGCGTCGCGCTCGACGCCGCGCAGCGCCGCGAGCAGGTCGGCGCCGAGCTGCGCGTTCCACGCGTTGAGCGCCTCCGGCCGGTTCAGCTCGATCGTCGCGACGCCGTCGCTCGTGCGCACGTTGACCGTCTCGAGCTGCTCGCTGTGCTCGTTCATCGCTGCCCTCCGACGCGCGGCGTCGTTCGACGTCGACGGCGCCGCGCGCGCTCGTCGACGTGCGTGATCCTATGGTGTGTGCGATGCAGCGACCAGTGATCGGACTGTGCACGGCGCTCGAACGCGCGCGCTGGAGCGTCTGGGACCAGCAGGCCGTGCTGCTGCCGCTGAACTACGTCGAAGAGGTCAATCGCGCGGGCGGGCTCGCCGTGCTGCTGCCGCCCGACGCGCGGCTCGTCGAGCAGCCTGACGAAGCGCTCGAGCTGCTCGACGGGCTGCTGCTCGCCGGCGGCGCCGACATCGACCCGGCGAGCTACGGCCAGGCGCCGCATGTCGAGACGCAGGACGCCGTGCCCGAGCGCGACGCGTTCGAGATCGCGCTGACGCGCGCGGCGATCGAGCGCGACCTGCCGCTGCTCGGGATCTGCCGTGGAATGCAGCTGATCAACGTCGCGCTCGGCGGCACGCTGAACCAGCACCTCCCGGAGCGCTTCGGCCACGAGCTGCACCGCCGCGTGATCGGCACGTTCGACGGCTCCGATCACGACGTCGAAGCGCTCGACGGAACGCTGGCGATGGACGTGATCGGCGCCGGCGCGCACGCGACGAAGTCGCACCACCATCAGGGCGTCGAGCGCGTCGGCGACGGATTGCGCGTCGCCGCGCGCGCGCCGCTCGACGGTCTCGTCGAGGCGATCGAGCTGCCCGATCGCAGCTTCGTGCTCGGCGTGCAGTGGCATCCGGAGGCCGACCGCGCGAGCCCGGTGATCGGCGCGCTCGTGCAGGCCGCGCGCGCTCACTCCTCAGCGCGCGGCGTCGCGCTCTGAGCTGCGCCGGAGCTCCGCGATCGCTCGGCGGGCGACTGCGCTCAGCGCGCGACCGCGCCGGGCAGCGCGAGCGCCGCCTCGTCTCGCTGCGGAGCGGCGCCGAGCGTCGGCGGCTGCACGCCGCGAGCCGACTTGCCCGGCAGCGCCGTGGCGCTTGCCGCGCCGGCGAGCGTGCGCTCGATTCGCAGCAGCGCCGCGCCGTCGGCGGCGATCAGCTTCGCCGCGCCGGCGAGCAGCGCCGCGGCCTCGTCGCCGCCGACGCCGCACGCCTGCAGGAAGCGAGCGACGCGCGTGCTCTCGAGCATCTCGCGATCGACTTCGAGCTCCTCGAGCGTCGCGACCGGCGGCGGCGTGCGCGCGGTCGGCGAGAGGACGCAGGCGATCATGTCGTCGCGCGCCGTCTGTGCGACGGCGCCGACGCGCTCGAGCAGATCGCGTGCGCCGAGCGGCGGCCGGGGCTCGCGCGCGAGCTCGACGAGGCGCTCGCGCCCGAGCAGGCCGCCGGGCACACGCGCCTCGAGCAGGCCGTCGCTGAAGAAGCACAGCTGTCCGCCGGCCGGAAGCGAGATCGTCGTCTGCCGCAGGCCGGTCGGCAGGTCGCAGCACAGCGGCGCGGAACTGCAGATCGTGATCGGCTCGGGCGTATCGAAGCCGATCGAGATCGGCGGCGGATGGCCGGCGCTGGCGTACGTCAGCGTGCCGCTCACGCTGTCATAGACGCCGAGCACGACCGTCGCGAACCGCTTCTCGCCGGGCTCGGTCAACACGGAGCTGGCGAGCGCCAGCACGGCGCGCGGCTCGAGGCCGGCCTGCAGGTAAGCGCGCAGCGTGTAGCGCGTCAGCGCCGCGCGCGTCAGCGCGTCGCGCCCGTGGCCGACGACGTCGCCGAGCACGATCGCGACCTTTCCGGGAGCGAGCACGATCAGGTCGTAGAAGTCGCCGCCGGCCGCCGGGCCGTCGGCTGGTTGATAGGCGACTGAGACCGACAGCGCATCGAGTTGCGCCGGGATCTCCGGCACGAGCGCCGCCTGCATCGCGTCGAGGTCGGCGAGCAGCACGCCGCGCTGGCGCTCGAGCCGGCGCGCGCGGCGCGCGGCGAGCTGCGAGCGCGCGGCGAACGCGATCGCCAGCAGGAGCAGCAGCAGGATGATCGGCTTGCTCCAGTCGGGGACGGGCAGCGGCAGCGCGAGCCGGCGGCCGAGCGAGCTCAACGGGTCGCTCGACGAGGCGCTCGGCTTCGTCTTACGCGTCGCGACGGCATCGGTCGCCGCGAGCGGCGTCGACGGTGGTCTGCTCGCGCCGAGCGCGGCTCGCGTCGCGGTCGCGCCGGGCCTGCCGCTCGCCGCCGCGTGTCGATCGCCGGCGCTCGCGCGGTCCGATCGAGTCGAGCGCCTCGCGTGTGACGTCGGCGTGCGCGACGCGCCTGCTGTCAGCGCCGACCCGGATGCGTCGCCGGTGCCTGTGCCTGTGGCGCCGGCGACGGTCGCCGTCGTCGCCGTCGGCGAGCTCGATGTCGACTGGCCGGCTGGTTCGACGGCCTTCGGCGCTTGCGTGGCTTTCGTTGTCGTTGTCGTCGTCGTCGCGGCCGCGACAGGCGGGACCGTGACTTCGGGCACTGAGACGACGGGCGGCGTGGAGGCTTCGACTTTGGCGACCGGCGGGGCTTCGCCACTCGGCGCGGATGCTTTCGTTTCGACCTTCAGCACGCCTGGCAGTTCGACGGTCGGCAGCGATGCGGCTTCGCCGCCGAGCGTCGGCGTTTCGAGCTGGACGCCGACGACGTGCGGGATTTCGATCGAGATCGACGACGAGACGGACGACGAGGAGCCGGCCTGCGCGCCGGCGATCAGCCCGGCGAGCGGCAAGCCGGCCGCGCGTGCCGGCGCGGCGCCCGCGCAAGCGCTCGACGCGATCGCCGCTACGGCCGCGAGCGTGAGCGCGACGCGCAAGGTGAGCGCGACACGGTTCGGCCGGCGCTTCGTTGACAGCCGCATGCTTGTGCTCTCACTCCCGCTGATCGGCGGACTCCAACTGAGACGATGATTCCATATGCGACAGGCCGCGCTGGACGCCTGCTGGACGCATCGCGTCATGCATCGGACGCATCGCGTCGCGTCTCGCAGTCGCGCGACGGCGTGCCGGCGCCTGCTGGGCGGCCGAAGGCGGTCATATACTCGGCGCGGTGCGGCGCTCGAGCGCGATCAGGGCAACCGCTTGGGCGGTCGTCGCGGCCGGAATCGCGGCGCCGCTCGTGCGCAGGCGATTGCAAGCGCCGCCGCTCGTGCTGCAGAGCGTCGCGTTCGCCGCGCCGCTCGGCGTCAGCGTCGCGATGCGCCGCTCGCGAGCGCGCGACGTCGCCGTGTGCGGGCTGCAGATGTGGGCGTACTTGGCGGCGTACAAGACGCCGCACGACGATCCGCAGGCGCAGCAGCGGCGCACGCGCTTCGACTACCCGATCGCCGCCGATCGCGTGCTCGGGCTCGGCGAGCTGCCGACGGTGCGCCTGCAGCGCGCGCTCGCGCGAGTCGGCGCCGACGGAGCGGAATGGCGCGCGCTCGACCGCGTGCTGGTGTGGGCGCACTGGGCGTGGTTCGCGGTGCCGCACGGGACGGTCGCGTTCCTCTTGCTGCGCCACCCGGAGCGCTTCGCGCGCGGCGCGGCGCTGACGTACGCCGTGTTCGACACCGGCGCGGTGTTCTACTGGCTGATCCCGACCGCGCCGCCGTGGTACGCGGAAGCGACTCAGAGCGAACGCGAGAACGGCTCGACGCAGTCGCACGGCGCCGTCGGCGGGCAGTCGGTGCGGCGGATGATGGCCGAGTACGGCGAGCATTTCTGGCGTGACAACTGGGGCCCGCTCTACAGTGTCCTTGGAGGCAACCCTCTCGCCGCAATGCCCTCGCTCCACTTCGCTACATCGCTGATGGCGGCGCTTCTGCTCGCAGAGGTGGGCGTGCTGCCGGGCGCGCTCGGCTTCGCTTATCTGGTCACGCTCGGCTTCGCGCTGGTCTATCTCGGCGAGCACTACGCGGTCGACCTGCTCGCCGGCGCGGCGCTGACCGGCGCGGTGCGCCGCCTCGCGCCGCACGCGGCGCCGCTCGCTCAGCGCGTCACGCGCGCGCTCGGCTCGCTCGAGGCGATCGCGCACGAAGGGGCCCGAGCGGCGGCGTGAGCCGAGAGCTCAGCGAGCCGCAGGTCACCGACGCCGCTCCGGCTGGGAGCGGGAGCGGCTCGCACGAAGAGGAGATGCCGCGCGTCGTGCTGACGCGCCGCCGCGCGATCGGCGCGGCGCTGTTCGTGTTGACGATCATCGCGTTCTTCTACTTCGTCCTGCCGAAGCTGACGAACGTCGGCAAGACGGTGCACCGGATCGAGGGCGGCGACAGCTGGTGGATCGCGATCGGCGTCGTGCTCGAGTGCTGCTCGTTCGCCGGCTACGTCTTCCTGTTCCGCGCCGTGTTCGTGCGCGGCTCGAAGCGGATCGGCTGGTCGGAGAGCTACGACATCACGATGGCCGGGCTCGCGGCGACGCGGCTGTTCGCGGCGGCCGGCGCCGGCGGCGTCGCGCTGACCGCTTGGGCGCTGCGCCGCTCGGGGATGGAGCGCCGGCTCGTCGCCTGCCGGATGGTCGCGTTCCTCGTGCTGCTCTACGTCGTCTACGCCGGCTCGCTGCTGATCGACGGCGTCGGCCTCGGCTCGGGGCTGTTCCCCGGCGGCGGCGGCTTCGCGATCACATTCGTGCCGGCGATCGTCGCCGCGCTGCTGTTCGCCGGCGCCGCGGCCGTCGCGACGCTGCCGGGCGACTTCGAGCGGCGGCTGCAACGCCGCGCCGACGGCTCGGGGCGCTTCGCGCACTGGCTCGCGCGCGCGGCGACCGTGCCGGCGCTCGCCGCGAGCGGCGTGCGCACGGCGATCGAGCTAATCCGCACGCGCGATCCGGGCCTGCTCGGCGCGATCGCGTGGTGGGGCTTCGACATCAGCGTGCTGTGGGCGATGTTCCACGCGTTCGGCTCGGCGCCGCCGTTCACGGTGATCCTGATGGCGTACTTCGTCGGCACGCTCGGCAACCTGCTGCCGCTGCCGGGCGGGCTCGGCGGCGTCGAAGGCGGGATGATCGGCGCGTTCGCGGCGTTCGGCGTCGACTTCAACCTCGCCGTGCTCGCCGTGATCTCCTATCGTGCGATCTCGTTCTGGCTGCCGACGCTGCCGGGAGCGATCGCGTACTTCCAGCTGAGGCGCAAGGTCGCGCACTGGCGCGAAGAGGAGGATGATCCTGCGGAGGCGGCCGACGCGCGCGAAGGCTCGGTCGAAGCCGCCGGGGCGGTCGGCGCCGGGTGACGAAGCCCCGGAGCAGCGCTATACTTTACTTAGTGAAGTACCGATTGGAGATGAGATGAGCGACGTCGAGAACGTGATCATCGTTGGCAGTGGGCCAGCCGGATACACGGCTGCGCTTTACACCGCGCGAGCGAACCTCAGCCCACTCGTGTTCGAGGGCTTCGCGTGGGGCGGCCTGCTCCAGCAGACGACCGACGTCGAGAACTTCCCGGGCTTCCCCGACGGCGTCATGGGGCCGGAGATCATGCAGAAGTTCCGCGACCAGGCCGAGCGCTTCGGCGCGCGCTTGGAGACCGAGGACGTCGAGCGCGTCGAGCTCGCGAGCGCGCCGGGCGAGTTGCACAAGGTGTGGGTCGGAGACAACGAGCACCGCGCGCGCACGGTCGTGCTCGCGATGGGCGCGCAGCACAAGAAGCTCAGCGTGCCCGGCGAGGAGGAGCTGTCCGGACGCGGCGTGAGCTACTGCGCGACGTGCGACGCGGCGTTCTTCGGCGGCGCTTCGACGCTGATCGTCGGCGGCGGCGACTCGGCGATGGAGGAGGCGATCTTCCTCTCGAAGTTCGCCGCGAAAGTGACCGTCGTGCACCGCCGCGCCGACTTCCGCGCGTCGAAGATCATGCTCGAGCGCGCGCGCGCGCAGGAGAACATCGAGCTGCTGACGCCGTACACCGTCGATCGTTTCGTCGCCGGCGAGAACGGCGCGCTTGGGCACGCGTGCTTGAAGAACGCCGAGACGGGCGAGCTGCGCGACCTGCTCGTCACCGGCGCGTTCGTCGCGATCGGCCACGAGCCGCAGTCGGGCATCGTCGCCGGGCAGATCGAGATCGACGAGAACGGCTACGTGAAGACGGACGGGAAGTCCACGCGGACGAACCGCCCCGGCGTGTTCGCCGCCGGCGACCTCGTCGACCACACCTATCGCCAGGCGATCACCGCCGCCGCGTCAGGCTGTGAGGCGGCGCTCGACGCCGAGTGGTATCTGCGCGACACGCCCGAGGTGAAGACGCCCGAGGGAATGCCTGAGGGCGATCTCGCCGAGGCGCAGTGGGCTGCGCCGGCCGTTCAGCCGGTCGACGCGCTGTAGCCGGCTGTCCAGCGTCTCCGTTCCGTAGGCTGCTGGCGCATGCACGCGGGAGCAGAGGATCAGGCAGATGAGTGAGCCCAGTGCCGGTCCAGGGCTCGATGCCAGCGAGATCGACGACGTCGTCGCGCGGCTGCACGCGAACGAGTTCCTGCCGGACGACTGGCGGGACAGGCTGTTCGCGCGCCAGAAGGAGGCCCAGCTCAGCTACGCCGGCAAGGAGCCGCGCGGAATCGTCCTGGCGCGGACGATGGGCGTGCCGCTGCAGACGCTGAAGCGCTTCGGCAGCAACGCAGACTGGACCAACAAACTGGTCTTCGGCGACAACATGCAGGTGCTGAAGACGCTGTTCGAGATGAAGGGTCGCGGCGAGCTTCGCAACGGCGATGGGAGCCCAGGCGTCCGCCTCTGCTACATCGACCCGCCGTTCGCCACCAAACGCGAGTTTCGGGGAAAGCGCGGACAGATGGCCTACCGCGACAAGGTCGAGGGCGCCGAGTTCATCGAGTTCCTTCGCAAGAGGCTGATCTTCGTGTACGAGCTGCTTGCCGAGGACGGCGCCCTCTACGTCCATCTCGACACCAACAAGGTCCACGCGATGAAGGTCGTTCTAGATGAGATCTTCGGGCCGAACAGCTTCCGCAGCGAGATCATCTGGAAGCGGAGCAGCGCCCACAGCGACACCAAACAAGGGCGCCGCCAGCATGGGCGTATCCACGAGTCGATCCTGTTCTACTCGAAGGGGCCCGTCTGGCCGTGGAGCACCGTCTACACCGAGTACGACGAACAGTATCTCGACGCGTTCTACACGTTCGTCGAGCCCGAGACCAGTCGTCGATACAGGCTCGGCGATCTGACTGCGGCGAAGCCCGGCGGCGACACCAGCTTCGTCTGGCACGGCCGCAAGCCGTACAAAGGGCGCTACTGGGCCTACTCGCGCGGGAACTTGGAGCAGATGCTGGCCGAAGGCCGAATTCATTTCCCTGAGAAGGTCGACGGAACGCCCTCATACAAGCGCTATCTCGACGAGATGGAGGGAGTCTCACTGCAAGACATCTGGGATGACATCGACGACGAGCAGGCCGGCGACCCGTCGCTCCCCGACATGTGGATGGACATCAAGCCCGCCGGTGGCGACTACCCCACCCAGAAGCCGCTGGAGCTGCTCGAACGAATCGTCACGTCCTCGTCGAGAGAGGGCGACCTCGTCCTCGACTGCTTCGCCGGCTCGGGGACGACCGCGCTCGCCGCCGAGCGTCTGGGGCGTCGCTGGATCGCGGTGGACTGCGGCAAGCTGGCCGTTTACAAGACCCAGCAGCGGCTGCTGACGATGACCGAAGGCGACGGTCGCAGGAAGCGAAGGCGACATGCGATGGCATTCGAGCTGTGCCACGCCGGCCTTTACGACAACGTGCTTCTCGAGCAGTTCGACTTCGCCGCCTTCGAGGCTTTCGCGTTGGACCTGTTCGGCTGCGTCGCTCGGCGCCAGACGATCGCGGGCGTCCCGATGAGCGGCACGCGCAGGGGCGGGCCGGTGCACGTCTTCCCGTTCGACAAGACGAAGGCGGAGATGGGCATCGAGTACATCGAGAGTCTCCACGAGAGGATCGGCGGCAAAGTCAGCGGCGCCGTCTACGTGATCGTGCCAATGGCTCACTGCGACCCGGGCCTGTTTCAGGACGTCATCACGTTCGGGCGAACGACGTACTTCGTCCTGCGCGTGCCGTACCACGTCATCGAGGCGCTGCACGATCGCGCATTCGAGCTGATCGGCCAGCCGACCTCGGTCCAACAGATCAACGACGCACTCGACTCGTTCGGCTTCGACTTCATGCAGCCGCCGGAAGTCAAGACGAGCCAGCGCCGCCGCAGCGGGAGGCTGGAGCTGACGATCAATCAGTTCCATCGCGGCGGTCTCGACCCAGACGACGCGCCCGAGCTGGACGACCACGGCCGCGGCGACCTCGCGATGGTGATGATCGACCGCGACTGGGACGGCGACGCGCTCAGCCTCGACGCGTGGGCGTTCGCCGACACGCTGGCCAAGAACGATTGGCGCCTGTCACTCGATCTGGACGGCAGCGAGCGAATGTTGATCGTGTTCGTCGATATCTATGGAAACGAGGCGCGCCACGTCATCGAGACCAACCCGCCGGATCGCCGCAAGAGGACGGCGACCGCGGCCAAGAGACGGAAGTGATGACGCCGCGCGGCGGCCGTGCGCGTCTGGCGGCGGATCGGTTCGCAGCTGACCAGCTGCTCCTGAAAGTATCCGAGAGCTACGACCGTGCGGTCTTCGATCTCGATGCGTACGACGAGTTCATCGAGCGCAGCGCCGCCGGTCGCGACTACCAGGCTGAGGCGATCCGGACCGTCCTGCGACTGTTCTGCGGCGGCCGGTATCGAAGCAGCGCGCAGCTCGCGCGCGAGAGCTGGGAGGAATCGCCCGATCTGCAGCGCCGCTACATCGACCACAAGGCGCTGACCGACAGGCTGCCGTTTCCTGAGATGCTCGCCTGCAGCCTGGACCTCGCCACCGCGACGGGCAAGAGCTTCGTGATCTACGCGGTCGCACGCGTGATGCTCAACGAGGGCATCGTCGATCGCGTGCTGGTGCTCGCGCCGTCGCTGACGATCGAGCGTGAGCTGCTCGACAAGTTCAACGCGCTCACGGCCGAGAACGAGCTGACGGACCTGATGCCGGTGCGCAACGGTTATTCGATACCGACGATCGTCGACGCCGGCTCCACCGTGCAGGAGGGCGAGATCTGCGTCGAGAACAGGCACGCCGCATACGAGCGGACGGGCTCGTCGCTGGCGGACTCGTTCCGGGGCAACGGCGCACGCACGCTCGCCATCTCCGACGAGGCGCATCACGTCGTCTCCGGCGGCGCCGCGGACCGGCGTCGCTGGGGCGAGTTCATCCTCAACGCCGACTACGGCTTTCGCTACCACCTCGGCGTGTCGGGGACGTGCTACGTCGGCAACGACTACTTCCCCGACGTGGTGCACCGCTACGCGATCCGCGACGCGATCAACGACGGCTGGGTAAAGCAGGTGTACTACCTCGAAGAGGACGACTCGACGACGCAGGATGAGCGCTTTCAGAAGTTGCGCTCGCGCCATGAGAAGAACCGCAAGATGTACCGCCCGCTCAAGCCTCTGACGATCGCCGTGACGCGCAGCATCAAGGACGCCACGACGCTGGCCGAGGAACTGATCGACTTCCTCGCCGGCCGAGAGGGCAGATCCCGCAGCGCCGCTGCCGCGAAGGTCCTGGTGGTCACATCCTCACCGGAGCACCGTGCGAACGTGCTCCGGCTCGCGACTGTCGATTCCGCCGACGATCCGACGGAGTGGATCGTCTCGGTGTCGATGCTGACGGAGGGCTGGGACGTGAAGAACGTGTTCCAGATCTATCCACACGAGCTGCGCGCGTTCAACTCGAAGCTGCTGATCTCGCAGGTTCTCGGCCGCGGCCTGCGCCGACCTGAAGGGCTGTCGGCGCAGCCGATCGTCTACGTGTTCAATCATCAGCGCTGGGGTCCGCGGATCGACGAATACGTCGCCGAAGTCCTCGACTTGAAAACGACGATCGCGCAGCGCCCGGCCGAGCGACAGGGAGTGCCCCACTTCACGATCCACGACCTGAAGACCTCAGACCGCCCGACTGGCGTCCGAGCGCAGCCGCTCGAGGCGAACAAGAAGCTCACCCGCCTCAACCTGCATCCGCAGATCGACACGACGAAGGACACGCGATTCATCTCAGCGATCGATCCGACTCGCGCCGAGATTCACACGACGCGCGTGATCGAGAAGCGCTACCCGACCGACCTCGTCGTGGAAGAGGTCCGGCGCCGCCTGCTCGACCACGACCAGCGCAACAAAGGGACGCTCGCCAAGGAATACACAAAGCTGCGCGTCCGCCGGATGATCGTGTCGGCCTTGGAAGCCCTCAAGCTCGACGGCGAGGAGGTCACGCAGGAGAACCGGCAGATCATCCTCAACAGCTTCGGCGGGCTGCGCCAGCGGCGCGCCGTGCCAAAGGCCAAGCTCGAAGTGCAGCCGATCGGGCTCGAGCAGCGCAGGACCGACGCGATGCAGCCGATCCGCGACCGCGTCGCGCGGCTCACAGGCCAGGTCATGGTCTTCTACGACGAAGAGAGCGAGCGACTCGGCGAGGCCGAAGACGCCGTGGCGCTCGAGAAGGCGCTGTCGCTCGACGACGTCAATGCGCAGGAGGTCGTGAACAGCTTCGACTTCAAGTCTCCGGTGAACGTCGTCCTCACGTCGCACGCGCCCGAGCGACGCTTCGTGCAGCAGTTGATGCATCCGCGCAACACCGGGAAGATCGATTCGTGGATCAAGTCGCCAGATGTCGGCTTCTACGCGATCGAGTTCGCGTACCAGCCCGGCGGGACCGGGCGCAGCAAGCGAGGCAAGTTCAACCCCGACTTCTTCATCCTCCTGAAGGACTCCGACACGGTGCTCGTCGTCGAGACGAAGGCGAACGGCGAAGACACGTGGGAGAACAAGGGCAAGGCCGAAGCGGCGCTGGCGCATTTCAAGTCCGTCAACGATCTGCTCAAACGCGCGCGGCGTAAGCGTCGATACGCGTTTCACCTGATCGCGCCGGAGGATTACGTCCGCTTCTTCGAGGCGATCAAGCACGGGAAGGTTGCCGGGTTCCGCTCGACGCTGCAGGCTGCTGTCGAGGCCAAGCTGCCCGAGCCGAACGGCGGCGATCGCTTGGGCGTCGGCTTCTAGTCGCGACGTCCCGCTCCGGCGCTACGCGCCAGGCGCGAGCGTCCTCACGTTTCGACGTCGTACTCGAAGAAGCCCGAGCCGGTGGCGCGCCCGAGCCGCCCGGCGCGCACCAGCCGCCGCAGCGCCGGCGCCGGGCGGTAGCGTTCCTCGCGGTACTCGTCACAGAGCGCTTCGAGCACATCGAGCACGTTGTCGAGGCCGATCGTGTCGGCCCACGCGAGCGGACCGTGCGGGTAGCTGAGGCCGAGCGTCATGCCCGTGTCGATGTCCTGCGCGCTGCCGACGCGCTCGCCGTAGGCGAACGCGCACTCGTTGATCACCTGGCAGACGATCCGCCCGAGCGCGAGGCCGGGCGCATCGCCGACCCACGCGACGTGCTTGCCGAGCGACTCGAAGAAACGCTCGGCGCGCGCGGCGGCCTGCGGTGAGGAGCTCTCGCTGCGCGTCAGCTCGACGAGCTTTGCGTTCTCGAGCGGCGCGAGCACGTGGAAGCCGATCGCGTTGCCACGCGGGTCGAGCGCGCTGAGCGAGCCGCGCTGGCAAAGCAGCAGCCGCAAGCCGTGCGCCGCGCGCTCCTCGTATGGCGCTTGCGCTGTCTCCGGATCGGCAGGCGTCTCGATCGGCGCGTGGTCGCACTCGATGCTCAGCGCCGGCCGCTCGTCGCCCGATGGATCGCTCGGCGAGCGCACCTCGTAGCCGGCCTGCGACGCGTAGTGGCGCAGCTCCTCTGCGAGCAGGCTCTCGCCGGCGATCACGACGATTCGATCGTCGGCTTGCGGCGTCGACTGCGCCGGCGGCTCGGGGTCTGGCTCGCGGTATGCCAGTTTTGATCCTTCGGACTGCTGTGGGTACGTGTAGTAACCGCGCCCGCTCTTGCGGCCATGCAGGCCGGCCGCGGCGTAGCGCGCGGCGATCGGCGACGGACGCCAGCGCGGCTCGCCGAAGCTCTGCTCGTAGAAGCTCTTCGAGATCTCGAAGCCGACGTCGACGCCGACGAGGTCCATCAGCTCGAACGGGCCCATGCGGAAGCCGCCCTGCATCCGGCAGATCCGGTCGATCGTCTCGACGTCGGCGATCCGCTCCTGCAACAGACGCAGCGCCTCCAGGCCGAACGGGCGGTTGCAGCGGTTGACCAAGAAGCCAGGGCCGTCGCTCGCGCGGATCACGCGCTTGCCCATCGCGACGCCTGTCGCGTCGGCGAGCGCCAGCGCACGCTCTGAGGACTGCTCGCCGGCGACGACCTCGAGCAGCTTCATCAGCGGCGCCGGGTTGAAGAAGTGCATGCCGACGACGCGCTGCGGATGGCTCGCCGCCGGCGCGATCGCCGTGACGAGCAGCGACGACGTGTTGCTCGCGAGCACGCACTGCTCGCCGACGATCTGCGACAGCCGCGCATACAGCTCGTGCTTGAGCTCGAGCCGCTCCGGCGCCGCCTCGATCACGAGCTCGCATGGCGCGAGCTGCTCGAGCGACGCGACCGTCTCCAGGCGCTCGCCGCGATCTTGCGCCTGCTGCTCGGAGATGCGCTCCTTCGCCGCTTCTTTGCGCAGTCCGTCGCGCGCGCGCTCGGCGCCGCGCTGGAGCGCCTCGGCGACCGGGTCGTGCAGCAGCGTCCTTGCGCCAGAGCGCGCGGCCAGCTGGGCGATGCCAGAGCCCATCGTGCCTGCGCCGAGCACCCCGATCACAGCCGCGGCGCTCGCCGAGCCGGCTTCGCCGGAGATCAAATCGTCAACCGCCTCTGGACTGGACATCGCTCTGCCTCGCCGCCGCTCAGGCGGGGACCATCGCGCCGATGCCGGTCATTTCGCGACCGATGATCAGTTTCTGGATCTGCGAGGTGCCCTCGTACAGCGTCGTCACGCGCGCGTCGCGGAAGTAGCGCTCGACCGGATGGTCGTCGACGTAGCCTGCGCCGCCGTGCACCTGGATCGCCATGTTCGCGCACTCCAGCGACGCCTCGGTCGCGTGCAGCTTCGCGATCGACGTCTCGAGCGTGTTCGGCCGGCCCTGGTCCTTCAGCCAGCCCGCTCGCCAGACGAGCATTCGCGAGGCCTCGGTCTTGACGGTCATGTCGGCGATCATCGCCTGCACGAGCTGGAAGCTCGCGATCGGGCGGCCGAACTGCTCGCGCTCCTTCGCGTAGCTGACCGACTCATCGACGCAGCCCTGGCAGATGCCGACGCAGCCGGCCGCGACCGAGTAGCGGCCGGAGTCGAGGTTCGACATTGCGACTTTGAAGCCCTGGCCGACCTCGCCGAGGACGTCGTCGTCTGAGACCTCGACGTCTTCGAGTGAGATCGACGCAGTGTCGGACGCGTGCAGTCCCATCTTGTGCTCGATCGTCTGCGTCTTGAAGCCCGGCTGGTCGGTGTCGACGATGAAGCACGCAAGGCCTTTGTGGCCGAGCTCCGGATCGGTCTGCGCGAAGATCAGCGCGACCTTCGCGTAGTTGGCCATCGAGATCCACATCTTCGCGCCGTTGATCAGCCAGCCGTTCTCGGTCTTCTTCGCGCGCGTCTTCTGATTGGCGGCGTCGGAGCCGGTGTCGGGCTCGGTCAGCCCGAAGCAGCCGAGCCACTCGCCCGAGCAGAGCTTCGGCAGGTACTTGTTCTTCTGCTCCTCCGTGCCCCACTTGAGGATGCCCGAGCAGACGAGCGAGGTTTGCACGGAGATGACCGTGCGGATCGCCGAGTCGCCGCGGCCGATCTGCTCGACGATCAAGCCGTATGACAGGTAGTCGAGGCCCGCGCCGCCGTACTCGGCCGGGACGATCGCGCCGAGGTAGCCCTGCGCGGCGACCTTTTTGACCAGCTCGAGGTCGAAGTGGTGGTTGCGCGCGTTTTCGCGCGACTGCAGCACGATCTCTTTGTCGGTGAATTCGCGCGCCGTGTCCTTGATCAGGCGCTGCTCGTCGCTCAGTTCGAAGTCCATCTCGCTCCTCTCGGGCCCGCCGTCCGGCCTCAGCCCAGCTTCGGTGTTTTCCACGGCGTGCTGACGCGCCGCTCGATCTCCGCCGCGATCCCCTCGATCGGGATGCGCTCCTGCGCGAGCGAGTCGCGATCGCGCAGCGTCACAGTTCGATCGGCGACGCTCTGGTGGTCGATCGTCACGCAGTACGGCGTGCCGATCTCGTCGTGGCGCCGATAGCGCTTGCCGATCGAGCCGCCGTCGTCGTACTCCGCTTGAACGACGGCGCGCACCGCGCGGTGCACCGCTTCGGCCAGCTCCGGTTGGCCGTCCTTCTTCAGCAGCGGCAGCACCGCGACCTTGACCGGCGCCAAGCGCGGATGCAGCCGCAGGACGGTCCTCACCTCGCCCGCGCCACCGCCATCGCCGCTGACGAGTTCCTCGTCGTAAGCGTCGACGAGGAACGCGAGCGTCGCGCGGTCGGCGCCCGCCGCCGGCTCGATCACGTGCGGCACGTAGCGCTCGCCGCTGGCCTGGTCGAAGTACTCGAGCTTCTCGCCGGAGAACTCGGCGTGGCGCGAGAGGTCGAAGTCGCCGCGGTTGGCGATGCCCTCGAGCTCTGACCAGCGGGCTCCGCCGACGGAGTCGGTGGACGGGAAGAGGTATTCGACGTCGCTCGTGCCTGAGGAGTAGTGCGACAGCTCGTCGGCGTCGTGCGCGCGCAAGCGCAAGTGGTCCGGGCGGATGCCGAGGCCCGTGTACCAATGCTCGCGCTCTGAGAGCCAGTGCTCGAACCACTTCGGCGCGTCGCCCGGCGGCACGAAGAACTCCATCTCCATCTGCTCGAACTCGCGCGTGCGGAAGATGAAGTTGCCCGGCGTGATCTCGTTGCGAAACGACTTGCCGACCTGCGCGATGCCGAACGGCGGCTTCTTGCGCGAGAACTGCAAGACGTTCTTGAAGTTGATGAAGATGCCCTGCGCCGTCTCCGGTCTGAGGTATGCGACCGAGCCCGACTCCTTGACCGGCCCGACTGTCGTCTCGAACATCAAGTTGAAGTCGCGCGCCTCAGTCAGGTCGCACTCGTCAGCTTCGCCTGGATGCTTCGACGGTTTGCGCCCGCACTCGAGCTCCTGCAGGTGGTCGGCGCGGTAGCGCTTGCCGCACGTCTTGCAGTCGACGAGCGGGTCGGTGAAGCCTTCGAGGTGGCCTGAGGCCTCCCACACGCGCGGGTGCTGGAGGATCGCCGAGTCGATCGCGACGATGTCGTCGCGCTCGCCGATCATCGCGCGCCACCACTCGTTCTTGACGTTCGTCTTCAGCAGCACGCCGTAGTGGCCGAAGTCGTACGTCGAGCCGACGCCGCCGTAGATCTCCGACGACGGGAAGATGAAGCCGCGCCGCTTACACAGCGCGACGATCTTGTCCATCGTCACGACGTCGTCTGTTGGCGGGCTGTCTGACTCGTTCACGCTGATCTGTCTCAATCCTCGCACGGCGCGCGCCGCGGCTCGGTGGCAGGCGCCGCTCGCCGGCGCCGGGCCGCGATCATAAGCGACGCCGCTGCGCCGCTCCCTAAGATGCCGCCACGTGGCGCGCATCCTGATCGTCGGCGGCGGCTGTCCCGGTCGCGAGCTGGCAGCACGGATGCTCGACGCCGGGCACGCCGTGCGGATCACGACGCGCGACGAGCGCGGCCGCGCCGCGATCGAGCAGAGCGGCGCCGAGTGCTGGATCGGCACGCCCGACCGCCTCGCGACGATGCGCGGCGCGCTCGACCACGTGACGATCGCCTGCTGGATGCTCGCCGGCGCGCACGGCGAGCCAGAGCAGCTGCAAGCGCTGCACTGCTCGCGCCTTGAGTTCTTCCTCTCGCAAGCGATCGACACGACCGTGCGCGGCTTCGTCTACGACGCGACGCCCGGCGGCGAGGCGCCGGCGGAGCTGCTCGGCAAAGGCGCGCAGATCGTCGAGCGGATGACGAAGCTGAACGCGATCCCGGCGATCGTGCTCGACTTCGAGCGGGAGGGCGGGCGCTCGACGGCGTGGGTCGACGCGGCGGCCGGGGCGATCGACAGGCTGCTGAGCGGCGCCGGCTGAGCGGCCGCCGGCGCGGCGCCGGAAGGCGGCGGCTGGGGAGGTGGTAGTCCTCTCGTGTCCGCTATCCTGAGTGGTAATCCCCGTAAAGCCGATCAGGATTCATTACAGCCGGTGGATCGGCATCCGAATTCGCAGTTCGCGACGGCAGGCTGTCGAGAAAGGAACACATAGATGGCGCTCCAACTTGGTGATGTAGCACCGGACTTCGAGGCCGACACGACCGAGGGCCGGATCAAATTCCACGACTGGATCGGCGACTCGTGGGCGGTGCTGTTCTCGCACCCGAAGGACTTCACGCCGGTCTGCACGACCGAGCTCGGCTACATGGCCAACGCGAAGCCGAAGTTCGACGAGCGCGGCGTGAAGATCATCGGCCTGTCGGTCGATCCGCTCGGCAAGCACGAGGAGTGGGCGAAGGACATCGCCGACACGCAAGGCGCCGCGCCGAACTACCCGATCATCAGCGACGCCGACTTCAACGTCTCGAAGCTGTACGGGATGCTCTCGGCGGACGTCTCCGGCGATCCCGGCGATCGCACGCCGGCCGACAACCAGACGGTCCGCAACGTGTTCGTGATCGGCCCCGACAAGAAGGTCAAGCTGATCCTCGTCTACCCGATGACGACCGGGCGCAACTTCGACGAGGTGCTGCGCGTGATCGACTCGCTGCAGCTGACCGCCAAGCACAAGGTCGCGACGCCGGTCAACTGGAAAGAGGGCGAGGACGTGATCATCGCCGGCTCGGTCTCGAACGACGAAGCGAAGGAGAAGTACCCGGATGGCTGGAAGGAGCCGCGCCCGTACATCCGGATCGTGCCGCAGCCGACGAGCTAGCGCCGACCGTCAGGCCCCCGCGCGCCGCCGTCAGACCGCCGCCGCCGGCTGGCGAGAGTCAGCCGGCGAGCGCCGGGCGGCCGTCTGAGCCGCTCGCGCGCAGGCGCTCGAGCAGGTCCGCGAGGATCCTGAACGTCGCGCCCCAGATCACGTTGCCGTCGAGCACGAACGCGTCCGTCTCGAACGAGACACCGCGCCGTTCGATCTCGGTGCGCGTCCCGCTCGCCTGGACGTCGCCGAGCGGCAGCTCGAGCACGACGTCGACCTCGCGCGGCGAGATCCGCCACTGTTGGCCGGGCTCGATCAAGCCGACGAACGGGTGGATCAGGTAGTTCGTCACGAACGTCGACACCGGCGGCAGCTCGCCGATCAGCTCGACGGCGTCCGGCGCGAGGCCGATCTCCTCGTGCGCCTCGCGCAGCGCCGTCGTGGACAGGTCGGGGTCGCTGGGGTCGCGGCGCCCGCCGGGAAAGGAGATCTCGCCGGCGTGGCGTCGCAGGTCGGCGCGGCGGCGCGTCAGCACGACGTGTGGCGGCTCGGACGGCTTTGCGACGAACAGCGGCACGAGCACGGCCGCGAGCGTCTGCTCACCCGGCGCCGTTCGCTGCTGCGCCGAGCTCCATTCGGGCGCG
This sequence comes from uncultured Solirubrobacteraceae bacterium, assembly GCA_963744165.1. Taxonomy (GTDB): domain Bacteria; phylum Actinomycetota; class Thermoleophilia; order Solirubrobacterales; family Solirubrobacteraceae; genus Palsa-744. The sequence continues at coordinate 1,299,732 of CAVUSM010000004.1, read as the reverse complement.
CCCGCTGAGGACAAGCGGCTGGCCGGCGTGCTCAGGCGGCCAGGTGGACGCGCTCGATGCGCTCCAAGAACATGACCTCGCCTTCGAGCGCGCGATGCACGGGGCACTTCGCCGCGATCACGCGCAGGCGCTCGACCTGGTCCTCCGGGAGGTCGTCCGGCAGGCGCGTGACGAGCTCGAACTTCGTCGGGCAGCCGCGTTCGGCGGCGCTGTACTCGACGTCGACCTCGACGTGTCCGATGTCCCAACCCTTGCGCGCGGCGTACATCTCCATCGTGATCGCCGTACACGACGCGAGGCTGACCGCAAGCAGCTCCTGAGGGCTCGGGCCCGAGTCTTGACCGCCGGCCTCATGCGGCTCGTCGACGACGAGGTCGTGATCGCGCGAGGCGACGTGATGACGGAAGCTGCTCCCGTCACGGCTCGCCGTCACCTTCATCCTCGTCAGCCCGTCCGTTCCACCCATTTCGCTCCTTTCGAGAACTCGCACTTACATGATACTCCGCCGGCCACTTTACGAAAGCGGGTTGAGCAGCAGCCCGGTCAGCAGCTTTGGGAAGAAATAAGTCGACTTCGGCGGCATGTTCTCGCCGGCCGCCGCGACGTCGCGAACCTGCCCGATCGGCGTCGGGCGCATCACGAATGCGGCTTCGTAGTCGCCTTCGCGGACCATCGTGATCGCCTCGGCCGTGTCGCGCGCATAGAACAGGCCGTTGAAGTGCGAGATGTCCTCGTCGTCGAGGCCGAGCGCGCCCTTCAGCAGCAACGTCTCCAACACGCCCGTGTCGAGATGGCGATAGGCATCGGAGCGGTCGCTCAGCGCCGCGTCGGCGATCGCCTGGTCCTTCAGCGTCAGTCGCAGCGCTCGCTCGTCCGCGCGCGAGACGTAGCCGAGTTGCAGCGGCCCGTCGCCGGGCGGCGGCGCGAGCTGCTCGAGCGAGACCTGCTCGAGCTCGAAGTCGCGCTCGAGCGCCTGCGCGAGCGACGCGCGCTTGGCGTCGTCGAGCCGGTTGACGACGCGATGCGTCGGGAAGACCGTCAGCCCCGGATCCTCGAGCGCGACGAGGCACATCAGGATGTAGCGGTGCGCTTCGCCGCTCGCCGTGCCTGCCGCGTCGACCTCTTCGGCGTATGAGCGCATCGTCTCGTAGCGATGGTGGCCGTCGGCGATCAGCAGCTCGGCCTCGCGCGTCGCGGCCTGCACCGCCGCGATCGCCAGCTCGTCCGCGACGCGCCAGATACGGTGCACCGTGTCGTCGGCGTCGGTCACCTCGCCCCACGGCGCACCGCTCGTGAACGGCGCGAGCGCGCTCCATGCCGCCGCGTGAGGGTCCGAGTAGAGCGAGAAGATCGGCGAGACGTTCGCGCGCGTCGCACGCGTCAGGCGCAGACGGTCCTCCTTCGGTCCCGGATGCGTGCGCTCGTGCGGGCGCACGCGCCCGGCGCCGTACCGCTCGATTCGCACGCGACAGAAGAAGCCGCGCCGCGTGCGCCGCTCGCCGTCCGGGCCGGTGTAGTCCTGCGTGTGCGCCCACAGCGCCGGGCGCTCGTCGCGCACGAGCGCGCCGTCGCGCTGCCACTGCGCGAGCAGCTCGCCGGCCGCCGCATAACGATCGGGCTCGCCCTGCGGCAAGTCGATCGCGACGATGTTCAGCGGCGAGCGCGCGAGCAGCTCGGCGCGTTGCGCCGCATCGATCACGTCATATGGCGGCGCTACGACGTCCGCGAGCGGCCCGGCGACAGCCGGCTCGTAGTGCAGCGCGCGCAGCGGTTGGACGTCGACCATCGACTTGTGCCGACGCTAGCACCGCGTCAGGCCGTCACGCGTGGCGCGTTTCTGTGCGAACATATGTTCGTATGACGCGCATGACGCACTACGAGCAGGCGCTGCGCAGCTACGACGATCTTGCCGCGCAGCCGACGTTTCGCGACTTCGTCTGCATTTACATCGCCGACGGCTACAAGCGCGACCGGCGCCGCGTCGCGCTCGCGAGCGCCGACCCGGATGTGGTCCGCCTCGCGCACCGCTGGATCCGGTGGCTGACCGACAAGTCGCCTTCGTTGACCGTTCTCCACACGCGCGAGCACGGTCGCGAGGAGTTGCGGCGGTTCTGGAGTGAGGTCGTGGGGGAGCGCGTCGAGTCGATTCGTACGCGGGGCGCGTTCGCGGGGGAGTTGGAGCACGCGCGGGGCGTGCGCCCGCTGCGCGGCGTGCTGACGGTGAGTGTCGACGACGGGGTGTTGCGCGCTCGCATGCAGGCGTGGATGCGGCGGACTCGCGAAGGGTGGTCGTGAGGTGGCCGGGCGCCGGCCCCGGCGATCGGCATTGCCGCCGGGCGGGCTTGGGGATAGGTCGGGCGCGAGCGTGTAGCAGCGCGCGAAGCCGGCTGTAGACTCGCTTGCACGGGGCGTGGCGCAGCTTGGTAGCGCACCTGCTTTGGGAGCAGGGGGTCGCCGGTTCAAATCCGGCCGCCCCGATTATTTGATTCTTATTTGAACCGCGGCCGTTAGAAGCGACAGCGGGCGTGTTCGTGTCTGCTGCATGGTGGTCGAGTTCGTCGGGTAGGGTGATCTACCCCGGCTTCCGTGGAGTCGCCATTCTGGAATCAGGCGGCGATGCGTTGCTGGTTGTGCTGGTTCTCGTATTCGGTTGGGGTGAGCATGTTCAGGGCGCTGTGGCGTCTTCTGGTGTTGTGCCAGATCTCGATGTAGTCGTGCATCGCGGTCGCGAGCTCGACCCTGGTCTTACACCGTCTGCGGTTCAGCAACTCGACCTGCATGCGAGCCCAGGGCGGATTCAACCGGTGGACGCAACGGTTTGCGTTTGTAGGGATAGTAGGTGCTCGTTGAGTGCTTCGGCGGGTGTGCGCCAGGCGAGTGTCTTGCGTGGTCTGCTGTTGAGCGTTGCAGCGACCGCTTCGAGATCCTCGGCAGTGTGCCTAGCGAGGTTTGTCCCTTTCGGGAAGTACTGGCGCAGCAGGCCGTTGGTGTTCTCGTTCGTTCCTCTCTGCCATGGGCTTTGAGGGTCACAGAAATAGACTTGCAAGCCGCTGTCGATGGTGAGCTGAGCGTGTTGTGTCATCTCTGCGCCTTGATCCCATGTGAGCGAGCGACGAAGCTGCTCCGGCAATGTGACGAGCTGGGCGGTGATTGCATCGCGTACCGCTTCTGCGCCTCGCCCAGCGAGCGGCGGGCCGTTCTTCACCTTTGGGCCACCGTGGCCCGGCATTGGCGGTAGGTGAAGCAGCATGGTGAAACGTGTGCTGCGCTCCACCAACGTCCCGATCGCGGTCCAGTTCGCACCGAGAATGAGATCTCCCTCCCAGTGCCCTGGGACGGCGCGGTCCTCTGCCTCGGCGGGCCGGGCGCTGATCATGACCTGCTCGCTGAGGTAGCTCTTGCCGCGGGCACGCGCGCGAGCTCTGGGTACCCTGAGCGCTCTACCGGTCCGCAAGCAGGCTGTCAGCTCGCGGCGGAGCGCGCCGCGGCCTTGGACGTAGAGCGCCTGGTAAATCGCCTCGTGGGAGATCCGCATCGACTCATCATCGGGGAAGTCGAGCCGCAGCCGGGCAGATATCTGTTCCGGGCTCCACGCGCTCGCCCACCTGCGGTCCTGGCGGTGTGGCTTGTTGCGGCCTTTCACAAGGTGTCGTGGCGGGGCCCGCGACCGCAGTCCCGCTCAGACGGCGGACCTGGCCGGAAAGCCGCTCCTGAACATACTCGTGGAGCCGCTCGTTAGCAGCAAGCTTCGCGGTCTTGGGGCGCCGCGCGATCAGCTCGGCCTTCCACTGCGCGACCGACGCGCGGTACTCGAGCTTCCCTCCGCGAGTTGCTGCGTTGCGGCGCAGCTCCCTGGAGATCGTCGACGGCGAGCGACCCAAACGCCGGGCGATCTCCCGAACCCCGACGCCTTGACTAGTGAGGATCGCGATTTCCTCGCGCTCCGGAAACGACAGGTACCGGCCCGAAGGCTCGGCGAGCATGAACGTTGGCATCCCACCACGCTCTCTGAACCACCGGCTGCCAGCCGCCGACGAGGCCCCAACAACGACCCCCGCCTCCTCGCTACTGAGCCCCTTGGCGATCTCACACCAAAACGCCCGCTCGAGTTCCCGACGATGCGTCGGATGCCCCGGCGACTTCATCGGCGCCCTGCCCGTCAACTCCCTCATCCAACCAGCCGGCCTGCCCATCAACACCACCTCCACCATCACCGTGTTGCGAGCACCAGTTGAGTCCAGCCTGCGCCGCGATCGCTATGTATGATCGCCTCGCCTGTCGGCTTTCTGCGCGTGATCGCCATCCCGAGCGCGTTCGTGACTAGCTGTCCTGCCCACGTAGGTTGTGAACGCGGCTGATGGGTGGCCGGTTGTCGATCCCGCTGTGCGGTCTACGCGTGTTGTAGTGCTCGAGCCAGTGTGGCAGAGCTCTATTGCGGTGGCGGTGTGAGCGGTAGCTCATGCCGTATGCCCACTCTCGTCCCATCGTCTGGTGAAAGCGCTCGACCTTCCCATTTGTTTGGGGGCGATAGGGCTTTGTGGTGATGTGCTTGATCTCTCGAGCAGTCAGGAGTTCGCGTAGAGAGCGGTTATGCGAGCATCCCGGCGGCGGTCCAGCGCTTGCGCATGTCGCCGTCCTGCCAGCGCTTCACGTTGCGCTGGGTGCGGCGGACGATCTCGATCATGCTCTCGCACGGGTTCGTCGAGCACAGCGTCTTTGCGAGCTGGCCGGTGATCCCAAGCCGCATCAGCGTCAGCGTCTCGGGTATCCCCTCCCGCAGCGAGGCGGCGGCGTCGGGCCAGCTGCGCTCGAGTTCTGAAGCCAGGAGTTCGAGGCGCTGCTCGGCGAGATCCGGGTCCTTGAGCGCCCATGTGCCGCGGATCTTCACAAGGACGGCGGGACGGTCGCGTTCGGGAAGCAGGTCGCAGACATTGCGCTCCTTGTGGCGGTGACACCGGTGTACCAGTGCGCGCTCGCCGAACACGTCCTTGATCGCCCGGCGGATCGCCTTGGCGCCGTCGATGACGAACAAGATCGCCTGCTCGGGGTCAAGGCCCCGGTCGACCAGGTCGGCGAGCAGCGTCCGGGCGAGCGTGGCGTTCTCGGTCGAGCCCTCCCACAGCCCAAGCGGGGTCTTCACGCCCTCAGTCGAGATTCCGAGCGCGACGATGTGCGTGCGGCCGGCGATCTCCAACCCGTCGAGCATCATCACCGCCACGCGCACGTCGTCCAGCCGACGGCCCATCAGCTCGCCCAGCGCGGTGCGCGTGCGCTCGATGAACACCTCCGAGACCGTGCTCTTGCCCGTCGATGTGCCGGTCCGCTCGACCTCCTCGCCGACCGCCTCGCCGACCGCTGCGTACCTGCGAGTCGAGACGCCCGCGAGTATCCGGTCCATCACCGCCCTCGTGAGCGGGTCGCGGCCGGCGAAGTACTCATAGGTCGCCACCGGCAGCTCCCGCGCATCGTCGGCGGTGCGCACACGCGGCCGGTCGACCTTCACGCGCCGGCCACCCAGCGTCATCGACCCGTCCTCGTGGCCATGGCGCTTGGCGACACGACCAGGGTTGTGCTTGCCCTTCGGTCCGACGACCTCCTCGACCTCGAACTCCATCAGCTCATGAACAACACCGAGCCCGACGCCGACGCTCAGCGCGAGCAACCCCTCCTTCGCCGCCCCGACGAGTTCGCCGAGCGCCTCCTGGATTTGCGGTGGGAGCGGACTCCCAGCGGCCTCCGAGGCCGTGACGACCTGTGAGCCAGATACCTTCTTCATGGCGGTTTCCTCCTGTCCTCGCGGACTTGTTGACACCCCGAACGCTCCCAACGGGAGCGGACGAGGCGGGAGGACCGCCACTCAAAGTTCTACGAGGACTCGGACAACCTCCACAACGCCAGCCGACCAGCGGGTCCGAGCTTCGCTCTACCGTGGATCTGCATCCGGGTCCTCCTAGGTCGTGAGCCTTCGCAGACCCACAGCCTGGGATGAGACCCGGATGCCTCCTCAGCCGTTCACAACGTATGTGGGCACGTCAACTAGTGCCGGCGAAGAGCTCGCCGGCACGTTTTCCTCGGTCTACGCCCAGGCGTACCTGCTGAGCGCGCGCTTGATCACGAAGGCGCTGAACCGCCTTGGACCCCGGCAGCTACGCGATAGCACGGCGAGGATGCTCGACGCGCAATCGTTTCTCGTCGATCTGGAGCTGCGCGGGGTCGCCGAGACATGATCCGGCTGCGGACGCTGCGCCTGAGTGGGCCCACCAACCGCTACGAGGTCGACTTCAACGCTCGCGAGAGCAATCTCGCGATCATCGCCGGCCAGATATACACCGGCAAGACGACGATTCTCGGCTTCATCGACTACTGCCTTGGCAGCAACGAGCACCCCACGCATCCCGAGATTGCCAGGAAGGTTCGCTCCGTGGCGCTCGCACTCGACATCGACGGGATCACATGGGACGATCGAGCGGCCGATCTTCAGCCATGAGCAGATCGCCTGGCTTCATCGCGGCGGCATCGATGAGGTCGCTGCCCCTGTCACGCGCAAGAACCTTGAAGGTCCAAGCGCGGCAGTCCAGCACGTTTGCTGGACGTTTGCGAGTGATCGCCCGTCCGTGCTGCGATGTGGCGCGGCGGCTACCATTGGTGGCGTATGACCGCAAAGGAGCAGCTGTTGCAGCAGGCGCCTGACTGGAGCGAGCATGATGCCGAGGTGGCGCTGCGTGCGGTGCAGCGCGAGCACGCAGACCCTGCCGTGGATGGGTGGGGCGATCTCGATGAGTTCAGCGCCCGTGCTTCTGCGGCGATGCTGCGTCGCTTGGACGAGGAGGAGGCGACGGCCGGCTTCTCCTGGGAGCAGCACCGCAGCTCGTGAGGCGCGGTGAGGTCTGGTGGCATGAGCCGCCGGATAGCAAGCGACGGCCGGTCCTGATCCTCACCCGAGACGAGGCGGTCGATCGCGTCTTCAACGTGATCGTGGTCCCGGCGACGGGCACTGTTCGCGGTCTTGCAACGGAGGTCGAGATCGGACCCGCCGATGGGATGCCGATCGAGTGCGTGCTTGCGCTCGATAACACCCTCTCCGCCGAAAAGGCGTTCCTGACCGAGCGCATCACGACGCTTGGCCCGGAGAAGATGGCCGCGGTCTGCTCGGCGCTCGCCACGGCGACGAGCTGCCGCTGACCGAAGCCTCCAGTGTCCCATGCAGCCGCTCGATCGCCGTGACGGCCTCGTGGTTCAAATACCGTCCGGTTAGGGCGATTTCCGTAAGAACCGCGAACAGCAGCGAACACGGGCGAATAGGCGCGAAAACGCTGAGGCTCGGGGGAGGCTGTTCGCGTGTGTTCGTGGCTGTTCGCGGGGATTTGGACCGCAAACGGACCGCAGACACGGTCGAAGCGGGACCGCAGGGCATCACCGGACATGGTCACCATGAAGACCACGACTGAGCGCTGTGACCTCAGCGCTCGTAGCTTGAGGGCGTTGCCAACCTCGAATCGAGAGTTGGGAGTCGCTCGGTGCATCGAATGAGCCGTTCAACTGGATTGAGGTATGCAAGCCACTTGAGCGTGACTACGAGCGGATAGAGCGCACCCTACGCAAATCGGCTCAACTGGAGATTGATAGTGCCTAGCGCTTGCGGCGGCGTCGCTCAGTCGGCTTGAAACGAGAGTGAGACTCGGATGTCAAATACGAATATGATGCGGACGGCAACCGCACGAAGATGATTGATGGTACGGGTACGAGCGAATACGTGTATGACCAGCTAGATCGGCTGACCGAAAGCAAGGATGGCCACGGCGACCGCGTGGCATACGAATACGACATTGCGGACGAGCCTACGAAGATCACTTATCCAAATGGAGAATCCGTAACGCGGGAATATGATGGGGTCGGGCGCCTAGATAGCGTGACCGACTGGCTTGGGCATACGACCAAATTTGCCTACAGCGCTGATTCGGATCCGACGAGTACGACCTTTCCGGCGGCGACCGGCGAGGTGGACCGTTACGCCTACGAACGAGATGGCGGGCTCGAAGCCGTGACGATGACGAAGGGTGCGACAATGCTGGCGTCAATCGAATACACGCGAAACGAAGATACGCAGGTGACGAAGTCGACGGCTAAAGGCCTCCCCGGCGAAGAAGAAGCCTACTTTCAGCACGACAAAAATGGACGCGTCAGTGAAGGCGACGGGACGAAATACGAATACGACGGCGCAAACCAGGTGTCGGCTCTCGACGGCGATGCCAATAGTTACGACGCCGCGGGCGAGCTTGAAGGCACGACACATGAAGGAACGCCGACCGCTACGTATTCCTACGATGAACTTGGCGAGCGCACTGGCGCGAACCCAGCTAGCGGGCCATCGACGAGTTACGGCTACGATCAGGCGGGACGGCTAACGTCGGTTTCGCGTCATGAAGAAGGGGAAGTCTCTGGAATCGAAGACACCTATAGTTACGATGGCGATGGCCAGCTCGCATCTCAGATGGAATCTGGCTCAACTACCTATCTGACTTGGGACGTTGCAGAAAAGCTTCCGCCGATGCTCAGTGATGGGTCGCGCAACTTCATCTATGGGACCGAAGGGTTGCCGATCGAGGAAATCGCTGGGGAAACCGTTCAATACCTGCATCACGATGAGCAGGGCTCTACTCGGATGGTCACCAGCTCGTCGGGCGCGGTTGTAGGTGCGGAGACTTTTGATGCCTACGGCAACAAGATCGCCAGTACGGGCAGTGTCACCAGCCCGCTTGGCTATGACGGGCAGCTGACGGACTCAGACACCGGCCTGATATACCTTCACGCACGTTATTACGATCCAGCTACGGCGCAGTTTATGAGTGGCGACCCCGAACTTTATGGAAGCCATGAAGCCTACAGCTACTCCGGAGACGATCCGGTCGATAAGCGGGATCTGAATGGCCTGTGTCCGGCCGCCGCGCAGTTCTCGCATAACTTCACTAACACACTGGTGCAAGAGCGAGAGGCCGTGGTGGGGCGGCTGCATATTAGCGAAGAAAAATTTGAGATCTATGAAGACTATGCGCTGACTGGTTACTACGCGATACTCTTCAATATCGGCGGCGAAGAAAGTGCCCCTCGCTATCTCCGCTCGTGGGAATTTTACTACGCACTTGCGTTGCGCCAGCTGTCTATCGCACTTGAGCCCCTGGCGCTAGAAGCTAGCACCGCGGATACGCCGTCGGATTTTCTGAAACTTATGGGCAAGGTGGCGGCGAGTGTATATGGAATATAGGCGGTGGCGAGTTGCAGGGTGGCGTCCCAAGACGCGCTGGCGGCGTAACGCGCGACGCACATCGGCGCCTGTTGGGCTACTGGCGGCGATGGCGTGTGCGGTTACCGCATGTGGTGGAAATAGCCACGAGCGGAAGGTGAGCGCGGTGCTCGCACAGGGGCGAAGCTACCGGACATCAACGAAAGAGGCTGCTGCGGTACTTGCACGCTTGAGGGTCCCGGACGGTTTTGAGCCAGCGAGACATTGCACGAGCCAATACGGCGTCTGTTTTACGCGGCCAAAGTCTGTCGTCCCTTCGCGCGCCGAAATGATTCGTCGAGTCATGGCGCTCGGGGCGTCGATCGTCCCGGCGACCACTCGATGTTCCCGAGCAAATCACTCGCCGATGCCGCGCCTTGCGTTCCTCGTCTGCTCGGCGCGCGCTGCGTCTGGTTCGGACTTGCTCTTTGTGACCTTGACGTCTGTCGTCGTGGTGACGCCTACAACGCCGCGAGGCACCGAGCGAGCTCTCCGCGGCGGGCAGTCGGGCTCTACCATCAAGGTCATCGACATCGGGCACTGAGGAAACAGAGCTTCCGTGACAGACGACGCCACGTCGGTCCCACGTGGCAGGTCGCGCTCAAGTTGTCGGTGTCCTGCGTCGATACGCCAACATGGCCGCCATCGGTAAGTCTCGGCTGCTGGCAGGTCTCCTGCTAGGAGTACTTGGCTGGACATGGCCTACGAGTGCGTCCGTCGCAGGGCAAGGACCGAGCGGTTGCCATCGCGCGTCATCGCGAGGCGACATTGAGGCCCGCGTGATCGCACGCCGCGCTGAGGTGGCCGCCGAACTGTTCGCGATTGAACATAACGGCCGCTACTCGAAGCTCTCGCCGGCGGCGGTGCGCGCCCTTCAGCGATCGATTCCGATCAACGCCCACGAGGCACGGCGTGCCGACGAGCGCGCGTTTCTGCGCTCGGCATCTGGAACGAGCGTCTCGTACGTCGTGGTGGCGAACTCGTTGAACGGCGACAGATATTCGATCCGAAGCAGTAGCGGCACGATCGCGCGGCAGGCGATCGTCTGCGGCAAGCGCCGCAACTGGTAGACGGACCGGCCGCTGCCGAAGTGAGGGCGCCCGGCGCGGTTCCCGGAAGCTCACGACCGCTCTAGGTCGAGGCCTTCGGAGTGCACACAGTCGGCGTTCGCTCAGGGCTGCCCGAACTCCCGGTCAGCCTTACTGGGCCGACTCTGAGTCTGCGCGCTACGTGCGTTCGAGGATTCGCTCTGCGCGGCTTCAGCGCTACCTGAGCCTTCCGAGTTCGCTTGTGCCGAGGCCGCAGACGCCGTCGGCTCGGACCGCCTCGCCGCGCTCGATCGCGGCGATCGCAGCGAGCCGAACTCAAAGTTCTGCGTGCTGGCGCGGCGTTAGGTGGGTGGCGGCTTTCGCGTGCGTGCTCGTCGCTGCGCTATGCAGCGGCGCGGTGCTCGCCGCGAGCGGCGTCTTGTAGACCGGCTGAGGTCTGGCGGCGGCCACCTTTACCGCGCCGGCGCCGCCGATCAGCTTGGCTGCCCGCTCGCCGCCGAAGCGAGGGCGGTCTGCGCTCCACCCGATCAGCCGCCCGAGCAGGCTCATGTGATTGCCGACTGGCAGGGCCGGCAAGGGGAGGAGGGCCGCAGCCGCGTCGCGCTGGAACGCCCGGCTGCGCATCTCCCGTCGAAGCTGCGCGTAGGAGCATCGGCACGACGCGCCCGCGGCGAGATGCACGCGCGCGATTCGCTCGTCCTCAACGTCTGTCGATTCGAGCGCGTATGCGGTGATCGCCGGCTGGCGGTAGTCGCACATTCGCCCGGCAGCCGCGATCACCGCGATTCGGTCGAGCTTGCCTTGCGCCGAGCGCTGCGCGGCCTTCACGGTCTTCACCGGGACTTCGAGGATGCGGGCCGTCGCCTTTATCCCGGCACCGCGAACGGCCATCACCGCGACAACCTCGCGCTCCAGCTCGTCGAGCTGCGCGTCGAAGTCCGCCGCCCGTGCGACTCGGTCCTTCAGCGCGAGAACGTCGGCGGGTCCGAGATCGTCGCTGACGACATGCGCGGCTACGGATTCCAGGCCGACGCGCGGGCGGCTGCCGACTCGAACGCCGTGGCGACCGTCACGATGCTGGCGCAGCAGGATGCGCGCCGTCGTCCAGAACGCGCCGAGCAAGTGCTCCTCGGAGACGATCGGCTTTCGCATCATCCCGACGATGGAGATCGCGTCGTTGAGAACTTCCTCGAGGACCGTCTCTGCCAGCCCGCGAGCGTCGCCGCGAGTCGCGAGCGTTCGCGACAGCTCGGCGCGCTGGCGCTGCAGCGCGAGCGCTACCTCGGCGGAGGACCAAGCTCCCCGTCGCCACGGCGCGCGCAGCCGCCTCGGCGATCCGCCCTGCGCCATCCGCGTTCCTTGCGAGATGAATCCGGCTGTTCCCATCGCCCCTTAATCCAGGCTGCACCGCGAAAGCGCAACGACTTTGCTCGTCCTGGTTTACTCCGACGAGATCGGCCGCGCAGGACACGTTTCTAGCCGGTCGCGCAAATCGCCGGGCGTAGTCGTCACGTCGAGCAGCGCGCGTCGAAAGCTGGACGCGGAGGCGTCGGTTGCGATCCGCCGAAGGTTCTGCTCTGCTCTCGCGGCCAACAATCAAATGCGGCCGGACGAGTGCGTCAACACCCGCCCGGCCAGTGACAACGAAGCACGAACCTTCGGCGCCACGGGACGAACCGTAGCTCTCCTGCGGCGGTTCGATCCGTTCCCGCACGGCTCCTCGGGTGGCGACTTCGGCCGACCGGAAGGGAGCAGCGATGAGCCATCTGGCGGGAGTGCCGCCCGACGATCGAAAGATCGAGCGAGCGGTCGTCTTTCAACTGCTGCGCGACGATCACGAGGAGCGCTGGTCGCGCGCCGTGCGGCGTCCACGTGCGGCGTCGACGCCGCACGGCTTAACGCCGCGCTTCACCGTCTCTGCGAGCACGGCATCGTCGAAGCGCTCGCGGGCGGCGACGACGTGCAGGCCTCGGCGTGCGTGAGCCGTCTCGACGCGCTGGCGGTGATCGGCATATGAGACGGCAAGGAGGGGATCGCCTTCGCCGCTACGAGCCCGTCTCCGACGACTTCGTACTCGTCGCGCTCGACCGGGCTGAGCACCACGATGACCGAAACCCCTGGGACGAACCCGGCGTCTACTGGGCCTATTTCGTCGAGCATCTTGGGTTTGAGGTTTCGGCTTGGGGCACGCGCAACTTGCGCGTTCAGATCAAGACGCTGATCGACGCCGGACTCGTCACGCACACGAGGCGTCACGCCCGGGAACGTCGGGGGGGCTTGACCGACGACGGCCGAGCGCGAGCGACGATGGCTCGTCTCGCCCGGCGCGAAGTCGCTACGACCATGCTGACGATCTCGAAGAATCACGCCATTGCTCCACATTGGGAATTGGTCCCCGGCGAGATCGACCGCGCTCTACGCCGGCGATTCGGCAGCCCGATCAACTGCCTTCCGGTACGGCCGTTCGGTAAGGGGATCAAGCATCGCTCTGGGAGGTACGCCCCGCCGATTACGGATGGTCTGCGCGCCCGCGTACTCGCGTCCGAGCCGAGCTTGAGCCAAAGCGAGCTGAGTGACGCGATTGATCTTCTACTACTCGCCGGTCCGCCGGAAGACTTGCCGATAGCGGGAGTCGCTGCGCCGCCCGTGAAGCCCGCCGAAGACTTCGCCAAGGAGCAGAACGAACAGGTCCAGCGCTTCCTTGACTACGCCGCTGATAAGGACATGCGGCGGCGCGGAGTGGCTGCGCGCGAGCTGATTGGCATGCAGGACGTACTTGAAGCAGGACTAGCGCGCGCGAACGTTTCGTGGCCCACGCTGATGGAGCTTGGCGCTGACGAAGTCACCGCCTTCATGCTCGATCTACCATCCCGCGCCGCTGGGCTTGAGTTGATGTGGCGGCAGTTCGATAATCAGCAGACAAATGGAAGCCGAACGATCTGATCGACGTCGGCTATCTGTCTACTTCCCCCGGATAAATGACGGCTCAGGGGACTGAAACGGCCGCGTCCGGTTGGGCGCGGCCGAGTCAGGCTCATTCATGGGTTGCCCGGTTGGCGGGCTGGCGGGGAGTGTTTCAGCGGGCTCGGATGGCGAGGGTGTCGAGGTCGTAGGCGAGGATCGCCCACCCCGTCCAGGTTCTCATCCCGTCATCGCCCTTCAGCCTGGTTCGGCGTAGCCCGTAGCCGCGCTTGAGGTGACTGATGCGGCCCTCGATACCGGTTCGGTAGCGGGCTCTGCGCTTGCGGGTCCTGCGCGACCCAGGCTCGTGGCGGCCGGAGATCTGGATCTGCTGCTCGGTGAGATCGGGGAACGCGTCTTTGGTGGGGCCGGCCTGGAAGCCGCCGTCGCAGACGATCTCCTTGAGCGTGATCCCGGCATGTTCGAGCTCGAGCGCGGTCTGGGGCAGTAGCCGGTTCTCGGCGGGGTTGCCGGGCGCGTGGCCGGCGGGCAGGATGAGCCCGCGGGCGCCCTTGCGGGTGTTCTCCGTGACCTCGCAGATCTGGGCTACGTACCCAAACTCCGTGGGTTTGCCGAACTTGCCCTTGCGGATCGGCCGCGCATCGGGGTCGGCGAGTGACACCAGCCGGTTGGTGATCTTCAATCCCTTTGAGCGACGGTCGATCTGCTCGGTGAGCTTCTCGCAGCGCGCAGCGAGCTGCTCGAGCCTGACGGCTGCTCTGAGCTTGGCCTGAGCGCCGCGGCCACGCGCCGCGGCCCTGGCCTGCACGGCGAGCCGTTGTGCCTCTCTCACCGAGCGTGCGATCAGCCGCCCGGCACGCTCGTTGAGCTTCATCACCTCCGCCTTGGCTTGACCGGTGCGACGCGCGAGTGTCTTTGAGATCGCGCGGACAGCCCGCCCAACCGAACGCGAACGATCCGTAACCCGCGTCGTCTTGCCCTTGATCAGCGCCGTGAGCTTCTTGCCCTCTCGTGCGAGCACCCGCACGCCTTGCAACGCGAGCATCGCATCGGAGGGGTAGCGGATGTCCGCCTCCACGACTGTCGAGTCGATCCTCGCCGCCCGCGCACGAAAACGCGTCTCGCGCTGGGCCTTGGAGATCACCACCCTGGTGATCTCCTGCACGACCTCGGCGCCCAGCCTGCGGGCGAGCTTGCGGACCGTCGACTCCTCCGGCACACCCTGATCGAGCGCGATCAGGCAGAAGCGCCGCAGGTGCAACGAGTCTGAAACCTCCCGCACCAGCGTCTCGTAGCCCCAGCCAGTGCGCTGCTTGATCACCATCAACCGCACGAAGCTCGCGATCGAGATCGACGGGCGGCCACGACCACGCGCGCCCTGCTCCCATGCGGCCGCGATCGGCTCCAGCAGCAGCGGATCGGACAGCACCGCATCCAGACGAGCGAGATCCTCGGGTAGCTCCCGCGCCTCGATCGGCAGCACCTCGTCCCACAAGCACTCCACCTGCCCGCCACACAGCGTGAGCATCACACCTCCACCGGGTTGAAAACCAATTCATGAGCAGGTGAATCGTCCTGAACACAGCGGACAGACCCAGTGGTTTCTGACCGGCCCGGATGGGACCCTCACCACACTCGAATGACAGGAGGCGCTGATGCCCGGACCAGGACGCAACGAGCTCTGCCCATGCGGCTCAAATCGCAAGGTCAAGCGCTGCTGCGGCCAGCAACGCGGACCCTCGCAGGAACAGCTCGCGCGCGCTCACGTCGCACTACTCGCACGCGACGCCACCGCCGACCTGCAAGGCCTCTCTGAGAGAGCCCTGGACCACCTCTGGCAGCAGCTCCTCGACATTCCCGCCACCGACCTCTCGCTGCTCGTGACCCTGCCAAAGCTCATCGGCCCAGACCTCAAACGCCTGCAAGAGGCCATCTCCAGGGACGACCCCGACTGGGGCTGGGACGCCCTCACCACCGTCGCAGAACAGATCGACACACCCCAGCAGCGAGCCAAGCTCGCCGCCGCGCTCGTCCGTCTACGCGACCAACAACGCCTCACCCGCCAGCAAGCCGCCGCCGCGCTCCTAGACCTCGACAGCCGATCCACACGCTTCATCGCCGCCAGCCTCCTCGACGCCGTCGCAATCTCAGTCGGCGTCGAACGTACCCCCGGCGGCCTCCATCTCGCCGCCTAACCCCACACATTTATCCGGGGGAAGTGTCTAGTGCAGTCGCGTACTGCGACATTGTCGTCACGGAGCGTAAGTGGACGCATATGCTCAACCAGAGCGAGGTGCCCGAACGCTTCGGCACGACCGTCATAAGTGATCTCAATGACCTTACGGAGCTATTGGTGACGGCAAGCGCTCTCGCGGCCTGACGCAACCGCACATGCTGACGCATCTAGAGTGGCTACCCGTAGAAGCTTCAGCCTGAGTTCCGAGTGGGCGGATGAACGGCGAAGCGCTTACTGCGCGAGGTCTTCCGATCCGCCCGAGGCCTCGACACGCCAGCCGATAGAAATGCTGATGGGTGCTGGAGAGGGGCTGGAAGCATCCTGAGGGGGCAGGGTTTGGCTCTGGGGTTGGGATCGCGGGGTGATGCGACCGGGATGGATCGGTCAGTCGGCATCGCCGCCCTGACGAGCACCGTGCTCTCGACCGTATCGTCGGCGCATTTGCAACGCGCGCCGCTGAGAACCGTCCGAAGCCGAGTCGATCATCGGATTCCGGACCTATCCAGGAGCAACTCTTCTAAATGCCCAGAACGCAAGCCGTCTATTACCGAGCGTCTGACGGCTCCGAGCCGGTCAACGAGTTCATCGACCAGCTCGACGCGCGCAAGCAAGCGGCGCTCGACCTTCAGATCGACCGGCTCAACGACCAGCCGCCGGCTGCGCCGCCGCTGCCATTTCCCCACTCGAGCCAAGTCCGAGGCCCTCTCCGCGAGCTGCGCTGCCACTTCGGGACGGAGCTGTACCGCGTCTTGTATCGGCGATCGGCCAACCTGATCGTGCTCCTACACATGCTGCGCAAGGACAAGGGCAAGCTGCCTGAGGCGGACATCGCAATCGCCGAGGCGCGCTGGGTCGATTTCAAGCGGAGAATGGACGCAGAGCGGCGCGAGCCACCGCGTGCTGCGGGTCGCGATGCGCCATAGCCGACTTCGCAATAATGCTAAACTAGGCCAAGATTCGATCCGAGCGTGAGGCGAGACTAATGCCCAAGACGACTACGACGCCGATTGCAAAGCCACCCAAGAGCAAGAAGCCCGTTTCGCCAATCGGGTCTAACCAACGGGCAGCTAGCGGTCGCCGCGCGCGGAACAGCGCCGCCTACCGTGAGGAGCTGCAGCGTCTCGCCCCCTACGAGGGGCTCGCTCGCATCGTGATCGCTCGCCGCCAGGCGCTCGATCTCACTCAGCAGGAGCTCGCTGAGCGGGTAGGCACGAGCCACTCGGTCATCTCTCGAATCGAGAGTGGCCAGCACCCGACGAGCGTGACGACCCTCCGCCGACTCGCCGCGGCCTTCGAGACTCATCTCGTGGTGGGTTTCAGCGATGAGCCCGAGTCGATCGTCAGCCGCGAGCTCGTCGCGGTTTCGTGACGCCGGGCGCCCACGAAACCACACGCCCCCGGCGAGGCCGCCCGTAGCGCCAACCACCGCCATTCGCCCCGATTTTCGTAAGAACCGCGAACAGCAGCGAACACGGGCGTATAGCTGCGAAAACGCTGAGGCTCGCGGGAGGCTGTTCGCGTGTGTTCGTGGTTGTTCGTGGGATTGGCTCACGGACCGCAAGATGGGCCCCTAACGGACCGCAGAACGGGGCTGCGGTCCGTGGCCATCTCGGTGCAGGGCGAGTTGCCATGGCCTACTGCATGTCACATCGCGATGCCCCGACTGCTTCTCGGAAGGAATCCCAGCCTCTTCTGCGAGCCGCTCCAACACCGCCGAGCTAGACCGCTCGACACTGTCGCGAAGGCACGCAAGGTCTCTGCGACGGTGCCAGAACCCTCCCCGACCTCCGAGAGCCATCCTGCAACGCCTCCTCACACTCGCAGCAGCGGTCACCCTCAACCACCAACTCGGCCGCCCAAGTCGCGCGCTCGTCGACTACTGCGCATAAACCCGCAGAATCAATCCTCGAGTATGCTCCGCGAGTGCTGCGTCAGGGGTCAGGTGAGCCACTCGTTCTGCTGCATGGCATTCTCTGCAGCGAGCGTGTTTGGGGCAATGTGGTGGGGCTGCTCTCAGGCCAGCACGACGTGATCGTCCCGACCATGTTGGGACACAATGGCGGTCAGCTCGCCAGCCGTAGACCGGCGAGCATCGGGCATCTCTTGGATGACCTCGAGCGACAGCTAGACGAGCTGGGGCTCGCCAAGGCGCATCTGGCAGGCAACTCGCTGGGCGGCTGGGTGGCGCTCGAGCTTGCCCGTCGCGGCCGGGCACTCACGGTCTGTGCACTCTCTCCGGCGGGCGCGTGGGGCAGTGAAACCGATGCGCAGCCCGTCCGGGCGACTCTAAAAAGGGCGGTGCGCGACACCCAGCGCTCACGCAGAATCCTTCCGCTGGTTGCTCACTCCAGACACATCAGGCGTTTTGCCTTGCGCAACAGTGCCCTGCACGGGGAGCGAGTCAGCTCAACCGAGTTCCTGTCGCTCACCGACGATCTGGTGGGCTGTCAGATAAGCGGCGATCTGTTGGCAAGCAACGCACAGCTTTCCCCTCTAGACCCAACGCCATGCCCGATCACCCTGGCGTGGTCAGCCGAGGATCGCATCTTCCCGTTGGAGACCTACCGCTCACGTGCGAGTGAGCTTATTCCGGGAGCGGACTTCATCGTGCTCGATGACGTCGGGCACATTCCGATGCTCGATGACCCGCGACTGGTCGCCCAGACGATCCTCTCGAGCGCCGCGAGGGCCACCGGCACGCTCGACGGCTAGCACCGAGAGCCTTCGAGCAGGCAGGCCACACATGCCCTCCTCCGTACGCTGTACCCGTGCAGGGGCTACTTCCTCGGGCGGCCGGAAGTCATCGCTACCGGCTGATAATTCAGAACGCACCACCGAAGACACGGCGCGTCAGGCTCCGAGGTCACAAAACCGGCGGCGCGTGGAAGTATCGCCGTGAATGCCACAGAATCTCGACGGGGTTAGCGACTACGAGCTGCTGCGCAGGTCCCGCTCGGGCGAGGAGCCATTCACTGTCTTCTATCGCCGTCACGAGCGCCTCGTGGCGGGATGGCTTGTACGCCAGACGGGTCGCCCCGACCTGGCTGCGGATCTGACGGCGGAGGTCTTCGCTGCCGCCTACATCGCGGCTCTGCGATTCCGTCCTGGCCCAGAGCCGGCGGCCGCGTGGCTTTTGGGAATCGCCCGAAACAAGCTGCTTCGCAGTCTCCGAAATGAGCGCACGGAGGCGTCGGCTCGCCGACGACTGGCCATGAGGGCAGTGCCGATAGATGACGACGCCATCGCGGCGATCGCGAGCATCGATGGCTCGGAGCTACTCGCGTTTCTTGACGATCTCCCCGAAGGACAGCGTGATGCTGTGCGCGCGAGAGTGGTCGAGGATCTCGGCTACGGGGAGCTCGCGAAGCGTCTCGACGTGACCGAGCAGGTCGCCCGCAAGCGCGTAAGTCGAGGATTGCGCCAACTCAGACAACATCTTTCAGATGGAGATGCGTCGTCGTGACGATCATGCCCCAAGTCGAAAGCGCGCTGTTGGAAGCCATTCGCCGCGAGCAGCAAGGTCGGAATGGGCGCCAGAGGGTAGCTCGACGCGCCACGCTAGCCCTCGTTGCCGCGGCATTTGTCGGGTCTGGCGTTGCCGTCGCGGTCGGCGTTTGGCCGAACGTTCGCAGCGCGATCCGCCACGGCGCGCAGCCATCGGTTCCGACGACGGCCGTTCGGTCGCTGGGAGGGCCAGCGAAGGTCTCCTTGGCGCGATTTCGCGGGCAAGTCGTCTTGGTCTCTTTCTGGGCGCCGTGGTGCGCGCCGTGCGTCCAGCAGGAGCCCGAGCTGGCCAAGATCAATCGAGAACTGCGCGCGAAGAGCATCGGCACTGTCGTGCTCGTCTCGGCAGAGAGTTCGCTCGCAGCAACGCGAAGAGAGGTGCGGCGGGATCGCCTCTCTGTGCCGATCCTGTCTGCGAACCCGACGGAACCTGCGGGCCGCGCGTTCTACCAGGCATTCCTAGGTAGCCAGTCGCCGCTCCCTGTCACGTTCGTAGTCGATCCGGCTGGCCGGATCGTGGGCTACACCGAAGGTCGCGCAAACCTGGTGCACCTTCGAGCGCTACTCAACCGAGCCGAGGGCTGACTCCCGGCAGGCGGCCGAGCCGTGACTTTGTGCCCCGGCGCTCGCCGGTGACCTTTGCGCGCTGCTCGCCATCCGCACCTGGGGTCGCCTTATTCAACGTGTTTGGACGGCACTGCCGGCGCCGCTGGCAGTGCAGGTTGCATCTGAGTCGGGGACGCTACGGGACCACGACGCGTTGTTGAATATTGCGCCACCGATGATCGAATGTCCACACCGCATCGGCATCGATCATCTCCGCGATCACCAGCGCGATAGCGTCAGGCAAGCTCAGGCTGCGGTGTCGCGCCTTGAGCGCCACCGCGTCATCAGCGATGACGGCGCTGACAGGCACGGTTTCGCAGCCGTCTACAAAGTCGCGGGCGGCCGCGAGCGTCTTGCCGCCGACGCGAGCCGGCCCGACGAGCACCTTGGCTCTCGTCGTGGCGGCGAGCACGAGTTCGTCGTCGCTCGCGTTGACAAGCGCTGCCGTCGCCGCCTTGTGGTGCGCGTCGTGTAGATCGAGCGCCGCGATTGCGACGCTCGCGTCGAGAACGATCAGTCGCGCCACTCGGCGCGGAGCTCGTCGAGGTAGCCGGCGGGATAGACCGAGCTGTCGAGCTTTCCCATCGCCGCGAGTAGTCGCGCGCGTCGCCGGGCTCGCTCTTGCTGGTCCGCGGGTGCGCCGAGCAGCTCGTGGCGGACGGCTACACGGATCAGCTCGGCCTCGCTCGTGCCGCGCTCCTTTGCCGCTTGCTTGATTCCCTGATGAAGCTCATCGGGCAGGTAGATCGTCGTCTTGACCACCGCCAAAATCTACCATACCTAGGGTATGGCACTGCGGCGATCTCGATCAGCGGGTGCTCGGACGGCTTCAGCCAGCGCAGGACGTCAAGCAGCCTCGACTCCGCCAGCGCCACGCACCCCTGGGTCGCGGTGCCTACCCAGCTGCGGCGCAGGCGGATCGTCGTTCGGGCTCGAGACGACGATCAGCTGATCTGCGCTAGCCGGGATCTGAAAACGAGCGGAGGCGCTCGCTGGATGCACTGCGTCGGTGGCCGTCGACATGACGCCGACGGCCGCCGACGTGACGAGCACGGAGACCACCGCCAGGGCGGCCGCGATCGAATGCCGCGAAGTCACGTGCCGCCCAAGCTAGCAATCTGGTGAGGCTCACTTGACGGTGAGCGTCCCTTCCATCCCCGCCATGCGGTGACCGGGCACCGAGCAGAAGAACTTGTAGGTGCCCGGCTTGAGATTCAGCGCCAGCGCCTTCGAGCCACCCTTGAACGTTGGCGTCGCCCCAAGCTTTTCACCGGAGGACGATTCGATCGTGACGTTGTGTTCCTCAGGTGCGGTGTTCGTGAAGTCGATCGAGACCTTCCCGGCCTTGGCGCTCAACGATTTCGTGTTGTAAGCAAGCTGACCTTCGGGATTGGCTTCGAGCGACACGCTCGAAGATCCACTGCTACTGCTTTGCGGTGAGCCCGCGGAGGCGGAGGCGGAGGCGGAGGAGCTTTCCTGGTGGGCGCTCAACAGCTTCAGCGTGTTTTCGCCGTCGTCGACGAAGTAGATGCCGTTGCCGGCAGGGCTGATCGCGAGACCGAACAGCGAGCCGGCGCCGGTCTTCTTGTCGGCGGCCTGGACCGCGATCTGCTGGCCTTGCGGCGTGGTCTCGACCATATTGCCGTCACCGCCGTTGGTCGTGACGATGTTGCCGTTGGGCGCGAGCGCCATCCCGAGCGGTTCCTTCAGATGCCCGCCTTCGGTGAGCACGGCGCCGTTGGCGACTGCCGTTGTGCGCGTCGCGGCTTCTGAGATCGCGAGGATCTTGTTGTCTTGCGTGGACGCCACGTAGAGCGTGCCGTTGGCGGCTAGCGCGAGTCCGGTCGGGCCGAGCACGAGCGCTTCCGCCGAGTTCACCCACGGGATTTTTTCGGCGACGATCTGTTCGCTGAGGACCTTCGGCGTCTGTCCTTCGCCGGATTCGAGGTCGATCCGCAGCACGGTCGAGTTGTCGATCGGTTTCAATCCCTTCGCCGCGCCGCCGTTCAGCGCGTTGCTCACGAACAGCGTCGTCTTCGAGCCTTCGCTCTTGGCCGTCGAGTCCCACGGTCCTTGGATGTTCTTGCTCGCGATCGTCTCGACCGGCTTGCCTTCGCCGTCGAGCACGATCAGGCATCCGTACTTCGCGCTCGCCGTCTTGCCGTTTGTCGTCGGCAGGCTGCCGACGACGACGTAGCCGCCGGGCAGGACGTTCAGCGCCGTCGTCAGGCCGACGCCGCCCGGGCACGGGCCAGGGAGGGTCTTCGCGTCGATCTTCGCGAACTGCGAGACCTTGCCGGCCGTCGAGACCTGCACGATCGTCGTGCCGGTGCCCTGGCCGTTCTGCTTGGCGCTTTCCTTCGCGTTGAAGTTGCTGACGAGCATCTGCCCCGCCTGGAGCTTGCCGACGCTGGTGGGGACGACCACGAGGCCGTAGGGATTGATGTCGCCGTTGGCCGGGACTGTCGAGGCGACGGTCGAGACGGTCTTGAGCGGAGCGAGGAACGCCGCCGTTGTCGGCGTCGATGTCTTGGCGGTAGTGGCGGGAGCGCTCGATGAACTGGAGCTGGAACTGGAGCTGGAACTGCCGCAGCCGCTGATGGCGACGAGCGTGAGCGCTACGCCGGCGAGGGCAGGGATCGACGTTCTGGGCACGTTGAGTGGTCTCCTCTTGGTCTCCGGTGCGGCCAAGCGAGTAGCGGATATCGCCACCCACCGGGCATCTGTGCCGGTTAAGACGCCACCGGACGCGAAACCTTCCGTCGTGGCTTCGGCGGCGCGCGGCGTCGGATGCCAACGGCCGTCCGCCGTGGTCGTGCGGCGAGCGCGAGCGTGCCGCGCCATACTTGGCAAGTGGCATGAAACGACTGAACGCATACGCTCTGGGGCATGGTCGCCAGGTCGCCGGCGTGCGCGTCGGCGTCGGCATCTGGTTGCTCGCTCTCGGCGCGTACCTCTGCTATCGGGACATCTGGTGGGGATTGCTGTTCATCGCCCCGGCGGCGCTTCACTTCTACTTGGCCTACCGCGCCGTCAGGCGATGATGCGCTGGCTGATCGCCTCGCCGGTTGACGCGATTCGCGCCTCTTCGAGGCGCGTGAGATCAGCCGTAACGTTCAAGCCAATGCACGGGTCGGCTCGATAAGGTCGCTCGCTGTGGATGACGCAAGCGCCGCAGGCACGATCGATCGCTACCTCGCGGCCGCGGCGGCAAACGACATCGACGCGCTCCTCGAGACCCTCGCGGACGACCCTGAGTTGGTCTCGCCGCTGTCGGGGCGCATGGTGTTCCGCGGCCGGGAGGACCTGCGAGTGCTCCTGCGCGTCGTCTACGGCAGCCTGCGCGGCGTCAGCTGGCAGGCGCCGGTGCGCGATGGCGACCGGTGCGTGGTGCTCGGCGAGTCGCGAGTCGGGCCGGCGCACCGCTACGACGTGACCGTGTTCGAGCTCGCCGACGACGGGCGTATCCAGCGGATCAGGCCGTTCGTGCGCCCATGGCTGGCGCTGAGCATCGACGCGCTCGTCGTCGGGCCGAAGATGGCGCTGCATCTCGGTGTCGTGTGGCGCGCGCTGCGCAAGCCGCGCGCCAGTCGCTGACGTCGGCTTCCCGCGAGGTCCAGCTCGCGCCGACCGGTCTGCTGGCGATGGCGCCGATCTCCGCATCGTGGCCGAACCCCGTCGAGCGCGACGGGCCAGGCGAAGAACGCCGGATCTACTAAGAGCCGTAAGACGACGGCGTCGACTCAGGCGAGCGCTTGTTCCACCCGTGAAATGCCGAGTAGTCGCTTGCGTCCCACGCCTCGCGCAGTCCGGGCTTGCTGAGATCCCAGTCGGGGCGGATCTCGCGCGTGACGGTGCGCAGGTCGTCCCAGAGCTCCACGAACGACGGACGTCCCCAGAACCAGTAGCCGTTGTAGACGCTGTGGATCACCAGCCCGGGCTCGAGCACGAGCGTGTGCGGGATCATCGGATCGTGCTCGGGGTCGGTGTACTCCTGGATTTCGAGGTCCTTCTGGACGGTCCGCTCCGGATCGGAGAGGAACGGCCATTGGGCGCCGATCGACGCGCGGAACTCCTGGCTGGAGTGATGCGTGTCGGTCGAGATCGTCGCGAGCTTCGTGTAGGCGACCGCGACCTTTGCGTAGTTGGCGGCGAGCTCGAGGTGCTGTTGGTGCTCCTTGGGGCAGTAGTTCCCGCGAGCGAGCGTGAGGATCAGCGGATCCTCGCCTTGGATCTCGCTGAGCTTTCGAGGAAGATTCTCGTGGTCGGGCAACTCGTAGTCGGGGAAGGTCCCGCCGGGGGCGATGTCGCTGCGCATATCCGCTCCTGTCGATGTTGAGGAGGAGTGACAACCCAGACGCCATCGGCGTGCTCTCGGGTCCACAATGAGCCTAGTCAACGGGCGCCGCGGGCGCCAGAAAGGGGCCCCCCGATGAGTGCCCACACGCCGGTGTGCGATTTGCTGGGGATCGAACGCCCGATCGTCGAGGCGCCGCTGTCCGCTGATCCGCGCCTGCCGGCCGCGGTCTCGAACGCAGGCGGCCTCGGCAGCCTCGGACTGTCGTGGTCCGACGACGCCGGCGCCGTCGTGCGCGAGACCGCCGCGCTCACCGACAGGCCATTCGCCGGCAACTTCGTCCTCTTCTCCGATCAGCGCCGTCGAGTCGATCAGGCGCTCTCGGCGGGCCTGCGCGTCGTGTCGCTGATCTGGGGCGATCCCGACGGTTACGTCGACTTGGTGCACGACGCTGGGGGGCTCGTCATGCACACGGTCGGCAGCGCGGAGGAAGCGCGACGCGCGGCCGGGTCGGGCGTTGACATCGTCGTCGCGCAGGGTTGGGAGGCCGGCGGGCACGTGTGGAGTGGTGTGGCAACGCTTCCGTTGGTGCCGGCGGTGGTCGACGCGGTGGCGCCGATGCCGGTCATCGCGGCCGGTGGGATCGGCGACGCGCGAGGGGTCGCGGCCGTGCTCGCTCTCGGCGCGCAGGCCGCGTTGCTGGGCACGCGGTTCCTGCTGGCCAAGGAGATGCCGATCCACGAGGAGTACCGGCGTCGCCTGACGGCCGCGGCCGAGACCGATGCGGAGTGGTACCCGAACCTCTATGAGGTCGGATGGCCGGACGCTCCGCACCGCGCGATCCACAACTCGACGGCCGCGAGGTGGCAGGCCGCCGGCCGACCGGCTCCGGGCAGCCGACCGGGCGAAGGCGACGTGATCGCGCACTTCGCGTCGGGCGAATCGATCGTTCGCTATTCGCCGGCGCCGCCGATGGTCGGAACGACCGGCGAGATCGAGGCGCTGTCGCTGTGGGCAGGGCAGAGCGTTGCGCTCGCCAAATGGACCCAGCCCGCCGCGGAGATCGTGGCCGAGCTCGTCTCGCGCTTGCAGATCGCCGAATGATGAGCCCGCCGCCTGAGCACGGCAACGGAAAGGTCGCGATCATCACCGGCGCTTCAAGGGGTATCGGCGCGGGCCTGGCGAACGCATACCGTGAGCGTGGGTATGCCGTCGTGACGACGGCTCGATCGATCGAGCCGTCGGACGACCCCGGCATCGTCGCCGTCGAGGGCGACATCGCGGACCCCGACACGGCGCAGCGCGTCGTGGACGCGGCGGTCGAGCGCTTCGGCCGGATCGACACGCTGATCAACAACGCTGGGACGTACATCGGCAAGCCGTTCATCGAGTACACGCCGCGGGACTTCAACGACCTGGTCGCCGTCAACCTCGCCGGCTTCTTTCACATCACGACGCGAACGATCGAGCACATGCTCGACGAGCGGCGTGGCCATGTGGTCAATGTCTCGACATCGCTTGTCGAGCAGGCCGACAGCGCCAGGGCGGCCGCGCTGTCGGTGTTGACGAAGGGAGGTCTGGTCGCTGCGACGAGATCGCTCGCCATCGAGTACGCCTCCTCCGGCGTGCGGGTGAACGCCGTGTCGCTTGGCGTGATCAAAACGCCGACGCACGACGAGAGCTCGTATGCGGGGATGGGCGCGTTGCACCCGATCGGTCGCGTCGGCGAGATCGCGGACGTGGTCGGCGGCGTCCTCTATCTCGAGTCGGCGTCTTTCGTGACCGGAGAGGTCTTGCACATCGACGGCGGCCAAAGCGCCGGACACTGACCGTGGCGACGATACGTCTGTGAACGACGTTCCAACCGCGCTGGTCGCAATCAACTCGACAACGGAGGTCAGCATGAGCGCCATCGAGCAGGAGATCGTCTTGGCCCATTTCATCGTTTCCGACGACGTCGAGCGTTCCCGTCGCTTCTACACCGACGTGCTCGGCGGCAGGACCGTCATCTCGGGCGAGGCGGATGACGAAGTCACGTACGTGGCGTTGGCCAACAGCTGGATCATCATCAACGTCGGAGGGGGTCCGACCGACGACAAGCCGACCGTCACGCTCGAGACGCCGCCCGACCCAAATCGGGTCAGCAGCTTCCTCAACATCCGCGTCGCCGACATCCAAGCGGTGTACGCCGAATGGAGCGCACGCGGCGCGCAGTTCCTGACGCCGCCGAAGCAGCACGCGACCGAGCTGCGCTGCTACATCCGCGATCCTGACGGCTACATCATCGAGGTGGGCCAAACGACGCTGGCCAGAGGTTGGCGTCCACCGTCTTGACGCCGCGCGCGTCGAGCTGCGCTCAGGCGGCGATCACGTCGCAGAAGACGAAGCCGTCGCGCTCGACGACCTCGCCGGGCTCGCACGCGATCGGCTCGGTGAAGACCGGCCCGGCGTGGACGAACGTATGGAACTCGCCGTTCTCGCCGCACGGGTCGACGCTCGGCGGTAGGTCGGCGAGCAGCTGCTCGTCGTACGCTCGCCCCGCGAACGAGCCGTCGAGCGCGCGTGGGTCGACGCAGACGAGGATCGCCTGAAAGCCGGCGGCGACGAACTCGTGCGCGAGCATGCCCGTGTCGCGGTCCCACAACGGGAAGAGGCCGCGCTTGCCGGCCGCCGTCAGCCGTGTCTCGCGGTAAGCGCGGATGTCCTCGAGGAACAGGTCGCCGAAGGCGACGGCCTCCACGCCGGACAGAGGCGGCGAGGCGAACGCGTCCGCCATGCGCGCTTCATAGACCTCGTTTACGCACGCGGGCGGAATGCGGACCTCCACGAGCGGGACGCCGGCCGCGTCGGCCTGCCTGGCGAGAAGCTCGCGGCGAACGCCGTGCATGCTGATGCGCTCGTACTCGTCGGTGACCGTCGTGATCAGCGCCTCGGGCTCGATCTGCTCCTCGCGCAGCGCCCAGAGCGTCAGCGCCGAGTCCTTGCCGCCGCTCCATGAGAGTGCAGTGCGCATTGCAGAAGTGTCCTCGCTCAGCCTGTCGCCGGCGTTCTGGCGGCGCTCTGGGCTACTTCGTTGCCGCCGCCTCTGCGCCACATGATGCGCAGCTAGCGTGTACCGTGGCCGCGAGGCGCAAGCATGAACAGCGCGAGCGATCACGACGCCGATATCCGGGCCCGTATCCAGCAGCACTGGGAGGCGTCCGAGCGCGGGGACGTCGATGTCGAGCACGCGATCTATGCCGCAGACGCGATCCTCGACTACCCGCAGTCCGGCGAGCGCTTCCGAGGCCGGGCAAAGATCCAAGCGCAGCGATCTGGGCATCCGGCCGACCGTCATTTCACGATCCGCCGGATCCTCGGCGGCGGCGACGTTTGGATCAGCGAATGCGTGATCACCTATGACGGAGCGCCAACGTGCTCGCTGAGCGTGATGGAGATCGCCGACGGTCTCGTCAAGCACGAGACGCAGTACTTCGCCGATCCTTTCGACGCGCCCGCCTGGCGCGCTGCGCTGGCTGACCCGATTCCGTAGTCTCGCGCCTCCCGCTCAGGACGGCAGGAAGGCGAGCAGATCCGCGTTGATCGTGTCGGCCTGCGTCGTCGGCATCCCGTCCGGGAAGTCCTTGTAGGTCTTCCTCCCGATTGGTCTCGTGTTGACGCTGAAGACTGGCTTCGCTCCAGACTGCCGCCACTTTCGAGCGCTGATCCGCTCAGACGGACAGCCCCGATCCGACCCAGTCACCGCGCCTGCTCGAGTCGCGCGGCGCGAAGAAGCAGCCGCCGCCGACGGGCGTGATCTAGTCGATCATCGGCTCTTCGTCGGGGCGTTTCTGGATCGCGCGCACTGGCGATCGATGTCCTGGTTGAGCGCGACGAAGAGCAGGCCCTGGTCGAGGGTGCGACCGTCGACGGCGAGCGCCCGTCACGCGCGCGTCCGATCTGCAATCCTCGCGCGATGCGCGCACGTGTTCTGACGATGGCGATCGCCGTCACCGTCGCAGCGAGCGTCTCAGGCGTCGCGGCGGCTGACACGGTCAAGCTGCCGCCGGTCGCGAAGACGTACAAGGCGCCGGCGAAGTCGCCTGTCGCGTTCGCGAAGGTCAAGTCGGCGCAGGGCTCCGTCAAGTCGCTGGCGAAGGGCACGCCGTTGAAAGCCGGCCAGACGGTCGAGCTGATCGTCGGCAAGGGCAACGTCGTCGCGCCGCCGAGCGACTGCGCGTGCCAAGGGCTCGGGCTCGTTCAGCCGAAAGGCCAGAAGCTCACGAGCGTGTTCGTCGAAGCTCGCAGCGCCGCCGGCAAGACGCTTGCGGTCGCGCCGGCGAGCAAGCTGTTCATCGAGGGCAACGGCAGCGGCGGTCTGCCGGTCGGCTTCACGTACGAATTCGCGCGCGGCACGAAAGCGTTCCCGAAAGGGAGCCAGCTCGTGACGTTCGCGCTGTTCTCGAAGTAGCTGGAGCGCGCGCGTGCGGCGCGCGGCGCCGACCTGCGCCGGTTCAGGCCTGTGCCGGCTGAGCGCGCCGGCGATGCGCTCAGCCGCGGTGGATGCTGACGTGCAGGTCGATGTCGAGCCGCGTCCGGCTCGGCCGCGCGGCTTGCCGGGCGACGGCGCGCCGCGCCCACAGGTCGCTCAGCGCGTCGACGGCGCCTGGCATCGCCAGCGCGAGACCGAGCAGTTCGAGCAGCCCCATCGCCGCTACGTCCTTCCGCTGGCCGACAGCGTAAGCTTGCAGACAGTTGTCGTCACCACGGAGAATCCTACGCGGTGTGGGCGCACGCCGTCTCGCGACCAAGAAACGCCTGCAAAGAGCCACTTTATGCCACCGAAGAAATCAGCTGCAAACGTCGCGCTCGGCGCGGCGGCGCGCTCGATGCGCAGCGAGCGAGGCCTGCCACAGGAGGCGTTCGCCGGGCGCGCCGGCATCGATCGCAGCTACTACGGAGCGATCGAGCGCGGCGAGTTCAACGTCAGCCTCGACACGATCATGAAGATCGCCGGCGCGCTCGAGATCCCGGCCGCGGCGCTGCTGCAGCGCGCGCGCTTGTAGCCGCTCGGGCATCGCGCTGCGCCGAGCTGCAGGCGCAGGCGCTCAGCGCGATGGCTGCCGCACGGCGCGCGGGCGACGTGGAGCGCTCGAGCGCATCTGCGCGGCGCGGCGACGCAGCCGCGAGACGAGCTCGCGCTCGGCTTCGGCTGCCTGGCGCGTGACGGCGCCGGCGATCTGCTCGCCGTCGCTGCGCACGACCCAGTAGTTGCTCGAGGCCTGTCTGACGGTCAGCTGCTCGGATCGTTCCATTGCGCTCACGCTAGCGACGCGACCGCATGCTCCGTTGCGATCCGGTGAAAAGCTTTCTAAAAGTTGGATCAATCGGCGAGGAGCAGGAGCGGCGCGTCTCGGGCAAGGCGCGGTCGCGGCGGGCTCGGGTACGGTGCTCTGATGGCGCTTCGAGACGAGGCGACGGTCAAGCGGATCACGCTCGTCGCGTGCATCCTCGGCTCGGGCATCGCGCTGCTCGACGGCACGGTCGTCAACGTCGCGCTGCCGACGATCCAGCGCGCGCTCGGCGGCGGGCTGGCGGCGCAGCAGTGGGTCGTCAACGGCTACTTGCTGACGCTCGGCTCGCTGATCCTCGTCGGCGGCTCGCTCGGCGACCTGTACGGCGAGCGCAAGGTGTTCGCGATCGGCGTCGCCGGCTTCGGCGTCGCGTCGGCGGCGTGCGCGGCGTCGCCGACGATCGCGTTCCTCGTCGTCGCGCGAATGGTCCAGGGAGTCGCCGGCGCGCTGCTCGTGCCGAGCTCGCTCGCGGTGATCGTCAACACGTTCTCCGCCGAGGAGCGCGGCGGCGCGATCGGCACGTGGACGGCGTGGGGCGGGATCGCGGGCGTGCTCGGACCGCTCGCCGGCGGCGAGCTGCTGGCGATCGCATCGTGGCGCTGGATCTTCGTGATCAACGTGCCGCTCGCGGCGGCGTGCGTGTGGCTGATCCTCGCGGCGATCCCGCAGGGCGCCGCGCGCGATCGTGACGGCAGGCGCGTCGACTACGTCGGCGCGCTGCTTGCTGCGCTCGGGCTCGGCGGACCGGTGTTCGCGTTGATCGAGCAGCCGCGGCTGGGCTGGTCGAGCACGGGCGTCGCAGCTCCGATGATCGCCGGCGTGCTGCTGCTCGGCGCGTTCGTCCTCTACGAGTCGCGCGCGAAGGACCCGATGCTGCCGCTGATGCTGTTCCGTCGGCGCAACTTCTCGGCGGGCAACGTCGAGACGTTTGCGATGTATGCGGGGTTGTCGATCGTGTTCTTCTTCCTGATCCTGTTCCTGCAGCAGATCTGCGGCTACTCGCCGCTGAAGAGCGGCCTCGCGACGCTGCCGGTGACGATCGTGATGTTCTTCCTCTCGCGACGCTTCGGCGCGCTCGCCGATCGCTTCGGCCCGCGCTTGTTCATGGGCGTCGGGCCGTTGATCGGCGCCGTCGGGCTGCTGCTGTTCCAAGCGACAGGCGTCAAGGCGGCGTACCTCAGCGAAGTGCTGCCGGCGCTGCTGATCTTCGCGCTCGGCCTGTCGATGACCGTCGCGCCGCTGACGGCGGCCGTGTTGGCGGGCTCAGAGCAGGAGGCGGGCATCGCGTCAGGCGTCAACAACGCGATCGCGCGCGTCGCTGGGTTGCTCGGCACGGCAGCGGTCGGCGCGGCGATCGCTTCGTCGTTCGCGTCTTCGCTCGACAGCGCGCTGTCGGGCGTCACGCTCAGCGGCATCGCGCGCGCGGCGGTCAAAGAAGCGAAGAAGCTGCCGCTCGGGCGACCGAGCGTTCACGGTGTGCCGGCGGCGCAGGCGCACGCGCTGACGAAAGCGGCAGAAGCGGCGTCGCTGCACAGCTTTCACCTCGGCGCTGCGATCGCGGCGGCGCTCGTCGCGCTCGGCGGCATCGTCGGCGGGCTCGGCATCCGCAATCCGCGCAAGCGCGAAGAGGAGATCCACGCGAAGAGCTGCGCCGGCGGCCAGCTCGTCGGCGCGAGCTCGGAGCTCGGCGGGTCGGCGAGCAAGCCGGCCGGCGCTTGAGCTCCAGCGGCTGAGCTCGCCGCCGGCCGATCTGGAGTCGGCGCCCTCGCCGCTCCGGACGCCGCCGGCGCTAGACCGGCTCGCCGGCGTAAGCGCGCATCGCGTCGATGATCGGCGCGAGGCGCTTGCCGCGCTCGGTCAAGCGGTACTCGACGGTCGGCGGGCTCGACGGGATCACGGTGCGCTCGACGAGCTCAGCCGCCTCGAGATCGCGCAGGCGCTCGGCGAGCATCCGCGGCGAGATCCCGGCGACTGCCTCGGCGAACTCGTTGAAGCGCAGCGCGCCGCTCAGCGCGGCGTAGATGATCGACAGCTGCCAGCGCCGCTCCAGCAGGTCCGCCGCTTGGCGGACCTCCGCTGGAACGGGCTTGCAGCGACTAGGAGACGTGCGCGACATCGCGAGCCGGCTCCAGTGCGCGGTCGAGCACCTCCTGGACGGTCATCACCGGGTGGAAGCTCATCTGATCGCGAACCTCCTCGGGGATCTCGTCCAGATCGCCTCGATTGCGCTCGGGCAGGATCACGTCGGTCAGGCCTGCCGCGTTCGCGGCTAGCGCCTTCTGCTTGAAGCCGCCGATCGGCAGCACACGTCCTTGCAGCGTGACCTCGCCGGTCATGCCGACCGTGTGCTTGACCGGGCGTCCGGTCAGCAGCGACGCGAGCGCTGTGACCATCGTCACGCCGGCGCTCGGGCCGTCCTTCGGGATCGCTCCAGCCGGCACGTGCACGTGGAACTCCTGGTTCTCGAACGCGCTCTGATCGACGCCGAGCTCGTCAGCGTGCGCGCGGACGTAAGAGAGCGCGATTCGCGCCGACTCCTTCATCACGTCGCCGAGCTGTCCGGTCAGCACCAGCCCGCCGCTCGAGCCGCTGTTCTTCATCGCGCTCGCCTCGACGAACAGCACGTCGCCGCCGGCGCCGGTCACGGCGAGTCCGGTCGCTACGCCTGGCGTCGCCGTGCGCGCGGCCGACTCCTGGAAGACCTTCTGGCGACCGAGCGCGTCGCGCACGGCGTCGATCTCGATCTTCACCGGCGCCTCGCGCCTTGCCCGAAGCGATGCTCGTCGCGGTCTTGCGCAGCACCGTGCCGAGCTCGCGCTCGAGGTTTCGCACACCGGCCTCGCGGGTGTACTCGCCGATCACAGTCCGCAGGATCTCATCGGAGATCTCGACCTCGTCCTCGCGCAGGCCGTTGCGGTCGCGCTGGCGCGGCCACAGGTAGCCCTTGGCGATCGCGAGCTTCTCTTCGGAGGTGTACCCGTCGAAGTGGATCACCTCCATGCGGTCGATCAGCGGGCCGGGGATCGTGTCGGCGACGTTCGCCGTCGCGATGAACATCACCTGCGAGAGGTCGAGCTCGACGTCGAGGTAGTGGTCGCGGAACGAGTGGTTCTGCGCGGGGTCGAGAACCTCGAGCAGCGCCGCGGACGGGTCTCCGCGCCAGTCGGCGCCGACCTTGTCGACCTCGTCGAGCAGGATCACGGGGTTCATCGTGCCGGCGTCGCGCAGCGCTCTGACCAGACGGCCGGGGAGCGCGCCGATGTAAGTACGACGGTGCCCGCGGATCTCGGCCTCGTCGCGCACGCCGCCGAGCGACATGCGCACGAACTCACGGCCGGTCGCGCGAGCGATCGACTCGCCGATCGACGTCTTGCCGGTGCCTGGAGGCCCGATCAGCGTCAGGATCGCGCCCGACTTCGGGTCGGCCTCGATGCCGCGGTCCTCGCGCAGCTTGCGCACGGCGAGGTACTCGGTGATGCGGTCCTTGACGTCTTCGAGGCCGGCGTGGTCGGCGTCGAGCACTTCGCGCGCGCCGATCGGGTCGAGACGCTCGTCGGAGCGCTTGCTCCACGGCACGGCGATCAGCCAGTCGAGGTACGTGCGGATCATGCTCGACTCGCCCGTCTGCTCGCCCATCCGCTCGAGCCGCGCGAGCTCCTTCAGCGCCTGCTCCTCGACGTCTTGCGGCATCTTCGCGTCGTCGATCTTCGCGCGATACTCCTCGGCGACCGACGCGTCGTCGTCGCCTAGCTCCTTGCGGATCGACTCCATCTGCTTGCGCAAGAAGTACTCGCGCTGCTGCTTCTCAGCGCCCTCTTGCACATCCTCGCGGATGCGCTTGCGCACCTGCAGCTCGGCGAGGCTCTCGCGCTGCAAGCTGACAGCGAGCGCGAGCCGGTCGGCCACGTCGATCGTGCGCAGCAGCTCTACCTTCTGCTCATATGACAGGTTCGGCGAGTAGCCGGCCGAGTCGGCCAGCGCGCCAGGCTCGGCGATCGCGCGCAGGAACGCCGCGATCCGTCCGTCGTCGCCGCGCAGCTCGAGGATCTCCTCGACGACCGCGCGGTACTCGCGCTCGAGCTCGCGCGTCCTTTTGTCGACCGGCACCTCGTCGGGGCGCTCCTCGACCTCGACGCGCAGCTCGCCGCTCGCGCCGGTCTGCGCGGCGCCGATCAGCGCGCGGTGCTCGCCTGAGATCGCGACCGCGCGGCCGCCGCCAGGCAGGCGGATGTGCTCTGTGACCTCGGCGATCGTGCCGACCTCGAGGAACTCGTTCTCGTGGCGCGGAACGAGCACGACGCGCTCGTCGTCGCCGACGTCGATCGTCAGCGTGATGCCCATGTTCGGGAAGACGACCGTGTCGTCGAGCGGGATCAGCCGCAGCAGCTGCTTCGGCTGTGAAGACTCTGTCTGAGTGCTGTCTGAAGGTGATGGCATGTGGTTATTGCTCCATATGAGCTTACGAAAGTTTAGTTAGTATAGCGCGCTGTTGTTGCGCGTGCAAGTACTTCCGGGTCATGCCGGATATGGCTCTGTAGAGCCAAATATCGGGCTGATGGGGGAGGCAGGCCCGCATGCGGGCCTGCCCGGGGGCGCACATGCGCGACCCCGCTGAGAGGAACGGCCGGCATCGTCTTGAGCGCCGCATCGCCTGAAACGGAGGAACCATGATCGAGCTGCCAGAAGAGCCTGTCCCGCGCATCACGCGAGTGTTGCCGGCCGAGCCGCCTCCAGGTTTCGCCAAAGGCGAGGGGCGCGGCTTCATCGTCGTCTTCGTCGAATGGATCGGCCGATCGGCGAGTCGCATCGCACGCTGGGCGGGCGAGCGCCAGCGGCTGCTCTCACCGCCGAGCTAACCCGGCTCGTCGAAGCTGACCTCGACGCTCTCCGGCTCCATCCGCTCCTCGACCTTCGCCGACGAAGTCAGCGCGCGCCGGTCGGCGTCGAGCAGCGGCGCCGAGAAGAAGCTGCGCGGCGACAGCTTGCGTGTGCGCACGACGTTGATCTCGGCGGCGAAGATGACGAGCTGCGCGCCGAGGTAGAGCCACGCGAGCAGGCCGAGCACGACCGCGAACGTGCCGTAGAGCGGTTGCGTGTGCTTGAGCGTGTGGTCGACGTAGTAGCCGCCAAGGTGCTGAAGCAGCTGCCAGAGCACGGCGGCGACGATCACGCCGGGCAGGTAAGCGCGCCAGCTCACGTCGGCGGCGGTGAGCAGTTTGAAAGCCGACATGAACAGCGCGAGGTTGACGACGAACGCGACGAGCACGCCGGCGAGGACGGCCGCCGCGCCGTGCGAGCTCGAGCCGACGAAGCCAGCGGCCGCCGTCGAGACGACTGTCAGCGTGCCGAGGATCGCGAGCACGGCGAGGCTGCGCAGTCGCGAGAAGATGAAGTTCGGCCGATCCTTGAACGGCACGTGCCAGACGCCGTTGAACGCGTTCTGCGCGGCGCTCGTCACGCCCATGCCGGCGAGCAGCGTGCCGACGACGCCGATCGTCAGCGCGACGCCGCTGCCTTTGAGCGCTTGCAGTTTGAGCGAGTCTGAGAGCACCGGAAA
Source organism: uncultured Solirubrobacteraceae bacterium (assembly GCA_963744165.1). Lineage (GTDB taxonomy): Bacteria > Actinomycetota > Thermoleophilia > Solirubrobacterales > Solirubrobacteraceae > Palsa-744. The sequence goes on along the minus strand of CAVUSM010000004.1, from coordinate 1,264,948 downwards.
CTGGCCGAGCGTGCCGTGCACGATTTTTTCGCGATACGACGGATGCCGTTCGAGCACGAAGCCGAGAATCGTCACGAAGACGAGCAGCAGCGGGAAGATCGAGACGAACGCGTAGTACGCGATCAGCGCCGCAAGCTGGCCGGCCTGATCGTCGGAGAACTTCTTGTAGACGGCCGCGACGAAGCGCAGCCCAGGCGTGCGCTGCTGGCGGCGATCGATCGCGTGGAGCGCGCCGGTGACGCTCATCGGTCGCTTCGCCGGAGAGATTCGGAGGGGGGCCTGTTCGCGCTTGCCTGCGACATGCGTATGTGTCTACCCGATGTGACGAGGAAAAACGAGTCGAGGCGACGTGCTTGCGCGAAGCGCCGTCGGATATCGCCAGAGCGCGCGTGGCGGACGAGATCGCGATGGTCGCCAGCGCGCACCGTGAGATGTTGCTCCGCGCGCACGCATTTCGCCTGCGCCGCGACGATCTCGAAGACTGTTACAGCCAGGCGACGCTCGAGCTGCTCGCGCAGGCCGATCCGAGAGCAGCGTTTGCCTCTCGCCGGCACATCGCGAACACGCTCGAGCTGCGGTTTCTAGCGCGCGTTCACGATCGCCGGCGCGCGCTCAGCGGCCGCAGTCCGTCACAGGCCGCGATCGAGGACGCTGTGTCGCTCGGCGCGAGCGACGACGAGTGCGCCGTCGCGATCGTCGACCGAAACGCCGCGCTCGAGGCGCGCGTGCTGCTCCGTGAGGAACTGCGCGCGATCGAGCGCTGCGCTCGACAGCTGACGTTAGATCAGCGCCTGGCGCTCGTCTCGCAACTCTCCGGAGACGCCGGGCGGACGCTTTGCGATCGGCTCGGCTGGTCGCAGGAGAAGTACCGCAAGCTCGCTCAGCGTGCGCGCGTACGGCTGCGCGAGCTCGTCGAATCGGATGGCGCTGGAGCGTCCAGTCGGCGGCTGCACGTCGGATTGGAAGCTGGGACCGACCTATGAAAAGACACCCCCACACTCGTAGATCGCTCCTCACGGGACGCCGGCCATCGGTTGAACGGACGACGGCACGGCGATGCCCATCCGCGCGCACGCGGCCGGAAGCCTCGGATCTCCCCACCTGGCTTCCGGTCGCATGCGTGGCGAGACGGTCATGCGCGCGACGCGCGCTCTCGCCGGCCGCCGATCGCGGCCGTGCCGCGCCGAGCCCGCGCAGACGCCGACCGTCGCACGGCGCTTGACGCGATGCCGCAGGCGACTGACGAGCGCTACCGCGTCTACACCGTCGAGGAGTTCCTCGACGATCGCTTCTGCACGTCGGACACGTCCTCGCCGGCGTCCGAACAGAGCTCCCGCGGCACGCCCGGCGCTGAGGCGCTCGGCGCTCGGCGCCGCGCGTTGGCTGGGCGTCTGCTCGGCCTCGCGATGCTGTCCGCTTCCGTCGGGACGGTCGCAGTGCTCGTCGGCGCAAATCTCTTGCGGGCCACAGCCAGCCCGAAGCGCGGCCGAGCGGAGGATGCGTCGGTAGGCTCGCCGGCGCGGTCCGTCGATCGCGGCCCGATCGGCAATCGGTGGCGCGCATGGCCGGTTCGCGGTGCGAGCACCCCAGCGTCAGACGATCGCGCGACGCCCAGCGCGACGCCCGTGGCGGCTCGTCGCATCGGTCGTTCTCGCCTCCGTCGCGCGCGGTCACGCGCACAAGCGAAGTCGCCGGCACAAGCGACGTCGCCCGCACATCCGACGGGGCCAACAGGCGGGCGCGTGGCTTGGCGGATGACTCGCAATCGGCCACCGTCACGTGCCGCGCGGGTCGTGTTGATCGTCGCGGCGACGGCCGCAGAGCCGCGGCGAAGCTCGGCGGAGTTCGGCTTTGAGCGGTGAGCGCCAAGTCCAGAGCAGTGTCCGAGCCGGGTCGCGACCGACCGTCCGGGTCTCGTCGAGGCCAGTCTGGCGCGAGCGGCTGATCCGTGGTGGGCCTCGTTATCTGCTTTATGCGACGTGCTTCGTCGGCTTGCTCGCGAGCGCGCGGTATGCGCTCGCGCCGCCGCGCTCGAGCGCGGCGCGCGCTCGCACGCAGCCGGTCGCATCGCCGGATCTCGCGGCACGCGGCTACGCGACGCTGTTCGCACGTCGCTATCTCACCTGGGAAGCGGCGCGGCCGGCGGCGAGCGAGAACGCGCTCACAGCGATGGCCGGCCCAGCGTTGGAGCCAGACGCCGGTCTGACGTTGCCGGCCTCTGGCGAGCAGCGCGTGCTCTGGGCGGAAGTAGTCCAAGAACGCTCGCTCGCGCCGAAGCGAGATGTGTACACCATCGCGGCGCAGACGGACGCGGCCGGCCTGCTGTACCTCACGGTGACGGTCGCTCGCGAAGGCGACGGACAGTTGGCGCTCGCCGGCTACCCGGCGTTCGTCGGCGCGCCTTCGTCACAGCCGGCAAAGCTGCCGGTCGCAGCCGCGGAAGTCGACGACGGCGCATTGACGACGGTGGTCGAACGCGCGCTTCGCAACTACCTCGCTGCTTCGCAGGAAGAGCTCTCGGCGGACCTCGCGGTCGGCGCTCGTGTGGCCGTGCCAACGGCGTCGCTGACGCTCCTGTCGATCTCGCGATTGACGTGGTCGGCGGACCGTCGGTCGGTGCTCGCGATCGTGCGGGCGCAGGACGCGCGAGGGGCGCAGTACACGCTCGGCTACGAAGCCGACGTCGAGGAGCCGCACGGCCGCTGGGAGCTCTCGGCGATTCAAGTCGATCCGACCGCATGAGCGTGTCACGCGCATGCAGAAAGCGAGTGGAGCAGTGATCACGCGAGCGAAAGCATGTTGGACGCGAGCGCGCGAGGCGGGCGCCGATCGGCGCGTGACGAGGCGGCTGTCACTGATCGCGATATGCGCTTGTCTCACGCCGCTGTGCCCAGCGCCGGTCTGGTCGCTCGGGTTCACGCCGGCGCGGGCCGACGTAGCCGCGCCGCGCCTCGGCGGTGACGAACAGACGAGCTCAGGCGAAAAGGAAACCGGCAGCTCGCTGGAAGCCGCGGCGAGCAAGGCGAGCGACACCGGACGTGCTGTCGCGATGAGCTTGATCGGCTTGGCGTTCGCGTTCGCCGCGACCGTTCTCGCGTTCCGGCGTGACTTCAAGGAGGCCGCGGGCGTATTCGCGGTCGGCATCGTCTCGGTGCTGCTGGCGACGCCGACCGGCGTGAGCCTGATCCGCGACACGGTCAAATCGATCTTCGGCGGCTAGCTGTGGAGATCCGCTCCTACCGGCGCGTGTTCGACCTCGAGCGCCGGATCTATCGCGTCGAGGAGCTGAGGCTGAACCCGACCGGAGTGCCGGTTCGCGGGATCGTCTACTTCCTCGCGCTGCTTGGCGGCGCGCTGATCGTGTCTCGCGCGCCGCTGTTCGACGTGCTCGCGAGAAGCGTTCCGTGGTACGTGCGCGAGGCGTTGCTTCCGGCGCTGCTGGCGACGCTGCTCGCGGTGATCAAGATCGATGGCCGCTCGTTCCATCTCGCGGCGCGCTCGATGCTGCGCTTTCGCGTGACTCCGAGCCAGCTGGCGCAGCTTCGCGCGGCCGACTCGCGCGTCGGCGCGCGTTGGTCGCCACCGCCGCTGTTGATGATTCCAGATGGCTCAGGCGGAGCCCTTCGGCGATTCCGCTACAGCGGGCCTGGCGCCGTGCGCGTGAACGCCGGACACCGGCGCGAGCGCAGGGGGCGCCTGCGATCGACGCTCGGTCGCGGTCCTGACGTCGTCGTTCACGCGGCGGCCAGCGACGGCGCGCGCGCCGCGGTGATCGTGCTGGAGCGCGATGGGCGTCTGGAGGTTCGCTGAGTTGCGCGCGCCGCTCAGCTTCACCTACGGCAACTGCCTGTTCGGCGTCGACAGGACCGACGCGTGGGCCGCGTTCGCGATCGAGGTCAGCTCCTATCAGTGGCTGAGCGAGGACGCAAAGCGCGCTCGATTTCTCGCCCTGCTCGGCGCGCTCGAGGCGATCGAAGCCGACGTGCAGATCGTGCGGCTGGGCGCGGGTGGCGGTGGTGGCGCGCGCGGCGCGGCGCTGGCGCGCGCCGGTGCGCACGGCGATGCCGCGCGAGCGCACGTGCAAGCTCGCGAAGCGTACGCGCGCGAACACGAGCGGCGCGTCGCCGAGCTCGGCGACGAGTGCCCAGCGCTGTTCGTGCTGGTCAGCCTGCGCGAGCCGGAGCGCGACGTCGCCAGTTACGTCTCGAGCTTCGCCGAGCGCGGCCCGCGCGCGTGGTGGAGCGCGCTGCTCGAGGCGTTCTCGGTGCACGAGCGTGGGCTGTTCAAGGGCGCTGAGCTGGAGCGAGCGAGGGTCGGCGCGGACCGCGCGCACGCACGCTTGGAGGAGTTTCTGCCGGCGCGCCCGGCGCGCGGTGTCGAGCTTCAGTGGTTGATCAGAAGGGCGTTCTGTCGAGGGCTCGGCGAGCCGCTGATCGACGGTCTGCACGAGCCGCGCGCGCTCGTGTTCGAGCGTAATGGCGAAGCGGTGCTCGCGCCTTTGGAGGCCGATGTGATGCGCTGGACGGACAGCTTCGTCGAGCACCGCGGCCGCTGCCTGCGAATCGAGTCCGAGCGCGGCGTCAGCTGGCAGGCGCAGCTCGTGCTCGGCGCGCTGCCCGAGCAGACGCAGTTCCCCGGCGCGGCGGCGGAGCTGATGTTCGCCGCTCCCGAGGCGCTCCCGTTCGCGGTCGACCTGTCGCTCAACGCGCGCTTCTTGCCAAACGAGCTCGCGCTGCGGATCGCGCGCAAGAGGATCCAAGACGCCGATCAGATCTTTCGCGCCGAGTCCGACGGCGAGCAGGGGCCATCGGACCTCGGTTATGCGCGCACGCAAGAGGCGCGCGACCTGCTCGCGTACCTGCAGGCCTCGAGTCGGCCGCCATTGTTGCGAGCGACGCTGGCGATCGCGGTCGGCGCTGCTGACCGTGCCGAGCTGGAGCGACGAGTCGAGGGGTGCCGGCGAGCGTACGGCGAGATTCGCCTGCATCGACCGCTCGGCGACCAGCTGAACCTTTTCCTGCAGCATCTGCCGGCACAGCGGACGCGGGTCGCGGGCTACGACGACACGCTGACGACCGAACAGGTCGCGGCGATGATGCCGACGGCTACGCACGCGGTCGGATCGCGCGACGGCTTCTATCTCGGCTACACGTTGAGCGGCTCGCGCCGACCGGTCTGGTTCAACCTGAGAGCCGGCTCGGACGGCGATCGCAACACGGCGATCCTCAGCGTTGGCGCGCTCGGCTCCGGCAAGACGACGCTCGACCAGAAGCTGAAGTACGAGGGCTTCCTGCTCGGCGCTCGCGTGATCGACTGCGACCCGAAGGGCGATCATCGCTTTCACCTGCTCGAGGACGTTGCGCCGCACACCGAGTGCGTGACACTGCGACCCGACCGCTCGCTGCGTGGCGTGCTCGACCCGCTGCGAGTCGCGCCGGCGCATCTTCGCCAGGACGCGGCGGTCTCGTTCCTGCGCGATCTCCTGCCCGGCCGAGCCGAGCCGGCGTGGGAGACGGCCGTCGTCGCGGCGGTCGATCGCGTGCTCGACCGTACGTCCGAGCCGACGTGTCTCGAGGTGGTCAACGCGCTGCGCGACGGCGACGAGATCGATGCGCAGGTCGGCCGCACGCTCGAGATCTACGCACGGTCCGGGCTAACGCAGCTCGGCTTCGCCGACCCGCACGTGAAGCTGCCGCCGGTCGGGCATCGCCAGGTCACGTACTTGCCGATCCGGGACCTGCCCGGCCCCGAGCCGGGGACGCCGCGCGCCGAGTACTCGCAGGCAGAGCGAGTCGGCGAGCAGCTCGTGCGGCTGATCGCGATGTTCGCGATGCACTTGATGGGAGCGGAGCGAGAGCGGCTGAAGCTGTTCTCGTTCGACGAGGGCTGGCGGCTGCTGCGAGATCCCGCCGGGCGCAGCCTGCTCGTAGCCCTGCAGCGGATGGGCCGCTCGGAGCTGGCGGTGCCGATCATCAGCACGCAGCTGGTCGGCGACACGCTGCTCGGCGAGCGAGAGTCGCTGGAGAACCTGATCGGCGCGACGTTCGTCTTCGGGATGCGCTCGGACGCGGAGGCCGCGCGAGCGCTGACGCTGCTCGGCCTCGACCCAGAAGACCGCCGCGGACGCGAGCTGCTGCTCGGCCTCGAGGCTGGCCGCTGCCTGTTTCGCGACCACCGCGGACGGATCGAGGCGATTCAAGTCGACGTCGTCGTGCCGTCGCTGTTGCGCGCGTTCTCGACGACGCCGGCGCGCGCATGAGCGAGCGCTCACGCGCGGCCGCGTCGGCTGCATCGCTCGTTCTTGCGGTCACGATGCTTGGCTCGCTGACGATCGCCGAGCCAGCCCACGCGAGCGCCGCGGCAGACGCGAGCGATGTCGGCCGCAGCGCCGTTGCGGCGCGGGCGGTCGCGCCGGCGAAGCGTGTCGGCGGCGAAGCTCGATCTCCCTCCGGTCCGCCGCTGGCCGGCCAACGCTCGAGCGGCGAAGCGGCAGCGGCAGAAGGTGGCGAAGGCGGCTCGCCGCAGGCGGAAGCCGATCCGCTGGTCAGCAACGGCCTCGGTAGCCCGCTGTGTCGCGCGACGCCAGAAGCGCGCGAACTGTCGAGCTCGAGCCGGCGCAACTGCGAAACGTCGGGTTTCGTCGGCAGCGCGTCGCAGACCGGCGAGCTCGGGATCGACGTTCACATCGACACGGGCCTGCTCGGGCTGAGCTCGGGCGGACTGCTCGTGACGGTCCAAGACCTCTGCGTAGCGCCGGTGTGGATGGCGCTGGTGTGGGCCGTGCACGCGCTGCTGGTGATGCTCGAATGGTGCTTCACGCTCGATCTGCTCGACAGCGCTTCGGTGCAGCTCGGACTCGCTCACGGCCTGCGCCAGATGCAGGCGGCGTTCACGATCCCGTGGCTCGCGACGGTGCTCTCGCTCGCAGCCGTGCTGACGGCATACGACGGCCTGATCCGGCGTCGCGTCGCGGAGACGCTCGGTCGCGCGCTGCTGACGCTGGCGATGATCACCGCCGGCTTCTGGGTGATGCTCGATCCGACGGGCACCGTCGGCGCGCTTGGCGCGTGGGCGAACCAGGCGAGCCTCGGCACGCTCGCGGCGACTGCCGGTGGCGCTCCGACGGCCGCCGGGCGCTCGCTCGCGGACGGCATGCGCGCGGTGTTCTCGACGGCGATCGAAGTCCCGTGGTGCTACCTCGAGTTCGGCGACGTCGGATGGTGTCGCGATCCGCGCCGGCTCGATCCGAGCCTGCGCACGGCGGCGCTCGCGCTCGCGAGCAAAGAGCTGGCGCAAGGCGCCGGCGCCGGAGGCGGCGGTGCGAAGTCGTTGAAGTCGAGCGCGGCGCTGCTGCGGGCGGCGCGCACGAACGGGGCGATCTTCCTCGCGTTGCCGGCGAACGGCCCGGCGCGAAACTCGATCAACGAAAGCCGATCGCTGCTGCGCGCGATTTGCCAAAGCGACGACGCGACGAGCTGCCATGGCTCGGCGGCCGCCGAGGCGGAGTTCCGCACGAACGACGGGACGTGGCCACGGGTCGGAGGGCTGCTGCTGATCGTCGCGGGCGTGCTCGGCATGCTGCTGCTGTTCGGCTTCGTCGCTCTGCGCCTGCTCACGGCGGCGCTGTTCAGCTTGCTCTATCTGATGCTCACGCCGGTCGCGGTCCTGACGCCGGCGCTGGGCGAGAACGGCCGTGCTGCGTTTCGCAAGTGGGGCGCGCAGTTGCTCGGCGCTGTCGTCTCGAAGCTGCTCTTCTCGTTTCTGCTCGGCGCGATCCTCGTCGTGCTGAACATCCTCGCCGATTTGGACGCGCTCGGCTGGTGGACGCAGTGGTTGCTGATGTCGGCGTTCTGGTGGACGGCTTTCGCCCGACGCAAGGAGGCGTTGCAGTTCGCAGGCGCGACGAAGATCGACGATCGGGCAAGGGGAGGGGTGCTTCGGCGCGTCAACGATGTCGTCGAACCGCGTCGGCGGTTGCGCGAGCGGGCGCGTGAGGCGCGTGGACGGCGTCGCGGCAGGATGCTCGATGCCGGCAGCCGCGCCGCCGCGCGTCGTGCGCCGGCGCTCGCACGCGGCCGCCTCGGACCTGGCGGCCCGGCGCCGCCGCAGACGCCGCAGACGCCGGAGCGCCACGGCGACGCTCAGGCGCGTCGCCTGCTCGAAGTCGAACGTCGCGTCGCGCCCGGCGACGGCGAGCGCTCTGCGCAGGTCGAAGCGCGACTCGCGTCACACGGCACGCGACTCGAGCGGATCGGAAGCGAGCACGCGACTGCGCTCGCGGCGGGCGACACACGGCGAGCGGCGAGCCTGAGAAGCAGGAGCAGGACGCTCGAGGCGGAGATCGCATACGGGCGTGAAGAGCTTGCTGTCGTGAAGAGCGCGATTGGCGGGCATGCGACCGCCACGTCGGCTGGTCGCGACGAGCGAGCGCGCGAGCAGGAGCATGCGCGCTTCCTCGACGCGCAGGCGGCGCTGCCGGCCGCGCGCGCCGGCCATCGCTCGCCCGCGCGAGAGCGGCGCGACTACGTTGCGCTGGCGCGACTCGTCGGCTATGCAGGGCACGAATATCGACGTCTCGACGAGCCGAAGAAACGCGTCGCGCGCGTCGCGATCGATCGCGAGCTGGCCTTGCGCAAGAGCGTTCAGGCGGGCGAGGCGGGTCGACGGGCGCAGCCGGCAGATGGCGCTGCGCGCGGCTCGTGCTCGGCGACGGCTGACGAGCACGGGCGGCGGCGCGAGGGCCAAACGCCGCCTCGTCGAGCCGAGCGATCGCGTGCAGCTCGCCGAGCGGCGTCGGAGTCGAGCGTGATGAGAGACGTGCGCGAGGTCGAGGCGGGACGCAAACGACAGCTCGGCTACGACCGACCATGAGCGTCGGCTCGCTCGTCTTCTCGGGCCAAGCTCGCGCGATCCGAGTGGGAGCGCTCGGCGCGCTCGCCGCGACGATCCTGGTCGGCGTCGTGATGCTGCTCGCGGTCGTCGCCGGGCTGAGCGCGGCGGGCGTCGTCGGCGGCGAGGAAGCGACGAACGCGACGCAAGGGACCGCTCCGTCGGCGCTCGCGCGGCATGACATTCCGGCTCCGTACCTGCGCCTCTACGAGCAGGCGGCGCAACGCTACGGGCTCGACTGGTCGATCCTCGCGGCGATCGGCAAGGTCGAGTGCGATCACGGCCGCGACAGCGACCCGTCGTGCTCGCGGGAGGGCGCTGTCAACGGAGCCGGCGCGGGCGGCCCGATGCAGTTCCTCGCATCGACGTGGGCGCAATACGGCGTCGACGGCGACGGCGACGGTCGCGTCGATCGGTGGAACCCTGCTGATGCGATCTTCGGGGCCGCGAACTACCTTGCGCACAGCGGAGCTCCAGGCGACTACGAACAGGCGATCTTGGCGTACAACCACGCCGGCTGGTACGTCTCAGACGTCGAGACATGGGCGGCGCGCTATCGCGGCTCGACGCTGTCGGGCATCTCAAGCGCTGCGCTGGTCGCGGGCGAAGCGCCACGGCAGGACGAAGCGATGCGTCGACTACAGGCAGGAACGTCGACGCCCGTTCGCTTCATCGTCGGCGATCGCGCCAAGCTCGCTTCAGGCGACGGCCACCTCGCGCTCGTGCCGGCCGGTGCGCCGCTCGTCGTGAAAGCCGCGCTCGTTGCCGGAAATGAGTTGCAAGAACTCCGGTATGGACCTGGAGGGCACCCAGATCCGCGCGCCGCGCTCGAAGAGGACTGCTCGAGCACGGTCAACTATGTCCTTTACAGGTCCGGGATCCGCCCGATTGCGGAAATCGTCAGCGAGAACCCGCTCGCGCAGGACTACGTCGACTGGGGCCTTCCGGGACCGGGACGCTGGGTGACGATCTACGCAACGACGAGTCCGACGGATCACGTCTTCATCGTGATCGCCGGTCTGCGCCTCGATACGAGCCACGACGGCACGGACGTCGGCCCGAATCGCGGCGAAGACGGGCCGCGCTGGCGCGTGCTCGACCACATTCCGACGTGGGCTCATTGGTCGGTCCGCCACCCGCCAGGGTTGTAATGTGCCGCGCATGCCGGACCGCAAGGTCGACTACCTGCTGATCGGCGGCGGACTAGCCGCCGCCAACTGCGCGCGCTGGCTGCGCGAGGAAGGCGCCGAGGGCACGATCGTGCTCGTCGGCCGCGAGCCTGACCCGCCGTACAACCGCCCGGAGTGCACGAAGGGCTACTTGCGCGGCGAGGAGCGGCGCGAGGAAACGTTCTTCCGCCCGAACGAGTGGTGGGAGGAGCACGACGTCGAGTTGCTGCTGCGCACGAGCGCGACGTCGATCGACTTCGAAGCGCGCACGGCGAAGCTGTCGAACAAGCAGGAGCTCGAGTTCGACAAGGCGCTGCTCGCGACGGGCGCGAACGTCCGGCGGCTGAACGTCGACGGCTGCCAGCTCGAGCAGATCCACTACATGCGCACGCTCGGCAACTCCGACGCGATCCGCGAGGGCACGAAGGACGCGAACGAGATCGTGCTGATCGGCGGCTCGTACATCGGCTGCGAGGTCGCGGCGTCGCTGACGAAGCTCGGCAAGCACTGCACGATCGTGATGCAAGAGCGGCACACGCTGCAGCGGACGTTCGGCGAGCGCGCCGGGCGCTTCTTCCAGGAGCTGCTCGAATCGCACGGCGTGACCGTTCACGCGAGCGACGAGCTCGAGCGCTTCGAGGGGGAGGAGCGCGTCGAGAAGGTGATCACGCGCGGCGGCCTCGAGCTGGCAGCCGACGCGGTCGTGATCGGCGCCGGCGTCTCACCGGACGTGCAGCTCGCGCAGCGCGCCGGCTTGGAGATCGGCGAGCGTGGGGGAGTGCGCTGCAGCTCGCGCCTGGAGAGCAGCGTGCCGGGCGTGTTCGCGGCCGGCGACATCTGCGAATTCGAGTCTCAGATCCGCGGCGGCGAGCACGTGCGCGTCGAGCACTGGGACGTCGCGTTCAACCACGGCAAGACAGCCGCGTTGAACATGCTCGGCAAAGACGTGCCGCACACCGAGGTGCCGTACTTCTACTCCGTGTTCGCCGACTGGGGCGAACTCGAGTACGTCGGCCCGGCGTACGAGTGGGACGAGGAGATCGTGCGCGGCTCGTTCGACGAGCGCAAGTTCACGAACTGGTACCTGCAGGACGGCGCCGTCAAGGCGGCGCTCACTTGGGGGCGCTCGGACGACCTCGACGCGGCGCGCCGACTGATCGTCTCAGGCGCGCAGCTGGATCGAGCGCAGCGCACGACGCTTGCTGACGTCGACTCCGATTTGGATGATTTCGATCGTTGACGAGCGTTCGCGCTCGCGCGGCGCGCGCTGAGGCGGGCCCGCGAGCCCGCCGCCACGCTAGCCGTCAGTTCCCTGGACGCGCCCGCCGAAGCCGGTCGGCAGCCGATTGAGCTCGTGCGAGGAGATCACGCGGTCGATCAGCCCGTACTCGCGCGCCTGCTCGGCGGTGAAGTAGCGGTCGCGGTCCATGTCGTCGTGAACGCGCTCGATCGGCTGGCCGGTGTGCTGCGCGTAGATCTCGTCGATGTGGCGGCGCAGCTCGAGCGTCTCTCTCGCGTGGATCTCGATGTCGGCTGCCTGACCCTCGAAGCCGCCCGATGGCTGGTGGATCAGGATCCGCGAGTTCGGCAGCGCCATCCGCTTGCCGGGCGCGCCGCCGGCGAGCAGCAGCGAGCCCATGCTCATCGCGACGCCGAAGCAGATCGTCTGCACGTCGGGCTTGACGAACTGCATCGTGTCGTAGATCGCCAGGCCCGAGTAGACGACGCCGCCGGGCGAGTTGACGTACAGCGAGATGTCCTTCTCGGAGTCCTCGCTCTCGAGGTGCAAGAGCTGTGCGACGACGAGGTTCGCGACCTGGTCGTCGACGGGCGTGCCGATGAACACGATTCGCTCGTTCAGCAGGCGTGAGTAGATGTCGAACGAGCGCTCGCCGCGCGCGCTCTGCTCGACGACCATCGGTACGAGTGGCATGTCGCTATCCTTTCGACAACTTAACGGTTGTCAAACGACAATAGCAACCACTTGGTTGTCAAGGAGGCGCGAGCGTATGGCGGCACGTAGAGAGGTCGAGGTCGAGGCGACGCCGGAGCAGGTCTGGGAGGCGATCGCGACCGAAGAGGGGCGCGAAGATTGGCTTCAGGAGCCGGATCGCGAGGTGCACATCGAGGTCGTCGAGGCGCCGAGCAGGCTCGTCTGGTGGTGGGCCGAAGAGGAGCGGGCGGCGACCCGTGTGGAGTTCGAGATCGTCGCCGCACCAGGAGGCGCACGCGTGATCGTGACCGAGAGCGAGCCCGCCTTCCCGCTGGCGATGCTCGCGTCGAGCTTCGCGCTGGTGGCGGCTTGAGCCAGTCCTCAGATGCCGCTCGCGGCCGCGGTGAGGACGAGCTCGGCCACGTCTTCGCGGCGCTCGCCGATCCGACGCGCCGCGCGATGATCGACGCGCTGCTGCGCGACGGTACGACCAGCGTGCCGCGGCTCAGCGGCGAGCTGCCGATCACGCGCCAGGCGGTCGCCAAGCACCTCGCGACGCTCGATGCGGCAGGGCTCGTCGAGCGTGCGCCGGCCGGTGGGCGCGAGGTCCGCTATCGACTGCGCGACGGCGCGCTGGAATCGGCGAGCGAGTGGCTGGTCAGCACCGAGGCCGCCTGGGATCGCCGTCTCGCGCGGCTGAAGGGCGCGGTCGAGCGGCGCGCTTGAGGGCGCTCGCGCTCGCGCGTCGCCGTCGGATACGATTCGGCTCGTTCAACGGCCGGTGGCCCAGGGAAGTCGGTGCGAATCCGACGCGGACCCGCCACTGTGACCGGGGGTGCTCATCGCGGCGCGCAAGCGCGCAGCCACCGCTCTGCATTCGCACGGCGGGAAGGCGCGAAGGGGTAGGCCCGGGAGCCAGGAGACCTACCTCCGGCCGCAAGCCCACAAGCCCTCGTGGAAAGGGGTTGGCTCATGCTCTCATGCCGTATTCAGAAGGTTCTGCTCCTCGCCTGTCTGTCCTCGCTCGCTCTCGCCTCGCTCGCGCACGCCGCCGCGCCGGCAACCGTCTCGGTCAGAGTCGAGGGCGTCAACCAAACGCTGCTCGCGCCGACGACCGTGACGACGAACGGCACGCCGGTCGAGAAGGACGGCAATCCCGCGCACACGTGCAGCGGCGCCAGCGCCGCCGGCGCGCTCGAGCAGGCGACGTCGGGCAACTGGAGCGGCGAATGGTTCACCGGGATCGGCTACTCGGTTGAAACGATCCTCGGCGAGACGCACGCCTTCGAACCTGGCGCGCCGGCGAACTACTTCTGGGCCTACTGGCTCGACGACAAGGAATCGTCCAGCGGGATCTGCGAAGGCGAACTGAGCTCGGGCGACAGCGTGCTGTTCTTCCCGGCGTGCTACAGCGAAACCGAACCGAGCTCCTGTCCGAGCGCGCCGAACCCGCTCGGGATCGCTGCGCCGTCCGTCGTCGAAGCGGGCGCGTCGTTCACGGTGACCGTCACTTCGTACGCCAACTCGAGCGGCGCCGCCGCGCCGGCCGTCGGCGCGACGGTGTCGGGAGGCGGCGGCGAAGCGACGACGAACTCGGCCGGGCAGGCGACGCTTGCGTTGACGAGCACCGGCAATGTGCAGTTGCGCGTCAACGCGGCGAACGCGGTCCGTACGGAGGCGAACGTCTGCGTGCACAAGGGCAACGACGGCAACTGTGGCACGACGAGCGCGAGCGGCGCGAGCACGCCGAGCACCTCGGCGATCGTCGCAGCGCCGCCATACAGCGGGCCGTACGCCGTCGTCGCGAAAGCGACGAACGTGCTCGACGACCACGTCTACACGCCGGCGAAAGCGCCACGCGTGCTCAGCGGAACGGTCGCCACGCACACGCAGGTCACGTCGGTCGAGCTGCGGCTGCGGCGCAGCTATCGCGGCCGCTGCTACGCGTACAACGGCGCGAGCGAGCGATTCGCTCGCGCGAAGTGCGGAAGCGGCAGCTTCTTCAAGGTCTCCTCGGCGCCGAGCTTCAGCTACTTGCTGCCGGGCGCGCTCGCCCGTGGACGCTACGTGCTCGACCTCGAGGCGACCGATGCCGCCGGGCATACGAGCACGCTGGCGCGCGGAACGTCGCGGATCGTCTTCTATGTCCGCTGAGACACGAGACGGGCGGCGCCGGAGCTGATGAGCGTGCGGCGGCGCGGCGGGCTTCTGCGACGGAGTGAGCGCAGGCTCGTCGTCCGGGGCGGCGCGCTCGCCGCCGCTCGGCTCGGCCGCGCGCTCGCGCTGCCGTCGGCGCTCGCGCTGCTGCTGGCCGGCTGCGGGATCGGGGCGGGCAACGCGCCGAGCGCGGTGCATCTGCTCGTCACGCGCGACTTCGGCGCGTCGGTCGTGCGTACTTGGAGCACGCCGAAAGTCAGCGGACAGGAGACCGTGATGAGCTTGCTCGAGCGCAACGCGAACGTCAGCACGCGCTACGGCGGGGGCTTCGTGCAGAGCATCGACGGGCTCGCCGGCGGTCAGCAGGCCGGCCAGCCGGTCGACTGGTTCTATTACGTCAACGGCATCGAGGCGAGCAAGGGCGCGGCCTCGACGAACATCGATCCGGGCGATGCGATCTGGTGGGACCGGCACGACTGGAGCCAGACAGAGGACGTGCCAGCGGTCGTCGGCTCGTTCCCGCAGCCGTTCCTCAACGGGATCGCCGGCAAGCGCCTGCCAGTGCGCGTCGAATGCTCGGACGCCGAAGGCGCAGCGTGCAAGACGGTCACCTCGCGGTTGCGCGCGGCAGGCGTGCCCGCTGCGGTCTCGGCGCTCGGCGGCGCCGCGGGCGCCGCTGAAACGCTGCGTGTCGCAGTCGCGCCGTGGCGCGCGGTCGCCGGCGAAGAAGGCCCGCACGAGCTCGCCGAGGGCCCGCGCGTGAGTGGCGTCTATGCGCGCTTCTCGGCGAACGGCAGGTCGCTGACGCTGCTGAACGAAGGCGGCGTGGCGACGCAGCAGCTCGGCGCTGGCGCCGGCTTGATCGCTGCGACGCGGATTCGCGAAGAAGCTCCCGTGTGGGTCGTGACCGGCACCGATGAAGCGGGCGTCGCAAGCGCGGCGCGCGCGTTCGACACGGCGACGCTTCAGGACCGCTATGCGGTAGCAGTCGACTCCAGCGGCGCGCTCGCGCTGCCGCGGCCGGGGAGCTGAGGCGATGATCGGCTCCTCGCTGCTGTTCTACAGGCGGCTCGCCAGCCCGCTTCACGCGGCGCGCGCCGGCGTCGGCGCGCTGTGGGCGATCGCGCTGATCGCGGCCGCGTTGATCCTCTACCAGCCGCTCGCGCTGCTCGCACTGCTCGCCGGCGTGCTCCTCGCGGCCTACGGCGCCGGCGTCGGCAACGAGATCGCGCGCTCGCTGCGTCTCGCGGCGATCGTCGCGCTGCCGATCGTGCTCGTCAACGTGCTCGTCGACCGCCAGGGGCTGACCGTGTTCGCGCGGCTCGGCGATCTCGGGCCGTTCGGCCAGGGCGATCTGACCATCGAGGCGCTCGTCTATGGCGCGGTGATCGCGCTGAAGGTGACGCTGTTGATCCTCGTCACCTCGCTCGCGAGCCTCGCCGTCGACCCCGACGAGGTCTTGCGCGGCTTTCGCCGCCTGTCGTTTCGCTCGGCGCTGACGGCGACGATCGCGACGCGGATGCTGCCGGTGCTCGCAGCCGACTCGCAGCGGCTCGCCGAGGCGCAGCGCACGCGCCCCGGCGGCGCGCCACGCAGAGCGCGCGGGCGGGTCGCGCTGGTGAGCGCGATCGTCGGTGGCTCGCTCGATCGCGCGATGGACGTTGCGGCGACGCTCGAGGTGCGCGGCTTCGCCATGACGCGGCACACGCGCCGACGTGATCGCGGCCCGGTGCGACGACTCTCACGCCACGACCTCGCTTTCGCCGCGTCGGCCGCGGCCGTGCTCGCGCTGGCACTCGTCGGGCGGCTCGCCGGCGTCGCCGACTTCACCGCCTATCCGCAGATCTCGATGACGCTCGACGCCGGCGCCGTGGCGTTGTGCATCGCGATCGCGACAGCCGTAGCGCTGCCGTTCTGCGACCGTCGCGGGATCGAGCGATGAGCGAGCCGATGCTGTCATTCGAGCGCGTCTCCTACGCCTACCCGAGCGTCGAGGACGCCGCGCTCACCGACGTCGACTTCGAGATCGGGCCGGGCGAGTTCTGTCTGCTCGCTGGGCTTTCGGGCAGCGGCAAGTCGACGTTGCTGCGTGCCGCGTGCGGACTCGTGCCGCACTTCCACGGCGGGCGCTTCGCCGGGCGCGTGCGCGTCGCCGGCCTGGACACGCGCGAGCACGGACCGGCGCGGCTCGGCGCGTTCGCCGGCGCGCTGTTCCAAGACCCGGAGACGCAGCTCGTGACGAGCTCGGTGCGCGCCGAGCTCGCGCTCGCGCTGGAGAGCCGCGGCAACGGCGCCGCGGCCGTCGCGCGCGGCGTCGAGGAGGTCGCGCTCGCGCTCGGCATCGACGCGCTGCTCGACCGCGCCACACACGAGCTCTCAGGCGGTGAGAAGCAGCGCGTCGCGCTCGGCGCGGCGCTCGCCGGGCGGCCGCGGCTGGTGCTGCTCGACGAGCCGACCTCGCAGCTCGACCCGGTCGCCGGCGATGAGCTGATCGGATTCTTGCGGCGGCTCAACGAGGAGTGGGAGACGACGATCGTGCTCGCCGAGCACCGCCTCGAGCGCTGCCTCGCCGCGGCCGATCGCGTGATCGCGCTCGACCGCGGCGCGCTCGTCTGCGACGGCGACCCGTCGAGCTTCCTGCGCTGGGCGGCGGAGCGCGCGCCGGCGCTGCAGACGCCCGGCGCGAAGCTGTTCGACATCGCCGGGCTCAGCCCGCCGCCGAGCGGCGTGCGCCAGGCGCGCGCGACGCTGCGCTCGCTGTCGCTGCTGCCCGAGCTCGACGCCGTCGCCGAGTCACAGCAGCCGGCCCACGCGAGCTCGCCGGCGCCGCGCCGACGGCGCCTGCGCCGCTCGCAGCCTGCCACGGCGCTCGAGCTGAGCGGTGTCTGGCACGAGCTGCGCGACGGACCGGCGATCCTGCGCGGCGTCTCGCTGCGCGTCGAGCCGGGCGACTGCGTCGCGCTGATGGGGCGCAACGGCGCCGGCAAGTCGACGCTGCTGCGCCACGCCGCCGGACTGCTCGAGCCGACGCGCGGCAGCGTCAAGCGCGCCGGCCGCGTCGCGCTGCTGCTGCAGAACCCCGGCGACTACCTGATCCACGAGCGCGTCGAGCAGGAGGCCTCGTCGGCGGCGCTGGCGGCTGTCGGACTCGGCGCGTTCGCCGCGCGCAACCCGCGCGACCTGTCCGGCGGCGAGCGCCAGCGACTCGCGCTCGCGATCGTCAGCGACGGCGAGCAGCCGGCGGTGCTCGCGCTCGACGAGCCGACGCGCGGGATGGATCGCGAGGCGAAGGTCGAGCTGGCGCACGAGCTGCGGCGCAGCGCGGGGAGGGGCAGGCGGTGATCGTCGCGACGCACGACCCCGAGTTCGCCGCGGCGTGCGCCGACCGCGCGCTGCTGATGGCCGACGGGCGCGTGATCGTCGACGGGTCGACCGCACAGCTGCTCAGCGGCGGCTGGTACTTCGCGACCGAGACGGCGCGGATCCTCGGCGGCGCCGGTGGCGCGCTGCTGCCGTACGAAGGCGCCGCGCTGCTGCGCCGCGATGCTCGCGTCGAGGTCGCGCTCGTGAGCTGGCCGCTCGCCTCGTTTGCAATCGTCGGCGTCGTGCTCGCGCTCGGCTGGCTCGCCTACGAGCGAGCGCGC
This sequence comes from uncultured Solirubrobacteraceae bacterium, assembly GCA_963744165.1. GTDB lineage: Bacteria > Actinomycetota > Thermoleophilia > Solirubrobacterales > Solirubrobacteraceae > Palsa-744. The sequence goes on along the minus strand of CAVUSM010000004.1, from coordinate 1,247,156 downwards.
CCGTCGGCGCGGATGATCGCCGTCGTCGGCACGCTCGCGGCCGTCGCCGCGCTCGGGCGCGACGCGTTCGTCGCGCTGCCCGACGTCAAGCCGATCACGGCGATGACGCTCGTCGTCGGCTACTCGCTCGGGCCGCTGCCGGGCTTCAGCGTCGGCGCGCTCGGGATGCTCGCGTCGAACTTCGTGCTCGGGCAGGGCCCGTACACGCCGTGGCAGATGGCCGCGTGGGGGCTCGTCGGGCTCGCCGGCGCGGCGCTCGGCGCGATCAGCCGCCACCGGCTGGGCCGCTTCCAGCTCGCGCTCGCCTGCGCGCTCGCGGCGTTTGCGGCGAAGCAGGTGATGGATCTCTACACGTGGACGCTCGGCGCGAGCCACACGCCGGCTGCCTACCTCGCGGTCGCCGGCACGGCGCTGCCGTTCGACCTCACCGACACGGTCGCGAGCTTCTTCTTCGGGCTCGCGTTCGGCCCCGAGCTCGCGCGCCTGCTCGAGCGGATGCGCGCGCGCATGCACGTCAGTTGGGAGGCGGTCGAGCCGGGCGAGCAGTCGCCGCTTGCGCCGCGCGGCCAGTCCGGCGCGGTCGGTCGCGCCGGCGCGCTCGGCCGGATCGGCGCCGCGGCGCCTCCGCTCGTGCTGCTTGCGCTGCTCGCGACGCTGTCCGCGCTCACGCTCGCCGCCGTGCCGCGCGCCGCCTCGGCCGCGTCACTGTCGCGCGAGCTCTCCTATCTCAGCTCGGCGCAGAACGCCGACGGCGGCTTCGGCGCGGCGCCGGGACAGAGCAGCAGCGAGCTGTACACGGGCTGGTCGGCGATCGGGCTCGCCGCTGCCGGGCGCGACCCGGCGAGCGTCCGCCATGGCGGGCACTCGGTGCTCGACGGGCTGCGCGCCGAAGCTGCGACGCTCGACGGCCTCGGCGACACCGAGCGCACGATCCTTGCGCTGAGCGCGTGCGGCGCCTCGTCGTACTCGTTCGCCGGGCGCAACCTCGTCGCCGAAGTGTTGCGCGAACGCGCGAGCGACAATTCGTTCGCGCGCCAGGTCAACCTGACGGCGTTTGCGATCTTCGCGCTGCGCGCCGTCGGGCACTCGGCGACGTTCTCGGCGATCCGCGAAGCGTCAGGCTGGATCGAGCGCCAGCAGAACGGCGACGGCGGCTTCGGCTTCGGCGGGCGCGGCTCGCCGAGCGACGTCGACGACACAGCGGCCGCGCTGCAGGCGCTCGCCGATGCGGGCGCGCGCGATCGGCGCGTGCTCTCGCGCGCGACGGCTTACCTGATCGCGGCGCAGAACCCAGACGGCGGCTTTCCGCAGCAGCGCGGCGGCGAATCGAACGCGCAGTCGAGCGCTTGGGCGGTGCAGGGGCTGATCGCAGTCGGGCGCGATCCGGCGTCGGTCAGCGAAGCCGGCAGCCGCTCGCCGCTCGGCTACCTCGAAAGCCTGCTCGCGCCGAACGGCAGCATCCGCTACTCGCGCACCAGCGCGCAGACGCCCGTCTGGGTGACCGCGCAGGCGCTGGCGGCGCTCGCGCAGAAGACGTTCCCGGTCGACTGACGCGAAACGTCGCATGTCTCGCGGCACGGCGGGCTTCAGCGGGGCTTTAGCGGGGCTTCTACGCTGTGAGCATGAGCGGACAGGCCTTCACGGCGGAAGCGCTTCGCCGGCGCGCGCCGAAGCGAGCGCTCGCCGCACGCGAGCGCCGGCGCGGCGCTGTCGCTCGCCGTCGGGATCGTCGTCGCGATGTTCCTGCTGTGGGCGGTCGCCGAGCACGTGTACGCGTTCGAAGTTCGCGACACGGCTCTGCTGCACGACTTCACGCGGCTCAACCGCGGCGCGGTCGGCCCGATCTCGCGGACGCTGCTTCTGGCGCTCAACCCCGTGCTGTTCACGATCTGGGGCATCGGCTTGGTGCTCGTCGCGCTCGCTCGCGAGCGTCCGCGCGTGGCGATCGCGGTCGTCGCCGTGATGTCGCTCGCGCCGCTCAGCTCGGAGCTGCTGAAGCCGTTGCTCGCGCATCCGCACGTTGTGCTCAACTGGACGCACGTCGGCGCGGCGTCGTGGCCGAGCGGTCACGAGACGGCTGCGACCGCGCTCGCGCTGAGCATCGTGTTGGTGACGCCGCCTCGCCACCGCCGGCTCGCCGCCGTGGTCGCCGTGGCGCTGGTGCTGGTGATCGGCGCGGCGCTGCTGATCCGCGAATGGCACCTGCCGAGCGACGTGCTCGGCGGGATGCTGATGGGCTCGCTGTGGGCGGCGCTCGCCGTCGCCGGCGTGCGCGCGTCCGAAGCGCGCTGGCCGCGCCGCGGCTCAGACGGAGACAACGCCGCGGCGCCCTGACAGCTCAAGATAGTCGTGTGCTCGGCATCGGCGGCGCCTGACAGCTCAGGACGCCGTGCGCTCGCCACCGGCGCTGTGCGCGCCGGGCGCCCACAGCGGCTCTGAATGCTCGCCGCGATCCGACTCGTTGTTCGCCGCGCGGCTGAGGATGAACAGCAGGTCGGAGAGACGGTTGAGGTAGCGCACGACCTCCGCGTTGCCCTCCTCGCCGACGGCGATCGCGCGCCGCTCGGCGCGGCGGCAGACGGTGCGGCAGACGTGCAGCTGCGCGGCGGCGGGCGTGCCGCCGGGGATCACGAACGAGCGCAGCGGCTCGAGCGTCGCGTTGACCTCGTCGCACGCGTTCTCCAGCCACGCCGTGTAGTCGGGGCCGACGCGCAGGCGTTCGCGCGCCGCGTGCACGCCGTCGGCCGGCTGCTCGCCGTCGTCGGCGGCCGGCGGCACCGAGAGGTCGGCGCCGACGTCGAGCAGATCGTTCTGCACGCGCGCCAGCCATTCGCCGAAGCGCGGCGGCATCGCGGGCGCGAGCAGCGCGACGCCGATCGTCGCATTGAGCTCGTCGACCGTGCCGTAAGCCTCGACGCGCGGATGCAGCTTCGACACGCGGCTCATATCGCCGAGATGCGTCTCGCCGCCGTCGCCGAGCTTCGTGTAGATGCGTGTCAGGTTGACGGTCATCTTGAAGGCGCCGGCGCCTCACCGGGCAGCTTCGATGATAGGCGCCTCGAGGCAATCTGTGCGGATCGGCACACCGCGCGTCGGCGCGATCGGATACGTTCCCGGCCTTCATGCGGATCGGTGTACCGAAGGAGACGGCGGGGGGCGAGCACCGCGTGGCGCTCGTGCCCGAGGTCGTCGGCAAGCTGAAGGCGAAAGGCCTCGACGTCGCCGTGCAGAGCGGCGCGGGCGACGACGCGCTCGTGCCCGACGCGGCGTTCGCCGAGGCCGGCGCCGAGATCACTTCCGACGCCGGCGAGATTTACAAGAGCGACATCGTCGTGACGATCGCGCCTCCAGACCCCGAGCAGGTCCGCGCGCTAGGCCAAGGCTCGATCTTGATCGGCTTCCTCGCGCCGCTGTCCAGTCCGGCGACGACGAAGGCGCTCGCCGACGCCGGCGCGACGGCGTTCGCGATGGAGGCGATCCCGCGGATCTCGCGCGCGCAGTCGATGGACGCGCTGTCCTCGCAGGCGAACGTCGGCGGCTACAAGGCGGCGCTGCTCGGCGCCGAGGAGATGGGCCGCTTCTATCCGATGCTGATGACCGCCGCCGGGACGATCCCGCCGGCGAAGGTGCTCGTGCTCGGCGTCGGCGTCGCGGGCCTGCAGGCGCTCGCGACGGCCAAGCGGCTCGGCGCACGCACGACCGGCTACGACGTCCGTCCGGAGGTCGCCGAGCAGGTCCAGTCGCTCGGCGCGATGTGGCTCGATCTCGGCCTCGAGGCGAGCGGCGAGGGCGGCTACGCGCGCGAGCTGACCGACGAGGAGCGCGCGCAGCAGCAACAGACGCTGACCGACGCGATCAAGGGCTTCGACGTCGTCATCACGACCGCGCTCGTGCCGGGGCGCCCGGCGCCGAAACTGGTCACGGCCGAGGCCGTCGAAGGGATGAAGCCGGGCTCGGTGATCATCGACATGGCCGGTGAGACGGGCGGCAACTGCGAGTTGACCGAGCCAGGCCAGACGGTCGTCAAGCACGACGTCAAGATCGTCTCGCCGCTGAACCTGCCGGCGTCGATGCCCGAGCACTCCTCGCAGCTGTTCGCGCGCAACGTGCTCGCGCTGCTCGAGCTGATGGTCGGCGAGGACGGCGCGCTGTCGCTCGACTTCGACGACGAGATCATCGCCGGCGCGTGCGTCGTGCGCGACGGCGAGATCGTCAACGCCGGCGCGAAGGCGACGGTCGAGAAAGCGGCGGGAGGAGCAGCGGCATGATCATCGCGAGCACGCTCACGACCAACCTGGCGATCCTCGTGCTTGCCGGCTTCATCGGCTTCGTCGTGATCTCGAAGGTGCCGAACACGCTGCACACGCCGTTGATGTCCGGCACGAACGCGATCCACGGGATCGTGCTGCTCGGCGGCCTCCTGCTGTTCGGCCTCGGCGGCCTCGACGGCCTCAGCAAGGCGCTGCTCGTGATCGCCGTCGCGTTCGGCACGATCAACGTGATCGGCGGCTTCCTCGTGACCGACCGGATGCTCGAGATGTTCAAGGCCAAGCCGAAACCGAAGGCCGAGAGCAAGGACGACGAGCCGTCGAAGGAGGCCGGCTCGTGAGCGCCACGCCGCTGGCCACGACGTTCCTGCAGAGCGACAGCTTCATCTACGTCCTCTACATCATCGCGTTCGCGCTGTTCATCCAGGGTCTGCGCGGGCTCGCCGGTCCGACGACGGCCGTGCGCGGCAACCGCATCGCGGGCGTCGGCATGGCGATCGCCGTCATCGCGACGCTGCTCAGCAAGGGCGAGGGCAACTGGGGGCTGATCGTGCTCGGCGTCGCGCTCGGCGTCGCCGTCGGCGTGCCGGCGGCGCGCCAGGTGAAGATGACCGCGATGCCGCAGATGGTCGCGCTGTTCAACGGCGTCGGCGGCGGCGCCGTCGCGCTGATCTCGTGGGTCGAGTTCCGCCACTACGGCTCGACGTACGGCTCGAAAACGCTTGAAATCGGCCACCAGCTGCCGGGCGGTCCGGTGATCGGCACCGGCGTGGCCGTGCACGTCGGCGGCGTGCCGACGTACGTCGCCGTGTTCTCCGTGTTCGCCGCGATCGTCGGCTCGGTCTCGTTCTGGGGCTCGAACATCGCGTTCGGCAAGCTCCAGGAAATCATCCCCGGCCGTCCGATCTCGTTCGGCGGCGCGCAGCAGATCGTCAACCTCGTGCTGCTCGTGCTCGCGCTCGCGGCCGGCGTCGACCTCATCGCCGGCGCGCACTCCGAGCTCTTGTTCGTCGGCATGCTGATCGTCGCCGCGCTGCTCGGCAACGCCGTCGTACTGCCGATCGGCGGCGCCGACATGCCGGTCGTGATCTCGCTGCTGAACGCGTTCACCGGGCTCTCGGCGGCGGCGACGGGCGTCGCGCTGAACAACCCGGCGCTGATCGTCGCCGGGATGATCGTCGGCGCGTCCGGAACGATCCTGACGAACTTGATGGCAACGGCGATGAACCGCTCGATCCCGTCGATCATCGCGGGCGGCTTCGGCGGCGGCGGCGCCGTTGCGGGCGCCGAAGGCGCCGGCGAGCACGCCGGCACGGTCAAATCGACGAGCGCCGCCGACGCGGCGATCCAGCTCGCGTACGCGAGCCGCGTCGTGATCGTGCCGGGCTACGGCATGGCCGTCGCGCAGGCGCAGCACGCCGTGCGCGAGCTGACGAAAGAGCTCGAGAAACGCGGTGTCGAGGTCAGCTATGCGATTCACCCGGTCGCCGGGCGGATGCCCGGGCACATGAACGTGCTGCTCGCCGAGGCCGACGTGCCGTACGACCAGCTGAAGGAGATGGACGACGCGAACCCGGAGTTCCAGCGCACCGACGTCTCGCTCGTGATCGGCGCCAACGACGTGACGAACCCGGCCGCGAAGAACACGCCGTCCTCGCCGATCTACGGGATGCCGATCCTCGAGGTCTCAGACAGCCACTCGGTGATCGTGATCAAGCGCTCGATGAACCCCGGCTTCGCCGGCATCGAAAACGAGCTGTACTACGACCCGAAGACGGCGATGCTGTTCGGCGACGCGAAGACGGCCGTCTCCGAAATCACCGCCGAGCTCGACCAGCTGTAGCAGCCACCCTCTGCGAGACTGCGCGCGATGATCGAGCGCAGCCAGGCTCTCGCGGCGCTGAGCGAGGACGAGTTCGACGTCGTCGTCGTCGGCGGCGGCATCACCGGCGCCGGCGTCGCGCTCGACGCGGCGACGCGCGGCTACAGCGTCGCGCTGCTCGAGCGCGCCGACTACGCCGCCGGCACGTCGAGTCGCTCGAGCAAGCTCGTCCACGGCGGCCTGCGCTACCTGCAGAACTTCGATCTCGGGCTCGTCCGCGAGGCGCTGCTCGAGCGTCAGCTGATGGTCGCGCTGGCGCCACATCTGGTGCGTCCGTTGCCGCTCGTCGTGCCGGCGTTCGACGGCGCGCGCCCCGACCGGCTCGTCGGCGTCGGCCTGAACCTGTACGACGTGATGGCCGTGACCGACCGGCGCTCGGCCGGCGGGCGCCTGCGCGCGCGGCGCAGCCGTCGCGCGCGCGAAGCGAGCGAGCGCAAGAGCGGCGAGCACGACGGCGAGCTGGAGCCCGCCGCGAGCGCGAGCGAGGAGGGCGAGTACTGGAGCCCGGCGCGCCATCGCGTGATCTCCGGCGAGGAAGTCGTCGAGCTGCTGCCGGCGCTCGGCGAGCGCGAGCCGACCAGCGGCTACCTGTTCTACGACTGCCAGACCGACGACGTGCGGCTCGTGCTGACCGTGCTCGGCGAGGCCGAGCGCTTCGGCGCCGTCTGCGCCAACCGCGTCGACGTCACCGGGCTGCTCGAGCACGACGGGCACACGCGCGGCGTGCAGGCGCTCGATCGTGAGAGCGGCGAGCGCTTCGACGTGCACGCCGCGAACGTCGTCAACGCGACCGGCGTGTGGGCCGATGAGCTGCGACCGCACGAGCTGCACGACGAGGCCGAGCTGCCGCGAATCCGTCCGAGCCGCGGCACGCACATCACGCTGCGCCACGCCGATCTGCCGCTCGTCGGCGGCGCGATCGTGCCGGCCGGCTCCGGGCGCTCGATCTTCGCGCTGCCGTGGCTCGGGCACACGCTCGTCGGCACGACCGACAACGACTACGAGGAGGCTTCGCTCGAGCATGTCGCGCCGTCCGGCGAGGACGTCGAGTACCTGCTCGACGCGGTCAACGAGTTCTTCGGCTGCTCGCTCGGCGCCGGCGACTCTGACCGGCGCGTTTGCCGGCGTGCGGCCGCTGATCTCGACAGGCGATCCGAAGAAGTCAGTCGACATCTCGCGCAAGGCCGAGCTGTATGAGACGTCGTCCGGGATGATCACGATCACCGGCGGCAAGCTGACGACGTGGCGGCGGATGGCGAAGCTCGCAGTCGACCGGATCGTCGAGCGCGAAGCGCGCGAGGCGCCGTGCCGCACGCACGAGATCCCGCTCGGCCAGGCGATCGCCGTCGAGCAGCTGCCGCGCGTCGAGGGCGTGCCGGAGGCCTCCTACGCGGCGCTGGCCGCGCGCTATGGCTATGCCGCGCGCGAGGTGCTCGCGCTGGCCGGCGAGCGCGGCGAGCTCGCGCAGCCGATCGTGCCTGAGCTGCCCGACATACTTGCCGAGGTCGCGCTCGCCGCGCGACGCGAGCAGGCTCGCAGCGTCGGCGACGTGCTGCTGCGGCGCACGCGCCTCGGCCTGCTCGCAGCGCGCGAGCTGACCGGCGATCCGGCCGTGGTCGAACGTGTCGCGGCGGTGCTCGCGGCCGAGCTCGGCTGGAGTGCGCAGCGGACCGACGAGGAGCTCGCGCACTTCGCCGAGGAGGCGCGCGCCGAGGGACTCCTGCGACCGTGAGCGGTGCGCGCGCGGCGCCGCTCGCATCGTCTACAGGCAGGCGATCGCGTGCTCGAGCTCGGCGCTCGACCGCTGTTGATGGGCATCGTCAACGCCTCGCCAGACTCGTTCAGCGACGGCGGACGGCATGCGACGCTCGATGCGCGCGTCGCGCTCGCCGCCGAGCTGATCGACGCGGGCGCGGCGATCATCGACGTCGGCGGCGAGTCGGCGACGACCGGACGCCCGCCGGTCGAGATCGAGCGCGAGATCGAGCGCGTCGCGCCGCTCGTCCGGCGGATCGCCGGCGAGCTCGGCGCGCTCGTCTCGGTCGACACGTACAAGCCGGCCGTCGCGCGCGCCGCGATCGGCGCCGGCGCCGGCATCGTCAACGATGTCAGCGGCCTGCGCGACCCCGAGCTGGCGAGCGCCTGCGCCGAGACCGGCGCCGCGCTCGTCGCTGATGCACACGCGCGCCGCGCCGCGCGAACGCCTACAAGACCCGATCTGTATGGCGACGTGACCGGCGACGTGCTCGCGTTCCTGCGCGAGCGGATCGCGCTCGCGCGCGCCGCAGGCGTCGGGGAGGAGCAGCTGATCGTCGACCCTGGCCCCGACTTCGCGAAGACGCCGGCGCAGACGATCCGCCTGCTCGGCGAAGTCGAGCGGCTGCACGAGCTCGGCCGCCCGCTGCTGATCGCGATCTCGCGCAAGGACTTCGTCGGCGCGCTGACCGGCCGCGCGCCGCGCGAGCGCCTCGCCGGCACGCTCGCCGCGCTCGCGCACGGCCTCGACGCCGGCGCGCACATCTTCCGCGTGCACGACGTCGCCGCCGCGGCCGACTTCATCGCCGTGCGCGACGCGCTGCTCGGGCGCGACGCAGCCGAGCGAGCGGCTCGCGCTCGCCGAGAGCTGCGTCACGAGCGCTGCTCGAGCTGACGCGGCTGCTGGCAGGATCCGCGCGCGATCTGAGGGAGCCAGCCGAGCGTGCCGCAACAGCCGCTAGGCTGAAGAACCCACGGGTGCCCGCAGCTGTCCAACGCCGCGGGACGCCAACCGCCCATCCGAAGACTAGGAGAGACGAATGCCAGCAGTACTCGACCGCGCCGAGCTAGAGGCGAGCCCGCTCGCCGACCTTCACGCGATCGCTGACCAGCTCGGCCTCGACGGCTTCAGGCGCCTGCGCAAGGCCGAGTTGATCGACAGGATCGTCGGTGACGAGGCCGGCGACAGCGCCGCGATGGAGTCCGACGCGGACTCGCCTCGAGCGACGACGGCGAGTCTCGACGCGCTCGGGCTCGCGTCGGCGCCGCGGTGGCCGCTCGCGTCGCGGCGGCTCGTCCGCGGACGGCGAGTCAGACGACGCCCGCGATGACGACGACGGCCAGGAGGCGAAGCCGGCGACGCGCTCGCGACGTGGCCGCGCGAGCCAAAGCCGGCGACGTAGAGGACGAAGCGCAGCCGGCGTCGCGCCCGCGCCGCGCGGGATCGCGCGACGACGGCGGCGACGACGCCAAGCCGGCCGCGCGCTCGCGCCGCGCAGGCGTCGCGCAGCGACAGCGAGCGAGGACGACGCCAAGGCGGCGCCGCTCGCGTCGCGGACGCGGCGCGAGCGCGCACGAGGCCCGACGAGCAAACCGGCGACGGCGAGCCCGTCGAGGGCGTCGTCGAGGTGCTCGGCAACGGCTCGGCGTTCCTGCGCATCGACCCGCCCGAGCCGTCCGACGGCGACGTCTACATCTCGGCCGCGCAGGTGCGCCGCTGCGAGCTGGTCTCCGGCGATCGCGTCGCCGGCCCAGCACGCACGCCGCGTCGCTCCGAGCGCTATCCGTCGCTCGTCCGCGTCGAGCAGATCAACGGCGCGTCGGCCGACGCCGTCGCGCGCCGGCGGCGCGCTACGAGGATCTGCCGGTCGACTACCCGAGCGAGCGCATCGCGCTCGACGTGAAGGACCCGACGCTCGAGGCGATCGAGTGGCTGACGCCATTCGGCCGCGGCTCGCGCGTGCTGATCGTCGGCGGCTCGCGCGCCGGCAAGACCGAGACGCTGCGCGCGCTGTTCGGCGCGCTGGCCGGCACGCGACGGGCTCGAGCTGACGCTCGTGCTCGCCGGCGCCCGACCGGAGGAGATCTCGCAGTGGCAGGCCGCCGAGCCGGCGCCAGTCGCGGCGCTGAGCTTCGCCGCCTCCCCGACACGCAGGCGCAGGCCGTCGAGCGCGCGCTCGACGCCGCCAAGCGCGTCGCCTCGCGCGGCGGCTCATGCCGTCGTGCTGATCGACAGCCTCGACGCGCTGCCGCCGCACGCCGCGCGCAAGGCGCTCGCCGCCGCGCGCAACCTGCGCGACGGCGGCTCGCTGACGTTGATCGCGACCGCCGCGCAGCCATTCGGCGGCGAGAGCACCGTGATCGCGCTCGACGTCGCGCTCACCTCGACCGGCCGTCAGCCGATCCTCGACCTGCCGCCAGCGGCACGCTGCGCCCGGAGCTGCTCGTCGGCGACGGACGGGCGCTGGCGCGGCGCGATCAGCGCAAGGCGCTCGCGCCGAAGCGGGAAGCTGGCCGACGTGCAGCAGCACGCTCCTGGCCGACCCGCGGCATGCTAGCGTCGTCGTTAGCCGCGGTAGGCGACGCGGCCCCAGGAGGGCTCGGGCGCGAGCTCGATCGGCTCGCCGCCGGCTGCCGTCAGCGGGTCGACCGGCTGCACGTAGGCAGAAGCTGCCGGTCTCTTCGTCGAACGCGACGCTCAGCTCGCCCTCGTTGACGCGCTGGTCGAGCCACGCGCCGCGGAACACGAGCCGGCGCAGCCAATGCACGAGCGAGCGCTCGGCCGGGCCGACGAGCTCCGGCCAGCAGTCGTTGACGTGCTGGCCGAGCGCCGAAGCCGGGTCTGAGATCTCGCCGTTGACGGCGAGGTTGACGAGGTCTTCGAGCTCCTCCTCGCCGAGCCGGCCGCCGACGAAGCCGACCTTGATCGCCGCCTGCTCGCAGCGCTCGGAGAAATCCTCTTCGTTGAACGTGAAGCGCAGCTCGCCGTATTCGAGGACGAAGTCCTCTCCAGAGTCGTAGTTTCCGCGGCGAGTAGGGTCCATGACGAGAAAGTCCCGCCAGCGCAAGGGAGCGCCGCGGGTCGTCGGGATCATATGGCCGGTTCCTTCTCGGCCGGTTGCGTGCATGGGTTCTTGCACGAATTCCGGCCTCTGGAAGCGCCGATGGCTGCGGCGGCGCGCATCGCCTCGGCCGGCCGCCGCTGCCCGAGCGGCGCCGCTGCGAGCTCGCGGCGCTGCGGCGAGCTCGTGGCGCCGATCGTCGCTGTGCACCGAGAACGCGCTCTATACGCTGCCGTGATGGCACGCCTCTCGCAACACGGCCTGCGGCGCGTGCTCGGCACGAGCGCGCTGTTCTCGACCGCCTACGGCAACGTCGGCTCCTCGATCTACTACGCGCTCGGGCTGGTCGCCTCCTACGCGCTCGGGCTGACGCCGATCGTCTTCCTGCTGACCGGCGTGATCTTCTATCTGACCGCCGCGACGTACGCCGAGGCGACCGCGATGTATCCCGAGGCCGGCGGCTCCTCGAGCTTCGCGCGCCACGCGTTCAACGAGCTGTGGTCGTTCTTCGCCGCATGGGCGCAGATGCTCAACTACACGATCACGATCGCGATCTCCGCGTTCTTCGTGCCGCACTACCTCGGCGGGCTGTTCTGGCCGGCGCTCGAACACGGGCCCGGCGACGTGATCTTCGGCATCGGCGTCGTCGCGCTGCTGTCGGTCGTCAACGTCGTCGGCGTCAAAGAGGCCGCCGGCCTGAACATCGTGCTCGCGATCACCGACCTCGCCACGCAGCTGCTGCTCGTCGTCGTCGGCATCGTGCTCGTGCTCTCGCCGCACGTGCTGATCCACAACGTGCACCTCGGCGTCGCGCCGAGCTGGAAAAACTTCCTCGTCGCGATCCCCGTCGGGATGATCGCCTATACGGGCATCGAGACGATCTCGAACATGGCCGAGGAGGCGCGCGACGAGACGAAGACCGTCCCGCGCGCGATCAAGTTCGTCGTGCTCGCCGTCTTCGCGATCTACGCCGCGCTGCCGATGGTCGCGCTGTCGGCGCTGCCCGTCCACAAGGACGCCGCCGGCAAGTACACGACGCTGCTCGGCACGCCCGACAACAAGGGCGGCTTCGCCGGCGACCCCGTGCTCGGCATCGTCAAGCACCTGCACCTCGGCGCGCTGCAAGGCGCCGGCGAGATCTACGTCGGCCTGCTCGCCGCGACGATCCTGTTCATCGCCGCCAACGCCGGCATCATCGGCGCCTCGCGGCTCGTCTACTCGATGGGCCTGCACCGTCAAGTGCCCGACCGGCTCAGCCGCCTGCACCCGCGCTTCTCGACGCCGTGGATCGGCATCCTGCTGTTCGGCGGCATCGCCTGCCTGACGATCATCCCCGGCCAGGCCGAATTCCTCGGCAACATGTACGCGTTCGGCGCGATGCTCTCGTTCACGATCGCGCACCTCTCGGTGATCCGCCTGCGGATCAAGGAGCCCGACCGGCCGCGGCCCTACCGCGGGCCGGGGACGCTGCGCTTCAAAGGCAAACAGCTGCCGCTGTTCGCGCTGTTCGGGATCTTCGGCACCGGCCTCGCGTTCGTCGTCGTCACCGTCCTGCACCTGACCGTCGCCGCCGCCGGCGTCTTCTGGCTCGCGCTCGGCATCGTCCTCTACGTCGCTCTACCGCCGCGACCAGGGGCTCGACCTGCGCACGACGACGAAGATGGCCAGACGCGAGCGCCCGCCCGACTTCGCCGAGTTCGACTACCGCACGGCGCTCGTGCCGATCTTCGGCAAGGACATCAGCGCCAGCGTGCTCGGCCACGCCGCCAAGCTGATCGGCGAACAGGGCGTCGTCTATGCGATCTACGTGCTGCCCGTGCCGAGCCAGCTCTCGCTCGACTCCGGCCTGGAGCGCGAGGAGGCGCACGGGCGCTCGGTGCTCGAGAGCGCGCGCATCCAGGCGCGCCGCGCCGGCATCAAGATCCACACGGCGCTGATCCGCACGCGCAACCCCGGCGCCGCGCTCGTGCAAGAGGCCGAGCGGATCGACGCCGACGTGATCTACTGGTCGACGATCCACGCCTCGACCGGCGAGCAGAAGATCGGCCCGACCGCCGCCTACCTGCTCGCCAAGCGTCCCTGCCGCGTGATCATCGAGACCGAGAACCCGCCCGCGCGCCGCGCGCGAGCGCGACGCCCGTCCTCGCGTGAGCGCAGCCGGATCGGGCGCCGAACGCGCCGCGCGCCGGCGCGCGTCGGAGAGCAGCCACGCTGCCCACCCAAAATCGTCATGAAATCGTTATGCGCAACCGGCCGATCGTGATGCGCGCGTAACGTCCGCGCACCTAGCGTGGATAGGTGCAGGCAGCTTGCGGCGTCAGCGACCCGTCGACCTCCGATTCGCTAGATGGCCAGGCTCAGTGAGCGCGGTCTGCGTCGCTCGGTCGGCGTTCCCGGCCTGTTCGCGACCGCCTACGGCAACGTCGGCTCGTCGATCTACTACGCGCTCGGGCTCGTCGCCGCGCACGCGCTTGGGCTGACGCCGCTCGTCTTCATCTTCGCCGGCGGCCTCTTCGCGCTGACCGCCAAAACCTACGCCGAGGGCGCCGCGATGTTCCCCGAAGCCGGCGGCTCCTCCTCGTTCGCGCGCCACGCGTTCAACGACGTCGTCTCGTTCTTCGCCGGCTGGGCGCTGAGCCTCGACTACATCCTCACGATCGCGATCTCCGCGTTCTTCGTGCCGCACTACCTCAGCGCGTTCCCCGGCCTGCACGCGCTCGACCACAACCCCGACGACATCATCGGCGGGCTGATCGTCGTCGTCGCTGCTCGCCGCGCTGAACATCCGCGGGCTCGGCGAGTCGGCCAAGCTCAACTTCGTCCTCGCGATCGCCGACCTCTGCACGCAAGTGCTGCTCGTCGTGACTCGGCGTCGTGCTCGTGCTCAAGCCGCATCTGCTGATCCATCAGGTGCATCTCGGCACCGTGCCGAGCTGGGGCGAACTGATCTTCGCGCTGTCGCTTGCGATGCTCGCCTACACCGGCATCGAGACCGTCGCGAACATGGCCGAGGAGTCGCGCGACCCCGGCCGCGAGGTGCCGAAGGCCGTCAACCTCGTGCGTGCTCGCCGTGCTCGGCGTCTACGCCGGCATCTCCGTCGTCGCGCTTTCGGCGCTGCCCGTGATCCACCACGGCGTCGGCTACAGCGCGACGCTGCACGAAAGCTTCAAGCACGCCCGGCCACGCGACCGCGCTCGGCGGCTTCTTCGAGAACGACCCCGTGCTCGGCATCATCTCCCGGCTCGGTCTGCACGGCACCGTCCTGCACATCGCGCAGTACTACGTCGGCGTGCTCGCCGCGACGATCCTGTTCATCGCGACGAACGCCGGCATGATCGGCATCTCGCGCCTGTCGTGGTCGCTCGCCGAGCACCGCCAGCTGCCGAGCCTGTTCTCGCAACTGCACCCGAAGTTCCGCACGCCGTGGTTCACGCTGATCTTCTTCACCGCGCTCGCCGGCGTGCTGATCCTCTACGGCAACACCGAAGTGCTCGGCAACCTCTACTCGTTCGGCGCGATGCTCTCGTTCACGACCGCGCATGCCGCCGTGATCGCGCTGCGCATCAGAGACCCAGATCGAGAGCGTCCCTATCGGATGCCGTGGAACCTGCGCGTGCGCGGCGTCCAGATACCGCTGACCGCCGTGCTCGGCGGTATCGGCACGGCCGCCGCGTGGGTCGCCGTCGTCGTCTTCCACGCCGAGGCCAGAGTCGTCGGCATCCCCTGGATGATCGTCGGCATGGGCGGCTACTTCTACTACCGCCGCCGTCAGGGCCTCGACCCGCGCAAGAGCTACAAGATCGAGCGCGAGCAGCGCCCGCCCGACTTCGACGAGCTCGAGTACAGCACCGCGCTCGTGCCGATCTTCGGCGCTGACGTCAGCGCCCGCTCGCTGCACGCCGCGGCGAAGCTGATCGGCGAAGAGGGCGTCGTCTACGCCGTCTTCGTGCTGCCCGTGCCCAACCAGCTCTCGCTCGACGCCGGCCTCGAGGCCGAGGAGGCGCACGGGCGCTCCGTGCTCGAGAGCGCGCGCATCCAAGCGCGCCGCGCCGGCATCAAGATCCACACCGGCCTGATCCGCACGCGCAACCCCGGCGCGGCGCTCGTCGACGAAGCGCAGCGCGTCGGCGCCGACGTGATCTACTGGTCGACGATCCACGCGCCCGCCGGCGAGCGCGGCATCGGCCCGACCGCCTCCTACCTGCTCGCCAAGCGTCCCTGCCGCGTGATCATCGAGACCGACAACCGCGCCGCGAGCGCCCGCGAGCGCCCGGCCGCGCTCGCCACCGGCTAGAGCTTTGCCGTCGCCGTCGCCGTCACGTGGTCGCGGCGGCCGTCGCCCGGCTTCGTCGTCGTTCGCCTCAGCTCGACGACAGCGCTGCCGCGAGCGCCTCGCCGAGCGCCGCGTGGCGGAACTCGTAGCCGAGCACGAGCGGCTTCGCCGGCATCACGCGCGCGCCCTTCGTGACGATCTCCGCCATCTCGCCGTACAGCAGCGCGAGCGCCGCGCCCGGCACCGGCAGCAGCGCCGGGCGGTGCAGCGCGCGTCCGAGCGCGTGCGAGAAGTCGCGATTGCTGACCGGCTCCGGCGCCGTCGCGTTGACCGGCCCGCTCCAGCGCCCGTCGGTCAGCGCCGCGAGATAGATCCCGACGAGATCGTCGCGATGGACCCACGAGATGAACTGCCGCCCGCTCGCGACAGGTCCGCCGACGCCGAGCTTGAACGGCGGCAGCATCTTCTCCAGCGCGCCGCCGTCCTTGTCGAGCACGACGCCCGTGCGCACGCAGACGACGCGCAGCCCGAGCGCGCTCGCCTTCGCCGCCTCCGCCTCCCACTCGACGCAGACCTTCGCGAGGAAGTCGCCGCCGGGCGGCGCGTCCTCGTCGAGCGGCTCTTCGCCGTGCGCGCCGTAATAGCCGATCGCCGACGCCGAGACCAGCGCGCGCGGCCGGCCCTGCGTCGCCGCGACGCCCGCGAGCAGGTTGCGCGTGCCCGTCACGCGGCTCTCGCGGATCGCGCGCTTGGACTCCTCGCTCCAGCGCTGCGCGACGTTCTCGCCCGCGAGATGCGCGATCGCGTCGCGCCCCTCCAGCGCAGCCGCCGGCGCCGCTTCGCCGAGCAGGTCCCAGTCGAACGCCTCGACCGGCTCCACGCCGGCGTCGGCGAGCCGCCTGCGCGCGCGCTCGGCGTCGCGCGAGAGAACCGTCACCTCGGCGCCGCGCCGCTGCAGCGCGCCGATCAGCGCGCGGCCGATCAGGCCAGTCGCTCCGGTCACGGTCACGCGCATCTCGTCCATGCTCCTACCCTCTCATACGCGCGCCGGCGCGCGTTGGATCTGCCGCCGGCTGGGCGACGGCCGTGCGCCGGTCGCTAGCTAGGCGAAGAGCTGTGCGTGTTCGTGTCGCCCTGCGCGAAGCCGACCTCGAGCCCCGCGCGCGCCGTGCCGTCCGCGCGCGCCTCCTCGGCGACCGCCTGCGCGACCGCCGGCGCGACGTCGCGGTTGAAGACCGACGGGATGATGTAGTCCTCGCGCAGCTCGCGCTCGTCGACCGTCGCCGCGATCGCGTGCGCCGCCGCCATCTTCATCGCCTCGGTGATCGCCGGCGCGCGCACGTCGAGCGCGCCACGGAAGACGCCCGGGAAGCACAGCACGTTGTTGATCTGGTTCGGGTAGTCCGAGCGCCCCGTCGCGACGATCCGCACGTACTTCTCGGCCTCCTCCGGCGTCACCTCCGGGTTCGGGTTGGCCATCGCGAAGACCATCGCGTCGTCGGCCATCCGCGCCAGCGCCTGCGCCGGCATCGTGCGCGCGCCCGACAATCCGATCAGCAGGTCCTCGCCGTCGAGCACGTCCGCCGGCGAGCCTGCGCGGCACTCCGGGTTCGTCACCTCCGCGAACCACCGCTTCATGGGGTTCATCGAGCCGTCGAGATAGTCCTCGCGCCGCACGTGCAGCGCGCCTTTCGAGTCGGCGCCGATGATTTTCGTGACGCCGCCCGCGAGCAGGATCTTGGTCACCGCGATGCCCGCCGCGCCGAGCCCGATCACGAGCACGTTCAGCTGCTCCAGGCGCTTGCCCGTCAGCTTGACCGCATTCAGCAGCGCCGCCATCACGACGACCGCCGTGCCGTGCTGGTCGTCGTGGAACACCGGTATGTCGAGCTCGTCCTTGAGCCGGTCCTCGACCTCGAAGCAGCGCGGCGCCGAGATGTCCTCGAGGTTGATCCCGCCGAACGCCGGCGCGATCAGCTTGACCGTCTGCACGATCTCGTCCGGATCGGTCGTGTCGAGGCAGATCGGGAACGCGTCGACGGCAGCGAACTCCTTGAACAGGCAGCACTTGCCCTCCATCACCGGCATCGCCCCGAGCGGGCCGATGTCGCCCAATCCGAGCACCGCCGTTCCGTCTGAGACGACCGCGACCGTGTTGCGCTTGATCGTGTACTGGAACGCGCGATCGGCGTCGTCCGCGATCGCCAGGCTGACGCGCGCGACGCCCGGCGTGTACGCCATCGAGAGGTCCTCGCGCGTCTTCAGCGGATGCTTGTTCTGCTGTTCGATCTTGCCGCCGACGTGCAGCTGGAACGTGCGATCGGTCGTGTCGATCAGCTCGACGCCCGCGACCGTGCCGACCGCCTCGACGATCCGCTCCCAGTGCTCCTTGCCCGACGCGTCGACGACGATGTCGCGCAGGCTGTGAGCGCCGTCGACCTCGACCAGGTCGACCGCGCCGACGATCCCGCCCGCCTCGCCGATCGCGCCGGTCAGATGACCGAGCGTGCCGTGGGCGTCGTCGATGTTGACGCGGATCGTCAGACGGAACTGTGCGCTCGGTGTGGCACTCACTGAAACTGGTCTCCTCGGAAGTTGCGGGCACGGCATGTTAGGCCCAACGTGAGCCTCGCCGCGTGATCGCGCCGCGACGAGCGCCGCGCGCGACCGCTCTCCACGGCGCGGCGCGTCCTCGTAGAGTGACCTGTCGATGGCCGGCACGGGCACACGCGCGAAAGCATCCGCGAGCGCTCCCGCGAGCGCCGAGCGCCGCCTGTTCCTGATCGACGGCCCGAGCCTCGTCTACCGCGCCTTCTTCGCGCTGCCCGAGTCGATCGCCACGTCGACCGGCGTGCCGACGAACGCGATCTTCGGCTTCGCTTCGATGCTCGTCAAGATCGTCACCGAGTACGGCGTGCAGCCGACCGTCGTCGCCTGGGACGCCGGCTCGAGCGGGCGCACCGACGTCTACGCCGAGTACAAGGCGCAGCGGCGTTCGCGCCCGGACCTGCTCAAGCAGCAGTGGCCGGCGATGGAACCGCTCGTCGAAGCGTTCGGCTACTCGAACGTGAAGATCGACGGCTACGAGGCCGACGACGTGATCGCCTCGCTGACCGAGCGCGCGCTGCACGCCGATCCGCCCGTGCCCGTGATGATCGTCACCGGCGACCGCGACGCCTTCCAGCTGATCGACGCCGACGGCCTCGTCAAGGTGATGGCGACCTCACGCGGGATCACCGAGACGAAGATCTACGACCGCCAGGCCGTGATCGACCGCTACGGCATCGCGCCCGAGTCGATCCCCGACTTCTACGGCCTGAAGGGCGACACCTCCGACAACATCCCCGGCGTTCCCGGAATCGGCGACAAGACCGCCAGCGAGTTGCTGCAGAGCTACGGCACGCTCGAGCACGTGCTCGCGAGCATCGACCAGATCAAAGGCGCCAAGCGCAAAGAGAACCTCGAAACGCATGCCGAAGACGCGCGCGTCTCGAAGCAGCTCGCGACCGTCCAGCGCGACGTCGCCGTCGACTTCGACGTCGCCGCCGAGCACGTCCGCGAGCCCGATCGCTCGCGCGTGCGCGAGGTGTTTCGCGAGTACGAGTTGCGTGATCCGCTGCGTCGCCTGGAGGAAGCGCTCGGCGACCCCGACGTCGCCGCGCCCGCGCTCGCCCGCCGAGATCAAGCTCGGCGGGCGTGTGCGCGCAGGCACGCCGGCCGACGTCGCCCGCTTCGGCGCGAGCGGCGCCGAGCTCGCGCTCGCCGTGCGCGAGCGCGACGTGCCCGACGGCGAGCTGTTCGCCGACGGCGCGCCGTGGCGCTTCGCCGTGCTCGCCGTCGAGCACGGCGACGGCGAGGACGGTGAGAGGGCGGCGAGCAGGGGCGAGGCACGCGCGCGGCAGCGCGCCCCGAGGTGCTCGCCGGCGACTGCGATTCGCCCGAGCAGGTCGTCGCCGCGTGCGACTACCGGCCCGTGATCGCGCACGACGCGAAGTCGTTCGGGCTCGTCCCGCCCGGTCTCGTCCACGACACGCTGCTCGGCGCCTACCTGCTCGAGCCCGCGCGACGCGGCTACCCGTTCGCCGAGCTCTGCGAAGAGCGCGGCCTCGCCAGCGACCTCGAGGACCCGCTCGCGGCCGACGCGCTGCTGCTCGCGGCGCTCGCCGCCTGGCAGCGCGAGCAGATCGCCGAGCGCGGGCTCGAGGGCGTGATGCTCGACATCGAGCTGCCGCTCGTCTCCGTGCTGCGCGAGATGGAGCTGCTCGGCGTGCGCCTGAACCTCGAGCGGCTCGCCGAGATCAGCGGCCGCGTGCGCGAGGAGCTCGCCGCGCTCGAAGAGGAGATCTTCCTGCTCGCCGAAGAGGAGTTCACGATCGGCTCGCCGCAGCAGCTCGGCCAGATCCTCTTCGAGAAGCTCGGCCTCTCGCGCAAGCGTCGCGGCAAGACCGGCTACTCGACCGATGCGCGCGTGCTGCAGGCGATCCGCGCCGAGCACGAGATCGTGCCGAAGATCGAGCGCTGGCGCGAGCTCTCGACGCTCGCCAAGACCTACCTCGACGTGCTCCCGGCGAGGTCGACGAGCGCTCGCGGATCCACACGACGTTCCTGCAGGCCGGCGCGCAGACCGGCCGGCTCGCGAGCACCAACCCGAACATGCAGAACGTGCCCGATCCGCACGCCGCTCGGCCGCGAGATCCGCGGCTGCTTCGAGGCCGACGAGGAGCACGTGCTGATCTCCGCCGACTACTCGCAGATCGAGCTGCGCGTGCTCGCCAACGCCGCCGACGAGCCCGTCCTGAAGGAGATCTTCGAGCGCGGCGAGGACGTCCACACGGCGACCGCCTCGCAGGTCTTCGGAGTCGCGCCCGAGCAGATCGACCCCGGCATGCGCTCGAAGTCGAAGATGATCAACTACGGCATCGTCTACGGCCTCTCCGATTTCGGCCTCGCCGACCGCCTGAACATCCCGCGCGAGGAGGCCAAGCAGTTCATCGACGCCTACCTCGAGCGCTTCCCGCGCGTCGCCGCGTTCATCGCCGAGACGATCGAGCACGCCAAGCAGCAGAGCTACGTGACGACGCTGTGGGGCCGCCGGCGCCAGATCCCCGAGCTGCAGGCGCGCAACTACCAGGTGCGCACGCTCGGCGAGCGGCTCGCCGTCAACACCGTCATCCAAGGCACCGCCGCCGACATCATCAAGCTCGCGATGGTCCGCACGCACGCCGCGCTCGCCGAGTCGAAGCTGGCGACGCGGCTGCTGCTGACGATCCACGACGAGCTGCTGTTCGAAGGCCCGCCGAGCGAGGCCGACGACGCGCGCGCGCTAATCGAAGCGCGAGATGTGCGGCGTCTGGGATCGCGAGCCGCCGCTCGCCGTCGACGTCGGCGTCGGGCGCACCTGGCTGGAAGCGAAGTAGGTATTGGCGCGAGCGCGAGCGGCCCGAGTCGAGCGGCCCGGTCGCGCGGTCCGGCGTTTCGGCTGCGCCGCGCGGCGTCCGGCTGCGCCGCTCAGCCGAGCGCCGTGCGGAAGCCCTCGCGCCAGCTCGCGTGCCGCGGGCTCCAGCCGAGCTCGCGCTTGGCGCGCGCGTTCGCGGCGCCCTGCGCTTCGGTCATGATCGCGATCCCGTAGCGGCCCGCCAGCGGACGCGCGAGCAGCGCCGGTACTTTGCGAGGCTTGCGCGCCGCGAGCGCGTCGGCGAGCGCCGGGATCCAGTCCGTCACGCGCGCCGGCTCGTCGTCGACGACGTTGAACACGCCCGGCTTGCTCGCATCGAGCGCCGCGATCGTCGCCGCCGCGGCGTCGTCGACGTGGATGAACGACCACACGCCCGCGCCCGAGCCGACGATCGGAAGCTGGCGCTTGGCGACCGCCTCGCCGGTCGAGCCGTCGCGCGCGATCGCGCTGCCGGGCCCGTAGAAATAGCCGTAGCGCAGCACCGTGCCGTCCGCGTCGAGCACCGTGCGCTCGAGCGCGGCGAGCGCCTTCGTCGAGCGCTTGACCGGGCCGTGCGCCTGCTCCTCCGACAGCAGCGGATCGTCCTCGCCGTGGACGGTCCCGGGCGGGCCGGGCGCGTAGAAGAACGCGACGCTCTGCGCGATCAGCCGCTCGACGCTCGCCGCGCGCGCCGCCGCGACGACGTTCGCCGTGCCCTCCGTGCGCAGACGGTCGTTCGTCGCGAAGTCGCGCTCCATCTTGCGCGGGTCGATCCGCGGCGGGATCGAAGTGAGCTGGTGGATCACCGCGTCCGGGCGGGCGTCCGCGACCGCCTGGGCGAGCGCTGCGGCGTCGAACGCGTCGACCACGACCGGCTCGGCGCCGGCCGAGCGCAGCCGCTCGGCGCGGTCGCGCGAGCGCGTCGTGCCCGTGACCTGGTGCCCTTCGGCGAGCAGCAGCGGCAGCAGGCGGCGACCGATCACGCCCGTCGCGCCGGCGAGGAAGACCCTCATCCAACCACGTCGCCCGCGCCGCGCGCCGCCGACACCGCGCCGTCTTCGGCCCCGGCGGAAGCGCCGGCGAGGCGCTCCGGCACGACGCAGACCATCCCGTCGCTGAAGCCCGTAGCGCCGATGCCGAGCGCGAGGTTGAAGCGCCCGCGCATGTTCTCGACTGCGATCACGTTCGTCAGCTCGACGAGCTGCGCGTCGTCGAAGTGCTCGCGCAGCGACTCGAACAGCTCGTCGGAGACGCTCACCGGCGTGCTGCTGATGCCGACCGCGTAGTCGATCACGAGCTTCTCCAGCGCGGAGAACTCCGCGCTGTCGCGGTAGTGCGGGAGCGCCAGCATCTGCGCCTCGGTGACTCCCGCGCGGTAGGCGATCGGCGAGGCGATGTCGATGCACCACGCGCAGTGCGTGAAAGCCGCCGCCTTCAGCTCGGCCAGCACCTTCAGGCGCTCGGGCACGCGGTGCGCTTTGGCGACCGTCCACTCGAACACGCCGTAGCCGATCATCAAGCCCGGCGTGTGCGCGAGCGCCTGTGCCGGCTCGATCATCTGAGTGGTCGTCGCGCAGCCCGTCAGCTTGCTCGTTTCGCGGCGGCCGATCCACAGCAGCGCGCGCCGCCACGGCCCAGGCCTGCGCTCGTCTGTTCCGGCGACTCTCATCGGCTTTGCACCTCCGGGGATCGGGTCGACTCGCGCGCCAGCCAGAACAGCGCCACGGCCGCGATCGCGAGCGAGGCGAAGTTGGCGGGGCCGAGCCAGCTGCTGTGGGCCGCGTCGATGTCGACGAGGTGGTTGATCGCGTGCAGGCCATACTGGATCGCGAGCAGCCACAGCACCGGCGTGCGCCACGAGCCGCGGCGAACGGCGATCAGGCCGGCGATTCCGCTCGCGGCATAGAACGTCGCGAGGTCGCGCATGTAGTGGTCGTTCTGCGTTCCGTACGGACCGACGTCTTCGTAGAACGCGTGCGGCGCGAACACGAGCATCGCGGCGAGCGCGAGGTTGACGAGCGCGAACGCGGCGAGCCCGACCTGCACGGTCGAGACGCCGCCGTCGTTCCGCGCGCCGGCGATCGGGATCGGCGGCGAATCGAGTCGCGTTCCGTCGGCGTTTGACATCGCGGCTACTCTACCCCAAGGTGGTTCCCAAACTGTGACCAGTACGGTGCGAGAATCGGGTACCAGTTATGGCCCTGAGCTGCTCGTGCGCCTGCGCAGCGGGCGCCGCCGCGCACAGCTCGAGGACCGCTTGCGCGAGCTCGTGCGCGACCGCACGCTGCCCGCCGGCGCCCGGATGCCCTCTTCGCGCGCACTGGCCAACGACCTCGAAGTCTCGCGGCGGCTCGTCGTCGACGCCTACGCGCAGCTGCTCGCCGAGGGGTATCTCGTCGCCCGTCGCGGCGCCGGCACGTATGTCGCCGCGGCGGACTCGCGCGCGCCCGAAGCGCCGGCGGCTCCCGCGTCGAGCCCGCTGCGGTTCGACTTCTTCCCCGGCGCGCCGGACCTCTCCGCGTTCCCGCGCGCGCTCTGGCTGCGCACGCTGCGCGAGGTGTTGCGCAGCGCGCCTGCCAGCGCGCTCGCCTATCCGGACGCGCGCGGCGCGCCCGCGCTGCGCGGCGCGCTCGCCGCGTACCTGCGTCGCGTTCGCGGCGTCGTCGCCGAGCCCGACTCGATCGTCGTATGCGGTGGCGCGACGCAAGGGCTCGCGCTGCTCGGCCGCGCGCTCACTCGTCGCGGCGCCGACGCGATCGACGTCGAGGACCCCGGCCTGCCGCCGCACCGTGGCGTGCTCGACTACGCCGGCCTCACCGTGCACGGCGCCGCCGTCGACGAGCACGGACTCGACGTCGATTCGCTTCGCTCGCGAGTCGTGCTCGCCACGCCGGCGCATCAGTGCCCCACCGGCGTCGTGCTCTCGCCGGAGCGCCGCGGCGCGCTGGTGCGCTGGGCGCGCGATGACCGTCTCGTGATCGAGGACGACTACGACGCGGAGTTCCGCTATGACCGCACGCCGCTCGGCGCATTGCAAGGGCTCGCTCCCGATCGCGTCGCCTACCTCGGCACCGTCTCCAAGACGCTCGCGCCAGGCCTGCGGCTCGGCTGGCTCGTCCCGCCGGCCGCGCTGCTCGACGCCGTGATCGAAGCGAAGGCGCTCGACGATCTCGGCTGTCCGGTGCTCGATCAGCTCGTGCTCGCGCGCCTGCTCGCGACCGCCGCCTACGACCGTCACCTGCGCCGCGCGCGCCGGCGCAACCGCGCGCGACGCGACGCGCTGATCGCCGCCGTGGCGCGCGAGCTGCCAGGCGCGCGCGTCAGCGGCGTCTCGGCCGGCCTGCACGCGCTCGTGCGTCTGCCTCGCGAAGTCGAGCTGGCGCCGTTGATGCGCGCCGCCGCCGAGCGCTCGCTCGGCGTCTACCCGCTGGAGTTCCATCGGATCGAGCCGCGCGCGCACGACGACGCCTTGGTGATGGGCTATGCCAACTTGTCTGAGGCGGCGATCGACGAGGGCGTCCGCCGGCTCGCTGGAGTCCTCGATGCGCTTTGACCGACGCGGTCGCAAAGCCGCGTCGCCGCGGCGATCCGGCGCGCGTCCGAGCGCGCGTCCGATCCCCGGTCGTCGACTGCCCGCGGCCCTGCTCAGCGCACGCATCGCCGCGCGCTCGGCGCCGCGCGGGGCGCGGAGCATCGGCGCCGAGCCGCGCACCGGCACGCTCGCCGAGATCGCCAGCCGCAAGCGCGCGCTGCTCGTCACCTATCGGCGCGACGGCACGCCGGTGCCGACGCCCGTCTGGGCAGCCGCGCACGACGGACGCCTGTACGTGCGCTCCGAGCGCGCCTCCGGCAAGTTGAAGCGGCTGCGCAACGACGCGTTCCTGCTCGTCGCGCCGTGCACCGTGCGAGGCAAGCCGCTCGGCGCGCCGCTCGAGGCCGTCGCGCGCGTGCTCGCGCCGCAGGAGGAGCACGGCGCCGAGCGCGCGCTCGCGCGACGCTACGGCCTCGGGCGCAGCCTGTTCGAGCGCGCGATGGACCTGCTGCGCGTCGACATGTGCTTTCTCGAGATCACGCCGCGGGCGCGAGACCGACGCGCCTGACGGCGGCGCCGCGCGCTCAGGCCGACGCCGGCGCGTTCGCCGTCAGCGCCGTCAGCGCGCGAGCGCGTCAGCGCGCGCGGGCCGTCGGCGACGAACGTCGGCGGCGCGATCGCGAGGTACTGGTCGAACGCCCAGCCGCAGATGCCGCGGTTCTCGAACGCGGCGACGATCGCCGTCATCGAGCGGCTCGGCGTGATCCGCCCGACCGCCTGCTGCACGCGCAGCATCCAGTTGAACTTGCGCCCGTGAGCGGCTGAGAACGCTCCGTAGCGCGCGAGCGCCGACTCGCGCGAGCGCTTGCCTTCGACGACGGCGCGCAGCTCGCGCCCGCACGCGAGGCCGAAGTACAGCGCCGTGCGAATCCCCTCGGCCGTCAATGGGAGACAGTGCCCGGCCGAGTCGCCGACGAAGAACACGTCGTCCTCGACCGCCGCGCGCAGCTGGTGCGGGATCCAGTTGCCCTGGTAGCGCTCGGCCGCGACGCCGAGGTCGCCGGCGAGCTTCACCGTCGGCTGCTTGACGTGATGCGATGGCCAGAACGAGCCGACGCCGACGCGCAGCTCGCCGTCGGCCGGAAAGCTCCACGAGTAGCCCGCGCGCACGTAGCGCGGATCGACCCACAGCTCCATCTGCTCGCCGCTCGCGTGCGGGTGCACCTCGAGGCCGCGCGAGAGGCGTGCGTTCGGCGGTTGGATCGTCGTCTCGTTCGACAGCACGCGTCGCCAGCCGAGCCCGTCGACGATCAGCGGCGCGCGCAGCGCGCCGCGATCGGTGTGCACGGCGTCGCACCGTCGCGCCCGGTCACCGTCGCCGTCTCGAACTCGATCTTCGCGTCGTCCGCCTGCGCCCACAAGAGCGCGCACAGCTCGCGGTAGTCGAACGTCGAGAACGACCACGGCAGCGACCAGCGCGCGGTGCGAAACGGCGTGTGCACGACGAGCTCGTCGAACGTCTGGCGATGCGACGACTGCAGCTCCATCGCGTTCAGCCAGCGCGTCGGCATCGCGCAGGCCGAGGTCTGGCGCTCGCCGATCTCGTAGCGGTCGATCACGAGCACGCGCGCGCCCGAGCCGGCCAGCTCGCGCGCGATCGTCAGCCCGGCGAAGCTCGCGCCGCACACCAGGACGTCGCAGTCGCGCTCCAGCGGCGTGCGCGCCGCTCCTCGCGTCGTCGCTCGTACAGGCATCTGCCCGCCAATGATACGTGGGGCGCTGATAGGACGGCTGCCGTGACGCTGCGCTAGGCTTCGCCGGTGCAAACGTTGATGGAGCAGCCGCAAGGCAAGGTCGTCGAGGGCTCGAACGGGCTTCTGCTCGAAGTCGACGGCACGATCGTGCCCAACTACGAGGCGACCTTCCGGACGATCGAGGAGGGCGAGGTCGTCACCGGCCACGTCGTGCGGATCGACAAGGACGAGGTGCTCGTCGACATCGGCTACAAGTCCGAGGGCGTCATCCCGGCGAACGAGCTGTCGATTCGCAAGTCGGTCGATCCGAAAGACGAGGTCCACCTCGGCGAGGAGGTCGACGCGATCGTCATGACCAAGGAGGACCAGGACGGTCGCCTGATCATGTCGAAGAAGCGCGCCCGCTTCGAGAAGGCCTGGCGCCGGATCGAAACCGCCGCCGAGTCCGGCGAGCCGGTCGAGGGCACCGTGATCGAGGTCGTCAAGGGCGGCCTGATCATCGATCTCGGCGTACGCGGCTTCCTGCCGGCGTCGCTCGTCGACATCCGCCGCGTGCCGAACCTCGACGAGTACATGGGCACGAAGATCGAGACGAAGGTGATCGAGCTCAACCGCTCGCGCAACAACGTCGTGCTCTCGCGCCGCGCGGTGCTCGAGGAGGAGCGCAAGGAGGTCCGCCAGCAGATCCTCGACCGCCTGCAGCCCGGCCTGATCGTCGAAGGGCAGATCTCGAACATCGTCGACTTCGGCGCGTTCGTCGACCTCGACGGGATCGACGGCCTGATCCACATCTCCGAGCTCTCCTGGTCGCACGTCAACCACCCGAGCGAGATCCTCTCGATCGGCGACACCGTCAAGGTCAAGGTGCTCGACATCGACCGCGACCGCCAGCGCATCTCACTCGGCCTGAAGCAGACCCAAGAGGATCCGTGGCAGCGAATCGTCGACACCTACAACGTCGGCGACGAGCTCGAGGGCAAAGTCACGAAGGTCGTCACGTTCGGCGCGTTCGTCGAGATCCTCGACGGCGTCGAGGGCCTCGTGCACATCTCCGAGCTCGCGCCGCACCACGTCGAGAGCCCGCGCGAGATCGTTCACCCCGGTGATGAGATCCGCGTGAAGATCCTCGAGATCGACTCCGAGCGCCGCCGGCTGTCGCTGTCGGCCAAGCGCGTCGAGGACCAGATTCTGCCCGTCTTGCGGCCGGGCGAACCGGCTGCCGAGCCGTCCGCCGAGGCCGACCTCGCGGCGCCGCAGGACGCGGTCGAGGCCGCCGAGCCGGACGTCGCGCCGGAGGCGATCGAGGAGGCGCCGGCGGCCGTCGAGACGGCCGAGCCTGAGCCGGCGGCCGAGCAGTCGGCGCAGACGGATGGGTCGCCTGTCGCCGAGGCCGCGGCCGCGGCCGTGCAAGATCCGCCCGGCGAGCCGGTCGAGTCGCAGGACGCCACGAGCGCGGAGGCCGCCGAGGCCGCCGAGCCGGCGCCCGCCGAGGCTGCTGCAGCGAACGGCGCGGCCCCAGAGGCCACAGCCGAGCCCGCGCAGGACTGACGCGCCCTGAGCGGCGCCTAGCAGTGAGCTCGATCGTGCCGTTCGTCGGTCTGACTGGCGGCATGGGCGCGGGCAAGTCGACTGCGCTCGCCGCGCTCGAGCGACTCGGCGCCGCCGTGCAGTCGAGCGACGCGATCGTGCACGAGCTGTACGCGAGCGACGCCACGCTGCGCGACGCCGTCGTCGCGCGCTGGGGCGAGCAGGTCGCGCCGGACGGCGTCGTCGATCGCTCGGTGGTGGCCGAACGCGCCTTCGCCGACGATGCCGAGCGCAATTGGCTCGAGGGCCTGCTGTGGCCGCTCGTCGGCGCTCGTGTCGCGGCGTGGCTGGAGCAGGTGCGCGCGAGCGATCCAGTCGCCGGCGAGGACGGGATCGGCCGGCCGCGCGCGGCCGTCGTCGAGGCGCCGCTGCTGTTCGAGGCCGGCCTCGAGTCGATCTACGACGCGACGATCGCCGTCGTCTCCGATGAGGCGCTGCGCCGCGAGCGCGCCGATGCGCGCGGGCACGCGCTCGTCGACGAGCGCGCCGCGCGCCAGCTCTCGCAGGACGAGAAGGCTCGGCGCGCGACGTACGTCGTGCGCAACGACGGCAGCGAGCAGGACTTGCAGCGCGAGCTGTCATCGGTCCTTGAGAAGCTAGGAAGATGAGCCGGCAGACGGCGATCGCCCATCGTGGAGTCAGGCGCAGGGTCGCGCGACGCAACGGCCGGCGGCGCGGGCTCGGCACGCTCGCCGCGCTCGCGCTCGTGGCGCTGCTCGCCGTCGTGATCGCCTCGGAGTTGCACCACGCCGTCGGCAAGCTCGGCCTGCCGCTCTCGCACACCGGAGTGATTCGTCAGGAGGCCGCCGCAAAGCGTCTCGACCCGGCGCTCGTCGCCGCCGTGATCTACGCCGAGAGCAAATTCGAACCGCGCGAGTCCTCGGCCGGCGCCGAGGGCCTGATGCAGATCCTGCCCGAAACGGCGTACTTCATCGCGCATCTCTCCGGTGGCACCGCGTTCACGGCAAGCGACCTCGCGACGCCGAGCATCAACGTCGCTTACGGCACCTACTACCTGCGCTACCTGCTCGATCATTACGACGGCGACGAGATGCTCGCCGTCGCCGCCTACAACGCCGGGCTCGCGAACGTCGATCGCTGGGTCGCGAAAGCGCACGCCGAAGGAGGGACGCTGACCGTCGCCGAGATCCCGTTCCCCGAGACGCGCGCGTACGTCGAACGCGTGCTCAGCGCGCAGCAGGACTACCGCGCGTCCTACGCGCGTCAGCTCGGCCTGCGGTGAGCCGCTCGGTACGCGCTCACCGCGCCAGATCGGCCGAGGAGCGCCCCTTGCAGCACTCGCTACGGTAGAGACGGTGCCCGACTTCAAGCTCGACTCGATCTTCACGCCGACCGCCGACCAGCCGAAGGCGATCGCCGCGCTGGCCGAAGGCGTGGAGCAGGGCGAACGCTTCCAGACGCTGCTCGGCGCGACCGGCACGGGCAAGACGATGGCGATGGCCGGCGTGATCGAGGCCGTGCAGCGCCCGACGCTCGTGATCGCGCACAACAAGACGCTCGCCGCGCAACTGTGCAACGAGTTCCGCACGTTCTTCCCTGAGAACGCCGTCGAGTACTTCGTCAGCTACTACGACTACTACCAGCCCGAGGCGTACGTGCCGAGCCGCGACCTGTACATCGAGAAGGACTCGGCGATCAACCAGGAGGTCGACCGGCTGCGCCACGCCGCGACCGCCGCCGTGTTCGCGCGGCGCGACGTGATCGTCGTCGCGTCGGTCTCGTGCATCTACGGCCTCGGCTCGCCGGAGACGTATGAGATGAACATGCAGATCCTCAGGCGCGGCGAGGAGATCGACCGCGACCGGCTGCTGCGCAAACTCGTCTCGATCCAGTACACGCGCAACGACCAGGTGCTCTCGCGCGGCAGCTTCCGCGTGCGCGGCGAGACGCTCGAGGTGTTCCCGGCCTACGCCGAGACGGCGTTCCGCGCGACGCTGTTCGGCGACGAGGTCGAGCGCCTGCAGCACTTCGACCCGCTGACCGGCGAGCTGCTCGAGGACGACCTCGAGCACGTCGCGATCTGGCCGGCGACGCACTACAACGTCAAGGAGGGGACGATCGAGGACGGCGTCGCCGAGATCGGCCGCGAGCTGAACGAGCGCTGCGAGCAGCTCGACGCCGAGGGCAAGCTGCTCGAGTCCCACCGCCTGCGCCAGCGCACGCAGTACGACATGGAGATGCTGCGCGAGATGGGCTTCTGCTCGGGGATCGAGAACTACTCGCGGATCCTCGACAAACGCGCGCCGGGCGAGCGCCCGTACTGCCTGATCGACTACTTCCCGAAGGACTTCATCTGCTTCATCGACGAGTCCCACCAGACCGTGCCGCAGATCGGCGGCATGTTCGAGGGCGACCGCTCGCGCAAGCAGACGCTCGTCGACTACGGCTTTCGCCTGCCGAGCGCGATGGACAACCGCCCGCAGCGCTTCGAGGAGTTCCTCTCGATCACGCCGCAGCTGCTGTTCATCTCGGCGACGCCCGGCGAGTACGAGCGCACGCGGTCGACGCGGATCGTCGAGCAGATCGTGCGCCCGACGGGGATCGTCGACCCGCGCGTCGAGGTGCGCGAGACGAAGAACCAGATCGACGACCTGATGAACGAAGTGCGCAAGCGCGTCGAGCGCAACGAGCGCGTGCTCGTGACGACGCTGACGAAGAAGATGTCCGAGGACCTCTCGCAGTACCTGCTCGAGATGGGCTTCAAGACGCGCTACCTGCACTCGGAGATCGACACGCTCGAGCGGATCCAGATCATCCGCGACCTGCGCCTCGGCGAGTACGACGTGCTCGTCGGCGTCAACCTGCTGCGCGAGGGACTCGACCTGCCGGAGGTCTCGCTCGTCGCGATCCTCGACGCCGACAAGGAGGGCTTCCTGCGCGGTGAGACCTCGCTGATCCAGACGATCGGCCGCGCCGCGCGAAACGTCGACGGGACCGTGCTGATGTACGCCGACAAGGAGACCAAGGCGATGAAGGCGGCGATCTCCGAGACCGACCGCCGCCGCGAAATCCAGGTCGCCTACAACGAGCAGCACGGGATCACGGCGGCGACGATCGTCAAGGGCATCTCCGACATCGCGGAGTTCCTGCAAGGCGAGTCGAAGGTGCCGCGCAAAGGTCGCAAACGGCGCACGGCCAAGCGCGGCAAGGCCGAGGAGATGCCGAAGCACGAGCTCGAGAAGATGGTCGTCGAGCTCGAGGAGGAGATGATCGCAGCCGCCGACGAGCTGCGCTTCGAGTATGCCGCGCAGCTGCGCGACGAGCTGCGTGAGCTGCGCCGCGACCTGCGCGAGATCCACGCGGGCGAGGGACCCGACGGCGCCGGCGCGATCGGTCTGGACGAGACCGCGACGACGGGCGACGGCGCCGCCGCGCCTGCGGCTCCCGCCCGGCGCATCGCCTAGGATTCGGCGCGTGGAGATCGATCGTCAAGCGATCGAGCGGCGCGACTTTCCGATCGCGCGGCGCGGTTACGAGCCGGCGGCTGTCGACGCGCACCTGCGCGCGCTCGCCGGCGAGATCGAAGCGCTCGAGCGCGAGCGCTCCTCCGGCGGCGGCGCCGAGTCCTCGCTCGCCGCGACCGCCGGCACGCAGGTGCAGAGCATCCTCGCCGCCGCCGAGGCCGCCGCGGCCGAGATCGAGCAGCAGGCGCGCGAGAGCGCGAGCGCGACGCGCGAGCAGGCCGAGCGCGATGCGGCGAGCACGCGCGAGGACGCGATCGCGCAAGCGCGTGCGCACGTCGCGGCCGTCGCGCAGGCGACCGCCGTGCTGCTCGAGCGGGTCAATGCGATGGACGGCGAGGTCAGCGCGCTCGTCGACAGCCTGCGCGCCGGCGCCGGGCGCCTGGCGGGCGATCTCGCCGCGCTCGAGACGAACATGGGCGAGCTCTACGACGCGGCCTCGGGGCATCGGTCGACGCGCGCCGTCGCCGGCGAGGCGCCGGCGCAGCGCAACGTGCCGGCGCCCGCGCCGCCGCAACCGACCGCGGTCGCCGCTCCGCCGATTCCGGCGCCGCCAACGACTCCGACCGCCGTCGCCGCACCGTCGCCGCCCGCGCCGGCCGACAACGGCGAACTCGACAGCGCGCGCCTCGTCGCGCTGAACATGGCGCTCAACGGCGAGTCGCGCGAGAGCACCGACCGCTACCTCGCCGAGAACTACCAGCTCGCCGATCGGACGAAGCTGATCGACGAGGTCTTCGCCGCAATAGAGGCGTAGAGCTCCGCAAATAGCGGAGATCGACGCCAATCATCACACGAACGTCTGTTCGGCCTCATAGAATGAGAGGCCGATGCCGACGGGCAACCAAATAGTCGTCTCGGGCGCCCGAGAGCACAACCTCAAGGACATCTCGCTGTCGCTCCCGCGCGACGCGCTCGTCGTGATCACGGGCTTGTCGGGCTCGGGCAAGAGCTCGCTCGCATTCGACACGATCTACGCCGAGGGCCAGCGTCGCTACGTCGAGTCGCTGTCGGCGTACGCGCGCCAGTTCCTCGGGCAGATGGACAAGCCCGACGTCGATTCGATCGAGGGGCTCTCGCCGGCGATCTCGATCGACCAGAAGACGACCTCGCGCAACCCGCGCTCGACGGTAGGCACGGTCACCGAGATCTACGACTACCTGCGCCTGCTGTGGTCGCGCGTCGGCAAGCCGCACTGCCCGATCTGCGGGCGCCCGATCGTCGGGCAGTCGGCCGAGCAGATCATCGACCAGGCGATGGAGCTGGCCGACGGCACGCGCTTCATCGTGCTCGCGCCGGTCGTGCGCGGGCGCAAGGGCGAGTACGGAAAGCTGCTCGAGGAGCTGCGCTCGGACGGCTTCACGCGCGTGAAGATCGACGATCGCGTGCGGATGCTCGAGGAGTCGATCGTGCTCGACAAGCGCTACAAGCACGACATCTCGGTCGTCGTCGACCGGCTCGTGATGCGCCACGACGTGCGCAAGCGGCTGGCCGACTCGATCGAGACGGCCGTCGCTCGTGCCGAGGGCCTCGTCGAGCTCGAGGTCGTCGGGCGCTCGGGTGCGCAGGAGGCACCGGCGGACGCCGACGGCGAGGCGGCTGCCAAGGGCGCCAAGGGCGCGAAGGGGCCGCGCGCGGCAGCCGCGCAGATCGTTCCCGGCGAGACGCCCGAGCCAGGCACGATCTTCACCTTCTCCGAGCGCTTCGCGTGCCCCGAGCACGGGCCGTCGCTGGTCGAGCTCGAGCCGCGGATCTTCTCGTTCAACAGCCCGCATGGCGCCTGCGACCGCTGCACCGGGCTCGGCTCGCAGATGGAGATCGACCCCGACCTCGTCGTGCCCGATCCGACGCTGTCGATCGGCGAAGGCGCGCTCGCGCCGTGGGCGAACAGCAGCTCGAACTACTACGAGCAGGTCACCGAGGCGATCGCCGAGCGCTACGGCGTCGACCTCGAAGCGCCCTGGGAGGAGCTGGCGCAGGAGCAGCGCGACCTGTTCCTGTACGGCACGAACGGCGAGCCGGTGCACGTCACCTATCGCAACCGCTACGGGCGTCGGCGCTCGTACGCGACGCGCTTCGAGGGGATCGTCAAGAACCTCGAGCGCCGCTACCGCGAGACCGACTCGGAGTGGACGCGCGAGAAGATCGAGGAGTTCATGTCGCTGCGAGCGTGCCCGGTCTGCGGCGGCGCGCGGCTGCGCGCCGAGTCGCGCGCGGTGCTCGTCGCCGGCACGCGGATCGAGGACTTCTGCGCGCTCTCGGCGCGGCGCGCGCTGGAGTGGCTGGAGCAGGTCGAGCTGTCGGAGACCGACCGCCACGTCGCGCGGCTGATCCTGCGCGAGATCTCCGAGCGGCTGCAGTTCCTCGAGAACGTCGGCATCGGCTACCTCTCGATGGACCGCGCCGCGGCGACGCTGTCCGGCGGAGAGGCGCAGCGGATCCGCCTGGCGACGCAGATCGGATCCTCGCTCGTCGGCGTCCTCTACATCCTCGACGAGCCGTCGATCGGCCTGCACCAGCGCGACAACTCGAAGCTGATCGCGACGCTCGAGCGCCTGCGCGACCTCGGCAACACGGTGATCGTCGTCGAGCACGACGAGCAGACGATGCGCAGCGCCGATCATCTCGTCGACCTCGGCCCGGGCGCCGGCGAGCACGGCGGGCGGATCGTCGCGCAGGGCACGGCCGCGCAGGTGCAGCGCGTCAAGGAGTCGCTGACCGGGCAGTACCTCGCCGGCACGCGCACGATCGAGCCGCCGAACAAGCGGCGCACGCCGAGCGGCTACATCGAGATCCTCGGCGCGAGCGAACACAACCTGCGCGAGATCGACGTGCACGTGCCGCTCGGCGTCCTGACCTGCGTGACGGGCGTCTCCGGCTCGGGCAAGTCGACGCTCGTCAACGAAGTGCTCTACAAGGCCGTCGCCAACCGCCTGCACCGCGCGCGCCAGCGGCCCGGCGCGCATCGCGCGATCCACGGGCTCGACCAGCTCGACAAGATCATCGCCGTCGACCAGTCGCCGATCGGGCGCACGCCGCGCTCGAACCCGGCGACCTACACGGGCCTGTTCGACGTGATCCGCGACCTCTTCTCGAAGACGCAGGAGGCGCGCGTGCGCGGCTACAAGCCCGGCCGCTTCAGCTTCAACGTCAAGGGCGGGCGCTGCGAGGTCTGCCGCGGCGACGGGCAGATCAAGATCGAGATGCACTTCCTGCCCGACGTCTACGTGCCGTGCGAGCAGTGCCACGGCAAGCGCTACAACCGCGAGACGCTCGAAGTCCGCTTCAAGGGCAAGAGCATCGCCGACGTGCTCGACATGCCCGTCGAGCAGGCGCTGAAGTTCTTCGAGCACATCCCGAAGGTGCGCCGGCGCCTGGAGACGCTCAACGCGGTCGGCCTCGGCTACGTGCGGCTCGGCCAGCCGGCGACGACGCTGTCGGGCGGCGAGGCGCAGCGCGTAAAGCTCGCGACGGAGCTCTCGAAGATCGCGACCGGGCGCACGCTGTACATCCTCGACGAGCCGACGACCGGCCTGCACTTCGCCGATGTGCAGCGCCTGCTCGAGGTGCTGCAGCGGCTCGTCGACGCAGGCAACAGCGTCGTCGTGATCGAGCACAACCTCGACGTGATCAAGTCGGCCGACCGTCTGATCGACATGGGTCCGGAGGGCGGCGAGGAGGGCGGCATGGCGATCGCCGTCGGCACGCCCGAGGAGGTCGCCGCCGAGCCGTCCTCGCACACCGGCCAGTTCCTCGCCGAGTTGCTGACGCCGACGGTCAAGCGCGGCGCGGGCGCGGCGAAGAAACCGCGCCGCAAGCGCGCGGCGAAGGTCG
Source organism: uncultured Solirubrobacteraceae bacterium (assembly GCA_963744165.1). Taxonomy (GTDB): domain Bacteria; phylum Actinomycetota; class Thermoleophilia; order Solirubrobacterales; family Solirubrobacteraceae; genus Palsa-744. The sequence goes on along the minus strand of CAVUSM010000004.1, from coordinate 1,212,292 downwards.
CCGCTTGAGCGACGCGGCCGCGCAGTCGTCGGAGCGGGCGGCGATGTCGCGCGGGAGGACGTCGAGCGAGGCGATCTCCGTCGCGCGGACCAAGCTGTGGGCGCAGAAGTGGCGCTGGTACGAGCGCAACTCGCTGCCGTGGAACCGCGCGCAGATCCACTGGCAGTTCATGCGCCGCGGTGCGTTCGCGCGCTGGCCGCTGCACGGCAACGTGCTCGAGGCGCTGCGCGAGGGGCGCCTGGAGATCGGCGCCGAAGTGCTGTTCGAGCCGGGCGTCTGGATCACTGCGCCAGGCGGCGCGCGAGTGCGGATCGGCGCCGGCAGGTTCCTCAACCAAACGTGATGATCGCCGCCGAGCAGCTCGTCGAGATCGGCGAGCACTGCATGCTCGCCAACGGCTGCTTCGTCTCCGACGCGAACCACCGCCACGACGACGCGCAGAAGCCGATCACCTGGCAGGGCTTCGAGAGCAAGGGGCCGACGCGGATCGGCGAGAACTGCTGGCTCGGCGCGAACGTCGTCGTGACGAGCGGCGTGAGCATCGGCGAGCGCTGCGTGATCGGCGCCAACAGCGTCGTCACGCGCGACATCGAGCCGTTCTCGGTCGCCGTCGGGCTGCCGGCGAAGGTGATCGAGCGCGTCGAGTACCCGAGCGGCTAGCTTCGCCAGCGGCTAGCGTCTCTGCGATGGACCTGAGCGAGGCGATGCGCTGCGCGCCGACGAGCCGGCGTGTTCACCGACGAGCCGGTCGACGTCGAGGCGCTGCGGCGGGTGTTCGAGAACGCGCGCTTCGCGCCGAGCGGCGGCAACCGCCAGGGCTGGCGCGTGGTCGTCGTTCGCGACGCCGAGCGCCGACGGGCGATCCGCGACCTCTACGTGCCGCGTTGGGACGCTTACCAGGAGGCGAACGGGCGCGCTGAGCTGCTGTGCAACCCGCCCGACGGGATCGACCCGGCACGCCTGCGGATGGCGCAGCGCGCCGACCACTACGCGCGCCACCTGCAGGAGGTCCCGGTCCATCTGCTCGTCGCCGTGCAGCTCGCCGACCTGCTCGTGACCGACGCCGAGCTGCCGCGCCAGAGCGTCGTCGGCGGCGCGTCGGTCTACCCGTTCGTGCAGAACGTGCTGCTCGGGCTGCGCGCAGAGGGGCTCGGCGCGGCGCTGACGACGCTGCTCGTGCCGGCCGAGGAGGAGGTCAAGCGGCTGCTGGAGATCCCCGACGGCTTCGCGCTCGCCGCACACATCGGCGTCGGGCGCCGCGCCGATCCGTGGCCGAAGCGGCTTTCGCGCAGGCCGGTCGAGGAGTTCGCCTTCGCCGAGCGCTTCGGCGAGCCGCTGTAGCGTCGACCGGCCCACGGCCGCCGCGGGCGGGTCCTCAGTCGCAAGCCGCTCGTCGCCGGCGTGCCGCTCAGCCGAGCAGCGCGCTGCAGCTCGGCGAGCTCCTCCGGCTTGATCTTGTAGGTGTGCTCCGGGCCGGGATAGCGACGCGCTGCGAACGTCCTCGGCGTATGCGGCGACGCCGTCGTTCATCTCCTGCTGGATGTTCGCGTAGCGCTTGACGAAGCGAGCGCCGAGACCGTCGCGGATGCCGAGCAGGTCGTGGAAGACGAGCACCTGGCCGTCCGTCGCGCCGCCGGCGCCGATGCCGATCACGGGGATCTCGATGCGCGGCATCAGCTCCTCGGTCACGGCGGCCGGGATCGCCTCGAAGACGAGCGCGAAGCAGCCAGCCGCTTGCAGCGCGAGCGCCTCGGCGCCGATCCGCGCGGCCGCGCCGGCGGTGCGTCCCTGCGCCTTCCAGCCGCCAAGCGCCGTCGCCGTCTGCGGCGTCAGGCCGACGTGGCCCATCACCGGAATTCCGGCGCCGACGATCGCGCGCGCGCGCTTGACCGACGCCTCGCCGCCGCCCTCGAGCTTGACCGCCTCGCAGCCGGCCTCCTTGACCATCCGCATCGCCGTCGTGATCGCCTGCTCGTCGGAGACCTCGTAAGAGCCGAACGGCAGGTCGCCGATCAGCATCGGCGTGTTCAGCCCGCGCCGCACGGCGCGCGCGAGCACGAGCATGTCGTCGAGGCGCGACCGGCGTCGTCGCGCTGTAGCCGAGCACCGTCGTCGCGGCCGAGTCGCCGACGAGCACGAGGTCGACGCCGGCCGACTCCGCCGCGCGCGCGCTCGGGTAGTCGTAGGCGGTGACCATCACGATCGGGTCGCCGAGCCGCTTCTTCTCGGCCAGCAGCGGCAGCGTCATCGGCAGGCGGCCGGGGTCGTGACGGGGCCTTACTTCTGGGTGGCTGGACATGTGGTGGTCCTCTCTGACGTCAGTTGACGCTCTGCGTCAGCAGAGTCGCCACCGCGTCGTCGACGGTGATGATTCGGTTGGTCTGCGCCTCGACGTGCACGACGCGAGGCTCGTAGTGCTCTAGCTCGGTCTCGTCGTAGCTCGCGTAGGAGACGACGATGATCGTGTCGCCGCGCTGCACGAGTCGCGCGGCGGCGCCGTTGATCGTCATCACGCCCGAGCCGCGCTCGCCGGGATCGTGTACGTCTCGAAGCGCGCGCCGTTGTCGATGTCGAGCACGTGCACCTGCTCGTGCTCGCGGATGTCGGCGGCCTCGAGCAGATCGGGGTCGATCGTGATCGAGCCGACGTAGTGCAGGTCGCAGTCGGTGATCGTCGCGCGGTGGATCTTCGACTTGAGCATCGTGCGTTGCATCAGGCGATCGCCTTTCTCGGGTGCGGTTGGAGTGGGGAGGGGGCGAGCGAAGCTCTCAGCAGCGCGTTGTCGATCAGTCGCGTCTCGCCGATCCGCGCGGCGAGCACGCAGCAGCGCCTCGCGCTCGAGCTGCTCGCGCGGCTCGAGCGTCTCGGGGTCGACGAGCTCGACGTACTCGGGCTCGACGCCGCCGCGCGAGCATCGTCGCTCGCGCGGCCTGGCGAGCAGCGCGCTCGGGCGTCGCGCTCGCCGTCGGCCGCGCCGCGCCCGGCCGCGTGCAGCGCCGCCGAGCAGGGCGAGCGCGCGCGCGCGCTGCGCGGCGCTCAGGCGCGCGTTGCGGCTGGACATCGCCAGGCCGTCTGGCTCGCGCACGGTCGGGCAGCGACTGGATCCGCACCGGCAGGTTCAGGTCGGCGGCCATGCGGCGGATCACGGCGAGCTGCTGCGCGTCCTTCTGGCCGAAGTAGGCGACGTCGGGCTGCGCCATGCCGAGCAGCTTCGCGACGACCGTGCAGACGCCGCGGAAGTGCTCGGCGCCGCGCACGGCGCCCTCGAGCCGGTCGCTCAGACCGAGCACTTCGACCGGCCGTCGCAAAGCCCGGCGGATAGACCTCCTCGACCGCACGGCGCGAACAGGATGTCGGCGCCGCACTCGGCGGCGAGCTCACGCGTCGCGACGCTCGCTGCGCGGATAGCGCTCGAGGTCGGCGCGCTCGTCGAACTGCGCCGGGTTGACGAACAGCGAGACGACGACGACGTCGCACTCGCCGCGCGCGCGACGGATCAGCGAGAGGTGGCCGTCGTGCAGCGCGCCCATCGTCGGCACGAGGCCGATCCGTTCTGGCCCGCTCGGCGCGCCGGAGCGAGCGCCAGGCGCAGCTCGTCGACGGCGCGCACGGTCCTCATGCGCAGGGCAGCGGTCGGAGGTGTGGGCTCATCGGCTTCGGTCCAGTTCCTTGCGGATACCGGCGCGACAAAAGATGTTGAATGCGGATCTGCTTCGGGTCCAGCCCGAGCGAGCCCGGTGACGGCCTGCTCAGTAATGATACAGCGGCTCGGTCGGACTCCGCAAGCGGATTCCGCCGGCGCGCGGCGAGCGGCGCCTGCCGCCGAGTGCGCCTGGGCGAACGGCGCGCCTCCGCGCTCGCCGCCAGCGCTACCAGGAGTCGACGTACGGGCGCGCCTTGCCCGGCCGCTGCCACCACTGCGCCGGCGCGCTCGTCGAACAGCATCGCGATCCAGCGGCGCGAGTCGGCCGGGTCGATCACGTCGTCGATCTCGCCGTAGGCCGCCATGTTCAGGCCGCGGCCGCGCTCGTAGGCGGCGGCGACCATCGCCTCGAAGACGCGCTCGCGCTCCTGCTCGTCCGTCGATCGCGTCGAGCTCGCGGCGCATGCCCAGGCGCACCGCGCCCTCCAGCCCCATGCCGCCGAACTCCGACGTCGGCCAGCGCGACCGTGAACAGCGGCGCCTTGAAGCCGCCGCCGGCCATCGCCTGCGCGCCCAGCCCGTAGCCCTTGCGCAGCACGATCGTGCCGCGACGGCACGCTCAGATTGGCGCCGCCGAGGAACATCCGCGCGAAGTGGCGCACGGTCGCCGTGCGCTCGGCGGCCGGGCCGACCATGAAGCCGGGCGTGTCGCAGAGGAACAGCAGCGGCAGCTCGAACGCGTCGCACAGGCCGATGAAGCGCGCCGCCTTGTCGGCGCCGTCGGCGTCGATCGCGCCGCCGAGATGCGTCGGGTCGTTCGCGACGACGCCCAGCGGCCGGCCGTCGATGGCGTGCCAGCGCCGTCACGCATCCCTGCGCCGAAGCCGCGTGCGCAGCTCGAGCACCGAGCCCTCGTCGAACAGCGCCGTCGATCGACGCGCGCGCACGTCGTAGACGCGCTTTCGCTGCTCGGGAATCAACTCGCGCAGCAGCGCCTGGTCCGGCAGCGCGCCGGCCTCGCTCGCGCCGCGGAAGTAGGAGAGGTAGCGCTTCGCGCGCGGCGACCGCCGCGCGGCTCGTCGGCGACGCGCAGGTCGACGACGCCGTTTGCGTCCTGCACGTCGATCGGGCCGACCTCGCCCGGCTCGTAGACGCCCAGCCCGCCGCCCTCGATCATCGCCGGGCCGCCCATGCCGATGCTCGCGTCCTCGCTGGCGATCACCACGTCGCAGCAGCCCAGCAGCGCGGCGTTGCCGGCGAAGCAGTAGCCCGAGGCGATCCCGACGAGCGGCACGAGGCCGCTGAGCTGGGCGAACAGCGCGAACGCGCGGCAGTCGAGCCCGGCGACGATCGGCATGTCGACGTCGCCCGGTCGTCCGCCGCCGCCCTCGGCGAACAGCACGACCGGCAGCCGGCGGCGCTCGGCGATCTCGAACAGGCGGTCCTTCTTGGCGTGGTTGCGCATCCCCTGAGTGCCGGCGAGGACGGTGTAGTCGTAGGACATCGCGACGCACGGCCGTGCCTTCGATCTCGCCGACGCCGGCGACGAGGCCGTCGGCGGGCGTGCGCTCGATCAGCTCCTCGCGCGAGCGGCGGCGCTCCTGCGCGGCGAACAGCAGCGGGCCGTACTCGACGTAGGTGCCCTCGTCGACGAGCTCGGCGAGGTTCTCGCGCGCCGTGCGCCGCCCGCGCTTGCGCCGGCGCGCGACCGGCCTCGGGGCGCGCCGCGTCGAGGCCGATCGCGTGGCGCGCGCGGACCGCCTCGAGGTCGGCGCGGCCGCCCTCCGACGGTGCCGCAGCGGCCACGCGCTCCTCACGGCCACCGCCTCGTTCGGCGCGTCGGGCGCGCTCAGCACGAGCAGCAGCTGGCCCTCCTCGACGGACTCGCCGGCGACGACCTCGACGCTGCGCACGACGCCGGCGCTCTCCGCGAGCACCTCGTGCTCCATCTTCATCGCCTCGAGCACGAGCAGCGGCGCGCCGGCGGCGACCGGCTCGCTGCACGCGTGCGCGACCGAGACGACGACGCCGGCGAATGGCGCGTTGACGGTCAGCTGCTCGCCGAGCTCACGGCGTGATCATTGCGCAGCGCGGCGCGAGTCCCGCTGCCGCTCGCAGCGGGCAAACGTCCGCAAATTGCTTGGATGCCGGCTGCGGCGTGCTGACGCACGCTCGCGAGCAGCGATTAGCATCACGTCGATGGCCTCGACAGACGTCGGCCGCACCGCGTCCGAGCGGCGCGAGGCTGCTGAAGGCGCTGCTCGCGCAGGCCAAGGAGCTGCGCGCGCTGCCCCGAGCTCGCGGCGACGCGAAAGACCGTCGTGTTCGGCGCCGGCAACGCGAACGCCGAGCTGATGTTCGTCGGCGAGGCGCCCGGCGCGAGCGAGGACGAGCAGGGCGTGCCGTTCGTCGGGCGCGCCGGCAAGCTGCTCAGACGCTGCTCGGCGAGATCGGGCTTGACGCGCGCCGAGGTGTTCATGTGCGAACACCCTGAAGTGCAGGCCGCCCGGCAACCGCGACCCGCTGCCGATCGAGATCGAGAACTGCCAGGACTACCTGCATCGCCAGGTCGAGCTGATCGCGCCGACGGTGATCTGCACGCTCGGCAACTTCTCGACGAAGCTGCTGCGCGGCGATCCGACCGGGATCACGCGCCTGCACGGCCAGCCCGAGGTGCTGACGCTCGGCCGTCGCGCAGTACGGCTCTACCCGATCTTCCATCCGGCCGCCGCGCTTTACACGCCGCGGATGCTCGAGACGCTGCGCGAGGACTTCTCGCGGCTGCCCGAGCTGCTCGCGCAGGGCGCGCCCGAGCAGCCGCCGGCGCTTGACGGACGCCGAGCTCGCGGCGCCTGGCGACTCCGAGCGAGGCGATCGGCCATCGGCGGCGAACAGCCGACGCCGGCGAGGTCGCCATAGCGGCGGGCGAGGCCGCCTCCGGCGGTGAGTGCGAGCCCGACCAGCTCGGCCTGTTCTAGTAGCCGACGTCAGCTCGCCCTGGACGTTCGTTCGATCTTCTCTGGGCGCATGTTTCCCAGGTTTACGGGGCAAGAGGAGTCATCGCGCCCGGCTCGAACACATTTCTACGCAGGTCTCAAGTCGGTGGTCGCGCTCGCCGATACAGCCCTTGTCTCCATCCCTCCAGAAGTAACGATCGGCCCGCGTCCCTTTCTCCCGCGGGCCGGTCGCGTTTAACGGCGCAAGCGCTTCGCTCTACAGTCTCGTCGTGGCCGTGCACGTCGTCGAGACCGCCGATCCGGCGGAGACAGAATCGTTTGGAGCGAAGCTCGCCGAGCGGCTGCGCGACGGCGACGTCGTGCTCGTGCGCGGCGAGCTCGGCGCCGGCAAGACGACGCTGGTGCGCGGCGCCGCTCGCGCGCTGGGCGTGAGCGATCCCGTCACCAGCCCGAGCTTCAGCATCGGCCATCGCTACCGCGGCCGCGATGGGCTGACGGTCTCGCATCTGGACCTGTACCGGCTGGCCGGCCTCGAGCAGGAGGATCCGGAGCTGCTCGCCGACTATCTCGGCGCGGGGCGGATCGCGTTCGTCGAGTGGCCGCCGGATGCCGAGCGCGAGCTGGCCGGCGCGCGATTGGAGGTCTCGCTCGCGCACCGCGGCGCGGATCGCCGGCAGATCGAGGTGCTCGAACGGTGATCGTGCTCGGCTTCGACACGGCGACGCAGGCGAGCGTCGTCGGGCTGCGGCTCGCCGACGGCACCACGCTGCAGGCGCGCGACGATCCGCAGCCGGGCGCGCATCCGGGGCACGCGACGCGCCTGCTGGCGATGGCCGCCGGGCTGCTCGACGACGCAGAGCTCGGCTGGGCGCAGGTCGAGCGGATCGCCGTTGGGCTTGGGCCCGGCCGCTTCACCGGGTCTGCGCGTCGGCATCGCGACGGCTCGCGGCCTGGCGCAGTCCTCGGGCGCGGAGCTCGTCGGCGTCTCCAGCCTGCAGGCGCTCGCGCTGGGTGCCGCGCGTGCCCACCGATCCGCCGGCCGATCCGCCGACGAGGCGACGATCGCCGTGATCGACGCCCGTCGCGGCGAGGCGTTCGTAGCGGCCTACGCCGGGCCGGATCGCGAGATCGCCTTCGCGCAGCCGCTCGACGGCGGCGAGCTCGAAGCGCTCGTCGCGACGATCGAGCGACGCGGCGCTCCCAGCGGGCGCAGCTGGCTGGCCGTCGGCGACGGCGCGCTGCACTTCGCCGCCGAGCTGCGCGCGGCCGGCGCCGAGGTGCCGAGCGAGGCCTCGGCGCTGCACCTGCTCGACGCCGCCGCGCTGTGCGAGCTGGGCGCCGGGGCCGCCGCGGCGCCGCGTGCTCGAGACGATCCTGCCGGACTACCGGCGCGAGCCAGACGCGGCGCTCGCGCGATCGCGGCCGCTCGCGGTGGGTGGCGCGAGCTCGTGAGCGACCAGGCACAGCCGCGCGCGCAGGACCGCGAGCAGGCGCTCGGCTGTGCGGATCAGGGCGCTGACCTATCCAGATCTGCCGAACGTGCTCGCGGTCGAGCGGCGCGTCTTCCCGACGCCGTGGTCGCTGGCGATGTTCGTGCTCGAGCTCTCCAAGCAGACCGGCATCTGCCTGGCGGCGACCGAGCGGACGCCGCCGGACGGTGACGGCGGCGCGTACGGCGCCGAGCGCCTGATCGGCTATCTGATCTGCTCGCGCTACGACACCGTCTGGCACATCATGAACGTCGCCGTCGACCTCGATCGCCAGCGCGGCGGCATCGCCTCGCGCCTGCTCTGCGAGCTGTATGCGCGGGTCGGCGATACCGTGGCTCGGGGGCAGGCGATCAGGCGCGCTACACGCTCGAGGTGCGGCGCTCGAATGCGGTCGCGATCCATCTTTATGAGCGCGAGGGCTTTCGCGCGGCCGGCACGCGGCGGCGCTACTACCAGGACAACGGCGAGGACGCGCTGGTGATGTGGCGCACGCCGGCGACGCTCGCCGGATCGCTCGCAGGACGTGCCGAATCCCGGGCCCGATATGAGCTGCCCGCCCTTGACGCAGCGGGCCAGGCGATGAGCATCCTCGCGCTGGAGACGAGCTGCGATGACACGTGCGCGGCCGTGATCGAGTGCGACGGCACGATCCGCGCGAACGTGATCTCCTCGCAGGTCGCGCACGAGGACTTCGGCGGCGTCGTGCCGGAGATCGCCTCACGCCACCACCTCGAGATCGTCAATGCGATCGTCGCGCGCGCCCTGCGCGACGCGGCGCGTCGGGCTCGAGCAGATCGAGCTCGTCGCGGCGACGCAGGGGCCAGGGCTCGTCGGCGCGCTGCTCGTCGGTCTCTCGACGGCCAAGGGACTGGCGGCCGCGCGTGAGTTGCCGTTCGCGCCGCGTCGATCACCTGCAGGGGCATCGTCGCCGCGAACTTCCTGCGTCGAGGAGCGAGCGACGAGGGCGCGTTCGAGCCGCCGTTCGTCTGCCTGATCGCCAGCGGCGGCCACACGCTGCTGGCGCACGTCCGCGAGCACGACGGCTTCGAGGTGCTCGGGCGCACGCTCGACGACGCCGCCGGCGAGGCGTTCGACAAGGGCGCGCGGATGCTCGGCCTGGGCTACCCGGGCGGCGCGGCGCTCGAGCGGCTCGCGCGCGACGGCGACCCCGAGGCGTTCAGCTTCCCCGGCTCGCACTCCGAGCGCGCCAAGGGCGGGCGCGGCGCCCAGCGCGAGGCATTCGCGCGCGGGCTCGACTTCTCCTTCGCCGGCCTGAAGACGGCGCTGCTGTACAAGCTGCGCGAGCTCTCCGAAGGCGAGCAGGCGGCGGCGCGCGCGGCCGACCTGGCCGCCTCCTACCAGGCGGCGATCGTCGACAGCCTCGTCGACCGCGCCGAGCGGGCGCTGGCGCAGACCGGCTCGCGACGTCTCGCCGTCGGCGGCGGCGTGGCGGCGAACGGCGCGCTGCGCGAGCGCCTCGCCGGGATCGACGCCGAGCTGCACGTGCCGGCACGCGTGCTCTGCACCGACAACGCGGCGATGATCGCGAGCGCCGCGCGCTACGGCGAGCGCCTCGAGTACCCCGACTACCTGGGCCTCGACGCATACGCGACCGGCGAGCGAGCGCGATGAGCGCCGTCACGGTCTACGCGCGCGCGGACTGCCACCTCTGCGCCGAGGCGCTCGCCACGCTTGCGCCGACTGCAGCAGGAGCTCGACTTCTCGATCGAGACGCGCGACATCGACGCCGACGAGGCGCTGCAGCGCGCCTATTTCGAGCGGATCCCCGTGATCGCGCTGGACGGCGAGGAGCTGTTCGACTACTTCATCGACGAGCCGCTCCTGCGCGAGCGTCTAGAGTCACGAACATGAGCTACGGAGAAACGACGAGCCGCCCGCGCGAGCTGAACGGCGACGGCGGCGGCCCCTCGGTCGAGCGACTCTCGCTCGGCGTCGCCGCCCGCCTGTCGCGCTATCTGCAGGTGCTCACGCAGGCCAAGAAGATGGGCAAGGAGACGATCTCCTCGCAGGAGCTTTCCGACTACACGCACGTCAACTCGACGCAGATCCGCCGCGACCTGTCGGGTTTCGGCAAGTTCGGCAAGCGCGGCGTCGGCTACAACGTCGAGGCGCTCGTCTCGCAGATCCGCAAGATCCTGCGCACGGCCGGGCAGCACAACATCGCGCTGCTCGGCGCCGGCCACCTCGGCAAGGCGATCGCCTCCTCGGACATCTTCGCCGACCACGGCTTCCGCGTCGTCGCGATCTTCGACGTCGACCGAGGACAAGGTCGGCACGAAGGTCGGCGCGCAGGTCGTGCGCCACACCGGCGAGCTGCGCCAGGTCGTCGAGGACGAGGACATCGTCGTCGGCGTGCTCGCGGTGCCGACGCAGGCCGCGCAGGGGCTCGCCGACGAGCTCGTCGGCGCGGGCGTGAAGATCATCTTCAACTACTCGGAGTCGCTGTTGCTGGTGCCGCCCGAGGTGACCGTGCACACCTCCAGCCCGGCGGTCGATCTGCTCTACGCGCTGTACTTCTACCTGACCTGACGAGGCTCGCTCGACGGCGCGGCAGTTCGTCGACCGATGCTACCGCACGCGCCCAACCACGACCAGCGCGTAAGAACACGCAAACGCCATGATCAGCCTGGACCTAGACCGAGCGGCGGAGACGTTCGCCGAGGCGCGCGACGGCACGGTCGGCATCGAGGAGGAGTTCTCGATCCTCGATCCGCGCACGCTCGAACTCGTGCCGCGGTTCGAGCAGCTGCGCGGCGTTGCCGCGGAGCGCGATCCGCTGCTGCACGAGCACATAACCGGCGAGCTGATCTCCTCGGAGATCGAGATCATCTCCGGCACCGGAGCCGACCTGCACGATGCGCTCGCGCGCCAGCGCGAGCACCGCCGGCGCCTGTTCGCGCTCGCCGGCGAGCAGGGCGTCGCGCTGGGCGCGACCGGCACGCACCCGTGGGCCGACTACCGCGAGCAGCCGATCATCGACACCGAGCACTACCGCCGCGTCGCCGACGGGCTGAAATACGTCGCCTGGCGCAACAACACGTTCAGCCTGCACGTGCATCTCGGCGTGCGCGACCTCGATCGCGCGGTGCGCGTCTGCGACCGTCTGCGCCCGCTGCTGCCGCTGCTGCTGGCGATCTCGGCGAACTCGCCATACCTCGACGGGCGCGACAGCGGGCTGCAGTCGGCACGCACGCAGATCTTCACGAAGAGCTTCCCGCGCTGCGGCGTCCCCGACGCGTTCGGCGGCTGGCCGGCATATCGCGAGTACATCGACTTCCTGATGCGGACGCGCTCGATCGTCGAGTACACGCAGGTGTGGTGGTCGGTGCGCCCGCACTTCAGCTTTGGCACGGTCGAGATGCGGATCTGCGACGCGCAGGCGACCGCGCAGGAGTCCGACGCGCTCGCCGTCGCTGATCGTCGCCTGCATCGCGCAGGCGGTACGCGACGTCGACGAAGGCGTGCCGTTCGTCGATCCGGCGCCGCGGATGATCGAGGAGAACATGTGGCGCGCGATCCGCTTCGGGCTCGACGGCCGCCTGATCGACCTGCGCACGGCCGAGGAGTACCCGGCGCGCGCCGCGATCGAGCGCCTCGCGGACTGGACTGCGCCGGTACGCGCGGAGCTCGGCATCGAGCTCGCGTTTCCCGAGCGCAACGGCGCGCAGCGCCAGCGCTGGATGATCGAGGCCGGCGCCCCGCGCGAGGAGGTATTCGCGGCTTCGGTCGCCGAGACGCTTCAGACATACTCCGAGGAGGTGACGACGGTATGAGCACGAACGACCCGACGGCGGGCCCGCCGGGCGCAGCGCCCGGCACAACCGGCGCGCGATGGGCAGCCGAGCGAAGAGGAGCTGCGCGCCGCCTACGAAGCCGAACTCAGCCGGATCACGAGCGCGGAGCTGATGCTCCAGGCGGCGGTCTCGCTGCTGAACGTCGGCAGCTACCGGCTAGCTCCGCGAGCGCCCGGCGGCGACGCGCGAGCGCGACCGCGCCGCAGGCGCCGTCGGCGGCCGACCTCGAGCAGGCACGCGACGCGATCGACGCGGTGCGCGCGCTGCTCGAGATCATCGAGCGGCGGATGCCCGAACGAGACGGCGCCGCTGCGCAACGCGCTCTCGCAGCTGCAGATGATCTACGCGCGCGAGGCGCAGGCGGGCGGCGATTCCGGCGGCGGCGGCGGGCCGCAGGCCGGCGGGAGCGCCGCCGAGCCGCCAGCGGCGGACCTCAGGAGCGCCTGGTCAGCGCGCGGCCGGCGAGGAGCAGCGGCGCCGGGACCGGGGCCGGCCGAGTCCAGCGGCCGGCTGTGGGTGCCCGGCCGCTGAGCAGCCGCCGGCGCCGGCGACACGGGCGTTCCAGCCGGCCTTCTGCGCGCGGGCGCGATAGACTGCCCGCGCGTTTGCACCGGGACGCCGCCCATGCTGAGCGCGCCGGCCGACAAATGTGCGCGCGACGATCCTCGCGCGGCACGCCAATCAGACCGCGGAGGATTTTCAGTTGAGCAGCTTTCTGACGAACCATGGGGTCGTCGTCGCCCTCGTTTGCGCCGCATGCGCCGTTGCCTACGGCCTGCTGACGACGCGCGCCCTGCTTTCGCTCTCGCCGGGCAACGAGAAGATGCAGAGCATCTCGCTCGCCGTCCAGCAAGGGCGCGCGCGCCTACCTCAATCGTCAGTACGCGACGATCGCCGGCGTCGGCGTCGTGCTGTTCGTCGCGCTGATCTTCATCCAGAACATCGCCGTCGCCGGCGGCTTCGCGATCGGCGGCCTGCTGTCGGGCTCGACCGGCTACATCGGCATGAACGTCTCGGTGCGCTCGAACGCGCGTGTCGCCGAGGCGGCGCGCGGCGGCGTCACGCCGGCGCTGCGTGTCGCCTTCCGCGGCGGCGCGATCACCGGGCATGCTCGTCGTCGGGCTTGCGCTGCTCGGCGTCGCCGGCTACTACGGCCTGCTTGACGTCGTTCTTCAACGACAGCCCGAAGACGGCCGTCGACGCGCTCGTCGGCCTCGGCTTCGGCGGCTCGCTGATCTCGGTCTTCGCGAGGCTCGGCGGCGGCATCTTCACGAAGGCGGCTGACGTCGGCGCCGACCTCGTCGGCAAGGTCGAGGCCGGAATCCCCGAGGACGACCCGCGCAACCCGGCGACGATCGCCGACAACGTCGGCGACAACGTCGGCGACTGCGCCGGCATGGCTGCCGACCTGTTCGAGACCTACGCGGTGACGGCCGTCGCGGTGATCCTGCTCGGCGTGCTGACGTTCCACGAGTCGACGAAAGTCGCGCTCTACCCGCTGGTGATCGGCGGCGTCGCGATCATCGCGTCGATCATCGGCACCTACGCGGTGCGCTCGAAGTCGGGCAACGTCGAGCGCGCGCTGCTGCAGGGGCTGATCGTCTCCGGCGTGATCGCCGCGGCCGCGTTCGCGCCGATCACCTACTGGCTGATGCACACGCTGACGTTCAAGACGGTCGGCGACGCGGTCAACGCTCCGAAGTGGTGGCACCTGTACCTGTGCTCGCTGATCGGCATCGCCGTCACCGCGCTGCTATTCGGAATAACCGAATATTACACCTCGACCCGCTTCAGACCCGGTCAAGAAGACGGCGAAAGCGTCGGTCACCGGGCCACGCGACGAACATCATCCAGGGCTTCTCCTCCGGCCTGCAGGCGACGGCGCTGCCGGCGATCGTGATCGTGCTCGGCATCCTCGGCGCGTGGAAGCTCGCGGGCGGTGGCGTCAGCGGGCATCTACGGCATCGGCGTCGCGGTGATGGGGCTGCTTTCGCTGACCGGCCTGATCGTCGCGCTCGACGCGTTCGGTCCGATCACCGACAACGCCGGCGGCATCGCCGAGATGGCCGAGCTGCCCGAGGACGTGCGCAAAGTGACGGACCGGCTCGACGCGGTCGGCAACACGACGAAGGCCGTCACGAAGGGCTACGCGATCGGCTCGGCGGTGCTCGCGGCGGTCGTGCTGTTCGCGGGCTTCCAGAAAGAACTCGAGGCGAAGGTCGGCCACGTGATCTCGTTCGGGATCAACGAACCGCCGGTGCTGATCGGCCTGCTGCTCGGCGGCCTGATGGTCTGCCTGTTCGCGTCGCTGTCGATCGAGGCGGTCGGGCGCGCGGGCGGCGCGGTCGTCGAGGAGGTGCGCCGCCAGTTCCGCGAGCACCCCGGGATCATGGACTACACCGAAGAGCCCGACTACGCGACGTGCGTCGACATCGTCACGAAGACGGCGCAGCGCGAGATGATCATCCCGTCGCTGCTGCCGATCCTGCTGACGCTGGTCGTCGGGCTGATCGACCAGCAGGCGCTCGGCGGCCTGTTGATCGGCGTGATCGTCGTCGGCTTCTTCTTCGCGGTGATGATGACCGCGGGCGGTGGCGCGTGGGACAACGCGAAGAAGCTGATCGAGGACGGCGCGTTCGGCGGCAAGGGCTCGGAAGCGCATGCGGCTTCGGTCACGGGAGACACGGTCGGCGACCCGTTCAAGGACACCGCCGGGCCGGCGATCAACCCGATGATCAAGGTCGCGAACATCGTCGCGATCCTGATCATTCCGCTCATAACTTGAGCGGCCGGCCCGCGCTTGGCTTCGTGCCGGCGCGGGTATCGGCACTGTGCGCGACCGATCGCAAGCCAACCGTGAGCTCAGCCTGAGATGAGTGGCCGAACCGTCCATCGCTCGGGCACCGTCGTGCTGTCGGTCGCGATGGTCGCGATCGGGGTGGCGCTGATCGGCAGGTGTCGGCGGCACGGGCGGCGTGCTCTCGGCGCGCCTGCTGCTCGGCGTGCTGTTCCTCGCCGCTGGCATCGCGCGCGTGTACCTCGAGCGCAAGCGCAGGCGGCGAGCGTGAGCGACGGCGAGCGGCCGGAGGGCGCGCCGGTCGCGAAAGTCCAGGCCGAGCTCGGCCGCGCCGAGGCCGAGCGGATCGCGCTGCAGATCTCCGCTCGCTCGCTGTCGACGGCGCGGCGCAGCGTCGGCTCGCCGCTGCTGTTCGCGATCGTCTACACGCCGCTGGCGAGCGCGCTGTACTTCGCGCTCGGCGTGATCTCCGGTCACGCGCTGGGCCTGACGCCGCTCGTCTTCCTCGTCGGCGCGCTGCTGTTCGCGCTGACGGCGATGACCTATGCGGAGGGGGCTTGGCGCTGCACCAGGAGCGCAGCGGCTCGACGGTCTTCGCGCGGTACGCGTTCAACGAGCTCGTCAGCTTCATCGCTGGCTGGGCGGTGCTGCTCGACTACATCATCCTGATCGCCGTCACGTGCTACTCGGCGACGCACTACCTGCGCGTCTTCTGGCATCCGCTCGGCAACCGCGGCTCCTCGCTCGGCCTCGCGATCGTGTTCATCGCGATCGTCGTGCTCGCGAACATCCGCGGGATCGGCTGGCGGCGCTCGGGACGGATCACGACGATCGTCGCGGCCGACCTCGGGCTGCAGCTGCTGATCGTCGTGCTCGGCCTGGTGCTGTTCTTCAACCCGCACACGCTGCTCGATCCCGATCCACCTCGGCAGCGCGCCGAAATGGTCGGACCTGGTCTTCGCGCTGACGGTCGCGGCGATCTCGTTCACGAGCCTCGAGTCGGCAGCCGGCCTCGCCGGCGAGGTGAAGATCTCGCAGCGGCGCGCTGAAGCGACTCGTCGGCACGGGCACGCTGACGGTGATCGTGATCTACGTCGGCATCGCGCTCGTCGCGCTGACGGCGCTGCCGGTCCACGACGGGCACACGCTGCTCGCGACGCGCTACGTCAACGACCCGATCATCGGCATCGTCACGCAGATCCACCCGCACTGGCTCGAGCAGACGCTGCGCTACGTCGTCGGCGCGCTCGCGGTGCTGACGCTCGTCGCGGCGGCGAACTCGGCGATGCTCGGGCTCTCGCGACTGGCCTACTCGCTCTCGACGAATCGCCAGATCCCGAGCGGCCTCGGTCGCCTGCACCCGCAGCGCTCGACGCCGTACGTGCTGATCATCGCCGCTGGCGTGATCGCGGCGGGGCTGGTCGTGCCGGAGAACATCGACTTCCTCGTCGGCATCTACGCGTTCGGCGCGCTGCTGGCGTTCACGATCGCGCATGTCTCGATCTGCCGCCTGCGCTACAAGGAGGCTGACGGCGACGCGGCCGTATCGGATCCCGTTCTCGATCGGCTTCCGCGGCGGCAGCCTGCCGCTGCCGGCCGCATTTGGCGCGTTCGTCTCGTTCGCCGGCTGGGTCGCGGTGATGGTCGTGCACAGCCCGGCGCGCTACGTCGGGCTCGGCTGGATGATCGCCGGCACGGCGATGTACGTGATCTACCGCCGCGCCGACGAGGCGCCGCTGCTGCGCCGCGTGACGGTCGCGCCGGAGGTGCTGCGCGCCGAGCCGCCGCGCGAACGCGACTACGGCTCGATCCTCGTGCCGCTGTTCGGCACGAGCCTCGACGAGGACATCGTGCAGACGGCGGCGCTGCTCGTCTCCGGCGAGCGCACCGACGAGGCGGCGATCGACGAGTCGACGATCGAGGCGGTCTGGGTGTTCGTGATCCCGATGTCGCTGCCGCTCGACGCGCGCCTGCCCGAAGCGCAGATCAAGGAAGCGCGCCAAGCGCTCGCGCGCGCGAAGGCGGTCGGCGAGGAGTACACGGGCGTGCAGGTCGCGACGGCGACGGTGCGCACGCGCCGCGCCGGCCATGCGATCGTCGACGAGGCGAAGCGACGCGGCGTCGAGGCGATCGTGCTCGGCGCCGAGGAGCCGTCGCTGATTCGCGGCGGCGCGCGTCTCGGCGGCAAAGGCGGACCGCTCGACAACTTCGTCGGAGACGTCACCAAGTACGTGATCTGCAAGGCGCACTGCCGCGTGATCGTCACGGCGCCCGCCGCCGGCGACTCGGCCGCCGAGCGGCGCGCGCGGCTGGCGCAGGCGAGCTCGTGAGCGCCGGGCCGGCGTCGCACGAGCTCGCGCATCGACTAATCTGCGGCGCATGTTCGTGATGATCGTCGGAGCCGGCCGCGTCGGCTCGGCAGTTGCCAAGTCGGCGCTCGCGTCGGGCAGCGAAGTCTCGGTGCTCGACGAGGACCCGCTCTCGCACGAGCGCCTCGACGCGGGGCAGAGCGAGAGCTGGGAGGACTCCGGCGGGCAGTTCACGGTCGGCACGGCGCTCGAGGTCGACGCGCTGATGCAGGCCGGCATCGAGCGCGCCGACGTGTTCATCGCCTCGACCGACGGCGACAACACGAACCTGATCATCGCCCAGATCGCGCAGCGTCGCTTCGGCGTCGAGCGCGTGATCGTGCGCGTGATGGACCCGGCGCGCGCGAACTGGTACGGCGAGCAGGGCCTGCACACGATCTCGCCGACGAAGCACGCGATCGAGATGTTCGAGCGCGCGCTCGCGCCAGAGCCGGCCTGAGCGATGTACGCGATCATCGTCGGAGCCGGCAAGGTCGGCCGCAACCTCGCGCGGGAGCTGATCGACCAGAGCCACGAGGTCACGCTGATCGAGTCCTCGCGCCCGCGCTATCTGACGATCGAGGACGAGTTCGAGCACTCGGCGCAGTACGGCGACGCGACCGAGCTGTGGGTGCTCGAGCGAGCAGGGATCCAGCGCGCGGACCTCGTGATCGCGGTGACCGGCGACGACGAGGACAACATGCTCGTCTGCCAGGTCGCGAAGGAGAAGTACCTCTGCGACCGGATCATCGCGCGCGTCAACAACCCGCGCAACCACGACCACTTCCGTCTGCTCGGGATCCAGCCGGCGGTCTCGGCGACCGACCTGATCCTGCGCCTGATCGAGCACGAGGTGCCGCGCTACGGGCTCGTGCACCTGCTCGCGCTCGAAGAGGAGCGCTTGGAGATCATCGAGCTCGAGGTCAGCCCGGACGCGCCGACCGTCGGCGAGAACGTCGCCGACATCGAGCTGCCGGAGGGCAGCCTGATCATCTCCGTGCTGCGCGATGGCACCGGCTTCGTGCCGAAGCACGACACGGTGATCGAAGCCGGCGACGAAGTGCTGCTGGTGCTCGATCCGGGGCTCGAGGAGGCGATCACCGCCTACTTCGCGCCGAACGGGCACGAGATGGCGAGCTAGCTCGGTCTCTCGGCGAGGACTCGGTTCCGCTCCGCGGCGAGGGCTCGGCTCCGATCCATCGTTGGCTATCCTTTTCGCCTGCGACGCCCTTCCGGGATAGTCCAATTGGCAGTGACGCCCGGTTCTGGTCCGGGAGATTGGGGTTCGAGTCCCTGTCCCGGAGCTATCGGCCGGTGCGCGTCAGCTGGCGCCGCTGCGCCGCTCGCTCGGCCTCTTCACCGTGGCAGGTTTGCGCTCGCTCTCGCCGACCGCCTCGACGTGCGCGCCGACCTGCTCCAGCCGCTCGCCCATTTTCTCGATGTGCTCGTCGGTGATCTTCCCGTCAGACGGCACGAGCGGATGGTGCACGTGGCAGAGCCGGTAGTGGCCGTAGCGGAAGCGCCCGCGGCGGAAGCAGCCGTCGCGGTGGCAGACCAGCATCGAGATGACACCGCCGATGCCGATCAGGCTGATCACGCCGACGAGCAGCCCGAGCCATTCGGCGTGCGAGGTCGTGAACGGCAGCGTGGCGATCTGCGACACGAGTCGATTATCCAGGCAGCGCAGGCGGCGGCGCGTCAGGCTGCCGCTTGCGTGGCCCAGTCGCGATACAGCTCGTAGTAGCGCCCTTCGGCGTCGATCAGCTCGTCGTGCGTGCCCTGCTCGGCGATCCGGCCGTGCTCGAGCACGACGATCCGCCCGGCTTGGCGGATCGTCGAGAGGCGGTGGGCGATGACGATCGAGGTGCGCCCGGCGAGCAGGCGACGCAGTCCCTGCTCGATGCGCGCCTCGGAGTGCAGGTCGACGTTCGAGGTCGCCTCGTCGAGCACGAGGATGCGCGGGTCGGCGATCAGCGCGCGCGCGAAGGCGATCAGCTGGCGCTGACCGGCCGAGAGCTGCGTGCCGCGCTCGCCGATTTCGGTGTCGTAGCCGCGCGGCAGGTCGGCGATGAACTCCTCGGCGCCGACGGTCGCGGCGGCGGCGCGGATCTGCTCGGCGGTCGCGTCGGTTCGCCCGAAGGCGATGTTCTCGGCGACGGTGCCGGAGAAGAGGAAGGCCTCTTGCGGGACGATGCCCATCTGCGAGCGCAGCGAGCGGCTGGAGACTTCGCGCAGGTCGTGGCCGTCGACGAGCACGGCGCCGGAAGTCGGGTCGTAGAAGCGCGCGATCAGCTTGGCCATCGTCGACTTGCCGGCGCCGGTCGCGCCGACGAGCGCGACGGTCTGCCCGGGCGGGATCTGCAGGTCGATGTGGTCGAGCGCGAGGATCTGCTCGCCGGAATCGTCGCCGCTGCGCTTGCGATAGGCGAAGGAGACGTCGTCGAAGTCGACCTCGCCGACGATCCGCGAGAGCTCGATCGCGTCGGGACGGTCGGTCAGGTCGGGCTGCTCGTCGAGCAGCTGGAAGATCTTCTCGAGGGCGGCCATGCCGGACTGGTAGGTCGCGTAGAGCTGGGAGAGCTGCTGGATCGGTTCGAACAGGTTCGACAGCGCGGCGACGAACGCGACGATCGTGCCGATCGAGATATTGCCGTCGATCGCCTGGTAGCCGCCGTAGAGGACGATCGCTGCGACGGCGACGCCGGAGAGCATTTCGACGGACGGGAAGTAGGCGGCGTTGAGCTTGACGGTCGTCATGTTCGCGTCGGCGTTGTCTTGGTTGAGCAGCCGGAACTCGTCTTCGTGGACGGGCTCGTGCGCGAAGCTGCGCACGACGCGGATGCCGGAGAGCGTCTCTTGCAGGTAGGCGGTGATCGCGCCGATCGTCTCGCGCGTGCGGCGGAAGGCGCCGGCGGAGACGATCCGGAACCACAGCGAGCCGGCGAGCAGCAGCGGCAGCACGCAGAAGGTGATCAGCGCGAGCTTGACGTCGAGGTAGAGCAGGATGCCGACGGTGCCGATCAGCGTCAGGCTCGATTCGAACAGCGTCACGACGGAGTCGGTGACGAGGCTGTCGAGCGCCTCGACGTCGTTGGTGATGCGCGAGATCAAGACGCCGGCGGGGCGGCTCTCGTAGAAGCCGATCGGCAGCGACTGCAGGTGCGTGAAGATGCGGATCCGCAGGTCGGCGAGCGCGCGCTGGCCGACCCAGCCGACGAGGTAGGTCTGCGCGTAGGTCATCGCCCAGTTGACGAGCGCGGCGAGCAGGAAGGCGCCGACGACGAGGGCCAATTTGGTCACATCGTGGCGCTCGATGCCGTCGTCGATCGCGGAGCGCGCGAGCAGCGGCGGCGCGAGCGAGGCGGCGGTGCCGAGCAGCAGCGCGAGGACGGTCAGCGCGGCGCGGCCGCGGTAGGGGCGCAGCAGCGCGAGCAGCCCGCGCAGGTTGCGCCCGCGCGTGCCTTTGCTGGCGCGCTCGCCGGTCCACGTCGAGCCGTGACGCCCGCCGCCGCCGCCACCACCACCGACGCCTCTGCCGACGGCGGGGCTCACAGTCCGCTGCCCTGCGGTTCGCGTGGCTTGCGCGTGAGGAAGACCTGGTCGGGCAGGCCCTTCTCGACGATTTCGCGGTACAGCTCGGAGGCGTCGAGCAGGTGCTCGTGGTCGCCGTGCGCGACGACGCGGCCGTGGTCGAGCACGACGATCTCATCGGCGAGCGAGATCGTCGAAAGGCGGTGGGCGATGACGAACGTCGTGCGCCCGGCCATCGCTTCGTCGAGCGCGAGCTTGATCGCCTGCTCGGTCGAGGCGTCGACGGCGGAGGTGGCGTCGTCGAGCACGAGCACGCGCGGGTCGGCGAGCAGCGCGCGCGCGATCGCGAGGCGCTGGCGCTGGCCGCCGGACAGCGACAGGCCGCGCTCGCCGACGCGCGTGTCGAAGCCCTGCGGCAGGCGCGCGACGAACTCGTAGGCCTGCGCGCGGCGGGCGGCGGCTTCGATCTCGTCGCGGCTCGCGTCGGCGCGCCCGTAGGCGATGTTCTCGGCGACGGTCGCGCTGAACAGGAACGGGTCGTCGCTGACGACGGCGACGGCTTTGCGCAACGAGGAGAGCTCGACGTCTTGCACGTTTGCGCCGTCGAGCAGCACTTCGCCTTCGCTGGCGTCGTACAGCCGCGAGATCAGCGCGACGAGGCTCGTCTTGCCGGATCCGGTCGCGCCGACGAGCGCGACGGTGCTGCCGGCGGGAACGTCGAGGCTGACGTCGTCCAGCACGGGCCGCGCGACGCGCGCGGCGAGCGCGTTGCCGTCGCTGTCGCTGTCGAGCGAGAGCTCGCGCGGGCCTGCGTGGACGGCGCCGAAGTCATCGCCTTCGTCGTAGCGCAGCGTGACGTGGCGCAACTGCACGTGGCCGTTGCCGGGCGGCAGCGCGGGCGCGTCTGGCGGCGCGACGATGCGCGGCTCGCGGTCGAGCACCTGGAAGATGCGCGCGCCGGAGGCGGTCGCGCGCTGCGCGAGGCCGAGCGTCATGCCGAGCGCGCGCATCGGCTGGACGAGCATGTTGAGGTAGAGGTAGAACTGCGTGAACTGGCCGAGCGTGAGGTGGTGGTGGACCACGCGTTCGCCGCCGAGCAGCAGCACGGCGGCGAGGCCGAGCTGCGGCAGGAAACCGATCACGGGGTTGAACGTCGCCTCGAGGCGCGTCGCGACCATCGACTGCTCGAAGACGCGCGAGACGCTGTGGCGGAAGCGCTGCAGCTGTTGCGGCTCGCGCGCGAACGACTTGACGACGCGCACGCCGGCGATGTTCTCCTCGGCGTCGGCGGTCAGCTCGCCGATCCGCTGCTGGACCTCTTGGATCGCCGGACGCGCGGTGCGCCCGTAGCGCTGCGCGATGAAGACGACGAACGGCGTCGGCGCCATCGCGATCAGGCCGAGCTCGGGGTTGATCAGGATCATCGCGATCGCGACGAGCACGAGCGTCAGCACGGATTGCAGGATGAAGACGAGGCCGTAGCCGAGGAAGAAGCGCACGGCCTGCAGGTCGACGGTCGCGCGCGACATCAGCTGGCCGGTCTGCTGGTGGTCGAAGAAGCCGAGCTCGAGGCGCTGCAGCTGTCCGTAGATCAGCTCGCGCAGGTCGACTTCGATCGCGAGCGAGACGCGCCCGGCGATCATCCGCCGCATGTAGGTCAACAGCCAGCGCGCGAGCACGATGCCGACGATCACGAGCGCGAGCACGAGCAGCGTGTGACGGTCGTGCGCGCGCAGCGCGAGCTCGTGATGGCGCGAGTGTTCGTCGCCGTGCTTGATCGCTTCGACGGCGGAGCCGGTGAAGTGCGGGATCAGCACGGTGACGACCATCGCGAGGCTGGCGAGCGCCCACGAGGCGATCAGCGCTCGCTTGTACGGGCGCAGGAATCCGAGTAGTCGGTAGAAAGTGTTCATAGTTGTACGGTCAACGATTATCGCAGGCGCTGCGCGGGAGAAGACAGATCAGCGCGTCGGCGTGCGCCTAAGCTGTGCCGCATGTCCGACACGCCGAGCCCGATGCCGCGCACGGGCGCGCGGGCGGGGCTGTGCGACACGTGCGAGCACCAGCAGGAGGTGCGCAACACGCGCGGCTCCGTCTTCTCGCTGTGCAAGCTCTCGCGAGTCGATCAAGCTTATCCGCGCTACCCGCGTGTTCCGGTGCTGAGTTGCGAGGGCTACGCCGAGCGCGACGACTGATTTGTCGATTGCCGGCGAAGCCGGCTCGCGGGGTCGCGTCGTGGCGCTGCTGGGGCTAGGTGGCGGCAACGGGCGCGGGCTGGCCGCTCTCGCCGGCGTCGCGCGTCTCGCCGGCGGGCTCGGAGGCGACGAAGTCGCGGCTGCGAACGAGCGCGAGCGCGAGCAGGCAGCCGACGAGCGCGACGGCGGCGGCGATCTCGAGGATGCTCGTGAAGGCGCTCGTGAAACCGACGCGATAGGCGTGCGCGAGCGCGTCGCGCGCGTCGCGCGGCAGCTTGCCGGCGATCTGCTGCACTTCGCCGGAGACGAGCGCGAGCTTGAGCTTCTCGGGGCCGCTGCGCAGCACTTCGCGTCCGGGAGCGCTCGCGGCGAGCGCGGCGTGCGTCTTCTGCGGGATCTCGTGCTGGAAGATCGCGCCGAGCCCGGCGATGCCGGTCGCGATGCCGACTTGGCGAAAGGTGTTGTTGATACCGGAGGCCATGCCGCTGCGCGAGTGGTGCACGACGCCGACGGCGGTCGAGGCGAGCGGCGGGTTGATCAGGCCGATGCCGACGCCGCCGAGCAGGAAGCCGGGCACGAGCACGGTCCAGCCGGAGCTGGCGTCGACGGCGGTCATCGTGAACAGGCCGATGCTGACGAGCAGCAGGCCGCCGCCGAGCAGCAGCCGCACGGGGACGCGCACGGACAGGCGCCCGGAGATCGGCGCGACGAAGAACGAGACGAGCGTGATCGGCAGGAAGCGCACGCCGGCGGCGAGCGGGCCGTAGCCGAGCACGTCCTGGATGTACAGCGTGAGGTAGAGGAACATCGCGAACATCGACGCGGAGACGCTGAAGGCGACGATGCTCGCGCCGGCGAACGCCGGCTTGTGGAACAGCGAGAGGTCGAGCATCGGGCGCTGCTGGCGGCGCTCGACGATCACGAACAGCACGATCAAGACGAGTGAGCCGGCGAGGAAGCCGACGATCTTGGTCGAGCCCCAGCCGTCTTCGTTGCCCTCGATCAGCGCGAAGACGAGCAGGAACAGCGAACCGCAGAAGGTGAGCAGCCCGAGCCAGTCGACGCCGTGCGCGTTCGGGTCGCGCGACTCGGAGACTTGCGTCAGCGTCAGGTAGACGGCGGCGATGCCGATCGGCACGTTGACGAAGAAGATCCATTCCCAGCCGATGCCGGAGGTGATCAACCCGCCGACGACCGGGCCGACGGCGACGGCGGCGCCGATCACGCCGCCGTAGACGCCGAACGCGAGGCCGCGCTCCTTGCCGTGGAAGGCGCCGGCGATCAGCGCGAGCGAGGTCGCGAGCATCATCGCGCCGCCGGTGCCTTGGACGGCGCGCGCGAGATTCAGCGCGAGCGGCGAGCCGGACAGGCCGCAGACGGCCGAAGAGGCGGTGAAGATGATCAGGCCGATCGTGAACAGGCGGCGGCGGCCGAAGCGGTCGGCGAGCGCGCCGGAGGTCAGCAGGAAGGCGGCGAGCGTCAGCGAGTACGCATTGACGACCCATTGCAGGTCGGAGAAGCTCGAGTGCAGCGAGCGCTGGATGTCGGGCAGCGCGACGTTGACGACGGTGATGTCGAGCAGCAGCATGAAGATCGCTACTGAGACGGCGATCAGCGTCCACCACTTGCGCTCCACGACGGACTCCTTCTTGCTCGGTGCCACGGCACGCGCTACGGCACGCCGACACGACTGACAGCTACTTGCACCGCACTATATGAACGTGCCGCGCGAGCGCCGGGGCGGCGATGAGCGTGCCGCGCGCCGGGTCGCGTCAAGCGGTGTCGCGTTGCGCCGGGTCGCATCAAGTGTGGGTCGCGGCGAGCTGGGTCGCGTCAAGCGGATGTCGCGGCGCGCCGGGTCGCGTCAAGCGGTGTCGCGTCGAGCGGTGTTGGTCGAGCGCGCGCGCCCGGCGGCGTCGGGCCGCCAGACCGCGGCATCGGGGGAGCGGTTGGCTAGCCGGCTTGCAGGTGGCGCTGCAGGAACGGCACGATCTCGCGCCACAGCTTCGCGGCGGGCTCGGCTCGGTAGGTCGGGCGGTAGTCGGCGAAGAAAGCGTGGCCGGCGTCGTCGTAGACGTCGACTTTGACTTCGTGGCTGCTGTCGGCGGCGCGCTCGCGCAGCTGCTCGGCGAGCGCCGGCGAGGGGTTCTGGTCTTCGGCGCCGATCGCGGCGAGCAGCGGGCATTTGAGCTGCTCGGCGAGCTCTAGCGGCGGCGTCGGGCGCTGCGGCGTCGAGTGCTCCTCGGGCGAAGCGCGGTCGATGAAGCCGCCCCAGCAGTCGACGGCGGCGTCGAGCCGCGTCGGAGGCGCAGGCGAACAGCAGCGTGTAGCGGCCGCCCATGCAGAAGCCGATGCAGCCGACTCGTGCGCTGACGCCGTCGAGCGAGCGCAGGTGCTCGATCGCGCCTTCGAGGTCGCCGAGGACGGTCTCGTCGGACATCGAGAACAGCCGCGCCATCATCGCTTGCGCGTCGCCGGGCGGGGGAGGGCCGCCTTCGCGCGTGTAGAGGTCGACGCCGAGCGCGACGTAGCCGATGTTGGCGAAGCGGTTGACGACGTCGCGGATGTGCTCGTTGAGCCCGCGCGCCTCCTGGATCGACGATCATCCCGGGATGGCTGGCGGCGTCGGCGGGGCGCGCGAGGTAACCGTTGACGTGATCGCCGCCGGCGCCGGGGAAGGTCAGCTCTTCGGCGCTGATCCGCGTCGGGTCGCTGACTGCGCCGGGGACGCCTCGCGGGCTGGGCGTGACCTCGATGCTCGGCATGCTCGCGATACCTCCTGGGGCTAGGAAACGGAGTGGACGGCCGGCGGGAACGACGCGGTGCTCGCGGCGTCCAGCTCACGGATCTTGCGCTGCGCGCGCTTGCGCGTGTCGCACAGCTCGGACTCGAGCTTGGCGAGCTCGCCGGCGCGACGGCGGACGAGCGCGAGCTGACGGTCGAGATGGCCGAGCGCTTCGCTGAGCAGCTCGCGGCGGCGCTCGACGCCGACGTCGTCGCGCTGCAGCTGCGCGCGCACGTCGGCGCGCGCCTGCTCGACGCTGAGCAGCGTCTTCAGCTCCTCGAGCGAGACGCCGAGCAGTTCTTTCAGGCGCATCACCTCGCGCAGTCGCTCGACCTCTGCTTCGGTGTACAGGCGGTGCTGCCCGGCCGGGCGCGCTGCAGCCTCCGGCAGCAGGCCGATCTCCTCGTAGTAACGGATCGTGCGCGGCGTCGTGCCGACGGCGCGCGCGAGGTCGCCGATGCGCATGCTCGCCGGCGCGCTCTGCTCGCTTCGCTCGGCGGCGACGGCGGCGCGTGGTTTGCTCGCTCGCGCGCTCATGCGCCGATTCTGATCGTGTCGGCGCCGGGCGGCGCCGGCTCGCTCTCGTCGCGGCCGGGCACGTAGGCCTCGTCGGCGAGCGCTTCCTCCCACGGCTTGATCGCAGACGGCTCGTCGGCGGCTGCCGCGGAGCTCTGGTGCGACGGGCGCAGCAGGCAGACGCCGGCGCCGAGCAGCGACGTCGCGGCGAGCACCCAGAGGGCGACGTGCATGTTGGCGATGAACGGCGCGAGCTTCTGCTCGGAGAGCCCCTTGGCGAGGCCTGAGAAGATCGCGAAGAGGGTCGCTTTCGGCACGGCTGCGGTGACGATCGCGAGCACGAAGGCGATCGACAGCACGGCGCCGGTGTTCTGCAGCAGCGTGCGCGCGCCGGCGGCGATGCCGCGCCGATGCGCCGGCACGACGCCCATCATCGCGGCGGTGTTGGGGCTGTTGAACATGCCCGAGCCGACGCCGACGATCAGCAGCCAGAGGCCGCTCTGCCAGTAGGCGCTGTGCACTTGCAGCGTCGTCATGCCGGCAAGCCCTGCGGCGGTGACGAGCATCCCGATCGACGCGAGCGCGCGCGAGCCGTGGCGGTCGGCGTAGACGCCGGCGATCGGCGAGGCGATGAGCATGCCGAGCGCGAGCGGGATCAGCTTGATGCCGGCCTGGATCGGCGTGCTGCCTTGCGCGCCTTGGTAGTAGAAGACGAACAGGAACATCAGCGCGAAGCGCGCGAGGCCGTTGAGGAACGACGCGGCGCTGGCGGCGGCGAACAGGCGGTTCTTGAACAGCGCGAGGTCGAGCATCGGCGCGCGCGAGCGGCGCTCGATCAAGACCCACAGCGGCAGCAGCACGGCGGCGACGATCAGCGCGCCGATCACGAGGCTGTCGTTCCAGCCGCTGATGCCGCCGCGCGAGACGCCGTAGACGAGCCCGGTCAGACCGATCACGAACGTCGTCGTGCCGGGAACGTCGTAGCCGCGCACGGAGTCGGGTTTGGCGAGCTCGCGCAGGATCGTCGCGCCCCACGCGGCGCCGGCGAGCGCGAACGGGACGTTGAACCAGAAGACCCAGTGCCAGGAGATGTCGACGAGCGCGCCGCCGAGCACCGGCCCGAGCACGAGCCCGATCGCGGCGACCATCGTGTTGGCGCCCATCGCGAGACCGAGTTCCTCCTTCGGGAACGCGTCGGTGACGAGCGCGGCGGCGTTGGCGAAGAGGAACGCCGAGCCGATGCCCTGCAGGATCCGCCAGAGGATCAGCTCGGTCGCGCCGCCGGAGAAGCCGGCGCCGAGCGAGGCGAGCGCGAAGACGAGGAAGCCGCCGACGTAGGCGCGCTTGCGCCCGAACAGGTCGGACAGGCGCCCGGCCATCAAGACGAGCACGGTCGCGGCGATCAGGTAGGCGAGGATCACCCAGACGAGCGCGAGCAGGCTCGTGTGCAGCGAGCGCTCGAGGTCTGGCAGCGCGATGATCAGCGTGCCGGAGTTGGTCGCGGCGAGCAGCATGCCGAGGCTCGTGCACGACAGCGCCCACCAGCGGTAGTTGCGGTGGTCGGCATCGACGCCGAAGCGCTTGCCTTGCTTGCCGCTGCTGCTGCCAGCTGTCGTTGCGCTCGTGCTCATCGGTCGTCTGCTCCTCTGCGTCCATGCTCACGCTGAAAACTGGACTAAATTGACGTGAACGTAAGAATCAGAATAGCAGCCTGGAGCGCATCCCAAAGGGGCCCGCAGGGCATCCGGGGCGGGCCCGGCGGAGCATCCAGAATGGCCCTGCGGAGCATCCGGAAGGGCTTGGCGAAGCATCCGGAAGGGCCCCGTCGGAGCGTCCGGAAGGGCTTGGCGAAGCGTCCGGAAAAGCCCGGCGAAGCGTACGGAAAGGCTTGGCGAAGCATCTGGAGAGGGCCTGGCGGAGGCAGTCGCCTGGGGCGTTCTGGCGGGTGCCTGGCGGCGCACTTCGCGTGCGCGTTTGGCGTGCTAGAACATTGATATGAGCGACGAGCGTGCGGTGGTCAAGTCAGACGAGGATTGGCGCGACGAGTTGACGCCTGAGCAGTACGACGTGCTGCGACGCGCCGGCACTGAGCCGCCGTTCACGGGCGAGTACGTGTACAACAAGGACGCAGGCGAGTATCGCTGCGCGGCTTGCGGCGCGAAGCTGTTCGACGCCGATACGAAGTTCGAATCGGGAACCGGCTGGCCGAGCTTCACCGAGCCGGCTGTCGCCGAGGCGGTCGAGCTGCGCCCGGACAACAGCCTGTTCATGCGTCGCACGGAGGTGCTCTGCCGCGCTTGCGGCGGACACCTCGGACACGTCTTCGACGATGGCCCCGGACCGGACGGACAGCGCTACTGCATCAACTCGGCGGCGCTCGCGTTCGACCCGGCGAAGGCCGGCGCCGGTGCGGACTCGCAGGCTGGCGAGAACACGCCGCCACCGGCAACGCCCGCTGGCGAGTAGCCAGGCTCCGCGCCCAACGGCTAGGCTCGCGTGATGATCATGGAGGCGCGGCAGAAGCGCCTGTCTACGCCTCTGCAGTGGGGCCGGCGGGAGAAGACGGCGGTCGCCGGCGCGCTCGCCGCGGCGCTGATCGCACTGATCGCGCTCGGCGCATACGCGCTGACCAGCGGCGGCGCGGCGCGCCACGACTGCATCGAAGTCGTCTTCCCGAGCACGCTCGGCGGCGCGAAGCTCCATGCGTGCGGCGCGAACGCGCGGCGCATCTGTGCGTCGCCGAGCTCGTACAAGAGCCTCGGCGACGACTTGCGCGCGGCGTGCAAGAAGGCCACGCTGCCGTACGTCGCACCGAGTTGAACGCGCTCCGATCGTGTCGCGGCCGCTCTGGCGCGCGCGGCGCCAGGCCGTCGAAGTGGCCGCGAGCGCCGTTTAGGACCGCCTCGCGAGCGCGTCTATACAGGTGTCGAAAGGCCTCTGGCAAGTGTTGGCCAGTGTGTCCCTAGCGGGTGTCGCAGCATGCCGTTTTCATGTTGCGTTGCAATTGGCGCGCCCGATCGCATGCGTTGAGCGGGGGGGTCACTCCACAAACAAGTAGGAGGCATATGTCCTGGAACGCATACCCAACCTGGCTGAATGCCGGCGACAACGCGTGGCAGATGACCGCCGCGACGTTCGTCGGTCTGATGAGCCTTCCGGGCCTGGCGGTCCTGTATGGCGGCGTGATGCAGAAGCGCTGGTCGGTCAACAGCATGATGCTCACGTTCGTGGCGTTCTCGCTGGTCTTGGTCGCTTGGGTGCTTTGGGCGTTCAAGATGGGCTTCGGTAGCCCGATCGGCGGGGGGAAAGGCTTCTTCGACACCTTCTGGGGCAAGTCGGGGGTCGTTCTCGGCGCGCACGAACTGGAGAAGCAGGCGGTGATCCCATCGATCTCGACCGGGCCTGCGTTCCATTTCCCTCAAGCGTCGCTGATCTACTTCCAATTCGTGTTCGCGGCGATCACGCCGATCCTGATGCTCGGGTCGGTGCTGGGCCGGATCAACTTCAAGGCGTGGATCCCGTTCGTGCTGCTGTGGATCACGTTCGTGTACACGATCAACGCGTTCCTGATCTGGGGCGGCGGCTTCTGGGCGGCGCACGGCGCACTGGACTACTCCGGTGGGTACGTGATCCACCTGGCGGCGGGCGTCTCGGGCTTCGTCGCGGCGGCGGTGATCGGGCCGAGATTGCAACGAGATCGAGAGGTCGACGCGCCGAACAACCTGCTGATGGTGGCGGTCGGCGCCGGGCTGCTGTGGCTCGGCTGGAACGGCTTCAACGGTGGAGACTCCTACTACGCGGGCGCGAACGCGTCGCTCGCGGTCGTCAACACGAACCTGTGCACCGCCGTGGCGATGCTCGTGTGGATCGCGTGGGACTACATCTTCCGCGACAAGCCGTCGCTGATCGGCTCGGTCAACGGCATGATCACGGGACTCGTCGCGATCACGCCGGCAGCCGGCTTCGTCAACGGCTGGGGCGCCGGAGCGATCGGAATCATCGCTGCGACTGTCGTGTGGTTCGCGATTCGCTTCCTCAGCCGAGCGCCGGTGTTCAGAAGCGTGGATGACACGCTGGGGGTGATCTACACACACGGAATCGCCGGCCTGTTGGGCGGCCTGCTGACCGGGATCTTCGCCGATCCGCACGTCATCGAGTACATCGGCGCCGGCGGCGGGGCACAGAACCTGCCTGGCATCTCGGGCGTCGTGCACGGCAGCTGGACGCTGCTGCGCTGGCAGGCCGAGACGGCGCTGTGGGTGATCCTGTTCAGCGGCATCGCAACGTTCATCCTGCTGAAGATCGTCGGGATATTCGTCCCGCTCAGGCTCTCGGACGAAGAGCTCGAGATCGGAGATCACGCGATCCACGGCAACGAGGTCTACCCCTCGGACGTTCCGACGCTCGGCGGTCCGCACGCGCCGCCGGCATGGCAGCCCAGCCCTGCGGCGTCTGGCGCGTAGGCGGCAGGCCTGAGGCCCGGAGCGCGTCCTACCCTCGGACGCGCTCCGGGCCGGTGACGACGGGCAGCGACCCCGCTTCGGCGGGGTCGCAGTCGTTAAAGGGCCTTCTGCTCAAGGCCGGCTGCGCTGGCCGGGACGTCAGCTCGACAGCGATGTCCGAAGTCCGGCTGCGCCGGCGATGACGCTAGCTTGAAGGCGATGTCCGGTGGTGGGGATGCGCAGCGGCAGCTGCTCGCAGCGATCGAACGCGCGGCGGCGCGTGTGCTCGACGGCGAGATGCCGGCGCCATGGTCGGGCCATCAGCTGGTCGCGCTCGTCCGCTACTGGGGCTACGGCGGCTACGACTTCGCGATGCCTGACGCGTTCGCTCGCTTCGACCTGACGATGGCCGACCTCGAGTGCTTTCCGAACGGCCGGCTGACGAGCGACGAGCAGATCGTCGAGGCGGCGCGAGAGGTGCTGATCGTGGCGCGCGGTAAAGCGCGGCAGGCGACGGACGCGGCTAGCTGACACTGACGCGACGCCGCCACGGCTCGGCGCCACGGGCTGGTCAGGCGCTTAGTTGGAGGCGGTCAGGCCGATCGGGCAGCTGACGCCGGTGCCGCCGAGCCCGCAGTAGCCGTTCGGGTTCTTCGCGAGGTACTGCTGGTGATAGTCCTCGGCGTAGTAGAACGGGCTGGCATCGGCGATCTCGGTCGTGATCTCGCCATAGCCCGCTTGCGTCAGCGTTTGCTGGTAGGCGTCGCGCGACGCCTCGGCGGTCTTGCGCTGCTGCTCGCTGTTCCAGTAGATCGCCGAGCGGTACTGCGAGCCGACATCGTTGCCTTGGCGCATGCCCTGCGTCGGGTCGTGTCCCTCCCAGAACAGCTTCAGCATGTCCTCGAACGACGCCGCGTCGACGTGGAAGGCGACGAGCACGGCCTCGGTGTGGCCGGTGCGCCCGCTGCAGACCTCCTCATACGTCGGGTTCGGCGTGAAGCCGCCGGCGTAGCCGACGGCTGTCGTGTAGACGCCTGGCGTTTCCCAGAAGACGCGCTCGGCGCCCCAGAAGCAGCCCATGCCGAAGATCGCCGTCTCGACGCCATCGGCAAACGGTCCTTGCAGCGGCGTGCCGAGCACCTCGTGGCGCTCGGGCACGGGCAGCGGTCGATCGCGACCGGGCAGCGCCGTCGCGGCGTCGACCATCTCGACGTTTTTACGGGCGAAGAGCATGCGTAAGAGGCTAGTCGATCGCACGCGCGATCGGGCGGCGTCCTCGCGCGGCTGTGACTCGCTTCTCGTGCGGTTATGACTCGGTGCTTCGCGGCGCGTAGCGGTGGTGCAGCATCAGCGCGTTGCCTTCGGGATCGTCGAAGAACGCCATGTGGCAGACACCGGTGTCGAGCGTCTCGCCCTTGAACGTCACGCCGCGCGCTTCGAGTGTCTTGCGCGCCGTTTCGACATCGTCGACGTGCAGCGCGACCTCGTGACGCATCGCGTTGTGCTCGAGGCCCATCTTCTCGGCGTCGATGATGCTGAGCGTCAGGTTGCCGGTCTCGAACTCGGCGAAGTTGCGCTCGGGCATGTAGACGGAGCGGCGCAGGCCGAGCCGCTCGCCGTAGAACTCCGCTGACGCGCGCACGTCGTGCGTCGGCAGCGCGACGAAGTCGACGCCGCTGATCAGCTGATCGGTGGAACTGGGGGAGGCCATTCGCTGCTCCTTCTCTCGCGTTTGAGTCTGCTGGGCGTTTGTCTTTGGGCGTTGTTGACGTTGGCGACGGTTGCTTCGGCGAGGCGACGTTGGCTTCGGCGCGAGGCGACGGCGTCGCGACGTCAGCGCGGCTCGAGGACGAACACGGCGATGTCGCGGTCGACGTTCGCGTCATACGAGTCGAAGCCCTCGTACATCTCGTTCATCCTCGCCACAGCTGCTCGCGCTCTTCGCCGGCGGCGACGCGCGCGCGCACGAGCTGGCGCTTGCCGCGGATCTGCACCTTGGCGTCGGGATTCGCCTGCAGGTTGTGCGACCACGCGGGCGTGCGCGCGTGGCCGGCGTTCGAGCCGATCACGATCTGGCGCTCGCCGTCGGCGAGGTAGACGACGGGCACGGTGCGCGGCTCTCCGGAGCGACGGCCGATCGCCGTCAGCAGCAGCACGGGCGCGGTGCCGACCTCTGTTCAAACAGCGGCCGCGGTCAACCGGTAGATGCTGCGCGTTGAGCTTGCCGGTCGCCGTGAAGACGCGCCTGCGGCATCGCCATCGAGAGACGCGTGTAAAACATGTTGCCAGGCATGCGCGAAGTATGTCAGCGGCTGTAGTGACTCAGCGGGCCCCTGGTGGCTCGCGGCCGTGACCGCTCGGCCGCCGTGGCGGTCCCGCGGCCGTGGCGACTTGGAGGCCGTTGGGCCGACTACGATGGCTCGTTGCGGGCTGCCGTGACGCGGAGCGGCGTGGCGGGATCGGGCTTGCGGGTGCGGTTGTGCTCGCCGCGAGTAGGATCGCGGGCATGGTCGATCGGTCGGTCGTGCTCTACGAAGCCGCCGATCGCGTCGCGCGGATCACGCTCAACCGGCCGGCGCGCGGCAATGGGATCACGCGCGAGCTCGATCGACGCGCTCGTCGCGTGCGTGCGGCGCGCTGATCTCGATCCGTCGGTGCACGTGCTCGTGCTGTGCAGGCGAAGGGAGCGGCTTCTGCGGCGGCTACGACTTGGTCGACAGCGCCGAGGGGTTGGGGGCCGATCGCGCTTCGACGATCGACGCGTCAGATGCGGAGACGGAGGCGGAGCGCGACGCGGCGCCAGACGGCTCGCCGCTCGATCGAGCGGCGATCGCGGCGAATCACGACCCGCGCGGCACGTGGGACCCGATGCTCGACTACGCGATGATGAGCCGCAACGTGCAGGGCTTCATGAGCCTGCTGCAGCTGCGGCAAGCCGGTGCTGTGCAGCGTGCACGGATTCTGCGTCGCCGGCGGCACGGACATGGCGCTCTGCTCGGACCTGCTGGTGATCGCCGAGGACGCGAAGATCGGTTATCCGCCGGCGCGCGTGTGGGGCTCGCCGACGACGGCGCTGTGGGCGCATCGGATCGGCGCACAGCGCGCGAAGCGATTGCTGTTCACTGGCGACTCGCTCTCGGGGCGCGAAGCGCTCGAGTGGGGGCTGGCGATCGAGGCGCCGCCGTCCGAGCAGCTGGCCGAGCGCACCGAGGCGCTCGCACGGCGGATCGCGCGGATGCCGGTCAACCAGCTGATGATGATGAAGCTGCTCGTCAACGAGACGCTGCACGCGCAGGGGCTGCACGCCAGCCAGGTGCTTGGAACGGTGTTCGACGGGATCGCGCGGCACACGGCCGAGGGCTATGCGTTCCAGCGCGAGGCGGCCGAGCGTGGCTTTCGCGAGGCGGTGCGCGAGCGCGACGAGCCGTTCGGCGACGCCGGCCGCTCGACGTTCAAAGGCTGAGCGAGCGCGGCTATCGTGGGCGCGTGGCCCTGATCCGCGTAAGCGCTCCGCTCGTCGGCGCGCTCGCTCGCGTGTTTCCGGAGCGACCGTTTGCGGTGCGCTTCTGGGACGGCGCGATCGCTCGCCGCAACCGAGCCGGACAGCCCGACGTTCTTCGTCCGCGCGCCGCAGGCGCTTGGCCACTTCTTGCGCGCTCCCGGCGCACTCGGGCTCGGACGCGCTTACGTCGAAGGATCGCTGGCGGTCGACGATCTCGACGCGGCGTTCAAGGTCGTCGATACGTGGCAACCGCCGCCGATCACGGCTCGCGAGCGTCGTGTGCTCGGTGCGACGATCGCGCTCGCGGCGACGCCGGGCGGGATCGCGCGAGTGCCGAGCCTCGAGTTGGTGCTGCACGGTGAGTTGCACAGCGTCGAGCGCGACGCGCAGGCGGTCCGCTACCACTACGACGTCGGCAACGAGTTCTTCGCGCTGTTCCTCGACGAGTCGATGACGTACAGCTGCGCGATCTTCTCGCGCGGCGCGCAGACGCTCGAGCAGGCGCAGCGCACGAAGCTCGAGCTGATCGCGAGCAAGCTCGCGCTGAAGCCGGGCATGCGCGTGCTCGACGTCGGCTGCGGCTGGGGCGCGTTCGCGATCCACGCTGCGCGCGAGCACGGCGTGATCGTGACCGGCGTGACGCTCTCGCCGCGCCAAGCAGAGCTCGCGCGCGAGCGCGTCGCGCAGGCAGGTCTCGCCGAGCGCGTCGAGATCCGTGTGCAGGACTACCGCGAGCTGCCGAGCGCGTCGTTCGACGCGATCTCGAGCATCGGCATGGCCGAGCATGTCGGCGAGTCGCAGATCGACGTCTATGCGCGCTCGCTGTTCGCGCTGCTGCGCCCCGACGGCCTGCTGCTGAACCACGCGATCGCGCTCGCTCGACCCGAACCGAAAGCTCGAAGACGAACGGCTTCTCAGCGCGCTACGTGTTTCCCGACGGCGAGCCGCTGCCGCTCTCGCGCGTGCAGCTGGCGCTCGAGCGCGCCGGCTTTCACAGCGAGCACATCGAGGCCTTTCGCGAGGACTACGCGATCACGCTGCGCCACTGGGCTGCGCGCCTGGACGAGCATCTGCCGGAAGCCGAGAAGCTCGCCGGCGCCGACCGCATGCGCGTCTGGCGGCTGTACCTGCGCGCGGCGCGCAACGGCTTCGACACGGCGCAGACGGCCGTCTATCAGGTGCTCGCGCGGCGGGCGGGGTGAGCGTCGCCGACGCATGCGCGCGAGCGGCAGTAGAATGTCTGCTCTCGCGGATGTAGCTCAGCTGGCTAGAGCGTCGCCTTGCCATGGCGAAGGTCGAGGGTTCGAATCCCTTCATCCGCTTCGTGCGAAAGCCCTGCAATCGCGGGGGTTTCTGCCTTTTGGGGACGAAGCAAACGTACTGTGCTGGAGCGTGGGTAGCAGCCGTGGGTAGTAATGGACGGTACCCGCGGCACGCTCGGAAGCTCTCAGGCGCCATTCGGCCTCGGGGAGAGGGGCGACGTGCGACGCCCTGCGCACCATGGCTCAAAGCAAATGGTCGAAGTCCTCGCGGCTGATTCCGGCCGTGCGCAGGATGTTGCCGAGTGTGCCGCGCTTGATCGGCCGGTTGCCGTGGACGGGCACCGGGATCGCATCAGGGATACTCGGATGGCGCATGACGTGATGGCTGCCGCGGATGCGCTTGACGTACCAACCCCGACGTTCGAGAACCTTGATGAGCTGCTTGCCGTTGACGGCCGGCGTCTGGCTCACGCGGCGTGGACCGCGACGCGGTCGCAGTGCACCGTGGGGATGGGAAGGCCGTCCTCCCGCATCACTTCGAGGTAGCCCTCGATCGCCTCCTGGGCGTTTGCTCTGGCTTCCTGGATCGTCTCGCCCTGCGTGGCGACGCTCGGCAGCTCCGGCACGAACACGCTGTAGCCGCCTTCCGGCTCGGCCACGATCACCACATCGAACTCACGATCTACGCTCATCGCTCATCGAACGATAGCCCAGGGTCGGGCGGCTCTTGACTCTCGCGCACTCTCTAGCTGTGCGGTGCGTTCAACTCCGCTACTAGCGGCCCTTGACCTCGAGGGTGGTGGCGTTCCCTTCGCCGTCATCGAGCGCTCCGTCAGCGACATGGCTGCTTGAGCGACTAACGAAAGCGCTCGACTCCGCGGTCGGCGAGCACTCGGTCTCGGCCCCTCTCGCTACCCGGAAGCAATCAACGACCGTCCTTCGGCAAGGCTGACCACGAGATCGTGAAGGTCGCCGTCCACCTCGAGTCGACTCGACTGCCCGATCCGGCCGACGTTCAGCGGCTCGAAGCCGGTCGCGCGGATCAGCCGCTTGACCTCCTCGTCGGCACGGTCGTCGTCGGTCACATAGAAGAGGACGGCCGGCTCCGGCGACCGGTTGCTAGAGGACTCGAAAAGCTCGGCCGACATGGTTCCAAACGCCATCGCCAAACGCGCACGGCCGGCAACCACCGGGCTACGACGTCGCCAGAGGTTTGCCCTTCCGGCCGTGCAGCGCGTCGCGGTTGTCGGCGGCGACGACCGCGGCTCGACCGATCTCCGAAGCCAGCATTCGCGCTGACCGATTGTCGGCGCTCGATAGCCGCAGGGTCTCGCCACCTGAGGCGAGCTGGCGGGCGATGACCGATCCGATCCCGCCAGTGCCGATGATCGCGATGATCATAACCGAAACTCCTCAGCGTCACGGTACTGGCGACGGCGACGGGGAGCATCGCCGGCGCGAGCGGTCTCGTGACGAGTTAGCTCACTCGGGCTCCGCGCCGGCCGTATTCGACTGCCACTGAGGGGGCGTCCAGTCCCCAGCGGCCGTGGTTTGCCCGACCTCGATCAGATAGCCGTCGGGATCGCGGATATAGCAACGGATCTCATACGCGTGCTGCTTCGGCGGCGTCAGGAATTGAGCGCCGCGGGCGCTCCATTCGGCGTACACGGCCTCGATGTCTTTGACGCGGATATTGAGGAAGCTGCTCACCCGGTCGAGGTCGCGTGGCGTCTCCAGCGTGACCGCGGGCTTGTCGTCGGTCGGGCCTCCGCCGACATTGATCACGATCCAGCTGTTGGCGAGTGCGACATTGGTCGGTTCTCCGCCCGGACCGGAGAAGACGACCTTGCCACCGAGCACGTCGGTGTAGAAGCGCCGGGAGCGCTCGACGTCGTCCGAGACGATGAAGTGGGTCAGCACGATTTCCTCCGCCGGCGGTCTGAGCTCGGCCATCTGCCACCTCCACTGGTTAGGACTCATACCCCGGTTACGGACGAGGTCTGTGCCGATACACCGATGATCGAGGACCTATCTCGTCCACGGTACAGCAGCTGTACGGTCAAAATTCGTGAGACGACGAGATCGCTCGCCACGTCCGCAACCTGTAGCGCCTCATCCGGGCTCGGCGGACAGCGCGCTCATCATCAGCCGCACCCAAGCATCGACCAACGCCTCATCGTCGACGTGCGCCGGTATCCCGATGACGTCGCGCAGCAGCCGCGAGGAGAGCAGCGAGCCAAGCCCGACGGCGGCGAGAGCGCGTGCATCGCGCGCGCCGCTCGACCGCTGCATCCGCTCGTCGATCCACGTGGCAAACCCGTCGAACGTCGAGTTGACGAGCCGATCTACGGCGCTCGTCAGCATCTCGGGGCGGTTGCGCGCTTCGGCGGCGAGGATGCGCAGCAGCTCGGACTCGCTGTCGAGCTCGGCGAGGATGTAGCGCGCGGTCAGCGTCAGCTCGGCTTTCAGATCGCCGAGCGGCGTCAATACGTGCTGGATGTCGCGCAGCGCGTCGAGCCGCGCGAGCTGGCGCTCGATGCCGGCGGCGAGCACGTCTTGCTTGCTCTTGAAGTGGTGGTAGAGCCCGCCGGCGCCCGGCGAGAGACCGGCGGCGGCTTCGATCTTGGCGATGCTCGTCGCGGCGTAGCCGTGCTCGCTGAACAGGTGCATCGCCTCGTCGACGATTCGATCGCGCGTGCTGGTTGACATGCGAAGCGGCCCAAGCATACACTTAGGTGACGGCGCGGAGTCGTAGGGGACAGCGATGAAGGAGAGGTCGTGACGGACCAAGAGCTTCCTCGAAGGGCATCTGGCGCCGGTGGCGATGACGGCATCGGCCGCGGGCGGCTGCGGCGGAGCGCTCCGCTCGTCGGCCTGACGGCGCGAACGGCCGGCGAGGCCGCCGTCGAAAGCGTGCGCGGACGGCTCAGCGGAGCGCCGGGCGCCGAGTTCCATGCGCGCACGGCCGAGCGCTACGCAGAGCTGCTCGGGCGCTCGAAGGGGGCGCTGATGAAGGCGGGGCAGATGCTCTCGCTCGCGTCGGTCGGCCCGGCGGTGCCGACGGAGCTGCAGGCGGTCTACCAGTCGGCGCTCGTGCGACTGCGCAGCGACGCGCCGCCGATGACGCCGGAGGTCGCGCGCGCGGTGCTCGAGAGCGAGCTCGGCTGCGCCGCGGAGAGCGCGTTCGCCGAGTTCGACTGGGAACCGCTGGCGGCGGCTTCGATCGGCCAGGTCCACGCCGCTCGGCTGCACGACGGGCGGGCTGTGGCGGTCAAGGTCCAGTATCCGGGCGCCGCCGACGCGATCGTCGCCGACTTGAAGAACACCGAGTTGCTGGCGACGTTCGTCAGCTTGCTGATCGGCGGCCTGTCGTCGCGCAAGCTGAGCTTCGATCTTCGCGGCGCGGCGCAAGAGATCGGCGCGCGCATAACGGAGGAGCTCGACTACCGGCTCGAGGCTGTCAACCAGGCTGCGTTCGCCGAGCACTACCGCGGGCACCCGTTCATCCACGTGCCGGAGGTGATCGGCGAGTTGTCCAGCGAGCGTGTGTTGACGCAGGAGCTGGTGCGCGGCCTGCGTTGGAGTGAAGCGCTGCTCGCCGAGCACGAGCTGCGCGATCAATGGGCGGAGGCGATTTGGCGCTTCACGTACGGCACGTACACGCAGATCGACGTGCTCAACGCCGATCCGCACCCGGGCAACTACGTCTTCCACGAGAACGGCAGCGTCAGCTTTCTCGACTTCGGCTGCGTCAAGCGCTTCAGTCGCGAACAGCTCGAGATGTTCGACGCGATCGTCCGCCAGTGCCGCCAAGGTGACGCGCTGGCGACTTGGCGCGCGTGCGTCGAGGCCGGCTTCTGGCGCTCGACCGACCCGGTCACTCCGGAGGAAGTTCTCGCGTACTGGCGGGAGGATTGGGAGATGCTCTGGGCACGGCGGCGCTACGTCGTGACGCCGGAGAAGGTCGCCAGGCGCGTCGAGCGCAGATGCTCGCGAAGCGGCCCGTCAGCGAACGCTCTGCGCCACCTGAAGATGCCGCCGGAGTACACGATGATGGGGAGGATCGAGCTCGCCGTCGAAGCGGTGATCGCTCAACTGGGCGCCGGCGTCAGCTGGGGGACGGTCTCAGCGGAGCATCTGGAGAACGCGGCTCCGGTCACGGAGATGGGCAAGCGGAGTCGAGCGTTCTTCGAGCAGCGCCGGATCGCCGGCTCAGTCTGAGTCTTGAGCGGCATCCGTCGGGCATGCCACCGGCTTATCGTCGCGGGCAGGCGGCGCGCGCGTAGGCGCTGACGATCTCCGGCTTGGACGGATCTCCGCCTTCGGCGAATGTCACTTCGGCCTTCAGCGGGAACCCGCCGGGCGGGCACGATTGGGGGATGCGGAAGTAGTAGACGGTCTTGCCGTGCGCTTTGATCGCCCCGCCGAATCGTCCTGTGATCGCTTTGATCGAGGCGTCGGGACCATCGGGAACGGTTGCGATCAGCGGCACTTCCTCTTCCTCCTCGAA
This sequence comes from uncultured Solirubrobacteraceae bacterium, assembly GCA_963744165.1. Classification (GTDB taxonomy): domain Bacteria; phylum Actinomycetota; class Thermoleophilia; order Solirubrobacterales; family Solirubrobacteraceae; genus Palsa-744. The sequence continues at coordinate 1,172,499 of CAVUSM010000004.1, read as the reverse complement.
GCCGTAGCCGTCGATCCCGCCAAGGTGGCTGAAGCGGCCGGTCGCCATCGCTTCGATGCTGACCGGCGAGAGGCCGACGGCGAAGTACTCGAGCCCGCCGCCGGGTTTGAAGAACGGGTACAGCACGCCGGCCTCTTCGACGCGTTCTTCGCCGAACGTCACGTAGCCGAGGACTGTCCCGGTCGGGCCGGCTTTGGCGGCCTTCGGACATCCGCTCGGGCCGATGTTGAAGAGCGTCGCTTCGGCGCACGTCGGCCAACCTTCGACGTGCAGGGCGGTTCCGGCCGGCGCGTAGAACCTGAAGCCGATCACCGGCGGCGCGTCGCCGAAGTATTCGCTGCCGCCGATCTGGAAGTCGAGCGTCGCATCGGCTCCGGCGCCGAGGATGTTGCCAGTGTGCGCGAAGCCTGGGATCGGCACGGCTTTCATCGTGAACGAGACCGTCGGCGTCGCCAACGCGGCCGCTGCCGCGCTCGACGCGCCGAGCCCAAGAACCGCAATGCAAGCGAGCAGCTTACGCATCGTCCACCTCTCTCTCCAAGACACCACTTACCAGCACTAAGTAATCACTTAGGCAGGCGGATGTCAAGAGATCGGTCGCCGTGGAAGCTCTCGCATGCCGCGCCGCTGCGTCCGGTGCCCGACCGCGGCTGCCGTCAGACGCGGCTGGCGATGAGCCTGCCGAGCGCGACCGCGCCAATGCCGAGCGCGAGGCTGACGAGCACGTTGAGCACGGCCGCGCGACGACTGCCGTCGGCGCTGAGCTGTCGCGTCTCGAGCATCCACGTCGAGAACGTCGTGTAGGAGCCGAGCGTCGCCGTTCCGGCGAGGACGAGCGCGTTGCCTTCGAGCGGGATGCCGGCGAGCACGCCGAGCAGCAGCGAGCCGCTGATGTTGATCGCGAGCACCGGCAGTGGGAGGCTGCGCGTATGCGCGGCGACGAGCCCGTTGACGAGCAAGCGCGCGTTCGCGCCAATGCCGCCGAGCAGCGCGACGCCGACCCAGACCCACCAACTCATCTGCTCGCTCCGCTTCGGCGCGCGAGCCGCGTGAGCCGCGCGCCGGCGAGGATCGCGAGGTAGCCGGCAAGCACGCTGCCTGCGGCGTAGCCGACTGCGAGGCGGTAGCTGTCGTGGTCGAGCATCCGCACGAGCTCGAGCTGCATCGTCGAGAACGTCGTGTACGCGCCGCAGAAGCCGGTCCCGAGCAGCGGGTGCCAGTGCGGCGATTCGGGCGGGCGCTCGCGCAGGTGCGTGGCGATCAGCGCCAGCACGAAGCAGCCGGTGATGTTGACGATGAACGTCGCCCATGGCCACGTCGCCGGCTGCGCGGCCAGTTCGTGCGCGACGAGCACGCGCAGCAGCGAGCCGGCGGCGCCGCCGACGAAGATCGCTGCTAGCTCGCTTCTGTCTGGCTTGGGCACGGCTCGAAGCTCCTCTCGCGTGGTGCGGATTTCGCGAAAGGGGCCATCAGCCCTTGTCGAGGCGGGCGGTTCGCGGGCGCGGCGGCTGGACGCCGGCCCCCATCAGGGCTCCATCTGATTCAGCACGGACAGTAGCGCTATGCCGGCGCCGCGAGCGGGTTCGCGAGCAGATAGCGCCCGCCGTCGCCGCGCTTGAGCAGGCCAAGCAGCTCGAGCTCGCCGAGCGAGCGCATCGGCTCACCGGCGCCACTGCACTTCGAGAGCAGCCTGCTCGGCGTGTCGCATCCATCGCCGACGTGCTCGAGCACTCGCAGCAAGCGCGGCTCGAGCGCAGCGTGAGCGCTTGCCTGCGCGTGCGCTGTCCACTGGCGCCCTTCGGCGTCGTAGATCAGCTCGAGCACGTCGGCCGCGCACGTCACGAGCGCCGCGCCGTCGCGCAGCAGCGCGTGCGCTCCGCGCGAGCCGCGTGAGCTGACGCGACCAGGCACCGCCGCGACTACGCGGCCGTGCCGGCGGGCGACGTACGCGCCGGACAGGCCGCTCGCGCTGTCGTCGGCCTCGACGACGAGCGCGACGCACGACAGCGAGGCGAGCGCGCGCTCGCACGCGACGGCGCACCAGCGCCGACGCGGCGTCGCCGACGGCAGCTCGCTGACCACGCAGCCCACGCGCAGCAGTCGCCGCTACAGCGAGCGCCGGCGCGCGGGAATACCGACGTCGATGCCGCCGCCGACGACGGCGATCGCGCCGGCGCCGATCTCGCTCGCCGCCGCCAGCGCCGCGGCGCCGATCGCGCCGCTGAGCGCGCCGGCGACGGTCACGCCGCTCGCGGCGAGGCACCGCGCAAGGCTCGACGCGATCGCGATGCCGTAGTCGCTCGCGGCGCCCTGCCCGACGAATGCGACGATCGGCTTCGCACACAGCGAATCGAGCCGTGCGTGAGGGCTCGCGCCGCCGGCCACGTGCAGCATCGATGTGAGACCGCTCTGACGCAGCTGAGTCGGATACTCAGGCTGATGCCGGCAGAGCCGGGCGATCCCGTCCGGGCAAGCGAGCGTGTCTGGCTCAAAGGCGGCGTGCGTCGCGGTCAGCTCGGCGCGGCGGCGTCCGGCGAGCGCGGCGATCAGCGCGCGGTCGTCGAGCTCGAGCAGGTCGAGCAGCCGACCGTCGGCGCGGCAGTTGCAGTCGAGCACCGCGCCGAGCTCGCCGAGCAGCCAGCTGCGGCGCAGGCACTCTCGGCAGGCGCGCGCGAGCGTCGCGTCGCCGGGGCACGAGCTCATCGGCCCGCGTTGGCCGGCGCCGCGTCGACGCGCAGCGCGATCGCCTCGCTGAGATCGCCGTGGCCGATTCGCTCGCGGCCGGCGAGATCGGCGATCGTGCGTGCGATCCGCAACACGCGACTCTCGCCGCGCGCGCTCAGCTCACCACGCGCGCACACGTCCCTCAGCAGCTGCTCGTCGCGCTCGCTCAGACGCGCGTGATCGCGCAGCATTCGCGGCGTCATCTGGGCATTGAGCGTCACGCCGTCGGCGCGCAGTCGCTTGGCCTGGCGCTCGCGCGCGGAGAGCACGCGCTCGCGCGCTCGATCGGAGCTGAGTGGCGCTCCGGCCTCGGCGCCGCGCTCGATTGCGTGCGCGAGCCGCGCGTGGATGTCGATCCGGTCGAGCAGCGGGCCGCTGAGCCGGCGGCGATGGCGGGCCAGCTCGGCTTCGCTGCAGCGGCACAGGTCGTCGACGCCGGCATACCCGCACGGGCACGGGTTGGTCGCGGCGAGCAGCATGAAGCGAGCCGGGTGGACGCTCGCGTGGCTCGCTCGGACGATCGCGACGCGACCGTCCTCGAGCGGTTGGCGCAGCGCCTCGAGCGCTGAGCGGCTGAACTCCGACAGCTCGTCGAGGAACAGCACGCCGTTGTGTGCGAGCACGACCTCGCCGACGCGCTCGCCGCGCGCGCCTCCGACGAGCCCGGCGGCGGTGATCGTGTGATGCGGCGCGCGCAGCGGACGCTCGCGCAGCAGCCCGCCGCTGATCGTGCCGGCGATGCTGTGGATCCGCGTCGCTTCGATCGCCTGCGCGCGGCTCAGCGGAGGCAGGATCGAGCCGACGCGTTGCGCGAGCATCGTCTTGCCGACGCCGGGCGGCCCGCTCAGCAGGCAGTTGTGCCCGCCGGCGGCGGCCGTGACGAGCGCTTCTGCGGCGTGGCGCTGGCCGAGCACGTCGAGCAGGTCTGGCTTGGCCGGTTCGCGCGTGCGAGCGCGCCGAGCAGCTGGCGGCAGCGGATCGCCGTCGCCGCCTTCGAGCACGCCGACGGCGCTGCGCAGCGAGTCGGCGACGGCGACGCGCAGACCGCTGACGAGCCGGGCCTCGCGTGCGCGTCCGCCGCCGACGATCAGCGTGCGCAGGCCGTTGCCCAGGCTGGCCTGCGCGACGGCGAGCGTGCCGCGCACGGGGCGCACGCTGCCGTCGAGCCCGAGCTCGCCGAGCAGCGCGTGCCGAGCGAGCGGCTCGTGCGCGAGCTGTCCGCTCGCGGCGAGCACGGCGCAGGCGAGCGCGAGGTCGAGCGCCGCGCCGACCTTCGGAAGATCGCCCGGAGCGAGGTTCGCCGTGATCCGCCGTGCCGGGAACTCGTAGCCGGAGTTGAGGATCGCCGCTCGCACGCGCTCGCGCGCCTCGCGCACGGCGGCGTCGGCGAGCCCGACGATCGTGAACGCCGGCAGGCCGCGGCGCACGTCGACCTCGACGCTGACGTGTCGCGTCTGCAGCCCGTCGATCGTGAACGTGTGCGCTCGCGCAAGCATTTGCTCGCCGGCCCTCCTCGTAGCTCTTTGTCGGAGTCGAGCAAGCTACGGTCGGCTTGAGACGCGACGCGCGATCGTCACCGGCGAGGCCTCGAGGCCATTGCCAGACGAGCTACATTATGCGAACATATGTTCGTATGCGTGAGCGACGGTGGAACGGGCTATGGACGGTACGGGCGAGCTAGCTGGACGGGAGCGCTTGGTCGCGATTCCAACTTGGCCGAACGCCGAGCTCGTCGCTGCGCACGACGCGCAGGTGCGGTGTCGAGGCGGGAGCGTCGATCGGGCCGAGCGTCAGCGCTTCGCGAATCAGCGTCTCGACGTCGACGCCTTGATCGCTTGCGAGGTCGCCGAGCAGGCGGTGCTCGTCGGTCGAGAAGCGCACCGAGAGAGTTCGGATATTGGAATCTCGCATATCGCGCATCGTATGTGGTTGGCCTCACGTGGTCAAACGCATGGACCCGGCGACACGCGACTGCCATGTTTTTGAGCGTGCCGCGCACACCGAAACCCGACCCAGCGCTCGCGGCGGCCGTACGCGGACTACGCGAGGCGAACGGATTGACGCGCGAAGCGCTCGCGTTCCACGCTGGGATCACGATCGGTTCGCTGGCGCGGATCGAGCTGGCGCAGGCTTCACCGGGCTGGGACACTGTGCGACGGATCGCGGGGGCGCTCGACGTCTCGATCAGTCGGCTCGCGGCGGCGATCGAAGCAGCCGAACAACCGGCAACTTGACTTGTGGCGATGAGGGGGTCCCGTCCGGCGGGGTGGGGCGCCGGACGGGAGATCTAAAGGCTCTGCGCTCAGGCCGTCGGGACGTGGCTCGAGGCCGTCTGGTCGTGTCGAGGTCGTCGGGTCGTGCTTACAGACCGTCGGGGTGGCGAACGACGTAGCCGCTCGTGTCGCCGACGGTGCTGGCCCAGCGCGTGCCGGTCTCCTGCTGGGCGATCGTGTCGAAGCGTTTGCCGTCGATCACCATGAACGCGTGTTCGGCGTTGGCGTAGATCGTTATGTACTTGCCTGGGCCGGCTTCGCCGTAGGACTCGAATTCGGAGGAGTCCTCGGGCGAGCTGAGCAGGCCGCCGCCGTGCAGCGCGTAGGAGACCGAGCCCGAGCAGTCGTAGCCGGCTGACTCGAACGAGCCGTGGCCGCCGCCCCACACGTAGGGCCGCGTCGCGATTTCATCGCCGGCGGAGATCACGCGAGCGATGACGCTGGAGCTTTCGCTGGTCGAGCTGGTCGAGTGCTCGGCTGACGTCGACGGCGTTCGCGTCGGCAGAGCTCGCCTGCGCCATCGCCGAGTGCGGCGGGTTCAGCGTCGGCGCGCCGTCGACGCCGAGCACGGCCCATGTCGAGGGGCCGACGACGCCGTCGACGGTCGAGACCGTGGCGGGCTTGCAGCCGACGCACGGCAGCCTCGGTCTCGGGACCGAAGTCGCCGTCGGTTTCGAGATGGAGCGCAGCCTGCAGACGCGAGATTTCGTTGCCGCCCGAAGCTTCGCCGCCGTGCTGGCCTTCGGTGTCGGCGATCGGTCGCCGTCGAGCTCGAGTGATGATCCTGCGGGGCGATCGCCGAGGCTGGCGGCGTCAGCGTTTCCTCGCCGCTGACGCCGAGCGCGCTCCATGTCGCCGGTCCGACGATGCCGTCGACGGTCATGCCGTGGCGGGCTTGCAAGCGACGCACGGCAGCCTCGGTTGCGGGACCGAAGTCGCCGTCGGTCGAGCAGGTGCAGCGCGTACTGCAGGCGTGAGACGGCGTTGCCACCGCCTTCACCTTCGCTCGATGAAGTCGACGGCGTCGCTGCGAACGCCGACGCGACGCGGCGACGGCGCGCGTGCCGGAACGCATCGCGGCGCTCGTTTCAGGTCCGACGATGCCGTCGACGGTCAGCCCGTGCGCGGCCTGGAAGGAGCGCACGGCGGCTTCGGTCTGGGTCCATAGACGCCATCGACGGCGACGCCGAGCGCGTGCTGGACGAGTTCGACCTGGCGGCCTTGGCTTTCGGAGCTGATCGAGATCGCGTGTTCGGTGCTCGTCGCCGGGCCGCCGGTCGCGGCGACGGCCTGGCCGCCGCCGGCGGCGAGCGTCGCGGCGGGACCGGCGGTCAATGCGGCGAGTGCGCCGAGCGAGATTCGTTTGGCGCGCGTGCCGTTCGGGACGAAGCGCAGCTCGGCTGCGCGACGGCGAGCGCGTGAACGACCGAGCGAGAGCTCCCAGACTTCGCCGGCGGCGAGGTCGCGCATGCGTGGCGCGAGCTCGCCGCGCAACAGCGAGCCGAGCCCGAACGGGTCGACCGCGCGGCTGATCGGCCGCTCGGCGGAGTCGCTGCGACGACGCGCGAGCGCGCCACGCGAGCGTGCGCGACGTGCGCGCGAGCGCTCGAGCGAAGCGTCCCAGGGGTCGACGGCTCCAAGATCACGTACGAATCCCGACATGCAGGCGTCCTTTCTCACATTGCTTGGCGCCTACGGGGTTAGCTGTCGGGCTCGCGTGAATTACGCTACGCCACAAGTGTGGCGATTCGCCCCCGCAGTCTCGTCGACTGCATTGGGTCCCCCGCTCCTCGGACCCCGTGGGGGCCAAGGACTCGGCACGAACGCGCTGCAAAGTAGCACGTTCTTCTGCAAGTTGTGTCGCATCAGGAGGTTTGCACAGGTTCTTGCCGAATGGCGCTCGCCGCGAACGGGCGCGCCGTGTGACAGGCGCTGGTAAGTTCGACGCCGATGCGCCGTGACGGAATCAACATCCGCGTCGTGCTCGCGCTCGTCGCGCTCGTCGTCGTTGCAGGCGTCATCGCGCTGGTCACGACGAGTGGCTCGTCGGGCACGAAAACGAAAGCGACGGCCAGCGCGGCGCGCGAGGGCTACCACGCCGAAGCGCTGCTCTCGCCGGCGACGCAGGCGCCGCCGATCGCGCTGCGCAACTACCTCGGCCAGCCGGTCAACATCGACGAGTACCGCGGCAAGGCGGTGCTCGTCACGTTCCTGTACACGAACTGTCCGGACATCTGCCCGCTGATCACGTCGAACTTGCGCGTCGCGCAGAACCTGATGGGGCCGAAGACGGCGTCGAAAGTGCAGATCGTCGCCGTCTCGGTCGATCCGAAAGGCGACACGCGCAAGGCCGTCGCGGCGTTCTTGGCGCGGCACGAGATGACCGGGCGGATGCAGTACCTGACGGGCGACGCGCACGAACTCGCGCGTGTATGGAAGGCTTGGGGCGTCGGCTCCGAACGCGACGCGCAGCAACCGCAGTTCATCAACCACTCGGGCTTGATCTACGGCATCACGGCGTCGGGCAAGCGCACGACGCTGTACTCGGCGAGCTTCAAACCGGCCGACATCGCGCACGACGTGCCGTTGCTCGCCGAGCACTGATCGGCTGCGCTGATGCGACGCTGGCGCGTGCTGCTGTTCTCGACGGCGATCGCGGCAGCGATCGCAATATTGATCGTGTTCGGCCTCTCGTCGAGCAGGTCGGCGAGCGTCGGGCGCAAGGCGCCGGCGCTGCCGAGCGAACGCGTCGCCGGAGCGCCGGCGACGCTCGCGCAGCTGCTGGCGAGCGCGCATGGCCGCGCGACGCTGATCACGTTCTGGGCGAGTTGGTGCGGGCCGTGCGCGAAAGAGGCGCCGGCGCTCGAGCGCTTCTCGCAGAGCGCGGCAGGACAGGGGAGGCTCGTCGGCGTCGACTGGAGCGACGGCCTGTCGGGCGCGCGCGAGTTCGTCGCGCGGCACGGCTGGACGTTTCCGGTGCTGCGCGACGCCGAAGGGACGGTCGGCAACGACTACCGCCTGACGGGCCTGCCGACGACGTTCGTGCTCGACGCGAGCGGGCGGATTCGCGACGTGCTGCGCGGGCCGCAGACGCCGAGCACGCTGACGCGCGCGATGACGAGCGTCAAGCGGAGCTGACTGCGACTGCGCCGCCGCGGGCGACGGTCGTTCGGCGCCGATCGCTTGCGGGCCGGCGTCGCGGCACGTTACGCTTCGGGCATGTGCAGAAACATCCGACAGCTACATAACTTCGAGCCGCCGGCGAGCGGCGACGAGGTCCACGACGCGGCGGTCCAGTACGTGCGCAAGATCAGCGGCGCGACGAAGCCTTCGCGGGCGAACGCGGAGGTCTTCGAGCGAGCGGTCGCGGAGGTCGCGTTGGCGACGCAGCGGCTGCTCGACGGCCTCGTGACGACGGCGTCGCCGAAGGATCGCGAGGTCGAGGCGGCGAAGCGCCGCGCGCGCTCGGCCGAACGCTTCGCTGCCTGAGCGCGATCGCCGAGGGCGCCTCGCCGGGATCGCGTCAGACCGAGCCGGAGGTCCGTCAGACCGATGCCGGGGTGTCGGCTGACGGCGACGTGGAGCGGTCGCTCAGCGGCGGACGAGCTCGCGAATCGCGTCGACGGCTTGCGGCTCGGCCGGCAGGTCGGCGAGCGTCGCGGCGACCTCGGCTGCGAGCGCGATCGACGTGCCGGGCGTCTCGCTGAGCCAGCGTTCCAGCCAGCGGCACGCCCAGACGTCGTAGTCGTCACCTTCGGCGGCGACGAGCGCGACGAGACCTAGCGCCAGCTCGAGCCCGATCGGCCGCCGCTCGCGCGCGATGTCCTTGGCGATGGCGATCGCCATGTCGAGTTCGCGGCGCTCGATCGCGGCGCGCAGCTCGCGGGCGGGACGATATGGGCCGACTCCCATCATGCGAACGTATGTTCGCATACGACTGACCGGCATACGATTTGTCAAGCCCGCCGGGGCGTGAGCGGCGCGAGATCGCCGGCACGATTCCGCTTGGAGGCTGCGCGGCGCCGCTGCGATCTCGCTACGAGCGGCGCGGAGATCGGCGTGTGGCCGTCTCCGACTAAACGCCGATCGCGCGACGCAAGTGCGAGCGGATCGCCAGCCGATAGAGCGCATCGGCAACGAGCGTCGCGAGCGTCACGCGACCGACGTGCGCCGCCGCTCGCGTCGCTCGTGGCGGCCAGCTCGGCGCCGCGCTGCGTGCTTTCCCCAAGGCCATCGCCAACTCCCTCTATGTCGCCCGACGCGTCGCCGAGCGGTGGTTGTCTCCCCGTCGGAGTGTAAGTTCGACGGATGCCCTGTCAAACGCCGGGCAGGCGCGCTCGCTTGATGCGTGCGCGGAGTAGGGCGCGCCCGTGTCTGACTGCGGAAAGTGCGACCGCGCGAAGTGCGATCGGCACGCTGCGGTATGCGCCATGCGCCGCGCCGGGGCACCGACGAGCGCTTGCGCCGGGCAGCGATCGTCCGCCGCTCGCACACCTACGATCGAGCGCGTGTCGCTCTTCGAGTCGTGCGTGCGCTGCGCGTCGATCGCGTCGAGCTCGTCGGTCGAGCTCGACGACTGGCTCGTGCTGCTCTCACGCGACGGCGAGTATCTCGGTGTCGCGTGCGTCGGCTGCGTCGCTGACGAGGAGCTGCTCGTGCTCGAGCTCGAAAGCTCACTCGCGCTCGCCTGAGCTCGGCCGTCAGTGGTCGTCGTGCCACTCGGCGACCGCACGGCGCCACGGCGCGATCGGCGTCGGGTAGCGCTTGTCGACACGCGCCGAGATCACGAACGGCCCGCTAGCGGCGAGCCCGCGCTCGAACGCATCGGCGAGCTGCTCGGGGCGCTGCACGATCTGCGGCTGGCGTCAGGAACGAGCAGGTCCTCCTTCGATAAGCTCCGCGGGTCGTTTCATCCCGAAGCGACCGAAGAACAGCCGTGTAGCGGGAGCGTAGACGGATATGAAACGCATCAGGATGGTGGGGCTATGCCTAATGGCCTTGGCGGCTGTGGGCGCGTCGACGGCTTCGGCCGCCTCGGCCAAGATCACCCTCGACGGCAGATCGGCCACCGACTACGGGTTCCGCGAAAACTGCAAAGTGCGGCGACCTGCAGGCGCTGCGCTCGGCGATCAGATGCTGATGCAGGCGTATGTGGAGGATCCGGAAGGCAGAGGGCCGTTCACGATCACCAGCAACGGCTGGCAGCTGCTCGAAAAGGTCGAAAACAAAAGCCACGGCATCTGGTTCACATTGGCCGTGTTCACCAAGCGCTACGAAGCAGGGGAACCAAGCGAATACTCGGTGACGTGGAGCGGGACGGCCAGGCGCGGCTGCGGCGCTCTCGCCGGCGCGTGGTCTGGCGTCAGCACGAGCGAACCGATCAACGCGCACCTCGGCGCCCCGTCGGTGGGAGGCTCAACGACCGTGCGCGCGCCGAGCATCGTCACGACCAAGCCGAACTCCGAGGTCGTGATGCTGGCCGATTACAACGCTCCGGACACGCGCACGCTGCCTGCAGGCATGGAAGAAGTGGCGGGGCCGGAAGGCATCATCGCCCAGGTCGCCCAGCCCGCAGCCAAGGCGACCGGCGAGAAGGACGCGAAAACGGGCAAGGCCGACGCCAACGTCGGATTCCTCGTCGCGCTTTCTCCGGAAGCTGGGGAAGGGCCGCCGCCGCCCGCGCCGAGTGTTACCAACGTGAACCCCAACACCGGGAGCGCAGCCGGCGGAACGCAGGTGACGATCACGGGCACGAACCTCGCCGGCGCAAGCGCGGTCGAGTTCGGTTCGACCAAAGCCACCGCCTTCACCGTCAACTCGGCCACGTCGATCACCGCGACCTCGCCGCCCGGGGCGGGCACCGTCGACGTGACCGTCGGTACGCAGGCAGGCGTCAGCCCGGCCAGCGCGGCTGATCGGTTCAGCTACCTGGCCGCCTCGGCCAAGATCACCCTCGACGGCAGATCGGCCACCGACTACGGGTTCCGCGAAAACTGCAAAGTGCGGCGACCTGCAGGCGCTGCGCTCGGCGATCAGATGCTGATGCAGGCGTATGTGGAGGATCCGGAAGGCAGAGGGCCGTTCACGATCACCAGCAACGGCTGGCAGCTGCTCGAAAAGGTCGAAAACAAAAGCCACGGCATCTGGTTCACATTGGCCGTGTTCACCAAGCGCTACGAAGCAGGGGAACCAAGCGAATACTCGGTGACGTGGAGCGGGACGGCCAGGCGCGGCTGCGGCGCTCTCGCCGGCGCGTGGTCTGGCGTCAGCACGAGCGAACCGATCAACGCGCACCTCGGCGCCCCGTCGGTGGGAGGCTCAACGACCGTGCGCGCGCCGAGCATCGTCACGACCAAGCCGAACTCCGAGGTCGTGATGCTGGCCGATTACAACGCTCCGGACACGCGCACGCTGCCTGCAGGCATGGAAGAAGTGGCGGGGCCGGAAGGCATCATCGCCCAGGTCGCCCAGCCCGAAGCCAAGGCGACCGGCGAGAAGGACGCGAAAACGGGCAAGGCCGACGCCAACGTCGGATTCCTCGTCGCGCTTTCTCCGGAAGCTGGGGAAGGGCCGCCGCCGGGCTGATCCGTCGCGCGCTGATCGACGCGAGTCGGATGACTCAATCAGCACGATCGTGATCGAGTGCGGCTAGACCAGTGGCGAGTCCGCGGCTCACGAACGAGGTGAGCGGCTCCCCGGGCTCAGAGTTGTGGGCGTTACACGGAGGCCGGGCTGTTTGCCTTTCATGGGCGAAACTGCTCGGCGCGCAAATCACACGCTGGTGGCGGCGTCGTCCATCGAAGCCGCCTGACTCCAGCATCTGTAGCATGATACGTGCTACGGTCTGCGGGTGGGTCGCTCTTTGCACGTACGTTTGGACAACAGTTCAGCTGCCGCGCTCAATGTGATCCGCGGCGCTGGATTGAGCGACTCCGACGCAGTTCGAGCAGCGCTACGGGAGGCGGCAGCCAGGCGGCGTTCGCGCTCGTCGATCGTCGCGGAGGTTCAACGACTTGCCGCAAACGAGCAGGATCGAGCAGAGATGGCCGCGGTTCGTGAGCAGATGTCCGAACTAGCTCCAGAAGACGCCTAGCCGTCGTGGTTCGCGGCGAGGTCTTCCGACTACCCTCCCCGCGGCAAGCGCGCGGTCATGAGCAGCGCGGACCTCGTTACGCCGTGATCGTCCAGGCGGACGAGTTTCTGGGGCTGAGTACCGTGCTCGTCTCACCTACCTCTACCGTCGCTCAAACCGCGAGCTTCAGACCGGTGATCACGCTCGACAATACGCCCACCAGCGTTCTGGTCGAGCAGACGACCGTCGTCGACCCCGAGCGCCTGGGGAACTCGGCAGGACGTCTCGACGCGGGCGAACTGCAGGCAATCGATGAAGCGCTTGCCCTGGTCCTAGGGATATAGAAAGCGCAATAACGACCGGAAGATGCATGGGCGAAACTGGTCGGCGCGCAAACCAGCGGCTCGCTGCTCCGACCATAGGCGTTGGCTGATGAAGGTCGCGCCCTTTTGGGGCTTTTCAAGCAACCGCGAGCGGCTGGATCTCGTCGAGAGCGGGACCGAGTCGATCTCGCTCCACCTCGATGTCATAGCGATCCTGGAGGTTCAGCCAGAACCGCTCGCTGGTCCCGAAGTAGCGCGCCAGCCTCAGAGCCGTGTCGGTGGTGATGCGCCGCTTGCCATGGACGATCTCGTTGATTCGTCGCGGGGGCACGCCGATGGCCACTGCCAGGCGGTGCTGTGTGACCCTGAGCGGCTGCAGGTACTCGAGCATCAGCACCTCGCCGGGGTGAATCGGATCCATGATCGAGTCGGTGCTCACGTTGGTCTCCTTGCCTGCGCCTCAGTGGTAGTCGACGATCTCGACATCCTCCGGCCCTGCCTGCGTCCACCGGAAGCAGATGCGCCATTGCTGGTTGACGCGGACGCTGTAAGAACCAGCCCGACTCCCCTTGAGCTTCTCAAGCCGGTTCCCGGGCGGCACCCGCAGATCGTCGAGCGTCTCGGCGGCATCGAGGATGAGCAGCTTTCGCAAGGCGGCACGTTGGACCTCCCCGTCGAGCTTGCGCACCCGACGTCGCTGCCAGACCCGTTCCGTCTCCTTATCCGCGAACGATCGCAACACACAACTCGAGCATAACGGAGCACGTTATGAACGGCAAGCGTTATGCAAGTAAATCCGATCGGCCCCAGAAGATGCCGGTCAGATCCGCATGTACGACGACGACGAGCCGCTCGGCAGGCTGTATGCGCGGCTGCGAAGCGGGGTCGGCCCGACCGACCTCACGATGGTGCGCGGCGCACATCTCGCGGCTGTCGGGTCACCTCGGCCGTCGAGGAGGCAGCGTCTCGCCGCCGCCAACCTCTCGCCAGCGTGTCTGGTCCTCGACCCACGCGCCGGTGCCGATCATGCCGACGACGTTCGCCAAGTGCTCGATCGACTGTTCGACGCCGACAACCGCGACGCCGACGCGTCCGTTGTCTGCGATCTGATCCGCGTCCTTACGCCGATGACTGACGCAGGCGCCGGCAACGGGCACGAGGACACGAGCCGTCCGTGCGGCGCCGAAGACGACCTGAACACACATAACGACCTCCGCGATCCCGCGGCTCTCCTATGCCCGTGCTAGTGCGAGACGATGACACCTGGGAGGCGCAGTTGACGATCCCGGAGCTCCTGAGCTTCTCGCGAGCTGCGGTGGGGCTGTTCGACAGCTCGTGCGAACACCGTCGACGTTCCACGCAGAACTGGGGCTCGCCGACGGCACGAGCCTGGTGGCGGACTCGATCGGCGAACTGCTGTCGGACCTCGACGCGGTGGCCACGGATCTCGATGCCCTCGACGTGTCGATCCGGATCGAGCGGCCTGACGTGACGAGCGTAGTGAACGCGACGAACTCGTCGAGATCGGCTCAACCGCGCTTCACCACGCTGCGATCGACCGGCATCGATGCAACCAGCGTCTACGGCCTCCACGTCCAGCTTCGACGGCGCTTGGATCGCTGCCTCGTGCACGAAGCCCAGGATGGCCGCGAGGAGCACCGGGAGCCCGGGCTGCGGACCGACGTTCACATCGGCGCGATCACGGGCGACTCGGCATGATCACGGCCGCATCAACGGCAGGCGCTGTGCAGCAAGGCACCGAGACGGGCGTGAGCCTTGCCCCGCCCGACGAGCAGCCTTGGTGGTTCAACCCATGGCTCGTGACGATCGTCGGGGGCATCGTGGTGATCGTCGTCGGCCTGCTCGTGGCGCTCGTCCTCTGGATCCGCGCTGCAGTCCGCGATGGACGGGGCCGGAGGACAGTTGAACCACGAGGTTCCTGGGCGACCTTGGGGAGAAACATGGGCGATACTGGGCTCGAACCAGTGACCTCCGCCTTGTCGAGGCCAAACAGGGCGGGCAGACAGGGGTAGCGAGGGGCACGAAACGGCAGATAACGCCCGTAGACATTGGGGTTGCGCCCCCGGGCCATTCCGAAGCGTGCCTATTGATTCCCAGCGAGATGTTCGCCAGATGTTCGCCAGATGCTCGCCGCCAGGCCCGTCTTTCTGCCTTGAGTTCGACGGCTCAGAGACGTCCCGGTCGATCCTCGCCCTAGCCTGGATGAGATGACCACGCCGTCAAGCCTCGGAGACAGGTCGGATAAGCAACTGACGATCGCCGAGCTGTTCCCAGCCGACGATCTCATCGCGCAGTGGGTGTTCTCGCTCACCGCCTTCGCCGAAGACCTCCAGGTCGGGATTAAACCGGCTAAGGAAGCGATGGTGGCAGGCGATCTTCGCGCCTTGCTGTTCTGGCAGCGGCATATGGTGACGAGACTCTTCGAGGCTCGCCGGCTGGTCACGAGCGCGCGCACAATCGAGGAGATCGGGCAGTTCCTTGGCGATCTTCTGAAGAACCCTCCTGGCGGGGCAAATCTGATGGATGCGTACACGCGCCCATCGCACAAGACGCCCTCAATGGTCGAGGCGCTCTATGAGCAGCTTCGTCACCTGACCGTGCACTACTCCAAGGTCGGGGGGCTCGAGCTCAAGAGCACGCTTGAGACCTACCGCCACCTTCCCGCTGAGATGACGATTATGACGGCGTCAGACGGTAGCCCCGACTTGCAGTTTCGCTGGGTGCAGGCAATCCGCAGCATGGAGGTGCTCGGCGACATCAGCCAGGAGGACTTCCTTCACGCGATGCGGCGCAGCAGCCAGACGACTGGCAGCCTCACGGCGTCGTGGATGATGGTGACGGCGATCGCGATTCCCCTTCACGCACACAGGTTGGGCATCGACTCAAACAGGCTCGGAGACGTGTCGGGCTGGCGGCCGCCGACCGGGAACGGCGAGGAGTTGACGAGGTCGTAGCGGTACTTGCGCGAAACCGCCCAACGTCACCGGGGGACCATCGGACCTGCCGGACGCTCGCCCTTTGTGCGGCTACCGTTGGGGGCATGAAGATGACGCCGCTAGCAAGCCCCAGTGAGGTCTACCGACCTTTCAGCGTGTCGGAGTCCGAGTTGCTGCGAGGTTTCGTCTCGAGCGTGCGCCGCCTGGGGCGCATGCGTTTCTTTGAGCAGCTGCCGAAGACGGCCTCCCAGCATTGGGACGACGAGGGCATTTGCGGCGAGATGCAGGAGCCCGACGACGAAGCGGTTCAGGCCGCGATCGGCGCCTTCCGCCCGATCTACAAACGCAATGAACCGCAGAGCGCAGCCGCGATCCTCAACTTGTTGAAGCGCTCAGTGCGTGGTCGTGACGGCGCGAAACGCAAGGAGGCGCTCGCAGCGATCGCGAGCTTCGCGGAGTGGCAGCAACACGAGCTGAAGGCCGGGATCGGGCTGGGCATCAGGTTCGAGTACCCCACGCGTGAGGAACGAGTAGATCCGGCGAAGATCCTAGATGCCTACTTTCACGGGCAGTACCTGCACAACGCCAACGACAAGAGCAAGCTGGCGCGTCGACTTGACGATCTCGATCCTTGGCCGCGATACACGCTCTACACCGTGATGGGCAGGCTCACACGCGTCTATTGGGTGATCGCGAACGTCGTCGAGCTGATTCTCAAGGAGCCCGAACTGGTCGACGCACAGTCCGCGGAGCCGGTGAGCGTGTGAGTTCGCAAGCACCTTAGCTTCCGATCGTCCGCCACCCGGCACCGAGACGCGCCGGCGGCCGATTCGCCGCGCCAAGCTGCTGTCGTGGCTGAGCCTGCTGTGGATGACGATCGAGGGGGGCGATCGGTGGGATCGCGGGTCTCGTGGCCCGCAGCGTCACCCTGACAGGCTTCGGGTTGGACTCGGTGATCGAGCATCCGAGGAAGTAGAGCCCCGGGGAGTCGGTGACGCCGCCGGCGGTGTCGCGGCGCGCCCTGCTCGTCGGGCATGGGCGCGTCGATCCATAAGTAGTCGGAGCCCTCGTTCAAGAAAAACGACAGGGAATGCGCGTGCTACAGGTGCTCGGCCCTAAGCGGCGAAGATGTACGTGGCGATGAGTGAGCGCAGCCGCATCGAGTGGACCTCGGCTAGCTGGAACCCCGCCACAGGCTGCGGTGAGGTCTCGCCGGGCTGCGCCCATTGCTACGCGAAGACCTTTGCTGAGCGCTTCCGCGGCGTGCCGGGGCATCCCTACGAGCAGGGCTTCGACTTGCGCCTGTGGCCCGAGCGCCTGGAGCTGCCCCTGCGCTGGGCCAAGCCCAAGCTTGTGTTCGTCAATTCGATGAGCGATCTCTTCCACGAGCGCATCCCGGTCGAGTACGTGCAGGCCGTCTTCGACGTGATGCGGCGAGCCGACCATCACGTCTTCCAGGTCCTGACGAAGCGCCACGAGCGCTTGGCGGAGCTCGCCCCGCTCCTGCCCTGGCCCGAGAACGTGTGGATGGGCGTGAGCATCGAGAACCGGCGCTTCGTGCACCGCGCCGACTTCCTGCGCGAGGTGCCGGCAGCGGTGCGCTTCATCTCCGCGGAGCCATTGCTCGGCCCGCTTGAGGGTCTCGACATCACAGGCATGGACTGGCTCATCGCCGGCGGTGAGTCGGGGCCGGGCCACCGTCGCGTGGATGCTGAGTGGGTCCGTGATCTCCGCGACCTCTGCATCGCCGAGAGCGTCGCCTTCTTCTTCAAGCAGTGGGGAGGCCGCACGGCGAAGACCGGCGGGCGCGAACTCGACGGGCAGACCTGGGACGAGATGCCAACCGCCCGTGGCAGCGAGCTGCTCGCCGTCGCCTGAGATCCGCCCGAAGCCGTCCTGGGGTCGGCGTACTCTGGCTGACCCCATGGCACGGAAGCAGAAGCGCCTCTTCAATCCCGACGAGTACGGCCGACGAACACCGAAGCACGCTCGCCGGCCGCAGCTTGAGGCCGCTGCCGACCCGAGCGAGCAGCTACGGCTCAGCCGCGATGGGGCTGGCCTTGTCCCAGGGTCCACGGATGGGCTGCCAGTCCGCCTCGTCAAGCCCCACTCGGCAGAGAAGGCGAGGATGGTCAGCCGCGACCTCGGGACGGTCGGGCGGGCGATGAACCGCAAGTGGTTCGAGGTGCACTACTTGGAGCTGTACTGCGGCCCCGGCTACCTCTTCGATGAGGCCAGCGGTGAGGAGGTGCCCGGCTCGCCGCTGCAGGCGCTCGGCATTACCACTCCGTTCGATCACTACGTCTTCTCCGACGCCTCCGAGGTCTGCGTCGATGCGCTGAGGGCCCGTATCGAGGCGCTGCGCGCTGATGCGCCGGGCATGCCGACATCCGACGTGCTGGTCGGGAACGCGAACGATCCCTCGCACCTGGAGCGCGTTTGCTCGCACATCAACCCGCGCGCGCTCGTCATCGCATACCTGGACCCGGCGAAGCCGAACCTGCACTTCGCGACGATCCGCTCGCTCGTCGAGCGCTTCCAGTACCTCGATCTCATCATCAACCTGCCCGTCTCCGGCATCCACCGCTCGCTCGCAGCCGGCGGCGTCGAGGGGCCGAGCCGAATGCTCAACCACCCGCAGCCGACCGACCTCCTGCGCCCTGACGAGGGCAGCACGGCAGACGCTATCCGCGCTCACTACGACGCGCAACTTCATGGGCTCGGGCTCATCCACACCGCGCGCCGCTGCGTGAGGACCATCCCCATGAACTCGCCGCTCTACGACATCGTGCTCGCATCTCGGAAGGCGACGGCGGTCGAGCTGTGGGAGAAGGCGAACCGCAAGCCCAAGAGCGCCCAGCTCGGCCTCCTCGGGCCTGCCGCCGGCTAGCACTAGCTGCGAACTCGTCCGAGAGTCCGTGGCGTTAGGCTCCGCCGATCATCGGCGAGTCCAACCCCAGGAAGGAGCAAGGCGTGGAGCAAGCAGGCTCGGTCCATCGGCCAGGAAGTGACAGGGATGCCTGAGCTTGTCTGGGAGGGGAAGTACGACGACGCCGGTCGGCGGGTGGCTTCGCCGCGTGTGTCGTTGCCGTTCCAGACAGTCGAGACGGTCAACGAGTCAGCGCAAGAGCGCCAGCGGTCGCTGGACTTCTTCGCGGAGGAGCGATCGACCGATTGGCGCAATCGCCTGGTCTGGGGTGACAATAAGTACGTCCTCCCAGCGCTCTTGGAGGAGTTCGCTGAGCAGGTTGATCTCATCTACATCGATCCGCCTTTCGCGACCGGCCAGGACTTCTCGTTCCGGGCGGTGATCGGCGACGAGGAGTTCATTAAGCAGCCTTCCCTTATCGAGCAGAAGGCATACCGAGACATGTGGGGCAAAGGACTCGATTCCTACATCGCGATGCTCTATGACCGGCTGGCTTACATGGTTGAACTCCTCTCCCAGCGTGGCTCGATCTACGTGCACCTTGGGACAAACGTGAGCCACCCGATTAAGCTCGTGCTGGATGAACTGCTCGGGGAGGGCAATTTTCGCAACGAGATCGTCTGGAAGCGGGCAACAACCGTCAAGGGCAACTTCGGGCAGGGCAGCCGACTCTGGGGCCCGGCTACCGAGTCGATTCTCTTCTACACGAAGTCGGACGACTACACGTTCAACCAGCCGTTTGGCGAGTACTCGGAGGAGTACATAGACACCGCATACCGTCACGTTGAGCCTGACAGCGGGCGTCGCTATCGACTCGTCAGCATGATCGGCCCAGGAGGCAAGGCCAAGGGGAATCCGCAGTATGAGGTGTTGGGCGTGACCCGGTATTGGCGATACTCGAGGGAGGCGATGCAGGACCTCATCGACAGAGGCTTGGTCGTCCAATCGAAACCGGGTGCCGTGCCCAACCGCAAGTACTACCTGGACGAGGGCCGCGGAGTCCCCGTGCAGTCGCTGTGGGATGACATCGGCAACCTGCAGGCGTCGGACACCGAGCGAACCGGATACGCGACTCAAAAGCCTGAATCCCTGCTTGAGCGGATCATCGAGGCGTCCTCTGAACGAGGGGATCTCGTCGCCGACTTCTTCTGCGGCTCGGGAACGACCCCCGCCGTCGCCGAGAAACTCGGTCGGCGCTGGATCGCGTGCGACCTCGGGCGCTTCGCCGTCCACACGACGCGCAAGCGACTCCTCAACATCGGCGACGTGCAGCCGTTCGCCGTCGAGAACCTCGGGAAGTACGAGCGCCAGCTCTGGCAGGAGGTAGAGTTCGGGGACTCGGCGACGGCTCGGACGTCTGCCTACCGATCTTTCATCCTCGACCTCTACCGCGCGACTCCTGTCGCCGGGTACACCTGGCTGCATGGCCTGAAGCAAGGTCGGATGGTGTATGTCGGCACAGTCGATGCCCCGGTTACCACGGGTGACGTCAAGCAGATCGTTGTGGAGTTCCGGAAGATTGTTGGCACGGGGAAAGGCGCGCCGAGCACGCAGAGCGTGGACATTCTCGGCTGGGACTTCGCGTTCGAGTTGAATGAGATCGCTCGGCAAGACGCCAAGAAGGCGAACATCGACCTGCGACTTGTCCGCATCCCGCGCGAGGTTCTCGACAAGCGAGCCGTCGAGCAGGGTGACGTGAGGTTCTTCGAGCTGGCTGCGCTCGGGGTCGGGGTGAAACAGGCTCGCCGGAAGGTAACGCTGACACTAGAGGACTTCATTATCCCTCTCGACGATGTGCCCGCGGACGTGCAGGCTGCGGTCACGCACTGGTCGCAGTGGATTGACTACTGGGCCGTGGACTGGGACAACAAAGGGGACACGTTTCACAACGAGTGGCAGGCCTATCGCACAAGGAAGTCTCGGGACCTCGCCCTCGCCGCGGAGCACACCTACGCAGAGCCAGGGGACTACGCGGTCGTCCTCAAGGTAATCGACATCCTCGGCAACGACACGACGAAGACGATGTCGGTAAAGGTCGCTAGTCGTGCCGCGTAAGGCGGCCGAGCCGCAAGGCGAGCAGGAAGACCTTCTCACTGCGCGCGTGACGACCGCGCCGTGCGTCCCCGAAATCCGTAAGGCCGTCAAGGAGTGGCGCGCGAAGAAGTACAAAGGAGCGACGGACACGACCAAGGCGCTCTTCAACTTCTGGTTCTCGACAGATCACCGTCGCGTCGACGGTCAGTCCTTCCAGTACTACGGAGCGCAGCGTGAGGCGGTCGAGACCCTCGCTTGGCTCTATGAGGTGGAGAAGGTCAGGCGCCATCGAGATCTTGTAGAGCGCTTCGCCAAAACCCCCGGAATACACGTCCTGCAGTACGACGACTTCGCTCGCTATGCGATCAAGATGGCGACCGGCTCCGGCAAGACGAAGGTCATGGCGCTCGTCGTCGCGTGGCAGTATCTCAATGCGGTCGCTGAGGGTAGCGATGACTACGCAAAGACGTTCCTTATCATCGCGCCCAACGTCATCGTGTTTGAGCGGCTGCGCTCCGACTTCAGCGGCGGCCGGGTGTTCAAGACCGACCCGATCATCCCACCGGAGCTTCGGATCTTCTGGGAGATGGACTTCTACATGCGTGGCGACCCGGAGCGCGCAAGCTCGCAGGGCGCGCTCTACCTCACGAACATTCAGCAGTTCTACGAGCGAGCTGGGACCACCGATCCCGACGAGCCAGAGGTCATGACGGACGTGCTGGGGCCGGCGCCGCCAACGGGCAGCGGCGAGGTTGAGGACTTCGATGATCGGATCGCAGCTCGTGGCGAGCCCGCGCTCGTCATCAACGACGAGGGCCACCACCTACACGATGAGGAAAGCGAGTGGAGCCGGGTCATCCGCCGACTCAACGATGAGAGCACTGCGGGCGTGCTCGGCCAGCTCGACTTCTCGGCAACGCCGCGCTACCAGAAAGGCGGCCTCTTCACCTGGACCGTCTTCGACTACCCGCTGAAGCAGGCCATCATCGACGCCGTCGTCAAGCAGCCGATGAAGGGAGTCACTGCCGGCCTCGACGAGGCACGATCCGACGTGGCCAGCGTCAAGTACCAGGGGTACCTCACTGCCGGCGTCGAGCGCTGGCGCGAGTATCGCGAGCAGCTCAAGCCACTCGGCAAGAAGCCGGTGCTGTTCATCATGCTCAACAGCACCGCCGAGGCCGATGACGTCGGCGACTACCTCCGCGTGAAGTATCCAGAAGAGTTCGGGGCAACAGATGGTGGCGATCCGCAGCTCCTCGTCATCCACACCGACCGCAGCGGCGAGGTCTCGAAGAAAGACCTCGACGCGGCACGCGAGGTCGCCCGACGGGTGGATGAGGGACAGAGTCCCGTGAACGCCATCGTCAGTGTGCTCATGCTCCGCGAGGGGTGGGATGTGCAGAACGTCACCGTCATCGTCGGGCTGCGCCCCTACACCTCGAAAGCGAACATCCTCCCGGAGCAGACGATTGGCCGCGGCCTTCGACTGATGTTCGGCGATCGCACCTCCACTTACGTTGAGCGCGTGGACGTTATAGGCAACCCAGCCTTCCTCAAGTTCGTGGAGCAGCTGGAACGGGATGAGGACATCGCCCTCGACACCTTCAACCTCAAAGAGCCGGTAGTCATCACGACCATCGAACCTGATGAGGCGAAGCTCAACCATGACATCACCATCCCCGTGCTGAGCCCCATCCTCGCCAGGAAGAAGACCCTCGCCGAGGAGATCGCGGGGATCGACGTCTCGAAGCTCGTCTCCCCTCGCTTCCCGAAGAAGGAGGGCGACGCGGCGGCGCAGCAGTTCCACTACGAGGGTGTGGACATCATCACCCTGGAGAAGCTCGTCGAGCGCGACTACACCATCCCCGAGCCCCAGACCGCTGAGGAGGTCATCTCCTACTACGCCAAGCGGATAGCCCAGGACGTAAAGCTCCCGTCGCAGTTCGCGGCGCTCGTCCCCAAGGTCCGCGATTTCCTGCGTGACCGCGCGTTCGGAGAGACGGTCGATCTCGCCGACAAAGCGATCATCCGCGCGATTGCGACGAGCGTGGCTCAGTACGTCACGGTCAAGACGTTCGCCACGGTCCTGCGGAGCCTCGTCGTGGAAGAACTCTCGCCGACGCTTGAGCACCCTGGACGGGCGCTCTCGGAGACGGAGCCGTTCCCGTTCTCCCGTCCCACCTTTGAGGCAAGCAAGACGGTCTTCAACCTCGTGGCTGGCGACAACGAGTTTGAGCAGCGGTTTGGGCAGTTCCTCCAGGACGCCTCCGACGTCAAGTCGTTCGCCAAGCTGCCACGACGGTTCGGCTTCACGATCGAGTACACCGATAGTGCGACGAACCTCCGCTACTACGAGCCAGACTTCGTCGCCGTGGATCTCGATGGCGCGCACTACGTCATCGAGACGAAGGGCCAGGAAAACATCGACGTGGCGCACAAGGATCGGGCGGCGACAATCTGGTGCGAGAACGCGACGCTCCTGACCAGCGTGACCTGGCTCTATCTCAAGGTTCCACAAGCTGAGTTTGGCAAGCTGCAGCCGCAAGTTCTCTCGGACGCGTTCCTCGCGTTCTCGGTGCCTTGAGGGTCACGGCTGAGCTGACGCTCCACTATGAGCAACGTGATGGTCGGCCAAAACTCCGCCTACCAATGTCGGTTTCCGTTTCGATGGACGTTTGCAACGACCTGCTGCTGACCTACGAGACCATCAGCGAAGCACGCGACATGACGCGGCGACGCGAAGCCGAGGCGGACTAGCTCGATCTCAGCGCGTTAGTGGCATCCGAAACGTAGGCCAGACTGGCCCACGCCATGAAGCGCCGCACCCGCCTTCTTAAGCAAACCGGAATTGAGTCGCTCACGCTTGCTGTGGAGATCTTCAACCGCCCGTCGCCAGTCGCCAGAACGCAAGGCGTACTCCTGCACCTCCAGCACGCCTTCGAGATGCTCTTGAAGGCGATCATCTGGGAGGAGCGAGCTGAGATTCAACCGAAGAGCGGCGGCAACTCGTACACGCTCCGTGAATGCCTGGGAATCGTTCGTGGCATGGGCAAACTCTCCGAAGACGAGGCCGTTGTCGCCGCGACCGTGGCGGCGCATCGGGATGCGGTCCAGCACCAAGGCGCTCACGTTTCTGACGAGCGCCTTTACCTCGACGCCGGGAGTGGCCTCCGGCTCTTTGACGACCTTCTCGCCCGCTGCTTCAACACGCGCCTCGCCGACTACCACGGCTTCGCGAACCGCATGCTGCCGGTCTCGGCGCACCCGCCACGAGAGATGTTCCTGCTCACGAGCGGTGACGTCGAGCAGATTCGCGAGCTCCTCAAGCGGCCTAAGCATCGCAATGCGGAGGCCCTCGCCTTCCTGCGCACGCTGGTGGTTTCGGAACAAGCCGCAGACGATCCAGTCGGGAAGCCTACGCCACCAACCGAGAAACAGCTTCAACGGGTCGCCAAGAAGCTTCAAGAGGCAGATGACTGGACGAGCGTTCTTCCAGGGCTGGCGCGCCTCTCTCTGGAGCACGACGAGGGCACAACCTACAAGCTCCGGATCGTCAAGAGCAAGGGAGCCGCGCCAGTGCGAGTCGTACGGCCTGGCGAAGACGGAGCGCAGGACGCGGCGAGCATCCTCAAGATCTCAGAGCTCGATTACTGGTGCTTCAACTTCAAGCAGCTCCTCAGCCACGCCGGCATCACCTGGTACGAGGGCGAAGCGCTGGTCTTTCTCCTGGGACTGAAGGATGATGAAGAGAGCTTCAAGGTCTTCAACCTCGGTAAGCAGGTTCACGGCCGCTACAGCGGGCGAGCCCTCTCCTTGATTCGCGACGCGAAGGCCGCCGGGCGCCTCGAGGAGGCCAAGGCTTCCTTGAGCGAGCATCGTCGTGTCAAGCGCGAAGAGAAGAAGGCCGCGTCATCACGCGCCGCCGCAGCGTGAATGCGAGCAAGCACCCCTGCCGCGGGCAGCGACCTTTGTGTGGTGACAGCGCTGCCCGCCTACCTCGAGCGCTTGCTCAAGGCCAGGCTCGACGCCCGACCTGCGTCCGAACTCCGCGCAACCGCCAGCGGGGTCCTTTTGCGCCCCTCCCAAGCGCACCCGGTCGCGGGCGATATGCGAACATACGTTCGCGTGTACGTCATCTTCGATCCGACACAGCCGCACATAGCGCTTGATACAGCCGGGACGATCGACGCGATCGCCACGGTGCTAGCAGCCAGGTCTGAGCCGGGACTGACGGTGTGCGTCAACCAGGACGGTCTGAGCCGCGCGCTCAACGACGCCGAGCAGCGCGAGGTCGATGAACGCGTCCGCGAGCTCCGCTCCCTCATGGGCGAAGGCCGCTGATCGGAGGGCGCGTCAGTAGGGCTCGTGCAGCTCACGCGCGCGGCGTGCAGCTCGCGCGGGAAACGCGAGGTCCCCAATCCGATGCACGAGGCCGGCGCCCGCGAGTCGGCCAACGCCGTCCTCCGCGCCACCGTCGCCAAGTTCGCGGGCGAGCTCCGCGACAGTCCACGGATAGGGCGAGCTGAACAGCAGGCGCAGGATCTCGTCGTCGAGCCCGCGCTCGCGGCGCGCGATATCGCCTGACTCCTCGCGCGGGACGCTCATACGTCTTCGTCGGGGTGCCAGAGGATTCGCCGCCGATCGTCAAGGGTCCGCTGATCTTCGGCGTCCCGGTCTCCGTCGTCGGGCTCGGCCCACTCGCGGGCGCAATGGATCGCCGAGCCGAATAGCTCCGACCTGACTTTTAGTCGCTTGGTCATTGTCAGCCACGCCTCAGAGTCGACGCGCCCGTCGTCGATCATCGCTGCGGCTTGCTCAAGCGCCTCGCGTAGTCGCCGGCGGTACTCGGCCATTCCCTCGAGGGCGCGCGTGTGCTGCTGACGCCACAGACGGTGCTGTGGGGACTCGGGTAGCTCAAGCTGGTCCTCGCGGGCTCGCGCCCGGCTGATCCGCCGACGGCCTGCGCTTGTGAGCGCCCACTGGTCGCGGCTGAACCTGCGCAAGTGCTCCAAAGCGCCGGCCTGTACAAGCGTGCTCAGGAGCGGGCGCAGGTTACGCGTGGTGTAGGCGCCGGGAACGAAGCCGAGGTGCTGGGCGATCCGGGTCATCGCGACCGGGCCGACGCAACTGCTCTCGTGGCGCTGAGCGCGCTCGACGGCGACGAGCACAAGGCTCTCGGGCACGGGATGAAAGCGCCCGAGCTCGGAGGGCTGACCGCTCATATGCCAATCAAGTCGAGCGCGTCAATGCGCCGGGCGCAGGGCGAGGCGAGCACGTCTTCGCCGTCGAGGATGGCAACGCCGTCTGCCGTCAGGCGTTCGATCGCGCCGTCCAGGGCGGAGCGATCGACGTTGACGGCCGCCGTGAGCTCGTCGCGCGTCCAGCGCTCGCGGTCTTCGAGCAGCTCGAGGACGATCGCCCTGTCGAGGCGGCGGTGCTCATCCGAGCCCGCTTGGGTACGGTGGTGACGCATGGGAGTTGACCCTCCTGTGCCACGGCGCCGGGGCAGTTCTAGCTGTCGCCGGCGCCACTTTTTTGTCAGATTCGTTTCACCGTAGGCGACGGGTGCCGGGCTGTGGGGCGAGGATGCGAAGTTGATGCAAAGTGGATGCACATCGGCATGTGTGTGCGTCAGCCCTCGCGCCACTCGTCCGGCAGCGCGCCGGGCCTCCAAGCCTTCGTGACTCCCCCGCCTGCCTGGCGCAGCACCTGTGAGAGCTCGCGCAGTTGCAGCTTGAAAGCCAACTCTTCACGCGAGTCGACGCCGGCGTCGTCGATCTCAGCGCGCCACACCGCCAGCGCGGACAACGTCTCAAGCAGTTCCTCCTCGGTCCACCATTCCTCCTGTAGCCAGGCGAGCGCTTTCGGGTAGCGCCCATGCAGCGCGACGATCTGCCCCCACATATCCGCTCGCCAGTCGGCGTCCCCGCCGTAGGGCTCAAGCCAACGTGCCCGTGCACCGCGGCCCATAGCCGCGCCCGTCGTCGCCGGCAGCTGGCGCAACGGGCGCACCTTCCCGTCCGCGACGGCGCGCGCCACTTCGCTACGCACGAACTGCCCGGCGAGCGTGGTCGGCGGTTGCTCGGTCGCGGCGGCGAGCTGCTCGAGCTGTTCGGCGACCGGACCCGGCACGGTGACTTGGTACTTGCGGCTCATCGCGTCCGCTCCGGTGCCGGCTGAGGCTTGGCGATTCGATGAAGGAGGCGCGCGATGCCAGGTAGTCGCGAGCGGGTCTGCTCAATCGCGTCGGTGAAGCCGGGGCCGTAGAGCGCATCCGGCGGCTCGGGGTAGGCCAGCGACGGCGTCTGCGCGTGGCTTCGGCTCATGCTCTGTGCCAGGCGCGCGATCCGATCTGAGCCTTGGCCCTCGACGCCGAGCTCCTCGCGCGAGACGAACCAGTCGGTGCCGCGACGGGCTCGCGATGCCTCGACGTAGGCCGGCTCCTTGCTCGTCTGCCAGCCGCCGGTGACGACGAGCGTGCGCGTCACCGTGGCGCCCTGCGCGCGGTGGATGTGCTGCGCGTAGCCGAGCCGCACGCGAGCGAGATCCTCGCCGGCGAGGATCCTGCGCTCGCCCGTCAGGTCGAACCCGATCAGCACCTCCCCTCCGCGGTCGATCGCGAGCACCTCGCCCCGTTCGCCGTTCTCGATCCGCGGCCGGCCCGGCTCGCGGTGCTGCTCGATCAACGCCACGCGATCGCCTTCGCGCAGGCCGTAGTGGACGCCGGGTACGGGAACCTCAACCTCGCCGAGCTCACCGCGCTCGGCGCGCTGGTGCTGGGCGCGAGCGTTGAGGCGATGGATCTCCTTGTTTGAGGCGTCGGAGATCAAGGCGACCTGCTCGATCGGATGCACCTCGGTCAATTCCACCCAGCTTTGGACCGCGTGCTCGACCGCCTCGTCGCGGCTGTCGGAGAAGTGCAAGCGCCCCTCGGCGAGGTAGTGGGCCATCGCCTTGTCTGAACGCCCGGCGCGCAGGTCCGCCCAGGCGCGCTGTTCGGCGGGGTCGAGCGTGCGCCTGACGTTGGAGAGCTCGGCGCTCGGTGCGAGCTCAGCGAGTCGGTCGAACATGCCGCCGGCGCCGATCGAGGGCAGCTGCGCACCGTCGCCGATCGCGACCAGCTTGGCGCCCCGGTCTGCCACGAGCTCGGTCAGACGATCCAAGCGGTCGGTGTCGGCCATGCCCGCCTCGTCGAAGTAGATCGTGGTGGTCTCGCCGACGGTGAGCTGTCCGCGCTCGGCGCGGACGACGAGTGCGTCGAGCGTCAGCGTCTGGCCGGCGAGCGACGGACTGTCTTGCCCCAAGCGCTGCGCCGTCGAGCCCGAAACGGCGATGCCGAACGTCTCGTTGCCGTCGATCTGCTCGGCAAAGGCCGCGGCGTCGATCACCACGCCCTTGCCGGTGCCGGCGGGACCGACGAGCACGGCGCCGCGCGCTTCGCCGGTGATGACGCGTAGCGCGTGTGCCTGCTCGTCTGAGAGCGCGCCGCCGATCCGCACGCCGACGTGATCGGCCGCCAGCTCCCGCGCGTGCTCGCCAACGTCGCGACCGGCGTCGAGCGCCAGCTCTGAGAAGCGCCGCTCGATCGCCTGCTCGGAGGCGCGCACGGCGAGCGTCGTCATCAGCCCGCCTTGCAGCGGCAGCACGCGCCGCTCGGCGATCATCGTGTGCGCGACGGCAAGTGCCTCGCCCGGGGAGAGCTCGCCGACCGATTGCTCGAGCAGCACCGCGCGCAGCTCGCGTGCCTCGAAGGTCGCGGCGCGCTCGGTCAAGCGCTGCTCGACACGATCCTCGAGCGCCGGCTGCGGCGCCGGCGGTTGAGCTGTTTCGGCTTGCGATGGGTGCCCGTCGAAGTCGTGGCGCGCGGCGGTGTCGTTCCACGCATGCTGCAGATCGGCCTTCGTGACGAGCACCTTCGCCTTGCGGTTCTCGAGCTTCAGCGCGCGCAGCTCGTCGCGCTCGGGCGCCCTCCCCCACTTCGCCCGGAAACGCTCGGCGGCACGGGCGACCTCACGACTGCGTGCGGAGAAGACGTCGAGCAGGCCGCGCGGGACCCCGGCGATCTCGAAGTAGCGACCCTGCTTGCCAGTCGCACGCTCGATCGCGAAGCCGCGCTGGCCGAGCTCGTACGCAAGCGCCGAGCGGTAGTAGGCGCCGAGCTCGCGTGCGGAGCGAAAGATCGGACGCGAGGCGACGGCGACCAGGCGACCGTCCTCGCGAATCGCGCTGGTGATGACGACGTGGCTGTGCAGCTGCGGATCAGGCACGTCGCCTTCGATCACCCCGCGTGCCGTGGTGTGCCGGTACTCAGCCGCGAGCAGGTCGGCGGCGCGCTCCTCGACGGCGGGGCCTTCGTAGCGACGGCGCACTGTCGGCACGTTCTCTGTTAGGTGCGCGACTGCCTCGCTCACGGCGGCGGCGTGCGCGTCCTCGATCTCACGCCGCTGTGCTTCATCGCCGAGTGCCCACACGGCAGATACCGACTTCGGCGCGCTGAACGTGAGGTCGATCCCGCCGCCGCGCCGACCGTCGGCGCCCGCGCGCCGAAGCCAAGCGCCGGTGCGCGGATGACGGCCCTCCATCAGGGCGATGAACTCCGGGCCCTCGACGCGCGCCCCCTCGATGCCCAGCCGCGCGAGCGTGTCGGGCGTGGCTAGCCAGCGGCCCGGCGCCTGCGTCAGCTCGCCGCCCGGGCTGAGGTAGTAGTCGCCGCGCTCGGGCTCGATCGTCTTTGACTCCAGGTAGCGGGCGTAGCCGCCCGCCTTGGCGGCGCCGATGCTGGCTGCGGTCATCACGACGGCTATTGACCCCGAGGTGCTCCGAGCGGCCAACGAATTAGATAGCGCGGAGATAGTCCGGGCACACCTGTGCATCTAGTCTGTTCGGGCTTGGCGCTGTGCGCCGGCCGCGTGAGTCTGTGAGCTGGCGAACGGCGAGCGGGCAGCCCGCAGGGCTGCAAGGCCGGCGCTACAAAGCGCCGGGAACGACAGCAGAGCCGACGCAGGAGGCTCGATCACAGCGGGCGCAGCCCGCGTGCGGTATCTGTCGTTTGGGTGGTGATGCAACCGTGAGCGACTGCCGGCCAGCGAGTCGCCGGAGAGCCGCTGGAGCCGGGCGCGAGCCCGCGCAGGGCGGTTCCGCTACGCAAAGTCGGGGTAGCCCGTGGCCCTACAGCACGCTACGCCCCGCGACCGTGGCGCGGCGTGCCGGAGCTCAGTCGCCGATGGGCTTGTCGCGCGCGCCGGGAGCTCGGTGCTGAAGCTCCATCGGCCACCAATCGGTGCATTCCCACCTCGACGCGCGCGCCTCGGCTGCCTCTTGGCTCGGGAATGGACCGACGACGTGGAGCCCGCCGCGCGGGTCGCCGACGAGCAGCGCCCATCCGCGGAGGTCTTCTCGCGCGCGAGCGTCGCCGGCAGCAACGCCAGCCTCGAATGCGTCGAAGCGGTCCATCGCTTCGACCTCACGGAAGGTGTAGCCGTAGGCCCACGACTCGTCTCTGTCCGCCTCTGCCCCTGTCGTGCTCATCGCTGCTCCTTTGTGGTTGTTGCTTCGTGCGATCGCCGCGCGCGGCTCGCGCGGAGCTAGGCCGCTTCGACCTCTGCCGGGCAGAGGTCGAGTCCCTGCCGCGCGATCAGCGCAAGGACTTCGCTGTGGACCCACCGCGTCGGCTCCGCGCAACCGCCCTCGGGCAACAGGCCGATGCGACGGCCAAGCCAGCTCGTTTCGCCGCTGACGTGCCCCTCTGCGTGTCGCTTGGCCCGCCCGCAGCGGAGCGCGATCTGACTGAGGCTGTCGCCGCTGGCGGCGCGCCTGAGCACGGCTTCGCGCAGGCGCGTGTTCAGCACGATCGGGCTCGCGTCGAGGCGCTGCAGCTCGGCGCGAAGTCGGCAGACCGAAACGCTCGCGTCGTCTTCGTAGCGCGCGATTGCGTGCACAGTGAGCGAGCGCGCGGGCTCGTAAGCCTGCAGCTCGGCGAGCAGTTCTCGCAGGCAGATCGGCTGCTCATCCGTCTCGCCGGGAGCGCAGCGCGTCCAGCGCAGCTCGCGGTAGGGCTTGCCACAGCGCACCGCTGCGATCGCGTAGCTCACGCCGGCGTCGTCGCGCAGCGGCTCGGTCGGCTTCGCGGTCGTGTCTGGCTCTGGCCCCTGGGCGCCCGACAAGTCGGATCGGCAAAGGCGTTGACAACGCCCTCTGTTCGGGTCGGCGAGATACAGCTCGGCAAGCAGGCGTGCGTTCTCGCGCGGTTCATCGGACGCGAGCGCGCCGACGAGTCGAGCGTCAGCGCGAGCGTCGCTGCGCCAGTCGACGACAAGCCGGCTGCCATCGCTCAGATGCAGGCAGCGAAGCTGACGCTCGGCGCCGGATCGCTCGCGGTAGCGGCCGAGCACGTCGGGATGCAGCTTCGGCGCGGCGGTCTGGTCGCGACGGGCTGTGATCGTTCTCGCGGTCATGACTCTCCTTTGCGGGCGCGGCCCGCCGGGCGCGGGCCGTTGGCCGTCCGCGAGGCACGCGAAGCGTGCGACGCTGGCGACGGCCACGGCCGCGACCGCACGCGCGCTCCTGCCTCTGTTGATGGCGCCTCGGACTCCTCTGCCACAGCCGGGGCGAGGCGGTAGCCGACGCCCCACACCGAGCTGACCCAGCCGGCCCCCGCGCCGACCCGAGCGAGCTTGCGCCGCAAGCGCGAGGCGTGCAGCGCGAGCGTCCTCGTCGAGGCGCTGGAGCGAAATCCCCACACCTCGCGCAGCAACTCGCGCTTGCTGAACACGCGGCGCGGATCGCGTGCGAGGTAGACCAGCAGCGCGTACTCCTGGCGGCGCAGCTCGACGCGCAGCGAGCCGAAGCTGACCTCCCGCGCGGCGGTGTCGATGCTCAGCGCTCCGTGGCGCAGCAGGCGCAGGTCGCGGGCGCGCCCACGCGCGAGCAGCGCCTGAACTCGTGCCTGCAGCTCGTCATAGGCGCAGTCCGCGCGTGCGACATCGTCGGCTCCGGCGCGGAAGGCCCGCAGCAGCTCGGCGGGCTGATCGGCGCTGGCGAGCCACAGCACCCGGGCGCTCGGCTGCAGCTGCGGCGCGAGCGCCCCATCGCGCAGTGCGCGCACGAGATGCTCGCGCTCTCCGGCGCGGGCACCGGCGCCCAGCAGGATCAGATGGATGGGGCCGGACTCGGCCAGGGCGCGTAGCTGCGCGCGATCGCCGGCGGTGCGCACGGCGTAGCCGTCGAGCGCGAGCTGCTCTGCCAACGACTCGTCCTGCAGGTGCTCTCCGACGATCACCAGTGAGGCCGTCGTGTCGTTCATCGCCGACTCCGATCTGTTCAGAGCCCCGCCTTGCGCGGGGCCGCGGAGCCCGACCCCAGGCACGCCGTAGGCGTGCCAAGCTCAGGAGGGCGAGGCCCCGCGCGAGTGACCCGCTGCCCTGCGCGAGCCGCTGCGACGGTCGAGCGCCGGCGCTCAGCGCGCCGCGTTGGCGAGCCGCACGAGCACGTCGCCGTGGCAGGCGCGCGGGGCGCACCAGCACCCGAGCACCTTGCCGCGCAGCTCCGGTAGCGCCGCCATCAGCGCGTCGTTGCCGAGCAGCCAGCGCTCGTAGCGCTCGATCACCTGCTCGCGCGTTCCGTGCTTGCCGACTACGAACGGGTTGCCCCACTTCGAGGGGCGCCCGATGTAGACGTGGTGGCGCTCGCGCTTGCACTGAACCGCGCGCGGCGCGCCGAGGTCTACGTGTGTGGCGACCAGCAGGCCGCCGTTACGCCGAGTCGGAGGTTGTCCGAGTCCTCGTAGAACTTTGAGTGGCGGTCCTCCCGCCTCGTCCGCTCCCGTTGGGAGCGTTCGGGGTGTCAACAAGTCCGCGAGGACAGGAGGAAACCGCCATGAAGAAGGTATCTGGCTCACAGGTCGTCACGGCCTCGGAGGCCGCTGGGAGTCCGCTCCCACCGCAAATCCAGGAGGCGCTCGGCGAACTCGTCGGGGCGGCGAAGGAGGGGTTGCTCGCGCTGAGCGTCGGCGTCGGGCTCGGTGTTGTTCATGAGCTGATGGAGTTCGAGGTCGAGGAGGTCGTCGGACCGAAGGGCAAGCACAACCCTGGTCGTGTCGCCAAGCGCCATGGCCACGAGGACGGGTCGATGACGCTGGGTGGCCGGCGCGTGAAGGTCGACCGGCCGCGTGTGCGCACCGCCGACGATGCGCGGGAGCTGCCGGTGGCGACCTATGAGTACTTCGCCGGCCGCGACCCGCTCACGAGGGCGGTGATGGACCGGATACTCGCGGGCGTCTCGACTCGCAGGTACGCAGCGGTCGGCGAGGCGGTCGGCGAGGAGGTCGAGCGGACCGGCACATCGACGGGCAAGAGCACGGTCTCGGAGGTGTTCATCGAGCGCACGCGCACCGCGCTGGGCGAGCTGATGGGCCGTCGGCTGGACGACGTGCGCGTGGCGGTGATGATGCTCGACGGGTTGGAGATCGCCGGCCGCACGCACATCGTCGCGCTCGGAATCTCGACTGAGGGCGTGAAGACCCCGCTTGGGCTGTGGGAGGGCTCGACCGAGAACGCCACGCTCGCCCGGACGCTGCTCGCCGACCTGGTCGACCGGGGCCTTGACCCCGAGCAGGCGATCTTGTTCGCCATCGACGGCGCCAAGGCGATCCGCCGGGCGATCAAGGACGTGTTCGGCGAGCGCGCACTGGTACACCGGTGTCACCGCCACAAGGAGCGCAATGTCTGCGACCTGCTTCCCGAACGCGACCGTCCCGCCGTCCTTGTGAAGATCCGCGGCACATGGGCGCTCAAGGACCCGGATCTCGCCGAGCAGCGCCTCGAACTCCTGGCTTCAGAACTCGAGCGCAGCTGGCCCGACGCCGCCGCCTCGCTGCGGGAGGGGATACCCGAGACGCTGACGCTGATGCGGCTTGGGATCACCGGCCAGCTCGCAAAGACGCTGTGCTCGACGAACCCGTGCGAGAGCATGATCGAGATCGTCCGCCGCACCCAGCGCAACGTGAAGCGCTGGCAGGACGGCGACATGCGCAAGCGCTGGACCGCCGCCGGGATGCTCGTCGCCGAGCGACAGTTCCGGCGGATCATCGGCTACCGCGACCTCGCCGCGCTCGTGGTCGCGATCGAACGCCACGCAGCGCAAGCCGCTCCACCCACCCCCGCCGCCGCCTCTCACGCCGAGGAGCCACAAACCGTTACCGTGTGACAGTCAAACCCCGGAGGCCGCTCTCAAAGTTCCACGACGATCCGGACATCCTCCCGAGTCGTTGTGCTCATCTCTGCTCCTTGGGTCGTGGATTGGCATGCCCGGGCCTGAGCAGGGCGGCGCGAGGGGTCAAGCCCGTCCCGACTGGGATCGCCGCAGGCGACGCGCAGCGCGCGGCTTGACGTCTCGGCAAGCCGGTCTGCTGGCCTTTAGGCAGGCCGAGCGGCGACCCCGGGCTGCAGAGAGCCGGGGCCCGGCCGCTGGCGCCCGAGCGCCGCCGCTTCTAAGCGTCGGCGAGGTACTCGCTGTGCTGGCGCAACGCGCTGCTCGCCATCGGCACCCGGTCGAGTGCCTGCGCCTGCTCGATGTAGTCGGCGATCAGAGCCTTGAGCGCCTGCAAGCCGTCGATCTCGACGCCGGACTCGATCAGGTAGGAGCGCCCGCCCGGCATCGTCGGGCGATCGGTGACACGCACGCGGCCGCTGACGCGCTGGCCGTAGAGGACGCGCTCGCCGGCGCTGATTCGGTAGCGACCGAGCTCGGTGCGCTCGCCGACGGTGGACGGTGGAGCAACGTCGGGTGCGTCGGCGCCGTTGGCCCATTTGGCCGAGACGCCATGGCCGGAGACCTCGTCGGAGTGAACCGCCGTGGCGTAGTGAAGCGACTCGGTGGCCGTGTCGTCGGGCAGATCGAGCGGAAGCCGGTCGGCGCCGGACTTGAGCTTGACGAGCCGCTCGATCTCAGAGCTCGCCTGCGCCCGCGTTGCGGGATAGGTGAAGCTCGTGCCTGTCTGCTCGGCCAGAACGCGTAGGTAGCGAAGCTGACGAGAAGAAGGTGATGAGTTAGCTGTAGAAGTGCTCACTGTTACTCCTTTGGTCGGGGTTTGAGCACGCCCGGCCAGAGCGGGCCGGCGAGGCGTGTCAAGCCCTGTCCCGTCAGGGATCGTCCGGAGGGCGACGCGAAGCGCAGGGCTTTACACGCCGCAGAGCCGGTTCGCTGGCCTTAAGGGTGTGTGTGCCCCGTCCACAGGAGTCCCGTGTTCACTGGAGGTGAATCGGTGACTGACCTCTCTACCTCGCCTGCCGCGCCGGGGAGGACGACGCGGCAGGCAAGCTCGGCTGTCACGCAGCGGCGGCCAGCTCGAGCGTCTCGTGCGGCTCGGGCAGCTCCATGAGTTCGCGGCCCTTCGCGGCCTCCAGCGCGCTGAAGCCGTACTCGCGGCGCAGGCGCTGGATCTCGGCCTGCCGCTCGTCGCGGGTCAGCTGCGGCGCGCGCTTGACGAACGCTCGGACATCTTTGTCGCGCTCGCGCTCGCGACGCTGGGTTGCCGTAGCTACCAGGACTCTTGCGCTTAAGCACGGTGAACTGACTGCCACCTTCAAGCTCGGGCCACGCACCGCAGCGCACGCGGTGATCCGGGTGAGCGCGAAGCTGGATCACCAGCTGGCCGCGACTAGCACGCTGCGCCGCACCACAACCCGGCGCCAGCGAGCCTGAGAGATAGTTAGGCACTGTGCCTCGGCCGACGCGCCCCTTCATCGTGTATGTGGACGACTCCGGTAGCGAGGACGTCGGCTGGCTTTGGACGGCGCTCGCGATCCCGTTCGAGCAGTGGAGCGAGTACCTGCACCGCTGGCTCGGATTTCGCAGCTGGCTCTACCACCGACATCGTGTGCCCGCCGACTTCGAGCTTCACGCGCAAGTCTGGCTCTCAGTTGAACCGGCGAGGCATACGCCGGTCGAGCAGCTTGCAATCGTCGAAGACGAGAACGGTGAGTTGGCCGAGGTACTCCGACGCGGCAGGGCGTACCGCCGGACACGCTTTGAGGTCTTCGAGAAGGCCGTCAAAACGATCGGCAAGTTCACCGACGCTCGGCTGTTCACCGTCGCGACAGGCAGCTCGACAGGCGCGGCAAAGATCGCCCTCTACGACGAGCTGTTGTGCTTTCTCGAGGACTTCCTAGCCACGGAAGGCGTCCACGCGACGCTGATCGTCGACGGAGCGCACGACAGTGGCGGCCACCTACGCGCCGCGCACCGAGCCTTGATAATCGAGCGCCGCAGGGTCGTAGAGGACGCCGGGTTGCGCCGCTCGGTGGATAGCCAGCTCCTGCAGATGACCGACTGCTGTGCGCACGCCGCGTTCCAGAGCGTCCAAGACCGGTCGAACCTAGACGAGAAGTTCAGGCGCCACTATGAGACTGCGCTGGCGAGAGTGATCGCTCGCCCGTTCGACACAGAGCCCGGACGGTGGATCAGGGGCTTGGACTATCAGGCCGACGACAGTGCGTGCCCGAGTGAGCGAGTCGGCAATACGCCTTAACGACACAAGCCCCGGTCTCCCAGGGCCTGTCTCAATCGGGACCGTCGATTCGCCTGAACAGACGGACGGCCCAAGAGCAATTTACCAGGCGCC
This sequence comes from uncultured Solirubrobacteraceae bacterium, assembly GCA_963744165.1. Classification (GTDB taxonomy): domain Bacteria; phylum Actinomycetota; class Thermoleophilia; order Solirubrobacterales; family Solirubrobacteraceae; genus Palsa-744. The sequence continues at coordinate 1,136,568 of CAVUSM010000004.1, read as the reverse complement.
GGGGGCACCATCAAGCTCTCTATCGGGAATCTAGCCGAGCTGCTGTAGCGCTGGGGGTTCCATGCGCAGCGTCTATGCCGCCTCTTTCTCACGCCGAGCTCTCTGATCGTCTAGCCGCTTCCACGAGAACGGGCCTCGGAGATTCGCGGGCATCTGCTCATGCGAGTCGAGGCCCTTGACCCACTCCTCGTCGTGGTTCTTCCAGTAGAAGAACGCGGTCTCGTCGGTTCTGCGATCACGCTCATCGCGTCCTGAGAAGGTCTCGACTGTTATGTCGCCTTCGACGTCGATCGCGAGATCCGTGTCGCCGCGGTGGTAGACGACGACGAGCGGCCAACTGCCGAGGTCCCAACCATCGAGACCCCAGCTGGAGATCGGCTCCCATCCGGTTGCTCGCGCGAAGTTCATGCGGTCGTAGCCTTCGTCGCCGGGCCAGCGGGTGTATGTAGACATCTGGGCTCCTTGAGATGTGGCCTCGCCCGATGCGGGGCCGGTCGGCGCCCCGCCCGCATCCCGCAGGGATGCGACGATCGCGGGGCAAGCCGGCGCCGCACGCGGCCACCGAGATCACGGCGGCTGTTGTTGATGGGCGGGATGCCACCGATTCGGTCCCTAAGCTCGTAAGGATGCCGTCGACACGTAGCTCAGAGCCGCTGAACGCGGCTGGATGTCTCTTCTGCTTGAGGTCAGACGGCGGTTTTGTCAGCCGCGAGCACGTCTTCAGTGAGGGGTTCGGTAACGTCGGCGAGAAGGTTCTGCCGCCAGGCGTCGTGTGCGACCGCTGCAACAACGGACCTCTAGCTCTCGCCGACGAGGAGCTCGTCAACTTCCCGCCGATCAGCCTGCTCCGAGCGGAGCGCGGCATCCCGACGAAGGCCGGGAAGGCCGTCGAGTCGAAGTGGGGCGACGCCAAGGTTCGGTTCCCTGAGCGTGGCACGCTTGAACTCGTCGAACCAAGCCGAGCAGCTCGGCGGTCGATGGGGCCGCCTGGTCGCATTACGGCGCCACGCAAACTCCAGCTGAAAGCCGGCTTTCGGATGACGGAACAGCGCGTCAGCCGTCTGGTGCGCTCGGTGTGGAAGTCCGGCCTCGAGTGCATCTATCTAGACCACGGGCCGGAAGGGGCGTTTGACCCAGTGTTCGACGATGCCCGAAAGGCGGTCCTCGACCGCAACGCTATGGGCTGGGCCGTACTCCAGAGCGAGTCGAACGCCGGCGATGACGTGTCCCTGTCCTACGAACTCCGCAATGTGGGCGGCAGGCCCGCCATGCCTTTGCGTCTCAGCGTCTTTGGGGTGATCTTCTACACCGACCCGCTGCGGCGCGACCTAGTGGCGAACGAGATCAATCCGCCGTTTCGAGCGGACGTGTGGACGTTCGGCAAGAGCTCGCCAGCTGCGCAGCGGTCGGCAGCGTAGTCAGCGACTGGTCAGTCAACTCAACCGGGTACGCGAACTCGTTGGCCGTCAGGACGGCCTTAGGTTCATGTATCGCATGACCGTCTACCTGACCGTCCGCGAGGTGGCCGCGATGGCGCGCTGCGAGCACAAGTCCGTGCGACGCGCGATCGGGCAAGGACGACTCCCCGCTTTTCGGCCAGCGAACAAGCTCCTGATCCGCGAAGACGATGCCGAGGCGTGGATCGAAGGCAGGCCGGCCCTCGCCAGCTCGGGCAGCGCAACACGCTCATCGCGCCGCGGCGCCTTGCGCGTCGCGAAGGGGTCCCAAGGCCCCGGTAGCGTTGCTGAGCTGCGCGAGATCGAGCGAAAGGTAGTGCAAGCATGAGCATCCACAAGCGAGACGATCGTCAAGGGCGATACGAGGTGCGGTGGCGGGAGGGCGGCCGACAACGCACACGCTCGTTCACCAAGAAGGGCGACGCCGAGGCGTTCGAGCTCGAGGTCAAGCGTCGGCGCCAGCTTGGTCCGCTCGCTGCTGGAGTCATCCAGAGCAGAGTCACCCTCGCTGAGTTCGTCAGAGACGAGTGGTGGCCGCACTACGCGGTGCCAAACCTGAAGGAGTCCACGCGCCGTCGGTATCTGGAGGTGTGGGGAACGCATCTGCGACCGCGGATCGGCGACTACCCGCTGCGCGAGATCACGCCGGCACTCGTCGAGGACCTGTGTGCGCAGCTGCGCGCGGCCGGGGTCGGGGTACAGACGCAGCGCAAGGCGATCATGTTGCTGCAAGGGATTCTCCGCCGCGCCGTCGTGCGCGGACTCATCCCGATCAACCCCGTCAGCGTGGTCGACAAGCCACGTCAGCCCCCAACAAAACGTCCTCAGCCTCTCGCGCCGTTGGTTGTCGAGCAGATCCGTTCGGGCATGTCGACGCGCGACGCGACGCTCACGTCGTTGCTCGCTTACGGAGGCGCGCGCCCGGACGAGGCGACGAGTGCGCGCTGGGAAGACCTCGGCCAGGGCATCTTGCATGTGCATGCGGGCAAGACCGAGAGGGATCGAGTCATCGACCTGCTGGCTCCTCTTGCGCAGGATCTAGCGGAATGGCGTCTCATGCAAGGGCGACCAGATGGCTCCGCGCTGATCTTCCCCCGCGACAGCGGCAGCGATTGGCAGCTGCACGACTGGCAGAACTGGCGCCGTCGGATTTACCAGCGGGCTGCGCGTGCAGCAAGCGTCACCGGCGATATGCGCCCCTACCGACTCCGCGGCTCATTCGTCTCGCTGTTGTTGTGGGAGGGCCGCTCGCTTACCTATGTCGCCGAGCAGGCCGGGCACTCGGTCGCGACGCTAGCCAAGCACTACGCTGGCGTGCTCCGAGAACTAGAAGGGCAGCCCAAGAAACCGGCCGCCGAGGTGATTCGAGAGGCCCGTAAGCAGACTAGAGGTTCCCTACAGGTAGCCGAGCACCGATGAACTCTTTCGCGCGGCAGAGCTGACGAGTGTGGCCGCGGGCTCGTAGCGGGGGCGGGCGGGTCAGCCACTCGAAACGACGACTGCCGAGGAGGACACTTTGCTCTGCGGAGCGACATGGAGCTAGTCAGTAGGCTGCGCCGGCACGGGCGCATTGCGGTCCCGGCGCTCATGTTGCAGAACATTCATCCCATCGACGCGGACGCGATCGCCGGCTTCTTGGCAGACGGCAATATCGGCGCCGTCGCGCTCGGACGGGCAGAGGCCGGGCCTCGGGCCCTCGGGCACCGCTCCATCCTCGCGTGCGCCCAGACAATGGCCATGAAGGAGCGCATCAACGGGCTGGTCAAGCACCGTCAGGCATTTCAGCCGCTTGCCCCGATCTGTCTCGCGGAGGACCTCGCGACCTACTTCGGGCTGCCGGCGGCCGAGATAACGCTTCGCTATATGACCTTCGCCCTGCCTTGCGCCGACGCGACACGCGAGCTGGCGCCTGCAATCGTCCACGCTGACGGCACCGCTCGCGTGCAGGTAATCGACGAGCATGCGCCGCCTCTGCTGAGGGCGATCCTGCGCGCGTACCGCAGGCGCACGGGAGTTGGCATCCTCATCAACACATCCCTCAACGGCCGCGGCGAGCCGCTCGTCAACACTGCCGCCGAGGCGCTGAGCGCCTACAAGCGGCTGGATCTGGACTTCCTGGTCCTGGACCGCTATCTCATCTCGAGCCGCGTGTGCTGATCGGCGTCAACCTCAGCCACGACTACGCGCACTGTGTCCTTGACGGGGGGCGTCTGATGCTCGTCGAGGAGGAGCGGCGCTCGCGCAAGCGTTACCACTCGGGCGAGAGCTCCTACACCCTCGCCTGCCTCGATCGGTACGGGCGCGCGGAGCTCTCGCAGGTGGACGCTGTGTTCCTCAATTCGCCGCACGTTTCCGACGTCGCCCGGTGCGACGGCGACCTGTCCTCGGCGCAGCGCACTTACCGCTACGCCGGGGCGTACCCGGGGCCGGAGCCGGAGGCGGCGATCGCGCAGGGGGAGCTGCTCGTCGAGGGCCTGCACATACCGGCTGCGTGGGTGTCGCACTACCACGCGCACGCGATGAGCGCCTACTGGGCTTCCCCGTTTGTGGACGCCGATGTGCTGTGCCTCGATGGCGGTGGCGACTACGGCGAGGGAGGCGTCTTCACGGCCAGCGAAGACGGCGTCGTGCTGGTACAACGGCTGATCGACGTTCAGCTCGGCTCCAGCTATCACCACTTCTCGCTTCGCGTGTTCGGCGCCGAGGACGGCTTCTACGAGAGCAAGGTGATGGCGATCGCCGCGTACGGTCGGCCCGAGCTGAGCGACAGCAGCTTTCTTAGCCGCCGTGGCACGCTCAACGCGATCGACCCCGCGGTGCGGCCGTCGGTGCACGACGTCGCCGAGTTTCAGCTGCGCTTCGAGGAGGGGGTGCTCGGCCTTCTCGGAGGGTTGAATCGGAGCAGCGACGCGCTCTGCCTCGCGGGCGGCTGCTTCTACAACGTGCCGCTCAACACGAGGATCGCCGAGAGTGGCCTTTACCGACACGTCTTTGTCCCTCCGCACGCGGGGGACATGGGAACTGCCGTCGGCGCGGCGCTGCTGGCGGCACATGCGAGCGGACATCAACTGCCGTCGCGCGAGCACGCCGCCTCACCGTTTCTCGGCGATGACGTCGTCGTGACGCGGGATGAGCTACGCGAGCTCGTTGAAGGGCTTGGCGATGTTCCGGTGCTGCATGGCCTCGACGCTGCGTTCGGTCAGCCGCCGCTCGCGGGCTGAGGGTCGCCGAGGGCACGCCACCGGCGTAGGCGCTCGGCGATCGTCGCCACGACCTCGGCGTTCTCAAGCAGCTGGTGGCGGGCCGAAGAGTGAGCGCGGAGCGTTTCGACGACCTGCTCGGCGGCGTTGGCCTCAGCGTACGCACGTCGCGTACGACGGAGCGCACGGTCGAGCGCGGAGTCGAGCGGCGTCTGGGCCTCGAAGGCGACCGGGAAGTCCTCGCCGAGGTTGAAGCGGTGATCAGCGAGCGTCAGCGACCAGAGCGCTACGGCCGGGAACTCTGCCCCCAGCCATCCTGGCGTCGCCAGTTCGGCGAACGCGTCGAGAAGATCCTCGACTGTGGTGACGAATAGGTCGAGCGGGCCATCGTTGTCGTTCCAGATCGTGCGTCGAAGATCCAGGTCGTACAGGTGGCTGGGTGTCTCGCTTACGTGGCGCTTGATCCGCTCGGCGGCCGAGCGCGCGTCCTCGCGCACGACGATCACGGCGTCGAGGTCGACCGAGCACCCGCTCACGTTGCGCAGCATCAGCGATGTCTGGCGGCAGCGCAGGCATGTCTCGTTCGTATCCTTGGCCACGCGTTGGCGCGGATAGAGATCGGGTGCCTGTAGCGTCACGCAGTGGAGGCACGGCCACGGGTCCTCGCGCACGTCGAACGACGTGCTGTCGAGCAGTTCGTGCAGGGTTCCGGCAGACAGAGACGGCGGCGGCGACGCCCCGGCGTTCGTGTACTCGTAGGCGTCGAAGACATTGCGGTCCAGGGACAGGCCGAGCTGCGTCTGAGCGCTCGTCGCGTCAAAGACGCGGTCCGCGTGCTGGCGAAAGACGGCTTCGTCGAGCAGCTTGGAGGCAAAGTACCCCTCCTGCTCGCGCAGGTAAGCAAGGATCGAGGCAGGCGTGCGCGCGCGTCCCTGGCTCAGCGCGGGCTCGGGACAGTAAAACGGGAATCCTACGGCGAAGATCCCGGCGATCTCGTCGCCGAGATCCGCCGTCAGCTCCGCGCAGAACACGTCGTGGTCGCGACGCGCGGTCGCAGTAGCGTCAGGCGACGCGTAGAAGCGGATCGATCGCCCGACGAAGTCGATGATGTCCGCGTGGTCGATCGTGACATCGCGGAACTCCCGCTCGGCGAAGTAGTCGAGGGCATTCGCGATCCCGGACCCGTACTGTCCCCACAAAGGTACGACGCGCCTCACGCTGCGTGCCAGCGCCGCCTCCTCGCCGACGTGTAGGTAAAGCGCGCAATGCTCGGCCAGCGCGAGGTCCGTCGCATCGCAGCCGATCGCGAGCGTGTGCTCGGCCGTGTGGCCACGGCACCGCTGGAGCGCTTGCAGCGCCGCCGCGGGATCGCATTCGCTGTCTCGCCAGGCCCACGTCGCGAAGCGCTCGGGCGCTCGCCCGATAACGGCAACGTGGATCGTGCTGGCAGCGTCGGCAAGCCGCCGGTGGAGCGCCTCGGCCTCCTCCGCCCGGACCTCGTCCAGCGCCGAGGCGGCGATTGCGAGGATCTCGAACCGGTACGTCCTCATCACGAGCTCACGGCGGCGGAGCGCTCAGCCCGCGTGCCGTCTGCAGGACGTGGTGGACGAGATCATCGAGGTCTGCCGGTCGCACGCGCCAGTTGCACAGCGCCACGCGCAAGGCAACGACGCCCTCTACGACCGTCGTGCCGAGCGCGAACCGGCCGTCCTCCGCGAGCGCTCGTGCGAGCCTCCGGTTCTCCTCGTCGAGCCCTGCCGCGCGCGGCTGGCCTGCGGTCCATCGGAAACAGAGGACGCAAGAGACGGGGGCCAGGACGAGCTCCAACTCGGGCTCGTCGCGCACGCGCGCCGCAAGGTGGGCCGCGGCGTCGAGGTGACGCTCGACCATCTGCGCGAGCCCATCGTTGCCGTAGGCGGCGATCGAGGCCCAGATCGGCAGCGCCCGCGCTCGGCGTGAGCTCTCCGGCCCGAGGACCGAGAAGCCGCGGAAGCCCTCAGCGGGTCCCGGGAGGTACGCCGCGGCCGGCATCCCGAATGTCGGTTCGAGGAGCGCCGGGTCGCGCAGCAGGCAGAAGCCGCTCTCGTATGGAACGTTCATCCACTTGTGGGCGTCGGCCGCGACCGAGTCTGCCCGCTCCAGGCCCTCGAGGAGGTGACGCAAGCGGGGAGAGAGGGCGGCGTACAAGCCGAAGGCCCCGTCGACGTGCAGCCAGGCGCCGTGGCGCTCGGCAAGCGCGGCCATCTCGGCGAGCGGGTCAAAGCGGCCCGCGCCGGCGTCGCCGGCGGTGGCGATGACCACCGCGGCCCCATCCTGTCGGTGCAGGCCGCGCTCGAGCTGCTCGAGATCGATCCGACCGTCGGCGCCGTCGGGGCACACGTTGACGCATCGCCGGCCGTGTCCGAGCATCTGCAGAGCCTTGCGAGTGGTCGGGTGCACGAGCGCGCTCGCGAAAACCGGGAGCGGCGGGAGGCCTGAAAGCCCGTCCTGTGCGACGTCAACTCCCTGGCGCGCGCCCCACGAGCTGGTCGCGCATGCCAACCCGGTGAAGGACGCGAGCATGGAGCTGGTCGTCAGCACGCCGGACCAGCTCGGCGGCAGTCCAAACAGTGCGACGAGGCGACGCAGGACGCTTGCCTCGATCTCTGTGGCCCAGGCCGATGAGCCCGGGCCGGCGGCGTTTTGGTCGATCAAAGCAGTCAGCCAGTCCGCGGCCATCGCCGCCGGGGTCGCTCCGCCTACCACGAAGTCGAGGTAGCGCGGGCCGGTCGAGGTCGTCGCCCCCGCGAGCGCCGCGTCGATGAGCGTTGCGACGGCCGCCGTCGCACCGACGCCAGGACCGCTCAGCCGCTCCAGCGCGCGCGCAGCCTCCAGCGCCGATCGGCCAGTCGTGGCCGGACGCGTCGGCACGGTTGGCAGGTATCGCTCCGCCGCTTGCATGACCTGGCCGAGGGCGGTTAGCACGGCAGACGGGTCGTCCTCGAGCGGATCAGGCATGTCCCGCGAGAGCCGACTCGGGATAGTGAAACGGGGCTTGGAACGTGCTGCGGATCTCGGCCGCCGAGATCCGCAGCACGCCGTTGCGTGCCTGCACAAAGGCGTCCGCGATCATCCGCATAGCCTCGACGCCGGCACCCTCGAACGTCGTCTCGTTGACGCCAAGCCGAAAGGCAGCACCCCGCTGGCCAGGGAGATCGTCCTGGACGTTCGCGGCGATGCCGGCTGCGGCGAGCCGCTCCGCCAGGCGTGTGACCGACTCGAGCGACCCGTGCCGCATCCAGACCTGATGCGTGTCCGTCAGCTCTGGACCGGTGCCGGCCACATCGAAGCCGTGATCCCGCAGGGAGCGCGCGAGCACGCGCGCGTTGTCGATGACCTGCCGGGCATAGCTCTCCCCGAAGACCTCGAACTCGGCGGCGGCCAGGCCGAGCGCGATCGTCTCGGCGAAGTGGTGGCTGCTGATGAGGTCGAACTGCGCCTCTTTGAGCTGTGCGGCGATCGTCGCGTCGCGGGTGAATACGGCGCCCTTTTGCGGACCGGGGAACGACTTGTGCGTCGAGCCCCCGAACGAATCGGCTCCGGCATCGATGGGGTTGGCGTGCGCTCTGCCGAGGATGAGGCCCAGCGCGTGACTGGCGTCGACGTGCAGCCGCGTCGCCGGGCTGTGGTCGGCGACGAGTGCCGCAGCGCTGGCCACGTCGAGCTCCACGAGGGCGTTCTGAAGGTCGAGGTAGACGAGCGGGACATCCTGGCCGGCTAGCGCCGCGGCGAGCTCGTCGCTGTCCACTCGACCCTCGCGCACCGTGATCGCGATGGGCCGGCGTCCCAGACGTCTGATGAGCGACGCGGTCGCGAAGTGTCCACCCGAGCGGGGGTCGACGCACGCGATGCTGCTACCGATCTCCCCGCCGAGCGCCGAAATGACCAGCAGCATCGCGTTCAGCCCACTCAGCGGCCGGATGTTGACGTGCGACGCTCCAGACAGCCGGCGCAGGGCGGGAATCGCGAGATCGTGCTCGAGGTGCCCGGTCTCCTGTCCCCCGCGGAACTGCCAAAACAGCGGGTCGGCCTGCTCGTTGAAGAAATACCGGAAGTACAGGTCGGTGCCGAGCGGCTGGCGAGCCAGCGGCGACATACGCGCCTCGCTCGGCACCAGGTTGATCCGCTGCTCGGCGTCCTCATCCGCGGCCCGGAGAACCGCCGTCGCCCGCGCGAGCGCGGCAGGAAGCTCGAGCGGGCCTTCAGGTGCCGTGCTCATGCGACTAGGTCCGCTGCGCGCTCGCCGATCATCGTGCACGCGAGGTGGATATTGGCGTTGAGCGAGACGGGGACGACCGAGGCGTCGGCGACCGACAGGCCCTCGACCCCGTGCACCGCGAGGTCCGCCGCCACCACGGCGGTGGGGTCCGAGACGGGGCCCATGCGGGCCGTGCCCATCGGGTGATGCGCCGTCTTGACGCGCGCAGCGACGAGCGCGTCCAGCCGACGGTCGTCGAGCTCGGTTGGCGAGGGACCGCCGAGCAGCGCGAACGACGCCATCGCGTCTTGCGCCGCGACCCGGGCGAGCAAGCGCAGCGCCTCGCGGTACCGCTGGCGGTCGTCCTCCTCGGCGGCGTAGTCGATCTCGATGCGTGGGGCGGTGTCGGGCTCGCGCGCGGCGAGGCTGACGCGTCCTCGCGACTGCGCGTGCTGGAGTACGGCGCAGAGCATCACGAGAACGCGCTCTTCCCCCGCGATCTCTGGGGCATAGCGAGACAGATCGACTCGGTTCAGCACGCACAGCTGCACATCGTTCCGGACTGAGGACCGAGGGGTGGTGGTTCTGACTATGGTCTGGAGAGCGGGACACGCGGCGTCAGCCGCAGGTCCGGCTGCGGCGAGGTGGACCGGTGAGTGGTCGCACAGGCCGTGGCCCACACCGGCGAGGTTCGCGACGACATCTATGTGAAAGCCGCGCAGCTCCTCCGCTGGCCCAACGCCACTGCGCAGGAGGATCACCGGGGTGCCGTAGGCGCCCGCGCACAGCACGACGCGATCGGCTGCGTGCGTCAGCTCGCCGGCGGCCCCGTAGCTGCGGACGCCGATCGCGCGGGTCCCCCGGAACAGCACCCTGTCAACGAGACGGTTGACGAGGATCCGCGGGCGAGACCCCGGACGCGCGCAAAGATAGGTTCGCTCGGCCGACGCCCGCCACCGCCCCACCCGGTTCATGGGCGCCAGGCCGACCCCGGTTGCGCCAGGGGCGTTCAGGTCGGGGGCGTCAGGCAAGTCGAGCGCCTGGGCGGCGTCGCGAAATGCCCGCGACGCCGGCTCCAGCTCATCCTCGCGCCAGCGCACGACGGGCACCGGGCCCTCGCCCCCGTGGTAGTCCGCGTCGGGGAAATCGACATCGCGCTCGAGACGCCGGAGGTAGGGCAAGACATCGCTCCAGCCCCAGCCGGCGATCCGCGCCTCCCATGCGGCGAAGGACGCGGGGTCCGGCCGCAGCGCGACGCATGTATTGATCACCGAGCTTCCCCCGAGCGCACGCCCGCGCGGAACAGGGGTGCGGCGCCCTCCCGTGATCTCGGACACGTAGCTCCAGTCGAGCCGCCCCGAGAGGTCACAGTTAGTGGCGTCCTGTCCGGCCGTCGGGGGTTCTGGTCCCGCCTCGACGAGCTCGACGCGAGCTCCACTGGCTGCCAGCCGGGCCGCGAGGGCACAGCCGGCCGACCCCGCGCCGACGACGACCACGTCGCTGGACGTGCAGCCGGGCGTCGGCGCTTGTCGGCTCACGCCACACCGACCCGCCGATACCAGCGGTCGTCGACCACGACATGCTCGATGCCGTTTCTCGCTGCGTAAGCGAAGACCTCGGACGCGGTGTTGAAGAACCCCGCGCCCGGCGGGTTGAGCGACGTGTTGCACAGCACGCCGGCTCCGCTCGCGTCACGGAATGACTCGAGCAGCCTCCTCAAGCGGGCCGGCCCGTCGGCGCGGACGCTCTGCACCCGCGCCGTCCCATCGACGTGCGTGACGGCCGGAAGCCGGTCGGTGCGGACCCTGCTGAAGTAGAGCATGTAGGGGTCGTCGATCGGATCCTCGAACCAGGTCCCAAGATCCTCGGCAAGGCAGACCGGCGCGACGGGTCGGTATTCCTCGCGGCGCTTGATCGCGTTGAGGCGTGCGCGGGTCGCAACGTCGAGCGGGCTCGCCAGCAACGAGCGGTGCCCGAGCGCGCGGGGTCCGATCTCTGCGCGACCGTCGATCCATGCGACGACCTCGCCGCGCAGCAGGACCCGCGCGAGCGCGTCGGGATCTGCGTCGGCCCCCTCCCAACCGGCGTCGCACGGTTCGACGTCGAAGGCGAACGGCGCACCCGAGTAGACGTCCCACAGGATCGCGGGCTCCTCGTCGCAGCAGGCGAGGGCATCGAGGCAGGTGCCGATGGCGGAGCCCGAGTCGTTAGCGCAGGGAGCGACGAACACCGAGCTGAACAGGCCGCAGTCGCGCCAGCGCGTGTTCCACTCGCAATTAAGCCCGCATCCACCGGCGATCAGCAATGGCAGGCCGGTCGGTAGCAGCAGCTCAGCCGCGTCGTGGAACGTCGTGAAGAGCCGCTCGCTCATGTACGCGGCGGCACGTTGGAGCGGCGGCGTGACGAGCCCGCAGTCGTAGAGGCAGGAGTCGCTCAGCTCGCGCTTATCGAACGGGGTCAGCGTCTCGAGCGCGAGCAGCCGCTCCACCGTGTCGCGCTCGGCTGGCGTCGGCGGCTCGCCGTCCGCGAACGCCGCCAGCGCCATCAGCTTCCCGGCAGCGTCGTGCGGAGGGTCGGCGCCGGAGGCGGGGAACGCAGGGTCGGCGAGGCCGTAGAGCGCCACATACCGACTGCCGGGCTGGGTGAGGACCGGAAAGCGCTTCAGCCGCCTACCACCCTCGCGCCAGTGGTAGAAGCCTCCGAGCTCCCCCTCCCACAGCAAGATGACGCACTCGTCCAGCGGAGCCGCGGGCGCCATGCCCGCGACCATGAACAGATGAGACCGCTCGTGGGAGGAGGTGAACAGGTCGACCGGCTGGCCGAGCAGGCGGACGCGGCGCGACGACCCCGGCTCCAAACCGGTGTAACCGGCTCCCACGTCGCCGCCAGCCCCTGGCAAGAGCTTGCACCAGCCCCCGAGCGCGACGACGTCCGGCGGGCCGTCCATCAGTTCGAAGGCCTGCAGCAGCACCGACGGCGACAGGACCGCGTGACGAGGGAAGCCGTCCTTCTCGCCTTCGAGCGAGAACACCAGCCGGCCATCGTCGACGAGCGCCGCGGCGCCGTCGTGGCCTGGCTTGAGGCCCAGCACGCGCATCAGCCGCGCCCCGCAGTCCTCATGTCGACATGCCGATCGGGACGAGCGGAGGCGCCTCGAGGCGCACCACGGGCGTCAATGGCCGCACGCCGGGAACAGACGCCTCCGGACGGAAGATGCACAGCAGTAGATGATCGAGACGGGCGTCCGTCGGTGCGACGAGACCCGCGAACCCGGCGCCGTGCAGCTGCTCTCCCACCGTCTGGAAGGCCGACCAGCCGGCCGTCCCGGGGCGGGGGGCCGGAAGGCCGACACGCGTAAGCCGCTCCACGTCGGAGAGGTCGGCCACGCGGTCCAGGACTACGTGGAAGCGAACCAGGTCAAAGGGCAGCGCCTCCAGCACCGGCGCGCGAAGTCGCGCGAGAGTCCGATACCACTCGGCGTACGCCGTCTCAGCGCTGTCAGAGAGATAGAAGGCGTCTACCGCGACCGCGCGCTGCCAACGGTTGTCATGCGCAGGCGACGGCTTGTGGAGGACCTCGGCGCCTGCCGGGATGTGCCGCCACCAGGTCGCGTCAATTTCGATCGCGTCGACGCGCAATTCAGCGCCGGTCTCCATCGCGGCCGATTGTCTCAACCTTTCGCGCCTGCGCGCGCGCTCCGTATGCGGCTTCATGGCGCGAGCAGGCGACTGCGCAGCCGGTCGAGGTCGGCGTCGGACAAGCCACCGATCCGTAGGAGGGAATGAAGGTCGATCGACGCGAGGCACCGGTAGACGAGCTGGCGAAGGGTGGTGCCCTCACGTTGCACCTTCGCGGCTATGGCGCTGTCCTGGTCCGGGAGACCGTGCTGTCGCCAGAATGGCCGCAGACACTCCACACTCAGCAGATAGTCGTCAGCGATGGCCTCGGGAGCCGCGCCCAGCAAGGCGAGGAGCAGGATCACGATCAGTCCGGTCCGATCGCGACCGAGGCCACAGAAAATCAGGACCCCACCCGGCGGTGCGTCGGCGATCGCCCTCAGCACCGACGCACTGCGCGATGGGAAGCGCTCGAGGTGCGGCCCGTAGTAGCGCGGCGTACCGAATCGCAGGTCGCGTCTCCAGTAGTCCCAAAACGCCCGATCCTCGATCGCGTCGAGCGGGAGATGCGCGCGCGTGATGCCCTCGGGGAACTGCATGCGCCGGACGTCGATCTCGCCGGCGTTCCGGAGGTCGATGGCCGTCGTGATCCCGTATGCGGCGAGTCGATCCCAGCCATCGTCGCTCGTCAGCCGCTCCAGCGAATCGGAGCGGACGACCGCCCCGGCGCGCAGCATCCGTCCTCCCGGCAGGTCGAGCGGGCCGAGATCACGGACGTTGAAGCATCCGGCCCATCGAAGGATCCGAGCGCCCGTGACTGCGGTGGTTACCGTCGCATCTCCGGTTTCCCTCACCCCGGGAACCTTCGCAGGTGGACGCTGGCGGGACGGCCGGCCGCGCGCCGCCTTGGATGTCGGACCTCATCTAGGGTTCAGCTGCCGACTCCTAGCGCAGCCGATCCCTGGTGACGACCCGCCCGCCTCCACGATGGAAGATTGGTATCGGACGATGAGGAACGACTTCCGACGGGCACGTCGTCTGAGCGACGCGCCTGTCGAGCGGGCACGCATTCTCGCGGCCGGGCTCGAGCTGCGGTTGCATCCGCGCAGCGCTGCCAGCCCACTCTGCCTGAATCTGAAGCTGGGGGCGAGACCTGCTCCGTACTGGCTGTTCGACCGAGCGCATCTCTGGAACCTCGACGAGGTTTGGGTCGCACACGAGTATGACCACCTCGCCCGCGGCGATTTCGACGTTGTCCTCGACCTCGGAGCCAACGTCGGCGCGGCGAGCATCTGGCTTCACGAGCACCATCCCAAGGCACAAATCGTCGCCGTGGAGCCAGACCCTCGCACAAGTCCATTGCTGCGGCGGAACACCGAGTGCTTCAGTCGAATCGCGGTCGTAGAGGCGGCCGTGGGCATCGAGAATGGCACGGCCCAGCTGATAGCCGACGCTTTCAGCTGGGGATCCCGCATCGCGGATGCTGACATCCTCGCGCCGGATGTCGATGGCCGCGCAGCCGAGACATGGACGGTGAAGGTCATAACCATCCCGTCCCTCCTGCGAGACGCCGGCGTTAGCCCCGGCGCACAGGTGCTGGCCAAGATCGACATCGAGGGCTCGGAGTGGCCGCTGCTCCGGACGCCCAACGCCCTCGGCTGGCTGAGCGAGGTCTATGGCGAGACGCATCGCTTCGGCGCACCGGTGGACTCAACACGGTTCTTCGCGGACGCCAGCCGTGCTGCTGGCTTCGAAGCACTGCCTGCACCACCAACGTTCTTTCACTGGCGTCGTAGCCTCGTGCGGCGCGAGTCACTTCCGAGGCAATCCGAAGTGCGCGAGAGTAGGTGAGATGTTCGCCATATGTTCGCCAAGCAGGAGTCCGACGCATAGTCTCAGGTCTCCATGACACGAAAAAAGCCCGCTGTCGCGGGCCTTTTCGCTACATGGGCGATACTGGGCTCGAACCAGTGACCTCCGCCTTGTCGAGGCGGCGCTCTCCCAGCTGAGCTAATCGCCCTGGGATCGGCACGGAAGCCTATCAACGCGAAACCGGCTCGCCGGAGCCAAGCGAGCCGGTGACGCATCGCGGGCGAGAGGCCGGCTCGGAGGTCGAGGCCGATCCTCTCGCTTCTGGTCATGGCACGATCACGACGCGCCCTTCGCGCCCGGCGCGGATGCCGGAGGCGCCTTCTTCGGAGCTTTCGGAGCCGGAGGCGCCTTCGGCGCGCTGTTCGTCCGCTTCGACTTCGCTTTCGCCATAGCCGTACGGCGAGCGACGGCTGTGCGGCGATTCTGCGTAAGGCGACGTCGTCGCGCCTTCGCTTTCGCCGCCGGCTTCAGACTCGACGGCGCGGCGACCGCTCGACGTCGACGCGACGCCGTTTCCGGCCTCGATCTTCTTGACAGCCTGCGCGACCGTGTCCGAGGAGATCGCGAAGCCGACGCCTGTGCTGCCCGGCTGGGAGCCCTCGACGCTCGCTGCATCGCTCGCGATCTGCGAGTTGACGCCGATCACGTCGCCTTCGTCGTTCAGCAGCGGACCGCCTGAGTTGCCTGGGTTGAGCGCCGCGTCAGTCTGGATCGCGCCGCTGATCTTCGCGCCGTCAGGAGCGGAGATCGTGCGGTTGAGCGCCGAGACGATCCCGCGCGTCAGCGTCTCTTCGAGCCCGTACGGGCTGCCGATCGCGTAGACCGAGTCGCCGACCTGGACGTTCTTCGTGCTCGCGAGGCTGAGCGGCTTCAGCCCGAGCCCGGACGGATCGACTTTGATCAGCGCGAGATCCTCGTTCGCTTCCTCGCCGACGAGTGTCGCCGCCGTCGTGTCGCTCGAGGAACCGTGCACGTCGACCGACAGGCTGCTCGCGCCTGCGACGACGTGATCGTTCGTCAGGATCAGCCCTTTGTCGTTGAGCGCGATTCCCGTGCCCTCGTCCTCTCCGTCGGACGTCACGGCCTTGATCGCGACTACGCCGTCAGACGCTTGTTTGTAGATCTGCGTCGCGCTCAGCGCTGTCGAAGCAACGGTCTCGCGCGTGCCCGACGACGTCACGGCGTTCGAGGCGTTCGATGCGGTTGTCGTCTGCGTCGGCGATGAGCTGGCGCCGCCGAGCGCGAGGACCGCGGCGGTTGCGATGCCGGCGCCGAGCAGCGCGGCCATCAGGATGGGTGCGAGTAGGCGTTTCACAGCTGACCTCCGATGAGTGGCTGGATCAGGTCATCTTGCGCGTGCTCGCTGTGCGGGCGCTAACGCGATCCGAAAGCGCAGCTAATGGGTGCGGAAAAGCTTGATAACGGAGCAAAACGCCGCGAGATCGCCTGCGAACAGCTCGACGGCCCGATACGCTTGCCGCTGCTTCCTGGCGACGTGGCGGAGTGGCTACGCAGCGGCCTGCAAAGCCGTTTACACCGGTTCGATTCCGGTCGTCGCCTCTAAAGAAACGCCTGGACAAGCGGCGTTTCCGAAGAGCAGATAAGCCAGCGACGTGCTCGAAAATGGCCGACTCTCCCAAAACTCTCCCAGAACCAGCGCCGGTCGGCGACGGAAAAGAGGGGCGACCCAAAGGCTCGCCCCGCCCGTCCGCATACGGTTAGCCCGCTCAGGCGGCCTTGAGCAGCGCGACTACCGTCGCCTCATCGAGGCTCAACCCAGCCCCGCGCCGGCCGCGATCCCCCCAGAGCTTCGTGAGCTTGGCCGCGCCTTCGGGATCGGGTGCGTAGTGCAGATAGCGTTCGGTTGTCGTGATCGAACGGTGGCCCATCATGTATTGGACCTCGTGGATCTTGAACGTGCGGATCGCCTGTGTACCGAAGGTGTGGCGCAGGTCGTGCAGCGTGATTCGCGGAAGCCCAGCGCGTTTGGCGGCGCTGATAAATCGCCGGTAGAGGCTGACCCCCGGCTCTACGGTTCACGAGTACAGGAAGATCGGCGAGCGGCTGGCCGACCGGGCTCCCCATATTGGGTTAGCCTGATGCGCGATAGAAACCACAAGCGACAGCCGTGGCGAGCTACGGATGCCATCGATCGGCCCGTCTGATGAAAAAATCAAGCGACAAGATTACCCTCCGAGAGGCTGTGGAGCCGGCTGCTTCTGATCGGGCCCCGGAGCTGCTGGAGGAAATAGCGATTCCGTTCGATCCTCGGGTTGGACTTCACCAGATCTGGCGTTTCATTCTTTGGCTTCGTCGCCGGGGCTCGTTATAGTTGCGCGTGACTGAGCTATCGGAGCGACGAGTGGAGCGTGCCACGTAGTCATGTAGTAACGCAGCTAGAGAGGCTATAGTGTGGGCGAGCGAATCACCGGCCGGCGGCGCACGGATGGAGCTTGAACCGCCCCGCTTCATGTCCTCGCAGGCCCGTAGGACCCCGCCGCAGACGCCAGCACGCCCCGCGAGCGCTCTCAGCGATGGCGAACGAGCCAAGATCCCGCACTAGGACCAGGATCGTCCGGCGCTCCGGTCGGGGCGAGCGTCGATCGGCCAAGCGCCGCCGGGCAGTGTGGCGAGGGCGCGCATTGGCCGCCGTCGTCCTGATCGTGGGTTTCGTGCTCGTCGGATGGCTCACCGACACCCACCTGGCAGCACACCACGGCTCGACCAGCCTGGACCCCAGGCCCATAATGCGCTCCCGACCCGCGCAGTCGCCTGAACGCCTCGCGGTGAGGCGGCTGCCGTTCACGTTGCCCGTCGCACTACAAGACATGGCTGGCGTGTCACTAGGGTCCGGGCGCGCCGCGCTGCTAGGCGGCCTGAACGACGTCGACACCTCGACCGAGATCGTGAGCGTGCTCGACGCACGCGGCGTCACAACCAGCGCGAGTCTGCCCCAAGCACAGCACGATGCCCAAGGCACGATGCTCGACGGGCGTGCCTACATCTTCGGAGGCGGTCAGTTCAGCTCCTACGACCACATCCTCTCCTACAACCCCGACACTGACACCGTGACTCAGGTCGGCAGCCTGCCGACCCCCACATCCGACGCCGCAGTCGCCGCATCCGCAGGCACCGCCTACATCGTCGGCGGCTACGACGGACAGCAGGCCCTCGACACGATCATCGCCTGGCGCCCCGGTGGACAGCCCAAGATCGTGGCGCGCCTGCCCTACGGCCTGCGCTACGCAGCCGTCGCCGCCATCGACGGCCGGCTGCTGATCGCGGGAGGTTCACACGACGAAGCCGCAACTACGGCGATCCTGAGCTACGATCCTGCGACACACGAGCTGCGCCACATCGACGATCTTCCCGCGCCGATCACGCACGCCGTGGCCGTCGCGCTTGGGTCCTATGCCTACATCCTCGGAGGCCGAGGCTCCGCACCAGGCACACAGAGCTCCGCGATCCTCGCGGTGGACTCGGCGACCGGCCGCTCAATGCGCGTCGGACGGCTGCCACAACCACTGTCAGACGCTGCCGCGATCCCCCTTGGCAACCGGGTGTGGCTGGCCGGCGGGCTGAGCCCAAACGGTCCCGTCGACTCCGTCCTCGAACTCAAACCCACGCCGCCCTAGCGCGACCGTTCAAGGCGCGCGCAGCGTGGTGGCGAACCGCTCGTCCAACGAGTAGGGATGCGCGAGGTCCACACCATCCGGGTTGCTCAAGAAGCCTTCGCCCGAGCCCGGAACATGGGTGTGACCGTACTGCCAGACGATCTTGTCAGTGCGCGGATCGACCACGATCACACGATCGTTCTTGTCATCGTTGGCGAGGATGTCACCGTTCGGCAACGGCAACGCCAACGAGGGCTGATCGAGCGCCGAAGCGCCAGCGGGTTCGTAGCGCCAGCGCAGTGCGCCATTGCTCGTGAACGTCTCGATCGCCCCGGGGTTGGTGTAGTCGACAGACAGGAACAATCCTGGTCGCACCTGGTTCGTGTCCGACGGGTAGGTGAACCCCGGAGGGTGAGTGGCAGACACCGGCCTGCCGTCAGGAGCGATCACATCGAGCCAGTCACCGTTGATCTCGGTGATAGCCGTGTCGCCGTCAGCCATCGGAAAAGCGCCGTTGGGGCTGCCGTAGGTGACGCCCAACTGGTGTTCGCATACGCCTGTCTCACCGAGCTGGCGCAAGGGCCGGTGAGCCGGCGGACGGATCACGAGCACACGGCAATTCTTGATGTCCGCGGAAAGCAGGTCTCCCGAGGACATCAGCATCGCGTCGTCGGGATTGTGGACGTAGCCCGGTTCTGCGCCAGGCACGCCAGGGTGCCCATAGCGGTAGACGATCCGGTCGGTCGCGAGGTCGACCACGCTGATCGCAAAGTCATCCTCCTGAGTGACGACTATCTGACGACCATCTGGCGAGAAGAACGCATCGTCCGGCAGCAGGAACGTCTGACCACGAGCAAGATCACCACGAGCAGGAAAGCGCCACAGCACTCGTCCATCCGGGTTGACCTCCAATAGACGGTTGTTGTCACGATCGGCGATCAGAACAGGACCGGGAAGAACGCTCGGGTTTGAGCCCGGCCGCAGATTTCCTGTCGCGCCAGCGCCACTCGCCTGAGAGTGCGGGTCCGGCGCCCGTCGAACGCGCGTAGTCAGTCGCCCCGTGCGGGCGCGGGAACCTATGGCTGCGCGACTTCTCGCGCCGCCTTGACCATTGACGATTGCGATGACAACAACAAATACAAAAGGCACGGCCAACATCACCGCTCGGCGGCGCTTGATCGTCTGCCGACGCACAGCGCTTCGTCGAGAGGACATTGCGCCTAGCATTCAGGCAGCTTCTAAAGGCTCTCTGAGGGGTCCGTGAGAACATCCTCACCGGCAAGCGATGCCAGCCCTCTGCACGAGCGGATCGAGCACATACGCTCCCGCGATGCCTCGCACTGGCCCGGAGCCTGCTTGAGCCGGACCGGCATCGACGGAAACTGATCTGCCCCGGGTTTTAGTGGCTCAGAGCCGCCTGGGAATACAGGGCCCGCTGCGGCGGATGCCTTTGCGTCGACCAGCGCGTCGCCTTCGGTCGGGTATGGCCGTCGCAGAGAACTCCGCCTCAGGTAGCAGCCGAAGCGGGCGCAAGATCATCCTCTCGGCGGTTGTTCAGGACGCAGAGGATCAGTATCTTCGAGACGTTGATGGTCTGGACGGCGATCTTCCTTCGCACGACGTTATCTCTGCTCGGGCGGGCGCTATGAGCGCCGGGATCGCTGAGGCGCCGTCGGCTCGTGTCGATTGGCGCCGTGCCGAGTTCGTCCTGACGGTCCTCGCGTTCGTCGGCTTCGTCACCTTGCCGATCCGCGTTACGAGCATCTACAGCGGCCTTCCCGCGCACCCGCTGTTCGTCCACGTTCCGGTGATTTTGATCCCGACGACGGTCGTCGCGGCGGTGGTGTTCGTCGTCAAGCCGAAGTGGCTCCTGCGCTACGGGATCGCGCTGGCCGTGGTGTCGATCGTCGCGATGAGCTCGATCTTCCTCACGATGCAGGCCGGCGCAGCGCTGCGCGGCGAGCTGAGCCTCCACGGCGAAGCCGCCAAGCTGATCTCCGAACACTCGCACGCGGCGCACATCCTCGCAATCGTCTATGTGGTCTTCACCGCTGTGTTGATCCTCACCTTCGCCGCGCAGCGGATCTCCGGCGGGATGCCCACTGGCTTGGGGATCGTGGATGGCGTTCTGTCCTCGCGGTCGATCTACACAGTCCTGCGCTTCGTGCTCGCGCTGCTCGCGATCGGCGCCGCTTACATGGTCTTCCGGACCGGCGACCTCGGCGCCAAAGCCGTGTGGCAGGGGCGTGTACAGATCGCGCACGGCGGCGGTCCAGGCGCAGGCCGCCAGCTGTTTTCGCCGGGCGCTGGCGAATAGGTGGTCTTGAGCTAGCTGAATCGTGTTGACCGACGAGGAGGTCGTATGGAGATCGCGTTCATTACAGGTGTGGCGGTGATTGCCGCTGATCCGCCGGAGAGTCGCAAGCTCTACGTTGATGCTCTTGGGCTGCCGCTCGAGGGTGACGGCGCGGATGGCTACTACCACAGCGAGAAGATCGCCGGCATCAAGCATTTTGGCGTTTGGCCGCTCTCGCAGGCCGCCGAAGCATGTTTCGGGACGAGTGAATGGCCGCCCGAGCGCGCCGTTCCGCAAATGAGCGTCGAGTTCGAGGTGCGAGACCGCGAGGCCGTGCAGGGAGCCGCGCGGGAGCTGGAGGCCAAGGGCTTCTCATTGCTGCACCCCGTGCGCGATGAGCCGTGGGGGCAGACGATCGTGAGGCTCTTGTCGGTCGATGGCTCGATCGTGGGCATCTCCTACGCGCCTTCGCTGCACGACTGATCTAGACGATGAGCGGCAACGGGTGATGATCGGGTCGTGAACGGCGCCGAGCTGGGAATGGCCCTGTCGGTGTTCGTGGCCTGCACAGTCGAGGCGGTCGAGGCGCTGACGATCGTGCTCGCCGTCGGCGCGACGCGCAGCTGGTCCTCGACTCTCGGCGGCGTCGGCACGGCGACGCTTGTGCTTGCTGCGATCGTGCTCTTGCTGGGACCCGCGCTCACGAAGCTGCCGATCGACGTATTGAGGCTCATCGTCGGCGGTCTGCTCTTGACCTTCGGCCTGCAGTGGCTGCGCAAGGCGATCCTGCGAGGCGCGGGGCTGAAGGCCAAGCACAACGAGCTCGCGATCTACGCTGAAGGGGCCGAGGCGGCGCGCGCCGCCGAGCGAGAGCCCGCGGGCTTTGACGGCTACTCGTTCACGATCGCGTTCAAGGGAGTCCTCTTGGAGGGGTTGGAGGTCGCGTTCATCGTGCTCACGTTCGGCGCCAACCAGCACGACGTCGGTCTGGCCGCCCTCGCCGCGGCGATCGCCGTGCTGATCGTCGCCGCGGGCGGGGTCGCGCTGCGGGCTCCGTTGGCCAAGGTCCCCGAGAACACGATGAAGCTCGCCGTCGGAGTGATGCTCAGTGCGTTCGGGATGTTTTGGGGCACCGAGGGCGCCGGGGCGCATTGGCCGGGCGGGGACACCGCGCTGCTCGCGCTCGTCCCGGGCGTCCTGTTGATGGCGCTTTCATCGACCTGGCTGCTGCGACGGGCAGCGCTCGAGCGACGTCAGCCAGCGATGCGCGGATGAGACGAGCGCGGGCATTCACGCTGGCGGTGTGGGAGTTCGTCGTCGGTGAGGATTGGCGCACCGCGGTCGGGGTGATCGTCGCGCTCGGCTCTACAGCGGTGCTCGCCGGCGCTGGCATCCCAGCGTGGTGGATCACGCCGGTGGTGGTGATCGTGCTGCTCGCAATCTCGCTTCGCCGCGCGGCGCCGTGATGTGCTGCCGATACCTCAGCCTCGAGTCGCACGCGACTACGACCTCAGTCGCATATCTCGCCGGCTGAATATCACCCTCGAGACTCTTGTGGGCGGGTGGCGGGGCTCCTACGGTTCTGCGGGTGATCGACGTTCGCGGGGTTACCAAGCGCTACGGCGAGAAGCTCGCCGTCGATGACCTGACCTTCCAGGTGCAGCCTGGCGTGGTGACGGGCTTTCTTGGCCCCAACGGTGCGGGCAAGTCGACCACGATGCGGCTGATTCTCGGACTCGACGCGCCGACCGAGGGGTTCGCGACGGTCAACGGTAAGCCATACCGGGAGCTGGCCGCACCGTTGCACGAGATCGGCGCGATGCTCGAGGCCCATGCGATCCACACGGGGCGCTCGGCGTATAACCATCTGCTCGCGCTGGCGCAGACGCATCGCATCCCTCGCTCGCGTGTCGATGAGGTGATCGAGCTGGTCGGCCTGCGGGAGGTCGCGCGCAAAAGGGTCGGCAGCTTCTCGCTCGGCATGGGGCAGCGCCTGGGCGTCGCCGCGGCGCTGCTCGGGGACCCGGCCGCCGTGATCCTCGACGAGCCCGCCAACGGTCTCGATCCTGAGGGGATTCACTGGATTCGCAACCTGCTCAAGGGCCTGGCCGCGGAAGGTCGGACGGTATTCCTCTCCTCGCATCTGATGAGTGAGATGGCTCAGACCGCCGAGCACCTGATCGTGATCGGCCGCGGACGACTGATCGCGGACACGTCGGTCGCGGAGTTCGTGCGGCTGGCTTCTTCTGGCGCAAATGTGCGCGTCCGCTCGCCTGCGGCCACGGAGCTGGCCGAGGCGCTGCTCGGCAATGGGGCGAAGGTGACGAGCATCGAGCGCGGTCTGCTCGACGTCAGCGGTTTGACCGGCGAGCGGATCGGTGAGGTCGCGCTGGAGGCACGGATCGTGATCTCGGAGCTGACACCGCGACAGGCATCGCTGGAGGAGGCGTTCATGAGTCTCACGGGCGAGTCGGTCGAGTACCGTGCCAGCGCGGAGCAGGAAACCGCGAGGACTGAGCGTGTGAGGGCCGCCGCGTGAGTGCAAGTGAGGCGCTGCCCGCCGCCGCTGCCACCCCGAGCCGCCCGGCGTTCACCGGCCGCGTGACTCAGGGCAACGTGCTGCGCTCGGAGTGGACGAAGCTGTGGTCGTTGCGCTCGACGCGCTGGTCGCTGCTGTTCGCTGTCATCTCGATGGCAGGTCTGGGCATCTTGATCGCGGCGGTCTCGATGGACCGCTGGTCGCACCTCAGCCCGCACGATCGCACGAGCTTCAACTCGATCGACCGCAGCCTGGGCGGCTATCACCTCGCGCAGCTCGCGATCGGCGTGCTCGGAGTGCTCGTGATCAGCGGCGAGTATTCGACCGGGATGATCCGCTCGAGCCTGATGGCCGTGCCGCGACGATTGCCCGTGCTGTGGGCGAAGATCGCCGCGTTCGCTTCGGTGACGTTCGTGCTGATGCTCGCGAGCGCGTTCGTCGCATTCTTCGGCGGCCAGGCGATCCTCACCGAGCACCACGTGAACGTCGGCCTTGGTCATCCGCAGGCGCTGCGCACGCTCGTGGGAGTGGTGCTGTTCGTCACCGTCACCGGAGTGTTGTGCACTGCGCTGGGCACGATCATTCGCAGCACTGCCGGCGCGATCGCGACGTTCGCGGGCCTGCTGTTCGTGCTGCCGGGCATCGTTGACATCCTCCCGAGCGAAATCGGCAACTCGATCAACCCCTACCTGCCCTCGAGCGCGGGTGGTGCGATCGCCAAGGCCGTCCCGGACGCGCACACGCTCTCGCCGTGGGGCGGGTTCGCGCTCTACTGCGGCTACACGATCGTCCTGTTCGCGGTCGCTGCCTATGCGCTCGTGCGTCGCGACGCCTGAGGGCTCTCGATTTCGCCAACCCCTCTCAAGCGATGAGCGCGAACCCCCTGCCACGAGACCGAACCGCCGTCAAGGCCCTGACGAAGGTTCCCGAGATCACGCTGATCTTTTGGGTGCTGAAGCTGTTGACGACCGGCATGGGCGAGGCGATGTCGGACTTCCTCGGCCAGCACAGCGTCCCGATCGCGGCGGCGATCGGGTTCTTCGGCCTGTGGTTCGCGCTCTGGCTGCAACTGCGCCAGCGCGAATACCGCGCGCCGATCTACTGGCTCGCGGTGACGATGGTCGCGATCTTCGGCACGATGGCGGCCGACGGCATCCACGACGGCGCGAGCATTCCCTACGCGGTCACGACGCCATTGTTCGCGCTGCTCACGGCCGCCGTGTTTTGGCGCTGGTATCGCAGTGAGGGCACGCTGTCGATCCACAGCATCACGACCCGTCGTCGTGAGGGCTACTACTGGGCGGCGGTGCTCGCGACGTTCGCGCTCGGCACCGCCGCGGGAGACCTCACCGCGATGTCGTTGAAGCTCGGCTACTGGCCCTCGGTCCTGCTGTTCGCTTTGGTGATCTCGATCCCGGCGATCGGCTGGTGGCGCTTCGGGCTGAGCCCGATCTTCGCGTTCTGGTTCGCCTACATCGACACGAGGCCCGTCGGCGCCTCCTTCGCCGACGGGTTCAGCAAGCCCGAACTCGGAGGGCTCGGGCTCGGCGACGGCACGGTTGCCGGGATCGCGCTGGCCGTGTTCGTCACGCTCGTGGCCTACGTAACGGTCACGAAGTTCGACATCCAGGGCGACTCACACGTAGTGCGCGTCGCGCCGCAGCCAAATCTCGGGCTGATCATCGACCCCGAGCCAGAGTAGGCGGCGGTGACCGGGGCGATCGGGACGCATGCCCACGGTCAGGTCGTGGCGAGCCGTCAACATGCACGTATGAGACAGACGGCCGACGAGCTCACCTCGCACTGGCTGACACGAGTTCAGCGCCTGGGTCGCTGGAGCGCCGGCCACCAATTCGCGAGCGATCTCACGGTTGCGTTGGGCATCGCCGGGCTCAGTGTCCTGTTGCTGGCGCGCCAGCGCCTTCTCGATCCGACCGCGCTGATCTTCTGTGGCGCGCTCTGCGCTCCTCTTCTGTTTCGTCGCAGGAGCCCTCGCGTGTGCTTCTCCGTGGTGGTGCTCGTCGCATTCGCGCAGTGGCTGCTCGCCGCTCCACAGCTGGCTGACGCCGCCGTGCTCGTCGCCCTTTACTGGGTAGCGCTCGAAGCCGCTCCGGCGGAGGTCGTGCTCGCGGCCGTCACCGTCGAGGCCGGCGCGATCATGGCCGCTGCCCGCTGGTCGACCGTCCAGCCGCTGAAGGCGTGGGTCGGGCTCTCCGGATTGACCGTCGCGGCCGCCGTGCTCGGCGTCACGATCCGCCAGCGTCGAGCGCTGCTGATCTCGTTGCAGGAGAAGGCAGCGCGGCTCGAAGTCGAGCGCGACCAAGAGGGCCGCCTCGGCGCAGCCGCCGAGCGCGCGCGGATCGCGCGGGAGATGCACGACATCGTCGCGCACAACCTCAGCGTGATGATCGCCTTGGCCGACGGCGCCACGTACACGATGAGCGCCGAGCCCGAGCGCGCCGCGCAGGCCACAGCGCGTGTCTCGGCGACCGGGCGCGAAGCGCTCGTGGAGATGCGCCGGCTGCTCGGCGTGCTGCGCGAGGACTCGCCCGAGCACCCGTTGGCGCCGCAGCCGAGCCTCGACCGGCTCGACGAGCTGCTCGCGCGCGTCAACGCCGCGGGAATCCCGGTGAGCATGGAGCTGGACGGGAACCCACGAGAGCTCACGGACGGGGTGCAGCTGACTGTGTTCCGGGTGGCTCAGGAGGCTTTGACGAACACCCTCAAGCACGCCGAGCGTCCCACCCGCGCGCATCTGTCGCTCAGCTGTAGCTCTGGAGCGGTCGAGCTCGATGTGACGGATATCGGCAACCCCGCCGCTCCCGCCGCGGCGACTGCGCCACTGCCGGCGGTCGACGGCGGGCGCGGCCTGCGCGGTATGCGTGAGCGCGCCGCCGTTTACGGAGGCGAGCTCGAAGCCGGCCC
This sequence comes from uncultured Solirubrobacteraceae bacterium, assembly GCA_963744165.1. Taxonomy (GTDB): domain Bacteria; phylum Actinomycetota; class Thermoleophilia; order Solirubrobacterales; family Solirubrobacteraceae; genus Palsa-744. The sequence goes on along the minus strand of CAVUSM010000004.1, from coordinate 1,110,811 downwards.
CACACCCGAGGGCGGTTGGCGTGTACACCTGTGCCTGGCGCCCGACGTCGAGGCCGCGAACCGATGACGACGACCGTGCTGCTTGCCGACGACCAGGAGCTGATGCGCGTCGGCTTCCGGATGGTCATCGACAGCCAGGAGGACCTGTCGATCGTCGGCGAGGCCGCGAACGGACGCGACGCGCTCCACGCCACAGTCGAGCTCTCGCCCGACATCGTGTTGATGGACGTTCGCATGCCTGAGATGGATGGCGTGCAGGCCACGCGTCAGATCGTCCAGTCCAACAGCGACGCGAAGATCATCATCCTCACCACCTTCGACCTCGACGAGTACGTCTACGCAGCGCTGCAAGCCGGCGCCAGCGGGTTCCTGTTGAAGGACACGCCGCCGGCCGATCTGCTCTCCGCGATCCGCTCGGTCGCAAGCGGCGACGCCGTCGTCGCCCCCAGCGTCACTCGGCGGCTGCTCTCCACCTACGCACACCGGCTGCCAACCCCCGGCCAACCCGACCAAGACCACGACGAGCGCCTGGCGCTGCTCACCACACGCGAGCACGAGGTGCTCCTGCACGTCGCGAGCAGCCACTCAAACGCGGAGATCGCCGAGCGGCTGGTGCTCTCCGAGGCCACCGTCAAGTCACACGTCGGACGCATCCTCGCAAAGCTCGAGCTGCGCGACCGCGTGCAGATCGTCGTCTTCGCCTACGAGACAGGACTCATCACCCCGTCCCAACGCGCGCAACCCAAGCAGGCGTCCGCCACGTGATCTCCGCTCCCCGTGATCGTCAGTCCTCGTCGCGGCCCGACACGCAGGCCGAATCGGACGATGGCCGGATACCACTGGTCGGTCGCTTCTTTCCCACCCCGGTCGCGGCGAAGGTCCCAGAGGTCATCTTCCTCTTTTGGGTGGTGAAGATCCTGACGACAGCCGGCGGCGAGGCCACGTCCGACTACCTGAAGACATTCGGCAACTTCGAGGGCGGCGGACTCGAGGTGCTCGTGATCGTCGTGGGGCTCCTGCTGCAGTTCGGGACCCGTCGCTATCGCGCGTTTGCGTACTGGGCCTTCGCCTTCGCAATCGCGATCACGGGAACCGGCGTATCCGACTTCCTGCACCTCGACGTCCATATCCCCTACGCGGGCACGACCCTTTTGTGGGCAGTGGTATTGGCCGCGATCCTCTGGCTGTGGCAGCGCAGCGAGGGCACGCTGTCGATCCACAGCATCACGACCCAGCGACGTGAGGGGTACTACTGGGCGACGGTGTTCGCGACGTTCGCGCTCGGGACCGCGCTCGGAGACTTCACCGCGACATCGCTGAATCTCGGCTACCTGGACTCGGGCATCCTCTTCGCGATCGTCATCCTGATCCCCGCACTCGCCCACTGGCGGTTCGGGCTGAACGGCATCGCCGCGTTCTGGATGTCCTACGTCGTCACCCGGCCGCTCGGCGCGTCCTTCGCCGACTACATCAGCAAGCCGAAGAACACCAGCGGGATCAACTTCGGCGACGGCCCCACGGCGATCGTGTTCGCAGTCGCCGTGTTCCTCCTCGTCTCCTACCTCGCGCTCACCCGCCCGGACATCCAAAAGCCGCCCGCGGCATCCGATCGTCGTGCGCGAGAGGTCGGGCCTCTCTAGATCACGCCGCCGAGGACCAGTGCGCCGATAACGATCAGCGCCAATGCCGTGAGCACATTGCCCCAACGCTCGAGCCACTGTCCCTTTATCTGATAGCCGCCGAAGCACGCCAGAAGCGTGAGGCTGACGATCGTTCCGATTGTCACCGCGGCAAAGATGACTAGCGAGCCGATCGCCGCGCTCACCCCGGCCGTGGTCGCCGCGAGGAACACCGGCAGGATCGTCAGGTCCGGTGAAGCCGCGGCGCCGAAGGGCAACATCACCGAAGCCAGGCCATGAAGCCGGCTCTCATCGGCCGCGACGCGCTCATCCGCCTGAGACGCAGCAACTAGATACGGGTGCTCATGCCGGCGATCCGCGTGTGTGTGCTGATGCTCGTCAGCATCAGCTTGGGCGTGGTCGTGCCCGTGACCGCGTCCGTGGCCGGTCAGCTCGAGCGCCGCGAACCCCAGGCCGGTGAGGATCAACACGCAGCCGATGATGGTGTCCTGAGCGCTCTGCACGGTCGAGCGAAACTGAAGTCCCACGGCGATGATGACGCCGCCGAGCACGATCGACACAAGCACGTGGGCGACGCCGGCCATGCCCGAGAGTCGCGCAACCCTGGCGAGGGGGTAGCGGCGCCTACGGCCGACGACTGCAAGCGGGACCCAATGGTCGGGCAGGATGGCATGACCGAAGCCGACCCCGGCCGCTGCGGCCAGTAGAGCGGGCGTCGTGGCGCTCACGCTGAGAGAGCGCGCTCGGATGGACGCGAAGCCAGCCCGAGGCGCAGGTGCTCGGCATGGGAGACGGCCTCGGCGAGCAGCACCCCGACGTGATCGTCGTGCAGGGCATAGATGATGCTTCTGCCTTGGCGCTCGCCGACGACGAGCCCCAGACGACGCAGCACTCGAAGCTGCTGGGAGACGGCGGACTGCTCCATCTCGACGTCCTGGGTCAGCTCGCTCACCGAGCACGCGCCGGCTCCTAGACGGCTCAGGATTCGCACGCGGCTCGGCGTGGCCAGAGCCTGCATCGTCTCGGCGACGACCCGAGCTGTGTCGCCATCGAGGTACGACAGATCGGTGTCGTGACCGTGGCTCACATATACATCCTAACATGAACATCTAGTCATGTATCGACGCTCGCGGTCCGACCGAGCGTCGCAGATGTCGAGCGGGCGCGCCGCCTGCACAAGCGACGCGCCGCTCGATCAAACGCCCGAAGCCCGGCTTGCCGGCCGGGCTCCTGCTACTTCGGCCTCCAGGTCCGGATCCTGGGCGCTCGGGCGACAGCCTCCGTCAGAGGAGAGTTCGGTGCCGGTAGCTGCACTGGCGACGCTAGAGGCTCGCGCCGAGCCATTTGTTACCGGCCTGCGAAGTCAAGACGGATGATCGAGCGCGACGCAAGATCTTCGTCGCCGCATCGCTGAGCACGACGACGACCAGGCCGGACGCAAGGCGCAATATCTAGCCGCTCTTGCCGCCCTTTTTGCCGGCCGCCGCCTTCTGCGCTTTCGTCCCGCCCTGCGATTTCGCATTTCGTCTCGTGCCGCCGCCCGAGCTTTCACCGCCTCGTTTGGAAGATCCCGGACTGTTCGCGATCCGCGCGGCGCGTTCCTTGCTCATTCCCTTCTTGCGCAAGCCTTCGTACTGCTTGTCGTTCTTTATGCTCGGGCCGTGGTCTTTGGCCATCGGAAGGCCTCCTTCGGTCGTGTGATCGCTCCGCTCCGCGCGTCGTCGGAGAATGAGCGCGCGGTCTCGGTCATCTCACGATCGGCCTGCTCCCGCGGATCGATCGGCGGCGTCCCGTGATCGCGGGTTTACTGATCGGCGATTGGCGTTGGAGCGCCGCTGCAGCGGGTAACGGGATCTTCATGCATGCATCAGCTTTTACCCGCGAGCCGAACCAGCAAACGACGCGCTGCGGCGACGCGTCGGACGCAAGCGCACCGTCCAGCGCGGCCCCAGCCCCAGCTCCTCCGGCGCCAGTTCCTCCAGCGCCCGAGCCGCCGTCGCGATTGCCGCCCGAGCCGGGACCGATGCCCGAGCCGCCCGTTCCGCGTCCGGACCCGTCGCCGCCGGCGCCCGGCCCGGACATCCCGGCGCCGGCCCGGTCGGCGCGAGGCCTGCCGATCGATGGACGCGCGCCTCGCCCACGATTCGTACGGCCTCGCCGGCCGCCGGCGGGCTACGCAACTCCGACGCCTCGCAAGTGATTTAGATAACGAGGCGCCGGTCGCGAAATCCTCGCGCCGGTCCTGTAACTGAGAGAGAGGGAACTGATGCGAAAAGGGCTCGTAGTACTGTCGCTGCTCGGCGCGCTCATAGTCCTGTGCATTCCTGTGGGCGCGTCGGCGGCTCCGACGGTCAAGTTCAAAGCGCGAGCGGTGCCGATCCCGAAGCCGGGCGGCGGCGTCTATCCACACACCGGCAACATCCTCGGCGCCGGAGCGGCGCTCCAAGCCGAATATCAGATCTCAGGGTCCGGCTACGGCGCCACACCGCAGAATCCCAGCGGCGGCGTGCCGCCGCTGGCGCAGGTCAACTTCTATCTGCCAGCCGGCGCGAAGGTCAACAGCACGGGCTTTGGCACGTGTCCCGAAGCCGTCCTGAAGAACACCGGCCCGAGCGGATGCAAGCGCAACTCGGTCGCCAGCCCGAAGGGGAGTGCGCTCGGAGAAGTCACGTTCGGCTCCGAACGAGTGCCCGAGAGCGCTTCGCTGCAGGCGTTCTTCGGTCCCGGCAAAGGGCTGTTCTTCTACGTCGACGGCAGCAGTCCGGTGTCACTCGAATTCATCTCAGCCGGAAAATACGCGAACTCCGGACGACCTCCGTACGGGCTCGAGCTGAAAGCCGAGGTGCCGGCGATCGCGACGGTTCCGGGCGCGCCGCTCGCCTCGACGAAAACGATCGACGTCAAGGTCGGCGCCGCGATCCGCAAGGGCAAGCGCCTGATCTCCTACGGGACGATGCCGCGCAAGTGCCCGAAAGGCGGCTTCCCGGTCAAGTCCGAACTGGTCTTCGGCGGCTCCTACGGCGGCGAACGCGAATTCGGCATTCCCGCCGAAACGGTCACTGTCACCTACAAAGCTCCGTGTCCGCCTAAGCACAAGCGCTGACGGATCGGCGCGCGTCACGAGCGTGCCCGTGGCCCTGTGCCACGGGCACGCTTCGTCCACGCTGTCAACGCGCGACGATCGCCGGCACCTGTTGCGTGATGCAGTGGATGTTGCCGCCGCCAAGCAGGATCTCGCGCGCCGGCACGCCGACGACCTCGCGATCGGGAAAGCAGTCGCGAAGGATCTCGCCGACTTGCGCGTCATAGCGCTCGTCGAGTAGCGGAAAGACGACACGTGAGTTACCGGGGTAGAAGTTCGCGTATGACGCGGCGAGCCGGTCGCCGGGCCGGCGCGGCTTGCTGCCGTCGATCGCGTCGACGCCGGCCGCCTCCCGCTCGCTGATCGTGATCGGCCTGGGAGCGGGCAGGCGGATCACTTCGAGCGAGCGCCCGCGCGCGTCGCTCGCGCGTTCGAGGCGCCGCTGCGCATCGAGCGAGATCGCATGCTGCGGATCGGACTCGTCGTCGGTCGCGCTCAGCAGCACGATGCCGGGGCGCGCGAAGCACGCGAGGTTGTCGACGTGTCCATCGGTCTCGTCGTCGAACACGCCTTCGCCGAGCCAGATCACCCGCTCGGCGCCGACGTAGTCGCGCAGCACCCGCTCGATCTGCTCGCGTGAGAGCTCAGGATTGCGATTCGCGTTCAGCAGGCACTGTTCGGTCGTCAGCACGGCGCCCTCGCCGTCGACGTGGATCGCGCCGCCCTCGAGCACGACCGGCGCGCGGTAGCGCTCGGCGCCTTCGATCTCGAGCACCTTGCGCGCGACTCGTTCGTCGCGGTCCCAAGGGAAGTACAGCCCGCCGCGCAGACCGCCCCAGGCGTTGAACCGCCAGTCGACGCCGCGGCGTCGGCCATGGTCGTCGAGCACGAACGTCGGTCCCGTGTCGCGGATCCACGCGTCGTCCGTCGCGATCTCGACGACGCGGATCGCGGGGGAGAGGACCGCGCGGCAGTGCTCGAACTGCGCATCGGAGACGGCGACCGTCACCGGCTCGGAAGCGCTGATCGCCTCGGCGACGGCCGCGTACGCCCGCTGCGCCGGCTTCGCTCCTTCGCGCCAGTTGTCCGCGCGCTCCGGCCACGCGATCCAGCAGCCTGCGTGCGGCTCGAACTCGCCAGGCATGCGAAAGCCATCGGCTGCCGGCGTCGTCGCGAGCGTCGCGCTCATCCGCGGGCGGCTGTCAGCGGCGCAGCCGCACCGGCAGCGTCTTCAGCTGGTTCGCAAAGCCCGATTCGACATGCTTCGGCGTGCCGTCGATCGCGATCTCGGGGTAGCGCGCGAGCGTCTCCTCGATCAGCGTGCGCAGCTCCAGGCGCGCGAGCGCCGTGCCGAGGCAGAAGTGGCGGCCTCCCGCGCCGAACGCCTGATGCTCGGCGTTGCGCGTGACGTCGAAGCGGTCGGGATCCTCGAAGCGCGTCTCGTCGCGGTTCGACGACGGGTACCACATCACGAGCTTCTCGCCCTCGCGAATCGCCTGTCCGCGCAACTCGGTGTCGCGCGTCGCCGTGCGCGCGAAGTGCGCGAATGCCGGAAACATGCGCAGCGACTCCTCGACGACGCCCGGCACCAGCGACGGGTCTTCCGCGACCTGGCGCAACTGCTCGCGATCTTCCATCAGCGCGCGCATGCCGCTGCAGTACGTCGCCTTCGTGCTGTCGTTGCCGGCGGCCATCAGCAGCAGGAAGCCCATCACGATCTCGTGGTCCTCGAGGCGCTCTCCGTCGAGCTCGGCGTGCACGAGCACGCTCGTCAGATCGTCGGTCGGCGTCTCACGACGTTCGGCGATCAGCCGTCCACAGCGCTCGAACACTTCCGGCACCTCGTTCTCCATCACGCTGTCGGCGCCGTCGGGCGTCGCATCCGGGTCGCCAGCGCCGACGATCGAGTTCATCAGCCGCGCCCACACCGCGTCGTCCTCCGGCGAAAGGCCCATGAAGCTGCCAATCACGCGCGCGACGACCGGCTGCGCGACGTCTTCGACGAGGTCGCACGTCTCGCGTCCGGCCAGCCGATCGAGCGCTTCGACCGTGATCGCGCGGATCGCGTCCTCGTGCTCGGCGATCCGCTTCGGCGTGAAGCCGCGCTGGAACAGCGCCTTCAGCCGATCGTGCTTCGGCGGGTCCATGCCGATGAACATCGACTGCTGCATCTCCAGCGACAGTCCCGTGTGCTTCGTCGCCGTGAAGCCGCCGAGCTCGGAAGAGAACGTTTGCCAGTCGCGGCTGACCTCGAGCACGTCATCGGCCGTCGTCACCGACCAGAAGCCGTCCTCGTTCGGGTACTCGGTGATGCCGTCCGACCAGTGCACCGGACACTCACCGCGCAGTTGGCGGAAGATCTCGTGCGGCGGACCGTCCGCGAAGTTGGCGCGGTCGCCGACGCGCAGATCGCTCAGTTGCCCTTCGGACTGTGTCATCGCCCCCTTGCTCCCTTCGGCTCGCTTTTGCGCGGCCGGCCTTCGTATGCCGGACGCCCGGTTGTTGCGCTGTAGCGAGGCTACTCCGTGCGGCACGAGACTGAACGATCCGCCATCCTGCAGACCGATGCCGATCGATGAGTCAACCCGCGAGGACGTTCGCCGTCTGGCCGCGATCGAGCGCGGCTCGGCGAGCGACGGCGAGCAGCTCGCCGCCGAGCTGCTCGCCGAGATGATGCGCGAGCGCGGCCTGTGGCCGACGCTCGAGCGCGAGCGCGCCGCGCCCGGCTTCTGGCCGTCGACTGGGCTCGCTGCCGCCACCGGCACGCTCGCCGGCCTGCTCGCGCGCCGCTCGCGCATCGCCGCCGCCGCGCTCGCGGCGCTCGCCGCCGCGTTGATGGCCGACGACGTCGACGACGGTCGACAGCTGCTGCGCCGCGTGCTGCCGCGCCGCGGCACGACGAACGTGCTCGGCTGGACCGGCGATCCGCATGCGCGCGAGACGATCGTGCTCGTCGCGCACCACGACGCCGCGCACACCGGGCTGCTGTTCCACCCAGGGCTCGTGCCGCTCGTCAACCGTCTCGCGCCAGGCTGGTACGCGAAGCAGACGACCTCGACGCAGACCGGCAAGCTGCTCGTCGCCGGCCCGGCGCTCGTCGCGCTCGCGAGCGCGCTCGGCTGGCGCCGCCTGCTCCGCTTCGGAACCGTCTGGAGCGCGGTGACGACGGCGCTGCTCGTCGACGTCGCGCGCTCGCCGGTCGTGCCAGGCGCGAACGACAACCTCAGCGCCGTCGCGACGCTGCTCGCCGTCGCCGAACGGCTCGCCGAGCAGCCGCTCGAAGGAGCGCGCGTGCTGCTGCTCTCGACCGGCAGCGAGGAGTCGTTCATGGAGGGCATGCGCGGCTTCGTCGCACGCCACCGCGCCGAGCTCGACCCGGCGCGGACGCGCTTCGTCGCGCTCGAGTGCGTCGGCTCGCCGCACCTGCTGTTGATCGAGGGCGAGGGGATGCTGCGGATGCGCGACCACGACTCCTCGCTGCGCGACGAGCTGCAGGCTGCCGCCGACGAGACCGCGACGCCGCTGTGGCGCGGGCTGCGCCTCGGCGCCGGCGCCACCGATGCGCTGCCGGCGCTGAAAGCCGGCTACCGCGCGGCCTGCCTCGCCGGCTGCACCGAGCTGAAGGTGCCGGCCAACTACCACTGGCCGACCGACGTCCCGGAGAACCTCTGCTGGGGGACGATCGACGCCGCGGCGACCGTCGCCGTCTCGCTGATCCGCCGGATCGCCGCCGCTGAGCAGGCCGGCGCGGCGCCAGCGGCGCCAACGGCTCCAGCGGCGCGCTGACGCGTCTGGCGAGCGCGCCGGCGGCGCCGGCCGCGTCCTCGGCGCGCTGACCCGTACGGCGGTCCTGCAATGGCCTGTCCGACGGGGCTGCAACGGCCTGTCCGGCGGAACTGCCATGGCCTGTCCGGCAGGGCCTGCGATGGCCTGTCCGGCGGGGCCTGCAATGGCCTGTCTAGGGGGCTGCCGTGGCGGTCCGGCTGGAGCGGATGTCCAAATCGAGCCGAGCCGATGCTGGCCACCTGGCCCTTTGCGCGCACATCGGCGACGAGCAAGATCTAGCTCATGTCGACACAGCTCACAGCGTCCGGCCCCACGAGCTCGTCAGCCCCGGAGATCATCGGTGGGCCGACGCCGATCCAAGCGCCGCGTCCAGGCGAAACCTACCGCTGGAAGATCCAGCACGGCCGCGCCGAAAAGCACGTCTACGTGCAGATCGCGCCGGCGCTGCGCGCCGAGGAGTTCGAGCAGCCGTTGCGCTCGGGGATCGAGACGAAGGGCGAGTCGGTGCTGGTCAAGCTGCTCGAGCGGGGCAAGGTGCCAACGCGGATCAAGATCACCTCGGCCGGCATCACCGAAGTCGGCGTCGATCGCCGCCCGCGAGTCTGCTCGATCTGAGCGCGAACTCCTGCCGCCACGCCGCCGGCCGCCGGAGCCAGCCGCCGAGCCGTGCGCTCAGCGCTGATAACGCGTCAGCGCGCGCGGCGAGTGCGTCGGCGAGGTAGTGGTTGGCGGTCGCCATCACCGCGAACGTCGTCAGCAGCGGGTAGACGAGCGCGATCGCGCGCAACCAGCGTTTCGCGGTGATCTTCCAGACGGCGATCGACGACCACGTCGCCCACGCGATGTGCAGCGACGGCATCGAGCACAGCTGGTTGGAGTGAAGCGCCGTCGCGCCGATCCGCCAGACCGGCAGGTCCGGGCGATCGCGCGACGAGGTCGACGTAGCCGGCCGAGATCATCCGCGGCGGCGCGACCGGGAAGCTCCAGAAGACCGCGAGCGCGATCAAGTTGACGAGCACGAGCGTCGCGCGCATCACGCCGAGCACGTCCGGCCGCCGCCACCACAGCCAGGCGAAGACCGCGAGCGTCACGACGATGTGCACGTTTTCGTACCAGAACACGACGACCTCGCTGAGCGCATGTCGACTCGCGAGCCACGCGTTGAGCGCGTGCTCGGGGTCGAGATGCAGCGAGCGCTCGAAGTCGAGCACGCGCGTCGCCGTTGCGAACCGCGAGCGCCTGACGCACCGGCGCGAGGTTGTTGACCGCGTCGAACAGCCAGCACAGCCACGCGACGATCAGCAGATCGACGAGCAGCCACAGCTGTTCGCGCCGGTCCTGCAGCCGCTGCGCGAGCGGCGCGGCGAGGAGTTCGCCGATCCGCCGTGACCTCGCTCGACGCTGCCATCGATCGATTAATACAAACCCTCACCAGCCGATCGTCGCGGCGACGCGCGAGCTTGCGCGCAACGAGCGCTACGCTGCCGCCGATGGCCGACGCCGGCACGATCGCCTCGCTCGCCACCGCAGGCGGAACGCTGATCCTCGCCGTCGCGACGTTCTCCTCGACGCGCTCGGCCAACCGCGCCGCGCGCGATCTCCGAGCAGTCGCTGCAGGTCGGCCTGCGCCCGGTGCTGTTCAACGCGCGCCCGCAGGACCCGCCGCAGAAGGTCGGCTACGGCGACGACCACTGGGTCGCTGCTGCACGACGGCCTCGCCGTCGCGCAGGAGGCCGACGGCAACATCTACCTCGCGCTGCCGCTGCGCAACGTCGCGTCGGGCATCGCCGTGCTGCACGGCTGGCACCTGTGGCCGCGACGCGCTGGCCTCGAGGACGCGCATCCGCGAGCTCGACGAGTTCCGCATGCAGACGCGCGACCTGTACGTGCCGGCCGGCGACATCAGCTTCTGGCAGGCGGCGCTGCGCGACCCGGACGACGAGCTCTACGCGCCCGTGCGCGAAGCGATCGAGACCGGCGGCCCGCTCAGCATCGACCTGCTCTACGGCGACCACGAGGGCGGCCAGCGCACGATCACGCGCTTCTACATGATCCCGCGCGAGGGGGGAGCCGCCAGGCGACGGCGAGGAGCCCTGGCTGCGGCTCTGCACGGTCTCGCGCCACTGGAACCTCGATCGCGCCGACCCGCGCTAGGCGCCGGCCGTCGCCGCCACGCCGCTCAGCACGCTTCGCTCGCCGAGGAACGCCTCGATCGCGTCCGGCGCCATCGGCCGCGCGAACAGGAAGCCCTGCGCGAGGTCGCATCCCTCGCGCTGCAGCGCGCGAACCTGATCGCTCTCCTCGACGCCCTCGGCGAGCGTCTGCAGGCCGAGCGCCTTGCCGAGCTGGATCAGCGTGTGCGTCAGCGCGTGCGCCTCGCGCGAGCGCGCCGAGACCGGTGATGAACGTGCGATCGATCTTCAGCGAGTCGACCGGGAACTGGCGCAGGTAGGCGAGCGAGCTGTAGCCGGTGCCGAAGTCGTCGACCGCGATCCGCACGCCGAGCGACTTCAGCTGCGCGAGCAGCTGCGCAGTCGCGTCCGGTTTGCGCATCAGCGCCGTCTCGGTGATCTCGAGCGTCAACGCCGTCGCGTCGAGGCCGGTCTGCGCCAGCGCCGCGCGGACTTCGTCGACGAACTCCGGGCGCTCGAGCTGACGCGCCGAGGCGTTGACGGAGATGTTCAGCGCGTGGCCGTTCGCTCGCCACGCCGCGCCCTGTGCGCAGGCCTGCTCGAGCACCCAGCGACCGAGCGGGACGATCAGGCCGTTCTCCTCGGCGATCGGAATGAACAGCGTTCGGGCTGCATCACGCCGCCCGTCGGATGGTTCCAGCGCAGCAGCGCCTCGACGCCGACGACGCGCTCGCTCTCGAGATCGAGCATCGGCTGGTAGACGAGCGAGAACTGCTCGGCCGCGAGCGCGTCGGTCGAGATCGACCTCCAGCTGCATGCGGTCCTGCGCCGCCGTCTGCATCGCCGATTCGAACACCGCATAGCCGTTCTTGCCGAGCGCCTTCGCCTTGTACAGCGCGAGATCGGCGTCCTGCAGCAGCTCCTCCGCGCTCGTCGGAAAGCCCGTCGCGATGCCGACGCTCGCGGTCAACATCGCCGGCGCGTCAGCTCGATCGGGCAGGTCGATCGGCTGGCGCAGCACGTCGAGGATCCGCTCGGCGACGAGCTCGGGCAGCGCGTTCGCGCCGAGCGAGTCGATCACCATCACGAACTCGTCGCCGCCGAGGCGCCCGACCGTGTCGTTGTCGCGCAGCACCGTCTTCAGCCGCGCGCCGACCTGGCGCAGGACCTCGATCGCCGCGCGTGATGGCCGTAGCGGTCGTTGACCTGCTTGAAGCCGTCGACGTCGACGAACAGCGCCGTCGCAGTGACGCCGAGCCGTCGCGCACGCGCGAGCACCTGCTCGGCGCGGTCGAGCACGAGCACGCGGTTAGGCAGGTCGGTCAGCGGATCGTGCAGCGCGCGGTAGGCGAGCTCGCCGGTCTTCTCGCCGACGAGCCCCCATGCGCGCCGGCGCGAGCCCGACAGCACGCGATAGACGAGCAGCAGCAGCAGCGTGATCAGCAGCCCGATCAACAGCGCGAACAGGCCGAGCTCGTTCGCCGCCGCGGCGTGGTCAGCCGTGCCGCTCGTCGCCAGCAGCCAGCCTTCGCCGAGGCTGCGGCGTTGCGAGTACGGCGGCGCCGCGTCGTGCGCGTTCGTAGCGGCGCTTCCGACCGGCGTCAGCGGCCCGCCGACGTTGCGATGGTAGAGCGCCAGCGCCAGCGACTCGTGCCCGACGAGCAGCGAGTGGATCAGCGCGTCGCTGTCGAACGAGACGCCGACCACGCCGGTCAACGCCGCGCGACGCTCGGCGGCCGTCGCCAGCGGTGCGCCGAGCCGATACACGGCCGCGCCGATCGCCGTCAACGAGAAGCCGGGGATCGGCGTGACGATCGTCGTGCCACTGCTCGCCGCCGCGTCGAACAGCGTGGCGAACGGCGAGCGGCCGATCCCTGGAAGCGTCGGCGCGCAGTAGTCGAGCAGCGGCGGGTACAAGCTCGATCCGGTTCCTGGCGGGCCGACGATCGCGCGCGCGAGGCAGTAGCGCGCTCGGACGCCCGGCGGCGTGATCCGGAACGGTCCCGGCAGCAGCGCGCGAAATGCCGGTTCGCGCTCGACGGTCCGGCCGAACGCCGTCAGACGCGAGGCCGGAACGGGCTCGATCAACTCCGCGGCCGCTCCGAGCGAACCTGTCGTTCCGCGGATGTACTGCCGGTACCAGGCGGTGAGCCGCGTCTCGCCGGCGCTCGGATCGACGGCTGCGATCGCGCGCGTCGCGCGTAGCAGCGCGCTGTTCGAGTCCAGTTTCGCGCTCAGCGTGCGACCGAGATCGGTCGCCGTCGAATGGAACGTCGCTTTGTTCGAGCGCGACGCGCTCGCCCGCCAGCGGTCGGCCAGCAGCGCCGACGCAGCGACGCCGACGACGACGATCAGCGCCGAAGTGAGCACCGTTCTGACACGCGCCGAGCGCTGCGAGTCACGCCCGGTCGCATTCGAGATCGGCGATCGCGGCCAAAGCCGCGGACGGCTCACCAGTTCCCCAGGTTCATTACCGGTACATCGCCAGCCAGGCGACGGTGCTTGAGTTCGAGTCTAGAGCGAAAGTCCCAACAATGCGAATGTCAGGCGGCTGCAGCGGGCCGTTCGCGCTCGCGCTCGGCGCGCTGAGCGGAGCAGGCGCTCAATCGATGTGCGTCGTCGGCTCGCTCGCCGAGCGCTGGTCGGGCATGTTGATCTCGACGCCGTGCGGCGGATCGACGTGACCGGCGAGCAGCGGATCGTCGGTGTCCTCCATCCAACGCCGCAGTCGGCCTCTCAGGTCGGCCAGCACGTCGGCGTGCGACGGGTCGTCGAGCAGGTTGTTCGCCTCGTTCGGATCGAACAGCAGGTCGTAGAGCTGTTCTTTGGCGATCTCGCGATCGCCCCAGCCACCGCGCAGCAGCAGCTCCTTGCTCGGGCCGTCGTCGGTGTTCGCGAGCACCGGCGTGCGCCGCTCGCCCCAGCGGCGGATGTACTTGTGCCGGCGTGTGCGCACGGCGCGCTGCGGCTCATACGCGGCGTGCCACGTCGAGCCGGCGAAGACCTCCTCGCGCACCTCCGGCGCCTCGTCGCGCAGCAGCGCCATCAGCGAGACGCCCTGCAGGAACGACGGGCGCTCGATGCCGAGGTACTCGCAGATCGTCGGATAGATGTCGATGTGCGAGACGAGCCCGTCGTGCACGCGCCCGCCGCTGAACGGCTCGGGGCCGCGCAGGATCAAGTTGACGCCGAGCCCACGGTCGAACAGCGTCGCCTTCGCGCCGGGGAACGGCATCCCGTGGTCGGTCGTGAAGACGATCAGCGTGTCGCGCAGGTGCGCGGCGTCGAGCTCGTTGAGCACCATGCCGACGCCGTGGTCGAGCGAGCGCGCGCTCGCCTTGAACGCGGCGACGTCGGCGCGCACCTCCGGCGCGTCGGGCAGGTTGTTCGGCGGCTTGGAGTACTGCACGTCGCGCAGCGAGCCCGGCCCGAGGAATTCGCGGTGCGTCTCGAAGAAGCCGACCGATAGGAACAGCGGTTTCTCACGCGGGCGGCGCAGCACTTCCATCGCCAGCGGCGCGACCGACTCGACGCGCGTCGTCGGCACCTTCATCACCTCGTCGTAGCCGATCGCCTGCGGGTCCTTCGAGATGTGCTGCTCGCCGATCAGCGTCGAGGTGTAGCCGACTTTGCGCAGGGTATGGACGATGTGATGGCTGTAGTCGTGCAACGACCAACCGCGATGCGCGAGCCCGAGCATGCCGTTGCTCTGTCCGTACTGCCCCGTCAACAGGCACGCGCGGCTCGCCGAGCACGTCGGCGCGGCGCAGAACGCTTGACGGAACAGCACGCCCTGGTCGGCGAGCGCCTGCACGTTCGGCATCGGCGCCTGCTCCCCGTAGGGCTGGATGTAGCGCCCCGTGTCGTGCGAGTGCATGTAGAGGATGTTCGGCCGGTTCGACATATTTTAATTAATAATTATAATAATAATTATAAGTTTGACGATCGGTTGACTGAGTAACCTTCTCTAGCGCGATGAAACCGATGCTCTCCTATGTCGTCTGCGCGACGCCGCGCAGCGGCAGCACACTACTGTGCCACGAGCTCGACCAGACCGGACTCGCCGGTCATCCGCAGGAGTACTTCGAGGCGCTGCGCCGCTCCGGGCTGCCACGACGCCCGCACGAGTACTTCGACCCCGAGCGCCACTCGAACATCGTCGAGCGGCTCGCGTTCCGCGAGATGCTCGAGGGCGCGCCGAAGCCGAACCCGCTGTGGCATCCGGACACCTATGACCAGTACCTCGCTTGGGCGTTGCACGAGGGGACGACGCCGAACGGCGTGTTCGGCGCGAAGCTGATGTGGGGCTACCTCGGCGACTTCGCCGAGCTGCTGCGCGGGATCGACGGGATGCACGGCAGGCCGCTGCCGGAGCTGCTCGCGCGCGCCTTTCCCGGCCTGCGCTACGTGCAGATCACGCGCCGCGACAAGATCCGCCAGGCCGTCTCGCTGTGGAAGGCCGTGCAGACGCAGGCTTGGCAGCGCGAAGCCGGCAGCGACGCCGATCCTGGCGCCGGGCGGATGCCCGAGCCGGTCTTCTCGTTTCGCGCGATCAACTACCTCGTGCGTCAGCTGACCGCGCACGACGCCTCGTGGGACGCGTACTTCCTCGGGCTCGGCTACGAACCGCTGAAGGTCACCTACGAGGAGCTCGCCGAGAGCACCGATGCGGTCGTGCGCAGCGTGCTCGACCACCTCGGCATCGTCGCTCCGCCTGACTTGCAGATCGGCGCTCCGCGACTGTCGGTGCAGGCTGATGAGGTGTCCGAGCTGTGGGTCGCGCGCGTGCTCGAGCACCTCGAGGCGCTCGAGGCGCCCGAGATCGTCTGAGACGGATACGCTCGTCGCATGCGCGCGCGCCACGTCGAGATCGAGCACGGCTTCGCCAAGCCGCGCGAGCGGATCTTCGCGTACCTCGCCGAGCACGAGAACCTCGCCGACGTGTTCGGTGCGAAGGTCACGCGGCTGCGCGACGGCGAGAACGGCGAGCGCAACGGCGTCGGCTCCGTGCGCAAGCTGCAGATCGGCCCGCTGCCGCCGTTCGAGGAGACTGTCACCGAGTTCGTCGTGCCCGAGCGAATCGTCTATCGGATCACGAAAGGCAGCCCGCTGCGCGGTCACGTCGGCACGATGGAGTTCAGCGAGACGGCCGACGGCGGCACGCGCTTCGTCTACGACATTCGCATCGCGTCGGCGATTCCCGGCCTCGCGCCGATCGTCCGCGCCGGGCTGACGCGCTCGATCGAGCGGTCGCTCGCGTCGGTCGAACGCCAGGCCTGAGTCGTAACGGCGACGATCGACGTCGCCCGCCGCCTATCCTCGATCGGATGTGCGGCCGCTACACGAACACCGCCGGCGTCCAGGAACTGAACGAACGCTTCAAAGTGCCGTTCCCCGGCGACGCCGGCACGCACCGCTACAACGTCGCGCCGACCGAAGAGGTGCTCGCGATCGTCGCGCCCAAAGGCAAGCGATCGGACGGCTCGCAACAGGCGCGGCTGCTGCGCTGGGGGCTCGTGCCGACGTGGGCCAAGGACGTCAAGATCGGCAACCGGATGATCAACGCGAAGATGGAGACCGTCACCGAACGGCCGGCGTTTCGCAACCTGATCGGCAACGGCTCGCGCCGCGCGCTGCAGATCGCCGATGGCTACTACGAGTGGCTCAAGCCGGAGCGCCGCGGCGAGCCTCGCCAGCCGTTCCTGTTCCGCGTCGACGGCGGCGCGCCGTTCGCGTTCGCCGCGCTGTGGACGCCGGCGAAGATCGACGGCGAGTGGATCGAGAGCGTCGTGCTGCTGACGTGCGACTCCGCCGCTAACCGCGTCGCCGCGGCGATCCACGATCGCATGCCGGTCGTGCTCGCCGATCGCGATGCTCAGCAGGCGTGGCTCGACGCCGAGCTCGACGCCGACGAAGCGCTCGCGCTGTGCGGTCCGCTGGCGCAGTCGCGCCTCTCGGCGACGCCCGCCAACCCGGCGCTGAACAAGCCCGGCGCGGCAGCAGAGGGGCCAGAGCTGCTGCGTGCCCCCAGCCCCAGCTGAAGCGGCGCATCGCTCAGACGGCCGGCAGACGGTACTTGCGCGTGCGCGGGCAGCGCTCGAGCAGGCCGAGCTCGACGAGCGTCAGCGCGTAGCGGTGCGCCGTGCTCGGGCTCATCCCGACGTCGTCAGCGAGCTCGACGATGCCGCGCTCGCCGCCGTCCGCGCCGAAGCCGCTGAGCAGTGAGAGCCCGCGCAGCAGCGAGCGCGATAGGCGCGGGTCGTCGGTGTCGGTCGGCAGGTACGCGCGCGAGGAGACGCCTTGCGCGGAGTCCTGCTCGTCGGGCGTCGTCGAATGGCGCTCGGCGTGCCCGTTCGCGCGCTCTGCCGAGCTCGCGAGTGAGCCGGCGATCAGCGCCGAGATGCTCGGCGCGCTGGCCCGTGAGGCGGCGCGCACGACCGCGTCGATCTGCGCCGGCGACAACGTGATCGTGATCTGAATTTGCTCTTGATCTGACATGTGGTGATGTTCGCATATGCAGACGATCGTCTACAGATGTGTTTATGAAATTAGCAGACGCTCGTCTGCACGGATCTCGCAGACGAGTGTCTGCGCTCGCGCGGCGCTCGCAGAAAAGTCGCCGAGCCGGCCGGTAAAGGCGGTTGCGCGTGCAATCATCAGCAGATGACTTCGATCTCGATCACTCACTTCACAGACCCGGCCTGCCCATTCGCGTACTCGGCGAGCCCCGCCCTCGCGGTGCTGCGGTGGCGCTACGACGACCAGCTCGACTGGAGGCTCGTCACGATCGGCCTCTCGGAGAGCCCCGAGCGCTACGTCGAGCTCGGCTACACGCCGACGCGGATGACGATCGGCAACATCGGCTTTCGCCGTTACGGAATGCCGTTCGCGTACGAGCCGCGACCGCGCGTGACCGCCAGCTCGCGCGCGTGCCGCACGATCGTCGCGACGCGGCTGCTCGACCCTGCGCGCGAGTACGACGTGCACCGCGCGCTGCAGCTCGCTTGGTTCAACACGACGCTGCTGCTCGACGAGGACGCCGACATCGCGCTCGCGCTGGAGCGCGTCGACGGTCTCGACGTCGCGCGAGTGCTCGCGGCGATCGACGACGAGCGGACGATCGCCGCGTATCAGGCCGACAAGGCCGAGACGCGCCGCGCCGAAGGCGGCCCGACCGAGTTCCAGGGCAAGGCGCGCCAGACCGACGGAGCCGTGCGCTACTCGGCGCCGTCGCTCGTCTTCGAGGCCGGCGGCCGGCGCTTGGAGGCCGGCGGGATGCAGACGATCGAGGCCTACGACGTGCTGATCGCGAACCTCGATCCAACGCTCGCGCGTCGACAGCCGCCGGACGGCCCGCGCGAGATCCTCGAGCGCTTCCCGACCGGCGTGACGAGCGGCGAGGTCGCGGCGATCATCGCGCAGAACAACCAGCTTCCAGATCGCCCGGCGGCCGAACGCGCACTCGTCGAGCTCGTCGGCGCCGGCGAGGCGCGGCGCACGCCGCTCGGCGACGACGCGCTCTGGCAGTTCGCCTGAGGCGCGCTCGCGCGCGGCGAAGTCGCGGCGTGAAGCGAAGTGGTGCGCACGCGCCCGCGCGCCCGCGCGCGGGACGACGCTCACGGCCGGCCCGCCGCACGCGAGAATCGCGCGGTGCGCCGCGCGGCGGGTAGCCTGCAGCGCTGAGATGCCCGTGAACGTGACACTCCCCGACGGCAAGCCGCTCGAGCTGCCCGACGGCGCGACCGGCGCCGACGCCGCCGCGGCGATCGGGCCGGGACTCGCGCGCGCCGCGTTGGCGATCGAAGTGAGCCATCCGGAGGCGGGCGAAGGACCGCAGCTGCGCGACCTCTCGCGCGCGCTGCCGAACGGCGCGCGCGTCTCGATCGTGACCAACCGCAGCGGCGAGAGCGCGCTCGAGTTGATCCGCCACGACACCGCGCACGTGCTCGCCGAGGCGGTGCTCGAGCTCTACGACGGCGTGAAGATCTCGATCGGACCGCCGATCGCCGACGGCTTCTACTACGACTTCGAGTTCCCCGACGGCGTCAGCATCTCCGACGCCGACTTCGCGGCGATCGAAGCGCGGATGCGCGAGCACGTCAAAGCCGGCGAGGCCTTCGAGCGCCGGGACGTCTCACCGGCGGACGCGCGCGAGCGCTTCGCCGGCGAGCAGCAGGACTACAAGGTCGAGCTGATCGACGACCTCGTCGCGGCCGCCGAGCACGCTCATCCGCGGCGCGCGCTGGAGTCGGTCTCGCTGTACACCAACGGCCGCTTCACCGACCTCTGCCGTGGGCCGCACGCGCCGAGCACGAAGTCGGTCGGCGCGTTCAAGCTGCTGTCGGTCGCCGGCGCCTACTGGCGCGGCGACTCCGCGCGAACGATGCTGACGCGGATCTACGGCACGGCGTTCTTCACCGACGCCGAATTGAAAGCGCACCTGGAGCGGATCGAGCAGGCCAAGGAACGCGACCACCGCAAGCTCGGGCGCGAGCTCGGGCTGTTCGCGTTCTCAGAGGTCTCGCCCGGCGCCGCGTTCTGGCAGCCGGCCGGCACGACTGTGTTCAACACGCTGCTCGCCGTCTCGCGCGCGATGGTCGCCGAGCGCGGCTACAGCGAGGTCAAGACGCCGCAGATCTTCGACGCCGAGCTGTGGAAGACCTCGGGCCACTGGGGCAAGTACCGCGAGAACATGTTCACGCTCGACGTCGAGGAGCGCGAGATGGGCGTCAAGCCGATGAACTGCCCCGGCCACGCGCACCTGTTCGGCATGACGCGGCACTCCTATCGCGATCTGCCGGTGCGCTACTACGAGCCCGGCCTGCTGCACCGCAAAGAGGCCTCCGGCGTGCTGCACGGACTGCTGCGCGTGCGCCACTTCGCGCAGGACGATGGGCACATCTTCTGCACCGAGGAGCAGGTCCAGGAGGAGGTGCGCGGCTGCCTCGAGCTGGCCTTTGCGACATACGCGCTGTTCGACCTCGACGTCAGCCTCGAGCTCTCGACGCGCCCGGACGAGCGGATCGGCGACGACGAGATGTGGGACACGGCCGAGGCGAAGCTCGCCGCGGCGCTCGCCGAAGCCGGGCTCGAGTATGAGCTGAACCCCGGCGACGGCGCTTTCTACGGGCCGAAGATCGACATGCACATGACCGATTCGCTCGGCCGCTCGTGGCAGTTGGGAACAGTCCAGCTCGACTACTCGATGCCGGCGCGCTTCGACCTGGCATACACCGGCGCAGACAACCACGAGCACACGCCGGTGATGATCCACCGCGCCGCGTTCGGCTCCTACGAGCGCTTCATCGGGATCATGCTCGAGCACTTCGGCGGCGAGTTGCCGCTGTGGCTGGCGCCGACGCAGGCGATCGTGCTGCCGGTCTCCGACCGCTTCAACGCCTACGCGCAGGACGCGCGCGAGCTGTTGCTCGACGCCGGCGTGCGCGTCGAGCTCGATGACCGCAACGAGTCGGTCGGGCGCAAGATCCGCGAGGCTGAGCTGCGCAAGGTTCCGTACATGCTGATCGTCGGCGAGCGCGAGCGGGCGGAAGCGACCGTCTCGGTGCGCGAGCACCGCAGCGGCGACAGCGGCGTGAGCACGATCGAGAAGTTCACAGACGGCCTTCGCGGAGAGCTATACTCCCCGGCCTTGCAGCCGCGAAAAACTCCAGTGCGCGACGCTTAGCAGCTTGACGCGCGTTCAAGACAGCTAGTGCCGGTTCCACGCAGGTTCGACCGGCGTCCGCCCGAGCGGGACACCACGAGGACGAACGACCGCATCCGCGTTCCCGAGGTGCGGCTGATCGATGACGAGGGCAACCAGGTCGGCGTGCTGAAGACGCCCGACGCGCTCGCGTTCGCGCAGGAACGCGATCTCGACCTCGTCGAGGTCGCGCCCGAGGCGCGCCCGCCGGTCTGCCGCGTGCTCGATTACTCGAAGTACAAGTACGAGCAGGCGCAGAAGCAGAAGCAGGCGCGCAAGCACCAGCAGCAGATCACCGTGCGCGAGATCAAGTTCCGCCCGAAGATCGCCGAGCACGACTACGACACGAAGAAGCACCACGTCGAACGCTTCCTGCGCCACAAGGACAAGGTCAAGGTGACGATCATGTTCCGCGGCCGCGAGGTGACGCACCCCGAGCGCGGCACCGTGATCCTCGATCGGCTCGCCGAGGAGCTCTCCGAGTTCGGCGTCGTCGAGCAGCGCCCGATCCAGGAAGGGCGCAACATGACGATGATGATGGCGCCCTCGAAAGCGGTGCTCGCCGGCAAGGCGGACGGGGCCGAGGCCGCCGACGAGGTCTTCACCGAAGGCGAGACCGGCGACGTCGCCGAGACCGCGCTGCAGTCGCCGCTCGGCGCCGAGGCGGTCGCGAACCTGGCAGCCGAGAGCGCCGCGGGCGCGCCGGCCGACACGATCGAGGCCGCCGCCGATGCAGCCGTTGTGCCCGGCTCCGAGCAGGCCGCCGAGCCCGACGCAGGCGCCGCCGCCGAGTCCGAGCGGGCCTCCGCTGAGCCGGCGGACGCGGCCGCTGACACAGCCGTGTCATAATCGTCCGCTCGTAATGCCCAAGATGAAGACACACTCCGGCGCGAAGAAGCGCTTCAAAGTCACCGGCAAAGGCAAGGTGCGCGCGCGGCATCCCTTCACGAGCCACATCCTCGAGAAGAAGTCGCCGAAAAAGAAGCGCGCGCTGGGGGCTCCGAAGATGCTCAGCGAGCACGACGAACCGCGCGTCAAGCGGATGCTCGGAGTTGGTAACAAGTGACCCGCGTCAAGCGCTCGGTCCACGCGCGCAAGAAGCGGCGCTCGGTCCTCGAACAGACCAAGGGCTTTCGCGGCGAGGCGCACTCGAACTACAAGCGCGCCAAGGAGGCGCTGCTCAAGGCCGACGCCTACGCCTACCGCGACCGGCGCAACCGCAAGCGCGACTTCCGTCGCCTGTGGATCACGCGGATCAACGCCGCGGCGCGAATCAACGGGATGAGCTACTCGCAGCTGATGCACGGCCTGAAGCTGGCCGAAGTCGAGCTCGACCGCAAGGTGCTCGCCGACATCGCCGTGCGCGACGCCGACACGTTCCGACGTTTTGCCGAGATCGCCCGCGAGGCGTCGGCTGCCTGACCCGGTAGCCGACACGAGCAAGCCTCTCGGGCGTCGTTCTTCACAGGACGGCGCTTTTTTTGTTCTCGAACCGAATCCATGACCCTGATCACATCTCCACAGAACACCCGTTTGAAAGCGCTCAAGCGATTGGCGACGCTTCGCGAGCGCGAGCGCAGCGGGCGCTTCCTCGCCGAGGGCGAGGACCTCGTGCTCGCCGCCGCGAATGCCGGACGCGCCGCGGTCGAAGGGTTCCGGCTGAACGGCTCGGCGCTCGGCGGGCCGGCCTTTCACGACGTCGAGCTCGATGCGTTGCGAGCAGCCTCGACGCTCGGCTCGGGCGCGCGCGTGATCGGCGTCTACGAGCAGCGCTGGAGCGAGCCGGCCGGGCCGCTGTGCGTCTATCTGCATGGTGTCGGCGATCCGGGGAACGTCGGCGCCGTGATGCGCTCGGCGCATGCGTTCGGCGCTTCGTGCGTCGCGCTCGGTCCGGGCTGCGCCGACCCGCACTCGCCGAAGGCCGTGCGCGCGAGCATGGGCGCGATCTTCTCCGTGGCGCTTGCTCGTGTGCACGACATCGCCGAGCTGCCGGGCGAGCGCGTCGCGCTGCTCGCCGGCGCGCCTGATGTTCTGTGTGGTCGTCCGTCGGAGCGCGATGGCGCGTCGATCGCCGCCCCGCCGAGCGCCGCCCCGCTGACGCTGCTCGTCGGCGCCGAGCGCGACGGCTTGCCGCCGCAGCTCGTCGCCGCGTGCGAGCGCAGCGCGCGGATCCCGATCGCCGGCGAGTCGCTGAACGCGGCGATGGCCGCGACCGTCGCGCTGTACGAGGTCACGCGCGGCACGCTCGCCGGCGCGGTCGAGCCGAAGCGCGCGCCGTCGCTCGGCGCTTCGCCGCGCGACGGCGCCCTCGCGTCATCTAGGGTCCGCACGTCATGATCGAGCGCATCGCAGAGCTGCAAGCGCAAGCCGAGGCGGAGATCGCCGCGGCCGCCGGCGGCGAGCAGCTCGAGCAGCTGCGCGTGCGTTATCTCGGGCGCAAGGCCGAGCTGCCGCAGATGCTGCGCGGCGTCGCGCAGTTGCCGCCGGAGCAGCGCGGCGAAGTCGGCAAGGCCGCCAACCACGCGCGCCAGTCGCTGGACGCGCTGATCGACGCGCGCGCCGAGCAGCTCGGCGGCGCCGAGCTCGAGCAGCGCTTGCAGGCTGATCGCGTCGACGTGACGCTGCCCGGCGCGCCGCCGCAGCAGATCGGCCGCCTGCACCTGCTGACGCAGACTCGTCGCGAGCTCGAAGACATCTTCCTCGGGCTCGGCTTCACCGTGATGGAGGGGCCCGAGGTCGAGACGGTGCACTACAACTTCGACGCGCTCAACCACAGCCCGACGCATCCGGCGAGGGCGCGCACCGATACGTTCTACGTCGCCGGCCCGCCGCTTTCCGAGCAGGCCGACGAACGCGACGGGCCGCTGCCGCCGGGGCCGCTCGCGGCCGAGGAGCTCGTGCTGCGCACGCACACCTCGCCGATGCAGGTGCGCGCGATGGAGGCGCATCCGCCGCCGCTGTACGTCGTGATCCCCGGTCGCGTCTACCGCCCCGACTCCGACGCGACGCACACGCCGCAGTTCCATCAGATCGAGGGGCTCGCGGTCGATCAGGACATCACGCTCGCCGACCTGAAGGGAACGCTGCTCGCGTTCGCGCGCGCCGTGTTCGGGGATGCGGCGGCCGGCGCCGGCGAGCGCGACGTGCGCCTGCGCCCGCATTTCTTCCCGTTCACCGAGCCGAGCGTCGAGGTCGACGTGTCGTGCTTCAACTGCGACGGCAAGGGCTTCCTGCGCGACGGCTCGCGCTGCACGGTCTGCAAGGGCGAGGGCTGGCTCGAGGTGCTCGGCGCCGGCGAGGTCGATCCGAACGTCTACTCGTTCGTGCCGACGAGCGAGGCCAACGCGCCCGGCTACGACCCGGAGAAGGTGCAGGGGTTTGCGTGGGGGATGGGCGTCGAGCGGATCGCGATGCTCAAGCATGGCGTGCCCGACCTGCGCCTGTACTACGAAAACGACCTGCGCTTCCTGAGGCAGTTCTGATGCGCGAGGCGAACGACAGATGAGAGTCCCGCTCGACTGGCTGCGCGAATACTGCGATCCGCCGCTCGACGCGCGCGCGATCGAGCAGCGCCTGACGATGACCGGCACGAAGGTCGAGGCGATCCACCACCACGGCGTGCCGTCGGTCGAGCACTTCGTCGTCGGGCGCGTGCTGAGCGCCGAGCGTCACCCCGACGCCGATCGGCTGCGGGTCTGCGCCGTCGATCTCGGCGACGGCGACGGCGAGGGTGAGGGTGAGGGCGAGGGCGAGGGCGGAGGGTCTCCGGCGACGATCGTCTGCGGCGCGCCGAATGTCGCCGCCGGGCAGACCGTCGCCGTCGCCGAGCCCGGCGCGGTGATGCCCGACGGCACGAAGCTGAAGCGCGCGAAGCTGCGCGGCGTCGTCTCCGAAGGGATGATCCTCGCCGCGAGCGAGCTCGAGCTCGGCGCCGGCGGCGAGGGGATCATGGTGCTCGACGAGCTGATCCTCGACGCCGAGCTTGCGCCCGGCACGCCGCTCGCCGACGTGCTGGCGATCTCGACCGACGTGCTCGAGCTGGAGATCACGCCGAACCGCCCTGACTGCCTCGGCGTGTACGGCGTCGCGCGCGAGCTGCACGCGGCGACCGGCGCGGCGCTGGCCGAGCAGCCGTGGCTCGATGACCTCGGCAGCGCGGGAGTGCTCGACGGGGTCGAGGTCCGCGTCGAGTGCCCCGAGCTGTGCCCGCGTTTCACGGCGCGCGTGTTCGAGGACGTCACGATCGGACCGTCGCCGATCTGGCTGCAGGCGCGATTGATCGCGGCCGGTCAGCGGCCGATCAACAACGTCGTCGACGTCACCAACTACACGATGCTGCTGTGCGGCCAGCCGCTGCATGCGTTCGATCTCGATCGCGTCGCCGGGCGGCGTCTGAGCGTGCGCCTCGCGCGCGACGGCGAGCAGGTGCAGACGCTCGACGGACAGAGCCGCGCGCTCGACGCGCAGACGCTGCTGATCGAGGACGCCGACGGCCCGACGTCGATCGCCGGGCTGATGGGCGGCGCGCGCTCGGAGGTCGCGCCGCAGACGACGCGCGTGCTGCTCGAGGTCGCGACGTGGAGCGGGCCGAGCATCCACCACGCCTCGTGGGCGCTAGGGCTGCGCAGCGAGGCGTCGTCGCGCTTCGAGAAGGGGCTGCAGCCCGAGCAGTGCATGCAAGCGCAAGCGCTCGCGACGAAGCTGATGATCGAGTGCTGCGGCGCGCGCGTCCTGCCGGGGACGATCGACCTCGCACAGCCGGCGCAGGCGCTCGCGACGTTGCGGCTGCGCGAGCGCCGCGTCGAGGCGATCCTTGGCGTGCCGGTGCCGGTCGAGCGCCAGCGCGAGATCCTGCAGGCGCTCGACTTCGCCTGCGCGCCGGCCGACGACGGGCTCGACGTGACCGTGCCGGCGCTGCGCCGCGACGACGTCACGCGCGAGATCGACCTGATCGAGGAGGTCGCGCGGATCGACGGCGTCGACCGGCTGCCGGCGACGCTGCCGGCGCGCCGCGGCGCCGCCGGCAAGCTGACGCACGCTCAGCGCGTGCGCCGCGGCGCCGAGGACGTGATGGCCGGGCGCGGGCTGTACGAGATCGTCGGCTGGAGCTTCACCGAGCCGGCGCTGCTCGATCGCCTGCTGCTTCCGAGCGACCACGAGCTGCGGCGGGTCGTGCGCCTGCAGAACCCGATGTCTGACGCGCAGTCGATCATGCGCCCGACGCTGCTCGGCTCGCTGCTCGACGCCGCGCGGCACAACGTCTCGCGCAACGGGCCCGACGTGGCGATCTTCGAGTCCGGGACCGTCTACCGGGCGGCCGACGGCTCTGGCGGGGCGCGCACGCCGACGGGCGCGGATGAGCATCACGCGCTCGGCGTCCTGCTGAGCGGCGCGCTCGCGCCGCGCTCGTGGCGCGCCGCGCCGGCCCAGGCCGACTTCTTCGCCGCGAAGGCGCTGCTCGCGGCGCTGCTCGACCGCTTCCACGTGCATTGGGGCGTGCAGGAGGAGCAGTGGCCGTTCTTGCACCCTGGGCGCAGCGCCGCCGTGATCGCGCGCGCGCCGAGCGACGCGCGCGAGCGCTCGGGCGAGCCGCTGCGGCTCGGCCTGATCGGCGAGCTGCACCCCACCGTCGCCGCGACGTGGGGACTCCCGCATTCGGCGGCGGACGGTCGCACGGCCGTGTTCGCGATCGATCTCGGCAAGCTCGCGGCCGTCGCTCCCGAGGTCTCGCTGTTCCGCGCGTTCGGCTCGGTGCCGACGCTGCGCCAGGACATCGCCGTCACGCTGCCCGACGACGTGCCCGCGCGTCAGGTGCTCCATGCGGTGCGCAAAGCCGGCGGAGCGATGCTCGAGGACGCCGACGTCTTCGACGTCTACGCCGGCAGCCAGGTCGGCGAGGGGCGGCGCTCGCTCGCGCTCGCGCTGTCGTTCCGCGCCGAGGAGCGGACGTTGACCGACGAGGACGTCGCGCCGCTGCGCGAGCGGATCGTCGCCGCGCTCGGCGAGCTCGGAGGTGAGTTGCGTGGCTGAGCTCACGGCGACACGCGTCGCCGCCGGCGATCCGCCGGGGCAGAGCTTCGCCGCCGGATCGCCGCGCGTGATCGTCGCCGGCGCGACCGGCTTCGCCGGGGCGCTCGCCGCGCACCTGCTGTGGCGCCACCCGCGCTTCGAGCTCGTCGCGGTCACCGGCCGCTCGGAGGTTGGTCGCCGCCTCGACGACCTGTATCCGCGCTATCGCGTGCCGCTCGTGCTCGACGAGCTGCAGCTCGACTCCTACGGAAAGCTCGACGCGGCGATCGTCGCCTACCCGCACGCCGCCGCTGCGCCGACCGTCGGCGAGCTGCGCCGCCGCGGCGTGCGCGTCGTCGATCTCAGCGCCGACTTCCGGCTCTCCTCGCTCGCGTGCTACGAGCAGTGGTACGGCACGCACCCACGCCCCGATCTGCTCGACGAAGCCGTCTACGGGTTGACCGAGCTGCATCGCGAGCGGATCGCGAGCGCCGCGCTCGTCGCCAACCCCGGCTGCTATCCGACGGCGTCGCTGCTCGGCCTCGCGCCGCTCGCGCGAGCGGGCTTGATCGCCGACGTCGTGATCGACGCCAAGCAGGGCGCCTCCGGCGCCGGGCGCGCGTTCGACGAGACGACGCACCTGTCGATGGCCGGCGAGAACATCCTCCCGTACAAGGTCGCCGAACACCGTCACACGCCGGAGATCGAGGAGCAGCTCGCGCCGCTGCGCGCGGCCGCCGGCGCCGAAGATCAGCTGGCGATCCTGTTCCAGGCGCATCTCGTGCCGCTCGACCAAGGCGAGCTGGCCGACTGCTACGTGACGACGACACGACGTGTCGAGGACGCCGAGCTCGCCGAGCTGCTGCTCGGCGCGTATGCCGACGAGCCGTTCGTCGAGGTCGTCGGCGCGCCGCCTGGCACGCGCGACGTGCTCGCGACGAACTTCTGCCGCGTCTTCGCCAAGGCCGACCCGCACAGCGGCAAGGTGATCGTCCTCTCGGCGATCGACAACCTGTGGAAGGGGACGTCCTCGCAGGCCGTGCAGAACCTCAACGTGATGTTCGGCCTCGACGAGACGGACGGATTGAGATGAGCGCTGAGGACATGCAGAGCGGCGCCACGCCAGCGCCCGGCGGGGCCACGGGCGGACCGCCGCAGCCGTTCTTCGATTCGCGCTGGGTGCCGCGCCCCGAGCACGTGCGCGAGCTCGCGCCCGACGCCGGGCTGCCGGGCGGGTTTCGCGCGGCCGGCGTCGCCTGCGGGATCAAGCCGAGCGGCAACCGCGATCTCGGGCCTGCTGATCTGCGACTCCGAGCGTCCGGTCAGCGCCGCGCGCTTCACGGCAAGCGGCGCGCTCGCGGCGCCGGTGCTCGTCACGCAGGAGCGCTGCCGCCTGGACGCGCTGCGCGCGGTGCTCGCCAACTCCGGTTGCGCCAATGCGGCGACCGGTGGACGCGGGCTCGACGACGCGGCGAAGACGCAAGGCGCCGCGGCGATCGCGCTCGGCGTCGCGCCGGCCGAGGTCGCGCTCGCGTCGACCGGCGCGATCAGCCACTACCTGCCGGTCGATCGGATGCTCCAGGGCATCCTTGCGGCGGGTCCGCAGCTCGACGCGGGCGGCGACGGAGCGTTTCAGCTGGCGATCCAGACGACCGACTCCTCAGAGAAGCGCGCCAACCTCGAAGTCGAGCTGCCGTCGGGCAATGTTCGACTGTCCGCGCAGTGCAAGGGCGCTGGGATGATCTCGCCGAACTTCGCGACGATGCTCTGCTTCGTCGAGACCGACGCGGCGCTCGAGCCGGAGACGGCCGACCTGTTGCTGAGCGTCTGCGTGAAGCGCTCGTTCGATCGCGCGTCGGTCGACGGCCAGCTCTCGACGAACGACACGGCGATCTTGATCTGCTCCGGCGCGAGCGGCGTGCGCGTCGCGCCGGCGAGCGAGGACGAGCTGCGCCTCGGCGAGGCGCTCGACGCGCTGCTGCGCCAACTCGCGCTGATGATGGTCGCCGACGGCGAGGGCGCCGCGCGGATCGCGCGCGTCGTCGTGCGCGGCGGTCACCTGCCGACGGTCGAGACGGCCGCTCGCGCGCGTCGCCAACTCGCCGCTGGTCAAGACCGCGCTGCACGGCGGCGATCCAAACTGGGGACGAATCGTGCAAGCCATCGGCGGCGCGCTGCCCGGCACCGCGCCGCTGGCCGTCGACGTTGCGATCGAGGGCATGCAGGTGTGCGTCGCGGGAGCGGCGATCTCCTACGACGCGGCCGCGCTCGACGCGGCCGTGCAGGTCGGTGAGGTCGAGTACGAGATCGGGCTGCCGGGCGAGGGCGCCGAGACGGAGGTCTTCTTCTCCGACCTCGGGCACGAGTACATACGGATCAATGCCGAGTACACGACATGAGCTGCCGTCCGATCTCTGGAGGGAATCCATGCGCGACGTAGGAACGCTGCTCGAGGCGCTCCCGTACATCCGGGAGTTCCACGGCAAGACGGTCGTGATCAAGTACGGCGGCGCGGCGATGGAGGACGTGGCGCTGCGCGAGGAGTTCGCGCGCGACGTCGTGCTGCTCAAGTACGTCGGCCTGAACCCGATCGTCGTGCACGGCGGCGGGCCGGAGATCAGCGCTTACATGGAGCGTCTCGGGCTGCCGGTCGAGTTCGTCGGCGGCCTGCGCGTGTCCGACGAGGAGACCGTCGAGGTCGCGAAGATGGTCCTGATGGGCAAGGTCAACAAGGAGATCGTGCTGCGCCTGAACCGCCACGGCCAGCCGGCTGTCGGGCTGTGCGGCGACGACGGCTCGCTGTTTCGCGTTTCGCGCAGGACCGCGCCGGGCGGCGAGGACATCGGCTTCGTCGGGCGAATCGACCGCGTCAACGTCGGCGTGATCGACCACGTCGCGACCGACTACATCCCCGTGATCGCGTCGGTCGGCGCCGATCGCGACGGGCTCTCCTACAACGTCAACGCCGACGAGGCGGCCGGCGCCGTCGCAGCCGCGCTCGGCGCCTACAAGGTGATCTTCCTGACCGACGTGCCCGGCTGGCTCGCGGACGCCGAGGATCGCGACACGCCGGATCGCGCGCGCGAGCGCCGAGCAGGTGCGCGACGCGCTGCCTTCGCTGCGCCGGCGGCATGCGCCCGAAGCTCGCCGCGTGCATCGACGCGATCGACGCCGGCGTCTCGGCGGCGCACATCCTCGACGGGCGCGTCGCGCACTCGCTGCTTCTGGAGCTGTTCACCGACGAGGGGATCGGAACGATGATCGAGGCCGCGCCATGAGCTTGTCCGAGCTGCAGGCGCTGGAGCAGCTCGAGCGTCGTCGGGTCCTATGCGCGCCAGCCGGTCGAGTTCGTGCGCGGCGAAGGCACGCGGCTTTGGGACGTCGAGGGCAACGAGTACCTCGACTTCCTCTGCGGCATCTCGGTGACGAATCTCGGGCACTGCCACCCCGCGTCGTCGCGGCCGTGCGCGAGCAGGTCGGCCGAGCTGATGCACGTCAGCAACCTGTTCTACACCGAGCCGGCGATGCGGCTCGCCGAGCGGCTCGCGAGCTCGAGCCTCGGCGGCAAGGTGTTCTTCTGCAACTCCGGCGCCGAGGCGAACGAGGCGGCGATCAAGCTCGTGCGCAAGGCGCGTCCGGCGGGCGACATCGTCGTCGCGCTCGGCGGCTTCCACGGCCGCACGTACGGCTCGCTCTCGGCGACGCCGCAAGAGGCCAAGCAGGCACCGTTCGCGCCGCTCGTGCCCGGCTTCCGCGCGGTCGAGCCGACGGCCGAGGCGATCGCGGCGGCGGTCGACGAGCGCACGGCGGCGGTGCTGCTCGAGGTGATCCAGGGCGAGAGCGGCGTGCACGCGCTCTCCGAGGAGACGCTGCAGGCGGCGCGCGCGGCCTGCGACGAGCACGGC
The DNA here is from genome assembly GCA_963744165.1 of uncultured Solirubrobacteraceae bacterium. Taxonomy (GTDB): domain Bacteria; phylum Actinomycetota; class Thermoleophilia; order Solirubrobacterales; family Solirubrobacteraceae; genus Palsa-744. The sequence continues at coordinate 1,080,554 of CAVUSM010000004.1, read as the reverse complement.
GCGGCGCTCGTGTTCGACGAAGTGCAGGCCGGCATGGGTCGCACCGGCACGCTCTGGGCCTACGAGCAGATCGGCGTGCAGCCCGGACGCGATGACGACCGCGAAGGCGCTCGGCGGCGGCCTGCCGATCGGCGCGCTCGTCACGGCCACGGCTCGCCGACGTGCTGCGTGCCTGGCGACCACGGCTCGACGTTCGCCGGCGGCCCGGTGATCGCCTCGGCGGCGCTCGCCGCGCTGAGTTGACCGACGACGCCGAGCTGCTCGGCGCCGTGCTCGCGCGCGGCCGTCGCCTGATCGACGGCCTCGAACGCTTGCCGCACGTCGTCAGAGCGTCGCGGTCGCGGCTTGATGCTCGCCTGCGAGCTCGATGTTCCGGCGCCGGAGGTCACGCGCCGCGCGCTGCTCGAGCAGCGGCTCGTGACGAACGCGACCGGTCCGACGTCGCTGCGCCTGCTGCCGCCGCTGAACGTCAGCGAGGACGAGGTCGACGAGGCGCTCGCGCGACTTGCCGCGGTGCTCGGGGGCTGAGCGGTGCGACGCGAGCTGGACGGCGGCTTCGAGCTCGACGACGATCGAGCGCGGATCGACGTCGACGAGGTCCATCGCTTCATCAGCCTCGAGTCCTACTGGGGCCTCGGGCGCACACGCGAGCTCGTCGGGCGCACCGTCGTCGGCTCGGCGCGCGTCGTCGGGCTGTACGACGTGTCGCGGCGGCGCGCGGCAGATCGGCTTCGCGCGGGCGATCTCCGACGGCGTCAGCCTCGCCTACCTCGCCGACGTCTACGTGCTCGAGCCCTATCGCGGCCGCGGGCTCGGGTTGGAGCTCGTGCGCGAGATCGTCGAGCGTTCGTTCGGCCGTGTGCGCTGGATGCTGCACACGGCCGACGCGCAGCGGCTGTATCGCAAAGCTCGGCTTCAGCGAGGACAAGGCGCCGTACGCGTTGATGGAACGCCCCGTGAGCCGGGCCGCGTCCGATCAGATCCGCCAGTAGCCTTCGCGCCCGTGAGCAGCCCGACGGAGTTCCCACGCACCGCCTCCTACGAGGCCGACCCGGCCGAGGTCCATCGCGTGCTGCTGCTCTACTCGGGCGGGCTCGACACGAGCGTGATGCTGAAGTGGATCCAGGACGAGTACGACGCCGAGGTCGTCTGCCTGACGGTCAACCTCGGCCAGCCGGGCGAGGACTACGCGGTGATCGAAGGCAAGGCGCTGCAGCTCGGCGCGCTCGAGTGCCACGTCGTCGACGCGCGCGAGCAGTTCGCGCACGAGTACGTCGCGCCGGCGATCCGCGCCAACGCGCTGTACGGCGGCGGCTATCCGCTGTTCACGGCGCTCGGGCGCCCGCTGATCGCAAAGCTCGCCGTCGAGCAGGCGCGCGCGTCGGGCTGCGACACGATCGCGCACGGCTGCACCGGCAAGGGCAACGACCAGGTGCGCATCGAGGCGACGATCGCGACGCTCGCGCCGGAGCTGAAGGTGATCGCGCCGGTGCGCTCGTGGCAGATGGGTCGCGAGGAGGAGATCGCCTACGCGCGCGAGAACGGGATCCCGGTCAAGGGCGGAACGGAGGCCGCGCCGTACTCGATCGACGACAACCTCTGGGGGCGATCTTCGGAGGGCCGCTGGATCGAGGACCTCACACGCGCGCCGGAGGACGACGTCTTCCAGCTCGTCACGCGCCCCGAGCTGGCGCCCGACGAGCCGGAGACGATCGAGCTCGAGTTCGAGCGCGGCGTGCCGGTCGCGCTGAACGGGCAGCGCCGCGCGCTCGTCGACCTGCTCGAAGCCGTCGCCGAGATCGGCGCGCGCCATGGCGTCGGCATCGTCGACCACATCGAGGATCGGATCGTCGGCCTGAAGGTTCGCGACATCTATGAGGTGCCAGCCGCCGCGATCGTGCTGCTCGCGCACGAGGAGCTCGAGCGGCTCGTCTGCGACGATCCACCAGAACCAGTTCAAGCCGCAGCTCGACCACCAATGGGCCTATCTCGTCTACGCCGGCCTCTGGTGGGAGCCGCTGCGCGGCGACCTCGACGGCTACATCGACCGTGTCAACGAGCGCGTCACCGGCAAGATCGGGATCAAGCTCTACAAGGGCCACGCGCGCGTCGTCACGCGCTCCTCGCCGAACGCCGTCTACGACGCGAGCCTGGCGTCGTTCTCGCAGTCCGGCGGCCTCTTCTCACAGACCGCCTCGCCGGGCTTCATCGAGCTGTGGTCGCTGCAGTCGCGGATGGCTTGGCGGCTGCGTAACGACGGCGACGAGCGCGACTGACGCGAGCGCGCTCCGGCGAAGCCGACCCTCTTTTAGGTCGCGACGGTGCCGGCGGCGTGGTGCGGCGCAGGCAATGATCCGCCACGCTCGCGCAGATCATCCGCGTACGCAGTGAGCGCCTCGCGTATGCGTCTCGCCACGACCGCGCGTGACGTGCCGAGCGCGACAACGCCGGGGAGGTCGGGAATATAGGCGCCCCAGCCACCGTCGTCGGCCTGCTCATAGATGATCACGTACTTACTCATCGGAGGTTCTCCAAGCTGCTTGCGCGACGAATGCTACCGAGGGTGCCCGGAGGCACCACGCCGAGCGGGCTGTGAAGCCCGCGTGTGACGCCGTCGCGGGCCGGGTAGCATCAGCGCATGAGCGCAGCTCGCTACAAGCTGCTCGGCTTCGCGGTCTGGCAAGGGGGCAAGTGGTACCTGCGCCGCCGCCTTCCGTCGCGGCGCACGCTCGCTTTGACCGCCGCCGGCGGACTCTCGGCGCTCGCCGCCGCGGGCGTGCTCGCGCGTCGCGCGGCGAGCTGATCGAGCTGTCGCGAGCGCTCCGGCGCGAGCATCGCGACGTCCGATTCCGAGCGTAGGTTGGAGGTGTGATCGCCGAAGGCAACGACACACCGGGCAGCGACGGTCCAGACGCCGGCGAGCGCGCGGAGATCGGCCAGCGCGCTCGGCGCAGCGAGGGCGATCTGCTCGCCGAACGGCGCGCGCGCCGCGCCGCTGAATCGGGCGAGCACGCGCTGACGCTGCGCGCCGAGGCGGCCGAGGCGACGGTGCGCACGCTCGAGACGCATGTCGCGAGCCTGCAGCGCCAGCTGCAGGACTCCGAGGAGGAGAGCCGCCGGTCCGCGGAGCTGCTCGACGCGGCAGCGGCCTCGCGCACGGCCGAGCGCTCAGAGCTCGCTGATCGCTCGCAATCGCCGGTCGGCGCGCTTGCTTTGGAGCGTGAGCTGCAACGGGCGTCACAGCGCGAGTACGCCGAGCAGCGACTGCGGATCGAGGCCGAAGAGCGCGCTGCCGAGCGCGAGCGCGAGTCGCGCGCCGAGCTCGACCGACTCGGCCGCAGCCTGAGCGCGAGCGAGCGCGACGCGCAGTTGCTGAAGGCACGGCTGGAGACGGCAGAGCGCGAGCTCGTCGAGGCCGAGCATGCGGCGGCGGCTGAGCGCGTCGAGGCCGAGCGCGCCGCAGGCACGCTGCGCAGCCGCCTGGTCGAGCTCGACGGGCGCGCCGGCGAGCTGCGGCAGCTGCTCGAGCTCGAACGCCTCGCGCGCGAGCGCGCCGAGCGCGCGTTCGAGCAGCTCGGGGCAGCGCAGCGCAGCGCGCAGCAGCTGCTCGGCAGTCTCGCCGAGACGGTCGCGCGGCTGCGCGACGTCACGATTCGAGCGAGCTCGCCGGTCGAGCCGCCAGTCGCCGCTCGCCCGTCGCACGCGGTCGCCGCCGCGGCGAGCGCCGCGCGGCCGCTCGTCGCCGAAACCGCCGACCGGCCCTGCCCGGGAAGCGCAGGCCGGAGGGGCGCAGTCGGGCGGGGCACAGGCGGGCGAGGCGCCGACTGGCGAGGCGCGGACTGGCGAGGCGCACGCCGGCGAGATGGCCGAGTCGCTGGCGAGTCGCTTTCGAACGCCTGCGAGCGCGCGTGGAGCAACAGCAGGAGCCGACGAACCCGCCGTCTGCGGCGCGCGCCGCACGCGCGCCGCACAAGCACAGCATGTCGCTGATCGGTCGCGCGCGTTTGGCGATGCGCCGTCGATCGGAACGACGCAAACAGCGACGCACGGCGTGATCGGCCGCCGCCGCGAGACCTAAGATCGAGTGACGTTGAGCACCGACACCTGCGCCCACCTGCACGTCCACTCCGAGTACTCGCTGCTCGACGGCGCGTGCAAGATCGAAGCGCTCGCCAAGCGCGCGGCCGAGTTCGGCCAGCCGGCGCTCGGGCTGACCGATCACGGCGTGATGAACGGCGCTGTCGAGATGTACCAAGCCTGCCGCAAGCACGACGTCAAGCCGATCCTCGGCTGCGAGATCTACCTCGTCGATGACCACGCGGCGCGCGGCCCGGGCCGCGTCGAGCGCAACCACCTGACGCTGCTCGCGTCGAGCGACACGGGCTATCGCAACCTCGTCAAGCTCTCTTCGGCGGGCTTCCTCGACGGCCTGCAGCGCGGCAAGCCGTCGGTCGACATGGGCTTGATCGAGCGCTACTCCGAGGGCGTGATCGCGCTGACCGGCTGTCTCGCGTCGCGCTTCTGCCAGCGTCTGCTGCAGGATCGCGACGACGACGCGCGCGCGCACGCCGATGACCTGCGCAACGTGTTCGGCGCCGAGAACGTCTACTTCGAGGTGCAGAAGAACGGCCTCGCCGAGCAGGACAAGTGCAACGAGGGGATCGTCAAGATCGCGCGCGAGCTCGGCGCAAGCCTCGTCGGCACCGGCGATGTGCACTACCTGCGCCGCGAGGACTACGACCACCACACGGCGCTGCTGTGCGTGCAGACGAAGAGCACGATCGCCCAGCCGAAGATGACGTTCGACACGAACGAGTTCTACTTGCGCGACAGCGGCGAGATGCTCGCCGCGTTCGCCGAGTGGCCGGAGGCGATCGCGAGCACGCTGGAGATCGCCGAGCGCTGCAACGTCGAGCTCGAGCTCGGCAAGCAGCTGATCCCGAGCTTCGCAAACGCCGGACGGCAGCGAGCGAGCGCGAGTACCTGCGCGCGCGGGTCGAAGACGGCCTACGCCTGCGCTACGGCGACCCGGTGCCGGCCGAGGCGCTCGAGCGGATGCGCATGGAGCTCGACGTGATCGACGGGATGGGCTTCAACGCCTACTTCCTGATCGTCTGGGACTTCGTCAAGTACGCGAAGGAGAACGGCATCGCGGTCGGCCCGGGCCGCGGCTCGGCGGCGGGCTCGATCGTCGCCTACTGCCTGGCGATCACCGACGTCGACCCGCTCAAGTACGACTTGCTGTTCGAGCGCTTCCTCAATCCCGAGCGCGTCTCGATGCCGGACATCGACATCGACTTCTCCGTGCGCGGGCGCGAGCGCGTGATGCGCTACGTGACCGAGAAGTACGGGCGCGAGTCGGTCGCGCAGATCGTCACGTTCGGCAAGATGTTCCCGCGCGCGGCGACGCGCGACGCGGCACGTGTGCTCGGCTTCGACTACGGCATGGGCGACCGCCTGGCGAAGCTGATCCCCGATCCGATCATGGGCCGCTCGCCGTCGTTCGAGGAATGCCTGAAGCCCGGCGAAGCGCTGCGCAAGGCCGTCGACGAAGACCCGCAGGCGAAGCAGATCGTCGACGTCGCGCAGGGGCTCGAGGGGATCGTGCGCAACTCGTCGATCCACGCCGCGGCGGTCGTGATCGCCGACCGCCCGCTGACGGACATCGTGCCGTTGCAGCTCGCCGACGCGGGCACCGACGAGAACGGCGAGAAGGTCTTTCGCACGGTCACGCAGTTCTCGATGAAGCCGATCGAGACGATCGGCATCTTGAAGATGGACTTCCTCGGCCTGCGCAACCTCGACGTGATCGAGGACGCGCTCGACATCATCGAGCGCTCGACCGGTCAGCGCCCGGACATGACGACGCTGCCGCTCGACGACGCGCGGACGTACGAGATGCTCGCGCGCGGCGACTCGACCGGCGTGTTCCAGTTCGAGTCTGAGGGGATGCGCGAGGCGCTGAAGAAGGTCTGCCCGGACGAGTTCAACGACTCGATCGCGCTCGGCGCGCTGTATCGGCCGGGCGCGATGGACCAGATCCCGATCTACGCGAAGGGCAAGCGCAACCCGCAGGCGATCTCCTACCCCGACGAGACGGCTGCGCCAGATCCTCGAAGACGTCGAAGGGCGTGATCCTCTACCAGGAGCAGGCGATGCAGATCTCCAAGGAGCTCGCCGGCTTCTCGGGGGCGAAGGCGGACGACCTGCGCAAGGCGATCGGCAAGAAGAACCGCGCCGCGATGGCGGCGCTGAAGCCGGAGTTCGTCGAGGGCTGCCGCGTCTTCGGGCACCTCGCAGAGGTCATCGAGTTCCTCTGGCAGACGAACGAAAAGTCGGCCGACTACTCGTTCAACAAGAGCCACGCCGCCTGCTACGCGCTGATCTCCTACCGCACGGCGTGGCTGAAGGCGAACTTCCCGGCGGAGTACATGGCGGCGCTGATCTCCTCGGTGATGTCGACGAAGGACAAGGTTCCGTTCTTCGTCGCGCGCTGCGAGGAGATGGGGATCGAGATCCTGCCGCCCGACGTCAACCTCTCAGATCACGAGTTCACCGTCGAGGCGGCCGCGCGCACGGCGGTATCGGCAACATCCGCTTTGGCCTCGACGCGGTCAAGGGCGTCGGCTACCAGGCGGTCGAGGCGATCAAACGAGCGCGCGAGGAGGCGATCGGGCGTTTCGCTTCGCTGTGGGACTTCTGCGAGCGCGTCGACAACCGCGCGGTGAACAAGAAGGCGATCGAGGCGCTGATCAAGTGCGGCGCGCTCGGCTCGACCGGCGCGAGTCGCAAGGGCATGCTTGCTGTGCTCGAGCACGCCCAGGCGAACGGGCAGAAGATGCAGCAGGATGCGCAGATCGGGCAGGGCTCGATCTTCGATCTCGGCGAGTCGAGCGACGCGGCGCAGGCAAACGCCGTGCCGGGGGCCGGACTGATGAAGCCGGCGCACCCGCCGATCTCCGGCGACGAGTTCGATCAGGCCGAGCTGCTCGCTGTCGAGAAGGAGGCGATCGGCCTGTTCATCTCGGCGCATCCGCTGAAGCCGCTGCGCGAGGCCCTGCGCGCGCGTCGTCGACTGCTCGCTGGCGGCGCTCGCCGACAAGCGCGACAAGGACTGGGTGACGGTCGGCGGGATCATCACCGAGGCCAAGCGACTGCGCACGCGCAGCGGCGATCAGATGATGTTCGCGACGCTCGACGACCTCGCCGGCAGCGTCGAGATGCTCGTGTTCGCGAAGACGATGGCCGAATACGAGGCGTCGCTTGCGGTCGACTCGATCGTGCTCGTCAAGGGGCGCGTCGATCACAAGGAAGCCGGCAAGACATGCCTCGTCGTGCAGAGCGTCGAGCCGTTCGCGCCACACGACGAGGAGATCGCGAAAGGCCGAACTCGAACGGCGCGCGGCGAGCGGCGGAGACGACGGCGATCTCCGAGCCGGTGCACGTGCGCGTCGACCTGCGCGCGCTCGGCGATGACGTGATCGACGAGCTGAAGCAGGCGATCGAGGAGTTCCCGGGCCCGGCCGAGGTGCTGCTGCTGTTGCAGACCGACAGCGGGACGCGCCGGTTGCGTCTCGGCGAGGCCTACCGCGTGAAGCACACGCCGACGCTGCTCGCCGAGCTCGAGCAGGTGCTGGAGCCGCGGCGCGAGGCCGTCGCGATCCCGGCCTGAGCCTCGCTCGCGGCCAACGCCGAGCTCGCGGGCCTCGCGGCGGCGGCCTATGCGCGCGCCGCGATCGCCTGCTTGCGCAACCGCATCGCCAGCGCGATTTCGTTGCGCGACGGGCCTTCGCGGTTCTCGCCGGGTGTCTCGAGCACGCACGGAAGCTTCTGCAACGACGGCGCAGAGAGGAACGCGCCGCAGCCCTTGCGGCCGAGCTCGCCGTTGCCGATGTTCGCGTGACGATCGCGGTTGGAGCCGAGCGGCGTCTGCGAGTCGTTGAGGTGCAGCGAGCGCACGGTCGCCGCGGCCGAGCGTGCGCGAGGACTCGCGCAGCACCGAGCGTCAGCTTCTCGAGCGTGCGGATGTCGTAGCCGGAGGCGAGCAGGTGGCAGGAGTCGAGGCACACGCCGAGCCGCTTGCTCGAGCCGGCCGCGTCGATCAGCTGGGCGAGCTCGTCGAACGAGCGCCCGAGCGTGCCGCCGGCGCCTGCGGTGTTCTCGAGGTGCAGCTCACAGCCCTCGCTGTCGGCGAGCGCCGCGGCGATCGTCTCGCCGGCGCGGGCGATCGCCTCGCCGACGTGCCCGGTCTTCGCCGAGCCGGGGTGCAGGATCGACGGCGCGCGCGCCGATCGCGTGCCCGACGCGCAGCGAGTGCGTCAGCGACGTCAGCGATTTGGCGCGGATCTGCTTGTCGTCGGAGGCGCAGTTGAGCAGGTAGACGGCGTGGATCAGCACGGCTTCGATCGGGCTGTCGGCCATCGCCGCGCGGAACGCGGCGACGTCGTCGTCGCGGTACGTCGTCGGCTTCCACTGCCGCGGCGACTGATTGAAGATCTGGATCGCCTGGCAGCCGCGCTGCACGCCGCGCTCGATCGCTTTCGGCAGACCGCCGGCCGGAGAGACGTGCGCGCCGATCAGCATGCGGGCATCCGAAGTGCGCGGAGCGCCGCGGCGACTAGCATGCGCGCATCCTATGAGGGTTCGCTTCGCACCATCGCCCACCGGCGCGCTGCATATCGGCGGCGCGCGCACGGCGCTGTTCAACTGGCTGCTCGCGCGCCACGCGGGCGGTCAGCTCGTGCTGCGGATCGAGGACACCGATCGCGAGCGCTCGACGCCGGAGAACGTGCAGCAGATCCTCGACTCGCTGCGTTGGCTGCAGCTCGACTGGGACGAGGGGCCGATCATGCAGACCGATCGCTCCGAGCGCCATCGCGAAGCGCTGCAGGCGCTGCTCGACGCGGACCTCGCCTACCGCTCGAACGCGACGGCTGACGACGTCAAGGCGTTCAAGGAGCTGTACGGCGCCGAGCGCGGCTTTCGCGGCGAGCCCGAGCAGAGCGGCGCCGTGCGCCTGCGCGTGCCGGCTGACGGCGCGACGGTCGTGCACGATGCGATCCGCGGCGAGACGCGCTTCGAGCACGTGCACATGGACGATCCGGTGATCGCGCGCGCGGACGGCTCGGTGCTCTACAACTTCGCGGTCGCGATCGACGACCTCGACGCGCGGATCACGCACGTCGTGCGCGGCGAGGACCACCTGTCGAACACGCCGAAGCAGCTGCTCGTGCTCGTCGCGGCCGAGCGGATCGGCCTCAGCGCCGGCGCGCCGTTGCCGCAGTACGCGCACCTGCCGCTGTTGCACGGCCCGGACGGCAAGAAGCTCTCCAAGCGCCACGGCGCGGCGTCGGTCGGCGAGCTGCGCGACGCCGGCTACCTGCCGGCGGCCGTGCGCAACTACCTCGCGCTGCTCGGCTGGGGCGCCGGCGACGACCAGACGGTGCTCTCGACGCCCGAGCTGATCGAGCGCTTCACGCTCGACTCGGTCAGTCGCAACCCGGCGCGCTTCGACGAGGTCAAGCTCAAATGGCTGAACGGCGTCCACATCCGGGCGATGCCGGCGGCGGAGCTCGCCGAGCACGTCGGGTCGTACCTCGATCGCACCGCTCATGCGGGATTGCGCGACGACACGCGGTTCGCGCGCGCGGTCGAGATCAGCCAGGAGAAGATCCACACGCTGGCCGATTTCTGGCCGCTGACGGGTCCGCTGCTCGACGCGCCGGTGCACGACGCGAAAGCGCGCGAGCGGTGGCTCGACGACGGCGGCCGCACGCGGCTGCGCGCGGCGCGCAAGGCGCTGGCGAACCTCGCCGAGTTCGACGAGGCGCAGGTCGCGCCGACGCTCGAAGGGCTCGTCGAGAGCCTCGAGTGCAAGCCGCGCGAGGTCTACCAGCCGCTGCGCGTCGCGTTGTGCGGCACGACGATCTCGCCGGGCATCTTCGAGAGCGTCGCGCTGCTCGGGCGCGAGGAGACGCTGCGGCGGATCGACGCGGCGCTCGACAGCTGAGCGCGCGCGACGCGCGCCGACGCGGACGAATTCGAGAAATTGATCGCGGCGAGGCTCAATGTCTCGCTGCTTGCTGCCGATATCGGTACGGAGCGGCCGCCAGGGATGGCCGAATCGGAGCCGTAACTCGCACGAATGCAAGCAACCGCGCCCAAGTCAAAAACCACTGCACAGCTCAAGCCGAAGACGAAGCCGGCGGCGAAGAGGGCCGCTGCGGCTGTCGAGAGCGCGCGTGGCAATGGCGCGAAAGCGCCGGCTCGGGTCGCGAAGGCCGTCAAGCCCGTCGCGGACATCGCGCGTGTGCCGGCACCCGCCGCTTCACCGGCGCAAGCTCCTGCATCGGCGCCTGCGCCGTCACAGGCAGCGAGCCCTGCCGGCGGAGAGCGCCACCAGAACGAGGGCCACGGCCGTCGCTTGACGATGGCGTTCGAGGCGCTCGAGGCGTTCCCGGCGCTCGCCGAGTCGCGCGCACGGCTGTTGTCGGTCGTCTCGAAAGACCACGTCGCGACGGCGGACGTCGTCACGGCGGTCGAGTCGGACGTCGCGTTGATCATCGCGGTGCTGCGCATCGCCAACCAGGTGCAGGATGGCCGCGGACGGATCGACACGGTCGTCGGCGCGGTCGAGCTGCTGACGCCGCAGACCGTCCAGGGCCTCGCGGGCCGCTTGCGCACGTTCGACTTCTTCGAGCGCTCGAGCGTCTGGGAGGCGGCGCCGGAGCGCTTTCGCCTGCACGCGCTCGCGACGCAGCACGCGGCCGACCGGATCGCGGCCGAGGTTGGCTTCGAGAATCGCGACCGGCTGACGGCGACGAGCCTGCTGCACGACATCGGCAAGCTCGTGCTGCTGCACGCTTACCCGGGCTACCCGGCGCAGGTGCACCGCGGCGCGCGCACGCCGGAGGAGAGAATTCACCAGGAGCGCCGCGAGCTGGGCGTCGATCACGCGCTAGTCGGCGGCGTGCTCGCACGGCGCTGGGGCCTGCCGGCGACGATCGCATCGACGATCGAGCGCCATCACAACCCCGACGCCGAGGGCGAGGCTGCGTTCGTGCGGCTCGCCGACATGCTCGCGCACTACGAACAGGGCGCGCCGGTCTCGCCAGCCGAAATGCTGCGCACGGCGCGCGTCGTCGGGCTCGGCCCGGCTGAGCTGCGCCGCGTGATGTACGAACTTCCGAGCGCGCCGAGCCAGCGCCGCCGCCACGTCGACCCGTGCCCGCTGTCGGGTCGCGAGCTGAGCGTCTTGCAGCGCCTCGCCGAGGGCAAGGTGTACAAGCAGATCGCGCACGAGCTGACGCTGTCGACGAGCACGGTGCGCACGCACCTGCACAACATCTACGGCAAGCTCGGCGCGGTCGATCGCGCGCAGGCGGTCTTGATCGCAACGGAGCGCGGCTGGTTGTAGGACGCGCCGTCGCCGCGCCGTCTCGTCCGTTCGGGCGAGGCCGCGCACGGTCGCGTAGCATCGCGTCTCGATGCTCCAGTGATCTCGATCACGACGAAGTCGCCATATGCGGTGCTCGCACTGGCCGAGCTGGCGCGCAGCGGCTCGCCGGACCCGGTCCCGATCGGCGAGCTTGCGCGCAAGCGCGACGTGCCGGTGCAGTTCCTCGAGCAGCTGTTCGCGGTGCTGCGGCGCGCGGGCGTGATCAGCTCGCAGCGCGGCGTCAAGGGCGGCTATCGCTTCGCGCGCGAGCCGTCGAGCGTGACGGTGCTGGAGGTCGTCGAGCTGCTCGACGGACCGCTCGGGCGCGACGCGGAGGGGCCGTTCGCCGACGCGGCGGCGGCGGCGCGCAAGGTGCTCGCGGAGACGACGATCGCGGACGTGATCGAGCGCGAGCTGCGCGAGGCGGGCGCGAGCATGTACCACATCTGACTTGGCGCATTGACTTCGCGTCATATTGCGTTTACTTTGCCTTCGAGACGCGCCGGGGCTGAGAACGTGAGGATGCGCACAAGGGGGCGCCGGCGGCATGAAATTTCGGAGGAACATGGATCTCGGGCCGCCACGTCGGCTGCAAGCGATGGATCGCTCGACACGCGGAGCCCGTGATGGCTCTCAACGCTCGCAGGGCGCGAGCTCGCGTCGACTGGTCTTCACCGCGGTCTCGCTGACGCTGTTTGTCGCCGGCGCGCTGGTGCTGCGCGCATCGATCGTGCACGCTGGGAGCGCGCCGCGGAGCGAACCGCTGATCCAGCGCGACAAGCTGGTCGGCGGCGACGTCGCGGAAGCGGCCGGCGTCGAAGCTCATTTTGGCTCGAGCACGGCGCTGTCTTCTGATGGCGGCACGTTGGTCGTCGGCGCGCCTGGCGATGACAAGGCGCGCGGCGCGGCATGGGTGTTCACGCGCGATGGCGAAGCTTGGACGCCGCAGAGCGGCGGCGAGCTGCTCCCGGGCGAAGTGCTGCCGGGCACGGGCGGCGAAGCGTGCGCGCCGGGGTCGGAAGCGTGCGAAGAATGCGCTGAAGAACCGCAGGCGTCGCCGCCGGAAGAAGGCGAATGCGCGTTCGGCGCGAGCGTGGCGGTGTCGGCTGACGGCGAGACGGCGATCGTCGGCAATCCGACGACGAGCGGCTCGCCGGGCGCGGCGTGGGTGTTCACGCGCGAAGGCGCGAGCTGGACGCGCACGGCGGAGCTGACGGGCGGCGAATCGCTCGGCGAAGGCCGCTTCGGCAAGAGCGTCGCGCTGTCGGCGGACGGCGATCTGGCGCTCGTCGGCGATCCGTCGGCGAAGAACGGGCGCGGCAGCGCATCGTTGTTCGCGCGCGAAGGCTCGTCGTGGACGCCGCTCGGCTCGCTGTCTGTCGAAGAGAGCGCGTTCGCGCACTTCGGCCGCAGCGTGGCGCTGTCGGCGGACGGCTCGCTGGCGCTGATCGGCGCGCCGGGCGAGGACGAATTCGCGGGCGCGGCGTGGACGTTCGCGCGCAGCGGCTCGGTGTGGACGCGGCAGCACAACGAGCTCGTCGAGGAAGGCGCGCAGCCGGGCGATCACTTCGGCAAGAGCGTCGCGCTGTCGGCGGACGGCGGCACGGCGCTGATCGGAGCGCTCGAAGCGGAAGGCGGGCGCGGCGCTGTGTCGCCGTTCACGGTCTCGGCGGAAGGTCTCGTCGCGCAGGGACCGAAGCTCGTCGGCACAGAAGGCGAACTGCACTTCGGCGCGAGCGTCGCGCTGTCGGGCGACGGCGACTTCGCGCTCGTCGGCGCGCCGCGCGCAACGGCGAGCGGCGGCACGGTCACGGAGCTGGCGCGCGCGGAATCGACGTGGGTCAAGAAGCACGAACTGCTGTCTGCTTCGGGCGCGAGGAGCAGAGCTGCGTTCGGCGCGGCCGTCGCGCTGTCGAGCGACGGCAAAGTCGCGACGATCGGCTCGCCGCGCGAGGACGGCCGCGCGGGCGCGGCGTGGATGTTCGTCGAAGGCCAGCCGCCGCCGCCGGCGATCGAAGGCGTCGTTCCGCGCAGCGGCTCGACGGCTGGCGGCGAATCGGTGACGATCAAGGGCGAAAACTTCGGCGAAGTCGAAAGCGTGACGTTCGCCGGCGTGAAAGCCGAGAGCGCGAGCTCGACGTCGGCGACGGAAATCGCGGCGGTGACTCCGCCTGGCGCGGCTGGCAAGGTCGAAGTGACGGTGACGACGCCGGGCGGCAAAGCGTCGCTGCAGCGCGCGTTCGTCTACGAAACCCCGCCGGGCGCGCCCGGCCCCGGCGGCGGCCCAGGCCCAGGTCCGGGCCCGAGCGGCGGCGGCTCGGGGGCGAGCGGGGGCTCGACGGGCGCCGGCGGCGTTCACGCGGCGGGAGCGGTCGCGGGGTCGACGAGCTCGGCTGACGCGGCGTGCAGCTTGTCGCTGCGCAAGAAGCGCCTGGCGGTGACGCGCTATCGGACGGTCGCGCTGCGGTTGATGCGAACGGGCGCGGGAACTTGTCGCGGCAAGCTCGCGATCAGCTATCGCGTCAAGGCGAAAGGGCGCGGCGATGCGCTGCGGACGATGGGGACGGCGAGCTTCGCGATCGCGGCGGGTCACAGCAAGGTCGTCGACGTCGAGCTGACGAAGGCCGGTCAGGCTTGGTTTCGCGCGCATCGCGGAGCGGCGAACGCGAGCTTGGCGATCGCGCGCGTCGTGCCGGCGCCGACGATGGCGCTGTCGGCGAGCGTGCGGCTGAGCTCGAAGAGAACGCGGCAGCGCTCGCTCGCGAAGTAGCGCGGCGCTCGCCGGCGCGCGGCGCTCGGCGGCGGACAGTGGGACCGATCGGCAAGCGTCCGCGCAGCGCGCGTTTCACCTATTGTCGTTGGCCTATGGCCCAAATCCCGATCAACATTTCGAAGCTGGTGGGGAGGACGCCGCTGATCGGGCTGCCGCGGATGCTGCAGGGCACGCGCGCGGCGGAGAACGGCGTCGAGCTGTTCGCGAAGCTCGAGTCGTTCAATCCGGGCGGCAGCGTGAAGGATCGGATCGGCGTGGCGATGATCGAGGCGGCGGAGGCGGAAGGCCGGATCGAGCCGGGGCGCACGACGATCGTCGAGGCGACGAGCGGCAACACGGGCATCGCGCTGGCGTTCGTGTGCGCGGCGAAGGGCTACGAGCTCGTGCTGACGCTGCCGCAGGGGATGAGCCGCGAGCGCGAGAGCCTGCTGCGTCTGTATGGCGCGCGCGTCGAGGTGACGGAGTCACTCGGCGGGATGAGCGAGGCGGTCGCGGCGGCGCAGGCGATGGCGCGCGACGAGGACGTGTTCTTGCCGGACCAGTTCACGAACCCGGCGAACCCGCAGGCGCACCGCGAGCACACGGGACCGGAGATCGAGCGCGCGCTCGACGGGCGCGTCGACGTGCTCGTCGCGGGCGTCGGCACGGGCGGCACGATCACGGGCGTCGGCGAGTACTTGCGCGAGCGCAACGCGCAGCTGCGCGTCGTCGCGGTCGAGCCGGCGGGCTCGCCGGTGCTGTCGGGCGGTCGCACGGGCCCGCATCGGATCCAGGGGATCGGCGCTGGGTTCGTCCCGCCGGTGCTCAACCGCGAGCTGCTCGACGAGATCATCGCGGTGTCTGACGACGACGCGATTCAGACCGCGTGGACTTGTGCGAAACGCGTGGGAGTGCTCGCGGGCATCTCGTGCGGCGCGGCGCTGTCGGCGGCGCTCGAAGTCGCGGCGCGCCCGGAGTCGAAGGGCAAGCGAATCGTCGTCGTGATGCCAGACTCGGGCGAGCGCTACATCTCGCAGTCGTTCTTCGCTCCTTAGTCCGATTTCGATTGACGTCCTGGCGGACGTCTGGCTGGCGTTCGGGTGGCTCGGCCGTCAGGTTTCTGTTTTGTAAATTCGAGTTGCTTGATTCTGCGGCTTCTCGTAAGATCGTCGATCTCGTTATTGGCGAACACGCCGCGAAGGAACGCGGCAGAGGGGGAATGGTCATCTTGAGATCACGGTGCTCGAGCCGGAGCGTGCTCATTTCAGTTGTTGCGGTAGTCGCCATGCTGGCGTGTGCTGCGACATCATCGGCGTCTGCTCACGGCGTTTCGGCGCCGGCGCGAGCACTGGCGTTGCGCGCGTTTCGCCACACTCGCTCACTCGCGGCCGACCAGGACAATCGGCGTCTGCGGACGCAAGAGGCTCGGGCGGCGATCGTCGGCGGGACGCTGACGGCGATCGGGCAGGTTCCGTGGCAGGTCGCCGTGTTGGCTGAATTCGAGTTCGAAGGGCGGCTGTTCGGCTCGCTCTGCGGCGGCTCGATCGTTCGCGACGAGAGCCACGTGCTGACGGCGGGGCACTGTATGTACAACCCATTCACCGGGGCACGGCTGCCTGCTTCCGACTACGTGATCGTCGCGGGTGTCTCGAGCATCAGCGAAAAAGAAATCGTCGAAGGGCCGACGACGCAGGCGCGGCTCGTCAGCGCCGTTCGCGTGCATCCGGACTTCGACTATCTCGCCGGCCCGGGCACGCCGGACGATGTCGCCGAGCTCGAACTGAAAACTCCGCTACAGGCTTCGTCGGCTGTCAGCACGGTGGCGTTGCCATCGACGAGCGTGTCGCCTGCCGAAGGCTCCAGCGCGACGCTTTCGGGGTTTGGCGAAGAGAACCCGCTGGACGAAGAACTGAACGGGAACCTCTATTCGCTGGGCGAGACGGTCGGCTTCAGCCGACAATGCGGTGGGGAAGCGAACGCGGTGTTCATCTGCGCGAGCAGTCCGTCCGGCTCGGCATGTAGCGGCGACAGCGGCGGGGCGCTGCTCGGCGGCGGCTCGCAACAGCAGATCGGCGTGGTCGACACGGTCGCGATCGTCGGCGGGCAACGCTGCACGGACGGCGCTGATGACGGCTTCGCGAACGTGACGGCGCCTGAGATCCTCGAATTCATCGACGGCAGCGAAACTCCACCGATCGCGCCAAGGGGTGGAGGCGCTGGGATCTTCGGGTTCGTCGAAGTCGGCAAATCGCTGACGTGCGAACCGGGCAGCTGGAGCGGAGCGCCGACGTTCACGTATGCGTTCATCTCCAGCGGTCAGGTCCTCCAGCAGGGAACGTCATCGTCGTACGCGCTCACAGGTGCTGATCGCGGACGTGCGATTCTCTGCCAGGTCTACGCGACTAACGCCGGCGGCACTGGGATCGGGCGGACGCCTGCGCTTCCGCCAATCGAAGAAGCTCGGCCGGTTGGTGGCGGCTCGGGCGGGTCGGGAGGCTCCGGCGGGTCCGGCGGCAGTGCGCCGATCGTCGCCGGCGGCGGTGGTGGGGCGCAGGTTGCGACGCAACAGTCGACTGGAGAAGGCTCGACTCCGTCGAGCTCGGGCGTGCTCGGCTCGACGACGCAGGGCGTCGGCAAGGCGCAGATCGAAGCACTGCTGAAGAAGGCGCTGGCGCTCTCGGGCAGATCGGCGAAGATCGCGTCGATCACGCATTCCGGCGGGGTGGTCGCTGTATTCGACGCGCCGGAGGCTGGCAACGTGACGATCGACTGGTACGGCGTAGCTGCCGCGAGCAGCTCGGCACGCGGCGCGGCAGTGAAGCCGCTGCTCGTCGCGTCGGGGCACGAGACGGTGTCGAAGGCCGGCGACGCGCGGATCTCGATCCGCCTGACGAGCGCCGGCAAGCGCGCGCTGCATGCGCACGCGCCGATCACGCTGACGGCGAAGGGCGCGTTCACGCCGACGGGCGCTTCGGCGGTGACGGTCAGCAAGAGGTTCGTGCTCTCGGGCTAAAAGGCGTCACAGCGATGGCCGTGACGTGAATCCGATCGCTCAGCGCTCAGCGGCTCTGCCGCTACGCTTTTGAGCATGGCCGGGTTCGAGCTCGCGCGAGTCGCGAAGGAGCTGCGCCGCGACTTGCAGGCGGCGCGGACGCGCGACCCGGCGGCGCGCGGCGTCGGGCAGCTCGAGCTGATCGCGACGTGGCCGGGAATCCACGCGCTGATCGCGCATCGGATCGCGCACGCGCTCGACGCGGCGGGCGTGCCGCTGTTGCCGCGGCTGATCTCGATGGTCACGCGAATGTTGACGGGGATCGAGATCCACCCGGCGGCGCAGATCGGCAGCGGGCTGTTCATCGATCACGGCACGGGCGTCGTGATCGGCGAGACGGCTGACATCGGAAACGACGTGACGCTGTACCAGGGCGTGACGCTCGGCGGCACGGGCTTCGCGACTGGCAAGCGTCATCCGACGGTGCAGGACAACGTGACGATCGGCTCTGGCGCGAAGCTGCTCGGGCCGATCACGATCGGGCACGGCGCGAAGATCGGCGCGAACAGCGTCGTGATCACCGACGTGCCGCCACACTCGACGGTCGTCGGCAATCCCGGTCATCCGGTGCGCGTCGAAGGCCGTCGCCCGGAGGGGCCGGACGCCGACTGGATCCACCTGCCGGACCCGATCGCGGAGGCGATCCAAGGCCTCGCGAGCAGGATCGGCGCGCTCGAACGGACGGTCGCGGAGCTGTCGGACGACGACGCCGAGCCGATCGCCGAGGTACGGCCGTTGCGGCCGGTGAAGGGGCCGAATCCGGCCGGGGGGTAGCGCCGG
The DNA here is from genome assembly GCA_963744165.1 of uncultured Solirubrobacteraceae bacterium. Taxonomy (GTDB): domain Bacteria; phylum Actinomycetota; class Thermoleophilia; order Solirubrobacterales; family Solirubrobacteraceae; genus Palsa-744. The sequence goes on along the minus strand of CAVUSM010000004.1, from coordinate 1,062,533 downwards.
CCGTGCTCGGCTCGGCGACGTGGGACGGCGGCCTGAGTCGGCCGTGGCGACGTGGACGGCAGCCTGGGTCAGCCGTATTCAACGACGAATTCTCCGGTCGCAAGCGCTGTGCGTTGCGCGTCTTCGAGCACCGCCGCGGCCGAAGCTGAGCTCGAGGACGCCGGCGTCAATCGATCGCCGGACGCCAGCGCGAACGCTCGGAAGATGAGCTGTACGCCTGCCGCCTCGTGCGGACAGTCGGGCATCGATCTGTCCACCAGTCTGCCGGCGCCGCGCGGTAGCGGGCCACGAGCCAGACCGCCGGCGGCGGGGCGCAGGCCAGTGAACCCTGCCCCCGCGACGACGCTGCTGGTGAGCGTGTTGCCGACCTTTCGCGGCGAGCCGAAGCTGCCGAACGTGAGCACCAGCTGGCCTGTGTCAGGTGGGAGCGAGTCCCACCGCACCGGAAGCCATGGCTCTGAGGAGCAGGTGTACCGCGCCGGAATCTTGCGCCCGATCAGCGCGGGGCTCCACAGCGAGAATCTCCGTTGCACGCTCGGACCGACGCTCGGCGCCACAGCTGATCCGCATCCAACAACGAGGACCGTGCATCCGAGCGCGGCGACCGCGATTGTCAACCAGCCCGGAGAAGGGACTCGCGATCGACGTGGCGGTCGCATGCTCGCTCGCTACTTTGTCAAGGACGTGCTGAACGCGGGCGCGATGCCCTGCATTTTCGTCTGAAGTTCACCTGTTCCGGCGCCTTCCGCTCTGATCGTGAATTTACAGGGCATGGTCGGAGTGACCGTCGTCCCGGCGCACGTGGAGACGATGTTGAACGGGCCGGAGACCGCGATCTGCGTTTCGACGCGCAGGTTCGCGCCGGTGACCGCGATCGTCCCTTCTTTGGTGAGTTCCGTCGGCCCGAAGTTCATCGCGGCCGGCGTGATCGTAACCGAAGGCGTCGCACTGCCGCAGGCGCTGATCAGCACGACGATCGCAACTGGCGCGAGCGCGAGTGCCAGGGTCTTCCGTGACAGCTTCGAGAGGCTGCTTATGATGGATGTGGGTTCGTATCTCATGTCATCGACCCATTTCGTCAATCGTCGAGGAAAATCATTTTGTTGAACGATCCGCTCAGGCTCATCACCACGCTCGTCGCTTCGAAGCTGCCACCGACGTTCGCTTCGAACGGTTCTTTGCTGAGCTGTTCGCACGTGGCTGTCCTTTCTACGCAGGCGCCGGGGTACGATTCGCAGTTAAGCGTCACGGCGCTGCCGGCGGTGACCTTGGTCGAGCTCGGCGAGATCGGACAGAAACCGCTGCCCTGGGCTTTCGTTTTCACGGTTCCGCAGTTGGCAATCAGCGTTTCCTGCAGTTTGAGCGCTGCGGCGGACGATAACCCTCCTTCGGAGGGTTTTTCGTTGATCACGGTCAGTGACAGCGGCGCTAACACCGTTTCGACCGCGTCTTTTTCTCCTTTGGCGGTTTCACTGCGACACGCGATTTTTTCTTTTTTGCAGCCGAAGAAGACGGCGGTCGAAGACCCTGCTTCCGCGGCGGCGGCTTTTTCGCCGTCGGGTTTGAACGTAGCGACATCTTCGGCGCTCGTGCAGGTGATCGTTTTGCCGCCGGCGGTTTCGAGCGCGACGGCTCCCGCTTTCGCGGAGTATTTGAGTTCTGAGACTTTTTCTCCTTCTAAAACTAACAAGAGGGGTTCGGCCGCCGATGCTGCGATCGGAGCCAGAAGCGATGACACCGAGATCAGTGCGAACGCCGAGCCCACGATGATTGCGTGTCTCATGACGAGCCTTTCGCTTCGGGTGAGAATGTAAGCCCGGCGCACGGAGCGCGCGCGGAGCTATCACTGTTACTGTGGCGGAGCGTGCTGGTCTATGCAAGCGGTGGGAGACAGGTGAAAGCGGACGGCTTTGTTCGCTTTGGCGAGAAAGCGCAGGTGGGGGTTTGAGCGGGCCGGGTAGGCATCGCGCGGACGTTTGAGTTCCGCGCCGATGTCTCCGGCTTGGGCGGATCGATCGCGTGGCCGGGAAGCGCGCCGGGCTCGATGTCGTGGGACGTCGCGAGGTCGGCGGGCTGGCCGAGTACGCGATTATGCTGAGGGCGTGGCGCAATCGAACCCGCACGCCGAGCACCTGCAGGAGCTGCTCGACGGCCTGAACGAGCCGCAGCGCGAGGCGGTCACGCACGGTGAGGGACCGCTGCTGATCCTCGCCGGCGCCGGCAGCGGCAAGACGCGCGTGTTGACGCACCGCATCGCGCATCTGATCTACACCGATGAGGCGCAGCCGAACGAGATCCTCGCGATCACGTTCACGAACAAGGCGGCGAAGGAGATGGCCGGGCGCGTCGGGCAGTTGCTCGGGCGCAACACACGCGGGATGTGGCTGATGACGTTTCACGCGGCGTGCGCGCGGATCCTCCGCGCCGAGGCGGAGCGGCTCGGCTACACGCGCCAGTTCACGATCTACGACCAGGCCGACGCTCGCCGGCTGACGAAGCGCTGCGCCGACGCGGTCGGCGTCGACCCGAAGCGCTATACGCCGGCGGCGCTGCACAACCAGATCTCGGCGGCGAAGAACCGCTTGCGCGCCGCTTCGGACCTGCGCGAGGCGGTCGGCTCGCCGTTCGAGGAGATGCTCGCGGAGGTCTACGAGCTGTACGAGCGCGACCTGCACCGGATGAACGCGATGGACTTCGACGACCTGCTGTTCCGCGCGGTCAACCTCTTCGAGCTGTTCGAGGACGTCCGCGAGCGCTACCAGCGCGCGTTCCGCCACGTGCTCGTCGATGAGTACCAGGACACCAACTACGCGCAGTACCGGCTGCTGCAACTGCTCGTCGGCGGCGGTCGCCAAGAGCCGGCGCAGGGACATCGCACGAGCATTCCAGGCCATCGCAATCTGGCGGTGGTCGGCGACGATTCCCAATGCCTCGTAGAGGGCACGCTCGTGACGATGGGAGACCGTAGTGAGCGGCCGATCGAGGAGATTCGCGTCGGAGATCGAGTCCTGTCTTCGTTCGGGTCGGGCGCTTTCGGGCCGGCAGCCGTGACTGGCATATTCAGTTCACGGAGGACCGATGGCATCCGTATCCGTACCCGTGGAGGGCGCGAGATCGTCAGCACCCCCGAGCACACTCATTTCGCCGGATTCAGAAACGGTCTCACTCCCTCCTTTTATGCGACCTACGTGATGCGCAAGCAGGGTATTGGCTGGCGAGTCGGGATGGCTCGTACCGCGGTCAACGCTCGAGGGAAGACGACTCCGGGCGTGCAGCTCCGCGTAATGACCGAGCGCGCAGATGATGCATGGGTCATATCGACTCATCAGTGCGTGGAGGAGGCACGCGTCGCCGAGGCCATTCTCGCGGCGCGATACGGACTTCCCACCGTTCCGTTCAAGGCGCGAGCTCGTCGCGGTGTTCTTAGCGACCAGACGCTTGTGGATCGCGTGTTTGCCGGAGTGAACACTGAACGAGGCGGTGAGCGTCTGCTGCATGACGAAGGGCTCTCGATCGAGCAGCCGCACCATGTGTGGCAGGGTTTTGAGGGCGCTAGACGCATCGTCGTTGTGACTCTGGGGGTACAACGAGCGGGTGCGCGTGGCAATCGGCCTCCACTCCACATGGTCTCCTTGGGCGGTCGCGACCCGGATATTCGCGAGACACTTGAACGAATGGGATTCAGAGTCTCAGAGGTGCGTGAGGGGGCACTCGGGTGGCGCAGCGAGACGTATTACAAGAACTTCGGTGATGCAGCCGCCGCAGCCGAACGCCTACGGTCCTCCCTCGATGTGAGGGTCCGTTTCGTCGCCCGTCTTGGGATGTCGAGTCCCGGGCAAGCGAACGCGCTTCCGTTTACGTATGCGTCGTCAGTGAGGCCGGGGATGGTCATGTTTGACGACCGTGGCGACTACGACACTGTGATCTCTGTCGAGCGAGTGGCGCTGGACGACGTTGTGTATGACATCAACGTTGCCGAGACGCACAACTTCGTTGCGGCTGGCCTGATCACACACAACTCCATCTATAGCTTTCGTGGGGCCGAGGTTAAGAACATTCTGGAGTTTCAAGAGGACTTCAAGGATGCGCGCGTCGTCAAGCTCGAGCAGAACTACCGCTCGACCGAGCGGATCCTGCGGGCGGCGAACGCGGTGATCGCGAACAACCGCGGCGGCATCGCCAAGCGGCTGTGGAGCGAGCTTGGCGAGGGTTCGCCGATCCACTTGCGCGGGCTCGAGGACGAGCACGCCGAGGCGCGGTTCGTCGTCGGCGAGATCGAGCGGCTCGTCGACGAGGGCGCTTCGCGCGAGGAGATCGCGGTGCTGTATCGCACGAACGCGATGTCGCGCGTGCTCGAGGACACGCTCGTGCGGCGCGAGATCGCCTATCAGGTGATCGGCGGCACGAAGTTCTACGAGCGCGCGGAGATCAAGGACGCGGTCGCCTACCTGCAGTTCCTCGCGAACCCGTTCGACGTCGTCAGCTTCACGCGGATCGCCAACTCGCCGAGGCGCGGGCTCGGCCAGACGTCGCTCGCGCGCGTGCTCTCTTACGCCGAATCGAACGATCTCTCGATCTGGCAAGCGGCGGCGTCGCCCGAGGAGGTTCCGGGACTCGGCACGGCGGCGATCAAGTCGCTCAGTCGGTTCATGGATACGATGGGCGAGTTGCGCGTGCTCGCCGGCACGGCGGCCGACGATGGCACGGTCGAAGGCGAGGAGCAGCCGTCGCCGGACGCCGGCGGCGTGCCGGTCGGCGACCTGATCGAGGCGATGCTCGCGCAGAGCGGCTACGTCGAGGCGCTCGAGGCCGAGCGGACGATCGAGGCGCAAGGGCGGATCGAGAACCTCGAGCAGCTCGTCGAGGTCGGGCGCGAGTTCGACGCGAACGCGGAGCCCGAGCGCGACACGCTCGACGTCTTCTTGCAGGAGATCGCGCTCGTCGCCGACGCCGACTCGCGCAGCGACGAGGATGGCCTCGTCACGTTGATGACATTGCACAATGCGAAGGGGCTCGAGTACCCGACGGTGTTCATCGCCGGCTGCGAGGAGGGCGTCTTCCCGCACTCGCGCGCGCTCGACGAGGGCGGCCTGGAGGAGGAGCGCCGGCTGTTCTACGTCGGCGTGACGCGCGCGATGCGCGAGTTGTACCTCACGTATGCGCAGCGGCGCGCCGTGTTCGGCGCGCAGACGATCGGCTTGCGCAGCCGCTTCCTCGGCGAGATCCCGGCTGAGCTGCTCGACGAGGTCGAGCCGAGCGATCGGCTGCGGATCGGCTCGTTGGTGCCCCCGATCGCGGCGGGCCTCGGCGCGGGACGTCGCGCGACGGCCGGGCTTGGGGCCGGTGTCGGCGGCTCGGGCGCCGGCGTCGGTGGCGGCGGCTCGAGTCGGGCCGGGGCGGGCGGCGCTGGCGGCTCGAGTGGGGCCGGTGTCGGCGGCTCTGGCGCTGGCGCCGGCGGAGGGGGCGGCGAGTGGGCGAGCGCGCAGAGCTCGCAGGCGACGCTGAGCGGATATCGACTCGGCGACGACGTCGTCCACGCGGCGTTTGGCGACGGCGTCGTCACGGGAGTCGAGCCGGACGGCGTGATCGTCGTGCGCTTCGCGCGCGACGGCAGCGAGCGCAAGCTGATGGCCGACTACGCGCCGGTCAGCAAGCGATGAGCGCGGCGACTGCTGGCCGCGAGACGAGTGCGTAGTAGCCACGCGGTGACTGCGGCGACTGCTGCCCGCCAGGCCAGTGCGTAGCATCCACGCGGTGAGCGCGAAGATCATCGACGGCAAGGCGATCGCGGCTGACGTGCGCGCGGAAGTCGCCGGGCAGGTCGCGGAGTTTCGCGAGCGCACGGGCCGCGTGCCGGGATTGGCGACGGTGCTCGTCGGCGACGATCCGGCTTCGGCTGTCTACGTCGGCGGCAAGCAGCGCGCGTGTGCGGAAGTCGGGATGACGCCGTTCGACGTCCGCCTGCCTGCCGATGCTTCGTTCGAGCTCGTCGCTAAGGAACTCGCTCGACTGAACGGCGACGAGCGGGTCAGCGGCATCCTCTTGCAGCTGCCCGTTCCGGAGCACCTCGACGGCTCGACGCTGACGAACATGGTCCCGCCGGAGAAGGACGTCGACGGACTCACGCCGGTCAACACCGGGCTGCTCTCGCTTGGCCTGCCCGGTCTGCGATCGTGCACGCCGCAGGGCGTGATGGAGCTGCTGCGGCGCACGGGCGTCGCGCTGGAGGGCGCCGAGGCGGTCGTCGTCGGCCGCTCGAACCTGTTCGGCAAGCCGATGGCGCAGCTGCTGCTCGCCGAGAACGCGACCGTCACGATCTGCCACTCGCGCACGCGCGACCTGCGCGAGGTGTGCGCTCGCGCCGACGTGCTGATCGCCGCCGTCGGACGCCCGCGCCTGATCGGCGACGGCTTCGTCAAGCCGGGCGCGGTCGTGATCGACGTCGGCATGAACCGCCTCACGCCAGAGCAGGCTCAGAACAAGAGCGGCCTCGTCGGCGACGTCGACTTCGCCGTCGCGTCACAGCTCGCGTCGGCGATCACGCCGGTGCCGGGCGGCGTCGGGCCGACGACGATCGCGTTCCTGCTGCGCAACACGCTGCTCGCGGCGCGCCGCCAAGCGGGGCTCGACGCGTGAACCGGGCTCGACGCGTGAACCGGGCTCGACACCAAGCGAGGCTCGACGCGTGAGCCGGGCTCGACGCGTGGGCGGCTTGGGGCCGATCGGGCTGGCGCGACTGCGCGCCGGCGAACTGCTCGCGCTGGCCGGCGCGGTCTGCGTGATCGTCGCGCTGTTCGTGCGCTCCTACGAAGGCCCGGCGGGCACGCTCGACGCTTGGAACACGTTCGACATCGGCGTCGTGCTGCTGGCGCTCGCGAGTCTCGCGGCGATCGCGCTGTCGGCCGTGACGGTGTTCGAGCGCAGTCCGGCGCTGCCGGTCGTCGCCGAGGTGACGACGATCACGCTCGCGCTGGCGGCGCTGATCGCCGCGTTGGCGCGCGCGCTCGAGCGGCCGCACGGCGCGACGGAGGTCTGCTTTGGCGCGTGGCTCGCGCTGATCGGCGCGGCGGCGATCCTCGCGGGCGCGTGGCAGGCGTTGCGCGACGAACGCCGCTCGCTCTACGACCCGGCGACGCCGCCGGCGCGGCCGCGGCCATGAGCTTCGAAGCCGGCCGAGTGCGCATCGCCGGCTGGATCGTCGCGGCCGGCGGCGTCGCGCTGTTCGTCTTCCTGTTCTTCTTCGACTGGTTCGGCGGCGGCGTCAGCGGCCTGCCGGTCGACAGCCACATCAGCGGCACGCGCGTCAGCGCGACCGGCTGGCAGACGTTCACGAGCAGCCGCTGGATCTGGCTGGCGACGATCGTCGTCGCGCTCGGCTCGACGCTCGCGACGGCGCTCGACTACCGCTTCGACGCTCCGCTGCGCCCGGCCGCGATCGCCGCCGGCCTCGGCGCGCTCTCGAGCGGCCTGATCATCTACCGGATCGCGCACCATCCGAGCGCGAGCGTCAGCATCGGCCACCTGCGCGCGAGCTACGGCATCAAGCTGGGAATCTGGCTCGGCTTGCTCGCGGCGCTCGCGATCGCGATCGGCGGCTACCTGCAGGCGCAGGAGGAGGCGAAGCCGCCGGTGGAGAAGCCGAGCAAGCCGCCGAAGCCGGCGTCGACGCGGTCGGAGGCGTTCAGCGGCCTGACGGTGACGCCGGCTCAACCACCGGCTGGCGCGCGCCGCTCAGAGGACGTGCCGAAGGACGCGCCCGCTGAAGACGCGCTGGAGGATGCGCCTGCGGAGGCCACACCCGAGGACGCGCCGTCGGCGGGCGAACCCGAGGAGGCGTTCTCGGCGGGCGAACCCGAGGACACGCCTGCGGAGGCCGCGCCTGAGGACGCGCCGTAGAATCTCGGCCGTGATCGACCGCGAAGAGGTACTGCACGTCGCGCAGCTCGCGCGTCTGGCGTTGAGCGACGAGGAGATCGCGCCGATGGCGCGCGAGCTCTCGGCCGTGCTCGAGCACATCGCGAAGATCGGCGAGCTCTCGCTCGACGGCGTCGCGCCGACGTCGCATGTCGTCGAGCTGACAGGCGCGCTGCGGCCCGACGAGCCGCGACCGTGCCTGCCGCGCGAGGTCGCGCTGGCGCAGGCGCCGGAGGTTGGCGGCGAAGGCTTCCTCGTGCCCAGCCCTCAAGCATGAGCGGCGAGATCCTCGACCTCTCTGCCGCGCAGGCGATCGCGGCGATTCAGGCGCGCGAGCTGAGCGCGGCGGAGCTGTTCGACTTCTATCGCGAGCGCGCGCGGCGCGACGCCGATGCGAGCGATGGCGGCGATGGGCTGAACTGCTTCACGTGGGTCGCCGAGAGTGGCGGCGAGAGCGTCGACGGACCGCTTGCGGGCGTGCCGCTCGCCGTCAAGGATCTGTTCTGCACGCGCGACGTGCCGAGCCAGTCGGGCTCGCGGATCCTCGAGGGCTACCTGCCGCCGTACACGGCGACGGCGGTCGCGCGCGTCACGGGCGCCGGCGCGACGCTGCTGGCGAAGACGAACCAGGACGAGTTCGCGATGGGCTCCTCGACGGAGAACTCGGCGTTCGGGCCGACGCTGAACCCGTGGGATCGCACGCGCGTGCCGGGCGGCTCCTCCGGCGGCAGCGCGGCGGCTGTCGCCGCCGGCCTCGCGCCGTGGGCGCTCGGCACCGACACCGGCGGCTCGATCCGCCAGCCGGCTGCTCTGTGCGGGATCGTCGGGCTGAAGCCGACGTACGGCTCGGTCTCGCGCTACGGGATGATCGCGTTCGCGTCCTCGCTCGACCAGGCCGGGCCGCTGACGCGCGACGTGACCGACGCGGCGCTGCTGCTCGGGCGCCTGATCGGGCGCGACGCGTGCGATGCGACGTCGCTGCAGTTCCCCGAGCAGATCGCGCCGCCGAGCGCCGAGCGGCTCGACGGGGTGCGCCTCGGCGTGCCGGCCGAGCTGCGCGGCGGCGACGGCGCGGACGCCGGCATCGAGCCGGGCGTGCGCGACGCGTTCGAGCGCGCGCTGGCGCTCGCCGAGCAGCTCGGCGCGAGCGTGCAAGAGGTGCAGCTGCCGCACGCACGACACGCGCTGTCGGCGTACTACGTGCTGGCGCCGTCGGAGGCCAGCTCGAACCTCGCGCGCTTCGACGGCGTCCGTTTCGGCCTGCGCGCCGACGGCGCGACAGACCTGCTTGACATGTACACGCGCACGCGCCACGACGGCTTCGGGCCCGAGGTCAAGCGCCGGATCATGCTCGGCACTTACGCGCTCTCGTCCGGCTACTACGACGCGTACTACGCGAGCGCGCAGCGCGTGCGCACGAAGCTCGCCGACGACTTCCGCGCGGCGTACGAGCAAGTCGACCTGATCCTCACGCCGACGGCGCCCGGCGTCGCGTTCGCGCTCGGCGAGAAGACGGCCGACCCGTGGGCGATGTACCTCAGCGATTACTTCACCGTGCCGATGTCGCTCGCCGGCATCCCCGCGATCTCGATCCCGTGCGGGCTGAGCGGCGCCGGCGACGGGCTCGGGCCGAACGGCGAAGGCCTGCCGGTCGGCCTGCAGATCGCCGGGCCGGCGTTCAGCGAGAACCGGCTGCTCGACGCCGCGTTCGCGCTGGAGCAGGCGCTCGCCTTCGACGGGACCGTCGCTCGTGTCTGAGCAGCCGCGAACGCCCGCCCAGCCGCCGACAGGCGGCCCCTCGAAGAACGACGCCTACGAACCGGTGATCGGCCTCGAGATCCACGTGCAGCTGGCGACGGCGACGAAGATGTTCTGCGGCTGCGCGCTGTCGTTCGGCGAGCCGCCGAACACGCACACGTGCCCGGTCTGCCTCGGCCTGCCCGGCAGCCTGCCGGTCGCGAACGCGCGCGCCGTGCACTTCGGCTTGATGATCGGCCTCGCGCTCGGCTCCGAGCTCGCGCCGCGCTCGATCTTCCACCGCAAGAACTACTTTTATCCCGACCTGCCGAAGGGCTACCAGATCTCCCAGTACGACGAGCCGCTGTGTCGCGGCGGCGAGCTCGGCGACGTGCAGATCCATCGCGTGCACCTCGAGGAGGACGCCGCGAAGCTCGTGCACTTCGGCGAGAGCGGGCGGATCCACGGCTCGGACAACAGCGTCGTCGACTTCAATCGCGGCGGCACGCCGCTCGCCGAGATCGTCACCGAGCCTGACTTGCGCACGGCCGAGCAGGCGAGCGAGTGGCTGAAGCTGCTGCGCACGACGTTGCGCGCGCTCGGCGTCAGCGACGTGAACATGGAGGAGGGCTCGCTGCGCTGCGACGCGAACATTTCGCTGCGGCCGGCCGGCTCTGAGCGGCTCGGCGTGAAGACCGAGCTGAAGAACATGAACTCGTTCCGCTTCATCGAACGCGGGATCAAGGCCGAGATCGAGCGCCAGCGCAAGGTCCTCGACGGCGGCGGTCACGTCGTTCAGGAGACGCTGCACTACGACCCCGCGTCAGGCGCGATCTCCTCGTTGCGCTCGAAGGAGCAGGCGCACGACTACCGCTACTTCCCCGAGCCAGACCTGCTGCCGGTCGCGATCGACGAGCAGATGCTCGCCGACGCGCGCGCCGCGATGAGTGAGCTGCCCGCCGCGCGCGCCGAGCGCTTGCAGCGCGAGCTGTCGCTGACGCTCGAGAGCGCGCAGCAGCTCGCGTTTCGCAGCGAGCTCGGCGACTACTTCGAGGCGGCGCTCGCCGCCGGCGCCGAGCCGGCGCCGCCGGCGCAGGCGCTCGCCAACTGGGTGGCCTCAGACCTCGCCTCGCGACTCGACGAGGGCGAGGACCCGACCGACTCGCGCGTGCAGCCGGGCGCGCTCGCGGCGCTCGTCGGGCTCGTCGCCGCGAAGACGATCAGCGTTGGCGCCGGGCGTCAGGTGCTGGACAAGCTTGTTGCGGACGGCGGTGAGCCGGCGGCGATCGTCGAGGCCGACGGGCTCGCGGCGATCGGCGGGGGGGACGAGCTTGCGGCGATTGTCGCTGCGGCGCTTGCGGCTAACGCCGATGCGGCCGAGCGCGTGCGCGGCGGCAACGCGAAGGCGATTGGGCCGATCATCGGCGCGGTGATGCGCGAGACGAAGGGGCGCGCGGATGGGGGCGAGGTCACGAGGCTCGTCAACGAGCAGCTCGGTATCTAACCCGCCCCCGTCCCCCTTAACCACCCCACCCCCGCCGCAAGCCGCGACGGGGGTGGAGATTAGACAGCGAGGCGAGTGCCTCCTAGATCATCGGACCTAGAATTTTTCGCTGGCGATGACCGCTTCTGCTTCGGCGGTGTTCAGCGTCCCCGAGAGGATCGCCGTGTTGTGCCCGGCCGCGGAGGGCAGGCCGATTTTCGCGTCGAGCAGCGGGTCGATCAGGAACGAGAAGAACCCACCACAGCCTTCGGCCACCGGCGCCGAGAACGAGTTGTCGACCAGCGAGTTGTTGACGATCGCCGTCGATTCCCATTCTTTTTCGACTTCGGTTTTCGGTTCGCCGAGTTTGCCTTTGATCGGTTTGTTCGGCGGCGGCGGCGCGGTCGTCCCGTCGGTCAGGTGCAGCTGGATCGGGCTCGCTTCAGAGCCGACGTAGCAGCTTTCCCCGAGCAGCGGGTTTTTCAGGTGCACCCGCACCGGAAGGGTGATCGCCGTGCCTTTTTCTTCGACCAGGTTGGTCAGGTTGAGGATCGCCGGGTTCGTCGCGGTGGCGACCAATTCGGTCGTCGCCGTCACGCCCGTCGTTTTGTTTTCGAAGATCGCTTTGCAAGCCGCTCGCTCGATCGATTCGAAGAAGCCTTTGCCTTTGATTTCTTCGCAGTTGACGAGGTCCAGCAGCCCGCCTGGAACGTTCAGTTCGGTCTTTGAGAGGCTGTTGCCGTCCTTTGCCGGCAGCAGGAAGTATTCGTTGAAGTTCGGGCCCCCGGTGGGGATGCCCCCGCCCTGCAGCGTGATCGTCTTGTTGATCGGCACTTTCGTTGAGCCGAGCGAGAATTCCCCGCTGGTCGTCAGCCCGTAGGTGCAGATCGCAAGCCCCGGAATTTCGGTCGGGCAGTCGCTGTACTTTTTGAAGATGCCCTTCGGTTCAGCAGCTGCCGTTGAGACGATCGCGAACAACGCAACCAGCGCCGCCGCGGTGATGATCAGCAGGCGCTTCGCGCCGCTGTGAGAAACCGCACGCATATAACCCCACTTTCCTAGAGTTGTCTTGCCAGTGCGCCGGCCGCTGTGTGCTTGCAGAGGCATCGGCCGGCGGTTGCTTCTCGCAGATCGGGGCGGATCGGCCTCACTTCGGCCCCGTTGGTCGACCTGCCGCTCAAACGTAGATCGATTGTCTCCAGCACAGCAAGCCCTGTTTCCAATTGATGGGATCCGCGCCACTGCCGGTCCTGGCCGTTGAGAAGCGCTCACGTGTCCTTGAGAAGTGGTCAACGCGTGTCTCTGACTGCAAAGCGCCCCACATGCCCCGCAGTCATGGGCAAGTCGGTCGGCTCGAGCGCCGCTGCGCGCCGCCGCGGTGAGATCCGGCCCTACTATTCCCTCCAGCGGCTCGTGCCAGTCGGTGGTGCGTCCGTCCCCTTGGAGAGAGGGGAGAGAGAGGGGTTTCCTTAGCAGGTGCAGTTCTCGGGGCTTGGCGGGCGAAGGCGATGGGTAGTTACGGCAGGGGCATCTACCCTGCTCAGTTTCATCTTGCTCATCTACTGCGAGCGAGCAGAAGCTCGCCCGCACGAATTCACCACGACGTTCGCCGGCTCCTGCGCCAGCGAACCGTGCCTCGGAGGAACCCTGAAAAAGCCCGCCGGTGTAGCCGTGGAGGAATCCGACGGCGACATCTACGTCGCCGACGAAGGCGCAAACCGCGTCGTCGTCTATGACAAAGAAGGCCACTACCTCTCAGAAGTCAACGGCAGCGGCCTGCTGGCGGGCGAAGAACACGCCGCCGGCAGCCTCGGCAACCCCGGCGAAGTCGAAACCGGCAAATTCCTCGAACCGCAGACGATCGCCGTGGATAACTCCTGCGTGCTTGAAAAGCTGCCCGAACCGCAGTGCAAGGCCAAAGACCCCTCCGCCGGGGACGTCTACGTCGTCGACTCCGGCGAAGAACACAGGGTGGTCGATAAGTACTCACCGAGCGGGCCGAGCAAGGAACACCTCGAATACGTCGGGCAGATCGCGGCTGGCGAAGCGGGGCGCTTCACGCGGGCGATCGACGGCGTCGCGGTTGGCGCGAAAGGCGCTGTCTGGGTGTACCAGGAAGAACCGTCGGTCAGCGCCTACACGAACGCCACCCCCAACGTGTTCGTCTCGACGAAAGCGATGAACAACGCGGGCGGTCCGGGAGGTCGCCCCGGCTTCGCCGTCGACGGCGAAGGCGACTTCTACCTGCGCCTGCTGCTCCCCGGCCCGCTCAACCGGATCGCCAAGGAGAGCCCCCTGGCAGAAGTCCTGATCGAAGACGTCGGCGGCAAAGAAGCAAGCGGGGTCGCCGCCGAACAGGGCTCAAACGACTCGCTGATCGACAACCTGACGAGCGTCGGCGTGTTCGACGCGACCGGCGAAGAAGTCGAACGCCTCGGCGAAGAAGGCGGCGTCAAACATCTGGGCGAAAGCAACGGCGTCGGCGTGAACGAAAGCGCCTCGACGGTCTACGCCACAGACGCGCCGAGCGGGCAGGTCGTGGTCTTCGGCCCGAAGCCGGCGACCGTGCCGAAAGTCGAATCGGAGTCGATCGAAGAAGTCTCATCGATCGAAGCGACGCTGGGCGCGCGGATCAACCCGCAGAGCGAAGTGGGCGAAGCCCCGAGCAAATACCACTTCGAATACGGCCGCTGCGCGAACGCGAGCGACTGCGCGGCAAGCGGCTATGAAGAAGTACCCGGCTCGGGCGGGCAGATCCCAGCTGACTTCGAAGTCCACGCGGTCAGCGCGAAGCTCAGCGGCCTGGCGCCGCACACCACCTACCACTTCCGCGCGCTCGCCGAAAACTCTCACGGGCAGGGACCGGCGGGCGAAGAAGTGATCTTCACGACCGAAGGGCCGGGCGGTCAGCCGGCGCTGCCCGACGAACGCGCCTGGGAGCTCGTCTCACCGCCGGACAAGCTCGGTGCGCTGATCGAACCGATCTCCGAAGCGGGCGTGGCCGAGGCCTCAGCCTCAGGCGATGCGATCACCTACCTGGCCAACTCGCCGACCGAACCCGAACCCGCGGGCTACTCAAACGACGTTCAGATCCTCTCGGAGCGCGGCGCCGCGGCGTGGTCCTCGCGCGACATCGCGCTTTCGCACCCGAGCACGACGGGCCTCGTCGCCGGAGCGGGCGGCACCGAGTACAAATTCTTCAACTCCGAACTGAGCGCGGCGGTGGTGCAGCCCTTCGGCCAGTTCAACCCGCTGCTCTCCTCCCAGGCGAGCGAATCGACCGCCTACCTGCACAGCCTGAGCGAAAGCTGCGGCGCGAGTTGCTTCACACCGCTGGTCAGCGGCAAGCCGGGCTCTGCCAACGTACCCGCAGGCACGCAGTTCGGCGAAACGGCCGAATGCCAGCCGAAGGTCGCCGGCAACGGCTCGGCGAAGGTGTTCTGCGGCCCGCAGTTCCTCGGGGCAAGCGAAGACCTCGGCCACATCGTGCTCTTCGCCAAGGCCGAACTGGTGGCGGGCGCGGGCGAAGCGCAGCTCTATGAGTGGAATGGCGGGGCGCTCTCGCCGGTCAGCGTGCTGCCCGACGGCAAACCGGCGCCCCCCAATGCTGGCCTCGGCAACGAAGAACGCGGCGACGCGCGCGGGGCGATCTCACCCGACGGCAGCCTGATCGACTGGACCGCGCCAAGCGGCGGCGGCCTCTACCTGCGCGACACGGCGCGCGGGGAAACGATCGAGCTCGACGAAGTACAGGGCGGCAGCGGCGCAAGCGGCGGCGGCCAGTTCCAGCTGACGGCCGCAGATGGCAGGCGCGTGCTGTTCACCGACACGCAGAAGCTGACGGCGGACTCCGGCGCAGAACCGGTCCACGTGCACGCCGACCTCTATGAATGCAAGATCGTCCTCAGCCCGGCGCCGAGCTGTCAGCTGCGCGACCTGACGCCGATAAACGGCAGCGAAGGCGCGCAGGTGCAGGGCTCGATCCTCGGCGCGAGCGCCGACGGCGCCTACGTCTACTACGTCGCGGAGGGAGTGCAGAGCGTGGCGCCCAACGCGCGCGGGCAGAAAGCGCAGCCGGAAAAGGCGAACCTGTATCTCTCACACGAAGGCCAGGTGAGCTTCATCGCGACGCTATCGGGAGGGGATGAAACGGATTGGATGGGAGGCCTCGATTCGCTGTTTCAGCAGCCCACGCGAGTCTCAGAAGACGGCCGCTACCTGGAGTTCATGTCGCAGGGCTCACCGACCGGCTATGACAACCGCGACCGCGCGAGCGCCAAGCCGGTGGCGGAGGTCTACCTCTATGACGCGACGCAGGCAAAGCTCGTGTGCGCGTCGTGCCTGGCAAGCGGCGAGCGCCCAACCGGCGTGGAATACAAGGCGATCGAGCCGCCGATTGGCCTGGCCGGCGGGCCGCGGGACATCTGGCCGCCCGAAGAGCTCGTGGCGGCAAACGTGCCGGGGTGGACGGCGGCCGAACGCTCGCCGCGAAAGACGCTCTATCAGCCGCGCTACCTGAACGACTCCGGGCGGCTGTTCTTCAACAGCTTCGACGGACTGATCGCCGAAGACTCCAACAAAACCGAGGACGTCTATGAGTACGAGCCGCCGGCGGTGGGCAACTGCAGCGAAACGGCGCAGAGCTATGACCCGAGCGCCTCGGGCTGCGTGGCGCTGATCTCATCGGGCTCCTCGAGTCAGGAATCGGCGTTCCTGGACGCCAGCGAATCGGGCAACGACGTGTTCTTCTTGACCTCGTCGCAGCTTTCGAAGGCCGATCAGGACAGCGCCCGCGACGTCTATGACGCGCACGTCTGCACGAGCGCCTCGCCCTGCATCACCGCGCAGCCGAGCGAACCGTCGAGCTGCTCAGGCGAAGGCTGCAAGCCGCCGCTGAGCCCGCCGTCGCAGATCTTCGCCGCCCCGCCGAGTCAGAGCTTCAGCGGCCCGGGCAACCTCGCGGCAGCGCTCGCGCCTGCGCCGAAGCCGAAGAGCGCCGAAGAGCTACGTGTCGAAAAGCTGAACAAGGCGCTGAAGGCCTGCCGGAGCAAACAGAACAAGAAGAAGCGCCAAGCCTGCGAAAGCGCCGCGCGAAAGCGCTACGCAAAGCCCAAGCCGAAGGCCAAGGCGAAGAAGAAGGGCAAGAAGAAGAAATGAGCGCCCCCGCGATCATCACCCGCTCGCGCGCGCTGGCGCTGCTCGGCGCGCTGCTGTTCATCGCCGCGGCGCTGTCCGTTGGCGCCTGCGCTCATGCCGAAGTGCCGAACTCGCCGTGGTGGCACCTGACCGCCGGCAGCCGCCCCGCCTACCTGCACGCCGGCCCCAGCACGCCCGGTGAAGAGGAGGTGCAGAAGATCGTCGCTCCGTTCTCTCCTGCCTTCGAAGAATTCGGCCCGACGAGCGGCTTTGTCCTGTCGGTCGG
Source organism: uncultured Solirubrobacteraceae bacterium (assembly GCA_963744165.1). Taxonomy (GTDB): domain Bacteria; phylum Actinomycetota; class Thermoleophilia; order Solirubrobacterales; family Solirubrobacteraceae; genus Palsa-744. Next base: position 1,045,977 of record CAVUSM010000004.1, on the reverse strand, counting down.
GGGAACGTCGCTCGGCGAATTCCTCTCCGAACCGGCCAACGCCGATCTCGAACTGGAACTGCACGCCCTGAATGCCGCCGAATTGACGAAAGCGCTCGAAGGGCCCTATGGCGCCGGCAGGGTCAAAGTCGAAGAAAAAGCCGAAGCCTCGCAGGTCGTCTTCCTCGTCAGCACCGAAGCCGGCGTTCCCTCGATCGAACTGAGCGAACTGCTCGGCGTCGAAGTGCAGCTGGCGACGGAAGTGATCAACCCCGGCAAAGCGGCGGTCTCTCCCGGCGAGCTCTACATGACCGCCGAGAACGTCGGCGACGAAGACACCAGCGAAAGCTCGCAGGTGAAGATGACCGACGTGATCCCCGCCGGCCTGCACGCCACCGGCGTCGCCGGCAGCGAACCCTTCGCACAGGCCGACTTCCAGGAGCGCGAACCGATTCCCTGCTCCCTTGAAGAAAAAGCCGGCGTGCAGAGCGCGACCTGCACGCTCAGCAAAGCGCTCGCCCCCTACGACCAGATCGAGATGCGGATCGCGGTCGAAGTCCAGGCGGGCGCGCACAGCGGCGAGCTGAACCAGCTGAGCGTCTCCGGCGGAGGCGCGCCGCCAAACTCGATCGAGCGTCCGATCACGATCTCTGAAGCGCCCGTGCCCTTCGGCGTGGAACGCTATGAAATGGGCCTTGAAGAAGAAGGCGGCGCCCCTACCACGCAGGCCGGCGCGCACCCCTTCCAGCTGACCACGACGCTCGCGCTGAACCAGCTCAAGGACATCAACCCGCTGGAAGCGCCGCCCGAGCACCGCCCGGAAGTGACCCCGGCGGGCCTGGCCAAGGACCTCAACTTCAAGCTGCCGACCGGCCTGATCGGCAACGCCACGGTGCTGGCGCAGTGCACGACCGCGCAGTTCTTCCAGCCGATCAACGGCCAGGAAAACGCCTGCCCGCCCGACAGCGCCGTCGGCGTGGCCACGACGACCGTCCACGAACCAGCGACGGTCGGCACCTCGACGCTCACCGAGCCGATCTTCAACCTCGAACCGCGCAAGGGCGAGCCGGCCCGCTTCGGCTTCTACGTCGTGCTCGCCAACTCGCCGGTGTTCATCGACACCTCGGTGCGCTCGGGCTCTGACTACGGCGTGGACGTCAACGTGCAGAACATCACCCAGACCGGCTCGTTCCTCTCAAGCGAGGTCACCTTCTGGGGCACGCCCGCCGATCGCCGCCACGACAACCAGCGCGGCTGGGGCTGTCTCTACAAAGCGCGCGGCGCCGCAAGCGAACAGCCCTGCGTGCCCGCCGAAGAACGCTACCCCAAGGCGCTGTTGTCGCTGCCGACCTCCTGCTCGCACACGCTCTCGACCAGCGTGGAAGGCGACTCCTGGGCCGACCCGGGCAACTTCTTCGATTTCACCGAAGGCGTCTTTGAACCGCAGGGCCCGCTGATCGGCTGCAACCGCCTGTCCTTCGGCCCGCAGCTGAAGCTCTCCGGCGAAAACCAAGAAGCCGCGCATCCCAACGGGATGACGATCGACGTGCACATCCCTCAGGAAGCCAACCAGAACGCGGCCGGCCTGGCCAGCTCGAACATCCGCTCGACGACGGTCACCTTCCCCGCCGGCTTCAGCGTCAACCCCTCCTCCGCCGATGGCCTGCAGGCCTGCTCAGAGAGCGAAGTCGGCTTCCTGAACGCGCGCGGCGCAGAAGAAGAACTGCTGTTCAGCCCCGATCTGCCCCAGCCCTTCTGCCCCAACGCGGCAAAGGTCGGCACGGTGCGGATCAAGACCCCGCTGCTGCCCCCCGGGCAGTACCTGGAAGAAGGCGGCCTCTACCTGGCCACCCCGGCGCCAAACGGCGAAGCATCGAAGAACCCGTTCAACTCGCTGATCGCCCTCTACATGGTCGTCAAAGACCCGATCTCCGGCGTGCTTTTGAAGCTGCCGGGCCAGGTCTCGCTGGACCCGAGCAGCGGGCAGATCTCAACGACCTTCCAGAACACCCCCGACATCAACGCCGAAGAGATCGAAGTGAGCCTCACCGGCGGTCCGCGCGCGCCGCTTGCAAGCCCCTCCGGCTGCGGCACATACCCGGTCCAGGCAACCTTCACGCCGTGGTCGGGCACGACCCCGGTCAGCTCCAGCGCGAGCCTTCAGGTCACCTCTGGGCCCGGTGGCTCACCCTGCCCGTCCTCGCCGCTGCCCTTCTCCCCGAGCCTCGCCGCGGGCATGACCAACATCAACGCCGGCGCCTTCGGCCCGCTTTCGACCTCGATCAACCGCGAAGACGCAAACCAGCAGATCGGCTCGGTCCAGGTGCGCACGCCTCCGGGGCTCTCCGGTGTCTTGACCGGCGTCACGCTCTGCCCCGAAGCTCAGGCCAACGCGGGCTCCTGCCCGCCGAACAGCCGGATCGGGGAATCGACCGTCTCAGCCGGCTTCGGCTCAAATCCCTTCACGGTGCACGGCGGGGAAGTCTTCCTCACCGAAAGCTACGAGGGCGCGCCCTTCGGCCTCTCGATCCTCACCCCGGCGATCGCCGGGCCGTTCAATCTCGGCAACGTGATCGTGCGCGCGAAGGTGCAGATCGACCCCTACACCGCCGCGCTGACCGTCACGACCAACGAACCGGGCACTGCCTACTCGATCCCCCACATCCTCGACGGGGTCCCGCTGGACATTCGCAATGTGAACGTCACGATCAACCGCTCGAACTTCACCTTCAACCCGACCAGCTGCAACCCGCAGAGCATCACCGCCACGGTCAAAGCCCAGGAAGGCGCGATCGCGCAGCTCTCCGCGCCGATCCAGGCGGCGAGCTGCCAGACGCTCAAATTCGCCCCCAAATTCGCGGTCTCGGTCTCGGGCAAATCGACGAAAGCCAACGGCACCGGCCTTCAGGTCAAGCTGAGCTACCCGAGTGGCCCGCTCGGCACCTACGCGAACCTCGCGAAAGTCAAAGTCAGCCTGCCAAAGCAGCTGCCAAGCCGCCTGAGCACGCTGAACAAGGCCTGCCTGGCCTCGGTCTTCGAAGCCAACCCGGCCAACTGCCCGAAAGAATCGATCGTCGGCAAAGCCAAGGTGCTCACGCCGCTGTTGCCAGTGCCGCTTGAAGGCTCGGCCTTCTTCGTCTCCCACGCGGCCGAATCCTTCCCCGACCTGACGATCGTGCTCAATGGCTCGGGCAGCTACCCGATCAAAGTGATCCTCGTCGGCAACACCCAGATCAAGAAGGGGATCACCACGACGACCTTCAAGGCGACCCCCGACGTCCCCTTCTCGAGCTTCGAACTGAGCCTGCCCGCCCAGCCCTACTCGGCGCTTACGACGAACACCGACATCTGCAAGGCGGGCACCAAACTCACGATGCCCACCGAATTCACCGCGCAGAACGGCGCGCCGATCAACCAGAGCACCGCGATCAAGGTCACCGGCTGCGCCAAGCCCCCGACGCGCGCCCAGCAGCTCGCAAAAGCGCTGAAGAGCTGCCACAAGAAGCGCGGCAAGGCCAAGCGCAAATCCTGCGAAGCGCAGGCGCGCCGCCGCTACGGGCCAAAGCCCGCCAAGAAGAAGCGCAAGTAGCGCCAAAAGCCGGCCAAGCGCTGGCTTTACTTCTGGAAACAATCCGCCCAAATGCTTGAGCGCCGCCCCAGGCGCTGAGAGACTGCTCCTGCAGGACCAAACAGGGGAGCGCTCCAAGCGAAAGCCGGCGCTCCCGCAAGCACATACAAGGAGCAAACATGAGCAAAGCAAAGCTGTTGCTGTTCGCGATGTTCGCACTCCTCGCCTTCGGCGCCGTCAGCGCGGCCGTGGCGAGCGCGGAAGACGCTAACTCGCCGATGCTGTTAGTCAGCACGGGGAAAGTTTCCGAACTGGCAGGGACGGCCAAAGGCACAACCTCCATGCTCGCGGCGTTAGCCGGCAAATCGCTGAGCGGCACGGGCATCGAAGGAAAAGTGAAAAACTGTAAACCCAGCGCGACCGCCGGTGAAAAAGACACCAACTTATGCGAAGCGTTACTGAGCTTCACGGGCGTCAAACAGGGCACCGTTGCCTGTCGCAGTGAAAGCACCGCGGGCAAAGACCCGGTCGAAACGGTGTTAGTCCTCACCGATCTGCACCTGGCCTCGGAGAAGAACGCCGCCGGTGAATTACAGCCGCTTCTACTGTTCAAAGTCTTAGGAGTCGCCGCTGAAGAAGAACTGACGATCGTCTGCGGCACGGTCAAAGACAAAGTCAAAGGAGTGATCGGCTGTTTACTGACGCCCGGCTTAACGACGGTCGCCGCGGGTGGGACGTTCGAAGTCTTATGCAAACAGAACGCCACGTCGCACGACCCGGAAACCGGCGAATGCGAGCAGTTATGCGAATGGCTGAAAGAACACCCATTCGAATCTAACCTCGGCGCGGGCTTCGAAGACTCGTGGATGGGCGTCCACGCAACTCTTACGTTCAACCTCGGGGTGTTCATCGACGACTGACCGACTGAAGCAAGCTCGGCTCCAAACACCAAGGGCTCATCTGCAAGCAAGCTGAGGGCTCCAGAGCTGCGCTGAAGAAGATGAGCATGCACGGGGCCCCCGGCCCCGTGCATGCTCAGACCAGAGGACTGGCCCGACGGACACGCGGTCTCTGTGGGGAGACTTGTGCGGCGGAACTCGGTAATCACGCACAAGGAGAATCAAGATGCGACAGGCAAGACTGCTCTTCGCGGCGCTTGGGGCGCTGCTGGCGCTGTGTGGGCTCTGCGCGGCCCTGGCGAGCGCGGAAGACGCGAATGCGCCGATGCTGTTAGTTACTTCGGGGAAAGTTACCGAACTTTCGGGGTCGTTCAAAGGCACGACATTTGTGTTCTCGGCATTAGCCGGCAAATCGGTGGCCGGCACAGGCCTCGAAGGAAAAGTGAAAGGCTGCAAAGCCAGCGCAACCGCGGGTGAAAAAGACACCAACTTATGTGAAGCGTTACTGAACTTGACCGGCTTCAAACAGGGCACCGTGGCCTGTCGCAGCGAAAGCTCCGCCGGCAAAGACCCGGTTGAAACGATCTTAGTCCTCACCGATCTGCACCTGGCCTCAGAGAAGAACGCCGCCGGCGAATTACAGCCGTTGCTGCTGTTCAAATTCTTAGGCGTCGCCGCCGAAGAAGAACTGACGATCGTCTGCGGCACGGTCAAAGACAAGATCAAGGGCACGCTCGGCTGCTTACTGCTGCCTGGCTTAACGACGATCGCCGCAGGCGGGACGTTCGAAATCTTATGCAAACAGAACGCGGCGACGCACGACCCGGAAACCGGCGAATGCAAGCAGTTATGCGAATGGCTGAAAGAACACCCGTTCGAAGCTAACTTCGGCGCCGGCTTTGAAGACGCCTGGATGGGCCTCCACCTAACCGGCTCGCTCAACCTCGGCGTGTTCCTCGACGACTGAGCCCTGGAGAAGTAGGTCCGCATGCGCGAGGTTGAAGCCGCGTGCATGCGGACAGCTGGGCTTGACGCACACGCGGGTCGCTGTGGGGGCTTCTGCGGCGGATCTAGAAATCAAGCACAAGGAGAATCAGATGAGACAGGCAAGACTGCTCCTCACCGCGCTCACAGCGCTACTGGCGCTGTGCGGGCTCTGTACTGGGATGGCGAGCGCGGAAGACGCGAATGCGCCAATGCTGTTAGTTACTTCGGGGAAAGTTACGGAACTTACGGGGAAATTCACTGGCGGGGCAGGTTCACTGGCATCATTAAGCGGCAAAGCGCTGAGCGGAACAAGCGGGGACGCGTCGCTGAAAAACTGTAAAGCCAGTGCTATGGCCGGTGAAAAAGACACCAACTTATGCGAAGGCTTAATGGCCATCGACGGCGTCAAACAGGGGACCACTGCGTGTCGCAGCGAAAGCTCCTCGGGCAAAGATCCGGTTGAAACCATCTTAGTTCTCGGCGACATTCACGGCGCCTCGGAGAAAGCTACAAGTGGTGAATTAGAGGGGCTCCTGCTAATGAAAGTCTTAGGGGTCGCGGCCGAAGAAGAACTGACGGTCGTCTGCGGTACCGTCAAAGACAAGGTCAAGGGCGTGATTGGCTGCTTACTTACGCCTGGATTAACTACAGTCGCCGCCGGCGGAACCGGGACGTTGGCTTGCAAACAGAACGCAACGACGCACGACCCGGAAACCGGCGAATGCGAGCAGTTATGCGAATGGCTCAAAGAACATCCGTTCGAAACGAACCTGGGTGCCGGGTTCGAAGATACGTGGATGAGCTTCAGTGGAACCGGCTCGTTGAACCTCGGAGTCTTCGGCGACGACTGAGCATATGACAAGCCCAGAGCATGAGTGGATGCACGAGGCGAGTGCCCCGTGCATTGCTCGGCTGCGTGGACGGGGCAAGACTCGAGCATGCGTAGTCTCTGTGTGGAACTTCGCGCCAGCGGCTATGGGAAAACCACGCCCAAGGAGCAAAGACGATGAGACAGACCAGACTGCTGGGTGCGGTGCTTGGGGCATCGCTGACGCTGTTCGGAGTGTACGCTGCCGCGGCGAGCGCGGAAAGACCGTTGGTGACAGAAGTCACAGGGTCCGTTCAATGGTGGTGAATCCGCCACAGGGAGGCTGTCCGAATTTCTGTGTGTGAGGTCGAGCTCATCGTTTAGATCAGGCGGTCTCCGAAAGGGATCTTGAACGCAACAAGCGCCGCGCTCCAGTTGTATGCCTTTCTCCAACTGCGCTGGGCGTTGATGATCGACAGGTAGATCAGCTTGCGAGCGGCGTCCTCGGTGGGGAAGTGCCCGCGAGTCTTGATTGTCTTTCGCACGTGGCGGTACAGCGCCTCGATCGAGTTGGTCGTGTAGATGATCCGTCTGAGATTCGGCGGGAACGCGGGGAGTGTCCGACGAAGTGTGAGGTCTGGGTGAACTGATCGGCTTGTGCCGACCCCAGCTGTCGCAAAGCCCGTAAGGGGCGAGCGGCGGGCTGGAGTCGGGGCGCGGCCGGAAAGGATCCCCATGAGCACCACCACGAAGAACACGAAATCCGCCACGATCGAGGGCGTGCTCGATGCTCTGAGGGACCAGGAGACGGCGCTTGACCGCCTCGCCGGGCTGTTGCCCGAGGAGCAACTGCAGGACGCGCTGAAGGGCCTCTCGCCGGAGGAGATCACCGGCCCGGGCGGCGTTCTCACGCAGCTCGCCGGCCGCGTGATCGAGACCGCACTGGGCGAAGCGACGAATCAAGCAGCTCGAGACCGAACTCGCCGTCTCGAGGAAGGTCAACCAAGTCTTCCTCGATCAGGAGCTTGCCCCAAAAGCCTCTACCCGGTGATCTCCTCTCTGACCGGGCAGGGAATCGACGTAGAGAGCGTGCTTGATGCTCGGCGTCTCGCAGTCGGGCTACTACGCGTGGAAGGACAGGCCGCCGTCAGAACGGGCGCTCAGGCGTCTGTGGCTGGGCGGCGAGATCTCCGACATCCACGAGGCTTCAGCCGGCACCTACGGCGCGCTGCGGATCACCGCAGAGCTGAAGTACGGTCGTGGCATCAAGGTCGGCCACGGCCAGGTCTCGCTGATCATGAGCCGCCTCGGAATGCAGGGCCTGCCGAAACGCAGGCTCCCACGCGGAGCGCGGCTCGCAAGGAGCGACTCGCTCGATCTCGTGCGTCGGCGCTTCACCGCAGAGGCGCCGGATCGGCTCTGGATGACCGACATCACCGAGCACCCCACGAGGGAGGGCAAGCTCTACTGCTGTGCGGTCCTCGACGCGTTCTCGAGGATGGTCGTCGGCTGGTCGATCGACAGCTCCCAGACCGGCCTGCTAGTCACGAACGCGCTCGGGATGGCGATCACGCGCAGAAAGCCGACAGGCGAGGCGATCATACATAGCGATCGCGGCGCGCAGGCTGGACTCAACTGGTGCTCGCAACACGGTGATGGTGGAGGTGGTGTTGATGGGCAGGCCGGCTGGTTGGATGAGGGAGTTGACGGGCAGGGCGCCGATGAAGTCGCCGGGGCATCCGACGCATCGTCGGGAACTCGAGCGGGCGTTTTGGTGTGAGATCGCCAAGGGGCTCAGTAGCGAGGAGGCGGGGGTCGTTGTTGGGGCCTCGTCGGCGGCTGGCAGCCGGTGGTTCAGAGAGCGTGGTGGGATGCCAACGTTCATGCTCGCCGAGCCTTCGGGCCGGTACCTGTCGTTTCCGGAGCGCGAGGAAATCGCGATCCTCGCTAGACCCTATGGCCGTTGGCCCGGGGAGTTGACCGGCGGGTGAGATGGCCGGACGCTCCTCGCGGGGGTTTGTCTGGCCGGAGAGTGGCTCCGGCTGACCCCATGAGATGAGGAGGTCCGGCCATGGCTGGAACGATGACGTGGGTAGGGCTCGATGTCCATGCCCGTTCGACGCATGCGGCGGCAATTGACGTGATGACGGGTGAGCTTTCGCGGGTGCGGTTTGGTGCTGGTGTGGAGGCGCCGGTGGCGTGGCTGAGATCGTTGTCGGGGCCGGTGAGGGCTTGCTATGAGGCTGGGCCGACAGGGTTCGGGCTCTACCGGGCTTTGGTCGAGGCTGGCATCGCGACCGAGGTGATCGCGCCGGGCAAGACGCCGCGGGGTCCGAGTGACCGCGTCAAGACCGACCGCAAGGACGCGGAGCTTTTGGCTCGCCAGCTGCTGGCCGGATCGTTGACGGCGGTGGTCGTGCCCTCGCCGGAGGTCGAGGCGGCGCGCGAGATGACTCGCGCTCACGATGTCTGCCGCCAGGAGCTGATGCGCGCCCGTCACCGCGTCTCGAAGATGCTGTTGCGTCACGGGCGGGTCTATCCGAAGCCGAAGACCTGGACGGCCGAGCATCGACGCTGGCTCTCCCAGCAGCGCTTCGCGGAGCAACCCAGCGACGCGGTGTTCGCCGACCTGCTCGCTGCTGTCGACGGGATCAGCGCGCGCAAGGCAACGATCGCGTTGTCGCTCTCGACGCTGGCATCCGATGAGCGGTGGTGGCCGACGGTCGCAAGGCTCAGGGCCTTCCGCGGAGTGGACACCTTGACGGCGCTCTCGATCCATCTTGAGCTCGGCGGCGACTGGGAACGCTTCGAGCGCGCACCGGCACTCTCCTCGTGGCTCGGACTGACCCCATCGCTCAGCCAGTCCGGCGAGAGCTCCCGCCAAGGTGCGATCACGAAGACCGGTTCGATGCTCGCCCGTCGGCTGCTGGTCGAGTCCGCCTGGCATTACAGCCGTCCGCCCAGACTCGGGGCGACACTCGCCAACCGCCAGCAAGGGCAGCCCGAGCATGTGGTTGCGATCTCCAACCGCGCCCAACAGCGCCTTTACCGCGTCAACCGTCGGATGCGCGCTCGCGGCAAGCCGCATAACGTGACTGTCGTGGCGTGCGCACGCGAGCTCGCGTGCTTCCTCTGGGCAGCAGCAACCGCCGACTAACCGCCAGCGACAGCCCTCCCGGTCGGGAGGCCGGGGCGCCGGGCCATCAGGCGGCCGGCACGCGCGATTCAGCTATGAGCACCGCCCACCGGCGGCACGCTCGCTCCTAGACAGCGCAAGCCGGCAGCACGAAACCGGGCCCTGGGGTACCCAACCCCCGCATCATCAGACTGGCAACGCCGACACCGAGCCCGGCGCCCCGCCCTCCCGACCACCCCAAAACGCCCGCCACGCGGACGCCATCAAACACGCCCACTTGACAAACGACGCGACATATCAGCTGACGTGCCCACATACGTTGTGAACGGCTGAGGAGGCATCCGGGTCTCATCCCAGGCTGTGGGTCTGCGAAGGCTCACGACCTAGGAGGACCCGGATGCAGATCCACGGTAGAGCGAAGCTCGGACCCGCTGGTCGGCTGGCGTTGTGCCAGGCGGTAGAGAACGGAATGACGTTCAGGCAAGCCGCGGCTTGCCTGAACGTGTCGCCCGCGACGGCACACCGATGGTGGCGTCGATATGCCCACGCGTCGTTGGCAGAGCGACACTCATTGGCATGGGCGGCCGATCGTTCCAGCCGTCCTCATCGCTCGCCGAGGCTCCTGCAGGCCGGCGAGCAGGAGCAGATCTGTGAGGTTCGTCGGCACACCGGCTGGGGGCCGCGTCTGGTGGCAGGAAGAACCGGACACTCGCACTCAACGGTCTGGAAGGTGCTCCACCGCCACGGCCTGTCGCGGCGGCCGAGAACTCCCCGTGATGCCGCCCGACGCTATGAGTGGCCGTGCCCCGGGGACCTGCTGCACATGGATACGGCCCGCTACGCGCGCTTTGAGCGCCCCGGACATCGCGTCACCGGCGACCGCTCACAGCACCTGAGAGGCCGCAAGGTGCAGACCCTCGTCGGTTACGACTTCGCTCACGCGATCGTCGATGATCACTCAAGACTCGCCTACGTCGAGCTGCACACCGACGAGCGTGCCCCGACGATCACGGCATTCCTCGAGCGTGCTCTGGCCTGGTTCGACCATCACGGGATCGGGGCCAAGCGCCTGATGACGGACAACGCCTGGAGCTACACCCATAACCGCTCTCTACGCGAACTCCTGACTGCTCGAGAGATCAAGCACATCACCACAAAGCCCTATCGCCCCCAAACAAATGGGAAGGTCGAGCGCTTTCACCAGACGATGGGACGAGAGTGGGCATACGGCATGAGCTACCGCTCACACCGCCACCGCAATATAGAGCTCTGCCACACTGGCTCGAGCACTACAACACGCGTAGACCGCACAGCGGGATCGACAACCGGCCACCCATCAGCCGCGTTCACAACCTACGTGGGCAGGACAACTAGTCAAGGCGTCGGGGTTCGGGAGATCGCCCGGCGTTTGGGTCGCTCGCCGTCGACGATCTCCAGGGAGCTGCGCCGCAACGCAGCAACTCGCGGAGGGAAGCTCGAGTACCGCGCGTCGGTCGCGCAGTGGAAGGCCGAGCTGATCGCGCGGCGCCCCAAGACCGCGAAGCTTGCTGCTAACGAGCGGCTCCACGAGTATGTTCAGGAGCGGCTTTCCGGCCAGGTCCGCCGTCTGAGCGGGACTGCGGTCGCGGGCCCCGCCACACGACACCTTGGAAAGGCCGCAACAAGCCACACCGCCAGGACCGCAGGTGGGCGAGCGCGTGGAGCCCGGAACAGATATCTGCCCGGCTGCGGCTCGACTTCCCCGATGATGAGTCGATGCGGATCTCCCACGAGGCGATTTACCAGGCGCTCTACGTCCAAGGCCGCGGCGCGCTCCGCCGCGAGCTGACAGCCTGCTTGCGGACCGGTAGAGCGCTCAGGGTACCCAGAGCTCGCGCGCGTGCCCGCGGCAAGAGCTACTGGCCCGACCCCCTAGATTCGGTCCGCCTCGTGTGAGAGTCCTTCAGCCCATGCAAAATGGGCGAGAGGAGGACCATCGAGGTGAAGCGCAGACGACACACGCCCGAGCAGATCGTCAGGAAGCTGCGAGAGGCCGACAGGCTGCTGGCCGAGGGGACCGAGGTCCCGGAGGTCGCAAAGGCCCTGGGGGTCTCCGAGCAGACCTATCACCGCTGGCGAGCGCAGTACGGCGCGATGAAGGCAGAGGACGTCAAGCGCCTGAAGGAGCTGCAGCGCGAGAACGCGCAGCTCAAGCGCCTGGTCGCCGACAAGGAGCTCGAGAACCTCGCCCTGCGGGAGATCTCCAAGGGAAACTGGTGAGCCCGTCGCGCCGGCGCCAGGCCGTCCTGATGCTGCGGGACCGCTTGGACCTCTCGGAGCGGCGGGCGTGCCGATACGTGGGCCAGCACCGCTCCACCCAGCGCCGGGAGCCGTGCGTCGCGGCGGATGACGGTGCGCTGCGAGCTCGGCTGCGCGAGCTCTCCCGCGAGCGGCCGCGCTGGGGCTACCGCCGCGCGCACGCCACGCTGTGCGAGGAGGGCTGGAACGTGAACCGCAAACGCGTGCAGCGCCTGTGGCGCGAGGAGGGCCTACGCGTGCCTGTCAAACGCAGAAAGCGCCGGCGCTTGGGCAGCTCGACGGTGCCGGCCAAGCGCCTGCGCGCTGAGCGCCCCGACCACGTATGGGCGCTTGACTTCCAGTTCGACCAGACCGCCGATGGCAAGATCCTGAAGCTGCTGCACGTGGTCGATGAGTTCACCCGCGAGGCGCTGGCGATCGAGTGCCACCGGCGGATCGACGCCGACGCCACCGTCGCCGTGCTCGAAGGACTCGTCGCGACTCGTGGGCGCTCACCGCAGTTCATCCGCTGCGACAACGGCCCGGAGCTGACCGCCAACGCTCTCAAGGACTGGTGTCGCTTCGCTCGTGCCGGCAGCGCCTACATCGAGCCGGGCTCGCCCTGGCAGAACCCCTACGTCGAGTCCTTCGGATCGCGCGTGCGCGATGAGCTGCTCTCAGTGGAGCTGTTCTGCAGCCTCGCCGAGGCGAGGGTCATGGTCGAGGACTTTCGCGAGGATTACAACGAGCGCCGGCCGCACTCAGCGCTTGGGATGGCAGCACCGGCCAGCTTCGCGCACGCATGGAAGGTTCGGGAAGCGCACGCAACCACTAACTTCAACAACAACCGACTCTCACAAGAGGTGGACCGATGAACGGGGTCCGGTCACTACCTCAGCGAGCAGGTCATGATCAGCGCCCGGCCCGCCGAGGCAGAGGACCGCGCCGTCCCAGGGCACTGGGAGGGAGATCTCATTCTCGGTGCGAACTGGACCGCGATCGGGACGTTGGTGGAGCGCAGCACACGTTTCACCATGCTGCTTCACCTACCGCCAATGCCGGGCCACGGTGGCCCAAAGGTGAAGAACGGCCCGCCGCTCGCTGGGCGAGGCGCAGAAGCGGTACGCGATGCAATCACCGCCCAGCTCGTCACATTGCCGGAGCAGCTTCGTCGCTCGCTCACATGGGATCAAGGCGCAGAGATGACACAACACGCTCAGCTCACCATCGACAGCGGCTTGCAAGTCTATTTCTGTGACCCTCAAAGCCCATGGCAGAGAGGAACGAACGAGAACACCAACGGCCTGCTGCGCCAGTACTTCCCGAAAGGGACAAACCTCGCTAGGCACACTGCCGAGGATCTCGAAGCGGTCGCTGAAACGCTCAACAGCAGACCACGCAAGACACTCGCCTGGCGCACACCCGCCGAAGCACTCAACGAGCACCTACTATCCCTACAAACGCAAACCGTTGCGTCCACCGGTTGAATCCGCCCTGGGCTCGCATGCAGGTCGAGTTGCTGAACCGTAGACGGTGGAAGACCAGGGTCGAGCTCGCGACCGCGATGCACGACTACATCGAGATCTGGCACAACACCAGAAGACGCCACAGCGCCCTGAACATGCTCACCCCAACCGAATACGAGAACCAGCACAACCAGCAACGCATCGCCGCCTGATTCCAGAATGGCGACTCCACGGAAGCCGGGGTAGATCACGGTCTCCGTTAAACCCAGGATGGCTCACAAACGTAGATCGATTGTCTCCAGCACAGCAAGCCCTGTTTCCAATTGATGGGATCCGCGCCACTGCCGGTCCTGGCCGTTGAGAAGTGCACTCACGTGTCCTTGAGAAGTGGTCAACGCGTGTCTCTGACTGCAAAGCGCCCCACATGCCCCGCAGTCATGGGCAAATCGGTCGGCTCGAGCGCCGCTGAGCGCCGCCGCGGTGAGATCCGGCCCTACTATTCCCTCCAGCGGCTCGTGCCAGTCGGTGGTGCGTCCGTCCCCTTGGAGAGAGGGGAGAGAGAGGGGTTTCCTTAGCAGGTGCAGTTCTTGGGGCTTGGCGGGCGAAGGCGATGGGTAGTTATGGCAGGGGCATCTACCCTGCTCAGTTTCATCTTGCTCATCTACTGCGAGCGAGCAGAAGCTCGCCCGCACGAATTCACCACGACGTTCGCCGGCTCCTGCGCCAGCGAACCGTGCCTCGGAGGAACCCTGAAAAAGCCCGCCGGTGTCGCCGTGGAGGAATCCGACGGCGACATCTACGTCGCCGACGAAGGCGCAAACCGCGTCGTCGTCTATGACAAAGAAGGCCACTACCTCTCAGAAGTCAACGGCAGCGGCCTGCTGGCGGGCGAAGAACACGCCGCCGGCAGCCTCGGCAACCCCGGCGAAGTCGAAACCGGCAAATTCCTCGAACCGCAGACGATCGCCGTGGATAACTCCTGCGTGCTTGAAAAGCTGCCCGAACCCCAGTGCAAGGCCAAAGACCCCTCCGCCGGTGACGTCTACGTCGTCGACTCCGGCGAAGAACACAGGGTGGTCGATAAGTACTCACCGAGCGGGCCGAGCAAGGAACACCTCGAATACGTCGGGCAGATCGCGGCTGGCGAAGCGGGGCGCTTCACGCGGGCGATCGACGGCGTCGCGGTTGGCGCGAAAGGCACGGTCTGGGTCTATCAAAACCTGTGCGAAGTCAGCGCCTACAGTGATGCGTCGCCGAACCTCTTCACCCCGCCGCAGAAGCAGCTCAACTGCCTCGGCTTCGGCCGGCCCGGCTTCGCCGTCGACGGCGCGGGCGACTTCTACCTGCACCAGCTTCTCATCGGTCCGCGCAACGTGATCGCCAAGGAGAGCCCCCTGGCAGAAGTCCTGATCGAAGACGTCGGCGGCAAAGAAGCAAGCGGGGTCGCCGCCGAACAGGGCTCAAACGACTCGCTGATCGACAACCTGACGAGCGTCGGCGTGTTCGACGCGACCGGCGAAGAAGTCGAACGCCTCGGCGAAGAAGGCGGCGTCAAACATCTGGGCGAAAGCAACGGCGTCGGCGTGAACGAAAGCGCCTCGACGGTCTACGCCACAGACGCGCCGAGCGGGCAGGTCGTGGTCTTCGGCCCGAAGCCGGCGACCGTGCCGAAAGTCGAATCGGAGTCGATCGAAGAAGTCTCATCGATCGAAGCGACGCTGGGCGCGCGGATCAACCCGCGAAGCGAAGTGGGCGAAGCCCCGAGCAAATACCACTTCGAATACGGCCGCTGCGCGAACGCGAGCGACTGCGCGGCAAGCGGCTATGAAGAAGTACCCGGCTCGGGCGGGCAGATCCCAGCTGACTTCGAAGTCCACGCGGTCAGCGCGAAGCTCAGCGGCCTGGCGCCGCACACCACCTACCACTTCCGCGCGCTCGCCGAAAACTCTCACGGGCAGGGACCGGCGGGCGAAGAAGTGATCTTCACGAGCGAAGGGGCGGGCGGTCAGCCGGCGCTGCCCGACGAACGCGCCTGGGAGCTCGTCTCACCGCCGGACAAGCTCGGTGCGCTGATCGAACCGATCTCCGAAGCGGGCGTGGCCGAGGCCTCAGCCTCAGGCGATGCGATCACCTACCTGGCCAACTCGCCGACCGAAGCGCAGCCCGCGGGCTACTCAAACGACGTTCAGATCCTCTCGGAGCGCGGCGCCGCGGCGTGGTCCTCGCGCGACATCGCGATCTCGCACCCGAGCACGACGGGCCTCGTCGCCGGAGCGGGCGGCACCGAGTACAAATTCTTCAACTCCGAACTGAGCGCGGCGGTGGTGCAGCCCTTCGGCCAGTTCAACCCGCTGCTCTCCTCCCAGGCGAGCGAATCGACCGCCTACCTGCACAGCCTGAGCGAAAGCTGCGGCGCGAGCTGCTTCACACCGCTGGTCAGCGGCAAGCCGGGCTCTGCCAACGTACCCGCAGGCACGCAGTTCGGCGAAACGGCCGAATGCCAGCCGAAGGTCGCCGGCAACGGCTCGGCGAAGGTGTTCTGCGGCCCGCAGTTCCTCGGGGCAAGCGAAGACCTCGGCCACATCGTGCTGCATGCCAAGGCCGAACTGGTGGCGGGCGCGGGCGAAGCGCAGCTCTATGAGTGGAATGGCGGGGCGCTGGCCCCGGTCAGCGTGCTGCCCGACGGTGAAGCGGCGCTGCCCGGAGCAAGTCTCGGAGAAAGCGCCGCCGACGGCGGCGGCGCGCGTGGCGCGATCTCGCCTGACGGCAGCCTGATCGACTGGACCGGGCCGATCGGCGGCCTCTACCTGCGCGACACGGCGCGCGGGGAAACGATCGAGCTCGACGAAGCCCAAGGCGGCAGCGGCGCGAGCGGCGGGGGGGAATTCCAGCTCGCGGCCGCCGATGGCAGGCGCGTGCTGTTCACCGACACGCAGAAGCTGACGGCGGACTCGGGGGCGGAACCAGGCCAAGGTGCACCCGGCGAAGGGCACGCCGACCTCTATGAATGCGCGATCGTGCTGAGCCCGGCGCCGAGCTGTCAGCTTCGCGACCTGACGCCGGTGAACGGCGGCGAAGGCGCGCAGGTGCAGGGCTCGATCCTCGGCGCAAGCGCCGACGGCGCCTACGTCTACTACGTCGCCAAGGGAGTGCAGAGCGTGGCGCCCAACGCGCGCGGGCAGAAAGCGCAGCCGGAAAAGGCGAACCTGTATCTCTCACACGAAGGCCAGGTGAGCTTCATCGCGACGCTATCGGGAGGGGATGAAAAGGACTGGCGCCTGCTGAACGGCACGCCTGAGGCGCTGTTCACGCAGCCCACGCGAGTCTCAGAAGACGGCCGCTACCTGGAGTTCATGTCGCAGGGCTCACCGACCGGCTATGACAACCGCGACCGCGCGAGCGCCAAGCCGGTGGCGGAGGTCTACCTCTATGACGCCTACGCGACAAAGCTCGTGTGCGCGTCGTGCCTGGCAAGCGGCGAGCGTCCGGTCGGTATCGAATACAAGGCGATCGAGCCGCCGATTGGCCTGGCCGGCGGGCCGGTCGACATCTGGCCCGAAGCGCTCGTCGCGGCGAGCGTGCCGGGGTGGACGGCGACCGAACGCGATCCGCGGAAGACGCTCTATCAGCCGCGCTACCTGAACGACTCCGGGCGGCTGTTCTTCAACAGCTTCGACGGACTGATCGCCGAAGACTCCAACAAAACCGAGGACGTCTATGAGTACGAGCCGCCGGCGGTGGGCAACTGCAGCGAAACGGCGCAGAGCTATGACCCGAGCGCCTCGGGCTGCGTGGCGCTGATCTCATCGGGCTCCTCGAGTCAGGAATCGGCGTTCCTGGACGCCAGCGAATCGGGCAACGACGTGTTCTTCTTGACCTCGTCGCAGCTTTCGAAGGCCGATCAGGACAGCGCCCGCGACGTCTATGACGCGCACGTCTGCACGAGCGCCTCGCCCTGCATCACCGCGCAGCCGAGCGAACCGTCGAGCTGCTCAGGCGAAGGCTGCAAGCCGCCGCTGAGCCCGCCGTCGCAGATCTTCGCCGCCCCGCCGAGTCAGAGCTTCAGCGGCCCGGGCAACCTCGCGGCAGCGCTCGCGCCTGCGCCGAAGCCGAAGAGCGCCGAAGAGCTACGTGTCGAAAAGCTGAACAAGGCGCTGAAGGCCTGCCGGAGCAAACAGAACAAGAAGAAGCGCCAAGCCTGCGAAAGCGCCGCGCGAAAGCGCTACGCAAAGCCCAAGCCGAAGGCCAAGGCGAAGAAGAAGGGCAAGAAGAAGAAATGAGCGCCCCCGCGATCATCACCCGCTCGCGCGCGCTGGCGCTGCTCGGCGCGCTGCTGTTCATCGCTGCGGCGCTGTCCGTTGGCGCTTGCGCTCATGCCGAAGTGCCGAACTCGCCGTGGTGGCACCTGACCGCCGGCAGCCGCCCCGCCTACCTGCACGCCGGCCCCAGCACGCCCGGTGAAGAGGAGGTGCAGAAGATCGTCGCTCCGTTCTCTCCTGCCTTCGAAGAATTCGGCCCGACGAGCGGCTTTGTCCTGTCGGTCGGGGGAACGTCGCTCGGCGAATTCCTCTCCGAACCGGCCAACGCCGATCTCGAACTGGAACTGCACGCCCTGAATGCCGCCGAATTGACGAAAGCGCTCGAAGGGCCCTATGGCGCCGGCAGGGTCAAAGTCGAAGAAAAAGCCGAAGCCTCGCAGGTCGTCTTCCTCGTCAGCACCGAAGCCGGCGTTCCCTCGATCGAACTGAGCGAACTGCTCGGCGTCGAAGTGCAGCTGGCGACGGAAGTGATCAACCCCGGCAAAGCGGCGGTCTCTCCCGGCGAGCTCTACATGACCGCCGAGAACGTCGGCGACGAAGACACCAGCGAAAGCTCGCAGGTGAAGATGACCGACGTGATCCCCGCCGGCCTGCACGCCACCGGCGTCGCCGGCAGCGAACCCTTCGCGCAGGCCGACTTCCAGGAGCGCGAACCGATTCCCTGCTCCCTTGAAGAAAAAGCCGGCGTGCAGAGCGCGACCTGCACGCTCAGCAAAGCGCTCGCCCCCTACGACCAGATCGAGATGCGGATCGCGGTCGAAGTCCAGGCGGGCGCGCACAGCGGCGAGCTGAACCAGCTGAGCGTCTCCGGCGGAGGCGCGCCGCCGAACTCGATCGAGCGTCCGATCACGATCTCTGAAGCGCCCGTGCCCTTCGGCGTGGAACGATATGAAATGGGCCTTGAAGAAGAAGGCGGCGCCCCTGCCACGCAGGCCGGCGCGCACCCCTTCCAGCTGACCACGACGCTCGCGCTGAACCAGCTCAAGGACATCAACCCGCTGGAAGCGCCGCCCGAGCACCGCCCGGAAGTGACCCCGGCGGGCCTGGCCAAGGACCTCAACTTCAAGCTGCCGACCGGCCTGATCGGCAACGCCACGGTGCTGGCGCAGTGCACGACCGCGCAGTTCTTCCAGCCGATCAACGGCCAGGAAAACGCCTGCCCGCCCGACAGCGCCGTCGGCGTGGCCACGACGACCGTCCACGAACCAGCGACGGTCGGCACCTCGACGCTCACCGAGCCGATCTTCAACCTCGAACCGCGCAAGGGCGAGCCGGCCCGCTTCGGCTTCTACGTCGTGCTCGCCAACTCGCCGGTGTTCATCGACACCTCGGTGCGCTCGGGCTCTGACTACGGCGTGGACGTCAACGTGCAGAACATCACCCAGACCGGCTCGTTCCTCTCAAGCGAGGTCACCTTCTGGGGCACGCCCGCCGATCGCCGCCACGACAACCAGCGCGGCTGGGGCTGTCTCTACAAAGCGCGCGGCGCCGCAAGCGAACAGCCCTGCGTGCCCGCCGAAGAACGCTACCCCAAGGCGCTGTTGTCGCTGCCGACCTCCTGCTCGCACACGCTCTCGACCAGCGTGGAAGGCGACTCCTGGGCCGACCCGGGCAACTTCTTCGATTTCACCGAAGGCGTCTTTGAACCGCAGGGCCCGCTGATCGGCTGCAACCGCCTGTCCTTCGGCCCGCAGCTGAAGCTCTCCGGCGAAAACCAAGAAGCCGCGCATCCCAACGGGATGACGATCGACGTGCACATCCCTCAGGAAGCCAACCAGAACGCGGCCGGCCTGGCCAGCTCGAACATCCGCTCGACGACGGTCACCTTCCCCGCCGGCTTCAGCGTCAACCCCTCCTCCGCCGATGGCCTGCAGGCCTGCTCAGAGAGCGAAGTCGGCTTCCTGAACGCGCGCGGCGCAGAAGAAGAACTGCTGTTCAGCCCCGATCTGCCCCAGCCCTTCTGCCCCAACGCGGCGAAGGTCGGCACGGTGCGGATCAAGACCCCGCTGCTGCCCCCCGGGCAGTACCTGGAAGAAGGCGGCCTCTACCTGGCCACCCCGGCGCCAAACGGCGAAGCATCGAAGAACCCGTTCAACTCGCTGATCGCCCTCTACATGGTCGTCAAAGACCCGATCTCCGGCGTGCTTTTGAAGCTGCCGGGCCAGGTCTCGCTGGACCCGAGCAGCGGGCAGATCTCAACGACCTTCCAGAACACCCCCGACATCAACGCCGAAGAGATCGAAGTGAGCCTCACCGGCGGTCCGCGCGCGCCGCTTGCAAGCCCCTCCGGCTGCGGCACATACCCGGTCCAGGCAACCTTCACGCCGTGGTCGGGCACGACCCCGGTCAGCTCCAGCGCGAGCCTTCAGGTCACCTCTGGGCCCGGTGGCTCACCCTGCCCGTCCTCGCCGCTGCCCTTCTCCCCGAGCCTCGCCGCGGGCATGACCAACATCAACGCCGGCGCCTTCGGCCCGCTTTCGACCTCGATCAACCGCGAAGACGCAAACCAGCAGATCGGCTCGGTCCAGGTGCGCACGCCTCCGGGGCTCTCCGGTGTCTTGACCGGCGTCACGCTCTGCCCCGAAGCTCAGGCCAACGCGGGCTCCTGCCCGCCGAACAGCCGGATCGGGGAATCGACCGTCTCAGCCGGCTTCGGCTCAAATCCCTTCACGGTGCACGGCGGGGAAGTCTTCCTCACCGAAAGCTACGAGGGCGCGCCCTTCGGCCTCTCGATCCTCACCCCGGCGATCGCCGGGCCGTTCAATCTCGGCAACGTGATCGTGCGCGCGAAGGTGCAGATCGACCCCTACACCGCCGCGCTGACCGTCACGACCAACGAACCGGGCACTGCCTACTCGATCCCCCACATCCTCGACGGGGTCCCGCTGGACATTCGCAATGTGAACGTCACGATCAACCGCTCGAACTTCACCTTCAACCCGACCAGCTGCAACCCGCAGAGCATCACCGCCACGGTCAAAGCCCAGGAAGGCGCGATCGCGCAGCTCTCCGCGCCGATCCAGGCGGCGAGCTGCCAGACGCTCAAATTCGCCCCCAAATTCGCGGTCTCGGTCTCGGGCAAATCGACGAAAGCCAACGGCACCGGCCTTCAGGTCAAGCTGAGCTACCCGAGTGGCCCGCTCGGCACCTACGCGAACCTCGCGAAAGTCAAAGTCAGCCTGCCAAAGCAGCTGCCAAGCCGCCTGAGCACGCTGAACAAGGCCTGCCTGGCCTCGGTCTTCGAAGCCAACCCGGCCAACTGCCCGAAAGAATCGATCGTCGGCAAAGCCAAGGTGCTCACGCCGCTGTTGCCAGTGCCGCTTGAAGGCTCGGCCTTCTTCGTCTCCCACGCGGCCGAATCCTTCCCCGACCTGACGATCGTGCTCAATGGCTCGGGCAGCTACCCGATCAAAGTGATCCTCGTCGGCAACACCCAGATCAAGAAGGGGATCACCACGACGACCTTCAAGGCGACCCCCGACGTCCCCTTCTCGAGCTTCGAACTGAGCCTGCCCGCCCAGCCCTACTCGGCGCTTACGACGAACACCGACATCTGCAAGGCGGGCACCAAACTCACGATGCCCACCGAATTCACCGCGCAGAACGGCGCGCCGATCAACCAGAGCACCGCGATCAAGGTCACCGGCTGCGCCAAGCCCCCGACGCGCGCCCAGCAGCTCGCAAAAGCGCTGAAGAGCTGCCACAAGAAGCGCGGCAAGGCCAAGCGCAAATCCTGCGAAGCGCAGGCGCGCCGCCGCTACGGGCCAAAGCCCGCCAAGAAGAAGCGCAAGTAGCGCCAAAAGCCGGCCAAGCGCTGGCTTTACTTCTGGAAACAATCCGCCCAAATGCTTGAGCGCCGCCCCAGGCGCTGAGAGACTGCTCCTGCAGGACCAAACAGGGGAGCGCTCCAAGCGAAAGCCGGCGCTCCCGCAAGCACATACAAGGAGCAAACATGAGCAAAGCAAAGCTGTTGCTGTTCGCGATGTTCGCACTCCTCGCCTTCGGCGCCGTCAGCGCGGCCGTGGCGAGCGCGGAAGACGCTAACTCGCCGATGCTGTTAGTCACCTCGGGGAAAGCTACTGAACTGTCAGCGAAATTCACCGGCGGCGCATCCTCGCTGTCGACGTTAGGCGGCAAAGCGCTGGTCGGCAAAGCTCTCGAAGGAACAGTGAAAAACTGTAAACCCAGCGCGACCGCCGGTGAAAAAGACACCAACTTATGCGAAGCGTTACTGAGCTTCACGGGCGTCAAACAGGGCACCGTTGCCTGCCGCAGCGAAAGCTCCGCGGGCAAAGACCCGGTTGAAACGGTGTTAACGCTCATTGATCTGCACCTGGCATCGGAGAAATCCACAAGCGGCGAATTACAGGGCCTGCTACTGTTCAGGGCCTTAGGCGTCGCCGACGAAGAAGAACTGACGATCGTCTGCGGCACGGTCAAAGACAAGGTCAAGGGCACGATCGGCTGCTTACTGACGCCCGGCTTAACGACGGTCGCCGCCGGCGGGACGTTCACGATCGCGTGTGTGCAGAACGCCACGACGCACGACCCGACTACTGGCGAATGCGAGCAGTTATGTGAATGGCTGAAAGAACACCCATTCGAATCGAACCTCGGCGCCGGCTTCGAAGACACATGGATGAACGTTACGGCGACCGGCTCGTTCAACCTCGGCGTGTTCATCGACGACTGACCCACTGAAGCAAGCTCGGCTCAGGGCAAGAGCCCGTCGGCAAGCAAGCTGATAACTCCAGAGCTGCGCTGAAGAAGACGAGCATGCACGGGGCTCCGGCCCCGTGCATCGCTCAGATCAGAGGACTGGCCTGACGGACACGCGGTCTCTGTGGGGAGGCTTGTGCGGCAGAACTCGGTAATCACGCACAAGGAGAATCAAGATGCGACAGGCAAAAGACTGCTCTTCGCGGCGCTTGGGGCGCTGCTGGCGCTGTGCGGGCTCTGCGCGGCCCTGGCGAGCGCGGAAGACGCCAATGCGCCGATGCTGTTAGTTACGTCGGGGAAAGTGACCGAACTTGCGGGGTCGTTCAAAGGCACGGGGTATACGTTCTCGGCATTAGGCGGTAAAGCACTGACCGGCACAGGTATCGAAGGAAAAGTGAAAAACTGCAAAGCCAGCGCGACTGCCGGTGAAAAAGACACCAACTTATGCGAAGCGACACTGGACTTTACGGGCTTCAAACAGGGGACGGCCTCGTGTCGCAGCGAAAGCTCCGCCGGCAAAGACCCGATTGAAACGATCTTAGTTCTCACCGATCTGCACCTTGCCTCAGAGAAGAACGCCGCCGGCGAATTACAGCCGTTGCTGCTGTTCAAATTCTTAGGCGTCGCCGCCGAAGAAGAACTGACGATCGTCTGCGGCACGGTCAAAGACAAGATCAAGGGGACGCTCGGCTGCTTACTGCTGCCCGGCTTAACGACGGTCGCCGCAGGCGGGACGTTTGAAATCTTATGCAAACAGAACGCCACGACGCACGACCCGGAAACCGGCGAATGCGAGCAGTTATGCGAATGGCTGAAAGAACACCCGTTCGAAACTAACCTCGGCTCCGGCTTTGAAGACGCGTGGATAATTCTCCACCTAACCGGCTCGTTCAACCTCGGGGTGTTCATCGACGACTGAGGTGTTGAGGCGTCTCGCAGCAACGAGATCTGGAGGCTCGCAAGGAGCGATGGATCGAGGCAGGGCCCACGGCAGGGCAGCGGGGCGAGCCACAGCAGAGCAGCAAGCCAATGCACGGCCACCAGAGCCGTGCATTGGTTCCGCCCGGAGACGCCGCCCGAAGCTCACCGCTCGCAAGCCAAACCCCAAACAAACGCCCCAATCAGAAACACCACCCCTCAAAAACCCCCCGATTCCAAGCCCTAAACACCCGCCGAAAGCAAGAAGCCCCAACTACGCCCCCAGAGCCTCTAGCTTCTCCGCGCGATGAGAGCTCTCGCCCAAATCAAGGTACGCCGGCAGGCGATCGCGTGCGCCGGCGCCCTGCCAGCCCTCCTCGCGACGCTCTGCCTCGCCCTAAGCGCCTGCGGCTCCTCGAGCAAGCCCAAGCAGTCGAGCCTCGCCTCGAGCGCCACCAGCACGCAGAGCTCACAGACCACCCAGCCCGCCAAGAGCTCCAACAGCTCAAACGAATCCCTCGAAGCCAAGATCGAGCGCGAACAGGCCCAGGCGCGAACCGAAGGAGTCTCCCAGCTGGCCGCGCCCACCAAGCTCGCACCGAGCGCCGTGCTCGCCCACGTCGGCGGCGTGCCGATCACCTTCGCGAGCGTTCGCCAGCAGATGATGCTGAAGAGCCCGCAAACGCCGCTTCCGGACCCACCCGACTACAGCGCCTGCATCGCGCGCACGAAAGGCGCCCAGGCCGGCGTCGGGCGCTCGCAGGCGCAGCTGAAGGAAGCCTGCAAGCAGTCCTATGAGCAGATCTTCCAGGCGGCGCTCAGCAACGCGATCCACAACCAGTGGCTGATCGGCGAGGCCGCCGAGGAGGGCGTGCACGTGAGCTCCAGGGAAGTCCAGGAAGAACTCGAGCAGAGCAAGAAGGAGTTCCGCACAGAAGCCGAATTCACGACCTACCGCAAGAGCAGCGGGCAGACGATCGCAGACATGCTCTTCGAAGCGAAGGTCGGCAAACTGGCCGACGGGATCTTCAAGAACATCAAAAGCAAAGAACGCCCGGTCACCGACGCGACGGTCGCCGCCTACTACAGCTCCCACCGCAGCCAGTTCACGATCCCCGAAGGCCGCGCGCTTCAGATCCTGCGCATGACCAGCGAAGCGGCGGCGCTGAGGGCACGCCAGCAGCTCAGGGCGGGCAAGAGCTTTCAGAGCATCGTCGCCGAGCTGCCGGGCATCGGCCAGCCGGTCACCTCCGAACACGGCGAGATCAAGGACCTCGTGCCCGGCGTCTTCGGCCAGAAAGTGCTCAACGATGCGATCTTCTCAGCCCAGCCGAACCGCCTCTACGGCCCCGTGCGCGTGGCCACGGTGCGCCGCACGATCGCCCCGGAGGCCGACAGCGGCTTCTTCCTCTTCGAAGTGCTCCACAAGGTCCCCGAGCACCTCACGCCGCTCTCGCAGGTCAAGGCCAAACTCCACGAAGAACTGCTCAAGTCAGAGAAAGAAAGCACGCTCGGCGACGCGATCGCCCAGATCAAGGCCAAGTGGCGCTCGAGGACCAGCTGCCAGAGCGGCTTCGTGGTCAAAAACTGCAGCGAGTACACCGGCTCGACGAAAGACGAAAGGGCCGATCGGTTTACGTTGTGAGGGGGAGTGGGGGTGGGGGTCGGCCGGCGCGAGCGGGTGCGGCCGGACAGGGGTCGGGGTTCCCTGTCCGGTCGCATTGCCGATCGAAGCGGTCCGCGCGCCCGCGATACGCAGTACCCTTGAGCGATGAACGAATCGTCGTCTTCACGCTCGCTGGGCCGCACGGTCGCCGCAGGCTTGGTCCTGCTGATCGCCGCGTGGCTCTTGCTGCACTTCGTGATCGGCATTGTCACGGCGATCGCGAGCGTGCTCGTCGTCGTGCTGGCGATCGTCGCGATCATCTGGGCGCTGCGCGTCCTGCTGTAGCGCGAGGCGCGCGATGGCGTACGTGATCATCGCGGTCTGCTTCGGCGTGTCGGGCGGGATCGTCGGCAAGTACAAGGGCAGCTCGTTCTGGCTGTGGTTCCTGATCTCGGGGATCGTGCCGTTCTTCGGCTTGCTCGCGGCGATCGCGTACCGCTTCGAGCGCGACGAGTTGCGCCGCCAATGCCCGCGCTGCGGTCGCGTGACGAAGATCTACGACACGCTGTGCACGCGCTGCGGCACGGAGCTCGACTTCCCCGAGCAGGTGATCGCGCCGGAGTCGGGGCGGCGCACGCCAGCGAAGTCCTGACGCGCTCTAGCGTGAAAAACCCACTGGTACACTGGCTTTTTCGGTTCTCGAGTAGCTGAGAGGAGGTCGATGAGATGCGCGCGGTCGATGCCGTGATGGAATGTCTGAAGGCGGAGGGCGTGGACGTCGTCTTCGGCCTGCCTGGCGGCGCGAACCTGCCGACGTACGACGCGTTCGTCAACGGCGGTCTGCGCCACATCCTCGTGCGCCACGAGGCCGGCGGCGGCCACGCGGCCGAGGGCTACGCGAAGGCGACGGGCAAAGTTGGCGTCGCGTTCGCGACGAGCGGCCCCGGCGCGACGAACCTGATCACGCCGATCACCGACGCGATGATGGACTCGGTTCCGGTCGTCTTCATCACCGGCCAGGTGCGCACCGAGCTGCTCGGCACGGACGGCTTCCAGGAGGCCGACACGATCGGCATCACGATGCCGGTCGTCAAGCACTCGGTGATGATCACGCGCCCGCAGGAGATCCCGCGGGCGATCCACGAGGCGTTCCACATCGCCCGCTCGGGCCGCCCCGGCCCGGTCCTCGTCGACATCCCTCAAGACCTCTCCCGTGCGGAGATCGACTACGAGCCGGTCACGGACGTGCGCCTGCCCGGCTACCAGCCGCGCATCGAGGGCAACCAGAAGCAGATCCGCCAGGCGGCGAAGGCGCTCGCGGCGGCGCAGCGCCCGGTGATCTACGCCGGCGGCGGCGTCGTCAACGCCGAAGCGTCGGCCGAGTTGATCGAGTTCGCGACGTCCGACCGCTTTCCGGTGACGTGCACGTTGATGGGCCTCGGCGCGTTCCCGGCGCCGCACGAGCAGTGGCTCGGCATGCTTGGCATGCACGGCACGCGCGCGGCGAACTACGCGATGGATGAGGCCGACCTGATCTGCGCGATCGGCGCGCGCTTCGACGATCGCATCACGGGCAAGCTCTCGGAGTTCGCGCCGCGCGCGAAGTTCATCCACATCGACGTCGATCCGGCGGAGATCTCGAAGAACGTGCCGGCGCACATCCCGATCGTCGGCGACGCCAAGCACGTGCTCGCGAAGCTGCTGATCGAGTACCGCGCGATCGGCGCCGATCCGGCGCGGCTGGACTCGTGGTGGAGCCGGATCGAGGGCTGGAAAGCGAAGTACCCGCTCGCGTACGAGGACTCGTCAGACAACGAGATCAAGCCGCAGTTCATGGTCCGGGCGCTGTACGAGGCGACCGGCGGCGAGGCGATCGTGACGAGCGACGTCGGCCAGCACCAGATGTGGGCGGCGCAGTACTACGACTTCCCGAAGCCGCGCCGCTGGATCAACTCGGGCGGGCTCGGCACGATGGGCTTCGGCCTGCCGGCGGCGATGGGCGCAGCGGTCGGCTGCCCCGACCAGGTCGTCTGCTGCATCGCCGGCGACGGCTCGGTGCAGATGAACGCGCAGGAGCTCGCGACGTGCGCGCAGGAGCAGATCCCGATCAAGGTGTTCATCATGAACAACGGTTATCTGGGCATGGTCAGGCAGTGGCAGGAGCTGTTCTGGGACGGCAAATACAGCCACGTCGAGACCGGCGAGTTCCCGGACTTCGTCAAGCTCGCCGAGGCGTACGGCGCGACGGGCATGCGCTTCGAGGACAAGACGACGCTCGTGGCAGACATGAAGCGGGCGATCGCGACGCCGGGCCCGGTGTTCGTCGACGTGCGCGTGACGCGCGAGGAGAACACGTACCCGATGATCCCGGCCGGGCAAGCCGCCCGCGAGATGGTGGGGTGAGCCCGGTCATGGGAGAGCCAGGAACGAAGGAGCCGCTCAGCCTCGAGGAGCTCGAAGCGTCGACGAACATGCGCACGGGGCGCAAGCACGTGCTCTCGATCCTCGTCGAAAACAAGTCCGGCGTGCTGACGCGGATCGCCGGGCTGTTCGCGCGGCGCGGCTTCAACATCGACACGCTGACCGTCGGCCCGACTGACGACGAGCACGTCTCGCGCGTGACGCTGACGGTCGACGGCGCGCTGCACCCGATCGACCAGGTCACGAAGCAGCTGCACAAGCTGATCAACGTGCTGAAGATCCGCGACCTCGAGCCGGCCGACACGGTCGCGCGCGAGCTGGCGCTGTTCAAGGTCTCGGCCGACGGCACGCAGCGCGGCGAGCTGATGCAGATCGCGGAGATCTTCCGCGGCAAGGTCGTCGACGTGACGAAGCGCGCGGTGATCGTCGAGATCACCGGCACGACGGAGAAGATCGAGGCGTTCGAGGGCATGGTCCGCCCGTTCGGGCTGATCGAGATGATGCGCACGGGCGAGATCGCGATCTCGCGAGGGCGCAGCGAGACCTGAGCTTGCTGGCGGCCGGCACACGCTCGCCGTTCGAGCTGACGCAGGCTGAGCAGGAGCGCCTCGCCGAGCGCGCGCGTGAGGCGATCGCTCGGGCGCGGCGCTCGGGCGCGCCGACGCTCGCGACGATCTCGCGAACGCTCGCGCCGGACGTCGATCCGACGGCGGTGATCTGCGCGTCGCGCCGCGCCGGCGAGCACTGGTTCGTGTTCGAGCAGCCCGACCGCGACGCGACGGCGCTCGCGTGCCTCGGCGAGGCGGTCGGGATCGAGGGCGCCGGCAAGCAGCGCTTTCAGAGCGTCGCCGCGCGCTGGCGCGAGCTGTCGGCGTCGGCCGCATCGGATCGCAGCGAGGACGGCGAAGGGGGTGGGCCGGTCGCCGTCGGCGGCTTCGCGTTCGCGCCTGACGGCGGCGCGGCGCCGCACTGGTCGGGCTTCGATCCGGCGTCGCTTGTCGTCCCCGAGATCGCGATCATCCGTCGCGCACGCGACGGCGCAGACGTCGTGCGGATGACCGTCGCGGCGCTCGCCTCGCCGGACGACCTGCCGGAGGACCTGATCGCGCGCGTCGATACGCGCTTGGCCGAGCTGCGCGAAGCGCCGCTTCCGCTGCTCGACCCGGCGCCGACCGGGCGCTTCCAAGTCGCGAGCGCGATGCCGCCGGAGCACTTCGAGGCGGCCGTCGCACGCGGTAGCGAGCTGATCGCCGCGGGTCGGATGCAGAAGATCGTGCTCGCGCGCGAAGTGCACGTGCATGCGCCAAGCGCATACGACCCCGCCGCTGTGCTCGGTGTGTTGCGCGAGGAGTTCCCGGCCTGCTTCGTGTTCTGCGTAGGGCGCGGCGACGCCGCATTCATTGCGGCGAGCCCCGAGCTGCTCGTGCGCCGCGAGGGCCACCGCGTCAGCACGCTCGCGCTCGCCGGCTCGACCAGGCGCAGCGCCGACCCGGCCGTCGACGACCACCTCGGCGAGCAGCTGTTACGCGATCCGAGCTACCGCGAGGAGCACGCGATCGTCGCGCGGCGGATCGAGCGGATCTTGCGCCCGCACGCGATCTGGGTCGCCGCCGCGCCCGAGCCGACGCTCGCGCGGATCGCGAACATCCAGCACCTCGCGACGCCGATCCGCGCACAGCTGGCCGACCCGCTCGACGCGCTCGAGCTCGCCGGCCTGATGCACCCGACGCCGGCCGTCGGCGGCGAGCCGCTCGCTGCCGCCGCGCCGCTGATCCCGGCGCTCGAGGGCCTCGATCGCGGCTGGTACGCAGGCCCGGTCGGCTGGACCGACGCGACCGGCGACGGCGAGTTCTGCGTCGCGCTGCGCTGCGCGCTGCTGCGCGGCAACGTCGCGCGCTGCTACGCGGGCAACGGCATCGTGCGCGACTCCGACCCGGCAGCCGAGCTCGCCGAGACGGAGATCAAGCTTGCGGCGCTGCTGCCGCTGCTTGCGGGGTAGGCGCTCGCCCGCAGTCAGACGACGCCCGGCGCGTTTTAAACCGCCACGTCCCCGCCGCACGGATGCGACGGGGACGCTAGACGGTCGACGTTTGAGACCTTACGGCTCAGAAGCGTCTATTCACTCGCCTTGACGCCTTCGGCTTCGGCGTCGTGGAGCGTGCTGTTGAGAATTGCCGTGTTGTGCCCGGCCGGCGATTCGAGCCCGAGCTTGAGGTCGATGATCGGGTCGAGCAGCGCCGAAGCGAGTCCGCCGCACCCTTCCACGACCGGCACCGAGAACGAGTTGTCGACGAGCGTGTTTTCGGTCGTGACGAGCGATTCGAATTCGTTTTCGACTTCGGTCGTCGGAGTCCCGAGTTTGCCCGAGATCGGTGTGTTCGGCGAAGGCGGCGCGGTCGTTCCGTCCGTCAGTTTCAGCTGGATCGGGTGCGCCGCGGAGCCGATGTAACAGCTTGCGCCGAGCAGCGGGTTCTTCAAGTGCGCTCTGACCGGCAGCGAGAGGCCCGTGCCTTTTTCTTCAACGAGGTTCGTGAAGTTGAGGATCGCGGGATTGCTCGACGTGCCGACGTATTCGGTCGTCGACGTCACGCCGGTGAGGCCGTTTTCGAAGACCAGTTTGCACGTCGCTCGCTCGGCGATTTCGAGCAGGCCGCCGCCTTTGATTTCTTCGCAGTTGATCAACCCGGCGAGGCCGCCCGGGACGTTGAGTTCGGTTTTCGACATCGTTTCGTTGTCCTTCGGCGGCACGAAGCGATATTCGTTGAAGTTCGACCCGCCGTTGGGAACGGCGCCAGCCTGCAGCAGGACCGGTTTGTTGATCGGCACTTTCGTCGAGCCGATCACGAATTCGCCGCTGGTCGTTTCCCCGAAGATACAGAGCGCGACTTCAGATTTTTCAGTAGGGCAGTCTTTGTAGATTTTGAAGATGCCAGTCGGTTCCGCCGCCGCGGTCGAGGCGGACGCCAAGGCGGCCACGAGCGCCGTGACGGCGAAGAAGGCGCACATGCTCCGCGTGCGCCGTGAGCGGTTGGTCAGTCGATTCACTTTCCCTCCGATTCCCATTGCAGAAGCGCATGTAGCGCAGGACTACCCCCGGAGGCTCAAGCCTAGTCTGCGGTGAAGCGCCGTGCACGTGTGTTTCCGATTATTCGCATAAACAGAATCAGATAGACGGAGCGGATGAAACGGTGGACTTCCCTACGACTGGTCTCGGCTCGCCGGCTGTAGCGGGCCCGCTGCTGCCGCTCGCAGGCGCTCGTGCAGGGCCACGTTGGCGGCGCGGTCGGTCTGGACCTCGACGATGCTCGCCTCGGGACGGTCGAGCATCCGGATAAACGTCGCGCGAAAAGCTTGAACGTCGGCGACGCGTTCGTAGTTCAGCCCGTAGAGCTCGGCCGCGCGCTCGAGCGGCAAGTCCGTCGGCGTCGCGATGTGCTGCGTGTAGACGTCCGCGGCAATCGCGCCCGCGACCGGCAGGAAGTCGAAGATGCCGCCGCCGGAGTTGTTCACGGCGACGATCGTCAGCGCCAACTCGAGCCGCCGCGCCGCGAGCAGTCCGCCGATGTCGTGCGCCAGCGCGACGTCGCCGATCAGCAGCACGACGGGCGCGCCGCTCGCGGCAGCCGCGCCGAATGCGCTCGAGACGACGCCGTCGATGCCATTCGCGCCGCGATTGCACAGCACGCGCGGCGGGTCCTCGAGCGCCGGCCAGAAGCTCTCGATGTCGCGGATCGGCATCGAAGATGAGACGAACAGCGTCGCGTCCCGTGGCAGCAGCCGCGCCAGCTCGAGCGCGACGCGCGGCTCGGATAGATCGCGTGGGTCGAGTGCGCTCTGGATCGCTTCGGCCGCGCGCTCGTCGGCGCCGCGCCAGCGCGCCAGCCAAGCGGCGTCGGGCGATCGCGCCGCGGTGAGTCCGAGCGCGTCCAGCGTCGTAGGCGCGTCGAGCGCGACGGAGTCGGACACGACGGCCGCCGGATCCTGCCACGCGGCCTCGGCGTCGATCGCGATCTGGCGCACGTCGTCGCACGAGGCCAGCCATGTTCGCAGCGGCTTCGACACCGGCAGGTCGCCGACGCGCAGGATCAGGTCAGGGTCGAGCGAGTCGACGAACGCCTGCTCGCGCAGCAGCAAGTCGTAGTGCGCGATCGCGGCGGCGCCGCGGCGCGCTCCCGACATCGGGTCGGCCAGCAGTGGCCAGCCGCGCTCGGCGGCGAATCGCGCGGTCAGCTCGCCGAGCGACGGCTCACCGGGGAGTGGCAATCGCTCGTCTCGCCCCGCGACGAGGACCCCGCGCGTGGCCGCGGCGGTCGCCGCGGCGATCCGGCGAAAGTCATCGGTTTGCGCAGGCGAAGCGTGCGGTCTCGGCGAGACGCGCCGAACGTAGGGCTCGCCGCCGGAGCGGCCGGTGTCGTCGTCGGGCAGCGCTTCGTCGGTGACGAGCGGCTCGCGTAGCGGGAAGTTGAGGTGGACGACTCCAGGACGGCCTTCCAGCGTCGTCGCGTGCGCGCGGCACGCGAGCGTTCGCATCCAGCGCAGCCGCTCGCGCGTCGCCTCGTGCGTGCCGACCTCGAAGAACCACTTCGCCGCGCTCCCGTACAGCTTCAGCTGGTCGATCGTCTGGCCGGCGCCGTTCTCGCGCAGCTCCGACGGTCGATCGGCCGTCAGCAGCAGCAGCGGCACGCGCGCCTCGTGCGCCTCGATCGCCGCCGGCAGCAGCTCGGCTGCAGCCGTCCCCGAAGTGCACGCCACCGCGACCGGGAGTCCCGAGGCCTTCGCCAGTCCGAGCGCGAAGAAGCCGGCGCAGCGCTCGTCGACGTGCGAGTAGCACCGCAAGCGCGGCTCGCGCGCGAGCGTCAGCACGAGCGGCGCCGAGCGCGAGCCGGGCGAAGTGCAGGCTGCGCGCATGCCACAGCGCGCGAGCTCGTCGACGAACGCGCGCAGCAGCACATAGGTGTCGCTCGCGTTAGCCATCCACGCTCGGCGCGCAGCCGCGCTCACGCCGTCGCAGCGGCGATCGATCGACGCGAGCCGCCGGTGGGCGCGGCTCTAGGATGGCGGCGTGACGGAGGCGTTGGTCATGTTGCATGGTTTCAGCGGCACCCGTCACACATGGGATCGCGTTTCGGCGCTGCTCGACCCCGAAAGCTATCGGCCGCTGGCGCTCGACCTGCCGGGACACGGCGACGCGGCTGCGCTCGCAGGACCGATCACGTTCGACGCATGCGTCTCGGCGGTGCTCGACGCGGCGCCGCAGCGCTTCGCGCTGTGCGGCTATTCGCTCGGCGGCCGCGTCGCGTTGCACGTCGCGCTGGCCGCGCCGGAGCGGATCTCGCGCCTCGCGCTCGTCTCGTGCAGCCCCGGCATCGAAGACGGCGCCGAGCGCGCCGAGCGGCGCGCGTCCGATGAGCGCCTGGCGGCAGAGCTCGAATCGATCCCGTTCGAGCGATTCGTCGAGAAATGGCGTACGCAGCCGCTGTTCGCCGACGATCCGGCAGGCGTCGACGAGCGCGCACGCGAGGATCAGCGTCGCAACGATCCGCTGGCGCTCGCGAAGGCGATGCGCGGGCTCGGCGTTGGCGAGATGGCGCCGCTGTGGGATCGGCTGCGCGAGCTGGCGATGCCGTGCGTGTTCGTCGCCGGCGCGCGCGACGCGAAGTTCCGCGCGATCGGCGAGCGGACCGTCGCGCTGATGCCCGACGCCGAGCTCGTCGTGGTTCCCGGCGGCCACGCGTTGGCGCTGGAGAGCCCCGCGGAGCTGGCCCGCGCGCTAGAGCGGCTCGACGCCTAGCCCTGGGCCGCCCGGCACGACGATCGCTCCGGCGCGCGCCGGCAGCGGGTTGGCGATCCCATCGAACATCGCGAGCGTCGCCAGACCGCAGTGCGGCACCGGACCGCGCGAGGCCAGCGCCGCGGCGACGTGGACGCCGGCGGCGATGCCGAGCGGCCCGTCGAACGTCGAAGCGATGTACGCCTCGGCGCCGGAAGCGCGCACGAGCGTCGCCGCGGCGATCAGGCCGCCGATCCCGCCGCAGCGCGAGATCTTCAGGCAGACCGCGTCGGCGACGCCCGCGCCGAGCGCGCCGTGCTCAGCCGCCGTCTCGTCGATCGCGACGCGCACCGCGACGCGCTCGCGCACTTCGCGCACCCGATGCAGCCCGTGCGTTGGCTCCTCGACGAGCTCGAGGCCGACCGGCGCGAGCGTCTCGATCGCGCGCACCGCCTGCTCGACGTCCCACGCTCCGTTCGCGTCGAGGCGCAACTCGACCTCCGCGCCGATCGCCGCGCGCACGGCGGCGACGCGCCCGGCGTCGTCGCCGACGCCGACCTTCAGCTTGACGCAACCGAACCCGGCGGCGACGGCCTCGGTGGCCTCAGCCGCGGCGCCGGCGCGGTCGGTCGCGCCGATCGTAGCGTTGACCGGCACCGACGCCGCCGGCGTGTCGGTCAGCATCGCCGCGATCGGCTTGCCGCTGATTCGCCCGCCGCGGTCCCACAGGGCGAGGTCTACCGCCGCGAGCGCGACCGGCAACTCGTCGGCGCGACGGCACGCGTCGAGGAGTTGCGCGCCGTTGAGGCCCTCGGCGGCGGCGAGCACCGACGCGTAGCGCTCGAGCGCCGCTTCGGCGCGCTGCAACGAGACGCCGTCGTAGCGCTCCAGCGGCGCCGCTTCGCCGTACCCGGTGACGCCGTCCTCGCTCGTCAACGCGACGGCGAGCAGCTCGCGCTCGGCCAGCTCGCCGTAGGAGGTCCGCAGCGGACGCGAGAAGCGCAACGTGCGCCGCTCGACGTCGAGCTTCACGAGCCGATGCCGCCGCTCGCGAGGATCCCGGCCGAGAACAGCAGGCAGAACAGCAGCTGCGTCGCGCCGGTCTTCGCCAGCGCGCCGTTCAGCGCCGGGCCATCGCTGCGCGTGCGCACGACGCGCACGACGCCGGCGGCGAGCGGCAGCGCCAGCCAGCTGAGCAGCAGCCACGCGTCCATCGAGTGAAACGCCCACGGCAGCGGCGCCGTGACGAACGCGCCGGCGACCATCGCCGTGTACAGCGCTCGCGTGCGCTCGCGACCGAGGCGCACGGCGAGCGTGCGCTTGCCCGCGCGCCGGTCGGTCTCCAGATCGCGCACGTTGTTGACGACGAGGATCGCGCTCGCGAGCAGTCCGACCGGCACGGCGCAGACGAACGCCTGCCACGGCAGATGCTGCACCTGTACGAAGTACGAGCCGGCTACCGCGACGACGCCGAAGAAGAGGAACACGAACACCTCTCCCAACCCCTCATAACCGTATGGTCGCGGACCACCCGTGTAGAGCACGCCGGCGAGGATCGAAGCCGCGCCCACGGCGAGCAGCTCCGGTCCGGCGATCGCGACGAGATAGGCGCCACACGCGACCGCGAGACCGAACGTGATGTATGTCGCGAGTAGCACCTGGCTCGGTGGCACGAGCCCGCCGGCCGTCACGCGCACCGGCCCGAGGCGGTCCTCCGTGTCGGCGCCGCGGCGCGCGTCCGAGTAGTCGTTCGACAGGTTCGTGCCGACTTGGATGAAGATCGCGCCGAGCAGCGCCGCGACGAACGCGAGCGCGTGGAAGTGGCCCGCGCCGAGCGCCAGCGACGTGCCGACGAGCACCGGCGCGATCGCCGCCGGCAACGTGCGCAGGCGGGCCGCCATCAACCAGATGCGCACCGCGCTCACGCGCCGCCTCGCTTCGCTGCGCTATGCACGCCGCGGGAAGCGCGAGAAGTCTGGCTTGCGCTTCTCGCGGTAGGCGTCGCGACCCTCTTGCGCCTCCTCGTTGCCGTAGAACAGGAGATTCGTGTCGTGCGCGAGCTGCTGGATGCCGCTGAGCCCGTCCTCCGCCGCGTTGAAGCTCGCCTTCAGCAGCCGCAGCGCGAACGGCGAGAGCGCGAGCATCTCCTTGCACCACGCGACCGTCTCTCGCTCGAGCGAGTCGAGCGGCACGACCGTGTTGACCATGCCCATCTCGCGCGCTTCCTCGGCCGAGTACTGGCGGCAGAGAAACCAGATCTCCTTCGCCTTCTTCGGCCCGATGAGGTTGGCCAGCAGGCCCGCGCCGAAGCCGCCGTCGAACGAACCGACCTTCGGCCCGACCTGGCCGAAACGCGCGTTGTCGGCCGCGATCGTCAAATCGCAAACGAGGTGCAGCACGTGCCCGCCGCCGATCGCGTAGCCCGCGACCATCGCCACGACCGGCTTCGGCAGGCGGCGGATCTGGATGTGCAGGTCGGTCACGTGAAAGCGCCCGACGCCCGCGCGGCCCGACTCGTCCTCGGCGAGGTAGCCCGAGTCGCCGCGCACACGCTGGTCGCCGCCCGAGCAGAACGCCTCCGGTCCCGCGCCCGTCAGCACGATCACGCCGACGCTCGTGTCCTCGCGCGCGTCCTCGAGCGCTCGCGAGATCTCGACGATCGTGCGCGGGCGAAACGCGTTGCGCACCTCCGGGCGGTCGATCGTGATCTTCGCGATGCCCGCGTCCTCGCCCGCCGACTTCTCGTAGCGGATGTCAGCGAGACCGTCGCCGAGGTCTCCTGCTGCATCTGTCCATGTGGCGCTCATCGGTCGGACGAAGGCTAGCTGTAGCGCGCCCTCTCGGGCGGTGAGCGTTCCCGCGGTCGCCTGCGCATGCAACCGCGACGGTGGGGGATCGGTAGAAGGAAACACCGTCTCGCCGCGTCCGCCCGGAAGGCTGGCCGCCCGGCCCGAGCTGGCGGTCAGGCCACGGATCATCGCCACCATCGCCGCTGAAGATGATCGTCCGCAGGCTCGTGCTCCCAACCCTTGCAACCGTCGCCTTCGCCGCGAGCGTCGTCGGTTGCGGCTCGGTCGGCCAGGCGAGGGACGCCGGCGCCCACCAGGCCTCGGCCAGCGCCCAGCCGAAGCATCGACCCTGGCCGACACAGGCAGTTGCGCCTGCGGTCGCCGGTTGCAGGCGAGGGGTGCAGCGGGCGACGAAGCTCGCGGCAAGCGCGCGGCGCGAAATCGCTAAACCGTGCGGGCAGATGGACGAACGCGTGAAAGAGAACGAGGCGCTCGTGCATGCTGTCTGCACCGAAGTCGCAGCCGCGACTTCGGTCTCGCCCGATTCGCTCGAAGTGCGACGCGTCGCCGCGGCCTGTTACGCCGAATACGCGAAGACGATCCCCATTGCCGAGCGCCCGCGCCCGGATTCGTCGAGCGGCGCTTGAGCTCACGCCGGCTTGGGCAGGTCGGCTGGGCACGGGATAGCCTCTCGGTCCATGCACGTCGACTCCTGGCTGGCGCGAGCCGCCGCGAACCGGCCGCTGGGCATCGCGATCGAGACGCCAACCGTCAGTCTCACTTACGCGGAGCTCCTGCACGCAGCTGAGCTCGGCGCCGGCGCGCTCGTTGCGCGCGGCGTCCAGCCTGGCCAACGCGTCGCGATCGTGCTGCCGCCAGGCCTTGACTTCGCGTCTGCGCTGCACGCCTGCATGCTGCTCGGCGCCGTCGCCGTACCGGTCGACCTGCGCCTCTCCGCGCCGGAGCGTGCGGCGATCGCGAGCGGATGCGTGACTGTGGTCGAGCAGCCGCTCGCCGGCGGGGTAGGAGCGGGAGCGGCGCTCGTTGCGGACGCGCGCCACGAGCTCGATGCGCCGGCCGTCGTGATCCACACGTCCGGCACCAGCTCGGCGCCGAAGCCGATCGAGCTGACGTACGGCAACCTGCTGTGGAGCGCGCTCGGCTCGGCCGTCGCGCTCGGGCTCCACACCGACGAGCGCTGGCTCTGCGCGCTGCCGCTGTCTCACGTCGGCGGCCTCTCGATCCTCGTGCGCTCGGCGATCTACGGCACGACGGCCGTCGTCCACGAGCGCTTCGAGACCGAGCGCGTGCTGCACGCGCTGCGCGATGAGCGCATCACGCTCGTCAGCCTCGTCGCGACGACGCTCGCGCGCTTGCTCGACGCAGGCCTGGAGCACCCGCCGGCGCTGCGCTGCGCGTTGACCGGCGGCGGCCCGGTGCCGGCAGCGCTCGTCGAGCGCGCGCGCGAGGCCGGCGTGCCGGTCGGCATGACCTACGGCCTCACCGAGAGCTGCTCGCAGGTCACGACGGCGCCCGTCGCCGCGCTCGCGCGCGGCGACCACAGCGCCGGCCCGCCGCTGTTCTGCACGCGCGCGCGGATCGCCGACGACGGCGAGATCCTCGTCGCCGGGCCGACCGTCGCGCCAGACGCGCTCGCCGACGACGGCTGGCTGCACACCGGCGACCTCGGCGCGCTCGACGAGCGCGCTCGACTGTCGGTCAGTGGGCGCAAGGCCGACACGATCATCAGCGGCGGCGAGAACGTCGCGCCAAGCGAGGTGGAGGCCGTGCTCGACGCTCACCCGGACGTGCTCGAAGCGGCTGTGATCGGACTGCCCGACGAGCGCTGGGGCGAGTCCGTCACGGCGATCGTCGTCGCGCGCGAAGGACGCGAGCTCGACGAAGAGTCGCTGCGCGCGCACTGCGCCGCCGCGCTCGCGCCGTACAAGGTGCCAAAGCGCGTGATACTCCGCGAGCAGACGCTGCCACGCACGCGCTCGGGCAAGCTGCTGCGACGCGAGCTGCGATGAGGAGGATCGGATGAGCTTCGACGCCAACGCATACCGGGAAGCCAGCCTGCAGGGTTGGGAGGAGGCCGCCGCCGGCTGGGCGCGGAGCCAACAGCTGATGCGCGCGTTCGCCGCGCCCGTCTCGCACTGGATGCTCGACGCCGTCGCGCCGCGGCCCGGCCAGCGCGTGCTCGAGATCGCCGCCGGGCTCGGCGAGACGGGGCTGCTCGCCGCCGAGCTCGTCGCACCGTCCGGCGGCGTGATCGTCTCCGACCAAGCCGACGCGATGCTCGCCGGCGCGCGCGAGCGCGCGGCCGAGCTCGGGCTGCGCAACATCGAGTTCCAGACGATCAACGCCGAATGGATCGACATGAAGGTCGCGACCGTCGACGTCGTGCTGTGCCGCTGGGGCTACATGCTGATGGCCGACCCGCCCGCCGCGCTCGCTGAGACGCGCCGCGTGCTGCGACCCGGCGGCCGCGTCGCGCTGGCCGTGTGGGATGCGATCGAGCGCAACCCCTGGGCGCAGCTGCCCGCGCTGGAGCTGGCCGAGCGCGGGCTGAGCTCCTCGCCGGCGCCCGGCACGCCCGGGCCGTTCGCGCTCGGCAGGGCCGAGGGCGTCTACGAGCTGCTCGAGCAAGCCGGCTTCGCCGAGGTCGACGTCGAGTCGCTGGCGCTGCACCGTCGTCACGCCAG
The DNA here is from genome assembly GCA_963744165.1 of uncultured Solirubrobacteraceae bacterium. Classification (GTDB taxonomy): domain Bacteria; phylum Actinomycetota; class Thermoleophilia; order Solirubrobacterales; family Solirubrobacteraceae; genus Palsa-744. The sequence continues at coordinate 1,007,610 of CAVUSM010000004.1, read as the reverse complement.
CTTCGACGAGTACTGGGAGACGATGCTCGACCTCTCACGTGGCTTTCACGACGCCGTGCTCGAGCGCCCGCAGGCTGAGATCGACGAGATCCAGCGCGCGATTCGCGCGCGGATGGAGCCGTTCACGACGACCGACGGCGCGCTCGAGATCCCGGCGCGCACGCTCGTCGCCTCGGCCAGCGCCTGAGCGCGTCCGCGCGTCGCGGGCGCCCGCGGCCGATCTCGACCAGCTCGCAGACGCCGACGCGATAGCCTGCCCCGCCATGATCTACGACGACGACGCAAACCTTCACCTCCTCGACGGCAAGACCGTCGCAATCATCGGCTACGGCTCGCAAGGCCACGCGCACGCGCTGAACTTGAAGGACTCCGGCGTCGACGTCGTCGTCGGGCTGCGCGAGGACTCCTCGTCGGTCGCGAAGGCGCAAGAGCAGGGCCTCGAGGTGCTGTCGGGTCACCGACGCCGCGAGTCGCGGCGTGGTCGTGATGATCCTGCTGCCCGACGAGCTTCACCGCAAGGTCTGGGAGGAGGAGATCCGCGACGGGATCGCCGAGGGCAACATGATCCTGTTCGGCCACGGCTTCTCGATTCACTACAAAGAGATCGAGCCGCCGCCCGGCGTCGACGTCGGCATGGTCGCGCCGAAGGGCCCCGGCCACCTCGTTCGTCGCCAGTTCACCGAAGGCAGCGGCGTGCCTGGGCTGATCGCCGTCGAGCAGGACGCGACCGGCGACGCGCGCGCGCTCGCGCTCGCCTACGCAAAGGGGATCGGCTGCACGCGCGGCGGCGTGATCGAGACGAGCTTCAAGGATGAGACCGAGACCGACCTGTTCGGCGAGCAGGCCGTGCTCTGCGGCGGCGCCTCCGAGCTCGTCCAGGCCGGCTTCGAGACGCTCGTCGACGCCGGCTACGACCCCGAGATGGCCTACTTCGAGTGCCTGCACGAGCTCAAGCTGATCGCCGACCTGATGTACGAGAAGGGACTCGCCGGCATGCGCTACTCGATCTCCAACACGGCCGAGTACGGCGACTACACGCGCGGCAAGCGCGTAATCACAGACGAGACGCGCGCCGCGATGCGCCAGATCCTCAAGGAGATCCAGGACGGCGACTTCGCGCGCGAGTGGATCGCCGAGAACCGCGCCGGTCAGGAGAACTTCTTGCGGATGCGCGCCGAGCAGGCCGACACGCAAGTCGAGCACGTCGGCGGCGAGCTGCGCTCGCACATGGACTGGATCAAGCCCTCGTTCTAACGCCGGGCGCGCGGTGCTGGCCTATCTGTCCTGGCATCGCGCCGCCGCCGGCGTAGACCGCGACGCTTACGAGCAGGCGCTCGAGCGCTTCCACCGTTCGCTCGCGCGCCAACCGCCGAGCGGCTTTCGCGGCTCGGCGGCGCTGCGTCTGGGCGAGTTGCCATGGCTGGCGCCCATCGACGGGGCCGACGCGCAGGCCGCAGGCTATGAAGACTGGTACCTGCTCGACGACTGGAACGCCGTCGGCGTGCTCGAAGAGGCGGCGCCGGCGCGCGGCCACGAGACGGCGCATCACCAGATCGCCTCACTCGCCGGAGCGGCGACCGGAGCGGTCTATCGTCTGGTCGAGGGCAGCGCGCGGCCGAACGACGCCGGCGAGGCGATCTGGGTCGAGCATCGTCCCGGTCGCGAACGGCCGTCGCTCGGCGCGCTGCTCGGCGATGGCATCGACCCCGCGCGCGACGCGCTATGGCGACGCTGCATCGGCCTCGGCCCGGCCCCCGAGTACTGCCTGCTCGCCGCCGAGCCGCCCGCCGGTGTCGCCGGCGGGCGCCTGCCGTCCGGCTGGGTCGCGCGAGCCGTGATGCGGGAAGTGCTCTGGAGTGGTTGACAAGCCGCTCGACAGCGAGCTGACCGACCGCTGACGTTCGCTACACTCGGCGACGTCGTCGCGACTGGCGCTGAGGTGGAGTCAACCACCGGGAAGCGACGAGAAGTCAAGCCGCGCGCCTGGGCAACCTCAGAGCATCGACACCATCGAGTTCCGACGGCGAGGAGCCCCACATGACGCCGGGCAGCACGACAGAAGAGACGCAGCTGGTACTTCCCGACGAGCTCAAGCCGGCGGATGGCCGCTTCGGCTGCGGCCCGTCGAAGGTCCGTCCCGCGGCGCTGGCGAGGCTCGCGAGCGACGGCGCCGCCGTGATGGGCACCTCACACCGCCAGAAGCCGGTCAAGTCGCTCGTCGGCGAGATCCGCGCCGGACTGCGCGAGCTGTTCTCGCTGCCCGAGGGCTACGAGGTCGCGCTCGGCAACGGCGGCACGACGTGCTTCTGGGACGCCGCCGCGTTCGGCCTGATCCGCGAGCGCTCGCTGCACCTCGCCTTCGGCGAGTTCTCGCAGAAGTTCGCCTCGGTCAGCGCTGGAGCGCCGTTCCTCGGCGAGCCGACGGTCGTCAACGCCGAGCCCGGCGATGCGCCCGCGCCGAGCGCGCTCGAAGGCGTCGATGCCGATGTCCTCGCTTGGGCGCACAACGAGACGTCCACTGGAGTGATGGTTCCAATCGAGCGCCCGTCTGGCGCAGACGGCAGGTTGGTCTTGATCGATGCGACATCCGCCGCCGGTGGCCTTCCGGTCGACGTGACTCAGACAGATGTCTATTACTTCGCCCCGCAGAAGTGCTTCGCCGCCGACGGCGGGCTGTGGCTGGCGCTGCTCAGTCCGGCCGCGCAGGAGCGGATCGCCGAGCTCGACTCCTCCGAGCGTTGGATCCCCGCGTTCCTCTCGCTGCAGACGGCGCTCGAGAACTCGCTGAAAGACCAGACTTACAACACGCCGGCCGTCGCGACGCTGTTCCTGCTCGCCGACCAGGTCCGCTGGATGCTCGACCTCGGCGGGCTGAACGCGTGCGTCGAGCGCACGCGCGAGTCCTCGCAGCTGCTCTACGGCTGGGCCGAGCGCTCGGGCTACGCGACGCCGTTCGTGACAGATCCGGCGAAGCGCTCGCTCGTCGTCGGCACGATCGACTTCGCCGAAGACGTCGACGCCGCGCGGATCGCGAAGACGCTGCGCGCGAACGGCGTCGTCGACGTCGAGCCCTATCGCAAGCTCGGGCGCAATCAGCTGCGCGTCGGCATGTTCCCGGCGATCGACTCGGGCGACGTGCAGGCGCTGACCGCCTGCGTCGACTGGATCGTGGAGCGCACGTCATGAGCGCCGTCGAGAACGGCGCCGGCGATGGGCGTGCGCGTGTGCTCGTCAAGGAGAAGATCGGCGACTCGGGCGTCGAGCTGCTGCGCGAGCACTTCGACGTCGACCTCGGCCTCGACTGGAGCGACGAGCAGTTCCTCGAGCGCCTGCCCGAGTACGACGGCATCCTGATCCGCTCGGCGACGAAGATGACCGCCGAGCTGATCGAGCGCGGCGCGAGCCTTCGCGTGATCGGCCGCGCCGGCGTCGGCGTCGACAACGTCGACGTGCCCGCCGCGACGAAGCGCGGGATCGTCGTCGCGAACGCGCCGCAATCGAACGTCGTCACCGCCGCCGAGCACACGATGGCGCTGCTGCTCGCGCTCGCGCGCAACATCCCGCAGGCGCACCAGTCGCTGCTCGAAGGCAAATGGGACCGCTCGAAGTACTCCGGCGTCGAGCTGTACGAGAAGACGCTTGGGATCGTCGGCTTCGGGCGGATCGGCCAGCTCGTCGCGCAGCGCGCGCGCGGCTTCGGCATGCGCGTGCTCGCGTTCGACCCGTTCGTCAGCGCCGAGCGCTATCGCGAGCTCGGCGTCGATAAGGCGGCCGACAGCGACGAGATCTACGCGCAGGCCGACTTCATCACCGTGCACCTGCCGAAGACGTCCGAGACCGAAGGCTGGCTCGACGCCGAGGCGTTTCAGAAGATGCGCGACGGCGTGCGGATCCTCAACGTCGCGCGCGGCGGGCTGATCGACGACGCGGCGCTGAAGGACGCGCTCGACTCCGGCAAGGTCGGCGGCGCGGCGCTCGACGTGTTCCCGGCCGAGCCGATGACCGACTATCCGCTGTTCGGCTACCCGAACGTCGTCGTCACGCCGCATCTCGGCGCCTCGACCGCCGAGGCGACCGATCGCGCCGGCTACCAGTCGGCCGAGCAGATCGTCGCCGCGCTGACCGGCGGCGTCGTCTCGACGGCCGTCAACATCCCGTCGATCGGCGCCGAGGACATGCAGGTGCTCGGCCCGTTCCTGCCGATGGCGCGCCAGCTCGGGCGCCTCGCGATGGCGCTCGCCGAGGGCAGCTCGGTCGAGCGGATCGAGGCTGCCTTCATGGGGCGGATCGCCGAGTTCGACACGCGTCTGCTGACGCTCGCCGTGATCGGCGGCGCGCTGCAGGGGCGCACCGAGGAGCAGGTCAACCCGGTCAACGCGCCGAGCATCGCCGAGGAGCGCGGCATCGTCGTCGAGGAGAAGTCCGTCTCTGAGGCGCAGGACTTCAACGAGCTGATCCGCGTGACCGTGATCGCAGGGGGGGAGCGCGTCGCGGTCGCCGGCACCGGCATTGGGCCGAAGCAGGAGCCGCACCTCGTCGAGGTCCAGGGCCGGCGGTTGACGATCGAGCTCGAGCCGCACGTGACTGTGTTTCGCTACGAGGACCTGCCGGGGATGATCGGGCGCGTCGGGACGATCTTCGGCGGGCACGGGATCAACATCTCCTCGGCGGCGATCGGGCACACGCCCGATGGCAGCGCGGTCGGCGCGGATGGCGCCTCCGGCGGGCAGCGGCTCGCGGCGATGGTCGTGACGACCGACGCCGCCGTGCCGGACGCCGTCGTGCAGGAGATCGTCGCTTCCGAGGGCTTCGTCAACGGCTGGGCTGTTGACCTTGATTAGCAGTCACTAACAAGATCGAGTATGGTTCCGCCGATGCGAGCGATCGTGATCACCAAGCACGGCGGCCCGGGCGTGCTGCAGGTGCAGGAGCAGCCCGACCCGCCGCTCGGCGCCGGCGAGGTGCGGATCGACGTCGCCGCGGCAGGGATCAACTTCGCCGACGTGATGGCGCGGATCGGCCTCTACCCGGACGCGCCGAAGACGCCGTGCGTCGTCGGCTACGAAGTCGCCGGCACGGTGCTCGAGCTGGGCGGCGGCGTCGAGGGGCTGAGCGTCGGACAGCGCGTGTTCGCGAGCACGCAGTTCGGCGGCTATGCCTCGCAGGTCGTCGTCCCGGCGCGCAACGTCGTCGCGCTGCCCGATGAGCTGAGCTTCGAGCAGGGCGCGGCGATCCCGGTCAACTATGGAACGGCGTGGGCCGCGCTGATCGGCTACGGCAACGTGCAGCCGGGCGAGCGCGTGCTGATCCACTCTGCCGGCGGCGGCGTCGGGATCGCGGCGACGCAGATCGCCAAACGCGCCGGCGCCGAGATCTACGGCACGGCCTCGCCCGGCAAGCACGCGCGCTGCGAAGAGCTTGGCGTCGAGCATCTGATCGACTACACCCAGAGCGGCTGGGAGCGCGGGCTGCCGAAGTTCGACGTGATCCTCGACGCCGTCGGCGGCAAGAGCTTCCGCACCGGCTACGATCTGCTGCGCCCAGGCGGTCGGCTGGTCGCGTTCGGCGCGTCCGCCGTCGTCTCCGGGCAGCGGCGCAATCCCGTGACCGCTTTGCGCGCAGTGCTGCGGATGCCGCGCTTCAACATGATCAAGCAGATGTCCGAATCGAAGGCCGTGATCGGGCTGAACATGCTCTCGCTGTGGAAGGACCGCGGCACGCTGCAGCCTTGGATCGCGCCGCTGCGCGAGCTGCTCGACGACGGCACGATCGCGCCCGTGATCGCCGGCACGTTCTCCTTCGAGGAAGCCGGCGCGGCGCAGACGATGCTCACCGAGCGCAAGAACGTCGGCAAGGTCGTGCTGACGCCGTAGTCGCTCGGCTTCCGCGGCGTTCATAGCGTCCGCGCTTCGGACCTCGCGCCGAGCGCGCCCGACGGCGCGAGCATTGCTCCGCGCCGCGCGAGCGAGCTAGCTCGCGATCGATCGCTCAATCGTCGAGTAACGCCATTTTGTTGAACGATCCTTCGATCGTCAGTTCCTCGGCGCAGCTTTCGAACCCGTTGCCGAGGTTTCCTTCCAGCGGTTCTTTGGCGAGTTTTTCGCAGGCCGCCGTCGATGAGAGGCATTTGCCGGTCTTCGGTTTGCCTGGTTTTTCCAGAGCGCAGGTGATCTTCACCGCTTCGCCCGCCGCGATCTCCGATCCAGCCGGCGCGACTAAGCACGGCTGCGAGCCCTTGACTTCCTGTTTGACTCCGCCGCAGTTGATGAACAGCGTTTCGGTCAGACTGCTCACTAACAGGAACTGTAAGGTTTTTTCGCTGCTTTCCTCGGCGGCCGCCGTCAACGCCGCCGTTCCTAAGATCGTCTGGACGGGGTCTTTTTCGCCCGCTTTGCTTTCGCTGCGGCAATGGACTTCGCCTTTTCCGCAGCCTTCGAAGTCGGTGACGAGCGTTCCCGCTTCAGCCGTTGTTTCTTTGCCGGCGAGCGGCGTGAACGTCGCGGTGACTTTCGTTTTCGAGCAGGTGATCGATTTCCCGTCGACCGTTTCGAGCGTCGCAGCGCTTGCTTTTCCTTCGTATTTGAGTTCCGAGACCCTTTCGCCCGATAAGACCACGATCGACGCGGCCGAAGCCGACGAGACCGCGATTCCCGAAAGGACGAGTGCGGCGATGAGGACGAGCTTTGCGAGCTTCATTGCTGGCTTCTCCTGTCGTAGGTGAGGTCGTGACTCGACGCGCACTAGCGCGCCGGCCGCCGGACGACCGTCTTAGCTGTGGCGGAGCGTCCGTCAAGCGATGCGCGAGATCGTTTCCGACCTCCGAGCGGGTGTGCGGGTGCTACTCTGCGTCGAGATGTCGTTGCGCAACTCGCTTCTTTCGCTCCTTCTTCTGCTCCCCCCTCGGGGGGAATAGCGCGTGGCGGCCGCGTAGCCGCAAACCCAGCAGAGAGGAACGGCAAGCGAGTTAGAGAAGGAGCACGAACGGCATGAGCACACCGGCAGGCAGCAACCCCGACGGGCGCGACGCGGGGAACCGCGTGCTGATCTTCGACACGACGCTGCGCGACGGTGAGCAGTCGCCCGGCATCTCGTTGAACAAGCAGGAAAAGCTCGACATCGCCCACCAATTGGCACGGCTCGGCGTCGACGTGATCGAGGCCGGCTTCCCGATCACGTCGCCCGGCGACTTCGAGGCGGTCGAGGCGATCGCACGCGAGGTCGAAGGCCCCGTGATCTGCGCCCTGGCGCGCACGAGCGCGCAGGACATCGAGGCAGCCTGGAACGCTGTGCGCGACGCCGCGCGGCCACGGATCCACACGTTCCTGGCGACGAGCGACGTGCACATCGAGCACAAGCTGCAGACGACGCGTGAGGACGTCAAGGGGCAGGTCCGCGCGGCCGTCGCGCAGGCGCGCGAGCGCTGCGAGGACGTCGAGTTCTCGCCCGAGGACGGCTCACGTTCGGACGTCGAGTTCATGGCCGAAGTCGTCCAGATCGCGCTCGACGAGGGCGCGAGCACGATCAATGTGCCCGACACCGTCGGCTACGCGATGCCAAGCGAGTACCGCGCGATGTTCGAAGAGCTGTATCGGCTGGTGCCCGACCTGCGCAACGTCGTCGTCTCTGTCCACTGCCACGACGACCTGGGCATCGCCGTCGCGAACTCGCTGGCCGGCCTCGAAGCGGGCTGCCGCCAGGTCGAGTGCGCAGTCAACGGGATCGGCGAGCGCGCCGGCAACGCCTCGCTCGAGGAGATCGCGATGCTGCTGCACACGCGCGAGCCGGCACTCGGGCTGTGGACCGGCATCGAGACGACCGAGATCGCGCGCACGAGCCGTCTGGTCTCGCGCTTGACCGGCTACCAGGTGCAGCCGAACAAGGCGATCGTCGGGCGCAACGCGTTCGCGCACGAGGCCGGCATCCACCAGGACGGCGTGCTGAAGGAGCGCACGACGTACGAGATCATGGATGCGACGACAGTTGGCTTGAACAGCAACTCGCTGGTGCTCGGCAAGCATTCCGGTCGCCACGCGCTGAGCGAGGCGCTGAAGGAGATGGGCTTCGAGATCGACGGGCAGGCGCTGAACACGGCGTTCAAGCGCTTCAAGGAGATCGCCGACCGCAAGAAGCAGGTCACGGCGATGGACCTGGAGGCGCTCGTCACCGACGAGTTGCGCAGCGAGGACATCGGGGGCTACGCGCTCGACTCGTTCGAGGTCGAGGCTTCCTCGCTGCGCCCGCCGCACGCGCGCGTCGCAGTGAGGCTTCCCGACGGCGACTCGGCGAAGGGCTCGTTCACCGGCGACGGCCCGATCGACGCCGTCTTCCAGGCGATCAACGCCGCGACTGGGATTCCGGCGAAGCTCAGCGAGTTTACGATCGGCGCCGTCACCGAGGGGCAGGACGCGCTCGGCGAGGTCTCGATCGTGCTCGAGATCGAAGGCTTTACCGGCGCTGGGCAGAGTGTCTCAACGGACATCATCGACGCCGCGGCGCGCGCGTATGTGCGTGCGCTGTCGGTCGCCGTCGCGCGTTCGCAGACCGACGAAACGGCCGGGCTGCCGGAGGCGACGTCTCCATGAGAAGTCGAGCGAGAAACGCCGATTGACCGCACGGTGGGCGGCTGGGAGAGTCGCCAGCCGTGGAGCCGCAGTCGATCACCGGTCTGACCCGCAGGGTTGCCGTCGGCGCACGGGCGAGATCGACTTGGCTCGGTGCGCTCGCGCTCCTCGTCGTCGTTTCGACCGCTGGCTGCAGTGGCAGTGAAGGCGAAGCGAAGACGAGCAAGTCCTCCGCGTCAGACGCCGCGGCTGTGGCGACAACGACGCAATCGGCTCCAGGCTCGACTCAGAGCGGCTCGACGGACTCGACATCGTCGGAAACGGCTGCCGGCGGCGAGGGCGCGTCTACCGCCGGATCGACGCCTGCCAGCGAAGCGGATGTGCCCGCGCAGGCGAACGCCATCTGCGCTCAGCGCAACCGCGAACTGCAGGCCGTCACCCCGGCCGGCGCGAGCTTGAGGGAGATCGTCAGAGGCGCATCGGAGGAGGCCGCGATCGAGCGCACGGCGCTGACGAAGCTCGAACGGCTGACTCCGCCTGCGAACGTCGCGGACGATTGGCGAGTGATCTTGACGAAGACGAAGGCGAGGCTGCGCGCTACGGAGCGGCTGGCGCGCGTCTCGCGAAGTTCGGCGAGCATCAAACAGCAGATGCAGCTCGTCAATCGGCCCGAGGTCGCGCTGTTGATCGCGGCCACTCGCGTCGGCTTGAAGCAGTGCGCGGCGATCGCCGCTCGATCTGTGCGCTGAGCGTCGCTGAGGCCTCGAGACGCGTCTGGACGCGCGGCGGGTCCGTGTGCGATAACGTACGCACGTATGACAACGGCGACACGTAACGCTACGAGCGCTCCGAAGGCGACGCCCCAGGGAGCGACGGCCGACCCACTCGCGATCGGCTTGCGTGTCAAAGCGCTGCGCGAGAGCGCCGGGCTTTCCCTGCGCGATCTCGCCGCGCGCAGCGGCGTCAGCGCGCCGATGCTCTCGCAGGTCGAGCGTGGCGAGACGAGCCCGACGCTGACCGTCGCCGCCCGCATTGCCGCCGGCCTCGACTTGCGCCTCTCGCAGCTGTTGCGCCTCGACGAGGGCAGCAGCGTGACGGTTGTGCGCGCCGCACAGCGTCAACGCGGCGGCAACGTGCGCCGCGGCCATCGCTTCGAGGTGTTGACCGCCGCGCAGCCCGGCCAGCGCGCCGAGCTCTCGCGCCACACGCTCGCGCCCAGCGGCGCGACCGGCGCACCCGACGACCCGCCGATGCACGAGCCCGGCAGCCGCGAGACGGCGCTCGTCGAGCGCGGCGCCGTCGCGCTGGTCTGCGACGGTCAGCGCTACGAGCTGCGCGAGGGCGACTGCGTCACCTTCGACGCCGACCTGCCGCACCACTTCGAGAACCCCACGCAAGACGAGGCCGCGTTCTTGGCGGTCGTTTCCGCCGGACTGAGGAGAAGCTAGATGCCACAAACGCTGTTCGACAAGATCTGGGAGACGCACGAGGTCGCGCACGGCCTGCTCTACATCGACCTGCACCTCGTCCACGAGGTGACGAGCCCGCAGGCGTTCGACAGCCTGCGGATGGCCGGCCGTCCGGTGCACCGCCCCGATCGCACGCTCGCGACGGCGGATCACAACACGCCAACCGATGGAACCCCGGTAGCGGCCCGCATCAAGGATGAGCTTTCCCGTGTGCAGGTCGAAACGCTCGAGCGCAACTGCGCCGAGTTCGGCGTGCCGGTCTACTCGCTCGGCTCCGCGCGCCAGGGGATCGTCCACGTGATCGGCCCCGAGCTCGGCGTCACGCAGCCGGGCATGACGATCGTCTGTGGCGACTCGCACACCTCGACGCACGGCGCGTTCGGCGCGCTCGCGTTCGGCATCGGCACGAGCGAGGTCGAGCACGTGCTCGCGACGCAGTGCATGGTCCAGCACAAGCCGCGCTCGATGCGGATCGTCTACGACGGACAGCTCGGCTTCGGCGTGACGGCGAAGGACCTGATCCTCGGCACGCTCGGCCGGCTCGGCGTCGGCGGCATGACCGGCCACGTAGTCGAGTACGCCGGCCCGGCGATCGAGGCGCTCTCGATGGAAGGCCGGATGACGATGTGCAACATGACGATCGAGGGCGGCGGGCGCGCCGGCATGATCGCGCCTGACGAGACGACGTTCGCGTGGTTCTCGGAGGTCGATCGCCCGGGAGCGCCGCGCGGCGAGGAGCTGGAGAAGGCGATCGCGCAGTGGCTCGAGCTGCACACCGACGACGGCGCGGGCTTCGACAAGGAGATCGCGATCGACGCGAGCAGGATCTCACCGCAGGTCACGTGGGGCACGAACCCCGGGATGGTCCGCGCCGTCACCGATAGCGTGCCGACGCTCGACGAGTTCGACAGCCCGGCCGACCGCGAGTCGACCGAGCGCGCGCTCGCCTACATGGACCTGCAGCCGGGGACGCCAATCGAGCGGATCGCGCTCGACCGCGTATTCATCGGCTCGTGCACGAACTCGCGGATCGGCGACCTGCGCGCCGCCGCCGAGGTCGTGCAGGGGCGCAAAGTCGCCGACGGCGTCGACGCGATGGTCGTGCCGGGCTCGCAGCAGGTCAAGGCGCAGGCCGAGGCCGAGGGGCTCGACCGCGTGTTCCGCGAGGCCGGCTTCGACTGGCGTGTCGCCGGCTGCTCGATGTGCCTTGGCATGAACCCCGACATCCTGCAGCCCGGCGAGCGTTGCGCATCGACTTCGAACCGCAACTTCGAGGGCCGCCAGGGGCGCGGTGGGCGCACGCACCTCGTCTCGCCGCAGATGGCCGCCGCGGCGGCGATCGAGGGTCACTTCGTCGACATCCGCGACTGGAACTAGGAGGGCATCAGCATGGACCCGATCAGCGTCATCTCAGGGCCGATCAGTCACCTCGACCGCGCCGACGTCGACACCGACCAGATCATGCCGAAGCAGTTCCTCAAGCGCGTCGAGCGCACGGGCTTCGGCGAGTTCCTGTTCTTCGACTGGGCGAAGCAGCCCGGCTGGAACCTGCCGGCCAACCCGATCCTCGTCGCCGGCGAGAACTTCGGCTGCGGCTCCTCGCGCGAGCACGCTCCGTGGGGCCTGCAGGACTACGGCTTCCAGGCGATCGTCGCGCCGAGCTTCGCCGACATCTTCTATTCGAACTGCACGAAGATCGGGCTGCTGCCGGTGGTCCTCGATGATGAGGATTGCCGCGCGCTCGCGCGCGCGGGCAGCGGGGCTATCGATCTGCTCGAGCAGGAGGTTCGCTTCGAGGGCCGCGAGGCCTCCTTCGAGATCGACCACGAGATTCGCCACCGGCTGCTCAACGGCCTCGACGACATCGCGCTGACGCTCGAGCAGTCGGCCGAGATCGCCGAGTACGAGTCCGAGCATGACGACGACGGCTTCGCGCGCGTCGCGACGACGGCGCTGTAGGACGGTCAGATGAGCCACCGCATCATCACCCTGCCCGGCGACGGGATCGGCCCGGAGATCATCGAGCCGACGCTCGAGCTGCTCGAAGCGCTCGGCGACTTCGAGTTCCAGGAGCACCTGTTCGGCGGCGCGTCGATCGACGCAAACGGCACGGCGCTGACCGACGAGGTGCTCGCCGACTGCCGCAAGGCCGACGCCGTGCTGCTCGCCGCCGTCGGCGGCCCGAAGTGGGACACGACCGACCCGTCGAAACCGCGCCCCGAGCAGGGCCTGCTCGGGCTGCGCAAGGGGCTCGGCCTGTACGCGAACCTGCGCCCGGTCAAGCCGCTGCCGGCGCTGTACGAAGCCTCGCCGCTGCGCCGCGAGCGAATCGAAGGGACCGACCTGCTGGTCGTGCGCGAGCTGACCGGCGGGATCTACTTCGGCGAGAAGACGCGCAGCGAGACGAGCGCGTCCGATCAGTGCCTGTACACGAGCGCCGAGATCGAGCGGATCGCGCGCACGGCGTTCGCCGCCGCCGAGCGCCGCTCGGAGCAGCCGAGGGTCGCGAGCGTCGACAAGGCGAACGTGCTGGAGACCTCGCGGCTTTGGCGCGCGGTGGTCTCCGAGCTGCACGAGCGCGAGTTCTCGCACGTCGAGCTCTCGCACGTGCTCGTCGACAACGCCGCGATGCAACTCGTCTCGGCGCCGCGCGAGTTCGACACGATCGTCACCGAGAACATGTTCGGAGACATCCTCTCCGACGAGGCCGCGATGCTGACCGGCTCGATCGGGATGCTGCCGAGCGCCTCGCTCGGCGGTGTGGATGGTTCGGGCCCGGGCCTGTTCGAGCCGGTGCACGGCTCGGCGCCGGACATTGCGCGACAGGGCATCGCCAATCCGCTCGCGATGTTCCTCTCGGCGGCGATGATGTTGAGGGATGGGCTCGGATTAGAGACCGAGGCGACGGCGCTCGAATCGGCGGTCGAAGGGGCGCTCGACGGCGGCTTGCGCACGGCCGATCTCGGAGGCTCGGCGAGCACGGCAGACGCGACGGCTGCCGTGCTCGCGCAGCTCTCTTGCTAGTCGTCGATGAAGACTTCTGCGTTGAACGAGCCTTTCACCGACGGATTGAACTCGAGAGCGGCGTCTTCGAAACCTGCTCCGAGGTTCGCTTCCAGCGGGTGTTCTTTGAGTTCGTCACATAATTTTTCTGTTTCCTCAGCGAGGAAGATGTCGCGGTGACGCTTTTTTTACCTAACGTTTCAAGAATGCTCACCGCTTTTCCGCCGGCGCCGAATTCGGCTTTGAGTTCTTCGGTCGATTTGCCTAATAATGAGATTGCCGGGATTCCGCTCGCCGCTGAAGCGCCGATCATGTATCACGAACATCAGCAGAGCCGCAAGCGCTGGGAGTCTGTAGCGTCTCATGTTGCACCCCTTCGTATCGGTGCTCAGGAGACTCTCTATGGTGCAGCCATCGCCTGAGCACGTGTGACGAAAGTCTTGCAATCGTTCGCGCAGCGAACGATATTTAGCAGTGATCGTTTCCAGCCCCGGCGGACCTGCGGGAACGGCAGTGGGTCGCGGTCGCCGTCATCGCGCGGTCTGCGCCGGCAACGCCCAGACGATCGTCGGGAAACAGAGACAGCCAGCTGGGGCGAGTTGCTCGTGTCGGTGGGCTTTCACTGAGGATTCTGCTCGAGCCATCGGAGCAGATCTCGTGGCGCTCTAGGCTCGCGCCGTTGTGGCAACGACTCGATCGCGATCCACTCAGCAGTCCAAAGCAAGGCGTCAGGCGGCGCCCGAGCCAGATGACGCGCCGACGACCGTCGGCCTGCCGCGCGTTCTCGCCGCGGCGCTTGTCTTCCTCGCTTCGGGCGCGGTGCTCGTGCTGGAGATCCTCTCCGTGCGGCTGCTCGCGCCCTACGTCGGCCTGACGCTGGAAACGACGACTTCGATCATCGGCGCCGTGCTCGCGGGCATCGCCGTCGGCGCGGCGCTCGGCGGGCGTATGGCCGACCGCGTCAATCCGCGCTGGCTGCTCGTCGGCCTGTTCGTCGTCGGCGGCGTCCTCGTCCTCCTGACTGTCCCGATCATCCGCGCGCTCGGTCCGCCGGCGAGCGAAGGCGGCAACGCTGCCGCGATCGGCGTGACGTTCGCGGCGTTGGTGCCGCTCGCGGCAGCGTTGAGCGGCGTCACGCCGACCGTGGCGCGGTTGCAACTGCGCGATCTGCGGGCGAGCGGGACGGTCGTCGGTGGCCTTTCGGCATGGGCCACGGCCGGTGCGTTGCTCGGTACGTTCGGAACCGGGTTCGTCTTGGTTCCGCTGTTCCCGGTCAGCAGCACGATCTTGGCGATCGGCGTCGCGCTCGTGCTCGTCGGCATCCTGCTCGGCGCGTACCTCCGGCTGCTGAATCGCGCGAGGATCGTCACGGCCGCGCTCGTCTCGCTCGCGGCGGTCGCGTTGACGCTCGCGCAGCGCTCGCCGTGCGCGGCGGAATCGGCTTACAACTGCATCCAGGTCGTCGAAGATCCGGCGCACTTGAGCGCGTGGTACCTGCTGCTCGACCGCGGATACAACTCAGACGTCGACCTCGACGAACCGCGCTATCTCGGCTTCCCGTACGAGAAGTGGGTTGCCGAAGCGATCGACGGGATCGGCGCTCCGACGGAGCCGCTCGACGGCGTGTTCGTCGGCGGCGGGGCAGTCACGCTGCCGCGCTGGCTGAGCGCGACCCGCCCGGGCTCGCGCTCCACCGTGCTCGAGGTCGACTCGAAGCTGATCGAATTCGATCGTCGCCGTCTCGGGCTGCGGACCTCACCGAACCTGCGCGTCGTGACCGGCGACGCTCGCCTGACGATGCGCCACGAGCCGGCGCACACCGCGGACGTCGTCGTCGGCGACGCGTTCAGCAGCAGGACGGTCCCGTGGCAGCTGATGACGTCGGAATGGCTGCGCGAGGTCAAGCGCGTGCTGAAGCCGGGCGGCGTCTACGCGCTGAACATGATCGACCTGCATCCGCTGCGGCTGCTGCGCGCCGAGGCGGCGACGTTGCTCGGGTCGTTCGCGAACGTCCGCCTGACGACGGTTGCGGGCAACAGCGGGCGACCGCTAGGCGGCAATGAGGTGCTGCTCGCCTCCGACGGCCCGCTTCCGCCCGCGCGTCGAACGCCGGCGGAAAATGGCCACACATACGAACATGCCGCCGTCGCCAAGCTCGTCGCGGGCGCCGAACCGCTGCGCGACGACTACGCGCCGGTCGACCAGCTCGAGACCCGCTGAGCCGGCGGGTTGTCGGCGCGGATCGTTGGGAAACGGCGCGTGCGCCTGTAGAATTCGTCGTCGAACCTCGACTTAGGGAGCGCAATCGACGTGGAGCCAACCGACCTCATCTGGATGAATGGAGAGTTCGTCTCGTGGGAGGACGCGAAGGTCCACGTCTTGACGCACGGCTTGCACTACGGCACCGGCGTGTTCGAGGGCGTCCGCTGCTACGACACGCCGCGCGGGCCCGCTGTGTTCCGCAACGCCGAGCACGTCGAGCGCCTGTTCCGCTCGGCCGAGCTCTACTACATGGAGATCCCGTTCTCAGCCGAGGAATTGCGCGCGGCGACGCTCGAGCTGGTCGCGCGCAACGGCCTCAGCTCTTGCTACATCCGCCCGATCGCCTACCGCGGCTACGGCTCGATGGGGCTGAACCCGCTCGACTCGTGCGTCGACGTGACGATCGCCTGCTGGGAGTGGGGCGTCTATCTCGGCGAGGAGGGCGCCGAAAGGGGCGTTCGCGCGAAAGTCTCCTCGTGGCGGCGGATCGGCCCCGACTCGCTGATCCCGCACGCGAAGGCCTCCGGGCAGTACCTCAACAGCGTGCTCGCTAAGGTCGAGGCGGTCAAGTCGGGATACGACGAGGCGATCCTGCTCGACGACCATGGCTACGTCTGCGAGGGCACCGGCGAGAACGTCTACGTCGTGCGCGACGGCGTGATCGCGACGCCCGGGCAGAGCAACTCGATCCTCGACGGCATCACACGCCGCTCGATCATGCAGATCGCCTCCGACCTCGGCTACGAGGTCGTCGAGCGCGACATCGCGCGGGCTGAGATGTACCTCGCCGACGAGGTGTTCATGTCCGGCACCGCCGCCGAGATCGTTCCGGTCCGCGAGGTCGACGACCACAAGGTCGGCGTCGGTGAGCCGGGTGAGATCACGCGCGTGATCCAGACGGCGTTCGACGACGCGATCCACGGTCGCACCGAGCGCTACCGCGAGTGGCTCGACCTGGTCGATCCGGTCGATCTCGAGACTCCAGCCGGCGACGCGTCGCAGAACGGCGCCGCCGCGGCCGCCGCGCAGCCGACCGCCGGAGGCTAGGCAATGGCTGACATCGAGCTCTACGACGCCACGCTGCGCGACGGCATGGGCGGCGGCGGGCTGACGCTGACGGCCGAGGAGAAGCTGCGCGTCGTGCACGCGCTCGACGAGCTCGGCGTGCAGTTGATCGAGGCCGGCTTTCCGTCGTCGAACCCGAAGGAGCAACAGCTGTTCGAGCTGCTCTCGCGAGAGAGTCTCTCGACCGCCGAGATCGTCGCCTTCGGGATGACGCGCCGGCGCGGGATCGAGGCCGCCGACGACGACGGTCTGCGCGTGCTCGCCGAGTGCTTCGCGCCGGCCTGCACGATTGTCGGCAAGGCATCGATCCTGCACGTCGAGAAGGTCGTGCGCGTATCGCGCGAGGAGAACCTGGCGATGATCGGCGAGTCGGTCGCGTTCCTGCACGCGCACGGCAAGCGCGTGCTGCTCGACGCCGAGCACTTCTTCGACGGCTTCCAGCTCGATGCCGGCTACTCGCTCGACTGCCTGCGCGCAGCGCTCGACGCCGGCGCCGAGCGCGTCGTGCTGTGCGACACCAACGGCGGCTCGCTGCCGCCGCAGATCCGCACGGCGCTCGCCGTCGTGCGTGAAGCATTGCCCAGCGCCGAGCTCGGAATCCACTGCCACGACGACTCCGGCTGCGCCGTCGCGAACACGCTCACGGCTGTCGAAGCCGGCGCGACGCAGGTGCAGGGCACGGTCAACGGGATCGGCGAGCGCACCGGCAACGCGAACCTGATCACGATCATCGCCGACCTGCAGCTGAAGATGGGCGCCGAAGTGCTTGCGCCCGAGCGCCTGCGGCGGCTGACCGAGACGGCGCACTTCGTCGACGAGCTGCTCAATCGCACACCGAACCCTGGGCAGCCGTACGTCGGCAAGCACGCGTTCGCGCACAAGGCCGGACTTCACGCGGCCGGCGTGCGCGCCTCATCGGAGACGTTCGAGCACGTCGACCCGGCGCTCGTCGGCAACGACCGCGACGTGCTCGTCTCCGAGCTGTCCGGACGCGGATCGGTGATCGAGAAGGCAAAGGCGGCGAACATCGGGCTGGAGGCGGTCAGCACGAAACCCGACGGAGGCGCCGACGTCGCCCAGCGTGTCGTCGATCGCGTCAAGGAGCTCGAGCACGAAGGCTTCCAGTTCGAGGCCGCCGACGGCTCGTTCGAGTTGCTGATGCGCAAGGAGGCGGGAGCTTACGAGCCGCTGTTTCGTCTGGAGTCCTGGCGTGTGCTCGTCGAGAAGCGCGTCGACGGGAAGGTCGTAACCGAGGCGACGATCAAGGTCTGGCTGGGCGGCGAGCGCTACGTGCGCACGGCCGAGGGCAATGGTCCGGTGCATGCGCTCGACGCGGCGCTGCGCGATGCGATCGGCGAGTTGCATCCGCACCTGCGCGAGATCGAGCTCGTCAACTTCAAGGTCCGGATCCTCGACGAGGCGAAGGGCACGGGCGCCGTCACGCGCGTGTTGATCGACGCGTCGGACGGCGAAGACACGTGGGGAACGATCGGCGTCTCGGAGAATGTGATCGCGGCGTCATGGGACGCGCTCGTCGACTCGCTCGAGTATGGGATGCAGCCGGGGCGCCGGCCTGTGCGGAGCGCTGCGTCTGGGGCGGCGCCGGCGAGCCTGCGCGGCGGGGCTGAGTGACCGCCGAGCAGATTCCGCTCGCCAAGCCGGTGCTTGGCGAGGCGGAGGAGCGCGCCGTGATCGAGGTACTGCGCTCTGGGCAGCTCTCGCTCGGTCCAAAGCTAGGCGAGTTCGAGCGCAAGTTCGCCGCGCGCGTCGGCGCTCGGCACGCAAGCGCTGTATCGAGCGGCACCGCCGGGTTGCACCTGGCGCTGCGGGCCGCCGGCGTCGAACCAGGCGACGAGGTGGTCACGAGCCCATTCTCGTTCGTCGCCTCGGCCAACGCGATCGTCTACTGCGGTGCGACGCCGATCTTCGCCGAGATCGATCCGCTGACGCTGAACCTCGATCCGGCGGCGGCCAAGGCGGCGATCACGTCGCGCACGAAGGCGATCCTGCCGGTGCACATCTTCGGCTATCCGGCCGACATGCGGGCGTTCGAGACGATCGCGCGCAAGCACGGCCTCGCGCTCGTCGAGGATGCGTGCGAGGCGCTCGGCGCGCGCCACGCCGACGGCAAGGCGGTCGGTGCGCGGGGACACCCGGCGGTGTTCGGCTTCTACGCGAACAAGCAGATGACGACGGGCGAGGGGGGGATCATCACGCTCGGCGACGCTGCGACGAAGCAGCGGATCGACTCCGAGCGCAACCAGGGTCGGGCGCCGGACATGGGCTGGCTCGATCACGACCGGCTCGGCTACAACTACCGCCTCTCAGAGCTCGCCTGCGCGCTTGGCATCGCGCAGCTCGGCAGGCTGGAGCGGATGCTCGCCGACCGCGCGCGCGTCGCCGCGCGCTACCGCGAAGCGCTCGTGGGCATCGACGGCTTGGAGCTGCCGTGCGTCGATCGCGGCGGCGAGGTGCGCGGATGGTTCGTGTTCGTCGTGCAGCTGCCGCAAGGCGTCGATCGCGACGCGATCGTACGCGCGCTCGACGCTTTGGGCGTGCAGAGCAAGCCCTACCTCCCGGCGATCCACCTGATGAGCTTCTACCGCGATCGCTATCGCCACGCCGAGGGAGAGTTCCCCGAGAGCGAGCGCGTCGCCCGGCGCTCGATCGCGCTGCCGTTCTTCCCGGCGATGACGGATCTGGATGTGACGCGCGTCGCCCACGCCTTGGCTTCAACGCTGCGGCGGGAGTAGGAGACAAGGCGCAGCAGCGCCGGGCAGCATTGGCGGGCTCGCCGAGCGAGTGCGGGGCATCGCCGGTGAGACGAGCGTCGAGGGTCTACTCTCGCCGACGCCATGCGCTACCGACAGCACTCATCGATCGCGGCGATCGCGGCAGTCGCGGTGGCGCTCCTCGTCGGTCTCGCCGCCTGCGGCGGGTCGAGCGATGACACCACGGTGGTGCGAGTCGGCGATCGCACGATCACGAAGGCGATGGTCGACCGCTGGGATCAGATCGTCAGACACGGTGCGGAATTCACCGCCTTTCGCGGAGAACCGCGGGGAGGGACTGTTCGTCAGCGTGCGCTTGCCGTGCTGATCGCCGACGAGTGGCTGATCGGCGAGGCCGCGCGCGAGGGTGCGCCGGCGCAGCGATCGGCGGTTGCGGCGGCGTTGGCCGAACGCACTCAGGGGCAGGCTGGGATCGAATTCCACGAACGGCTCGCGTCAACGGGGCAGGACGTCGCCGGCTACAAGCTCGAACTCGAAGCGGAACTGGCGCTCGAAGCGATCCGCCGCAACTTGGCGCGCCGCAGCAACCAGATCACGCCGGCCGACATCACCGCGTTCTACGAAGCGAATCACACGCAGTTCGATGTTGCCCCGGAAGCGCGGGTCGTCGACATCGTCGAGCACCTGCCGAGCCCGACCGCCGCCGTCGATTTTGTGCGGCGCGTAGGAATCGGCGCCCGATTCACGCAGCGCGCCTACCACAAAGAACTGATCCTCACGCCAGGCGTCCTCTCCGGGCCTGCTTACAAAAAGAAGGTCGACTACGCGATCTTCGCCGCGCGCCCGGGTGTGGTCAGCCAGCCGATGCGATTCGGCGACGGCTGGGCGGTCTTCGTCGTGAGACGAATCGTTCCGGCGCGCACGCAGCCGCTTGCGAAGGTGCGTGCGACGGTTCTCGCCAGGCTGCGCGTCTACCGCACGCGTCAGCTCCGACTCCAGTTCGAAGCTGAATTCCTGCGACGATGGACGGCGACCACCCACTGCTCCAACGGCTACGTGGTGCCGGGGTGTGCGCGGTATAGGGGAGCGCTTGGCCCGCCCGAAGATCGATTCTCCTCTGAAGACTGACCCTTAACCACCCCACCCCCGCCGCAGCCGCGACGGGGGTGGAGATCAAACAGCGAGGCGCAGCGCGCCTCCTAGATCCTCAGACCTAGAATTTTTCGCTGGCGATGACCGCTTCTGCTTCGGCGGTGTTCAGCGTCCCCGAGAGGATCGCCGTGTTGTGCCCGGCCGCGGAGGGCAGGCCGATTTTCGCGTCGAGCAGCGGGTCGATCAGGAACGAGAAGAACCCACCACAGCCTTCGGCCACCGGCGCCGAGAACGAGTTGTCGACCAGCGAGTTGTTGACGATCGCCGTCGATTCCCATTCTTTTTCGACTTCGGTTTTCGGTTCGCCGAGTTTGCCTTTGATCGGTTTGTTCGGCGGCGGCGGCGCGGTCGTCCCGTCGGTCAGGTGCAGCTGGATCGGGCTCGCTTCAGAGCCGACGTAGCAGCTTTCCCCGAGCAGCGGGTTTTTCAGGTGCACCCGCACCGGAAGGGTGATCGCCGTGCCTTTTTCTTCGACCAGGTTGGTCAGGTTGAGGATCGCCGGGTTCGTCGCGGTGGCGACCAATTCGGTCGTCGCCGTCACGCCCGTCGTTTTGTTTTCGAAGATCGCTTTGCAAGCCGCTCGCTCGATCGATTCGAAGAAGCCTTTGCCTTTGATTTCTTCGCAGTTGACGAGGTCCAGCAGCCCGCCTGGAACGTTCAGTTCGGTCTTTGAGAGGCTGTTGCCGTCCTTTGCCGGCAGCAGGAAGTATTCGTTGAAGTTCGGGCCCCCGGTGGGGATGCCCCCGCCCTGCAGCGTGATCGTCTTGTTGATCGGCACTTTCGTTGAGCCGAGCGAGAATTCCCCGCTGGTCGTCAGCCCGTAGGTGCAGATCGCAAGCCCCGGAATTTCGGTCGGGCAGTCGCTGTACTTTTTGAAGATGCCCTTCGGTTCAGCAGCTGCCGTTGAGACGATCGCGAACAACGCAACCAGCGCCGCCGCGGTGATGATCAGCAGGCGCTTCGCGCCGCTGTGAGAAACCGCACGCATATAACCCCACTTTCCTAGAGTTGTCTTGCCAGTGCGCCGGCCGCTGTGTGCTTGCAGAGGCATCGGCCGGCGGTTGCTTCTCGCAGATCGGGGCGGATCGGCCTCACTTCGGCCCCGTTGGTCGACCTGCCGCTCAAACGTAGATCGATTGTCTCCAGCACAGCAAGCCCTGTTTCCAATTGATGGGATCCGCGCCACTGCCGGTCCTGGCCGTTGAGAAGCGCTCACGTGTCCTTGAGAAGTGGTCAACGCGTGTCTCTGACTGCAAAGCGCCCCACATGCCCCGCAGTCATGGGCAAGTCGGTCGGCTCGAGCGCCGCTGCGCGCCGCCGCGGTGAGATCCGGCCCTACTATTCCCTCCAGCGGCTCGTGCCAGTCGGTGGTGCGTCCGTCCCCTTGGAGAGAGGGGAGAGAGAGGGGTTTCCTTAGCGGGTGCAGTTCTTGGGGCTTGGCGGGCGAAGGCGATGGGTAGTTATGGCAGGGGCATCTACCCTGCTCAGTTTCATCTTGCTCATCTACTGCGAGCGAGCAGAAGCTCGCCCGCACGAATTCACCACGACGTTCGCCGGCTCCTGCGCCAGCGAACCGTGCCTCGGAGGAACCCTGAAAAAGCCCGCCGGTGTCGCCGTGGAGGAATCCGACGGCGACATCTACGTCGCCGACGAAGGCGCAAACCGCGTCGTCGTCTATGACAAAGAAGGCCACTACCTCTCAGAAGTCAACGGCAGCGGCCTGCTGGCGGGCGAAGAACACGCCGCCGGCAGCCTCGGCAACCCTGGCGAAGTCGAAACCGGCAAATTCCTCGAACCGCAGACGATCGCCGTGGATAACTCCTGCGTGCTTGAAAAGCTGCCCGAACCCCAGTGCAAGGCCAAAGACCCCTCCGCCGGTGACGTCTACGTCGTCGACTCCGGCGAAGAACACAGGGTGGTCGATAAGTACGCGCCGAGCGGGCCGAGCAAGGAACACCTCGAATACGTGGGGCAGATCGCGGCCGGCGAAGCGGGGCGCTTCACGCGGGCGATCGACGGTGTCGCGGTCGGCGCGAAAGGCGCTGTCTGGGTCTATCAGGAAACAGGCGTCGTCAGCGGCTACACGAACGCCACACCCAACGTGCTCAGCTCGACGAGGACGATGAACCTCCTCCACGGCCCGGCCGGTCGCCCCGGCTTCGCCGTCGACGGCGAAGGCGACTTCTACCTGCACATCCTGCTCACCGGCCCGCTGAACGTGGTCGCCAAGGAGGGCCCCCTGGCAGAAGTCCTGATCGAAAACGTCGGCGGCAGAGAAGCAAGCGGGGTCGCCGCCGAACAGGGCTCAAACGACTCGCTGATCGACAACCTGACGAGCGTCGGCGTGTTCGACGCGACCGGTGAAGAAGTCGAACGCCTCGGCGAAGAAGGCGGCGTCAAACGCCTCGGCGAAAGCAACGGCGTCGGCGTGAACGAAAGCGCCTCGACGATCTACGCCACAGATGCGCCGAGCGGGCAGGTCGTGGTCTTCGGCCCGAAGCCGGCGACCGTGCCGAAAGTCGAATCGGAGTCGATCGAAGCAGTCTCATCGCTCGAAGCAACGCTCACCGCGCGGATCAACCCGCAGAGCGAAGTGGGCGAAGCCCCGAGCAAATACCACTTCGAATACGGCCGCTGCGCGAACGCGAGCGACTGCGCGGCCAGCGGCTATGAAGAAGTACCGGGCTCGGGTGGGCAGCTGGAAGCGGGCTTCGAAGTCCACGCGGTCAGCGCGAAGCTCGCCGGCCTTGCCCCGCACAGCACCTACCACTTCCGCGCGCTCGCCGAAAACTCTCACGGGCAGGGGCCGGCCGGCGAAGAAGTGATCTTCGCGACCGAAGGGCCGGGGGGTCAGCCGGCGCTGCCCGACGAACGCGCCTGGGAGCTCGTCTCACCGCCGGACAAGCTCGGCGCGCTGATCGAATCGATCTCCGAAGCGGGCGTGGCCGAGGCCTCAGCCTCAGGAGATGCGATCACCTACCTGGCCAACTCGCCGACCGAAGCGCAGCCCGCGGGCTACTCAAACGACGTTCAGATCCTCTCGGAGCGCGGCGCCGCGGCGTGGTCCTCGCGCGACATCGCGATCTCGCACCCGAGCACGACGGGCTTCGCGGTGGGGCCCGCCGGGGAGTACGGGTTCTTCAATCCCGAACTGACGCTCGCCGCAGTGCAGCCGTTCGGGCAGTTCAACCCGCTGCTCTCCTTCCAGGCGAGCGAATCGACCGCCTACCTGCACAGCCTCTCAGAAAGCTGCGGCGCGAGCTGCTTCACACCGCTGGTCAGCGGCAAGGCGGGCTTTGCCAACGTACCCGCAGGCACACAGTTCGGCGAAACGGCCGAATGCCAGCCGAAGGTCGCCGGCAACGGCTCGGCGAAGGTCATCTGCGGCCCGAGGTTCCTCGGGGCAAGCGAAGACCTCGGCCACATCGTGCTGCGCGCCAAGGCCGAACTGGTGGCGGGCGCGGGCGAAGCACAGCTCTATGAGTGGAACGGCGGGGCGCTGTCGCCGGTCAGCGTGCTGCCCGACGGCAAACCGGCGCCGGCGGGGGGCGCGCGTTTCGGCGACGAAGAACACGGCGACGCGCGTGGGGCGGTCTCGCCCGACGGCAGCCTGGTCGACTGGACCGCGCCAAGCGGCCTCTACCTGCGCGACACGGCGCGCGGGGAAACGATCGAGCTCGACGAAGTACAGGGCGGCAGCGGCGCAAGCGGCGGCGGCCAGTTCCAGCTGGCGGCCGCCGATGGCAGGCGCGTGCTGTTCACCGACACGCATAAGCTGACGGCAGACTCAGGCGCTGAAGCGGGCGCGCACGCCGACCTCTATGAATGCAAGATCGTGCTGAGCCCAGCGGCGAGCTGTCAGCTTCACGACCTGACGCCGATAAACGGCAGCGAAGGCGCGCAGGTGCAGGGCTCGATCCTCGGCGCGAGCGCCGACGGCGCCTACGTCTACTACGTCGCGGAGGGAGTGCAGAGCGTGGCGCCCAACGCGCGCGGGCAGAAAGCGCAGCCGGAAAAGCCGAACCTGTACCTCTCACACGAAGGCCAGGTGAGCTTCATCACGACGCTGTCGGGCGGGGATGAAGTCGACTGGCGCCTGCTGAGCAACACGCCGGAGGCGCTGTTCACGCAGCCCACGCGCGTCTCAGAAGACGGCCGCTACCTGGAGTTCATGTCGCAGGGCTCACCGACCGGCTATGACAACCGCGATCGCGCGAGCGCCAAGCCGGTCGCGGAGGTCTACCTCTATGACGCCTACGCGACAAAGCTCGTGTGCGCGTCGTGTCTGGCAAGCGGCGAGCGCCCGGTCGGGGTGGAATACAAGGCGATCGAGCCGCCGATTGGCCTGGCCGGCGGGCCGCGGGACATCTGGCCGGAAGGGGCGCTCGTGGCGGCAAACGTGCCGGGGTGGACGGTGGCCGAAAGCTCACCGCGAAAGACGCTCTATCAGCCGCGCTACCTGAACGACTCCGGGCGGCTGTTCTTCAACAGCTTCGACGGCCTGGTCGCCGAAGACTCCAACAAAACCGAGGACGTCTATGAGTACGAGCCGCCGGCGGTGGGTAGCTGCAGCGAATCGGCCGAGAGCTTTGACCCGAGCGCCTCGGGCTGCGTGGCGCTGATCTCATCGGGCTCCTCGAGTCAGGAATCGGCGTTCCTGGACGCCAGCGAATCGGGTAACGACGTGTTCTTCTTGACCTCGTCGCAGCTTTCGAAGGCCGATCAGGACAGCGCCCGCGACGTCTATGACGCGCACGTCTGCACGAGCGCCTCGCCCTGCATCACCGCGCAGCCGAGCGAACCGTCGAGCTGCTCAGGCGAAGGCTGCAAGCCGCCGCTGAGCCCGCCGTCGCAGATCTTCGCCGCCCCGCCGAGTCAGAGCTTCAGCGGCCCGGGCAACCTCGCGGCAGCGCTCACGCCTGCGCCGAAGCCGAAGAGCGCCGAAGAGCTACGTGTCGAAAAGCTGAACAAGGCGCTGAAGGCCTGCCGGAGCAAACAGAACAAGAAGAAGCGCCAAGCCTGCGAAAGCGCCGCGCGAAAGCGCTACGCAAAGCCCAAGCCGAAGGCCAAGGCGAAGAAGAAGGGCAAGAAGAAGAAATGAGCGCCCCCGCGATCATCACCCGCTCGCGCGCGCTGGCGCTGCTCGGCGCGCTGCTGTTCATCGCCGCGGCGCTGTCCGTTGGCGCTTGCGCTCACGCCGAAGTGCCGAACTCGCCGTGGTGGCACCTGACCGCCGGCAGCCGCCCCGCCTACCTGCACGCCGGCCCCAGCACGCCCGGTGAAGAGGAGGTGCAGAAGATCGTCGCTCCGTTCTCTCCTGCCTTCGAAGAATTCGGCCCGACGAGCGGCTTTGTCCTGTCGGTCGGGGGAACGTCGCTCGGCGAATTCCTCTCCGAACCGGCCAACGCCGATCTCGAACTGGAACTGCACGCCCTGAATGCCGCCGAATTGACGAAAGCGCTCGAAGGGCCCTATGGCGCCGGCAGGGTCAAAGTCGAAGAAAAAGCCGAAGCCTCGCAGGTCGTCTTCCTCGTCAGCACCGAAGCCGGCGTTCCCTCGATCGAACTGAGCGAACTGCTCGGCGTCGAAGTGCAGCTGGCGACGGAAGTGATCAACCCCGGCAAAGCGGCGGTCTCTCCCGGCGAGCTCTACATGACCGCCGAGAACGTCGGCGACGAAGACACCAGCGAAAGCTCGCAGGTGAAGATGACCGACGTGATCCCCGCCGGCCTGCACGCCACCGGCGTCGCCGGCAGCGAACCCTTCGCGCAGGCCGACTTCCAGGAGCGCGAACCGATTCCCTGCTCCCTTGAAGAAAAAGCCGGCGTGCAGAGCGCGACCTGCACGCTCAGCAAAGCGCTCGCCCCCTACGACCAGATCGAGATGCGGATCGCGGTCGAAGTCCAGGCGGGCGCGCACAGCGGCGAGCTGAACCAGCTGAGCGTCTCCGGCGGAGGCGCGCCGCCGAACTCGATCGAGCGTCCGATCACGATCTCTGAAGCGCCCGTGCCCTTCGGCGTGGAACGATATGAAATGGGCCTTGAAGAAGAAGGCGGCGCCCCTGCCACGCAGGCCGGCGCGCACCCCTTCCAGCTGACCACGACGCTCGCGCTGAACCAGCTCAAGGACATCAACCCGCTGGAAGCGCCGCCCGAGCACCGCCCGGAAGTGACCCCGGCGGGCCTGGCCAAGGACCTCAACTTCAAGCTGCCGACCGGCCTGATCGGCAACGCCACGGTGCTGGCGCAGTGCACGACCGCGCAGTTCTTCCAAGTGAACCGCACCGGCCAGGAAAACGCCTGCCCGCCCGACAGCGCCGTCGGCGTGGCCACGACGACCGTCCACGAACCGGCGACGGTCGGCACCTCGACGCTCACCGAGCCGATCTTCAACCTCGAACCGCGCAAGGGCGAGCCGGCCCGCTTCGGCTTCTACGTCGTGCTCGCCAACTCGCCGGTGTTCATCGACACCTCGGTGCGCTCGGGCTCTGACTACGGCGTGGACGTCAACGTGCAGAACATCACCCAGACCGGCTCGTTCCTCTCAAGCGAGGTCACCTTCTGGGGCACGCCCGCCGATCGCCGCCACGACAACCAGCGCGGCTGGGGCTGCCTCTATGAAGCGCGCGGCGCCTCAAGCGAACAGCCCTGCGTGCCTTCTGAAGAACAGCACCCAAAGCCGCTGCTGTCGCTGCCGACCTCCTGCTCGCACACGCTCTCGACCAGCGTGGAAGGCGACTCCTGGGCCGACCCGGGCAACTTCTTCGATTTCACCGAAGGCGTCTTTGAACCGCAGGGCCCGCTGATCGGCTGCAACCGCCTGTCCTTCGGCCCGCAGCTGAAGCTCTCCGGCGAAAACCAGGAAGCCGCGCATCCCAACGGGATGACGATCGACGTGCACATCCCCCAGGAAGCCAACCAGAACGCGGCCGGCCTGGCCAGCTCGAACATCCGCTCGACGACGGTCACCTTCCCCGCCGGCTTCAGCGTCAACCCCTCCTCCGCCGACGGCCTGCAGGCCTGCTCAGAGAGCGAAGTCGGCTTCCTGAACGCGCGCGGCGCAGAAGAAGAACTGCTGTTCAGCCCCGATCTGCCCCAGCCCTTCTGCCCCAACGCGGCAAAGGTCGGCACGGTGCGGATCAAGACCCCGCTGCTGCCCCCCGGGCAGTACCTGGAAGAAGGCGGCCTCTACCTGGCCACCCCGGCGCCAAACGGCGAAGCATCGAAGAACCCGTTCAACTCGCTGATCGCCCTCTACATGGTCGTCAAAGACCCGATCTCCGGCGTGCTTTTGAAGCTGCCCGGCCAGGTCTCGCTGGACCCGAGCAGCGGGCAGATCTCAACGACCTTCCAGAACACCCCCGACATCAACGCCGAAGAGATCGAAGTGAGCCTCACCGGCGGTCCGCGCGCGCCGCTTGCAAGCCCCTCCGGCTGCGGCACATACCCGGTCCAGGCAACCTTCACGCCGTGGTCGGGCACGACCCCGGTCAGCTCCAGCGCGAGCCTTCAGGTCACCTCTGGGCCCGGTGGCTCACCCTGCCCGTCCTCGCCGCTGCCCTTCTCCCCGAGCCTCGCCGCGGGCATGACCAACATCAACGCCGGCGCCTTCGGCCCGCTTTCGACCTCGATCAACCGCGAAGACGCAAACCAGCAGATCGGCTCGGTCCAGGTGCGCACGCCTCCGGGGCTCTCCGGTGTCTTGACCGGCGTCACGCTCTGCCCCGAAGCTCAGGCCAACGCGGGCTCCTGCCCGCCGAACAGCCGGATCGGGGAATCGACCGTCTCAGCCGGCTTCGGCTCAAATCCCTTCACGGTGCACGGCGGGGAAGTCTTCCTCACCGAAAGCTACGAGGGCGCGCCCTTCGGCCTCTCGATCCTCACCCCGGCGATCGCCGGGCCGTTCAATCTCGGCAACGTGATCGTGCGCGCGAAGGTGCAGATCGACCCCTACACCGCCGCGCTGACCGTCACGACCAACGAACCGGGCACTGCCTACTCGATCCCCCACATCCTCGACGGGGTCCCGCTGGACATTCGCAATGTGAACGTCACGATCAACCGCTCGAACTTCACCTTCAACCCGACCAGCTGCAACCCGCAGAGCATCACCGCCACGGTCAAAGCCCAGGAAGGCGCGATCGCGCAGCTCTCCGCGCCGATCCAGGCGGCGAGCTGCCAGACGCTCAAATTCGCCCCCAAATTCGCGGTCTCGGTCTCGGGCAAATCGACGAAAGCCAACGGCACCGGCCTTCAGGTCAAGCTGAGCTACCCGAGTGGCCCGCTCGGCACCTACGCGAACCTCGCGAAAGTCAAAGTCAGCCTGCCAAAGCAGCTGCCAAGCCGCCTGAGCACGCTGAACAAGGCCTGCCTGGCCTCGGTCTTCGAAGCCAACCCGGCCAACTGCCCGAAAGAATCGATCGTCGGCAAAGCCAAGGTGCTCACGCCGCTGTTGCCAGTGCCGCTTGAAGGCTCGGCCTTCTTCGTCTCCCACGCGGCCGAATCCTTCCCCGACCTGACGATCGTGCTCAATGGCTCGGGCAGCTACCCGATCAAAGTGATCCTCGTCGGCAACACCCAGATCAAGAAGGGGATCACCACGACGACCTTCAAGGCGACCCCCGACGTCCCCTTCTCGAGCTTCGAACTGAGCCTGCCCGCCCAGCCCTACTCGGCGCTTACGACGAACACCGACATCTGCAAGGCGGGCACCAAACTCACGATGCCCACCGAATTCACCGCGCAGAACGGCGCGCCGATCAACCAGAGCACCGCGATCAAGGTCACCGGCTGCGCCAAGCCCCCGACGCGCGCCCAGCAGCTCGCAAAAGCGCTGAAGAGCTGCCACAAGAAGCGCGGCAAGGCCAAGCGCAAATCCTGCGAAGCGCAGGCGCGCCGCCGCTACGGGCCAAAGCCCGCCAAGAAGAAGCGCAAGTAGCGCCAAAAGCCGGCCAAGCGCTGGCTTTACTTCTGGAAACAATCCGCCCAAATGCTTGAGCGCCGCCCCAGGCGCTGAGAGACTGCTCCTGCAGGACCAAACAGGGGAGCGCTCCAAGCGAAAGCCGGCGCTCCCGCAAGCACATACAAGGAGCAAACATGAGCAAAGCAAAGCTGTTGCTGTTCGCGATGTTCGCACTCCTCGCCTTCGGCGCCGTCAGCGCGGCCGTGGCGAGCGCGGAAGACGCGAATGCGCCGATGCTGTTAGTCAGCACGGGGAAAGCTACTGAACTCACGGGGGAATTCAAAGGCGGGGAATCCACGCTTGCGACGTTAGGCAACAAAACGCTGACCGGCACAGGCCTCACGGGAACCGTGAAAAACTGCAAAGCCAGCGCGACCGCCGGTGAAAAAGACACCAACTTATGTGAAGTGGCGCTGTCCTTCACTGGCGTCAAACAGAAAACCACCGCCTGCCGCAGCGAAAGCACCGCGGGCAAAGACCCTGTCGAAACGGTGTTAACGCTCACCGATCTGCACCTGGCATCGGAGAAAGCCACCAGCGGCGAATTACAGATTCTGGCACTGTTCAAAGTCTTAGGCGTCGCCGCCGAAGAAGAACTGACGATCGTCTGCGGCACGGTCAAAGACAAGGTCAAGGGCACGATCGGCTGCTTACTGACGCCCGGCTTAACGACGGTGGCCGCCGGCGGGACGTTCACGATCGGCTGCAAACTGAACACGAAATTAGACCCAGAAACCGGCGAATGCGAGCAGTTATGCGAATGGTTGAAAGAACACCCATTCGAATCCAACCTCGGCGCTGGCGCCGAAGACTCGTGGATGACCGTCAACGCAACCGGCTCGTTCAACCTCGGGGTGTTCCTCGACGACTGACCGACTGAAGCAAGCTCGGCTCCAAACACCAAGGGCTGATCGGCAAGCAAGCTGAGAGCTCCAGAGCAGGGCTAAGAAGACGAGCATGCACGGGGCCCCCGGCCCCGTGCATCGCTCAGATCAGAGGACTGGCCTGACGGACACGCGGTCTCTGTGGGGGGAGACTTGTGCGGCGGAACTCGGTAATCACGCACAAGGAGAATCAAGATGCGACAGGCAAGACTGCTCTTCGCGGCGCTTGGGGCGCTGCTGGCGCTGTGCGGGCTCTGCGCGGCCCTGGCGAGCGCGGAAGACGCGAATGCGCCGATGCTGTTAGTTACCTCGGGGAAAGTGACCGAACTTGCGGGGTCGTTCAAAGGCACGGCATCCTCGCTCTCGACATTAGGCGGAAAAGCGCTGACCGGCACAGGGGACACAATGGCAATAAAAAACTGCAAAGCCAGCCCAACCGCCGGTGAAAAAGACACCAACTTATGCGAAGCGCTACTGACCTTAACCGGGATCAAACAGGGCACCACCGCCTGCCGCAGCGAAAGCTCCTCCGGCAAAGACCCAGTCGAAACGGTGTTAGAGCTCGCTGACGTGCATCTGGCCACAGAGAAGAACTCCGCCGGCGAATTACAGATCCTGCTGCTGTTAAGAGTATTAGGCGTGGCTGGCGAAGAAGAACTGACGGTCGTCTGCGGCACTGTCAAAAACAAGTTAAAGGGCACGATCGGCTGCTTACTGACGCCCGGCTTAACCACAGTCGTCGCCGGTGGGACGTTCGAAATCTTATGCAAACAGAACGCCACGACGCACGACGCTGAAACCGGCGAATGCGAGCAGTTATGCGAATGGCTGAAAGAACACCCGTTCGAAACGAACCTCGGCGCCGGCTTTGAAGACACGTGGATGAATATCCACCTGACCGGATCATTCAACCTTGGGGTGTTCCTCGACGACTGAGCCCTGGAGAAGTAGGTCCGCATGCGCGAGGTTGAAGCCGCGTGCATGCGGACAATTGGACTGGACGAAACGTGGTCGCTGTGGGGGCTTCTACGGCGGATCTGGAAATCATGCACAAGGAGAATCAAGATGCGACAGGCAAGACTGCTTTTTGTGGTGCTCGGAGCGCTGTTGGCGCTGTGCGGGCTTTGCGCGGGGATGGCGAGTGCGGAAGACGCGAATGCGCCGATGCTGTTAGTCACATCGGGGAAAGTTACTGAACTCACGGGGACGTTCAAAGGTGGGCAATCCACGCTCACAACGTTAGGCGGCAAAGCGCTCGCCAGCACAAATATCGAAAAGACCCTGAAAAACTGCAAAGCCAGCGCGACCGCCGGTGAAAAAGACACGAACTTATGCGAAGCAACGGCGAGATTCACGGGCGTCAAACAGGGCGCCGTCGCCTGCCGTAGCGAAAGCGCGTCAGGCAAAGATCCAATTGAAACAGTGTTAGTGCTTAGCGACGTTCACGGGGCCACTGAGAAAACCGCCGGAGGGGAATTAGAGGGTCTGCTTTTGTTCAAAGTCTTAGGAGCCGCCGCCGAAGAAGAACTGACGATCGCCTGCGCCACGGTCAAAGACAAGGTCAAGGGGACGCTAGGTTGTTTAATCGGGCCAGGCTTAACGACAATTCCCGCTGGTGGGACGGGCACCTTGACGTGTAAGGCAAATGCCACGACGCACGACCCGGAAACCGGCGAATGCGAGCAGTTATGCGAATGGCTGAAAGAACACCCATTCGAATCTAATCTCGGCGCGGGCTTTGAAGACGCGTGGTTTAGCTTCAGTGGGACCGGCTCGCTGAACCTTGGGGTCTTCGGCGACGATTGAGCATATGACGAAGCTCATAGCTAGAAGGGGAGGCCCTACAGCGAAACCGACAAGCATGAGCGACGCACGGGGCGAGCGCTCCGTGCGTCGCTCCGCTGTGTGCAGCGGGAAGACTCGAGCAGACGTGCTCTATGGGGAGCTTCGTACCGCGGCATGGGAAAACCACGCCCAAGGAGCAAAGACGATGAGACGGAAAAGACTGTTGATCTCGGCGCTTGGCGTGTCGCTAGCGCTGTGCGGATTCGGCGCTGCCGCGGCGAGCGCGGAAAGACCGTTGGTGACAGAAGTCACTGGGTCGCTCAAAGGCGGTGAATCCTCGCTCGCCACGTTAGGCGCCAAAGCGGTGGTGAGCAAAGAAGTCGAAGCGACGGTGAAAGGTTGCAAAGAAAGTACCGGCCCGAAAGACACGAACTTATGCGAAGCGACGTTCACGGTCAAAGGAATGAAACAGGGCTCCACGGCATGCCGCAGCGAAAGCGCCTCGGGCAAAGACCCGGTCGAAACGGTCTTAGCGCTGGTGGACTTGCACCTGGCTTCGGAGAAGATCGCCGGCGGTGAATTAGAGCCGTTGCTGCTGTTCAGGATGTTAGGCGTCGCCGGCGAAGACGAACTGACGGTCGTCTGCGGCACGGTCAAAGACAAGGTCAAGGGCGTGATTGGCTGCTTATTGAGCCCCGGCGCGACTACCATCCCTGGCGGGGGCGCGTTCGCGATCGCTTGCAAGCAGAGCGCGACGACGCACGACCCGGAAACAGGCGAATGCGAGCAGGAATGCGAATGGCTCAAAGAACACCCGTTTGAAGCGAACCTCGGTGCGGGGTTCGAAGACGCGTGGATGAACCTCAGTACCACCGGCTCGCTGAACTTCGCTACCTATGTGGATGTCGATGGGCCAATGCTGTTAGTTTTAGAAGGCGATCCGAATTCGCCGATGCTGTTAGTGTTAGAAGGAGCATCGGTCGTAGAACTGAACGCCGTGTTCAAAGCTGGCGCAACGACGCTCGCGGCGTTAGGCGGAAAAGCATTCACCGGCACGAGCCTGGAAGCGACCGCTAAAGCCTGTAAAGAAAGCGCAGGCGCGAAAGACACTGACGCGTGCGAAGGACTGGTTACCGTGAAGGGCGTCAAACAAGGGACGATATCGTGCCGCAGCGAAAGCGCGCTGGGCAAAGATCCGGCAGAAACGATATTAGTGCGCCTCGATCTGGGCCTCGCTACAGAGAAAGCCGCTAGCGGCGAATTAGTGCCGCTGTTGTTGCTGCGGGTCTTAGGTGTCGCGGGCGAAGAAGAACTGGTCTTAGTGTGCGGCACGCTCAAAGACAGAGTTAGGGGCGTGATCGGGTGCTTACTGACGCCTGGCTTAGCGACGATCGTTGCGGGTGGCGGTTATGAGATCGTCTGCAAACAAGGAGGCACGACGCACGACCCAGAAACAGGCGAATGCGAGCAGGAATGCGAATGGCTCAAAGAACACCCCTTCGAAGCGAACCTCGGCGCGGGGTTCGAAGACGCGTGGATGAGCGTCAGCGCGACCGGCTCGCTGAACCTATCGGCGCTGATCGACGATTGATCGGCTGACGGGAGATGCATTTGCGCTGTGGGGAGACTCATGTGGCGGATCTCGACAATCACGCACAAGGAGAATCAAGATGCGACAGGCAAGACTGCTCTTCGCGGCGCTCGGAGCGCTGCTGGCGCTGTGTGGGCTCTGCGCGGCCGTGGCAAGCGCGGAAGACGCCAACTCGCCGATGCTGTTAGTTACGTCGGGGAAAGCGACTGAACTCGCAGGGACGTTCACCGGCACAGCGGCCTCGTTCTCGACGTTAGTCGGCAAAGCGCTGATCGGCACAGGTATCAGAGGCGAAGTGAAAAACTGCAAAGCCAGCACGACTGCCGGTGAAAAAGACACTAACTTATGTGGAGCGACGCTGACGTTCACAGGCGTCAAACAGGGCACCCTGTCATGTCGCAGCGAAAGCGCTTCGGGCAAAGACCCGATTGAAACGATCTTAGTCCTGACCGATGTGCACCTTGCATCCGAGAAGAACGCCGCCGGCGAATTACAGCCCCTGCTGCTGATGCGTGTGTTAGGCATCGCTGGCGAAGAAGAACTGACGAACGTCTGTGGCGCATTGTAGGTGAAGTTACGCGGGACACTCGGCTGCTTACTGACGCCCGGCTTAACGACAGTCGCCGCCGGTGGGACGTTCGAAATCTTATGCAAACAGAACGCCACGTCGCACGACCCGGAAACCGGCGAATGCGAGCAGTTATGCGAATGGCTGAAAGAACACCCGTACGAAGAGGAGTTTGGTGCCGGTTTTGAAGACGCTTGGATCTCGCTCCACATGACGGCCTCGTTCAACCTGGGAGTGTTCCTCGACGACTGAGGCCGTGAGCGGCTCAAGCAATTAAGAGCCTGAGGCTCAGAAGAGGAGCCGATACGGAGGCCGATCGGAGGCGCCGATAGCTTCAGGCGCGCAGAGCAGCCAGAAACCGAATGAACGCACGGGGCCCTCGCGCCCCGTGCGTCTCTCGCCCCGAGCCCCGCCGACTCCCGCCGAAGAAGCCCATCCGCCAAGCCCACGGTCCAGCCACGAACCACCCAATCAGAAACACCACCCCTCAAAAACCCCCCGATTCCAAGCCCTAAACACCCGCCGAAAGCAAGAAGTCCCAACCACGCCCCCAGAGCCTCTAGCTTCTCGGCGCGATGAGGACTCTCACCCCAATCAAGGCGCGCAAGCGAGTGCTCTCGACTTCCCGCCGAGCAACACTCGCCGTGCCA
This sequence comes from uncultured Solirubrobacteraceae bacterium, assembly GCA_963744165.1. Lineage (GTDB taxonomy): Bacteria > Actinomycetota > Thermoleophilia > Solirubrobacterales > Solirubrobacteraceae > Palsa-744. Next base: position 972,927 of record CAVUSM010000004.1, on the reverse strand, counting down.
GCCCTCCTGACCGCGCTCTGCCTCGCCCTAAGCGCCTGCGGCTCCTCGAGCAAGCCCAAGCAGTCGAGCCTCGCCTCGAGCGCCACCAGCACGCAGAGCTCACAGACCACCCAGCCCACCAAGAGCTCCAACAGCTCAAACGAATCCCTCGAAGCCAAGATCGAGCGCGAACAGGCCCAGGCGCGAACCGAAGGAGTCTCCCAGCTGGCCGCGCCCACCAAGCTCGCACCGAGCGCCGTGCTCGCCCACGTCGGCGGCGTGGCGATCACCTTCGCGAGCGTTCGCCAGCAGATGATGCTGAAGAGCCCGCAGACGCCGCTTCCGGACCCACCCGACTACAGCGCCTGCATCGCGCGCACGAAAGGCGCCCAGGCCGGCGTCGGGCGCTCGCAGGCGCAGCTGAAGGAAGCCTGCAAGCAGTCCTATGAGCAGATCTTCCAGGCGGCGCTCAGCAACGCGATCCACAACCAGTGGCTGATCGGCGAGGCCGCCGAGGAGGGCGTGCACGTGAGCTCCAGGGAAGTCCAGGAAGAACTCGAGCAGAGCAAGAAGGAGTTCCGCACAGAAGCCGAATTCACGACCTACCGCAAGAGCAGCGGGCAGACGATCGCAGACATGCTCTTCGAAGCGAAGGTCGGCAAACTGGCCGACGGGATCTTCAAGAACATCAAAAGCAAAGAACGCCCGGTCACCGACGCGACGGTCGCCGCCTACTACAGCTCCCACCGCAGCCAGTTCACGATCCCCGAAGGCCGCGCGCTTCAGATCCTGCGCATGACCAGCGAAGCGGCGGCGCTGAGGGCACGCCAGCAGCTCAGGGCGGGCAAGAGCTTTCAGAGCATCGTCGCCGAGCTGCCGGGCATCGGCCAGCCGGTCACCTCCGAACACGGCGAGATCAAGGACCTCGTGCCCGGCGTCTTCGGCCAGAAAGTGCTCAACGATGCGATCTTCTCAGCCCAGCCGAACCGCCTCTACGGCCCCGTGCGCGTGGCCACGGTGCGCCGCACGATCGCCCCGGAGGCCGACAGCGGCTTCTTCCTCTTCGAAGTGCTCCACAAGGTCCCCGAGCACCTCACGCCGCTCTCGCAGGTCAAGGCCAAACTCCACGAAGAACTGCTCAAGTCAGAGAAAGAAAGCACGCTCGGCGACGCGATCGCCCAGATCAAGGCCAAGTGGCGCTCGAGGACCAGCTGCCAGAGCGGCTTCGTGGTCAAAAACTGCAGCGAGTACACCGGCTCGACGAAAGACGAAAGGGCCGATCGGTTTACGTTGTGAGGGGAGTGGGGGTGGGGGGTCGGACTCCACAGCGTCAAGCGTGCCCAGTGGTCATTCGGCGAGCTGACGAATAGAGTTCGCCTGCGTTGTCTCGCTTCCATAACCCCCAGCACCCCGACTTCCAGCGCCTGAACAACTCGGTCTCCGTCGACCAGCGACTGTGGGCGCAGGACGTCGCGCAGTCGCGCGCGCACGCGCGAATGCTGGCTACGCGCGAGATCCTCTCCGAGGACGATCGCGACGCGCTGCTGCGCGGCCTCGACGTCGTCGAAGACGAGTTCGCCAAGGGGCTGTTCATGTTTGAATCCAACGACGAAGACGTCCATATGGCGATCGAGCGTCGGCTGGGCGAACTGGCGGGGGCAGTCGCCGGGCGGTTGCATACGGCGCGCTCGCGCAACGACCAGGTTGCGACCGACCTGATGATGTACACGCGCGAGCGCGCTGCGCACGCCTGGATGGCGATCAGCGAGCTGATGGCGACGCTGCTCGCGCGCGCCGAAGAGCACGCCGACTGGCCGATGCCCGGCTACACGCACCTACAGCGCGCTCAGCCGGTCTACCTTGGCCACCACCTGCTTGCGTACTTCTGGATGCTTGCGCGCGATCGCGAGCGGTTCGCGTTCGCCGAGGCGCAGGCCAGCACACTGCCGCTCGGCGCGGGCGCGCTCGCCGGTGTCAACTTCGCGACCGACCGCAGGATGGTGGCCGAGGAGCTCGGCTTCGCCGACGTCTCGCCCAACTCGATCGACGCCGTCTCCGGCCGTGACTTCGTGCTCGACTACCTCAACGCGGCGGCGACTTGCTCGACGCATCTCTCGCGCCTCGGCGCCGAGCTCGTGCTGTGGTGCAGCGCCGAGTTCGGCTTCTGCGAGTTGCCCGATTCGTGGAGCGCGACATCGTCGATCATGCCGCAGAAGAAGAACCCCGACGCCGCCGAGCTGCTGCGCGCCAAGGCGCCGCGCGTCGTCGGGCACCTCGCCGCGTTTCACGGCGTGCTGCATGCGCTGCCGCTGACCTACAACAAGGATCTGCAGGAGGACAAGGAGCACCTGTTCGACGCCGTCGACACGCTCGAGCTGACGATCACGGCTGCGACCGGGATGACAGCCGGCGTCCGGTTCAACCGCGAGCGGATGGCCGAAGCGGCCTCCGACGAGCTGATCGCAGCGACCGACGTCGCCGACCTGCTCGTTCGTCTAGGCATGCCATTTCGCGAGGCGCACGGCGTTGTCGCCGGGCTCGTGCGCATCGCGGTCGACGGCGATCGCACGCTCTCGCAGCTGAGCGACGACGAGCTGCGCGGTCAAAGCGAGCTGCTCGCCGAGCACGCGGGTGAGTTCCACGCCGTGCTCGAGCGATCCTCGTGGCTGGAGTCGAAGGTCTCCGAAGGCGGCACCTCCTCGGCGCGCCTCGCCGAGCAGCTCGCCGCGGCGCGCGTCGTGCTCGCCGAGGCCGACGTCCCGTCCTGACGCGCATCGACCGACGATGGAGACGCTGCCGCGGAGCTTCTACGACCGCCCGGTGCTCGACGTCGCGCAGGCGCTGATCGGCTGCGTCGTCGAGCACGACGGCTGCTCGGGTGCGATCGTCGAGACCGAGGCCTACCACGAGTCAGAGCCGGCCTGTCACGCGTTCGTCGGTCTGACGCCGCGCACGCGCGTGCTGTTCGGCGAGCCCGGCGTCGCCTATGTCTACCGCTCGTACGGCATTCACGCCCTGCTCAACGCCGTCTGCGAGCCACCCGGCGTCGGCGCCGCCGTGCTGATCCGCGCGCTCGCGCCGCTCGACGGGATCGAGCTGATGCGTGAGCGGCGCGGCTCGATCGGTCGCCGCCCGCCGCGCGACGCTGAGCTCTGCTCAGGACCCGGCAAGCTGACGCAGGCGCTCGGCATCGATCTCGAGCAGAACGGCGGCTCGCTCGTTCGTGGGCCCGTGCGGATCGGCCCGCGCACGGGCGCGTGGCGCGAGCCGGTCGTGTCATCCGGCACGCGCGTCGGCATCACGAAGGCCGTCGAGCTCGCGTGGCGCTTCGCCGCCGCCGGCGACGCGAACGTCTCACGGCCGCGCATCTGAGCCCAGCGCGAGCCACCACGCCGCCCACCACGGCTCGCAAGAGCCGCATCAAGACGACCTCGCGAGCGATCGCTCGCGACGAACCGTTCGATCGTGTAACCAAGAAGAGGGGCCTATCCCCGGCACCACGCGAAGACGCCCGGATTTGCTGGTCGTTTGCGTTTGGCCGCATCGGAGGAGGCGTCCGCGACGGCGATCGACACCGTCGCAGTGGCCCAGAGAGAAACGACCAGGAGCGAACCGCATGACACCGACGACCGCCGCCCCCGACACCTCACTGCCCGCAGGGCCGCGCATCCCGACGACGCTGCAGGCCGTGATCTGGGCGCTGCGGCCGCTCGACTACCTCGATCGCTGCGCGCGCCGCTACGGCGAGACCTTCACGCTGCGGATTCGCCGCGAGCGTCCGTGGGTGCTGCTCAGCAACCCTGAGCACGTCAAGCAGGTCTTCACGTCCGACGCGCAGAGCGTCGGCTCGGGCGCGGCCGAAGCGAACCCGCTGCTCGAGCCGCTGCTCGGCCCGCGCTCGGTGATGCTGCTCGACGAGCCGGAGCACCTCGACGACCGCCGCCGCCTGCTGCCGTCGTTCCACGGACAGCGCATGCGCGACTACGGCGCGATGATCACCGACGTCGCCGAACGGCAGGTCGCCACTTGGCCGGTCGGCGAGCCGTTCGAGCTGTGGCCGCGGATGCAGGCGATCAGCCTCGACGTGATCACGAGCGCCGTGTTCGACGAGATCGACCCTACGCGGCGCGCGCTCCTGCGCGAGCGGCTCGTCGAGCTGACCGCGTGGATCAACAAGCCGCGGCGCCTCGCGCTGCTCGCCGCGCTCGGCAAGCGCACGCTGACCGAGAGCGCCGAGTTCCGCGAGGTGATGGGCCGCGTCGAGGATGTCGTGCTCGACGAGGTGCGCTTGCGGCGCAGCGCGGCCGAGCGCGCGGATGGCGGCGAAGCGGCGCGAGGCGGTCGCGGCCACGAGGACATCCACGCGATGCTCGAGCGCGAATACGGCTCTGAGGCGTCCGCGACGAGCGAACTGAAGATGCGCGACGAACTCGTCACGATGCTCTCCGACGGGCCCACGGCGACGTCGCTCGCGTGGGTCTTCGAGCGGCTGCTGCGCCACCCCGCGAAGCTCGCTCGCCTGCGCGAGGAGGTCCTACGCGGCGAGGGCGACGAATATCTCGACGCGTGCGTCAAGGAGACGCTCCGCCTGTGTCCCGCGGTCCCGCTCGTGATGCGGCGGCTGCTCGCGCCGATGCGGATCGGCGCGTGGACGATCCCTGCCGACACGATCGTCGCGCCGTGCGTGCACTTGATGCACCGGCGCGCCGACGTCTACCCCGAGCCACTGCAGTTCCGCCCTGAGCGCTTCCTCGAACGCGACGCGAGCACGTACACGTGGATTCCCTTCGGCGGCGGCGTGCGACGCTGCGTCGCCTGGTACTTCGCGCAGCTGGAGATGAAGCGCGTGATGGAGGTCGTGCTGCGCGAGCTCGACCTGCGGGCGGCCGGCGACGGCGAGGAGGCGCCGACGCGCGCCAGCGTCTCGTTCGCGCCGAGCGGCGGCGCACGGGTGATCGCGACGCGCCGCGCGCCCGGCGGCGCACCTGACCGCGAACCGCTCGCCGCGTGATGCGCTCGACGCGGTCGCGGGTCCTCGCCGCCGCAAGCACGACCGTCGCGGCGCTCGCGCTCTGCGCGGCGCTTTCCGCTTGCGGCGGAACGCCCGACAACGCCGTCGTGATTCGGATCGGCGACGTCGCGATCACGAAGGCCGCCGTCGAGCACTGGACCGCCGTGATCGAACGCAAAGGCGCGTTCAACGGATTTCGCGGCGAGCCGCACGGCAGCGCCAAACGGCGCGCGCTCGCGCTGCTGATCTCCTCGCACTGGCTGATCGGCGAGGCCGCGCGCGAGGGCATTCCGGCGCCGCAAGGCACGCTCGCCGAAACGCTCGCCGAACGCGAGCGCGCGACCGGCGGCTTCGACGCTCATCTGCGCGCGACCGGCCAGACGCTCGCCGACGTAAAGCTCGAATTCGGCGCCGAACTGGCCGCCGAAACGATCCGCGAACAGCTCGCCGCGACGGCCGGCGAAGTCACGCGGCGCCAGCTCGACGAGTTCTACCGCGAGCACCAGGCGCAGTTCGACGAACCCGAAGAGCGCATCGTCGATCTGGTCGAGAACCTGCCAAGCGAAGCGGCCGCGACGGCGCTTGTGCGACGCACCGGGACCGGGCGCAAGTTCGCGCAGCTCGCCTATCACGAGCGAGTCACGCGCACCGCCTTCTTCCTGCGCTCACCCGAAAAAGTCAAGGTCGTCAACGCGATCTTCGCCGCGCGCGCCGGCGTCGCCAGCGAGCCGATGAGGCTCAATCATCATTGGAGCGTGTTCGTCGTGCGCGGGAAAGTCGCCGCCAAGCCGCAGCCGCTCGCGGCGGTCCGCACCGCGGTGCTCCACTTGCTCGCAGTCACCCGCCAGCGCGAAGCCGCGAGCAAGTTCGACGCCGAATACGTCGCGCGCTGGCGCGCGAAGACGACCTGCAGCGCGGGTTTCGCCGGCCCCGGCTGTCCGCAGGTCGACGGTCAGCTGGGCAACTACGAAGACCCGTTCTCGCTGCGCGCCCATCCTGTGCTCGCCGAGGACGCGATCGCGACGGTGACGGGCTGAGCGGCGCGACGGCCGGCGCGCTGGGCTTCGGCGCTACAGGCTACGGAGCGCTGGCCGACTTCAAGTCCCGACCGACCCGACCCACCCCCGGCATGGCGCCGGGCGGCGGGTCGGGATCGTCAGGTCAGCGTCCCTGATCCGTCTGGATCAGAATTTTTCGCTGGCGATCACGGCTTCCGCTTCGGCCGTGTTCAACGTGCCGTTGAGGATTGCCGTGTTGTTGCCTGCTTTCGATTCCAGGCCGAGTTTCGAGTCGACGATCGGGTCGATCAGGAAGGAGAAGAAGCCACCACATCCTTCCGCGACCGGCACCGAGAACGCGTTGTCGACGAGCGAGTTTTCGCTGATCTTCGTCGATTCCCATTCTTTTTCGACTTCGGTTTTCGGCGTGCCGAGTTTGCCTTTGATCGGTTTGTTCGGCGCCGGCGGCGAGGTCGTGCCGTCGGTCAAGTGCAGCTGGATCGGGTGCGCTTCCGAGCCGATGTAGCAGCTTTCGCCGAGCAGCGAGTTTTTCAGGTGCGCTCTGACCGGAAGCGTCAGCGCGGTGCCTTTTTCTTCGACGAGGTTCGTCAGGTTGAGGATCGCCGGGTTGCTCGTGTTCGCGACGAGTTCGGTCGTCATCGTCACGCCGGTCGTCCCGTTTTCGAACACCAGTTTGCAGGCGGAGCGCTCGATTTTTTCGAAGATGCCTTCGCCTTTGATTTCTTCGCAGTTGACGATGTCGGTCAGGCCGCCCGGAACGTTCAATTCGGTTTTCGAGAGGCTGTTGCCGTCCTTCGCCGGCACGAGGAAGTATTCGTTGAAGTTCGATCCGCCGGTCGGGATCGCGCCGCCTTGCAGGATGATCGGTTTGTTGATCGGCACTTTCGTCGAGCCGATCGACAGTTCGCCGCTCGTCGTTTCAGCGTACGAGCAGAGCGCTACGCCGGGAGACGAGGCTGGACAATCGTTGTACTTTTTGAAGATGCCCTTCGGTTCTGCAGCAGCCGTAGCGACGATCGCGAGCGATGCGATCAACGCCGTCGCTGCGAGGATCAGGACGCGCGTCTTGCGCATCCGACGATCTCTAATCATGTGGTCTCACTTTCTGGATATCTCTTGCCAGTAGCCTGCGTGCGCAACCTAGAGGTCGAGCGCTGCAGATAGCAAGAAGTGTTTCCAGCTAGCGGAATGGTTTGGTCTGTGAGCGCTTGAGAGCCGGCCGTCCCGCTTGGGCTGAGAAGCCTCGGCGAAGGATCTGTGGACGCGGTGGGAAACAAGACGGCGCGGCTGGTCCTGGCCTGAAGCGCTTCGCGTCATTTTTGACCGCTTCTTGAGGATCGGCCGTGTTGACGCGCGCTCGCGCGGGGCAATCGAGCGTCCACATACGAGGAGGTGGGTCGGATGGGCCGAATGATCGATGTGCGCAGGCGCCGGCGTGCTGGCCGGTCGAGTGTCTCTGTGCGCAGGTTCTGTGCGGGAAGGGCTGTTTGCGTCGCCAGCGTCGTCGTGGCCGCTGCGATGACATCTCTCGGCGTAGCGTCGAGCGCCGGCGCCGCCGGATTCGCGCTGACGCACGCGGACCGCCCGCACACCGTGTGCGCTCCGGCGACGAGCACGCGCGCGCAATGCATGGCGATCGACGTCCCGACGGTCGCGGCGTCGTCGAGCGACGCGGTCGGTCCGCAACTCGAAGGCAGCGGTGAAGGCGGCGGCTTCTCGCCGGCTGACTTGCGCACCGCCTACAACGTGCCGGAAGCCGGCGGCTCGGGCCAGACGGTCGTGATCGTCGACGCGTTCAACGATCCGAACGCGAACGCCGACCTGAAAATGTATCGAAAAACTTACAAAGTGCCGGAATGCACGGAAACGAGCGGGTGCTTCAAAAAGGTCAACCAGACGGGCGAAGCAAAAGAATATCCGGAATCGAACTCGGGCTGGGCGAGTGAGATCTCGCTCGACCTCGACATGGTCTCGGCGACGTGCCCCGAATGCCACATCCTGCTGGTCGAGGCGAAAAACGCCGAATCGCTGAACCTCTACGAAGCGGAGGACGAGGCGGTGACGCTCGGCGCGAACGTAATCAGCAACAGCTGGGACAGCATCGAGTACAAAGAAGAGGAAACCTACGACACGTACTTCAACCACTCGGGCGTTCCGATCACGGTCGCCGCGGGCGATGACGGATATGGCGTCTCCTACCCGGCCGCGTCGAAAGACGTGATCTCGGTCGGCGGCACGGCGTTGAAAAGGAATCGAAAGCGCCGCGCGGATGGGTCGAGGAAGCCTGGCGCAACCCCGAAAAGAAAGTCGGCGAAGAAGGTGCGGGCACTGGAAGCGGCTGCAGCGCGTATGAGGAAGAGTGGGCCCGAACGCGTTCGGTGGGGAAGTCGCGGCGAAAACGAGCCCATACTCGGTGACGGATCCGTCGACGAACTACCAGTTCGTGTTCTTCGTCAACAAACAGCAGGAAATCGCCGACTTCGTGTTCAGCAGCGTCGGATGGACTGGACCGATGACGCTGTAGGTCGCCTATGGTGGGCCGTCGCGCCGCGCCGCCCCGCTGCGGCGCGGCGGCTACCCGCCGGGACTGACGCCGCCGGTCGGCGAGGTGGGCGCCGACGGCCCCGCCCCTTCGCTCGGCGTCGCTTGGCTCGGCGCTGGCGTCGGCGTGGCTTCAGGACTCGGCGCGGCGGCTTTTTCAGGCGTCGCGCTTTCGCCGCCGCCGCTGGCTTCGCCACCACCACCGCTCGGCGCCCGCGATTTAGCTTCGCCGCCGCTCTTGCCGCCATTCGACCGCCCTGCGCCGCCGGCGCCCGTAGCACCGGCGGATGAGCCGGAGCTGCCGCCGGCGCCGGGTGCGGCCGTTTCTTCGCTGCCGGACGAGACGCTTTCTCCAGCTTCGCCGGCGCCTTTCTTCTTGCTCTTGCCGGCGGCGCTCGCTTCTGCGCGGTTCTTGTCGATGCTCAGCGCGGAGGTCATGAAGTCATGCCAAATCAGCGCCGGGAACGTCCCGCCGAGCACAGGCGTGCCGTTGAAGGCGGTCGTCATCGGGATCAGCTTGTTCGGGTAGCCGACCCAGACGGCGACGGTGTACTTGGCGTCGTAGCCGACGAACCAGGCGTCGCCGTAGTTGGATGTCGTGCCGGTCTTGCCGGCGGCGAACTGGCCGATCGCGGCGGCTTTGCCGGTGCCGTACTGCAGCACGGTCTCGAGCATCGAGGTCTCGGTCGCGGCGACGCTCGGCGGCAGCACGGCGTTGGTGCGCACGTGGTTGACGTCGTGCTGGTCGCCGTCGGGCAGCGTGTGCGAGCCGGCGTCGACTTCTTGGATCGCGACGGGTTCGCCGGATTGCGCGAGCGTGCCGCTGACGCGCCGCCCGCCGTGCGCGATCGTCTCGTAGGAGTGCGCCATGTCGAGTGGCGTGACGCCGACGGTGAGGCCGCCGATCGTCATCGCGGGGTTGGTCGAGAGCGGCGTGGTGATGCCCATGCGGTGCGCGAGGCGCGCGATCCGCTTGGTGCCGACCTTCAGGCCGACTTCGGCGTAGATCGAGTTGTCGGAGTAGGCGGTCGCGCCGGTCAGCGTGTCGCTGCCGGTGTAGTTGCCTTCATCGTTGTGGACGACGAATTTTTCGGTGCCGTGCGGGCCGGGGACGTAGAAGGTCTTCTGCTTGGACGTCCACTCGGATTCGGGCGAGACGCCGTCTTCGAGCGCGGCGGCGAGGTCGAAGGCCTTGAACGACGAGCCGGGCTGGCGCTCGCCGTCGGTCGCGAGGTTGAACGGCGTGTCGGCGTAGTTGCGCCCGCCGACCATCGCGCGCACCTCGCCGGTCGAGTTTTCGATCGCGACGAGCGACGCGGTCGGGCCTTCGGGGTTTTCGAGGTAGGCGTCGACGGAGTGTTCGGCGGCGCGCTGCAGTTCGAGGTCGAGCGTCGTCTTGATCTTCAGGCCGCCGTTGAACGCGCGCGCGGCGCCATAGCGTTCGATCACCTGCTGCTGCACCCAGCTGGTGAAGTAGCCGGCGTCGACGCCTTCGACGGTCTGCTCGCTCGGCGGCTGGATGTCCTTGGCGGCGGGCAGCGCCTGCGCGAGGCTCTGCTCGTAGACCTGTTTGGTCAGGTAGCCCTGCAGCATCATCTGGCGCAGCACGGTGTCGCGGCGCTCGCGCGCGGCTTCGGGGTGCGTCGCGGGGTCATAGCCGGTCGGCGACTGGATGATGCCGGCGAGCAGCGCGGCCTCCCACGGCTGCAGCTGCTGCACGCAGAGCTCGTGGCTCGGCTGGCCGCAGCCGAGGTGGTTGACGTCGTGGCCGAAGTACGTCTGCGCGGCGGCCTCGATGCCGTAGGCGCCGTTGCCGAAGTAGATCGTGTTGAGGTAGGCGGTGATGATCTTTTCCTTCGACCACTTGTGCGAGAGCTGGAAGGCGAGCGCGGCCTCGCGGAGCTTCTCGAAGATCGTGCGGTGCGACTGCGCTTGAAGCGCGTTCTTGATGAACTGCTGCTCGATCGTCGAAGCGCCTTGGACACTGCCTTTGTGGAGGATGTCTTGGACGAACGCGCGGCCGATGCCGCGGATGTCGACGCCGCTGTTCGTCTCGAAGCGCTTGTCCTCGATCGAGATGACGGCCTCCTTGACGACTTGCGGGATCTCGCCGGGCGTGACGTTGACGCGGTTCTGCTGGCTGACGACGCCGAGCGGGTGGCCGAGGTCGTCGAGCAGCACGGAGCTCTGCGCGTTCTTCAACGTCGAGAAGCGCGCGAGCGATGGCAGGTCGGAGGCGACGGAGACGAAGATGCCGAAGACGAACGAGATCAGCCCGAGCACGAGCACGGCGAGCACGATCGCGACGAGGCGCAGGCGCTTGAGCCGTCGCTTGGGACCGCTCGTGCGGTCGTCCGGCTCGGAAGCCGGCGCGGGGGGTATGTCGGGACGCAGCTCGACGCTCATCGGCGGTGCGGAGCAGGCATCCGCGGCCGCCGGGAAGAAGACTTCGGGCGCGGCGCGAGCCGCGAGCTTGCGCGGCACGGAGAGCCTCTCGCGCCGGCGAGAGTCTAGCATTGGCGCGGATGCCGGAAGCCAGCAACGGGGCGGCGAGCGACGCTGCCGGTCTCGCGGCTGCGCTGACGCGAAACGCGGTCGACAGCTTGCCGCGCGACGCGCTCGCGGGGCAGCTCGAGCGCGCGGGCCGGGAAGGCCGGCAGCTGCGCGTGAAGCTCGGCATCGACCCGACGGCGCCGGACATCCATCTGGGGCACGCGGTCGTGCTGCGCAAGCTGCGCGAGTTCCAGGACGCCGGCCATCGCGTGGTGCTGATCGTCGGCGACTACACGGCGCGCGTCGGCGACCCGTCGGGGCGCTCGACGCTGCGGCCGATCCTGTCGGGCGAGCAGATCGAGGCGAACGCGCAGACGTTCCAGGAGCAGGCGCTGCGGATCCTCGACGCCGACGAAGCGCGGCTCGAGGTCAGGCGCAACGGCGAATGGCTGGACATGCCGATGGTCGAGCTGCTCGCGCTGACGCGCACGACGACGGTCGCGCAGCTGCTCGAGCGCGACGACTTCGCGAAACGGCTGGGCGGCGAACGAGGCGATCTCGCTGCTCGAGCTGCTGTACCCGCCGCTGCAGGGCTATGACTCGGTCGCGGTCGACGCGGACGTCGAGCTCGGCGGCACCGACCAGAAGTTCAACCTGCTGCTCGGTCGCGACATCCAGCGCGCGTACGGCAAGCGCGAGCAGTCGATCCTGACGATGCCGCTGCTCGTCGGCATCGACGGGCGCAAGAAGATGTCGAAGTCGCTCGGCAACCAGATCGGGTCACCGATCGGCCGCAGGAGATGTACGGCAAGGCGATGTCGATCCCGGACGAGGCGGTCGCGGAGTATCGGCGGCTGCTGCTCGACGATCCTTCGGACGATGTCGCGGGACGCGGCGACGGTGCGACGGACGCGAGCGCGTCGCCGGCTGTCGATCTTGGCGCGGGAGCGGCGAACGATGCGCCGCCGCGCAACGGGCGGCGGCGGCGCGCGAGGCGAAGCGCTCGCTCGCGCGAGATCTGGTCGCGTGGCTGCACTCGCGCGAGGACGCGGCGGCGGCGGAGCGGCAGTTCGATCGCGTGTTTGTCGCGCACGAGGCGCCGGAGCAGATCGAGGAGGCGAGCTTCGCGGCGGGCGAGGGGTCAGCTGTACCTGCCGGGCGCTGATCGCGGCGGAGTTCGGCGTCTCGGGCTCGGAGGCGCGCCGGCTGATCGACCAGGGCGCCGTGACGCTTGGCGACGCTTCTGTCGCGCGCGGTCGAGTACGATGTCGCCAGCGCAGCATGCCGATGGGCAGGTGCTGAAGGTCGGCAAGCGCCGCTTTCGACGCCTGCGCGCGGTTTAGCGCTATACTTCGTCGTTCGCGCTAGATGGCGTCTGCGGACGTGGCGCGAAGCAGGGCTCCTCAGAAGGAAGCACCTTTCGGAGAGAGGCTCGGCGGTCTTTGAAAACTCAACAGCATGCGCATCTACGATCGATTTCGATCGTGGTGTGCGTCCAGGTTCGACCCGTCAGCGGGGCGCTATCGGCGATCCGCGTGACGGCAAAGAGTCAAGTAGAAGAGAAGTACCCCGTCATGGTTCGGGACCACGGTGTATAGGTCTCGTGCCGTCCGGTCGCCCGTCAGCCGCTTGTCGGCGAGCGAGCATCGGCAACTCCATGACAGCTTTTCGTGAAGTTCTTCACGGAGAGTTTGATCCTGGCTCAGGACGAACGCTGGCGGCGTGCTTAACACATGCAAGTGGAGCGACGAACCAGGGCTTGCCCTGGGGCAGAGCCGCGAACGGGTGAGTAACACGTGGGTTACCTGCCTCGATGACCGGGACAACCCGAGGAAACTCGGGCTAATACCGGATGTGCCCGCAAGGGGAAAGGAAGCTTCGGCCTCCGCATCGAGATGGGCCCGCGGCCCATTAGCTTGTTGGTGAGGTAACGGCTCACCAAGGCTTCGATGGGTAGCTGGTCTGAGAGGACGATCAGCCACACTGGGACTGAGACACGGCCCAGACTCCTACGGGAGGCAGCAGTGGGGAATCTTGCGCAATGCGCGAAAGCGTGACGCAGCAACGCCGCGTGGGGGAAGAAGGCTTTCGGGTTGTAAACCCCTTTCAGTTGGGACGAAGCTTCAGCGGTGAATAGCCGTATGGAGTGACGGTACCTTCACAAGAAGCACCGGCTAACTACGTGCCAGCAGCCGCGGTAATACGTAGGGTGCAAGCGTTGTCCGGAATTATTGGGCGTAAAGAGCGTGTAGGCGGCCCCGTTAGTCCGCTGTGAAAGTCCAGGGCTCAACCCTGGAATGCCGGTGGATACTGCGGGGCTAGAGTCCGGAAGGGGCGAGTGGAATTCCTGGTGTAGCGGTGAAATGCGCAGATATCAGGAGGAACACCAATGGCGAAGGCAGCTCGCTGGGACGTGACTGACGCTGAGACGCGAAAGCGTGGGGAGCAAACAGGATTAGATACCCTGGTAGTCCACGCTGTAAACGATGACAACTAGATGTGGGGGGTGTCGACTCCCCCCGTGTCGAAGCTAACGCATTAAGTTGTCCGCCTGGGGAGTACGGCCGCAAGGCTAAAACTCAAAGGAATTGACGGGGGCCCGCACAAGCAGCGGAGCATGTGGTTTAATTCGACGCGACGCGAAGAACCTTACCTGGGCTTGACATGTGAGTGACCGGCGTGGAAACACGTCTTCCCTTCGGGGCACTTTCACAGGTGGTGCATGGCTGTCGTCAGCTCGTGTCGTGAGATGTTGGGTTAAGTCCCGCAACGAGCGCAACCCCCGTCGCATGTTGCCAGCATTTAGTTGGGGACTCATGCGAGACTGCCGGTGACAAACCGGAGGAAGGTGGGGATGACGTCAAGTCCTCATGCCCCTTATGTCCAGGGCTACACACGTGCTACATTGGCGCATACAGAGGGTTGCGATACCGCGAGGTGGAGCGAATCCCTTAAAGTGCGTCTCGGTTCGGATTGCAGGCTGAAATTCGCCTGCATGAAGGCGGAGTTGCTAGTAATCGCGGATCAGCATTGCCGCGGTGAATACGTTCCCGGGCCTTGTACACACCGCCCGTCACACCACGGGAGTGAGCAACACCCGAAGCCGGTGGCCTAACCCGCAAGGGAGGGAGCCGTCGAAGGTGGGGCTCGTGACTGGGGTGAAGTCGTAACAAGGTAGCCGTAGCGGAAGCTGCGGCTGGATCACCTCCTTTCTAGGGAGCACCTAGCGGTGCCCCGATCGAGGATGCGTCTTCTGACGCAGTTCCGCGCGGTCGCCAGGCTCGTGTGTCCCATTCGGGGCACTGAGAAGCTCGGCGATGTCCAAGCGGATCGGGCCTAGCATGTCGACCGAACCTGGCTGGATGGCCGCGATCGCGAACGGCTCCGTTACTACTTACGGAGCTCGCGCGAGTCAAGGCCGCAAACTACGCCAGCATGCTGTTGAGTTTTGAGAGACCGGCGTCCGCCGGTAGCCGCGAGGGAGCGCCATCAGAGTGCGCGACCACAAAGTGCGCGGTGCCGGCCGGCGTTCATGCCTCTCCACGGTCCTTGAAAACTGCATAGAAGCCACAATCAGCCGCCATCGATAAGCGGCGGCTGAATAACGGGTATCACCGGGCCCTCTGTGACCGAACCGCTTCACAAGAGGCGATAGGCCACGTTGGGCCAGATCACCGTCAAGATAGTAAGGGCACACGGTGGATGCCTTGGCACCAAGAGTCGAAGAAGGGCGTGAACGGCTGCGATAAGCCACGGTTAGGCGCTTAATAGCCTGTGACCCGTGGATTCCCGAATGGGGAAACCCAGCGCTGGTAATGCGGCGTTATCCCCGGTTGAACACATAGACCGGCGGAGGACAAGCAGGGGAAGTGAAACATCTCAGTACCCTGAGGAAAGTAAATCAAAAGAGACTCCCTGAGTAGTGGCGAGCGAAAGGGGATCAGCCCAAACCTGGCAGATGTAAGCGGACACGCGTTGTCTGTCGGGGGTTGTAGGGCGTTTGTTCCGAGCCGTGTCCGGCTCGGCGGAAGTTACAAAGTCATGTGGTAGTCGAAGCGCGTGGAACCGCGCACCATAGAGGGCAACCGTCCCGTAGACGAAACTGCATGGCCTTCCGTCAGACGTTCCTGAGTAAGTCCGCTCCCGTGAAACGCGGACTGAACCTGGGGGGACCACCCTCCAAGGCTAAGTACTCCTTGGTGACCGATAGCGGACTAGTACCGTGAGGGAAAGGTGAAAAGTACCCCGGAAGGGGAGTGAAATAGTACCTGAAACCGCGTGCCTACAAGCGGTGGGAGTCAGACTTCGATCTGTGACCGCGTGCTTTTTGCATAACGAGCCGGCGAGTTACTCGTCTGCGGCGAGGTTAAGCGATGAGCGGAGCCGTAGCGAAAGCGAGTCCTAATAGGGCGACATAGTCGTAGGCGGTATACCCGAAACTGAGCGAGCTACCCATGGGCAGGCTGAAGCGGGGGTAAGACCTCGTGGAGGGCCGAACCGACCTAGGTTGAAAACTGGGCGGATGACCTGTGGGTCGGAGTGAAAGGCTAATCAAGCTCAGTGATATCTGGTTCTCTCCGAAATATATTTAGGTATAGCCTCGGATAAATTACGTGGTGGCCGTAGAGCACTGTTTGGACTAGGGGCCCTACCAGGTTACCGACTTCAGGCAAACTCCGAAGACCATCACGTCTACTCCGGGAGTCAGTTGCTGGGGGATAAACTTCAGCGTCAAAAGGGAAACAGCCCAGACCGCCAGCTAAGGTCCCTAAGTACTAGCTAAGTGGGAAACGATGTTCGAGTGCATAGACAACCAGGAGGTTGGCTTAGAGGCAGCCATCCTTGAAAGAGTGCGTAACAGCTCACTGGTCAAGTGTTCGAGCGCGGACAATGTAACGGGGCTCAAGCTAGTCACCGAAGCTGCGGGTGCGTGAGACTCTTCGGGCCGATCGCGCGGTAGGAGAGCGTTCCCAAGCCAGCAAAGCGGCGGCGGAAGCCAGCCGTGGAGGCTTGGGAAGTGAGAATGTCGGCATTAGTAACGAAAGAGGGGTGAGAATCCCCTCCACCGATTGCCCAAGGATTCCTGAGTAAAGTTCGTCTGCTCAGGGTTAGTCGGGACCTAAGGCGAGGCCGAAAGGCGTAGTCGATGGCCAACAGGTTGATATTCCTGTACCACGTCGCTTCCGTTTGACCGATGGGGGGACGAGGAAGGCTAAGGGAACCCAGGCGATGGTTGCCCTGGGGTAAGCATGTAGGGGCGGTCCTTGTCAAATGCGGGACTGCATAACCTGAGGTGCGATGCCAGCTGGCGTTTAGCCGGCGAGTCCCTGACGCCATACCTCCAAGAAAATCCTCTAGGGAGGAAGCGCGTGCCCGTACCAAAACCGACACAGGTGGGCAAGTAGAGAATACTAAGGTGATCGAGATAACCCTCGTTAAGGAACTCGGCAAAATCGCCCCGTAACTTCGGGATAAGGGGCGCCCTAGTAGGGTGAAGCGCTTTACGCGTGGAGCCCGAGAGGGCCGCAGTGAATAGGCTGAAGCGACTGTTTACCAAAAACACAGGTCTCTGCTAAGTCGTAAGACGACGTATAGGGGCTGACGCCTGCCCGGTGCCGGAAGGTTACGTGGAGTTGTTAGGACTTCGGTTCGAAGCAGCGAAGCTAAGCCCCGGTAAACGGCGGCCGTAACTATCAGTTGACCGAGGTAGTTATAAAACCTGGCCAAATGCTGGAACATCCGAGTATCCCGTGCTACGAGTTCGGCCTGAAAGATAGGTCGCGCCGTGAAAATGCACGGGTGCGGACAATCAGCAGGAAAGGCCCAGCGTTCAGTCGGATCGGGACGGTCGACCGCGCAAGCGGCGTCCCGGTAGGCGTTTATGACGCTGGGAATCCTCAGAGACTATACGCCAGGCTCTTCCCTCAGACCGGGGGAGAGATGAGATAGTCCGCTCTCATGGGCGACCATGAGAGTCCGTCAGAAATGGGCGGACCGCTCGAACGCTAGCTGCGTTCGAGTCGTAACAGTAAGGAACGGTCCTAAGGTGACATCGTTGCCCCCTGCAGCAGTGATGCTGCAGGTGCAGTTGGCCATATGCTGGAATATCTGAGTATCCCGCACTACGAGTTGTGTCCGAAGGGGGCGCTAGCGTGACAATGTGTCGGGTGCAGACAATCAGCAGGAAAGATTCAGGCTAGAAGGTTGGATCTCAGGCTTTATCGACGGAGAGGGTTGCTTTTGCGTGAACATCAATCGGTGTTCTGCAACGCGACTCGGCTGGCAGGTTCGGCCAGAGTTCGTCGTGACGCAAGGAGCACGCAGTCTGGGTGCTCTTGAGGTTCTGCAGGAGTTTTTTGGATGTGGAGCGATCTATCGGAACACGCGGCACGATGACCATCGTGAGGACGTGTACCGATGGTGTGTTCGCCGACGAGACGATCTTTCCGATCGAATCGTCCCGTTCATGCAGGATCTGCCTCTGCGCACTTCGAAGACGCACGACTTCGAGTCGTTTGTCGAAGTTTTGTCGTTGATGCGAAATGCGCGGCATCTGGAGCTCGACGGCGTCGCGCAGATTGCGTCGCTCGTAGAGGGCATGAATAGACGCAAGCCCTCAGCCTTTCTGAATATCCTCAGAGACTGTACGCCAACCGCCTCATAGTGAGGTGAAGATACAGTCCGTTCTTCATGGCGACATGAAGAGGTCGGCAGAAATGATCGACCCGCTGGTCTGACGAAGGCCAGTTCAAACCAGGTCGTGCGTTAGGAAGCCTGGTTAGTAACAGCTAGAGCGAAATTCCTTGTCGGGTAAGTTCCGACCTGCACGAATGGCGTAACGACTTCAGCGCTGTCTCAACGAGGAGCTCGGTGAAATTGCAGTCTCGGTGAAGATGCCGAGTACCCGCGGCTAGACGGAAAGACCCCGTGAACCTTTACTACAACTTGGTATTGGAGTTCGGTGCATTTCGCTCAGGATAGGTGGGAGGCTTTGAAGCGTCGGTTGCGGCCGGCGTGGAGCCAACCTTGAGATACCACCCTTGGTGTATTGGATTTCTAACAGCATTCCGTGAATCCGGGTGCTGGACAGTTCCAGGCGGGTAGTTTGACTGGGGCGGTCGCCTCCCAAAATGTAACGGAGGCGCACAAAGGTTCCCTCAGCACGGCCGGAAATCGTGCGTAGAGCGTAAAGGTAGTAAGGGAGCTTGACTGCGAGACTGACAAGTCGAGCAGGTGCGAAAGCAGGTCTTAGTGATCCGGCGGTAGCAAGTGGAAGTGCCGTCGCTCAACGGATAAAAGGTACTCCGGGGATAACAGGCTTATCGGGCCCAAGAGTCCACATCGACGGCCCGGTTTGGCACCTCGATGTCGGCTCGTCGCATCCTGGGGGTGGAGTTGCTCCCAAGGGTTGGGCTGTTCGCCCATTAAAGCGGTACGCGAGCTGGGTTCAGAACGTCGTGAGACAGTAAGTTAACCGTTGCTGTCTATAAATTCGGCTATATGCTGGAAAACCCGTGTATCCCGCACTACTCATGACGCGCGTTCCGACCGGAGCGAGCGTTAAAGTGACAATGTGTCGGGTGCGGACAATCAGCAGGAAAGGCTGGATGGCTACATCTCGGGCTTCGTAGATGGCGAGGGCTGCTTCGCAGTCGCCGTCAACCGGAACCCTTCGTGTCGCAGTGGTTATCAGCTGGTTCCTGAGTTTCATGTCAGCCAGAATGGTGATAGGGCTCAGGTGCTGGATGTGATCCGCTGTCGGTTCGAGGGCTGCGGCTATATCAAGCCAAATGGAAGAAAGGACCGCGCGCTGGTCTATGTCGTCAGACGGCGACGAGACCTTGTTGAGTACGTGATTCCATTCTTCGAACGGTCGCCGCTTCTGTCCTCCAAGCAGGAGGACTTTGAGAAGTTCGCAGCGATCGTGAGATCGATGACTCTCGGTCAACATCGTACGTCGAGCGGATTCGCTCGCCTTCTAGATGAAGCGTTGTCTATGAATGGCGGCGGACGCTTTAGGAGCGTGCGCTGGAAGGAAGTCATCGGTAGCGATTCAGAATCCTCAGAGACTATACGCCGAACGTGAAGAGTGATGCCTTTGCGAAGATATAGTCCGAGCTGCATGGCGACATGCAGAGCCAGGCAGAAATGACCTGGCCCACGCGGCCCCGCTGGAGGGTCGGTGGTAACAATTCTGTCGGTCCCTATCTGCCGTGGGCGTTGGAGAATTGAGAGGATTTGTCCCTAGTACGAGAGGACCGGGATGAACGCACCTCTGGTGTATCTGTTGTCCTGCCAAGGGCATTGCAGGTTAGCTACGTGTGGATCGGATAACCGCTGAAAGCATCTAAGCGGGAAGCCGGCCTCAAGATGAGTTCTCCCATCCCCTAGAGGGAGTAAGACCCCTGGTAGACCACCAGGTTGATAGGCCGGATCTGGAAGGGCGGTGACGCCTGTAGGAGACCGGTACTAATGGGTCGAGGGCTTGACGGATTTTTAGTGTCTGCTCCGGAAGGAGTAGGTGATACGCGTTATGTGGCTGCTATGCAGTTTTGAAGGACCGGGAGGGCTGGTCTCTCGCCTTTTCCGGTGGCTTTGGCGAGGGGGAAACACCTCTTCCCATTCCGAACAGAGCAGTTAAGCCCCTCAGCGCCGATGGTACTTGGCCCGCAAGGGCCTGGGAGAGTAGGACGCCGCCGGTTTACTTCATACGCACGAGCCGCCCTAGGGCGGCCCGTGCGTCGTTCGTGGATCGGGCGTGTCGGTCTGGCGGATGCGTGATGCGTCACGAAGGATTTGCCTTACCGCGCGGGCGTGCATGCCGGACGCCAATGGCGTCCGCAGCGCGCGCAAGCTAGCCTGTCGGGAGTGATAACTCTAGATATCGCGACAAATCTCCTATCTAGCGCTGTGTGGGAACTGGCGATCAAGCCTCTCTACCGGACCGGTGCGGCGGTGCTGACGAAGCCCGCGCGGCGACGGGCCCGCCAGCTTGACGAGGCGATCAGCCGGGCCGCGGTTGGCCTCGCCGAAGCCGAGCGGAGTCCGGACGTGCCGCCGGCATTCTGGGCGACGCTGCTCGGCTCTGACGAGGTGCGTACGCTCGTGCAGGATCTGTTCGTGTTCACGCTGGACGAGACGGGACCGTCGACCAGTGGAATACGGCGGCTGTTCTTGACGACGGTGGGTGATGCCGCGAACGATCGGAGTCTCCGCCGAGACGCAATTGACGCCGAGGCGGTATTCGATCAGATCTCGAAAAGCATAGACACGATCTTGAACGCGGCGATCGCCGCCAACGTACTTGCGGCGCACGAGATCAAGTCGGTCGCGCGGCACAGGGTCGTAGAGGCGCGATTGGAGGCGATCGAGCAACAGGTCAGCTCGTCGACCCCGCCCGCGGCATGGACGGACTACCAGGCCTTTGAGGAGCAGCTCCGAGCGGAGGTTGCGCTTCGCTACAGCAAGCTCGAGCCGCCGAACGTGCTCGGGCGCGAGCGTGTTCCACTAGGGCGCCTGTTCGTGCCGCCGCTGCTGAGCGCGGGCACGCGGGGCGACGAGGACCAGACGGTTTCGTTGGGTACGTTCGTCTCGACGATCGACCGGCGTGTGACGCTGGGCAACCCGGGAGCTGGTAAGTCGACGCTCGCCGCGAAGGTGTGCCACGACCTTGCACGCGACTATGGCCGTCGTCCGGTCAACTCGCGACATCGAACGCCGTGGAGCGTAGAGCTGCGTCGCTTCGCGGGCACGCCAAGCGGGGCACGTACGTCGCTGGTCGAGTACTTCAGCTACTGGGCTCGCGCGAGCTATCAGCTACAGGTGCCGGGAGGGCGCGTTCGATTGGCTGTTGTCGCGAGGCCGGCTGCTGGTTGTGTTCGATGGGCTCGACGAGCTTCTCGACAGTCGCTTCGGCAAGATGTTCGCAACGAGGTGGAGAGCTTCTGCCGACGCTACCCATCGGCGCCGGTCCTTGTCACATCGCGCCGTGTCGGATATCACCAAGCGCCATTGGACGAGGACGTGTTCGACACCGTAGAACTGCGCGATTTCGACGAGGAACGGGTCGAACGTTACGCCGCGCAGTGGTTCGACCTCCGGCTGGCGGATGAGCCCAAGGATGACCGGCGAGCCCACGCACGGCGGTTCATAAGCGATAGCAGCGTTGCGGGCGAGCTTCGGAACAATCCGCTGCTGCTTGCGCTGCTCGCGTCGCTGCACCGCGGGCCAGGCTCGATCCCGAAAAATCTTCCGGACGTCTACGACAGCTGTGCATCGTTGCTGTTCTCTACGTGGGACAAGCACCGTGGCATCAACGCGGTGCTCCCGTTCGCCGAGCACGTGCGACCGGCGCTCCGTGAGCTCGCTTGGTGGATCTTCACCACGCCGAGTCTCAGTGGCGGCGTGACTCGACCGCAGGCGGTTGCGCAGACGGCCGCATATCTCGGCCAACGACGATTTGGCGATCCGGATCGAGCGCGCGCCGCCGCAGAGGATTTTGTCGACTTTTGTCGTGGACGCGCGTGGGTCTTCACGGATCAGGGTTCGACGGCGGCAGGCGAGGATCTGTTCGGATTCACACACCGGACGTTCCTCGAGTTCTTCGCCGCGGAGCATCTCGCGTTTCGCAAGCAGAGCGCCGAGGATCTGGTCGCTGAGCTCGTCCCGCATATCGCGAAGGAGCAGTGGGACGTCGTCGCGCTCATCGCGCTTCAGATCAAGGCGCGAAGCTATCCAGACGGAGCTGACGACGTGATGGCGGCGCTGCTCGATGCCGCCCGTTCATATCGCGGCCCAGAGTTGCTCGCGGTGGTCGCGTTCATGCTGCGCCTGCTGAGATCAGCGATACCGAGTCCAAAGATCACGCGGCAGCTCGGCGGCCAGATCTTCATCTTCGCGGCGCGGGAGGCCTATCAAAAGTCACATGAAGCAAATTGTGCTCTGCTCGGGGCGATGGCGACGGTCGGCAGCGAGATAAGTGACGAGTTTGCTACTGGGATCGCTTCGGCTCAGCGAAGGCTGTTGAGCGACCGGAGCGTGGCGCGATCGCGGATCGGCTCGGAGTTGGTCTTTCATAGCGGAGACCTCGTCGGGCAGTCTCGTTTCGGCGGTGATCGTGCGACTTGCTTCTGGGGGGGGGGCGTCGGAGATCACGTCGTCAGGCAGTATGGAGACGCCGTGAGGGACGCCGCAGTCAGGGATGTAGAAGTGGGGCGTGACGCATGGCCAACGCTGATCACGACTCGAGAGCTGTTGGACTCGCATGGCGCCGCCGGCGTGATCGGATCGCGCTCGTCGCGGTATGCGAGAACCCCACGAACCGATCCGCCGCTTCGCCAACTGCTCACAGCGATAAGGAGCCCGGCCGAGGGGATCATGTCGAGAGACGAAGCTTGGCGTGACCTCGTGTTGGTCGCGGACCACCTAGTCGCACGGCCGGCTCCGTGGCTGACGATCGTAACCCCCGGCCTGATGGCGCTATGCGCGGCCGACTTGTCGGCGCTTGCGCGATCGTCACGAGGGCGACTCAGCAAAGGAACGGCGGCCGAGCGATTCGCGATCTGGGTCGTAGCGGCGCTTGCGGTCGAAGAGCTGCGCCACATGGGCGGCTATGGGGGCGCTGGGCCTGATGGGGTCGAGATTCTGCTGACAGGACTGCAAAAATCCAAGGACGCGTTCTTCATCGCCCTGCGTGCTGGGCTGTTGGCGCGCATCGATCCCGCAGGGCGCGGCTCGAGCCCTGATATCTCGGGTCTCTGTCTGGGAGATGAAGAGGCCAAGTTCGTCCAGGCGTGGGCTGGCGGCCGCGAGCGACTGCTTTCGTTCGTCTGAGCCCGCTTAGCCGCGCTGTCACTCGGCTCGGGGGCACGGGGCCTGCTCGATACTCCGCGGAGCCTCGTGGGCATCGTGGACTCGTAGCGGCTACGGTCGTGCTTCGGATCGCTCGTGCCGCGAGTCGCGAAGCTCGCATGTCGCGCCACGAGCCCCGTTCGAGAGCGATGGGGCCGGCCCGTCGATCGGCGAGAGGCATATCGAGTGTGCAGCTGGCGTTTCGCCGCCCCGCCTGGCGCGGGCGCGTCGCGAGCGCCTTCCGGGCCCGCGCAGCGTCGCTCGGTGTGGGTGCATGTGCGTCAGTGGCTCGTCGTAGTCGACCTCCCAGTCGACGTCATAGTCGTCCTCGAGCAATAGGAACGAGCGCGTGAGACGCAGGGCACCGAGCGCGCGCTGCGAGAGCTTGGAAGTCGTTGCGTTTGCGAACATCTGTTCGTAGAAGCTAGGACCGCTCTCGGACGGAAGCGATGCGAACGTATGTACGTATCGCCTCCGATCGCGGAATCCCGCATCGCAAAGCCATTCTCGGCGTCGAATGCCTGCAACGAGAATTGCATTTAGGCGAGTGCCAAGCCGTTCTCTCGAGGGTCGAAATCGCTCGGTCTGGGGCGTGTCGTCGGTAGGCGGAAGTCGACGCCGGCGACGGCTCGCGCAGCTGCCGTGGACGGCCGCCGGGATCGTGCAGGTGTGCGCGTCCGAGCAGCGAATCTGACGGCAGATGGCTGTTACGCTTGCCGGACGCGATGCGAAAGCCCCGCCGTGGGGCCAGCGGCGTCGCGTTCAGCTCATGGAGAAGTTCGTCATCGAAGGTGGCGTCCCGCTGTCCGGCATGATGGTTCCTGCCGGTAACAAGAACGGTGCGCTGCCGATCCTCGCTTCGGCGCTCCTCACCGAGGACGAAGTGCTCGTGCGCAACGTGCCGCGGATTCGCGACGTCGAGGCGATGCTGAAGATCCTGCGCGCGCTCGGCGTCTCGGTCAGCTGGCGCGGCGCGAACGAGCTCTCGCTCTGTGCGGCGACTGCGCGTGAGATCGCGGTCGAGCGCGACCTCGCCGAGTCGATTCGCGCGTCGTTCCTGCTCGCCGGCCCGCTGCTCGCGCGCTTCGGACGCGCCGTGATGTCACCGCCTGGCGGCGACGTGATCGGTCGCCGGCGCCTGGACCCGCATCTCGACGCGTTCCGCGCGATGGGCGCGAACGTCGAGTGCAACGGCGAGATCGCGCTGCACGCTCCGCGCGGCCTGCGACCGACCGACGTGTTCATGGACGAGCCGTCGGTGATGGCGACCGAGAACGTGCTGATGGCCGCCGCGCTGACGCCCGGCACGACCGTGATCGGCAACGCCGCGTCCGAGCCGCACGTGCAGGACCTGGCGCGGATGCTCGTGAAGATGGGCGCCGACATCCACGGAATCGGCTCGAACCTGATCACGGTCAACGGCGTCGATCGCCTGCACGGCTGCGAACACGACGTCGCGCCCGACCACATCGAGATCGGCAGCTTCATCGCGCTCGCCGGCGTGACCGGCGGCGAACTGCGGATCAAGGACACCGTTCCGGGCGACCTGCGGATGATCCGACTGGTCTTCGAGCGGCTCGGCTTGCGCAGCGAGCTCGACGGCAACGACGTGATCGTGCCCGGCGGGCAGAAGCTCGTCGCGCAATCGGACGTCGGCGAGTTCAAGAGCAAGATCCAAGACGGCCCGTGGCCGGCGTTCCCGGCCGACCTGACTTCGATCGCCGTCGCGCTCGCGACGCAGGCCGAGGGCTCGATCCTCGTGCACGAGTGGATGTTCGAGAACCGCCTGATCTTCACCGACAAGCTGATCCTGATGGGCGCCGACATCGTGATGTGCGACCCGCACCGCGCGATCGTCACCGGTCCGCGCCGGCTGCGCGGCGAGCGCGTCGAGTCACCCGACATCCGCGCCGGCATGGCGATGCTGCTGGCCGCGCTCTGCGCCGACGGACGCAGCGAGATCGGCAACATCCGCCAGATCGATCGCGGCTACGAGCGGATCGACGAGCGCCTGCGCGAGCTCGGCGCGCACATCGAGCGCGTCGCGACCGAGCCCGTCCACGCTTAGCGGCCAGGCGAACTGCGTAACCTCGGGTCGGATGATCCACCCAATCCCATCCGGCACGCGCGACGTGCTGCCCCAAGAGACCGGCGAGGTCCGCGCGATCACCGACACGCTGCGACGCGTGTTCGATCGCGACGGCTACGGTGAGATCTACACGCCGGCGCTCGAGTACGAGTCGGTGCTCGCGCGCGCGGACATGGCCGAAGCGCGCCCGGCGTACCGCGTGTTCGACGAGACCGGCGCGGTGCTCGTGCTGCGCTCGGACATGACCGCACCGATCGCGCGCGTCGTCGCGACGCGCTACGGCGATCGCGACGGCCCGCTGCGCTTCTGCTACTTCGCGCACACCTACCGCGGCGTCCGCCCGCAACGCGGACAGCTGCGCGAGATGCTGCAAGCAGGCATCGAGCTGATCGGCGCGCCGGCGCCGCAGGGCACCGCCGAAGCGCTGAGCGTGCTGTGCGACTCGCTCGAGGCGGTCGGCTTGAAGGACTTCCGCATCGGCGTCGGCGACGCGTCGCTGTTCCCGGCGCTGATGGAGAGCCTGCGCGTCCCGCAAGGCGCTCGCGACGAGCTGCTCGCGACGCTCGTGCGGCGCGACTTCGTCGCGCTCGAGCGCCTGCTCGACGAGGCCGGAGTCTCCGCTGAGGCGGCGGCGCTGCTGCTCGACGTGCCGCAACGGCGCGGCGGCCCGGAGCTGTTGACCGACGCGCCCGAGCCGGCCGTCGAGGCGGTGACGGGCATGCGCCGCGTCTATGAGCTGCTGCCGGACAGCGTCGCCGCGCGCGTGATCTTCGATCTCGGCCTGGTGCGGAACATCGGCTACTACACGGGCGCCGTGTTCGAGGTCTACGACCCGGCGCTCGGCGCGCCGATCGGCGGCGGCGGGCGCTACGACGAGCTGCTCGGCCGCTTCGGGCGCAGCATGCCGGCGGTCGGCTTCGCGCTGTATGTCGACTCGCTGCACCAGGCGCTCGCCGGCGAGGAACGCGGCACGGGCGCGTTGGCCGAGCTGCGCTCGGTCGCGGCGGCCGGAGAGTCGCGGTGAGCGCGACCGGCGGCTTGACGATCGCCGTGCCGCGCGGCGCGCTGTTCGGCGGCACGATCGAGCTGCTCGCCGCGCTCGGGCTCGACACCGACGAGCTGCGCTCGAACGACCGCAAGCTGCTGTTCGAGGACATCGGCGTCGTCACGATGCGCCCGTCGGACGTGCCGACGTATGTCGAGGCCGGCGCGGCGGACATCGGCGTGACGGGCAAGGACGTGCTGCTCGAGCAGCTCGCGCACAGCAACGGCGAGCGCGGGCGCGACGTCTACGAGCTGCTCGATCTCGGCTTCGGCCGCTGCACGATGGTGCTCGCGAGCGAGGCCGGCCCCGACCCGGCGATCGAGCGCCTGCGCCGCCTCGGCGTGATGCGCGTCGCGACGAAGTACCCGCGGATCGCGTCGCGCTACCTCGAGGAGACCGGCCGCCAGAGCGAGATCGTCGAGGTCAAGGGCTCGGTCGAGCTGGCGCCGCTGACCGGAATGGTCGACGCGATCGTCGATCTGACGGCGACCGGCACGACGCTGCGCGAGAACAACCTCGTGATCCGCGAGGAGATCGTGCTCTGCACGGCGCGGCTGATCGCCAATCCGGTCTCGCACAAGCTGAAGGCCGCGCAGATCGACGCGCTGCTGGCGCAGCTGCGCGCGATGCCGACGGCGGGCGTCGGCTGAGATGCGCACGCAGCGCGTGCACGTCGCCGAGCTCGAGCGCCTCGGCGGCCCGCGCGGCGTCGCGGGGCAACTGCGCGCGCTCGTCGCCGACGGCGCGTCGGTGGAGCAGCCGGTGCGCGAGATCATCGCTCGCGTGCGCGAGGAGGGCGATCTCGCGGTGCTCGACTACACGCGTCGCTTCGACGCCTCGCCTGGGGCGGGGTCGGCGCCCAAGCTCGACGCTGGCACCGACGGCGACGCGCAGGAGCCTCAGCCCGAGCAGCGCTCGCTCGTCGTCGCGCCGGAGGAGCTCGACGCGGCGATCCAGCGCCTGCCGCTCGAGCTCGTCGCCGGATTGCAGGTGACGATCGCGAACGTCGCGCAGGTCGCCGACGCCGGCGTCACAGCGGACGTGAGCATGACGCTCGCGCAGGGGCAGCTGATCGCCGTGCGCCAGCTGCCGGTCGACTCGGCGGCGGTCTACGTTCCGGGCGGTCGCGCGCCGTACCCGAGCACGGTCGCGATGGGCGTCGTCACGGCGCGAGCGGCGGGCGTGCTCGACGTCGTCGTCTGCGCGCCGCCGCGCGCCGGCGGCGAGATCGACGACGCGATCCTCGGCGCGTGCCGGCTGTGCGGCGTCGAGCGCGTCTATCGAATGGGCGGCGCGCAGGCGATCGCCGCGCTCGCTTACGGCACGGAGAGCGTCGCGCGCGTCGACGTGATCGTCGGGCCGGGCAACCTCTACGTGCAGGAGGCCAAGCGCCAGCTCTCGGCGCAAGTCGGGATCGACGGCTTCGCCGGACCGAGCGACCTGCTCGTCGCGCTCGGCGCCGAGCTAGGCGAGCGCGACGTCGAGCTCGCGGCGCTCGACATGCTCGCGCAGGGCGAGCACGGCGCCGGCAGCCTCGTCGTCGCCGTCTGCGCCGCTCCGGGCGGCTGCGACGCGCTCGCGGCGGCGCTCGCGCGCTTGGAGACCGAGCGCCCGGTCGAGGGCGAGTTCGCGCTCGTCGAGGCGCTCGACGCGGCGCAGGCGCTCGAGCTCGCCAACGCGTTCGCGCCCGAGCACCTACAGCTGATCGGCGCCGACGTCGAAGCGCTGGCGCATCGCGTGCGCTCGGCCGGCTGCGTGTTCGTCGGCGCGAACAGCGCGACGGCGTTCGGCGACTACGTCGCCGGCTCGAACCACATCCTGCCGACGAGCGGCGCGGCGCGCTTCGCGTCGATGCTCTCGCCGCGTCACTTCCGCCGGCGGATGGCCGACGTGCGAATCGACGCGGCGGCGGCGTCGAAGCTGGCCGGCGCCGGCGTTCCGATCGCGCGCGCTGAGGGCTTCGAGTGGCACGCGCGCTCGATGGAGGCGCGCATCGGCGACAATTGAGCGATGGCGAGCACGGCAGACAGACAAAGCGGTAGGAGCGCGACCGTCGAGCGGCGCACGGGCGAGACCGACGTGCGCCTGTCGCTGGCGCTAGAAGGCACGGGCGCGGGCACGCGCGAGACGGGCGTCGGCTTTCTCGACCACATGCTCGACCTGCTCGCGCGCCACGGGCGGATCGACCTCGACGTCAACGTCAGCGGCGACTTGCAGACGGGCGCGCACCACACGGCCGAGGACACGGCGATCGTGCTCGGGCAGGCGCTCGATCAGGCGCTCGGCGACCGCAGCGGGATCGTCCGCTACGGCACGGCGACCGTGCCGATGGACGAGGCGCGCGCGAGTTGCGCGCTCGACATCTCCGGGCGCCCGTTCACGGCGTTCGCGGCCGAGCTGCCGCCGGGCTCGACCGGCGGCTTCGAGCACGAGCTGACCGAGGAGTTCTTCCGCGCCGTCGCGAACGCGGCGAAGCTGACGCTGCACTTGCGCGTCGAAGCGGGCACGAACGCGCACCACATGATCGAGGCGGCGTTCAAGGCGTTCGCTCGCGCGCTGCGCCAGGCCGTCGCGATCGACCCGTCGGAGACGGGCGTGCCGAGCACGAAGGGGACGCTGACCGCATGAGCAACGAGGCGCCGGAGATGAGCCCTCAGGTCGAGATCGCGGTCGTCGACTACGGGATGGGCAACCGCCGCTCGGTCGAGAAGGCGCTGGCGCACGTCGGCGCGCGCGCGAGCGTCAGCTCTGAGCACGACGAGTTGCGCGCGGCCGCCGGCCTCGTCGTGCCGGGCGTCGGCGCGTTCCCGCGCGCGATGGAGCGGCTGCGCGAGCTCGGCCTCGACGCGCTGCTGCGCGAGCGCGTCGCGTCAGGCACGCCGGTGCTCGGCATCTGCCTCGGCTTGCAGCTCGCGTTCGACTACTCGAGCGAGCTCGGCGGCGCGGCCGGTCTCGGCCTGATCGCAGGCGAAGTGCACGCGCTGCGCACGGGCAAGCTGAAGCTGCCGCACATCGGCTGGAACGAGGTCACGTTGACGAAACCGCAGTCGCCGCTCGTCGCCGGCGTGCCGCGCGAATGCGCGTTCTACCACGTGCACTCGCTCGCGGCCGAGCCGCAGCGCGAGGAGGACGTGCTCGGCGTCGCCGAATACGGCGCGCGGTTCGTCACGGCCGTGCAGAAGGGCTCGTTCTACGGCGTCCAGTTCCACGCCGAGAAGTCATCGGCGGCAGGCTTGCGGCTGCTCGCGAACTTCGCGCGGATCTGCATCGCCGCGCGTCAGCCGAGCGCGAGCGGCGCTCAGGCCGCCTGAGCCGACGCCCGTGCCGATCTCCGCATGCGAGCCGCGCGCGTGAACCTCTACCCGGCGATCGACATCCTCGGCGGCAACGCCGTGCGCCTCGTCAAGGGCGATTTCGAGGAGAAGAAGGTCTACGACGAGGACCCGCTGTCGGCGGCGCGCGCGTTCGCGGAAGAAGGCGCGAAGCACCTGCACGTCGTCGACCTCGACGGGGCGAAAGCGGGCGAGCCGGTCAACCTCGAGCGCGTGCGCGCGATCGTCGGCGAGCTCGGCGTTCCGGTCCAGCTCGGCGGCGGTCTGCGCTCGGACTTCGCGATCGAGGCGGCGTTCGAGGCGGGCGTCGCGCGTGTGATCGTCGGCACGGCGATCTTCACCGATCCGGAGCTGCCGTTCCGCGCGCGGCAGGCGTACGGCGAGGAGCGCGTGCTGATCTCGATCGACGCGCGCGGCGGCTACGTCGCGACGCACGGCTGGCTCGAGGCGACCGAGCTGCCGGCGCGCGAGGCGATCGAACGGTGGGACGAAGGCCGGCAGGGTGTGAAGCGCTTCGTGTACACGAACATCGACCACGACGGAATGCTCGACGGCCCGGATCTCGGCGACGCGGCGACGATCGCGCGCGCGGTCGGCGACGACGGCGAGCTGATCCTCTCGGGCGGCGTCGGCGAGCTCGAGCACCTGCGCGCGATCGCGCGGCTGCGTGACGAGCGCGGCCTCGACGCGCTCGACGGCGTGATCGTCGGCAAGGCGCTGTACGAGCGGCGCTTCACGGTCGCCGAAGCGCTCGCGGCGCTCGACGGCTGAAGGCGGGCGCGCGCGAGAATCGTCTCGCCGGCGAGCGCTACGGTGACGAGATGCACTTCAAGCGGATCATCCCGTGCCTCGACGTCGACGCCGGACGCGTCGTCAAGGGCGTCGAATTCCTCGACATCCGCGACGCCGGCGACCCGGTCGAGCTCGCTGCGCACTACGACCGCGAGGGCGCCGACGAGCTCGTCTTCCTCGACATCACGGCGACGCACGAGAAGCGCGAGACGATCGCGCGGCTCGCGCGCGCGACGGCCGATGACGTGTTCGTGCCGTTCACGATCGGCGGCGGGATCCGCTCGGCGGCCGACGCGCAGGCGGTGCTCGACGCGGGCGCCGACAAGGTCGCGATCAACTCGGCGGCGCTGCAGCGCCCGGAGCTGATCGACGAGCTCGCGGCGGTGTTCGGCGCGCAGTGCGTCGTGCTCGCGATCGACGCGAAAGCCGACCCGTTCGTCGGCGGCGGCCTCGACGACCCGTCGCGCTGGGAGGCGTACCTGGCCGGCGGGCGCACGGCGACGGGACGCGACGTCGTCGAGTGGGCGCGCGAGGGCGTCGAGCGCGGCGCCGGCGAGATCCTGCTGACGAGCATGGATCGCGACGGCACGAGCGACGGCTACGACCTGCCGCTCGTCGCGGCCGTCAGCGAGGCGGTCGGCGTGCCGGTGATCGCCTCGGGCGGCGCCGGCGAGCCCGAGCATCTCGTGCAGGCGCTGCGCGCGGGCGCCGACGCGGCGCTGTGCGCGTCGATCTTCCACTACGGCCGGTACACGATCGCGGAGGCGAAGGCGCACGTCGCGGCGGCCGGCATCCCGGTGCGAGTCACCTGAGTGGCGCGGGAGCGGAGCGTGATCGCGGACGGCATGACGGTGCTCGAGCGCTTGCGCGAGCTGCCGGCCGGGCGGCTGCTGCTCGAGCTGGCGGCCGGCCGACAGGACGTCGAGCTGGTCGGCGGCGCCGCTCGCGACCTGCTGCTCGGGCGCAGCCCGCGCGAGCTCGACATCGTCGTCGATGGGCCCGCGGACGCGTTTGCGGGACGGATCGCCGCGATCGTCGATTGCCGCTTCGCGGCTGATGATGGCTCGCGTTGTGGCGTCGATCGGCACGAGCGCTTCGGCACGGCGTCGGTCGCTTGGCAGCGCGGCCGGATCGACGTCGCCGCTCGCCGCGCCGAGTCATACGCCGCGCCGGGCGCGCTGCCGGACGTGCGTGGCGGCACGCCGGACGAGGACTTGCAGCGGCGCGACTTCACGGTCAACGCGATCGCGGTGGCGCTCGGCGGCGTGCGGCGCGCTCAGCTGCGCACGGCGCCGCACGCGCTCGAGGACCTCGCGGCCGGGCGACTGCGCGTGCTGCACGAGCGCAGCTTCGTCGACGATCCGACGCGCCTGTTGCGCCTCGCGCGCTATCGCGCGCGGCTGCGATTCACAGCGGAGCAGCGCACGGCGGCGCTCGCGCGCGAAGCGATCGACGCGGGCGCGCTGGCGACGATCTCGCGCGCGCGCTTCGGCGCCGAGCTGCGGTTGGCGCTGGCCGAAGACGATCCGATCGCGGCGCTGCAGGCGTTCGACGAGCTCGGCGCGCTCGCGACGCTGCATCCGGCGATCCGCTTCGAGCGCTCGCTCGCGAGCGACGCGCTCGACGAGCTGCCGGCTGACGGCCGCGCCGAGTTGCTGCTGCTCGCGACGCTGCTGCTTCCGGTCGCCGACGCGCTGCGCGAGGGCGTCGAGATCGAGCGCCGCGCCGAATCTGACGAGCATGTCGAGCAGGCCGTGCGAGCGCTGATCGACGAGCTCGAGCTGGGCGCCGAGCAGCGCGACGCGGTTGCGCGCACGGCGACGTACGCGCAGGCGCTCAGCGACGTGCTCGGCGAGGCGCGCACACCGTGGCAGGTCCGCGAGGCGGCGTTCGGCGAGCCGGTCGAGGCGATCGCGCTGGCGGCGGCGCTCGGCGACGCGCAGGACCGGCCCGAGTCGGTCGCGGCGGCGCGGCGCTGGCTGTCGCAGTGGCGCGATGTTCAGCTGCGGATCAACGGCGACGACTTGATCGCTGCCGGCGTCGCGCCGGGCCCGCAGGTCGGCTACGCGCTGGCGCGCGCGCTGCGCGCGCGCCTCGACGGCGAGCTCGAGCCTGGGCGCGAGGCCGAGCTGAGCGCGGCGTTGGAGAACAGCGCGGCGTTGGAGAGCGAATGAGCGCCGGATCGCCACTCGCGACGGGCAATTCCGCGGGAAGCGACGCCATGGCCAGCGACCTCGCGGCCAGCGAGGCGACGGCGCGGGACCTGGCGGCGAGCGACACGATGGCGCCGGGCGTCGTCGAGCACGCCGAGGGCTTCTCGTGCGCGCTGAGCGGCGGCGCGCGCGTGCTGTTCAGCTCGCGCGCGCACGGCAACCTGTCGACGCTGCGCGGCGAGCGCGCGCAGGATGGACGCGCGGCGCGCGATCGCCTCTGCGAGCGGCTCGAGCTGCAGTGGCTGTGCGCGAGCCGCCAAGTGCACGGCAGCGAAGTGCAGCTCGTGCGCGAGCGCGCCGGCAGCGGCGGCGAAGCGGTCGCGATCGACGCCGACGGTCACGCGACGGCGCTGCGAGGCGTCGGTGCGATGGTGCTGACGGCCGACTGCCTGCCGGTCGCGATCGCCGGCGACGGCGAGACGCCGGTCGTCGCGGTCGCGCACGCCGGCTGGCGCGGACTGGCGGCAGGCGTGCTCGAGCAGGCGCTGCAAGCGCTGCGCGAGCTCGGCGCGAGCGGTCGGCTCGAAGCGGCGATCGGCCCGGGCGCGGGCGCTTGCTGTTACGAGGTCGGCCCGGAGGTGCACGCGGCGTTCGGCTTGCAGCGCGGCGGGCCGGCGCGCATCGACCTGCGCGCGATCGCGCGCGAGCGGCTGCTCGCGGCCGGTGTCTCGCGCGTGCACGAAGCTGACGCTTGCACGATCTGCGACGAGCGCTTCTTCTCGCACCGGCGCGAAGCCGAGCGCGCCGGGCGCCAGGCTGGAGTCGCGTGGCTGAGCTGATCTCCGACTTGCGCATCGAGCGAGTTCGCGCGAACGTCGCCGAGGTTCGCGAGCAGATCGACGCGGCCGTGCGTCGCTCGCCGGTCACGCGCGCGGCGCAAGATCGCAACGGCGTCGAGCTGCTCGCGGCGGTCAAGTACGTCGCGCGCGACGATCTGCCGCTGCTCGCCGAGGCCGGCGTGACGCTCGTCGGCGAGAATCGCGCGCAGGAGCTGCAAGCGAAGCGCGACGCGCACGGCGAGCTGTTCGAGTGGGACTTCATCGGCCAGCTGCAGAGCCGGCGCGTCAAGGAAATCGTCCCGCGCGCGCGCTTGATCCATTCGGTCGCGTCGGACTCGGCGCTGCGCGAGCTCGAGCGTCATCGCGCGATCGCGCGGCATGACTTGCGGATCCTCGTCGAGGTCAACGTCGCCGGCGAGCGCGGCAAGGCCGGCGTCGAGCCGGATCGTCTGGAGCGGTTCATCGCGCGCTCGCCGCTGCCGGTCGCCGGCCTGATGACGATGCCGCCGCTCGCCGAGCAGCCGGACGACTCTCGGCGCTGGTTCGCCGCGCTGCGCGCGCTTGGCGAGCGCTACGAGCTCGAGCACCTCTCGATGGGCACTTCGCAGGACTACGTCGTCGCCGTCGAGGAGGGCGCGACGATCGTGCGAATCGGCACGAGGTTGTACACTTAGCGACTGCGTCGGGCCCGATCGTCGCGCGAAGTGGCCGGGTCAATGACTAGCATGAGCAGGGAATCCGGCTCGCCGGGCGAAGACGCACCTACTGCAATGGCTTTCCGCGACTCCTGGCACAGCGCGCTCGTGTACTTCGGCCTCGCCGAGGAGTACCACGACGACTACGACGACGCTCCGCCGGAGGCGGAGATCGAGGACCGCTACCGCGAGCGGCCGAACGTGCGCCGCCTGCGCCGCCGTCGCGACGAGTTCGACGACATCTTCGCCGACGACGAGGCGCCGCCGCGCGGTGGCGGCGGCGGGCGCTCGACGACCGTGCTCAAGTCGGTCGGCGCGCGAGCGAACGGAGACGTGCGCGTGCACCTCGTGATCCCGAAGTCGTTCAACGACGCGCAGCAGATCGCCGACAAGTTCAAGGACTCGATCCCGGTCATCCTCAACTTGCAGAGCTCCGACATGGACCTCTCCAAGCGCCTGATCGACTTCGCGTCAGGCCTGACGTACGCGCTCGACGGCGGCATGCAGCGGATCGCCGACAAGGTCTTCATGCTGACGCCGCGCAACGTCGAGATCAGCGCCGAGGAGCGAGCGCGGTTGATCGAGAAGGGTTTTTTCAACCAAAGCTAGGCGCCGCGCGCGAGCTGGCCGGCCAGGGCATGCGCCTCGCTCCGAACCCGACGTGTGTAGCGTGACCTCGTGATGAAAGTTGGACTGATCGGCGCCGGCAACATGGCTCGTGCGATGGCGCGCGGGTGGGGCGAGCCTGTGCTTTGCGCCGACCCGGTCGGCGAGCGCGCGAAGGCGCTCGTTGGCGAGCTTGGCGGCGAGGCGCTCCAGAGCAACGCCGACGTCGCGCGCGCGGCCGATCTCGTCGTGCTCTGCCACAAGCCTGCGCAGCTGCAAGACGTCGCCGCCGAAGTCGCGCCGCATGCGAAAGCGGTCGCGTCGATCCTCGCCGCGACGCCGCTGTCGGCGCTGCGCAACGCATATCCCGGCAAACCGGTCTACCGCTTCATCCCGTCGCTGCCAGTCGAAGTGCGCCGAGGCGCTGTTGTGCAGGGACGTGACGCCGACGACGAGAAGCTGCGCGAGCACCCCGACCGCGATTCGTCGCTCGACGCGCTCGTCGCGTCGCTGTTCGCCGAGCTCGGCGCGCTCGTCGTGCTCGACGACAAGCTCGTCGACGTCGCGATGGGCTTGATGTCGTGCGCGCCGGCGTACGTCGCGCTCGTCGCCGAGGCGCAGATCGACGCCGGCGTGCGCAAGGGCATCCCGGCCGCGCAAGGCGCCGAGCTCGTCGTGCAGACGCTCGCCGGCACCGCCGAGCTGCTGCGCCGGCGCGACTACGACACGGTCGCCGTTCGCCGCGAGGTCACTTCGCCCGGCGGCGTCACCGCGCGCGGCCTCGACGCGCTCGAGCGCGCCGGCGTGCGCGCTGCGTTCAGCGACGCGCTCGACGCCGTGCTCGAGCCGAAAGCGAGCTGAGCATGCTCGCCGCCGCCGCGCTCCTGCCGCTCGCCAGCGCACGCACGCAGATCGCCGACTACCTGTCGACGCTGATCTACGTCTACACGCTGCTGATCATCCTCTACATCGTCATCCAGCTGCTGTTCAGCGTCGGCGTGCGCCCGCCGTACTCGCGCACCGTCGACGCGATCGTCGGCTTCCTGCGCGAGATCTGCGAGCCGTTCCTGCGGATCTTCCGCAGCGTGCTGCCGTCGTTCGGCGGCTTCGACTTCAGCCCGATCCTCGCGATCGTCACGCTCGAGATCGTCAACGCGCTGATCGTCAACGACCTGATCCACGGCTAGCGCCGTGCGCGCGATCGAAGATCGCCAGCCGCGCGAGCGCGCCGCGCGCGTCCGGCGCTGGGCGTCGTCGCCGCTGCGCCCTTACGCGCTCGCCGCGCTCGTGCTCGCAATCGTCGTCGTCGGCGATCAGCTCTCCAAGCGCGCGATCGAACACTCGATCGTGCCTGGCGAAGAACGCGGTGTGTTCCCCGGCGTGCAGTTCGTCAACACGCGCAACCACGGCATCGCGTTCGGCTTCCTGCCCGGCAGCGACACGATCGTGACGATCTTGATCGGGCTCGCGCTGCTCGCGCTGCTCGTCTACTTCGCGCTGCACAGCCGCGAGCAGCTGATCTGGCTGCCGACCGGCATGCTGATCGGCGGCGCGCTCGGCAACGTGCTCGACCGGCTCCGCGACGGCTCTGTGACCGACTTCATCAAGCTGCCGCTCGGCTGGCCGCCGTTCAACGTCGCCGACAGCTCGATCACGCTCGGCGTGCTCGCGCTGTTCCTCGTGATCGAGCACGCTCGGCACGTGCGCTCGCGCGCGTGAGCGAGCCGTTTCGGATCGCCTACGAAGACGAGCACGTGCTCGTCGTCGACAAGGCGCCAGGCGTCGTCGTGCATCCAGCCAAGGGCCATCGCGAGGACACGCTCTCGCAGCTGCTCTCCGGTCTGGCCGGCGGCGTTGCCGGCGGCGACCCCGATCGTCCCGGCATCGTCCACCGGCTCGACCGCGACACGTCCGGGCTGCTCGTCGTCGCGCGCTCCGAGCGCGCGCACGCCGAGCTCCAGCGCGCGCTGCAGCAGCGCGAGATCGAGCGCGAATACCTCGCGCTCGTGCACGGCCGTCCGCCGGCGCGCAGCGGCACGATCGACGCGCCGATCGGTCGCGACGCGCGCGTGCGCACGCGCATGGCCGTCGGCGGCGCGCACGCGCGCGAGGCGCGCACGCACTTCGAGCTCGACGACGCGCTCGCGACCACCTCGCTGCTGCGGCTGCGGCTGGAGACAGGCCGCACGCATCAGATTCGCGTCCACCTGCAGGCGATCGGCCATCCGCTCGTCGGCGATCCCGAGTACGGCAGTCGCGGCACGCCCGACGCGTTCGGCCTGCAGCGCCAGTTCCTGCACGCGACGCGCCTCGCTTTCGCGCATCCGATCGGCGGCGAGCGAATCGAGGTCCGCTCGCCGCTTCCAGACGATCTGCGCGCCGCGCTGGAGCGCGCCGAAGAGCTATCCTGAGCCGTTCACAGACCGTCTACCCGTCCGCCCTCGGACGCGGCCCCTGCCCGGCAACGCGACGTCCGTCGCACAAGCCGGGTCCGCGAACCCGAACGGACGGAGTCAAATAAATAAAAAAAGGGAGTACTCGTGGCTCAAGTAGGTATCGCGGAGCTGCTGGAGGCCGGCGTTCACTTCGGCCACCAGACGCGACGCTGGAACCCGAAGATGCGTCGCTACATATTTGGCGAGCGCGGCGGCAACTACATCATCGACCTCGTCAAGACGCAGGCGCTGCTCGCTCAAGCGCAGTCGTTTGCCGGCGACATCGCCAACCGCGGCGGCACCGTGCTGTTCGTCGGCACGAAGAAGCAGGCGCGCGACACGATCAAAGACGTCGCCGCCGCCGCCGACATGCCGTACGTCAACCACCGCTGGCTCGGCGGCCTGCTGACCAACTTCCAGACGATCAGCCAGCGGATCCGTCGGCTGCACGACCTCGAGCGCTACGAGGCCGAGGGCCAGCTCGCGCTGCTGCCGACGCGCGAGCGGATGGCCGCGCAAGCCGACCTCGCCAAGCTGCGCGCGAACCTCGGCGGCGTCAAAGACATGCAGCGCGTCCCCGACGCGATGTTCGTGATCGACCTCAAAACCGAGGAGATCGCCGTCAAAGAGGCGCGTCGCCTGCGGATTCCGATCATCGGCCTCGTCGACACCAACTGCGACCCCGACGGCATCGACTACGTCGTTCCCGGCAACGACGACGCGATCCGCTCGTGCGCGCTGATCACGCAAGCGATCGGCCAAGTCGTGCAAGAGGGCCACTCGGTGTTCCGCGCGCAGGAGGAGAAGGCGCGCAAGGAAGCCGAGGAACGCGCTCGCGTCGAGGCCGAAGCGCGCGCCAAGCGCGAGGCCGAAGAGCAGGCCAAGCGCGAGGCGGAAGAAGCCGTCAAGAAAGAGGCTGACGAGAAAGCCGCCGTGGCGGCTGCGGCGAAAGCCGCGGCAGAGAAAGCCGCCGCCGACAAGGTCGTCGCAGACAAAGCGGCCGCCGACAAAGCCGCTGCTGAACGCACGGCCGCACGTGCGGCAGCCGAGAAACCGCTCGCCGAGACGCAGCCCGTCGCCGCGACCGCCGTCGCGCCCGACAGCGAGCCGGCCGTCGAGTCGGCCGTGCCCGTGCAGGCCAGCGCCGACGCGCGCCAGCCGGCCAACCCGACGTCGGCCGCGCCCGAGACGGCCGCCGAAAGCGCCGCCGACGTGCCGCCCGCCGAGGCCGCCGAGCCCGCCGGGGCCGACGATGAGACGCCGGCGGCCGCGCCGCCCGCGGCAGCAGCGCCGGAGTCGGCGCCGCCGGACGCAGCAGCGCCAGCGACCCCCGAGCCATCAGACGAGAGCACGCCGGCCGCTGCGCCGGCGAAGGAGGCGTAGAGCAGCATGAGCACTACTGAGATCGGCGCGAAAGACGTCAAGGCGCTGCGCGAGCGCACCGGCGCCGGGATGATGGACTGCAAGAAGGCGCTGACCGAAGCCGGCGGCGAGATCGACAAGGCGATCGAGATCCTGCGCGTCAAGCAGGGCAAGAAGATCCAGGATCTCGGCGAGCGCCAGGCGACGGAGGGGACCGTGCAGTCCTACATCCACGCCGGCGCGAAGGTCGGCGTGCTGATCGAGGTCGACTGCAACACCGACTTCGTCGCGACGAACGACGACTTCGTCCAGTTCGCGCGTGACGTCGCGCTGCAGATCGCCGCGACGCCGACCGTTCAGTACGTCAGCCGCGACGATGTGCCGGCCGACGCGCGCGACGCCGAGGCGAAGATCTACGAGCAGGAAGCCGCCGACAAGCCCGACAACATCCGCGAGAAAATCGTCTCAGGCAAGCTCGACTCGTGGCTGCAGACGATCGTGCTGCTCGAGCAGGAGATGCACAACCCGAAGTTCGACGGCAAGACCGTCCAGCAGCTGCGCGACGAGCTGACCGCGACGACCGGCGAGAACGTCGTGATTCGCCGCTTCGTGCGCTTCGCCGTCGGCCAGTAGTGGCCGATCGATCGCGCGGCGAGGGTCGGGTGTTGCGTTGCGGACGGTGATAGCAGGCGTATATACAAAGTGCATACAGCTGCTATCGCACTCCATTTTTTGCATCGCGTCGCCCGCGCTCGTCCGCCGCAAGGCGACTGAGTAGGCTCTCGCGTCGATGGCTCCCGCTTTCCAACGAATCCTGCTGAAGCTCTCCGGCGAGGCGCTGATGGGCACGCTCGAGTTCGGCGCCGACCCCGAGCGCGTCGCCGCCGTCGCGCGCCAAGTCGCCGACGTGCAGGAGCAGGGCGTCGAGGTCGCGATCGTCGTCGGCGCCGGCAACATCTATCGCGGCATGCAAGGCGCCGCGGCCGGCATGGACCGCGCGACGGCCGACTACATGGGCATGCTCGCGACGGTGCTCAACGCGCTGCCGCTGCAAGACGCGCTCGAGAAGACCGGCACGAAGACGCGTGTGCAGTCGGCGCTCGGCGTCTCTGAGGTCGCCGAGCCGTACATCCGCCGCCGCGCGATGCGCCATCTCGAGAAGGGGCGCGTCGTGATCTTCGCCGCCGGCACCGGCAACCCGTTCTTCACGACCGACACCGCCGCGGCGCTGCGCGCGGCCGAGATCCACGCGGAGATCATCTTGATGGCGAAGAACGGCGTGCAAGGCGTCTACACGGCCGATCCGGCCGTCGATCCGAATGCGCAGTTCATTCCCGAGATCACGCACATGCAGGCGCTCGAGCAGCGCCTGCGCGTGATGGACTCGACGGCGCTCGCGCTGTGCATGGAGAATCACATGCCGCTGAACGTGTTCAACATGGACGACGAAACGGCGCTCGCGCGGATAATCTCCGGCGAGCGCGTCGGCACGCTCGTCTCGACAGCGCGAGGAGAGGCTGATGGCGACTGACAGCTTGATCGACGAACTGCTCGCAGACGCGCGCGAGCGAATGCAGAAGTCCGCCGAGTCGGCGCAGCACGAGTTCTCGACGGTCCGCACCGGGCGCGCCAGCCCGGCGCTGCTCGACCGCGTCGTCGTCGACTACTACGGCGCGCAGACGCCGCTGAACCAGCTCTCGACGATCTCCGCGCCGGAAGCGCGCCTGCTCAGCGTGCAGCCATACGACAAGTCGTCGATCAAGCTGATCGAGAAGGCGATCAACGAGTCAGATGTCGGCTTGAACCCGTCGAACGACGGCAACGTGATCCGTCTGTCCGTGCCGGAGCTGACCGAAGAGCGCCGCCGCGAGCTCGTCAAGGTCGTGCGCAACCTCGCCGAGGAGGGGCGCATCTCGATTCGCAACGTGCGCCGCGACACGATGCAGCAGCTGCGCGAACTGAAGTCCGAAGGCGAGGCGTCGTCCGACGACGAGCACCGCGCCGAGGTCGAGCTGCAGAAGCTGACCGACGGTCGCGTGAGCGATCTCGACGAGGTGCTCAAGGCCAAGGAAAAAGAGATCCTCGAAGTCTGATGGGCGCGGCCGAGCAACCGGCGCCGGCCCGCGAGCTCGAGACGGCGGCCCGCGCGCCGCGCGATCAGTCGCGCGAGCCGGATGCGCAGACTGCTCGCTACGTCGCGATCATCACCGACGGCAACGGGCGCTGGGCGCGCGAGCACGGCGTGTCGGTCAACGAAGGCCACGACGCCGGCGCCGACGCTGTCAAGGGCCGTCTGCGCGACGCGGCCGAGCTCGGCGTCAAGGAGCTGACCGTCTATTCGTTCT
The DNA here is from genome assembly GCA_963744165.1 of uncultured Solirubrobacteraceae bacterium. Classification (GTDB taxonomy): domain Bacteria; phylum Actinomycetota; class Thermoleophilia; order Solirubrobacterales; family Solirubrobacteraceae; genus Palsa-744. The sequence goes on along the minus strand of CAVUSM010000004.1, from coordinate 932,341 downwards.
CGACCGAGAACTGGTCGCGCCCGGCCGAGGAGGTCGCCGGGCTGATGGAGATGTTCTCGCGGCGGATCGGCCAGGAAACGCCTGAGCTGCACGACGAAGGCGTGCGGATGCGCTTCATCGGCCGGCGCGAAGGCGTCTCGGCGAAGCTCGTGCAGCGGATGCGCTCGGCCGAAGAGCTGACCGCGCGCAACGAGCGAATCACGCTGTTCGTCGCGTTCAACTACGGCGGGCGCGCCGAGATCGTCGATGCCGCGCGCCGTTTTCAGGGCGGCACCGAGGACGAGTTCCGCGCGTGCCTGTACGCGCCCGAGATGCACGACCCCGATCTGATCATCCGCACGAGCGGCGAGCAGCGGCTGTCGAACTACCTGCTGTGGCAGTCGGCATACGCAGAGCTCGTCTTCCGCGACGAGCTGTGGCCGGACTTCTCGCGCGAGGCGCTCGAGCAGTCGCTCGCGGAGTTCTCTAGGCGCCGCAGGCGCTTCGGCGCGCGATGAGCGCGAGCTGATGGCGAGCGGCGCGCGCACTCCCGCTGGACGCTCACGCCGGCGCTCGCAAGGCGACTCGGCCCGCCGCGAGCGCGCGCCTCGCGCGCGCCGGCGCCGGCCACAAGGCGACGGCGGCCGGCAATCGGACCTCGGCGCGCGGCTGCTCGTCGCCGTGCCGGCGATCGCCGTCGCGCTGTTCCTCGTGATCGAGGGCGGCGTGATCTTCGCGCTCGGGCTGTTCGTGCTCGGCTGCATCTGCCTGCACGAGCTGTACGGCATGTTCGAGCGCGCGCATCCGGTGCGCCTCGGCGGCTTCGTCGCGCTCGCCGCGCTCGTGCTCGCGGCGAACTACGGCGACCAGTTCCAGGTGCTGCTCGTGCTCGCCGCCGCGCTGCCGTTGCTGTTCGGCTTGACGCTGCTGCAGCCGCGCCCGAGCGTCGGCGGGCTCTCGGTGACGCTGCTCGGCGTCTACTGGATCGGGCTCGGCGTCGCGCACGCAGTGCTGCTGCGCGGCCTGCCGCACGGCCTCGGCATCGTCCTCGACGTGCTCGTCGGCACGTTCCTCGGCGACACCGGCGCGTACTTCGGTGGGCGCCTGTTCGGCAAACGACCGCTCGCGCCGACGATCTCGCCGAACAAGACCGTCGAGGGGCTCGTGATCGGCATGCTCTGCGCCGTGCTCGGCGTGTGGATCGCCGGGCGCTACCAAGAATGGCTGCCTGGCACGCACGCGATCGTGATCGGCGTCGGCGTCGCGCTGTTCGCGCCGATCGGCGATCTGTTCGAGTCGTTCGTCAAGCGCGACGCGCGCACGAAGGACTCCGGCGGCCTGTTCGGCGCGCACGGCGGCGCGCTCGACAGGCTCGACGCCGTGCTGTTCGCGATCGTCGTCAGCTACTACGTGTGGGCGGCCTATACGTAGCGCTACGTAGTTCGGGTATGACCCCTGATCCGGCTTCGTAAAGCCAAAAGTCGGCGTTCGCGACCGACGCGGTTTCGCCGCTGCTGCCGCGATAGCGCTTCCGACTAGCGTCGCTGTGGCCAAGCCGAAACCGAAACCGCTGACGTACAAAACCGGAACGTACAGCGCGAAGGCTGGCCCGGAATCGAAATTCAGCATCGTGCTGAAGCGCGCGAGCTGCGCGAGCGCGGTCGTGCCCGGCGCATCGCTGACGACAGGCCAGTCGAGCTTCTCGGTCACGTTCACGAAGAAAGGCACGGCGAGCGGCTACGTCGAAGTCAACCTGATGATCGCGGCGGGTCCGACACAGGCTCCCGTCCCGTGCTCGAGCGGCAAGGTGCCGTTCACGGCAAAGCTCGGCTGAGCGTCGGGAGCAACCCCTACTGTCCGGCGCATGACGACACCTGCGCGGGACAGTGGCGCCGGCCGCGGGCGCCCGCCGCGACGTTCGCCGTCGGCATCGGCTTCCTCTCGGTGATCACGGCGACGATCACGTCGGCGTTCATCGAGTCGGCCATCGCGAAGGCGGGCGGGCAAGCGGGCACGGGCGACGCTGGCGCGCAAGGCAGCGGCGATTCGTCGTAGGGTCCGTGCGTGCCCACGCGCATCTTGATCCTCGGCTCGACCGGCTCGATCGGCACGCAGGCGCTCGACGTGTGCTCGCGCGAGGACGAGCTCGAAGTGATCGGCCTGTCGGCGGAGCGCTCGTGGGAGGAGCTCGTCGCGCAGGCGCGCGCGCACGGCGTCAGACGGATCGCGCTGGCCGACGAGCACGCGGCGGCGCGCGCGGCTGAGGCGTGGACCGACGGCGAAGTGCTCGCGGGCGCGGACGGGCTCGTGCGGCTCGTCGTCGAGTCGGGCGCGCAACTCGTGCTGAACTCGCTCGTCGGCTCGGCCGGGCTCGGCCCGACGGTCGCGACGCTCGGCGAGGGGATCGACCTGGCGCTGGCGAACAAGGAGTCGCTCGTCGTCGGCGGCGAGCTGGTGATGGCGCTGGCGGAGGCGACGGGCGCGCGGATCGTGCCGGTCGACTCGGAGCACACGGCGCTGCACCAGCTGATCGCCGGCCAGCCGGTCGGCGCGGTGCAGCGGCTGACGATCACGGCGAGCGGCGGCCCGTTTCGCGGCCGCACGCGCGCGCGGCTGGCGGAGGTGAGCGTCGAGCAGGCGCTCGCGCATCCGACGTGGGCGATGGGCGGCAAGATCACGATCGACTCGGCGACGCTGATGAACAAGGGCCTCGAGGTGATGGAGGCGCACCACCTGTTCGGCACGCCGTACGAGCGGATCGACGTCGTCGTGCATCCGCAGTCGCTCGTGCACGGGCTGATCGGGCTCGCCGACGGCGCGATGCTCGCGCACGTCGGGCCGAAGGACATGCGGATCGCGATCTCGTATGCGCTGCACGGCGGCGAAAGCGCGTACCTGCCGATCGAGCCGCTCGACCTCGCGGCGGTCGGCGAGCTGACGTTCGAGCCGGTCGACGTCGACGCGTTCGCGTGCCTGCGGCTCGCCGGCGAAGCGGCGCGCGCGGGCGGCACGGCGCCGTGCGTGCTGAACGCGTCGAACGAGATCGCCGTGCACGCGTTCCTCGCCGGGCGCCTGCGCTTCTTGGAGATCGCCGAGGTGATCGAGCGCACGCTCGCGCAGCTCGGCGCCGAGCCGGTGCGCTCGTTCGAGACGCTGTACGAGGCCGATCGCCAGGCGCGCGCAGTCGCTTCGGAGCTGGTCACGGCGTTGGCCTGAACGACTTTTTCGATCGCTTCGCGGTCGGGTCGCGGGCGGCGGTAGCGCACGCGAACTGCCGGAACTGGCGTGATCGCCTGCGAAGATGGCCGGCATGAGCTGGGTCCTGACGATCCTCGGAATCGTCGCGCTGATCGTGCTGCACGAGCTCGGGCACTTCACGGTCGCGAAGCTCGTCGGCATGCGCGTCGAGCGCTTCTCGCTGTTCTTCCCGCCGACGATCTTCAAGATCAAGCGCGGCGAGACGGAGTACGCGATCGGCGCGATCCCGGCAGGCGGCTACGTGAAGATCACGGGGATGAACCCGGAAGAGCTCGAGGGGCTCGACCCTGAGGTCTCGCGCCGCGCGTACTACAGCCAGCCGCCGTGGAAGCGGATCGCGGTGATCCTCGCCGGGCCGGGCGTGAACATCGTGATCGCGTTCGTGCTGTTCTGGGCGGTGCTGTTCTCGGGCAGCCTCGACGGCGCTTCGGGCCTGTTCAACCTCGACCCGTCGACGAACGCGATTCAGGCGACGACGAGGGTGCAGCAGGTCGAACACGGCGACGCCGCCTATGGCGTGCTTCGCTCCGGCGATCAGATTGTCGCTGTCGACGGGCGGGCTGCGACGGTCGGGCAGGCGCAGCACAGGATCGAGGCGCATCGGTGCGCGGGCGCTCTGACGGAGGGCTGTCGCGCGGCGACGCCGGTCACGTTCACGGTGCGCCGCGGCGGCAGGACGCTGACGCTGTCGGTCATCCCGCGCTATAGCGACGAAGCGAAACGGATGCTGGTCGGCTTTCAGTTCGGCGCCAGCGCGAAGTCGTTCGGCGTGCTCGGCGCGGCCGGCGGAGCGGTCAAGGCGATGTGGCACGCGACGACCGGCACGCTGACGGGCTTCGTCAAAGCGCTGACGAGCTCGAAGACGCGCAAGGAACTGCGAAGCATCGTCGGCATCACGACTTACGCGCACGAAACTGTCGTCGCCGGCGCGGGCATCGCGCTCGTCTTCCTCGGTTACATCTCACTCGTGCTCGCCGTGATCAACCTGTTCCCGTTCTTGCCGCTCGACGGCGGGCACATCGTCTGGTCGCTCGCGGAGAAGCTGCGTGGCAAGCGGATCTCGGTTGGCGCGATGTACCGCTACAGCTCGGTCGGGCTGATCTTGCTGGCGTTCCTCGTGATTAACGGCTTCAGCAACGACATCGGCCGCCTCGGCGGCTGAGCGGCGCGCTCAGGCGTCGACCGGACGCACGCAGACCCAGCTCTTGACGAACGGCCCGACGCGCTCCGCGAGCGCCGGGCCGAACAGCCGCTCGATCTCGCGCTTGCGCAGCAGCGAGATCTGCTCCCACTCGCCGGCGACGCCGTAGCGCCAGTAGCGCTTGCGCAGCGCCACCGGCAGCCAGTGCGCCGCCGGGAGCAGCGCGTGAGGCTCCAGCGGGAAGGAGAAGGCCGGCGTCTGCACGTACCAGCCGCGCCCGACGCGGCGCAGCTCTCCCGCGAAGCGCTGGCGCCGCTCGGGCGGCACGTGCTCGATCACGCTCGAGCAGTAGACGAGGTCGAACTCGTGATCGGCGAACGGGAGGTCCTCGCTGGCGTCGGCGCGCACGAACGGGCCGGGGTAGTCAGGCCGCTCCTGCAAGTCGACGCCGGTGATCTCGAGCCGCGGCTCGAGCGCGCGTAAGCCGAGCGCGCCGCAGCCGAGATCGAGCACGCGAGCGCCGTCGGGCAGGCGCGTCAGCGCGAAGAAACGCTCGTGGCGGCGGGCGCGCGCGCGAGCGGCGAGGGGAGAGGCCAGGCGCGCGAGCGGGCCGCGTGCGGTGTCGTAGACGCCGGGCATCGTAGAATCAGCCTATGGCTTCCGAGAAGCAGATCCACGTCGGCGCCGTGCCGATCGGCGGCGGCGCGCCGGTCGCGGTGCAGACGATGACGAAGACCGAGACGGCGAACCTGCCGGCGACGATGGAGCAGATCCGCACAGTCGCGGAGGCCGGCGCGGACATCGTCCGCGTCGCGGTGCCGCGCGAGCAGGACGCGGAGGCGCTGAAGACGATCGTCGCGCAGTCGCCGATCCCGATCATCGCCGACATCCACTTCAACCACACGCTCGCGCTGAAGGCGATCGAAGCGGGCGCGCATTGCGTGCGGCTGAACCCAGGCAACATCGGCGGACCGGAGAAGGTCGCCGAGGTGATCGCGCTGGCGAAGGTCCACGGCACGCCGCTGCGCGTCGGCGTCAACTCCGGCTCGCTGCCGAAGCACCTGCGCGACCTGGAGTACGAGAACCCGGTCGAGGCGCTCGTCACGGCGGCGATCGAGACGGTCGAGCTGATGGAGCGGCTCGAGTTCGAGAACTTCAAGGTCTCGATGAAGTCGACGTCGGTGCCGAACACGATCGCGTCGAACCGACTGCTGTCCGAGCGGATCCCGTACCCGCTGCACCTCGGCGTGACGGAGGCCGGCACGAAGTGGTCGGGCTCGCTGAAGTCGGCCGTCGGGCTCGGCACGCTGCTCGCGGACGGGATCGGCGACACGATCCGCATCTCGCTGTCGACGTTCCACGCCGAGGAGGAGGTCAAGGTCGCGTGGGAGATCCTCAAGGCGCTGAAGCTGCGCGAGCGCGGCCCGGTGCTGATCGCCTGCCCGACGTGCGGGCGGCTGCAGTTCGACATGGACAAGGTCGTGATGGAAGTCGAGGAGCGCCTGGAAGCGTACGAGGACCCGATCGAGGTCTCGGTGCTCGGCTGCGCGGTCAACGGCATCGGCGAGGCGCGCCACGCCGACTTCGGCATCACCGGCGCGAAAGACATGGGGATGATCTACTCGAAGGGCGAGCCGCTGAAGAAGGTCGCGACCGAGCAGCTCGTCGACGAGCTGTTCAAGGAGATCGACCGCTACTACGAGGCCGGCAAGGTCGTCGTGCGCGACGAGTCGGCCGCCGCCGAGGCGCGCACGTGGCTGGCCGAGAACGAGGACGAGACGGCGATGACGCCGGAGCGGATCGCCGCGCTCGAAGCGGCCGCGGCGGAGAACGACGCGAGCGCCGCGGACGTGCTCGAGTCGATGCTCGAGCCGGCCGGCGCGGCGATCGACGAGACGGTCTCGCCGGTCGCAGGTCGCCGCTTTTCGCGCGGCTAGCGACGCCGGGCGCGCGGGCCGGTCGAGCCGACCCGCGCTGAACGTCCTTCGCCTCAGCCGGCGGCCGAGAAGCGCTCGGCGACCTTGTCCCAGTTGACGACGTTCCAGAACGCGTCGATGTAGTCGGGGCGCTTGTTCTGGTACTTGAGGTAGTAGGCGTGCTCCCAGACGTCGACGCCGAGCAGCGGCGTCTTCGAGTCGGAGATCGGGCTGTCCTGGTTGGCGCTGCCGACGATCGCGAGGCCTGAGCCGTCGCGCACGAGCCACGACCAGCCGGAGCCGAACTGGTTGACGCCGGTTTCCTTCAGCTTCGCCTGGAAGTCGGCGAACGAGCCGAACGCCGAGTCGATCGCGGCGGCGAGCTCGCCGGAGGGCTGGCCGCCGCCGTCGGGGCTCATGCTCTCCCAGAACAGCGAGTGGTTGTAGTGGCCGCCGGCGTTGTTTTTGACCGGGCCTTTCTTCTCGCCGAGGCTGTCGAGGCTCTTCAGCACGTCCTCGACGGGCTTGTCGGCCCACTCGGTGCCGTCGAGCGCGGCGTTCGCCTTGTCGACGTAAGCCTGGTGGTGCTTGTCGTGATGGAATTCCATCGTCGCCTTGTCGATGTGCGGCTCGAGCGCGTCGTAGGCGTAGGGAAGCGGCGGAACGGAGTAGGCCATTTGTCGGCTCCTTGTCGTTGATGCTGCGAAGTCTGCGGTCGATCGCTGTTCTATCAAAGGCCGCGAGCGCGCCTGAGCGCACGATCGGCGCGCGCTCGCGCCGTGCGCTGCGGGATGCGGGCGACTAATCTGACGGTATGACGCCGGTAGCCAGTGGCCGCCCGGGGAGACCGGCGGCGGCGACGCGCGAGGCGGCGCTAGAGCTGGCGACGCGGCGCTTCCTCGCGGCTGAGCGGATCGACGTGCAGGCGATCGCGCGCGAGCTCGGCCTCGCGCGCGCGACGATGCATCGCTGGTTTCAGACGCGCGAGGCGCTGCTCGGCGAAGTGCTCGCGACGCTCGGCGAGCGTCGCGTCGCGGCGGCTCGCGCGGCGACGCCGGGCGGTGGCGCGCAAGCGCTGCTGAAGGCGCTCGACCGCTTCAACCGCGAGGTCGCGATGACGCCGGGCGTTCGCTTCCTGCTCGCGCAGGAGCAGGAGCGCGCGCTGCGGATCCTGACGTCGAGCGGCGGCATCGTGCAGCCGCGCGTGACGGCGGCGATCGAGCGGATGATCGACGAGGAGGTCGAGGCCGGACGCTTCACGCCGACGATCGCGCCGGACACGCTCGCCTACGCGATCGTGCGCCTCGGCGAGGCGTTCATCTACAACGACGCGATCGTCGGCATCCGCGGCGACACGCAGCGCCTGCGCGAGATCGAGGCGGCGCTGCTCGGCGCGTGAGCGTCGCCCGGCCCTGCCCGGCCCGTGAGCGTCGCCCGGGCCCGGCCCCGCCCTGCGTCTGGCGGACGGCGCCCGGCGTATGGCGCTCGGCGTCTGGCGCGCTCGCCGTATACGCTCGTCTCGGCGCGCACGAACTTCCACGCGCGAGCTAGCGATGACGCGTCTCTCCGAATATCTCCTGCCGACCGAGAAGCAGCCGCCGGCCGACGCCGAGGCGATCTCGCACAAGCTGATGGTTCGCGCTGGGCTCGTGCGGCAGATGGGCGCGGGGATGTGGAGCTGGCTGCCGGCCGGCTGGCGCGTGCACGAGCGCGTCGTTGCGATCGTGCGCGAGGAGATGAACGCGATCGGCGCGCAGGAGCTGCTGCTGCCGGTGCTGCAGCCGGCTGAGCTGTGGCGCAAGACGGGGCGGCTGGAGATCGACGAGCTGTTCAAGCTGACCGATCGCAAAGGCGCGGAGCTGGTGCTGGCGCTGACGCACGAGGAGGCGGTCACGTTCCACATCGCGCAGATCGTGCGCTCCTACCGCGACCTGCCGCTGATCGTCTACCACTTCCAGGTCAAGGAGCGCGACGAGGCGCGCCCGCGCGCCGGCGTGCTGCGCACGCGCGAGTTCATCATGAAGGACTCGTACTCGTTCGATCGCGACCAGGCGGGGATGGAAGAGCGCTACGAGCTGCACGTCGGCGCGTACGACCGGATCATGGACCGCACGGGCCTGCGCTACTACCGCGTCGAGGGCGACGTCGGCGTGATGGGCGGCGTCGGCGCGCACGAGTACATGGCGCCGTGCGACGCCGGCGAGGACGAGATCGTGCTGAGCGCGTCCGGCTACGCGGCGAACGCCGAGGTCGTGCGCGCGCAGCTCGGCAAGGAGCGGCTGAGCGGCGAGGAGACGATCGACGGCGAGCCGATCGAGCTGCTCAAGGCGATCGAGATCGGCAACATCTTCAAGCTCGGCACGCGCTACTCAGAGCCGCTCGGCGCGCGCTATCTCGACGAGCGCGGCGAGGAGCACGCGATCTGGATGGCGTCGTACGGGATCGGGCCGGCGCGGATCGTCGCGGCGGCGATCGAGCAGTTCGCCGACGAGCACGGGATCTCGTGGCCGCGCGCGCTGGCGCCGTTCGCGGTCCATCTCGTCGCGCTCGGCAAGCCGGGCACGCGCGAGCGCGAGCTGGCGGACGCGCTGTACGAGACGCTGCTCGAAGGCGGCGTCGAGGTGCTCTACGACGATCGCGACGCGGGGCCGGGCGAGAAGTTCGCCGACGCGGAGCTGCTCGGCTGTCCGCTGCGGCTGACGGTCGGACGGCGCACGCTCGAGTCGGGCGAGATCGAGGCGCAGCTGCGCCGTGGCCGCGAGGCCGTGCCGGGCCCGCCGCTCGACGCCGAGCCGGCGGCGCTGCTGGCGGCGGTAGACGAGCTGTGGCGCGGCGCTCCGTAGGCGACAACGAGGGCGCTGGCGCGCCGGGTGGGACGCCTGACGCGGCGCCGGGCGCCGAGCAACCGCCCGAGCGCGGCCGGCTGTCGCCGGCGCGACTGTTCGGCCTCGACCGCTCGGGGCCGCCGCCGGCGGCGACGCAGAGCGGCAGCCCGCTGCGTCCGTGGACGATCCCGAACGCGATCGGCTTCTTCCGACTCGCGCTGATCCCGGTGTTCGTCGTCGTCGCGCTGACGAGCGCGGACGGCGTCGGCGCGTGGCCGGCGACGCTGTTCGGCGTGATCGGCTGGGGCGACTACGCCGATGGGATCGCGGCGCGCGTGACGCGCCAGTACAGCCGGCTCGGCGCGCTGATGGACCCGGTCACGGATCGTCTGCTGGTCGTCTCGGGCGCGGTCGTCTGCTGGCGCTTCGACCTGCTGCCGCGCTGGGCGCTGGCGGTGCTCGCAGCGCGCGAGCTGGCGATGATCTTGCTCGGGCGCTACGGCCTGTCGCGCGGCGTCGAGCTGCGGATCAACTGGCCGGGGCGGCTCGCGGTCGCGCCGGTGATGGGCTCGTTCTTCTTCGCGATGGTCGGGCTCGGCGGAGTCGGCGAAGCGATGCTCTACGTCGGCCTCGCGCTGGCGCTCGTCGCGACGGCGCTGTACGTGCGCCACGGGGTCGCGGAGCTGCGCGCGCGAGCGCCTGCAGACGCGTCTGCATGAGCGCCTGCACAGCCTCAAGCTCAGCCTGACGTTTGGTCTATACTGCTCGCTCCCTGCCGGTGGCATCGGGCGTCTCCGCGCCGCTGTCCGAGCCGGCGCAAGCGCGCACGAGGAGATGAGCTGACGATGGACGAGACGTTTCCCGACCTTGGCTCGCTCTCGGATGTCGAACTGAAAGACGTCATCCGTCAGCTGACCGAGGAAGAGACAGAGATCTCCTACCAGCGGCGGATCTTGCACGGCAAGATCGACATCTTGCGCGCCGAGCTGGTCAACCGGCTGCGCCGCAAGCACGACGGCGGCGAGGTGCTGATCACGGGCGATGACGTGCAGCAGCTGACCGACATCCTCGCGGGCGGCGGCGCGCGGGAGTCGGGCGAGCAGGACGGCTGATGGCGCCGCTCGCTCACGTCGGGAAGCACGCGCGCGCCGCGCAGAGCGCGACGACGGCGACCGTCGGCGCGCGGATCGCGTAGCTCGCGAGGACCGATGGCGCTTCACTGCACGGAGTGCGGCTTCGTCAACGCGGAGGGCGCGAACTACTGCCAGCGCTGCGGCTCGCTGCTGCCGCGCGAGGAGTCGGGCGCCGAGCCGGTCACGGCGACGTACCGGATCGACGAGGAGGGCGAGCTGGTGCCGGTCGAGATCGAGGAGGTCACGGCGCGCGGGCCGGCGCTGGTGATCCGCGCCGGCGGCGGGCGCGTCGGCGAGAGCTTCGCGCTGGAGCGCGAGCGCACGAGCATCGGCCGTCGCCCGGACGCGGAGGTGTTCCTCGACGACGTGACGGTCTCGCGCGATCACGCGCTGTTGATTCGTCGCGGCGACGATTGGCACCTCGACGACATGGGCTCGCTCAACGGGACGTACGTGAACCGCTCGCGGATCGAGTCGCGGCGCCTGGAGGAGGGCGACGAGGTGCAGATCGGCAAGTACAAGCTGACGTTCCACGTGCGCTGATGGCGGCGCGCGCGACGCAGTCGGAGGTCGAGGAGCTGGAGGCGGCGACGGCGAGCACCGGCGGCGGGCGCTCGCGCGCGGGCAGCGGGAGCGACGCGCAGGATGGCGGCGGGCGCGCGAAGTCGCTGACGATCGGCGCGGTCTGCAAGGCGCTGGCGCAGGAGTTCCCGGACATCTCGATCTCGAAGATCCGCTACCTCGAGGACCAGAAACTGCTGACGCCGCGGCGCACGCCGGGCGGCTACCGGCTCTACGGGCAGGGCGACGTCGATCGCTTGCGCACGATCTTGCGGATGCAGCGCGACGAGTTCCTGCCGCTGCGCGTGATCCGCCAGGAGCTCGCGGCGGGGCGCTCGCCGGGCGAGGCGCCGCCGGCGCCGGGGCGCGTCGGGCGCGAGGGGATGCGCGCGCTGCGTCCGAGCGTCAGCGTGCGCGAGGCGACGGGCGCGCTGTACTCGATCGAAGACGTGCTCGAGGACACGAAGGCGGAGGCGAAGCTGGTGCGCGAGCTGGAAGAGTACGGCGTCGTCAAAGGCGAGATGCGCGGCGGCGTGCGCTACTTCGACGAGACCGAGCGCGAGATCGTCGCGGCGGTCGCCGAGCTGGCGCGCTACGGCGTAGGCGGGCGCAACCTGCGCGTGTTCCGCTCCTCAGCCGATCGCGAGGCGAACCTGCTGCAGCAGATCCTCGCGCCGGCGCTGCGCTCGCGTAATCCGGAGCGGCGCAAGGAGGCGGTCGAGGCGCTCGAGAACCTCGCGGCGGTAGCGACGCATCTCAAGCACCTGCTGCTGGTGCGCGACCTGCGCAAGATCGTCCGCTGATTAGATGCTTCGCCGACGATGATCGCCGTGTCCGACAACGGCCCGCGCGACGGCGACGGCCTGCGCGATGACAGCGCTCTGAAGGCGCTGGTCCGCGAGATCGCCGACTTCCCGCGGCCGGGGATCAACTTCAAGGACATCACGCCGCTGCTGGCGGACGCGCGGGCGCTGTCGGCGACGGTCGGCGCGCTGGCCGAGCTCGCGCGCCCGCTGAACGTCGAGTGCGTGATCGCGGCGGAGGCGCGCGGCTTCCTGCTCGGCCCGGCGCTCGCGCTCCAGCTCGGCGCGGGCTTCGTGCTCGCGCGCAAGCCGGGCAAGCTGCCATACGAGACGGTCAGCGCCGAGTACGCGCTCGAGTACGGCACGAACCAGCTCGAGGTCCACAGCGACGCGCTGCGCGACGGCGCGCGCGTGCTCGTGCACGACGATCTGCTCGCGACGGGCGGCACGGCGCTGGCGCTGTGCGAGCTGGTCGAGGGTCTCGGCGGGACGGTCGCCGGCTGCGGCTTCATCGTCGAGCTTGCGTTCCTGCACGGCCGCGAGCGGCTGGCGCCGCGCGAGACGCACGCGCTGCTCAGCTACGAGTCCTGAGGTCGCGCGGTGCCGGTGGCGCGTCGCAGCCGCACGATCGCCGCGCCGCACGAGCGTCTGTGGGAGCTCGTCGCCGATCCGCACCACCTGCCGCGGTGGTGGCCGCGCGTCGAGCGCGTCGAGGACGTCGAGGGCGATGCGTTCACGGAGGTGATGAAAACGGCGAAGGGCAAACTGGTGCGCGCCGACTTCCGCTGGCGCCGCTCGGAGGCCGATGCGCAGCTGCTCGTGTGGGAGCAGCAGCTGATCGGCACGCCGTTCGAGCGCCTGTTCAGCTCGGCTGAGACGCGCGTGCGACTCGAGCCGCACGAGCACGGCACGCGCGTGACGCTCGAGCTCGACCAGCGCCTCAGCGGCTTCTTCCCGCGCTTCGGCGCGTTCATGGTGCGCCGCGCGGCGGCGTCGACGCTCGATCAGGCGCTCGACGGTCTGGAGCGGATCGGTGGCTGAGCACGGCGCGAGCGCCGCGCCGCCGCGGATGCGCTGGTGGGGGTGGGGCGAGGCTGCGCATCGCTCGGCGCTGCCGAGCACGGCGCTGGGCTTCCTCGCGGAGCACGTCGGCGCGCTGCCGGCGCCGCGCGCGCCGGTCGCGCTGTCGCGTGTGGAGCTGGAGCAGCCGGCGCTGACGGCGCGTGCGATGAGCGAGCTGCGCGCGCTCGTCGGCGCGGCGGGAGTGCGCGAGGAGCACGACGAGCGCGTGCTGCACGCGGCCGGCAAGGGCTATCCGGACCTCGTGCGGCTGCGCCAGGGGCGCCCGTTGTGCGCGCCGGACGCCGTCGTGCTGCCGGGCGACGCCGAGCGGTTGCAGGCGGTGCTCGAGCTGTGCGCGCGCGAGTCGATCGCGGTCGTGCCGTTCGGCGGCGGCACGAGCGTCGTCGGCGGCGTCGAGCCGCTGCGCGGCGAGCACGGCGCGGTGATCGCGCTCGACACGGCGCGGCTCGGCGCGGTGGTCGCGCTCGATCGCGAGTCGCGCACGGTGACGGTCGGCGGCGGGATGCGCGCGCCGGCGCTCGAGCGCGAGCTGGCGCGCCACGGCTTGACGCTCGGGCACTATCCGCAGTCGTTCGAGTACGTCTCGCTCGGCGGCTGCGCGGCGACGCGCTCGGCCGGGCAGGCGTCGAGCGGCTATGGCGCGATCGAGCGGATGATCGTCGGGCTGAAGCTGGCGGCGCCAGTCGGCGAGATCGCGCTGGAGCCGCAGCCGGCGAGCGCAGCCGGCCCGTCGCTGCGCCAGCTGCTGATCGGCTCGGAGGGCACGCTCGGCGTGATCTCCGAGCTGTCGCTGCGCGTGCGCGAGGCGCCGCGCGAGCGGATCTACGAGGGCGTCTTCTTCGAGGACTTCGCCGCCGGCGTCGAAGCGCTTCGCGCGCTGGCGCAGCACGGCGCGGCGCCGGACGTCGCGCGGCTCTCGGACGAGGCCGAGACGGTGATGTCGCTGGCGCTCGCCGGCACGGGCGGCGTCAAAGGCAGGCTCGGGCGGCTGTATCTCGGCGCGCGCGGCTACGCCGAGGGGTGCCTGGCGATCTTCGGCTTCGAGGGCGAGCAGGCGCAGACGCGCGCGCGGCGCGCGCGAGCGATCGAGCTCGTGCGCGAGCACGGCGGCTTGAGCGTCGGGCGCTCGCCGGGCGAGGCGTGGCTGGCGGGGCGCTTCGCGGCGCCGTACCTGCGCGACGAGCTGCTGACGCTCGGCGTGCTCGTCGAGACGCTCGAGACGGCGACGCAATGGTCGAATCTCAGGCGGCTGCATCGCGCGGTCGGCGAGGCGATCGAGCGTGCGCTGCGCGACGGCGGCACGCCGGGCATCGTGATGTGCCACGTCTCGCACCTATACGAGACGGGCGCGTCGCTGTACTTCACGTTCCTCGCCGCGCAGCGCGTCGACGATCCGCTGGCGCAGTGGCGCGAGGCGAAGCGCGCGGCGAGCGAGGCGATCGTCGCGGCGGGCGGCACGATCACGCACCATCACGCGGTCGGGCGCGACCACGCGCAGTGGCTCGGCGCGGAGGTCGGCGAGACGGGTCTGCGCGCGCTGCGCGCGGTCAAGGACGAGCTCGACCCGACGGGCATCATGAACCCAGGCAAGCTGCTCGCCGGCTAGTGCAGCGCGAAGCTGCCGCTGAGCACGGTCGGGCCGGGGCTCGTCGGTTTGCTGCTCGTCTCGCGCGTGAGGATCATCGTGTGGTACTTGGCGGCGTCTTTCGGCAGCAATGCGCCGCCTTGGAACGAGCCGCTCGAGCTGACCGATGGAGCGCGGCTGAGCGCCTCGAAGCTGCTCGGCGAGTTGTACAGCCAGACGGCGTAGAAGAAGCCTTTCGTCGGCGGCAGGTGCTCGGCGGCGAGATAGAACGCGTACTGGCTGCCTTCGGAGAGCACCTCGGCGACGCCGGCGGCGTCGCTCGCGGAGTCGGGCGAGGTCAGCGTGATCCGCTTGTCTTCTTTCGCTTTGGCCGTCTGCTTGCCGCTCGTGTCACTCGTGCTCGTTTCGGCGCTCGTGGAGGCGCCGGTCGACGATTCGGCGCTCGCGGCGTTCGTCGAGCCGTGCTTGGAGGAGCCGCCACTGCTGAGCACGACGACGACAACGACGACGACGATCGCGATGACGCCGAGCAGCACGGCTCCGGCGCGCCGTGAGCTAGCGCGCGACGGGGTGTGGCCGGGGCCGGCGCCTCGCGCTGACGTGGCCGGCGGCCGTGGCCCGGCCGGCCGGTCGCCGGCCGTGATTCCGGCGCCGGCGGTGACTCCGGCGGCGGCGGCGCCAGCTGGGTGGTCATCCCCGGCGGTGGCGGCGGTGCCTGGGTAGTCGTCACCGGCGGCGGTAGTGGTGCCTGGATGGTCGTCACCGGCGGCGGTGCTGGTGCCTGGGTGGTCATCACGGGCGGGGGTGGTGGTGGCTGCTGGGCGGTCGTCGCGAGCGGGCGGGATCTCGGGCAGCGGCTCGCCTGCGAGCGGCTGCAGCTCGTCGGCAAGCGCGCGCGCCCACGCGTTGGCCGCCGCCGAGTCGTCGAGGTGAGCGCGCGCCGCCAAGCGCTCGGCGACGCCGCGTCGCTGGCCGAGCACGTAGTCGCCGATCGCTTCGCGCTGCTCGGCGTCGAGCAGGCGCGCCTGCGCCGGGGCGAGCACGGCGAGCGCGGCGTGCGCGCGGTCGCGGACGGCCCGCTCGGGGATCTCGAGCAGCGCTGCGACGTCGGCGTAGCTCTTGCGGCTGCGCAGCAGCAGCGACAGCGTCGCGCGCTGGTCGGGGGGGAGGTCGTCCAGTCGGCTCATCGGTGTTCTGTGGCGCAGATCGATCGCGCGGCGAGGCTCTGCGGCAAGTGGCTTAGGCTATCGTGGCGCCGGGATGGGCAAGCCGAGTGCAGAGCACCTCGACGAATCGGTTCGAGGCTTCGATCGGCTGTACGGCCTCGAACTGCTTGGCTGCGACGACGAGCGCGTCACTGCGCAGGTGCGCGTGCGCGACGAGCTGAAGCAGCCGATGGGGCTCGTGCACGGCGGCGTGTACGCGTCGATCGCCGAGTCGCTCGCGTCGCTGGCGACGGCCCTGGCGGTGCTGCCGCAGGGCCAGACGGCGATGGGGCTGTCGAACAGCACGAGCTTCCTGCGCCCGGTCACCGAAGGCGTCGTTCACGCCGAGGCGACGCGGCTGCACCGCGGTCGCACGACATGGGTGTGGGACGTGCGCTTCTCAGACGACGCCGGGCGCACGTGCGCGATCACGCGGATGACGATCGCCGTCAGGCCGTTGCCGGACGACGTGTCGGGCGCGCTTGGCGACGGTCAGGCGTCGCAGCGGCTGCGTGAGCCGGCCGGCGCCTAATCGAGCGCGCGCAGCGGCGAAGGGACTTGCGAGGGCAGCGGCGTGGACCCGAAGCCGCTGTCGGGCAGGCGCGCGGGCAGCGCTTCGCCGGGCGCGCCGATTTCGTTGATCGGCGCGAGCGTCAGCGCGGCGGCGGCGGCGAGCTTGGCGTTGTCGGCGTAGACGCCGACGACGACGCGGCCGGTCGCGAGCTCGATCGTGTGGCCGCGCTGGGCGAAGACGGCTTGGACGCCGCGCACGGGTCCCTGCGTTTGCGGCGTCGAGCCGCCGGCGACGAAGCTGTTGTCGGGCGAGGTGACGACGCGCAGCGGCGGCACGCACGTGCTCTCGCCGCCTTCGACGCAGTCGCCGTACTGGACGGTGAACGCGCCGCCAGGGTCGTGCGTCGCTTCGGTGATCTGCATCCGCTGGAAGGAGCGTCCGAGCCAGTAGACGGGATACGGCGCGACGATCAGGCTCTCGAGCGTGTTGTGCGCGATCGGCTGGTCCTGCAGCGTGTCGCCGCAGCCGGCGATCGCGACGACGGCGACGAGCGCGACGACGGCGAGCATCGCGCGGCGAGCGCGATGAAAGCGAGCGTCGCGCTGCGAGCGCGGCGCGCGAGGCGCGCGTGCATCAGCTTCGAGCGATCGCCGGCGCTTGCGCGAGCGCCGCGCCGGGCGGCGTGGGGGGAGCGGTGCGATCACTTCGCTCAGCCTCGGTAGCGATTGGTGATCGGCATCCGCCGGTCGCGGCCGAACGCCAGCTCGGTGATCTTGATCCCAGGCGGCGCCTGGCGGCGCTTGTACTCGGCGAGGTCGACGAGGCGGATCGCGCGCTTGACGTCGTCCGGCGGCAATCCGTCGGCGATCAGCTGCTCGCGTCCGAGGTGCAGCTCGACGTAGCCGTGGAGGATGCGATCGAGCAGCTCGTACGGCGGCAGCGAGTCGTCGTCGCGCTGCTCGGCGCGCAGCTCGGCCGACGGCGCGCGCTCGATGATCGACTCGGGGATCGGCGCGTCGATCCGGCCGGGCGGCGCCGCCGGCGACTGGCCGGGCAGCTCAGCCGGCGGCTTGCCCGGCAGCTCGGCCGGCGAGTGGCCAAGCAGTGCAGCGGGCGAATTGCGCCACTCGCAGAGGCGGTAGACGAGCGTCTTCGGCACGTCCTTGATCACGGCGAAGCCGCCGGCGAGATCGCCGTAGAGCGTCGTGTAGCCGACCGACATCTCCGACTTGTTGCCGGTCGTCAGCACGAGCCAGCCGAACTTGTTCGACAGCGCCATCAGCAGGTTGCCGCGCACGCGCGCTTGCAGGTTCTCCTCGGTCAGGTCGTGCTCGAGGCCGTCGAACTGCGGACCGAGCGTTCCCTCGTAGGACTCGACGACCGACTCGATCGGCAGCTCGTGCGCGTGCACGTCGAGCGCGGCGGCGAGCGCGCGCGCGTCGCCTTGCGTGCCCGACGAGGAGAAGCGCGACGGCATGATCGCGACGCTGACGCGCTCGGCGCCGAGCGCGTCGACGGCGAGGCACGCGACGAGCGCCGAGTCGATCCCGCCGGAGAGGCCGAGCACGACGTGCTGGAAGCCGTTCTTCTCGACGTAGTCGCGCAGGCCGAGCATCAGCGCCGCATAGATCTCGGCCTCGATCGGCTGCAGCAGCTCCGCCAGCGATCCTCCGGGCGGGCGCGCGACAGCGCCCGCCCAATCGTCGGTCTGCAGATCTGGCTGGGCAGCGCTCGCCTGGGATGCGCTCGTGTCGTCGGCCGTGCTCGCCGGCAGGCCGGGCAGGATCGAGACGCGCGCCGGGCGGTCGTTCGACAGCGGCGAGCGGCCGGCGGCGCGATGCCCCGAGTCTCGCAGGCGCGCGGCGGCGGCGGCGTCGAGATCGACGTCGCAGATCAGCAGCTCCTCGCGGAACTGCGCTGCGCGCGCGATCGTCGCGCCGGTGTGGTCGACGACGAACGAGTGGCCATCGAACAGCAGCTCGTCCTGGCCGCCGACGAGCGCGCAGAACGCGACGCACGCGAGGTTGTCGCGCGCGCGCTGCGCGAACATCCGCTCGCGCTCGACGCCCTTGCCGGCGTGGTACGGCGAAGCGGAGATGTTCAGCAGCAGCGTCGCGCCGGCGACGGCCTCGTCGCTCGCCGGCGGGCCCGGCTCCCAGATGTCCTCGCAGACGGTCAGCCCGACGCGCGCGCCCGCCGCCGAGCGCTCGCCGATGTCGAGCACGGCGCCGTTCGCGCCGGCCTGGAAGTAGCGCTCCTCGTCGAACACGCCGTAGTTCGGCAGGAGGACCTTGCGGTAGATCGCGTGCACGGCGCCGTCGGCGAGCACGGCGGCGGCGTTGTAGACGTCCTCGGCGCGCTCCGGGAAGCCGACGACGGCGACGATGCCGCGCGTCTCGGCGGCGAGCTCGTGCAGCGTCGCCGTCGCGGCGGTCAGGAAGCTCTCGCGCAGCAGCAGGTCCTCCGGCGGGTAGCCGGTCAGCGCGAGCTCCGGGAACAGGACGATCTCGGCGCCGGCTGCCAGCGCCTGCTCGCGCCCGGCGCGGATCAGCGCGGCGTTGCCGGCGATGTCGCCGACGGTGGCGTTCATCTGGCAGAGGGCGAGACGCACCTCAGCTGGCGCTTGCGCCGCGTGCGGCGGCCGAGCGGGCTGCGCCGGCTTTGCGCTTGCGCGGAGCGGCTTTCGATGCTGCTTTCTTCGCGCGCGGCTTCGCCGGCGGGCTGACGCCGGCGGCGCGCGCGAGCGACGCGATCGCCCGTTTCAGGTCGACTGCGATCGAATCGAGCTCGGGCAGCGCGTCGAAGTCGCCGAGCAGGCCGAAGCCGAGATGGCCGTCGTAGCTCATCACGGCGATGCCGAGCGCCTGGCGGCGCGCGAGCGGCACGACGGGGTAGAGCACGCGCAGGCGGCGGCCGAGCACGTACAGCGGGAACTGCGGACCGGGCACGTTCGTGACGACGACGTTGAAGAAGCGCTGGCGCGCCTGCAGGCGCGCGGCCTGGCTGAGGATCGTCGGCGGCGCGAAGCCGGCGAGGTTCGTCAGCACCTGCGCGCCGACGGCCTGGCCGGACGCCTTCAGGTCTTGCATCGCGCGCGCGATCTGCTGCAGGCACTCGGCGGCGTTCTCGACGCCGACCGGCAGCGGCGCCCACATCGCGGCGACTTGGTTGCCGAGCGCGCCGCGATCGGAGTCCGCGCGCACCGAGACTGGGACCATCGCCTTCAGCTCGAGGCCGTCGGTATCGACGCCCTGGCGGCGCAGGTAGCGGCCGAGCGCGAGGCTGACGGCGGCGAGCACGACGTCGTTGAGCGTGCCGCCGAGCGAGGCCTTGATCGCTTTGAACTGGTCGAGGTCGGCGTCGAGGAACGTGTAGCGCCGGTGCGGGCCGATGTCGACGTTGAACGGGCTGTCGGGCGCCGGCGCTTTGACGCCGGCGATCGTCGTCGCGCCGATGCTCGTCAGGCCGTCGAGCACCTGCGTGGCGGCGCGCCGCGGGGCGCGCAGCAGTCGCCGCGCGCCGCGCGCCATCTCGGTCGGCATCGTCGTGCGCTCGCGCAGCGCCTCGCCGAGCAGCTTCGCTTGGCCGGGCAGTGGTTTGGCCGTCCACGGCAGCGGCGGGCGCGAGCTCGGGACGGGGTCGGGCGCGGTGTCGAACAGGACGGTCGTGATGTCGACGCCCGAGATGCCGTCGACGAGCGCGTGATGCGTCTTGGCGATCAGCGCGAAGCGTTCGCCGGCCATCCGCTCGACGAGCCAGATCTCCCAGAGCGGCTTGGAGCGGTCGAGGCGCTGCGAGAAGAGGCGCCCGGCGAGCTGCTTCAGCGCGCTCTCATCGGCCGGCTTGGGCAGCGCCGTGTGGCGAATGTGGTAGCGCGGGTTGAAGTGCGGATCGTCCGTCCAGACCGGCCGGCCCTGGCCGTACGGGACGAACGCGAGGCGCTGGCGGTAGCGCGGCACGAGGTGCAGCCGGCTGACGACGTGATCGACGAGCTCCTGCGGCGTCGGCGCGACACCGTCGAAGACCATCACGGACGCGACGTGCATGTGCGCCGTCGAGTTGTCCTCCAAGTGGAGGAACGTCGAGTCAAGCGCCGTCAGGCGGTCTGGATTTGCCATCGCGATCGATTGTCGCGGTTTGTCCAGTCGCCGTCAACGATTGGCGGATCGCGCAGTCGTCGCTCAAGGCGTACCGGCTGCCGGCCGAAATCTCTCTGATGACGAGCACGAAGCTCGGCAGCGGTCGCCTCGGCGCCGCGCTGCGGTCGATCGACGAGCGGGTCTATGACCCGAGCTCGGCCGACGAGCTGATGCGCTGGGTCGGCGTGGCGATGTTCGTGCTCGGCTCGGCGACGCTGCTGGCGACGCTGCCGATGCCCGATCCGAACACGAGCGACCATCCGGCGATCAAGATCATCGCGGCGCTGTCGATCCTTGGCGCTGCGTTCGTCTGGCTGTTCCGGCCCGGTCGCCGCTGGGTCTCGCGGATCGCCGTGATCTACGGGATCCTGCTCGTCAGCGCGCTGATGGCGATCACGCGCCCGATCGAGGCGACGCCGTTCTTCTACCTCTGGCCGATGGTCTTCTCCGCGTACTTCTGCTCGCGCCGCGAGGTCGCGTTCGACCTCGCGCTGATGTGGGTCACGCTCGGCCTGGCGCTGTTCATCTGGTCGCACGACCCGATGAAGCTCGGCATGTTCATCGCCGCCGGCGTCTCCGTGACGCTGACGACGCTCGTCGTCAAGCTGCTCGCCGATCACGTCTCGGCGGTGATCAGCCAGCTCGTGCGCGCTGCCGACACGGATTACCTGACGGGGCTGCGCAACCGCCGCGCGTTCGACACCGAGTTCCGCCGCCAGTGCGATCGCGCGACGCGCAGCGGCGTGCCGTTGGCGCTGACGATGTTCGACCTCGACCACTTCAAGCAGATCAACGATCGCCACGGCCACGCGGGCGGCGACCGCGTGCTGCGCGACTTCGCGACGCTGCTCGAACGCGAGCTGCGCGGCGGCGACACGCTCGCGCGCGTCGGCGGCGAGGAGTTCGCCGTCGTGCTGTTCGGCGTCGGGCTCGACGACGGCGTCGCATTCGCCGAGCGGATCGGGCACGAGTTGCGCGAGCGCAGCGGCGGCGACCGTCCGGCGCTGAGCGCGAGCGCCGGCGTCGCGGCGCTGACGCCCGAGCAGTGCACGCCCGAAGCGCTGCTGCTCGTCGCCGACCGCGCGCTGTACGCCGCGAAGGCCGCCGGGCGCCGGCGCGTCGCCGTCTGGCACGACGGCGCGACGCGAGTCGAGGCGACGCTGCCGTGCGAGCCGCCCGAGCTCGAAAGCACGCTGCACGCGCGAAAGACCGGCGCGCCGCTGGCGGCGTCGGCGAGTCCCGAGCTCGCTTAGCCGCCCGCGCGCGTCGTTCGATGCTCCGGCGTCAGATGCTCCGGCGTCAGCCGCCTTGGACGGCGAACTGGATCTTCACGCCCGGCTTGCTGCACGACTGTGGCACGAGGCCTACCGGCGCTTTGAATTTCGCCGTCTTGCAGACGAAGCCCTCCGGCGCCGTCTGCGTCTGGCGCCCGAAGTACGCGCTGAAGAATTTGTAGGCGCCGGCGCAACCGATCCCCTCGGTCGTGATCGCCTTGATCGGCTCCGGGTACTGCCGAGTGCCGCCTTCGCCGGTAGGCAGGTTGAGCGTCAGCGTCTTGTTCGCACATTTGTGCACCGTCGCCGCCGCGACGCTCGCCGGCGTGATCGCGGCGAGGCCGCCGAGCAGCGCGAGGATGCTCCCCGCCGTGGCGAGTCCCTGCCATTTACGTGCAGCTTGCATCGAGCCTTCTTTCGGTCTTCCGGCGCCCCCTTGACACCGAGATCGGCGGAGGATACTGAGGGTTGGCGGGGGTGAGCGCGGGATGCGTACGCACGTATACGTAGCCGTTTGTCCCTCTCGTCCTTGCATCTTCTCCGACCGCTTGCCGTCGGGCATCGGGCGTGCTAGGTTTTCGTTGGTTATCAGCCGTTCCGGGGTAGCTCCCCGCCTTCCGAGCCGCCGCAAGGCGGCTTGGTTCGTTCTAGGGCAATCGACCGTTGAGGACTCGCCAGCTCTACGCCGAGTCCGTCTCGTTTCGCTCGTTGCAGCGTTTCCGCAAACGCCACCGGTCTGTGTGCGCGACGTCACACTTGGGCAGCGACTGTATAAGCGCCGAAACGCGCCGGACTCCGTCGTTGAGCGTCCATAGCTTCAACGCCTCCAATCCATAAGTTGGCCCCGGCGGCAGCGTGAACTACCCCGGGGCCGCGACACCAGGAGGCGAGTCCTGATGCCCGAGAAGCCTAGACGGAGCGTTGCCGAGCGGGAGGCCCATACCGATCGCGTGATCCTCGGGCTGCTGCTCGATGACGGATCAGAACGACCCTGGTCGGTCGATGAGATGGTCCTCGAAGTCGGGGGCGATGCCGAGGACGGCCTAGCGCGGCTGCACGCCGTAGGGCTGGTGCATCGCGTCGCGACGTTCGTTTGGGCGTCGCGTGCGGCTGTGGCGGCGCACGCGATGGACGTGTAGAGATGCCCGCTAAGAAATCGGCAGCGAACCAAGCGCTCGGCCGAGCTGTCCGCGACGCTAGGCGCGAGCGCGGATTCGCCCAGGAGGCGTTCGCCGCACTCGCCGGGATTGATCGGAGCTACTTTGGAGCGATCGAGCGCGGCGAGTTCAACGTCTCGCTCGACATGAGCATGAGGTTGGCGATTGCGCTGGAGATCACGGCTGCGGAGGTGTTTCTTCTTGCGAGACTGTAGTTCTCCCACTGGCGAGCTGGATCGGATGCGTTCGACTGCGCGACGCAAACGACGCCCGCCATATAGGTCCTTTAGGCACCCTAATTTACGGACATTCTAGCGGACAAAAAAGACGCTATAATCTTTCTTTCCCTGGATTTGGAGGATTTTCGTGGCGTCAGCGCAGGACATTAGGACGGACGTGGCGAGGGACTATTTGACATCCCATCCGTGGATCACGTTCCGGCTCGATCTACAGAAAGCGCCGTGGATCGTCTGGAATCACGTCGGGGAAGCGCACTCGAAGTGCCGTCATCTCTCGAAGACGCCGCTACCGCCCGCGCTGGCAAGGGAGATGGAACGGGTCTATCTAGCGAAGGGTGCTCGCGCAAGTGCCGCGATCGAGGGCAACAGCCTGGACGAGGAGCAGGCGGTAGCTGCCGTTGAGGGCAAGCTGGAGGTACCCCAGAGCCAGGAGTATCTACAGCAGGAGCTTGAAAACGTCATCCACGCCTTGGCGGAGATCGAAGTAGATGTTCATCGGGACGGGAAGTTCGAGGTTACGCCCGACCGCCTGCGTGCTCTAAATAGAAAAGTGTTGGACGGCTTGGAGGTGGAGGAGCACGTCGTTCCTGGGCAATTCCGCACCGGAGGCATCGTGGTTGGGAACGTCTATAAGGGTGCTCCTGCTCAGGACTGCGACTTTCTGGTCGGCGCACTATGTGATTGGCTAAACGGAGCAGACTTCAAGCGCGATGAGACAGACCATGCCACGGGCTTCCTCCACGCCTTCCTGCGAGCCATCGTCGCTCACGTATACGTCGCCTGGATACACCCGTTTGGCGACGGCAACGGGCGCACCGCACGGTTGGTCGAGTTCGGCGTCCTCACTGCCGCTGGCATTCCATCCGTTGCGGCGCATCTTCTCTCGAACCACTACAACGCGACGAGAGCAAACTACTACCGACAGCTCGAGCACGCCTCGAAGTCTGGAGGAGATCTCGTTCCATTCTTGGGTTATGCGGCCGAGGGATTCGTGGGACAGCTTCAGCAGCAACTGAGCAACGTCCATGAGCTAATCGTCCAAGCGGCGTGGGTCAACTACGTACATTCAGTGTTCCCGGACCGTACGCTGACAGCGCGACGCCAGCGTGATCTCGTGCTAGCACTCAAGCACGACACTTACACGCGTCGTGCGCAGATCACAACTCTCACACCGCAGCTTGCCGAGGCTTACGTCGGTAAGGGAAGCAAGACGGTCACACGAGACCTGAATGCCCTGAGCAAACTCGATTTGATCGAGCGGACTCCTAAGGGGATTCGCTCAAAGCGTGAGCTGATGCTCTCATTCTTGCCTCGCGTGACTCCTGGCAGCGAGGAGGATCTGGAGGATCTATTCCCCGCCATCGCCTAGTGCGAGAGACAGCTACGCTCGCCCTAATGGCTGACGATCCCGAGTTGCCGTCTACGTCCGAGGATCAGCGGACGCAGCCGAAACAGACCACACCCGCAGGGCACCGAATCCCGGTCCCAAACCGCGAGGACTTCGACAAGCTCGTCAAGAAGGTTGCGCCGCCGCCAGCAGGTCGTAAACGCCCTGCCGAGAAAGACGAGCCTCCCGAGCGATCTGAGCGATAGGCACGCCTTCGGCTTGCGCGACGCGACAGCGCTCGCGTAGATCGTTCGTGGTGTCGGCGCCGGTGCAAAACTGACCCCCCTTCGCCGGTTGAGAGTTGACCCCCCACGGGCGGTGGCGAAGGCGTCCGGGGTCGCGGTGAGCCTGGCTCGGTCGCTGTCACCGAGACCGGGGAGAAGGGTCGTGCTTGACGTGGAGCGCTGGGCCGAGCTGCGCAGGGAGCATTTCGTTCGTGGGGTCTCGATCAAGGAGCTCGAGCGCCGCACGGGCCTCGCGCGCAACACGATCCGCGCGGCGCTGCGCTCCGAGGTGCCGCCGACGTTCCGTGTGCCTGAGCGACCGTCGAAGCTCGACCCCTTCAAGCAGGAGATCCATGATCTGCTGCACCGGGACCCGAAGCTGCCCGGCGTCAGGGTTCGTGAGCTGATCGAGCCGCTCGGCTTCGAGGGCTCAAAGACGATCGTCGATGACTACCTGCGCGAGGTGCGCCCGCTGTTCGTGCGCACGCGCACCCACCAGCGCACGATCTATCGACCGGGCGAGATCTGCCAGTGGGACCTGTGGGAGCCCTCAGCGCACGTGCCCGTCGGTCACGGTGAGCTTCGTCGCGCGTGGGTCGTGGTCGCCTGCCTCGGCTACTCGCGCGCAGGCGCCGGTGCGCTGATCTTCTCCAAGGAGGCGCCCGATGTCCTGTGGGGCATGAGCCGCTGCCTTCACGCGCTCGGAGCGCTGGCGAAGCTGATGGTCTGGGATCGCGAGGGATGCCTGCACGCAGGCGGTGGTCGACCGACCGACGCCTATGCCGCATTCTGCGGGCAGCTACTGCTCGACTGGTACTTCTGCGAAGCCGCCGACCCGCAGGCCAAGGGCGTCGTCGAGCGACTGCAGGGATACCTCGAGACGAACTTCGAGCCCGGCCGGCGCTTTGCCAATCATCTCGACTTCCAGTTGCAGCTGGATGCCTGGTTTCAGAAGGCCAACGCCCGCGCCCACAAGATGCTCAGGGCCCGGCCGATCGACCGCCTGGTGCAAGAGCGCGAGGTGATGCGAGCGCTGCCCGCCTCAGAGCCCGACGTCGACCGTCGCTGGGTGATGCGGGTGCCGCCAGACCCCTACCTGCGCTTTGACACCAACGACTACTCGCTCAATCCCGACCTCGTCGGACGCCGCGTCGAAGTCCGCGCCTCCCAGCGCGAGATCACCGCAATTGCCCTGGACAGCGGCGAGCTTGCCGCCCTCCACGAGCGCAGCTTCGCCAAGCACCGCACGATCACCGCCTTGGAGCACGCACGGACGCTCAGGACACGTCGCGGGCAGCCAGAGCCCGACGGCGAGCTTCTCGTGCAGCAGCGCCCCCTCTCCGTCTATGACCAGCTGATCGCGTGAGCGCCACCTCAGAGCTCTCCCACCTGTTTCGCGTGATGAAGTCCCCGGCCGCCGCCAAGGCGCTGCCGAAGCTCGCCGAGCGCGCCCGGTCAGAGCAATGGAGCTATGAGCGCTTCGCACAGGCGCTGCTCTCCACAGAGACCTCCGCGCGGGAGGCGCACGGCGGCGACGCTCGCATCCGCGCCGCAAGGTTCCCCGCTAGAAAGACGCTCGAGGAGTTCGACTTCACCTTCCAGCGCTCGGTCAAGAAGCAGGTGATCGAGCACCTCGGCCAGCTCGACTTCCTGCACTCCAAGGAAAACGTGATCCTGCTCGGCCCACCCGGCACCGGCAAGACGCACTTGGCGATCGCGCTGTCGATCCGCGCCTGCCTGGCCGGACAGCGCGTGATCTTCGCCACCGCCACCGAGTGGGTCGCGCTGCTCGCAGACGCTCAGCGCCAGGGGCACCTGGATGAGGAGCTCAAACGCCTTGAGCGGATTCCGCTCTTGATCTGCGACGAGGTCGGCTACATCCCGTTCGATCCGCACGCCGCCAACCTGATGTTCATGCTCGTCTCCCGGCGCTACGAGCGCGCGAGCCTGATCGTGACCTCGAACAAGCCCTTCAGCGCGTGGGGTGAGATCTTCGGCGATGACGCAACCGCCGCGGCGATGATCGATCGGCTCGTCCACCACGCCGAGATCCTCTCGCTGAAGGGCGACAGCTATCGCTTGAAGAACCACGACCTCGGCGCACGGCCCGCTGAGCAGTCCTCCCAGGAATGACCACCCACTCGAAGGGGGGGCAATTCTCGACCGGCGCTACGGGGTCAGTTTTGGAGCGGCCTTGACACGTGGCTTGGATTCGTAGGCGCTCGGCGTACTCGCGCCGTTTGGCCGCACGCCGGATGCCTTTGATTGCCTCAGACTCGCTCATGCCGTAGCCCGGTCGAGCAGCGTCTCGAACATCGAAGACGGCGAGTAGCGCGCGTTCCACCGCCATACGAACTCGTTCAGGTAGTCCTGTAGCCAGTGGCGGGAGACCTTGCGGTAGGTGCCACGGAGGATGTCCGGATCGTCGTGGAACTTTGAGAGCGGCCTCCGGGGTTTGACTGTCACACGGTAACGGTTTGTGGCTCCTCGGCGTGAGAGGCGGCGGCGGGGGTGGGTGGAGCGGCTTGCGCTGCGTGGCGTTCGATCGCGACCACGAGCGCGGCGAGGTCGCGGTAGCCGATGATCCGCCGGAACTGTCGCTCGGCGACGAGCATCCCGGCGGCGGTCCAGCGCTTGCGCATGTCGCCGTCCTGCCAGCGCTTCACGTTGCGCTGGGTGCGGCGGACGATCTCGATCATGCTCTCGCACGGGTTCGTCGAGCACAGCGTCTTTGCGAGCTGGCCGGTGATCCCAAGCCGCATCAGCGTCAGCGTCTCGGGTATCCCCTCCCGCAGCGAGGCGGCGGCGTCGGGCCAGCTGCGCTCGAGTTCTGAAGCCAGGAGTTCGAGGCGCTGCTCGGCGAGATCCGGGTCCTTGAGCGCCCATGTGCCGCGGATCTTCACAAGGACGGCGGGACGGTCGCGTTCGGGAAGCAGGTCGCAGACATTGCGCTCCTTGTGGCGGTGACACCGGTGTACCAGTGCGCGCTCGCCGAACACGTCCTTGATCGCCCGGCGGATCGCCTTGGCGCCGTCGATGACGAACAAGATCGCCTGCTCGGGGTCAAGGCCCCGGTCGACCAGGTCGGCGAGCAGCGTCCGGGCGAGCGTGGCGTTCTCGGTCGAGCCCTCCCACAGCCCAAGCGGGGTCTTCACGCCCTCAGTCGAGATTCCGAGCGCGACGATGTGCGTGCGGCCGGCGATCTCCAACCCGTCGAGCATCATCACCGCCACGCGCACGTCGTCCAGCCGACGGCCCATCAGCTCGCCCAGCGCGGTGCGCGTGCGCTCGATGAACACCTCCGAGACCGTGCTCTTGCCCGTCGATGTGCCGGTCCGCTCGACCTCCTCGCCGACCGCCTCGCCGACCGCTGCGTACCTGCGAGTCGAGACGCCCGCGAGTATCCGGTCCATCACCGCCCTCGTGAGCGGGTCGCGGCCGGCGAAGTACTCATAGGTCGCCACCGGCAGCTCCCGCTCATCGTCGGCGGTGCGCACACGCGGCCGGTCGACCTTCACGCGCCGGCCACCCAGCGTCATCGACCCGTCCTCGTGGCCATGGCGCTTGGCGACACGACCAGGGTTGTGCTTGCCCTTCGGTCCGACGACCTCCTCGACCTCGAACTCCATCAGCTCATGAACAACACCGAGCCCGACGCCGACGCTCAGCGCGAGCAACCCCTCCTTCGCCGCCCCGACGAGTTCGCCGAGCGCCTCCTGGATTTGCGGTGGGAGCGGACTCCCAGCGGCCTCCGAGGCCGTGACGACCTGTGAGCCAGATACCTTCTTCATGGCGGTTTCCTCCTGTCCTCGCGGACTTGTTGACACCCCGAACGCTCCCAACGGGAGCGGACGAGGCGGGAGGACCGCCACTCAAAGTTCTACGAGGACTCGGACAACCTCGGCGGCGGCAAATGGGGCCCGCTGAAGGACGACGCAGAAGTCGGCAGTTGGACCTTCAGGACTCCGCTTCCCTTGAAGTGGGAGCCCTCGGAGATGGACATGAAGCGCAGCTTCCCCGTTGAGGTAGTGCTTGACCAACACCCCTTCGTCGAACAGCCGGTATTCGTAGTACTCCCGCCCTTGCTTTGGGCCGTCGAGCAGATCCTTCGACTGTTCGAGCCCGTGTTCGCAGCCGAAGGGCCACCGCGCCCCGTGGGCGCAATCGAGCCATTCGCTGGGCGAATCCTCTAGGACCCAGAACCGCGAAGCGGGCGGCGGCCACCGCTCACGCAGCAGCATGAGCGCTTATACAGCGGCTAACCACGTGTGCGCGACGTCACATATATCCCTTTAGAGGCGGTAGATCGAAAATCAGCCCGCAGACAACGATCTAATGAGACTCCCCTCGCTCGATTGATAGCCTCCTATCAGTCGAGAAGCACTCAGTTTGGCGACTTGGCTGAAGGCCAAGAAATAGGCGCCCCTCCAGGATTACGGCTTTGCTAGGGCCTCCTGGAGGGGCGTTGGTCGCCTTTCGGCAACCACACCGAGAGGCAGTACGATTTCTAGCATGGCGCCGGAACCCAAACCACAAGGGCAGCAGACCCAGCCCAAGAAGGGCGAACCCATCACGATCCCGATCCCCAAGAGGGACGAGGTTATGCGGGTTCTGAAGAAGGCCGCTCAGCCGTTGACCGGCTCAAAGAAGAGCTAGACGCCCTTCAGCAGTTCGCTCGCTGGAACGCCCAAGCCACGGGCAATCTTGGCGACGCTCGATACGCGTAGATCGCGCTTGCCGCGCTCTGCTCGACCGATCTCAACAAGATGCATTTCGCTTCTGTCGGCCAGCACTTCTTGCGTGATCCCAATTTGCTTGCGAGCAGTACGGATGTTCTTGCCGACGATCACCTTGGCCTCCATGCACTTGATCTTCCGCAGCGAAGCCAATAGCGTCTAGAACCAATAGCGTTCTATTTGTAGCCCTGGTTCTGATCTTTGGAGGATCTATATGTCTCGTCTCGCTCGCTGTGCTGTGCTGCTCGTGCTAGCGGCTCTGTTTGCGCCATCAACGGTCTCGGCGCGGCCAACGCCTACAAAGAAGCACGCAA
Organism: uncultured Solirubrobacteraceae bacterium; assembly: GCA_963744165.1. Classification (GTDB taxonomy): domain Bacteria; phylum Actinomycetota; class Thermoleophilia; order Solirubrobacterales; family Solirubrobacteraceae; genus Palsa-744. The sequence goes on along the minus strand of CAVUSM010000004.1, from coordinate 902,868 downwards.
TCGTCGCCGTGGAACGCGAACTGAGCTCAGGCTACGGGATCAACGACGAGGGGATCTATTGCGCTCAACTGACTAACTCACGTTTCAAATGTCGCTATGAACACGGGCTCACTAACTTCGACATTCAGCAGGGATATACGAATGGCGAGTCAGGGATCGCCTATGTGACGTTCCTCAGTCGCGGAATCGACGTTCGCGTGATTCCTCGCTGATGGCGCTGCTCTGGTACGTCCTGCTGATCTGGCTAGCGATCTGCGGCGCTATCGCCATCGCATGCTTTTATGCGGCTTTGTGGCTTATTGCGATCGTGGCGGCTGTCGTGATGATCGGCATAAGAGCTGTACGAGGACAGCGCGGAGATCAGCCATTTCGCAAACCCTTTACGCCGAAACTACCTAGCGGCATCAAGCGACCGATCCCGCAAGCGCGCTTCTCGAACAGGCGCTAGCAGACAACTGTCGCTGTTAAGATGATCCAGTAGCCGCGAGAATGCGCTGCGAGTGGAGCCAACGGGGATCGAACCCGTCGAGGACCGTGTAAACCGACCGTCGGCAACCATGCTGGCCCCACAATCAGGGACCTCCTTCGGCCGACGGATCAAGACCGTTGGTCGGGGGAGCTTCCCCAACCTGTGGCCTTGCCTCCAGGTAGCGCCGGATTCTAGCTGTCGGCGGCGCGCAGAAGCAATGTCTCGAACATCGACGTTCGCGCGAAGCGGTGGTTGTAGCGCCACGTGAACTCGTTCAAATAGCCCTGTAGCCACTTGTGCGAGACCTTCTTGTACGTGCCGCGAATCGACGGCTTGACGATGCCGAAGAAGCCCTCGATCGTGTTCGTGTGCGTATCGCCTTCGACGTAGACGCCCGACGAGTGGTTGATCCGACTATGGTCGATGAAGTGGCGATCGAGCCCGTTGTAGGCCGGCCACTCGTCAGTGATGACCATCGACTCGGGCTCAACCCACTCGATCACCTGGCGTTTGAGCTGGGGTCCGCGACGAGAAGGCAGCACCGTGGCCTTCACGCGCCCGCCACGCTCGACAGCGGCGAACACCGTTGCTCTACTACGTTCGCGCAGTTTCATCGCCTCCGAGCGTCGGTTGACTGATCCGGTGGCTAGGTATGGGTGCTGACCCGAGCGTTTGCGCGGCTTGCCGTCCACGGAGGTCTCATCGATCTCGACATCGCCGCGCAGCATCTTGTCGTCGTCGGTCATCAGCTCGTTGCGGATCTTGTTGAAGATGCGCCAAGCGGTCTTGTACGTCACGCCCAGCTCGCGCTCTAGCTGCTTGGCCGAGACTCCGCAACGAGTGCTAGTCATCAAGAAGATCGCGTAAAACCAGAGTTGGAGCGAGGTCGAGGACTTCTCAAAGATCGTGCCCGCGAGCGGGTGTAGGTGGTAGCCGCAGGAGTCGCAGTCGTACGACGGCCGACCGTTGACGCGATGGAACTTGCGCTCGCGCTCGCACTTCGGGCACTCGGCATGATGACCATCTGGCGCGAAGCGCTGCCGCCACAAGAAGTCCAGGCAGGTCGCATCGTCGGGGTAGTCCCGCATGAACTCGATCAACGAGTACGACGAATCGGAGCCGATGCCCCGCTTGGGTTCGTTGCGATCAACTGGCGGCATACGAGCATCATCGCACGAAATCTACCCCCTGTCAAGGGATATATGTGCGCGACGTCACACTTATACCCTCACGGTAGGTAGAAGTCGCGTCCACCAGCGCGCCTAGCTTCCGGCCCTCCTGAAAACCAGTTGGCCCGGGCGACAGCGTGAACTGCCCCCGGGCCGCGACACCAGGGGGTAATCCTGATGCCTGAGAAGCCTAAACCGAGCGTCGCCGAGCGGGAGTCCCACACCGACAGCGTGATCCTCGGACTCTTGCTCGATGAGGGATCAGAACGGTCGTGGTCCGTCGATGAGATGGCTCTAGAAGTCGGCGACGACGCAGAGGACGGTCTAGCTCGACTGCACGCCCTTGGCCTCGTTCATCGCGTCGCCACGTTCGTCTGGGCGTCCCGCGCGGCCGTGGCAGCGCACGCGATGGATCTGTAGGCGATGCCCTCGAAGAAATCGGCAGCCAATCAAGCTCTCGGGCAAGCAATCCGCGCTGCTCGACGCGAGCGCGGATTCGCGCAGGAGGCGTTCGCGGCGCGTGCAGGCATCGACCGAAGCTACTTCGGCGCGATCGAGCGTGGCGAGTTCAACGTCTCGCTCGACATGATCGTCCGGCTGGCGAAGGGACTCGGCGTGAGCGCGAGCGAGCTGCTTGCGTCGGCACGACTGTAGGGGCGCGCGACGAGTGCATGATCGACGCGGCGTCCGGACATGGGCTTAGCGTTCCGAAACGCTGAAAACGAGACGAGAGGGGATCGAGTCCCCTCCCGCCCGTGGAGCAAACGAGCTGGCGTAGCTCAAAGGCAACAGACAACGTGTAGAGCGGTGTCCAAGAGCCCCAGGCTTTCAACCTGGATGATGCGGGTTCGAGCCCCGCCGCCAGCACATTCGTTCGCCGCGTATATACCCGATCCTGCCGGGCTATCGCTGAGCCGTTTGTCGGTCGCAGCGGATGAGCGCTGAGCGCGGACCGTGCGGCTCGCTACTGGATGGAGCCTTTCGGCGCGACCCATACGGCCTCGACGCCGAATGCCGGAGCGAGGCGGTCGAAGTCGCGGTCGTAGTAGAGGACGCCGACGCCGTTGGCCGCCGCCGTTGAAGCGATCAGAGCGTCTGCAATCGGCACTTTCTGAAAGCCAGGTGAGCCGGTAGCGATCATCCCCGTCAATCCCGCGATGGCCGAATCGATGATTTCCGGCGTCAGCGGCAGCTCCTCAACGGCTCCTAGGCGCTTTTCTTTCTCGTCCAGCTCCAGGGCGTTGCGTGCGCCAACCGTCATCTCCAGCCGGACGATAGGCGAGGTTCTGAGCTGCCCGTTTTCGGCCGCTTCAAGGAACGCGGTCAGACAGGCTGGTGGCGCTGATTTCTTGCGGATGCTCGCCCAGGCGGACGTATCCGCAAGGAGGATCGCGTCCCCGTATGGCATGAGCCGCCCCAGCGGGCGCTAGCGCCAGCCCTCATCGCGCGCACGCTCCACGGCATCCCAATCGAGAGAGTCCGAGAGCAACCAGTCGCGCAACGCATCGACGTTGATCGCGTCCCGTGTGGGGTACGCAGATGCCTTCAATTGCCGGATGGACGACGAGTCCTGGCGCATCGCCAAAGCACGCTCCCAGACGGCTTGATTGTCTCCGCGCAACGCATTGGTCGGCTTTTGGAAGGGTGCCACGTAGCTCACTTCCCGAGACGTATGGAGTTGTGGCCTGCGAGCTTCCCGGTCTAGTCCTAGGGCCAAGCGCCACGTCTTTACGGCGCTTGGCGTCGAGGACGGCGTCCAACCGACGGAGGTGGTGATCGCCTCAGTCATGAGCTCTATTTCTTCTTCCGGCGCTGCGGCGGCCGGACGGCTGGTTTCGCTGCCGGAGTGACCTCTGCCCCAAGATCGCGAATGGCGCCCACGTTCTCGCCGTACTGCTTGACCGCATTGTCGAGCAGCAGTAGTACATCTTTCGCGTGCTCCCAGGTCATGACCAGCCGCACCGGGAAGTCCCTTGGAGGCTCTTCGGTCGGGCGATAGCCGAAGTCCATCGAGACGTCGTAGGGAGTCGCCTCGAGACGCACCCAATTCGCATAGACGAGCAGCTCCTCGGGCCCCTTTGGATCAGGCGTCATCGTGATACCTATACTCGATCGGGATGACTGACGAGCAGCGTCGGGCCGAGGAGACGCAGACTACGCCGAAGGGGACCGTGATTCCGATCCCAACGCGCGAGCAGGTCGCAAAGGGTCTGAACAAGATCGCCAAGCCGATCGCCAAGCCCTCAGACGTCCGTCGCTCGGAGGAGTAGCGTCTCGAACATCGCGCGGCCGTCCTTGCGGTGTTGTAGCGCCACGTGTACTCGTTCAAGTAGCCCTGTAGCCACTTGTGCGAAACCTTCTTGTAGTTGCCTCGGATGCCCGTCTCGAGGTTCCCGAAGAAACCCTCGACGGTGTTTGTGTAGGCATCCCCGACGACGTACTCGCCGGACGAATGCCGGACTCGACTATGCGAGGCGAAGTGCCGCCCGAGCTGGTTGTAAGCCGGCCACTCGTCGGTGTAGACGATTGCCTCGGGCCGCACCCACTCGATGACCTGCGCCTGAATGTGCGGGCCGCGCCGACCGGGAACGACCGTCGCCTTGATCCGCCCACCACGCTCTACGGCAGCGAGGACGGTCGCTCTACTACGTTCGCGCAGTTTCGTCGCCTTCGAGCGGGCTTCGGGGTCATGCGAGAGCCGGTATTTATTGCGCGGCTTGCCGTCGACCGATGCCTCGTCGATCTCGACCTCGCCGTCAAGCGGCCATTCGCCCTCGTCGGTCATTAGCTGGTTGCGGATCAGGTTGAACATCCGCCACGCGGTCTTGTAGGTCACGCCAAGCTCTCGCTCGAGATGCTTGGCCGACACTCCGCAGCGAGTGCTCGTGATGATGTAGAAGGCCAGGAACCAGAGATGCAGGGAGGTCGAGGACTTGTGGAAGATCGTCCCGGCCAGCGGGTGCAGATGGTGCCCGCAGGAGTCGCAGGAGTAGGACGGGCGCGACTTGACGCGGTGGAACTTCCGTTCTTGGTCGCACTTCGGGCAGAACGCCCGATGGCCGTCAGGCGCGAAGCGCTGGCGCCAGAGGAAATCTAGGCAGGCAGCGTCGTTCGGGTACGTCTGCATGAACTCCATGAGGGAGTACTGCGACGAGGACGCTTTGCCGCGAGTTGGGTTGTTGCGATCGGCCATAGCGCCAGTCTCGCACAGAATCTACCTACTGTCAAGGGATAAGTGTGCGCGACGTCACAGAACGTTATGTCGCCTAGCGCGTAGCGTTACGAACGATTGTTCGACTCTGCCGAGTCGCTGCCGATCGACGGCGGCGAACGGGGGACCCAACTGCCGGGCTGCCGTGCTGGGCCTGGATGGGGCGAATCGCTCGCTGATGTGAGCGGCACGCCCGGTTGACATGCGGCGGTTCCGCGTGCTCGCCGGACGTGAGCCCGACAGCTAACCCCGTAGGCGGACCACAAGGAGGTTCGTAACTACATGTACGTTTCCGCGCCGCAAGCGCAAAGCCCGCTGACGTCGGCGCCGATCGAGATCGTCTCGTCGACGCCGCAGCTCGGCTCGCCGACGGCGCAGCTGGCCTCGTCATCGCTCACGCAACCTGCGAGCACGACGGTGCAGAGCACGACGCTGCACGTGCGCAGCGCGCACCTGAACGTGCTCGACGGGCACCGGACGAGCATCGCCGGGACGCTCGAGCCCGGCCTCGCCGGGCGGACGGTCACGCTGCAGGCGATCGGCCGGCGCGGCTGGCGCACGATCGCGCGCACGCGCACCGGCGCCGCCGGGCGCTTTCGCTTCCACTACGAGGCGAGCGACACTGGCAGCGAGCGCGTCCGCGTGAACTTCGCCGGCGACGCGAGCGACCGGCCTGCGCATCGCAGGCTCGGCCAGCTGAACATCTTCCGGCTCGCCGAGGCGTCGTGGTACGGCGGCGGCGGCTCGATGGCCTGCGGCGGCTCGCTGACGAGCTCGACGCTCGGCGTCGCCAACAAGACGCTGCCGTGCGGCACGCTCGTCACGCTGCGCTACGGCAGCCGCTCGATCCGCGTGCCTGTCGTCGACCGCGGGCCATACGTCGCAGGGCGCGAATTCGACCTCACCGAAGCGACCAAGGACGCGCTCGGGTTCGGCGGCACAGGCGCCGTCTGGAGCACGCGCTGAGCCGACCCAGAGCGTTTGTAGATCGCTCGGGCGCGTGGCGCTGAGCTGAGCGCACGGCCGTCGCGATCGCTCGGGCGCGTAGATCTCGCCCGAGCGATCGCGCCGCGCGTTGCTTTGCACGACTTTGGGCAGCTTCGTGCAGAGCTTTGGTTTCGCGCGCTGCGTTCGTTGAATCTCCTGGATGCCCGCAACGGCGAGAACGACGCGAACGCAAGTCTGGATGGACAGCCTCGGCGAGTGGAGCTGGCCCGGCCGCGCCGCCGAAGCAGTCGAAGCGCTGCCGCCTTCGTGGGTGCCGCGATTCCCGCAGCCGCTCGAGCCGGTCGTCGTCGGCGCTTCCGCCGGCACCGGCGCTGGCACCGTCGTCGCGAGGCGCCGGCGCTCGCTGCGCCTGCTCGTCGTGACCGGCCTGTTGAGCGCCGTCGTCGCGTTGATCGCACTGCTCGCGCTGCAAGGCTCGCTCGGCGTCGACCGCCTGCTCGGCATCGATCAGCGAACGCCGCTCGTCGCGGCGCATGCGCCCTCGGTCGCGTCCGCTGCGCTCGCGCCGCTGCCGACGCTCCGCGCCGGTGAAGCCGACGCCGCCGGCAGCGAGATCGACGCCGCGAGCTTCAGCTCGGCCGCGCTCGGCGCGACCAGCTCGTTCCACGTCTACCTGCCGCCCGGCTACGCGGGCACGACACAGCGCTACCCGGTGCTCTACCTGCTCCACGGCAACGACCAGCCGGCGACGGCGTTCCTCGAACTCGGCCTGCAAGAACAGCTCGACACGCTGATCGAGCGCCACGAGATCCCGCCCCTGATCGCCGTGATGGTCCAAGGCGGCAGAGGCGCGAACAACTGGCGCTTTCGCTATGAGAGCTACGTGCTCGAAGTGCAGCAGCTGATCGACCGGATGCTGCCGACGATCGCGACGCGCGGTGGGCGCGCGATCGCCGGCGACTCGATGGGCGGCTACGGCGCGATGAACCTCGCGCTCGCCAACCCGCGGCGCTTCTCCGTCGTCGAGAGCTGGCTCGGCTTCTTCAACGGGCTAGGCGGCGAGCTGAAAGCCGCGCAGCCCGTGATCTCGCGCGAAGGGCTGCACGCGTTCGTCTACGGCGGCGCCGCCGACGACATCGCCGACCCGACCGAGGACGCGCCGTTCGCCGCGCAGCTGCGCGCCGCCGGCGCGAGCGCGCACAGCGCGATCTACGAAGGCGGCCACACGATGGAAACGCTGCGCGAGCACCTCACGCACATGCTGCTCTACGCCGGCCAGGCGCTCGCCGCGAACCTCGCGACGCTCGCGACGCCGAACGACACTGTCGCTGCGCCGGGCGCGACCGCTCCGGCCGCGCGGACGGCTGCCGAGCGATGAGCCTGCGCCGCTCGCACGACAAGCGCTCCGCCGGCGCGAAGTCGCTCGGTGCGCTCGGCCTCGGCTCGGCCGGCGCCGTCTCGATCGGAGCGCTCGCCGCCGGAGCTTTCGCCGGTGGCGCCGTCGCGATCGGCGCACTGGCGATCGGGCGCCTCGCGATCCGCCGCGGCGAGATCCGCTCGCTGAAGATCGGCGAGCTCGACGTGCGCAGGCTGACCGTCGGCGAGCTGAACGTCGAGTCGCGCCCCGGCTAGCGACGACCGGCGGTACGCTCGACTCGTGGAGGAGCAACGAGGTCGCGTCCGCCTGCGCCAGGCAGTGCTCGTCGCCGCCGAGCTCGACCCGGTCGAGCGGGCGCTGCGCGATGCGCTGGGGCTGGACGAGCCGTATCGCGATCCGGGCGTCGGTGAGTTCGGGATCGTCAACGCCGTCTTCGCGATCGGCGACTGCTTCCTCGAGGTGATCGCGCCCGACCGCGCGAACACAGCCGCCGGGCGCTACCTGGCAAGTCGCGGCGACGGCGGCTACATGGCGATCTTCGACCTCGAACAGCTCGACGCGGCACGCGCGCGCGTCGCCGAGGACGGCATTCGCGTGATCTGGCGGATCGATCTGCCCGACATCTCCGGCACGCACCTGCACCCGGCCGACATCGGTGGCGCGATTGTCTCGCTCGACCGCTCCGATCCCTACGGCTCCTGGCGCTGGGGCGGGCCGCGTTGGATTGGTCACACCGACGCCGGCGCCGGCGCTCCAGGTCGTCTCGCTGCGATCACCGTCGCCGCGCGCGAGCCGGCGTCGGTCGCCGCGCGCTGGGCGCGCGCGCTCGGTGTGCCGCTCGTCGAGCAGCCGCAGCCGCTGCTAGCGCTCGACGGCGGCGAAGTGCGCTTCGTCACCGCCGCTGACGAGCGCGCAGAGCGGATCTCCGAGATCACGCTCGCCGACGTGCCGGCGCTGGCCGAGTTGCCCGATGGTCTCGAGCTCGGCGGCGTGCAGCTGCGCGCGCCGGCAGCCACGCCCTAGCCGGCGCCGAGCGGCGCGAAGCGCGGCTCGCGTCGCTCGACGAAGCTCGTCACGCCCTCGACGAAGTCAGGCGCCGCGAACGATGCGAGCATCAGCCGATCGGCCTCGGCGAGCGCCTGCGCGGCCGAGCGCTCGAGATCGGCGTACACCTGGCGCTTGATCGTCGCCATGCTCGCCGGCGAGCAGTTGACCGCAAGCTCGCGCGCGTAAGCGAGCGTCCGCTCGAGCACCCTCTCGCGCGGCATCGCCGCGTTGACGAGGCCGATCGTCGCCGCCTCAGCTCCAAGTACGACGCGCGCCGAGAGCAGCAGGTCGAGCGCGCGCGCAGGACCGACGAGGCGGGGGAGGACCCACGAGATGCCGTGCTCTGCGACCAAGCCGCGACGCGCGAAAGCCGTGGTCAGCTTCGCGTCCTCGGCGGCGAAGCGAATGTCGCACATCAACGCCTGCACGAGGCCGATGCCCGCGCACGGGCCGTTGATCGCCGCGATGACCGGCTTTGGCAGCGTCAGCGCGAACGTCTGCGCGACGCGCTCGCCGTCGCGCTGCTCCTCGCTGACGCCGTCCTCACCGAGCGTCTGCAGCTCGTCCATGTCGGCGCCGGCGCAGAAGCCTCGGCCCGCGCCGGTCACGACGATCACGCGCACGCGCTCGTCGGCCGCGCAGTCGGCCAGCAGACCGAAGTAGCTGCGCTCGAGCTCCTGCGTCCACGCGTTCAACCGCTCCGGGCGGTTCAACGTCAGCACCGCCACGCCGTCCTGCACGTCTTTGAGCACGATCTCGCTCATCATCCGCTCCTCTCGTCGCCTAGCGCGAGCCTAGCGGCGTGCGCTCGTGGCGCGCATGGCTCAGCTCGCGAACGGGCGCCGCCGCCGAGGTGCGTGTCGGGCAGATAGCGACGACGAAGATGCGGCGGCGATGCGCGAGAAGCTCGGCGCGCCGCGCCAGCTAGGCCGCGGCCGCCGCGGCGACCTTGTCGCCGAGGATCCTCGCGAGCTGGCGGCGGTGGCGCTTCGCGCCGCCGAGCAGCGCCGCGTCGAGTTGCGCGCGCTTGTACAGCCAGTGCACGTCGGCCTCCCACGTGAAGCCGATCCCGCCGTGCATCTGGATCGCCGCCGCCGTCACTTCACGGCCGGCCTCCGAAGCCGCCGCCTTCGCCATCGCCGCCGCCTCCGCGAGGCCGTCCGGGTTCGCGTCCGCCGTCCATGCGGCCGACGCCGCCGTCGAGCGCGCTTTCTCCGTGTCGAGCAGCATCTGCGCGCAGCGGTGCGACACCGCCTGGAACGAGCCGACCGGCACGCCGAACTGCTTGCGGTCCTTGACGTACTCGACCGTCATCGCCAGCGCGCGGTCGCAGACGCCGACGAGCTCCGAGCTGACCGACACGAGCGCCCGCCCCAGTCCCGCGCACGCCTCGTCAGAGAGTCGATCGCCGGCTCCGCCGGCGATCACGCGAGCGGCCGAGCGCGTCGGGTCGATCGCGTCGAGCGGCATGATGTCCGCGTCCTGCCGCGCGAGCACGCGCGCGCCGCCGTCGGCCTCGATCAGCACGATCACCTGCGCGCGGTCGGCCCCGATCACCAGGTCGGCGACGCCATCGATCGCCGCGCCGAGCGCGCCGAGCGTCTCGCCGGACGCGAGGCCGGGCAGCCAGCGTTCGCGTTGCGCCTCCGAGCCGCCTTGCTCGATCACCGCAGCGGCCATCGCGCTCGCCAGGAACGGGACCGGCGCGAGCGAGCGGCCGAGCTCCTCGCAGAGGATCGACAGCTCGATCTGACCGAGTCCCTGGCCGCCGTACCGCTCCGAGACGGCGATCCCCGGCCAGCCGAGCTCGCTCAGCTCGCGCCACAGCGCCTCGTCGCTCGTGCGCGCCTCGGCGTGCTCGCGCACGCGCGCCGGCGTCGCGCGTTCGCCGAGCAGATCGCGCGCCGTGCGCTGGATCTCGCGCTGGTCGTCCGTGAAGCCGAAGTCCATGCCGCTACGCGACCCACCCGGCGGAGCCCCGACAGGGGCGCAGCTGATCGAGATCGAAGTCCATCTAGACGGCCGTCTTCAGTCGCGGCAGGCCGAGCACGCGCTCGGCGACGATGTTCTTCAAGACCTCCGTCGTGCCGCCCTCGATCGTGTTGCCGCGCGAGCGCAGCAGCTGGTAGCTCCAGCTCTCGCCGACCGTCAGCGCGTCAGCGCCGACGATGTCCACCGCCAGCTGCGTCAGCTTCTGGTTCGTTTCCGACCACAGCCACTTCACGAGCGAGCCCTCCGGGCCCGGCTGGCCGTAGCGCTCGACGTCCGTCAGCCCCTTCCACGCGAGCAGGCGGATCGACTCGCAGCGCACGTGCAGCTCCGCGAGCGCGTCTGCGTACAGCGGGTCCTCGAGCACGCCGCGCTCCGCCGCGATCGCGATCACGTCGTCGAGCAGCTGGCGCAAGCTGATCTGCAGCGCGAAGCCGAGGCCTGCGCGCTCGTTCATCAGCGTCGTCAGCGCGACCTTCCAGCCGTTGCCGACGCCGCCGACGACGTTCGCGTCCGGGATCCGCGCCTCCTCGATGAACAGCTCGTTGAACTCCGCCTCGCCCGTGATCTGGCGCAGCGGGCGCACCTGCACCGCGTCCTGCTCCATGTCCATCAGGAAGTAAGTGAGGCCTTTGTGCTTCGCCGCCTCCGCGTCGCTGCGCGCGACGAGCATGCACCACTTCGCGTACTGCGCGCCGCTCGTCCAGACCTTCTGGCCCGTCACGACCCACTCGTCGCCGTCCTTGACCGCCTTCGTTTTCAGCGCCGCCAGGTCCGACCCCGCGTCCGGCTCCGAGAAGCCCTGGCACCAGATCTCCTCGCCTGAGAGGATCGGCGAGAGGTAGCGCTCCTTCTGCTCGTCCGTGCCCCACACCATCAGCGTCGGCCCGCCGAGCAGCAGGCCGAGCACGTTCGCCGCCATCGGCACGCGCGCGCGGCCGAGCTCTTCGAAGTAGATCGCCGATTCCGTCAGGCTGACGCCGCGCCCGCCGTGCTCCGCCGGCCACGCCGGCGCCGCCCAGCCCGCGTCGTACAGACGCCGCTGCCAGTCGCGCCGCCACGCGTACTGCGCGTCCTCGCCGCCGTCCGTCGGCGCCGCGTCCGGCTTGTTGCTCGCCAGCCAGCCGCGCAGCTCGTCGCGAAAAGCCAGCTCCTGCTCGCTGAAAGTCAGGTCCATACTCGGCTACTAAGCCTATCCAAGCGCGGCTTGACAGCGACGTGCGGCGGCGTTTGTCTCATACGAGATCGACCCGATCGGGTCGGCAGCGAGGCTGACGCAGGATTGCGCAGATGCATTCGAGCAATCGGTGTCCGACGTCTGCTCGCTCGCCGTGTGCTTGCCGCGACGCGCAGTCGTGCTCGTCCCGCGTGCGCGAGCACCGTCTCCGTCAACGCGGCGACGCTCGGCTGAGCGGCGCCGGGCGACATCGCTAAACGCGGTCGGCCCGAGTGCGAGAGTGGCAGCGCCAGACGGGGAAGCGCGAGCGGGCGACCTGACCAATGGGCGACGACATTCCATCGCCGTGCCTCTCTACGGTCGAGGAATGTCAGCTGTCATCGCAGACCTACCTCTACGCGAGCGGCCACGTGAGCGCCTGATGCGACACGGAGTCGAGGTCCTGACCGAGCGAGAATTGCTTGCGCTCATCCTACGGCAAGGCCGGAGCGGGGAGGGCACACTCGACCTCGCGACCTCGCTGCTAATAGAGCACGGCGGCCTCGTCGAGCTTGCCCGCGCGCGACCGGAGGAGCTGGCGCGACGATCGGGGATTGGCCCGGCGAAGGCCGCTGCGATCCTGGCGGCGTTTCGGCTCGGTCAACTCGCGGGCGATGCGCCCGGCCCCGTCATTCTCCGAAGCGCAGAGGACGTCTCGAGAAGCGTCGGCTCGGAGCTGGCCCGCCTCCGTCGCGAGCGCGTAGTTGTTCTGGTGTGCGATGCCGGCAATCACGTTCGTCATACGGTCGTTGTGGCTGATGGGATGCTCGACCGATCATCCTTTCCAATCCGCGAGATTCTCAACGCTGTTCTGCGCCATGACGGACGAGCGTTTGCTGTCGCTCACAATCATCCCTCTGGCGATCCGACGCCGAGCGAAGCTGACCGGCGGGCGACGGCGGAGCTGTCCGACGCCGCGAGCATCGTGGGACTGCGGTTCCTGGATCACGTGATCGTGGTTGGTGATCAGTGGCGCAGCGTCGCTACGCGATCTCAGCAAATGCCTCGTTGAGCACCGCTGGCTGCAAGGCCGTCACGAGCTTGAGTTGTCGACTTCGGAGGTCTGCAGCTTCACATACCTGCTCGACGAGCTTGTCAAGTTGCCGTTCGGCGGACGACTGGCGTCTCGTGACGACGGGAACCTCGATAGCGGCTAGCAGACTTGAGCGGAGCCGGGGTAGTTGCAGCGAGTGAGTGAGCCCAATTGCCTCATCGAGAGTTGACCGCGCGCGAAGCCCATGAGCAAGCAGCACAGGACTCACGCCGATCTTCGGTCGGAGAACATATTGGTCGACAGAGCACAAACCGTGGCGATCTGCAACCCACGCCTTGTTTAGGTATGGACGGAGATAGCCATAGACAATGTCGCCCGGCCGAAAGCGGAACTTCCGGCCCTTCTCTTCGCCTACGGGCATGCCTCCGAGGCGTCTTCCAGAGTGGCTCTCAACATGCTGAAGTCCGACAAATTGTGCGGCCTTTCCCGGATCCTCTCCCGGATGCACGGTGTCGCTGACAAAGTCTGCAAGTGTCGCTACGGACCGGTGATCGACCGTCCGTCTGTCGAAGACCTCCTGTACTAGGCCAGGGAGCATTGACAACACGAAATCGCTAGAATATCGCGCAGTCTGCGCAGCGATCGTGCTTCTCCTCGACCCAAGGGCATCGATTCTGGCAGCGATGCGGCGTTGCACATCGATCGGCGGTAGCGGGATAAGAAGCGACTCGAAAGCTTTGATACCGAGCGTGCGATTCCGTACAATGCTCCCCGGGGACGCCTTACGAATAAGCTCCATTCCGCGCTCACTTAGTAGATAATGACAAAGATACTCAATATCCGTGCCGTCATCGATCGGTACGTAGGTGAGGAATCGATGTGTGCCGATGCAACCATTGTCTTGCGGCCCGGCAACGGCGATTGCACCCTCCCACGCTTGAATATTGCTCAAGACCAGATCGCCGTCATTAATTGTGGAGAACCGGTATGCACCTAGATCGGCTCCTAGGGTAGGTTCGCGATGGAAGATCCCCTTACCAAAGGAGTACACGCCAATGAGCTGGTAGGTCGACATTGGCTCGACATCGATGACGCGACGCTCAAGGCGCAGTAGCTCGCCGATCGACTTGATGCCAAACTCGGTTTTCACGTCGACAATTCCTGCTCAATCCTGCAGAGAATCTCCATGATTCCTTCCTCGGTCTCAATCAGCTCGGACAAGAGATCGGCAGGTGGCCTGTGGGTCAGATCGTCGGGGTGGTTTGGGTTGCGTAGATCGAGGTTGTAGTCGTTTGACTCGATCTCCGCGATGGGGACGCGCCAAGCTCGCTCAGTCTCTTTACGGCCATTACGCGATGGGCCTCCCCACCAAGATTGGCAAGCAGCGAATTCACCAAACCTAAGTGGTCGGGTCTTTGTGTAGCCCTTGCGGCCCTCTGGGGGGGGCATTTCGTAAAACCATGTTGCCTTGGTCCGGCCGGACTTCTCGAAGAACAAGACATTCGTGGGAATTGTCGTATAAGGCGCAAAGACCCCCTGCGGCAATCTGACGACGGTATGTAGCTCGCATTCGGCGAGCAGACGCTGCTTGATCCGCGCGCCGACCCCTCCGCTGAACAGGACGCCATTTGGGACAACGATTGTGCAGCGCCCACCGCGATCGAGCGTGCGCTGCACGAGCTGAAGGAACAGCCACGCGGTCTCTGCAGTGCGCGTCGCCTCGGGGAAGTTGGCCTGGACCGCCTTCTCCTCCTCACCGCCGAACGGTGGATTCGTGAGCACGACATCCACGCGGTCCGCCTTGCGGATCTCCGTGACCGGGCGCGCCAGGGCGTTGTCGCGAACGATGTGTGGCTGCTGGACCTCGTGCAACAGCAGGTTCATCATGCCCAACAAATAGGGGAGGGGCTTCTTCTCGACGCCACGCAAGTTGCCTTCAAGCTTGCGCACGTCCTCGACGCTGTCGAGGGCCGGCCTGAGGTGCTCGAGAGTCTCGACGAGGAAGCCTCCGGTGCCGCACGCGGGATCGAGAATGCGCTCGCCGAGGACTGGGGCGACCTGCTCGACCATGAAGCGAATCACCGGACGCGGCGTGTAGAACTCGCCCGAGTCACCCGCTGCGTCGCGCATTTCCCGCAGCATCGACTCGTAGAGGTGGGCCATCGTGTGAATGTCGTCCGAGGACGCGAAGTTGACCTCGTCGATCTTGTTGAGCACGTCGCGTAGGAGGTAGCCGGAGAGCATCCGGTTGAAGGTCTCCTTGAAGACCGCGGCGAGCACGTCGCGTGGATCATCCGGGCCGACGCCCGTCAAGCTCCGCAGACCAGGCAGCAGCTCGTTGTTCACGAACTCGACCAGCACGTCGCCTGTACGCCCGTTAACCCGGTCTGCAGCCCAATCGCGCCATCTGTACGGCTCCCCGATAGCCGGCTGGAAGCCGGCGCCCTCGACGATCTGTCGTCGTTCCTCGAGGCCGTCGAAGGCCTTTAGGAACAACAGCCAGGCAAGCTGGGGGATCCGATCGATGTCGCCGTTCAGGCCCGCGTCCTTGCGCATGATGTCTCGCACGGCCTTGATCGTGCCGCTCAGCTTTGCTTGCGGTGATGTTGGCGTCGCCGGCGTCTTGCGCTTAGGCATTCATTGCTCCTCGGTCGAGCGGGTGAGCGCCCAGAAGGCGCGGAGTTCTTTGATGCCGCCTCCGATCGTCCTCGCGTGTAGCTCCAGGCCGTCTGCGAGCTCGGCGTAGGTCTCAGACCATTCAGCCGGCGGGTTGGGAATGCTCATCGGGACATCGTGAGTCGCCCGGACTGCGAACACGTGGCGCACGCGCGCCAGGAGCTCACTCGTCGGACTCAGGCCGTCCTCGATCAGCATCAGCAAGTCGATGAGATCCCTCGTTCGGGTGTTCGCCCGCTCGCCGTAGGACCTTGTCAGGGCGTGCAGCTTCTCGGCGAAGTGCTGATCGCGATCCACGACTTCGATGCTGGTCGTGGGCACGCCGGCGAACGCGAGTGCGCCGGGAAGTGGCAGCCGCTCGGTGCCGCTGATCTCCTCGGCGCGCTCGACGATGTCGACGGACACCTGGGCGAACTGCCTTCCCGCAAGGCGAGCATCGATCGCATATCGCCAGCCTGGTCGCCCGGCCGCATCCACCGTCAGCATCCGGGGCGATCCGAGCAAGAACCGAAACCAATCGCCGTGCGGATCGCGCGCGAGGGCGCCGGCGAGAGCGGCCCTCAGCGCGTCGGAGCTGGCCAGCGGAACTCTGGTCGCGAGGTCGAGGTCACGAGTTGACCGTGCACGGTCGCGCCAGCGGATCTCAAGTGCCAAGCCACCCTTGAGTACCCAGCCGCCCGGCTGAGCATCCTCCAGCCTCACGAGCACACGTTCGAATACAGTTCGGCGTCGGAGCCGGTTCAGGTCGACCCCGGCCTCCCTGGACCTAGAGGCAAGGCGTGCCTCGAGCGCCATGCGGAATGCGGCCGGCGATCCGTAGTTCACAGGGCCGCGCCTAGTCGGAGCGCGCGTTCGAGCCGCAGGGCAGCGCGCGGCCCGAGTTCGTCTGCCCGGGAGAGCAACTCAGCCTCAACAGTCGGTTGCCGCTGGATTGCCTGCCGTATCGCGTCTGCCAGTTGGTCTAGATCGAGTGTCCCAGCGGATAGGTCAAGCAGTGTGCGAGGCGGTGTCGTGGTCCTGAACCCTTCGTTCTGCCAGATGTCGTCATCCGACAGCTCGGCGCGATGGAGCCTGACGCCGTCTGGCGTCGTGAAGCGGAAGATCGGCGGGACTGTCAGATGAACGACGGCGGGATTAGCATCCCCGAGTTCGTGGAGCGCAAGAGCCGTGTCGTGTGACACGACAGCCCGGCCCCGGCTCCATAGCGACCAGCGTACGAGGTCGTCATGCTCGCCGATCGGCCACTCCGGCAGCCTGTAGACAGCACGATCGACCCTCATCCAGTTGCCTCGGTCGGCGTGGAACTTCTGCGCCTGGTAGGAGTAGCCGACAGAGAGGGCCTGGGCCGCGGTGAAATGACCCGACTGAACCGCGGCCACGGAGACGAGACGCCTACGTAGGTCTTGACGGTCGGTCGGCACGCAGTCAAGATAACATACAACGTCCTATATCTAAACTATAGTTTGCCGAGACACATCTCCGGTAAACTAAAGGTTCGATGTAGGAGTCACGCGGCGTACAGCATCTTCTCGAGGTCCGCGATCGCCGAGCGAAGATTCTCGCCCCCGCCAAATCGACTCGCGATGTCCACGACGCTTCCGTGACGGTCGAGCGGTGGCACCTCCAGGACGCGGAGATCATCGAGCTGCGAGATGCCGTGCTCGGCGTACTTGTCGAGCAGATCCTCGAGCACGACCCTGGCCTCGGGCACGAACGACTCGAGGAAATCGCGATGTTGAGTCTGGAGCTTGCGGACGCGTTGGCCGCGGGTGATCGTTGGGCCGTTCCACGCCACATGCACGAGCATGTCAAGCGCATCGAGGTCACCGAGCCTTAGCCGATCGGCCGCCTCCTCCAACGAGAGCCCGCGACTCTCCAGCGCCGCGACGATCTCTTCCCGACCACGCCTCGTACGCCACACATCGCGGAGTGCTCCCGCCGACGAGTACAGCCGCCGCACCTCGCCTGCCAGGTAGTCGCTGTACTTCACGAGCTGCAGACGTCCACTCATTGGGTCAGGGAGATAGAACCCTTCAGCTGCGACGTAAGCGGCGGCGGCCTCGTCGACATAGAACTTTCGTGCGCCGGCCTGTTCGAGATCGTCAGCGTCGGCCTCTATGCGTCCCGGCGGCTCACGATATTCAGGCTCCGGCTCGGCGATATCGGTGCGCCCGACGGTCTCGCCATCTCCGTCGATCTCCTCGATTACGGGCGGCGCCTCGGGCGGGCCGTCGAACTCGGGGTCGGCGAAGAGGGCGGTCGCTCCCGAGTAGTCGATGATCTCGAACGTTAGCTTGTCCTCGTCGGGATAAAGGCGAGTCCCACGTCCGATGATCTGCTTGAACTCGACGATCGAGCCGATCGGCTTGAAGAGTACGATGTTGCGCACGGTGGGGAGGTCGACGCCGGTCGATAGCAGCTGTGCAGTTGCGGCGATGACTGGCGTCTCACGCTCGGGATCGGCGAAATCGCCGAGGTGCATGCGCCCTGTATCGCCCTCGTCGGAGACGATCCGCACGACATAGTTCGGATGCTGACGGGCGAGATCCGCGTTGGCGTTGTTGAGCGCTTTGCGCATCTGCTCGGCGTGCTCGGCGTCGACGCAGAACACGATCGTCTTTGCCATTGGGTCGGTCGAGCGCATGTATTCGGTCAGATGCCGCGCTGCCGCCTCGGTGCGGCTCAACAGCGAGACGATGCGCTCGAAGTGTCGCGTCTCATAGAGACCATCGGGAATTTCACGCCCGAACCTGTCGAGCTCTCCCGGATTCGGCCACCAGCCGAACGCGTCCGGGCTAAGGACGACACGTCGCACGCGATACGGAGCGAGGAAGCCGTCGTCAATGCCCTGCGCCAACGAATATGTGTAGATCGGATCACCGAAGTAGTTGTAGGTGTCTATATTCGCCTCGCGCTTCGGCGTTGCCGTCATGCCAACCTGTACCGCAGGGGAGAAGTGCTCGAGGATCGCGTGCCAGTCAGACTCGTCGCGGGCGCTTCCTCGGTGACACTCGTCGACTACGATCAGGTCGAAGTAGTCGGGCGGGTAGTCGCGAAAGATCCCCAGTGCGTCACCACTGTCGGCAAGCGTCTGGTACAGGGCGAAGTAGATCTCTCGCCCTGTCTTCAGCTCGCCGCGGATCTTCCACACGGCGTCGCCGAACACGGGCTGAAACTCTCGTGCGATCGGCTGATCGACGAGGATGTTCCGGTCGGCGAGATAGAGGACTCGCGGCCTGCGTCCTGCGCGCCACCCGCTCGACCAGAGCTTCCAGACGATCTGCAGCGCGAGGAATGTCTTCCCGGTGCCGGTCGCGAGCGTGAGCAGGATTCGGTCCCGGTGTTCGTTGAGGATCGCGCCCAGCGTGCGCTCGATAGCGACTCGTTGGTAGTAGCGCGGCTCCTCGACGCGGCCATCGGGGAGGCGCAGGTCACGGTTGAACGGCAGCAGGAGCGTATCTGCGGCAGCGTCGTCGGCGATGCCCTTCCATGCCCGGTAGCGCTGCCATAGCTGCTCCGGCTTCGGGAACGCCGCGAGATCCCGCTCTAGCCCCGTGTCGTAGTCGTGCTCGACGATGCCTTTGCCGTTCGTTGCGTAGGCGAACGGCAGATCGAGCATCTGCGCGTAGCGCATGGCCTGCTGCAATCCGTCGCTGGGGAGCTTGTACTCGCGCTTGGCCTCTACGACTGCAATCGGGAATCCCGGCTCGATCTCGAGCACGTAGTCTGCACGAAGCGGTCGCTCGCGACGATGGTCGCGTGTGCGGGGTCCGCGACGCTGGACTGGCACGATCTTTCCGTCGGTCACGGGATACTGCTCGACGAAGCGCCCGCCCCACTCAGAGCGTTCGAGGTGTGGAACCACATAGTCCCGACAGGTATCGCTCTCAAGTGGCCCAGGCACGGGGTTACCGTACCGGCCATTTGAATCGTGCCCCCTGCTCGCGGTGCGCAGGTAGTGCAGCGAGAGCCGCCGAACGCAAAGTTACATTTGAATGCGTATGTCCGCGCTCGCAGTGAAGCCTCGTGTCGCGCATCTCGACGCCGACGCTTTCTACGTCTCGATCGAGCTGACGCGCCGGCCCGAGCTGCGCGGCAAGCCCGTCATCGTCGCCGGCTCAGGGCCGCGCGCCGTCGTCACGACCGCGAGCTACGAGGCGCGCAAGTACGGCGTCGGCTCGGCGATGCCCGCTTCACGCGCGCGGCGACTGTGCCCCGACGCGATCGTCCTGCCGCCCGACTTCACGACCTACCGCGACGTCTCGCGCCGCGTGATGGACCTCGTTCGCGCGCAAGTCGACCACGTCGAGGTCGTCGGACTCGACGAGGCCTACCTCGACCTCAGCGGCCTGCACTCGCCCAACGCCGCGATGCGCCGGCTCGTCGCCGAGATCAAGCGCGCGACGCAGCTGACGTGCTCCGTCGGCATCGGCCCGAACAAGCTCGTCGCGAAGGTCGCCTCCGACGCTGAGAAGCCCGCCGGCTTCGTCGTGCTGAGCCGCGAGCAGGCGTGCGCGCGGTTCGGCTCCTCGCCGCCGTCGCTGATCCCCGGCATCGGCCCGAAGACCGCCGCGCGGCTCGACGCGCTCGGCTTGAAGACGCTCGCCGCCGTCGCCGCCGCGCCCGAGCAACTGCTGATCGAGCGCTTTGGCGCCAATCACGGTCC
The DNA here is from genome assembly GCA_963744165.1 of uncultured Solirubrobacteraceae bacterium. Classification (GTDB taxonomy): domain Bacteria; phylum Actinomycetota; class Thermoleophilia; order Solirubrobacterales; family Solirubrobacteraceae; genus Palsa-744. Next base: position 883,105 of record CAVUSM010000004.1, on the reverse strand, counting down.
CGAACTGCAGCGGCGCGCGCGCTTCGAGCACGACGGCGTCGTCAGCGCCGAGCGCAAGGTCGTCTCCGAGTCGCGCGAGCGCACCTACGACTACGACGTGCACGATTTCGCGCAGCTCTCCGAGTCGCTGACGACGATGACGCGCACGCTCTGTGACAGCCTCGCGAACAACGCGCGCAGCGGGCGCACGATCGGGATCAAGGTGCGCCTCGACGATTGGACGACCGTCACGCGCGCGCGCACCTTGCCGCAGCCGACGAGCGATTTCGACGTCGTCCACGCCGTCGCGCAGCAGTTGCTGCGCGAGTACGCGCCGCCGCGACCCGTGCGCCTGCTCGGCGTGCGCGTCGCCGGGCTCACGCACGGCGCGCCGGCCCCGACCGCGCCGGTTGACGACGCGCCGCAGATGGCGCTGCCGCTGTAGCGCTCGCGACGCTCCGCTCGGCGATCCGCGCCGGGCGGCGCTCGTGCGGGGTAGGATCGATGCGATGACGCTCATCGACGCCGGTCAGATCAAGCTCGACTACGAACGCAGCGGCGACGGCAGTGAGCCGCTGCTGCTGATCATGGGCATGAGCGGCACCGCGCTGCACTGGGGCGAGTCGTTTCTCGAGCTGCTGCGTCGCGACTTCGATGTGATCGCCTACGACCATCGCGGCGTCGGCGCGAGCGCCGTGCTCGACGGTCCGATCACGATTCGCCAGATGGCCGACGACGCCGCCGCGCTGCTCGCCGCGCTCGAGCTCGATTCGGCGCACGTGATGGGGATTTCGATGGGCGGCATGATCGCGCAAGAGCTCGCGCTGAACCACGCCGAGCGGATCCGCACGCTGACGCTCGGCTGCACCTACTGCGGCGGCCCCGGCAGCGCGCTCGCCGCGCCCGAGGTGATCGAGCGGCTGGCCGAGGCGATGATGTCCGGCGATCGCGAGCGTGCGATTCGCGTCGGCTGGGAAGCGAACGTCTCGGCGGCGTTCGCTGCCGACGATCAGGCTTGGGAGCGCTTTCGCGCGACCGCGACGGAGCGCGCCGTCGCCGTGCCCGTCGTGATGGAGCAGATGCAAGCGATCGCCGCGCACGACACCTACGAGCGCCTGCCGCAGCTCGGCTCGCTGCCGACGCTCGTGATCCACGGCACCGACGATCAGATGCTGCCGGTCGCCAACGGCAAGTTGATCGCTTCGCGGATCCCCGGCTCGCGCTTGGAGATCCTCGACGGCGTCGGGCACCTGTTTTTCTGGGAGCGTCCCGAGCGCTCGGCCGAGCTGGTACGCGAGCTCGCCGCAGTTCCCGCCTGAGCGAGCACTGCGTGACGCCCGCCGACCGGTCGTTCGCGAGGCGGCCGTTCACAGAGGGGCCGTTCAGCGTCGAGTCCGGCGGCGTCGCGCTCGCAGGCGAGCAGGCGGGGGAGGGCGTTCCAGTCGTGCTGCTGCACGGCCTGACCGCGACGCGCCGCTACGTCGTGATGGGCTCGCGCTCGCTCGAGCGCTCCGGCCATCGCGTCGTCGCCTACGACGCGCGCGGGCACGGCGCGTCCTCGCCGGCGCCCGAGCCGGGCGCTTACGGCTACGAGCTGCTCGCCGACGACCTCGTCGCGGTGCTCGACGCGCTGGCGATCGAGCGCGCCGCGCTCGCCGGCGCGTCGATGGGCGCGCACACGGCGCTCGCGCTCGCGCTGCGCAGCCCCGAGCGCGTCGCCGGGCTCGCGCTGATCACGCCGTCGTTCGATCCGGCCGCGCCGCGCCGCGAGGACTCGCTGGCCGGCTGGGACGCACTTGCGCGCGGGTTGCGCGACGGCGGCGTCGACGGCTTCGTCGCCGCATACGACTTCGGCAAAGCGCCCGATTCGATGCGCGAGACGATCGAGCGCGTCCTGCGCCAGCGCCTCGCCGCGCACGAGCACCCGCTCGCCGTCGCCGACGCGCTCGAAGCCGTGCCGCGCTCGCACCCGTTCGAGCGGGTCGAGCAGCTCGCCGAGCTCGACCTTCCGACGGTCGTCGTCGGCAGCCGCGACGTGGCCGACCCCGGCCATCCGCTCGCCGTCGCCGAGCTGTATGCGCGAACGATCCCCGGCGCCCAGCTCGTCGTCGAGGACGCCGGCCCGCCGCCGCGCTCGCCGATCGCCTGGCAGGGCGGGCAGCTCTCACGCGTGATCGCCGAGCTGGCGCAGCGCACGGTCGCTTAGGCGCACGAGTCGCACAGCGCCGCGGCGAGTGGCGCCTCGAGCGTATCTGCGATAACGTACAGGCGTATGCCGGAGGTGCGCACATGGGACGGGCAGAGCTACGACCGGATCTCCGGCCCGATGGAGGCGCTCGGGCTCGCCGTGCTCGAACGTTTGCCGCTGCGCGGCGACGAGACCGTGCTCGACGCCGGCTGCGGCTCCGGGCGGATCACCCAAGCGCTGATCGAGCGGCTGCCCGACGGGCACGTGATCGGCGTCGACGCTTCGCAGTCGATGGTCGAAGCGGCGCGCAAGCGCCTGCCGGACGCCGACGTGCGCCAGGTCGACCTGCTCGAGCTGGAGCTGAGCGAGCCCGTCGACGCGATCCTCTCGACGGCGACGTTCCACTGGATCGCCGACCACGAGCGGCTGTTCGCGCGGTTGCACGCCGCGCTGAAGCCGGGCGGCCGGCTCGTCGCGCAATGCGGCGGCGAAGGCAACATCGACGTCTTGCGCGGTCACGCCAACGACGTTCGCGCGCGCGAGCCGTACGCCGCGCACTTCGTCGACTGGCAGCCGCCGTGGAACTACGCCGGCCCGAGTGAGACGCAGCGCCGCTTGCGCGACGCCGGCTTCGAGACAGCCGAGAGCTGGCTGCAGCCGGCGCCGAAGCAGCCCGACGAGCCCCGCGAGTTCCTTTCGACGATCGTGCTCGGGCCGCATGTGCAGCAGTTGCCGCCCGAACTGCGCGAGCGCTACATCGACGACGTGCTCGCGGTGCTCGGCGAGCCGGTCATCGTCGACTACGTGCGGTTGAACATCGACGCCGTCGCTTGAGCGCCTAGTCCACCCGGGCTCTATTTGAAGGCGCTTTGCGCCACCGTGCCGTCGCAGTCCGTCTTTAAGCTCGGCGCATGAGCACGATTGCTGGCGAGGCTTCTCGAGAGGGATATCTCGAGCCGGCGGAGGGGGAACCGCTCGCACTGCACCTGGTTGAGCGTGACCTCGCCCTACACATGGGCCGCAGTGCCGAACAGAATCGTCGTCAGCTGAGGTTGCTGATGGGGGCCTTTCGTGTGGGCGCCGCGTTACTGGTGGTCGAGGTTCTGGCATGGGTGATTGCCCTCGTGGTCCAGCGATAGACTGAAGAGATGCCTGGCAAGCCGAGTCCCCGGCCATCACCCGCGCAGCCTCGTCCTGAGCCTGTACGGCCTAGTCCAATGATCGGCGAGACCCGCGGCGGCGGCACCACAAGCCGCTAGCTTCGGGCAGTCGCGTCGTACGTAGGCCAGCCGTCAGGCGAGCGCCGCCGACGCGCCGTCCTCGGGGCGCGAATCGGCGTCGACGTCGCCGCGCAACAGCGCCGCATAGCGACCACCCAGCTCGACGAGCTCGTCATGCGCGCCGCGCTCGACGATCCTGCCGGAGTCGAGCACGAGGATCTGATCGGCGTCGCGGATCGTCGAGAGGCGGTGCGCGATCGCGATCGTCGTGCGCCCGCGCGAAAGCTCGTCGAGCGCGTCTTGCACGGCCCGCTCGGTCTCGGTGTCGAGCGCTGAAGTCGCCTCGTCGAGGATCAGCACGGGCGGGTTTCGCAGCACGGTGCGCGCGATCGCGATGCGCTGCTTCTCGCCGCCGGAGAAGCGATAGCCGCGCTCGCCGACCGGCGTCTCGTAGCCGTCCGGCAGCGAGCTGATCAACTCGTGGATCTGCGCCGCGCGCGCGGCATCTTCGATCTGTCGATCGCTCGCGTCCGGGCAGGCGAAGCGGAGGTTCTCGCGGATCGAAGAATGGAACAGGTACGTCTCCTGCGAGACGAGCCCGACCGTCGCCGCGAGCGAGCTGAGTGTGACGTCGCGGATGTCCGTGCCATCGATGCTCACGGTTCCTCGCTGCGGCTCGTACAGGCGTGCGACGAGGTATGCGAGCGTCGTCTTGCCAGATCCGGTCTCGCCGACGAGCGCCGTGCGCGTGCCGGCCGGGACCTCGGCTTCGATCTGCTGCAGCGTCCACGGCGCGCCCGGCGCGTAGCGAAACCAGACGTCCTGCAGGCTCACGTCGCCGCGCACGCCGCTCAGCGCGCGTGCGTTCGGGCGCTCGACGATGTCGACGGGCAGGTCGAGGTACTCGAAGATCCGTCCGAACAGCGCGAGCGAGGTCTGCACTTCGAGGCCGACCGACAGCAGCGACTGCATCGGGAACAGCAGGCGCGTCTGCAGTGTCGTGAACGCGACGACGGTGCCGATCGAGATCGCGTGGTTGCCGTGCGCGATCGAGAAGCCGGCGAACCAGTAGATCGCGGCAGGCATGATCGCGAAGCTCATCTGCACGGTCGCCATCCGCCAGCGCCCGGCCATCCGCGCGCGCACCTCGAGATCGGCGAGTTCGCCGGACTCGCCGGTGAAGCGCTCGACGAGCTCGTGCGAGCGGCCCATCGTCTTGCCGAGCAGGATGCCTGACACCGACAGCGACTCCTCGACGAGCGTCGACATGTCGGCGAGCCGGCTCTGGCGGACCGACTGGATCCGCCGGCGCTCGTTGCCGACGCGGCGCGTCAGCCAGACGAAGAACGGCAGCAGCGCGAGCGAGATCAACGCCAGCAGCCAGCTCAGCGCGAACATCGCCGCGACCGTCGCGATCACCGTCGTGACGGTCGAGACGGTCGACGTCGCCGTGCTCGTCACGACGTCGTCGATCCCGCCGATGTCGTAAGCGATCCGCGCCTGCACCTCGCCGGTGCGCGTGCGCGTGAAGAACGCCAGCGACATCCGCTGCAGGTGCGCGTAGACGGCCGCGCGCAAGTCGTGCATCACGCGCTGGCCGACCTGGTTGGAGATCAGCGTCTGCACGACGCCGAGCACGCCGCCGAAGACCGCGACGGCGATCATCCCGCCGACGAGCAGCGAGAGCAGGCCGACGTTGTGGTTCGGGAAGGCGTTGTCGAGGACGCCGCGCAAGAGGAACGGCGAGACGACGTTCGACAGCGACGTCAGCACGATCAGCCCGAGCAGGAACGCGAGGCGACGGCGATACGGCGTGAACAGACGCCCGATCCGCCGCAGCGAGACGGGCGTCGCGGGAATGTCCTCCGGCTTCAGCTGCGGGCGCGAGGAGCGGCGCCCGTCGCCCGAGCGGCCGCCTGAGAATGGCTGTGCGCTCACGCATCGACTGTAACGTCGCGCCGAAAAGTGGTCGGACGGCGCTGCAATTGTCGGGAGGCGCGGTCGACGGCCCACGCGCATGCGACGCATCGTTTCGCGCGAAGGCCTTGACGACCTTGCAAGATCTAGATAGATTGCAAGAATATGCCGACGATCGAGATCGACGCACAGGTGTATGGAGCGCTCAAGACGCTCGCGGTTCCATTTGAGGACACGCCGAACTCGGTGCTACGCCGTGAGCTGAAGCTCGACGACGGCCCGGCGTCCAAGGATGAATGGGAGCCGGCACGAGTGCGCCGAGCTGTCGTGGGGTCGATTTTGCCCGAGGGCGAGTACGAGGCGCCGATCCTGGCTGCGTTGGTCGAGGCCGGCGGAAGCGAGTCGGCGAGAGTCGTGACCGACCGCGTCGGCGAGCTGCTCGGCGCTCGGCTGACGCCAACCGACCGGGAGTTGAATCGCAGCGGGGAAGTGCGGTGGCGCAACCGTGCGGCGTTTGCGCGGCTGCACCTCGTCCAGCGTGGTCTGCTGCTCAGGGGAAGTCGACACGGGCTTTGGGAGATTTCGCCGGCTGGCCGGCAGGTGCTCGAGGCTCTCAAGCGTCCCTAAGGCGGTCGGAGCTCGTGACGGATCCCGGCGAGACGCCGCCGCGGCACGCAGATGCGAGAATCGCATCGATGCGAGCGAGCGCGCCGGTTCGAGCGAGGCAGACGCGAGCGACAGCGTGCGGGTGGGCCGGAGGGCGCCAAGCGTGAACGCGGTTTTTGGCTCTGCCAAAGGGATCCAGACATTGGGTGCGGCTGAGCTGCGCGTGCTCGGCTGCTTGCTCGAAAAGCAGCGCACGACGCCCGAGGTCTATCCGCTGTCGCTGAACTCGCTGCGCCTGGCGTGCAACCAGTCGACGAACCGCGATCCGGTCGTCGAGTACGAGGAGGCGACGATCCGCGACGCGCTGCATCGGCTGGAGCGGCGCGGGCTCGTGCGCTTCGCGAGCGGCAGCCGGGCGGCGAAGTACCGCCACCTGCTCGCCGAAGCGCTGCCGCTCGATGACGGCGAGCACGCGGTGATGGCGGTGTTGATGCTGCGCGGCGCGCAGACGCCGGGCGAGCTGAAGCAGCGCACGGAGCGGATGCACCCGTTCGCCGACCTCGCCGGCGTCAACGAGACGCTCGGGCGGCTGATCGAGCGTGAGCTGGTCGTGCGGCTGGAGCGACGCCCGGGGCAGAAGGAGGAGCGCTACGCGTTGCTGCTCGAGCCTGACGGCGAGGGAGTCGCGAGCGCGGCAGTCGCTGGCGTTGTGGCCGCAGGGGGGAAGGGGGATCGAGATCGGTCGGCCGACGATGCGCCGTCGCCGAGCGCGGCGAATGGCGGTGAGCCGTCGCCGCGCAACACGGAGCTGGGCGGCTTGCGCGAGCGCGTCGAGCGGCTCGAACGCGAAGTGGCCGAGCTTCGCGCGTCGATGCGCAATGCTTCTCCTGGCGTTGCGCCGGGCGCACCGAGCGTGACGCCGCGCCCGAATGATGATCCACGCCGCCTCGATCCTCGCCTCTAGCTCCGACGCCGCGACCGGCGTCGGAATCCCGCTCGCGCTCGCGGCCGGCTTCGTCTCGTTCCTCTCGCCGTGCGTGCTGCCGCTCGTGCCGGGCTATCTCTCGACGGTCGTCGGTGTCACACCGGCCGACCTGAAGGAGGGCGTCGGCGCACGCCGCGTGCTCGTGCCGAGCCTGCTGTTCATCGCGAGCTTCTCGCTGATCTTCATCCTGCTCGGGCTCAGCGCAACGGTGATCGGCTCATCGCTGAACCAGCACAAAGAACTGCTCGAGAAGGTCGGCGGCGGCGTGATCATCGCGCTCGGCGTCGCGTTCCTCGCGAGCCCGTTCGTCGACGCGCTGAACTTCCAATGGCACTCGGCCTCGCTGATGCGCCTCGCCGGCCGCGGCGGGCCGCTGATCGCCGGCGCCGCGTTCGCGATCGCGTGGACGCCGTGCACGAGCATCACGCTCGGCGCGATCCTCACGCAGGCGGCGATCTCGAACTCGGCCGCGCACGGGGCGCTGTTGCTCGCGTTCTACTCGGCCGGCCTCGCGATCCCGTTCCTGTTGATCGCGCTCGCGTTCGAGAAGATGACCGACGCGCTGAGCGTCGTAAAGCGGCACTTCCCGGTGATCATCGGGATCGGCGGCGCCGTGATGATCGTGTTGGGGTTGCTGATCGTGACAGGCGAGTTCACGACGCTCAACGCGCATGCGAACACGTTGCTGCAAGGGACCGGGCTGGACGTTTCGGGGGTTTGACTGCCAAGACTACGCCGGCGTGCGCGTCGAAGATCCGTTCGGCTGAGTCGCCGCCTGGCGCTGCGCCCGATAGCGCGCTTCCCAAGCTTCCTGGTTGCGTTTCGCGTCGAGCACGAACGGCGACCATCCGATCGCCTTGACGATCAGTCGGTTGATCGTCGACTCGGGCTCGGGCAGCGGGCGCAGCACGTCGACGAACAGCACGACGCGCGTCTCGTCGGTGTCGTTCCAGACCTCGTGGTTGAACGTGTCGTCGAAGACGAGGCTCCTGCCCGCTTCCCAGTGGCGGAAGTCCTCGCCGACGCGGATCCTGCAGGACTCGGCGTCGTTCGGCACGATCAGGCCGAGGTGGTAGCGGAGCACGCCTTTGTACGGGCCGCGGTGGTCGAGGACGTGCTTGCGCGGCGAGAGGATCGAGAACATCGCGGTCGTCATGCCGGGGATCTCGCGCATCAGCGCGGCCGTCTTCGGGCACATCTCGACGCCGAGCTTCGCTTCGAAGCCATAGCCGTAGAGGAAGAACGTCTTCCAGCGGTCGTCGTCGGTGATCTCGATCTGGTCCTTCGAGATGTCCTGGAAGTTGGCGAGCGCGTCGCGGTCCTCGAGCAGCCGCTCGGCCTCTTCGCGGATCACCTCCCAGTTGTCCTCGATCCGTTGCACCCACTCGAAGCGCTCGAGCGGGAAGAACGTCGCGTCGCCGACGAGCGAGCGCTTGCCGATGAAGCGCTCGATCGGCGCGAGGATCCGTTCGCCGACGGCGATCGTCAACTCTACGGTCTCCTCCCATAGCGACTTCGACACGCCGTCCACCTTAAACAGCGAGGCCCCGCTCTTCAACGGGGCCTCGCTGCGGTATCTAGATGCTTTGGGCTACGCGGCCTCGCGCAGCGCCGCCAGCTCAGGCGACTCGGCGAGCTTCTTCAGCGCGCGCTGCTCGAGCTGCGATGCGCGCTCGGCGGAGAAGCCGAGCCGTTTGCCGATCGCGGTCAGCGTCTGCGGCTCCTCGCGGCCGGTGCCGAAGCGCAGCGTCAAGACGGTGCGCTCGGTCTCGGGCAGCTCGGAGATCGCGCGGTGCACGATCCGCTCGCGCTCGTTGTCCCATGCGGTCTCCTCGGGCGCCTCGGCGTCGGAGGGGAGCAGGTCGCCTAGCGCGGTATCGCCGTCTTCGCCGATCTGCTGGTCGAGCGAGACGAGCGCCGCACGCTGGTGGCGCACCTCTTCGACCTGCTCGATCGGCAGGCCGGACTCCTGCGCGAGCTCTTCGAGCGTCGGCTCGCGACCGAGCCTGACCGACAGCTCGCGCTCGACGCGCCCGACCTTGCGGGAGCGCTGCGCGACGTGGACGGGCAGGCGGATCGTGCGGCCGGAGTTCTCCAGGCCGCGCTGGATCGCCTGGCGGATCCACAGCGTCGCGTAGGTCGAGAAGCGGAAGCCCTTGCGCCAGTCGAACTTCTCCGAGGCGCGAATCAGGCCGAGCATGCCCTCTTGGACGAGGTCGCCGAGCGGCAGGCCCTGGTTCTGGTAGCGCCGCGCGTTGGAGGCGACGAGGCGCAGGTTCGAGTTGACGAGCAGTTCCTTGGCGTGCAGGTCGCCGCGCTCGATTCGCTGGGCCAGTTCGATCTCCTGGGCCGGCGCGAGTAGGGGGTAGCGGCGCGAGTGCGCGAGCAGCTGGTCGACTGCCTCGGGGATGAACGTGTCGGACGCGCTGAGGTCGATCCGCTCGATCGGGCTGTCGAGACGCCCAGGGGCGCTCACGACCGGCTGAGCGGCGGTCTCGGTCTCCTGCTCCGCGTCAGGCGCGGAAGCCGGCGGGTCCATCGTAGGTGCTGTGTTTGCGGGGAAATCTGACATGTTGAGCCTTCTAATCCGATGCTTGGAGTCGGAATTATACGTCCTGATAGTTGCGTTGTCAATTATATTTGAAGAGCGGTGTTTCCGCGCCTTCGTTCGACGTTTCCCACGCAACTACCTGCCCGCGCGGGCCGAAAGTATGCGGGTCGTGTCGGGATCTAAACCCGTGCGCGATCGGAAAAGATCGTGCGCGTGCCGGGGCGCTGCGTGGGGGCGGTCGTGGGGCTTGGCAGGGTCATCGGCGCGCTGCGCGGCTGTTTGAGCGCAACAGCCTCGGCTCGGCGAATGGACAGAGCGTGTCCGTCGCGGCTGGACTCGCTACGGCCATGCTTCGGCGCGTAACGGCGGCAATCGATCTCTACTCCGCGGCCGATCGAAAGTTACGCGCCACAGGTTCGCCGTTGGCGCTCAACTCGACGTCGATGTTGCCGCGCGTCGCGTTCGAGTACGGGCAGACCTCGTGCGCGGCGACGACGATCGCGATCGCCTGTGCGGCGTCGGCGATCTCGGGCAGCGTCACGGCGAGCGTCACGGCGATCGTGAAGCCGCGATCGTCGGTCGTGATCAACGAGACTTTCGCGTCGATCGCGACGTCGCCGAGCTCGAGCTTCTCACGCCGCGCGACGGTGCCGAGCGCGCCCTCGAAGCAGGCTGCGTAGCCGACGGCGAAGAGCTGCTCGGGGTTCGTGCCACCGCCCTCGCCGCCCATCTCGCTGGGTAGGCGCAGCTCGACCTCGAGCGCGCCGTCGCTGGAGCGTCCGTGCCCGTTGGCGCGCCCGCCTGTGACGTGCGCCTCGGCGGTGTAGAGAGCGTTTGCCATTCGCTGTTGCCTCCTGGTCGGATCGGTTGAAGTTCAGTGTCCGCCGTGAGCGTCGCGGACGGGCTCGATCTCTAGCAGTTCGCCGCCGGTGTGATCGACTTGCAACGTCGTGTGGTCGAGCTCGAAGCGCTCGTGCAGCATCGCCTCCATCGCGCGTCGCGCGGCGTGGCAGTCGCTGTCGGCGCCGACGAGCACGTGCGCGGACAGCGCCGGGAAGCCGCTGGAGATTTCCCAGACGTGCAGATCGTGCACCTCGACGACGCCGGGCTCGGCGACGAGCGCGCGACCGATCGCCTGCGGGTCGACCCCTTCTGGCGCGGCCTCGAGGAAGATCCGCGCGGAAGCGCGAACGAGCGCGATGCCGGAACGCGTCATCAGCGCGGCGATCAGCAGCGAGACGATCGGATCGGCGCGCTGGAAGCCGGTCGCGAGGATCACGCCGGCGGCGACGGCCGTGCCGATGAAGCCGTACAGATCGGTCAGCAGGTGCTGGAAGGAGCCCTCGACGTTGAGGCTTTCGCGATTGGCGCGCGCGAGCGTCCACGTCGCGAGCAGGTTCACGAGCACGCCGACGAGCGCGACGATCAAGATCAGCCAGCCGTGCACGACGGGCGGGTCGAACAGGCGGCGGATCGCCTCGTAGGCGATGAACGCGGCGAGCACGAGCAGCGTCACGCCGTTGGCCTGCGCCGAGAGGATCTCGACGCGGCGGAAGCCGAACGTCATCGCGCCGCGGGCCGGGCGTGCGGCGAGCGAGATCGCGACCAGCGAGAAGCCGAGCGCGGCGGCGTCGGTCAGCATGTGGCCGGCGTCGGAGAGCAGCGCGAGCGAGTGCGCGACGACGCCGACGCCGACCTCGACGGCCATGAACGCGAGGATCAGCGCGAGCGCGAAGACGAGCCTGCCGCGATCGGCGTCGGCGCGAACGGCGTGCGAGTGCCCGGCGTGCGAGTGGCCGTGCGAGTGCCCGGCGTGGCCGGCCGCGTGGTCGTGAGGCATCGCCTCAAGATACGCGCTGATTAGTCTCTGGCGATGGCGTCCGGCGCGGAGACGAACGAGACGCTCACGCCGCAGCGCACGACGCTCGTCTCGATCGCGGCGGCGGCGGCGCTGGTCGCGCTGAAGCTCGGCGTCGGCCTGGCGACGGGCAGCCTCGGGTTGATCTCGACCGGGATCGAGTCGAGCGGCGACGTGATCGCCGCCGTGCTGACGTTCTTCGCGGTGCGGCTCGGCGGCCGGCCGGCCGATCCGGAGCACCCGTATGGGCACCGTCGCGCAGAGAATCTAGGGGCGCTTGGCGAGGCGGGCATCCTGCTTGCCGGCGGCCTGTTCGTCGGTGTCGAAGCGATCGGCCACCTCGCGCGCGACTCGGCGCCGCCGCGGATCCACTGGTACCAGTTCGCGGTGATCGCGGTCGCGCTGCTCGTCGACGCGAGTCGCACGATCGTCTCGCGGCGCACTGCGCGCCGCTACTCGAGCGCGGCGCTGCGCTCGAACGCGTTTCACTTCGCCGGTGACATGGTCGGCTCGCTGGCGGTGCTCGTCGGGCTCGTGCTCGTCCAGGCGGGCTTCGACCAGGGCGACTCGCTGGCGGCGCTGCTCGTCGCGGCGATCATCTTCGCCGCGGCCGCGCGGCTGATCTCGGAGAACGCGAATGTGTTGATGGACCGCACGCCGGCTGAGGCGCGCGAGTCGGCCGAGCGCGCGATCGAGGCGCTCGGCGCCGACATCGAGCTCAGCCGCTTGCGCTTGCGCGAGTCGGCCGGGCGCTATTTCGCGGACGTCGTCGTGACGGTGCCGCCGGGCCAGGCGGTCGTCGAGGGCCATCAGTCGGCGAACTTGATCGAGGAGGCGGTCGAGTCGGCGCTGCCGGGCAGCGACGTCGTCGTCCACGTCGAGCCGCGTCGGCGCGGGCTGGACCTGCGCGAGCGCGTGCTCGCCGCCGCGCTGGCGGAGCCGCTGGTGAGGGAGGCGCACGACATCACGATCATCGAGCAGGGCGACGCGCTGAACGTCTCGCTGCATCTGAAGTTCCCGCCCGAGCTGGGCCTGGCCGAGGCCGCGCGCGTCGCCGACCGCGTCGAGCGCGCGATCGGCCAGCGCCCGGAGGTCGCGGCGGTGCAGACGCACTTGGAGCCGCTCGAGCGCCCGCTCGCCGCGCGGCCTGCCGACGTCAGCGCCGACATGCACGCGCAGCGCGAGATCGAACGGCTCGTGCGCGAGCGCGCGGTCGGGCGCCTGCAGGACGTCAGGCTGCTGTCGACCGACGCCGGGCGAGTCGTGTTCGTGACGCTGAAGCTCGACGCCGACGAACCGCTGACGGCCGCGCACCGCCTCGCGAGCGAGCTCGAGGAGGAGCTGCACAAGCGGATCGCCGGCATCGCCGACGTGGTGATTCGGACCGAGCCGTAGCGCCGCCGGGCGGCGGGCGGCCAGCACGCGTCGTCGGCGGTGTCGGCGGCGCCGGGCGGCGTCAGGCAGGTGTCGTCGGGAAGGTTCTCCGGCTCGCGGTGTCTTCGTGTTCAGTGGACCACCGAGCGAAGGGAGACGGAAGATGTCGAAGCGGACGCTGACACGCATGTACGTCGTTGGGGCCGGAGCGCTCGTCGCGGCAGCCGCCGTCGTGGCCGTCGCGCTGGCGAACGGCTCGCCGGCGGCGACGGTCGGCTCGGCGAGCAGCGCGAAGCTCGGCGAGTCGGTCGTCGTCAACGCGCAGGGGCGCACGATGTACGCGCTCAGCCCGGAGACGAGCCGCCATCTGCTGTGCAAGAGCGCCGCATGCGTGCACGTCTGGCCGCCGCTGACGGTCAAGTCGCGCGCGGTCAAGCTGAAGGACGGCGCCGGCGTGCAGGGCGGGCTCGGGCTGCTGCATCGCAGCAACGGCACGTGGCAGGTGACGCTGCGCGGCATGCCGCTGTACCGCTTCTCGGGCGACAGCGGCAAGGCGGAAGCGAACGGCGAAGGCCTGAAGAGCTTCGGCGGCACGTGGCACGCCGTCACGGCGTCGGCGAGCGCCGGCGCGAAGCCGACGACGCCGAGCGTGCCGACGACGCCGCCGAGCGAACCGTACGCGTCGAGCGCGCCGGCGCCGGCAAGCTCGACGCCGAGCACGACGACGGCGACGCCGCCGCCGAGCCCTCCGGCTACGACTCAGACGACGCCGACGTACACATACCCGGCCTATTGATCGGCGGCGTCGCGCTCGAAGTCGGCGAGCTGCGCGGGGACGACGGCGAGGAAGCCGACGATCAGGAAGCCGAGCAGCGCGGCGACGCCGATCGCGTGCGCCCAGCCGGCTTCGGCGACGGTGAGGAAGCCGAAGCCGGCGAGCAGGCAGGCGCCGGCGACGCGCGCGAGCAGCCCGTCGCGCGAGACGGCGAGCAGTCGGTCGAGGCTCTCGCGCCGGTGCGCGGGCGCGGCGACGGCCGTGTCGTCGACGGAATCGCCGGCGTCGCCGAGGCGTCCTTGCAAGACGAGCCGGAACAGCAGCGCGAGCGAGGGGAACAGCAGCAGGCCGCCGGCGAGCACGGCGACGACGATCAGCACGAGCGTGTCGTGCGGGGCGGCGGCCTGCTGCACGGTCAGTCCTTTGAGCAGCAGCGGGCGCTGCGCGAGCGCCCAACCGGCGACGATCGCGGCGACGGCCAGCGCGGCGCTGAAGCGCGCGAGCTCGAAGCGGCTGGCGGCGACGAGCGCGAGCGTCGCGAGGCCGGCGAGCGCGGAGACGATCACGACGCCGAGCGCGCTGCCGTGCGACAGGCGCGCGTAGAGGAAGTGCGCGTCGGCGTGCAGCACGAACAGGCCGGCGAGCGCGACGGCGCCGGCGGCGAGGCCGGCGATCAGCGCGCGCGTGCGCAGCCCGTCGATCAGCGGCGCGTCGTCGGGCGAGCGCTCGTCGCCGCGGGCGGCCGAGTCGCGTTCGAGGCGCTGCGCGTCGGCGGCCATGAAGACGGCGGCGAGGTACGCGGAGGTCGCGACGGCGAGCGCGCCGACGATCAGCGGCGTCGCGCCGGTCCAGCTGCCGATCAGGTGCCCGGCGGCGTTGCCGACGGGCACCTGGCGCGCGGCGATCGCGCCGATCACGGCGCCGAGCGCGAACGGCGCGATGATCGAGGAGAGCGCGAAGACGAGGTCGATCGGGCGCAGCTCGCGCGAGCTTTGCGCGCCGGCGCGCAGCGCGTAGGCGGCGCCGCGCATGACGATGCCGAGCGCGGCGATGAACAGCGGGATGCAGAGCGTCGAGGCGATCGCGCCGAACGCGGTCGGATAGGCCGTCCAGGTGACGGTCAGGACGAAGATCAGCCAGACGTGGTTGGCCTCCCAGACGGGACCGATCGACGCGTGCGCGTGGTCGCGTACGCGCTCACCGTGCGGGCCGGCGAGCAGCTGCCAGAAGCCGGCGCCGAAGTCGGCGCCGGCGAGCACGACGTAGAGCACGAGGCCGACGAGGACGAAGATCAGCGGGACGTCGTAGAGGTGCATTCAGCTCACTGCCGCCTCGTGCCAAGCGCGCGTCATGCTGCGGGCGCGGTCGAAGGCGGGAGCGGGGGAGGGTCGCGCTGGCGCAGCGGCGTGCGCGCGAGACGCAAGAGGATCCAGGCGACGCCGCAGGCGACGGCGAGGTAGACGAGCGCGAGCGCGGTGTAGCCGACGACGATGTGCCCGGCGCCGGTGACGGCTTGCGACGTGAGCATCACGTGGTAGACGACCCATGGCTGGCGGCCGACCTCGGTCGTCACCCAGCCGGCGATCAGCGCGACGAGCGACGCCGGTCCGGCGAGCGCGACGGCGCGGTAGAACCACGGCGACTCGGGCAGGCGTTTTCGCCTGATCCGGATCGCGAGCAGCCAGACGCCGAGCAGCGCGAGCAGCGTGCCGACGCCGACCATCGTCTGGAAGGCGATGCGCACGACGTTGATCGGCGGCTGGCGGTCCTTCGGCACGGTGTCGAGGCCTTGGACGGTCGCGCTCGGGTTGTGGAAGGCGAGGAACGAGAGCAGTTTGGGGATGCCGATGCCGTACTCGACCTTTTCGTCGGTGTACCAGCCGAGCAGGTGCTCGGGCGCGCCTTTGGTCGTGTGCGCGAGGCCCTCGAGCGCGGCGAGCTTGACGGGCTGGGAGGTGGCGACGTCGCGCGCGGCCCAGTCGCCGACGAGCACCTGCACGGGCGAGGCGAGCGCGGCGATCGTCAGCGGGATCGCGAGCGCGGTGCGCTCGTAGCGGCCCCATTTGCCGCGCAGCTTGCCGATCGCGTAAGCGCCGGCGACGAGGAAGCCGCAGACGATGTAGCCGGCGATGTACATGTGCGTCAGCTCGGGCCAGAGGAAGCTGTTGTCGAACAGCGCCTTCAGCGGATGCACGTCGACGGCTTTGTCGCCGACCATGCGAAAGCCGCTCGGGTGGTTCATCCAGGCGTTGACGGCGATCACCATCAGCGAGCCCGCTACGCCGGCGATCGCGATCGGGATGCCGCTGAGCAAGTGCATGCGCGGCGAGAGGCGATCCCAGCCGTAGACGTAGATGCCGATGAAGATCGCCTCCATGAAGAACGAGAAGCCCTCGATCGCGAAGCCGAGCCCGAAGACGCTGCCGAACGTCGCGGTGAAGTTCGGCCAGAGCAGGCCCATCTCGAAGCTGAGGATCGTGCCGGTGATCACGCCGACGGCGAACAGCGCGGCCATGATCCGCGTCCAACGGCGCGCGAGCGTCAAATAGAGCTGGTCGCCGGAGCGCAGGTAGAGCCACTCGACGAACAGCACCATCGCGGGGAAGGCGATGCCGAAGCAGACGAGCGGGATGTGCACGGAGAACGACAGAGCCTGCATCTGTCGCGCTTGCAGCAGATAGGCCTGGTGCGCGGCCGTCATTCCAACCGTTGTGTATAGCTCCTGGCGCGGTCGGCGCGTCGCGTCCTCCCAGCTTGCGCGCCGGCCTCGCCGAGCGGGCGGTCGGCGCGTCGTGCGCCTGCTCGCCAGTGGAACTCGCCGGGCCGGCGCCGGCGGGCGTCGAGTCCTCGGCGAGGCGTTCGAGCAGCGGCAGCGCTTCGGCGAGCAGCTGCTGCTCGCGCGGCGAGAGGTCGTCGGCGATCGTCCGCGCGAGCCAGCCCTCGCGGTCGCGGCGGTCTTCGCGCAGCGTCTGCAGGCCGTGCGCGGTCAGCTCGACGAGCGTGCGGCGCCGGTCGTCGGGGTCGGCGCTGCGCGCGATCAGCCGGTCGGCCTCGAGGTCGGCGACGATCTGCGTCATCGACTGCGGGCGCACGCGCTCGGCGCTCGCGAGATCGCCGATCGAGCTCGGCCCATAGCGGTCGAGCCGGCCGAGCACGGACGCCTGCGAGAGCGAGAAGCGGTGGCGCTCGGCGCGCAGCCGCCGGATCAGATGCCCGAGCGCGAGGCGCAGCCTGCCGGCGAGGATCGTCGTGTCGAGCGCGGTCGCCATGTCAGCGATGATACAGATCCGCAGGGAAACTGTTCAGTTTTCCTGTATAATTTTTAGATAGATGAGCAACGTCGTTCGAACCCCAGCGCAAGTCGACGGAGCGAGCGCGGGGCAGAGCGACGCCGAACGGCGGCGCAACGACCGCTACAAGTGGATCGCGCTGTCGAACACGACGCTCGCGGTGCTGCTGGCGACGCTCGACGGGTCGATCACGCTGATCGCGATGCCGGCGATCTTCCGCGGGATCCACCTCGACCCGCTGAAGCCGGCGAACAGCTTCTACCTGCTGTGGATGATCCTCGGCTTCCTCGTCGTGACGAGCGTGTTGATCGTCAGCCTCGGGCGCCTCGGCGACATGTACGGGCGCGTGAAGATGTACAACCTCGGCTTCGTCATCTACACGATCGCGTCGCTGATCCTGACGGTCGACTGGCTGACGGGGCAGGCCGGCGCGATGTACCTGGTCGTGTTCCGCGTCGTGCAGGGCGTCGGCGCGGCTTTCCTGCTGGCGAACTCGTCGGCGATCCTGACCGACGCGTTCCCGCCCAACCAGCGCGGGATGGCGCTGGGGATCAACAACATCGTCGGCGTCAGCGGCGTGTTCGTCGGGCTCGTGCTCGGCGGACTGCTCGCGCCGGTCGACTGGCGGCTGGTCTTCCTGATCTCGGTGCCGGTCGGGCTGTTCGGCACCGTCTGGGCGTACCTGAAGCTCGAGGAGCGCTCGACGCCGCGCCGCGCGCCGGTCGACTGGTGGGGCAACGTCACGTTCGCGCTCGGGCTGGTCCTGATCATGGTCTCGGTGACGTACGGGATCCGGCCGTACGGCTCGTCGAGCACCGGCTGGGGCAGCCCGCGCGTGCTCGCGCTGCTGGCGGCCGGGATCGCCACGCTGATCGCGTTCGCGGTGATCGAGGCGCGGATCGAGAGCCCGATGTTCCGCCTGCCGCTGTTCCGCATCCGCGCGTTCACGTTCGGCACGCTCTCGACGTTCCTCTCGGCGGTCGCGCGCGGCGGGCTGATGTTCATGCTGATCATCTGGCTGCAGGGCATCTGGCTGCCGCTGCACGGCGTCGACTACGTCGACACGCCGCTGCGCGCGGGCATCTACATGCTGCCGCTGACGCTCGGCATGCTGATCGCCGGGCCGACGTCGGGCTTCCTCTCCGACCGCTTCGGCGCGCGCTGGTTCGCGACCGGCGGGATGCTCGGCACGGCGGTCGGCTTCGGCCTGCTGCTGATCCTGCCGATCGACTTCGCCTACTGGCCGTTCGCGGCGATCCTGTTCCTGATCGGCGCGTCGATGGGCCTGTTCGCCTCGCCGAACCGCGCGGCGGTGATGAACAGCCTGCCGCCGCAGGACCGCGGCGCCGGCGGCGGGATGAACCAGACGTTCCAGAACTCCGCGCAGGTGCTGTCGGTCGGGATCTTCTTCACGCTGATGATCGTCGGCCTGTCAGCCGACCTGCCGCACGCGCTCTCCTCGGGCCTGCAGGCGCACGGCGTCTCGGCTCAGGCGGCGCACGGCGCGTCGCAGATCCCACCGGTGTCGATCCTGTTCTCGGCGTTCCTCGGCTACAACCCGGTCGAACACCTGATCGGCGCGCACGCGCTCGGCGCGCTGTCGCCGGCCAACCACGCGCTCGTGACGGGCCGCTCGTTCTTCCCGCACCTGATCTCCTCGCCGTTCAGCTCTGGGCTGCACGAGGCGTTCGTGTTCGCGATCCTCGCGTGCGTGATCGCCGCGGCGGCGTCGCTGCTGCGTGGCGGGATGTATCACCACGGCGACGCGCTCCCGGCGCGCGCGTCGCGCAACGGCGCGAACGCGAACGGCCTGCCGGACGTCGCGCCGACGCGAGTCGCGAACGGCGCGAACGACAGTCCGAAGGATCAAATTCGAGACGCTCAGAATGCGAGCGAGCTCGCGACAACGACGAACACGAGAGAGGAGCAGCATGCGCGTTGAGTGGTTTGGGCAGTCTGCGTTTCAGCTGAGCGGCGACGGCGCGACGGTCGCGATCGACCCGTTCGGCGACATGTCGGCGCTGAGCGGCGCTCGCGGGATCCAGTGGGACTACCCGCCGATCGAGGCTGACGCGGACGTGCTGCTCGTGACGCACGAGCACGGCGATCACAACGGCGTCGAGGCGATCGGCGGCGATCCGCACACGCTGCGCTCGACGGCCGGCACGCACGAGTCGCCGCTTGGCGCGGTCGTCGGCGTCGCGTCGGAGCACGACGAAACGGCGGGCGTCGAACGCGGGCCGAACACGATCTTCGTGTTCACGCTCGACGGCGTGCGCGTCGCGCACATGGGCGACTTCGGGCAGAGCGGCCTGCGCGAGGAGCAGGCGGCGGCGATCGGCGCGGTCGACCTGCTGTTCGTGCCGGTCGGCGGCGGCCCGACGCTCGGCGCCGAGCAGGCGGCGCTCGTCGTCGAGCGGCTGAAGCCGCGCTGGGTCGTGCCGATGCACTACCGCACGCCGAAGATCGGCTTCCTCGAGACGGCCGACGAGTTCGTCGCGAAGTTCGATCGCGTCGAGCATCCAGACGGGAGCAGCTTCGAGACGGCGGAGCTGCCCGACGGCGACGGCCCGCTCGTCGTCGTGCCGGCCGCGCCGTAGCGAGCGCGGTTGCCCGCAACTGGCCGGCCGGAGACGCGAGCGCGCTAAGCGGAGTGCGGTCCGCTTGAGCTAACGTCGTGCGGGTAGACCTAGATGCTCCAGCTCTTTACACGACTCGCAACGGAGGATTCGCAATGAAGATCGGTCGACTGCTGCTTCGATTTCTCGTCGGCGGGTTCTTCGTCGGGCACGGAACGCAGAAGCTGTTCGGCTGGTTCGGCGGCTATGGCCTGGAGGGGACGGCTCAGGGCTTCGAGCAGCTCGGCCTGAAACCGGGCAAGGCGCACGCGACGGTCGCCGGCGTCGCCGAGGCCGGTGGCGGCGCGGCGCTGCTCGCCGGCGCGGAGACGCCGCTCGCGGCGGCCGCGATCACGGCGACGATGCTGACGGCGATCAAAACGGTGCACGGCAAGAACGGGCCGTGGGCGTCGAACGGCGGCTACGAGTACAACGCGGTGCTGATCGCGGCCGTGCTGACGCTCGCGGAGCTCGGTCCGGGCCCGGTGTCACTCGACGCGCTGCTCGGCCGCGAACGCTCGGGCACGGGCTGGGCGCTCGCCGCGGCGGGCGCCGGCGCGATTGGCGCGCTCGGCGCGCATCTGGCGACTTCGGCGCCGCCGGCTGCGGCCGAGACGCCGTCGAGCGACGCCGCGGCAAGCGAGCCGGCGTCGCAGCCGCTGAGCGAGGCCGACGACTCACCGGCCGCGCGTACGCCCGTTCGGCCGGCGCCGGTCGGCGAGGCCGAGCAGGCTTAGCGGGCCGACATCCGACACGGTCGGCGCCGCGGAGCGGGTGTCACTCAGTCGAGATAGCTGACGTACTCGTCTGGAGCGGCGCGCTCGGGAACGCGCTGCTCCTGCACGGGCGTGCCGAGATAGAGCAGCCCGACCGGCTGCTCGCTCGCGGCGAGCCCGAGGATCTCGCGTCCGCGCGCGTCGTCGAGCAGCGGCACGGTGCGCCAGTAGCCGGCGAGCCCGCGCGCGTGGGCGCCGAGCAGCACGACGTAGGCGGCGAGCGCCGTCGCGTAGAGGTCCTCGCGATCTTGCGCCGGATCGCCGCTGAGCTGGGCGCTGGCGGCGACGAGCGTCGGCGCGCGCTGCAGCTTGACGGCCGAGCCGGGCTGCGTCGAATCGGCGAGCTCGAGCAGCCGCGCGCGGGCGCGCTCGCCGATCACGCGAAATCGCCACGGGTTGGTCAGGTGGTGGTTGGGCGCCCAGCGCGCGAGCTCGAACAGCTCGTCGAGCGTCGCCGCGGGCACCGCGTCGGCACCGAACGCCTTGTGCGTGCGGCGCGTGCGGATCGCGTCGTCGAGTTGCATCGCAGGCAAGCGTAGAGCGAGGACGGCGTATGCTCGCTCGAGCGGTGACGCCGCCGCCGGTCGCGCGACCGGGGAAGGATCTGCGCCGGGCGGTGTCGTAAGTGCGACGACCCCGACCAATGGAGGACTCGTGAGGCTTGATTCAGCAGGGCAGTCATTTGGCAGGCGCAACGCGCTGTTGATCTCGGCGGTCGCGCTCGTCGCGGCGCTCGTCGTGCTCGCCGGCTGCGGCAGCTCCTCGTCGAGCAGCGCAACGACAACGCCGACGACGGGCTCGACGAGCACGCCGGCGGAAACGACGAGCTCGGCCACGTCGACGACGCCGGCGAGCGGCGGGACGAGCTCGTCGGGCGCTTCGAGCAGCGTCAGCCTCGAAGCGAACCGCGAAGGCCAGCTCGAATACAACACGAAGTCGCTGACGGCGAAGGCCGGCAAGGTCTCGATCGACTTCACGAACATGGCGTCGCTGATGCACAACGTGACGGTCGAATCGTCATCGGGCCAGAAGCTCGGTGAAACGCCGACATTCAGCGGCGGCTCGAAGGCGTTGACGCTGAGCCTCAAACCGGGCACGTACAAGTTCTTCTGCTCGGTGCCGGGGCACCGCCAGGCGGGGATGGAAGGGACGTTGACGGTCAAGTAGGCAAGCGCTCGCCGAGCGCCGGCCGCACGATCGCGGTCGGCGCTCGAAGCGCGCGCCGCCGAAAGGAGCCGCTCAACGAGCGGTGAACGTCTCGCCGCGACGCTCGCGACGCTCGCCGCGGTGGCCGTCTGCCTTGTCGGCGTACAGCGCGACGTCGGCTTCGCGGATCAGCTCGGTCGGGCTCGTGTGCGCGCCGCTGGCGACGCCGAAGCTCAGCGGGATGCCGTCGGGCAGCCCGATCGCGTCGAGCTTGACCGCGCGCGCGGCCTCGCGCAAGCGCTCGCCGGTCGTTCGCGCGCCGGCCTCGTCGGTCAGCGCCAGCGCGACGAGGAACTCGTCGCCGCCCCAGCGTCCGTAGATGTCGCCGCCGCGCAGCACGTCGCGCATGCAGTCGGCGATCGTGCAGAGGACTTGATCGCCGGCGTCGTGACCGAACGTGTCGTTGGTCTGCTTGAAGCGATCGAGATCGACCATCAGGACGGAGAGCGGCTCGTCGTGGCGGCGCGCGCGAGCGGCGGCGCGCGTCAGCTGCTCGGTCAGCGCCCGGCGGTTGTTCAGGCCGGTGAGCGAGTCGGTCTGCGCGGTGCGGCGCATCGTCGCCGAGAGCTTCGTCAGGCGCGCGCGATCGGCGATCGAGCGCGCGAACAGCAGCACGAGCAGGACGCCGAGGACCGTCACGAGGACGAAGACGAGCCAGGGGATCACGCTCGACCAGCCGGTCAGCGAGTTGTAGAGATGGCTGTTTGGGACGGCGATGACCAGGCGCCAGGCGGTTCCGGGCACGGGCGCGGTCGTGAACGTCGTCGGCGCGCCGTTGTCGGTGAGGGCGCCGCGAGTGGAGCGCGCGACGGCGCGCGCGAGCTTCGGATCGGACGCGGCGAGCGTGCTCGCGCTCGTCTTCGGGCTCGACGCGAGGATCTTGCCAGCGCCGTCGACGAGCAGGACGTCATGCGGGCGGTAGGTGATCGTGTGGCCGACGAACGCGTTCAGCGTCGAGCCTGTCGCGCGGTAGGCGACGCTGAACACGCGGCGACCTCGAGACGTCTCGTAGGGGACGGCGACGGCCATCACCGGGAGCCCCTTGACGGCCGACTTGACGACGTTCGAGATCGCGATCTGCCCGCGCTCGGCGAGTTCGAAGTGGCGATAGCGCGTCGCGAACGGCTGTCCGATCAGCGCAGGGTCTGCGGGCACGACGCCGATCAGCCGGCCGCGCGAATCGAGCAGGCCGGCGGCGGTCCCGCCGAACGCCGAGACGGCGAGCTCGAAGCGGGTCGGCGAGACATGTGGGTCGGCGAGGAACCTGCGCGCGACCTGCTGTTGGCGCGCGGCCTGCTCTTTGAGGAACTCGGAGACGAGCGTCGCCGAGCTCGTCGCGCGCAGCGCGAAGTTCGTGCGCAGTTGAGCGTGCGACTGCGTTTGCGAGTAGACGATCGCCGCGGCGAGCGAGCCGAGCAGGATCAGCAACGTGACCGACGCGAGCGCCACCGCCCACGAGCGCCGCGCGTGTCCGAGCGCGATCGCGCTGGCCGACTTCGCGGTCATCGAACCGCGCGCCTGTAGATGATTGTCCGTCGATGGCGCATGTTGCGAGCCTCGACGCTGGATCGACACTACTGACGTCGAACTTGAACGATCGACGGCTTCCACGGCGCGTTGCGCTCGCCGTGGCGCACGGCGATCGAGCGCGCGGAGGCGCGTGGGTAGGCTCCGCTCCGTGTCGTGCCGAACGCCCAGCGCCGCTCGCGCCGATGAGCATCGCCGAGCTTGCCCAGCGCCGTGTGCGCCGATGAGCTTCGATCAGCTCGCCCAGCGCGCGCGCCGGTGAGCATCGGCGAGATCATCGCGATCGCCGTCGCCGGCACGGCGGCTGGAACGATCAACACGGTCGTCGGCAGCGGCACGCTGATCACGTTTCCGGCGCTGCTCGCGTTCGGCTACGCCCCGGTGACGGCGAACGTCTCGAACACGATCGGTCTTGTGCCGGGATCGGCGTCGGGGTCGTTCGGCTATCGCCGCGAGCTCGCCGGCCAGCGCGAGCAGGCGATCAGGCTCGGCACGATGTCGGTGCTCGGCGGCGCGACCGGCGCGGTGCTGCTGCTCGTGCTGCCGGCGTCGGCGTTCAAGGCGGTCGTCCCCGGGTTCATCGCGGTCGCGCTCGTCTTGACGGTGCTGCAGCCGCGCTTGAGCCGTCGTCTAGCCGAGCGGGCCGAGCGCCGGCCCGGACACGGCAGGCTGCTGACGCCGATCGCGGTTTACATAACCGGTGTGTACGGCGGCTACTTCGGAGCGGGGCAGGGGATCCTGCTGATGGCGATCTTCGGCGTGATGCTGGCGCAGAGCCTGCATCGCTCGAACGCGCTGAAGAACGTGCTGGCGGGGTCGGTCAACGCGGTCGCCGGGCTGTACTTCATCTTCGCGGCGCACGTCGTATGGGGCCCGGTGGCGATCATCGCCGCGACGTCGGTGATCGGCGGTCAGATCGGCTCGCGCTACGGGCGGCGGCTGCATCCTGACGCGCTGCGCGCGCTGATCGTGGTCGTCGGCGTCGCTGCGATCGTCGACTTGCTCGTCAGCTGATCGTCCGCTCGAGCCACTCGCGAGCGGCTGGCATCAGCGCCGGATCGACGTGGTGCCCGCCGGCGAACTCGTGGTAGTCGACGGCGAGCCCCGCCGCGCTCAGCCGATCGCGCGCGTCGCGCGCGAAGTCGACGCCGATCACCGAATCGCTGACGCCGTGCGCGATCAACGCCGCCATGCCGCTGCGATCGTCGAGCCGCGGCTGCCAGCCTGCGACGGTCGGGATGAAGCCGGACAGGGCGAGCATGCCGGCCGGCGCGGGGCGGTCGGGGCCAAGCGCGAGCGCGTAGCTCATCACCGCTCCCATCGAGAAGCCGCCGAGCACGGTGCGCTCGGCGCTCAGCCCGAAGCGCTCCCACAACTCGTCGTGGAACTCGGCGAGCAGCCGATAGGAGGCTCTGAACGAGTCGGGCTCGGGGTAGCCGACGCGTGGGACGACGTACCAGTGATGACCGGGCCAACCGGGCAGTTGCAGCGGCGCGCGCGGCGTGACGACGTGCAGGCGCCGCGCCGGGTCGAGCGCGTCGGCGAGCGCGAGCAGGTCGTGCTCGTCGGCGCCGCGACCGTGGTGCAGGACGAGCAGGCCGCTCGGCTCGCCTGCGGCCGGGCGCTCGCGGAAGATCGGCGCGCTCACGGGCGCAGACTAGCCAGAGGCTTCGTCAGTCCGCCGGCGAGCGCCGGCGAGCCTGCCAGCCGCGGTCGATCTCGCGCATCAGCGCGGGGTAGACGATCAGGTGGCGAAACGGCGCGATCGCGGCCATGTAGGCGCTGCCGAAGCGGCCGCGCGGCTTGACGTAGACGCCCATCTGCCCGCGATAGCGGCCTTCGCCGCGATCGACCCAGGCGAGGTGCATCACGGCGTGGACGGTCCGGTTGGACAGCTCGGCGGCCCACTCGACGTCGGTGCGGTAGAGCGGGGTGAAGTCGCTCGAACGGAGCTGCACGCCGGCCGTCGTGCCGCGCAGATCGCGTGGGAGGCGCGCGCTCAGCGTCGTCTCGGCCCTCTCCGCTCTCGATGCGCTGGGCCGCGGCTCGTCCCATCCGAGCCAGCCGCCGATCCGGTAGCGAATGCTGAACAGCGCACGCGTCGCGCGAGACTCGGCCGCGCTCGGGTCGAGCGAGCCGACCACTTCGAGCAGGCTCGCGAAGTCTCGCGCGCCGCCCTGCGCCGGCAGCTCCCAGGCGTCCTCGAGCCGGAAATCGGGCGCGACTTCGGTGATCCGCCAAGCGTGTGATTCGTGTTCGCTGTTGGCGAGCCTCATCTCGATCTCGTCTCATTCGGCGCCGCCGGTATTCGGCAGTCGGACGATAACATGCGTACATGCATGTATTGAACTCGGAGAGCGGCGGGGTCGCGACTTCGCCGGGCGCGGCGGACGGCCGCGGCTCGGCGCAAGCCGAACGCAGCGCACGCACGCGCGGCGCGCTGCTCGAGTCGGCGGCGAGAGGGCTGTCGCGCTACGGCTACGGCAACCTCGTCTTGGAGCGCGTCGCGAGCGACGCCGGCTACACGCGCGGGGCGCTCTACCACCAGTTCAAGGACAAGCAGGACCTCGCTCTGGCCGTGATCGACTGGGTCGATCAGACGTGGACGGAGGAAGTCGGCAGGCTCGTCGAGCGACAGTCAGACCCGGTCGTCGCGCTGATCGTGCTCGCGCGCGGTCACGCCGTCTACTGCCGGCGCGATGTCGCTCGTTTCGCGATGGCGCTGCGGCTCGAGTTCAGCGGCCAGGACCATCCCGTCGGCGATCACCTCGAGCGCGCGACGGGCGCGCTGATCGAGCGCTGCGCTCGCCTGATCGGCGCCGGCCGCCGCGCCGGAACGATTCCGTCCGGGCCGCCGGCGACGGTCGTCGCGCTCGCCTTCATCGGCGCTTTGGAGGGCGCGGTCATCGAGCTCGCCGGGCACGCGCCGCACGACGAGCTGCTGGCGGCGCGCGTGGCCGCGGGCGCGCTTGGGCTCGACGGCGTGCCGCGCGCGGCGCAAGCGGTGTCGCTCAGCGAGATCTTGTCGCGTTGAGCTGGTGCGGCGGGTCGCCAACGTGAAGAAAGGCGCGTATCATTCATCAAGCCACGCCACTGCGGGCTGCTGTGGGCGGTCGTCGTCAGTTGCTCCGGTTGGTTGAGTCGGCGAGTCCGTGCCAGGTGGTTTGGGTGATGGCCTGGACGAGCGCGGCGCGGGGGACGTCGCGGTGCTCGAGCCACCATAGAGCGAGCCCGGTCATCGCCGAGCGCAGCAGCTCAGCGACGGGCATGATCTGCTCGGGCGCAAGTGTCAGTCCGGGCTCGGCTTTGAGTAGGCCTGCGATGGCGGTGCGGGCGGTGTCGCGCATTGTTGCGTGGAAGGCGCGGATCTCGGGATCGCCTGTGACGTCGGCGAACAGCATCGTCCAGGCGAACGGATGGGCTTCGACGTAGGCGAACCAGCTGTCGGTGACCGCGGGAATCCGCTCGGCGAGTGGTCCCGCCCGTGTCATGCCCTCAGCGAGGGTGTGCAGGAGCTCGTCGCGATGGGCGGCGAGCAGCTCGAGGTAGAGGTCCTTCTTGGACGCGAAGTGTCGGTAGACGATTGCCTTGGTAACGCCGACCTGCGCGGCGAGCTCGTCGAGTGAGGCGTGGTCGTAGCCGCGCTGTGCGAACAGCTCGGTCGCGGCGGCCACGAGCGTTGCGCGGCGCTGGTCCTTCGGGAGTCGTCGTTGGATCACCGCGACTATGTTACTCTCCGGTGACTTAGTGGTTTGGACCCGACAGAGGAGCGCCATGACCGAGCTTGTTCACGATCCCGTTCGTCGCCAGCGACTCGGCTTCCATCGCGACGGCGACATCCTGCACACCGAGGTCTGGGCCGCACCCAACGGCGACGTTCCGGCGCACTACCACCCCGCCCAAGAAGAGCGCTTCGAAGTGCTCACCGGCACGGTGCGGTTCACGATCAACGGCAAGCGAATCGACGCTGGGCCGGGCACACGCGTGGTCGCGCCGGTCGGCGCCAAGCACTCGTTTCGCAACACCGGCGAGACCGAGGCGCACCTGCTGGTTGAGGTCGAGCCGGCACTGGAGCTGCAGGGCTTCCTCGAGGAGGCAGCGGCGCTCGCCCGCGCCGGCCGGTACACGCGCCACGGCCTACCGCGACGACCGGGCGCGATCGTGGAGCTTGCCGATCTGATGGTCCGTTACGCAGACACCACCGTGATGGCGTTCCCGCCGCGCGCGGTCCAGCGCCTGACGATGTGGCCGCTCGCGCGGCTGCGACGCAAGCACGCGTGAGATGTCCGAAGAGCTGACGCTCTACGTCTGCTGGGGACTGTTCCGCACCCCGCGGCCCGGTCATCCCTGCCGCAATGCCTACGATGCCCTGATCACCGCTGGCCGGTGGTAGTGCGCTGCTACGGCTGGGGTCTGCGGCTAGCGCATCGCCTCGCGCAATACCGGCGTCAGCTGCTAGCCGAACTGCAACCGATCGGTAGCACCTCCAAGTAAGCCAGCCCCAGCTCGGCTGTCTCACATGGACGGGATTACGCCGTCTCAGATGAACGGGATTCCCGTCTCACATGAACGGGACGCCGCAGCTGCAGGTCAAACTGACCCACTACCTAGCAACGCTCGATAATGCATGTTATGTAAATCGATGCGAAAGAACCGGCTGGAGTAGAGGCGCCCTGCCGCGCCCAGTTCGCCCGGCGATCCCGGCAACGACCGGCCCGCGTGAGCGTAGACTCGCTGCGTGGCAAAAGCACGAGCCATCGCGTGGCTCGACGATCCTGAAGAGAAGGATTACCTGGCCGCGCACAGCTTCTTGAGCATGGTGCTCGCGCCGAGCGCGCTCGAGCCTGTGATCGCCGGTCTGCGCACGGCGCCGCTCGGCCACTGGGCCGCCAAGGACCTGCTGCGCGCCGCCGCGCTGCCGCCGCTGCGTCCGAAGCAGAGCGCCGAGGTCGCCGAGAAGCTCGAGAAGATCAAGCGTGGAACGCCGATCTCACCCGTTCTCTTGGTCGGTGGGATCAGGGATTTTCTCGTGATCGGCGACGGCTACCATCGCGCGTCGGCCGCATATCGAGTCGATGAGGACGCGCAGGTGCCGGGACGGCTTCTCTGGACGACTTGAGCGGACCCGCTCGGCGCGCGCTCGAGCCGGACAGCCAGCTCGAGCGGATGCCTACGGCGCATCTCGCGAGAGAGGCGTGGTGGGTCAGTCGGTTCGACGATCCGTCGCTCGAGTACAGGCGGATCCTCTCCGAGACGCTCGGGACGTTCCTGCTGGTCCTCGCCGGAGCCGGCCCGAGCGTCGTCAGCGCCGCCAGTCATGTCGCGATCGGACGCGTCGCGGCAGTCACCGCGCCCGGTTTGACGGTGCTCGCGGTGATCCTGTTCATGGGCGCGGTCTCCGGCGCGCACCTGAACCCGGCCGTCAGCTTCGCGTTCGCGCTGCGCCGCGACTTCCCCTGGCGACGCGTCCCCGGCTATGTGCTCGCGCAGCTTCTCGGCGCGACGCTCGCCGTGTTGTTCCTGCTCGCGGTCTTCGGTCGCGTCGGCTCGCTCGGCGCGACCGTTCCGGGGCCCGCGATCGACGACTTGCAGGCGGCGTGCATCGAGCTCGTGCTGACCGCCGGCCTCGTCTCGACGATCCTCGGGACCGCTTCGCGCGCGCAGAACCTCGGCCCCGTCTCGGCGTTCGGCGTCGCCGCGTACGTCGTGCTCGCCGGGCTCTGGTCGAGCCCGATCTCAGGCGCCTCGATGAACCCGGCGAGGTCGTTCGGCCCTGACCTGGCGCTCGGCGACTTCTCGCACTTCTGGGTCTACGTCGCCGGCCCGCTCGCCGGCGCGCTGATCGCGGTCGGGTTGGCCCGTCTGCTGCGAGGGCCGGGCGGCCGCGATGCCGCGGCGGCGCGCGCGGCGGAGGGCAGCAGCTGATCCGCCGGCCACGCGCTGGCTGAGCGCCAGCCGAACTGGAGCGCCGAAGCGCTCGGGCGAGCCTCTCGTCGAACGTCGATAATCGAGCGCGATGGCCGACGCACGAGTCACTTCCTATGCCGGCCGCACCGCCTGGGCGCGCAACCTCGCGGCGCCCGTTCGCGACTTTCTCTCGACTGAGACCGGCAGCGCCGTCGCGCTGCTGATCGCGACGCTGCTCGCGCTGCTGTGGTCGAACTCGCCGTGGTCGCACTCCTACGAATCGGTCTGGACGACGAACCTCTCGATCCATCTCGGCG
Organism: uncultured Solirubrobacteraceae bacterium; assembly: GCA_963744165.1. Lineage (GTDB taxonomy): Bacteria > Actinomycetota > Thermoleophilia > Solirubrobacterales > Solirubrobacteraceae > Palsa-744. Next base: position 854,011 of record CAVUSM010000004.1, on the reverse strand, counting down.
GCGCGAGCGTCTCGACCGACCTGCGCCACTGGGTCAACGAGGGCCTGATGACGTTCTTCTTCCTCGTCGTCGGGCTCGAGGCCAAGCGCGAGTTCGACATGGGCGAGCTGCGCGAGCGCCGGCGGATCGCGATTCCGGTGCTCGCGGCGCTCGGCGGCATGGCCGTGCCAGTCGGGATCTATCTGCTGTTCAACGCCGGCGGCGCCGGCTCGCGCGGTTGGGGCGCGGCGATGTCGACCGACACGGCGTTCGCGCTTGGCGCGCTCGCGCTGCTGACGCCGCGTGCGGCAACGCGCCTGCGCGTGTTCCTGCTGACGCTCGCCGTCGTCGACGATCTCGGCGCGTTGATCGTGATCGCGACCGCGTACACGAGGCGCCTCTCGCTGCCGGCGCTGTTCGTCGCGCTGGGCCTGTTCGCCGTGCTGCTGCTGTTGCGATATCTCCCGTTCGCTCGCCGCCAGGTCTCGGTGATCGTCGGCGTCGGGCTGTGGGTCGCGATGTTCAAGTCAGGCATCGATCCGGTGATCGCCGGGCTCGCGGCCGGCTTGGCGACGAGCGCCTCCTCGCCGGCACGCGAAGACCTCGAGCGCGTGACCGAGCTGACGCGCTCGTTTCGCGAGCAGCCGACGCCCGAGCTGGCGCGCTCGGCGCAACTCGGCGTGCTCTCGGCGATCTCGCTCAACGAGCGCCTGCAGTACGAGCTGCATCCGTGGACGAGCTTCGTGATCGTGCCGCTGTTCGCGCTCGCGAACGCCGGCATCCACGTGACCGGATCGCTGCTCGGCGACGCGATCGCCTCGCCGATCACGCTCGGGATCATCGTCGCGTACGTCGTCGGCAAGCCGATCGGCATCGTCGGCGCATCGTGGATCGCCTCGCGACCGGCGTTGCATGGCCCGAAGCCGCCGATCAGCTGGCCGTTGATCTTCGGCGGCGGCGCCGTCGCCGGGATCGGCTTCACCGTCTCGCTGCTGATCTCCGGGCTCGCGTTCTCCGGTCAGCGGCTGGCCGAGGCGAAGCTCGGCGTGCTCGGCTCGGCGATCCTCGCGCCGCTCGTCGCCTGGGCGGTGCTCACGTTCGTCAAACGCCTGCCGAGCAGCGTGCGCGCGCGTCAGATCAGCGGCACCGCCGAAGACCTGATCGACCTCGCCGAGGACGTCGACCCGACGCGCGACCACATTCGCGGCTCCGACGACGCGCCGGTCACGCTCGTCGAGTACGGCGACTTCGAGTGCCCGTTCTGCGGCCAGGCCGAGCCGGTCGTGCGCGAACTGCTCGAGTCGTTCGGCGATGACGTGCGCTACGTCTGGCGCCACCTTCCGCTCAACGACGTGCACAGCAGCGCGCAACTCGCCGCCGAGGCCGTCGAGGCGGCGGCCGCGCAAGGCTCCTTCTGGGAGGTCTACGACGCGTTCCTCGCCCACCAGGACGCGCTGACGCCGCCGGACATCACGCGGATCGCGAACGAGCTCAACCTCGACGTCGACCGCTTCTGGTCGGAGATCCGCCACCACGAGCACGCGCCGCGCGTCGCCGAGGACGTCGCCAGCGCCGACGCCAGCGGCGTCTCGGGCACGCCGTCGTTCTTCATCAACGGACGCCGCCACCAAGGCGCTTACGACATCGGCACGCTGACGGCAGCCGTTCGCGCGGCGCGCAATCGCGCACAACTGACGAGCGTCGCCGCGACGCGCTGAGTCGGCGCGATCGCGCTTGGTCGCTAGCGATCGAGCTCGGCGAGCTCGCGCGCGCGGACGAGGACGGAGTCGATCATCGCTGGCGTGAGCTTGCCTGTGAACGTGTTCTGCTGGCTCGGGTGAAAGCAGCCGAGCAGCGTGAAGCGCTCGAGCACGCGCTCGACGCCGTGTCCGAAGCGGGGCTTCGGCCGGACCGGCTTGGCGTCGGCGCCGCCTGCCGCGACGATCAGGCGCAGCGCGGCGTCCCACGCGAAGGCGCCGAGACAGACGATCACGCGTAGATCGCCGAGCAGTTCGAGCTCACGCACCGTCCACGGCAGGCAGCGGTCGCGCTCGAGCGGCGTCGGGCGATTCGCCGGCGGCGCGCAGCGAACCGCCGCCGTGATCCACGCGTCGCGCAGCCGCAGGCCGTCGTCGAGACCTGTCGAGATCGCCTGGTTGGCGAAGCCGGCACGATTCAGCGCGGCGAACAGGAAGTCGCCGGAGCGATCGCCGGTGAACACGCGCCCGGTGCGATTGCCGCCATGCGCGGCCGGCGCCAGACCGAGAAACAGCACGCGCGCGTGCGGATCGCCGAAGCCCGGCACCGGGCGCGCCCAGTAGCGCTCGTCGGCAAAAGCCGCGCGGCGCTCACGCGCCACCTGCTCACGCCACGCGACCAACCGCGGGCAGCGGCGGCAGGCGACGACCGCCTCGCGCAGCGTCTCGAGCCGATCGAACTTCGTCTGCTTCGTTGGCACCGGGCAGTAGTAGCATCGTCGGCAACATGCCGCTTTGGACGCTGATCGTGCTGCTCGGGTTGATCAAGCTGCCAATCGCCGCGCTGATGCTGTGGATGCCGTTTCGCAACGACGCCGCGATCAACGCGACCGAGCCTCCGGGCCAGTCAGAAGACGACGGCGGCTCGCGCGTGCTGCCGGCAGGTCCGCTCGACCCGCGCCCGCGCCGGCCGCTGCCGTCGGGCCCGTTCCCGCGCCACCCGCGTCGCGGCCCGCATGGTTCGGCGCCTCCCCCCTCTCCACGCCGGATCCGCATCGCGTCACGCTCGTCGCGGCGCGTGCGCGTCTCGCACTGACCCGGCCAGCCGCCACAGCGATCGGCCAGCCGTCACAGCGATTGGCGAGCCGCTCGGTGATGGCGAGCCCGTCTCAGCAATCGCGGCCAGCGATTGGCCAGCCGCCTCAGCGCAGCGATTGGCCGGTCGCCTCAACGCGCGTCAGCGATTGCGTTTGCGCTGACGGCGCGCCGCCTTCGCTTTTTCGCGGCGCTTGCGCAGCGCCGCGGCTGAATCGCGCGCAGATCGCGCTTCGTTCAGCGGCCCGTCGCCGACCGGCGCCATTCGGTGCGCGTCGCGAACGATCACGAACGCGATCGCGAGCAGCAGCAGCACGGCTGCGCCGACCGCGATGATCACTGTTTTTTTCGAGTTCGACGTGCTCGTGCTCGTGCTCGTCGTTTCCGTTTTCTGCTTCGACGTCGACGGTTCCGCTTCGGCCGCTTTGCTCAGTTCGCTGAATGCCTGGCCTTCCGGAGCGCTTGTCGCGGCAAGCGCAACCGGCGCGGCGGCCGCCGCGAGCGAGATCGCCAGCAGCGCGCAGGTCAGCACGCGCGCGGTGCGCTTCTGCCAGCTGATCGCTCCAGTCGACGACACGCGCCGAGCATACCTACTGCGATTCGACGCGAGACAGCGTCAGCTGTCAATCGAGATCGTCGGCGTCGGTCAGCGCAAACCGTAGAATGACGCGCGATGGCACCCAAGCAGCGGCAGATCAGAGTCGAGCAGCGCGGCGGCCTCGAGGCGATTCAGGCGCTCGAGCAGCGTTCCGACGAGGAGCTCGAGAACGAGACGAAATACAAGAGCGCAGCGCTCGCGATCCTCGGCGCGCGCGCCGCCGAGCGCTTCGACGCCGAGCAGGCGCGTGGCTACTTCCAGCGCGCGCTCGCCGCCGCGCGCCCGCAGGAGCGGATGCAGTTGCGACGAATGGCCGACGCGTCGCTCGCGCTCGCCGAACGCCGTGCCGGCGACCTGAAGAGCGCCGTCGAGCGTCTCGGACAGACGCCGCCGACCGGTCGCCAGCTGTTCGCGCTGCGCGCGATGGGACTGCTGATCCCGCCCGGCTCGGCCGGCATCCTCGCGCGCGTGCGCGGCATTCTCTTGATCATCCTGCTGATCGTCGTCCTGCTCGCGATCGGGCTCGGCCTCGTCGAGCTGATCTCGCTGCCGTTCGGCGGCCTCGGCCTCGCGCCCGGGATCCTGCTCGGGCTGTTCGTCGTGATCGCAGCCGTCGCTATCGCCGCGGCTATCGGACGCCGGCGGCGCGATCGCGCGAAAGCCGCCACCGGCTGAGACAGGCCGAGCGCGCCGCTCGCGAGCGCGCCAGCAGCGCCTACTAGGCTTGCGAAGTGCCCACGCCGCCCGCCCGCGTCTGTCTGCTCGTCAACCCTGCCGCAGGCGGCGGCAAAGCAGGTCGTATCGCGCCCGACGCCGAGCGCGCGCTGCGTGAGCACGGCCTCAGCGTGCGTCGCGTCGACACGCGCGACCTCGCGCACGCGCGAGAGCTCGCTGTCGCCGCCGCGCGCGACGGCGAGACCGTAGCCGTGCTGAGCGGCGATGGCGCGATCGGCGCCGTCGCCGACGCGCTGCGCTCGGTCCCAGGCGCCGTGCTCGGAGTGCTGCCGGGCGGGCGCGGCAACGACCTCGCGCGAGTGCTCGGCATCTCGCAGGAGCTCGTCGAGGCGTGCGCGACGATCGCCTACGGGATGACGCGCGCGATCGACCTCGGCGAGGTCGCCAGCGCCGCGACCGAGCCCGGAGGACGCGCGTTCGTCGGCATCGCGTCGGTCGGCTTCGACAGCGACGCCAACCGCATCGCCAACGAAGCGCCGGCGTGGCTCGGCGGGCTCGTCTACGCCTACGGCGCGCTGCGCGCGCTGCTCTCGTGGCGTCCCGCGCGCTTTCAGATCGAGCTCGACCCCCCCGGCGGCGAGCGACACAGCTTCAGCGCCTACACCGTCGGCGCTTGCAACTCGAAGACCTATGGCGGCGGCATGCGCGCGGCGCCTGACGCGCTGCTCGACGACGGGCAGCTCGACGTGATCGTGCTCGAGAGCGTCGGCAAGCTCACGTTCCTGACGAAGATCCTGCCGCGCGTGTTCAGCGGCGCGCACGTGCGCGAGCCGTGCGTGCACGTGTTTCGCGCGCGTGAAGTGTCGATCGACGCCGATCGGCCGTTCGCGATGTACGCCGACGGCGATCCGATCGCGCAACTGCCGCTGCGCGTCCGCGCGATTCCCGCCGCCGTCAACGTGATCGTGCCGCGCGACGGCGGCGCCGACAGCGCGTTCGGCCGGGCGCCGCGATGAGCGTCGCGCTGGCGCCGAAGCTGACGCTCGCGCGCGCCGTCGCGAGGCTGTCGCGACTGCGCGGCGGCGGCGCGACGAGCGCGCCCGGCAAGGTGCTGATCGGGCTCGACCGAAACGCGCTCGGCGCGCTCGGCGCGCGCCTGAGCAAAGGCAGCGCGCTCGTCTCGGCGACGAACGGCAAGACGACGACAACCGCGATGGCCGCCGGCATCTTCGAGCACGCAGGCGTCTCGCTGGTGCACAACGCCGAGGGCGCGAACATGGCCGGCGGCGTCGCGACGGCGCTGCTCGGCGCCGCGCGCGCGCATGGCGCGATCGCCGGCGAGCTCGGCTTGTTCGAGGTCGATGAGCTGTGGCTCGACTCGCTCGCGACGCAGCTCGACCCTCGCGCGATCCTGCTCGGCAACCTGTTCCGCGACCAGCTCGACCGCTACGGCGAGCTCGAGACGATCGCCGACCGTTGGGCGGGAGACCTGCGAGCGGACCGGCTCGTGCTCAACGCCGATGACCCGCTGATCGCCGACCTCGGCCGCGAGCGCGCCGGGTCGCTGTACTTCGGCGTCGACGACGATTCGCTTGCGCTCGCCGGCATGGCGCACGCGTCCGATGCGAAGCACTGCCGCCGCTGCGGCGCGCCGTACGTGTTCGACGCGATCTACCTCGGCCACCTCGGTCACTACCACTGCCCGAGCTGCGGGCAACGCCGGCCAGAGCCATCCATCTGCGCGCACGACGTCGCCCTCGAAGGCGTGCGCGCGGCGAGCTTCACGCTGCGCACGCCAGCCGGCGAAGGCCGCGTGCGCCTCGCGCTGCCTGGGCTCTACAACGTCTACAACGCGCTCGGCGCGGCCGCGCTCGCCACCGCGTTGGACGTTCCGCTCGCGAGCATCCTCGCCGGACTGCAGAGCGCGCGAGCGGCGTTCGGACGCGCCGAGACCGTCGTCCTCTCCCCCGCGCACGCCGGCAACGGCGCGGCGCGCGCCGACGACTCGCGTGAGCTGCGGATCCTGCTCGTGAAGAACCCGGCCGGCGCCAACGAGGTCCTGCGCACGCTCGCGCTCGAGCCCGGCGAGCACGACGTGCTCGGCGTGCTCAACGACAAGATCGCCGACGGACGCGACGTCTCGTGGATCTGGGACGCCGACTTCGAGCTGCTCGCCGGGCGCATTCGCCGCTTCACGTGCTCCGGGACGCGCGCCGCCGAGCTGGCCACGCGCATCAAGTACGCCGGCGTCGAGCCGTCGCGAATCGACGTTCGGCCCGACCTGCGCGGCGCGCTCGCGGCGGCCGAGCGTCACACGCAGGCTGGCGGCGCCGTCTACGCGCTGCCGACGTACACGGCGATGCTCGAACTGCGCGAGCTGCTCGTCGCGCGCGGAGAGTTGAGCCGATCGTGGTCGTGAGCGACGCGCGCGAGCGCGACGCCGAGTCGAAGCCGCACGCGTCGCAGACGCTGGCGCAAGTCGTCTGGCACGACCTCGAGTGCGGCGGCTATCGCGTCGACCTGCCCATTTGGCGCGAGCTCGCGCAGCGCTGCGGCGGACCGATCCTCGACGTCGGCGCCGGGACCGGCCGCGTCACGCTCGCGCTGGCGAGCGACGGCCATTCGGTGACGGCTGTCGACCGTGAGCAGGCGCTGCTCGATGCGCTGCGCGCCCGCGCCGGCGGGCTCGCGGTCGAGACGCTCTGCGCCGATGCGCGAACGCTGTCGCTCGCACGCCGCGACTACGCGCTGTGCCTGATGCCGATGCAGACCGTCCAGCTGCTCGGCGGCGGCGATCGTCGCGTCGCGTTCCTGCGCGCCGCGCGCGCGCATGTGCGTGCGGGCGCGCTCGTCGCCTGCGCGATCCTCGGCGAGGTCGAGCCGTTCGACTGCTCACGCAGCGAAGTCGGGCCGACGCCCGAGCGGACGATCCTCGACGGCCTGCTCTACGCGAGCCGCGCGCTGCGCGTCGCCGAGTCGCGCACGCACGTCGTGATCGAACGCGAGCGCCGCATCACGCGCGTCGCTTCGGCCGCGTCGTCCGCCTCGCGAGCGAGCGGCTCGGCGAACGACGTGAAGCTGTCGTGCGAGCGCGACACGATCGAGCTCGACCGTCTCGACGCGTCGGCGATCGAGTTGGAGGCGCGCGCAGCCGGCCTGACGCCTCAGTCGCGAGTGCAGATCGCCGCGACCGACGAGCACGTCGGCAGCGTCGTGGTGATGCTGCGTGCCTGAGCGACAGGCCAGCCGGGACAGTCGGCCGACGCTGCGCGTCTGCGCGCTCTACCCGGACCTGATGAACATCTACGCCGATCGCGGCAACCTGCTCGTGCTCGAGCGGCGCTGCCGCTGGCGTCGGATCGGCTTCGAGCTCGGCTCGAGCGGCCTCGGCGAGCCGCTCGACCCGGATGCGCACGACCTGCTCTACCTAGGCGGCGGTCAAGACCGCGATCAGCGTCTCTGCGCCGAGGACCTGCTCGAGACCAAGCGCGACGCGCTGCACGCAGCGGCGGCGCGCGAAACGGTCGTGCTCGGCGTCTGCGGCGGCTACCAGCTGCTCGGCAACTCCTACGCGCTCGGCGACGAGCGAATCGACGGCGTCGGGCTGCTCGACATCGACACCGTGCGCGTCGACGGCCCGCGACTGATCGGCAACGTCGCGATCGAGCTGCGCCTCGACGATCGGACCGACGACAAAGCGCGCGTGCTCGCCGGCTTCGAGAACCACGGCGGGCGCACGTCGCTCGCCTCCGGGCAGGCGCCGCTCGGCCGCGTGCTGCGCGGCAACGGCAACGACGGCAGCAGCGGCTTCGAGGGAGCGCGCAGCGCGAACACGATCGGCACGTACCTGCACGGCCCGCTGTTGCCGAAGAACGTCTGGTTCGCCGACTGGTTGATCGCTCGCGCGCTCGGCGTCGAGCCGGCCGAGCTCGCGCCGCTCGACGACGAGCTCGAGCGCGACGCGCACCTCAGCGCGCGCCGCGCCGCCGGCGTCTAGGATCGGCGCGTGGAGCTCTCGGACTATCAGCGCCTGTCGCGCGGCACCGCCAAGTACCCGCGTCACGAGGCGCTGACCTACCCGGCGCTCGGTCTCGCCGGAGAGGCCGGCGAGTTCGCCGATCACGCCAAGAAGGTGATCCGCGACGATGGCGGCGAGGTCACGCCTGAGCGCCGCGAGGCGATGGCGAAGGAGCTCGGCGACGTGCTCTGGTACGTCGCGCAGCTGGCCAGCGAGCTCGGCCTCGAGCTCGAGCAGATCGCGCACGAGAACCTCGACAAGCTGCGCTCCCGAATGGAGCGCGGGGTCCTCTCGGGCAGCGGCGACGAGCGCTGACGGCCGAGGGCGCGGCGCATCTCTGCGTCCTCAGTCGCTCGCGTGCAGAGCACGCGACGCTCCCTGCGTCCTTGATCTGCTTGACCCTCGACCGCCAGTAGCTGCGTAGCTACGGCGTGACCGGCCGCGGTCGGCCGTTCACCGCGAAGCGCTCGAAGCGCTGGGCCAGGCGCGCCGGCACGAGCGCGCGCACGCGCACTCCGTCGGGCGTGTCCTCGCGAGTCACTTCGCCGGCTAGCTCGTGCAGCTCGGCGAGGCTGCCGCCGTCGGCGTACGGCACGAGCAGCTCGACGCTGTGCAGCGTGTGCTGGAGCTCGTGGACGATCCGCTCGCCGAGCTGCTCGAGGCCCTCGCCGGTGACGCCGCTGACGAGCACCGCGTCGGGATGGCGCAGGCGCAGCTCCTCGCGCTCGTCCTCGCCGAGCAGGTCGATCTTGTTCAGCACGAGCAGCCGTGGCCGCTCGCCGGCGCCGATCTCCTCGAGCGTCTGCTCGACGGCGTGACGCATCTGATCGGCGTGCTGCTCCGGCGCTGACGCATCGAGCACGTGCGCGAGCACGTCCGCGCGGCGCGTCTCCTCGAGCGTCGCCGTGAAAGCGTCGACGACTTGGTGCGGCAGCTTGCTGATGAAGCCGACCGTGTCGGTCAGCAGGTACGGGCGCCCGCCCAGCTTGAGTGTGCGCGTCGTCGGATCGAGCGTGTGGAACAGGCGGTCGCGAACGCCGACGTCGGAGTCGGTCAGCGCGTTGAGCAGCGTCGACTTGCCGGCGTTCGTGTAGCCGACGAGCGCGATCGTCGGCAGCGCCGCGCGCTCGCGCTCGGCGCGCTGCACCGCGCGCGTGCCCTTGACGTGCTCCAGGCGCCGGCGCAGCGCCGCGATCCGGTCGCGCGCGAGCCGGCGGTCGGTCTCGATCTGCGTCTCGCCAGGGCCTCGCGTGCCGATCCCGCCGCCGAGGCGCTCGAGGTGCGTCCACAGCCCGCGCATCCGCGCGAGGTTGTATTCGAGCTGCGCCAGCTCGACCTGGAGCTTGCCCTCGGCGCTGTTCGCGTGCGAGGCGAAGATGTCGAGGATCACCGTCGTGCGGTCGACGACCGGCAGCCCGAGCGCCTCCTCGAGGTTGCGCTCCTGGCGCGCGGTCAGCTCGTCGTCGCAGGCGATCACGTTGGCGTCGGCGGCGTGCGCGGCCGCCTTCGCCTCAAGCACCTTGCCGGGCCCGAGATAGGTGTTCGGGTGCGGCTGGTCGCGCTGTTGGACCATCTCGCCGACGACGGCGACGCCAGCCGTCGAGAGCAGCTCCTCGAGCTCGGAGAGATCGTCGCCGGACGCCAGCGCCGCGATGCAGAACGCACGCTGACGCGCGCGTGGCGCCTGCTCCCCCGAGCGTCCTGCGTTGAGCGACGCCTGCGTCGGCGCGACCCTGCCGTTACGGCTTCTCTGCATCTCCAATCCAGTCTAGAGACCGAACGGGAGATCTCTGCGATCAGCTCGCGAGCGCTCCCAGCCGCTGCACGGCCTCGACGATCCGATCGTCGGGCGCCGTCAGCGCGATCCGGAACCAGCCCTCGCCGGCGGGCCCGTAGACGGCGCCCGGCGTGATCACGACCGCGGCCTGCTCGAGCACGTGCTCGCAGTACTCGACCGAGTTCGCGTAGCCGGTCGGAATCGGCGCCCACACATAGATCGTCGCGTGCGGCGGGCGCACATCGACGCCGATCGAGCGCAGCGCATCGCAGACGAGATCGCGCCGGCGGCGATAGAGCTCGACCATCGAAGCGACCTCCGCGTCGGCGTCCGGCGAGAGCGCTGCGATGCCCGCGAGTTGGATCGCCTCGAACAGCCCCGAGTCGATGTTCGACTTCAGCTGCCAGTAGCTCTGCAGCGCGTCGGCGTTTCCAACCACGACCGCGCAGCGCCAGCCGGTCATGTTGTAGCCCTTCGACAGCGAGAAGACCTCGACGCCGACGTCCTTCGCGCCCGGCGTCTGCAGGAACGACGGCGGCTTGTAGCCGTCGAACGCGATCTCCGAATAGGCGTTGTCGTGGACGACGAGGATCTCGTAGGAGCGCGCGAACTCGACGACGCGCTCGAAGAAGCCGTCCGGCGCGAGCGCTCCGGTCGGGTTGTTCGGGTAGTTCAGGTACATCAGCTTCGCGCGACGCGCGACATCCTCGTCGATCGCGTCGAGGTCCGGCACGAAGCCGAGCTCGGGCTCGAGCGCCATCAGCACCGGCTCGCCGCCGGCGAGCCACGGCCCGCCGGTGTAGACCGGGTATCCGGGGTCGGCCGCGAGCGCGTAGTCGCCAGGGTCGAGGAACGCGAGGTTGAGGTTGAAGATCGCCTCCTTCGCGCCGATCGCCGGGATGATCTCGCTGGCGGGGTCGAGCACGACATCGAAGCGGCGCTGATAGAAGTCGCGCACCGCCGCGCGGAAGTCCTCGCGGCCGCGGTTGGACGGGTACTGGTGGGTCGCCGGCTCGGTCACCGCCTCTTGCATCGCCTCGACGATCAGCGCCGGCGTCGGCCGGTCGGGGTCGCCGATGCCGAGGCTGATCACGTCGATGCCCGCCGCGCGCTTCTCGGCGATCTTGCGCTCCATCTCGGCGAACGCGTACGGCGGTATGCGCTCGAGGCGCTTGCTCGGTCTCATCCAGCTCCTTCGCTTCTCCGATTTGCTCCGCGCGGGCTCACGAGAGCTCGCGCAGCTCCTCTACGAGCTGCTCGCTCAAGCTTCCCGCGAACACAGGCAGCGCCCAGCCTGACAGGTGCACGCGCAGCTGCTCGTCGACCTCGACTTCCAACTCGCCGCCGTCGAGCTCGACGATCACGCTCGTGCGCTCGCGCGGCGGACCGGGCGCGCGGTCGCTCGCGCCGGCGACGAGATAGGCGATCGCCGCGCCGCTGGCGCCGGTTCCCGACGACAGCGTCTCCCCCACGCCGCGCTCGAAGATCCGCGCGCGCAAGCGGGCCGGCGGGCCGGCGTCGAGCTCGACGTACCACGAGACGTTTGTGCGGTTCGGGAACTCCGGATCGCCTTCGAGCGCCGGCCCGATCGCCGGCAGGTCGAGCGCCTGCAGCGACGCGACGTCGGCGATCTGGATCGAGCACTGCGGGTTGCCGATCGAGACGTGCTGCACGCTCCACGTCCGAGGCCGATCGGCGGTGCCCTCAGCGCCGCTCTCGACGCGCAGCTCCGCCGCTCCGTCCGGTGGCCCGCCGGGGAAGTCGCGCGAGATGAGGCTTGCCCGCCCCATGTCGACGCGGCACGTGAACGGACCCGTGATCTGCGGCGTGATCGTGCCGGCGGCCGTGGCGATCGAGAACGTGTCGCGGTCGGTCCAGCCGCGACGGCGCAGGTAGAGGATCGCCTCGCGCGCGCCGTTGCCCGACAGCTCGGCCTCCGAGCCGTCCGGGTTGAAGATCCGCAGGTCGGCGACGTTCGCGGCGTCGGCCGGCGGCGAGAGCAGCAGCACGCCGTCGGCGAACACGCCGAAGTGCGGCTCGCACAGCCGCCGCACGCGCGCGGGCGTCAGCTCGAACGAAAGCTCGTCGCGCTCGACGATCATGTAGTCGTTGCCGAGCGCTTGCCACTTCTCGAATCTCATCGGCGGCAGCAGTCTAGGATCTCCTCGGCGACGGCGAGCGGCGCACGGCCGGTCACGTCGATCAGCTCGACACCGGCGAGCTTGCGCATCCACGCCAGCTGGCGCCGCGCGTAGTTGCGCGTTCGTCGCTTCATCGTCGCGACATCGTCGGCGAGCAGCTGCTCGAAGCCAAGCGCCTTGCGCGCCGTCTCAGAGGCGCCGGCGGCCTGCGCGCGCAGCACCTCCTCGCGCGCGCCAGCCGCGAGCATCGCATCGACGCGCGCGTCGATCAGCTCGTACAGCGCCTCGCGCTCCATCGTCAAGCCGATCAGCAGCGTCGGATGTCGCAGCTCCTCGCTCCACAGCTGCGACGGCCCTTCGGGCGGCTCGCCTGCCCCCGGATCGGGGAGCTCGCCGGCGTCGAGCAGCTCGAGCGCCCTGACGATGCGGTGGCTGTTGTTCTCGTCGATCGTCTCGGCCGCCCACGGAGCGCGCGCCGCGAGCTGACGGTGCAACGCCGGCGCGCCGGCGCGCCGAAGCTCGTCCATCAGGCGCTCGCGCACGCCTTCGAGCGGCGCCGGTCGAAGATCGAGGTCGGCCAGCGCAGCGCGCAGGTAGAGCCCCGTGCCGCCGACGACGATCGGCCGTCGCCTCGCGGCCAGCAGCGAGTCGATCTCCGTGTGCGCAAGCTCCGCATACTCGCCGACGCTGAACGTCGCGTCGACCGGCACGAACGACACCATGCGGTGCTCGAGCGCCGCGCGCTCGTCGGCCGACGCGACGCCGGTCAGCGTCTCGAGGCCGCGATAGACCTGCAGCGCGTCGGCTGAGACGGCCACCGGCCGCTCGCCGCGCTCTCGCAGCCGCCCGGCGAGCGCGACGGCGATCGCCGTCTTGCCGACGCCCGTCGGTCCGAACAGCGCGATGATCTGGCTGGGCGTCTCGGCGATGTCTGGCATCCGGCTCAGTATCGCCGGCGATGACGCGGCCGTGACGTCCGCCGCCCGTCGAGTCCGGTCGGCGCATAGGCTGTCGCGCATGGAGATATCTGGCTCGAAGGTGCTACTGACGGGCGCGACCGGCGGGATTGGGCAGGCGATCGCTCGCGCGCTGCGCCGCAGAGGCGCCGATCTGATCCTCACCGGCAGGCGCGTCGAGCGGCTCGAGCCGCTCGCCGCCGAGCTGGGCGCGCGCGCGCTGGCAGTCGATCTCGCCGAGCCCGCCGAGGTCGAGCGGCTCGCGCGCGAGGCCGGCAACGTCGACATCCTCGTCGCCAACGCGGCGCTGCCCGCGTCGGGCACGCTCGAGTCGTTCTCAGTCGAGCAGCTCGATCGCGCGCTCGACGTCAACCTGCGCGCGCCGATCGTGCTCGCCCACGAGCTGCTGCCGCCGATGCTCGAGCGCGCGAGCGGGCACCTCCTGTTCGTCTCCTCGCTTTCCGCCAAGGCCACCTCGCCGGGCACGGCGCTGTATGCGGCCTCGAAGTTCGGCCTGCGCGGCTTCGCCGGCTCGCTTCGCGCCGACCTGCACGGCAGCGGCGTCGGCGTCTCCTCGGTGCTGCCCGGCTTCATCCGCGACGCCGGCATGTTCGCCGAAGCCGACGTCAAGCTCCCGCCGGGCATCGGCACGCGCACGCCGCAGGACGTCGCCGACGGCGTCGTCAAGGCGATCGCGCAGAACCGCGGCGAGGTCGAGGTCGCCCCACTCCAGCTGCGCGCGAGCACGATCTTCGCGAGCCTCGCTCCCGACCTGGCCCAGCGCGTCGCGCGCAAAATCGGCTCCGAGCAGGTCGCCCGCGAGATCGCCGCCGCCCAGCGCGACAAGCGCTGAGCTGAGAACGAGCTCGTCTGCCGCAGCGGCGAACTGGACGCCAAACGGCGCCAGCAACTTTCGTCCAGTCGCGTTTGGCTCGGTAATCCCCAGCAGGCGGCAAGTCGAACGAACGCTTGATGAAGGGGGAACGCACTCAGTCGCAAGAGCCAACGCCAGCTGCGAGCTCGTGGCTGTGCCGCGATGACTTCGATCGAGATCGGATGCTCGACATGGAGGAGCGCGTGCGGCCGATCCGCCAGCGCGCGCTCGCGATCCTCGCGATCGCGCTCGTCGCGTCCGGCCCTTGGCTCGGCTGGTGGCCGGCGCTCTTCCTGATCCCGGCTGCGACGTCCTTCGCGATCGCCGACAGGATGATGCCGCGCGTCGAGCGGCCGGAGCTGCTGATGTTCGCTGCATGGATCGCCAGCAGCCTGGTGATCGGCGGCGCGGTCGCACTGTCCGGGGGCGCCGATCAGCCGACGCTCGCATGGCTGGCGATTCCCGTGATCACGCTCAGCTCGCGCTTTCCGATGCGCGGCGTCGTCGTCGGCGTGATCATCAACAGCTTGATCCTCGTCGCTGTCGCATTCAGCGTGAACGCGCACGAGGTGATTTACGATCCGGTCTATGTGATCGCGCCGCTGGCGCTGCTGCTCTGCGTCGCCGTCCTCTCGACGCCGCTGATGCGCTCTGACATCCAGCACCGCAGCGACGCCGTGATCGACCAGCTGACTGGCATGCTCAATCGCAAGGCGCTCAGCTCGCGCGTCTCGGAGCTCGCGCAGCAGTCCGAGCTGACCGGCGAGTCCGTCGGCATCATCATCGGCGACCTCGATCACTTCAAGGACATCAACGACACGCGCGGGCACTCCGCCGGCGACGTCGTGCTGCGCGACGTCGCCTACACGATGCGCAAGCAGCTGCGCGCGTTCGACCTCGCCTACCGCCTCGGCGGCGAGGAGTTCCTCGTCCTGCTGCCCGGCTCCGATCTGCGCCAGTGCGCGAAGATCGCCGAGCAGCTGCGCGAGGGGATCGCGAGCGACCGTGTCACCGGGGCGCCCGGCGTGACGATGAGCTTCGGCGTCGGCGCCTCGCGGCAGGGCGAGCCGTTTGACTACACCGACGTCTTCAAGCAGGCCGACGCGGCGCTCTACGAGGCCAAGCGCAACGGCCGCGACCAAGTGCGACTGTCGGACCCGGCGCGCGTCGGCGCGACGCCGGCCTTCGCCTGAGCCTGCTCACGCGCCGAGTCGCGCGAGCAACAGCTCCTCGCCCGACAGCGTCTGGCTCGTCGAGCCGTCGATTCGCACCTGCGCCAGCTCGCCCGGCGTCGCCAAGCCGCTGAAGTTGACGACTTTGTTGTGACGCGTGCGTCCGCGCAGGCGCTGCGCGTCGGTGCGCGACGAGCCTTCGACGAGCACGTCGAGCGTGCGTCCGACGAATCGCCGCGCGCGCTCGCGCGCGCTTGCCTGCACGAGCTCGAGCAGCCGCTCCATCCGCTCGACCTTGACCGGATGCGGCACTTCCAGCTCGCCCATCTCCGCCGCCTCGGTGCCGCGCCGTGGCGAGAAGACGAATGTGAACGCCGCGTCATAGTCGGCCTGCTCGACGACTTCGAGCGTCTGCGCGAAGTCCTCCTCCGTCTCCCCCGGAAAGCCGACGATGATGTCCGTCGTCAGCGCGACGTCCGGGACGTGCTCGCGGATCATCGCGACGCGCTCGAGGTAGCGCTCGCGGTTGTACGTGCGGCGCATCGCCTTGAGGATTCGCGACGAGCCCGACTGCAGCGGCAGGTGGATGTGCTCGCAGACGCTGTCGAGCTCCACGTGCGCGCGCACGACGTCCTCGCGCATGTCCTTCGGATGCGGGCTCGTGTAGCGGATCCGATCGATCCCGTCGACCGCGTCGATCGCCGCGAGCAGCCCCGCGAACGACGGCCGCGCCGCGCGACCCGTTCGCTCGCCGCCGGCGAGCGCCGTCGACGCCGGCAGGTCGCGGCCGTACGAGTTGACGTTCTGGCCGAGCAGCGTCAGCTCGCGGACGCCGTCCGCCGCCATCGTCTCGGCCTCCGCGACGAGCTCGTCCATCGGCCGGCTCACCTCGCGCCCGCGCGTCGACGGGACGATGCAGTACGAGCACGCGCAATTGCAGCCGACGCTGATCTGCATCCAGCCCTGAAACGGGCGCGCGCGATGCGCCGGCAGGTGGCCCGTGAAGCCCTCGAACTCGAAGTAGCCCTGCGCCGTCAGCGAGTCGCTCGTCAAGAACTCCGCGAGCTTGTGCACCTGGCCTGGGCCGAACGCGACGTCGACGAACGGGAAGCGCTCGAACACCTCGTCCTTGACCGACTGCGCCCAGCACCCTCCCACGCCGATCGTCACTCCCTCGCGTTCGGACTTCAGCCGTTTCGCTTCGCCGAGATGCGCGATGAAGCGGCTGTCCGCCGACTCGCGAATCGAGCACGTGTTGAACAGGATCAGGTCGGCCTCCGCGCGCTCCGGCGCCTCGCCGTAGCCGAGCGACCGCAGCATCCCCTTGATCCGCTCGCTGTCGTGCTCGTTCATCTGACAGCCGAACGTCGTCACGTGGTAGCGCTTCATCGCTGGCAGCGTATCGGCGCGCGTCAGGCCGTCACGGCGATGCCGGCTGGCACGTAGTGCTCGAAGGCAAACTCCGTAGGAGCAGAGATGCCTTTCTCGTCGACCGCGCAGGCCAACGCGAACTTCGCCGCATCCTCGGCGTACGCCGCGTCGTAGCTCTCGGCGCCCCCCGTCAACCCCGGAACATCCGGCGAGTCGAAGCTCCAGCCATATCCTGGTGAGTGGTGATGAAGAATGCGGATCGTCGTCATGGTCTTCTGCTCTCAGAGTAGACGGCAGCTGGGATGCAACGCGCTCCAGGGACCGCTCGGCCGCAGGGCAAAGGCGGGCTCGACCTGTACGCTTAGCCGGTGGCTCAGAGCGACAGGGCGATCCCCGAGAAGGACCGGTGTGCGACCTGCGCGGGCGCCGGCTGGACTTGGTTTGACGCGGAGCCGGATGGCAGGTGGATCGTCTGCCGCGAGTGCATCGGGACTGGCCGCGTCGACCAGAAGGGGCGCAAGCGGCTTAGGCCCGACGAGGTTGACGGGGCTTAGCATCGTCGCGCCGGCTCGTTCTCGCTGTCGGTTTTGAGAACGTCGTCCAGGGCTTCTAGGTCGGGGCGACATGCGCCGCGACATGGGCCGGCGGTTTTTGAGACCGCCATCCGGGCTTCTATGTCGTGGCAGCTTCGCTTTGGCGATAGAGAGGAATCGCTCGCTCGCCACGACGAAGTTGCATGGCGGCCATCCTGGCCGCCCGTGTTGGTTAGGCCGGCCTGGTTCCCAGGCCGGCCTTGTTTATGCGACGGCGGCTACGACCGGTTCGCTCGCGATCGGCGCCGGGGCGCTCTTGTCGCGGTCGATCGGCGTGACGAGGTCCTGGCCGATTCCGAGCGCCGCGTAGATCTTGTCCTGGATCTCCTTCGCCATCGCCGGGTTTTCGTCGAGGAACGTCTTTGCGTTGTTGCGCCCCTGTCCGAGGCGGTCGCTGCCGTAGGAGAAGAACGAGCCCGACTTCGAGACGATGTTGTGCTCGAGCCCGAGATCGATCAGGCAGCCCGACGTCGAGATGCCCTTGCCGTACTCGATGTCGAACTCGGCCTGGCGGAACGGCGGCGCGACCTTGTTCTTGACGACCTTCACGCGCACGCGGTTGCCGACCGCCTCCGTGCCGTCCTTCAGCGTCTCGATCCGGCGGATGTCCAAGCGCTGCGAGGCGTAGAACTTCAGCGCGCGCCCGCCCGGCTGCGTCTCCGGCGAGCCGAACATCACGCCGACCTTTTCGCGAATCTGGTTCGTCAGGATGCAGAGCGTCTGCGTGCGGTTGAGGTTGCCCGCGAGCTTGCGCATCGCCTGCGACATCATCCGCGCCTGCGCGCCGACCGTCTGGTCGCCCATCTGGCCCTCGAGCTCGACGCGCGGCGTCAGCGCGGCGACCGAGTCGATCGCGACGACGTCGACCGCGCCGGAGCGCACGAGCATGTCGGCGATCTCCAGCGCCTGCTCGCCGTAGTCCGGCTGCGAGACGAGCAGCTCGTCGATGTCGACGCCGATCTCCTTCGCGTAGAGCGGGTCCATCGCGTGCTCGGCGTCGATGAACGCGCACACGCCGCCGAGCTTCTGCGCCTCGGCGAGCACGTGGTAGATCATCGTCGTCTTGCCCGAGGACTCCGGGCCGAACACCTCGACGATGCGCCCGCGCGGGACGCCGCCGATACCGAGCGCGAGGTCGAGCGACAGTGCGCCCGTCGGGATCGCCTCGCAGCTGACCCTCGCGCCCTCGTCGCCCATCCGCATGACCGAGCCCTTGCCGAACTCGCGCTCGATCTGCGTGAGCGCCCCCTGAAGGGCGGCGTCGCGCGCCTTGGCTGCCTTCTCATCGTCGGTCACGGGCATGATCTGACTCCTAGCTTCGGGATGGAGCGGAAGAAGTTAGACGCAGCGGCGGACGGAACGTCTGTTCGTATTGGTGCCCGTCGTTCGTCCAACGTCACGAGTCTCGCTCAGCCGTCGGACGGCGCGCGACGATGGGACGGCATCTTGCCTTCGCGCCCTTCGTCGACGCCGTCGCTCGCTCGGCGCGACCGCACCCGTCCGACGCTGCCCGCCATCTCGGCGCTGCTCGCGTCGGTCGTCGCGCTGCTGCTCTGCGCCGCGACGTCGGCCTTCGCGAAGTCCTCGCGCGGCGCTTCGTGCGCGAGTCCGAGCGAGCCTGTCGCGCACGGCGGCCATGCGTGCGCCGCCGGCGACGGCCAAGCACGCAAGCGCCACAAGGCCAAGCGCCATCGCGCCAAGCGCCGCAAGGCCAAGCAGGACGCGAAGTCCCAGCACGGCGCGCCGACGAGCGTCGTGCCGGCGCAGGAACCGGCGACGTGCGAAGACGGCGGCGGTCCGGTGCGCGCCGCCGACGGCTCGTACGCGTGCGCCGGCGGCGCCGTGCCGGAATGCGCGAACGGCTCGGAACCGATCGTCGCGCCACGTCGCGGCCAGTTGCTCTGCCCGGCGGTGAGCAGCGGCGTCGAATGGGGCGAAGCGAGCTGCCAGGACGGCAGCGCGCCGACGCAGGCCGGTGGCGGCTACGTCTGCGAAGACGGCTCGGCGCCGGAATGCGAAGACGGCTCGAAGCCGGTCGCGCCCGACGAAGGCTCGCCGCCGGCGTGCCTCGAAGTCGTCTCGAAAGGCCCGTCCGGCGCCGGCGCGGCGGAGCCGCCGGAAGAAGAAGTGGGAGCCGACGACTCGGCCGAAGATCTCGCGGACGCGAGCAGCGTGCCCGCGGCAAGCGCCTCGTAGCCCGGCGCGGCGCCAGCGACTGCGACGAGCCGGCGAGCGGCTCAGCGCTGAAGCGTGCGCAGCAGCATGTGCAGCGCGACGGTCGTCGAGCGGTCGCGGACGTCTGCGCGCCCGCCGGGCAGGTTGACCGAGCGCGTGACCGGCTCGCTGCCGTCGGGACCGGCGACGGTCAGCCAGACGAGCCCGACGGGCTTCTCCGCGCTGCCGCCGTCGGGCCCGGCGATCCCGGTGATGCCGATGCCGACGTCGGCGCTCAAGCGCTCGCGCGCGCCACGCGCGAGCGCTTCGGCGACCTCGCCGGAGACGGCGCCGTGCGTCGCGATCAGGTCGGGGTCGACGCCGGCCAGCGCGGTCTTGGCGTCGTCGGCGTAGACGACGAGCGCGCCTCTGACGTACGCCGAGGAGCCGGGCCGATCGGTCAGCCGCGCGGCGATCAGCCCGCCTGTGCACGACTCCGCCGTCGCGATGCTCAGGCTGCGCTCGAGCAGCAGAGCGGCGACGAGCTCGTCGACGGTGCGCCCGTCGCTCGAGAACAGCGTCTCGGCGTGGCGCTCGGCGACGATCTCGGCGAAGTCGTCGTAGGCGCCCTCGGCGTCGGGCTCGTAGCGCGTGACGACCTCGATCTCGCCGCGTTTCAGGCAGGTCGTGATCTCGAGCGCGTCCAGCGGCACGCCATCGCGCTCGGCGACGCGCAGCGTCTCGGCGATCTCCGACTCGGGCATCCCGAACAGGCGCAGCGTGCGCTGGCGGTAGGTCGTCGCGCCGGCGATCGCGCGCTGCAGCTCGTCGGTCGCGACGGCTTGCGCCCACATCGGCTGCAGCTCGCGCGGCGGGCCGGGCAGCACGACGATCGTCGGGCCGTCGGCCGGCGCGCCGTCACGATCGGCCGGCGGGACGACGAGGCCGGGCGCGGTGCCGACCGGCTCGAGCACGCGCGCGCCGCGCGGGACGATCGCCTGCTTGCGCGTGCCGGCTTCGATCGCGGCGACGTCGAGGTTCGGCCAGCGTTTGGCTAGCGGCCGCACGATCTCGGCGATGCGCTGCTCGAGCGCCTCGTCGAGCGCCATCTCGCGACCCTGGAAGCCGCCGACGACGTCGGCCGTCAGATCGTCGGCGGTCGGACCGAGCCCGCCGCTCGTGATGATCAGGTCGAGCCGTTGTGCGGCCATGAACGCGAGCGACGCAGCCACGTCGTCGCGGCGGTCGGCGACGATCTGCACGTACGCGAGGTCGACGCCGAGCTCGCGCAGGCGGTCGGACAGGTACGGGCCGTTGCGATCGCTCGTGCGTCCGGTGAGCACCTCGGTGCCGGTCACGACGATGCCGGCGCGCGCGCTCACGCGCAGGTCGGCAGTTCGCCCGAACGTAGCCGTTTGCGCCCGCCTGCGCGCGTGATCGAATAGCCGATCGCTTGGCTCGAGGCGGGGACGGAGTGCGCGTGCCCGTCGACGTACATCGTCAGCGAGTCGTTGCCGAGCGTGATCTCGAAGCGGCGCGCGTGGTAAGTCGGCGTTTTCTTGCCCGGTTGCAGTTCTTCACCGGAGATCACCTTACGACCGTTGTCGCCGATCAGGCAGACGTAGACCGGCGCGGTCGGGCGCAGCGAGAGCGCGACGATCGTGCTCGCGCTGTGATGCGCCGTCGTGCTGCCGTGGACGTCCTTTTGTTTCGCCGCGTGTTTTTTGGGGGATTCGGCCGGGCTGCGCCCGGCCGTCGATTTACTCGCAGGGCCGCTGCCGCCGCTGGCGAGGCCGTAGATCAACAGCGCGATGATCAGCACGACGACGCCGACGATCGCGAGGTAGGCGCGCGACGGGCCGCCGGAAGGAGACCGCGCGCCGCCGCCGCGACCGGAGCCGGAGCTGCGCGTGCGGCCGCGCTCGGGCCGCGAGACGATCGGCTCGAGCGCCGCCTCACCGGGGTCCTCCTCTTGCAGCCGGTACTGCTCGACGAGCGCCTTGCCGTCGAGGTCGAGCGCCTGTGCGTAGGTGCGCAGGAAGCTCTTGACGAACGTCGGGCCGGGCAACAGGCCCCACTCCTCGTTCTCGAGCGCGCGCAGGTACTTCGCGCGGATCTTCGTCTTCGCCTCGATCTCCGAGACATCGATGCGCGCGCGCATACGCGCGTCGCGTAGCGTTTCACCGATCTCGGCCATATCGTGCCTTGGAAGGCTAGTCGCTCGGCGCGACCGCGGGCTCCGCTGGGGTCGACGCCGCGGCCGGCTCGCCGCCGGCGAGCGCCGCGAGCACGCGCGGCAGGTCGGCCTCGCTGACGAGCACCTGCCTGGGCTTGGAGCCTTCGTAGCCGGAGATCACGCCGCGGCGCTCGAGCATGTCGATCACGCGGCCGGCGCGCGTGTAGCCGAGCCGCAGTCGCCGCTGCAGCATCGAAGTCGACGCCGTCTGCATTTCGGCGACGAGCCGGATCGCGTCGCCGAGCAGCGGGTCCTCGTCGGGGTCGAGCTCGCCGTCGCCGCCGGACTCGGGAAGCTCGGGCTCGACCTCCTCGAGCAGCTCCTCGCGCAGCTCCGGTTCGCCTTGGCGGCGCCACATCGCGGTGAGCTTCTCGATCTGGCGCTCGTCGATGTACGCGCCTTGGATCCGCTGCAGGCGCGAAGTGCCGACTGGGCTGAACAGCATGTCGCCCTGGCCGAGCAGCGACTCGGCGCCGTTCTGGTCGAGGATCACGCGCGAGTCGGTCTGGCTGGAGACGGCGAACGCGATGCGCGACGGGACGTTCGCCTTGATCATGCCGGTGATCACGTCGACGCGCGGACTCTGCGTCGCAAGCACGAGGTGGATGCCGACCGCGCGCGCCTTCTGCGCGAGGCGGATGATCGAGTCCTCGACGTCGGCCGGCGCGACCATCATCAAGTCGGCGAGCTCGTCGATCACGCAGAGGATGTACGGCAGCGCCGTTTCGCCGCGGCGCTCGCGCACCTTGTTCAGCTCGACGAGGCTGCGCGTGCGCGCGAGCGACATGATCCCGTAGCGCGCCTCCATCTCCTTGACGAGGTTCTGCAGCGCGTTCGCCGCCATCCGCGGACTCGTGATCACGGGTGTCAAGAGATGCGGGATCGACTCGTAGTGGTTCAGCTCGACCTGCTTCGGATCGACGAGCACGAGGCGCACCTCGTGCGGGCTCGCGCGCAGCAGCACGCTCGAGAGCATCGCGTTGATCGCGCCCGACTTGCCCGCGCCGGTCGTGCCGGCGACGAGCAGGTGCGGCATCTTCGCGAGATCGGCGCCGATCGCCTTGCCGGCGACGTCCTTGCCGAGCCAGACGGTCAGCGGCGACCAGTCCTTCGGCGGCTCCTGGAAGACGTCGCCGAGGCGCACGATCCTCCGGTGCACGTTCGGCACCTCGACGCCGACCGCCTGCTTGCCGGGAATCGGCGCGAGGATGCGGATGTCGGTCGCAGCGAGCGCGTATGCGAGGTCGTCCTTCAGCTGCGCGACCTTCGCGACCTTCGTGCCCGGCGCGAGGCGCAGCTCGTAGCGCGTGATGTGCGGACCGGCGACGGTGCCGATCACCTTCGCCTGCACGCCGAAGTGTCCGAGCGCCTCGATCAGGCTCGCGGCCGTCTGCGCCTGGCCGGCCGTGTCCGGGCGCGTCTGCTCGCTGCTCGAGCGCGTCAAGAGTTTGCTCGCGTCGGGCATCTGCCAGACGAAGTCCGGGTCGTCGGTCACGGCGCCGCGCAGCCTGCCCTGCGGCGTCAACTCGCTCGGATCGGTTCGGGCGACGCCGCTCAGCTCCTCGTGCTCCTCCGCTTCGGGCCGCTCGCCGACGGCTGCCGCGACGTCCTCGGCCGATGCGCTGGCGGCGAGGTCGTGGCCGCCGGAGCGATCATCGCCGGCGCCGCCCGGCTGCGCGTCATCGTCGCCGGCGTCGATCGCGTCGAGCTCGGCGGTCTCCTGCGCCGGTCCCTCGACGTGCGTCGCGCGCACGACGAGCTCGCCGTTCTCGGGCTCCGGCGGGTACATGCCGGGCAGCGACGACGCGTACGCGTCGAGGTCGAAGTCGGCGGCGTGCTCGTCCTCGTCGGGCCGGTGCTCATCCGGCGCGCGCAGCGAGCGCATCATCCGCGTCGTTTCGAGCACGCCCGAGCCGGTCGCGCGCAGCGTGCCGCCGAGCGAGGCGCCGGTGATCAGGATCACGCCGACGAGCAGCAGGAAGACGACGAGGATGCCGACGCCGACGTCGGAGACGAGATGGTGCGCGAGGCGGTAGAGCAGCTCGCCGAACGCGCCGCCGCGCGCCTGCAGGTGAGCTGACGTCCAAGCCGTTTCGGCGCCACCCGGCCCGGAGCTGACGGCGAGCGTGCCGGCGGCGAGCGCGAGCGTGACGCCGGCGAACAGGCAGATCGCGCCGATCGTGCGAGGGTCGCGCGGCAGCGTGCGCTGAAACGGCAGCGACTGGCGCAGCAGCAGCATCCCGCCGGCGCCGATCAGCGCGAGCGGCGCGAGCACGCGCGCTTTGCCGAGCGTCCAGCCGAACGCGACGGCGAGACCGCGCCCGACGCCGCCTCCGTCCCAGCCGCCGTAGATCACGAAACCCATGAACACGCCAAGCGCGACGAGCGCAAGGCCGATGACCTCGCGACTGCGCTCGTCGAGCACGCCGAAGCGCGACAGCCCGGCGGGCAGCAGCGAGCCGAGCAGGCCGCCGCTGCGCGCCTGCTTACCGCGCCCACGCCCGCGTTTGGCGCCGCGACGCGTGCCGGTCTTGCGCGCGCGCGTCGAACTGCTGCTGGAAGTACGGCGCGCAGGGGCGCGCTTACGCGTGCTGGGCATCTCGCGCAACTTCGACGCCGGCGCGCCGGGACCTGCTCGATCGGCCTTACCATCGCTTTACTGCTCGCCGATACTTAAAGACGATGAACGACTTCTCTCGTGCACCACGCGTGCTCGTCGTCGAGGACGACGAGGACATCGCGCAGGCGCTGCAGCGCTCGCTGCGGATGGAGGGCTATGAGGTCCGCGCCGCTCCCGACGGCCCGAGCGCGCTCGAGAACGGGCGCGCGTTCGCGCCGGACCTCGTGATCCTCGACCTTGGCCTGCCTGGGATCGACGGCGTCGAGGTCGCCAAGACGTTGCGCGCCGAGGACGACGTGCCGATCTTGATCCTGACCGCGCGCGACGAGCTCGAGTCGCGCGTCGAGGGCCTCGACGCGGGCGCCGACGACTACCTCGTGAAGCCGTTCGAGCGCCAGGAGCTGCTCGCGCGGATGCGCGCGCTGCTGCGCCGGCGCCCGCCACGCGGCTCGGCGCCGCTGCGCGTCGGCGACCTGTCGCTGAACGTCGACACGCACGAGGTCGTGCGCGGCGAGCGCGCCGTCGATCTGACGCAGCGCGAGTTCGAGCTGCTCGAGTACCTGATGCGCAACGAGCGGATCGTGATCTCGCGCCAGCGACTGCTCGACGAGGTCTGGGGCTATGACCCGTTCTCGACGACCAACACGATCGAGGTGTTCGTCTCCAACCTGCGTCGCAAGCTCGAGGCCGACGGCGAGCCGCGGCTGCTGCATACGATCAGGGGAGCCGGCTACGTCCTCCGCGCGTAGGCTCGCTGCCCCCCTCTCGCGCTCGATCACGCGTGCTTCGGCCGGCTTCGACCGGCTGCCGATCCGCACGCGCCTGGCGAGCGTCTCGGCGCTGCTGACGTTCGTGATCCTCTGCGCGTTCGCCGTCGCGATCGGCTCGTTCACGGTGCACCGGATCCGCTCGGACTTCAACCGCCAGGTCTCCGACACGGCAAACCAGCTGCCGTCGCAGCTCGACATCAAAGTCGCCGCCGCGGACTCCGGCCGCGCGATCACGATCTCGCCGGCGCTGTCGGCGTGGGCGGCGCCGGAGGACCACGCGGTCGTGCGCATCTTCACGCTCGGCGGCACGGTCATCACCCAGGAACCGAGCGGCGCGCCATCGCTCGGCACGCCGAGCGCGCAGGCCAAGACGGTGCACGGCTATCGCGTGATGAGCGTCGTCGGGATCGTCCGCGTCGCCGATGGCAACGAGCCGATCGGCCAGGTGATCATCCAGTACGCGCGCAAGGTCTCCGACACCGAGGCGACCGTCGCGAAGGTCGAGCTGTTCCTGATCGTCGGCGTGCTCGCCGGCACGGCGCTCGCGCTGCTCGCCGGGATGGCGATCGCGCGCCGCGCGATGGCGCCGATCGCCGAGCTCACGACAGCCGCCGCGACGATCGCGCGCACGCGCGACCCGTCGCGCACGGTCCCGCAGCCGCAGGCCGAGGACGAGGTCGCGGAGCTCGCGCACACGCTCGAAGCGATGCTCCGCGAGCTCGACGCCGCGCGTGCCGAGACCGAGTCGACGCTCGCGCGCCAGCGTCGCTTCGTCGCGGACGCTTCGCACGAGCTGCGCACGCCGTTGACGAGCGTGCTCGCCAACCTCGAGCTGCTCGCCGAATCGCTGCATGGCGAAGAGGGCGACGCGGCGCGCTCGGCGCTGCGCTCCTCGCAACGGATGCGCCGGCTCGTCGCCGATCTGCTGCTGCTCGCGCGCACCGACGTCGGTCGCGTCGTGCCGCGCCAGGCATGCGATCTCGCGCAGATCGTCGTCGAGGCCGCCGGCGAGCTCGGACCGGTCTCCGAGCAGCACGAGATCGTGCTCGACGTCCACGCCGCTCCGGTCGACGCCGTCCGCGACGAGCTCCACCGCCTGACGATCAACCTGATCGAGAACGCCCTGCGCCACACGCCGCCGGGCACGAGCATCCGCGTCTCAACCGAGCTGAGCGGCGCGGAGGCGAGGCTGATCGTGCAGGACGACGGTCCCGGCGTTCCGCCCGAGCTCGCGCCGACGCTGTTCGAGCGCTTCGTGCGCGGCGCCGGCGACCGCGGCGGCTCGTTCGGGCTCGGGCTCGCGATCGTCAAGGCCGTGGCCGAGTCGCACGGCGGCAGCGTCGAGTTGCAGTCGCCGCCGGAGGGCGGCGC
This sequence comes from uncultured Solirubrobacteraceae bacterium, assembly GCA_963744165.1. Lineage (GTDB taxonomy): Bacteria > Actinomycetota > Thermoleophilia > Solirubrobacterales > Solirubrobacteraceae > Palsa-744. Next base: position 827,914 of record CAVUSM010000004.1, on the reverse strand, counting down.
GCGCTTCGTCGTGCGGCTTCCGGCGGTCGGAGGCGACGCGGGTCTCGCGCCGGACGACCGGGGCGCCGTCGCCGGCGGGCGCGGTGGCGGCGCTTCAGACCTCGACGACGACCGGCAGCACCATCGGCCGCCGCTTGAGGCGATCGTAGACTAGCTTCGCCATGTCGTCGTGCAGCATGTCCTGCACGACGTCGACCTCGCGGATCTCGTCCTTGGCGGCGCGCTCGACGGTGTCCTCGACGGTCGTGCGGATCTCCTCGACGAGTTCGTCTGCCTCGTCGAGGAACGGCACGCCACGGAAGATCACCTCCGGATCGGCAACCGAGCGCCCGTCCTGCTCGGCGATCGTCACGACGACGATGAAGATGCCGTCGGCCGAGAGCATCCGCCGGTCGCGCAGCGCGACATCGGCCATCTCGCCGATCTCGACGCCGTCGACGAAGATCATCCCCGACTGCTCGGGCGAGCCGAAGCGAGCGCCGCGCTCGTCGATCTCGAGCGGCAGGCCGTTTTCGCCTTGGAAGGTGTCCTCGGCCGGGATGCCGACGTCCTGCGCGAGCTGCGCGTGCAGGCGCAGGCGCTTGAAGTCGCCGTGGAACGGCATCACGTAGCGCGGCTTGGTCAAGTTGAGCATCAGCTTGATCTCCTCGGCGTAGCCGTGCCCGGAGGCGTGCACGGGCGCGTCGCGCGTCGTGATCACGTCACAGCCGATCCGGTAGAGCCGGTCGATCGTCTCGTTGACGGCGCGCTCGTTGCCGGGGATCGGCGTCGCCGAGAAGACGACCGTGTCGCCCTCGCGCAGTTCGACCTGGCGGTGGTCGCGGTAGGCCATCCGCCGCAGCGCCGAGAGCGGCTCGCCCTGTGAGCCGGTCGAGATGATCACGACGCGGTCGTCGGGGAAGTCGGCGATCTCGCGCGGCCCGACGATCAGGCCGTTGGGCACGTCGATGTGCCCGAGCTGGCGGCCGATGCCGACGTTCTTGCGCATCGAGCGCCCGACGAGCGCGACCTTGCGATCGAGCGCCGCCGCCGCGTCGACGACCTGCTGGACGCGGTGGATGTTCGAAGCGAAGCTCGTCACGACGATCCGTCCCTCGCAGCGCGCGAAGACCTCCTCGAGGTGCGGTCCGACGACCGACTCCGACGGCGAGAAGCCCTCGCGATCGACGTTCGTCGAGTCGCCGCACAGCAGCAGGACGCCCTCGCGGCCGAGTTCGGCCAGTCGCGAGACGTCCGCCGGCGGCCCGTCGACGGGCGTCTGGTCGAACTTGTAGTCGCCGGTGATCAGCACCGTGCCGAGCTCCGTGCCGAGCGCGACAGCGCTCGCGTCGGGGATCGAGTGCGTCATATGGATCATCTCCATCGAGAACGGGCCGAGCTCGAGCACTTCGCCCGGTTCGACCTCGTTCAGCTCGACGTTCTTCAGCTTGTGCTCGTCGAGCTTCGAGCGCGCCATCGCGATCGTCAGCGGTCCGCCGTAGATCGGCGGACGGCGCTCGTCGCCGAGCTCGCGCAGGACCCACGGAAGCGCGCCGAGATGGTCCTCGTGGCCGTGCGTGACGACGATCGCCTCGATCTCGTCGGCGTGCTCGCGCAGGTAGCTGAAGTCGGGCAGCACGAGGTCGATGCCGACCATCTCCGGCGTCGGGAAGCGCAAGCCGACGTCGACGACGACGATCCGGCCGTCGTGCTCGACGACGGTCATGTTCTTGCCGATCTCTCCGAGCCCGCCGAGCGGCAGGACGCGTACGCGGCTCACGTGCCTCGCGCCTGCGCCGAGGACGCGTCGGCATGCGCGGCCGGCTCGCCGTCGTTCGTCAACAGGCCGTGGCGGGCGAGCATCGCGCGAACCTGCTCGAGCTCCCGATCGGTCGCCTCGACGATCGGCAGGCGCACGCTTCCGGCCGGAAGGCCGAGCAGCTTCAGCGCCGCCTTCGTGCACGTCGGGCTCGCCGTCAGGAACAGCGTCGCGTAGACGTCGCGCAGCGACGCGTCGATCGCCTCGCGATTCTCCGGCTCGTCGACCATCCGCCGCATCTGATCGCCGATCACGTGGCTCGCGACGAGGATCCCGCCGGCGCCGCCGAGATCGAGCGTCGGCGCAAACGTCGCGTCGTCGCCGGCGTACAGCGCGAGGCCGTCGATCAACCGCAGCTCGTCGGGGTTCGCCTGCTTGACGCCGTCGATGTGCTCGATCTGCGCGAGCTCGGCGAGCAGGTCAGGAGGCATGTTCGTGCCGGTCCGCTTCGGCACGTTGTACAGCAGCATCGGCTTGTCGGTCGCCTTCGCGACGGCTTCGTAGTGGCGCACCATCCCGAGCCTGCTCGGACGGTTGTAGTACGGCGTGACGACGAGCGTCGCGTCGACGCCGAGCGCCGTCGCGCGTTCGGTCAAGTTGACCGCCTCGCGCGTGTCGTTCGTCCCGGTGCCGGCGACGATCGTCGTGCCCGCCGGCCGCTCGGAGACAGCCAGCTCGATCAGCGCGAGCTGCTCGTGCTCGGACATCGTCGCCGCCTCGCCGGTCGTGCCGGCGACGACGAACCCATCTGAGCCGTGCTCGGCGAGATGGCGCATCAGCGCGACGAACGCCTCCTCGTCGATGCGCGAGCGCTCGTCGAACGGCGTCACGATCGCCGTCAGCATCGTCCCCAAGTTGGTCATCTGCCTGAGTATCTCACGAGCAATGGCGCAAGCCGGTAATCGGTCTGGATGACCGATCGTGGTGACGTGTCGTGGCGGCCGGAACGGTCACAAATTGAACCGAGAAGTGAAGGCCGGCTCGACCTAGAAGGCAGGATGCCGTCAAAACGGGAGTGCACAAGCCCCGTCAAAACAGCAGATCCTCCAACCCGACGACAAGCGGCTCGGGCAGGCTCGCGACGCCGCGCACGGCCAACAGCACGCCCGGCATGAACGACTCGCGCCCGATCGTGTCGTGGCGGATCGTCAACGTCTGCGCGAGGTCGCCGAGGATCACTTCCTGGTTGGCGACGAGCCCGGGCAGGCGCACGGAGTGGATCGGCGGCGGCTCGCCACCGCTCGCCGCGGCCATTAGCTCGGCCGTGCGCGCGGCCGTGCCGCTCGGCGCGTCGAGCTTGCGGTCGTGATGCAGCTCGACGATCTCGGCCTTCGCCATGTGCTTCGCCGCCTCGGTCGCAAAGCGCATCATCAACACGGCGCCGATCGCGAAGTTCGGCGCGACGAGCACGTTCGCGCGCGGCTCGCCCTGCGCGAACGCGACATCGCGCAATGCTTCGATATCGAAGCCGGTCGTGCCGATCACCGCGTGAACGCCGGCGTCGATGCATGCGAGCGCGTTCTCGAGCGCCGTGTCGGGCGTCGTGAAGTCGACGAGCACGTCGGCGCCTTCGAGCACATCGGCGATCGCGGTCGCCAGCAGCGGGTCGGCGCGGCCGACGAGCTGCATCTCCTCGGCGTCTTCGACGGCCGCGCAGACGGTCTCTCCCATCCGGCCGGCGGCGCCAGCGACTGCGACGCGGATCATCGCGACGCACCCGGGCGCGAGCGCGCGCCGTTGCTTGCGCCGGTGCTCACGTCAGCGTCCTCAGCGGGCGCTTGCGCCTCGAACGGCGCGATCGCCGCGCGGAACGTCTGCTCGCTCGGGCCGACGGCGGCCACCGAGAGCCGCTGCGGGTCGAACAGCTCGGCGGCAAGCGCCTCGACGTCGCTCATCTCGACGGCGTCGATCCGCTCGATCACCTCGTCGATCGAGAGGATCGGCATCTCGTGCAGCAGCGCCGAGCCGAGATGGCTCATCCGCGCACCGGTCGACTCCATCGAGAGCACGACGCGGCCCTTCAGGTTCTCGCGCGAGCGCGTCAGCTCCTCGGCGCTCGCCGGGCGCTCGACGCTGCGCTGCAGCTCGGCGGCGATCACCGCGACCGCCTCTTGCAGGTTGTCCGGTCGCGTGCCGACGTACAGCCCGACCTCGCCGGTCTGCGCGTAGAGGTTCGAGAAGCAGAACACCGAATACGCCAGGCCGCGGCGCTCGCGGACCTCCTGGAACAGGCGCGAGGACGACGTTCCGCCGAGCACGCCTTCAAGCACGCGCAGCGCGAAGCGCCGCTCGTCCTCGCGCGCCAGCCCAGCGCCGCCGAGGCAGAAGTGGAACTGCTCGGTGTCTTTCTCGAAGAAGCGCACGCGCCGCTCGAAGTCGGGCCGAGCCGAGGCGGCGCCGTGCTCGCTCGCCTCGGCGCCGGCGCCCGGCGACTCCGCCTCGAGCTCGCGCGCCATCGCGACGATCGCGTCGTGCTCGACCGAGCCGGCCGCGGCGATCACGATGTCCTGCGGGCGATAGCGCGCGGTGTGGAACGCGCTCAGCTGCTCGCGCGTGACGGCGCCGACGACGTCGGCGGCGCCGATCACCGGGCGCCCGAGCGGGTGCGTCCCGAAAACGGCCTCGCCGAGCACGTCGAAGACCTTCTCCTGCGGGTCGTCTTCGTACATCGCGATCTCCTCGAGCACGACCTCGCGCTCGGTCTCGAGCTCGCCGAAGCGCGGATGGAAGACCATGTCGCCGATCACGTCGAACGCGCGCTCGAGATGACGGTCGAGCACGCGCGTGTAGACGGAGGTCGCCTCCTTGTCGGTGCCGGCGTTGATCTCGGCGCCCATCGCGTCGAAGATCTCGTCGATCTCCTGCGAGCCGAAGCGCGCCGAGCCGCGGAACAGCATGTGCTCGAGCAGGTGCGACGTGCCGGCCTGCTCGTCGCGCTCGACGACCGATCCGGTCGCGATCCAGAAGCCGAGCGCCGCCGAGCGCACGCTGGGCATGCGCTCGGTGACGACTCGCACGCCCGAGTCGAGCGTGGTGATCTGGTGCTCGGCGTTCAGCTGCGACTCAGTCGCGGTCACGGCGCGGGCGTCCGGAGCCGCGGTCGCCCTCGCGCCGCGGTCCGCGCGGGCCGCGGTCGGAGCGTCCATTGCGACCGCCGCCGTCACGCGGAGGGCGCGAGCCGCCGCCGCCACCGCCTCCGCCCGTGCCGACGCCGGCGAGCTCCTCGACCGACTTGCCGGCGATGTCCGGGTCGTCGGCGAGGCGCAGCCCGATCCGGCCGCGCTCTTTGTCGACCTCGACCACGCGCACGTTGATCTCGTCGCCTTTGTTGAGCACGTCCTCGACCGACTCGACCCGCTGGCCGGGCGAGACGTTGGAGATGTGCAGCAGGCCGTCGGTGCCCTTCGCGAGCTCGACGAAGGCGCCGAAGGTCGTCGTCTTGACGACTTTGCCGACGTACTCGTCGCCGACCTCGACCTCCTTCATCATCATCCGCACGCGCTCGACGAGCGCGTCGCCAAGCTCGCCGTTGGCCGAGTAGATCAACACCTGACCGTCGTCGTTGACGTCGATCTGCGATTCGAACTCGTCGGCCAGGCCGCGAATCGTTTCGCCGCCCTTGCCGATCAGCAGGCCGATCTGCGACGGGTCGATCTGGATCGTCTGGATCCGCGGCGCGAACTGCGAGAGCTGCTCGCGCGGCGTCTTGATCACTTCAGCCATCTTGCCGAGGATGAACGTCCGCGCCTCTTTCGCCTGCGCGAGCGCGTCGCGCAGGATCTCGAACGTGACGCCCGTGATCTTGATGTCCATCTGCAGCGCGGTGATGCCGCGCTCGGTGCCGGCGACCTTGAAGTCCATGTCGCCGAGGTGATCCTCGACGCCGGCAATATCAGTGAGGACGATGTAGTCCTCACCCTCTTTGATCAAACCCATCGCGATCCCCGCGACCGGTCGCTTGATCGGGACGCCGGCGTCCATCAGCGACAGCGAGGAGCCGCAGACCGACGCCATCGAGGAGGAGCCGTTGGACTCGAGGATGTCCGAGACGACGCGGATCGAGTACGGGAACTCCTCGATCGACGGCACCATCGGCGCCAGCGCCCGCTCGGCGAGCGCGCCGTGGCCGATGTCACGGCGCTTGACGCCGCCCATCCGCCCTGCCTCGCCGACCGAGAACGGCGGGAAGTTGTAGTGGTGCCAGTAGTACTTTTTGCTCTCCAGGCCGAGCGTGTCGATGCGCATCTCCTCCTTCAGAGTGCCCATCGCGACGACGCTCAGCGCCTGCGTCTGCCCGCGCGTGAACAGCGCCGAGCCGTGCGTGCGCGGCGTCACGCCGACCTCGATCGAGATGTCGCGGATCTCGTTCTCGCTGCGGCCGTCGGGCCGCTTCTTGTCGACCGCGATGCGCTCGCGGATAATCGACTTCTCGAGCTTGTCGAACGCCAGCTGCGCCGCGGCGCGCTGCTTTTTGGCGGCGATCAGTTGCTCCTCGGAGGCGCCCTCGGACGCCGCCGGGCCGTACTGCTCGATGATCGCCTGCTCGACGGCCTTCGTCGCGTCCTGGCGGTCGAGCTTGTCCTCGACCTGCGTCGCGTCGTTCAGCGCGTTGCCGTGCGAGCCGCGGATCTGCTCGAGCAGCGACTCGTCGACGGAGATCGTCTCGAAGACTTTCTTCTCCTTGCCGACTTTCGCGGCGAGGTCGCGCTGCAGCGCGCAAAGCTTCTTGATCTCGGCGTGCGCGATGTCGAGCGCGTCGAGGATCTCCGCCTCGGGGATCTCGTTGGCGCCGGCCTCGACCATCAGGATCGCCTCTTCGGTGCCGGCGACGATCAGGTCCAGGTCGGACGCGTTCTCGGCGTCGGCGAGCAGGTCGGCCTCGTTCGGGTTGACGACGAAGTTGCCGTCGATCTTGCCGATCCGCACGGCGCCGACGGGCGTCGGCAGCGGGATGTCGGAGATCATCAGCGCCGTCGAGGCGCCGTTCATCGCGAGGATGTCGTACGGGTGCTCGTGGTCGATCGACAGCGGGATCGCGACGAGCTGCGTGTCATAGCGCCATTCCTTCGGGAACAGCGGGCGAATCGGCCGGTCGATCATGCGCGCCGTGAGCGTGCCCTTCTCGCCGGGGCGACCCTCGCGCTTGAAGAACGAGCCGGGGATTTTGCCGGCTGCGTACATCCGCTCCTCGACATCAACCGTCAACGGAAGAAAATCTACGTCGCGCAAGCTGCCTGCGACGGCGGTGCAGAGAACCATCGTGTCGCCCTGTCTGACGACGACGGCGCCGGAGGCCTGCTTGGCCATCCTGCCGGTCTCGAACGAGATCTCGCTGCCGGAGATCTCCACGGAGACCCGCGTAGGTCCATCACTGCTCATATTCACTGCCTTCCTGTACCGCCCGTCGGTCGGCGGCCGTTTTCTCTTTTTCTCGATTCCGAACGCAACGAGCTTAGCGAACGCGCTCGGCGTCGAGTCGCCTTGTGCGGCTTGCGGTCAGGCTTCGCGCGCGCCAGGTCGGCTGCGCTCGGCGCCGGCTCAGGCCGCGGCAGGCTCGCCGAGCGCGGCGTCGACGCCGTCGCGCAGCAGCTTCAGCGCCGGCAGCTCACCGGGCGACTCGGCCTGGAAGCTCCAGCGCACGACACCGTCGGGGCCGACGATCACAAGCGCGCGCTCGGCGAAGCCGCCGGCGTGCAGCACGCCGAACGCGTTGCACGTCGCACCCTTCGGCTCGAAGTCCGAGAGCTGAACGCTCGAGATCGCGAGCTTCTCCTTGAACGCCTTCTGCGACCACGTCGCGTCGCACGAGACGCCGTACAGCTTCACGCCGCGCTCGGCGAGCTCGCCCAGCGCGCCCTCATACAGCTGCAGCTGGTCGGTGCAGACCGGACTGAACGCGAACGGGTAGAAGACGAAGACCGTGTACTGGCCGAGCAGATCCTGCCCGGTGAAGCTGGCGCCATCCTCGCGCGCCAGCTTGAACTCGGGCACAGCCGAGCCCGGCTCGATGACGCTCACGGTGCTACCGCCTGATGCCGAGCTCTTTGATCAGAGCGCGGTAGCCGTCGAGGTCCTTGCGTTTCAGGTAGTCGAGGAACCGGCGCCTGCGTCCGACGAGCATCCGCAGCCCGCGGCGCGAGTGGTGGTCCTTGGCCTGCTCGCGCAAGTGCTCGGTCAGGTGGTTGATCCGCTCGGTCAGCAGCGCGATCTGAACCTCGGTCGCGCCGGTGTCCTGCTCGTTGGCGCCGAACTTCGTCGTCAGCTCGCGCTTGCGCTCTGTGGTAAGTGCTGGCATAGGAAGTAGAGAAAGCTAGCAGACGCTCGGCGTCAGCCCCCGACGAGCTCGCGCGTGCGTCGCACGTCGCGATGCATCTGCTCGATCAGCGCCTCGGACGTCGCGAAGCGGCGCTCGCCGCGCAGACGCTCGACGAACTCCAAGCACAGCGTCTGGCCGTAGAGGTCGCCGTCGAAGTCGAGCAGGTAGGCCTCGATCAGCTCGCCGCGCCCGGTCTTGAACGTCGGGCGCACGCCGATGCTGACCGCGGCCGGGCGCCCGTCGGCGAGGCACGCGTAGACGCCGTGGCCAGGACAGACGAGCGCGTCGTCGGGCACGAGGTTGGCCGTCGGAAAGCCGAGCTCGCGCCCGCGCTCGTCGCCGTGGACGACCTCGCCGCAGAGCTGGAAGGTCGAGCCGAGCAGCTGATTGGCCTTGCGCAGCTCGCCGGCGAGGACGAGTCCGCGGATGTGACTGGAGGAGACGATCTCACCGTCGACCTCGAGCAGCGGATGCACGCTCGTCGTGAAGCGCTCGTCGGCCTGCAGCAGCCGCGCGTCGCCCTGCGCCTTGTGCCCGAAGCGGAAGTTCTCGCCGATCGCGACCTTCTCGGCGCCGAGCGCGCCGACGAGCACCTGCTCGACGAACTCATCGGCCGAGCGCTGCGCGAAGGCCGCGTCGAATGGGATCACGACGAGCTCGTGCACGCCGAGCGAGGCGATCAGCTCGGCCTTGCGCGCCGGCGTCGTCAACAGTTTCGGCGTGTGCTGCGGCGAGACGACCGAGACCGGGTGCGGATCGAAGCTCAGCACGGTGTCCGAGCCGGCGATCACCTCGCGGTGTCCGAGGTGCACGCCGTCGAACGTGCCAACCGCCACGCTGCGCCGATCGCTGCGCACGACATCGGGCAGGCGCGTGATCTTCACAGCAGCAGCCTAGAGCGCGCGCCCGCGCGGCAGCATCGCCAACGCCTGCTCGAGCGCGATCAGCGGCGGCTCACTCCAGCGCTCGCCACGCTGTGGCGGCGCGACGGCGTGCGCGACCGTGAATGGGCCGATCGCGGTGCGTCGCAGCTGCAGGCAGTAGGCGTCGCCGAGGTCGGCGATCAGCGAGCGCACGTACGTGCCCGAGCCGCACTCGATCTCAAAGCCGGCGCGCTGCAGTCCGGGATGCTCCGCGTCGGGCTCACGCCAGGTCTGCTCGAAGCGCGAGACGGTCACGATCCGCTCGGGCATCTGCAGTTGCTCGCCGCGTCGCGCGCGCTTGTACGCGCGCTCGCCGCCGATCTTCACCGCGGAGTAGGCCGGCGGGCGCTGGCGCACCTCGCCCGTCGGCAGCGACGGCGGGTCGGGCGGCAAGTTGCCGGTGTGGGCGATCTCGCCCTTGGTGTCGCCCGTCGTCGAAGTCGCGCCGAGCTGCGCGACGGTCTCGTAGCTCTTCGCCAGCGCCATCAGCTCGCGCTGCGATTTCGTCGCGCGTCCGACGAGCACGAGCAGCAGGCCGGTCGCGAATGGGTCGAGCGTGCCGGCGTGGCCGGTGCGGACGCCGTGCAGCGCATGGCGCACGCGCGCGACGACGTCGTGCGAGGTCAGAGCGGCCGGCTTGTCGATCGCAAGGACGCCGTCGAGCGCTGTCGCGGCTCGCTCACCGCCGCTGCTCGCTGCCCGCCGCGGGCTCATCGCTCGACGCTTCGGCGCTTCCGGCTCAGGCGAGCGTCGGCGCGGCGTGGCCGTCGGAAGCGTGCAACTGCGCGGCGACCGCCGGGCGCAGGAAGTCGATCAGCTGATCGACGCTCAGCGTCGTCGAGAAGCCGGCGGCGCGGCGATGCCCGCCGCCGCCTTGCGCTCGAGCGATCACCGAGACGTCGACCTCGTCGTCGGTCGCGCGCAACGAGACTTTGCGCTGTCCACGGCGCTCGCCGCCGGTCAGCTCGCGCACGAACACGGCGACCTTCGTGCCGCGCACGGCGCGCAGTTGGTCGACGACGCCCTTGGAGTAGTGGTCGACGGCCTCGGTGCGTCCGAAGTCTTCGGCGCTCAACGACGTGACGGTCAACTCGCCGCCGTCGAAGCGTTGCAGCCGGCCCAGCGCGACGGCCATCAGCGCGAGCTTCTCCGGCGGCACCTCCTCGTAGAGGTGGCGATAGACGCCGGCGACGTCGACGCCGGCTTCGATCAGCTCGGCCGCCATCAGATGCGCGCGCGGTCCGGTGTTCTCGTACATGAAGCGACCGGTGTCGGTGATCAGCCCGATGTACATCGCCTGGGCGGCGATCAGCGTCGGCCGCGCGTCGAGCCCGTGCATCAGGTCCCAGACGACCTCTGCCGTGCACGAAGCGTCGGCGACGACGTGGTTGATCGTGCCGAAGCGCGTGTTGTCGTGGTGGTGGTCGATATTCAGCAGCCGCGCGCCGTCGCGCAGCACGGCGGCCGAGTTGCGGTCGATGTTGCCGCAGTCGAGGAACACGACGGTGCGCATCGCGATGTCGGCCGGCGGCTCGTGGATCGCGCCTTCGAGTAGGAACAAGCTGTACTCGGACGGCAGCGGCAGATCGCCGGGCGAGACGAACATCAACGAGTCCTTGCCGAGTCCGCTGAGCAGCTCCTGCATCGCGACGAGCGAGCCGAGCGCGTCGCCATCGGGGTGCTCGTGCGTCGCCAGCACGAAACGCCGATCCTCGGCGATGCTCGCGAGGACCTGGTCGCGAGACGCCACGGCGCCGTCGGCGACGCTCACGCCGGGCCGATCTCGTCGAGGATCTCCTCGACGCGCATCGCGCGGTCCGTCGTCTCGTCGTAGCTGAAGTCGAGCGTCGGCGTGCGCTTCATGCGCAGCTCGGAGGCGATTCGCGCCTGCAGGAATCCGTGCGCGCTGCGCAGCCCCTCGAGGCTCGCCTCGCGCCGTTCGGCCGTCGAGGGCTTGCCGCGCTCTCCGAGCACGCTGACGTAGACGCGTGCATGGCTCAGGTCGGCGCTTGTTCTCACATCGGTCACGGTTATGAATCCCACTCTCGGATCCTTCAGATCCTTGGCGACGGCCTCGCCAATCACGTGGCGAATCCCCTCGTCTATTCGACGCATTCGCCCTGATTCCATCCTACTCACGTCCCTCGGCGCTCGAGCAGCAGCGCCGGCGCTCAGACAGAGAGCTCGCGTTCCTGCAGGCGTGTCTCATAGGTCTCGAGCACGTCGCCCTCGCGCAAGTCTTGGAAGTTCGTCAGCACGAGGCCACACTCGAAGCCCGCCGTGACCTCACGCACGTCGTCGTTGAAGCGGCGCAGGCTCTCGACGGTCGTGTCGTAGATCACCGTGCCCTCGCGCACGACACGCACTTTCGCGCCGCGCGTGACCTTGCCCTCGGTGACGAACGAGCCCGCGATCGTGCCGATTTTCGAGGCGCGGAACAGCTGGCGCACCTCGACCTGACCGAGCGTCGTCTCGACCTCGGCCGGCTCGAGCATCCCCTGCATCGCCGCGCGCAGCTCGTCGATCGCGCGGTAGATGACGGCGTAGGAGCGGATCTCGACGCCCTCGCGCTCGGCGACCTGGCGCGCGTCGCCGACCGGGCGCACGTTGAACGCGAGGATCACGCCGTTGGAGGCCGCCGCGAGCATCACGTCGGACTCGTTGATCCCGCCGACGCCGCGGTGGATGATGTTGACCTTGACCTCCTGCTGCGGCAGCTTGGCGATCTCGTCCTCGATCGCCTCCAGCGAGCCGGCGACGTCGGCCTTGACGACGAGGCTGAGCTCCTTGACGGTGCCCTCCTGCGCGAGCTTGAAGACGTCCTCGAGCGAGACCTTGCGCCCGGAGCGGCGCGCGAGCATCTCCGTCTTCAATCGGTTCGCCCGCTCGCCCGCGAGCTGGCGCGCGCGGCGCTCGTTCTCGACGACGCGGACGAGCTCGCCGGCCTCGGGCACGCCGTCGAAGCCGAGCATCTCGACCGGCTCGCCGGGAGTCGCGAGCTTGACTTTGGCGCCGACGAAGTCGTGCATCGCGCGGACGCGGCCGAAGTGCGCGCCCGCGACGAGCGCGTCGCCGACGCGCAACGTGCCGCGCTGGATCAGCACGCTGACGACCGGTCCGCGTCCGGGGTCGAGCTTCGACTCGATCACCGTCCCCGAAGCGTCGGCGTTGCTGTTGGCCTTCAGCTCCTCCAGATCGGTGACGACCTGGATCGTGTCGAGCAGGCCGTCGAGGCCCTGGTGCGTCTTCGCGCTGACGTCGACGAACTCGGTCTCGCCGCCCCACTCCGACGGCTGCAGGCCGTGCTGGGTCATCTCCGTGCGCACGCGATCGGGCTGCGCGCCCTCCTTGTCGATCTTGTTGACGGCGACGATGATCGGCACGCCGGCCGCGCGCGCGTGGTCGATCGCCTCCTCGGTCTGCGGCTTGACGCCGTCGTCGGCCGCGACGACGATCACCGCGAGGTCGGTCACGCGCGCACCGCGCGCGCGCATCGCCGTGAACGCCTCGTGGCCGGGCGTGTCCAGGAAAGTGATCTCTTTGTCGCCGTGATGCACCTGGTAGGCGCCGATGTGCTGCGTGATGCCGCCGGCCTCGCCCGCCGCGACCTTGGTCGTGCGGATCGCGTCGAGCAACGACGTCTTGCCGTGGTCGACGTGGCCCATGATCGTGACGACCGGCGGGCGCGAGACTAGTTCGTCCTCGGCATCCTCGAACGTCGGCTCGACCTCGACGTCGTCGGCCGCGTGGACGATCTCGATCTTCTTGTCGAACTCGTCGGCGAGCACCTGGATCGCCTCATCGGAGAGCGTCTGCGTGAGCGTCGCCATCTCGCCGAGCGTCATCAGCTTCTTGATCACCTCCGGCACTGGCACGCCGAGGTACTCGGCGACGTCCTTGACGGTCGAGCCCGAGTTGACGCGGACCTCGTCGGTCGCCTCCATCGCCGTGTTGTCGATCGGCGCGATCGTGTCGTCGTAGGTGCCGCGACGGCGGCGACCGCGGCGCGGGCGGCGCTGCGGCTGGTTGGCCGGCCCGCCCTGCTGGCGGCGCGAGGCCTGCGAATCGATCACGACGCGGCGACGGCCGCCGGGGCCGGTCTCGCCTGGCGTGCGCTCGCCGGTGCGCGAGTCGCGCGTCGGGCGCACGCGCTCGCCGGCCGGACCGGTGGCGCCGGCTGCCGGGGCCGCACCGGGAGCAGCCGGCGCGGCGCTCGCCGTGGCGGGCGCCGGCGGGGCGCCGTTGCTCGCGGACGGCGCGCCGGCGTCGGCCGCAGCCGGCGGCGCGGCGGCGCTTGCAGCCGGAGCGGCGGGAGCTTGGGCAGGCGGCTGCGCGGGCGCTGCTGCGGAAGGCGCCGCCGGCGTCGCTGCTGGAGCGGCACTCGCAGCGGTCGCCTGCGCCTTCGCCGACGGGGCGCTCGGCGGCGCCGTCGCGGCCGAAGCGCCTGCGGCGGCGCTCGCGCCGTTCGCCGCCTTCGCCATGCCTGTGCCGTTGGCGGCGGCCGGCGCCGATGCGCCGTTGCCGAGCGCCTTCAGCGCGACAGCCTCCTCGACCGATGACGCGGCCGCCTTCGCCTCGACTCCGGCAGCCTTCAGCTTCTCCAGCAGCTCCTTACTGGAGAGACCTTGCTCCTTGGCGATTTCGTGTACGCGCTTCTTGCTCATCAGCTCACCGATTCTAGGCGCTTGTCGTGCTCGTAGATCAAATCTCCCGCGATCGAGCGGCGCAGGGTGCGCGCGATGCCGTTGTTGCGGGTCGCGCGCGCAAGACAGTCCGCCGCCGGATGGCCCGGCTCGGCGCCACGGCACAGGTAAGCGCCGCGTCCGGGCAGTCGCGCTGGCGGGTCGACGACTGCGCGCGCGGGCCCGCTCGCCGACGGCGCGGCGGCAAGGCGCAGCAGCTCTGACTTCGGCGCGACCCGCCCACAGCCGACACAGCGGCGGTGGGGCATGTGAGCGGCTATGTCGTCTGCTCCTCGGCGGCCGTCGTCTGCGGAGGCTCGATCGGCGCCGTCGGCTGCTCGGCGGCGGACTGCTGCTCGGCCGGCGCCCCGACAGGCTCCTCCGCCTCGACCGATTCAGCGCCGTTAGCGCCGTTGGCCGACGGTGTCAGGTCGGCGACGTTGTCGGTGTCGATGTTCGCGAGCGCCTGGTGGCTCTCGATGCCGCAGTAGCGCGAGCCGGGCAGCGAGGCGTTCGGACAGCGCCGTCCGTTGGAGAGGACAGCGGCGCAACGTCCCTGCACCTCCTCCTCCTCGTAGCCGTGCTCGGCCTCCTCAGCGGCGAACTCGGTCTCCGAGCGGATGTCGACGCGCCAACCGGTGAGGCGCGCGGCCAAGCGCGCGTTCTGACCCTCGCGGCCGATCGCCAGCGAGAGCTGGTCGTCGGGCACGATCACGGTCGCCTGCTTGGCGTCGTCGTCGACGAGCACCTCGCGCACGCGAGCCGGCGAGAGCGCCTTGGCGACGAAGCGCGCGGGCTCGTCGTTGAACGGGATGATGTCGATCTTCTCGCCGCGCAGCTCGGAGACGACCATCCGCACGCGCGAGCCGCGCGGGCCGACGCAGGCGCCGACCGGGTCGACGCCGTCGGTGTGCGAGATCACGGCGATCTTCGAGCGGTAGCCGGGCTCGCGCGCGACGTTGGCGATCTCGACGAGGCCGTCGGCGATCTCCGGGACCTCGAGCTCGAACAGCTTCTTGATCAGCTCGGGGTCGCGCCGCGAGACGATGATCGCGGGCCCCTTCGTCGAAGGTGAGACCTCCTTGATCACGGCCTTGATCCGCTGCGAGTGGTCGTAGCGCTCGCCGTCGACCTGCTCGGACTTCGGCAGCAGCGCCTCGACGCGTTCGCGCAGTTGCACGAGCGTGTAGCGCGAGTCCGACTGCTGCACGATGCCGGTGATCAGCTCGCCGACGCGGTCGCGGTACTCCTCGTACATCATGTCGCGCTCGGCCTCGCGGATCCGCTGCAGGATCACCTGCTTGGCGGTCTGCGCGGCGATCCGCCCGAAGTCGTCAGGCGTGACGTCGCGCTCGTCGATCTGGTCGCGGTATTCGGCGAACTTCGCCGGGTCGATTTCGGGGTCCTCCGGTTCGCGCATCTCGCCGGTCTCGGGATCGACGGTCGTTTCCTCGTCGATCGTCTCGACGATCAGATGCGCCTCCAGGCGCTCGGGGATGATCAGTTCGATCACGCGGAAGTCGGCCGTCTCGCGGTCCATTTCGACGCGCGCGTACTTGGCCGAGCCGGGCTGCTTCTTGTATGCGGACAGCAGCGCGTCCTCGAGCGCGATCATCAGCTTCTCGGGCTCGATGCCCTTCTCGCGCGCCAGCGCGTGCATTGCCTCAAGGATTTCGCGTGACATAGCTGGCTACTCCTCCACGAGGTTGGATCGGCGGATCTCTGAATAAGGGATCGCAATGACGCCGCCGTCGGCCGCGAGCGTGACTTCCTCCTCGGAGGCGCCGACGAGCTCGCCGGTGAAGCTGCTCGCCTTGCGCTCGCTCGCGCCTTCGCGCGCCGGGCGTTCGGGGCTCATCGCCGTCGGACGCGCGTGGCGCGTTCGCACACGCGCGCGGCGACCGACGAAACGGCGGAAGTGGGCGGGCTTCGTCAGCGGACGCTCGGCGCCCGGCGAGGAGACCTCCAGCGAGTAGCGCTCGCGGAGGTCGTTGAGCTGCAGCGTCACGCGCTCGCACAGCTCGAGCGTGACGCCGTCAGGGTGGTCGATGAACACGCGCAGCGAACGGCCGCCGAGCACCTCGGCGAGCAGCACCTCGAGATCCGGCTCGCTGACCGCGAGTCGGCTTTCGATATCTGTCTGGATTGGCGTCATCGACTGGCTCCTCACATAAAAAAAGCGGGCGAGCGCCCACTTTCCGTACTGCTTCCGGCGTGTGCACGCCGGACGAAAGCTGTCAGACGAGGATAGCATCGGGCTGCCGGCGCGGAGCACATCTGCGTGCAGCGCCGCGCCGCGCGCACGGCGCTCAGGAGCGCGTTGCGTCGCGTCTGGCGCGATCGCGATAGACGCGATAGTCCTCGCGCTCGGGACGCAGCGAGCAGGCCAGCGCGAGCGGCTGGCAAGCCTCGCGGTGGCGCCCGAGCAGCTGCATCGAACGGCCGAGGCAGAACAGCGCGTAGTCGTTGGTCGGCGTGTTCTGCGCGACCGCCTCGAACTCGGCCGCGGCGCCTTCGTAGTGCTGCGCGTGGAACAGCGCGCGACCGAGCGCCTCGCGGATCGAGGCCTTCTCCGGCTCGAGGTCGCGCGCCTTGCTCAGCGGGACGATCGCAGCCTGGTAGTCGCCGTGGTCGAGCAGCTCGCAGCCTCGCGTGTAGAGGTCATAGACGCTCTCCATGCGTGCGCATTTTAACGGGCCGCGCGGAGCTTGGATATCGCGTCGAGGATCGCCCGCGCGACGTCGGCCTTGGCCGCGCGCGCGACCGTCTGAGCGCCGGCGGCGTCGCTGTCGAGCGCAGCCGACGCGCCGTTCGACGAAGCGCCCGTCGTCAGGATCGTGACCTCGTTGGCGTCGACGTCGAAGCCGATGTCGCTGCGCGAGATGTCGTTGACGACGATCGCGTCGACGCCCTTCTCGACGAGCTTTCGCCGTCCTAGCTCGACGGCGCGCTCGCCGTGCTCCGCGGCGAAGCCGACGAGCGTCTGGCCTGGGCGGCGCCGCTTGGCGAGCATCGCCAACACGTCCGTCGTCGGCTCGAGCTCGAGCGTGATGCCGGCACGGCCGGCGTCGGCGAGCTCGGCCTTCTTGATCTTGTCGGCGCGCGGCGCGACCGGTCGGAAGTCGGCGACCGCGGCGGCCATCAGCAGCACGTCGGCGGCGGCGAACTCCTCGCGGCACGCCGCCTCCAGCTCGGCCGCCGTGGCGACGTCGCGGCGCGCGATCTCAGCGTTGCTCGCCAACGGCACGTTCGCCGCGATGAGCGTCACGTGCGCGCCGCGCGCTCGCGCGGCTTCAGCCAGCGCCAGTCCCATCCGCCCGGAGGAGCTGTTGCCGAGGAAGCGCACGCTGTCGAGCGGCTCGCGCGTGCCGCCGGCCGTGACGAGCACACGCAGCCCGCTCCAATTGGCCGGCCGCGCGCCGTCGGCTTGCTCGGCGCGCGCGTCGCCGATGCCGTCGTCCTCCCCCGGCGGCGCGTCCGCATCGCGTGAAGCGCCGGCACGGGCGCGCTCGGCGAGCGCCGCCTCGCAGGCGGCGAGCAGCGCCGCCGGCTCGGCCAGCCTCCCCACCCCCTGCTCGCCCTTCGACGCCAGCCGCCCGACACCGGGCTCGACGATCCGCACGCCGCGCTCGCGCAGCGTGCGCACGTTCGCCTGCGTCGCGGCGTGCTCGTACATCCGGTTGTTCATCGCCGGCGCGACGAGCACCGGACAGCTCGCGGCGAGCGCGCAGCTCGACAGCAGGTCCGCGGCCGCGCCGGTCGCGAGCTTGGCGATCGTGTTCGCCGACGCCGGCGCGATCAGGTAGAGGTCGGCGTTGGCGACCAGCTCGAGGTGGCTGAGCGGATCGTGCGCCGGCTGCTCCTCGCCGGGGAACGCGCCGCGCAGCGGGTCGCGTTCGAACTCGCTGACGAGCGCCGGCGCGCCGCTCAGCGCCGCGAACGACGCCTCGCCGACGAACCTGCGGCTGTTCGGCGTCTGCACGACGCGCACCGCATGGCCGGCGCCGGTCGCCAGGCGCACGAGCTCGAGCGCCTTGTACGCGGCGATGCCGCCGCTAACGCCGAGCAGGATCCGCGCCATGACTAGGTTGTAGAGCTAATGACCCCTGGCGACAAGCAATGCCCGCCCAGTTGCGCGTATCCGTGCATCTCGAGCACGAGGCGTCTGGGCGGGCGGATGGGCAAGCGAGGCAAGGACGCAGGGAGCGTGGCCTGCTTCGCAGGCGAGCGACTGAGGACGCCGCCTCGCGCCGCCCAGGCGTCCGCTCAGCGGTAGTGGTACTTGATCTTTCCGGCTGCGACCTCCTCGAGGGCGATCGTCAGGTAGTTTTTCGAGCCGGTTTCGATCATCGGCGGCGGGAACTCGTCGAACGTGCCCTCGCCGAGGTTGTGGTAGTAGCTGTTGATCTGGCGGGCGCGCTTGGCCGAGACGACGACGCTCGCGTAGTTCGAGTCGACGTTGCTCAGCAGGCGGTCGATGCGGGGAGAGATCACGGGTGCTGTCGCCTTTCTTCGTGGACGTCCGATTGTAGTCGGGCGGCGCGCGGCGTCCCGGCCACGTCGCCCGACTACGAGTGCGGCGACGCTCAGTCGAGCTCGTCGGCGACGATCGCGGTGAGCTGCTCGAGCGCGTGCTCGAGGCGATCGTTGACGACGACGTGCGCGAACTCGGGCTGCGCGGTGAGCTCCTGCTCGGCGACGCGCAGACGGCGCTCGACCTCCTCGGAGTCGTCGGTGCCGCGCCCGACCAAGCGCGTGCGCAGCGCGTCGAGCGACGGCGGCGCGATGAACACCTGCACGGCCTCGGGCATTGCCGCGCGCACTTGGCGCGCGCCCTGCACCTCGATCTCGAGCACGACCGGCTTGCCGGCGCTGACGCGCGCGTCGAGCTCGGAGCGCAGCGTGCCGTAGCTGCGCCCGGCGTAGTCGGCGTGCTCGACGAAGTCGCCGCCGGCCACACGGCGATCGAACTCCTCGCGCGTGAGGAAGTGGTAGTCGACGCCGTCGCGCTCACCCGGGCGCGGCGCGCGCGTCGTCGCCGAGACCGACAGCTCGAGCGCGGGATGGCGCTCCATCAGCCCGCGGATCAGCGTCCCCTTGCCGACGCCCGAAGGCCCAGTGATGACGAACACGCGTGCCACGGCGCGCAACCCTAATGACGCGTCCGGTGGAAGCGTCTTAGCGACGCAGGAGCGTCGTCAGCTCGGTGCGTTGACGCTCGGAGAGGCCGCCGATCGTCTTGCTCGGCGCGATGCGGCAGTGCGCGAGGATCTTGTTGACCTTCACGCGCCCGTACTTCGGCACGGCGAGCAGCATGTCGAAGACCTTCGCGGTCTCGACGTACTCGGGCGGATCGAGCAGCAGCGAGTGGATCGAGAGACGACCGGCCTTGAGATCGCGCTTCAATTGCGCGCGCTTGATTCGGATTTGATTGGCCCTTGCGAGCGCGTCCATTCTCTGGTTGAGGGATCGCTCTGGGGCCATGGATGCAGTAGAGGACGTCGTACGCGTCGCCGTCGTCATGGGCGGCGAGTCTACACACCCGCAGCAGGCGATCAAGACAAAGTCGCTGAATTCAGCTGAAGCTCAACCTCAGGTCCAGGCGTGTCGAGCCTGCTGGACGGTGCAGGCTCGTTTTTCCGAGCTTTTTCACCTATGCGAGCGTGCGCGGAAAACGTTCGGTAGTTGCGGAATCGGGCGCGCGACAGATCGTTCGATCTGACTCGATCGCAGTCGGCGAGACTCAAGCTTCGAGCGCGCGCGCGATCCTCGCGGCGACGTGCGGGTCGCGAAAGCTCTCGCTGCCGACGGCGACGAGCGTGGCGCCGACGTCGAGCAGCTCGCGCGCGTGCTCGGCGCTCTGCACACCGCCCATGCCGATCACCGGGATCGCGACGCGCGCGGCGACGGCCGCGACTTGCGCGAGCGCGACATTGCGGATCGCCGGCCCGGACAGGCCGCCGGCGCCGCCGCCGAGCCACGCGCGCCGGGTGGCGCGCACGGCGCCCTCTCCCCCGCTTGGCGAGCCGTGAGCGCGCGCGTCGCGCGCTGGCGCGAGCGCCATCGCGCGCAGCGTGTTGATCAGCGAGACGGCGTCGGCGCCGCCGGCCTCGGCGCCGAGCGCGCAGGCGGCGACGTCGGCGGTGTTCGGCGTCAGCTTGACGATCAGCGGCTTGCGCGTACGCGCGCGGCAGGCCGTCACGACGTGCTCGAGCAGCGTCGGGTCGGCGCCGATGTCGAGGCCGGTCTTGACGTTCGGGCACGACACGTTGAGCTCGATCGCGGCGATCTCGGCGCGCTGCTCGCAGGCGTCGACGAGCGCCGAGAGCTCCTCGGCGCTCGAGCCCATCACGTTCGTGATCAGCGGCACCGCCACACGCTCGCCCTGCTTACCGGGCACGCGCGCTTGAAAGCCGCCGAGCTGCGGCAGGTCCTCGGCGAGGTAGCCGTCGAGCCCCTTGTTCGGCAGGCCGATCGAGTTGATCAGGCCGCCGGCGGCCTCCCACAGCCGCGGCGGCGGGTTGCCGGCGCGCGGCTGCAGCGTGATCGTCTTCGAGACGTACGCGGCGAACGGGAAGTCGTGCTCGAGCGCGCCGCCGAACACGCGGCGCGCGGCGCTCGCGTCGAACGTGCCCGAGCCGTTGATCACGCGGTGCGCGAGGCGCAGGCCGCAGAGCTCGACGGGCCCGCCGGCGCCGGCCTGGCCGGGCGCGCTCACTCGACCGCTCCGGCGTGCGCCTCGACGTACTCCAGCTCGGCCGCGTCGATCACCGGACCGTCGACGCAGACGCGCAGGTAGCCGCCGCCGCGCTTCGGCACGACGCAGCCGTAGCAAGCGCCGAAGCCGCACGCCATGCCGGCCTCGAGCGCGAGCTGCGCCGGCACGTCGGCCTCGGCGCAGAGCGCGCGCACGGCCTCGAGCATCGGCGCCGGGCCGCACGCGTAGACCTCGGCGCGCGCGTCGCGCTGCAGCTCTGCCCTCAGCAGGTCGGTGAGCAGCCCGTGGTGGCCGACCGAGCCGTCGTCGGTCGCGACCTGGGCGTCCTGCAGCAGCGCCGCGCCGGCCGCACGCGCGGCGTCGCGGAAGCCGAGCAGCACGCTGACCTCGGCGTCGGCCTCGGCGGCGAGCGCGTCCTGCAGGATCGCGAGCGGCGCGATGCCGACACCGCCGCCGACGAGCAGCGCACGCCGGCGCGGCGCTGGCGGCCGAAAGCCATTGCCGAGCGGCCCGAGCGCCCACAACCCGTCGCCGTCGGCGAGCTCGCACAGCCGCGCGGTGCCGGGTCCGACGTCCTCGAGCAGGAACTGCGACTCGCCGACGAGCCGGCGCGCGTAGGAGAAGGCGCGCGCGAGGTACGGGCGCTCGCCCTCGCCGCCGCCCCAGCGCTCGGCGGCGGCGATCATCGCGAACTGGCCCGGTCGCGGCTCGGGCGTCTCGACGTCGGCGACGCGCAGCACGCGATAGGCGCCGAGCTCCTCTACGCCGAGCACGGTCAGCAGCCGGCGCTGCAGCGGCGCCGGCGCTGCGCTCCAGTCGCTCACCGCCGCGAGCTCACGCCGTGCGCACTGCGTGCAGCTCCTGCAGGCACAAGACTGCGGGCTCGCCGTCGCGCCGCGCGCTGGCGATCGCGCGCGCCGCGGAGACGCCGGCGGCGAGCGTCGTCAGGCACGGGATCCCGTGGCGCACGGCGGCGCGGCGGATCTCGTAGCCGTCGGTGCGCGCGCCGACGCCGGTAGGAGTGTTGACGACGAGGTCGACGTCGCCGCGCTCGATCCAGTCGAGCACGTGCGGCGAGCCCTCGCCGATCTTGTTGATCCGCTCGGCGGGCACGCCCATCCGCTCGATCGCTTCGGCGGTGCCGCGCGTCGCGACGATCGAGAAGCCGTTGTCGTGGAGGATCTGCGCGACTGCGAACGCGCCGGCCTTGTCGGAGTCGGTGACGGTGATGAACGCCGTGCCTTGCTGTGGCAGCGGCACGCCGGCGGCGGCCTGCGCCTTGGCGAACGCCGTCGGGAAGTCGCGCGCGATGCCCATCACCTCGCCGGTCGAGCGCATCTCGGGGCCGAGCAGCGCGTCGGAGCCGTCGAAGCGATCGAACGGCAGCACGGCCTCCTTGACGGAGATGTGATCGCCGAAGCCGACGCCTTCGCGCTCGCGCGGCAGGTCGAGCTCGGCGATGCTCTCGCCGAGCATCACGCGGCAGGCGAGCTTCGCCAGCGGCAGCCCGACGGCCTTGGAGACGAACGGCACGGTGCGCGAGGCGCGCGGGTTGGCCTCGATCACGAACAGCTCGCCGCCGTGCACGGCGTACTGCACGTTGATCAGCCCGACGACGCCGATCGCCAGCGCCAGCTCGCGCGTAGCGGCGCGGATCTGCTCGAGCATCTCCTCGCCGAGCGAGTGCGGCGGCAGCACGCAGGCGCTGTCGCCGGAGTGCACGCCGGCCTCCTCGACATGCTGCATGATGCCGCCGATCCACGCCTCGCGCCCATCGCAGAGCGCGTCGACGTCGACCTCGGTCGCGTTCTCGAGGAAGCGGTCGAGGAAGATCTCGGGCGCCGCCTCGGCGCCGGCCGCGCCGCCGGAAGCCGCGGCTACGCCCTCGCGCTGCAGGTAGTCGGCGAGGCCGTCGCGCGAGTAGACGATCTCCATCGCGCGCCCGCCGAGCACGTAGGACGGGCGCACGAGCAGCGGGTAGCCGACCTGCTCGCCGCAGTTGAGCGCTTGCGCGACTGAGCGCGCGGTCGCATACGGCGGCGCTTTGTAGCCGAGCTCGGCGAGCAGCGCGCCGAAACGCCCGCGATCCTCGGCGAGGTCGATCGCGCCGACGCTCGTGCCGAGCAGCGGCACGCCGGCGTCGACGAGCCCGGCGGCGAGCTTCAGCGGCGTCTGCCCGCCGAACTGAACGATCACGCCCTCGGGCTGCTCGGCCTGCACGACCGCGAGCACGTGCTCGAGCGTCAGCGGCTCGAAGTAGAGGCGATCGGAGGTGTCGTAGTCGGTCGAGACGGTCTCGGGGTTGCAGTTGACCATCACGGCGTCGCGACCGGACTCGCGCACGGTCATCGCGGCGTGCACGCAGCAGTAGTCGAACTCGATCCCCTGGCCGATCCGGTTCGGGCCGGAGCCGAGGATCACGACTGAGTCGCGGCGCGTGCCGTCGGCGTGCTCGCGGTTGATCTCGCTGCGCGCGCGCCGCTCCCAGCCGGAGTAGTAGTAGGGCGTGCGCGCCGGGAACTCGGCGGCGCACGTGTCGACGGACATGAACGAGCGCTCGCCGCTGAACGGCTCGTCGGGATCGAGCGCGAGCACGCGCAGCTCGTCGAGGAACCAGCGGTCGATCTTCGTCAGCTCGTGCACGTCGGCGACGCTCGCGCCGCGGCGCAGCAGCTCGAGCACGACCTCGTAGCGGTCGGGCAGCGGCACGTCCAGGCGCGCGAGCAGCGCGTCGTCGGCGACGTCGCCGAGGACCGGCGGCTTGTCGAGCTCGCGCGAGCGCAGCGCCTTGGCGAACGCCTGGCGGAACGTGCGGCCGATCGCCATCGTCTCGCCGACGGACTTCATGTGCGTCGTCAGCGTCGGGTCGGAGCCGGGGAACTTCTCGAAGGCGAAGCGCGGCCACTTGACGACGACGTAGTCGATCGTCGGCTCGAAGCAGGCCGGCGTGACGCCGGTGATGTCGTTGTCGATCTCCTCCAAGAGGTAGCCGACGGCGAGGCGCGCGGCGATCTTCGCGATCGGGAAGCCGGTCGCCTTCGACGCGAGCGCGGAGGAGCGCGAGACGCGCGGGTTCATCTCGATCACGAGGATCTCTTCGGTCTCGGCGTTGACGGCGAACTGGACGTTCGAGCCGCCGGTCTCGACGCCGACGGCGCGGATCACGGTCAGCGCCTGGTCGCGCAGCTGCTGGTAGAGGTGGTCGGTAAGCGTCTGCTGCGGCGCGACGGTGACGGAGTCGCCGGTGTGCACGCCCATCGGGTCGACGTTCTCGATCGAGCAGACGATCACGACGTTGTCGGCCTTGTCGCGCATCACCTCGAGCTCGAACTCGCCCCAGCCGATCACCGACTCGTCGAGCAGCACCTGGCCGATCGGCGAGGCCTCGATGCCGGCGGCGACGATGCGCTCGAACTCGTCGCTGGTGCGCGCGATCCCGCCGCCGCGCCCGCCGAGCGTGAACGCCGGTCGCACGACGCACGGCAGGCCGAGCTCGCCGAGCGCGCGCTGCGCCTCTGCGGCAGACGTCGCGATCGCGCTCTTCGGCATGCGCAGGCCGGCGGCGGCCATCGCTTCGCCGAACAGTTCGCGGTCCTTGGCGCAGGCGATCGCGTCGTAGTTGGCGCCGATCAGCTCGACGCCGTACTTCTCGAGCGTTCCGTCGTCGTGCAGCGCCTTGGCGAGGTTCAGCGCGGTCTGCCCGCCGAGCGTGCCGAGCAGCGCGTCGGGGCGCTCGCGCTCGATCACCTGCGCGACGGGGCCGGGCAGCAGCGGCTCGATGTACGTCGCCTCGGCGAACTCGGGGTCGGTCATGATCGTCGCCGGGTTCGAGTTGACGAGCACGACGTCGTAGCCCTCCTCGCGCAGCACCTTGCACGCCTGCACGCCGGAGTAGTCGAACTCGGCGGCCTGTCCGATCACGATCGGGCCGGAGCCGAGGATCAGGATCTTGTGCAGGTCGTCGCGGCGCGGCATCAGGCGGCCGCCTCGATGCGCGCGAGGAAGCGGTCGAACAGGTACAGCGAGTCGTGCGGGCCCGGGCCGGCCTCGGGGTGGTACTGCACGGCGCCGCCGGGCACGTCGAGCAGCTCGAGCCCCTCGACGGTGCGGTCGTAGAGGTTGACGTGCGAGAGCGCGGCGGCGCCGAAGTCGGTCTCCCAGCGAACCGGCTCGTCGGCGTCGATCGTGCGCGCGCCGCCGGGGCCGACGGCGGCGAAGCCGTGGTTCTGCGAGGTGATCTCGACCTTGCCGGTCTGCAGGTCCTTGACCGGGTGGTTCGCGCCGCGATGGCCGAACGGCAGCTTGAACGTCTCGAGGCCGACGGCGCGGCAGAGCAGCTGGTGGCCGAGGCAGATTCCCCAGACGGGCTTCTTGCCGACGATCGCGCGGACGGTCTCGACGACGTAGCCGAGCGCGGCCGGGTCGCCGGGGCCATTGGCGAGGAACACGGCGTCGGGGTCTTCGGCGAGCAGCTCGGCCGCGCTCGACGTGCATGGGTGCAAGGAGACGCGCGCGCCGCGCGCGACGAGCTCGCGGACCATCGAGGCCTTGATGCCGGTGTCGATCACGGCGATCCGCGGCCCGTCGCCGCCCTGGCCGTGATCCGTGACTTCGCGCGGCGTCACGACGGCGGCGAGATCCTGGCCGACCATCGACGGCTCGGCGTCGATCAGCTCGCGCGCCTGCGCTTCGGCGATCTCGCCGGAGAAGACGCCGCCGCGCATCGCGCCGGCGTCGCGGATGTGGCGCACGAGCGCGCGCGTGTCGACGCCGGAGATCGCCGCGACGCCGCAGTCCTCCAGCCAGTCGAGCCAGCCGCGCTCGGCGCTCGGCGCGTCCTCGCGGTTGCACGCTTCGCGCATGATCGCGGCGCGCGCCCACGGGCGCTCGGACTCCATCGCGGCGGCGCTCGCGCCGTAGTTGCCGACGTGCGGGTACGTGAAGGCGATCAGCTGCCCGGCGAACGACGGGTCGGTGATCGATTCCTGATAGCCGGACATGCCGGTCGTGAAGACGACCTCGCCGACGGCGTGCCCGTCGGCGCCACACCAGTCGCCGTCGAAGCGCGTGCCGTCCTCGAGCAGCACATATCCGTCGCGCGTGCTCACAGGATCAGCCTCTGGACTTCCTTGAACTCCGGCGTGCCGGCGCGCTCGAGCAGCTCGAAGAGCGCGCTCTCGACGGTCGTGACGATCGCGCCGGCGCGATCGAGTCGCTCCAGGCCGCGCTCGTAGTCGAGCGCGTGGCGCGAGCCGACGGCGTCGGCCGGCACGTGCACTTCGATGCCGTCGGCGAGCAGGTCGTGGACGGTCTGTGAGACGCAGACGTGCGCCTCGATGCCGCAGACGATCGCCTGATCGCGCCCGCCGAGATCGAAGCCGTCCGCACGCACGGCAGAGAAGACGGTCTTCTCGATCGTCTTCTCACTCTCGATCTCGAGCTCAGGCGCGGAGCGGCCGAGGCCTTTCGGGTACTGCTCGCTGACGAGTGCCGGCAGGTCGAGGATGCGCGCGCCGGCGAGCAGCTTTGCGCACGACTGCGCAACGGCCGCGAACGACTCGTACGGGCGAAAGCCTTCTTGCACGTCGATCACGACGAGCGCGGCGCGGTCGCGACTGAGCAGGGCCATCAGGCGCCGACCACCGAGAACGCGCGCTCGCGGTAGACGATCGCGCCATCGGAGACGGTCAGCAGCACGCGGCCCTGCAGCTTGCGCCCGGCGAAGCAGCAGTTCTCCGAGCGGCTCTCCCAGCCACGCTCGCCGGCGATCCACTCGGCGTCGAGGTCGACGAGCGTCAGGTTGGCGATCTGCTCGGGCGCGATCAGCGGCGTCGGCAGCTCGAACAGCGCCGCGCCTGAGGTCAGCCGCTCGACGAGCAGCGACAGCTCGATCGTCCCCGGCAGGACGAGGCCGGAGTAGAGCGCGGCGAACGCCGTCTCGAGACCGGTCGTGCCCATCGGCGCCTGCTCGAACGGGACTTCCTTCTCCTCGCGCGCGTGCGGCGCGTGGTCGGTCGCGACGCAGTCGATCGTGCCGCTGCGCAGCCCGTCGACGAGCGCTTTGCGGTCGGTCTCGGTCGCGAGCGGCGGGTTCATCTTCATCCGCGTGTCCATCGCACGAACGTCCTCGTCGGTCAGCAGCAAGTGGTGCGGCGAGGCCTCTGTCGAGACGCGCCAGCCGTGCGCCTTCGCGTTCGCGACGGCTTCGACCGACGCGACACAGCTGAGGTGCTGGAAGTGCACGCGCGCGTCCTCGTAACCGGCGAGCTCGGCGTCGCGCGCGACGATCGTCGACTCGGAGATCGTCGGGATGCCGCCGATGCCGAGCGCCGCGCTGACGGCGCCCTCGTGCATGCAGCCGCCGCGCGAGAGCGTCGGGTCCTCCTCGTGCAGCGCGATCACGCCGCCGCACAGCCGTTGGTACTGCAGCGCCTTGCGCAGCATGCCGGCGCTCTGCACCGGCCGACCGTCGTCGGTGAAGCCGACTGCGCCCTCGTGGCGCAGCTCGGCCATCTCGGTCAGCTGCTCGCCCTGCAGGCCGCGCGTGATCGCCGGCATGAAACCGATTGAGATTCGCGCTTCGCGCGCGGCTGTGTCGCGTAGTGATCTGAGCAGCGGCGCCGAGTCGAGCACGGGGTCGGTGTTCGGCATCGCGAGAACGCCGCCGTAGCCGCCGGCGGCGGCGGCGCGCGTGCCCGTGTCGAGGTCCTCCTTGTGCTCCTGGCCGGGCGTGCGGAAGTGCACGTGCGGGTCGAAGAACGCCGGCAGCAGATGGTGGCCGCGGCCCTCGATCAGCTCCTCGCCGGAGGCGGGCTCGAGCGTGCCGGCGGCGGCGATCTCGGCGACGATGCCGTCGCGCACGCGCAGATCGCGTCGCTCGTCGAGGCCGCTGCGCGGGTCGAGCACGTGCACGTCGCGCAGGATCAAGTCGGCGGGCTGCTGCGGCCCGTGGATCAGCGGCTGAGCGGCCATCACGCGGGCTGGCGCTCGGTTGCGGCTGAGTCGACGCTCTCGATCCGCGCGCGCGGCGAGCTCGGCGCGCTCGCGCCGGAGAGCAGCTCGTAGAGCACGGCCATGCGCACGACGACGCCCGCCTCGACCTGCGCCGTAATCACGGCCTGCGGCGAGTCGACGACCTCGCCGGAGAGCTCGACGCCGCGATTGACCGGGCCCGGATGCATCAGCACCTGGCGCGGCGACAGGCGCCGGCCGTTGATCTGGTACCAGGACGCGTACTCGCGGATCGACGGCACCCACGTCTCGCTCATCCGCTCGTTCTGCATGCGCAGCGCGTAGACGACGTCGGCCGAAGGCAGCTCGTGCAGCGTGAAGCGCACGTCGCAGCCGAGCGCCTCGATCCCGCGCGGGATCAGCGTCGGCGGCCCGGCGACGGTCACGCGCGCGCCCATCTGCTGGAACGCGATGATGTTCGAGCGCGCGACGCGCGAGTGCGCGACGTCGCCGACGATCCAGATGCTCGCGCCGTCGAGCTCGCCGAGGCGGCTTTTCAGCGTGTAGACGTCGAGCAGCGCCTGCGTTGGGTGCTCGCGCTTGCCGTCGCCGGCGTTGACGATCGCCGCGCTGCACCATTTCGAGACGAGCTCCGACGCGCCGGCCCACGGCGTGCGCAGCACGATCGCGTCTGGCTTGTGCGCGCTGAGCGTCAGCACGGTGTCCTTCAGCGACTCGCCCTTCTCGACGCTCGACCCGCTCGCGGCGAAGTTGACGACGTCGGCCGACAGGCGCTTGGCGGCGAGCTCGAACGAGCTGCGCGTGCGCGTCGAGGACTCGTAGAACAGGTTCAGCACCATCCGCCCGCGCAGCGCCGGCACCTTCTTGATCTCGCGATCGGACACCTCGGCGAAGCGCCGCGCCTGCTCGACGATCCGCTCGATGCCGGCGCGGTCGAGGTCTTCGATCGAAAGCAGATGGTTCATGCTCCGGCCTCCTTCCAGTCGGCCGTTTGGATTGGGACGCCGGCCGTCCGGGCCGTCGCGACCGGACCTTCGGTCCTCATGCAACCTCCAGCGCCGCAGGCGCGATCGTGACCTCGTCGACTCCGTCGAGCTCGGCCATGCGCACGTGCACGTGCTCGGCGCGCGACGTCGGCAGGTTCTTGCCGACGAAGTCGGGGCGGATCGGCAGCTCGCGATGGCCGCGGTCGGCGAGCACGGCGAGCTGTACACGCTCGGGGCGGCCGTAGTCGAACAGCGCGTCGATCGCCGCGCGCACGGTGCGCCCTGTAAACAGCACGTCGTCGACGATCACGACCGTGCGGCCGGTCACGTCGAAGTCGATGTGCGACGCGTGCACGACCGGGGCGTCGGGCCGGCTGGCGACGTCGTCGCGGTAGAAGCCGATGTCCAAGTCGCCGAGCGGGATCGCGGTGTCTTGCAGGCCTTCGAGCAGGTCGTGCAGGCGATTGGCGAGGAACGCGCCGCGCCGATGGATGCCGACGATCGCGAGGCTGTCAGCGTCGGGCTCGCGCTCGGCGATCTCGTGCGCGATGCGCGTCAGCGCTCGCTGGATGTCGTCCTCGTGGAGGACGACCTTCTCGCTGCTCTCTTCCAATGCTTCCTTCCTGGCCTCACGGGACCGGGTTAAAGGACAGTCGGAATGTACCAGGCGACTGCGACGAAACTCGGGCGCGAGCGCGCGCCGCTCAGGGCGCGGCGACGGTCTCGGAGCGCTCGGCGTCCGCCCCGGCGTGGTCGCCGCTCGCCTCTGGGCCGCCTGCCTGCTCGCCGGCGCCGCTCGGACGATCGCCGGTCGCGGCGCGCTCGCGCGCTTGGCGATCGGACCAGCGCTCGAGCTTCGCGCGGCCGCGCTCGGGGAACGGCACGTCGATCGTGTCGAAGTCGCGCGGCGCCTCGGTGCTCGCGAAGATCGCGCGCGCTTCGTCGCGCAGCTGCGCGCCGCCGTAGCGGCTCGATACGTGCGTCAGCGCGAGCAGGCGCACGTCGGCGTCGCGCGCGAGCTCGGCCGCCTGGCGCGCGGTGCTGTGCGCGGTTTGACGCGCGCGGTCGAGCTCGTCGTCAGAGAACGTCGCCTCGTGCACGAGCACGTCGGCCTCGTGTGCGGCGATCGCGAGCGCTTCGCACGGCTCGGTGTCGCCGGAGAGGACGATCTTGCGTCCCTCGCGCTGCGGACCCATGACCTGCTCGGGCGAGACGCCGTCGACAGTCTCGCCGCGCTGCAAGCGGCCGAAGTCGGGACCGGGCTTGACGCCGAGGCGCGCGGCGAGCTGCGCGTCCAGATGGCCGGGGCGCGGTCGCTCGACGATCGCGTAGCCGTACGCCGACGAGGTTCGGTGGCTGACTGCAATCGCGGCGACCACGTAGCCGTCGCGCTGCACCGTCTCGGCCGGCTCGAGCTCGACGATCTGCAGCTCGTACGGCAGGCGGCCGTAGATGATCCGCATCGCGCTCATCAACTCGCGCAGCCCGCGCGGGCCGTAGACGATCAGCGGCTGCTCGCGGTCGCGCAGCGCGAACGACTTGAGCATGCCGGGCAGGCCGAGCCAGTGGTCGGCGTGGAAATGCGTGAGAAAGACGCATTCCATGTCGAGCAGGCCGATCGAGCGCACGAGCTGGCGCTGCGTGCCTTCGCCGCAGTCGAACAGCAGCCGATCGCCGCCGACGCGGACGAAGATCGCCGGCAGGCCGCGGCGCGCGCTCGGCACCGATCCGCCGGTGCCGGCGAAGAACAGCGAGAGGTCCATGCACGCAACGGTAGCGGCGGGCAAGCGGCGAAGGCTCGCCGCGAGCGGCGTCTGTGCTCCGGAGTGAGCCGACGCACGACGGAGCGAGCGCTCGGATCGTCCGCGAGCCCTAAACTCGGGCTCCCGCGCCCGTAGCTCAGTGGATAGAGCGCTCGCCTCCGGAGCGAGAGGTCGCAAGTTCGAATCTTGCCGGGCGCGCTTGGGAAATGCCTGCAAATCGGCAGGTTTCTGGTTGATGTTCGCAAGTGGAGTTTTGCCCACCGGCGATGTTGGTGGGCAAAAGTGTGGGCTAAAGTCCCGTCCGAGAAGCCATAGAGGTCGATCCTTTCGATCTTTTCGATCCATAGACACAAGGATCTCTAGTCGCGTCGCACACGCCCGAGACTTCCAGCAAGGCTCGAATTTGGGTCCAGTGCTGGGCTTTTGCGCTCGCGACAGCGCGTATCTCCGGTCAACCGTCAGTAGTTTCGAATGGACGAGTTCTCGTCGCGACAACGAGAGGTCACCGGGTTCGATAGCAGCACGTTATCTATTGCTATGACAAGCAGCTAAGTAGTGCGATGATCCTAGCAACAGGGACAAGTTCCTATTTTCGCTATACTTGAATGGCCATGGGATCTAATACTATAGCGCAAACTGCTCTGATCGCGCTTCGTCCTGATGTCGACCCCCAGGTAGCGGATGCGTTCGATCGCATACCCGATGTGAACGTGGTCCGTGGCGCGCCGGAGTCCGCTGTGGTGATCGCCGGGCAAGCCTTTCCTGTGGAGGCCGGGGTAATCGAGAATCGCCAGCTGGCTGGATTGTTCGAGCATGAGAGGAGCGACGGTAGGCGCATCCTGATGATCAAGGCTGTGCTGGACGACGCTACGGCCGCGCGTCTGGAGGATGCCGACATCGGCTTCGTGGATGCTGCGGGTCGAGCTTGGCTTCCCGGGCAGACGCTGACCAAGCGCGTGCGTGAGCGACTGCCGACTCCCCGGCGTGCCCTGCGCGCAGGCAGTCTGCGACCGGCGCAACTGATCGCCGACCATCCCGAGGAAGCCTGGACGATTCGGCGACTCGCCGAGCGAAGCTCGAGCAGCGAGGTGACCGCCCACCGTCTGCTCAGCACCCTGGAGGACGTGCGCCTGCTCGAGCGCCACGGGCGCGGACGTGGGATGCAGCGGCGTGTGGTTGACGTCGAGGGCGTACGGCGTTGGCTTGCCGAGCATGGCCGCCCCTCCTCTACCTCTGCGCGGCGACTGTCGTGCTTCGTGCGAGATCCCGACGCCATCCCGGCATCGATCGCCGGTTATCAGATGGTCCTCACCGGCGCCCTGGCAGCCGAACGGATGGGGCTACCGGTCCTGACCGGAGTGCAGCGACCTCTGTACCGAGTCCAGACATCCAGTGAGGATCTCGAGCAGGTCCCCCAGGCGCTTGGTGGATTCCGCACGGAGCGGGGCGCGAACCTCACGCTGATCGCCGACCCGGAGCACCTGGCCAGCGGTGACGCACGTACCGACGAAGACGGACGAGTGATAGCTCCGCACAGTCGAGTCATGCTGGACCTGTACCTCGAGCCCCGAGGAGAGGCTGCGGTCGGCGTCTTCCTCGACCTGTGGGGATCAAAGGACATCACGTGAGCGACGAGATCAAGCATCCACCGAGCGCATTGATAGGTGAGGCGGTAAGCCTCTTCTATCTCCTTGGGGGCATGGCCGCGAAACATCTGGTCATCGTCGGTGGCCTCGTTCCCCCGCTGCTCATCCCGGAAGCTGCCGATGCCCACATCGGCAGCGCAGACATCGATTTGTGCTTGTCCCTCGCCATCACCGGTGGCACGACGCGCGAGTACTACCGATCGATCGAGGAGACCATCGAGCCGTACTTCGAACCGGAGCACACGAGCGGGTTTCGCTGGCGCAAGAAGGACAGTGCGCCTGGACTGCCTCTCATCCTCGACTTCCTCGCGCCCGCCGCAGAGGACGACACCCTGCTCGCCGACGGCACACGTGCACTTGATGAAAAGACCGCAACACAGAACGCGGGTCCACGCCTTCGCCCGCTCCCCATCCGCGCTGGCAGACTGATCGACGAAGACGCCCTACCGAGCATCCTCGAAGGCGTACAACTCGTCTATCGCCCCGGAGCGCGAGCCGACGTGCAGATCCGCCATGCCGGCCCGGTCGGATTCCTCGCCGCCAAGGCCGACGCGCTCACAGGCCGCGATGACCCCAAGGACGGCTACGACGTGTCCTGGTGGTGCCTGAACGCCAGGCCCTCCGGTATGGACGTGGCCGCCCTCGTTATTGAACGGCCCGCCTTCAAGCATGCACTCTTTCAAGAGAGCGTCGCACAACTACACGCCGCGTTCCGCGCCCCGGACTACCCCGGACCAGACGGCTACGCCCGGGAGAAGCACCCCGATCTTCAGCCGGGCAACGAGGAGTACGAGCAAGCACGTAACGCCGCGTACACGGTCGTTTCAGAGGTAGTCGAGATTCTCAGGAGATACCTCTGGTAGCTTGCTGACCACTGTTCTGCGCCACCGACAGCCGGCCTTCAGACGACCTGGTCAGGTACATCGTCCCGTTAAACCCTGGTCATGCGGTACAGCAACCCGTGAGTAACTCTTCGGTAGCACGCCGTACATCCGATATTTCTGCCACGCACCGGTGTATGTGACCTCCGGCAAAAGGCCCGGCGTGTCTCACTGTGACGCTTCCAGGTAGGTTACCTTCCAGTTACGACCGGCCCGTACGAAGCCGATCGACACGGGCCGGGGACCTTCGCCCGGGACGCGCAGGATCCCGGTAGCGTTCGCGAACCGGCCTTCGCTGCGCCATCCTGCCTTACTGAGCGTCAACGTGCTCCCCTTCGGTAGCGGGGAGAGTGGACGCGAGAGCCGGACTGAGGGCAGACCGCGCGCCCGTCTGAGAGAGCTGCTGCGCGGTCGTGACGGCTGCGGTCGGCGGTTCGTCAGGCTTGCGCCCACCGCCACACGAGCTCAGCAGCGCGGCCGCCGAAGCAAGCTGCGCAGTGAGTCCGAGTATCGCGCACCACCGTATTACCGGGATCGTCATAGGCGCGTACCCTACACGCCGGTAAATACGCGGCGGCCACCTTCGTCGCTTCAGTTGCAACTGAACTCGATTGCTTCGTTGCCGACCCCGCCGGCCTGCATAGCCCTTTTCCAGTCGGTCGCGGCCTTTTCGCACTCGGCCTTGGTGACCATGCACTTGGCGGTAATGCCCGACCCTTCTTCGTGACCGGCGTACCGCGCGCACTTACCTGTGGACAGGGGAAAGATCGGCGCAATGTCATACGCCTTCGCGCTGGTCCCGCAGCCAGATACTGCGGCGGCCATGCTTACCATCGCGAAGAACGCGAAAAGTCTACTCATCATTGATATCTCCTTGGCTTTCGATCCTGAAATTACTTACCGGGTACTGGTGCACGCTTCAGCCAGCGAATCAGATACGCTCGCTCACGGCCCCGGCGGCGGGAAAGCGGCCGTTTGTGGTGAAGCACGGACTGCCGCCCGGCTGCCCGTCTGTGCACCACAGCCGGCCATCGCCAGCATGGTTGCTGCCGCGACCGAGAGAGCGACCCATGCTATTAGCGACCTCCGGTTGGTCATCTTCGGCTCTTGCTTTTGTGACGACTCGCATCTTGGAGATAGCGGCGGTCAGCCGCACATCGAGCGGTAGCTCACCGTGCGCACGGTGCTGCCTGATTCGCTTTCGGCAGTCTGAATGAGCATTGAGTCGCTTGCCGGATCAACGAGGACGATCTTGGCGGGCGGCTCTCCTTGCTGCGAGGCCGGCGCGAGCGAGTCGAGAGCTTCCTCGACTTGTGTCGGTAGCATGGCCTTCTGGCCTGTGGTCGGGTCGATCACGATTTGTTCGCCGGACGTATTGAGCGCGACAATGTGGCCTGCTGCGCTGGTCACGGACACAACTGGAGCGCCGAGGGTCCAGAGTTTTGTTCCGGCGAAGTTGTAGAACGTCCAGTGACCTTCTGTGAAGCCGCTCAGCAGCACGCCCTTGGGTGTCAGCGCGACAACGTCGCCGGCGCGCAGGTCGGTGCCGCTGAACATGGTCTTGAGACTGGCCTTGCCCACCGTGAGGCCCGACGCACCGTGAACGAAATGTTCGACCGTGTCGGGCGGCGGATTTTCGTCGAAGAACCCGGGCTCTGACCCTGCGATCATGTCCGTGCCGCATCCGCCGTCGTTGACTACCTCGCTACCGTTGTAGCGATCGGAGCCGCCGTAGGGATGAACCTTGCCCGTCGCCTCGTCGATGTATTCGTGGGGTTCTAGGCCGAGATCGATGACACCGACGGGCTCTGGATGATCGTCCCCGTCGCGATATTTCGCGCTGCCGAGCAGTTCTCCCGTTGCGTTCGTGAGGGAGTAGGTATACGGGTCGGTTGATGAGACGTAGGAGAGCAGCAGCCAGTCGTCGCCGCTGTCGACGATCGCTGACACGCCCGTGGGGGCACCGGATGATGCCACCGTATGATGCTCGGTCTGAAGCACTCGTTCAGCGACCTTTGCTCCGGTCATGTCGATGATGTGGAGCGTGCTCGTCCATGAAGCCTTGGTGAGTCCGCTGGCTGGCGTCAACGCGACCGTCACCCAGGCGAGATGATCGCCCGCGAGCGTAAGACGTTGACCAGCTTTGATTTCGGCCGCAGGCAGCAGGTCGCTCAGCACATGCGTTGAACCAGAGGCGAGATCCACGGTGACGGCACCTTCATCGCAGCTGTTCACGGCGATCTCGGGCGAGGCGTAGCCGAGATTGCTGGAGGCCTTGCACCGCGCTGTCGGCCACGACGAAGTGTCATTGTCTTCGCCGCCGGGGAGCTTCACCACGCCGTTGGACGCTGGGGCCGGAAGCTCGTTGGAGAAGGACGACTGCGCTTCGCTGCCGAATAGTTCACCGCCGCACACAGTGGTCGCTGAGGTGCTCAGCGCGCTCAGCGCTGCGTTGACGTCGAGATGCTGCCAGCGCGCCCGCGCGAGCGCTTCGATCGAACCATTCGGCGCGGGTGACTCAGCGTCGATGGCGGTCTCTATTTCTGCCACCCGGTGCCCTAGCGTGCCGCCGTTGCGCGCGAGCATCGTGAGAGCGGTAGTCAGATCGCCTACGGATGCCGTGGGGTCGACCAGGAGGCCGTCGAGCGTGCCTGACGCGGGGCCCGTGGTCGGTGTCTCATTTTCGGTGCTCGTCGTCTCGCCTTCGCTCGAGGCAACCGCGACGGGCTGGGGGCATTGCGGCGTTGCCGGCGCCGCGGACCTCGCAGCCTGCGCTGCGGGCTGATGGCTTGTGGTTGCTCCGCCACAGGCGTCGAGACACAGAAGGGCCAGCACGCACAGCAACGTGAACCCTGACCACTGGACGCGACGGGATGCAGCGAAGTGGTCTGATGACGGCGTCGTCGTCGCGCTACTGGGGCTCACTCAGCACCGGTCGGATTGGGCCACCACTCACGACGCCAGTCGCGCTGTCCACCGAGGATGAGAGCGGATGGATCGAGGCCTGCGAGACTCTCGACAAACATGTGCCGGAACAGGGCGAGCTGCGGCGCTGCTATCACCCCACGATTTCTAACTTGATATCGCGTTACGTCCAGCCGAACGATTGCACGGCCAGGAGGGAGCAGGCTTGGGTAGCTCGTGTCCTCGGGCTCGATGATGCCGACCTCCCAATTCCAACGCGGGAAAGCATCGGACGTGCTCTCTCCCGGCGCTCGGTCGCAGCAGCGCGCGACGAGTGGATATCCCTGCTCGTTCGCGTTTGTCGCTCTAAGTATCTCGCGCGTATGGTCGACGAGCACGGCTTTTCCGCCGACCAATTGCTTGCGCCGTATCGTCGCGCACGGCACGGACATGGCGGCCGTCATGACGATCTCAGTGAGCGAGGCTCCGGTCGCCGGCTTACTGTAGGCCACGAGGGTCGGCGCGAGTATCGAGTCGGACTCCGCCAAGCTCGCAGGCGCCGACCCGCTCGTGCTGGTATCAGCTGATGCCGTCAGTGAGCTCACCCCCGGCACTGATCGTCGCGTTCTCATCGCGAAGCCGCAGCGCTGCCAAGACACAGACCACAAACCGCCGTGCGTGACGGGTACTCAGAATGCTGATCGCCGTATTGTCATCCTCCGCGAGATGCACCGTGAACCTGAGCGTGGACGCATCGTCGGCGTGTGGCTCAATGGTGAGCTCGGCCCAAGAGAGAGCAGGCGTGTCCCGAAGCCCTATCGCCCATCGCGCACCACCAGCACTGACCTGGAGCCGGGAGAAATGCAAGGTTTCTAGGCACTCGCGCACTTCTGTCGGTGACGATTTGGTAGCAAGCGCGAATGTGCCGTCGTACGGCGCGAGCGGCTGCTCGGCGAATGGTGCCGGCAGAAACGAAAGACCCCTGGCGTTGACCGCAGTCTCGGGGTTGGGTCTTGGCATGGCTGGGGCCGCCAGTCCCGCGATCACCAACTCACGGACTTCCAGATACTCGTTCTTGTGCACCTGGGCGCCGTCCTTGGTGAGGACGTGAGGCGTCGTCGCGGCGACTGACACGGTGCCATCGTCAGCAGTCGAGGCGCGGAGTTCTAGGTGCCAGTCGTACGCGGGACCCTGGATCGTGTTGAGTCCAAGGCCAATCGCCCAGCTCACGAAGGTCTTTTGCTCAACCCAAATGGTACTTCCCCCAGAGCGCATCGCAGAACTGATTCCAAGTGTGTCATGACCGCGGAAACCAGACGACTTCAGCTCCTTCCCTCCCGCGAGAGACGATGCGGCCGCGCGAACGATGGCCGCCATGTGTGGCATGCCCTCGGTCATCCAACGGCCCGACAGGCTGGTGACATGCACAGCCGGAGCTGTGCGTGCCTTCGTGCGCTGTTTGCTGATCAGACCCATGCGGACCCAGAACTAGGGCTGTCGAGGACCGGCGGAGCCGCCGTCAGACGCCGGGTACAAGGACTCGGCGCGATCCCGTCGCGCGTTGCGACGGACCCACCAAGCTAGGCCATCATGTGCGTAGGCGAGTATCCCGAACACTATGAGGATTGCGAATACGGTGCCTGAGACGTCAAAGACAATCATAAAGAGTCCCGTCAATTTTGAATACCCGCCGCCGATATTCGAAGCGTATAGCGAATCGAGGTTAGGGGGCGAGCTGGTCCGTGACGAGCTTTGCCACGAGCTGGCTGACCGTTGTGGTCTCGGTTCGGGATCGCGCCGAGGCGAGGAGTCGTTCGACTTGCCATGAGGAGATGCCAAGGACGTACGATCTCGGTGTGGAGCAGGCCGTCGCGGACGAGGAGAAGCACCTCGAGCTCGCGAAGTGAGACGAGTGAGCCGATCGCCCTCCCGTTGCTTTCTCGGCGGGGCAGGTTTGGATGCGCCTCTCGGGGCGAGCGCATCATTGATCGTGATGACGTGGACGGGGCGTGGTGGCGGAGCTTCGCGCTCAAGTTGGTGCAGGCGGAGGACAACCGAGCGAATACCTCGGCGACGAGCCGCCCGATGAGGATGTTGGCCGGCAGAGCAACCGCGCCCCGAGGATTTCTGCGTCACCGTTGTGGACGAGTGGTGTGCCGGCGATAGTCGTGCCGGCGAGGTACGCGATGGCTGTCGCGATTGCGGTTGCGAGGGACAGGCCGGTTGAGCTGACGGCGGCGATCACCCAGAGCAGCGGGAGCGCGACCCACCACGAAGGGCTGTCTGGGCCGTTGCAGAGCACCGCGAGCATCGCGAAGACTGCGGGGCTCATCTGGCGAACCCGGCTATAGCGAAGCCAGCGGTAGCACTGGCGTGGGCGTGCGAGTGCGTAGATCGTGGGCGCGAATGCCATGAGAGCGATCGTCGCTGTTAGCGCCACCGAAGTGTGCGAGCCGATCACCGCGAACCATATGGAGGCGACGCAGCCGACCCCTGTGAGCAGCAACGTGAGGATGAACAGGCGTAGGTAGAGCTCCTCTGCGAGGTAAACGAGGTCGGCGCCGCACTCGATTAGCATTCGACTCGATGCGCTGTGGCGAGGAGTTCGCATCGCGGCGGGCTGCAGGTCAGCTGACATGGCTTGCCCGCGCGTAGAGGCCGGCGAGTTGCTCGATTGTGCGTGCTCCGGTCTTTCACTTAGCGGACGCTATGTGGAGCGGACTGTCGGTAGCGTCACGGAGAGTTCGAGGGCAGCCTGCTTGGGAACCAGACCATCTACGAGGAGCGCAAGCACCCTGCGCTCGGTGTTTGTGAGAAGGTCAATCAAGGTAGCCGCGTCGGCCCTCGGCAAAAGGGCGACCGGCTGCGCGCGCACCGCGGCGGCAAACCGTGGAGTGACCCCACCGCCGAACCTGAGCGGGCGCCATCGAGGCTCGCGGGAACATGCGCCTATGAACCGGCACAGGAGCACCACCAACAGAACGACCACTCCGGCGTTCGCCGCGAGGTCAACCCACTGATTGATCAGCAGTTCTCGGCCAGCCGGGCGGAGCGTCCACACAAGCGAGTGGCCCTGAAGCAACAGGTAGGCGAGATATCCGATGGCGGAGACCAGGACGCAGGCGACGATCCACGAGGGCGAGGACACGATCACGGCGATCCGCACGATCGCCGGGGCGACCTCCGAGAAATGCCTCTGGAGGCCCCAGTCGAATGCGCCGGCCAGAGGCGAACAGCGCCGCTAGGACCACCAAGCGCCCTGTCGGGCGCAGGAGGCGCGCGGCAATCGCAGGACGCATAAGCCCGCCGAGTGCGAGCCCAGTCAGCACTGCGCCCTCGACGCCGGCCAGCAATCCGCCGCCGTCGAGCAATGCGAACAGCGTGTCGCTCGCCGCGGCGATCGCCATCAGCGCAAACCCCACTCGCAAAGCAGCAACGGCGAGCGCCTCGCTGGCGGCCGCCGCTGCGTTAGGAGCACGGGGGCCGCCGACGGCTGGACGGTTTCGCTGGCCTGGCTGGCTTGATCCCCCGGCACGCGCGCAGAGTAGCCGACGGACTGCGGTGGGAGCGACGGCGAAGCCGGCCGTCATCAGATCCCGACCCTTGCCACCATTCAGGATCTACGGCATAATGGCGCCGCGATGCAATCCGGGGGGAAACGCCACGTTCGAATAGTCAACGCAGATCGCATCGCGTTTGCTTCAGGACAATGTTCGACGGGCCGACGAACGTGCAGGGCACTCAGGCCGGCTACACGCTGAACTGATGGGGCTCACATTAAATGGCTTTAAGCTGCTGCGAATCAATGTGCCCGGCGACCAGGACGGGCTCCTCTACCCGGTAGTGGTGGATGGGAAGCCACCAATTCGCCTTGATAGCTGGGATGGACAGGTGGCAGCATTTGGCTGTACCGGACTGGAGTTGAGCCGCGTCGTCGCTGGAGAACGGCAGGTGCTTATCTCCTTCGGAAGCAGGAAGGTCGATCTTATGGTTACCGATGCCCGCGTCGCCGTCGCGAGTCCCGAATGGAACAAGGGAGCGCGCTATTGGGGGATCGGCCTGGGGGCAACGACGGCGCTGGTCGACAACACGCGCAACAAGTGGAAAGAGGCGAAGGCGCGAGCTGGCGGCCGGATAGTCGTTGGTCACGCGCGATATGGATGGGTCACGACGGTCGGGTGGAGTCCACGACGCGGTCGGGTCGCCCCGACGCTCTCACTCGGCACCGCTGCATCCGAAGATGGAGACGAGCTCAGGCTCGACGTTTTCCTTTCGAGTACCGCCGATGCGGGAGCAATAGCGCGGACGATCGCGCAAAAGGTGGCGATTTATCGACTGGATCATGACGTTGGCGACGTGGCCACTTTTCGGGACACACTGACTGCGCTCGCGTCTAGCCCTCCGCCTCTCACACCGCCCGCGCCCGGGAAGCTTGCGTCATACAGACTACCCGCCTACGTGCGGCCTTCCATCATCACGGCGGTCCCGTCCTCGTCGAGCGCTGCAACGAGTGCTCCGATCCAGGCCGCGGGTGCGTCCGAGCCGAAGCCTCCTCCGCACGTACGTCCCAGGGCGCGTTTCGCGGCGAGACCCCTCACGGTGGATGCGACCGCAGGGTCCACAGATGTCGCGGACCTCGCAATCCGTCTACAGGCGGGAGAAGTCACGCCGACCGGGCAACTCATCCTGCATTCCGCCCTGAACGATGACGACGCCCACGAGAGCGGCAGCCGCTATGTATGTGAGATGGAGCTTCGCACCGGGGGTGGGCTTGTAGCGGCCGGCACGGCCCAGCTCATGATTACTCGCCAACGTATTCTGGGGTTGATAGTTGGCGGGTCTGCCGGGGATTCACGTAGGAGCGGACACTGCTTTGCCATTGACCGCGAGCTTGGACTCGAATTCAGGATCAAGATGAACTGGCGGGACAGGCCGGCCAACATCGCGATCCGCCCAAAGCGAAGCGAGGACGCCGACTTCAGCCTTCTCATTGGCTCGCTCTCCCTTGTCCTGGAGGACGATGGAGGAACAAGGCGGGCGACGCTCAATGATCTCTCGAAGCGCTATGAGAAGACCTTTAGCAACTCATGGTGAGCGTGACAGCTCTAGAGGTCGCGGACGATTAATGACACCTGCCGACACGACCCATGACGCCCGCGCGGACACCGCCGCCTCCACCCGGTACACACAACGGGCGCGACGATGCCTTGCGGCGACGGGGCTGGTCACGCTGCTAGGTGCCGCGCTGTTGTGCAGCGGCTGCGCCAGCAGCCAGATCGAGGCAAGCACGACCTGTAGGGACTACTTGGAGCAATCCGAAGAATCCCGCCACGATGCGGCAGTACGTATCTCCAGCGAAACACGTGGCCTCAGCGACCCGGGCAATCCGATGTGGGGCTTGAGTTTGGACGCGGCCTGCGGATCAGATCCCAACATGACCGTTGGCCAGTACTTCGCGCGGAGTTCAGGAGCAACAACTCAGTCTGGGGCCTCTTCTCATTCCGAAACCCTCGTCTCAGGCAGCGCTACCTGAGTCAATTCTTAGCGAACCGGCCTTCACAAGCACTTGGGAGCCCGTGCACAGGATCAGGAAACGATTGTTCACTAGGCGACAGTGACTCCGCCCCTGAAGATCAAACGGAAAGGATGAAGTCCCAATATGGCAATCACGGCTAAATCACGGGCACAGGTGGCGCTGCGCG
The DNA here is from genome assembly GCA_963744165.1 of uncultured Solirubrobacteraceae bacterium. Classification (GTDB taxonomy): domain Bacteria; phylum Actinomycetota; class Thermoleophilia; order Solirubrobacterales; family Solirubrobacteraceae; genus Palsa-744. The sequence goes on along the minus strand of CAVUSM010000004.1, from coordinate 786,623 downwards.
CGACGACTAGGCTCGACGCGGCGACAGCTCTGGGTCTCGTTAAGCAAGCTACTGGCAGCGTGAAGGGCGGCGGTAAGAGCCTCCTGACTTCCGGTATCGCTAACCTCGGCGCCGGGATTCACGTCGAGGCCGAGAAGCCCGACCACCTGGCGCTTTCGATCACCAGCGGCAAGCGCGTTGTCGAGCTCTGCACCTTCTCGGCTTCGGTGAGCACCTTGGACGGCCAGACGACGATACGAGTCGGGGGCTTGGAGCGCTACAAGACTTCCCAGCCGCGAGTGGCCGGCTTCATCCCCAGCGGGCCGAAGAGCATCCTGGGCTACGACCCATACCGCCGCTACCTGGATGCCGTGAAGCAGGAGGTGTTGTCCAAGGACCCGAGCGCCGAAGTCACGATTGCCGAACCGGCGAGCTGAGGACCGACATGACCGCCGTCATCTCGATTGTGATTGTTGCTCTCATCGCCTGGGGGCTATATGGGGGCTTGTTCAGGCGCAAGTACCCGCGGAAGAAAGACCAGCGATGAACCCTCGACTGGGAGAACAAGCCGTCATCCGGCGGCGAGGGGCGGTAGAGGCGCGCTCGCCGGTACATATCGTGAAGGCGACCCCAACGCGCGGTGTCCGCCGCTCGGCGGTGCACGCCACACGCAGAAAGCAGACGGGATCGCAGTCCGCCAGCTCGCGAACATCGGGCTCGCGCACCAGCCGCCCACTCAACACGACACGATTGATCTCACGCTCAGATATCGCTGCGCTCCTTGGTCGTTCTACTGCAAAGAGACCAACGCTACGAGTTGACAGTGATGGGACTTTCGGACGGGAATGCACCGGCATGTCGTTCGAGGCGTAGAGTGACTGGTTCAACGAGGAGGCCGTATGGATCAACAGCAAGTGCGCAGGGATCGCCTTGCCAGCGCCGCTAGGTCACGAAGCTCAGCCCAGGAGCGTCGAGCCGAGCACACCGCCGAGATAGCCGGCAAGCAGGCCCAGCTCAAGCGCGAGGCACAACTGCGACGCGAGCAGAAGCCCAAACCACGATGAGGAAACGCAGACGACGCGGTTCCGGGCCGCTTAAGGAACCCTCCCCGGCTCACCTTGCGGCGTGTCGGTTCAGGTGGCGCGGCCTCACACCTTGGTGGCCTCGCTCTTTGCGGCTCGGTTCCGCGTCTGCGCCGAACATAGGCACGACGCGCGTGCAGCGCAACCGCTCCGTTCGGGAGTTCCCGCATTCACCGAGAAAAATCATGGCTTGCGGGCTACGCAGATGAAGTAGGTGCCGAGTTGAAACCACTCGGTCTGGACCGCATGGCCCAGTTGGGCCAAAGTCCTCCCACGGCCGTGAGTAGGCGCCAGCGACGGACGGACGAAGGTGGATCGCGTCACGGGACGCATCATCGCGCAACCGGTGAGCTGACCCGAGTCGCTAGCGCCTGACGATGTTGTGGATCTCCATCAGCTCGGGCTGGCCCGGCTCTATACCGACCTCGGCCAGTACGGGCATGAGGCGCTCCCCGAACGCCTCGAGCTGCTCGCGCGAGTCCCAGATCTCGCTGACCCGGAGGTTGGGGTCCGAGCCGAAGCAGATGTGGTAGTCGAGCCCGTCGGCGGGCCAGTCCCCAGCCAGTTCGAGCTTTCTTACAGACTCGTCGTATTGCTGGGCAGTCAGTGAAGCAGGGGCGAAGCGGATAAGAATACTCACGGCGAACCCTCCTGTTTGGGTGATCCTGACTGTAACCCACTCAGCGATCGAGGTGCGTTGGACGACATTCCTGAACCACATGCCTATGTGAGCACAAATCGCAACGACCCATCGCTGATCGAATCTCATCCGGAGCGAGAGCGTCGACCGCGCTCAGGGGGCGCCCTATACCTGCGAAAGCATGGCTGGCGCGTACATATCCGTGAGGGCCTGGTGTCAAGGCCGCTCCAAAACTGACCCCGTAGCGCCGGTCGAGAATTGCCCCCCCTTCGAGTGGGTGGTCATTCCTGGGAGGACTGCTCAGCGGGCCGTGCGCCGAGGTCGTGGTTCTTCAAGCGATAGCTGTCGCCCTTCAGCGAGAGGATCTCGGCGTGGTGGACGAGCCGATCGATCATCGCCGCGGCGGTTGCGTCATCGCCGAAGATCTCACCCCACGCGCTGAAGGGCTTGTTCGAGGTCACGATCAGGCTCGCGCGCTCGTAGCGCCGGGAGACGAGCATGAACATCAGGTTGGCGGCGTGCGGATCGAACGGGATGTAGCCGACCTCGTCGCAGATCAAGAGCGGAATCCGCTCAAGGCGTTTGAGCTCCTCATCCAGGTGCCCCTGGCGCTGAGCGTCTGCGAGCAGCGCGACCCACTCGGTGGCGGTGGCGAAGATCACGCGCTGTCCGGCCAGGCAGGCGCGGATCGACAGCGCGATCGCCAAGTGCGTCTTGCCGGTGCCGGGTGGGCCGAGCAGGATCACGTTTTCCTTGGAGTGCAGGAAGTCGAGCTGGCCGAGGTGCTCGATCACCTGCTTCTTGACCGAGCGCTGGAAGGTGAAGTCGAACTCCTCGAGCGTCTTTCTAGCGGGGAACCTTGCGGCGCGGATGCGAGCGTCGCCGCCGTGCGCCTCCCGCGCGGAGGTCTCTGTGGAGAGCAGCGCCTGTGCGAAGCGCTCATAGCTCCATTGCTCTGACCGGGCGCGCTCGGCGAGCTTCGGCAGCGCCTTGGCGGCGGCCGGGGACTTCATCACGCGAAACAGGTGGGAGAGCTCTGAGGTGGCGCTCACGCGATCAGCTGGTCATAGACGGAGAGGGGGCGCTGCTGCACGAGAAGCTCGCCGTCGGGCTCTGGCTGCCCGCGACGTGTCCTGAGCGTCCGTGCGTGCTCCAAGGCGGTGATCGTGCGGTGCTTGGCGAAGCTGCGCTCGTGGAGGGCGGCAAGCTCGCCGCTGTCCAGGGCAATTGCGGTGATCTCGCGCTGGGAGGCGCGGACTTCGACGCGGCGTCCGACGAGGTCGGGATTGAGCGAGTAGTCGTTGGTGTCAAAGCGCAGGTAGGGGTCTGGCGGCACCCGCATCACCCAGCGACGGTCGACGTCGGGCTCTGAGGCGGGCAGCGCTCGCATCACCTCGCGCTCTTGCACCAGGCGGTCGATCGGCCGGGCCCTGAGCATCTTGTGGGCGCGGGCGTTGGCCTTCTGAAACCAGGCATCCAGCTGCAACTGGAAGTCGAGATGATTGGCAAAGCGCCGGCCGGGCTCGAAGTTCGTCTCGAGGTATCCCTGCAGTCGCTCGACGACGCCCTTGGCCTGCGGGTCGGCGGCTTCGCAGAAGTACCAGTCGAGCAGTAGCTGCCCGCAGAATGCGGCATAGGCGTCGGTCGGTCGACCACCGCCTGCGTGCAGGCATCCCTCGCGATCCCAGACCATCAGCTTCGCCAGCGCTCCGAGCGCGTGAAGGCAGCGGCTCATGCCCCACAGGACATCGGGCGCCTCCTTGGAGAAGATCAGCGCACCGGCGCCTGCGCGCGAGTAGCCGAGGCAGGCGACCACGACCCACGCGCGACGAAGCTCACCGTGACCGACGGGCACGTGCGCTGAGGGCTCCCACAGGTCCCACTGGCAGATCTCGCCCGGTCGATAGATCGTGCGCTGGTGGGTGCGCGTGCGCACGAACAGCGGGCGCACCTCGCGCAGGTAGTCATCGACGATCGTCTTTGAGCCCTCGAAGCCGAGCGGCTCGATCAGCTCACGAACCCTGACGCCGGGCAGCTTCGGGTCCCGGTGCAGCAGATCATGGATCTCCTGCTTGAAGGGGTCGAGCTTCGACGGTCGCTCAGGCACACGGAACGTCGGCGGCACCTCGGAGCGCAGCGCCGCGCGGATCGTGTTGCGCGCGAGGCCCGTGCGGCGCTCGAGCTCCTTGATCGAGACCCCACGAACGAAATGCTCCCTGCGCAGCTCGGCCCAGCGCTCCACGTCAAGCACGACCCTTCTCCCCGGTCTCGGTGACAGCGACCGAGCCAGGCTCACCGCGACCCCGGACGCCTTCGCCACCGCCCGTGGGGGGTCAACTCTCAACCGGCGAAGGGGGGTCAGTTTTGCACCGGCGCCGACACCTGGCACACTCCATATCGTGAGCACAGTTGCCACGGCATATGAGTTCAAGGCGGAATCCGAGCTTCCACCGGTCGAGCGATGGTCTATCCAGCCTCGAGACCACTCATGGGCAGCGCACACGCCTGACGTCCAACTCGCTTCATTGGGTCTGCCATCGGCAGAGCAACGCCGCGAGGAATATCGCGTCCTCATCGACGTCAACACCGACCGGGGGCAAGTCGAGATGCCACTGCCACTTCGCGCAGAACAAGTTGGCACAAACGGATCTACTGCCTATCGGATCACCGGAACGCAATACCACCTCACGCTGACCTTCGAGTTGAGCGCGGACGGAGGAACCATCCACTGGCAACTCGATCCGGGAGGCCGTGACGCTCAGGGTCGCGCCGCCGTCATCGACCTGCTCATCGCCTTGAGCGGACGCGGCGTAGTCGTCCTCACCGACCCTGAGTTTGGCGCTCTTGCCCAAATGCACCTCAGCAGTCACCCACTCGACGACTCGCTGCTTGAGGAGCGTCGCTTTCTCACCGACATCCTGGTCATCGAGGCTTGGTCAGGACGGCGGCTTGCGCTCCCCGACGAGCTTGACGAGGCAGCCGGTAACCTCGTCGCCCAGCTCACGCATTGGATGCGGACGCGCGAGATGAGTGTGCGCTTCATTGGAAGCATCCGCGGAGTTACAAACAGGCCCGTGAAAGCCGCGGACGAACTTCGTTTGCATGAGTACGTCCAATACTCGTTGTTCGGTGTCTGGGTGCCATTGGGTCGCATCAATTACCGTGTCCGCGTCCGCGTCTCGCGCGAATCGCGCGAGGGTGACACTTGGCGAACGTGGTTTCAGCCGACCAAGGCGCAAATCACCGCCACGATCACACCGCCACACGGGGCGGCTAGCATCCGCCGCCTCCGATCTGTAGATAGCGGTGAGCTCCCCCGCCAGCCCGAGCCGCGTGCGACTGATCGGCGTAAGCGTGCCCAGGCTGCCGCGCTCGAACTTGTTGGCCGATCGACGGCGAGTTCATTGGAAGAGGACGATGCCATCAGAGACAAGATCCGACGCCAATGGCCGACGTAGTACTTGATGCCTGCATGCTGATCAACCTGGAGCAGCGTGACCGGCACACCGAGCTATGGATCGAGGAGGCGACGCGCCGAGGCAGTGCGCTGCTCGTCGCTGGAGCTACCTACACCGAGGTCTGGAAAGGCTATACACGAGGCAAGGGCTACGAGATGCAGCGCGTTCTAAAGAGTGTGGTCCCGGTTCCGACAAACGATCGCATTGGCCGCAGAGCTGGCGAGATTCTCGCCGATTCCGGCGCGCCGAAGACCCTTCGCTTCGATGCAATTGTCGTCGCGACAGCTGCGGCGCGCCACGCAGATGTCCTCACCGATGACCTCGACGATATTGAGTACCTCGCCGCCTACGGGAATGTCCGTGTGCTGAGCACTCACACAAGCTGACAAACTCGGGGGTCGTTCCGCCTCTTCTGGTTTAGCACGAATCGCGTTGAGTTGGTTCTAGCTACGAAGGACGCCTCCTTGACCACCTCACACGGAATACTCCATATCTCCTGGACGTTGAGATCCTCGTCAAAGAACACCGCGAGTAGCACGTCGAACGGCGCCTGCTCAACGTCACGGATCGCGCTTAGCTGTCGACTCCGGTTCTCCGGCGTGAGTCGTCTCCCCTTGATGCCCGCATGCAACGCGCCCAGGCCTTCGCAACTTCGGCGTCGCTCATGTCGTGTAGGAGTTGATCGAGTTTGGGCAATCTGTCCGGCATCAGGTCCCCCCTAGATCGGCATCAACCCTAACGCTGGCCGATAGCAATGTGCTTGGGCAGCCAGCCCGTTGCTCCTGCTTCGCAGGACGTGCGAGCGTGCACTCGCCGATACTCTACTTGCCCGCTGCGGACGACATCCGAGCGCACCGGCTGAGGTTCGGCACACTCTCTCGTGCTGGCCGAAGCAGAAAGCATATACGCTCGCCTCGCCTCGCCTTGCCTCTGCTCGATTCGTCCCGAGCGAGCGCGAGCCCGGCCGTCGCTTGGACGCTCGCTCGGCCCGCGATGCGGGTGTTCTGCTCCACGCTCATCCGTGAGGCGGTACTACTACTAGGATCGGCTCATGATCCCGCGTCTTGAACCCTGCAAACCTAGTTTCGCTCGACCCTCCTAGGATGCTCAAGCAGCGCCTCCCGGTGCTCACAGAGGCTCCGCATACGCCTTTCGACTTTTGCCCACCGGAGTCGTTTGGTGGGCCAAATCCATCCGGTAACCCCCGGTATCTAAAGGGATCACGAGGGGACCGGCGCGTCGGAGTGTGTCCCGCACATGGCTTGCTAGAGCCGTTTCTTGCGCTTCCTCAGCTTCTTCCGCCGACCGCCTCCGGAGCGAGAGGTCGCAAGTTCGAATCTTGCCGGGCGCGCTGCTGGAATGCTTCGTGGAGCTGGATTTGGGAGCAGGCCGCTTCACCGGGCTAAGGCTTGAGGTCCGATCGTTGGAGCGCTCGTCTGCCAGTGCGACGAGTTAGGCGGCCGCGAACGCCTGCGCTAGCTGGTCGGCGGTTGCCTCAACGGTGTCGGGCACGGTGACTGAAAGCCGCCCGTCGCGCTCCAACACGCGCCTCGCGCCGAGCACCGTCAGACCGACGATCTGACTAGTTCCGGGCGCGTAGCGGACGACGTGGCCCTCCGGCGTCTCCTCGCCCTCGCCCGTCTGCGGTTCGCCCACATGCAGATACAGCACGTCGCTGTCTGCGTCGTAGTCGGCGTGATCGAAGCTCAGCGGCCCGATCGTGATGCTTACGCGCTCCATGATCTTGGATCCTTCCGGTTGGCGAACGCGGAGACGATCCGCGCCGGCGCCTGCTCATAGCTTACGACGACCAGCAGCCATCGACTTGGACCAACGCTACGCGCGTAGTAGCGGGTCCGCGCGGCGAAGATCGGGTCGGCGGCAACATGATCAGGCTTGGCCACAGCGTGCAGGACGTCGGACATATGCGTGTCGATCTCCGGATGGTCGCGGACGATCTTCTCACGCCAGACCGTATCCGCCAAGACCACCCGCCTACCCTCGGGATCGGTCGTCTCAGCGGTGGTTGGCTGGTCTTTCACGATCTACCAGGATGGCCGTTCGCCCGGATGCGCTTCGCGCTCGCTGCCGCCGGCTTGGTCGACTGCTTCGCCGGCGGATCGGCTGCAACTCTCCACCCAACATTCGCTCAGGGCCGGCCGTGACCCGATCGGGGAGGAATGCTTGGCGGCCTTCTCGTAGTCGTACGCCGCAACATGGTCGCGTGGTTGGCGCTGTTCGTTGCGCTCGGCGGGACCAGCCTCGCGGCGTCGCGCTACGTGATCACGTCGACCAGGCAGATCAAGCCGAGCGTGCTGCGGCAGCTCCGCACGGGGCCGGCGACGACTGGCGCGCGCGGTCTGACGGGAGCTGCGGGCGCAGCTGGCCCGTCGGGGAAGCAAGGACCGACCGGCGCGAGCGGCGACGCCGGGGCGAATGGCGCAACGGGCGCCGAAGGTCACGCGGGCGTCGAAGGCGCGGGCGGCGAGCCGGGCAAGGACGGAACGTCGGTCCTCGCTCGCGTGCGCAGCACGGCGCCTGTGGTCACGGCGTCGACGACGCCGAGCAGCGCCCCGAGCTTCACCGAAGACCCGCTGACGGGCGGTGAATGGACGCAGGGCGCGGAAGAACTCGAGCAACGCGTGGCGAGCGTCGAAATGACGGCGCCGTCGGAAAGCACGTGCGAAAACGCCGTGCCGTACGGCCGTGCGCAGGGAGTCGTCTACATCCTGCTGAACGGCCAAGTCGCGGGCGTCGCCGAATTCCCGGCGGAAGGGGCGTCGTACACGGCTTCCAAGCCGGTCACATGGGGCAGCGGCGGCTTGACCGGCGCATATGCTGCCTACTTCGCGAAGCCGGCGAAGGAAGAACAGCCGACGCTTTGGGAGCCGGGCGCTGCTGTGACGCGAACGGTCACGGCGGAGGTCGCCGACAGCTGCGGCAACGGCGGCGGGGCGAGCGGCGGTCACTTCACTGTCAACTCGATCAAGCTGGACGTCGAGGGCGCGAAGTAACGCGGTCGGGTCTCCGAGGATCGGCCGCGCGCGCATCCGGCGCAAGGCGCGGCGGGCCGGCCCGTGATGGCTCTAGGCAACAGTCGTCCTTCGGCGCCCTGCAATGAAGGGCGGCGCTTGAAGAGTCGTGGGCTGACCAACCGCGCCGGCGAAGCTAGACGCCGCGGCGGGCGAGGTCAAACGTCGCATCGGCGGTTGCAGCGCGGCGAGCTTGCAGCGGCGCGTCGCTGACGCCGGCGCGGTGGGCCGAACGCCGCGCGTCGCGCCGCAGCCGGCGAATCCCGCGCAGGTCCGCTCGCGCGGTCGCGACGATCGCGACGCGCGAGTCGGGATCGTCGACCCAGCGCACGGGCACCTCGTGGACCGCGAGCTTGCAGCGCTCAGCTTGGTAGAGCAGCTCGGTGTCGAAGAACTCGTCGTCTTCGACGCGTTCGAGCAACGCCGCGACGAGCTCACTGCGCGCGGCCTTGAAGCCGCACTGCGCGTCGGAGAAGCGTACGCGGAGCTCGCGCGCAGGAGGATCTTGTGCGAGCGCGAGATCAGCTCGCGCTTGATCCCGCGTGTGACGTCGGCGCCGGGAGCGAGGCGCGAGCCGATCGCGATGTCGGCGCGCTGTTGCAGCAGCGGCACGAGCAGGCTCGGCAGCGCGGGAGCTCGGTCGAGAGGTCGACGTCCATATGCGCGACGACGTCGGCGTCGCTGCGCGTCCATGCGGCGCGCAGCGCCCGCCCGCGACCCTTGCGGTCGAGGTGCAGCACGTCGACGTCGGCGAGCTCGGCGGCGAGCGCTTGTGCGATCGCGAGCGTCCGGTCGACGCTCGCGTTGTCGGCGATCGTGATGCGGAATGCGAACGTGAATTCGCGCTTCATGTAGCGGTGCAGCTTGCGCACGCTCGCCGCGAGCGCGCGCTCCTCGTTGTAGACCGGGATCACGATCTCGACGGCGGGCGTCGTCGCGAGCCGGTCATCTGTGTCGGGCGTGCTCGTGTTCATGACTCTGATCTTCTGATCGATTGTCTGCTCGCGTGGTGGATCGGCTGAGGGCTCGCTGAGGCACGCGCTCACGTGCTCGAGGTGAGGTCGTAGGCGCTCGTCCCGCCGATCGTGACGGCCTTGAAGTTGGCCTTGACCCAATTCGCGATCGCGGAGGTCGAGCTTCCGCCACCTGGCCCGCCGCCGGCGCCTTGCGAGGCGACGTAGTAGTAGATCTCGCCGCGCTTGACGCACTGCTCGAACGCGGCGAGCGAGAGCCTGCCGCCTTCGCCGCTGAAGCCGCCGATGCCTGCGGAGACGACGCCGAGCACAACCGCTGCGAGTGCGGCGCGACTGCGAAGCGCGCCGAGCAGCGGCGCGCCGAGCAGCCCGGCGATCGCGAGCGCGCAGGTCGTCGCGATCAGCGGCGTCAGCCACAAGTTCCAGGAAGGCGTGCGGCCGAGCAGCACGCACGCCCACGCGGCGCTGCCGGCGAGCACGAGCGAGCCGAGCAGACGCGCGGCGAGCGTCTCGCGCCGCCGCCGGGCGCGTCGTGAACGCCGATCCGCCGATGGTGAGCGTCGACGATCGCGCTTGCGATCGCGAGGCCGAGGCCGGCTCCGGCGCGGCCGCGCTCGCGAGATACTGGGAGCTTGCTGAGGAACGTCATCGCGCTCGGACGCGACGGGGCCTGTTCGCTCTAGAGTTGCCAGCGTGATGCGTCGATCGATCGCGCTGCTCGGGACGGGACTGATCCTCCTCCTCCTCCTCGCCCCGGCGGCGAGCGCATCGAGCGGTCGCGTCTGCGGCTTCGTCACGGCGAGCGTGCCTTATGCGCGCCATGGCAACGCGCAGCGCTGGCGTGTCTACGTATCCGGCGCTTCTAGCTGCCGGACGGCCGAAGCCACGCTTACGGCGGTCATGCATCTCGACGCCGCGCAGCACGACGGGCGCAGCGAAGCGAGCTCGTACTTCACGGTCGGCGTCTGGCGATGCCCGTTCGGCGACATGGGCTTTCAGGCCTGCGAGCAGCCGGCTCGGACGCCGTATCGGGCGCAGGCGCTCGCGGTGGAGTGCTCGTTGAACGCCTGCCCGAGCAGCCGCCTTCCGAGCTACTTTCGGTGACGCTCGCACTGACGACGGCGACCGCTCACGAGTTCTTCGCCGCGACGGCGAGCGTCGCCGGCGCGCTGATCGGCCTGCTGTTCGTCGCGATCTCGGTCGCTCCCGAGCGCGTGCTCGGGCCGGACGCCTCGGAAGTTCACGGCGTCCGCGCGGCGGCGACGCTGACGGCGTTCACTAACGCTCTGACGGTCTCGCTGTTCGGGCTGATTCCCGGCTACAGCGTCGGCGCCGCGTCGACCGCCGTCGCGGGCGTCGGGCTGATGTTCATCGTCCGCGCGCTGATCGGCGTTGCGCCCGGCTGGCGCGCCAAGCGCGTCCGGCTCAGGGACTTCAGCTTTCTCGTCGGCCTGGTCGTCGTCTTCGTGATCCAGCTGCTCGCCGCGATCGAACTCGATCGCAACCGCGCCGACACCGGCAGCCTGCAGACGATCTGCATCCTCGTCGTCGTCTGCTTCCTGATCGGCATCGAGCGTGCGTGGGAGCTGGTCGGCGGCCCGAGATTCCACCTCTTCGGCACGCTGTTCTCGACTATGCACGGCGAGACCGACGCGGCCGCGGAGGATCGCGACGGCGACCCGGACAGCTGACGGGAGCGGCTCGCCGCGCGCGCGAGACTCGCGCACGATGCGGCTTCGCCCAGTGCTTCAGATCTCCAGATAGCGCAGCACGACGCGACCGAGCAGCAGCACGTCGCCGTTCTCGAGGTCGGCCTGAACGATCCGGCGTCCGTTGACGAACGTGCCGTTCGAGCTGCGATCGTCGAGCAGACGCGCTCCGTTCGGACGCTGAACCAGCATCGCGTGCCGGCGCGAGACCGACGCCTCGTCGAGATGCAGGTCCGCGGACAGCCCGCGTCCGATGTGCGTGACGCCGTCGCCGAGCGGGATCAGCAACGTCTCCGCGCCTAGCCCGCCGTGTACCTCGAGGTATCGACCGGGCCCTTGCGGACGCTCGGTGATCGCCTTGCGGCGCACGTTCTCGTCGAGGCACGCGATCGCGTCGACGCGCTCTGTGTGGCCTTCGGCTGTGGCTGAACGAGTTGGTGTCTGCGTCGTCATGGTCTTAGTAGATCAGATGCTACTCAGGTGCCCCTGAAGGGCTCCGAAGAAACGTATAAACCTGCCGTGAACACAACTTCTCAACAGCTGCAGGAGCCCCAGCGCGGACGTCTCGCCTCGCTCTCAGCCGCGGAAGCACGCGAGTCCTGCCCTACCGCCGCGCCGCGTCGAGCGGCGCTGCGTCGAGCCGACCGCCAAGCTCTCCCCCGCCGCCGGCGCCGCCGTCACCACCATCGCGGCGGTTCTTCGACATCCGCCGCGCGCTCCACCAGCCCCAGCCGCCGACCGCGAGCACCGGAACGACGAACATCGCGGACTGGTACCAATGCATCAAGCAAGCCAGCACGAGCATCGCGATAGACGCTACCACGCCTCCCGGTAGCCGGCCCGTTCGCCTTCGCCGGCGCGCGCGACGCCACGCCGTTGTCCAGCAGCCACGCCGTCCAGCGATCTCGGCCGCAGGAGCCACCCGCGCGTCCTGTGGCGATGGCTCCGGCGTCGCTCGCGCTCAGGTGCCGACGCTCGAGAGCAGCCACAGCCCGAAGCTCGTGAACGCGACCATCACGGCGAGCATCCAGTACTGGCTGCGCACGGCCTCTTCCGGGTCGCGATACATCACGAGCGCGCGGTCGTGCGCGAGCGCAAGCCCACCGACGTGGCCGAGCACGAGCGCGGCGACCTGCACGTACCAGATCGCCGCGTATGAGATCACCTGGTAGTCGATCTGGTAGCCGGCCGTGCCGAAGATGTTCGCGCCGTTGCCGAGCGGGTCCGAGGCCAGATAGACGATCGCCTGGCTCTGCCAGATCAGCAGCGAGAAGTAGTGCGCGAGCACGTACGCGAACGCGATCGGCACGAGCGTGTGCGCGAATGCGCGACCGAGCTCGCCTGTGTCGAAGCGCTCGGCGACGCTGTGCACGCCGAGGATGCCGAGCCGGTAGACGCCGACGATCACGGCGATGCAGACGACCAGCCCGACTGAGTAGGCGAGCTCCTGCGACGGCGTCGGCGCGAGGCCGAGATCGGCGAAGACGCTCTGCAGGCTCGGCTCGAATTTACGCCAGATTCCGCCGTTGGAGAAGCCGTCGAACGTCGTCGTGCCGATCAGCGCGCAGATCAACGTCACCGTGCCGGCGCGCAGCTGCAGCTTCGTCACGCCGCTCAGCGGACGTCGCACGCAGAGGAACCCGCGCTCGTCGCGCACGAGCGGCGAGAGCTTGCCGAGCAGGTTGAAGTAGACGCCGAAGCCGTCGGCGCTGCTCGCCCACTGCTCGACGCCGAACAGCAGCATCCCGGCGACCATCACGAGGAAGTAGCCGAGCGACAGCGCCGCCAGCAGCGAAGGTTCGTCGCGGTTGACGTAGACGAGCTCGAGCCACGCGAAGCCGACGATTCCGGCGATCGCCGGCCACACGCCGAGGCGCCGCGGGTAGCGCAGCGGCGCGTGCGTCCACGCGCGACCGCGCAGCAGCCGAATCGAGCCGCGACACATGCGCGCGAACGTCCGCCACGGGTTGAGCGCCGCGAAGACGTCGCCGAACAGCACGCTCAGCACCGGCAAGCCGACCCAGAAGATCACGTAGATGAACGTCACCGAGAAGTTCGCGTTGGCGACCTGCGCGCCGTCGAAGCCGCTGTAGATCACGAGCGCGAACAGCGCCAGGCCGATCGCCCCGGCGAGCGTCTCGAACGCCGGCGCGAGCAGCCGGCGCGCCCTGGCCGAGCCGAGCTCGCTCCCGGCCGCCGGCGAGTGCGCATCGCGCGCCGCGCCGCCGAGCAGGCGGCGCCGGTGTTCGCGCTGCAGCTGCGGCGTGCGCCACAGTGTCGAGAGCGCGACGAACGAGACGACGAGCACGATCGCCGCCGTCCAGCTGAACAGCCAGACGGGAATCGGCAGGTCGGCCTTGCCGACGATTCCGTGCGCTTCGGCGACTGCCGGAGCGGCCAGCGAGGCGACAGCCGCGGCGCCGAACAGCAGCGGCAGCATGCGGCGGCGCGTGGCTCTCATGCCGGGCCCAGTCTATGCCACGGCAGGGCGCCGCTCGCCGGCAGCGCTGCAGCCGCCGCGCGCGTCGCTGGCGTACGCTCCAAGCTGATGCTCGCGCTCCCGCTCGCCGTATCGACAGGGCTCGAGGCCGTCTTCCAGCTCGGCCCACTGGCGCTGATCGGCGTGCTCTACGCGCGACGCGTGCGCACGCTCGCGGTCACCTCGCACCCGGTCCCCGGCTGGCGCCAGGCGTCGTTCTACGCCGGCTTCGTCGTGATCGCAGCGGCGCTCACATCGCTCGGCTCGGCCAGCCAGCAGCTGCTCTACATGCACATGATCGAGCACCTGCTGCTCGGCGACGTCGCCGCGCTGCTGATCGTGCTCGGACTGACCGGGCCGCTGCTCGCGCCGGTCCTGAAGATCCGCCTGCTCGACCGGCTGCGCGTCCTCACGCACCCGGCGATCGCGTTCCCGCTGTGGACGATCGACCTGTACGTCTGGCACGCGCCGGCGCTCTACCAAGCGGCGCTGCGCCACACCGGCATCCACGCGCTCGAGCACGCGATGTTCCTCGGCTTCGGCATCAACATGTGGATGTGCCTCGTCGGCCCGCTGCCGACGCCGAGCTGGTTCGGCAACCTCGGCCGTCTCCTCTACATCGTCGCCGTGCGCCTCGCCGGCACCGTGCTCGGCAACATCTTCCTCTGGTCGGGGACCGTCTTCTACCCGTTCTACAGCCACGGCGACGCGATACACCACATCTCGCCGCTCGCCGATCAGAACATCGCGGGCGCGATCATGATGGTCGAGGAGTCGTTCCTCACGCTCGGCCTGTTCTGCTGGCTGTTCCTGCGTGCCGCACGCGAGGGCGAGGAGCGCCAGAACCTGCTCGATTACGCGCAGGCGCAAGGCCTCGAGCTGAGCGAGGCGCGCGCCGCGCGCGCCGTCGCCGCCGGTCGCGGCGCCGAACTGCGCCGCCGGCTGGAGAGCGGCGCCGAAGCGGCCGAGCAGGCTTGAGCCGGCGCTAGCCGCCGGCTACTGCAGGAAGGATCGTCAGCTCGGCGCCGTCTTTGACGGGCGTTGCGAGGCCGTCGAGGAAGCGAATGTCTTCGCCGGCGACGTACACGTTGACGAAGCGCCGCAGCGAGCCCTCGTCGTCGTACAGGCGCACGCGCAGCTCGCCGAAGCGGTCGAACAGGCCGTCGAGCACCTCTTGCACCGTCGCGCCATCGACCTCGGTCTCGCCGACGCCGCCCGCCGCTGCGCGCAGCTGCGTGGGGATCTTCACGACGACCGCCATCAGACGGCTACGGCCTGGGGCACGCTTGCGTCGAACGCTTCGACGGACGGCTCGATCGTGCGCGTCTCGAAGCTGCCGCGCACCGCGTCGAGCGTCTTCAATCCCTCGCCGGTGATCACCAGCACGACGCGCTCGTCGGCGTCGATCTCGCCGCGCTCGGCGAGCTTCGCGAGCGTCGCCGTCGTGACGCCGCCGGCCGTCTCGGTGAAGACGCCGGTCGTCTCCGCGAGCAGCTTGATCCCGGCGCGGATCTCGTCGTCGCTGACCGCGTCGATCGAGCCGCCGCTGCGGCGCGCGAGGTCGAGCGCGTAAGGGCCGTCGGCCGGGTTGCCGATCGCCAGCGACTTGGCGATCGTGTTCGGCTTGACCGGGCGGCAGAAGTCCTCACCGTCGGCGAACGCGCTCGCGACAGGCGAGCAGCCCTCGGCCTGAGCGCCGTTCATCCGCGGCAGCTCGCCTTCGACGAGGCCGAGCTCGGAGAACTCCTGGAAGCCGCGCGCGATCTTCGTGAACAGCGAGCCCGACGCGATCGGCGCGACGAGCCGGTCCGGCAGCTCCCAGCCGAGCTGCTCGGCGATCTCGAACGCGAGCGTCTTCGAGCCCTCGGCGTAGTACGGACGCAAGTTGATGTTGACGAACGCCCAGTCGCGCTCGGCGCACAGCTCCGTGCACAGGCGATTGACGTCGTCGTAGTTGCCTTCGACGCCGACGAGCTGCGTCCCGTAGATGCCCGTCGCGAGCACCTTCTGCTCCTCCAGGTCGGCCGGGATGAACACGTAGGAGCTCAAGCCGAGCGCCGCGCCGTGCGCGGCGACCGAGTTGGCGAGGTTGCCCGTCGAAGCGCACGCGATCGTCTCGAAGCCGAGCTCGCGCGCCCGCGTCACCGCGACCGAGACGACGCGGTCCTTGAACGAGTGCGTCGGGTTCGCCGCGTCGTTCTTGACCCACACCTCGCGCAGGCCGAGACGCTCGGCGAGGCGGTCGGCGCGGATCAGCGGCGTGCAGCCGGCCGGCAGGCTGACCCGAGTCGAGCCTCCGCCGCCGGACGGACCGAGCGGGCCTCCGGACGCGCCGCGGCCGTAGGCCGTCGTCGGCAGGAAGTCGGCGTAGCGCCAGATGTTCTGCGGTCCACCCTGGACCCGGCGGCGCAGCTCGCCGACGTCGCCGCTCAGGCGGCTGTGGTCGTAGGCGACCTCGAGCGGGCCGAAGCACTGCTCGCAGACGTAGAGCGCCTCGAGCGGGTACTCGGCCTTGCACTCCTTGCACTGCAGGTGGCTGACAGCCATTTTGGACTCCTCGCGTTAGTTCTTCGCCTTGTCACGTGTGGCGAAGAGCGCGAAGCCCGCCACACATCACCTGGAATTGGCACCTTCCCGCCTGTGACTTGGCGGTGGTTGCCGGGGTTTCGTAGGGCCAGGCCCTCCACCCCTCTGGATGTGTACATCTGCTGCGCGGCAGTCTAGCAACCCTCCCGGCGAGCTGTGCGCGCGGCTCGGCGGATGTCCAACGCGGCTGCGAACGTGTCGCGCGCCGTCGCCGCGCTGAGCGGTAACGCCGAGACTACCGCGGTGTAGGCCGTGTCGATGGAGACGCCGACCAGCGAGCGCGATCCGCACCCGACGCAGCAGGACGTCGACTTCGAGCAGTTCGCGGCAGGCGCCAAGCGGCGCATGCTGATCGTCGTCAATCCGCACGCCGCGACTGTTTCCGACGGGCTGCGCAACCTCGTCGTCCACGCCCTGCGAGGCCGCTTCGAAGTCGACGCGATCGACACCGAGTCACGCGGGCATGCGACCGAGCTGTGCCGCGAGGCCGCGCACGAGGGCTATGACGTCGTCGTCGCGTTCGGCGGCGACGGGACGGTCAACGAAGCCGCCAACGGGCTGCTCGGCTCGCCGACGCCGCTGTTCCCGCTGCCCGGCGGCTCAGCGAACGTCTTCGCGAAGATGCTCGGCATCCCCGGCGAGCTCGTCGATGCGACCGAGCATCTGCTCGCGATCGCCGACGATTGGCGACCGCGCACGGTCGACCTCGGCGTCGTCAACGAGCGCTGCTTCGTGTTCAACTCCGGCGTCGGCCTCGACGCGAGCGTCGTCGCGCGCGTCGATGCGCGGCCTGAGCTGAAGGCTCGTTTCGGCCCGTACTTCTTCGCCTGTCAAGCGATCGCGGCGTACTTCGGCAAGTACATGATGCGCGCTCCTCGATTGCGCGTGCAGGCCGGCGAGCGCAGTTGGCACGGCGTCACGGCAGTCGTCCAGAACGGCGCGCCGTTCACCTACTTCCACGACCGCCCGATCGAGATCGCCGCGGGCGCCGCGCTCGACTCGCACGCGCTCGCCGGCGCCGTGCTGCGTCGCGCGACGCCGCTCGCCGTATCGCTGCTTGGCGTGCGCGCGCTCAGGCCCGGCGCACGTGTCGTCGGCCGACGCCAGGTCGCCGGTTTCCAAGGCCTCGCCGAGCTGACGATCCGCGGCGTCGACGAGGCCGAATTGCCGCTGCAGGTCGACGGCGACTACCTCGGCGAGGTCAGCGAGGCGCGCTACTCGGTGATGTCCGGCGCGTTGAAAGTGCTCGCCTGAGCGAGCTCAGACGACGTTGCCGGTGCCCGGCGTCACGCGATAGGCGTCGAACACCGAGTCGATGTTGCGCATCCGCGTGATCGCGCTCTTCAGCGTGTGCGTGTCGGCGACCTCGACGACGAAGCGGTTCTTGACCATTGGCGGCGCCGACATGCAGCGCGCTTCGAGGATGTTCGCGCCCGACTCGCTGAACACGCGCGAGAGGTCCTCGAGCAGGCGGTGGCGGTCCCACGCGTCGATCTGGATTTCCACGACGAACGCAGTCGACTGATCTCCATCCCAAGAGACGGCCGTGAATCGCTCCGGGTCCTTTCGCAGCAGCGTCGCGTTCGGGCAGTCCTCGCGATGGATCGTGATCCCGCGCCCGAGCGAGATGTAGCCGACGATCTCATCGCCCGGCACCGGACGACAGCACTTCGCCAAGCGCAACATCACGTCCTCGACGCCCTCGACGCGGATCCCGTACTGCCCCGAGGACTTCGTCGGGCGCTTGCGCGAGCGACCGACGCGCAGCAGGTCGGCCGCCGGCCCCTCGGCGTCGGCCGCCTCGCCCTGCTTCAGACGCTGCATCACCTTGCCGACGACGAGCTTCGGCGAGATCTTCGCCGCGCCGAGCGCGATGTAGAAGTCGTCGGCCTTGCGGTAGCCGACCTCGCGGATCACGTCGGCCAACAGCGCCGAGCCGGTGATCTTCTGCGCCGGCAGGCCCGCCTTGCGCAGGTGCTCTTGCAGCAGGTCGCGCCCGGTGTGCTCGGTGTCCTGGCGCGACTCGGCCTTGAACCACGCCTTGATCTTGTTGCGCGCGCGCGTCGTTTTGACCGTCGCCAGCCAGTCGCGCGACGGTCCGCGCTCGCGCTTGGCCGTGAGGATCTCGACGATGTCGCCCGAGCGCAGCTCGTAGTGCAGCGGCACGATCTTGCCGTTGACGCGCGCGCCGACGCAGCGGTGGCCGACTTCCGTGTGCACCTCGTAGGCGAAGTCCAGCGGCGTCGCGCCGGCCGCCAGCGACTTGACCTGGCCCTTCGGCGTGAACACGTAGACCTCGTCCTCGAACAGGTCCGTGCGCAGCGTCTCCATGAACTCGCGTGGGTCCGACAGCTCCTGCTGCCAGTCGAGCATCGTGCGCAGCCACTTCAGCTTCGCGTCGCCGCCCTCGCCGTCGCCTGGGCCGTTCGCGCCCGGTCCCTGCTTGTAGACCCAGTGCGCCGCGACGCCGAACTCGGCCATCTCGTGCATCTCCTGCGTGCGGATCTGGATCTCCAGCGGGCGTCCCTCCGGCCCGATCACCGTCGTGTGCAGCGATTGGTACATGTTGAACTTCGGCATCGCGATGAAGTCCTTGAAGCGACCCGGCAGCGGCTTCCACAGCGAGTGGATCACGCCGACCGTGCCGTAGCAGTCCTTGACCGACTCGACGATCACGCGCATCGCCGTGAGGTCGTAGATCTCGTTGAACTCGCGGCCCTTCTTCGTCATCTTCGAGTAGATCGAGTAGAAGTGCTTCGCGCGACCGGCGATCTGCGCCTGGATGCCGAGCTCGGCGAGCTCCAGGGAGAGGTATTCGCCGGCCTCCGTGACGTAGCCCTCGCGGTCGTCGCGCTGCTGCGCGACGAGCCCCTTGATCTCCTGGTACTTGCGCGGGTGCAGCGTCGCGAACGCGAGATCCTCGAGCTCCCACTTCAGCGCGTGGATGCCGAGACGATGCGCCAGCGGCGCGTAGATCTCGAGCGTCTCGCGCGCCTTCTCGATCTGCTTCTGCTTCGGCATCGCGTCGATCGTGCGCATGTTGTGCAGGCGATCGGCGAGCTTGATCAGGATGACCCGCACGTCGGTGGCCATCGCGACCATCATCTTGCGGTAGTTCTCCGCCTGCGCCTCGTCGTGTGATTGGAACGTGATGCCGGTCAGCTTCGTCACGCCGTCGACGATCGCCGCGATCTCCTCGCCGAAGCGCTCGCGCACCTCCTCGATCGACGCCGAGGTGTCCTCGACCGTGTCGTGCAGCAGCGCCGCGCACAACGTCTCGGTGTCCAGGCGCATGCTCGCGCAGATCCGCGCGACGCCGACCGGATGGACGATGAAGTCCTCGCCCGATTTGCGCCGTTGGTCGGCGTGGTGCTCGCACGCGAACACGAACGCGTCCTGCACGCGCGCGCGGTCGATCTCGACCGACGAGTCGGCCGCGTGCTCGGAGACGATCGCGAACAGGTCGGCGAGCAGGCGACGCTCGGGCTCGGAGAGGTTCAGCCGCGGCAGCGGCGCCGGCGCGCGACGGGGATCGGCTGCGTCGACGGCGCCGTGCGTTTGCGGCGCGGCCACGTCGGCGTCGGTCGTGCGTTCGGCGCGCACGTCCTCCGGACGCGCCTGCTCGGCGACGTCGAGGCTGTGCGGGCTGTTCGGGTCCTTTGCGACGGCCATACCTCTAAGGGTAGGGGACGGCACCACCGGATTGAAGCCGCTCAGGGCGTCGCGAACAGCGCAAGCTCGAGTTGCTCCTCCTGCTCGTGCTCGGCGGCGCCCGCGACCGGCTGCCGCGGCGCGGCCACGCGCACTCGCGGCGGTCGCGGCGCAGGGCTCGCGAGCACGCGCGGCTGCTCCGGCGCCGCGCGCGGACGGATCTCGATCGGCGCCTGCGCAGGCGCCGCGTGGCGCAGCACCAGGCGCGGCTCGCTGACGCCCTTCCACTCGTTCACCTCGAGCTTGAACGTCGCTTCGGCAAGCTCGCCTTCGCGCACCGGCAGCACGCCGCCGTTGCCGAACGCGACTGCCTGCGCGCGCGCCCCGCGCGACTCGACCGTGAACCGAACGTGCTTGCCTCCGCCCATCGGACGCGGATCGCGAAAGCGCGCGTCGGCGAGCATCAGCGACACGGCGGGATTGCCGCGCCCGAACGGCGCCAGCCGGGTCAGCTCCTCGGCGAGCGCCATGCCGAGCTCATCGCCGCCGACAACGGCATCGACGCGCTCGCGCGCGAGCAGATCGTCGGCTGCGAGCGTCCGCGCCGCGTGCTCGTCGAACGCCGTCGCGAGCTCGGCGATCCGCTCGCGGTCGACCTCCAGCCCCGCCGCCGCGCGATGGCCGCCGTGGCGCAGCAGCAGGCCCGCGCACGCGTCCAAGCCGGCGAGCAGGTCGAACGCCGGGATGCTGCGCCCCGAGCCCTTGCCGCGCTCGCCTTCGAGCGCGACCAGCACGACCGGGCGGTTGCTCTGCTCGGCCAGCCGCGACGCGACGATCCCGATCACGCCGGCGTGCCAGCCGTCGCCCGCCAACACGTATCCCGAGCGTTCACCGAGCGCGGCGATCTGCGCTTCGGCCTCGTAGCGAATCCGCAGCTCGACCTCGCGGCGCTCGTAGTTGGCGCGATCCAGCTCCTCGGCGACCTGCGCCGCGCGCAGCGGGTCGTCGGTCAGGATCAGCTCGAGACCGGCGTCGGCGCGGTACAGGCGCCCAGCGGCGTTCAGTCGCGGCGCCAGCGCGAAGCCGACCGCGCGCTCGTCGACGCGCGCCGGGTTCACGCGCGCGACGCGCATCAGCGCGCGCAAGCCCGGCTTGGCCGTCGCCGCGAGCGTGCGCATGCCGCGCCGCACGAGCGTGCGGTTCTCGCCGAGCAACGGCACGACGTCGGCGATCGTCGCGAGCGCGACCAAGTCGAGGTCGCGCTCGAGCTCGCGCGGATCGCGCCCGGCCGCCGCGAACAGCGCCTGCGCGAGCTTGTGCGCGACAGCCGTCGCGCACAGCTCGACGCACGGATAGCCGCACACCGCCGGATGCACGATCGGCGCCGACGGCAGCATCCCGTCGAGGCGCGGCGTGTGGTGATCGGTCACGACGCAGCGCATTCCGAGCTGCTGCGCGAGCGCGACCTCCTCGACCGCCGTGATCGCGCAGTCGGCCGTGATCAACAGCCGCGTGCCGCGCGCGGCGAGTCGCCGCACTGTCGGCTCGGAGAGCCCATAGCCGTCGCCGATCCGATCGGGCAGGTAGTGGTCGACATCGGCGCCGAGCGCGCGCAGCGCGCGCAGCAGGATCGCCGTCGAGCAGACGCCGTCGACGTCGTAGTCGCCGTGCACCGTGATCCGCTCGGCGCGCGAGACGAAATCGAGGATCGTCGCGACGGCCGCATCGATACCGGCGAAGGCGCTCGCATCGTGCTGCTCGTCGGCGGCGAGGAACGCGCGCGCTTGCGCGACCTCGCCAAAGCCGCGACGCACGAGCACCTGCGCCAGCGCGCCGCTGACGCCGAGCTCGGCGCGCAGCGCGCGAACCTGCGCGCTCGGGCAATCCGCGATCTGGAAGCGTGGCCGCTGCATCGCGGTCCACGTTACGGCTAGGCCGAGACAGAACTGCGCCGAGCGCGGCGCGCTCAGGTTTCGACCGGGTGCGTGCCCGCGATGCGTTCGTTGCGCATACCGATCAGATAGACGATCGCCATCCCGATCAGCGCGCCGGGGATCGCATAGAGCACGACGCCGACGTCGGTCTCCTTCTGGCCCGGCACTCGCAAAGCCGAGACCTTGATCCCGTAGATGATCAACCCGACGACGATCGAGCCGACGATCGAGCCGACGAACGCGCCGACGATGCCGCCCCAAAAGCGATCTGGCAGGAAGATCGTGTAGTGCCAGATCGCAAGTCCCATGATCACCCAGCCGAGCATTCCCATCAGCGCCCACCCCCCTTGCAGATCGTCTCGCCGAGCATCAGCGCCGGCCGTGTTTGCGGTTGCGTGGGCGCCGGGCGCGTTTCGGCTTGGGCTCGTCCTTCATCACCAGGTCCTCCGGCGTGAGATCGGCAGCCGGGCTGGGCGCGGGCTGATCTGACTGCTCCTGCTCAGGACCGGCTTGCTGACGCGGCTTAGCGCGAGGCGGCTTCTGCGCGACGCCGGCGCCGCCGCGACGCGTCGAGTTGCTGCGCCCGCCGTTGGTCGGACTCGGCGCGTCGTCGACGTCGAGATCGCGAACGAGCTCCTGGAACTCGTCGCGCGAGATCTGCTCGCCCGGCTCCTCCGGCGCGATCAGGCTGCCGCGGCGTGTGCGCTTGCGCTTCTCCGACGGCTCGACGTCGATCGGTTCGCCGCCCAGCGCCGTCGCGTACGCCGGCACCGCTCCGAGTTCGCGCGTGATCCGCACGCGGCGGCTGCGATAGATCGGCTCGCGCTCCTTCCAGTGCGTCAGCACCGGCGAGGCGATGAAGATCGACGAGTACGCGCCGGATGCGATGCCGACGATCAGCGCGAAAGCGAAGTCCTTCAGCGTTTCGCCGCCGAACAGGAACAGCGAGATGACCGGCAGCAGCGTGCAGAAGCTCGTCGCCAGCGATCGTGTCAGCACCTCCGACATCGAGCGGTTGACGATCTGCGAGAACGCCGCGCGCGGCATTCGCGGCACGTTCTCGCGCACGCGATCGAACACGATGATCGTGTCGTAGAGCGAATAGCCGAGGATCGTCAGCAGCGCGGCGACCGTCGAAGTCGTCACTTCGCGACCGGTCAGCGAGTAGACGCCCGCGGTGATCAGCAGATCGTGCATCAGCGCGATCAGCACCGGGACCGAGTACTTCCACGAGAAGCGCAGCGCGATGTACGCCGAGATCACCAGGAGCGACGCGATGATCGCGATGACCGCGCTGTTCGCGATCGTTTTTCCGAACGTCGGGCCGATCGACGTCGAGGAGAAGTTCTTCGTGCCGAAGTGACTGTCGAGATCGGCCTTGATTTTCTGCACGTTGTCCGGCTTCAGCGTCTCGGTTGAGACCTGGTAGCCGGCGCCGCCGATGCTCTTGTTGTCGAACTTCTGGATCTCGGCGTTGCCGTAGCCGGCCGAGCGCATCACTTCCGCGACTTTGCCCTCGGCGACCGGATGGACGAACGCCGTCTGGATCCGCGTGCCCGACTTGAAGTCGATACCGAAGTTCAGGCCGTTGCCGCCGATCGCGATCGCGCCGATCAGCAGGATCGTGCCCGACAGCGAGAAGAACCACTTCGACGCGCCCATGAAGTCGAACGTCCAGCCCTTGCCGCGCCGTTCGGCGCCGAGCGCTGACGGATGCGAGACGATTTTCGAGCGCCCCATCGCGCCGAGCGCCGCCTGCGTCGCAAGCACCGCCGTGAACAGCGAGACGAGCGTGCCGATGCCGAGCGTGAACGCGAAGCCCTTGACTTCGGCCGTCGCCAGCGCGAACAGGATGAACGCGGTCATGAACGTGACGACGTTCGCGTCGACGATCGCTTCGAAGCCGCGCTTGTAGCCCGTCGCGATGCCGGAGATGATCGACCTGCCGCCGCGGATCTCCTCCTTGACGCGCTCGAAGATCACGATGTTCGCGTCGGCCGCGACGCCGATCGTCAAGATCAGCCCGGCGATGCCGGGCAGCGTCAGCGTGATCGGGATCAGCTTGATCAGCGCGAAGAAGTAGATCCCGTAGATCACCAGGCCGCCGATCGCGATCGCGCCGAGCACGCGGTAGAACAGCAGCAGGAACAGGCAGACGATCGCGAAGCCGACGAGGCCCGCGACGAGGCCCTGGTTGAGCGCCGTTTTGCCGAGCGTCGCCGAGACCTGCGAGTTGGAGATCAGCTGCAGCTTGATCGGCAGCGCGCCGGACTGCAGCTCCTGCGCCAGTTCCTGCGCCGAGGTGATCGTGAAGCCGCCGGAGATCTCCGAGCCGGTCGATGCGTCGATTCCTTCGGGGTACTTCGTGTAGTCGATCGACGGCGTCGTGATCAGCTGGCCGTCGAGCACGACCGCGAAGTGCTGCAGCGCGGCTTCCTTGGGCACGCCGGGGAGCTGCGCTTCCTGACCGCGGTGCGCGATCTGCTTGGTGACGCCTTCGAAGACGCTCTTGCCGTGGCCGGTGAAGCCGAACGTCACGTTCGGCGCGCCGGTGCCGCCAGAGCCTTCGTCGAAGCTCTGCGTCGGGTTCGTCACGTCGGCGCCCGTCAGCACCGGATCGTCGTTCATCACGTAGTAGCTGTTGGGGCTTTTCTGCGTGACCTTGCCGGCGCTGCTTTCGACGGCACGCGCCTGGACGAGCACCGTCCCGGGGTTGATCCGCACCGCCTTGACCTTCGCGCCCTTCGGCACCTTGTAGTCGGCGTAGAGGTTCTTTTCGGTTTCCTCTGGACCGCGCAGGACCTTTTCGTGCGCCGGTTCGAGCAGGTACCAGCTTCCGTAGATGCATTCTTCGTGCTGAGCCGCGGTGCAGCCTTTGCTCCAAGTCGTGTCTGTCTTGCGCAGGATCGGCGCGCGTTTCTCGGCGCGCACGACCGCCTCGTACTCGGGCAGGCCGAACTGCGACGCACCGGCGTTCTCGCCGCCGGTCGCCGTCGTTTCGGTTGGCGAAGGCCTGCCGCTCGGGCCGATCACGTTCGGCTCCCAGTCGTAGAAGAACAGCTGCGCTGTCTTCCCGACCTCCTCTTCGGCGCGCCGCGCTTCATGGACTTCGGGCAGCGCGACGTCGATTTCATCCGCGCCCGAGCGCTGGATTTCCGGCTGAGAGACGCCGAGCTGGTCGACGCGCTTGCGCATGATGTCGATCGCGCGGTCCAGCGATTCGGAGTCGACTTTCGACTGCGCAGTCGGGCGCGCCTGGTAGACGAGCTGGACGCCGCCCTTCAAGTCGAGCCCGAGGCGCGTCTTTTTCGTCGCGATCACGGCGAGCGACGCGGCGACGAGGCCGACGACGACCAGCAGGATCAGCGTGTTGCGGCGACGATCGGTCATCTCTCTCCCATCGCCCGTCAGACTACTTGTCGGGCGTCAGCACTAGCAAGAGGCCGCCGTCGTCGTCGTAGGCCGGGAACATGTCAGCCTTCGCGCTCGCCGCGACGTCGCGTTCGCCGGACACCTCGACCGGGACCTCGAGTTTGCGCACGCCCCACTCGAGCACCGTTTCGACGGGGTCCTCGCCGTCGCGGAAGCGCAGCCCGAGAACCTGCTCGACGCGCTGCCCAATCACCTCTTCCTCCTCGAGCCCCGTGAACGCGAACGAGTTCTTGCCGCAGCCGATCACGCGGCCCTCGCCGTCGCAGACGAAGAACGCGGCGTCCGGCGCCGGGTAGTAATCGTCGAGCAGTTCAAAGAGAAACGCGAAGCCGCACTTCGCGCAGCCCTTCGGCTGACGCGTGAAGCCGATGTTGCGATCGAGCTCCGTGGAGCGGTGTCCGCAGTTTGGGCAGATGAACGGATGTGCCATGGCTGAACACAGACTACGAAAGCGCCGAGCTCGACGACTCAGCTGGGCCGCGGGCGACCCGCGAGTCGGCCCGCGTGACGCCGGACGTCGCCGCTATACGCAATCGCTTGACCGGGCCGCGCGTGTGAACCGTCTGTGACCGTCGCTCAGAACAGCGACGCCCCGCCTGGGTTCGCGGCGTCGCTCGCCGGCGGCTCGAGCCCGAGGTGCGAGAACGCCGCCGTCGTCGCCGCGCGCCCGCGCGGCGTGCGCTTGATCAGCCCCTCCTGCAAGAGGTAGGGCTCATACACGTCCTCGATCGTGTCCTGCTCCTCGCCGACGGCCACTGCGAGCGTCGAGAGGCCGACCGGGCCGCCCTCGAACTTGACGCAGATCGCGCGCAGGATCGCGCGATCGAGGCGATCGAGGCCGCGCTCGTCGACCTCGAGCATCTGCAGCGCCGCGTGTGCGGCCTGCGCCGTCACGACGCCCTCCATCCGCACCTCGGCGAAGTCGCGCACACGCTTGAGCAGCCGGTTGGCGACGCGCGGCGTGCCGCGGCTGCGCGCCGCGATCGTCGCCGCGCCCTGCCCGTCGAGCTCGATCTCGAGGATCCCGGCCGAGCGCCGCACGATCCGCGCGAGATCCTCGACCGAGTAAGACTCCAGCCGCGCCTGAATGCCGAAGCGGTCGCGCAGCGGCGTCGTCAGCAGGCCCGATCGCGTCGTCGCGCCGATCAGCGTGAACTGCGGCAGCTCGAGCGTGACGACGCGCGCGCCGGCGCCCTGGCCGACGGTGATCGGCAGCCGCCGGTCCTCCATCGCCGGGTAGAACGTCTCCTCGAGCGTGCGCGGCAGACGGTGGATCTCATCGACGAAGAACACGCTGCGCGGCTCCAGCGCCGTGAGGAACGCCGCGATGTCTCCCTTTCGCTCGAGCGCCGGGCCGGCCGTCTGGACGAACGGGACGTCGAGCTCGGCCGCGACGATCTGCGCGAGCGACGTCTTGCCGAGCCCCGGCGGTCCGGCGAGCAGCAGATGGTCGAGCGCGTCACCGCGTCCCGTCGCCGCCTCGATCGCGACCGCGAGCTGCTCGCGCAGCGCCTCCTGTCCGACGAAGTCCTCCAGGCGTCTAGGACGCAGCGAGCGATCGAGCTCGTCCTCGGGCACGAGGTACGGCGTCTGGATCCGCGCGCTCTCGCTCGTCACGATCGCCTCGGCGCTCATCATGCGGCTCTCGCCAGGCGCAACGCGTGCGCGATCAGCTGCTCGGCGCTGTCGCCTTCGGCGTCGAGCAGCAGCGCGTCCGCTTCCGCGGCCGCGTAGCCGAGCTCGATCAGCCCGGCGCGAGCGAGCGCGCGACCGTCGTCCGCGTCGAGCTCGCCAGCCGCGCCACGACCGCCGCGCGCCGCGAGAATCGACTCCTCGATCGGCTCGTCGCTGCGCACGACGACCTTCTCGCGCAGCTCGACGATGATCCGCTCGGCGGTGCGCTTGCCGATCCCCGGCACCGCCTGGAAGCGCGCCGCGTCGCCGCCGGCGATCGCCGCGATCAACTCGCGCGGCGCGCCGCCGGAGAGCACGGCCAGGGCGACCTTCGGCCCAACCGCCTGAACGGAGAGCAGCATCAGGAACAGGTCGCGCTCCTGCTCGGAGTGAAAGCCATAGAGCGCGAGCGCGTCGTCGCGCACGATCAGGTGCGCGTGCAGCGTGACCTGCTCGCCGGCCGGCGGCACGTGGCGCAGCGTCTCGGCCGAGACGGACGCGCGATAGCCGACGCCGTCGCACAGCACGACGACGTGATCGGCGCGGCGCACCGCGACCTCGCCTCGCAGCAGCGCGATCACTTGCCTGCCGCCTGCAATGTGGGGCGCCCCGCCATGGTGGGATATGCGCCGGCCTGCGCTAGCGCGCTGCTCAGCGGCGCGCGGTTGGCGTGGCAGATCGCGACCGCGAGCGCGTCCGCGGCGTGATCGGGACGCGGCTCGCGCTCGAGCGCGAGCAGCGTCTTGACCATCCGCCCGACCTGCTCCTTATCGGCGCGGCCATTGCCGCAGACGGCGCCCTTGACCTGCTGCGGCGTATAGCTCGAGCATGGCAAGCCGTGCTGGCCCGCCGCGAGCATCGCGACGCCGCGCGCGTGCCCGACGGCGAACGCCGTCTTCACGTTCTGGCCGAAGTAGAGCTCCTCCAACGCGACCGCGTCAGGCTCGTGCGCGACGATCAGCGCATCGAGCTCGGCGTACAGCTTGGCGAGGCGCCGCTCGCGCGCAAGTTCGGCGGCGGTCTCGATCACGCCGCCGGCGAGCGCGAGCAACCGCCCGCCGCGGCGTTCGACGACGCCGTAGCCGGTGTTCGCGAGGCCGGGGTCGATTCCGAGCACGATCATGGCGAGTGATTCTGCGCCCGCCTTCGGACGCCTGCCTCGCTTGCCTCGTCGAGACGCCCGCGTCTCCCGCGGTGGCGTACGCTGGGTGGCCGATGGGCGACGAGCAGATCGACTTCGCCGCGGAGGGACTGCTGGACGGGCTCGAGGGCCAGCCTCGCGCCGAGCGCGTCACGCTGCTGCAACGACTCGTCGACGACGGCGTGCCGCTCTCCGAGCTGCGCCGCAGCACGGCCGCCGGCTCGATCGTCTACCTGCCGGCCGACCGCGTGATCGTCGGCCCGGAGCGCTACACCGCGCGCGAAGTCGCCGAGCTGAGCGGCGTCGAGGAGAGCTTCCTCGTCGTCGTGCGACGGGCGATGGGGCTGCCGATTCCCGACGCCGACGAGGCCGTCTACACGGCCGCCGAGCTCGAGTCGACGCGGATGATCCATGTCGCGCGCGACGCCGGCATCTCCGACGAGGAGCTGCTCGACCTGCTGCGCGTGCTCGGGCGCGGCCTCTCGCAGGCCGCCGAAAGCCTTCGCGCGCTGCCGTTGAAACTCGTGCTCGAGCCGGGCATCAGCGAGCCGGAGCTCGCCTACCAGTACGCGCAGGCGGCGGCGAATCTCTATCCGCTCGTCGACCCGCTCGTCGCGAACATCCTCGCGCTGCACCTCAAACACGCCACGCAGAGCACCGTCGTCAGCGCGTTCGAGCGCAACGACGGCCAGCTGCCGGGCTCACGCGAGGTCTCGGTCTGCTTCGCCGACCTCGTCGGCTTCACGCGGCTCGGCGAGGAAGTCCCGCCAGACGAGCTCGGACGGCTCGCCGTGCGCTTGGAAGCGCTTGCCACGGATGTCGTCGAACCGCCGGTGCGCCTCGTCAAGACGATCGGCGACGCGGCGATGCTCGCCTCGCCCAAGCCCGAGCCGCTGCTCGGCGCCGCGCTGAGCCTGATCGAGGCCGCCGACGGCGAGGGCGAGGACTTCCCGCAACTGCGCGCCGGCGCGGCGCTCGGACAGGCGCTGTCGCGCGCCGGCGACTGGTACGGGCGCCCGGTCAACCTCGCCAGCCGGATCACCGGCGTCGCGCGGCCCGGCAGCCTGCTCGTCGAGCGCGAGCTGCGCGAGAGCGTCGCCGACGGCTACCGCTGGTCGTTCGCCGGCGAGCGCAAGCTGAAGGGCATCCGCGGCGGCGTGCCGCTGTACCGCGCGCGCCGCGAGGCGCCGTCGGCGGCCGCCTCCTAGCCGGCGACCCGTTCCAGGAGCTCGGCCGGCGCGTCGAAGTTCGCGTGCACCGCGTCGACGTCGTCGTTCTCTTCGAGCGCATCGATCAAACGCATCAACGAGCCGAGATGGCTTTCGTCGACCGGCACGAGGCTCGACGGCCGGTAGGCCATCTCGACGCTCTCCATCTCGACATCGGAGTCTTCGAGCGCTTTGCGGACGGTCGTGAAATCGGCCGGCTCGGAGACGACCTCGAACACGTCGTCCTCTGCCGTGATGTCCTCGGCGCCGGCCTCGACGGCCGCCATCAAGTCGTCTTCGGAGTAGCGCTCGGCGTCGATCACGATCGTGCCCTTCTTGTCGAACAGGTACGCGACCGAGCCCGGCTCGCCGAGGCTGCCGCCGTGCTTGGAGAACGCGTGCCTGACGTCGGCGCCCGTGCGATTGCGGTTCTCGGTCATCGCCTCGACGAGCAGCGCGACGCCGCCGGGGCCGTAGCCCTCGTACAGCACCGACTCGATCGCCGCCGCCTCTCCCCCCTCGCCGGTGCCCTTCGCGATCGCGCGTTCGACGTTGTCCTTCGGCATCGACGCTTCTTTGGCCTTGCGCATCGCCAGCTCGAGCGCCGGGTTGCCGGTCGGATCGCCGCCGCCGTCGCGCGCGGCGACCATGATCGCGCGGGTCAGCTTCGAGAACTGCTTGCCGCGGCGCGAATCGACGATCGCCTTCTTGTGCTTGATGCTCGCCCACTTCGAGTGTCCTGACATGGATCTCAGTCTACGAGTCGGCGACTCGACCGGGCGGCCATCGGCCGAGCGT
This sequence comes from uncultured Solirubrobacteraceae bacterium, assembly GCA_963744165.1. Lineage (GTDB taxonomy): Bacteria > Actinomycetota > Thermoleophilia > Solirubrobacterales > Solirubrobacteraceae > Palsa-744. The sequence continues at coordinate 756,846 of CAVUSM010000004.1, read as the reverse complement.
CGCCTCCCCGCCGCCCCCTAGGATGGGCGGCCGTGAGCAGACCTACGACACCAGAGATCTTCAAGGCCTACGACGTCCGCGGCCTGTACGGCGAGCAGATCGACGGCGACGTCGCCGAGCGGATCGGGCGCGCCTTCGCGCACGTCCTCTCCGAGCTGGAGGGCAAGCCGGTCGAGCAGCTGCGCGTCGGACTGGGGCGCGACATGCGCCTATCGGCGCCCGAGCTGGCCGCGCGCTATCGCGAGGGACTGCTCAGCGCCGGCGCCAGCGTGATCGACGCCGGCCAGGTCGGCAGCGAGATGCTCTACTTCCTCGTCGGCTCGCGCGAGCTCGACGGCGGCCTGATGTGCACGGCTTCGCACAACCCGAAGGCGTACACCGGCGCGAAGCTCGTCCGCGAGGGCGCGATCGCGCTGTCGGGCGACTCTGGCATCGAAGACGTGCGCCGGCGCGTAGAAGCCGAAGAGTCCGGCGAGATCGATCCTCCGAGCAGCGATGCGCCGCGCGGCGCCGTCGAGGAGGTCGACCTCTACGGCGAGTTCCAAGAGGCAGCGCTGCGCTTCATCGACCCGGACGAGGTCGCCTCGACGGCGAAGCCGCTGAAGGTCGTCGTCGACGGAGGCAACGGGATGGCCGGGCCGATCGTCGGTCCGCTGCTCGAGCGCCTCGGACTCGAGCTGATCGAGACCTACTGGACGCCCGACGGCAACTTCCCCGACCACGAGCCCAATCCGCTGCTGCCGGAGAACCGCGAGCTGATCGTCAAGCGCGTCCGTGAGACCGGCGCCGACCTCGGCATCGCCTGGGACGGCGACGCCGACCGCTGCTTCTTCATCGACGAGACCGGAGCGTTCGTCGACGGCGACTTCCTCACGGCGCTGCTCGCGCAGTCGCTGCTGCACAAGAGCCCCGGCGAGGCGATCCTCTACGACGTGCGCGCCTCGTGGGCGGTGCCCGACACGGTCGAGCACGCCGGCGGCAAGCCATACATCAACCGCGTCGGGCACGCGTTCTTCAAGACGCGGATGCGCAAGGAGGGCTCGCTGTTCGGCGGCGAGGTCTCCGGGCACTACTACTTTCGCGACTTCTACTGCGCCGACTCGGGGACAATCCCGGCGCTGCTCGTGCTCGAGCTGCTGGCGAGCGAAGGCAAGTCGATGTCGCAGCTGCTCGCGCCGTTTCATCGGCGCTACTTCATCTCCGGCGAGATCAACTCCGAAGTCGACGACGCCGCGGCGAAGATGGAGCAGATCGCCGAGCGCTTCGCCGACGCGCGCCAGGAACGACTCGACGGGATCTCGATCTACTACGAGAACTGGCACTTCAACGTGCGCTCGTCGAACACCGAGCCGCTGCTGCGGCTGTGCTTGGAGTCGCTCGTCTCACGCGAGGACATGGAGCGCCGGCGTGACGAGGTGCTCGCCTTGATCCGCTCGTGAGCGAGGCGGCGGACCGGCAGCGCGAGCAGGAGCAGCGCGAGCTCGCGCAGGCTGCCGAAGCCGGTATTCATCGCCTCGCGATCCCGACGCCGTTTCGCGTCGGGCGAATCAATGCGTACCTGATCGAGGACTCGCCGCTGACGCTGATCGACTCGGGGCCGAACTCGGCGAAGGCGCTCGACGAGCTCGAGCAGGCGCTCGCGGCGCACGGGCATCGTGTCGAGGACCTCGAGCTGCTGATCGTCAGCCACCAGCACATCGACCACTTCGGACTTGCGCAGATCCTCGCGCGCCGCTCAGGCGCCGAAGTCGCTGCGCTCGACACGCTGGCTCCGTACCTCGCGAGCTACAGCGAGCAGGCCGAGGCCGACGACTCGTTCGCCGAGGCGATCATGCTCCGACACGGGATCCCGCCGGAAGTCGTCACCGCGTTGCGTGCCGTCTCGGCCAGCTTTCGGGGCTGGGGCGCCGCCGTCGAGGTGACGCGTCCGCTGCGCGACGGCACCGATCTGCAGCTGCGCGATCGCACGCTGAAAGTGCTGCACCGACCTGGCCACAGTCCGTCGGACACGGTCTTTCTCGATGACCGGACCGAGCAGGGCGAAAGCTCGATCCTGCTCGGAGCGGACCACCTGATCAAGCACATCTCCTCGAATCCGCTGCTGGCGCGCCCGCTCGACGACGAGGCCGACCCTGTCGGCGAGCGACCGCGCGCGCTGCTGACCTACATCGACTCGCTGCAGAAGACGCGAGCCATGGAGTTGTCGCTGGTGCTGCCCGGACATGGGCCGCCGATCGTCGGGCACGCCGAGCTGATCGACCAACGGATGCGAATGCACGAGCGCCGCGCGGCGAAGATCCTGCGCCTGATCGAAGCGAGGCCGCGCACCGCGCATGAGATCGCGCACGAGCTGTGGGGCAACGTCGCCGTCACGCAGGCCTACCTGACGCTCTCGGAGGTGCTCGGCCACGTCGACCTGCTGCTCGCCGACGGCAGCGTCTGCGAGCACGAGCGGGACGGCGTCGTGCGCTTCGCGACGGCGTAGCTCAGCCGGCGCGCCGCTCGCGCACCCAGCCGAGCAGCAGCTCGTGCAGGCGATCGTCATCGCCGAGCTCGCTGTGGAACGCGACCGCCAGCATGTGGCCCTCGCGCGCCGCGACAGCGTGACCTTCGACCGCAGCGAGGACCTCGACGTCGGGACCGTGCTCGGCGATCCACGGTGCGCGAATGAAGATCCCGCGCAACGGCCCGCCCGGCAGTCCGGCGACGTCGAGGTCGGACTCGAAGCTCTTGATCTGCCGGCCGAACGCGTTGCGCTCAGCGGCGATGTCCATCACGCCCAGATGCGAGCGGTCGAGCATGATCAGCCCAGCGCACGAGCCGAGCACCGGCAACCCTCCGCGGACGAGCGCGGCAATCGGCTCGGCGAGCCGCTCGCGCTCGATGCCGAGCGTCATCGTGGTCGACTCGCCGCCGGGAATCACGAGGCCGTCGACGCTGTCGAGGTCGGCGACGACGCGAACCTCGCGCACCGCCGCGCCGAGACGCCGCAGCACCTTCGCGTGCGCCTCGAAGTCGCCTTGCAGCGCGAGCACACCAATCAGGACGCTCGATGGCCGGCGCGAGACGGCGTCCTCAGTCGCTCGCGTGCCTAGCACGCCACGCTCCCTCCGTCCTTGTCTCGCTTGACCCTCGACCGTCCAGTCCTGTGCAAACGAGCAGTGCTACCAGCCGCGCTGGGCTAGGAGCTGCTCGCTCTCGAGCTTCGAGCTCTCCAAGCTCTCCATCGCCAGCCCGAGGCCGCGCGAGGCCTCGGCGACGCGCTCGGCGTCCTGCCAGTGCGTCGTCGCCTCGACGATCGCGCGAGCGCGCGCCGGCGGGTCCTCAGACTTGAAGATGCCCGAGCCGACGAACACGCCTTCGGCGCCGAGCGCCATCATCAGCGCGGCGTCGGCCGGCGTCGCGATGCCGCCGGCGCAGAACAGGACGACCGGCAGCTTGCCATCGCGCGCAACCTGGCGTACGAGATCGAGCGGCGCCTGGTGCTCCTTCGCCGCAGTCGCCAGCTCGGCGTCTTCGAGCATGCCGAGCCTGCGGATCTCGCCGCCGATCTTGCGCATGTGACGTACGGCCTCGACGATGTCGCCTGTTCCGGCCTCGCCCTTCGAGCGGATCATCGCCGCGCCCTCGCCGATCCGGCGCAGCGCCTCGCCGAGGTTCGTCGCGCCGCAGACGAACGGCACCTTGAACTCCCACTTGTCGATGTGATTGGCCTCGTCGGCCGGCGTCAGCACCTCTGACTCGTCGACGTAGTCGACCTCGAGCGCCTCGAGCACGCGCGCCTCGACGAAATGGCCGATCCGCGCCTTCGCCATCACCGGAATGCTGACGGCCTCTTGAATGCCGGAGATCATCTCCGGATCGGACATCCGCGCGACGCCGCCGTCGCGGCGGATGTCGGCTGGCACGCGCTCGAGCGCCATCACGGCGGCGGCGCCGGCCTGCTCGGCGACGGTCGCCTGCGCCGGCGTGACGACGTCCATGATCACGCCGCCCTTGAGCATCTCCGCCAGGCCGGTCTTGACGCGGAATGTGGCCTCGTCTCGCATAGGCGGGAGTTTACCTGGGGCGAGTGGGCTCCCGGGTGACCGGCATCCTGCCTTCAAGTCGAGCCGGCCTCCGCTCGTCGATACAACTGGAGAACGCTCCGGCCGCCACGACCGTTACCAGGCCGGCCGTCCGGGCCGGCTATGCGCGTGACTGGGCCTACTTCAGGCGGAAGGCCTTGATCCGGTCGTCGTACTGCGCGGTGTCTTGCGCGTAGACGCCGTAGGCGAGCGCTTGGATCAGGCTCAGCAGGGCCGTGTGCGAGCGCACGTAAGCGGGGCTGTTCGAGGAGTAGTAGAGCTTGATCTGCGCGAGCTTGGCGACCTCTGAGAGCGTCGCGTCGGTGATCGCAGCCGTCTGCGCCTTGCGGTGGCGCGCGAGCTTCATCGCGCGTACGACGAGCGGATGCGGGCGCCCGGCCGACAGACCGATCACGAGCGTGCCGGCTTCGATCCGGCCGAGCCTGCTGAGCGCCTCTTGCGACGGGCTCGCGACGACGTCGACGCGCAGGTCGAGCAGCATCAGCAGGTGGCGCAGGTAGCTGGCGAAGAAAGCCATCTGGTCGGTGCCGGCGACGAGCACCTTCTCAGCCGAGACGATCGCCTCGATCAGCGCCTCGACGGAGCTGCGCGAGACCTTGCGCGCGGTCTCCTCGACGTTCAGGTGGTCGGCGGCGAGCGCCGTCTCGAACTCGTTCTGGTCGAGCGAGAACAGCGGCGCGGAAGAGGCCGGCGCGCCGTTCGTCTCGTTGCCTTGCGCGTGCACTCGGCGATATTCCTCGCGCGCGGCCGCCTGCAGCTCGGGAAAGCCCTCGAAGCCGAGCGCCTGCGAGAAGCGCACGACGGTCGAGCTCGAAGTGTTCGCGCGACGCGCGAGCTCCTCGGCCGTCTGGAAGGCGGCCTCGTCGAGGTGGTCGACGATGTACTGCGCGACGTCCTTCTGCGAGCGCGAGCACTCCTCGAAGCGTGCGCGAATGTACTTCGACAAGCTCTGGTGCTCGCTCGTGCCGCCGACAGGAGGCTGGCGCTCGCTGGTGGGAGTCGCGACTCGCTTCATCGGCGCACTTGTTCGACGCCGCCGCCTCGCACTCCTGCTGGCGCGCATGCGATCTGTGTGGCGCCGATGATCCGACGCCTCACGCTGGGCGTACATTCATGAACGAGATGGCGCGCTCAGAGCACACTCGCAAGGACGGCCGATGAGGATCGCGATCGTCGGCGCAGGCGTCTCCGGCTTGGTCGCGGCGCACCTGCTGCACCGCGAGCACGAGATCGTCGTCTACGAGGCGAACTCATACGCCGGCGGTCACACGAACACGATTCGCGTCGACACGGACTACGCGACGCATCACGTCGACACCGGCTTCATCGTGATGAACGACCGCAACTACCCGTTGTTCACGCGACTGCTCGACCGGCTCGGCGTCGCGCGCCAGCCGACGCACATGAGCTTCTCGGTCAAGGGCGAGGAGCACGACTTCGAGTTCAGCGGCACGCCGCGTGGCCTGCTCTGCCAGCCGGGCAACATCGCGAGCCCACGCTTTCAGCGAATGATCGTCGACCTGCTGCGGTTCAACCGCGCGTTGCGCCGGCTGCTCGATGGCGAGGAAAGCGGCGAGTCGATGCGCGACTTCCTCGCGCGCCACCGCTTCTCGCGCGCGTTCGTCGAGCGCTTGATCGTGCCGCAGCTCTCTGCGGTGTGGTCGGCCGATCCTCGCCAGGCCGGCTCGTTCCCGGCGCGCTTCATCGCCGAGTTCTTCGCCAACCACGGGATGCTCGGCTTCCGCGACCGCCCGCGCTGGGCGACCGTCTCGGGCGGCTCGGCGCGCTACGTCGAAGCGCTGACGCAGCCGTTCGCCGATCGCATCCGCCTCAGCGCGCCGGTCAGCTCGATCACGCGCGGCGTCGACGCCGTCGAGCTCGTCGCGGCCGGCGCGGACGTCGAGCGCTACGACCACGTGATCGTCGCGACGCACTCAGATCAGGCGCTGCGAATGCTCACCGATGCGAGCGCGCGCGAGCACGAGCTGCTCGGCGCGATCCGCTACCAGCCGAACGAGGCCGTGCTGCACACCGACAGCAGCCTGCTCCCGCGCCGTCGCTGGGCGCGCTCGGCGTGGAACTTCCACCTGCTGAGCGAACCGAAGCCGCTGAGCACGGTGACTTACTACATGAACCACCTGCAGCGTCTCACGGCCGACCGCGACTTCTGCGTCACACTGAACCGGACCGAGGCGATCGACCCGGCGAAGATCATTCGCACGATTTCCTACTCGCATCCGATGTACACGCCGCGTGGCGTCGCCGCGCAATCGAAGCACTCGGCGATCAGCAACCTCTCGAGCCGCACGCATTACTGCGGCGCTTACTGGGGCTGGGGCTTTCACGAGGACGGCGTGCGCAGCGCGCTGCGCGCGTGCGCGCCGTTCAGGGTGGGCCTGTGAGCGCGCCGGTCGTGACAGGCGCGCTCACAGCGGCCGATCGCGCGAGCGCTGCGTCGCAAGCGGCAGGCGCCCGGCCGGCGCCGGGCGCACGCGCGTCGTGCCTGTATGAGGGCTTCGTCCGCCACCGCCGCTTCGGCGCGCCGAGCGACGAGCTGCCCTACCGGCTGTTCATGGCGTACCTCGACCTCGACGAGCTGCCTGAGCTGTTCGACGGCCGCCTGCTGTGGTCGGCGCGCGGCCCGGCGCTCGCGTGGTTTCGCCGCGCCGACCATCTCGGCGACGCGCGCACGCCATTGAGCGAGTCGGTCCGCGCGCTCGTCGCCGAGCGCTGCGCGATCGCGCTCGACGGACCGATCCGGCTGCTGACGCATCTGCGCTATGCCGGGCACTGCTTCAACCCGGTCAGCTTCTACTACTGCTTCGACGCGGCCGGCGAGCGTGTGCGCGCGGTCGTCGCGCACGTCACGAACACGCCGTGGGGCGATCAGCACTCGTACGTGCTCGCGCTCGACGGGCAGCGCACGGGCGCCGATGCGGCGGGCGACGAGGTGGCCGCCGACGGAGCGTCGCCGACGGCCGAAGGCGCCGGCGAGCCGGCCAGTCGCGTGATGCGCGGCGAGTTCGCCAAGGCGCTGCACGTCTCGCCGCTGATGGGCATGGAGCACACCTACGACTGGCGGCTGACGACACCGGCGCAGACGCTGTCGGTGCAGATCGACTCGACGCGCGCAGGCGGCGAGCGCGTGTTCGACGCGACGCTCGCGCTACGGCGCCGCGAGTTGGACGCGCGCGAGCTGCGCCGCGCGCTGACGCGCTACCCGCTACTGACGCTGCGGCTGACGGCGCGGATCTACACGCACGCGCTGCGCCTGCGCTTGCGCGGCGCGAGTTGGCACGCGCGCCCGCGCGACAGCGATCGGACGAGCGAGCGATGAGCGCTGCGACACACGAGCTCGCGTCGAGCGCTCGGCGCCAGCCGACGCCGGCGACGACGCCGCTCGACGGCCTCGCGCGGCTGGTCGTGCTCGCGGTCCTCTCGCGGATGCACGATGGCGAGCTGATCGTCAACGAGCGCTCGCGCCGGATGCGCTTCGGCGAGCGCGACGCCGAGCGCGCGCTGCGCACGGAGCTGAACGTGCACTCGCCGCGCTTCTATCGCTCGCTGCTGCGCGGCAGCCTCGGCGCCAGCGAGTCGTATGTAGAGGGCCTGTGGGACTGCGACGACCTCGTCACGCTGACGCGCATCGCCGCGCTCAACGTCGACGCGCTCGACGCGCTGCGCCGCGCGTTCTCGCCGGTGCTCGTGCCGCTGCAGCGCTTCGCCGGCTGGCTGGCGCGCAACACGCCGTCGCGCGCGCGCACGCAGATCGCGGCGCACTACGACCTCGGCAACGAGCTCTTCTCGCAGTTTCTCGATCGCACGATGATGTACTCGTGCGCGGTGTTCGACTCGCCTGAGACGACGCTCGAGGAGGCGTCGTTGGCGAAGCTCGAGCGGATCTGCGAGAAGCTCCGCCTGACGGGCGACGATCACGTGCTCGAGATCGGCACGGGCTGGGGCGGGTTCGCGCAGTACGCGGCCGAACGCTACGGCTGTCGCGTGACGACGACGACGATCTCGGCCGAGCAGCACGACTACGCGACGCGGCGGATTCGCGAAGCGGGGCTCGCCGATCGCGTGACAGTCCTGTTCGAGGACTACCGCGAGCTGCGCGGGCGCTACGACAAGCTCGTCTCGATCGAGATGATCGAGGCGGTCGGCTGGCAGTACTTCCCGACGTTCTTTCGCCGCTGCTCGGAGCTCGTCGCCGACGACGGCGCGATGCTGCTGCAGGCGATCGTGATCGAGGATCGCGCGTACGAGGTCGAGAAGGCCGGGCGCAGCTTCATCAACACGCACATCTTCCCTGGCGGCTGCCTGCCGTCGCTGCAGCTGATCGCAAGAATGGTCACGCGCGTGACCGACTTCCGCGAAGCGCAGTTCGAGGACATCACCGAGCACTACGCGACGACGCTGCGCCACTGGCGCGAGCGCTTCGCCGCTTCGGCCGCGCAGCTCTCCGAGCTCGGCTACGACGAGCGCTTCCGCCGCCTGTGGGACCTGTACCTGTGCTACTGCGAGGGCGGCTTTCGCGAGCGGCGCATCCAGGACGTGCAGTTGCTCCTTGCGAAGCCCGACTTTCGCTGAACCAGCTTCGCTCTTCGACCGAGAGCGGATCGTCGTTTTGGCCGAGCGATAGCGATCGTACATACGCCGTATATGCAACGGCTATCGCCGCGCAAAATGCGAAAGGCCCCCACCGAAAGGCCCCCACCGATCGCCTGGGCCGGTCGACGGATAGGGTCAGGACCATGCGCCGAAACCTGTTCGACGACGTCCACGATGACTTCCGCGAGAGCTTTCGCACGTTCCTCTCGCGCGAGGTGATCGGCGAGCAGGGTCGCTACGGCGAATGGGAGCGCGACGGGATCGTCCCGCGCGAGGTCTTCGCGCTCGCCGGGCGCGGCGGCTTCCTCGGGATGTCGGTGCCTGAGCGCTTCGGCGGCGCCGGCGCGAAGGACTTCCGCTTCAACGTCGTGATCGGCGAAGAGTGCCAACGCGCGGGCGTCGGCGGCTTCGGCCTCGGCATCACGCTGCACAACGACATCTGCCTGCCGTACTTCGAGCGCTACTGCACCGACGAGCAGCGCGCGCGCTGGCTGGCGGGAATCGTCTCAGGCGAGCTGATCACGGCGCTCGCGATGACCGAGCCGGGGATCGGCTCGGACCTCGCGTCGATGAGCACGCGCGCGCGCCGCGACGGCGAGCACTACGTCGTCGACGGCTCGAAGACGTTCATCACGAACGGGATCAACGCCGACCTGATCATCACGGCGGTGAAGACCGATCCGTCGCAGCGACACCGCGGCATCAGCCTGCTCGTGCTCGAGCGCGGGATGGACGGCTTCGAGCGCGGGCGCAACCTCGAGAAGATCGGCCAGCACGCGCAGGACACGGCCGAGCTGTCGTTCACGAACGTGCAGGTGCCCGTCGAGAACCTGCTCGGCGGCGAGGGCGAGGGCTTCGTCCAGCTGGTCTCGAACCTGCCGCAGGAGCGGCTCTCGATCGCCGCGTCGGCGGTCGCGGCGGGCGAGGCGATGATCGAGTGGACGCTCGAGTACGTGCGCGAGCGCAAGGCGTTCGGTCAGCCGATCGGCTCGTTTCAGAGCTCGCGCTTCACGCTCGCGGAGCTGCGCGGCGAAGCGGACATCGCGCGCGCGTACATCGACCGCTGCACGCAGGCGCTCGACGAAGGCGAGCTGACGCCAGAGGACGCGGCGAGCGCGAAGTGGTGGTGCACCGATCTGCAGGGCCGCGTCGCCGACCGCTGCTTGCAGCTGTTCGGCGGCTATGGCTATATGACGGAGTACCCGATCGCTCGCGCCTACGCGGATGCCCGCGTGACACGCATCTATGGCGGCGCCAACGAGATCATGAAGGAGATTGTCGGGCGTTCGTTGGGGCTCTGATCGCGCGCCGTCGCGACCGCCTGCGGCGGTCACCGAACGGGCGGCGATTCAGTGCGAGACGGGCGCGTCGGCGGGCTTCAGGTCGAGCTCTCTCGCGAGCGCGACGAAGTAGTCGAGCGAGCGCGGGTTGGCGAGCGAGTCGATGCTCGCCGCCTGCTCGACCGGCGCGCCCATCAGGATCCGCTTGACCGGAACCTCGAGCACCTTGCCCGACAGCGTGCGCGGCACCTCGCCGACCTGGCGGACTTCGTTCGGCACGTGGCGCGGCGAGCAGTCCTCGCGAATCGCGCGCTTGATCTCGCGCGTCAGCTCGTCGTCGAGCGTCACGCCGTCGGCGAGCGCGACGAACAGCACCATCTGAAGCTCGCCGTCGCCGCCGGGCTTGGGGATGTCGACGACGAGCGCGTCGAGCACGTCGGGCAGCGAGCCGGCGGCGCGGTAGATCTCGCTCGTGCCCATGCGCACGCCCTGGCGATTGATCGTCGAGTCCGAGCGGCCGTAGATCACGGCGCCGCCGCGCGGCGTGACCCGAATCCAATCGCCGTGGCGCCAAACGCCGGGGTACATCGCGAAGTAACTGTCGTGTAGCCGCTCGCCGCTGCGATCGCCCCACAGGAACAGCGGCATCGACGGCATCGGCTCGGTGATCACGAGCTCGCCGACGCGATCGACGTGCGCGACGCCAGCCTCGTCCCACGACTCGACGGCGCAGCCGAGGATCCGGCACTGCAGCTCGCCTTCGTAGACCGCCAGCAGCGGGCAGCCGCCGACGAACGCCGTGCAGACGTCGGTGCCGCCGCTCGTCGAGAACAGCCAGAGGTTCGCGCCGACGTGCTCGTAGACCCACTTGAAGCTCTCGGGCGCGAGCGGCGAGCCGGTCGATCCGATCGCGCGGAGCGCGCTGAGGTCGCAGTCACGCGCCGGCTCGACGCCGTCCTTCTCGCAACTGGCGAGCAGCCCGGCGCTGAGGCCCATGCAGGTGATCTTCGCGCGCTCGGCCAAGCGCCACAGCGCGCCGAGGTCGGGCTCGGCCGGACTGCCGTCGTACAGCACGATCGCCGCGTCGGAGAGCAGGCAGCCGACGAGGAAGTTCCACATCATCCAGCCGGTCGTCGTAAACCAGAACATCCGATCGCCGGGGCGCAGGTCCATATGCAGGCGCTTCTTCAGCTGCTCGACGAGGATCCCGCCGTGGCCGTGCACGATCGCCTTCGGCAGGCCGGTCGTGCCGGAGGAGTAGAGCACCCACAGCGGGTGATCGAACGGCACCTGCTCGAAGATGAGCTCGGCGCGCTCGCCGCGCTGCAGCAGCTCGTCCCAGCCGATCGCGCCGTCGAGCCGCGCGCCGGGGTCGAGATAGCCGAGCAGGACGGTGTGCTCGACGCTCGGCAGCTCGGCGCGGATGCTCTGCACGATCGCGCCGCGGTCGAAGTCCTTGCCGCCGTGGCGATAGCCGTCGACGGTGAGCAGGACCTTCGGCTCGATCTGCGCGAAGCGGTCGATCACGGCGCGCGCGCCGAACTCCGGCGCGGCGCTCGACCAGATCGCGCCGATCGACGCGGTCGCGAGGAACGCGATCAGCGTCTCGGCGATGTTCGGCATGTACGCGACGACGCGGTCGCCGCGCTGCACGCCAAGCGCGCGCAGGCCGCCGGCGGCGGCGGCGACGCGCTCGCTCAGCTCGCCCCACGTCAGCTCGTCCAGCTCGCGCAGCTCCGAGCAGTGCACGACGGCGACCGCGGCCGGATCGCGCCGGCGCCCCGAGCGCAGATCGCCGTCGGCGCGCCGCAGCTCGCTGAGCATGTTCTCGGCGTAGTTCAGCCGCGCGCCGGCGAACCACTCGGCGCCGGGCATCGAGCGCTCGGCGAGCACGCGCTCGTACGGTTTCGAGCTCTGCACGCCGCAGAAGTCCCAGACGCTCGCCCAGAACTGCTCGAGCTCGTCGACCGACCAGCGCCACAACTCCTCGTAGGAGCTCGGCTCGCGGCCGTCGCGCTCGCCGACGAAGCGCATGAAGCGCGTCATCTCGGCGCGCTCGCGATCGTCGTCGCTCGGCTCCCACAGCGGCGTCTGTGCGCTGGACATGCGGGTATTCTCGCGGTTTGTGGATCTCCTTGGGTTGCGTGCCGAGTTCCCGGTCGTGCGGGAGCTCGCGTACCTGAACGCCGGAACCGACGGCCCACTGCCGGCGCGCGCCGTGCGCGCGGTGGCCGACGAGCTCGAGCGCGAGGCGATCGACGGACGCGCGTCGGCGCACTTCGCGCGGCGCACCGAGCTGAACGATCGCCTGCGCGCGGCGTATGCGCGCGCGCTTGGCGCCGCATCGGCGGACGTCGCGCTGACGACGTGCACGAGCGAAGGCATCGCACAGGTCCTCGGCGGGCTCGCGCTCGAGCCGGGCGATCAGATCGTCACGAGCGACGAGGAGCACCCGGGCCTGCTCGGCGCGCTCGGCGCCGCGCGCGAGTTGCGCGGCGTGGAGGTTCGCGAAGTGCCGTTCGGCGAGCTCGCCGAAGCGGTCGGCGCGCGCACGCGGCTCGTCGCCTGCTCGCACGTCGGCTGGATCAGCGGGCTGCTCGCGCCGCCCGAGCTCGCCGAGCTCGACGTGTCGGTGCTGCTCGACGGCGCGCAAGGCGTCGGCGCGGTCCCGGTCGACGTGCGCGCGCTCGGCTGCGACGCGTACGCCGGCGCCGGGCAGAAGTGGCTGTGCGGGCCGGACGGCACAGGCATGCTCTACGTGACGCCGCAACTGCGCGAGCGACTCGCCGTGACGCGCCGCGGCTACGGCAACCTCGAGACGCCCAGCGACGGCATCGACGCACGGCCGCACGACGACGCGCGCCGCTTCGACGCGATGTCGCTGAGCGCCGAGGCCGTTGCGTGCGCGCTGGCGTCGATCGAGCTGCTCGAGTCGGCCGGCTGGAGCGCCGTGCACGAGCGCGCGAGCACGCTCGCCGCGCGGCTGGCCGAACTGCTCGCCGAGCGTGGGCGCGCGATCGCGCCGCGCGACGCGACGACGCTCGTCTCGTTCGAGAGCGCCGACGCCGAGACCGAGCGCGACGCGCTCGCCGAGCGCGGCGTCGTCGTGCGCAACATCCCCGACCGCCCGTGGCTGCGTGCGTCGGTCGGCGCGTGGAACGACGAGAACGATCTCGAGCGCCTGCTCGGGTCGCTCTCGGCATGAGCTCGCGGCAGGCCGCGACATTGCCGGCGACAGGCGAGCGCGGCGACCTGCGCGAGCGGCGCTCCAGCGCGCTCGAGCGCCTCCGCCGCCCCGGCCTGCACCACGTCGCGCTCGCCGCCGTGCTCGCGCTGTCGGCCGTGCTCAACGTCCACCGGCTCGCGCAGAACGGCTACGGCAACATCTTCTACTCGGCCGGCGTCAAGTCGATGCTGCGCTCGTGGCACAACTTCTTCTTCGTCTCGTTCGACCCAGGCGGGCTGATCACGGTCGACAAGCCGCCGCTCGCGCTGTGGTTGCAGGCGGCCAGCGCGAAGCTGTTCGGCTTCGGCCACCTCAGCGTGCTGCTGCCGGAGGCGGGCGTCGGCGTGCTGTCGGTCGCGCTGCTCTACCGGATGCTCGCGCGGCGGGTCGGCGGCTGGGCGGCCGTCGCCGGCGCGCTCACGCTCGCCGTGTTCCCGTCGTTCGTCGCGATCTCGCGCACGAACAACGTCGACGCGCTGCTGATCGTGCTGATGATCCTCGCGTGCGACGCGGCGCTGCGCGCGTGCGACACCGGCCGCTGGCGCACGTTGCTGTGGTGCGGCGTGCTCGTCGGGCTCGCGTTCAACACGAAGACGCTCGCGGCGTACCTGATCGTCCCCGGCATCGCGCTCGGCTACGCCCTGTGCGCGCGCGGCTCGCTGCGGCGCAGGCTGCTGCAGCTGATCGTCGCCGGCCTCGCGATGGTCGTCGTCTCCGGCGCGTGGATGCTCGCGGTCGAACTGACGCCGGCCTCGCAGCGACCGTTCGTCGGCAGCTCGACGAACAACACCGAGCTCGGCCTGACGTTCAGCTACAACGGCTTCGGCCGCGTCGGCGGCCAAACCGGCGGCCCCGGTCAGATCCCGGTCGGCGCCGGCGGCGTCGCGCGGACGGTCGCGCCGGCCAAGCGGTCGGCTGGCGAAGCGACGAAGACGCACATCGTCGCCGCGACGCCGGAAAAATCGGAATTCCTGCCGAATGGGCGCGAACGCAACCCGATCGCGTTCGGCCCGTCGGTCAGCGCTCTACGGCTGTTCGGACGCGGCCTCGGCGACCAGGGAGCGTGGATGCTGGCGTTCGCGCTCGCCGGCCTGATCGCGTTCGCGCTGCTCGCGCTGTGGCCCGAGCGCGGAGCGCCGCGGGAGCGCGAAGATCAGGCCGGCAAACCGGCGGCCGACGCGCCGCCGGCAGCGCCGACAGGCCGCGCGGCGAGCGGGCGCTCGAGCTTCGGCCAATCGCGCCTGCGCCCGGTCTTCGACCGCTCGCGCCTGTCGATCGTGATCGTGCTCGGCGGCTGGTTCCTCGTCGAGGCGGCCGTGCTGAGCCTCTCGAAGGGCATCGTGCACCCGTACTACGTTTCCGCGCTCGGCCCCGGCGTCGCGGCGATGGTCGGGCTCGGCGCGTACGCGTTCGAGCGCTTTGCGCGCAATCGCGACTGGCGCGCGCTGATCGTCCTCGCGGCCGTCGCCGCGACCGTACCGGTGCAGATCTCGCTGCTGCACAAGGCGCGCTACATGGCGTGGTTCACCGCGCCGCTGATCGTCGCGGCGGCGGTCGGGCTGCTCGTGCTCGCGCTCGGCACGCTGCTCGGGCGCCGCGCCGCGCCGCTGCGCTTCGCTGGGCTCGCGATCGCGCTCGGCGCGGTGCTCGTCGCGCCGGGCGTCTACTCGGCGAGCAACTGGCTCGCGCCGGTGCAATCGACGTTCCCCGCCGCCGGCCCGCGCGCCGCGTCCGGCCCCGGCGGGTACGGCGTCGACGCCGAGCACGTCGCCGTCGACCGCGCGCTGCTCGGCTACGTCGAGCGCCACGGCGCCGGCTCGCGCTGGTCGGTGCTCGCCGACGCGTCGAACACCGCCTCGCCGATGATCCTGCTCGGCGCCGACGCCGGCTCGGTCGGCGGCTTCAGCGGCACCGACCCGGCGCTCAGCGGCCGTGGGCTCAGCCGCTTGGTCAGCCGCCACGAAGCGCGCTACGTGATCCTCGGCGGCGAGTTCTCGACGCGCGGCGGAAACGGCGCGACGGCGGCCGTGCAGCGCGTCTGCCGCGTCGTGCACGAGCGCGCCTGGCTACCGCGTCCGCTCTCGGCCGACGGACTGATCCTGTTCGACTGCGCCGGGCGCGTGCGCGAGCTCGCGAGCGCCTGACGCGCGCCGTCGCGCGCCGCCGGCGCCGACGCTCGGCTCCAGCTTACGGCGGCAGCCGGCTCCGACTCGACGCCCCTGCTTCGACACATGCGGCCGCTGCGGGCGGCCCGCCGGCGCAACGCTCACGCTCGAACAGCCGCTGCCTGGCCCCGGCGCGACGCCGCCGCTCCACCAACGACGCCGCCGCTCAAGCGGCCACGGCGAGGTCGCGATGGAACGCGCGCGCGAACGCCTCCGTCTCGCGTTTGGCCGCCCAGCGCGGCACGGCCGGCTCGCCGTCGGCGATCAGCTCCAGCTCGACCGCGCCATCGTGCAACGTCAAGCGCGTTTCGCGCACGAGCTGATCGCGCGAGCGCTCGAGATCCTCGGCCAAGCGCAGCAGCACCGCGCAGCGTTCGAGACGCTCGGCGTCGCCGGCGCCGAACAGCGCGCGCAGCGGGCCCGGGTCTGGCATGCCCTTGCGGTGATAGCGGGCCGCCTGCGCGATGATCGCGACCTCGACCGGCGTGAAGCCGGGCAGCCCGGCGTTGAGGATCAGGTAGCGCGAGTGCTTGTGGTGATCGTCGTAGTCGACCGACATGCCGACGTCGTGCAGGATGCTCGCCGCCCACAGCAGCTCGCGCTCACGCGGATCGCCGCGATGCAGGCCGAGTCGCGCGAGCTCGTCGAACATGCCGAGCGCGAGCGTCGCGACGTGGCGCGTGTGCGCGACGTCGAGGTGGTACTGGCCGGCGAGGTTGAGCACGCTCGCGCGGCGCACGTCCTCGAACAGCGGCTGCTCGCGCGGCGCGAGCAGCCGCTCGAAGAAGACGCCCTCGCGCAGGCCCGCCTCGGTCGCCTCGAGACCGTCGAAGCCGCCGGCGCGCAAGACGCTCTGCACGACGACCGCGCCGGCGAGGATCAGATCTGCGCGCGCCGGCTTGATTCCCGGCACGCTCGCGCGCTCGGCCGCCGGCAGCGCGGCTAGCCGCTCGACGAGCTCGTCGAGCGCGTCGCGTCCGATCACCATGCCCTGCACGCCGTTCGACGGCAGCCCGGCGGCGCGCTGCGCGGCCGCCGCGAGGTTGCGCACGGTCCCGCCGATGCCGACGATCCGCGCGCCGGCGCTCGAGCCGCGCGCGTCGTTCAGCCACTCCGCCTCGAGCAGCCGCTCGGCGACGTGCTCGCGCAGCGCGTCGAGCTGCCGGCGCTTGGCCGGGCCGTTGACCGGCAGGAAGCGCTCGCTCATCCGCACCGTGCCGATCGGCCACGAGCGGCTGTCGCGCTCGTGCCGCTGCTCGACGCGAACGAGTTGCAGCGAGCCGCCGCCGAGGTCGAGCACGCAGCCGTGCTCGAGCGTCGTCGAGTTGACCGCGGCGAGGTAGCCGTAGCGCGCCTCGGCCTCACGCGAGAGCACGCGAATCGGCAGCCCAGCGCGCTCGCGCGCTCGCTCGAGGAACGCCTCGCCGTTCGTCGCGTCGCGAATCGCGCTCGTCGCGACGGCGTCGATCGCGGCACGATCGAGTCCGCTCGCATTCGCGAAGTGCGCGAACACGTCGAGCGTCGCCAACGCGCGCGCAATCGGCTCGCGGCCGAGCTCGCCGCTGCTCGCCATGCCCTCGCCGATCCGCACCGGCTCGTAGATCTCGTCGGTGCGCTTCCACCAGCCGGCGCCGGCGAGGAACACGACGAGGCGGAACGAGTTCGAGCCGAGATCGATCACGGCGAGACGCTCGTCGGGCTTCATCGCCTGAGCGTATTCTCCGCGGCGGCCGGCTTTACGAGCGCTCGACGGAGCTCGGCCGCGGTCTCGCGAGCGCTGCCGGCGACGGCCCGCGAGCGCTCAGACGAGCAGGTCGTCCGGCGAGGCGATCACGCGCATGTGCTCGGCGACGCTCGTGATGCTCAGCAGGCGCTGAACTTGCGCCGAGCCTGGCGTGATCGCGAACTCCTGCTCGCGATTGCGCGCCGCCTCGTGTGCGAGCAGGATTACGCGCAGCCCCGTCGAGTCGACGAAGCTGAGCTCGTCGAGGTCGAGCACGAGCAGCGGCGCCTGCGTCACATCGGCCGCTTCGAGCGCGCGCTCGAGGATCGTCGAGCTGGCAAGGTCGAGTTCGCCGTCGAGGCGCAAAACAACCCGGTCCGCCTCGCGCCGAACCTCTACGCGAAGGTGCTCCTGAGCGCCCACGCGCCAATCGTATCGCACCTCCGCGGTCCGATTCTGGGTGCTCTTCGTGCCTCGCCGCGGCCGTTCGGAGGCGACATCCGATCGCGAGAAACACCCCAACGGCGTTCGCGCGAAACGATCGATCGAGCGTCTCGCGCGCGGCGCGGCGGCCTCGCAGCGCGGCGATCGCCGGCGCTAGCTCCAGTCGCGCGGCGCGCGGCGCTGCATGCGCACGCGCACGACCGTGCCGCTCGGCGCCGAGCGAATCTGCGCGAGATCGCACAGCTGGTTGACGAGCCACAGCCCGCGCCCACCGTGTTGTTCGATCGGCGGCTGCAGGCGCCCGACGAGTGGATCGCGGATGAAGCCGCGGTCGCGAACCTCGCAGACGAGCATGTCCTCGCGCTCGCGCCAGATTCGCAGCGTGCCACCGCCGCCACCGTGCTGCACGCTGTTCGTGACGAGCTCGTTGACGGCCAGCACGAGATCCTCGCCGGCTTCGACGCCGAGCTCGGCCTCGCCGCTGCGCGAGGCGATCAGCGCGCGGATCGCGCCGATGCCGTCGCGCGTGAACAGCAGCTGCTCATGCGCCGCCGGCGGCGCCGGCAGCGTGCCGTTGAACGGGCCCGGCGCGTGATGCAACGGCAAGAACGCGCCATTGCGGCGGCTGATCCCTTCGTGCATCAACGCCGGGTGCGTGCGCCGGGCGGTGTCGATCACGCCCGGCGCGAGCGCGTCGAGATCGTAAGGACAGAGCAGGCGCCAGGCCGGCCCGCGCGCGAAGGCGACGTTGAGCAGCGACTCGTGGCGCGCGCACTCGTCGAGCTCGGCATCGCTGCGTCCGGCCCAAGCCGGTTCGCTCAGCACGCGCGCGCCGCGTCGGCTGGCGGCGTGCTCGGCGACGAAGTCGCGGCACGCGCCGATCACGCGAGCGGGATTACGCGCGAGCTCGGACATCTCGACGAAGCAGACGCGCTCGGCCTCCTCGAGCAGCGCGTCGTGCAGCAGCGCGGCGCGCTGCTCGCCGACGGCGACGAGCAGCGGCTCACCGGCCTCGAGCGCCTCCACGACAAACGGAAGCGCTCCGCGCAAGAAGCCGTCGACGCCGTTGTAGAACAGCGCTTCGTGGCGGAACGAGTCCTCGACGAGCGCGACCCTCACAGCCGCCGCCGAGGGCAGCGAGCGCGCTCCTCGCTCGATCGTCGTGTGCCGCACCAAAGCGCTCTCCGTCCGCTACCAGCGCCCGTACCAGCGGCGGCGTCCGCCGTCCGCGACGCCGCCGATCAAGAACCCGAGCGCCCACAGCACGAGCGCCGCGATCAGCAGGATCCAAAGCAGGTGAGCCGCGAAACCAAGGCCGCCAAAGACGACCACGATCAGCAGGAGCACGACCAATGCAACCATCGTCCGTTCCTCCTTCGTCTGTCCCCCGGACCGATTGCCGGAAGCGCTGGATGAGGTCTACCCCATGTGATCGGCGGCCAATCCGTCAGTCGGCAGCGCCACGGCGCCGATCGCGCCGCACGCGTCGTTCTGGACGAGTGTTTCTGCCGGCGCCGCGAGCGGGCGCAGCCCAAACGCGGCGCTCGAGCGCCGGGAGCTCGTCGCCGAGCTCACACCACGAGCCCTACGGCGCCGACGTTGCCCCGGCGACCGGACTCGCGCCGGCGTCGTGCCGTCCGGCCGACAGCGGCCCGGCCGCGGTCAGCGGCTTGGCGATGCTCTCGAGGCTGCGCCGCTCGGCGTTGACGCCGAACAGCAGCTCGGCGACTCCGCCGATGATCATCATCACCGCACCGAGCCCGAGCGCGAGGAACACCTGCTCGTAGCTGTCGGTGTTGATCATCCGGCTGAACACCTGCGGTCCGATCACGCCGCCGATGCCGGTGCCGACGGCGTAGAAGACGGCGATGCAGAGCGCGCGCGTCTCCATCGGAAAGACCTCTGAGACCGTCAGATAGGCCGCGCTCGCGCCGGCCGAAGCGAAGAAGAAGACGACGCAGCAGCACGCCGTGAACGAGATGTCGTTGAGCTGATGTTCCTTGAACAGCAGCCCCGTGACGATCAGCAGCGCGCCCGAGAGCAGGTACGTGCCGGCGATCATCGGCTTACGCCCGACGATGTCGAACAGCGGGCTGAGCAGCAGCGCGCCGGCGAAATTGCCGGCCGCGAACACGGCGATGTAGTACGGCGTGTTGCCCGATGGCGTGTGGAAGTAGAGGCCCAACAGATTGCCGAAGCCGAACAGGATCGAGTTGTAGAGGAACGCCTGGCCGATGAACAGCGCCAGACCGAGCACGCTGCGCTTCGGATAGCGCTTGACGACCGTCGAGACGATCGTGTGCAGCGGGATCGCGCGACGCTGATGGATCGTCAGCGGCTCGCCTTGCGGCTCGGGCAGCGATTGGCCCGTTTCGCGTTCGACCTGCTCCTCGATCCCCTTGACGATTCTCTCCGCCTCCCGCTCGCGGCCGTGGATGAACAGCCAGCGCGGGCTCTCGGGCACGTTGCGGCGCACCAGCAGCACCGCCAGGCCGATGATCGCGCCGAGCACGAACGACAACCGCCAGCCGAGGTCCGTCGGGAAGATGTTCGTGTTCAGCGCGAGCACCGCCAGCAGCGCGCCGCCGATCCCGCCGAGCCAGTAGCTGCCGTTGATCGAGACGTCGACGCGCCCGCGGTGATTCGACGGGATCAGCTCGTCGATCGCCGAGTTGATCGCCGCGTACTCGCCGCCGATGCCCATGCCGGTGATGAAGCGCACGACGAAGAACCAGCCGGGAAAGAACGAGACCGACGTCAGCAACGTGCCGAGCAGATAGATGCCGAGCGTGACCATGAACAGCTTCTTGCGGCCGAAGCGATCGGTCAGCTCGCCGAACACCAACGCGCCGACGCACGCGCCGGCGATGTACAGCGAAGCAGCCCAACCAGAGACATCGCCGGCCGAGATGCCGATGCCCGCGCCATGTTCGGAGATCCGCCCGGAGATCGAGCCGACGACATTGACCTCGAGGCCGTCGAGCACCCACGCCGTGCCGAGGCCGAGGATGATCATCCAGTGAACGCGTGACCACGGCAGGCGGTCGAGCCGCGCCGGGATCATCGTGCGAATCGTCCCCGTCTCGATCTCGCTGTCGTCCATCTCGACTCCTTCCCCGCGGGTCGCGCCGAAAGCTCGAGCGCGCGCGGCACGATCGGTCGCGCAACGCGCAAATACCCGCTGGGCAGGCAGTCAATCGATCGACGAGCGATGCGCCGTCGCCGCGATCGGCGCCGCTGTCGCCGCGCGTTCGATCGGCCGCCCAAAATCTTTAGAAAATTAATGTTTAGGCCCGAATGCGCAGGGCATATGAACTACTGGAGTTGTCCTCCCTCAGGCGGTGATCGCTACCCCCGGCGGTCACCGCCTATTTTTGCCTCGACGCTCGGGCCGCGGCCTGCGCATCGCGACGGGCGAATCGTGCGCCGGCGGACGGGCGAATCGTGCGCCGGCGGACGGGCGAGTCGTGCGCCGGCGAGTTGCGCCGCGCGGCTGACCGAGCGTCCGGCTCGGTGTGCGCCAGGGGCGGGCTCGCGATCCGCCTGCCTGCGACGACTGCGCCGCCGGCGGCTCAGCGCTCGTCGCGCAGCTGCAGCTCGAGCACGTCGCCGTCCTCGCCAGCGACGACGCGCCGCTCGCTGACGAGCCGCTCGATTGCCGAGCCGCCGGCGCCGACGGCCGTGCCGGCGACGAGACGCGCCGCGCGGCCGTCCCGTAGCGGGCCGATCGACAGTTCGAGCATGCGCGGTGCGACGAAGATCGACATCGATAGGTGCGCGTTTGCGCTCTCCTGCGCCGCTTGCGCGACGAGCGCGTCGGCAACGAGTTGGCTGTCGGAGATGCGATCGGTCGTGAAGTGCGCTCGCGCGGCGAGCACGCAGACGATGCGCGGCAGCACGTTGCGCGCCAGCGCGCTCGGCGCGACCGCGAGGCCGCTCGTGCTCGCCAGCGTCTCGCGCTCGAGCTCCGGTATGTGAAAGCCGCCGGGCAACGGCGGTTCGAGCGCGTGCGCCGCGGCGGTCGTGAACTCCATGCGAACCTCCGTGCCGCCGCCCGGCACGTCGCGGAACTCGACGCGCGGCGCGAGCGCTTGGATGATCGACAGGCCGATGCCGAGCGCCGCTTCGTCCTCCGAGCGGATGTGCGGCTTGATCCCCTTGCCGTGATCGCGCACGACGACTTCGATCGCGTGCGTCGCGACGTAGACCTCGATCTGCAGCGGCCCCTCGTCGCCTTCGTAAGCGTGCAGCACGACGTTGTTGCACGCCTCTGTGACGGCCGTGCGGATGTCGTTCAGCTCGACCTCATCGACGCCGACCGTCTCGGCCATGCCGCTGAGCGCCTCGCGCACCAGCACGACGTTGTCCGGCTGGTTCGACAGCGCCAGGCAGACGTTCGGTGACTCGGCCATCAGCTCGTCGCGGTGCTCATCGGCTCTCGCAAGCTCCCGACGTGGACGATCGAACCGGTCGTCGGCAGCCGCGCGGCGCTTGCAGGAGCCGGCTAGCTCGTCGTGCTCGTGAGCGCGCGCAGTTGGTCGAGCGAGCGACGCAGCAGCCGTGAGACCTGCATCTGCGAGATGCCGACGCGATCGGCGATCTCCGTCTGTGTCAGGTCCTCGACGAAGCGCATCCGCAGGATCTGGCGCTCGCGCTGAGGGATCTTGCCGATCACCGCGCTGACCGTCACGTCGAGCTCGACGAGCTCGTAGCGCGCGTCCTCTTCGCCCATCGAGTCGCCATACGACGTGACCTCGTCGGTCGCGCCCGGACGAGGCGCGTCGAGCGAGAGCGACTCATATGCCTGGATCGCCTGCAGCGCGTCGATCACGTCCTCGGTGCTGAGCTCGAGGTACTCCGCCAATTCGCCGACCGTCGGCGCGCGTCCACGCGCGTTCGCGAGGCGCTCCTGACCGTCGCGCACTTTCAGCGCACGTTCCTGCGAGCCGCGCGGAACGTGCACCGACCAGCCGGCGTCGCGAAAGTGACGGCGCATCTCGCCGAGGATCGTCGGCACGGCGAACGAAGCGAACGGATGCCCGCGCTGGATGTCGAAGCGGTCGAGCGCCTTCAGCAGCCCGAGCGAGGCGACCTGCAGCAGATCCTCGAACGGCTCCGAAGAGCGGTCATAGCGCCGTGCGAGACTGCGCGCGAGCGGCATGAAGCGTTGCACGAGCGCCTCGCGAGCCGCGCGGTCGCCTGCCTGGTGGCGCGCGAACAACTGGCGCTCGGTCGCCGGGCCTGGAACGCTGCGTGGCTCACGGGGCAACGTCGAAGAAGCCATGCTCGTCGTCATCGTGCTCCCTTCGTCGGTTCGCTTTGCGTGCTCCGACTTGCTGCTGGCCCACAGTCTACTACCGGGTCCCCCGCGCGCATGCCGTCGCTGTTGCCTTGATAAAGATCTTGCACCCGATTACCCGCGCTTCGCACGATCAAACCTAAAGTCTTCGTGAGCGCTTTTTCGCTTTGTGATGCGCGATTGCGGCATGACATCGAAAATGGCGCTTGCGACGCGCCCTTCCTCCGAGACGCGTCGCAAGCAGCCTGCGTCCGCCGTGCCATCGCCATGCTCGACCGAAGCTGGCGGCAGCCCTGAGAGCGGCGCCCCCTGGGTGGCCAGCCCAAATGCTCGCTACCCGGCATGCGGTCGCGCCAAACCGCACTAGGTCGGCGGCCGCGCGGTTCGTACAGTCTTCGCTGTGAGCGAGAAGATCCGCTTGATCGACGCGTTCGGGCCGCGATCCTCACCGGCGCGCAAGCGCGAATCGCGCCGCCCGCTGTTTCGCATCGGCGCCGTGCAGCAGCGCTGGCACGCCGATCCGGTCGAGCATCTCGACGCGCTCACGGCTGGAGTCCAGCGCGCCGCCGACGCCGGCGCCGAGCTCGTCTGCCTGCAGGAGCTGACGCTGAGCCGCTACTTCGCGGTCGACGCGCGCGGACCGGCGGCGGCCGGCGTCGAGCCGGAGCAGCTCCCCGGCGGCCCGACCTACGAGTTCGCCGCGCACGTGGCCGGCGAGACCGGCGCGCACGTGCACGCGTCGCTGTACGAGCGCGCCGACGGCGACGACGGGCTCGGCTACAACACCGCGATCGTCGTCGCGCCCGACGGGCGGCTCGTCGGCAAGACGCGCAAGCTGCACATTCCGGTCACGGCCGGTTACCACGAGGACCGCTACTTTCGCCCCGGCCCAGCCGACGGCGACGGTCGCGACGGCGCGTTCCCGCTGCTCGCGCTCGACGACGCTCGCATCGGGCTGCCGACGTGCTGGGACCAGTGGTTCCCCGAGCTCGCGCGCGCCTACAGCCTGGCCGGCGCCGACGTGCTCGTCTACCCGACGGCGATCGGCTCCGAGCCCGAGCACCCGCGGTTCGACACGCAACCTCTGTGGGAGCGCGTGATCGTCGGTAACGCGATCGCCAACGGCCTGTTCATGGTCGCCGTCAACCGGATCGGCGAAGAGCCGCCGCTACGGTTCTACGGCTCGTCGTTCATCTGCGATCCGTATGGACGCATTCTCGCGCAGGCGCCGCGCGACGAGCCGGCGGTGCTCGTAGCCGACCTCGACCTCGACGAGCGCCGCGACTGGCTCGAGCTGTTCCCGCTGCTCGCCGCGCGACGCCCGGACGCGTACGCCTCGCTCGTGCGCCCGGCGCCGCCGACGGGGCCGGCGTAAGCACCGCTTCGCCGCCGCTCCGCGTCACAGCCCGAGCTTGCGAACGCCGGCCTCGTCGAAGCCGAAGTGGTGGCCAGCCTCGTGGCGCACCGTCTGCGCGACCTTCGCGCGCAGACGCGCCGGGTCATCGCCGAAGTCGCGCACGAGCGTGTCCCGAAAGATCACGATCTCGTCCGGCACGCCACCGCCGCCGAAGAAGCTCGCACCGCCGATCTTCATGCCGATGTACTCGCCGTACGCGTGATCTTCGGCGCCGCGGTCCGAGACGACGATCGCGACGCTCTCGAGCGCCTTGCGGAACTCGCTCGGCAGTTCGTCGAGCGCCGAGCGGACGAGCTCCTCGAACTGCTGCTCGCTGTAGTGGCCGTGATGACTCATCGCCAGATCATCGCGCACAGGGTCTCCGAGTGGGCCCGCCAGGACTCGAACCTGGGACCAATCGATTATGAGTCGACTGCTCTAACCAACTGAGCTACGGGCCCGCACGCTCGGGCCGAGGCTCGCGCGCGGCCGGCCCGAGGGCCGGCCAGCAGAAGCTACCAGCGCGATGTGGAATGCTCCCGAACGTCGCCCGCCGGGCGGCAGCTCCCGGCTCGCAGGGGCCCTGAGCGCGATTTCTGATCGACGGAGGGAACAGATGGCAGAGCGCGCAGCGATCGTCACGGGGGCGTCGAGCGGGATCGGGCTGGCGATCGCGAGGATCCTCGGCGAGGAGGGCTACGGCGTCACGATGGCCGCGCGCCGCCCGGAGAAGCTCGACGGGGCCGTCGCGACGCTCGAGGCGGACGGCTTCGACGTGCACGGCGTCGCGGCGAACGTCTCTGAGGAGGCGGAGATCAAGAAGGTCGTCGACACGCACAAGGAGCGCTACGGGCGGCTCGACGTGCTCGTCAACAACGCCGGCGTCGGGATCGGCTCGACGCTCGCCGAGGTCAAGACGAAGCACCTCGACATGCAGCTCGACATCAACCTGCGCCAGATCGTCCTCTTCTACCGCGAATGCGTCGCGATGCTGCGCGAGGCCGGCGCGCAGCACCACAACGCGCTCGTCGTCAACACCTCGTCGATCTCCGGCAAGCGCGCCGAGGGCTGGCTGTCGATCTACAGCGCGACGAAGCACGCCGTCGTCGGCTGGACCGAAGCGATGAACAAGGAACTCGGCAAGGAGGGCATCAAGTCGACGGCGCTCTGCCCGGCGTTCGTCGACACGCCGATGACCGATTTCGTCAAGGAGCACGTCGCCGCCGAGGAGATGATCCGCCCCGAGGACATCGCCGAGTCGGTGCGCTACCTGCTGAAGACCTCGCCGGCGTGCGTCGTGCCCGAGATCATGTTCATCCGCCCCGGCGACTCGCTGTAGCCGAGCCCGCCCCGCGGACGTCGCCGACGACGGCTGCGCGCGAATCGCCCGCGCAGCCGACGCGCGCGGATCTCGCCCGACGGATCGGCCGCGTCGTACGGCGTCGATCGCGTCGATCCGGACAAGCGCTGTTCGTTGGCGATTTCGCGCCGAGGCCTCAGCTGCTCACGCAAAGTCTTGCTGCGCAGCGCCCGGTGCTCTCTGATCGCATCGCCCAGCTCCGGCTCGTCATCCATCGCGAGGCTGCCCTCGAGCTGGCTGACGAGGATCCGCAGCTCGCGCGGCGTGACCTGCCTGCTGTCAGTCCCGACGCCGGTGAAGCGATCCCACGATCTCACGAACGAGAGGAAGCCTTTGCGCTGTCCTTCGCGGTGCGCCGCGAGCATCGGGCAGACGCCGCCGCGATCGTCGACGTACGCTCCGGCGATCACGCGCTCGTTCCTGCGCACGCCCTCCAGCATCGCTTCGCGCGCCGCAATCGGCATGCAGTCGATCGCGAGACGAAGGCGCTCGACTGCATCGGCGGTGTGGCGGCGGCGGTTTCGCATAGGCTGTGCGCGCCCGCGAGCCGACAGGCGGAGCGGACGGGGCGCGGCGAACGGTACGGCGTCGGTCTCGATACGGCAACGAATCCCTCCCGCTGAAAGGAAATTTGCACATGAAGCTCGGCGTGCACATCGGCTACTGGGGCCTCGGCCTGACCTCGCAGGACCAGCTCACGATCGTCCAAGAAGCCGAGCGACTGGGCTATGACTCCGTCTGGGCCGCGGAGGCCTACGGGTCGGACACGGCGACCGTGCTCGGCTGGCTCGCCGGGCAGACCTCGAAGATCCGCCTCGGCGCCGGCATCTTCCAGATGCCCGGCCGCTCGCCGGCGATGACGGCGATGACGGCGGCGACGATCGACCAGCTCTCGAACGGACGGATGATCGTCGGCATCGGCTCGTCTGGGCCGCAGGTCGCCGAGGGCTGGCACGGGCAGCGCTTCGCCAAGCAGCTGCAGCGCACGCGCGAGTACGTCGCCGTCGTGCGGATGGCGCTTGCGCGCGAGCGCGTCGAGTTCCACGGCGAGACGCTCGAGCTGCCGCTGCCCGACGGGCCGGGCAAGGCGCTGAAGCTGACGATCACGCCCGTGCAGGAGCGGATCCCGATCTACCTCGCCGCGATCGGGCCGAAGAACACGGCGCTCGCCGGCGAGATCGCCGACGGTTGGATCCCGACGCTGTTCAGCCCCGAGCACGTCTCCGAGCTGCGACCGCTGCTCGAAGAAGGCGCCGCGCGCTCGGGCAAATCGCTCGACGGCTTCGACATCGCGCCGACCGTCAGCCTGTGCATCAGCGACGACCTCGAGGCCGCGCGCAACACGATGCGCGCGTTCGTCGCGCTGTACGTCGGCGGGATGGGCTCGCGCAAGCAGAACTTCTACAACCAGCTCGTGCAGCGCTACGGCTATGAGGCCGAGGCGAAGACGATCCAGGACCTCTACCTCGAAGGCAAGCGCGAGGAGGCGATGGCCGCGGTTCCGGACGAGCTGATCGACAGCGTCTCGCTGTGCGGGCCGAAGGACGTCGTGCGCGAGCGCCTCGCCGTCTATCGCGACGCCGGCGTCGGCACGCTCGGCGTCACGCCGACCGCGTTCGACGCCGGTGAGCGCCTCGAGCAGCTGCGGATGCTCGCCGAGCTCGCCGTCTGAGCTCGCGCGCGGGGGCACCGTCGAGACGAGCGTCGCGAGCGTCGTGGCGAGGGCGAGCGTCGTGAGCGAGCGTCCGCGAGAGCGCCTGCGCGTGCTGCTCGGCGCGTTCGGCGACCCTGGTCACGCGTTCCCGATGATCGCGCTCGGCCGCGCGCTGGTCGCGCGCGGGCACGACGTGACGCTGCAGACGTGGAAGCGCTGGCGCGAGCATGTCGAGGCCGAGGGCATCACCTTCGCGCCGGCGCCTGAGTACGAGGTGTTCCCGAGTGGCCCCGAGCCGCTCGACTTCTACGAGGCCGTCGTGCACGCCGCGCGCGACACGCTGCCGCTCGTGCGCGAGCTGCGCCCGCACGTCGCCGTCGCCGACATCCTCACGCTCGCGCCGGCGCTCGCCGCCGAGCTCGAGCACGTTCCGGTCGCGACGCTGATCCCGCACGTCTACCCGCACGGCGAGCGCCACTTCCCGATCTATTCGCTCGGCGCGCGGATGCCGCGCAGCGCGCTCGGCCGCGAGCTGTGGCGCCGCGCGCAGCGGCCTGTCGACGCCGGGCTCCAGCTCGGCCGCGTCGAGCTGAATCGAACACGCGAGCGGATCGGCCTTCCCCCGCTCGATCGCGTCCACGGCGGCATCAGCCGCGAGCTGGCGCTCGTTGCGACGTTCCCGCAGCTCGAGTATCCGCGCGCTTGGCCGGCGAACGTGCACGTCGTCGGGCCGCTGATGTGGGAGCCGCCGAGCGCCGACGTCGAGCTGCCGCCTGGCGATGCGCCGCTCGTGCTCGTCGCGCCGTCGACCGCGCAGGACCGCGAGCACAGGCTGCTGAGCGCCGCGCTGCGCGGGCTCGCCGACGCGCCCGTGCGCGTGCTCGCGACGTGGAACCGCCGGCTGCCGCCGCGACCGCTGCCCGTGCCCGAGAACACACGGCTCGTCGAGTGGGTCTCCTACGCGCGCACGATGGCCCACGCCGACGTCGTCGTCTGCCATGCCGGCCACGGCACGCTCGTGCGCGCGCTCGCGAGCGGTTGCGCCGTCGTCGCCTGCCCGGCGATCGGCGACATGAACGAGAACGCCGCGCGGCTCGACTGGGCCGGCGCCGGCGTGCGCGTGCCGCGGCGCTTCGCCTCGCCGCGCGTGCTCAGGCTGGCAGTCGAGCGGGCGCTCGGCGACGCGTCGATCAGAGCGCGCGACGCCGAGCTCGCCGCGTGGGCGCGTGGGCACGATTCGGGAGCGGCGGCGGCCGCGCTCGTCGAGCGGCTCGCCGCGTGAGCGCTGCCGCGCAGCGGCATAATGGAGCGATGGACGACGCTGTGACGCGCTATTGCGCCGCGTCTGAAGCAAACGACATCGATGCGATCGTCGCGACGCTCGCTCCCGATGCCGCGCTCGCCTCGCCGCTCTCCGGGCGCGTGACGTTTCGCGGCCGCGACGATCTGCGGATTCTGCTCAGCGCCGTCTACAGCTCCACGACGGGGCTGCGTTGGTCGCCGCACGTCGGTGACGGCATGACCCGCGTCGCGCTCGGCGAGTGCCGCGTAGCCGGCGTGCGACTCGGCGACGCGATGGCTTTCGAGTTGAACGACGACGGGCTGATTCGGCTGATCAGGCCGCACCTGCGCCCCTGGCTCGCGACGACCGTCTTCGCGCTGATTCTCGGGCCGAAGGTTGCCCGGCATCCGGCTGTGGTTCGCCGGGCTCTGCGTCCGCTCTGACCCAGTCGCGCGGCTCTCGCTTGAAAGCTCCGGGGGTGGGACTCGAACCCACAACCTCTCGATTAACAGTCGAGCGCATCTGCCAAATTGAGCTACCCCGGATCGGGCTACCCCGGATGCTCAGCTCCGGTCCCGGGGCATTGTAAGGCAGCTACATTGAATCGGGGATCGTCGCGGCGCCAGCCTCAACCTCCGCATGACAGTTCGAGCAGAGCAGCACGCACTTACGAGCCTCGGCGCGGGCGCGCTCTAGCGATCTCGTCACCCCTCGGTTGCTGAGCGCAAAGCGCTTGGAAGTCGGGTCTACGTGATGGAAATGAAGCGCCGCCAGGCAACGTTCGTAGCCGCAGATACAGCATGATCCGCCCGCCTCTTCGACCAGGAGTCGCTTTATCTTGCGTCGTCGACGCGCGACCGCCTCGGCGCGGCACTTGCCACACCGATAGCCGCCGCTGCCGCGGCGCGCAAAGGTCGTCGATCCGTGCCGCGCGCAGTCGAGTGTGAGCGTTTGCTCTCGTCGAGCCGATGCCTGTCGTCGCGTCGCCCACGCTGTCGTCATCCCGTACTCCAGCAGCCAATAGCGGACGGTCGTCTTGCTCCGCTCGAGCGCCTCGGCGATCTGGACCGCCGAGAGGCCGGCCTCGACGAGTGTTTCGAGATCGGGCCGGGCGAGCCCGCCCCGCGGCGCGTTGCGCTCATGTCCGACCGCCCGCAATCCGTATTTCGCGAGCCAATACGCCACGGTCGATTCATGCCGCCCAACGCGCCGCCCGATCTCGGCGAGCGACAGCCCTTCGCCCAACATCGTCTCGAGCGCGGCACGATCCATGCACCGCATTGTCTCCAGCGCTTGAGACACAATGCTCGCCACGAGCGTCCGCCTACTCGCCCTCCCCTGTCTGCTCCAGCACCCTCGCATACGCGCGATCGAAGTCGAGTTTGATGCTCGCCTTGCGCTGCGCGAGCTCGCTGACCTCACCGCTCTGACGTCCACGCGCCTGCTGGATCTGGCGGTCGACACGCGCGAGCTCGAGCTGCAAGCGCTGCGCCTCGAGCATCGCCGGATTGGCGTCGTCGCGCCCCGCTTCGACGACGAGCTCGGCGAGCAGGCGCTTGAGCTCGGCGTCGTCGTCGAGCGCCGACCGATCGCTCGGCGAGGCGGTCATCGGCTGGCGCAGATCGACCTCGCGCAGATGCCGCGCGGCGCGTCGCAGCAGCTCGCTCGAGAAGTCGCGCTCGACGTCGACAGCCGCGAGCATCGGCGCGCCCTCTTCGGGCGCGGCGAGACACAACGCGAGGAACGCGCGCTCGGCGTCATCGCGCCCCGAAAGCGCTCGCGCCCGTCCAGCGTCGCCGTTCGCGCCATTCGCGCGACCCGCCGCCGAAGCGTCGCCCATCCCGCCAGCCGGCTGTCGCGCGCCACCGCGATCGCCGTCGCGTTGGCGCTGAGCATCGCTGCCACGCTCGGCCGACGCGGAGCCAGCTCGAGCAGCGCTCGCGCCGCCTGCCGCGAGCACCTGCTCGAACACGCTGTCGCGGACCGCCAAGCGCCCCGAGGCGAGCTGCACGAGCTCGTCGCGCATCGCGCCGGGCTGCAACTGCGCGAAGATCGGCCGCAGCTCTTCGATCATCCGATCGCGCCCCTCAGGACTCGCGTGATCGCCACTCGCGAGCACGCGCTCGACGCGAAAGCGCACGAACGCGACCGAGCGCTCGACGGCGTCCGCGAGCGCCGCGCCGCCGTCGCGCTGGATCAGCTCCGCCGGGTCGGCGCCGGCCGGCAGCGGCACGACGCGCAGCTCGAGCTTGCGTTTCGCGGCGAGCCCTGACGCGCGCAGCATCGCCTCCTGACCGGCGCTGTCGGCGTCGAGCGCGAGCAGCACCGTCTTCGCCATCCGATCGAGCTCGCCGACCTGCTCGCCCGTCAGCGCCGTGCCCATCAACCCGACGGCGTTGCGCATGCCCGCCTGATGCAGCGCGATCACGTCGGTATAGCCCTCGCAGAGGATCACCGAGCCGGCGCGCGCGGCGTGCGCGCGCGCGAGGTCGGAACCGTACAGGTGCAAGCCCTTGTGGTAGACGTCGTTGTCCGACGTGTTCAGGTACTTCGGTTTCTGATCGTCGCGCATCGCGCGCGCGCCGAACCCGAGCACGCGCCCGCGCACATCGGCGAGCGGGAACATGATCCGTCCGCGAAAGCGGTCATACGGCTGCCCGTTCTGCTTCGAGCGCTGCGCCAGCCCGGTCGCATACAGCTCGGCCTCCGAGAAGCCGCCGCGACGCGACGCGAGCAGCACGCGATCCCACGCGCTCGGCGCGTAGCCGACGCGAAACTCGCGCAGCGTCTCCTCGCGCAGCCCGCGCCCGGTGAGGTACTCGCGCGCTCGCGCCGCCTCGCTCGACTCCCACAGGTAACGCTCGTAGTAGCCCGTCGTGCGCTTCAGCAGCTCGAGCAGGCGCTCGCGCTGCTTGCGCCGCTCGGCTTCGCGCGGATCCTCCTGCTCGCGCTGCAGCTCGACGCCGTAGCGCTCGGCGAGCAGCTCGAGCGCGCCTTTGAAGTCGACGCCTTCGGTCTCCTGCACGAACGAGAAGACGTCGCCGGCCGCCTGGCAGCCGAAGCAGTAGTAGACCTTCTGCGCCGGATCGATCCCGAACGACGGCGAGCGATCGTCGTGGAACGGGCAGACGCCCTGATAGCTCGACGCTCCCGCGCGCCGCAGCTCGGTATGCGCCGAGACGAGCTCGATGAAGTCGACCGCATCGCGCACGCGCTCCTTCGACTCGTTCGTGTAGAGCGCCACGGCGCCAACGCTAGCGGGCGAACGCCTGCGGCACCTCGAGCTCGGCGAAGCGCGCGATGCAGTAGCGGTCGGTCATCCCCGCCAGGTAGTCGGTCACACGCTGCGCGAGCTCGCGCCACTGCCACGACTCGTGACGCTCGCCGTCCGGCAGCTCGCACGGGTTCTCGACGTAGTGCTCGAACAGCCGCCGCACGACGCCGGCGATCCGCCGGTGCTCGGCGCGCACCGCCGGGCCGAGATAGACGTGCTCGAACATGAACTCGCGCAGCTCGGCCATCGCCGGCCCCGCGTTCGCCCCCTGCACGATCTCACCGGCGCGAGCGGAGTGCTCGACCATGTCGTGCACGAGCGCGTCGATCCGCGCCGAGCCGCTCGCGCCGAGCACCGCGATCGGCTGCTCCGGCAGGTCCTCTTCGCGCAGCAGTCCTGCGCGCACGGCGTCGTCGATGTCGTGGTTGATGTACGCGACGCGATCGATCACGCGCACGATCCGTCCCTCGAGCGTCTGCGGCTCGGGCGCGCGACTCGAGTGCCGCGCGATGCCGTCGCGCACCTGCTCGGTCAAGTTCAGCCCAAGCCCGTCGCGCTCGAGCCGATCGACCACGCGCAGCGAGTGCTCGTAGTGGCGGAAGTCGAGCCCGAAGCGCTCTTTGACGCACTCGTCGAGCACTTCCTCGCCGATGTGCCCGAACGGAGGATGCCCGAGGTCGTGCCCGAGGCCAATCGCCTCGACGAGGTCCTCGTTCAGCCGCAACGCGCGCGCGACCGTGCGCGAGATCGTCGTCACCTCGAGCGTGTGCGTCAGGCGCGTGCGGTAGTGATCGCCCTGCGGCGCGACGAACACCTGCGTCTTGTGCGTCAGCCGGCGAAACGCCTTGCTGTGCACGATCCGGTCGCGATCGCGCTGGAACGGCGTGCGCAGCGAGCAGTCATCCTCGACGCGCGCCCGGCGTGGCGGGTAAGAGCGAGCCGCCAGCGGCGAGAGCAGGCTGCGCTCCTGCTCTTCGACGCGATCGGCGAACGTCAGCGCGACGGCGTCTTGCTCGGTGGCGATGCTCATACCTCGATTGTCGCAGCGCCCGGAAGCGAGATCGCCCCAACGCCGAGCAGAGCGGCTACCGCTCGTGATTCCAGTCGTTGCGGCCAGTCAGCAGATTGACCCAATGCCGCCATTTCTGCTGCTGCGCCGGGTCCTCGTCGAACACCGGCGCCTTGTGCTCGGGCGCCGGCAGGCTCCGCGCCGCCGCCGCGTCGATCCGCAGGTCGACGCCGTGCTCGTGAATCGACGCGATCGCCGACGCTTCGAGGAAGCGGATGCCGTGACCAGGCGTGTTGATCAGCAGACCGTGAAAGACGTCCTCCTCCGGCGCGCTGAGCACGCTGCCGACCGTCCCCACCTGCTCGCCGTCGGAAGCCAGCACCGGCACGCCCGCGTCGAGCATCTGGTATGCGATCGCAAATCCCTCGTCCACAGCGCACACGATAACCGTGCCCGCCGACGAGCGAGGCGCTCCAGTCAGCCGACGCGGCCCACGGCCGGCATCAGCCGCAGGTTCGCGTGATGCTCGAGCGTCGCCGCGATCGCGCGCTCGACCTGCCCGAGCGCCGGCTCGGGCGCATTCGGCGCCTCGCCGAGCGGCGCGCCGACGGCGTCGGTCATGAAGCGATAAGCGTGCTCGTCGAGCGGAAACGACGCCGCCTCGCACGCGCCGCAGACGACGCCGCCGGCGGCGCCCGAGAAGCCGACGAGGTGCTCGCGCTCGCCGCACGACGCGCACGAGCCGAGCTGCGGCGCGAGGCCGGCTGCGAGCAACAGCTTCAAGCGGAACGCGAGCGCTCCGGCGCGCGCCGCGATCGGCGCGCTCTCGCCGGCCTGCTGATCGAGCAGCTGCAGCTTGCGGCACAGCAGGTTGAACACGCCAGGATGCGGCTCGGAGGTCTCGAACAGACGTCCGACCGCGTCGCACGCGCGCGCCGCCGCGTCGAGCGCGCGCGCGTCTTCGCGCAGGCGAGCGTGCGCGTCGACCGTCTGCGCGCCCGTGACCGTCAACAGCTCGCCACGGCCTTCGTGCAGCTCGAGCTTCAGCCGAAAGAACGGCTCCAACCGCCCGCCGAAGCGACTGCGCGCACGCCGTACGCCCTTCGCGATCGCGCCGACGCGACCACGCGCAGGCGTGTACACGTGCAAGATGCGATCGGCCTCGCCGTAGCGCATCGAGCGCAGCACGATCGCCTCTGTCTTGACGGCTCGCCCCATCTCGACAACGAGTCTAGGGTCGCGCGCGGCGGTTGCCGGCGGCCGCTGACGGGTATCGATGCGCAATGCCGCGCCGCCGCGAAACCCTCGAGAGCGCTAGCTATACTAAATGAAGTAATGAAGCAAATCACCGTGTATTCAACCGATCCGTGTGCGTTCTGCGCGCGCGCGAAGGCGCTGCTGAAGTCGCGCGGGCTCGAGTTCGAGGAGATCAACCTCGCGCGAGACCCCGCCGGGCGCGTCGAGCTCGCCCAGCGGACCGGGATGATGACCTTCCCGCAGGTGCTGATCGGCGATCAGCTGCTCGGTGGCTACACAGAGGTCCAGCGCGCCGCCGACAGCGGCGAGCTGGACGCGCTGCTCGCGGCCTGACGCCCGCTACCGCTGGGCGGACGCCGAGCCAGCCGGCGGGCCGAAAACGCCGAGTCAGCCGCGCCCGGCCGCGCTCGCGAGCGCCTTCGGACGCGCCCGGCGTCGCGCGCGAGGTCGCGGCTGGCAGTGCTCGCAGACATACGTCCCGCGCCCGCCGACGACGAGCTTGACGATCGTCGTGCCGCAGCGCACGCACGGCTCGCCCGCGCGCAAGTGCACGAGGAACTCGTTCTGAAACGCCCCCTGAACGCCGTCGACGTGGCGAAAGTCGTCGATCGAAGCGCCCTTCGCGTCGATGCCGGCCTGCAACGCGTCGCGCACCGAGTCGCGCAGCAGCGCGTACTGCGCCGGCTTCAGCCTGCCGGCCGGTCGCAGCGGATGGACGTAAGCGCGAAACAGCGCCTCGTCGGCGTAGATGTTGCCGATCCCCGCGACGTGGCGCTGGTCGAGCAGGAACGGCTTGATCGGGCCGATCCGCCCGCGCGCCCGCTCGCGCACGTACTCGGCCGTGAAGTCCTCGTCGAACGGCTCGACGCCAAGTCTGCTCGCGAAGAACCGATCGAGCGCGTGGCGCCCGAGCAGCAGCTCGCCCGTGCCGAAGCGACGCGGATCGACGATCACGAGCCGCCGCCCGCGTCCGAGCTGCAGTCGCGCGCTGACGTGCGCCGGCTCGGGCTTCGGTTCGAGCAGCACCGCGCCGGTCATGCGCAGGTGCTGGACGAGATGCACGTCCTCGGAGAGGTTCCAGATCAAGTACTTGCCGCGCCGTCCGAGCGACTCGACGCGACGCCCCTGCAGCGCCGCGGCGAGCTCGTCGGGCGCGAGCGGCCGCGACCAGCGCGGATCGAGCACGTCGACACGCGTCAGCTTGCGTCCCTCGACGAGCGGCGCGAGCTGTCCTCTGATCGTCTCGACCTCAGGCAGCTCCGGCACGCGCCCAGCTTACGGCGACGCGCTCGCCGGCGGCGGCGGCGCGAGGAACGACTCGCCCGGAAGCCGATCGGCGCTGCGTCCGGTCAGCCACTGCAGCACGCTCGCGCCGACATCCGCGAGCGGTCCGTCGTGGCGCGCGCCGCCGTAGCGGCCGCCGCTCGCGCGCCGTGTGACCATCTCGCCGGTCACCGCGAGCAGCGGCGCGTACTCGCGCGTATGGTCGGTGCCGGCGTGCGACGGGTCGACGCCGTGATCGGCCGTGACGATCAGCAGGTCGTTCTCGCGCATCCGCGCCAGCAGCAGCGCTACGTGCGCGTCGAGCTCACGCAGCGCGGCGGCGAACCCCTCGACGTCCTTGCGGTGGCCGTAGACCTGATCGGTCTCGATCAGGTTGACGAACACGAGTCCGCGCTCGAGCTCGCCGATCAACCGCTCGACGCTCGCCAGCGCGCGCTCGTTCGTCGCGCCAGGATGCGAGTGCGTGACGCCGACGCCGGCGAACAGGTCTTCGATCTTGCCGACGCCGTGCACCTCGACGCCGGCGTCGACGAGCTCCTGCAGGTAGCTGCGGCCGGGCGGCGCGAGCGCGAAGTCGCGCCGCCCATCGGTGCGCGTGAACTTTCCCGGCTCGCCGGCGAACGGCCGCGCGATCACGCGCCCGACCGCGTGCTCGCCGTCCATCGCCTCGCGCGCCGCCACGCAAGCGCGATACAGCTCCGCCGGCGGCACACGCTCGACGTGCGCGGCGAGCTGCAGCACGGAGTCTTGCGATGTGTAGAGGATCAGCGCGCCCGTGCGCAGGTGCTCGCCGCCGAAGTCGTCGATCGCCGCGACGCCGTTGTACGGCCGATTGCAGATCAGCTCGCGGCCGGTCGCCTCGACGAGCCGTGCGATCACCGCCGGCGGGAAGCCAGCGGGATACGTCGGCGCCGCGCGCTCGAGCACGACGCCCATCAGCTCACGGTGCCCCGTCGTCGAGTCCTTGCCGGGACCGAGCGGGTGCAGCCGGCCGTAGATCGCCGGGTCGCTCGCCGCCGCGACGCCTTGCAGCTCGACGATCGAGCCGAGCCCGAGCCGCGCGAGCGTCGGCAGCGCCAGGCCGCCGACGGCCTCGGCGACGTGCGCGAGCGTGTTCGCGCCCTCGTCGCCGTAGCTCGCCGCGTCGGGCAGCGCGCCGACGCCGCACGCGTCGGCGACGAGCACGAGCGCGCGAGCGCCCATCGCGCTCAACTCGAC
This sequence comes from uncultured Solirubrobacteraceae bacterium, assembly GCA_963744165.1. Lineage (GTDB taxonomy): Bacteria > Actinomycetota > Thermoleophilia > Solirubrobacterales > Solirubrobacteraceae > Palsa-744. The sequence continues at coordinate 720,276 of CAVUSM010000004.1, read as the reverse complement.
TTTGCGCGGGGATGCGCGCTGAAGTACGCGTCCTTCAGACGCTCGGCCGAGAGGTGCGTGTAGACCTGCGTCGTCGCGAGGTCGGCGTGGCCGAGCATCTCCTGCAGCGAGCGCAGGTCACAGCCTCCCGCGAGCAGGTGCGTCGCGAACGAGTGGCGCAGCGTGTGCGGGCTCATCCGCGCCTCCAAGCCGGCGCCGCGCGCGTGGCCCTGGACGATCTTGTAGAGCCCCTGCCGCGTCAGCCCGCCGCCGCGACGGTTGAGGAACAGCTTCGCGTCGCCCTTGACGCCGGCCAGCACCGGGCGCCCGCGCGAGCGATACACCTCGAGCGCCGCCACCGCCTGGCGTCCGACCGGCACGAGCCGTTCCTTCGAGCCCTTGCCGCGCGCGCAGAGCATCGCCTCCTCGACGTCGACGTCGCCGAGCTCGAGGCCGGTCACCTCCGAGACGCGCAGCCCGCACGCGTACATCAGCTCGAGCAGCGCGCGATCGCGCAGCGCGAGCGGCTCCGATCCTTTCGGCTCGCGCAGCAGCCGCGCGACCTCCTCGCGCGTCAGCACGCGCGGCAGGCGCTGCGTCTTGCGCGGTCCGTGCAGCTCGGCCGTTGGGTCGTGGTCGATGATGCCCTCGCGACGCAAGTGCCGGTAGAACGAGCGCAGGCAGGCGACCTTGCGACCAAGCGTCGCAGCGGCCGCCGGCGGACGCGTGATGCGCTCGTCGGCCGGCGAGGTGGACGAGCGTTCGTTGCCGGCGAGCCCCGCGAGGAACGCCGCGAGCTCGCCGTGCGACGCCTGCGTCGCACGAACTCCGCGAGCGTCGAGGAAGCGGCCGAACTGCAGCAGGTCCGAGCGGTACGCCTCGAGCGTGTTGCGCGAGAGCCCGCGCTCGAGCTCGAGGTAGGCGAGGAAGTCGAGCATCAACGACTCGATGCCGCCATGCGGTTGGCGCTCGACGGCTTCGGCTGTGCTCACTGCTGCAGTTTCGCGTCCGCGCTCCCAGCTCCTTGGCGGTGCAATCAGCCGTTCAATCGGCGCGCGAGCCAGTACAGGCCGATCAGCGTCTTCGCGTCGCGGCACTCGGCGATCGCGTCATCGAGCCGATCGAGCGGCCAGCGGACGAGCTCGATGCGCTCGTTCTCGCCGCTGTCGGCGTGGCGCTCGTACAGCCCGGTCGCCTCGAACAGGTGCACGCGCTCGTCGGTGAAGCCGGCGCCCGTGTAGTAGCTGACGATCGGCGCCCACCGCTCGGCCGCGCGCCCGATCTCCTCGGCGAGCTCGCGCTGCGCCGCCTGCAGCGGCCGCTCGCCGGCCTTGTCGAGCCGCCCCGCCGGGATCTCGAGCAGCGCCGGCTCGCCGACCGCCTCGCGCGGCTGGCGCACGAGCCAGACGACGTCCTCGTCGTAGGCGACGATCGCGACGGCGCCGTCGTGGCGCACGATCTCGCGCGAGACCTCTTCGCCGTCGGCGTGGCGGAAGCGCTCGATCCGCACGTCGACGATCCGCCCGTCGTAGACCGTCTCGCCGCCGAGCGGCTCGAACGCGGCGCTCGACTCGCTCACGCGACCTCGCCGGCGACCTGCGCTTGCGTCGCGAGCTCCGCCAGGACGCCGCCGCCGGCCAGCGCTGCGCCGAAGAACAGCGGGTCGTGCGCGAGCTTTCGCCCCATCGTCTCGGCCGGCAGTCCGCACGCGGCGTACGCCGGCAGATCGACCGTTGCGCGGCGCCAGTCGTGGCGCGTCAGGCGGACGGGGCGCTCGACGTCGAGCGCGACGCCGGGACGCGACGCCGAGCCGGCGCCGAAGACCTCGCCGAGCCGCGCGCGCAGGTCCGTGCCGACCGGCGAGCGCATCCCGGCCGGCAGCGCGACGGTGACCGGCTCGAGCAGCAGGTCGAGCACCGTCAGCGTGTGGTGTGAGATGCCGCGATGGCGCGCGCGTTGATCGCCGGAGGAGATCCGCGCGACGAGCAGCGTCGGCGCCTCGAGCGCGAGCGCCGCGTGCGCCGAGTCGAGCGCCGCCATGCCGCCGTGGCCGAGCGGCGAGCTCGAGCCGACGATCCCCGGCCCCGGCCCGCAGATCGCCGCGTCCCAGCCGAGCGCCGCGATCCCGTGATGCAGCGCGCCGGCCGTCGTGATCGCCTCCAGCTCGCCGCCGAACGCCGCGCCGGCCGTCACGTGATCGGCGAGCAGGCCGCGCTCGCGCAGCAGACGAACCGTGCGCGAGTGACCGCCGGCGAGCGCGCCGCCGCTCGTCTGCACGTAGCCGACCTTCGCCCGCGGAGCGCCCTGTGCGAGCGCCCACGCGACCGGCGCCAGCTGCCCGTGCAGCGCGAGCACCGCGACCGGGCGCGCGAGCGGCAGCTCCAGGCGCGCGTCCTCGACCGGCTCGACCGTGTGCTGCAGGCTCGTGTAGTTGAGCTTCATCACGTTCGCGCTCTCGCCGCCGCCCGGCGCCGCGAGGCCGCGCGTGAGGTTGACGTGGACGATGTCGAAGCCGCCGGAGCCGAGCCCGAGGTCCTGTGCTTCGACGTTGACGATCAGCTCGTCGCCGCGCTCGGCCGCGCCGACGAGGCCGACGTCGGCGATCGCCGCGCGCCGCGCGCCCGGCGCGCCGCTGAGCTCGATGCTCAGACGCCTGCTCGGAGCCGCTCGCCGATTCGGCTTCGAGCACGACCGCGCGGCGGAGCTTGAGCATCGACGCGAACCTAGCGCGCCGCGTCAGCGAAAGAGCCGCTCGCGGCGTCGAGCAGCGCGAGCGCGACGTCGAGCGTTCGCTCCAGCGCCTCGACGCTGACGCGCTCGCCCGGCTCGTGGTTCTGCTCGGTGCCGTTCGCGAGATTGACGACGTCGAGTCCCTGCGCGATCAGCGCGTTCGCGTCAGACGCGCCACCGCTGGCGATCCGTGTCGGCGCGTAGCCACAGGCGCTCAGCGCCGCCTCGGCGACGCGCACCGCCGGACGTGTCGCCGGCAGGTGGAAGCCGGAGAACTTGCGCTGCACCGAGACGTCGACGTCGCACTCGCACTCCGGCAGGTTCGCCGCGACGTGGACCCGCTCGACGAGCTCGGCGACGACGCGCTCGGCACGCTGCTCGTCGAGGCTGCGCACCTCAGCGACGAACTCGCAGCGCTCGGGCACGACGTTGATCGCGCTGCCGCCGGCGATCGTGCCGACGTTGAGCGTCGTCTGCTCGTCGAGTCGCCCGACCTCGAGCGTCGCGATCGCGCGCGCGGCCGCGACGATCGCGCTGCGCCCCTGCTCCGGACGGATGCCGGCGTGCGCGGCGGCGCCGTGGAAGTCGGCCTCGACGCGGAAGTGCGTCGGCGAGTCGACGACGACCTCGCCGATCGGACTGGCGTGGTCGAACACGAAGCCGAACTCGCTGCGCAGCCGCGCGGCGTCGAACGCGCTGGCGCCCGCGAGCGCCGTCTCCTCGCCGACCGTGAACAGCAACTCGATGTCGAGCGGCGCGCCTTCGCGACGGACCTGGCGCGCGAGCGCGAGGATCACGGCGATCGCCGCCTTGTTGTCCGCGCCGAGCACGCCTTCGTTCGCGTTCTCCCAATATCCGTCGACGAGCGTCGGCTTGACCGGCGCGAGCAGCGGCACGGTGTCGAGGTGCGCGCACAGCAGGACGCTGCGCGCCGGCTGAGCCGGAGCGTCCGCTCCGTTGACATCGGCCGGCCCCGCGCCGGCTGGGATCCGCGCGAGCAGATTGCCGCAGTCCGACCCCACGCGCGGGCCGGCGTCGTCCTCCTCGACGGCCACGTCGAGCGCGCGCAGCTCGGCGATCACACGCTCGGCGCACGCGCGCTCTGAGCCCGACGGGCTCGCGATCCGGCACAGCTCGGCGAAAGTGCCGTTGAGATAGCGCAGCTCGAGCGTCGTGGCGCGCGAGCTGGCGAGGTCCAGCGTCACAGCACGTCGGCGCGCTCGCCGACCCCGCCCTCCGGGCTGTGTGCCCCAGATCGGTCGCCCTCGCCGTCCGCCGCGGCACCTGAGGAGCGCTCGCCGCGCTCTGCCGCATGCTCCAACGCCGCCGCGACGAAGTCGCGGAACAGCGGCGCCGGACGCTCAGGACGCGACTTGAACTCCGGATGGAACTGCGACGCGATGAAGAACGGATGCTCCTCGAGCTCGATCACCTCGACGAGGCGCTCGTCTGGCGAGGTCCCCGAGGCGCGCAGCCCAGCCGCCTCGAGGCGCTTGCGCAGCAGGTTGTTGACCTCGTAGCGGTGGCGATGGCGCTCGTAGACGACCGCCTCGCCGTAGACCTCGCGCGCACGCGAGCCGTCGTGCAACTTGATCGGGTCGGCGCCGAGGCGCATCGTCCCGCCGAGATTGGCGACCTCCTTCTGCTCCGGCAGCAGGTCGATCACCGGGTATGGCGTCTCGACGTCCATCTCCGTCGAGTTCGCGCCGTCCATCCCGGCGACGTGGCGCGCGAACTCGGCGACCGCGACGTGCATCCCGAGACAGATGCCGAGGTACGGGACCCGCTGCTCGCGCGCGACGCGCGCCGCCGTGATCTTGCCCTCGATTCCGCGCCCGCCGAAGCCGCCTGGGATCAGGATCCCGTCGGCCTGCTCGAGTCGCTCGCGCATCTCTCCCCCGTCGGCGCCCTCGAGGCGCTCGGAGTCGATCCAGTCGATCTCGACCGTGCTGCCCTTCAGCGACGCGGCATGGCGCAGCGCCTCCGAGACCGACAGATACGCGTCCGCGAGCTGCACGTACTTGCCGACGAGCGCGATCCGCACCGACTTGCTCGCCCGCTCGGAGCGCTCGATCGACTCTTCCCAGCTCGTCAGGTCCGGCGCCGGCGCGTCGATCGCGAACTGCTCGAGGATGAAATCGTCGACGCCCTGCTCGCGGAACGTCAGCGGCACCTTGTAGATGTCGTCGACATCGCGCGCCGAGACGATCGCCTCCATCGGCAGGCTCGCGAACAGCGCGATCTTCTTGCGGATCTCCGGCGAGAGCGAGCCCTCCGAGCGGCACATCAGCATGTCCGGCGCGATCCCGATCCGGCGCAGCTCGTTGACCGAGTGCTGCGTCGGCTTCGTCTTCAGCTCGCCCGCGTGGCCGATGTACGGGACGAGCGTCAAGTGAATGAACAGGCAGCGCCGGCGCCCGACGTCGACCGGGAACTGGCGGATCGCCTCGAGGAACGGCAGCGACTCGATGTCGCCGACCGTGCCGCCGATCTCGGTGATCACGAAGTCGACGTCGCTCGACTCGGCGATCAGCGCGATCCGCTGCTTGATCTCATCGGTGATGTGCGGCACGACCTGGACGGTCCCGCCGAGGTAGTCGCCGCGACGCTCGCGGCGGATCACCGTGTCGTAGATGCCGCCGGCCGTCACGTTCGAGGCGCGGCTCGTGTTTGAATCGGTGAATCGCTCGTAGTGGCCGAGGTCGAGGTCGGTCTCGGCGCCATCCTCGGTGACGAACACCTCGCCGTGCTGATAGGGCGACATCGTGCCCGGATCGACGTTGATGTACGGGTCGAACTTCTGCAGCCCGACGGTCAGCCCGCGCGCGACGAGCAGCCGCCCGATCGACGCAGCGGCGATGCCCTTGCCGAGCGAGGAGACGACACCGCCCGTGACGAAGATGAAGCGAGTGTCGCTTGGGACTTGGGCGTGTCGATCGGAGTATTGCGAGGTCATGCTGGCCTGCCGAAGGAGTCTAGTTGGCGCAGCCCCGGAGTCCGGTCGATGAACCCGGAAATTGAGCGAAGCTCTCCATAGACCGTCAGCGCCAGCAGCAGCGCGAGCGCGATCAGCTGCCCGCTCGTCGAGAGCGTGAGCACGAGCCACAGCCCGCCGAGCGCGCCGAGCAGGTTCGCGCCGGTGTCGCCGAGCATCGCGCGTTCGCGCAGGTCGTAGACGCCCGCGACGAGCGCCGGCGCGGCGAACAGCCCGAGCGACCACAGCTGGCGCGGGCTGCCGCCGCCGATCGACAGCCCGAGCCCGAGCAGCGCGAGCGCCTTCGTCGCGCGGCCCGGCCGCAGGTCGAGCAGGTTGAACGCGTTCGTCGCGAGCACGAGCACCGCGACGGCGAGCAGCCAGCGCCCGTCGGACAGCCCCAGGCGGCTCAACGCGAACAGCGCCAGGCCCAGCGAGCCGGCGGCCTTCAGCGCGCCGGTCGAGAGCTCGCCGCGCAGCAGCGCCGCGCCGTGCCCGCGCCAGCCGCGCGCCGCAGGGCGCGCTCCGCGAGGGCGCTCGCCAAGCGTGTCGTCGATCAAGCCGAGCGCGAGCACGCCGAGCGCGTAGATCGCGATCGGCGTCGTCTCCGGGTGGAACACGTCGGTCGACGCGAGCACGCCCAGCAACGTCAGCGGAATCAGCGCGAGCAGCGCGGCGAGCAGGACCAACAGGCCGAACGGGAACGGCAGCGCGCGACCGCGGTAGTTCGCCTTGCAGTGTCCGCCCTTCGCCAGCGCTCGCAGCAGCGCCGGCGCGAGCAGCGCGGCGCTCGCCAGCGCGAAGAAGAACGGGAGGGCGTGCATCGTTGGAAGCTAGCGTCGGTCGCGGATGTTTCGCGGCTACTGCTGTGGCGAGGCGCCGACGACGTTCGGCAGCAGCGAGTCGGCGGTCGACTTCGTCCCGTAAGAGCCGTGCGAGCCGGCCAGCGCATAGATCAGCGCCGCTTGACCGGCCGTCTGATCGACGTCATCGACGCTCGAGATGTCCTTGCTCTGGTACCACGGCACCTGCGACGGTTCTGTGTTCGTCGCCTCGGCGCCGACGACCGGGATGCCGACGGCCGCGACGCCGTCGAGCACGCCCGACTCGAACTGCGCGGAGGACTTGCTCTGTTCAGGCGTCATCGACGCCGGCTCGTTGCGCACGACGACGAGCGCGTCGAGCTTGCCGAGCTGCCCGTCGAACGCCGTCAGCAGCGGACCGCGCACGCGGCTGATCAGCTCGCGTTCGACCTTGCTGCCGCCGCTGACGAGCTGCTTTCCGACGATCGAGCCGAATGATTCGGTCAGCTTGCCGGCCGTTTCGCCGCTTTCGCCGGCCGCGCTCGACGATTCGCTGTCGAGCGCGGCGAAGCGCGTCCCTTCGGCGGCATGTGACAGCCCTTCGAGATCGAGCGGCTCGCGCGTCGCGACGACCGTCGCGAGGCTGCCGCCGGCTTGCGTGACGGCGTCGCGCACGAACGTGTTGATCGTGTTCGACGAGCCGCCGAGGAAGACGAGCCCGACGTTCTCACCGTCGAGCAGGCCGTGAACGGCGATCGGATAGAGGTCGTTGACGAACGTTTCCTCGCCGCCGAGCTGCGTGCTCAGTTCGCTGGCGTGCTGCTGAGCGCCGGCGACTTCTTCTTTGAGGTCGTGCACGATGCCGCTCTTCGCCGAGGAGACGAGATCGGAGTCGCCGATCGCGACGCCGATCACGACGCCGACGGCGAGCGCGAGCAGGACGGCCGCGAGCGAGAGCGCGTGGTAGCGGAAGTCGAACACTCGGATGCGCGGCGGCGCTCAGCCGCCCAGCAGCAGCTGCAGCTTCAGCCAGAGCAGATCGGCGACGTCGCGCAGCGCCGGCGTCATCCAGACGACGGCGATCAGCGCGATCAGCCCCGCCGCGATCACGACGAGCAGCGGCGTCAGGCCGGGCTGTGGCCGATACAGCCTGCTGACGCCCTTCGCGTCGACGAGGATCTCGCCGATCCGCAGGCGCGTTAGGAACGTCGAGGACATGCCTTCGCGATTGCGATCGAGGAACTCGACGAGGTTGAACTGCGATCCGACCGAGACGATCAGCCGCGCGCCCTTCTCGGCGGCGATCAGCATCGCGACGTCTTGGCTCGTGCCTGGCGCCGGCACGAGCTTGAAGCTGAGCCCGAGCGCTTCGAGGCGCGCGCGACCGGGCGCACGGCCGTCGGGATAGCTGTGCACGACGAGCTCGGCGCCGGCGCGATGCGCGGCCAGCAGCGTCGCCTCGCCGGCCGAGTCCATGTCGCCGACGATCATGTCCGGCTTCAGCCCCCGTTCGAGCAGCGCCTCGGCGCCGCCGTCGACGGCGACGATCACCGGCCGCATGTCGCGGATGAACGGCCGCAGCGCCTGCAGGTCGCGCTGGTGGTCGACGCCGCGCACGACGACGAGCGTCGAGCGATCGCGGAAGTCGGTCTGGAAGCGCGGCAGCTCGATCCGCCCGGCGAGCAGCTCGCGCTCCTCGCGCATGTGCGCAATCGTGTTGTGCGCGAAGCGCTCGAGCGCGTCGCCGATCTCCAGGCGGCGCGCGTCTGTTTCGGCGCGCACCCGCTCGAGCCCGAGCACCTCGCCGCGTGCGAGCAGCTCGCCCTTGCGCCGTACTTCGCCGAGCGTTCCATCAGCCGGCCCTTCGGCGACGAGCACGAGCGGGTCGCCGTCGTCGAGCACGCCGAACAGCGAGTCGTCGGGCAGGTCGATCAACAGGATGTTCGCTTCGACGAGCAGCTGCGGGCCGAGGTTCGGGTACGTGCCCGACGACGATCGGCGGCAGTTCAGCACCGCCCCGACGCCGGCCGCGACCAGCTCCTCGGCGGAGACGCGGTCGAGGTCTTCGTGATCGATCAGCGCGATGTCGCCGCGCACGAGCTGCTTGACGAGCAGCTTCGTGCGCCGACCGGCGCGCACCGGCCCGCTGACCGTCCGCGCGACGATTCGGCGCTGCGGCGGCACGATCCTTCGGCCGACGGGCAGCAGCGCTCCGTCCGCCGTCGCGGGCGTCGAAGGTCTCGGTCTGGTCGAGGCCATCTAAGCGAGAGTAACGCCCACGGACGCCGAACGCGGCCGTTGAGGACGCTCAGGCGGCGTGGCGAGGCATACTCAAGCAGCGCGGCGCAGGTCTTGCGCGTGCCTGCGCGCGCTCGTGTCGGCGGCGTCGGCGCCGAGCATCCGCACCAGCTCGGCGACGACCTCGCGCTCGTCCAACTGCACGACGCTCGTGCGCGCGAGCTCGTCCGAGCTCTCCTTGACGATCGAGAAGTGGCGCTCGCCGAGCGAGGCGATCTGCGGCAGATGGGTGATGCAGATCACCTGGCGCTTGGCGCCGAGCTCGCGCAGCCGCTCGCCGACGGCGCGCGCCGCGTGACCGCCGATGCCGGCGTCGATCTCGTCGAACACGAACGTCTCGGCCGGCTGCGCGAGCTCGCGCCGCGCTCGCGCGCCTTTCGCCGGCGCGCCCTTGCCGCCACGCCGCGCCGGCGAGGCGGCGCCGTCCGATGCCGTCACGAGCGCCAGCATCACGCGCGAGAGCTCGCCGCCGGAGGCGATCTCGCGCAGCGGGCCAGGCGGCACGCCGCGGTTCGGCGCGATCACGAACTCGACATCGTCAGCGCCGGCCGCGCCCGGCTCGCGCTCGCTCAGCTCGACGGCGAACGTCGCGTCTGCCATCGCCAGCGCGGCGAGCTGCTCGCAGACGCCGCGCTCGAGCGACGGCGCGCCCTGCTTGCGCGCCTCGCGCAGCGCCAGCGCGTGCCTCTCGAGCGTCGCCTGCAGCTCGGCCACGACCGCGCTCTGCCGCTCGAGCGCCACCTCGGCGCCGGCGATCTCCTCGTGGCGGGCGCGTGCGCGCGCGGCGTGCTCGAGCACGGCCTGGATCTCACCGCCGTGCTTGCGCATCAGCCGCTCGAGCGCCGCCAGTCGCGCTTCGACATCGTCGAGCGTCGACGCGCCGTCGGCGGCCTCGCCCAGCTCGTCGCGCTCGGCGTAGGAGCGCAGCTCACCGGCGAGGTCGCCCGCCTCGATCGTGACCGCGCGCACCCGCTCGGCAAGCGCGTCGAGGCGCGCATCGACGCCGGCGACCGCGTCGAGGCTCGCGCCGGCGCCGGCCAGCAGCGTCGCGACGCCGGCGCCCTGCGCTGAGTCCGGCGCGAGCGCTTCGGCGGCGGCGCCCGCCGCGGAGCGCAGCGCGTCGTGGCGGCGCAGGCGCTCGCGCGCGGCCAGCAGTCGCTCGTACTCGCCCTGGTCGGGCGCGGCGTCGTCGATCTCGGCCAACTCGAACTCGAGCAGGTCGAGCTCGCGCTCGCGCGCACCGGCGAGCTCGCGCAGCTCCTGCAGGCGCTCGCGCGCGCGTCTGGTCTGCGCGAAGCACTCGGCGCAAGCGCGCAGGCGCAACGCCTGCTCGGGCCCGCACGTCTCGTCGAGCAACTGCAGCTGCTTCGCCGAGATCGTCAGCTGGCGGTGCTCGTGCTGGCCGTAGAAGGAGACGAGCGCGGCGCCCAGCTCGCGCAGCTCTCCGACCGTCGCCGCACGTCCGTTGAGATATGCGCGCGTGCGTCCGTCGACGCCGACGCGTCGCGCGAGCACGAGCTCCTCGGCACCGGGCGCGAGCTTCTCCGCGAGCTCGTCGGGCAGCGCTCGCGGCAGCTCGAAGATGCCCTCGACGTACGCCTCCTGCGCGCCGGGACGGACGATGCCGCTGCGCGGGCGGCCGCCGAGCAGTAGGTCGAGCGCGTGCGCGAGCACCGTCTTGCCGGCGCCGGTCTCGCCGGTTAGGACGTTCAGCCCCGGAGCAAGGCGCAGTTGCGCCTGCTCGATCAGCAGGAGGTTCTCGACGCGCAGCTCCAGAAGCACGTCGCAGGTGTAGCAGCGGACGGGGACGGATCGCAGCGGCGGCGAAGCGACGAATCGCGGCGCCGAACGGGACGGATCGCGGCGGCGAAGTCCACGCGAGGACTCCAGAGGAGCGGCCCGGCTGACGATAGGGGACGTAACCTGTGCAATCGGGGCGGCCGCGATCGGCGCGCTTCGGAATGCGCACCCTCCGCACGAAGGCATGGCTGCCAGCGACCAACACACGAGCTCCGACCGGACCGCTTCCGGCGCGGTGCTGTGCCTGCCCGCCGACGCGCTCCACCAGCGCCTGCAGGAGGAGATCAACCGCGCGGCGCGCCACGACACGCCGCTGAGCTGCCTGCTCGTGACGATCGGCAATCTCGACGAGCTAGCGCGCGAGCACGGCGAGGAGCTCGTCGAGCAGACGCTCGAGTACGTCGCGCGAGCGCTCGGCAGCCAGGTTCGCGACTTCGACAGGATCGGCTGGCCGATCGACGGCGAGCTGCTCGTCGTGCTGCCCGGCGCCGACGGGCCACGCGGTGAGATCGTCGCGCGGCGCGCACTCGCAAGACTGCGCATGGTCAAGGTCGAATCCGACGGCGTGCGCCGGCCGTTGAGCATTTCGGTCGGGCTCGCCGCCTGGCAGCAGGAGCTCAGCGCCGACGATCTGCTCGAGCAGGCGCGCGCGGCCGCGCGCAGCGGTTACGGCGGCGATAGCGCCAACGGGCTCTCCAGTTCCGCGCCGCGCGCGCCGGGACGCCCGCACGGCCCTGCATAATCGAGATCGTGCTGACCGGATCTGAGTTGTGGCTGCTGCGGCTGATGGCCGATCGCGGCCTCGCGCTGCTCGACGCCGATGCGCTGCTGATCCTGATCGAGGAAAAGGGCGAGCTGCGCGCAGCCGGCTCGAGCGGCTCGGTCACGGTACGGCTGCGGATCGTCCCGGTCGAAGGCAGCGTGCTCGGCGAGCTCTATCGCGCCGGGCAGCCGGTCGCCGTCGACAAGCCGCGCGGCCAGGAAGCGGCGTGGCTGCACGAACTCGGCGTCGAGGTCCGCGCTGGGCTGATCGAGCCGCTGACGATGGACGGACAGGGCGGCGGGATGATCATCGCGCTGCGTGCGAAGAACGGCTTCAAGGGACACGACAAGGAAGCGCTGAAAGCGTTTGCGACAAGCGTCGCGCAACGTCTCGCGGCCGAGCGCTCGGTCGAGATCGAACGGCTTCGCTACGGCATGGAGGCGCGCGAGCGCGAGCGCACGCGCTGGGCGCGCGAGATCCACGACGAGAGCATCCAGGGCATGGGCGCGCTCCGTCTGCGCCTGGCCAATGCGCGCGACATCGACGAGCCGGCGGCCCTGCGCGAGGCCGTCGAGGCCGTGCTCGACGGGCTCGGCAACGAGATCGACGGCCTGCGCCACCTGATCACCGAGCTTCGTCCGGCCGCGCTCGACGAGCTCGGCCTCGCCGCGGCGCTCGAGGCGCTGGCGCGCCGCGCGCAGGCCGTCGACGGGCTCGACGTGCAGATTCAAGTCGAGCTCGGCCAGCAGGACGACGGCCGCAGGCTCGACGCCGAGCTCGAGAGCACGATCTACCGCGTCGTCCAGGAGGCGCTGACGAATGTCAGCCGCCACGCCGAGGCGAACAAAGCGGTCGTCAACATCAGCGAGCGCGATGGCCGTGTGCTCGCTTCGGTGACCGATGACGGCAAGGGGCTCCCGAACGCCGACCGGCTCGGCCCGCGTGGCGACGGCCTCGAGGGCGGCTTCGGAATGGGCGGCATGCGCGAGCGCGCCGAGCTCGTCGGCGGCGAGCTGGAGTTCGGCCCGGCGCCCGAGCGAGGCACGCGCGTGCGCCTCGTCGTCCCGCTCGCCGGACGCCCGTCAGCCGAGGACGAAGCAGCCGCCGCGGCCGCCGCGCTCGAGCACGCCAGCCGCTGATCGCTAAGACCGCGGCGCGTCAGTCAACCAGACCAATGCGTCGCACATACGCCGTGATCTCGGAACGCGAGGAGAACCCGAGCTTCTCGATCGCGCGCGCCCGATACGTCTTGACGGTCCGCTCTGCGACGTGCAGCTGCTCGGCGATCTGCGGGTTGGTGAAGCCGTTGGCGATCAGGCGAACGACCTCGCGCTCGCGCTCGGAGAGGATCACGCCGTCGGTCGAGGTCTCTTCGCCGGTCGCCATCAGCGCGCCGAGCCGTGGATGCAGGTAGTTGCCGCCGGAGACGGCGAGGCGGAAGGCTTGCAACAGCTCGGCCGGCTCGGCCTCCTTCAAGACGTAGCTGCGCGCTCCGGCTCGCAGCGCCTGGCGCGCGTACTCGGGGTCCTCGCGCATCGTCAAGATCGCGACGGCGAGCGGCGGGTGGGCGATGAAGCATGACGGCAGCGCCGCGAGGCTCGATCCGCCGGGCATCGTCAGGTCGAGCGTCAGCAGGTCGGGCTTGTGCTCGCGCACCTCGCGGATCGTCGATGGCACGTCGGCGGCTTCGGCGACGACGTTGAACTCGTCCTTCTCGCGCTCGAGCACCGCGCGAATCCCGTCACGCACGACCGTGTGGTCGTCGGCGATGATCACGCTGATCGGTCGCTCGACGCCGACGATGCCGGCGTCGCTCTGCAGGGTTCCCGCCTCCATGTGGAAACCGTATCGGCAGCTGAGGATCGATCTTGAACGCTGCGAGCAACTGCGGAGCAAATGCGCTCGCCGACCGCGAAGGACGACACGAACCTGCCCTTTTCGGACGACAAGATCGGCACTGCCCAGACGACAGACAAACGCCCGTCGAGGGCTCATCATGTCGGCCATGACGACCATTGCGGCACCGACACGACGCTATCCGGGCGCTCCGACGCTGCATCTGTTCGCCGGCGGCGCAGCGCCCGCGCGGCGGCAGCGGCGGCTCGCGGCCGCTCACACTCCGAACGCGAGCGGCTCGGACCTCGCCGGCGCCCAGCAGCGCGCCGGCGAGCGCCAGCGCGCGTGGCCATCGAGGCCGGCGCCGGACGCGCCCGTTCTCGTCGCGGCAAGCGACGCGGCGCAGCGCAGCGCGACGATCGAGGAGCTGTCGCAGACGATGGGCCGTGGAACGCGATTCGCGCATGCGGCTGCGTCGTGGGAGGTGCTCGCGCTCGCCGGCTCCAGCCGGATGGTGATCCTCAGCGGCGCGCTCGAGGATGTCGAGAGCTCATCGCTGATGCGGATGCTGAGCCACCGCTACCCGGCGCTGCCGGTCGTCTCGCTCGACGCCGAATGCTCGCTGACAGCCGCCTGAGCCAAGCCGGCGCGGCGAGCATCGGTCTGCACAGGGTTGCATAGGTCTGAGATGGACGCTGCAGCGCTCGAAGCGCCCGTCGCGACGCTGTAGCGTGGCCGCGTGACGTCGCCTCTACGATCGCGCCAGCTGCGCAGGATCATCCTCGCGTACGCCGTCAACCGACTCGGCACGTGGTTTGGCGTGCTCGCGTTGGCGGTGGCGGTGTTCAACCACACGCACAGCGCGCTGGCGGTCGCCGCGCTGATGTTCGCCGGCCAGGCGCTGCCGGCGTTCGCCGTTCCGGCGGTCGTCGCGCGAGTCGAGGCGTCTCGCCGTCGCGGCGATCTCAGCGGCCTGTACTTCTTCGAGGCGGCGACGACGGTCGTCTTGGCGGTCGTGCTGCTCTGGCACTTCGTGCTCGCGCTCGTGCTGCTGCTCGTGGCGCTCGACGGCGTCGCGGCGCTCGCGGCGAGCGCGCTGTTGCGCGCCGAGGTCGCGCGCGCGGCGCGAGAGCAGATGGCGGGGGCGAACGACGAGCTGATGGACGAGGCCGAGCGCAAGGCGAACGCGGCGCTCAACGTCGCGTTCTCGACGACGTTCGTGCTCGGACCGGTGCTCGCCGGCGCGGTCGTCGCGGCGTCGGGCCCGCCGACGGCGCTGTTCGTCGACGTCGCGTCGTTCCTGCTCGGCGGCGTTCTGCTGCTCGACCTGCACCCGGACGTCGGCGAGGCGCGCGGCGAGTCCGTGCGCACGCTGATCCGCGAGGCGCGTCAGCACATCAGCGAAGCGCCGGTCCTGCGGCGGCTGCTGCTGTGCGAGGCGGTCGCGCTGATCTTCATCGAGACGGGCGGCCCAATCGAGATCCCGTTCGTGAAGGCGACGCTGCACGCCGGCGACCGTGGGCTCGGCCTGCTGCTGACCGCTTGGGGCGCCGGCGCGATCCTCGGGAGCCTGGTCTTCGCAAGGCTGGTGAAACGCTCGTTGAACGTGCTGCTGATCGCCGGAACGCTGCTGATCGCCGGCGCGTACCTGGCATTGGCGATCGCGCCGTCGCTGGCGGTCGCGTGCCTGGCCGGCCTGCTCGGCGGCGTCGGCAACGGACTGCAGTGGCCGTCGCTGATCAGCAGCGTCCAGCGACTCGTCCCGAAGCAGCTTCAAGGCCGCTTGATGGGCGCAGTCGAATCGCTTGGCGCGCTCTGCCTCGCATCCGGGCTGATCCTCGGCGGCGTGCTCGTCGCGGTCAGCTCGACGCGCACAGCGTTCGTCTGTGTCGGCATCGGCGCGGCGCTCGCGACGCTCGGGTTCCTGCGGCTGCCGGTCGGCGAGAGCGCGGAGCACGAGCTCGCCGGGCAGGCGATCGAGGGGCTCGCGGCGGACGCCGGCGACATCTCGCGACGACTCGCCGAGATCGCGCCGCACGAGCCTGCGGCGCGCTGAGCGCCGACGAGGACGGATCGGCGCGCGCACGCGCCGTCGGGCCACGAGACGCGCCGCCAGGCCACGAGCGGCGCCGTACGCGTCCAGGCGGGCGAGGCCTCACCTTAAGTACCACGCGATGGCGGCCGTTAAGGACGTACAGGTCGCCAAACATGCTCTCACCTACGCTCAGACGACGTCTCTTTTGGGCAGCCGAGGCGCTGCTGCTGGCGGGAGTGGTTGGCGTGTCGGTCGTGATCTCGCGTCAGGACGAATGGAGCCCGGCGGCGCTCGTCGCGCTGCTCGCGGCGCTTGCGATGGTCGGCCAATGGTTCAGCGTCGAGATCCGCGAGGGCGAGCTGAGCGCATCGCTGATCGCGATCGTCTTGGCGATGGACCTGCTGGGCCCGGTGCCGGCGGCCGCGCTCGCGGGCGCGGCGATGATCCTCAAATCAGCGCTCAGGCGGCTCGAGCCGGCGCAGTGGCTGAACAACCTCGCGACGTTCGCCGTCTTCCCGTTCGTCGGCGGCCTGCTCGTGCGCGCGCTCGCTGGTGACGTCCACGACATCCACAACCGTCCGCTCGCGGGAAGCCTGACGTTCGCGCTGATCGTGCTCGGCGTGTTCGTGCTGACGCTCGTGGTCAGCTTCGTGATGTTCGCGGCGGACGTCAGCACCGAAGGCGACCGCTCGATCGTCCGCGAGCTGCGAGAACTGGTGCCGTTGATCCCCGGCGAGCTGGCTGCGGGCACGCTCGCGACGATCCTCGCGATCGCTTACACGACCGTCGGGCTGCCGGCGCTGCTGGCGGCGATGGTCATCCTGCTGATCTTCCAGCGCCTGACGGTCGCGCTGGTGCGCTCAGAGGACCGCGCCGACCAGCTGCAGGCGCGTTCGATCCAGCTGGCTTCGCTGCAGTTCGGCGTTCTCTCGACGCTGATGAACGCGCTGGCGCTGCGCGACCGCACCGCCGCGCGCCACGCGACGGCGGTCGCGCGCTACGCGAAGGCGCTGGCGGTCGCGGCCGATTGCAGCGAGGACGAGCAGGAGCTGATCCACACGGCCGGCCTGCTGCACGACATCGGCAAGTTCACGTGGCCGGATCGCGTGCTGCACCCCGAGCGACTGACCGACGAGGACATGGAAGTGATCCATCGTCATCCGTATGACGGCGCGACGCTCGTCGGCAAGCTCGACGGGTACGGACCGGTCGCGGACGCGATCCTCTACCACCACGAGCGGATCGACGGCGCCGGCTATCCGGCCGGCCTGATCGGCAACGAGATCCCGCTGGCGTCGCGGATCGTCGCGATCTGCTCGACGTACGACGCGATGACCGCGCAGGACACGCTGACGCCGCGGATGAGCAGCGCCGACGCGATCGCCGAGCTGCGGCGGATCGCCGGAGGGCAGCTCGACGCGGAGCTCGTCGAGCTGTTCATCGAGCTGCTCAAACGCGAGGGGCCCGACTTCGCGCACGTCGAGGACGCCGACTTCGAGACTGAGTTCGCGTTCGAGCGACGCGTGCAGACGATGGCTCAGCCGACTTCACGCTGAGACCGCTCGACCTTCGAGAGGCGCGGCCGGGGCGTCACGCGACAGCGCGACGCCCCTCCCGCTCAAGCCTGATCCCTAGCGGCTCGGGTAGCGGCTGGGGTAACGGCTGGGGTAATTCGCCATAGTGGCTCCTATGTGTCGTGGTGCGTTTGCGATGCGGCACCCCGTCTGTCTCCATCCACAGGACAGCCGCCCACCTACCTTTGCGTAGGTTTGACCAGAATAGTCGAGTAATGAGCGGCCGTCCAGATCACGGTCGCTGATGCAGGACTCCTTGCATCGACGTCGAAGGAGCGCGCCGCCGCGAAAGCCGCTTCTCGCCGCCAGGCCGCTACTCGCGGGCGAACCGCCGCGAATCGGCAAATGTCCACAAAGCTGCGCGGCGCTCAACCATTCGCCGGCGACGGCCGAAGAGTTCCTCGAAGCAGACGCGCGCCTCTCGACGAGCGCCTGCGCAACTCCATCGACCGACAAGGCGAACAATGACCGCAAGCGCCACGCTCCCCCGTAACGACCGTCAGCTCGTCTTCACGAGCTCGCAGGCGGCGCGCTATCTCGGCGTCTCGCTGGCGACGATCCGCCGCTGGACCGACGCCGGACATGTCAGCTGCTACCGGACGCCCGGCGGGCAGCGCCGCTTCGCGCGCGAGCAGCTCGACGAGTTCATCACTTCGATGCACCGCGAGACGGTCGCCGAGCACGACGAGCCGGCGGCGCCGGTCAGCGCGCCGGCGGACGTCGAGCCGACGGTCCGCGCCGCCTGACGCTTCCGCGCGACGATCTCGGCCGTCGCCACGCGCGTCGGCCGCGGTCGCGCGGCGTCAGCTGGCGAGGTGTCCGAACTTCTCGCGCAAGCGCCGGTAGAACGACGATCCAGGCAGCTGCGCGATCGTTCCGACGTGGTTGACGAAGCGCGCGTCGATCGCGCCGCCGGGCTCGATCTCGCCGGCCGGCCTGCCGTCGACGGCGATGTCGAGCGCCTCGATCGAGCGGTTGCGGATCGTCAGCCGATCGGCCGGCGCGGCGACGAGCGAGCGCGCGGTCAGCGAGTGCGGCGCGATGAACGAGACGACGAAGCCGGCCACGCCCCACGCCATCACCGGCCCGCCGTTGGCGAGGTTGTAGCCGGTCGAGCCGGCCGGCGTCGCAACTACCAAGCCGTCGCAGCGGACCTTGCCGACGA
Source organism: uncultured Solirubrobacteraceae bacterium (assembly GCA_963744165.1). Classification (GTDB taxonomy): domain Bacteria; phylum Actinomycetota; class Thermoleophilia; order Solirubrobacterales; family Solirubrobacteraceae; genus Palsa-744. The sequence goes on along the minus strand of CAVUSM010000004.1, from coordinate 702,319 downwards.
GCTCGCCGTCGATCTCGTAAGCGATGTCGGCGACGCGCTCGCCGACCTTGCGGTGGATCGCGACGTCGTTGATCGCCGCGCGCGCTCCTGCGGCCAGTCGGCCGGTCGGCTCGCCGGCAGCGGCCTGCGCGCGCTCGGCATCGGACTGCAGGACGATGCCGGGCAGCCGCAGCAGCTCGAAGTCGTGCTCGAGCGCGCGACGGATGCCCTCGTCGATCGCGTCCGGCTCGACCGTCGCGAGAAAGCCGATCTGGCCGAAGTTGATCGCGAAGACGGGCACGTCCGTGCCTCGGTAGAGCTGCAGCGCGCGCAAGATCGTGCCGTCGCCGCCGAGCACGACGCACAGCTCGACGTCGTCCTTGACCGGCGCGTCGACCTCCAGCCCAGGGCCGTGCGAGAGGCCGTGCTTGCGCGTCTCTTCGACGTCGAGCCGCAGCGTCACACCGGCCGCGGCGGCGCCGTCGGCGAAACGCAGCAGCACCGGCGTCGTGTCCGGCGGGTTGCGATGCGTCAGGACGGTGATCTCTCTCACGGCTCGACCTCGCGCGCGAGGCGCTCGAGCGCATCGGCGTCAGCCGCGCGCGAAGGCGTGCGTGCCCGATCGGCAAGCCAGACGAACGTCTCGCGATTTCCCTTCGGCCCAGGCAGACCCGAAGAGTAGTAGCCCAGCACGGCTGCACCGTGTGAGAGCGCTGCCAGCCCGACGCTGACGAGCGTCTCGCGGCGATCGTCGGAGTCGCGCACGACGCCGCCGCTGCCCAGACGCGCGCGCCCGATCTCGAACTGCGGCTTGACCAAGGCGAGTGCGTCATAGCCCGGCGCGAGGCACGCGAGTACGGCGCCGAGCACCTTCGCCAGCGAGATGAACGAGACGTCGAGCACGGCCAGATCGGGCGCGTACGGCAGCATCTGCGGCTCCAGCGCGCGCGCGTTCGTGCGCTCGAGCACGGTCACGCGGGCGTCGTTGCGCACGCTCCAGGCAAGCTCGCCGTAGGCGACGTCGACGGCGACCAGCTCGGCGACGCCGCGCTGCAGCAGGCAGTCGCTGAAACCGCCCGTCGAAGCGCCGACGTCGATCGCGCGGCGCCCGGCGACCTCGAGCGCGCACGCCTGCAGCGCGTTCGCCAGCTTGATCCCTCCACGCGAGACGAAGCGCGGGCGTTCGTCGACGCTCAGCAGCTCCTCGACGCCGACCATCTCGCCGGGCTTCTGCGCGCGGCGCCCCTCCCCTCCGACGCGCACCTCGCCGGCCATCACCGACGCGGCTGCGCGGCTGCGCGAGGAGAACAGCCCGCGCTCGGCGAGCAGCGCATCGAGGCGTCGCTTCTCCATGCTCAGAACCTAGAACTTAAATGAAACGGCCCGCCGGGGAAGCGGGCCGTTTCGAGGGAGGAGGGATGATGCAGTGCTACGGGGTACGCAGACCATGATGCGCGCGTGCGGCGCCGGTGACTGTGATCTTGCTCACAGAGCTTTCGTGACCGCCATCCTGGCTTCACGTCGTGTCGAGCTCCGCTTCCGGCTAGCAGAGACCGCTCCGCCCGACACGACACGTCACCAGGCCAGCCGTCCAGGCTGGCTATTCGCTAACTAAGCCTCGATCGTCGCGGAGTGGCGATCAGAGATCGCGGCGGCGACGCGCTCGGCGATCCGCTCGGGCGTGAAGCCGATCTCGTCATGCAGCAGCGCGGGCTTGCCGTGCGTGACGTAGCGGTCGGGCAGGCCGACGCGGAGGATCCGCGGCGGGCGCGCGCCGGTCTCTGAGAGCGTCTCCCAGACGGCGGAGCCGAAGCCGCCGGCGAGCACGCCCTCCTCGATCGTCACGAGCAGGTCGTGCTCGGCGGCGAGCTGCGCCATCAGGCCGGCGTCGATCGGCTTGGCGAAGCGCGCGTCGACGACGGTCGGCGAGATCTCGGCGGCGCTCAGCAGCTCGGCGGCGGCGAGCGCCTTGCCGACGCCGCTGCCGTAGCCGATCAGCGCGACGCGACGACCGGCGGCCTCGCTGGCGCCGCCCTCGCGGAGGATCTCACCGGTGCCGACCGCGATCGGCTGCGGCTCGGCGGGAAGCGGCACGCCGACGCCTTCGCCACGCGGATAGCGCAGCGCGATCGGACCGTCGAACAGCAGCGCGGTGCGCAGCATGTTGACGAGCATCGCCTCGTCGCGCGGCGCCATCAGGACGATGTTCGGCAGGCAGCGCAGGTAGGCGATGTCGAATGCGCCGTGGTGCGTCGGGCCGTCGTCGCCGACGAGCCCGGCGCGGTCCATCGCGAAGACGACGTTGAGCCGCTGCAGGCAGACGTCGTGGACGATCTGGTCGTACGCGCGCTGCAGGAACGTCGAGTAGATCGCGGCGACCGGCTTGACGCCCTGCAGCGCGAGGCCGGAGGCGAACAGGATCGCCTGCTGCTCGGCGATGCCGACGTCGAAGTAGCGCTCGGGCAGCGCTTTCTGCAGGATGCTGAGGCCGGTCCCGGAGTTCATCGCGGCGGTGATGCCGACGACTCGCTCGTCGCGTTCGCACTCGCGCACGAGCGCGTCGCCGAAGACCCGCGTGTACTGCGGCGCCGGCGCTTTCGCCGGCTTCGAGGTCAGCCGGTCCTTGCGCGGCGCGGCGCTTGCCGGCACGCCGTTGACGATCGACTTCGGCTTCGCCGCGTGCCACTCCTCCATCCCCTCCAGGCCGCCGTCCTCGGCCGGCGCGAAGCCCTTGCCCTTGACGGTCGCGATGTGCACGACGACGGGCCGTTCGGCGGCGATCGCCTCGCGCAGGGCCTCGCGCAGCGAGCGCACGTCGTGGCCGTCGACGACGCCCATGTAAGCCCAGTCGAGCTCCTCCCACCACAGCCCGGGCGCCCAGAACGCCTTGATCGACTCCTTCAGCTGCGGACCGAGCCGCTCGAACGCCGAGCCGATGCCGCCGGGCAGCCGCGCCAGGCCGCCCTCGACCTCGGCGCGCGCGTGCCACAGCTTCGGGTTCAGCCGCACGCGATTGAAGTAGCGCGAGAGCGCGCCGACATTCGGCGCGATCGACATGCCGTTGTCGTTGAGCACGACGACGATCGGCGTGCCGAGCCCGCCGGCCTGCCCGATCGCCTCGAACGCGACGCCGCCGGTCATCGAGCCGTCGCCGATCACGGCGACGACCTTGCCGTCGGCGCCACTGGCGTGCTCGCTGGCCAGATGGCGCATGCCCTCCTTGATGCCGACGGCGTAGCCGATCGACGTCGAAGCGTGCCCGGCGCCCATGATGTCGTGCTCTGACTCATCGCGCGAGCAGAACGGCGCGAGCCCTCCGTATTGGCGGATCGTCGCCAGGCGGTCGCGTCGCCCGGTGAGGATCTTGTGCGGGTAGGCCTGATGACCGACGTCCCAGAGGATCTTGTCGGTCGGCGAGTCGAGCAGCGAGTGCAGCGCGACGGCGAGCTCGCACGTGCCAAGATTCGCGCCGAAGTGCCCGCCGATCTCACCGACGGTGTCGATGATGTGCGTGCGCACCTCTTGCGCGAGCGTCTGCAGCTCGGCATCTGAAAGCTCTTTTAGATCCTTCGGACTGTCGATCGCGTCGAGCAGCAGCGGAGCGGCGAGCGGCTCTGGCGCGTCGTGCTCGGCTTCGTCGGGCTGCGTCTTGTGCTTTCGGCTCATGAGGTTCTCGTGTAGATGAAGTTCGCGATCCGCTCTAGCTCGTCGGTCGCGCCGGCGTGCTCGCGCTCGGCTTGCGCGGCTGCTCCGACGGCGACTGGCGCGGGCGCGAGCTGTGCGGCTTCGGCGAGCGATGCGACGGCGACCGCGTGCGACTGCGCGGCGAGCTCGCGCGCCTGCTCGATTCCGAACTCGCTGACATATGTCCGCTTTCCGTGACGCTCATCGCTGCCGCGCGGCTTGCCCAGCGCATCGTCTGTGCCGGTTACGTCGAGTATGTCGTCGACGATCTGGAACAACACGCCCAACTCTGTGGCAAAACGACGATAGGAAGCCGCAACAGGATCCTCTGAGACCCCTCCCAACAGTAGTACGCACAGCACCGACGCACCGATCAGCCGTCCGGTCTTCAGCTCGTGTAGACGCCGCAGACCCGCGCCGCCGGGCGCGCTCGCCGTGCTGACGTCCGCGAACTGCCCGCCGACCATCCCGTTGACGCCAGTCGCGGCGGCGAGCTCGGCGGCGGCGCGCAGCACGCGCTCGGGCGCCGAGCGCTGGTGGGTCAGCAGGTGGTTGAACGCCTCGGCGTAGAGACCGTCGCCGGCGAGGATCGCGACGTCCTCGCCGAACTTGACGTGGCACGTCGGCTGCCCGCGCCGCAGCGCATCGTCGTCCATCGCCGGCAGGTCGTCGTGGATCAGCGAGTACGTGTGGATCAGCTCGAGCGCCGCCGCGAGCGGCATCACGTCGCTCGGCTCGATCCCGATCGCACGCGCGGTCGCCAGCGCGAGCACCGGGCGAATCCGCTTGCCGCCGGCGAGCAGCGAGTAGCGCATCGCCTGCTCGAGGCCGTCGGTCAACGGCTCGGCGGAGAAGCGCATGTCCTCTAGGTAGCGCTCGACGTCGGCGCGCAGGCCCTCTGGATAGGTGGCGCTCACGAGCGGTCGCGGACCCCTACAGCAGGGTGTCCTGACCGGGCAGCGGCTCGATCGCCTCGACGCGCGTAAGCCGCTCGAGCTCGGCGGCGGCTCGCGTCGCGAGCGTCGCGCAGTCCTCGACCATCGTCGCGGCGGCGTCCTGCGAGAGCTCGCCCGAGCGCAGCTGCTCGGCGGCGCGCTCCAGTCGCGTGATCAAGTCGTCCAGCTGCTCAGTGCTCGTCATCAGATGCTCGCATTCTCGCGCACGTCGCGGAGGACTGCGCCCAGCACGCCGTTGACGAAGCCAGGCGCGTCGGCGCCGCAGAACGTCTTCGCGCTTTCGACGGCCTCCTCGATCGCGCCCTCGGGCGGGATCGGCTCGACGCCGGGCACCGCATCGGGGTGCAACATCTCGATCAGCGCGACGCGCAGGATGCTTCGCTCGAGCGGCTGAATCCGGCTGACGCTCCAGCCGTGCGCGTGGCGTTCGATCACCGCATCGAGCTCATCGGCGCGGTCGGCCGCGGCATGCGCGAGCGAGCGCACGAAGATCGAGTCTCCCGATGCGAATGTCTCGGCCAGCGGGCGTCCGGTCAAGTCGTGCTGGTAGAGCGCGACGACCGCCGCCCTGCGCTGCTCGGAGCGGCGCATCAGCGCCGTGAGCGCGGGACGCGGCGCTCGCCTGGCGGATCGGACGCGAAGGCGGGCACGTCAGGCGCGGGCGACGTACTCGCCGGAGCGAGTGTCGACGCGAATCCTCGTACCGGGCTCGACGAACAGCGGCACCGAGATCACGGCGCCGGTCTCGAGCGTCGCCGGCTTCGTGCCGCCGCCCGAGACTGAGTCGCCGCGCAGGCCGGGATCGGCTTGCGTAACTTCGAGCTCGACGGCGCTCGGCAGCTGCAGGTCGGACGGCCGATCGTCGATGAACAGCACGTCGACCTCGCTGCTCGGCGCGCACCAGCGAAGCGCGCTCGCGACGGCCGCTTCGGGCACGGCGATCTGCTCGAACGACTCGCTGTCCATGAAGTGCGCGTCGCTGCCGTCGGCGTAGAGGAACTGCATCTTGCGCGCCTCTGTGCGCACGTCGCGGAACTTCTCGCCGGCGCGGAACGTGCGGTCGATCACGTTGCCGTCGGACGCGCGGCGCAGCTTCGTGCGCACGAACGCGCCGCCCTTGCCCGGCTTGACGTGCTGGAAGTCGACGATCTTGAAGATCGTCCCGTCGACCTCGATGTGGTTGCCGTTCTTGAATTGGTTGGTTGAGATCAGGGCGAATCAGTCCTTCTAGAGCCAAAAATCGATGTGGTTGGACGGTGCTGCGCTGGTGCGACGGGATCACGATAGCTGGCCCAAATCAGCTAGGACGTTGAGCAAGCGGCCTTCTTGCGAATCCGGCGCGAGACGAGGCCTCCACCGATGGCCGAGCTCCTCGCCTGGGGGCGTGCTCTACCTGCTTCCCTTAGCTTCTACTCATGCTACAGTATGAGCATGTCGCTTGACCATCGTCTGCAGATCCTGATCGACGACGAGCGTCACCGTCGGATCTCCGCCGCGGCGCAAGAGCGCGGTGTATCTGTCGCGACCATCGTGCGCGAGGCGATCGATCGTGGTCTCGCGAGTCCCGATTCGCGACGCCAGGCAGCGGGACGACGGTTGCTCGACGCTCCTGACATGGCCGTTCCCGAGCCGCCGGACTTGCGCGCCGAGCTCGAAGCGCTGCGCGGTCGGCGCGCGTGATCCTGCTCGACACGACCGTTCTCGCGTACGCCAAGGGGCAGGACCATCCGCTGCGCGATCCGTGCAGGGACTTGATTAGAGCGGTTGCCGAGCGGCGACTCGAGGCGACGACGACTGTCGAGGTGATCCAGGAGTTCGTGCACGTACGCGCTCGACGGCGTGATCGAGCGGACGCGGCGACGCTCGGACGCGACTACGCCGAGTTGCTCTCTCCCCTGCTTTGTCCGACCATCGACGACCTGCAAGCCGGGCTCGCGCTGTTCGAGCGCACAGATGCGCTCGGCGCCTTCGACGCCGTTCTTGCGGCGTCGGCCGCGCGCGCCGGGCTGACGGCCGTAGTCTCGGCAGACAGCGGCTTCGCCGACGTTCCGGAGATCACGCACGTCGTGCCCGATCGCGACGGGTTGTCGAGCTTGCTGCACGCCTGACGCAAAGACGTGCCTGCGTCTGGCCCGAGTTGGCGGCGTAGCTCGCCTACCAGCCTGTCGAGCGACGTCACAACGTCGAGGAAACGCCCCCTCAAGCGATCTCGCGCCTGCGTCGATGTGACCTCATGCGGCGAATCGCACGTGAGAACGGCCTCTGCGCGCTGGTGGCGCTCGCGTGCTGCGCCCTGATCGCCTATCTCGGGCTGGAAAGCTTCCAGTGGAGCGACTACGAACACGAGGTCGCGCCCGCGTTCGCCGCACTCGTGCACGGGCACGTCAGCGAGTTCCTGCGGCTCGCGCCGGCGTACGGCGGCTCGCTCGTCGAGCGCGCGCCGTTCGCGCTGCTTCCCGGACTATGGGGCGGCGGCGCGCTCGCCGTCTATCGCGCCGCTGCCGTGCCGTGCCTGCTCGCCGTCGCGCTGCTCGGTGTCTGGCTCGTCGCGCGGATCCGCGCCGAAGGCCGCCGCTGGCCCACGCGCGCGCTCGCGCTGCTCGTCTGCGTAGCCAACCCGATGACGCTGCGCGCGCTCGAAATCGGACACCCCGAGGAGATTCTCGGAGCATGCCTGTGCGTCGCCGCCGTGCTGCTCGCCGCCGACGAGCGCCCGCTGTGGGCCGGGCTCGCGCTGGGTCTCGCAGTTGCGAACAAGGAGTGGGCGCTGCTCGCCGTCGGCCCTGTGCTGCTCGCGCTCGCGCCGCGACGTCGGCGCTCGTGCGCGGCCGTCGCGCTGATCGTCGCCGCCGCCGTGCTAACGCCGCTCGCGCTCGTGCACGCGAGCAGCTTCGTCGCGACGACGCGCGCGACCGCCGCCACGAACGGCGCGATCTTCGAGCCGGCGCAGCTCTGGTGGTTCTTCGGCCACCACGCGATCAGAGCGGCGGCCGTCGCCGCGCCCGGGTCGCGCGTCGGGCCGGCATGGACGGGAGCGATCAGCCACCCGCTGATTCTCGTGCTCGGCTTCGTCCTCAGCGTCGCGCTGTGGTGGCGTGAGCGGCGGGCGGCAGGGATCGGCGTGCGCCAAGCGATGCTCGCGCTCGCCCTGTTGCTGCTGCTGCGCTGCATGCTCGACACGTGGGACACGGGCTACTACACGCTGCCGCTCTTGTTCGCGCTGCTCGCCTGGGAGGTGCGCGGGCCGCTCGAGCGGCTGCCGCTGCTCGCGGCTGCGAGCACAGCGCTCGCGTCGGTCACGTTCCTGTGGCTGCCCGAACACGCCTCAGACGACCTGCAGGCGACGCTGTTCCTCGCCTGGACGGTCCCGCTCGCCGCGCTGCTCGCGGCGCAGCTGTTCGCGCCTGAGGCGATCGAGCGCGTCACGCGCCGCCACCGGAGGTCCGCATCGTCGGCTCAGGAGATGACCGTCAGCGCCTTTCCCAGGCCGGTAAGCACCTCGTGACCGTCTTCGCGCACCGCGAGCAGGTCCTCGATCCGCACGCCGAGCTCGCCCGGTAGGTAGACGCCCGGCTCGACCGTGACGACGTTGCCGGCGAGCAGCGGCTGCTCGCCTTCGGTGCGCGCCAGGCGCGGCGCCTCATGCACCTCCATGCCGACGCCGTGGCCCAGTCCGTGACCGAAGTGCTCGCCCTCGCCCGCTCGAACGACGAGCTCGCGCGCGACCGCGTCGACTTCGCGGCCGGTCGGGCCGGCCGTGACCGCGGCGACGCCTGCTTGCTGTGCGGCGAGCACCAGCTCGTAGACCTCGCGCGCGCGCCCGGAGACGCCCGCTCCAGTCGCGTACGTGCGCGTGCAGTCCGAGCAGTAGCCGTCGAGCTGCGCGCCCCAGTCGATCGTCACGAGCACGTCACGCGGAATCTCGACCTCGCGCGGCTCGGCGTGCGGCAGCGCGCCGTGCGCGCCGGCGGCGACGATCGAAGGAAAGCTCGGAGCTTCGGCGCCGAGCTTGCGCATCCGCAGCTCCAGCTCGATCGCGAGATCGCGCTCGGTGCGCCCGACGAGCCCGGCTTCGAGCACGCCGCCGAGCGCCTCGTCGGCGAGCTTCGCCGCCGCGCGCAGGCGCTGCAGCTCATGCTCGTCCTTGACCGCGCGCAGGCGCTCGACAGCGCCAGCGCACGGCGTCAGCTCCCAGCCGCCCGGCAGCGCCGCGCGCAGCCGCTCGTGCTGCGCGACGGTCACGTTCGCCTCGTCAAAGCCGAGCCTGCCGCTGGCGCCGTCGAGCGCCTGCACGGCCGCGTCGAGCAGGCTGCCGATCACGATCTCGCGCGCGAACTCGTCGACGACCTGCTCGGCCGCCTGCGTTCGGTAGCGAAAGTCGGTGAAGAACACGCCGCGCGCGCTCCTCCGACGACCATCCGTCAACCCCTCGTCGGCATCGACCAGCGCAAGACCATTGCTGCCGGTGAAGCCGGTCAGATAGCGCACGTTGACCGGCGCGGCGACGAGCAGCGCGTCGAGCTCGCGCTCGCGCAGCTCCTTCGCCAGGCGCGCTGCGCGCGTCGGCTCGCCGCCGTCGCCGTCGCTCATTGCGCCGCGTCCTTCGTCAGCCTGTCGCGAATCAGCTCGAGCGCCTCGTCGTAGCCGTCGGGGCCGCGCCCGGAGATCGTCGCGAAGCAGAGCTCGCCGATCACCGACGTGCGCCGCCACGGCTCGCGCGCCTGAACGTCGGAGAGATGGACCTCGACGGCCGGCAGCGCGGCGATCTCCAGCGCGTCGCGGATCGCCCACGCGTAGTGCGTCCACGCGCCGGGATTCAAGACGATCGCATCCGTCTCCGTCTCGAGCGCGTGCAGCCGCTCGACGAACGCGCCTTCGCGATTGCTGTGGAAGAACGTCGTGCGCAGGCCCAGCTCGAGCCCGCGCGCTTCGATCCGGCGCTCGAGCTCGGCGAGCGTCAGCGCGCCGTATCGGTCTGGGTCGCGGCGCCCGAGCTGGTCGAGGTTGACGCCATGCATCACCTCGACTCGGTTCCTCGCAAGCGTCATCGTCCGCGCATCATCCTCGCTCGAGCAGCTCGGCGACGGCCGCCTGCAGCTCCTCCGGCTTCACAGCGCAGCCGGTCAGCGGCTCGCCCGGCTCGCTCAGCAGCACGAACGGCAGAGTCTTTCCGACGCGCTTCTTGTCGCGCGCGGTCGCCGCGACGACGTCCTCGATGCTCGCGCCGTCGAGCCGCACCGGAAGCTCGCGCGCGAGCAGCAACTCGCGGACCTGCTCGCGCAGCTGAGCGGCGCCCGACAGGCGCAGCGCCGCAAGCAGCCCGAGCCCGACCGCCTCGCCGTGGCGGTAGCGGCGATAGCCGGTCGCCGTCTCGATCGCGTGACCGATCGTGTGGCCGAGGTTCAAGACCTGGCGGCGACCGCCGTCGCGCTCGTCTTCGGCGACGACCGACAGCTTCGTCCGCGCGCACGCGAGGATCGTCCAGTCGTCGAGCTCGGCGCCCGCTGACACGCGCCGCCACAGCTCGCCGCCGGCGATCAGCGCCGTCTTCAGCACCTCGACCCAGCCAGCCGCGAGCTCGGCCGCGGGCAGGCTCTCGAGCGTGCCTGGATCGACGAGCACGCCGGCCGGCTGGTGATAGGCGCCGATGTAGTTCTTCGCCTGCGGCAGGTCGACGCCGGTCTTGCCGCCGTAGGCCGAGTCGACCTGCGCGACGAGCGTCGTCGGGATCTGCACGATCGGCACGCCGCGCTGGTAGGTCGCGGCGCAGAAGCCGGCGAGGTCGCCGACGACGCCGCCGCCGAGCGCGACGAGGTGGTCGCCGCGATCGACTCCGGCGTCGATCAGCGCGTCCCAGACCGATTCGGCGCTCGCGAGCGTCTTGTGCCGCTCACCGGCGCCGATCGCGACTTGGCCGAGCAGCCCCGCGAGCTGATCGCCATACAGCGCCGCGACGGACTCGTCGGTCACGCAGTACGCGCGCGAGCGCGAGCGATCGAGCGGCCACAGCTCGGCGCCGTCCGGCGCACCGCTCGCGCGCAGCAACCCGCGGCCGAGCAGCACCGGATAGTCGCCCGACGCGCTCTGCGCCCAGACCAGCCGCGTCCCCGCCGGCGCCGCCGCGAGCGCGCGCAGCGCGCCGAGCACACGCGCGGCGGCGCCGAGGCGCAGCGACGGCAGGTAGGCGTGCGCGTGGCGCTCGTAGAGCTCCTGGCGCTCGCCGTGCAACGCGACGAACGCCTCGCGATCGCGCGCGAGCGGGCGCCCGAGCGGCCCGCCGGAGGCCTCGGGCGCGCCAACGCGCTCCCACGCGCGCTCGGCGTCGATCTCGAGCAGCACGACGACGTGCGGCTCGAGCGCCGTTCTCACGCGCTCGGAGAGGATGCTGCCGCCGCCGAGCGCGATCACCGCGCCAGGCGCCGCCGAGTCGAGCAGCTCGCAGACGAGCGCCTCCTTGGCCGCGCGGAACGCCGCTTCGCCGCGCAGCTCGAACTCGCGAGCCGGCGAGTGGCCGAGGCGCTGCTCGAGCAGCTCGTCGCTGTCGAGCGCGGCGACGTCGAGCTCGCGCGCGAGCTCGCGCGCGACCGTCGTCTTGCCCGCGCCCATGAAGCCGATCAGCACGAGCGCGCGGCGCGGCGGCTCCCCTATGCCCGCCATCCAATCCGCTCGGCGTAAGCGTCACGCGCCGCGAGCACGTCGTCGATGTGGTCGCCGCCGAACTTGCGCCGGTACGCGTCGGCGAGCACGAACGCGACCATCGCCTCGCCGACGACGCCGGCAGCCGGCACCGTGCACGAGTCGGTGCGCTCGCGCAGCGCTTGCGTCGGCTCGTGCGTCGTCGTGTCGACCGAGCGTAGCGGCTTGGTCAGCGTCGGCAGCGGCTTCATCGCCCCGCGCACGATCAGCGGCAGGCCGTTCGTCATGCCGCCCTCCAGCCCGCCGGCGTGGTTCGTCTCGCGATAGAAGCCGCGCTCGCTGGAGTAGTAGATCTCGTCATGCGCCTGCGATCCGGGCAATCCGGCGATCTTGAACGCGTCGCCGATCGCCGCCCCCTTGACCGCCTGGATCGAGCAGATCGCCATCGCCAGGCGCCCGTCCATCCGCTCCTCCCAGGAGACGTGCGAGCCGAGCCCAGGAACGAGCCCGAACGCCTGCACCTCGAACACCCCGCCGAGCGACTCGTTCGCCTTGCGCAGATCGTCGATCTCGCGAACCATCGCGCGGGTGGCGTCGGCGTCGAGGCAGCGCACCGGCGAGCTGTCGACCGCGTCGAAGTCCGCGAGCGTCAGCGGCTGCGAGGGCTCGGGCGCGCGCACCGACGCGATCTGCACGACGTGCGAGCGGACCTCGACGCCGAGCGCTTGCAGGAACGCCTTGCACAACGCGCCGCCGGCGACGCGAGCGGCCGTCTCACGCGCGGATGCGCGCTCGAGGATGTTGCGCACGTCGCTCTGCTTGTACTTCTGCGTGCCGACCAAGTCGGCGTGCCCCGGCCGCGGCAGGTGCACCTCGGCGATCTCCTCGTCGACCGGCCACGGGTTCATCCGCTCTTCCCAGTTGGCGTAGTCGCGGTTGGCGACTTGCAACGCGATCGGGCCGCCGAGCGTGCGGCCGTGGCGAACGCCCGCCGTGACCTCGGCCGAATCGCGCTCGATCTTCATTCGCCCGCCACGGCCGTGGCCGAGCTGGCGTCGCGCCATGTCCTCGTTGAGCTGCTCAGGCGTCAGCCGCAGGCCCGCGGGCAGGCCCTCGACGACGCACGTCAAACCAGGACCGTGCGACTCCCCGGCGGTGATCAGACGGAGCGACACGCCCCTAGCTTATTTGCTGCGCGCTCAGTGGCTGAGCGCGGCGCGGGCCGTGGCGAGGCGCGCGTGCGCGCCGTGGCTCGACGCGGCGTGAGCGCGAGCGGCGAATGCGCGGTGCGATGTGGCGACCAGCACGCCTTTGGCGGCCGAGTAGCGCAGCCCCGGCAGCGTCTGCAGCCCGGCTTCGCGCAGCAGCTTCAGGCCGGCTTTCGATTCGCGCATGCTCGCGCCGTCGGTCGACGTCGAGACCGTGCCCGTCTTGATCGCGAGCACATACAGCTCGTAGACGACCGGCGGGCCACTGGCCGGCGTTTCTTCGAGTTCCTCGGTCTGCCCTTCCTTCAGCTCGATCGCCTGGCACTGCGCGGTGCTCGGCAGGCAAGCCGCTCCGCCGCGCAGGATCGCTTCGCCGACGAGCGTGAACGTCGCGCTCTTGCCGCCGGCGTTCACGCCGCGGAACACGACGAGCGCGCTCTTGTCGTCGGGCAACGGCTGCTGCAGCTTGAGCGCGTCGATCGTCGTCAGCTGCGCGCTGAGCGCCGGCGTTCCGGCCGCCGTCGCGCCGAACAGGACGTTGACTTCGTGGGTCGCGCGCGGCTGCTGCTTCGCCTTCGGCTTCGCCGGCGCGCTCGGGCCGCTGCTCGGCGGAGTCGAGCTCGAGCCGGTCTCCTCGCCGGTCGACGAGGAGCCGCTCGGCGCGGAGCCCGCGCCGGCGCTCGCCGGAGCTGGAGCGGTTGCGGAGGGCGCGCTCGTCGTCTTCGGTTCGGGCAGCGGCGTGAACGGGTTGCGCCCAGGGCTGGCGCTCTGCTTGGCGGCGCCCGTCGTCTCGCCGGCGCCCGCTTCGGCGGTCGTGCTCACGGCGCTGACAGCAATGCCCGAGGCGGGCGTCGCCGCGGTCGCGCCAGCCGTCACCGGCGTCGTCGAGCCCGAGCCGGCGAGCACGGCATAGGCGATCGCCGCGACCAGCCCGACCGCGACGAGCGCGAGCAGCGGCAGCAGCCGCCGGTCGAGCAGGTCGCTCTTCAGCGAGTCGAAGAACTTGCTCATCGGACCGCTCCGGCGGTCACGACGGCAGCCGGCGCGGCGCTGCCGCTCGTGCTCGTGCTCGATGCGCTCGTCGCGCTGCTGCCGGCGCTGCTCGACGGCGCCGTCGCGGTCGAGCCGCCCGTCAGGCCTTGGCCGGACGGCAGCACGTACGCGGTCGCCGAGATCGTCCCGGTCAGCCCCGCGGATTTTCCAGCGGTGTCTTTCGGTTCGAGCTTGACGGATTGCAGCGTCAACAGGCGTCCGCTGACCTGCAGGCCGGTCGAGGTCTGCACGGTCGACTTGTCGAGCTGAACGAAGAGGTGGTAGAGGTCGTCGAAGCCGCCGTTGAAGACGAACGTGAACGGCATCTGCGTGAAGCCGGCGCCGCTCGCGCTCGCGGCGCTCGCCGCCGCCGACGACGCTGACGAGGGAGACGCCCCGGGCGCGCTCGTGCCGGTCGTGATCGAGCTGAATTCGACGTGCTTCTGGTCGGACGCCTGCGCGAGCTGGTAGATCAAGGACGGCACTTCTTCACTCGGCGGGACCGCTTTGCCCAGGTTGACGACCGACGCATACGCGGTCGCATAGTGCGTCTGCGCCGCGTGAGCGTTCGCCGCTTCGCCTTCGGCGCTCGCGAGCTGCGCGCTGGCCGCGCTCACCTGCTTGTCGAGTTCCGCGGCGCGCTTTCGCTCAGGCGAGACGAGCAGCAGCCAGACGATCGCCAGCAGCGCGAGCGAGGAGATGCCGATCAATGCGAGACGATCGCGGGTGGTCATCGTTCGCCTCCGTCGGATGTGAGTTGGGTGCTCGACGCACTCGATGTCGAGGCGGCCGGCAGCGGCGCGAAGGTCAGCTGGACCGAGAACGAAGCGCGCCCGTTCGAGCATTGAGCGGCGCTCGACGAGGAGGCGGACGTCGTCGACTTGGCCGAGCTCTGCAGCGCCACTTTCGCGACGCCGTCGATCAGCCGCAGCCGCTGCAGGATGAGCGCGACCTCGGCCTGGCTCGTCGTGCAGCCGGCGAGCGTGAACGTCGGCACGCTGCCCGGAGGCGTAGCGGAGCTGACCGATGCGCCGGAGGCGCTCGAGCTGCTCGTCGAGCTGGCGCCCGTCGCCGAGCCGATCGTCCCCTCGAGCGAGCTGATCGAAGCGTCGCGCGGCAGCACGCGGCTCAGTTCGTGAAGCGACTTCGCCCAGTCGAAGCGCGACTCGACGAGGCTCGTGACAGCCTTGACACGCTGTTCGCGCAGCGTCAGGAAGTCCGTGTAGGAAGACAGCCCGGAAGCCGATTCGTGCGCGCGCTGCGTGCTCGCCTGAAGCGTCGCGAGCTGCGTGCGCTTGCTCGAGACCTGGTGGCGCGCGACACCGTAGAGCAGCGCGAGCACGGCCAGTCCGGCGATCACGCCGAGCACGGCATAGGCCGCCCCCTGCGAGCGGCCGACGCCGACGCCGACGCCGCCGCGACCGTCGCCGGACGGGATCAGGTTTACGGCTCTCATCGCGGCGCCTCGGTCGTCGCCAGGCCGGCCGCGACAGACAGGCGGTGCGTCGAGACCTTGCCGTCGAGCTCCGCGTCGACGAGGCCAACGGCCTCGCTGCGAACCTCCATGCCGAGCGTCGACTGCAGCGCGCCGGCGAATCCAGGCAGGTCAAGCGCGGCGCCGCTCAATGCGACATAGGCCACTTCCCCGCCTTGGTCCTGCGTGCGGTGGAAGTCGAGTGAGTTGCGGATCTCGCCGGCGATTTCGCGGACGCCGTTCTCGAGCACTTCGCGCACGTCGGCGTCCGCCGTCGGCGCCGCTTCGGGCGTGGGCTCAGGCGCGGGCGGCTGAGCCGCCTCGATCGCCTCGCTGTAACCCATCGAAGCCTCTCGCGCTTCGTGCTCCTCGCGGCTGAGCATCGGCTCGGCGCCGTGCTCGAAGTCCGGCTGAGGCGATCTCGCCGCGGCCTGCTCGCCGTCAGCCTCTTCGTCGTTGCCGCCGAACGACGGCTCCAGGCTGTGCTCGGCGGGCGCCAGCACGGCAGCCGCCTCAGGCGCCAGCGGCGCGCTCAAGTCGACCGTCGCGAGCAGCGCACGCGCCTCGGCGAGCGCGATGCTGCGCCTCACCGCGAGCTCCGCGGCCATCGCCTCGACGCCGCCGCCGACGACGCGCGTGAAGCGGCACGTCGTGCCCTCGGCGATCGCGAGGTTCGTCAAGCCATCGACGTTGACGTACAGCACGCGTCCGTCGTCGCCGTCGGCGCGGTCGTACAGCGAGCGGATCAACGCGAAAGCGGAGAGATCGACGCCCTGCGGCGTCAGCCCCGCGGCACGGACGGCCGCGAGTAGGCGTTCGACCATGTCGCGCTGGGCCGCGACGAGCACGACGCGCTGGCGCGGCCCGGAAGGCGAATCGAAGATCCCAAGCGGGTGGAAGTCGAGCGCCGCGTTCGACAGCGGCATCGGGACCTGGTCCTGCGCCTGGAAGCGAACCGCCGCGGCGAGCTCCTTGCGGTCGGTGACCGGCGGCAGCTCGAGCGTGCGCATCACCGTGCGCTGGTTGGCGATGCCGACGCGCACGCGCTTGCCGAGCGTGCCGGCGCTGAACAGCTCGCGCAGCGCCTCGGTCAGCCCCTCCGGGTCGACGACCTCGCCCTCGCGCACCGTGTCGGCGTCGAGCGGCTGCGCCGCCGCGCGCTCGGCGCGGATCGAGCCGTTGACACGGACCTTCACCGCGGCGACGAGGCCCGGCTGGATGTCGAGACCGACGACGTCAGACGCCGGACGGCGTCGAGGAACGCCAAAGCCGACGGAGGGAAGTTTGATGGAAGGAAGCTGAGGCATCTGGCAAGGTGTTGTTTGCGCGGCGGGTCTGCCGGCACGAGGGGTATCGGCTGGAGCGGCGCGCCGCTTTAGAGCTGAGCGAGGAGCGAGGCAGATGACGTTGGTCGAGGAGGCGAGCGACGAGGTCGCGCATAGATCCAGCGCGATGCCCGAGCACGCGCGCTGCTCAAGAACGACTGGAGCAGACGACCTCGAGGCTCGTCGCCGACGCTGGCGCCTGAACGGAGCCAGCGCGAGCGCTCGCGGGCGGGAGCTCACTGCGACGCAGCTGCCTTATCACGGTTCCCACGCATCGATGGGCAGACGCGCGCTGCCGGCCCAATTCAGCACAGCGCCCCGGTTATCACCATCCACGCGCCGTCGACGGATGCATGAGCATTCTCATTCTTCTTCGAACGCCTGGTGCGCCAATGCGGCAACGCGCACTTGAAGCGTGTCTGCGACGGAGAATTCTTCTTCGGCCTCGGCGCTCGATCCGCCGGCGCTACCGGCGCTCGTGATCGACACATAGCTCTCGCCCACAGTCGAACCTTCCGCCGTTGCGCCGGGAACGAGCTTGCGCAGCGCGGCATCGTAGTAGTTCTGCGCGTTGGCTCCGCCCGTCAAGAAGAAGCCGAAGTTCACGATTACGCCGCCGCGGGGGTCGCGTGCCGTCCCGTAGATCGCGCGCACGAAGTGAGCCGGCGTCGGACCGGCCCGAAACACGATCTGAAACCCGGTGCGTTCGAGCGCGTCGACCACCTTCGACGGCTCGACAACCTGGCCGCTGCTGAGCGTCGGGCCTTCGGCCCGCGTCTCGACGCTCGCGCGAGCGTCACCGTCGCCCACGTGGGTTCTCCGCCGGCCACCGCCAGAGCTTCCACACCCGGCCAGCAGTACTAGGCCTGCCGCGACGAACACGATCATGGCCGCACTTGACACGCGCCTAGCGCTAACGATGCGCAGTATCACGGAACATACGCGTCGGTATGAATGGGCCTCAGCACATACCACTGCCAATGCAAGCCGCGCGCATCTTCCGAAGGCGAAATGCTGCTGTCTTTTTCATGAAGGTAGATGCCGATCTGTTTAAACTCACGCGCCATCGTCCAAAGTCTATTTTCAGTATGTGAGGTGTAGATCTCGGTCGTCTGGTTGTGGTTATCGCCCGACACGATCATTCCGACATGGTTGATCGGTTCGCTACTCGTAAACCAATGGAAGAACACCAAGTCTCCCGCTTCTGGAGTTTCCGACCGCTTGAGCGGTCTCGCGATACCTGTGTGCAGGAGCTCTTCATATAGCGCCCTCGCCACTGTCCAGGAGTTCGTGTGGTCGCCGGCGTATGACACGAGTTTGCCTCCTTCGGAGAACCACACTTGTTCCCTCGTCCACCAATCAAGCGGTACGTGCCGGAATGCCGCCAGCATCGGCATTCCGGCTGCATGAAGTATCTGGCTTATATAGTCGGTGCAGTCGTCTGAATAAGTGTGGTATTCAGCCGCATTTGGCGCTTCTGCATAAGTCTCCGCGTATTCGTCGGCCAGCTGCTTGCTTCCGAAGTTCCATTTCCCACATACCCTATGTGTTTCCGAGCATGGTTCTTCCGGAAAGTCGTCGTCCGGATTGATATCACTGAAGAGCTTGCCCCGAGAGAAGCGCTCCCCCTCGGACCCGGCGCTTTCTTCTTCTTCTTCTGCGCCTGCTTCTTCTTCGTCGAACGCTTCGTTTTGATACACCGCTTCAGTCTCCGCGGAGGCGTTGGACTGCGACCTATAGGCATTGCTGGCCGTCACTACGACACGCATCGCGTAGCCGACGTCTTCATAGCTAAGTTGATAGGTCGAACTCGTGGCGCCCGCAATGTTCCTGCATTCGCCGACTTTAAGTCCCCCTTCGAGTTCTTCTTTGAGGGCGCCGTCGGCTTCGTTTTCTATTTCCGTTTCTTCGCTGCCGCAGTGCTGCCACTGGTAGGAGTAGGACGGGTCGTTCAGCTGCCATACACCCGGAGATGCGACGAGCTTCTGTTCTTCTTCAGGTTCGCCGCTGATCGAAGGCAAGCCGATATTCAACGGAAGTGAGATCACTTCGGCTTCGTTCCCCACGAGGAGGCCTTCGTATTCTGCGATCGCCCGATAACAAGCTTCTCCCCCCGGCCCGGGCCACGCAGTGTATTCCCATTTACATATCGGTTCCTCCCAGTAAGGTGCTTCGATATCGCCCACGTTGACAATGTCGACTCTCCAATTAACTTTGTGCGCCCAGGAGCCGGTCGTCGGAAATTTACCTGTGATCTTGCCTTCGTTCCTGAAGACCGGGCATTGGTATCGGCTATATGAATAGTTCCATTTGCATCCTTGAACAAATGGATTTTCCCCATTCTGATCCGCATTGAACGTACCGCGGTTTATGAAGAACGTTCCCGCTTCGTCGGCCTGGAAGCCTCCCGTGGTCCACGTCGCGTCGCCTTCGTTGATATACTGTCCGCCCCGAATCTGTACCCATGCCCCGGGATCGAAGGTAGTCGTCGAGCCAGGCTTGGCCACGAGCACACCGCTCGTGAAGAATGCATCGTCGCTACCCCACCCAACATGGTCGAGCACATCGAGTTCCGAGGCGATTTCGACGCGCTGTTCATTCGTGTAGTCTGGCGAGGGTTGAGCAAGCGTCAGCGATTTGAGCGTGCTAGGCACAAGCCCCGTAATCTGAAGATTTCCGAGCTGGGAGACCAGTTCGCCGGAAGGGCCGCTGATCGTGCCCGCGTTCACGTCCGCGTGGAATGCGAGTTGACCGCTGACGGTTACGTCGTCGCCGAGATTGTAACTCTGGCTGGAGAAACCGCTGAGCTGGATCGACGCCCCCGCTGCCGCCGACCAAGTGTCTGGCGTCAATTGTCCCGATGACCCGCCGTCGGTGAATTCAATCCGTCCGGAGTCTGCCTGCACGGTTCCCTCGTTGTCGATGGCGAACGCGACCAGTGTCGTACCGTCCCCGGTTGTCTTCTCTATCGTGCCGGAGTTGACCAGCGTTGCTTCGCCTGTGCCGGCGAGCAGCGAGTGCCCTTCATCGTCTCCTTCGCTATTGATCACCAGCGTGCCGCTGTTTGCAAGTCGCGCGCGATCAGAGCCCTGCAAGCCGGTCGTGCCCGACAGCGTCAGCGTTCCGTCGTTGCTCAGTGTCCGCCCTCCAAGAGACAGCGTTGAGCCCGCGACGATAACGCCGGACGCACCGGGGGCAATCACGGTGGAGCCCGACCCGGTCAAGGAGCTGTAGCCATCACTGGAGAACGAGTCGGTCACGTCGAGCTCACCAGAGCCGGTTAGCAGTCCGCCTCCTTGCGGACCACCGCTCGTCATCGTCAGGTCGCGAACCGTCGACCGGGACGGGCCGTTGACTTCGAGCGTACCTTTACGCCAGGGCCCATCGGCCGCGATCGTGATGTCCGCATCGGCGCCTTCGATCTTGCCCGACGTAACGAGTCCTTCCGCGATTTCGATCGAGCCCGCGAGCGGAACCCTCGATCCGAGCGTGACGCCACGACCACCAGAGTTGAACACGATCGCGGTGCCGCTCCCGGACGCCGACCAGGATCCGACGCGATGTTCGCCGGAGTCACCTCCACCGGTTAGTTCGAGCTTGCCCGCGGTGACACTGACCAGACCTTCGTTATCGAGCGGAATCGCGATGACGCCAGTCCCAGGTTCACCGTTCTTCTGTAGCGTGCCGTTGTTGTTCAGGAGCGAGCCAGAGCCGTCGATTTGCCCGCCGATAGTCAGGGTCCCTTCATTGAGCAATTCGCGCCCGTCGATCGACACGTAGCCACCACCCGAGTCGATCGATCCCGAGGCACCGGCAGTAAGAACCGTCTGTCCCCCGCCGGACATCTGACCACTCGACCACGACAGGGATTCGTTGACGTCGAGCGTTCCGATACCGCCCAGCGTTCCACCGTTCACGGTGAGCACGCCCACTTCGGAGACGGTCTCCCCATCGGTAAGCCCAAGTTCTCCGCCGCTGAGCACGACGCTTCCGCCGCCTCCGAGCGAGCCGACCTGGTTGACGCCGCCGCTGACGTGAACAGTTATGCCGGATGCGATGCACGCGCGATCGCCGGATGTGGGAATCGCTCCACTCGACCAATTGGCCGCCGTTTGCCAGAGACCGTCGCCACCTTCGCCGGTCCAGTCGTCCGTGCAGCTGACTTCGAGTGCTTCCGCGGGATCCACGTTGTCGATATGCGTGCTGACCGGCCTCGTCGTGTTGACGTTCCCGGCGTTGTCTTCGATTACGGCTCGGAACTGATATCCCCCGTCGGGAAGCGACGTGCTGTCGATCGAGCAGCCATAGTCGCCTTCCTCGGTCGGCATCGTCTGAACGAGGCACGCGTTCTGCCAATCGTTGCTGCCGGTCGCCTCGATCTGCAGTTGCCAGGTAGCTACACCGGAGAGATCGTCGCCGGCAGGGCCGGCGACTTCGACCGAGCCGCTCGAATCTCGCGGAAGCGAGTAGAGGCTTCCGTGCGGAGCCGTGTTGTCGATTGTGAAGGTCTGGGCTTCCGAGCTATATGTGTTTCCGGCGTTATCGAGAACCTCGGCCCTGGTCGTGTATTCGCCTTGACTGAGTTCTTTAGTGTTCAGGCTGCATTCGTATACCGACCCGGATGTCGGCATCGTTTGCGGAGCGCAGGCGTTACTCCAAGTGTCCGCGCCGGCCTCGCGGATCTGCGGTGTCCAACTCATCACTCCCGATCCGGCGTCGGCGGCTGTGCCCTGCAGCTCGACGGAGCCACGAACGTACGCCGAATCCGTGACGCGCGACAGCGAGCCCGTCGGCGCCGTGGTGTCGAGCGTGCTGTCGACAGCGGCAGTCGCGTACTCGTTGCCGGCGTTATCGAGGATTAGCGCTCGCAGTTCGTAGGCGCCGTCCGCGAGCCCCTCCGTAGCTACGTTGCACCGATACGTCGAGCCAAAAGCCGGTGCGCTAGCCACCGGGCAGGCATTCGCCCAAACCAATGCGCCCCTCGGCCTGATCTGCAGTTGCCACGACGCCACGCCCGACCCGCTGTCCTGCGCGGTGCCCGACACCGATATCGCCGCGGCGCTCAAGTACGGGCTCGATGCCAGCGCGCCCGTCGGTGGCGTGTTGTCTACGAGCACCGAGATCGCCGGAGTCGGAGCAGTGTCCGGAGGCTCGGCGCTATCACTCAGCGCTGCTCGCAGTTCGTACTCACCATCGACATAGGAGCCCGACCCCGTGTCCCACGAACAGCTGAATTCGCCGTTGAGGTCAGGTGTGAGCGGCCCACACAGGGCGTGCCATTCGTCTCCTCCAGCTGGCGAGACTTCAACCGCCGCAGCGCCGAAGCCCGTGCCGACGCTCGAGCCGGCGCCGCTCACCTCGACGGAGTCCGCAGCATAAGGGAGTGGGTTCAGTCGCCCCTCGGGCGCTCCTGTGGCAGATGTCCGTTCGACCGTTGCACCGGCGAGCGAGACCCCAGAGAGGTCAACCTCTTCTCCGATCAAGAACGTCCCGCCACCGAGTGCGATCGATCCTCCATTTGCCGTCCATGCGCCGGTCGCGGCTTGTTCGGGTACGCCACCGTCGGTGAAGTCGAGCGTGCCGGTTTTCGCTTCGACCACGCCGCGGTCGCTGAAGTTGACCGCGACCGTCGTCGTCCCGCCCCCCGCGCTCTTCTCGAACGTGCCCGTGTTGACGATCCGCGGCGCCGCGCCGCTGCCCGATTGCTGGAGCTGCGCTCCAAGGCACGACGATTCCGTGTTGTCCTCGAACGTTCCCCTGTTCTCGAGGCCGGCACCTTCTGAGAACATCAGCGTGCCCCATCCGAAGCTGAGCGCACCTTCATTCACCAGCGCCCGGGCCAATCTCAGCGGTTCGCATCCGGAGGACGCTTCGATCGATCCGCTCGCACCTGGTGCGAGGATCGTTGAGCCAGATCCCGACATCGTGCTGGCTTCACGCCAGACGAGCGAATGCATCAGGTCGAGCTCGCCGGCGCCAGCGAGCGTCGTGCTGGGATCAAGTTCCAGCGTGCCCAGATGCGAGCCGGTCGAGGGATCGGTCAGTTCCAGCGTGCTGCTCGCGCCAAGAAGGACGATCTGGGCATCTGAGCCCTGAATGTCGCCCGCACTGACATTCGCGCCCGCCATGATCCACGTGCCGGCGCTCTGAACGCCAGAGCCGAGGTCGTAGTCCCCGGCGTTGAAGGAGACCTGGCCGGTGCCCGATGAGTCCCAGGAGCCGCCCCCGCCACCCCCACCGTCGCTGCCGCCGCTGAGGATGATCTGACCGCTCGCGACTTGGAGAACGCCTTCGTTGTCGATCGGAAGCTGAATCTGCGTATATGCGTTGCCGGAGGTCTTCTCGATCGTGCCCGTGTTACGCAACCAGACGTCCGACCCGTCCCGCTTCAACAAGCCGCGCTGAGACCATTCGTAAGCCGGCACCTCCGCGTTGGCGATAAACCTGCCCAAGTTGTCGAACTCTGCGCTCGAGCGAGCTTCGAGCGACCCCGATCCCCATGTCAGCGTACCTTCGTTGGCGAGTTCTCGTTCACTGAGCGACACGGCGTTGCCCGCTCCAGGTTCGATCGAGCCGGTCCCACCAGGCTCCAGCACCGTCCGGCCGGCTCCGGACATCGTGCCGCTGCTCCACGTGAGGCTGTCCGAGATGTCTAGGGTGCCGGCACCTGTCAGTTCGCTCGCACCCCCCGCCTCGAGCTGAGTCAGCTCCTTCACGTGAGAAGCCGTCGTCGTGCTCGTCAGGTCGAGCACGCTGCCGCCACCCCACAACGTCAGCTTGGCGTCGGCACCGGCGATCGAGTCGGCTTGGACGTCGGCGCCGGAGAAGGAGATCGTTCCCGACATCGTCGTATTCGCGCCAAGTGAGAAGCTGCCTGCACTGAGTGCGATCCCCGACACCCACGGGGACGTCGCCGTCGAGCGCCATGATCCCGTATTGCTCGTTCCGGCGCCGCCGCCCCAGAGGTTCAGCTGCCCTTCGCTCGTGTCTTCTACCGTGCCGTCGTTCTCGACGGCGAACTGGATGACCGACACGCCAGTCCCGGCAGTCTTCGCGACGAGGCCGGTGTTCACGATCTTCGGCGGCGCGCCTGCGCCGCGCAGCATGCCGCTCGAGAACCAGTTGCCCGAGAGATTCTCGCCATTGACGTCCAGCGTGCCGCTGTTGATGATCGTCGCGCCGTTTTCGCCGTAGACGGTGCCCGAGTGCCAGGTAGCGCTCCCGGCGTTGATCACTGACCGTTCGTCCAGTGAGACCGCTCCATATCCGCCCGGATCGATAGACCACGTCGCGCCCGGTTCGATCAAGGTCGACCCGGATCCCGAGATGACGCCGGCGCTCCATGCGAGAGATCCTGCGACGTCCATCTTTCCGGCGCCGGTCAGCGTGCCGCCGTCGATCACGACGGCGTTCGCGCTCGATGTTTCGGCCCCGTCGACCAGATCGAGCGCTCCTCCCGAGATGAGAAGCGTCCCCGCATCTTCCAGTGAGCTGACCTGATCGTTGCCAGAGGTGATTTCGACGGTCGCGCCTTCGCCAATGCAGGCGACGTCCGTCGGGCCGGGGGCGGTGCCACTGGACCAGTTTCTCGCCGTTTGCCACTGCCCATCGCCTGCCGCGCCGGTCCACGTGTCGGTACAGCTTGCCCCGTCGGCGGACGTACTGGCCGGAAGCACCCCGAGCAAGGCACAAGCGACGAGTGCCGCGAGCATGGCCGTCGTGATACTCGCGGTGCAACGCGCAAACCGCATGATCGTCCCCCTTTTCTTGCCGAAACCCGCCAACGCCTCAAGCGCCAGACACTCGGCCGCCGAACCACGACCGGGCTATGCCGCTTCAACTTTGCCCTATGGCCGGAACTTATCAGCCATAAGTAATTTCTGCTCAGAGCACTCGTTTGACTAAACGAAAGGCCGACTACGCATGCCGTGCGACTGTGCTGGACGTGGCGCGCGAGACCGGGGTGGAAAGCGCAAACAACGAAGGACGGCTCGGCACCGCACCTCAGTGAGGCCATTCGCTTGGCAGCTAGAGAAAGCGCCCAGCGTACAGGGCGATGAGATGGTGCCCGGCGAAGCTCGCCACGACCGCGCCGACAGCGAGGAACGGGCCAAACGGGATCGCTGTCTTGCGCCCCTCTTGCGCGCCCTTGCGCGCGATCACCAGCGCACCGGCCAACACGCCCAGCAGCAGTGCGATCAGGATCGCCGGCGCGACCGCGCTGCCGAGGAACAGGCCGATCACGCCCGCAAGCTTGACGTCGCCCATGCCCATCCCGCCGGGATATGCAAGCGCCGCCAGCAAGAGGAAGCCACCGGCCGCGGCGCCGGCGATCAGGCGCTGCGGCTCGCCGCCCGGGTCAAGCGCCAGACCGAGCGCGAGCGCCAGAAGCGCGCCGAGCGCCGTCAGCTTGTTCGGGATGATCCGGTGCTCGAAGTCGATCAGCGCGATCGGCACGACGATCAGGATCAAGGCGACGCTCAGGGCGATCGCGGACGCCGAGCCGTGACGCAGCACGGCGCCGGCGCAGAGCAGACCGGTCAGCGCCTCGACGAGCGGATAGCGCGGCGAGATCGACGTGCCGCAGCCGCGACAGCGTCCCCGCAACAGCAGGAACGAGAGAATCGGCACGTTGTCGTACGGCTTCACCGGCGTGCCACAAGAAGGACAGTGCGAGGCCGGGCCGAGCAACGACTCGTGGCGCGGCAGCCGGTAGGCGACGACGTTCAAGAACGAGCCCCCGATTGCACCGAGCACGCCTGCGAATGCGACCTCCATACGGAGATGATCGGCGCGAGCCGCGGCACCCTTGAGCGCATCGCGTCAGGACTCGGGGTATAGCAAGCGGCGCGCCCGGTCACCGGTGAACGAGCAAGGGCGGCCACCGAAGTGGCCGCCCTTTCACTCGTCACGATCTGAGAGCTCAGACCGTTAGCTGCTTACCAGGTGCCAGAGGCGGTGCAGCCGCCTTTGCCTTTCGGTTCGCAGGTGCGCGTGATCGTGCCTTCGTTGTTTTCGAGTTCGTAGACGTCGTTGCTGCCTTTAGCAACCGACTTGACCTTGAACTTCGCCGCTTCGTTCGTGAGAACGGTCGCCGTCGCCGTCGTCGTGTCCTTCAGCGTCGGCTCGATTTTCTGCAGTTCCGGAAGGGTGCAGTTCGTGAAGACACCGTTGTTTTCGGCGGCGCACGTCTCCATCGTCGTCTGCAGGGTTCCCACCTGCGTCTTGGCGGCGGCGTCGTTGGCCTTGCTCGTCTGGCTCAGGAAAGCCGGAATGGCGATCGCGGCGAGGATGCCGATGATCAGGATGACGACCAGGAGCTCGATCAGTGTGAAACCATCCTCACTGTTCATGCGCTGGCGCAGTCGTTGCAACATGTGATCCTCCTAGGATCTGGTGTTAGAGCGCCAGCTCTCGGCCCACCGCCCAACGGCGATGCGTCCCCCTGATTCGAATGTGAAGTCGATCAGTGAAGGCCGCCGGCTTTGCTACACGCCTCTTCAGACGTTTGCCTTGGCACCTCAGCTGGCTTTGTCAGCGCGTGCATCGACTCACCACATCGCAAGCTTTAGCGTTGCATCGGCGTTGGACGGATGCACGAGCTTTGCAGCGAGGAGCAGCGGCTGCACGGCAGGTCGACGCGGCGACCGGGCCGCCCGCGAGTGGCTGGTTCTCAGTCGACCGCGGACGCTTCGCCCGCCGCATCGTCGCTGTCGACTGCGGCGCCCGCGTCTACCTCGGCGCCCACATCGGCCGACGCGCTCTCGCCGCCCCAGTGCGCCTGCGCATCGATCCCGGCGAGGCGCACGCCGCCGCCTTGGCACCACGGGCAGTCGACCGTGCTGGGCGAGCCGCCGAGGTTGGAGATCAGCTTGCCGCTGCCGCGGCAGGGCATACACTCCCGCGGCTCGTGAGCCTGCTCGGTTCGATCCTCGCTGTCGCTTGCTGCGCTTGCCATGACGCGATCAGACTAGCGTTCCGCCGATGAGGCGACCGGTTCGGCGGCGCGAGTGGGCGTTGCTCGCGTTGATCACGCTCGCGGCCGCGGCGCTGCGACTGATCGCGATCGGCAAGGTCGAGACCGATCCGTTCTACGACGCCGCCGTGCGCAGCATGGGCTTCTCGTGGCACAACTTCTTCTTCGGCGCGTTCGAGCCGGGCGGCAGCGTTTCGATCGACAAGCCGCCGGTCGATCTCTGGCTGCAGGTCGCGAGCGTGAAGCTGTTCGGCTTCACGCCGACGGCGCTGAAGCTGCCCGAGGCGCTGTCAGGGATCGCCGCGGCGCCGCTGCTGTTCGTCGCCGTCAAGCGAATCTGGAGCACGGCTGCCGGGCTCGCGGCGGCGGCGGCGCTCGCGCTGCTGCCGGTCGACGTGATCACTTCGCGCAGCGACACGATGGACGGCGTGATGATGCTGCTGATCGTGCTCGCGCTCGTGTTGATCGTGCGCGCGTGCGAGACCGGCGCAGTCGGCTGGCTGCTCGCCGGCGCCGCGCTGCTCGGGCTCGCGTTCGACGTGAAGATCCTCGAGTCGCTCGTCGCGCTGCCGGCGCTTGGCCTGATCGTGCTGCTCGGCTTTCCCGGCACGCCCGGGAAGCGCGCGCTGAAGCTGCTCGCAGCGAGCGCCGTCTACGTCGTCTTCGCACTCGCGTGGCTCGGCGCGACGCTGCTCGCGCCCGCGCACGATCGGCCGTGGGCGATCGGCTCGACGAACGGCAGCGCGTGGAACGCCGTGTTCGTCTTCAACGGCAGCGAACGGCTCGGCGGCAAATCGCCGGAACCGCAGTCGACGCAGTACGAACCGGGTCACCGCTACCCGGTCGCAACGCAGTCCGAGCGCGACCACATCCCGATCGTCGACCCGTCGGCGACGCGCCTGCTCGCGCGAATCGGGCCGCTCTCCGGCGAGCGCCTCGGCATGGAGTTGCTCGCGGCGCTGCTGCTCGGCATCCCGGCGCTGCTCTGGGGCCTGCAGCGTCGCCAATCCGATCGCGATAGTGGGCAGGACGACGAAGACGATGCGGACGCCACGCACGAGCGCGAGTACGACTCGGCGCACGAGTCCGTACCCGAGCACGAGCGCGAGTACGAGTCCAAGCGCGAGTACGAGCGCGAGCACGAGTACGAGCGCGAGCACACGGAGGGCTCGGCGGCTCGGTCAGAAGAAGGCGCCGGCTCGCGCAGGCTGCGCATCGCGTTCGCCGCCGGCCTCGTCCTGTGGGTGCTGACCGGCATCGTCCTGTTCAGCCACATGGCGCGCCTGCACCCGCGCTACGTCGAGGGGTTCCTGCCGCCGATCGCCGCACTGCTCGGAATTGGCGCCGCGTGGGCATCACAGCCGCGCGGTCGCCTGCGCCCGATCGTGCTGCTCGTCGCGCTCGCCGTGATCGTCCTCTACGGCGAGCGCCTGCTCTACGGGACCTCGCCCGAGTGGTGGATCTCGGCGCTCTCGGCGCTCGCCGCGGTGCTCATCGCCGCGCTCGCGCGGCTCCCGCGCCTGCCGGCGCGAGGGCGCACGCTGCTCGCGCCGCCCGCCGTGCTCGCGCTGACGCTGTGCGCGCCGCTGTCGATCTCGCTCGGAACCGACTTCGCGGCGATCGACGACCACATCTCCGACGCCGGCTACGTCGGCGCGCTGCCGAGCGAAGAGCTGAACGTCGCCAGCCGCTACCTGCTCGCGCACCAGGGCAGCGCGCGCTACGAGGTCGCGGCGCAGTCGGCGACGCAGATCGGCTCGCTGATCGTGAAGGATGCACGTCCAATCGTGATCCTCACGACTTACAACGCGCGCGTCTTCACGAGCGTCACGAAGCTGAAGCGCCTGATCGCCGCCGGCGAGCTGCGCTACGCGTTCCTCAACACGTCGTGTCCACGGCGCCCGTTGCCGACCGATCCAGGCTGCTCGGCGCCGGCGAAGTGGATCCGCGCGCACGCGCACGACGTCTCGCGCGAAGCCGGGCTGAAGCGCGGCGGCGTGATCTGGCTGCTGCCGGGAGCGAAGCGTTGAGCGCCGCCGGCGATCGCGAGTCGCTCGCGACGCTGTACGAGCGCGCGCGCGCCGACGGCCGGCTCGCGCTCGACACCGAGTTCGTCGGTGAGGGTCGCTACCGCACGCTGCTGTGCCTGATCCAGCTCGCGGTGCTCGACGGCGAGCACGCGCAGATCGAGCTCGTCGACCCGCTCGCGGCAGACTTCGACGGCGCGCCGCTCGCCGCGCTGCTGTCCGATCCGCAGATCGAGATCGTCGTGCACGCCGGACGCCAGGACATCGCGCTGCTGCGCCGCGTGCTGGAGAGCGACGTGACGAACGTGTTCGACACGCAAGTCGCGGCCGGCTTCGCCGGGATGGGCGCGCAATCGTCGTATGAGTCGCTGCTGAACGACGCGCTGCGGATCCGCGTCGCGAAGAGCGCGAGCTTCACGCGCTGGGACGCGCGTCCGCTGTCCGACGAGCAGCTCTCCTACGCGCGCGAGGACGTCGAGCACTTGCTCGAGCTCGCCGCCGAGCTGCAGCGACGGCTGCGCGCCAGCGGGCGTCTGGAGTGGGCGCGCGAGGAGTGCCGCGCGCTCGAGCAAGCCAGCGACGCGCGCGAGCTGGAGACGATCTTCCAGCGACTGCCGCGCGTGCGCAACCTCAGCCCGGCCGCGCGTCCGATCGCACGCGCGCTCGTGCGCTGGCGCGAGCAGACGGCCGAGCGCCAGGACCGGCCGGTGCAGGGCGTGCTGAGCGACGCGGCGCTCGTCGAGATCGCCAAGCGCAAACCGTCCTCGACGCAGCAGCTCGAGCAGATTCGCGGCTCTGGAGCTGCGAACTTGCGCCGGCGCGGCGCGGAGCTGCTGACGGTCGTCGCCGATGCGCGCGAGCTGCCGCCCGAGCAGGCGCCGCGCGAGGCGCGCCCGCCGGCGCCGCGCGCCGAGGACGCACCGCTGATCGCGCTCGCCGAGGCGCTGCTTCGCGCGCGTGCGCGCGAGGCTGGGCTCGCCTACGAGCTGCTCGCGGCGCGCGCCGATCTGCAGGCGATCGTCGCGGCGTGGCGCACGAGCGCGCCCGAGGCCGATGTGCGCACGCTGCGTGGCTGGCGGCGCGAGCTCGTCGGCGAAGAGCTGCTCGAGCTGCTCGATGGGCGCATCTCGCTCGCCGTGCAAGACGGCGCGCTGCGAATCTCGGGCGCAGCCGGCGCGCGCAGCGCCGGCGGAGCGATCTCTACTTGATCTGGTTGTAGACCGTGAACAACGGCATGTACATCGAGACGACGATGAAGCCGACGATGCCGCCGATCACGACGATCATCACCGGCTCGAGGATCGACGTCAGCGCTTTGACCGACGCTTCGACCTGGTCCTCGTAGAACTCGGCGACCTTCTCGAGCATCGCGTCGAGCGCGCCCGTTTCCTCGCCGACGCCGACCATGTGCGTGACCATCACCGGGAAGACCGGCGCCTGCGCCAGCGGCGCGGCGATCGTGCCACCGCGCTTGACCGACGCGATCACTCCCTCCATCGCCTCCTCGACGGCGACGTTGCCGCCGGTCCGCCCGACGATGTCGAGCGCCAGCAACAGCGGCACGCCCGCGCTCGTCAACGAGGACAGCGTCCGCGCCCAGCGCGCGACGGCGACCTGCTGGACGATCGCGCCGATCTTCATCGGGATGCGCAAGCGCAGGTGGTCCCACTGCGGGCGCCCCCAGCTCGAGCTCTTCCACTTGATGAAGCTGAACGCGCTCAGCCCGGCGAGCCCGAAGATCGCCCACCAGTAGCCGGTGACGGCGTGCGAGAGGAACACCGAGACCTGCGTGATTTTCGGCAGTTTGCCGCCGTATTCCTTGAAGACGTTCTCGAAGACCGGCACGAGGAACGCGACGAGCGCCATCATCACGCCGACCGCGAACGTGATCACGAGCGTCGGGTAGACCATCGCCGAGCGGATCTGGCGGCGCAGCGAAGCGTCCTTCTCGAGCTGGTCGGCGACGCGCATCAGCGCGTCTTCGAGCACGCCGCCGGCCTCGCCGGCCTGCGTCATCGCGACGAACAGCGGGCTGAACACCTTCGGGTGGCGTTCCATCGAGCCGCTCAGCGAGAGACCGGCCTCGACGTCCTTGCGCACGGCGACGATCGTCTCCTTGAGGAACTTGCTGTCGGTCTGCCACTCCAGCACGTAGAGCGCGCGCAGGATGCTCATGCCCGAGTTGATCATCGTCGCGAGCTGGCGAGAGAAGACGGCGAGCTCCGACGCTTTGACGCCCTGCAGGAACGGCAGCTCGATCTCGCGCGAGGAGTGCTTGTCGGCCAGCTCGAGGACGATCAGCCCGCGCTGCTTGAGCTGGTCGGAGACGGCCTGCTTGGAGTCGCCGTCGAGCTCGCCCTGCGCCTTGACGCCGGCGAGGTCCATCGCCTTGAAGACGTACGTGCTCATCGCTGCGCGCTCTCCTACGCCGCGGCCCGCTGACCGAGGTCGAGCGTCGCCGCGCCGAGCAGCCGCGAGAGCTCCTCCGGCGTCGACGAGCGCGATTCGGCGAGCTTGCGACTGATCTGCCCCTGGCGCACGAGCGTCGCCAGCGACGCGTCCATCGTCTGCATGCCCAACGCCGAGCCGGTCTGCAGCACCGAGTAGATCTGGTGCGTCTTGCCCTCGCGGATCAAGTTGCGGATCGCCGGGTTCGGCACGAGGATCTCGGTCGCGACGACGCGCCCGGAGCCGTCGGCGTTCGGCAGCAGCTGCTGCGTCATGATCCCCTGCAGCGCGACCGACAGCTGCACGCGCACCTGGCCCTGCTGGTGCGCTGGGAACACGTCGATGATCCGGTCGATCGTCTGCGCGCTGTCCTGCGTGTGCAGCGTCGCGAACACGAGGTGGCCGGTCTCGGCGGCCGTCAGCGCCGTCGAGATCGTGTCGAGGTCGCGCATCTCGCCGACGAGGATCACGTCCGGGTCCTGGCGCAGCGCCGCCTTCAGCGCGTCGCCGAAGCTCTGTGCGTCGGAGCCGAGCTCGCGCTGGTTGACGAGGCACTTCTTGTGCCCGTGGAGGAACTCGATCGGATCCTCGATCGTCATGATGTGCTCCTCGCGCGTAGAGTTGATCTCGTCGATCATCGCCGCGAGCGACGTCGACTTGCCCGAGCCGGTCGGGCCGGTCACGAGCACGAAGCCGCGCGGACGGCGCGCGAAGTCGTGCACGGCCGCCGGCAGGCCGAGCTGGTCGATCGTCGACAGGTTGAACGGGATCAGCCGGAACGCCGCGCCGAGCGCGCCGCGCTGGAAGTACGCGTTGACGCGGAAGCGCGCGTGGCCGGGGATCGAGTAGGCGAAGTCGAGCTGCCAGTTCGTCTCCAGGCGCTGGCGCTGGTCGCCGCTGAGGATCGAGTAGATGATCTCGCGCGTGTCCGACGGCGTCAGCTTCGGGTAGGCGTCGAGCGGCGTCAGGCGGCCGCGCACGCGGATCGTCGGGTGCGCGCCGGCGCTGAGGTGCAAGTCCGACGCGCGGCGTGTGACCACTTCCATCAACAGGTCTGCGAAATCGATGTCCATGGTCCGGCGCATCGACCGTGCCGAGCAGAGATACGCGTGCGCGAGAGGGCGTCTGGACGAAAGTTCTAGTCGCGCGCCGCCGCGCGCATCGTCTCGCGCGGCGCCGCGCGCCCAGTCCACAGCTCGAAGCTGAGCGCGCCCTGCGCGACGAGCACCTGCAGGCCGTCGACCGTGCGCGCGCCGCGCTCGCGCGCCGCGCGCAGCAGCGCAGTCGCGCCGGCGCGATAGACGAGGTCGACGACGAGCGCGTAATCGCCGAGCGCCGCGGCGTCGAGCTCGAGCTGCGCGAGCTCATCCGGCGCCGGCTTCAGCCCGACCGCCGTGCAGTTGACGAGCACGTCGGCGCGCTCACGCCGCGCCACGGCGCGCGCGCCGAGATCGTCCGCGAGCGAGCGAGCGCGCGCATGCGTGCGATTCCACACCGAGACCTCCGCCGCACCGGCCTCGCGCAGCGCCCAGACGGCCGCGCGCGCGCTGCCGCCGGCGCCGAGCACGAGCGCGCGACGGCCGATCAGCGGCTCGCCGATCGCCTCGAGCAGACCCGGCGCGTCGGTGTTCTCCGCCGAGATCGAGCGATCGGCCGCAAACGACAGCGTGTTCGCCGCGCCGATCGCACGCGCCGCGTCGCTTGCTTCGTCGGCGAGCGCGAGCGCCGCGTGCTTGTGCGGAATCGTCACGTTCGCACCGACGAAACCCGCCTGACCGAGCGCGCGCGTCGTCGTTGTGAACAGCTCCGGCGGCACCGGCAACGCCTGGTAGCGCCAGCCGCTCAAGCCGAGCTCCGCGAGCGCCGCGTTGTGCATCGCCGGCGAGCGGCTGTGCGCGACCGGCCATCCAAGCACGCCGAGTCGCGGCATCGCTACTTCTTCTTGCAAACCGGCGGGCGCCCGCCGTTCTTCTTGACCGCCGCGTCGTACGCAGCGACGTTCTTTTCGAATTCGGCCTCGGTGCGCGAGAAGACCTGCTCGCCGCAGCCGTCGGCGCCGGCGACGTAGTACAGATACGGCACGCGCGCCGGATGCGCCGCCGCTTCGATCGACGCGACGCCTGGGTTCGAGATCGGCGTCGGTGGCAGCCCTTTGTGCGTGCGCGTGTTGTACGGCGAGTCGATCTTCAGCTGCGAGTCGGTCAGTTCGCCCGTGTACGTCGCGATGCCCTTCTGCTCCTCGACGGCGTAGTAGATCGTCGCGTCGATCCCCAACGGAATGCCTTCGCGCAGGCGGTTGTAGATGACCGCTGCGATCTTCGGACGGTCGCCGGCCGTCTGCGCCTCGCGCTCGACCATCGACGCAACCGTCAACAGCTGGTACGGCGTCACGTGCAGCTCGCGCGCGCGGCGCTTGTCGGCGCTCGTGAAGTGTTCTTCGAACGCCGCGAGCTGCTCGTCGAGCAGCCGCGTGACCGGCGCGCCGGCGGTCAGTTCGTATGTCGCCGGGAAGAGGAAGCCTTCGAGGTCGGGCGTGTGCGCCGGCGCGCCGAAGTCGCGCGGGCTCAGCGCGGCCGAGCGCTTGCTCGCCGTCAGGTAGTCGCCGCTGAGCGCATCTTCTTTGACCAGCTGCGCGATCTGGCGGCGCGTGTAGCCCTCCGGGATCACGAGCTTGACGACGATCGCCTTCGGCGGCGGCTTGCTCAGCGCGTCGATCGCCGCCGAATAGCTCATCCCGTGCTCGAGCTCGAAGCGACCCGAGTGCAGCGAGCCGCGCTTGCCGTCGAGCGTCGCGCGCAGGTTGAAGAAGAACCCCGAAGCGACGACTTCGTCGCGCGCGAGGATCGAGCCGATCTTGCTCGAGCTCGACCCTCTCGGGATCACGACGATCACGCGCCCGCTGCCGGCGCCGCCGGAGAACGGCTGGAACAGCGAGATCAAGAACCAGACGAGCGCCGCCGCGAGCGCGAGCGCGACGAGCGCCGCGACACGCGCGCGCGTGACGCGTTTGTGCCCGCCGGCGGCGCCTCCTCCCCCGCTCCGTCCCGCGCCCGCGCCGCCGGCGCGTCGCGCGCGCCCGCGGTCGCGCGGCGGGCCGCCGGCGTCGACCGGCGCATACGAAGCGACGCGGTCCGTCCCGATTCGCACCATCCGCCGCGGCGCCTCGCTCGGCAGCGGCGGCGGCGGCGCTAGCTCGTCCGGCTCGTGTTCGAAGCCCGCATCGTCGTGCGAGTACGGCTCGGCGTGATCGTCGGGCGGCTGCGGCTCGTGCGCCAATCGCTCCGCGCCCGGCTCCAACGAGCCCGCCGCAGACTCCGGCTCCGGGCCCGGCTCGAGCGGTTCGGCGAGCACGTCGAACGCCTGCGTCGCGTGCGGATCGTCGAGCGGCGCATCGCTGTGCGAGGAGACCTCGCTCGACGCGTCGCTCAGCGGCTCGGCGCGCTGCGGCACGTCAGCCTCCGCGGCGTGCGGCGCAACCGGCAGCGACTCCGGCAGCGCGTGGCCGGCGAGGCCGGCGCCGCTCGGCGGCGTCTCTTCGAGCTCGAGCAGGTCGTCGAGCTCGCCTGCCGCGTCGCCGTCCGGGTGATGCGACGCAGGCGTCTGCTCATCCGGCGCGGTCTCCAACGGCGGCTCAGATGCAGACGGCGCGGCCTGTCGCGGCGGCTCGAATGTGGGCGGCGCTGGCGGCGCTGGCGGCGAATCGGCGAGCGGCGCGCCCGAGCGCTCGGCACGCCGGCGTTCGCGCTCGATTCGGTCGCGCTCGCGCTCCTCGGCGGTGCGTTCGTGCGCCGGTTGTGATCGATTGCCGCGAGGAGACAAGGCACGGAGCTTAGTGCGCCGACAGGGCGTCTCAGCGCGGCTGCGCGGCGAGCCAGCTCTCGAGCAGGTGCGCGGCCGCGCGCGAGTCCTCGCTCGCCTGCGAGCCGTGATCGAGCGTCTGCGCCATACGCGTCGTGAAGCGCTCGTCGTGCAGCTCGACCGGCACGCTCTCGCCGATGCGGCGTGCGAGCCGCTGCGCGAACTCGCGCGTCTCGCGCGTCTGCTCTGTGTCGTCGCCGCGCAGCGACAGCGGCAGCCCGACGACGACGCGCGCGACGTCGCGCTCGCGCACGAGCTCGCTCAGCGCGAGCATCCCGCGACGCGTGCCGGCCCGCTCGATCGGCTCGATCGGCGTGACGATCGTGCCGGTCGGATCGCACACGGCGCAGCCGCAGCGCGCGCTGCCGTAGTCGAGCGCGAGCACGCGCATCAAGCGTGCAGCGCCGAAGCGATCGCCGCGCGTGCGGTCTCGATCGCCTCGCCGAGC
This sequence comes from uncultured Solirubrobacteraceae bacterium, assembly GCA_963744165.1. GTDB lineage: Bacteria > Actinomycetota > Thermoleophilia > Solirubrobacterales > Solirubrobacteraceae > Palsa-744. The sequence continues at coordinate 667,268 of CAVUSM010000004.1, read as the reverse complement.
TTGTCCGGCTCGCGCCCGCCGGCCTGCGCGAGCGTGTCGCGCCCGCCGCCGCCGCCGCCGACGACTTCAGCCGCCGCCTTGACGATCGCGCCGGCCTTGACGCCGCGCGCGACGAGCTCCGGCGCGACGCTCGCGAGCAGGTGCACGCGCCCGTCGACGGTCGCTCCGAGCACGATCGCCGCTTGCGGCAGCCGGCCCTTCAGCCGATCGGCCACGTCGAGCAGCGCCTTGGCGTCGGGCGCCTGCGCGATGGCCGTCAGCACCGACGCGCCAGAGACGTCCACGACGCTGCCCATCAAATCATCGATGTCGACAGCGTCTGCCGCGCCGCCCGCGCCGCCACCGCGCTTCAGCGCCTTCTCGAGCTCGCGCCGCTCGGACTCGCGCGCGCGCACGAGCTGCGGCGCATCGTCCGCGCGCGTGCGCAGCGTCTGCGCGACTTCGCTCAGCGCGCGATCGTGGGCGCGCAGCAGCGCGACCGACTCCGGGCCCGTCAGCGCCTCGATCCGTCGCACGTTCGCCGCGCTCGAAGTCTCGGCGACGATCACGAATGGACCGATCTCGGCGGTCGAGCGCACGTGCGTGCCACCGCACAGCTCGCGCGAGTGCTCGCCGTCGCCGACCTCGATCATCCGCACGATCTCGCCGTACTTTTCACCGAACAACGCCATCGCGCCTAGCTTCTTCGCCTCGTCGAGCGTCGTCGTGATCGGCCGCACTGGATCGTTGCGGCTGACCCACTCGTTGACGCGATCCTCGACGTCGCGCAACTCGTCCGCCGTCAGCCCCTGACCGTGGCTGAAGTCGAAGCGCAGCTTGTCCGGACCGACGTAAGAGCCGGCCTGGTGGACGTGGCTGCCGAGCCGCTCGCGCAACGCCGCCTGCAGCAGGTGCGTCGCCGTGTGATTCGCCTCCGTCGCATGGCGCTTGACGTGGTCGACGCGCGCGAGCACCGTCTCACCAGCGCGCAGCTCGCCGCGCTCGAGCACGACCTCGAGCGCCTGGTCGTCGCCGATCTTCAGCACGTTCTCGACCTGCGCGCGGCAGTCGCCGCCGTCGCATTCGAGCGTGCCGACGTCGGCGATCTGCCCGCCGCCCGGCGCGTAGAACGGCGACTCGGCGAGCTTGACGAGATAGCGCGCGCCCGTTCCAGCGCCGCCGTCGTTGCGCGCGCCGACGCTGCGCACGGCGCCGACCGTCGTGCGCTGGTCCTCGGTCTCGTATCCGGTGAATCGCGTGCTGTCGCCTTCGGCGCTCAACGCCGCGAGCTCGCTGACGATCGCGTCGTCGTGCGCGCCGCCGCCGGCGCCGGCGCCCGCGCGTCCGCGACCGCGCTGCTCGTCCATCAGCTCGTCGAAGTCGCCTTCGATCGCGAGCTGCTCCTCGGCGAGGATCTCGCTCGTCATCTCGCGCGGGAAGCCGTACGTGTCGTGCAGGCGAAAGACCGTCTCGGCGGCGATCGTGGCGCTGGCGCTGTCGCGTGCCTTCGCGATCTCCGCGCGCAGCAGCTCCATGCCGTTCGCGAGCGTGCGCCCGAAGCCGTCCTCCTCGGAGGACAGCCACATGTCGACCGACTCCGACCGCTCGACGATCTCCGGATACGCCGCGCCCATCAGCTCGCGCACGCGCTGCGCGTAGCGCACGAGAAAGCCCGGCGCGAGCTCCAGCGCGAGCCCGTGTTGGATCGCGCGGCGCATCACGCGCCGCAGCACGTACCCGCGCTCCTCGTTCGACGGCACGACGCCGTCGGCGACGAGGAACGTCATCGCGCGCGAGTGGTCGGCGAGGATCCGCAGCGCGCGGTCGTTCGTCGCGTCGGCGCCGTAGCGCGCGCCCGATAGCTGCTCGCCGAGCTCGATCAGCGGCTGGAACTGGTCGGTCTCGAAGACCGATTGCTTCTGCTGCAGGATCGCCGCCATCCGATTCAGGCCCATGCCCGTGTCGATGTTGCGCGCCGGCAGCGGCGAGAGCTTGCCGCCGCGCTGGTCGTACTGCATGAAGACGAGGTTCCAGTACTCGAGGAAGCGCTCGTTCTCACCGCCCGGCAGGTCGTCCTGCGCGCCGTGCTCGACGCCGCGGTCGAGGTACAGCTCCGAGCATGGGCCGCACGGGCCTTCCGGGCCGGCCTGCCAGAAGTTCTCCGAGCGCGGGCACTCGACGATCCGCTCGCGCGGGACGCCGCGGTCGAGCCAGAACGAGATCGCCTCCTCGTCCGGCCCGAGGTCGAGCGCTTCGTCGCCCTCGAAGACCGTCACCCAGATCTGCTCCGCCGGAAAGCCGAAGACGTCGCGCGAGAGCTCCCACGCGAACTCGATCGCCTCGCGCTTGAAGTAGTCGCCGAACGAGAAGTTGCCGAGCATCTCGAAGAACGTCAAGTGCCGCGCCGTGTTGCCGACGTTGTCGATGTCGACCGTCCTGAAGACCTTCTGGCAGTCCGTCAGCCGCGGCGCCGGCGGCGCTTCCTGGCCGAGGAAGTACGGCTTCAGCGGGTGCATGCCGGCGACCGTCAACAGCGCCGACGGGTCGTGCGCCGAAGGCACGAGCGACGCCGACGGAATCCGCCGGTGGCCGCGCTCCTCGAAGAACGCCAGGTAGCGCTCGCGGATCTCGTCAGACGTCATCGCCGATGGATACTAGGTCGCCGCGATGCGCTCGGCCGTCGCCGGCGCGGCCAGCGTGCGCAATGGCTGCGCGTCGATCGTCGCGTGACCGACGACGAGCTCGCCGGAGTACAGGCACGCGATCTGCCCCGGCGCGGTGCGCTCGGCCGGCTCGGACAGCGCGATGCTCGCGCGCGCGTGGCTGCCGGCCGCCAGCTCGCGCTCGATCTCGCACGAGAAGCGCCGTCCATGCGAGCGCACGCGCACGCCGTCGACACAACAGCCGTCACGGTGCAGCGTCAGCTCGCGCAACGGCAGCCGCGTCGAGAGCAGCGCCTCGCGCGGCCCGACCGTGACCGTATTCGTCGCCGTGTCCGTCGCGAGCACGTACAGCGGCTGCGGCGCGCCGATGCCGAGCCCGTGACGCTGGCCGACCGTGTAAGAGTGCGCGCCGCGATGCTCGCCGAGCATCGCGCCGGCGCGGTCGACGATCGGCCCGCGCCGCTCGCCGAGCCCGCCGTGGCGCGCGAGGAAGTCGCCGTGGCGCGTGCCGGCGAGGAAGCACAGGTCCTGCGAGTCGGGCTTGCGCGCGACACCAAGGCCCGCCTCGGCGGCGAGCTCGCGCACCTGCTGCTTGTGCAGCTCGCCGAGCGGAAAGCGCAACCGCGCGAGCGACTCCGGCGCGAGCGCCGAGAGCACGTAGCTCTGGTCCTTCGCGCGATCGACGGCCAGCCGCAGCAGCGGGGCCGCCTCGTCGTTGCCATCGCCGTCGCCATCGCCGCTGACGTCACGATCGCCGTTGACGTTGCGGTCGCGGGCGACGTCGTGCACGCGCGCGTAGTGGCCTGTCGCGAGCGTGCGCGCGCCGAGCCGCTCGCCGAGCGCGAGCATCGCGTCGAGGCGCACGTTGCCGTTGCAGCGCACGCACGGGTTCGGCGTCAGCCCGGCGGCGTGATCGGCCAGCCAGCCGTCGACGACGCCGGCGCGGAACTCCTCGCGCAAGTCGATCGAGAGGTGCGCCATGCCGAGGCGATGCGCGAGCCCTCGCGCGCCGCGAACGGCTTGCGCCGAGCAGCAGCTCGCCTCGCCGTCGTTCTCGGCGTCAGCCCACAGTTCGAGCGTCACGGCGACCGTCTCGGCGCCGGAGCGCGCGAGCAGCAACGCCGCGACGGCGCTGTCGACGCCGCCGCTCATCGCGACGAGCGTGCGCGACGGCGAGCGCGCTAGCTGCGCGTGCCGGCGTGCCGCGAAGCCGAGCGCGCGATGCAGCGCGTCACTCGCGAGCTCTGCCGCGTGGCGCTTCGGCGCGATCAGCCCGCCGAGCTCGTCGGCGATCTGCGACGAGCCGATCCGCGCGGCGTCGAGCAATGAGCTCCCGCGCAGCAGCGAGACGACGGCGCTGCCGGCGGCGATCGTCGCGCCGCAACCGCTCGCGTCGAAGCCGGCGTCGGCGATCCGCCCAACAGCGCTGCGCGCGTCGAGCGTCAGCGAGATCCTGATCAGGTCGCCGCACGCGGCGCCGCCGGCGGCGCCGCTGCACGAGCCTGGCGGCACGTGGCCGCGTCCAAGCGGGCGTTCGAGGTGCTGGCGCAGGCTTTCGGCGCTCGTCTGCATCGCGTCGAGTCTAAAGCCAGGATCGCGCGCGCTCGGCCTTTTCAGGCGCGTGAGCGCTGCGCGGCGTGAACTACTTGGCCTGCTTGACTTCGCGTACGGCCTGTTCGATGCCGAACGTGTCCGTCAGGCCGGTGAGGTCTGAAGTCTTGCCTTTCGTGTTGATCAGCAAGATCGTCGGCGTCGAGTAGACCTGCACGGCGCGTGTGAACGAGCCGAACGAGCCGATTTCGTTGGCGCGCGCGACGTGCACGACGACGCCGCCGCGCGAAGCGCGACTGGCGGCCTGCAGTTCGTGGCGCACGACGCCGTCGACGGACCCTTTCGGGTTCCAGAACAGCAGCGCGACGACATTGCCGTGCTTCAGCTCGGCTTCGACCGACCGCTGCGTGTTCGCCGTTGTGACGGTCGCTTTCGCCGGCGGCGCCGGACGAGCCTTCGCAGCGTGCGTCGCGCTCGCTTTGCGCGCGGAGTGCTTGACGACGCGTTGCGCCTTGACGATCGCGTGCTTCAGCCCGCCGGAAGCCGGCGCGGCCGCGTGATGCGCGGTGTGCTGAGCGGCTTTCGAGCCGCCGCTCGGCGTACTGGTCGAGGCCGTCGACGAGTTGGCGGTCGACGCGGATGAAGACGATGAAGATGAGCTCGGCGACGAGACGGCCGGCGCCGGCTGTTGCGCGGCGGCGCCACTCGAAGAGTGCCCGCGCAACGCGACGAACCACACGGCGGCGAACAGCACGAGCACGGCCAGCGCGATCTGAAATGGGCGCGAGATCTGCGTCATTGCTCTCCCCTTCGGCATTTCGCCCGCCGAAGTTGAACGTCGCAACGCGAGGACGCCGGCCGGCGCCGCCTATCGGTCGCCTACAAGCTGCGAAGACCGCGCAGGATCGCGTGCACGACGGTGTCTGTCGCGATCCGCTCCTGGCCGCCGTCCTGCATGTCTTTCAACACCGTCTCGCCGTCTTCGACGATCGCGACGTAGCGCGCGCCGAGCGCGTCGGCGTGGCCGAGCTGACCTTTCAGCGAGCGCCCGGCGAGCTCCATCTGCGCATGCAGGCCAGCCGAGCGCGCGGCCTCGAGCAAACCGAACGCGACGCGACGCGCGCGCACGCTCTCGAGCGCGACGAACACGTCGACGGGCTCGCTCGCGACGTGCTGACCGTCGCCGGCGAGCAGGATCCGCTCGACGCCGGCAGCCCAGCCCATGCCGGGCGCCGGGCGCCCGCCGAGCTGCTCGACGAGCCCGTCGTAGCGCCCGCCGCCGCCGACGCCGCTCTGCGCGCCGAGCGCGTCGGAGGTGAACTCGAAGACGGTGCGCGTGTAGTAGTCGAGGCCGCGCACGAGCGTCGAGTCGATCTCATAGCCGACCGACGCCTCGTCGAGCAGCGCGCGAACGTCGGCAAAATGCTCGGCGTCGTCGGCGCTGAGCTGCTCGAGCAGGCGCGGCGCGCTCTGCATCACCTCGCGCGTTCCCTCGTGCGCCGTGTCGAACGCGCGCAGCGGGTTCAGCTCGATCCGCTCGCGCACGTCCTCGGACAGGCGCGCTTCGTTCGCGCGCAGATACGCCTGCAGCAGCTCGCGATACTCTGCGCGCGTCGCCGCGCCGCCGAGGCTCGACAGGCGCAGGCGCACCTCGCGCACGCCCATCTCGTCGAGCAGCGCCGCGAGCAGCGCGATCGACTCGGCGTCGACGGCCGGATCGTCGGAGCCGATCGCCTCGGCGCCGACCTGCCAGAACTGGCGGAAGCGCCCGGCCTGCGCGCGCTCGTGGCGGAAGAAGCTCGACAGGTACCAGAGCTTGACCGGCTGGCGGCGCTTGTGCATGCCGTGCTCGACATACGCGCGGCAGACCGGCGCGGTCCCCTCCGGGCGCAGCGTCAGCGAACGTCCGGACGCGTCGTCGAACGTGAACATCTCCTTGCGCACGATGTCGGTCGACTCGCCGACGCCGCGCGCGAACAGCTCGGTCGCCTCGAACGTCGGCGTCTCGATCCGCTCGTAGCCGGCGCGCTCGAGCAGCGCTCGCGCGCGCGTCTCGAGCGTCGCGCGCTCCTGCGCCTGCTCGCCGAGCACGTCGTACGTGCCGCGCGGAGCTTTCAGCTTCGGCGCGCTCAAGTTCCGGCCGTGCTCGCGTCGGGCGCGATCGCCGCCCGCGGCACGCGCTCGCGCAGCTTGACGAGGAACGGGTTCGTGTCGCGCTCGCGCCCGAGCGTCGTCACGGCCATGTGGCCGGGATAGACGACCGTCTCCGGCGGGAACGCGCGCAGCAGCCCGCCGATCGAGCGCTCGAGCGTCGGCCAGTCACCGCCGGGCAGGTCGACGCGGCCGACAGAGCCTTGGAAGAGGACGTCGCCGGAGAGCAGCGACTTCGGTGCTGCGCCGTCGTCGCCGCTCGTCGCCTGCTCGCGTGCGGGCGCGATCGCATAGGTGACGTGGCCGGGGCTGTGACCAGGCGTGAACAGCACGTCGATCTCGAGGCCTGCGAGCGTCAGGCGCTCGCCGCCAGCCACCGTGTGATCGGCCTCGTAGCTCTCGAACGGCCCGAAGCCGGGCGGCACCCAGCGCATCACGTCGGCGAGCACCGGGCGCTCGATCTCGGGGCAGTAGACCGGCGCTCCGGTCTCGCGCGCGAGCGGCGCGACGGCGCCGATGTGGTCGAAGTGGCAGTGCGTGATCAGGATCGCCTCGATCTTCACGCCGAGCTCGCGCGCCGCGGCGAGCAGCCGCTCGGCCTCCTCGCCCGGATCGACGATCACCGCCGGGCGCAGCCCGTCAGCGCCTGCACCGGCGCTCGCCGGCGAGCCGGCGGCGGACGCGCTGACGATGTAGCAGTTCTCCTGGACCGGGCCGACGGTGAACGAACGAACGTCGAGAGCGCTCACCGTGATCAGGCCTTGCCCGCCTTCTTGGCGATGCTGCGCTGCCGGCGGCGGTAGATCCAATTGTCGGTGTAGTAGCTGATCGGCGTGTATGCGACCAGCCCGACGGCGAAGTACGCGACGGTCTCCGCCGGCGTCGCTTTCAAGATCAGGCCGGACAGCAGCGCGAGCGCCGCGGCGGCGATCAGGCCGCGGAGCGCCGCGCCACGCCACGTCGGCGGCTTGTCGCGCGGATCGACGCGCTTCTGCTTGGCGCGCGACGCTTCGCCGGCGTTGCCGCTCTTCTCGGCCTTCGTTGGCTTGCGCCCGGTGCGCCCACGCGACTCGACGAAGCCGGCCGCGTTGCCGCGGTGCTTCGTCCGGCGCTTGCGTCTCGTCTGGGCCATCTCAGGAGCCTAGTGCGTTCTCGCCGGCCGCGTTCGCGCTCGCGCCGGCGGCCGGAGCGTCGAGGCCGTTTGCACTCAGCGCCGTCTCGATCACGTGACGCTCCGGGTCGAAGCCGGCGAGCGGCAGCTCCGCGGGGAAGCCGTCGAGCGCGGCGCGCGGAGCGAGGCCGACGAGCTCGGCGCTCTCGAGCGATGCGAGCGCCGCGACGGCGTTCACGACTTCGGCGAGCGACAGCTCGAACGGGCGCTCGACGTTCATCGAGACCTGCGCGACGCCGCCGCTCAGCGCGACGCCGATCGCGCGCACGCCCGGCAGGCCGCGCTCACCGCCTTCGCGGACCAGCGCCGCGATGCGACGCGCGTCGGCCACGTCAGCTGGCGGCGCCAACTGCAAGTTGAACGCGACGAGCGGCTCGCGCGCCGCAAGCAGCGTCGCGCCGGCGCTCGGGTGCAGCCTCTGTGGACCGAAGTCGGGCCTCAGCGGCGGCTCGCCGTTCGCGCCGGCGATGCGCCGCGCCAGGCCGTCGACGCCGCCGCGGCGCAAGTCGGCGCGCGTCGCGCCCGGCCTGCCGCCGGCGAGCTCGCCGTAGACGAACGCCGGCACGTCGAGCTCGCTCGCGATGCGATCGGCGACGACGAGCGCCTCGGCGCACGCAGCGCCACGCGCGCTTGGATCGACGTACACGAGCGGCACGACGTCGATCGCGCCGACGAGCGGATGCGCCCCGGCGTGCGCCCGCTCGCCGTGCGCGCGCGCGACGACGTCGATCTCGGCGACAGCCGCCGCGGCGCCGCGCAGCAGCGCGTCGCCGAGCGCCGGCGCGCGGCCGGCGAGCGTGAAGACCGAGCGATGATGATCGGCGTCCGAGTGCACGTCGAGCAGGCGCACGTCGCTCGCCGGGCCGCCAGATGACGGCGGTCGCGGCGCGAACGCCGCGCCGATCCGCGCGATCGTCGCTTCGTCGCGTCCGTCCGAGACGTTCGGCGCCGACAGCAGGACCGGCGGCCGCGAGATCGATGGCGTCATGCGCACGAGGCTAAACTGCGCGGCCCCGCCGGAGTAGCTCAGCTGGTTAGAGCAGCGGAATCATAATCCGCGTGTCGGGGGTTCGAGTCCCTCCTCCGGCATCGCGAAAGGCCTGCAAATGCGGTGGTTTGAAGAGTATCACGGCAGCGCTGGATTTCCCTGGGCATTTCCCTAGACGGCCGCGTCCGGGTGCCAAGACCGACGGGAGCGCCCAATCTCGCCCGTAGTCACGTGTTCCCGGCGAGCAACCTGGGAGCGCTCTTTCGTAGGGCAACCAGCTCGGTAGCGCTGAAACTAAGCGGTGACCGCCTGGTTGATTCGTAGCCGGGGTGGGGGCTTTGAGCATGCCTCGATCGGGTGTCGGAGGCCGGGGCTACCCTGACTGAATGTCGCGACCGCAGCTTCTGCGAACTATTCGGGTGCTTGACGGTTTAGCCGCGAGCTTTGCCCATCACGCGGAGACGTGCGGAGACTGGGTGATGGCGATCGCATTATGCGAGGCGGATTTCGAGAATCTTGAGCTCGTCGAGATCTGGGGTCTGCCCGTGCTCGCGTGGGAGGAGGTCAGCGCTGGGCGCGTGAAGCTGCTGTGTCAGCGGGAGAGTCGGCTCGTGCCGCCGCACGACACGTTGGAGGACCTGATCGAATCGTGGGAGTACCGGCTGCAGCCACCGTCCTGATCAGTCGAGGCGCTGCTGGTCAGCGGGGACCGGTCCGAACTCTGCAGGGTCGAGCAGGAAGCCACCGGCATAGGCCATCAGCTTGACGCGAAGGTGCCAGTAGGCGGCACCGCTGAGCTGTGCGAAGCGCTCCTTGGCGATCACGTCGTGGTGGACGGTGATCGGCATGTACAGAAGAGCCACGGACTCCTCGAACTTGCTGCTGGACGGCAGATAGAGGTAGTTGCGCATCCTGTCGGAGCGCAGGTTGCCGAGGTTCTCCTCGGAGATCGCAGCATTCGTGAGCAGCTCCTTTAGGGGACGGATCGGCACGAGCGTGCGTTGAGGCGTCGCGTAGGTGCCGGGCGCGCCTCCCTGTGCAGCGATCGTGCAGGAAGGTGAGATGAGCAGCGCCGGTCCGGCCTCGAAGGGACCCGACAGAAACCGGCGCTCGCCCTCCACGCGTAGGACCGCGTCGGGCGGCGCCGGCACAGCGAGCGGCACGTGGTCGAACAGGTCGCCCTGCAGGAAGGTGTCCGACCAGGGCTCTACGTAGTAGTTCTCATCTTCAGGACGCTTCAGTCTGGTGCTCACCGGCGCAGACTAGCCGCCGGGCCGGAGCAGCTAGAGCAGATCGCCTTCCACGACATAGCCCTTCACGTCTTTCTTGACGTCAGGCAAGAGAGTCTCAGGCGCGTAAGTACCGAGCAGCTCACGTCGCATCCGCTCAACCTCCTCACGAGGAAAGCGACGAAAACCGGAACCAGGAAGCTTGATCCCCCGCAAGAGCCCGCTCTTCTCCCAATTGCGGACGGTGTTCTCATGGACGCCGAGCTCCTTGGCTGTCCTTCGGACGTTGAGTAGATCCGCTGGCATCTGATCCTCCTAACGATGGATGCGGCGTCCGGCGGAAGCCGGACGGACCAGCACTGTAGCGACTTTGTGCAGGATATGCACTAGATGGACTATAGCGACTTTGAGGACTTTGTTGACTTTGCTATGTTTGATCGGCAGCCCACCCATCGAACTTGAGTCAGGAGCCGCCAATGCACCCGGATACGTTTCTCTCCAGCCTCGGTAAAGCCACGAGGACCTTCGTCCACCCTCCGCTCGTCGCCGGCCCCGGCGACGAAGTGGTTGAGTCCGTGCTGCGGGAGATCCTCGTGCCCCCTGAAGTGCTCGCACTCGCCAAGCGCCGCCGCGACGCGATCTGCACGATCGCCGTTGCCCATCCCGCCGCGCGCGACTACTGGCACGCCGGGTCAATAGCGCAGGAAACCGAGAACTCACCGCTGGGGGACGCCGACTGCGGCGTGATGATCAATCGCAGCTTTGAGGAGTTCCGTGTCTACGGACCCGACGCAGGGCCGGGCGGCTTGGGGCCGGAGAGCTTCATCCAGAGCTTTGCCGAGTACATTCTTCCCCGCATCAGAGAGGCTGGCTACCCGGGGGTGACAATCGACCTCTCGGGAAACAGGGCGCTCAAGTTCGATTTTCACGACCCGGTCGACTTCGACAACCTCGGCGAGATCGACCCGAGCGTCGATCTGATCATCGGCCTCGAGCGCCGCGATGGTCCCGGCGTGTGGATCCCGAACCGCCGCCGAGAAGGCTGGGACCCTGCGCACCCCCAGCAGCACACCTACCTGATGACCCACCAGGGGGGCAGCGAGCTCGTGGTGCATCGCGCTCACGTCGTGCGCCTCTCAAAGCGCGCAATCAAGCGCGATGCCACCAGCCAGCCCGTCGCCGCGATGTGCTCGTGGAACGTCTCTGCGCTTGCGCTCGCCACCGTCAGGGAACGAGCGCCGATCGCGAGCGCGCTCGGCGAGGCGCTTCGCGAGTCTGCCGCCTCCATCGAACGGGGGCTCACCGAAGACCCGGCGGGTGTCGCCGGGCCGATCAAGCTTCCTGAGGGTTGTACGAATCAATTCGCGGCCACGCGCCTAGCGGGAATGGCCGAGGTCGTGCTCGTGGCCACCGAGGCGCACTCCATACACGAAGCGCGTCAGCTACTCGAACCGCTCTTCGCCGTCGAGATCGAGAGCATCCGGTCGCGGGAACGCAACCGCGTCAGGCGCAACCCGCTGAACTCCGCGCTTCGCTCCGGCGACCAGCTCGCGGTGGGAAGCGCTCTCGGCGCGGCCAGCGCCCTGAAGCCGACCCGCTCGCACGGCGCGCGATGACACGTCTCGAGATCGACGGAAGACGCATCCAAGTCAGAGAGCGCGTGCGCGCCGGGCGCATTATCTATCGGTGCGCGATACCGGTCCCCGAGCACGACAACGATATGCCGGTCCGGATTGAACTGCTGACCGCGACAAGGCCTTGGCGTCCGCGGGTCTACGCTCAGGCGCCGGAGTGCCTGCGCCACCGCTATGGGGACGGTTCGCTGTGCATGTGGTGGGAGCTCGATCCGAGGGCGAGACGATGGATGCCGACCGACGGCCTGGGCGAACTGATCCATCACATCCGCCGCCATCTCTTCCAGGAGACGTGCTGCCGAGCTGGTCTGTCCTGGCCCGGCGAGCAGTCGCCGGGACACCATCCTCGACCACGCCGCTGCTCGACCTGCGGAGGGCGAGGCGAGTGATTCTTGCCACCGTGCAGAGTGCCGTCAGCGCCTACGGCCCGGTCATCGCGCTGGTCGGCGTGGGCGCGACCCTACGGATCAACGGCCGACGAGCGGAGCGAGAGCGCCGGCGAGAGACCCACGGTCGGGCGATCGCCGTCGTCGTCGCCTACTACGAGATGCCGTTTCGCATCCGTCGTCGTCGGGGTGAGCCCGAGAGCGAAAGCTCTGAGCGCGTGCGCCTGTCTGACGAGTTCAGCGCGATTCAGGCCGAGCTTGCTTGCTGTGAAGGGCTGATCCGGGCCGACCCCGACGAGCGGGTGCGTGCGAGCTTTGATGATTTGGTTGCGACGCTCCGCAGGTGCGCCGGGAGTCAAGCGCGCGCCGCGTGGGAAGCGCAGACGATCAACAGCGACTGCGAGATGAATATGCCGGTGATGCACGACGCTCTCGCTTCGATCCGCGAGAAGCAGGCCGCGTGTGAGAAGGCGATGGCGTCTGCGACGCGTGGCTAAGACCCAATTTCGAGCTCGACGCCTGGCCGCGGGCGTAGCCCAGCTCACATTTAGCCTCGTGTTTGGGGAGGACGGCTCCTAATGGTCGGGCGCACGGCGGAGCTTCATCAACGCCGCGTGCCAGGTGCGCGCCTGTTTCGCCGATTCCCCGATCGCCTCGGCGGCCGAGACCCCGGCGGCAAAGGTGCCAACGGTGGGGATCAGGGAGATGCCGGCGTTCATTCCCTCTTTGGCGAGCTTCTTCGGCAAGCTGCCTTTCAGCTCGGCGATCGCCGCGAACAGATCGCCAGTGATCTCCTGGCCGACTCGCGTTGCGAACGCCGCCGGATCCGATATCTCTTCAGCTGCCACGCGCTCTTCCGCGTCGCGCAGCTTCGCGCGCGCGTCCTCGCTGCCGGCGTGGTCGCGGAACTCGCAGATCTCCTCCCACGAGAGTTGACCGATCCCGGGGACCGCGACCGCGAGCGACACAAGGCCCGGATGGTCTGGCTTCACGTCGGGCATCCCAGCCAGCAGTGGCTCGAAGAGACTTGTCACCTGCACCGCCGCCTCCATCGCCCCAGCGACCGTGGCGTCGCGGCTCAGCGAGTCGATGGTGAATCCCCGGTGGAAGGCGTTGTCTCCGTCCTCGGCAGATCGCTCCAGGGACTGTTTCAGCTGCCGGATCGCGCCCTTGAGCTCGTTGTGCTCGGCAAGGAGCATCTCGCTGTCCATCGGCGCTGCCCAGTCGGGCCGCAGGCGTTCGAGCTCGTCGATTACGCCCGTGTGCCACTCAGCGGCGTAGCTGGCCGCCACCTCCGTGTTGACGAGCGTGTGCATCGCCTCGGGCGGCGCGGGGACACCCTTGGCGGGCTGAACCCCGAACCCCATCTGGAAGGAGCTGCCCACCTCGTGGACGATCCGTGCGCGCTGGCGGCGCCCCTCGGTCGCCATGTGCGGGGGCACGTAGATGCCCGAAGCTCCCGTCTTCCCCACCGTCTCTTCGAACAGCCCGACCTCGAATACGACCCGGTCGTACAGGATCGCGGCGTGCTTCGCGCGCGACACGGGCTCGGGGCTCGCCGGGTCCTTGAATAGCTCGACGCTTGAGCGCAACGGGAAGTAGGCCGTCTTCACCGCCGCCAAGCGTACGCCTACCAGCTACTGCCGTCAGCGCACCGGCGGTCAGCGGCGCGCCCTCCGCGCGGTCCTCCCGGGCGCGAGCGCTGTCAGCGCCCAGATGAGGGCGTCAAGGCGGTCGGAGCTGCGCGGCTGGCCGGGCACCACTGGAGAGCTGGTCCTCGAGCTCGGGGGACGAGCCGACATGCGCGCCGACAGTCCCCAGCGCTAGCCCGGTATCTTGCTCCCGAGGTAGGCGAGGGCGACGTCTTTGGCGGCTCCGAGCAGGCCGTCTCGCACGCGCACGAGCGCCGAGCGCTTCTCCTCGTCCGGCGCGGACTCGATCGCCTGGTCAAGTTCCGCCACGAGGTCGGCGAGTGCTGCCTCAGCGCTGCTCCCTGGCCAGCGCGCGAGCAGCTGCAGCGTGGCCGTGGTTGGGCGTACCACCAGCGGGATATCCACCTCCTCGACGCCTGCGACACCCTCCAGGTAGCCGCCGCGCACGAGCTCGCGCAGCGCAGCACGCGCGCCGTCCTGATCTTCGAGCGTGCGGAGCACCGGCTCGCTCTCGACGCCGAGCTCGGGCGCGCCCGCCTGCGCGTAGGCGTCGTAGAACGCCTCAAGCACCGGGTTGACTACGGCCCAGTCGAGCGCCACGGCCGAGCCACCGGCGGCGGCACGTTGGCGCGCCAGCGCCCTCGCCGCTTGCCGCCCGCTGATCGTGACCGCGAAGGTTCGACCCTTGCCCTCGCTTCGGTCGATGCTTACCCAGCCACGTTCAGCGAGCCGATCCACCTCTATGCCCGACGGCGGCTCGACGTCCTCTGACCAGCCGCGATGACCGACGATCACTGGCCCCAATCCTGTGTAGTGCAATACGAAGATGTCGGGCGCGCCGGCCGCCTCGTCAGCAGCAACGAGGCCGGCGAGGAGGTCCCGTTCATCTCTCACGACACCGAGCGTACTCCGCGGTGACACAGGAGCGCATCGCGCATATCAGACATGTTGACGTAGCAGCTCCCCCAGCTGGTCGTTGAGCGCCTGCTGCTCGTCGAGCACGCGTCTGAAAGCCCTCTCGGCCGCAACTACGAGCTCGTGTCGCGCTGAAATGCCTCGCGTCCGAGCAGCCGTTCGGCAGCCCGTCCCCCCTCCTCACGCCTCCATGTCAGCCCGAGCGTTCAGGCGGACGCGGAGCCCGCGTTCGCTTCGTTCAGCCAGAGCCAGACTGCCGAGACGACCTCGATCGAAGCGACGGCCGCGGCCCTGTCGACCTCCTGACCTTCGTGCACAACGTGGTTGCGACGCGTGATGTGATGGTCCTTGTACGCCCCCCACGAGGGACAGTCGGCGAACCGGATCTCGAACAGGGCCTCGAGGATCGGCTGCAGCCAGCGCTCGTGCGGCGCCCACCGCGACTGCCTCGCGATTACCGCTTCGAGGACCGGCGAAGCCGACACCTCTGCGACTGATTCAACGAGGATTCTGACCTGGACCTCGAGGTGAATCTGGGCAGCGACAACAGCGAGCGCGTACTCCTCATCCCGGACCAGGTCTTCAGACTTGGCCAGGAACCGAAGACTGCTAGCGGGCTCGTCCGACAGTCGCGCCACCCAGAGAACCGCAGAGTCCAGCGAGGGAAGCTCTGCCCGCGCGCGCAGGTCCGCCAGCTTCTCCCGTGCGACTTGGCGTGCGTCTTCGGCAGTCGCTGCCTCGAGCTCGAGCGTGAAGGCGTCCGGCTCGTCATCGCCCTCCTGGAGCGGAGGCTCGTGGATCTGGATGGACCGGACGCCCTCGCCCATCGCCGCCTGCATGACCCCACTGATCGGGCCTGCATCGACGGTCTCGACGGCGAAGCGAACCGACCAGAACGGGAGCGCCATCGCGGAAGTCTCTCAGAGCGCCGGCGGTGTCAGCAGACTGCCCGCAGTCCGCGGCGATCAAGCGGGAGGCGCATCTCCGCTCGATGCTTGCAGGCCCGCAGGGCGCGAACGCGCCTCACCCGCTCGCCCGGACCGAATAGGCTGGGAATGTGCGGATAGAGCGGGGACAGCTCCCACCGGGGCCGATCGAAAGTGACCTGCAGCTGTACGGTCAGATCGCTGGGGACGCCAGCGTTGCAAACGGCGTGCACCTCGATCTGTTCGGCCAGGTCGCCGGCTCACTGACCGTCGAGCCGGGCGCGAGCGTGAGCGTCTACGGCATGGTTTGTGGGGACCTCATCAACCGCGGCGAGGTGCGAATCGACGGCACCGTCACCGGGTCGCTACTTGACGACTCAGGGCAGGCGCAGGTTGCGCCCGGTGCGGTAATCGCAGGGGCGTAATCCGGGTCGCGACCAGAGCGTATGGCGTCAGGGGCGGCGCGTGGTGTCAGCGAAGTCAGCGCAGCCCACGGATATGACGGCAAACGGCACACACGCGTAGGCCCTGGCAGCCCCGAAGATACGGAGCGTCACGCACCCGCACGCAACGGTAGGGACCGTCAGCCTGCCATCATAATCCGCGTGGCGGGGGTTCGAGTCCCTCCTCCGGCATCGCAAAAGGCCTGCAAATGAGGCCGTCGCGCAAAGTGCGTGATGGTTCTCCGGGCGGGGGTTTTCTATTGATCGCTGGCCGTAGGGCGGGTCGGATTTGGCTCAGGTCGGGTCTAGCCGCTCGGCCTCCGGTGGCGCCAGAGCTTCAGGAGGTTGTGGGTGGTGGCGATGAGCTGCCATTCGGCCTCGCAGGCCGGTAAGCCGCGGCGCATAAAGCGGTCCGCGCGTCTGATCGTCTTGGTGTTGGCGAATACCGGCTCGACGATCTGCTTTCGCCGGCGATGGGCACGGATGGCCCCAGGCTGTTGGAGCAGGGTGTGCATCCGTTTCGCGGTCTCGCTGTGTGGCTTTGCGGTTTTGCGTCTGGAGGCGTTGGCCTGGCTGAACGGCGGCACGAGCAGCACGACGCCTTGGCCCTGGACAGCCTGACGGCACGCTCGCTCCAGTAGCCGCCGTCCGCGACGACGGTCCCGATCGGCTCGCTGATCCCGGCGCGCTTGAGCGTTCGCGCGGCCTGGGCGACCATCGGCGGCAGCTGGCCCGAGTCGTTTGGCTGCTGCGTCAAGGCGGCCGCGAGGATCACCTGCTCTGGGCTCGCGATGACCTGTGCGTTGTAGCCCTGGACCAGCAGCATCTTGTCTTTCATCACGCGGCTGTCGGGGTCGGTCACATTCAGCTTTGCTTGCGTGAGCTCGTCAGGCTCGGGCGGCTGTGGCTTTCGCCCGGTCATTTTCTTGCCCGTCCTCTGCTCCCAGCGCTCGCGGTCGCGCATGTGTTCACGGAAGGTCTGCTCGCGCTCTGCGTGCTCTGCCTCGAGCTCTGCCTTGCAACGCGCAAGGCGAGCGCGGCGGCTCTGAGGATCGGCGAGCTCGCGCCGGCAGCTCATCACCGCGTGAACCCGCCCCGAACTGGCCGTCCTCTTGGGCGTCGGTGTCGCCAGCCTCGGACAGGATCTGTGTCATCTCGGCGTTGATCGACTCGTAGGTCCGGGTTTGAGCGAGCGATGCGTTGGCCTCAATTTTCGTGCCGTCCAGCGCGACGAGCCCGACCGACACAAGTCCGGCCTTCGCGCACAGCTCGAGCACATCGGTGAACAGGCCCGCGAGCGCTTGCTCGTGACGAACGCGAAAGCGCGCGATCGTCGCGTGGTCCGGGGCCAGGTTCGCGCTGATCACACGGAAAGCGACGTCCTCCACGCAGCGGCGCTCGATCATCCGCGAGGAGCGCTCGCCGACCGCATATGCGTAAAGCAACAGCGCGACCATCATCTGCGGGTCAAACGCAGCGCGGCCCCAGCCATCGTCTCGATAGGCGCCGTAGATGCCGCTCAGATCGATCCGCTCGACCGCGTCGAGCACGCACCATGCCAGGTGATCCTCGCTGAGCCAGTCGCGCAGGCTCGGCGGCAACAACAGCTCCTGATCACGATCACACGCGAGAAAGTTCTGCGGCACCACCGACCTCCAAAGCTCGGGGACACCACCATCGTCTTAAACCCGCCGGACACCAAAACCCGCAAACAGGGGTTTGCGCGACGGCCTCAAATGTCGGTATTCGCAGCGTAACAGCAGGAACGTGGATTTCCCCCGGGATTTCCCTGGAGGCATAGAACAGGCATCAGCTCGGGCGTCCTTATAGCGTGGCTGACGATTGCTCGCGCAGAAGATCGACAGCAAACGGCCAGCATGGGCTCCACCAAGAGCAAGGTTTAGCCTGGGCAACGTGACCGAAGTCAGCGGTTCACCGGGGCTTTCACGGCAACTATCGCTCGCGCTCGTGGCTCCGTGTACAGCTCCCCGGCTACTTGTCAGCTCGCGGCGTCCGGACGGGTCGCCAGACGCACGCGGGCAGGCTCCTTCAAGCGGCCCAGCAGGCCCCTAACGGGGTCACGCAAGACCTCGACGTCCACTCGATTCACGTCGGTTACGCTGAGTTGCCTTAGCGCTCGCTCGACAGCTTCGATCACGGTCTTGCCTTCGACCTCTACCGTCCGCGGCGTGAAAGGAGCCGTTCTGGGGGCCCGCGGGAGAGATGAAACCTTGGGCTTCGCCGGTTTCGCCCGGCGCTGAGCATCGGCACGGATAGTCGGCGGTGACGACCTCGGTACAGCTGCCGGCCCCCTTGTGTCTGTCGTCATAGCTGCAGCCTCGGCGGCCGAATCCCTGCGTCGACTGATGCGCGTGGGCATCGAACCACCGCGCGGTTCAGTTGCCGGACCGGCGTATGCGAGCTCGACGAGTTTGCGTTCTAGGTCGAGCCCGATGACCCGCACCTGCACCCACTGCCCCTCGCTCACTACCTCTGAAGGGTGGTTGACAAAACCGGCGCTCAGATACTTGATGAAGATCTTTCCGCGTAGGCCCTGGTCGAGGTCTACGAAGACGGACTTAGGGATGATCTTGTCGACACGGCCCACCAACGTTTGTCCTTGCGGTGATGAGTTGACTAGCGCTTCCCAGGGGGTTGGAAGGAGGGCGCGCGCAGAGAGCGTTAGGTGTCGCGAGTCGGACTCGTAGCGAGTGAGCTTTGCTTCGACGATCTCGCCTACTGCAGCGACCTGCTCCAAGCTCGCGAGCCGCTCGTGGCTTGCCTCGGCGATCGGCAGCCGTCCGCTGGCGCCGCTGCCGAGATCGATGATCGCAAGCTTCCCGTTGGACACCATCTCCAGGATGGTGCCCGTGACGACGGTGCCGATCGGATTCTTGATGACGTATGTATTGTTGGGATGCTCGATCGTCTCGCGCAGGGACACCTTCATGGTGCGATCCTCGGCGTTGGCGGAGAGGACCTTCGCCTTCACGGTGTCGCCGACGGAGAGAAGGTCGGCGGCATTCGCGGAGCGGTCCCAGGCAACGTCGCGCCTTTGGATTTGCACGTCGAACCCGGGGAGCAGTTGTACCCAGACGTTTCCGCTCTCTGGGATCGCTTTCACCGTCCCCTCGACGAGCGATCCTGCAGGATGGCTGGATATGAACGGCGGGACTGGGTCCTCGGTCAATGCGCGAGCGGATCCGGTCAGGCGCAGATCGTCACTGTTGATGTTCGTTATTT
Source organism: uncultured Solirubrobacteraceae bacterium (assembly GCA_963744165.1). Lineage (GTDB taxonomy): Bacteria > Actinomycetota > Thermoleophilia > Solirubrobacterales > Solirubrobacteraceae > Palsa-744. The sequence goes on along the minus strand of CAVUSM010000004.1, from coordinate 648,337 downwards.
CGAGCTGTAGGTCGTCGCCGAGTGCGACGTGGTCGGCTGGATCTTCTCTGAGGTCGCCCCAACGCAGCTCTCCGGACGGGATTCTTACGTCTAGTCCAGGCTCGAGCTCTACGTATACGTCGCGGCCGTCGATCGTCTTGATGACGCCGTTCACGCGGGCGCCGACGCCGTGCTCTGTCGTGAACTGCTCGAAGCGCTTTCGCCGTTGCTCGAGCGGGGTTTGGTCGGTGCGTCGCAGTTTCGCGACGCTCGAGTCGTGCTCGTCGTAGGAGTCGGCCAACGCGACCTCGCTGGGCTTCAGGTGGTGGCTCCTCGCCCAGAACGCCCAGACATCACGTTGCCAGGCTGGGTCGGGGTCGAGGTCGGCCAGAAGCATCGCGATCGATCGGTGCACGGGCGCACCGCTCGTGGTGATCTGGTCGCCCGGCCCCGCGGCTGGTCCGTCGGCGGCTGGCTCCTCATCGTCGTCGTCTCCCTTGCGTGAAGGACGCCGCTTGGAGAGATCCTTCAACAGCACATGCGACTCGGTGGAGCCACGGAACCGTAGCTGGCGGTCGGCTTGGCGGAGGATCTCTGCGAGCGCGTGAAGGTCGATCCCAGTGACTGACAGTGGAACGTTGTTCTGGGCGAATTGGATCCGCACCGTGTCGCCGTCAGACACTGTCCCAGAGGGCTGCTCGTCCGGGTTGCTGCTGGACCCTGGGGGTTGTTCGGTGTGTTCTTGCGGTTCATCCCCGTCGTCTGCTGCGCTTAGGCCCCGCAGCTCGAAGTAGTGGCGTATGCCAGCGGTCTTGTTGACGAGGGCGAGCTGAACGCGAGTTCTGCCTCGCTCGTCTCTTGCGGTGAGCACTCGGGCGATCGCCCACGGCTCGTGGCGTCCGCGGCCCTTGGCCGGTGGGAGCATCGGCATCGCGGGTGTGCCTTCGGCGGTCTTGATGTGTGCGTGGAGGGCCTCAAGGAGCGTGACGGTCATTTGGCCCTTGGCACCTGTGGGGACGGCGGTTGCGGTCAGCGGTGCGCCGGGTTCCAGCCCCTCGAGAAGCCCGAACGCGAAGCGGTCGAGTGAGATGCCGATCGCGCCGTGTCGCTCTTGTGCGCTCCGTCCGGCCTCGGTGACGACGCATCGGCCGCCGTCGTCGACCCTGTAGAAGACGCGGACGGCGCCCGAGTGGGTGTGGTCCAGCTCACCGACTTCCACGTCTACGGTCTGGCCGGGAGAAAGCTCCGAGTGCTCGCCGAGGTCCTCGGCATCTATTCCTGACTGGGAAGTGCGCCTGACGACGCGGGCGACTGGCGCGTCGCCGCTCAGGTCGTAGCCCGCGACCTCATACCAGCCTTCCGAGGGAATGTCCGTGTCGCTGCGCACGGTGACCGGGGCCTGGGCCTGACCGCCGGATTTCTGGTTCCAATCATGCAGCGCGTCGACGGCGTCTCCGCGGCCGACTCCGGATGTCTTTTTGCGGCACTCGCTCTCGCGTCCGGCGCGGCAAAGGTCGCACGCGCCGCAAGGCACGGCGTCGTCGTTGAGTTGATCTGAGCGGGCGAATGCTCGCTCGGCGTCCTCCTCCTCGTTGATGCCGCGCCTGATGACGCGCTGGATCTCGCCGGCGTAGTCACTAGCGGTGCCCTCGGTTTCCGTCGCGTCGAACTGCCGGCGCCTGCGCTTCTTGCGGCGTGCGATTCCGTCCTGGTCCTGCTCGGCTTGGGTCGGCGGCCTCTCACTGGGCTCAAGTTCGTCGAGGATTGCTGCGACGAGCTGGGGGTCTTGATAGGCGGGCCGGACTCGGAGCCGGGTCCCGACCGGGTAGCGAGACATGAGCGTCAGGGCGCTGTCACGGGCGGGGTCTGGCGGTGCTGATTTTCGGAACTCCCGCACGAGGCGCATCGCGTCGCGAACGCCGGTCGTTTGGTTGGCCTCGCTCTGGGAGCTGGGGACCGCAATCAGGTTTGAGATGTAGCGCTCGCCGTCCTTCTCTCGGCGGCGCATCGCGATGACGAGCGGGTCCGCCTGGCCGGTGAGGGCATCGCGCTCAAGCTGATGCGGGGCAGGCTCCTCGGTCGGCTGAGTGACGAGCGGGACGTACAGGTCCTCATCGGTGCGTCGGTAGGCCATGGCGCCCATCGTTCGTCCAATGACGCCTCGGGCACGGTCGAGAAGGGCCGGCTCGACGAAGCGCTTGACCTCCTCCTTCATTGCCGGCGAGAGCGCGGCGAGAGCCTCCTGTCGGCGTTTGGCGGCCTCGATAAGGACGTCGTTGCTGATCCACCACCGTCGTGCCCACTCGCGCCGGGCTTCAGACTCCTCCCACGGGGGAGTTTCACCGTCTGCACGCTCCCATCCAGCGCAGATCAGCAACGCGAGGTGCGCGTCATCCTCGGCGAGCGAGGCGAGGCCGCGATGTCGACGTGCGGCTTCGAGCCTCCACTCCGGCGGCCAGTCGTAGTCGTCGACCAGGAAGGCGTTCTGTCCAACTAGCCGTTCGTTCTCGAGTAGCGCCAGGATCGTCGTGACCTCTGGCAGGCATGCCAGGCGGTCGGCGTAGAGGATCGCAAGAGCGCTCGCGGTTGAGCCGAAGCCTGATAGACGGGAGACCTCGCGGCCGAAGGCGGTTGGGTGCCCGTCATCGTCTACGGCCCCGCCGCCGCGTAGCGCAATGTCGGCGCGATCGAGCTCTTCGAGGAATGTGTTGCGGGCGTCTTCGCCGGCGGCGTCCAGATTCGCGCGCGTCGGTTTGAACTTCGCGGGCCAGGGAAATGCCTTGACGTCGTCGATGCCGCCTAGGCGGGCGGTCATGAGTAGCGCCTCGAGGTTCTCGCGGGCGGAGCCCGGTGAGGTGTCCTCGTCGAGGTTGGCGTACTGCTGCTTGGTGTAGAGGGGGAACACCCAGCCAGGAGCCTTTCGGCCAACGCGCCCCCAGCGCTGCTTGATGCCGGCGCGGCTGTGGGGTTTGGTGGGGATTCCGCCGGTGGCGAGCTCCGGGTTCCATTCGGACTGGGCGATGAGGCCCGAGTCCACGACGAAGCGGACACCCTCGACCGTCAGGGAGGTCTCGGCAAGGTTGGTCGAGATGACGACCTTGCGTTTGTCGCCCTTCATGCGGGCGGAGAGCGCTTCCTCCTTCTGCTTGTCGGAAAGCGTGGAAAGCAGCCCGAAGACGTCTGCGCGGCCACCGACCGCCGCGCGAATCTTCTCGCACGCGTAGTCGATGGTTTTGCCGGTCGGCAGGAATCCGAGGATGTCGCCGAAGATCTCGTGCTGGTCGAGCCCGTTGACCAAGTCGATGACGAAGTCTGCGAGCACATCGGGCATTCGTTCCTTCCACTCCTCGACAGGCACGGAGCCCTCAAAGCGGAGCCCGAGCAGCTTTTCCGTTGTTGCGTGCAGGTCCTCCTCGTAACCCAGGTCGCCTCCGTCTGCGACGGGGCGCTTATCGAGGACCTCGGTCTCCTTCAAGGGAGGGGCGAGCTGCGTCGGCCAGTGGGTTCGAATGAAGCGCCCCTCGTCCAACGTCGGCTCGGTGATCACGGGCCAGAGGTCTGAAGACCAGCCGCTGTCATTGAAGAACGCCTGCTCGTGCTCAGTCGGGGTATCCAGGCCGGGGAACAGCGGCATCCCATACCCGACCGTCTTTACGGCCGGCACCTCCTTGACGGATACAACGTTTGGACCACCGAAGTACTCCTCGTAGAAGTCGGTGTTGAACGTGGCCGAGGTGATGATCACCCGGAGGTGTGGGTACTTGCTGAGGTCTCGGCGGAGGTAGCCCATGATGAAGTCGATGTTGGTGCTGCGCTCGTGGGCCTCGTCCACGATGACGGTCCCGATCCGGCTGAGTCGCCCTTCGCGGAGCCAGTTGATCATCGTGCCGTCGGTGACGAAGATCAGCTGGCAAGCGTCGTCGTGGTTACGGTCGCCGGAGACTTGGTAGCCGACGGGGTATCCGGCGCCAACGCCGGTTCCGGATAGCTTGGTGCCGACGTAGGTGGCCACGCCGGTCGCGGCGGCCACGCGAGGCTCGGTGACGATGATGGGTCCAGCGTTCGCGAGCTGGTAGATGCCGCGGGGCGGAACGGAGATGCCGAGGGTCTTGCAGTCCTCCTCCGTGGGTGGGTCAAGTAGCCGATAGGGGGCGAAGGTCGACTTGCCCGTCCCGGTGCCGGCCTTCAGGACGAGGACTTGCTTGTCGCGCAGAAGCTCGAGGATCTCGAGGATGTCTTGATCGTTCATCCCGAACTCATGCTTGGATAGGTCGGCCGACGCGGGCTTGGCGTCGTGAGCGGTCGGGAGTGGGCCGAGGCCACCGAGCGGACCAGTGGGGTTCTCGCGGTCCTCGACCTCGCCGACAGTCGCAAGGTCCACGTACGCCACTGCCATCCCCTCCGTGTGCTTGCCGTGCTCGCGGCGGTGCTCGGGACAACGGTCGGAGCGTGACCCGCCGCGGTCGAGCTTGCGCGTTGCGTCGTTCTCGGGGTATGTGAATGACGCCGCCTTGGTCTCGAGCTGACTGCGTAGCTTCTTGGCGTCCTTGGATGACGCGTTGGCAAGAGCTCGCTCTAGGGCGTCGATTTCGCGCTGACAGTCCTTGCAGACCGCGACGCGCATCGTCGTCCGGGACGACCCGCGGAGAGGTGCGGCTACTTCGCTGCCCACACGGCTCCTTTGCGGTACTCGGCGCTCTTGGCAGGCTGCTTGCTCTCGGCGGCTCGATCGCGGCCGTTACGTCGCTCGTCCCGGGTCTGTGATTGATGGTGTTTGCCGGCTTGGAAGAACATCGGCGTCACTGACAGGCTGCGCGGATGCTCGAGTAGGTGACAGACGACCGCGCGGTAGAAGCCGACGATCGCTGTGTCCAGCCCCGTTTGGTAGATCTGCAGGTGAACTGGAGTGGCTCCGTCGTCGGTGAGGGCGCAGAGCTGTTCGCGGCTGATCTCGAAGACGAGATCGTCGGTGTCTGCTGCTGGGCGAGGCTGTGAGATCTCCGCGTTGCGCAGGAATGCACCGTCGATGACCGCGTCCATCTCGGTGTGCCGGATCGACAGGAGTGCGAAGCGCAACTCGTCGGCGTCCTCTAGCGGAGCATCGGCGAGCGATAGGGAACGGAGCGGGAACGGGTGGCGGGAGCGCGAACCGTCGCGGTATTCGACGGGCAGATCGATCCGTTTCCCGTGCACTCCGACGTAGGTACGTAGCGTCTCGGTGAGGATCGCGTTCTGGATGTCGCTCGGCGAGAGCGAGCCACCGCGGCCGTCGAGCGCGCTCTCGATCTGAGCTTCGAATCGCTCTTGGACGGCCCGGGCGCCACGTGCTCCGCTTTTGGATTTCCACGGGTCAGCGGGCGATGGGGGCTCGACCGCCTTTCGCGGTTGAGCGTTTGTGGTCCCGTGGTTCAGCGGAGAGCGGAGGGTGACGAGGATATCTCCAGCCTCCAAGGCGTCAGCGAAACGCTCGCGCCACGCAGCGGGGAGGAATGCCAGGTCGGAGGGCTCTTGGGCAGTGATGAGCGGCGGCGGGTTTGCCGAGATGGGGAGCTTGACCTCGAGGGCTCCGTGGGATCGTCGAGCAAAGCTCAGCTGCTCAAGCTGAGATGAGAGCGCCTCGAATCGCACCACATCGGCTCGGTCGCCGGCGAGCGCCTTTGCGGCGCGTGCCCGGGCAGACGCGATGTCAGAGATGAGGAGCTTCAGGTCCTCATCGGGCGTGAGGGCGACGGCAACGAGCTCCTCGCGGCTCATGCTCGAGAGATCCTCGCGGAGGTGAGGTTCGCCTCGGCGGCCTTGTCGAGATCGGCCAGGCGGTCTGGACAGAAGATCACGATGACGTCGTCTGGCAGCCCGTCGGGCAAGCTTGTGCCGCGGGGGATGGCGAGGATCGCCAGGTGCTCGCTAGCAGCCCGCTGCAGAGCTTCTGTCGTCCCGGAGTCGACGAACGAGCGGAAAGCGACGACGACGCGTCCGGTCGTAGGCACGACGGTCTCGCGGGCCCAGGGGACCGGACTGGTGTTGTCGAGTCCTGAGAAGGCAATCGTGGCTGACTCTGGCTCGATCGACCACTGGATTCCTTGGGTGCGGTCCTCGACGACACGCGCACCGCCGTCGGCTGCTGCGGCGTCGGTCGCGTTGATGCGACGGAAGAACATGCCGGCCATGACCGCGGTGCGGCACGCCTCGGCCTCCGACTGGCGGGCCGAGCGCTGTGCCCAGTCCGCGCCGCCCTCCAAGATCGATGCCGCTCTGGATGAAATGGCCAGTAGCCAGTCGAGTTCGATGGCGCGCCAGATCGGCTTCAGCAGTGTGTAGTAGACGCGCTCTGGCTTGATGCCGGCGGTGGCGATCGCGGTGTCGACCCGTGCGCGGAGCTCGTCGGGCATCGGGGTGATCGCGCGGAACAGCTCTCGCGCCTCGCGTGGAGAGATCGATGCCGGGTCCTCTGCGCCAAGCTGAACGCCGACGGTCCTTGCGAAGCGACGGAGGCTGGCGGGGACCGCGCCCTCGGGGTGTCCGGAGTACCGGACTTTCTTGCCGTCGACGTTCAAGGTCGCTGGGTGGTCGAAGCGGACCTCCATGGTGCCGCCGTTCTGAAAGGCGTCGCAGAGCGTGATCACCGCGAGCGCGCGGTTCGCCTCGTGCGTCGCGACGTGTGGAACCTCGCATGTCTGCCATGCCAGAACGGCGAGGCCGTCGATGCTTGCCTCTTGAGCGATTGCTGCGAGCCCGACGATGACGTTTTGGCACGCGATGCGGATGGGCCGCAGCACGAAGGTTCGCGGCCTTTTCTCGTGCTTGAGGTGGGAGTACGCGTAGGCGGGTCCGATCTCGTCCAGGATGCGTTTTAGCCCGGTGGGCCTCACCGCAAGCTCGTGGTCGATTGATTCGAGGTATTGGTAGGCATCGACGTCGAGGAGGGCCGCTTGGTGTTGCCGGGCGACGTCCGAAAGGAACCACCGTACGACGGGCTCGAAAGCGTTATCCGCTTTCTGCGATCGGCAGACCACGCACGCGATCGAGCGCTCGTCGACTGCCGCGAGGGGGAGCAGGTTCGGCGGTGGCTCGACTGCTCCGACCTCAAGCGTCGCAAGGATCTCCGAGAGTTCGTCGGTTTCGCCGTTGCCTCCGAAGAATGTCTGGTCGAGCACGCAGGAGAGCAGCCCGCTCTGGGCTGCTGCGTCGATTGCCGCTGGTAGTCGCAGTCCGCGTCCGTCGCAGAAGGCCTCGACCTGGGAGAGCACTGGCTAGCGCTTGGATCGAGCTGGTACGTACTTGCCGGTCGCGTTCGCGCGGTTCTGACGGTACTCAGGAGTCTTCCGCCCTCCGGCCGGGTCGAACGGGTCTCGCCAGACTTCGAAGTTGCCTTTCTCGTCGAGCCACCCGTGCCCATGCCCCCGGCCGTCAGGCTTCCCAATACCACCGAAGTACACGTGCGCGCCCATGCGGTCGATGTACTCCCCTTTCGTCCCCGGAGATGATCCCTCGGGTTTCTCGGTCACAGACCCCTTCATGCCCCAGTCGCGCAGTGGCGACTCGAGCGAAGTGTCGCGCCGTGGCGAGCCGCCAGAACGCGATGAGGCCGGGCGCTGAGGCTCGGTCGGCTGCGAGCTGAGGTAGTCGCGAGTTATGTTGTTGTTGCCGCAGGCCAACGGGAGGGTGATCCTAGAGAACAGAACCCGACCATGCTTCGTGATGCGGGCTGCGAAGGTCGAGTCTGATGGCTACGCGCGGATCCGCGGTACACGAGCGCGCAGACGCGCGGTGACCTCGGCGTGTATCGGCAACCCAACGGTCTCGGAGACCTCAAGCGTCACGACGAATGCGTAAGGCACCGTCCCGTCAAGAGCGCCAGCACCTTCTGTTCCCGCAATCGTGAACGTGAGGTCATCGCCGTCGGCAAAGGGAAGCGCCTCGGTACCCTCGAGCACCTCGTGCTGGACTGTCCCTCGCCCGACAGCGTTGTTTGAGGCCTGCCGGCGAGTGCGCGCCAACGCTCTCGACCCAGTCGCATCGACGCGGAGCTTCGCCCGTCTATATCCGCGGTGCGAGACGTTGACTGGGGTAATCCAGGCAAGAGTGACCGTGATCCGCCGCCAGTCCGTCCGACTGGCGAGGCTCGGCGGCAAGGGCAGGCGGTATTCGGGGGTGCCGTCCCCGAGCCTCGACGCGTAGATTGCTGTCACGCGGTGATCGTCGTCGACAAGCGGCCAATTTGGACACGACAGCGTTTGGCGCGCGCCTATGTGGTCTCGTCATAGACCCGTCGCACCTCCCGTAGCCACTTGGCCGGTATCTCTTCCTCTAGGCGCTCGAGAAAGAAACCCGCGGCCTGGATCGGAGCCGAGCTACCAGGGATCCCGTGAGGATCGAGCGCCCGAGCAATCTGCGCAGCAAGGTCGGGCCGCGGCGAATACGCCATGTACTGTTCGGTGGTGCTGAGCCGGTCGTGGCGCATGAGCGCCTGGATCGTCCGGATGTCGACGCCGTTGCGGGCCAGCGTCGTCCCGAACGAGTGGCGCAGGTTGTACATCTTGATCGGCTTCAGGCCGGCCTCTTCGACGGCGACCTTGAAGGCCTCGCGAATGGGCCGTTCGGAGACGGGCGAGTCGAGGGTCAACTCGCTTACGAAGACGAAGTCCCGATCGCCTTTCGCGTATCCCCTACTCCTAAGACGCGACAGGGCAGTCGTCAGCCGAGGTGTCATCGGGATCGCCTCAGAGTCCGACGTCTTGGTCGTGTCCATCTCGTTGCGGACCCAGTTGTCGTAGGGCTGCATCACGCCCGTCTGGAAATCGACGGCGCCCCAGCGCAGGCCCAGTGCCTCGCCAGGAAGCCGGAGGCCGGCGTGGGCGCCGCACAGCCAGAACGCTTCCTCGAACACGCTGGGGGCACGCGTAAGCAGACGGTCGACCTCCTCGGAGTCGTAGAAGTCGTCCCTGCGGAGGATGCGCTCACGCTCGTGGCGTCTGCTCGCGCGCTTGATCGTTGCCAGAGGGTTCGAGTCGAGCCACCCCTCGCGCACGGCGTAGTCGAGCGATGCGGAGAGGATGTCTCGATAGGTGTTGCGCGTCTGCGCGGCGGCCGGCGTCACGAGCATCCAGGGCTTCGTCGTTCGACGCTTGACGATCCAGCCTTCGTCTTGCAGCGTCATCGCCGTTGCTCGTGAGACACGTCGCGGTCGTTGCGCGTCGAGCGGGACGACGCGATAGCAGCCGCGCCGTCGATGCTTCCACGTCCCGGGGAGCTCGTCGGCCAGGCGTACCGCCTCATCCTTCGTCGCCACCTCGATCGCCTGGCTCTCGCTCGGCTGTGCGGTCCAGCGCTCGATCGTCAGCTGCTGGATGTTCTTGCCTTCGCCGAGAGCTTCGCGTGCCTTCGCCTCACTCAGCACGCGATAGGACTTGAAGTCGGCGAAGTACGCGCGTAGGCGCCCGTCCGCGAGGGAGCGCACCGGCGTCTCGGCACCGAGATCGCGGAACATCCGCTCGAACATGTCCTCATAGCCCGCGACCGTCGACCGCTTCAGACCTCTCTCCCCTTTGCGCTCCGCAAGCCAGCCTTCGACCGCCTGCTGCAGCGTCCGCTCGATGACCTGCTCGACCTCGGTAGCCGCCCGAAGCTCTTCGAGGATCGTCTCGAGTCGAATCTCCGCCTCCTTGGGCGTTAGGAACTCCGGGCCGGGCTTCGTGCCGTGACCCGCTCGCCAGATGACCGCGCCGCGGGCGGTTCGTCTGCCGGAGTCACGAACGTGCGCAGGAACGAGGCATCGCCCTCCCTTCCGCCCCTGGCGATCGCGCCAGAAGACCCAGAACGACCGCGTGCGACCGTTCTTGTCGAGCTTGACCTGCAGGTGGCCCGTGGGCCGTTTCGTTTGACTCATGCCGGTATAGACCTCCAACGTCTCGAAGCGGCCAACGAGTTGCGTGGAGGGCACCGGGATTTCCCCAGGATTTCCCTAGAGGGCCAGACCCGCTCGCAAATAGGCCGCTTTTCTTGGCCTTAAATCCGCTTAGCAGAGCCAATTCCGGGGAGCCGAGAAGGGATCATAATCCGCGTGTCGGGGGTTCGAGTCCCTCCTCCGGCATGGCAAAAGGCCTGCAAATGCGAGTGCTCGGCGGGCTCCATCTCACTTGAGCATCCGTCACGACCGGGGCGCAAAGCCACGCCTGATCCACGTCCGGTACGCGTCGTAGAAAGGCGCGAAATTGCCAGATACGAGGAGCGCAGACTCGTGCACCTGTTCGGCCGTGGCCGTCGCGTATTCGTGGACAAGCGTGCGCCGCAACTCGCGGAGACGTTGCAGTCGGCGAGTCAGCTCGGCCGAGATCACCCCGGCGCCCCTCAGCGCATCGAGATCGCGCCGCGCGTTTGTCTCATCGCGACGACGACGAAGCTCGGCGAGCTCCAGTCCGAAGGCCGTGAGCTCAGCGATGTAGTTGTAGAGCTGATCGACACCCCGCTCGACCGCCTTCACGCGGTTGAGCTCGACGGGATCCTCGGACGAGTAGGCCACACGAAAGGCATCCAGCTCGAAGTCATCGCCAAACTCCGCCATCGCCGTGCGCAGCGCAAGTAGGTGCCGGCGCACGTCACCGATCCGATCGCCGATCTTCGCCTTCAGCGCCCTCGCACGTTGGGGGTCGCTCGCTTCAAGCGGGGCGGGAGCCGGGGAGCCGGACGTCATACAGCCTTGTCGAGATCGGGCCCGTCGATCACGGCAGCAGCTGCGGACCGTTCGACGCTACGCGCACGACGCCGCCATCTCGGAGCGCGCTCCTTCAAGGCAGACCACAGATCATCTCGATCCACGAGGACACGGCCCTGATCGATGACGTCAGACATGAGAACCGGTGAGGTCTCCGCCTCCGAAAGCCGTATCAGCTGCATCTCGCGCCCGGTACCACGGGAAAGCCGCTCCGTGAGCTCGGCCAGGCGGCTCACGGCCGGATCGTGCAACACAACCAACACGTCGACATCTGAGCGCTCGTCGTCGGTTCCGATGGCCGTCGAGCCGAACAGCACAGCAAGCCTGACGTTGGGCTCGGTACGAAACGATGCGCGCAGTGCCCGCAACAACTCCCAATGGCTGCGCAGGTACGCCTCCTCGCGAAACGTGATCCGAAACCGGCGAGGGCTCAGACGCTCCCCGTGCACCAGTCCCTCAGATACTGCCCGACGCAGCGTGCGCGCGGGGATCTCGAGTTCGGATGCGGCACGCCCTAGAGAGTCCATGCCGCGATCATATCGCCGTATGGCCGATAATTCAATCTTGTATGGCCGCTAAGCTACGTCGGTGTGGCCGCTACTCCGCACATCGCCACCGCGCATACCGGCACAAAGCCAACTCAGAGTCCCCGACGCGCTAGCCGTGTTCGACACCGTGCGCGACGCGCACGACCATGATCACGAGATAGGTGAATCCGAGCAGGTGGCGAAACCAGTTGACGCCGTCGACGAACTCCTCATAGGCCCAGATCGTCATCGCCAAGTAGGAGATCGAGGTGGCATAGGGGTGCTCGCCGGCGCCTACCACACGCCCGGCCTGGCTTGCCAGGAACGCGACGATCAGCGGCAGATTCGGGAACTGCACGATCGGAAAGCGTCGTGGGAACGCGAGCCCGGTCAGGCGCCGGTACGCCGCCCTCACGTCGGGCAAGCTCAGGCGCAGCGAAGCCGAGGTCGAAGAGCGGCTGCAGGGCCGTGGACTCGCCGATCGGCTGATCCGGTTCGCTCTGGACGACGCCCGCGCACGTAGCCTCGCGGTGCTGCCGTTCTGTCCGTTCGTCAAAGCTTTCATCGAACGTCATCGCGAGTTCGAGTCGCTCGTGCCCGAGTCATACAGGGCGCAGTTCGGTTTGTGAAGCGCGACGAGAGCCAGCGCGGCGCCGCTGGGCCGCGCTGCGCACGACGGAACGTGAGGAGATCAGGCGTTCACGCTTGACGGCGCGCGGCGGACCGTTGCACGACTCGATCGAGCACCTCGGCGAGCGCCTCGATGCGTGGCAGGTGCGCTCGCGTCAGCACCTCCAGTTGCTCTCGGCCTCGATCGGTGAGCTCGAGATGCACGCGACGCTGGTCGAGTGGGTCGCGTTCGCGAACGATCAGCCCGGCCGTCTCCGCGCGCCGGGCGAGCTCGACGGCGCTGTGGTGGCGCACGTGCAGCGCTTCGGCGGCTTGACCGATCGTCGGCCCCCGAGTGCTCGGATGGCCGCGTATGACGAGCAGCAGTTGGTGAAGCGACGGTGTCAGGCCACCGTCCTCAGCGGCCTGCTCGCTCCAGCGCAGGAACTCGCGCAGCTCCTGGCGGAACGCGAGCAGTCGCTGGTAGTCCTCGTCGAGCAACGGGTGAACCGTAGCGGCGGGACTCACCTCGTCGGCTCTCCGATCGCGAGCAGCCGGCCGGGATCGGAGATCCTTCGGCGAGGTCCGAGCGGGCGCTCGCGGTGGCGCTCCTCGATCAACACGCGCTCGTGAGCCTTCAGCAGGTCGAACTGGCTGATCAGCCCGAGCAGCCGCTGCGGGCACCTACGATCGGCGACCGGCAGCACGCCGTGCCCGCTCGAGACCATCCGGTCCGCGACCTCGCGCAGCGTCTGATCCGCGAAAGCGATCATCGGTCGACGCGCCAGCTCGCTGACTTTCAGCGCACCGTCAGACTGGTGCGCGGCGAGCACGTCGGAGAACGCCACGACGCCAACGAGGCGCTCGTCGCCCTCGATCACGGGGTACAGGCGCTGTCGGCGCTCGACGCTGCCCTGCGGGAGGAGCTCATAGAGCTCCTCAATCGACGTATCCGGCCGCACGCTCAGCAGGTCCGTTGCCATCACGTCCCGCACGAGCAACGCATGCAGCGGATCGATCTCGTACTCGCGCGTGACGTGGTAGCCGCGGCGGGCGATCTTCTCGGTCAAGATCGAGCGGTTCAGCGTGAGGACGCTGACCAAGTGAGCGATCGTGCACGCGAGCAGCAGCGCCAGGAGCGCGTTGACGTCATGCGTCAGCTCGAGTGCGAAGACGATGCTCGTGAACGGCGAGCGCATCACTCCGGCCATCGCGGCGGCCATCCCGATCAGCGCCCACGTTCCCTCTCCCGCGCCGGGGAGGATCGACCCGAGCAGCCCGCCGAGAGCGGCGCCGAGCATCAGCAACGGCGCGAGGATTCCGCCGCTGGTGTTCGATCCGAGCGCGATCGACCAGACCGCCAGCTTGACGACGAGCAGGATCGCCAGCGCGCCGAGCGCGAGCTCTCCGGCAAGCTCCGCTCCGATCGTCGCGTAGCCGACGCCGAGCACCCTCGGGTCGACCAGGCCGCCGACGCCTACGAACGCACCGCCGATCGCCGGCCACCAGGACCAGTGAACGGACAGCCGCGCGAACGCGTCCTCGGCGCCGTACACGCAACGTGTCATCACCCACGCGAGCCCGCCGCAGGCGACGCCGACGAGGACCGCTCCCAGCGTCACCGACATGCCCAGCGATCCGTGCGCGTGCATCGCGAAGAGCGGCGCCGCGCGCAGCAATCCGGCGCGCGCAAGCGCTTCCCGCACCGCCTCCGCCGAGCACGCGGCGAGCGCGACCGGGACCATCGAGCGCGGGCGCCACTCGAACAGCAACAGCTCGACCGCCAGCAGCACGGCCGCGACCGGCGTCGCGAAGACCGCCGTCATCCCGGCGGCCGCGCCGGCGACGAGCAGCGTCCGCCGCTGCGCCGCGGTCAGATGCAGCAGCTGCCCGACGATGCTCCCGAGCGCCCCGCCGGTGACGATGATCGGTCCCTCCGCGCCGAACGGACCGCCCGTGCCGATGCTGACCGCGCTCGAGATCGGCTTCAGCACCGCCAGTCTCGGCTCCATTCGGCTGCCACGCAGCAGGATCGTTTCCATCGCCTCCGGGATCCCATGCCCGCGAATTCGCTCTGAGCCAAACCGCGCCATCAACCCCACGATCAAACCGCCGCCGATCGGCACGAAAGCGCTCCACACCCCGAGCACATGAATGTCCGGGCTCGCAAGGCTCGTGCTGAGCGTCCCCGTGTACGCGAGATGCGTGATCAAGCCGATCAGGTCCAGCAACCCCAGCGCCAGCAGCGCGACGACCGCTCCGATCGGCAACGAGATCGCGACCAGCGCGAGCACCGACGACGACGTGGTGAAGTCGCCCAGCTCGCGCTCCGCCGCTCCCGCCGCGCTCGCCTCCGGCACGACGATCGCATCCTCGGGGAGATGCTCGCCACGATCGTTCCTTCGGGCCACAATCCAAACATATCGGGTGCCGATATTTCACGGAGACAAGCTTGCGTGAGCGTCGCTCCGCTCCGATAACTCCGTGTAGAAGACGTCGGCCGGCGAGCTCGCGCCCTCCTGCAGGATCTGCGCGGCAAGCGTCGCCTCGTCGTCGGAGCGCACGTGGACGGTGATCCCGGTCTGCTTTTCAAACGCCGCGACGAGCTTCGCCGTCGTCTGTTCGTGCTGGCCGTTGTACAGCGTGATCGCGGCGCGTGAGCGTGCCGCTGAGCCGCTACCAGCTTCGACCACAGCGAGCTGACGCGCGACTCGCTAGTCGCGCCCGCCGAACAGCTGCAAGAAGAACAAGAACACGTTGATCACGTCGAGGAAGATCCCAGCGGCGAGCTGCACGACTTCGCCGTTGCCGGCGCGGCGCAGCCGGTTGAAGTCGAGCACTGTGTAGCCGCCGAAGATGACGAGCCCGAGGACGGCGTAGATCACGTCGGCGTGCGGCATCGAGACGAGCAGCGAGACGAAGCCGAAGACGATCAGCGCGAGCAGCGCGAAGAACAGGAAGCGGTAGTAGCGGGACAAGTCACGGCGGATCGCATAGCCGGCGCTGCCGAGCCCGGCGACGAACAGCGCCGTCGCGCCTGCCGCCTGCCAGATCACGCTCGGCTCGAATTCGGCGTAGCGGCGCAGCCCGCCGCCCAGACCGAGCCCGAGGAACACGCCGGCGGCGAACAGCATCGTGATCGCCAGCCCCTCCGAGCGGCGCGCGAAGTTCAGCCCGATGATGCTGACGAAGCCGAGGATGAAGCAGATGATCGACGGGCCCGAGGTGAAGTCGCGACCGAGATAGGCGCCGAGTGTGAAGAAGCCGACGGTGACCGCGACCAGCCCCATCACCTGTCCGAACACGCCGGCCGTCCCGACGCTCTCGACCGAGCCGAAGATCCGGCGTTCGGCGTCGTATGACGGCGAGGAGCTCATCGCGCGTAGCTTCGCACAGCATGTCGTCGTCGCGAGTCGAGCGCATAGACTCCGCCGGTCGCATGAACGCCGATCCTCAGCTCGCCCCGGCACTCGATTCGCTGGGCGTCGTCGCCGACGCGACGGCGCGCGCCGGGGAGGCGCTCGAGCTGGCCGCGCGCCACCTCGACCCGTCGCTCGTCGACGTGCTGCGCATCCTCGGCTTCGACAAGCAGTACGCCTCGGCGAAGGGCTCTTACCTCTACGACGACGCCGGACGCGCCTATCTCGACATGCACAGCGGCGAGGGCTTTGCCAGCCTCGGCCACAACCACGCCGACGTCCGCGAGGTCCTGCAAGCGACGCTCGCGGCCGATCTCCTCGACGGCGTGCAGATCCACTACTCATCGCTCGCCGGGATGCTCGCCGAGGCGCTCTCGCGGCGCCTGCCGCCGGGCCTCGACGCCGTCTTCTTCGCGAGCACCGGCGCCGAGGCGGTCGACTCGGCGATGAAGTTCGCGCGCGCGGCGAGCGGCCGGCCACGGCTGATCTCGTGCGACTCGAGCTTCCACGGCGTCACGCTCGGCCCGCTCTCGCTCGTCGGCGACGAGTTCTTCAAGGAGGGCTTCGGCCCACTGCTGCCAGGCTGCGCGCGCGTCCCGTTCGGCGACCTCGCGCGCCTGGAGGCCGAGCTGCGCAAGAACGACGTAGCCGCGTTCATCGTCGAGCCGATCCAAGGCCGCATGGTCACGCTGCCGCCGGCCGGCTACCTGCAGGGCGCACAGGAGCTGTGCCGGCGCTACGGCACGCTGTTCGTGCTCGACGAGATCCAGACGGGGCTCGGGCGCACCGGCAAGTGGTTCGCGCTCGAGCACTGGCAGCTCGAGCCGGACTTCGTGCTCGTCGGCAAGGCGCTCAGCGGCGGCTACATGCCGGTCGCGGCGATGGTCACCACGCGCGAGACCTTCCAGCAGGCCGTCGGCACGCTCGAGCGCAGCTACGTTCACCAATCGACCTACGGGCGCAATCGCCTCTCGATGGCCGCCGGCCTGGCGACGCTGCGAGTGATCGAGCGCGATCGCCTGACCGAGCGCGCCGCCGAAATCGGCGCAACCCTGCGCGACGGGCTCGCCGAGCTACAGCAGCGCTACGAGATGATCGCCGAGGTCCGCGGCGAGGGGCTGATGATCGGGATCGAGCTCGGCATGCCGAGCTCGCGTGTCGCGAAGCTCAACTGGCGCCTGATCCATCTCGCCAGCGAGGGGCTGTTCCCGCAGCTCGTCGTGATTCCGCTGCATCGCGATCACGGGATGATCACGATGGCGGCCGGCAAGAACGACGTGATCAAGCTGCTGCCGCCGCTGACGCTCTCCACGGAGGAGGCGCAGAGCTTCCTCGGCGCGCTCGACGCCGTCCTCGCCGATTGCGAAAGCTCCGGCGGCAAGAACTGGGGCGTCGTGCGCGAGATCGCTACGGCGACGCTGCGCCGCCGCCCAGCGCAGGAGCGTCGCTCGCAGAGCCAGAGCGCCGCCGCGAGCGACTCGACGCCGTTTCGCGGCAGCGCGATCGACCTCTCGCGCGACGACGTCTGCCTCGTCACCGGCGCGAGCGGCTTCATCGGCGGGCGCCTGGCGGCGCGTCTGGCCGAGCAAGGCCACGCGGTGCGCGCGCTCGTGCGCGAGAGCAGCGACACCTCGCAGCTCGAGCAACTCGACGTCGAGATCGCCGTCGGCGACCTGACGAGCGCTCGCTCGCTCGCTCGCGCCGTCGACGGCTGCGACTACGTGTTCCACTGCGGCGCGCTCGTCTCCGACTGGGCGACGACCGACGAGATCACCGCGACGAACGTCGATGGGACGCGAAGCCTGCTCGCGGCGTCCGTCGACGCATCGGTCCAGCGCTTCATCCACTTCAGCTCGACCGACGTCTACGGCTATCCGGGCGGCGCCGCCGTCGATGAGACGCACACGGCGACGCGCTTTGCCAACTGGTACGCGCAGACCAAGCTCGACGCCGAGCGCGAGGTGCGCCGCGCCGAGCGCGAGCACGAGCTCGACGCCGTGATCTTGCGCCCGGCGACGGTCTACGGACCCGGCTCGACCGACGTCGTCGGCGAGATCGCGCGCGCGATCCGCGGGCGCAACATGGTGCTCGTCGATCGCGGCCGCGCGATCGCCGGCCTCTGCTACATCGAGAACCTGATCGACGCGGCGCTGCTCGCGCAGCGCCACGACGGCGCGCCCGGCGAGGCGTTCAACGTCAGCGACGGGCTCGACGTGACCTGGCGCGAGTTCACCGATGGGCTCGCCGAACGACTCGGTTACGCGAAGGTCCGCTGGAGCATGCCCTACTGGATCGCCCACGGGATCGGCTTCTCGCTCGAGCACGGCTACCGCCTCGCGCGCAGGACGACCGGCCTGAGCGCGCCGCCGCTGCTCTCGCGCCAAGCCGTGCACGTGCTCGCCAGGGACCAGGACTTCTGCAACCGCCGTGCGCGCGACGTGCTCGGCTGGGAGCCGCGCGTCGACTACTCCGACGGGCTCGAAGCGACTGTCGATTGGCTGAAGAGCGACTATCTCTTACGCGCGTGAGCGACGCGGCGAACAGCGACAGCGCCCCGCAGAGCGCCGCCGCCCCCTCCCCGTTCCCGCCGATCGCCGAATACGCGTTCCTCTCCGACTGCCACACCGGCGCGCTGATCGCGCCAGACGGCAGCATCGACTGGCTGTGCGTGCCGCGCTTCGACGCGCCGAGCGTGTTCGGCGCGCTGCTCGACCGTCAGGCCGGCGACTTCCGCTTCGGCCCGTTCGGCGTCAACGTCCCTTCGGCGCGGATCTACGAGCCGGGCACGAACATCGTGCTGACGACGTGGAAGACGCCGACCGGCTGGGTGATCGTGCGCGACGCGCTGATCCTCGGCCCGCGCCGCGGCGAGGACCGCATCACGCCGCACACTCGCCCGCCCGCCGACGAGGATGCCGAGCATCTGCTGGTCCGCGTGGCGATGTGCCTCGACGGCGAGGTCGAGATGGAGCTGACGTGCGCGCCCGTGTTCGACTACGGGCGTGTGCCGGCACAGTGGAGCGTCAGCGACGACAGCCACGCCGCCGACGCCTCCGGCGCGGAGCTGACGGTCAGGCTGCAGACGGACCTCGCGCTCGGTATCGAGGGCGATCGCGTGCGTGCGCGCCATACGCTCAAACAGGGCGAGCAGATCTACTGCTCGCTGTCGTGGGCCGAGCAGCTCGCCGGGCCGTCGAGCCTCGACGAGGCGAACGAGCGGATCACGAGCACCGCGAGCTTCTGGCGCGGCTGGCTCGACCGCGCGCGGATCCCCGACCACCGCTGGCGCGACGCGATCCAGCGCTCGGCGCTCGCGATCAAGGGGCTCACGTACATGCCGACCGGCGCGACCGTCGCCGCACTGACGACGTCGCTGCCGGAGACGCCCGGCGGCGAGCGCAACTGGGACTACCGCTACACGTGGCTGCGCGACTCGACGTTCACGCTCAAGGCGCTGCACTACCTCAACCTCGACTGGGAGGCCGAGGAGTTCATGCAGTTCGTCGCCGACCTCGAGACGAACGAGGACGGCGCGCTGCAGATCATGTACGGGATCGACGGGCGGCGCGACCTGACCGAGTCGACGCGCGACGACCTGTTCGGCTACTCCGGCGCGCGCCCCGTGCGCATCGGCAACGGCGCGTTCGACCAGCGCCAGAACGACGTCTTCGGCGCCGCGCTCGACGCGATCGCGCTGCACACGCACCGCAGCCAGCGCCTGCCGCGAAGGCTCTGGCCGCTCGTGCAGGCGCAAGCGCAATGCGCCAGCGCCGTCTGGCGCGAGCCCGACCAGGGGATCTGGGAGGCGCGCGGCGCGCCGCGCCACTACGTCTCCTCGAAGCTGATGTGCTGGGTCGCGCTCGACCGCGCCGCGAAGCTCGCGGCGCTGCGCGGCGACGACGAGCTCGAGCGCAGCTGGGCGGCGACGGCCGAGCAGATTCGCGAAGACGTCCTCACGCGCGGCGTCAGCGACGCCGGCGTGCTGCGCCAGCACTACGAGACGGACGCGCTCGACGCCTCGAACCTGCTCGCCGCGATCTTCGGCTTCCTGCCCGGCCACGACGAGCGGCTGCGCGCGAGCGTGCTCGCGATCGCCGACGAGCTGAGCGAGGACGGCTTCGTGCTGCGCTACCGCACCGAGGAGACCGACGACGGGCTGAGCGGCAAGGAGGGCAGCTTCCTGATCTGCTCGTTCTGGCTCGTCTCCGGCCTGACGATCGTCGGCGAGCAGCAGCGCGCTCGCGACCTGATGGAAAAGCTGCTCAAGGTCGCCTCGCCGCTCGGCCTCTACGCCGAGGAGTTCGACACGAGCACCGGCCGTCACCTCGGCAACTTCCCGCAGGCCTTCTCGCACCTCGCGCTGATCGAGGCCGCGGGGCGGATCATCGTCGCCGAGCGGCTCGCCGAGATCTCCTGGTAAAGCCGCGAGCGCCGCGCGGGCGCGGGACTGCGGCGCACGAGCCACTGAAATCGAACGCATGCGCGGATTCACGCTGGCCGCGCGCGCGTCATCGGCCTACGATAGGGCTGGAAGATCGAGTTGGGAGCGTCAAGTTGGGAGCGGGAAGCTGGCGCGAATGCGTGTCGTTCGGCCCGTCGGGGAAGCGAGAGGATGAGCAACAGTCGTGTGACTAGGAGCGTGACGGTCGACGTCGGCTACGCCGGCCAGCCGCTGAGCGGGCGCGAACTGCGCGCCGCGATTCTCTCCTGCGCGGGCCTCTACGCGATCGGCGGCCTGCTCTGCTCGACCGCGCTGCTGATACCCGACGTGCGCGCGCCGGCGGCGATCGCCGCCGTCGGCGTCGACGCGATCATCGTCGCGGTGGCGCTCGTGCTCGCCGCCAATCGCGAACGCGCCGGTCTCACGCTGGCGTTCGTCGCCGATCTCTGGGGCGTCGTCCTGATCGGGGTCCTGTGCGCCGGGGCCGGCGGCGCGAGCAGTCCGTTCGCGCTGATCTACCTGTTCGCGGCAGGGCACGCGGCAGCGTTTCAGCCGCGCGGGCGCTTCGTCGCCGTGACGCTCGCCGCACTCGTCGCGTTCCTGCTGCCGCTCGCCTACGAAAGCGTGCCCGAGATCTTCGGCGCGATCGCCTGCGTCGGCATCGTGCTCGCGCTGTTGACGGTCGTCGTGATCCACTTCGCGATGGGCGGCGTGCGCGCGCACCGGCGCCAGCTGCGCTTCCTGATCGACGCGACGGCGACGTTCGACGGCTCGCTCGACCCGACCGAATCGTTGCGCAACCTGGCGCGCGCGGCCGTTCCCGAGCTCGCCGAGCTGTGCGTGATCGACCTGCTCGACGAGCGCGGCGCGATCGGTGAGAGCGTCGCGGCGGCGACCGTCCCGGCGGTCGCGGTCGAGCTCGAACGGCTCCGCCGCGACGTCCCGCTCGAGCTCGACGGCACGCATCCTGTCGCGCGCGTGCTCGCCAGCGGCGAGCGCCGCGTCGTCGAGGACCTGACCGACGAGCGCGCGCTGGCCGATGTCGCGCAGAGCGATGAGCACCAGCGCTTCATGCGCGCGGCCGGCTACCGTTCGGCGGCCGTCTTCCCAATGGTCGCGCGCGGTCGCACGCACGGCGCGATCTCGTTCCTGCACGTTCGCAGCGACGCACGCTACGGGCGTGCCGCGATCGACGTGCTCGAAGACCTCAGCGGCCGCGCCGCGCTCGCGTTCGACAACGCGCGACTCTACGAAGAGCGCACGCGCGTCGCGCAGACGCTGCGGCGGAGCCTGATGCCGGCCGTGCTGCCCACGATTCCCGGCCTGCAGTTGGCGAGCTTCTTCCGTCCGCTCGGCGCCGGCGCCGAGGTCGGCGGCGATTTCTATGACGTCTTCGCCGACGAGCAGTGCTGTTGGCTGGTCGTCGGCGACGTCTGCGGCAAGGGCGCCGAGGCCGCCGCGCTGACCGGCTTCCTGCGTCACACGACGGTCGCCTACGCACGCCAAGCGACGAGCCCCGCGAAGGTCCTCTCGATGGTCAACCGCGTGATGCTCGACCAGGACTTCGAAGGGCGCTTCGCGACGGCGATCCTCGTGCGCATGCGACTGACCGGCGGCGACGTCGACGTCACGGTCGCCTCCGCCGGGCATCCGGCGGCGCTGCTCACGCGCGGCGACGGCGCCGCCGGCGAGCTCGGCGAGCGTGGCGCGCTGCTCGGCGTCTTCGAGGAGCCGGCGATCGCCGAGGCGAGCGCCACGCTAGCGCCTGGCGACTCGCTCTCGTTGTACACCGACGGGCTGCTCGAGGCGCACGCGCCCGACCGCACGCTCACCCCCGAGCAGATGATCGACGCGTTGCGCCGTCGCTCGCCAGGCGCCGCGCAGGAGTCGATCGACACGCTGCTCGGCCTCGTCGAGCTCGACGAGGACGTGCGTGACGACATCGCGGTCCTCAGCGTGCGCGTGACGCAGGCAGCCGAAGGGCTGCACCCGATCACGAGCGCTCCGGCGACCCGGCTGACGAGGCCCGTCGCGAGCCTGCAGAGCGAGTCGCAGCTGGAGCGCGGACGCCGCGCGAGCTAGCGAACGAGCGCATCGCCGCGAAGTCGGCGGCGGCGTTGTTTGATAGACCCCGGACGATGGGCGCCAGCGAGAAGCCGCCGCGCACACCCCGGCGGTTCGGTCGCAGACGCGTCGGCCTGCTGATCGCGACGGTCCTGCTCGCGGGGCTGCTCGCCTTCGCGCTCTCGCGTTTGGGCCTGCATCGGATCGGGCACGCGCTCGTCACGGCGAGTCCCGGCTGGGTCGCGCTCGCGTTCGCGCTGATGGCCTGCTCGCTCGTGCTGCGCTCAGTCTCCTGGCACGCCGTGCTGAAGGCCGCGCTGCCCGAGAACGAGATCCCGCGGATCGCCGTCACGCGCGCGCTGATGATCGGCGTGATGGGCTCGGCCGTCGTTCCAGGGCGCGTCGGCGAGGCGGCGCGCGTCGTCGTCGTCACGCGGCGGCTCGAAGGCTCCAACCGCCGTCAGCTGCCGATCGTCGCCGGCACGGTCTTCTCGCAGACGCTGATCAACCTGCTCGCGCTGGCGATCCTCGCCGGCATCACGTTCTCGAGCGTCCCGTTGCTGAGCGGACATCCAGCCGGGATCGCGACGGCGATCGCCGTGCCGCTGCTGATCTGCGCGCTCGTTCTCGCCGGACCGCGCCTGCTCGCGCTCGGCCAGCGCGCCAGCTCGGCGCGGATCGCGAGGTGGTCTGAGGCGGTCGCTCGCGTGTTCGCGCTCGCGCGCCAAGGACTGATCGTGTTCGCGCGGCCGCGCTATGGCGGTGTCGCGATCGGCGCGCAGCTCGCCGCGTGGGCGTTGCAATGGCTCGCCTGCTACTCGGTCCTGCTGGCGCTCGGCCTCCAGCACAAGGCAGGCCTCACCGCGGCGGCGGCGATCCTGCTCGCCGTCAACGTCAGCGCGATCCTCCCGGCGACGCCGTCGAACGTCGGCGTCTTCCAAGCGGCCTGCCTCGTCGTGCTCGCCGCTTACGGCGTCGGCGGCGGACCAGGCCTCGCCTACGGGATCATCCTGCAGGCCGTCGAGGTGTTGACGGCGCTCGCGCTCGGCGTGCCCGCGCTGCTCGGCGAGGGGCTGACCTGGCGCGACATCCGCGCCCAGTCCGAATCCGAGCGGCGACGGGTCGAGTCCGACGAGCTCGACAACGGCGGGGGCGCCAACGCCGAGCAGCTTTCGTCGCCGATCGAGGAAGCTGTGGCCGCCGAGCGGCGCTCAGCCGGCGATCGCGCGCAGTGACTGGCGCAGCGAGCTGGTCGTCTGCAGCACGGCCGTCGGCTCGTAGCCGCAGTGCGCCATGCAGTTTTCGCAGCGCGGGTCCTTGCCACGACCGTACTTGTCCCAGTCGGTCGTCTCGATCAGCTCTTTGTACGTCTTCGTGTAGCCGTCGGCCATCAGGTAGCACGGGCGCTGCCAGCCGAACAGCGAGTAGCTCGGGATGCCCCACGCGGTGCAGTCGAATTCCGCCTTGCCCTCGAGGAAGTCGAGGAACAGCGGGCTGTGGTTCAGCCGCCACTTCTTGCGCCTGCCTTCGCTGAACGCCTCCTTGAACAGCTTGCGCGTCTCGGTCACGCCGAGGAAGTGCTCCTGGTCGGGCGCTTTCTCGTACGCGTACGCCGGTGAGATCATCATTTCGTCGACTTCGAGGTCGTCGTTGAGGAAGTCGAGCACCTCGCGCACCGTCTTCGGCGAGTCCTGCGTGAAGAACGTCGTGTTCGTCGTCACGCGGAAGCCCGCCGCCTTCGCCGCCTTGATCGCCGCGACCGCCTTGTCGAACACGCCCTCGCGCTCGACCGAAGCGTCGTGGCGCTCCTGCAGGCCGTCCATGTGCACGGCCCACGAGAAGTACGGGCTCGGCTTGAAGTTCGGAAGCTTCTTCTCGAGCAGCAGCGCGTTCGTGCAGAGGTAGACGAACTTCTTGCGTTTCAGCAGCTCGTCGGCGATCACGTGGATCTCCGGGTGGATCAGCGGCTCGCCGCCGGCGATCGAGACCATCGGCGCGCCGCACTCCTCGACCGCCTCGATCGCTTGCTGAACGGGCATCCGGCGACGCAGCTCGTGCTCGGGGTGCTGGATCTTGCCGCAGCCCGAGCACGCCAGGTTGCACTGGAACAGCGGCTCGAGCTCGACGATCAGCGGGAACTTCTCGCGTTTGGCCAGACGCTGTCGCATCAAGTACCAGCCCATGACCGTGCTCTGTCTGACTTTCGCCGCCATCGCCGTACCTTAGCCCGCCGGGTCCCAGTCCTGAAGCGCGATCGCCGAAACCTTGCGCAGCGCCTGCGCCGCGCGCAGCGCCTGGCCGACCGCCCGGACGCGGAACAGCTCGTGGCTGGGGCTGTCGAGCACGACGCGCACGACGCCAAACGGGCGTCCGGCCGCGCCCGCCGCAAGCCACGCCGACTCCATGTCGACGGCCAGCGCGCCAGCCGCGCGCAGCTGCTCGCGCCGCTCCCCCGTGGCGATCTTGCCGACGCCGACGATCGGCCCCCGGCGAACCGTCAGACCACGTCCGTCGAGCGCTTCGGCCAACCGCTCCGTGCCGTGGCAGTCGGCGCGCACCGCGTCATGGCCTTCGTCGTCGCTCGCCAGCACCTCCTCGGCGACGATCACTTCACCCGGACGCGACTGCGCGTCGAGGCCGCCGCAGAAGCCGAGCACGAGCAGCGCGTCGGCCTGCTCGGAGGCGAGCGCCGGCGCGGCGATCAGCGACTTCTCCGGCCCCATCCCGGTCTTGCGCACGTGCGCGCCGCGCGCTCCGGAACGGATCAGCAGCCGCTCGATCGCCAGCGGCGCCGCGACGACGATCGGCCTCATCGGCCGAGCGCTCCGTTGCCCGCCGGCATCCCAGATGTCGATGCGGGCGCATCGGGTGCGGGTGCGGGTGCAGGTGCAGGTGCGGGCGTCTCAGCAGGCCCAGAGCGCTCGCCCGGCGCACCCCCCAACTCGAGCGCCGCAAGCGTCGTGCGCGCCGCCGCATGGCCGCTCAGCACCGCGCTCTCGAGCGTCGCCGGCCATTTCGTGTCGGTCCAGCTGCCGGCCAGCGCGAGCCCCGCGATGGTCGTCCGCGGCCCAGGGCGCAGAGCGCCGACGCCTGGGACGGCGCGGAACGTCGCCGCGTGCTCGCGCGTGACGTAGAAAGCCTCGACGTTCGCGCCGCGCGCCGCCGGCAGCAGCTCCTCGAGCGCCGTGACGTAGCGCTCGCGCAGCGCCTCGACGCTCAGCTTCATCTCCTCGTCCGCTCCCGACAGCGAGATCGCCAGGTACTGACAGCCCGCCGGCGCTCCCGCCGCCGCGCTGCGATCGAACACGTACTGCACCGGCGAGCCGACGCCCGCCGCGAACGGCTCCTCGCAGACGACGCGATCGAACACCACGTGGACGTTGACGATCGGCGAGCTGCCGATCTCGCGCAGCGTCGCGGCCTGCCGCGGCAGCAGCGCCTCGATCAGCCCCGCCGCGCGCGCGTGCGGCAGCGCGACGATCACCGCGTCGGCGCTGAGCCCGCCGTCCTCCCCGCCCTGCACCTCGAACCCGCCGTCGACCTGGCGCACGCCCCGCGCGCGCCAACCGAGGCGGAACTCGACGCCGGCGGCGGCGAGCGTCGCTTCCGCCGGTTCGCCGATCACGTCGGCCAGCGTGCCGACGTGGAAGCCGATGTCGCCGGCCTCGGCGCTGCCGAGCAGCCCCGTGCGAAAGACGAACGCGCCGAGCGCGAGCGAGGCGTCGGCGGCGCGCACGTTCAGCGTCGGCAGCGCGATCAGGTCCCACAGCGCCGCCAGCGAGGACTCGCTCTGGCCGAGATCGCCGAGCCACTCGCCGAGCGTGCGCCGGTCGTTCTGCGGATCGTCCGGGTCGATCGCCGAGAGCGCGCGCGCGGCGAGCGCCGCGCTGAGACGCTGAGCGCGACCCAGATGCGGGTAGCGCGCGAGCGCGCCGGCGAGGTGCAGCGGCGGCGGCAGCGAGCCGCGGCGCAGCACGACAGTTGGCTTGCCGGGGCTCATCACCGGGATCCGCAGTCGCTCCTGGACGTTCACGTGGCGCTCTGAGCCAAAGCGTGCGAGCAGCGCGCGGTAGGCCGAACAGCAACGCAAGAAGACGTGCTGGCCGTTGTCCAAGCGGATCCCGTCGCGCTCGAACGAGTACGCCGCGCCGCCGAGCCGGCGGCGCACCTCGACGAGCGCGACCTCGGCGCCCGCGTCGGCGCAGTCGAGCGCCGCCGCGATTCCCGCGAGGCCGCCGCCGATCACGACGACGCGCCCAGCGCTCACGTCGTTCTCCCGGCCAGGCTGCGCAGCGCGACGAGCGCCTTCTCGCCGCCCGACAGCGAGATCCGCTCGCGCAGCGCGCGCGACGGGTCGGCCTCGATCCGTCCCAGCAGACGGTGGTAGATGCCGGCCATCGCCGCCACGCAAGCGGCGCTGCGGCGGTCGAGCAGCGGGACGAGCTGCATGCCCCGATTGAACCACTGCTGCGCGCGCGCCGCCTCGAAACGGACCAGTGCGACGAGCGCCTCGTCGCCGCGCTCGGCGGCCGCCGCGAGCGCGCGCGCGGAGCCCGCCATGTCGGCGCCGGCGCCGACGCCGAAGCGCCGCAGGTCCTCGGCCGGCACGTACACGCGGCCGTTCAGCGCGTCTTCGCGCACGTCGCGCAAGATGTTCGTCAGCTGCAGCGCGACGCCGAGATCGTCGGCGAGCGCTTCGATCCGCTCGCGCCCGAGCGCGTGGCCGGCGGCGGCGCTCGTCCCGTCGAGCGCGAGCTCGCGCGTGGCGAAGATCGCCAGGCAGACACGCCCGATCGCGCCGGCGACGCGGCGGCAGTAGAGCACGAGCTCGTCGAACTGCTCGTAGCGGACGCCGTCGAGGTCCATCCGCACGCCGTCGATCAGCTCGCCGAGCGCACCGCGCGGCAGCGAGAAGCGCGCGTGCGCGTCGGCGAGCGCGACGATCACCGCGTCAGATGGCGCGACGGCCGCCGAGCCCGAGCGTTCGAGCTCCGCGAGCTGCGCGCCGGCCTCGTCGAGCAGCTCGCGCTTGCGCTCGCGCGCGAACGTGCCGTCGCCGATGTCGTCGATCCGCCGCGCGAACGCGTACGCCGCGCTCATCGCGCGGCGGCGGTCGCCTCGGAGCAGGCGGATACCGTAGTAGAAGTTCGCCGCCTCCGCGCGCGTGATCGCTTCACAGCGCGCGTACGCGTCGGCGGTCGAGATCGTCGGGCTCACGCGTGCGGCCCCAGACCGGCGCGCTCGGCGCTCACCGAGCGCCCGGCGCCGCCGACGACGCCCGTTCGCCGCGTCGAGCGCTCAACGTCGCGGCCAGCGCCGCCAGCCGCCGCCGCTTCGACGCGCGCGGCGGCCCGCCGAGCACTTCGTAGTCAGCGCGCTCGATCGCGTCCAGCGCAGCGCGCCCGCCGGCGACGAACGCCGTGATCGCGACGCGCTCGCGCCCGCGCAGCTCGCCGATCAGCGGCGCTCCAGCGCGGAGCAGCCCGCGCGCGCGCTCGACCTCGAATGCGAGCACCGCGCGCAGCGCGCGCCGATCGCCGCCGATCGAGTCCGAAGGATCCAGATCCTCCTCGCGACAGCCGAACCGCTCCATGTCCTCCGCCGGCAGGTAAATGCGCCCGGCGACGAAGTCCTCGGCGACGTCCTGGCAGTGCTCGGCGAGTTGCAGCGCCGTGCAGATCGAGTCCGACAGCGCGATCCGCGCCGGCGTCGCCGCGCCGAACACGCCCAGCACGATCTCGCCGACGGGGTCGGCCGACAGCGAGCAGTACTCGCGCAGCTGCCGCCAAGTCGCGTAGCGGCTGACGCGCTGGTCGACGCGATTCGCCTCGATCAGCCGCGCGAACGGATCGCGTGGCAGCCGGCACTGCTCGATCGTGTGAGCGAGGCGCTGCAACAGCGGATGCTCGGCGCGCCCTTCGTAAGCGCGATCGAGCTCCGCTTCGAGCCAGTCGAGCGCCGCCAGACGGTCGCCCGGCGCGCTGTCGCCGAGCTCGTCGACCAGCCGCGCGAAGCCGTACACGGCCAGCAGGCGCCCACGCATGCGGCGCGGCAGCACCCAGCTCGCGACCGGGAAGTTCTCGCTCTCGGCCCGCGCCATCACCTCCCGGGCGCTTGGCGCCGGTGGCACGGCGTCGGCCAGCAGCATCATCGCCGGCAGCGACCGAGCGCCATGATCGGGAACGCGAGCCGGTAGAGGTGGTAGTTGATGTAGTAGTCCGACGGAAAGCCCGTGCCGGTGTACTGCGGCTCGTCCCAGCCGCCGTCCGCGCGCTGCGTCGCGACCAGCCAGCCGACGCCGCGCTCGATCGCCGCCGTCGCTGCCGCGCCCGCCGCGCCGATCTGTCCGTTCGCGCTTGCCCCGTTTGCGTCCGCCCCGTTCGTGCTCGACGCGCCCGCGCCAGCGGCGCTGACCGCGTGCAGCGCCAGCAGCGCCCAGCCCGTCTGCGAAGCGGTGCTCGCGCCGCGCCCGATCCACTGCGGCTCGTCGTAGGAGCGCGGGTCCTCGCCCCAGCCGCCGTCGTCGTTCTGGTGATCGAGCAGCCAGCGCACGGCGCGCGCGATGCAGCGATCGGACGGCTCGAGGCCGGCGGCGATCAGCGCCGGCACCGCCGCGCCCGTCCCGTACACGTGGTTGACGCCCCAGCGCCCGAACCACGAGCCGTCGGCCTCCTGCTGCTCGATCAGCCACTGCACGCCGCGGCGCCCGACCGGCGTGTCGAGCTCGTCCAGCGCCGCGAGCGTCTCGATCACGTGTGCGCTGACGTCGGCGCTCGGCTCGTCGAGCACCTCGCCGAAGTCGAGGAACGGCAGCTCGCGCACGAGCGTCCTCGTGTTCTCCGCATCGAACGCGCCCCAGCCGCCGTTCGCGCTCTGCATGCCCTCCAGCCAGCGCGCCGCACGATCGACCGCCGCGTCGAGCTTCGCGCCGCCGTTCAAGCGACGCAGCGCGAGCACGACCTCGGCGGTGTCGTCGACGTCCGGATAGTGGTCGTTCTCGAACTCGAACGCCCAGCCGCCGGGCGCGAGGCGCGGCCGCGTCACCGACCAGTCGCCGCGCACCGTCACCTCCTCGCCGAGCAGCCACTCGCCCGCGCGCACGAGCGCCGGGTGCTCAGCCGGGAGCCCGGCGTCGCTCAGCGCGATCAGCGACAGCGCCGTGTCCCAAACCGGCGACTGGCACGCTTCCAGGCGCCGGCTGCGCCCGGCCGGCGCGCCGACGCCGACCGCGTCGTCCTCGTCCTCGACCATGAAGCGGTCGATCCCCTCCAGGCCGCGCCGCATCACCGGATGATCGACCGGATAGCCGTTCAAGTGCAGCGCGATCAGCGAGTAGACCCACGGCGGCTGGATCCCGCCCCATGAGCCGTCCGCCTCCTGGCGGCGCACGATCCAGCGCTCGGCGCGCGCGACCGCGAAGCGCTGCAGCGGGCGAATCGGATGGCGCTCGTAGAAGCGCGTGACCGAGTCGAGCGCGCGCAGCGCGCGCGAGCGCTCGGCGCGCGCGTCGGCGCCGCCGAAGTCGAGCTCGTGCAAGTCGAACGGAAGCCGGCGCGCCGGCCGATGCGCTTTGACGAGCGACAGCGCGACGATCGTCTGGCGCGCCCAGCAGGCGAAGTCGTAGACGTTCAGCGGCACCCACGACGGCAGCAGGATCACCTCCGGCGGCAGCGCCGGCACGCGATCCCACGACCACAGGCCGAACAGCGCCAGCCACAGGTGCGTGAACACGCGCGCCCGCGCGACGCCGCCCCGCGAGCGGATCCACTCGGCAGCCGTCCGCATGTGCTCGGCCTCGGCCGGATCGCCCGCCAGGCGCAGCGCCCAATAGGCCTCGATCGTCGTCGACAGCTCGCCGTCGCCTCCGTAGAAGTTCGCCCACGTCCCATCCTCGCGCTGCTGCGAGCGGATCCACGCCGCCGAGCGTTCCGTCTCGTCCTGCTTGCGGATCCCGAGAAACTCGCGCAGCAGCATGTCCTCGGCGTCCATCGTCACGTTCGTCTGCAGCTCGCCCTGCCACCAGCCGGCCTCGTTCTGCAGCGAGAGCAGGTGCCCGCATGCGAGCTCCAGCGCCACCTCAGCCTCGTTGCGAGCCTCTACGGTTGACGACGCCATGCGTGGAACCTAAATGTTTTGATCGGACGACGACATTTGCATTAACGAGCAGCCGCGCCTGAACGCGAGTTCGAGACCTGCGCGCCGGCTGGGACGAGCACCTCCGGGTGAGCGAGCGTGATCACGTGGTCTCGCAACTCGGCCTCCGACACGAAGCGCGCGAGAGAGGATACGAAGCGATAGACGAACAACCCGTCGATCTCGCGATGTTCGACCAAGTGAAAGCCCGGCGACGGCGCGCGCTCGGCGTCCGCGCGCAGCGGCTGATAGCCCGTCTCGTCGATTTCCGAGACGCTCACGCGCGTGTCGCGCGCGAGGTTGCGCAAGCGCAGCGGCGAGAGGTAGTACTCGAGCGGCGCCGCGCCGAGCTCGACCGTCGTGATCGCCCGCGCGCGACCGCCGCGCGCGAGCAGATGCGCGAGATCGCGCCAGTTGCCGCGCTGTAGCCGCGGGCTCGCGTCGACGTCGACAGTGACGATCAGCAACGCCGTCAGCGACAGCGCGGCGAGGCCGGCGCCGATCCACGACGCGCGCGCCCACGTCGCGCCGGCGCCGCCGGTGGAGCTGGGGTCGACGCCGCGGCCGGAGTCGGCGCCGCGGCCGGGGCCGCTCGGATCGTCGATCGCCGCGAACAGCAGCGCGATCAGCACGCTCACCGGGATCATCGCGCCGACGAGGTTGCGCGGCGCGAGGTAATCGGCGCCGAAGCCGACGAGCACGATCGGCGCGAGCACGCCGAAGCCGGCGATCGACAGCGAGATCCAGACCGCTCGCCGCAAGCGTTCGGGCGGTCGCGCGAGCAGCCGCTGCGCGCCGAGCACGACGCCGGCGATCAGCGGCAGCGCTACGAGCAGCTCGACGCCATGCCCGAGCGGCGCTCCGGAGTAGCCGGTCAGGAAGTACTGCGGGATCGCCTGCAGGCGGCTCGACAGCGCCCAGCGCCCGATCCATTGCGTGCCGTGGCCGCCTTGCGCGGAGATCAGCGGCAGCAGCGCGAGGCCGACGAGCGCGATCGCAGCGAGCGCCGCCAGCGCGAGCCGGCGCGCGCGAGCGTTCGACAGCAGCAGCCACAGCGCCATCGGCACGAGCAGGAAGACCGCGAAGTAGTGGCTGAGCAGCGCCAATGCGCCGCTCAGCGCGAACGCGAACGCGCGGCCGCGCGTCGGCTCGTTCAGCAGCCGCGCGAAGCAGAGCATCGCGAGCGCGGCGAACAGCACGAACAACGCGTACGCGCGCGCCTCCTGCGAGTACCAGACGAACAGCGGGTCGACCGCGACGATCGCCGCCGCGAGGAACGCCGCGCGGCGGGCGGCGGGCGAGTGCTGCGCCGCCTGGCGCGCCGTCGGCGGCTGAGCTTCGTTCGGACGGCCGACGAGCTCTAGCGTCAGCGCCCACGCGATCGGCACCGTGGCCACGCCGGCGAGCGCCGACGGGAAGCGCAGCGCGAGCGCGCCGTCGCCGAAGATGCGGAAGTCGATCCACGCCAGCGCATACCACAGCGGCGGCGTGTTCTCGCTGTGCACGTATGCGCGCCACGTCGCGCCGATGCCGCTGTGCAGCACGTGCACGGGCGTGAACGCCTCGTCGTACCAGAAGCTCTGCTCGCCGAGCGTCGCGAAGCGCAGCACGGCGGCGAGCAGCGTCAGCGCGAGCAGCGGCCACCACGCCGGCAGCCGGCGCGCGTCCGCCGAGAGCGACGGACGAGCAGCCGCGACGGCGCTCATCGCCGGCACTTGCCTCTCGCCTTCGGCGGCCCGAAGCAGCCGTAGCGATAGCGGCGCAGGTCTTCGTGGCGCGGTGGCACGTACCAGCCGCCGCGCGCCGCCCGCCGCCCGTTGACGACCGGGCCAGTCACTTCGAGGCACAGCTGCGTGCGTTCTTTCGGCGGCCCCGGCGACGTGTTGCCGCAGACGACGTCTGTTGTCGTGTGGTGGTAGAGGTCCTCTTCGGTCGAGACGTTCTTGTAGTCGTGGCCGGTGTGCACGCGCCACGTGCGCAAGTCGGCGCTGAGGCGGTGGTTGACGTGCGTCCCAAGCACGACGTCGTTGACGACGGCGATGCTCAGCAGCAGCCCGACGAGGATCAAGACGGCGGTCTCGATCCGCCACTGCCGGCCGCTGCCCGGCAGCTCGTCATCGCGCGGGCGCAAGCGCGGCGGCAGTTGCGCCAGGCGCCGCTCGAACGCCGAGTCGCGCGCGCTCATGCGACCGGCGCCAACAGCGGCGTCATCTGGTGGACGATGAACAGCGCCTGGATCGCGAGCGTCGCGACGAGCAGGCGCCGATCGCGCGAGACGACCGCGAGCGGCAGCGGCCAGAGGATGTACCACGCGAGCAGCCATGTGCTCGTCACCGAGATCGCCAGCAGCGCCCAGCCGGAAGCGGCGACCCAGTCATAGCCGCGCCACGTGCGCCACAGCAGGTGCAGCACGATCACGACGAGCGCGACCTTCAACAGGTCGTGGTCGATCGGGAAGACGCCCGGCTTGCCGAACAGGTGCGCGATCTCCGTCGCGAAGCTGTCGCTGGAGACGAATGCCGCGTCGCGATTGAGCGCCGCGACGATGTTGACGCCGTCGACGCCGAAGATCGCGTACGCGACGACGACGCCCAGCGCGAGCGCGCCGATCGCGCCGAGCAGCAGCGCGCGGCTGCGGCGCGCGACGATCATGAACGGCAGCAGCGCCGCGACGGTCGCCTTGACGAGCGCGCCGGCGATCACGCTCGCCGCCGCCGGCGCATCGCGCCCGGCGAGCGTCAGCGCGACGGCGCCCATCATCAGCGCCATCATGATCAGGTCGTTGTGCGCGCCGCCGAGCCCGTAGATCACATACAGCGGGTTCGCGCCGACGAGCAGCACGGCGATCACCGGATCGCGATCGCGCTGGCGCGCGCAGCGCCACGTCAGCGCGAGCGTGACCGCGCTCGCAAGCGTCGCGAGCGCCTTCATGCCCCACAGCGCGCCGCTCACGCCGAGCAGCCCGAACGGGTACGAGAGCAGCGTGTAGATCGGGCCGTACGCGGTCTCGACTTTCTTCCAGTCCTGGCCGACGTAGTGATAGACCGGGTCGTGCGTCGCCGCGATCGGGCCGTGCGTGTACGGGTTGAGCCCGTGCACGACGCCGAGTCGCGCGTAGTCGATGTAGCTGAAGACGTCGGTCGAGAGCAGGATCGGACCGACGAAGACGATCGCGTGAAGCGCCGCGAGCAGCGCGATCGCCCAGCGCTTGGAGACGCTTCGCCCGAGTGCGACCAGCCCGGCGTAGCCGGCCGTCGCGGCGATCAGCGCGATCAGGAAGACGCGGTAGCCGAGCCGCTCGCCGATGCCTTGAAGCCAGCCGGCGATCTGCGGCGACTTCGGGATCAGCACCGAGTGCCCGAGCGCGCCGTCGAGCACGATCTCGGCGACGGCGGCGACGATCAGCAGCGCGCAGACCGTCGCCAGCGGCGCCGCCCACCGGGCGGCGCGCGTACGTGGCAGCTGAAGCTCGCCCTGCGCGGCGACGCTCACGACGCCGCGAAGCTCACAAGGCGGTCCAGACGGTCTTCGTCTCGAGGTACGCGTCGAGGCCGTCGTGGCCGTGCTCGCGCCCGATGCCCGAAGCCTTGAAGCCGCCGAACGGCGCCGACGGCTCGGCGTTGCCCCACGTGTTCACGTAGACCATGCCGGCACGCAGTTTCGCGGCGAGCTTGTGCGCGTTGCCGACGTCGCGCGTCCAGACGCCGGCGGCGAGCCCGTACTCGCTCGCGTTCGCGCGCTCGGCAACTTCCTCCAGCGTGTCGTACGGCGACGCGACGAGCACCGGGCCGAAGATCTCCTCGCGAGCGATCTTCAGCTCGTCGGACGTCGTGCTGAACAGCGTCGGAGCGACGTAGTAGCCGCCGCTGTCGCCCAGCGCCGTCTCGCCGCCGGCGAGCAGCTCGGCGCCCTCGTCGCGCCCCGATTCGATGTAGGACATCACGCGCTCGCGCTGCTCGGCCGAGACGACCGGCCCGAGCTGCGTGCCCGGGTCCAGGCCGGGGCCGAGCTTGGCCGAGTTGGCGGCGTCGGCGAGCGCGCTCATCACCTGGTCGAAGCTCTCCGCCGGGACGAACAGCCGCGAGCCGGCGTTGCAAGCCTGCCCGGAGTTGAAGTAGAGGCCTTGGAAAGAGCCCTTGATCGCCGCCTCGATGTCGGCGTCTGGAAGGATGATGTTCGGCGACTTGCCGCCGAGCTCGAGCGTCACGCGCTTCAGCGCGCGGCCGGCCTTCGCGCCGATCTCGCGTCCGACGACGGTCGAGCCGGTGAACGCGATCTTGTCGACGCCGGGGCTGTCGACCAGCGCGGCGCCGGTCGCGCCGTCG
Source organism: uncultured Solirubrobacteraceae bacterium (assembly GCA_963744165.1). Classification (GTDB taxonomy): domain Bacteria; phylum Actinomycetota; class Thermoleophilia; order Solirubrobacterales; family Solirubrobacteraceae; genus Palsa-744. The sequence continues at coordinate 614,129 of CAVUSM010000004.1, read as the reverse complement.
CCGGTGATCACGTTGAGCACGCCAGGCGGGAAGCCGACCTCGAGCGCGAGCTCGCCGATCCGCAGCGCCGTCAGCGGCGTCTGCTCGGCCGGCTTGAGCACGCTCACGCAACCGGCCGCGAGGCATGGCCCGAGCTTCCACGCGGCCATCAGCAGCGGGAAGTTCCACGGCACGATCTGACCGCACACGCCGACCGCTTCGCGGCGCGTGTAGCAGAGCATGTTCGGCGCGGTGACCGGCAGCACGCCGCCCTCGATCTTCGTCGGCCAGCCGGCGAAGTAGCGCAGGTGCGCCGCCGCGCCGCGCACGTCGACGTACTTCGCCAGGCCGACCGGCTTGCCGTTGTCGAGCGACTCCAGCTCGGCCAGCTCCTGGTCGTGATCTTCGATCGCCTGCGCGAGCGCGTGAATCAACTGCTCGCGCCCGCTCGCCGGCATCGTCGCCCACGGGCCGGTCTCGAGCGCGTCGCGCGCCGCGCGCACGGCGCGCTCGACGTCCTCGGCGCCGGCCCGCGCGACCGTCGCGATCTCGCGCCCGCTCGACGGGTCGAGCGTCGCGAACGTAGCGCCGTCGGCCGCGTCGAGGCGCTCGCCTCCGATCAGCAGCTGCTGCCCTCGCGCGAGGAACGCGCGCGCGTCCGCGCCGAGCGCGTCGGGCAGGGCGGCGGCGGTGTCGGCGGCGGCGGTCATGGCGGCTCCCTCTCGGCTGAGAAATCTACGGTTGCAGGACGATCTTGAGCGCCTCGCGACGGTCGTACATAGCGTACGCCTCGGCCGCGTCGTCGAGTGGCATGTGGTGCGTGACGAGCGGCGTCGGGTCCAGCCGTCCGCTCGACATCAGCTCGATCACGCTGTCGACGTGCCCGATCACGTTCGCGTGGCCCGAGCACATCCGCAGCGCCTTGATCCAGAACAGCCCCATGTGAACCTCGCAGCGCTCGGCGTAGACGCCGATCGTGACGATCGTGCCGACCTTGCGCGTCAGGCGGATCGCGAGCTCGAGCGCGCGCGGGTCGCCGACAGCGTCGATGCACGCGTCCACCCCACGCCCGTCGGTCGCCTCGCGCACGGCCGCGCGCGGGTCCTCCTCAGTCAGGTGCACCGGCTGCGCGCCGAACGCCTTGGCCATCTGCAGGCGCTCGGGGACCGTGTCGATCGCGATCACGTGCGCCGCGCCGACGGCGAACGCGGCCTGCACGGCGCACAGGCCGACTGGCCCGAGGCCGAGCACGACGGCGCTGTCACCAGGCTGCAGGCCGCTTTCGGCCGCCGCGTGGTAGCCCGTGCCCATCACGTCGCCGGCGAACAGCGCGACCTCGTCGCTCATCGCGTCCGGCACCTTGCGCAGCACGAGATCGGCGTTCGGCACGAGCGCGCGCTCCGCCTGCGTGCCCTGCAGCGATCCGAGCGCCGCGCCGTGGCCGAACGTGCGCGATTCGTCGCACTTGTGAAACCAGCCGCGGCGGCAGAAGAAGCAGTGCCCGCAAGCTGTCTGGAAGCACCCGAGCACGCGATCGCCGACGGCGACGTCGCGCACCTCATCGCCGAGCGCCTTGACCGTGCCGACGTACTCGTGGCCGATCGTGAAGCCCGGTTCGATCTTCACGCGCCCGTGGTAGATATGCAGGTCCGAGCCGCACACGCCGCTCGCGTCGATCTGGACGATCGCGTCGGTCGGCGCGAGCAGCTCCGGCTCGGCGACGTCCTCGACGCGCACTTCGCCGGGCGCCTGGAATGTGACCGCGCGCATCCGCGCAACCCTAGAGGACCGGCGCGCGTTTATGCTGCGCAGGTGAGCGACGCGTCGAAGGCAGTGCTGATCACCGGCTGCTCGACTGGCATCGGCCGTGCGACCGCGCTGCGGCTGGCGCGCGCCGGCTGGAAGGTCTACGCGACCGCGCGACGTCCAGAGACGCTCGCCGAGCTGGCCGACGCCGGCTGTGAGACGCTCGCGCTCGACGTCACCGACGAGCAGTCGATGCAGAGCGCCGTCGCGCACGTCGAGGCCGCCGACGGCGCCGTCGGCGTGCTGATCAACAACGCCGGCTACAGCCAGAGCGGCGCGATCGAGACGGTCCCGCTCGACTCCGTGCGCCGCCAGTTCGAGACGAACGTGTTCGGTCTCGTGCGCCTGACGCAGCTCGTCCTGCCGAAGATGCGCGAGCAGCGCTGGGGCAAGATCGTCAACCTCGGCTCGATGGGCGGGCGCCTGTCGTTCCCCGGCGGCGGGCACTACCACGCGACCAAGCACGCGCTCGAGGCGATCTCCGACGCGATGCGCTACGAGCTGCGCGGCTTCGGCATCGACGTGGTCCTGCTCGAGCCCGGCCTGATCACGACCGAGTTCGGCGAGACGGCGACGGCCAGCATCGCGGCCGTCGAGATCGACGGCGACGACCCCTACGCGACGTTCAACGCGACCGTCGGCGCCGTCACCAAAGGCGCCTACGAAGGCCCGATGCGCCTGCTCGGCGGCGGCCCCGACCGCGTCGCCAAGACGATCGAGCGCACGCTCGAGCGCCGCAACCCACCCGCCCGCATCACGATCACGCCATCGGCCAAGCTGACGCTCGGCCTACGCCGCATGCTGCCCGACCGCATCTGGGAAGCCGCGATGGGCGTTCAGTTCCCACACCCAGGCTAGGGCCGAGCACAGCCGGCCCGGCCCGGAACGTGATCTCTGCCTGGTCAGTGAACAGCCGGCCAGGATGGCCGGCCCGGTAACGGCCGTGGCGGCCGGAGCGTTCTCGAGTTGTATCCCGAAGCGGAGGCCGGCTCGGCGAGGAGCCAGGATGGCGTTCACACGGCCCAAGCTTGCGGCGCGCCGACGTGAAACCCTTGCGCATAGTCCACACCCAACTCGCGCAGCAACTCGATCGTGCGCTGATCGCCGACGAACTCGGCGACCGTCTGCTGGCCCATCTCGCGCACGAGCCCGACGAGCGCTTTGACGACGAGCTGGTCGTGCGGCGAGTCGGGCAGCCCGCGGATGAACGCGCCGTCGATCTTCAGATACTGGAACGGCAGGTGCTTGAGGTAGTGGAACGAGCCGAAGCCGGCGCCGAAGTCGTCGAGCGCGATCGCGCAGCCGAGCGCGTGCGCGCGCTCGCAGAAGTCGCGTGCCAGCGGCATGTCGGAGATCGACGCGGTCTCGGTCACCTCGATCACCAGGCGGCGCGGATCGGCGTCGTGCCGTCGTAGGCCGCGCTCGACGTACGCGAGCATCCCGCGATCGGTGACGGACAGCGCCGAGATGTTCATCGCGATCACGCCCGCCGACGGCGCCATCGCCGCGAGCTGCGCGGCGACCTTGTCGAGCACCATCCGGTCGATCGCGCCGATCAGCCCGTAGCGCTCGGCCGCGGGCAGGAAGCTCGCCGGGCCGACGAGTCGTCCGCCAGCGTCGTCGGCCAAGCGCACGAGCGCCTCGTGATGCGTCACGCGACCGTCGAGCAACGAGACGATCGGCTGGAAGTGCAGCACGAACAGGTCCTGCTCGAGCGCGCGCCGCAGGCGCGCGAGCCACGGCCGGCGCGCGAGGCCGGCGCGCGAGGAGATCCGCGCGGCGCGCACTTCAGGCTGCGTCATCCGCCGGTAGCGCGTTTGCGCGGGGCGCGCGAACGGCGCCATCAACAAGCGCGGCTTCGCGCGCACTGTGCTCGAGCTGGCCATCCCGGCGTCGGTCTTCGACGGCTTTCGCGCGTCCCCTGCGGCACAGCGGCAGGCGCCGCTCGTCCAGCTGCCGGTCGGCTCAGCGCGACTTGCGTCGCGCGTGAGGGCGGCGCGCGCGATCGGAGACGACGAGCAGCAGCGCGAGCAGGACGAAGTTCATCACGACCGACGAGCCGCCATAGGCGACGAACGGAAGCGTCACGCCGGTCAGCGGGATCACGCGCGTGACGCCGCCGACGATCACGAAGACCTGCATCGCGACGACGAACGCGAGCCCGGTCGCGAGCAGCTTCGAGAACGAGTCGCGCGCAAGCGCGGCGATCTTCAGGCCGCGCGCGACGAACAGCAGGTAGACGAGCAGCAGCCCGGCGGCGCCGGCGAGGCCGAGCTCGTTCGTGATCACGGCGTAGATCGTGTCGCTTTCGGGGACCGGCAGGATCGGCCCGCCGCCATGCGGCAGCCGCAGCAGCGATTGGTCGAAGCCGGTGCCGAGCAGCCCGCCGTCGGCCTGCGCGAACAGCGACTGCGCGAGCTGGTAGCTGCCGCCGGCCGGCTTGTTGTAGAGCGCCGGATCGAATGGGTGTTCCCAGGCGAGCACGCGCGAGTGCACGTGGCTGACGTGCGTCGCGACGAACCACGCGCCGAGCGCGAACAGCACGAGGCCGATCAGCGGGAACGAGAAGCGGCCTGTCGCGACGTACAGCAGCGCGAGGAACGCGCCGTAGAACATCAGCGAAGTGCCGAGCTCGCGCGTCAGCAGCAGCGTGCCCATCGCCGCGCCCCAGACGATCAGCATCGGCCCGAACTGCTTCATCGGCGGGATCGTCAGCCCGAGCGCTTTGCGCCCGGCGGTGACGAGCAGCTGGCGGTTGTCGTGCAGGTAGCTCGCGAGGAACACGACGATCGCGATCTTCGCGAGCTCGGACGGCTGGAAGGAGATGCCGCCGATGTGGACGTCGAGGTAGGCGCCGTTGACCTGCGCGCCGATCCCCGGCAGCCGCGGCAGGATCGTGATCCCGATGCCGACGGCGGCGATCGTGTAGCGGTAGGGCTCGAGCACGGCGACACCGCGGTTGCGCAGCGCGATGATCGTAGCGGCGAAGAAGACGAGGCCGACGACCATCCACTGCGCCTGCTGGCGCGCGAGCGTCGGTTCGATCCGGTAGACCATCACGATGCCGACGCTCGCGAGCACGGCGGCGATCGGGAACAGGTACGGGTCGGCGTGCGGCAGCGCGAAGCGGATCACGAGATGCCCGGCGACGCACAGCGCGAGGAACAGCGCGCCGTAGGTCAGCGAGACGCTCGAAGCGTGGTTCAGCGTCAGGTTCGCCGGCGCGCCCGGCGAGTTGTCCTCCGACTGGATGAAGATCGCCGTGAAGCCGGCGATGACGAGCAGCGCCGAGGGCAACAGGCCGAACAGCTCGCGATTCCTGGCGCTGAGCACGCGTGCGAGCGTACCTCGCGATCCGGCGCGCGCACGCCGATCGGCTCGCTACGCTAGGCGCGAGTGCGCCCCGTCCGGGGGGTCGGCGCACACCTCAGACGCCTATGCACAGCTCGGTGCCGACACGCCATGGATGACCGCCTGCCTTCGCTCTCGCGCGGCATGTGGAAGCGCTTCGCGATCGCCGGCGTGCTGATCGCGCTGCTCGCCGGCGGCGCGACGGCGACGGTCGCCGAGAACACCGTGAGCAACCTCCGCGACAAGTCTGTTCGCGCCCAGCCACGTCGTGCACGTGGCCAAGGGGATCGTCAAAGAAGAAGAATACTCCGGCGGCCCGGTGACCTATCTGATCCTCGGCTCAGACCGGCGCGAAAAGTCGGCCGACGTGTATGACCGCTCGGACCCGCCACACAGCGACACGATCCTGCTCGTGCGCTTCGACCCGGTCCAGGGACAGACGTCGGTGCTGTCGATTCCGCGCGACCTGCTCGTCAACATCAAAAGCCGCAAGGGCGCTTACTACCCGCAGGAAAAGATCAACGCGGCCTACACGTACGGCGCCAAGGAAGGCGGCACGAAAGGCTCGATGGAACTCGCCGCCGAAACGATCGAGAAAGAAGTCTTTCCCGGCTTGCAGATCAACGGGATCATCGACGTCAACTTCGGCGGCTTCATCAAGGTCGTCGACACGCTCGGCTGCGTCTACGCGAACGTCGATCACCGCTACCTGCACGTCAACGGCGAAGGCGGCGAAGAGTACTCGGAAATCAACCTCCAGCCGGGCTATCAGAAGCTCTGCTACGAACACGCGCTGAGCTACGTGCGCTACCGCCACGGCGACTCGGACTTCGTCCGCGTCGCGCGCCAGCAGGACTTCCTGCGCGACCTGCGCGAGCAGGTCTCGACGAGCAACCTGCTCGGGCAGTTCGAACACGTCGCCGAAGTCGTCGGCAAGTCGATCGTCAGCGCCGGCATCGGCCGCTCCAACCACGACGTGATCGAACTCGGCGAAGCTGATCGCGTTCTCGCAGAAGAAGCCGTTGCGCCAGGTCAAGTTCCGCGCGCTCGAACGCAAACGCCGCGGTGAAGCGGCGGCTCGTACGTGACGAGCGACGAAGCGCTCGAGCGCGCGACGCTCGCCGACTTCCTGCACGGCGATGAAAAAGTCTCCGAAGTGGAACCGAAGCCGGCGCCGGCGCGATCGAGCAGCCACCACCACCATCATCACCACCACCACTCGAGCGCGCCGAGTGCGCCGAGCGCAGCCTCGCTCGGGCTCGCGCCGACGCCGATGGGCGGCGACGAAGAACTCGCCAAAGGCACCGTCAGCATGCCGATTCGCGTGCTCTACCCGTCGCTGCAGACGGCGTCGTCGGTCGAGCAGCCGGCGCGCGCTTACGACTTGCGCGACCGCAGCGGCCGGCTGCACCACGCTTACGTCGCCGTCTGGCAGCAAGACACGCTCGGCGGCTACTATGACTTCGAGGGGACCAACTGGCTCGGCCCGCCGCTCGTCGCGCACCCGAACGAAGAACGCACGATCGGGCACACGAAATACATGATCTTCACCGACGGCAACCACATCCACCTGGTCGCCTGGCGCGAAGGCGGCATGCTCTACTGGCTGACGAACACGCTGCTGGAGGATCTCTCCAACCAGCAGATGCTGGCTATCGCCCGCTCAGCGAAGCCGTTGCACTAGACGGTTCCGGCTCGGACTACAGCCGGTTTGCGTCGCGAGCCTGGTCTAGGGCGAGGTTGACGAGCGCGTCGGCGTCGGCGTTCTGCGCGCGCGGGACGGTGCGGATCGTCCAGCGCTGAAACGCGCCGAGCGCGCTGAGCGCCTCGCGGTGCAGCTCGCGCATCGACTCGTTCTTGACCTTGTACTCGCCGCGCACCTGCTTGGCGATCAGCTCGGAGTCGCCGATCACGTCGACTTCGTCAGCGCCGAGCTCGAGCGCGCGCTCGAGGCCGAGCAGCAGCGCGCGATACTCGGCGACGTTGTTCGTCGTATAGCCGAGCAGCTGCGCGTGCTCGCCGAGCGTCGCGCCGTCAGGCGAGGCGATCACGCAAGCGGCGGCAGCCGGCCCGGGGTTGCCGCGCGCGCCGCCGTCGACGTGGACTACGACCTTCACGCCGGTTCGACGCTCGCGGCGCTAGGCGTGCGCCAGCGGGAGCAGGTCGCCCGCTACGCGTGCGCGGCGACGGTCGCGCACGATGCGGCGCTGCTGCTCGGCTGCGGACGGCTTCGCGCCGTCGCGCGTACGGCGCGCACGACGGTCGAACTCGCGACGGTCGACGATCACGGTGACATTCTCGTCGTCCTCGTAGTGCTTGACGAGCCTCGGATAGAGCTCGTCGGCGAGCGGCTTGGGCACCACGCAGTAGACCATCGTCCGCGTGATGTTACTCCCTGTTTCCGATATAGACAAGATCGTGCAAGGCGTCTCGGCGTCGCCGCGCGCGTGCGGCCGGCTGTTGCGCCGGCCCAGCGCGGCCGGCTAGCGCAGCGCGAGCGCGCCGCGCTCGTCAGCGAGCGCGTTTGCGAGGCGGTCCTCGGCGTCGAGCTCAGAGAGCTCCGTGCCTTGGCCGATCGCGCGCACCTCGACGCCTTGCTGGCCGATCTTCGATCGGTCGTCGAGGTCGACCTCGTAGGAGTACCAGCAGAGCTCCCAAGCGAGCACGATCACGACGCTGCTGGCGACGGCGACGCCGGGACGCACGGTTACCTCGGCGGCGCCGAGCGAACGCGCGAGGCTGGCTGCGCGGCGCGTGTACTCGCTCGCGTTGAACGCGTCGATCGCCTGCGACAACAGCGCCTCCTCGGCGCTGAGCGGCTCGACGTATCCGTGCTCGGAGCCGAGCTCGTCTGCCGCGAGGCTTTCGAGCGCGGCGTCGATCTCGCCATCAGCGGGCGCACGCTCGCCGCGCAGGTCGAACGGCTGCGGCTCATCGACGATCGCGCGCAGCTCACGCGCGCTCTCGACGCGCCGCGATTGGCGCAGCCGGCCGAGCAGTCCGCGCCCGCGGCGATTGGCCAGCGACGAGGAGGCGAGCAGCTGCTCTTCGGAGCCGCGCTTCCACCCTTGATGCGCGGCGCGCGGCGCACACAGCTCGCAGACCATCCGCGCGTGTCCGGCGTCGAGGAAGACGTCCGGCTGCTCGCCGCGCAGCAGGCGCCGTTCGCAGACGTCGCACTCGACGTCCGGCTGAGACGTGACGATCGATCGTGTTGCCATGAGGTCAGTCAGGGTAGCGGAGGCGCGCCGGCGCGCGACGCCGCCCGACGGCGACAGCTCGCTCCGCGAGGCGCGGCGAGCCTGCGACCGCGTGGCCGCCGCCGCGCTCAGGCGTGCGCCGCGGCGCGCTCGCGGCCGAGCTGCGCGACGAGCTTCTGCGCGAGCTGCGCCGGGACCTCCTGGTAGCGCAAGAACTCGAGCGTGTAGTCGCCTTGACCGCCGGTGATCGAGCGCAGGTCGGGCGCGTAGCTGAGCATCTCAGCCATTGGCGCCTCGGCCCTGATCTCGGTCATCTCGCCTGCCGGCGCCATCCCCAGCGGGTGCCCGCGACGGCTGTTCAGATCGCCGATCACCTCGCCGACGTATTGCTCTGGGATCGACAGCGTGATCAGCATCAGCGGCTCGAGCAACACCGGATCGGCGTGTTCGAGCGCCTCTCTCATCGCCTGCGCGCCGGCGAGCTTGAACGCGATCTCCGAGGAGTCGACCGAGTGGTGCGAGCCGTCGACGAGCCGCACGCGCACGCCCTTGACCGGATAGCCGGCGAGCGTGCCGGCGCGCATCGCCTCGCGCACGCCCTTCTCGACGCCCGGGATGAACGAGTGCGGGATCACGCCGCCCTTCGTCTCGTCGACGAACTCGAGCCCCTCGCCGATCTCCAGCGGCTCGATCTCGATCTGACAGTCGCCGAACTGCCCACGGCCGCCCGACTGCTTCTTGTGCCGGCCACGCGCGCTCGCGACACGGCGAATCGTCTCTTGGTAGGGCACGCGCGGCGGCTGGAGCGTCACTTCGACGCCGAAGCGATCGCGTAGGCGCTCGACGATCACTTCGACGTGCACCTGCGAGAGCCCAGCGACGATCTGCTCGCCGGTCTGCTGGTCGCGATGCAAGTCGATCGTCGGGTCCTCCTCTTGCAGCCGTCGCAGCGCCGCGAACACCTTCTCCTCCTCGCCACGGCTCTTCGGCTCGATCGCGAACGCCATCACCGGCGCCGGCAGTTGCAGCCGCGGCATCTCGATCGGCGTCTCGCGTGCGGCCAGCCAGTCGCCTGAGCGCGTCTCCTTCAGCTTCGCGACGGCGCCGATGTCGCCCGCGCCGAGCTCGGCGACGTGCTCGACGCCGTCGCCGGCGAAGACGAGCAGCTGACCGATCCGCTCCTTGACGTGCGCCCGCGTGTTCAGCGCGTGGCTGTCGGCCGAGATCACGCCTTGGTAGACGCGCAGCAGATTGATCCGCCCGGCGTACGCGTCGGCGCGCGTCTTGAAGACGAACGCGAACAGCTCGCCGTCCTCGCGCGCGTGCAGCTCAGGCTCGCTGAGGCTCGACATGCCGTGCTTGACCGGCGACGGCAGGTCCTCGACGATCGCATCGAGTAGCCGCGTCGTGCCGAGATTGCCCGTCGCGACGCCGCAGACGACCGGGAAGATCTTTCCGTGGTTGGCGCCTTCCTTGAGTCCGTCGACGATCTCCTGATGGGAGATCCGCTCGCCGTCCAGATATCTCTCCATCAATGCGTCCGACACTTCGCAGACCTCGTCCATCAGCTTGTCGCGATACTCCTGTGCGCGCTCGGCCTCGCTGTCGGGGATCGCGATCTCGCTCCAGCCGTTGCGCTCGGCCGAGTCCTGACGAAACGCCGTCATGTCGATCAGGTCGATCACGCCCTGCACGTCGTGCTCTGAGCCGATCGGGATCTCCGTCGCGACGGCATGCGGGCCGAATGCGCGCTTGATCTGCTCGAGCGTGCGAAAGAAGTCGGCGCGCTCGCGGTCGAGCATGTTGACGAACAGCATCCGTGCGACGTCGAGCTCGGCCGCACGCGCCCACAGGCGACTCGTCGAGACCTCTACGCCCATCACCGCATTGACGACGAACACCGCCGACTCGCAGACGCGCAGCGCGCCGAGCGCGTCGGCGACGAAGCTCGGCTCGCCCGGCGTGTCGAGCAAGTTGACCTTGCGTTCGCGCCAGCGCAGCGAGCTGAGCGACGCCGAGATCGACATCTGCCGCGACTGCTCGTCGACATCGGCGTCCGAGACGGTGCTCGCGTCCGGGACCGAGCCGAGCCGGCCGATCGCTCCGGCCTCGAACAGCAGCGCCTCGTGCAGCGAGGTCTTTCCCGCGCCGCGATGGCCGACAAGGGCGACGTTGCGAATCCGATCCGCCGGCAGGCGGTCTCCCGTGGGTCGCATGCGATCTCCTCTCCGAGAGCTGTGCGTCCACCATACCGCCGGGCGCCGGCGCCGGTCAATCAGTCGTCGAACGACTCCTCTTGCATGCGAGAGCGAAGTCTGAGCACGGCCTTCGTGTGCATCTGCGAGACGCGCGACTCGGTCACGCCGAGCACCTCGCCGATCTCGCGAAGCGTCAGGTTCTCGTAGTAGTAGAGCGCGATCACGAGCTTCTCGCGCTCGGGCAGCTTCGCGATCGAGTCGGCGATCCGGTCCTTGAGGTCGCCGACGTCGAGCGCGCGTGACGGGTCGGGCGCGTTCGGGTCCTCGATCGTGTCCATCAGCGAGACCTGATCGCCGCTCGAGTCCGACACGCTCCACAGCTCGTCGAGCGCGACCATCGAGGAGTGCGAGATCGCCAGCAGCGATTCGTTCAGTTCGTCGACGGTGATGCCGATCTCATCGGCGATCTCCTGATCGGTCGGCGCGCGCTGCAGCGAGTTCTCGAGCTTCGCGTTCGCGCGCTCGACCTCGCGCGCTCGCGCGCGCACGCTGCGCGGCACCCAGTCCATCGAGCGCAGCTCGTCGATGATCGCGCCCTTGATGCGCATGATCGCGTACGTCTCGAACTTGATGTCGCGAGAGAGGTCGAACCGCTCGATCGCCGAGATCAGGCCGACCAAGCCGTAGGAGATCAGGTCGGCCTCCTCGACATGCGGCGGCAGGCCGGCCGCGGTGCGACCAGCTACGTACTTGACCAGCGGCGAGTAGGCGACGACCAACCGCTCACGCGCCTTACTGTCGCTGTCGGACTTGTATCGCCGCCAGAGTTCCCGCAGCTCGATCGGTTTGACATTGGTCTCCAGGGTGTTTCCCTTGTCTCAGGCCCGAGGGTGGCTGCGCGCATAGGCGCTTTTCAGTCTCGCTGACTCTACCCGAGTGTAAATCTGAGTGCTCGACACACTTGCATGCCCGAGTAGCTCTTGGATAGTGCGCAGGTCCGCGCCGCCGTCGAGCAGGTGCGTCGCGAAGCTGTGCCTGAGCGCATGCGGTGAGACCGCGCCACCGCCCTGACTGGCGCCGGCGCCGGCGCGCGAGGCCCATGTTCGCAACCTGCGCCGGACGTCGCTCGTGCCCAGCGCGCGGCCGCTCTTGGACAGGAAGAACGGCCCATCGGCCGCGCCCGGCACGCCGCCGGCCGCCTCCAGCTTGGCGCGTCCACGGTCGAGATAGGCGTGCAGCGCCAGCCGCGCCGGCTCGCCGACCGGCACGAAACGCGTCTTGCGACCCTTGCCTTCGACGCGCAGCTGCTCACCATCCCAGTCGATATCGACCGTACGCAGCGAGACGAGCTCCTCGGCGCGCAGGCCGCACGCGTACGCGAGCTCGAACAGCGCCCGGTCGCGCAGCTCGAGCGGCGTGCCGGCGGGAATCGAATCGAGCAGCGAAGCGGCCTCGCGGACGCTGAGCACGCGCGGCAGGTGCGAACCGCGACGCGGCGTCGAAACGAGGTCGGCCGGGTTCTCGGCGATCTCGCCGTGCTCGCGCTGGCTCGAGAACAGCGCGCGGATCGCCGCGAGCTTACGCGCGCTCGTGCTCGGCGCGGCGCCGCGCTCGGATAGATCGGCGACGTAGCGGCGAACGAGCTTCGAGTCGACCTCGCGCGGCGCGCTTGCGCGCGCGCTCGCCCAGCGCGCGAACTGCTCGAGGTCGACGCGGTAGGCGCGGCGCGTGCGCGGCGCCGCGTCGCGTCGCCGCAGATCGTCGAGCAGCAATTCGAGCGCGTGCCGCCAGGCGACGTCGAGCGGCCGCGCAGCGTCGTCAACGCGCTCGTCGGCGTCTACGCCGCGAGGCCTCTCTGTAGCGCTTGCCATGACGTCGCGTAGTTCGCCGCCGGCGCCCCTGTGCCCTGCTCGATGCGCGAGCGCCACGCGATGCGCGCTAGATTCACGAGCGTGTCGATACCTGCCGTGCAGAACGGCCATTCACAACGATCGTCGTCCGCGGCGCGCCGGCACGCGCCGTGGATGGACGTCGATTGGAGCGCGCATCAAAGCTGGCACGTCGTCGACGGCACGCCGGTCAACACGATTGAGCTCGCGCCAGAGCAGGCGAGCGACGCACAGCCGCTCGTCTTCGTCCACGGCCTCTCCGGATCGTGGCAGAACTGGCTCGAGCAATTGCCGGTGTTCGCCGCCGAGCGCCGCGTGATCACGTTCGACCTTCCCGGCTTCGGCCACTCGCCGATGCCCGGGCAGAGGCTCTCGATCGCCGGCTACGCGCGCTTGATCGATGAGCTGCTCGCGCAGCTCGGAGTCGACGCGGCAGCGGTCGTCGGCAATTCGATGGGCGGCTTCATCGGCGCCGAGCTGGCGATCGCCTTCCCGCAGCGCGTCGAGCGCCTCGTGCTCGTCTCTGCGGCCGGCATCTCGACGCACGAGCACCGCGGCTCGACGCGCGTGCTGCCGGCGATGCGGCGCGCCGAGCGGATCCTGATGGCCTCGGGCGCCTGGGCAGCGACGCGCTCTGACGCCGTCGCGCGGCGCGCGCGGCTGCGCGACGCGGCGCTCGGCGTCGTGATCCGCCACCCCGACCGGCTGCCGGCGGCGCTCGCGGCCGAGCAGATCCGCGGCGCCGGCAAGCCCGGCTTCGTACAGGGCCTCGAAGCGGTGCTCGACTACGCGATCCGCGAGCGTCTCGGTGAGATCGCCTGCCCGACGCTGATCGTCTGGGGCGAGCGCGACCGGCTGATCAACGTGCGCGACGCCGACGTGTTCGCCGAGCTGATCCCGAACTCGCGCAAAGTCGTCTTCGACGACACCGGCCACATGTCGATGCTCGAGCGTCCGGAGCGGTTCAACCCGCTGCTCGAGCAGTTCCTCGCCGAGTAGCCTCGCGGCGTTCTCACAGCGCGACTGCGCCCTCGGCGGCGCTGCCGACGAGCTTCGCGTACTTGCGGATCGCGACGTCGATGTGTTCGTCGGCTCGCGGCGGCTGCTCGTAGGCGCTGACGCGCTCGGCGATCTGCTCGTCGCTCAGCGCCACGTCGAGGCGGCCGGCGTCGACGTCGACGGTCACCTGATCGCCGGTCTGCAGCGCCGCGATCGGGCCGCGGCGGACGGCCTCGGGCGCGACGTGCGCGACCATGAAGCCGTGCGTCGCGCCGGAGAAGCGCCCGTCGGTGATCAGCGCGACCTCTTCGCCGAGTCCCTCGCCGACGATCGCCGCCGTCACGGCGAGCATCTCGCGCATCCCCGGACCGCCGGCCGGCCCCTCGCCGCGGATCACGACGACGTCGCCGGACTGGATCTCGTGCGCGAGCACGGCCTTCATCGCCGCCTCCTCGCCGTCGAACACGCGCGCCGGGCCAACGTGTTTGCGCCGCTCGTGTCCGGAGAGCTTCACCACGCAACCGTCCGGAGCGACGTTGCCGTGCAGGATCGCGAAGCCGCCGGTCGGTTTGATCGGGTTCGACAGCGGGCGCACGACCGGTTGGCCGTCGGTCTCCTTGGCCTTGTCGGCCTCCTCGCCGATCGTCTTGCCGGTGACCGTGATTGCGTCGGCGTTGAGGATGCCGGCTTCGTTCAGCCGGCTGAGCACGAGCGGCACGCCACCGGCGTCGTAGAGGTCGGTGGCCGCGTAGCGTCCACCGGGCTGCAGGTCGCACAGCAGCGGCGTGCGCTCGGAGATCGCCTCGAACTCGTCGATCTGCAGCGGCACGCCGATTTCGTGCGCGACGGCGAGCAGATGCAGCACGCCGTTGGTCGAGCCGCCGCTCGTCGCGACCGCCGCGATCGCGTTTTCAAAGGCCGGCTTGACGAGCACGTCGCTCGGGCGCTGCCCGCGGCGCAGCACGTCCATCACCAGTTCGCCGCACTCTTTCGCGACAGCCAGCTTGCGGCCGTCCTCGGCCGGCACCATCGCCGAGCCCGCGGGCGAGATGCCGAGCGCCTCGAACGCCATCGCCATCGTATTCGCCGTGAACTGGCCGCCGCACGCGCCGGCGCCCGGCGAGGCGGCCTCCTCGAGCTCGTGCAGTTCCTGCTCGGTCATCTTGCCCGCTGCGAACTTGCCGACGCCCTCGAAGACCTGCTGGATCGTCACCTCCTCGCCCTGGAACCAGCCGGGCTTGATCGAGCCGCCGTAGAGCATCAGTCCGGGGATGTCCAAGCGCGCGAGCGCCATCACCGTGCCGGGAATCGTCTTGTCGCAGCCGGAGATCGCCACGAGCGCGTCGAACTGGTGCGCGCTGGCGACGAGCTCGATCGAGTCGGCGATCAGCTCGCGCGAGACGAGCGACGCGCGCATTCCCGAAGTGCCCATCGTGATCCCGTCGGAGATCGCGATCGTGTTCAGCTCCATCGGCGTGCCGCCGGCGGCGCGAATGCCCTCCTTGACCTTCGCCGCGAGCACGCGGTTGTTGAAGTTGCACGGCATCGTCTCGATCCACGAGTGCGCGACGCCGACGATCGGCTTGGCGAGATCCTCGGCCGAGTAGCCGACGCCGTGCAGGTACGAGCGCGCGGCGGCGCGCTCCGGCCCCTCGGTGAGGGCGCGGCTGCGATGCCTGACGTCGAATCCGTTTGAGCTGCTCACGCGGCGCGCACGATATCTGCTGCGCCAGCCGTGCCTCGCTCGCGCTCCCAGCGCGTCAGACGAGCGAGGTCGCGGCGGATTCGCTCGGGGTCGATCTGGCGGCCGGGCAGGTGCATGTTCGCCTCGTCGATCAGCCGCCGCTCGTCCGCGTTCAGCGCCATCCACTTCGCCAGCACATCGTCGGCGTCCGGCAGGCGCGCACTGCCGTATGGGCGCGTGTGATCGGGGAATGCGACGCAGTACTCGTTCAGCAGCGCGCCGGTCTGCGGCACGTAGGCGACGATCGGCCGATGCGGGTAGATCAAGTACGCGTAGGACGCGCCGGCTGCCTGGGCGCGCTCGCCGAGCCCGCCCCACACGCGGACGAAGCCGAGGTCGCGGTACATCGCCCACTCGCGCTGATCGACGCACGAGCGCAACAGCTCGCGCGCACGCTGCTCGGCGCGGCGTTCGCGTCCTGGGTCATAGCCGACGCTCGCCGGCTCACGGCGGCGCCACTCGCCGAACGTCGTGCGCGCGCGCGAGGCGGCGCCGAGCACGGTCGAGCGCGCGAGCTCCCACAGCAGGACGACGAGCACGAGCGCGGCGGTGCCGAGCGCGAGCAGCACCGACGCTCAGCGAGCCGCTTCCGGCGCCCCGCCGGCGGCGCGCGGGAAGAAGATCACGCGGTCGGCGTGGCGTGGAACATCCTCGAAGCGCTTGACGAGCTCGGCGCGGCGACGTCCGTCGTGCTCCTCGGTCGGCACGGCCGCCCACATTCCGGCGTCCAGCTCGCGACGGAACGCCTCGATCAGCTCGCGCTCCTGCTCCGGCGCCTCGACATCGCCTTCGGCGAGCAGGATCTCGCCGTGCCCAGGCTTCATCCGCAGCAGCCTCATCGTCTCGCGCGCCTCGCGTCGTGGCGCTCCTTCGTTTGCCAAGCTCCCACGTTGCGCATCATCGTCAGCCGATTATGGCAAACGGGTCGAGCGGCGGCGCGCGCTCTCGACGATCAAGCGCGAGCGGCGTCGAGGCCCGCTCGCACGCCCGCGAGACCGGCGACGTCGACCGGACCGGCGCCGGCGCCGACATCGCGCAGGCCGTCTCTGACGGCGTAGCCGGTCAGCTCTCGCGCGAAGCGCGCCGCCTGCAGCGGCGTGCCGCCGAGCGCGAGCCGCGCCGCCAGGAGCGAGGAGTGCGTGCAGCCCGAGCCGTGCGCAGCGCCGTCGCGATAGCGCTCTCCGGCGATCTCGACCGGCTGCTCGCGCTCGCCGGCCGCGAGAAACAGATCGACGGCGCGCGCGCGATGCCCGCCGGTCACGACGACCGCGCTCGGGCCGAGCGCGAGCAGCGCGCGCGCGAGTGCCTCGGACTCGGCGGTTTCGGCCTCGTCTGCCTGCTCGCCTCCATCTGAGCGCGCCGCGGGCGCTTCGGCGCCGAGCAGCGCGCGCGCCTCGGGAAGGTTCGGCGTCAGCACGCTTGCCAGCGGCAACACTCGCTCGACGAGCACGCGCTCGGCGCCGGCGTCGAGCAGGCGCGCGCCCGACTCGGCGACCATCACCGGATCGACGACGATCGGAACGCCGTCAGGCAGCTCGGCGAGCGCTTGCGCGACCGCTTCGGCGCTCTGCGCCGCGCCGAGCATGCCGACCTTGACGGCGTCGACGCGAATGTCGCCGAGGACCGCGCGGACCTGCGCGAGGATCGTCGCCGGCGGCACCGGATGGATCTCGCTGACGCCGAGCGTGTTCTGCGCGGTGATCGCCGTTATCGCGCTCGTCCCGTGCACGCCGCAGCGCGCGAACGCCTTCAGGTCTGCCTGGATGCCGGCGCCGCCGCCCGAGTCAGAGCCGGCGATCGTCAGCGCGACCGGCGTACGCGCGCTGCCGTCGCTCGCAACCGGCATTCGCTCAGGACGCGGGCGCAGCCGGCGCGTTGGCGCGCCGCGGCGGGAAGATCGTGTAGCTGCCGATCGCCGTGACGAGCAGGCGCCCGTCCACGTGGCTGACCTCGCTGCGCATCACCGCCGTGCGCCGGTTGCGCCGGTCGAGCGTCGTGTGGCAGACGATCTCGCCTTCGGTCGCCGTCTGCACGTAGTTGATCGAGATGTTGATCGTCGCGATGCGCTCGTCCGGCGTCGTCTGCGCCCACAACGCCGAGCCCATGCAGTAGTCGACGAGCGCGTACGTGACGACGCCCGAGAGCAGGCCGCCGGCGTTGATCAACTCGGGGCGGATCGTCAGGCGGACCGTCTGCGGATCGTCCCAGCGCATCCCCATGAAGCTCGTGACGCCATCGATCGCGCCTGGGCCGCGCGGACGCTCGACACGGCCGTCGGCGGCGCTCGCCGGTGGCGCCGGCCAATCGCTCGAGCCGTCGGAGCGTGTGGAGGCGTCGTGCACGGCACGCAGGCTAGCGAGCCGCGTCGGCGACGCGCCTTCTGAAGCGCTCACGCGTCGCGTCTCAAGACGCTCCTAGCGTTCGCTCGATGAGCGTCCGAGGCGACTATCCCAGGCCGCGGCCAGGCGGCGACGCACGGCGCGAACGCGGGCGTCGAGGCGAGAGCCTGGCCGCGGAGCACCTGCGCAGGCGCGGCTACGCGATCCTCGCGCGCAACGTGCGCACGCGCCACGGCGAGATCGACCTGATCGCCCGCGACGGGCGCGCGCTCATCTTCGTCGAGGTCAAGACGCGCTGCATACACCTAGCTCAGACGTCGATCCGCGACGACCAGCTACCGCTCGGCGGGCTCGGCGCACGTCAACGGTCGCGGCTGCGTCGTCTCGCACTCGCGTGGCTCAGCGATCCCCGCCACGCCCGTGGCGCGGCCGAGGCGATTCGCTTCGACGCGGTCGGCATCGTGCTCGACGAGCGCGGTCACCTGCGCCGCTTCGATCACATCGAGAACGCGTGGTGATCTAGCCTGGCGAGGCCGCCAACACCGCAGGACGCGCTCGTCTGCCAGCAGAAGCGGCCCCGGCTGCGGGAAGCGCTGGCCCTTCGCTACAGGCGCCGTACTGCCCGCTCTAGCAAACGCGTCCGCGACGAGCGCGGCCGCTACAGCGCGAGCTGCTGATAAGCGAGCGACTGAAACGACATCCGGTGCAGCGGCGAGACGCCCTGTCTGAGGATCGCCTCGCGATGGACCGGCGTGGAGTAGCCGACGTGCTCGGCGAAGCTCCAGCCGGGGTGCTCGCCGTCGGCGTGGCGCATGTACCGGTCGCGCGTGACCTTCGCGATGATCGAGGCGGCCGCGATCGCCGCGCTCGTCGCGTCGCCGTCGACAATCGCGCGCCGCGGGCGGCCGAAGTCACGCACGGGAAAGCCGTCGCTCAAGCAGATCACGTCACGATGCACGTCGCGCGTGACGGCGCGCAGCGCGTCGCGCAGCGCGGCGAGGTTCGTCTTGTGCAGACCACGCTCGTCGATCGCGCGGACGCTGCGCGAGACGACGACGACGCGCGCGGCGCTGCGCAGCACTAGCGGGAACAGCTCCTCGCGCGCCTCGTGCGAGTGCTGCTTGGAGTCGTTCAGCGCGCTCAGCGCGCGCAGCTCGCGCGTCGTCAGCGCGTCGTAGTCGAACAGCACCGCCGCGGCCATCAGAGGGCCGGCGAGGCAGCCGCGCCCGGCCTCGTCGGCGCCGGCGACGAGCGGCACGCCGAGCCGGCGATCGAACGCGAACAGCCGTCGCCCGCTGCCGCCGCGTCCGCGTCGCGCACGCCGACGCGATCGGGCCGAGCCTTTCACGACGGCCGCTCCGTCGCCTGCTTTCACCGCGACGTCGTCGTCGGCCCGGACCACGGCCTCGCTAGAGGCCTCCGATTCGGTCGGGCGGCCAGTAAGTGGCGAAAGCTCCGCCGATGATCCAACTAGTCGGGACGGGGCCCCAGAAGCGGCTGTCGTCGGATTCGCCACGGTTGTCGCCCATCATGAACCAGTGACCGGCGGGAATCTTGATCGGCACTGGGAAGTTGCACTCCGACACGCCGGGGCACGCTCGAATGTAGGAGTCGGCCTCGCGTTTGCCGTTGCGGATCACGTGGCCTTCGACGATCTTGATCGTGTCTCCGGGACCGGCGACGATTCGCTTGATGAAGTTCGTGCCGGTGTCCTCCTTCGACACCGGCGTGTCGCACGGCGCGCCGCCCGGACTGATCCGCGTTCCGCCGCCGCACTCCTCTTCGGTCGCGCCTTCGGGCGGATGGAAGACGGCGATCTCGCCGACGTGCGGTTTGCCGAAGTGCTGGCCGATGCGATCGACGAGCACACGCTGGCCGATGTCGAGCGTCGGCTCCATCGAGCCGCTCGGAATCCGATACGGCTTGACGATCCAGGCTTGGATGCCGAGCGCCAGACCAAGCGCGACGAGGATGATCACGACCAGCTCGACGATCGAGCCGGCGGTCGATTTCGACCCTTTACGCCGGCGTTTCACGCCGGCTCGTCGCTGCCGGCGTCCTTCCGATCCGTGTCCGCACCGGGGTCGTCGGCCGCCACGGCGGCGGTCTCGCCCGCACGCTCGGGACTCGACTCCGCGGTGTCCTGCGCGAGCGCCGCCGGCTCGATGTCGGCGTCGCCGTCGGCTGCATCGGCGCTGGCTGTGTCGTTGGCTCCGTCGCGCTCGGCCTGGGCCTCGGTCGCGCTCGCCTGTTGCTGCTCGTCCGCCGGCGCCTCGACGGCGGCGTCCTGCTCGAGCACCGTCTCTTCAGCCGTCAGCCCATCCGCGTCGGTGGCCGCGTCGGGCTCGTGCAGCAGGCCCGGCTCGACGAGCTCTTCCGGGCCGGAGTAGCGGCGCTCGCGCACCCGCGCGCGCTTGCCGACGCGGTCGCGCAGGTAGTAGAGCTTCGCGCGGCGCACGTCGCCGCGCGCGGCGACCTCGATCCGCTCGATCTTCGGCGAGTTGACCGGGAACATTCGCTCGACGCCGACGCCGAACGACTGCTTGCGCACGGTGAACGTCTCGCGCGCGCCGTGGCCCTGGCGCTTGATCACGACGCCCTCGAAGACCTGCACGCGGCGGCGCGAGCCCTCGATCACCTGGAAGTGGACCTTGACGCGGTCGCCCGGAGCGAAGTTGGGGACGCGGCGCAACTGTGCGCGCTCGATGGTTTCGATGACGCTGCTCATAAGAGAAAAGAGGTGGTGCGGCAGCGGCCGGAGCTGATCCCCGAAAGCGGGTTCCCGGCCAGCGCGGTTTGCAATGGTAGCGGACGGCCAGCGCGCGCAGCGTCAGTCGCTCGGCGGCGTCGCGTCGCGTCGCTCCGCGCGTTGGCGCTCGCCGCGTTCGCGACTGCGCTCGCGCCGCCACAGCTCGATCTGCGCGTGATGGCCGGAGAGCAGCACGTCGGGGACGCGCCAGCCGCGATGCTCGGCGGGGCGCGTGTAGTGCGGGTACTCGGGGTCGCCGTCGAGCGCGGCGCTGAACGACTCCTCTACGGCCGAGCGCGCGTCGCCGAGCGAGCCCGGCAGCTTGCGCAGGACGGCGTCGCAGACGACCATCGCCGCAAGCTCGCCGCCGGCGAGCACGTAGCGCCCGATCGACAGCACATCGCTGCAGAAGTGCTCGACGATGCGCTCGTCGAAGCCCTCGTAGCGACCGCACAGCAGCGTCAGCGCCGGCTCGGCGGCGAGCTCGTCGGCGAGCGCGTCGTCGAGCAGTCGCCCACCGGGCGCGAGCGCGATCACGCGCCGGCGCTCGGGCAGCCGCGCCGGGTCGGTCGCGTAGCGCGCGCGCAGGCTCGCTTCGACGACGTCGACGCGCAGCACCATACCGGCGCCACCGCCGAACGGCGTGTCGTCGACCTGCCCGCCGCTGAGCGTCGTGTGCTCGCGAAAGTTGACGAGGTCGAGCGTCGAGCCGGCCTCCAGCGCATTGGCGACGTGGCGCTGGGAGGCAAACCAGCCGAACCACTCCGGAAACAGCGTGAAGACGTCAATTTCCACGATCACTCTCCACGATCGCTCGCTCGCAGGCCGAGGAACTCCGCGTCGACCTCGACGCGGCGGGCGGACACGTCCACTTCGCGGATCGCGTCTCTGACAAGCGGCACGAGCAGCGGATCGGCGCCCGCCGGGCGGCTCACCTCGAGCACCTCGCACGAAGGCAGGCCGAGCAACCGCGCGACCGTGCCGAGCGAGCGGCCACGCTCGTCGAGCACCTCACAGCCCTCCAGTTCGTGCGCCCACCACTCGCCGTCGCCGAGCGACGGCGCGTCGCTCGCGGCGATCGTCAGCTGCTCACCGCGCAG
This sequence comes from uncultured Solirubrobacteraceae bacterium, assembly GCA_963744165.1. Classification (GTDB taxonomy): domain Bacteria; phylum Actinomycetota; class Thermoleophilia; order Solirubrobacterales; family Solirubrobacteraceae; genus Palsa-744. The sequence goes on along the minus strand of CAVUSM010000004.1, from coordinate 592,775 downwards.
CGCCTCGGCGCCGGCCCTGTCGTCGATTCCGTCGAGCCGCACGATCGGTCGCGCGTCGGTGCCGGCGCGGCGGACGATCTCGGCGTTGCGCCCGGCGACGCTGACGGTCGCGCCGACGAGCAGCAGCCGCGTCAGCGGGCCGGTCGCGTAGAAGCTGCCGTCGAGCCCGTGCGCGCGCCCGACGCGGCCGGCCGCCAGCTCGCCGGCGTCGCTCAATCGACGATGTCGACGAGCACGCGGCAGCTCTCGCTCGTCGCGGCTGCTTTGACGACCGTGCGCAGCGCCTGCGCCGTGCGGCCGCCGCGGCCGATCACACGGCCGTAGTCGTCATCTCCGACGGACAGCTCGAGCACGACCGTCCCGTTGTCGCCGTCGAACTGCTCGACGGCGACCTCTTCCGGCGCGTCGACGAGGCCTTCGGCGAGGTACTCGAGCAGCCTGCGCGGAACCTCGCTCGCCGCGCCGCTCTCCGTTGCGCGCTGCTCGTTCATCTCCGCGCCGCCGGCTTGCGCTCGCACAGACGCAGACGCGCCGGCTTCAGCGCGCCTCGATCCCCTGGATGCGCAGCAGCTTGCGCACCGTGTCGGAGGGCTGCGCGCCGCGGGCCAGCCAGCTGCGCGCGCGCTCCTCGTCGAGCACGATCGTCGACGGCTCGGTCTGCGCGTTGTAGTGGCCGATCGTCTCGATCACGCGACCGTCGCGCGGCGAGCGCTGGTCGGCGACGACGACGCGCCAAATCGGGTCCTTCTTACCGCCCACCCGCGTGAGCCTGAGCCTTACCGACACGTTTTCCTCTCTGCTTCGGGACGAGATCTCGACCCATCTGACGTCCGCCGTTGGGCGCGGCCATCACACAAGTCGCCAGAGAGCTTAGACGGTGTGCGCGCGCGAAGCCGGACCGGGCATACCCGAGGACGCCGCCTCGCGCAGCGCCGGCGGCGTCCTCAGCGCGCGCCGCGCATGATCGCGCCGAAGTCCGGTGTCCGGCCGCGCCCGACCTGGCGCATGATCTTGCGCGTCTGTCCGAACTGCTTGATCAGCCGGCTCACCTGCTGCACGTTCGTGCCCGAGCCGCGCGCGATGCGCAGCCGGCGCGAGCCTTTGATCAGCTCCGGCGAGCGGCGCTCGTCGGGCGTCATCGAGAGGATGATCGCCTGAATCCGGTCGAGCTCGCGCTCGTCGACCTTCATCTGCGAGAGCTGGTGCCCGGCGAGGCCGGGGATCATCCCGAGCAGGTTCGTCAGCGGCCCCATTTTGCGGATGCTCTTGAGCTGTCCGAGGAAATCGTCGAGGTCGAACTCGTTGCGGCGCAGCTTGCGCTCGAGCTCGCGCGCGTCGTCCTCGTCGAACTGCCGCTCGGCCTGCTCGATCAGGCTCATCACGTCGCCCATGCCGAGGATCCGCTGGGCCATGCGGTCGGGGTGGAAGCGCTCGAACTGCTCGAGCTTCTCGCCGGTCGACGCGAACAGGATCGGCTTGCCGGTGACGGCCTTGACCGACAGCGCGGCGCCGCCGCGCGCATCGCCGTCGAGCTTGCTCATCACGACGCCGTCGAACTTGACGGCGGCGGCGAACTGCTCGGCGACGTTGACGGCGTCCTGGCCGGTCATCGCGTCGACGACGAGCAGCACGTTGTGCGGTTTGACCGCATCGCGGACGCGGACGAGCTCCGCCATCAGCTCCTCGTCGACGTGCAGGCGCCCGGCCGTGTCGACGATCAGCACGTCCTTGCCGTCTTCGCGCGCGCGATCGAGCGCCCACTTGGCGATCTCGACCGGATCGCGGTCGGTGCCCTGCTCATACGCGTCGGCGCCGGCCTGCTTGGCGACCTTGACGAGCTGCTCGACAGCGGCGGGGCGATAGACGTCGCAGGCGGCGACGGCGACCGCCGAGGAGTGCTCCTCGCGCAGATAGCGCGCGAGCTTCGCCGTCGCGGTCGTCTTACCGGAGCCCTGCAGGCCGGCCATCAAGATCACAGTCGGCGGTTTCGGCGAGAAGCTCAGGCCAGCCGAGGCGCCGCCCATCAGCTCGGTCAGCTCCTCGCCGACGAGCTTGACGACCTGCTGGCCCGGATTCAGGCCGCCGACGACGTCGGCGCCCATGCAGCGCTCCTTCAACTCGGCCGTGAACTGGCGCACGACCTTGAAGTTGACGTCGGCCTCGAGCAGCGCCAGGCGGATCTCGCGCATCGCCGCGTCGATGTCCTGCTCGGTCAGCGTGCCGCGATTGCGGACGTCGGTCAGCGTCGCCTGCAGCTTCTCCGCGAGCGAGTCGAACACGGTGCGAGCTCAGTCGTCCTTCGGCGGCGCGACCGCGCGCTGGCGCGGCGGCTTGCCGTCGGCCTCCGGCGCAGGCGAGCGCCCGGCGAGCGCCTCGCCGATGCCGCCGAACGCCTGCGCGAACTCCGACGGCACGACGAACACCTTGTTCGCGTCGCCTTCGGCGAGCTGCGGCAGCATCTGCAGGTATTCGTAGCTGAGCAGCTCGCGGTTCGGTTTGCCCTCGTGGATCGCGCTGAAGACCGTGTCGATCGCCTTCGCTTCGCCCTCGGCGCGCAGGATCGCCGCCTGGCGCTCGCCCTCGGCGTCAAGGATCGCCGCCTGCTGCGCGCCTTCGGCGGTCAGCACCGCCGCCTGCTTGGCGCCCTCGGCGGTGAGGATCTGTGACTGCTTCTCGCCTTCGGCCGTGAGGATCGCCGCGCGGCGATCGCGCTCGGCGCGCATCTGCTTCTCCATCGCCGAGCGGATGTCCGGCGGCGGGTCGACCGACTTGATCTCGACGCGGTTGATCCTGATCCCCCACTTGCCGGTCGCCTCGTCGAGCACGACGCGCAGCTCGGTGTTGACGTTCTCGCGCGACGTCAGCGTCTTCTCGAGCGACAGCCCGCCGATCACGTTGCGCAGCGTCGTCACCGTCAACTGCTCGATCGCCTGCAGCGGGTTGGCGATTTCATAGGTCGCCGAGCGCGCGTCGGTGATCGTGAAATACAGCACCGTCTCGATCCCGACGACGACGTTGTCTTCTGTGATCACCGACTGCGGCGAGAAGTTGACGACCTGCTCGCGCAAGTCGACGAGCGGCTTCACGCGATCGATGAACGGCGTGATGATCGTCAGCCCCGGCTCGAGCGTGCGGCTGTAGCGCCCGAGCCGCTCGACGACGCCGGCGCGCGCCTGCGGGATCACGCGGATCGTCCGCGCGGCGAGCACGAGAGCGAACACGACTACGACGATGACGACGATCAGGACAACCATGAGCAGGTTCCTTTCTAGTGCATCACTAGGGCGGTGGCGCCCCGAATCTCGACGACCTCTACCCGCTCACCGGCGGCGATCTCCTCGTGTTCGTCGTAGCTGCGCGCCGTCCACACCTCGCCGCCGTCGATCTTCACGCAACCGACGCCCTCGTCGTTGGCGATCCGCTCGAGCACGAGCGCCGGCCGGCCGATAAGCGCAGCCGCGCCAGTGCGAATCGCAGGCGGGACCCGGCGGTGACGCTGCGCGATCGGGCGCAGCGTCGTGAAGACGAGCGCAGAGCCGCCGAGGAAGACGACCGCCGAGAGCAGCGCGCCGACACCGAGCGAGGCCGAGCACCGCGGCAAGGACCGCGCCGAGCGCGAACGGCGCGAGGTAGAAGCCGCCTTGATGCATCTCGCCGATGCCGAGGACGCAAGCGGCGACCAGCCAGATGACCCATACGTCCATCAGTCCAGGTTACCCCCGCGAGGGCGCCGTGACGAGCACTGTCACTGCGCGATCAGCGCGCGCGCGAACTCCTCGGGGTCGAACGGACGCAGATCCTCGACCGACTCGCCGACGCCGATCAGCTTGACCGGCAGCTCCAGCTCGCGCGCGATCGCCAGCGCGATCCCGCCGCGCGCCGTGCCGTCGAGCTTCGTCAAGACGACGCCGCTGACCTGGGCCGCCTGCGCGAACAGCTTCGCCTGGCGCAACCCGTTCTGCCCGGTCGTCGCGTCGATCGTCAGCAGCGTCTCGTGCGGCGCGCCGTCCAGCTGGCGCGCGATCACGCGGCGCACCTTCGTCAGCTCGCCCATCAGGTCGTCCTGTGTGTGCAGGCGGCCGGCCGTGTCGACGATCACGACGTCGACGCGCTCGGCGCGCGCTCGCGCGATCGTCTCGAACGCGACCGCGCCGGGGTCCGCGCCGGCGCGCCCGACGACGATCTCGCAACCGGCGCGCTCGGCCCAGCCGGCGAGCTGCTCGCTCGCGGCGGCGCGGAACGTGTCGGCTGCGCCGAGCAGCACGGTGAGCGCCGAGCTCGTGGCGCAGATGCCAGGCGAGCTTGCCGATCGTCGTCGTCTTGCCGGTGCCGTTAACGCCGACGGCGATGATCACCGTCGGCTGACTGCGGACGTCGATCCGACTCTCACCGACACGCGTCGTCTCGGCGAGCAGCTCGATCAGCCGCTCGCTGAGCACCTCGCCGCCCTCGAGGCCGCCTTCGCCGACTTCCGCTTCGAGCGTCGCGACGACCGACGCCGTCGTGCTGGCGCCGACGTCCGCCATGATCAGCGCCTCCTCGAGCCGTTCCCAGGTGTGCTCGTCGAGCACACCGAACAGCGTCGCCTGGATCTCCGAGCCGAGCGCCTGGCGCGTCTTCGCCATGCTCTCGCGCAGACGCCTGAAGAGGCCGCGTTTGCGCTCCGCGCGCGCTCCGCTCGCCGTCTCGGCGCGATCGGCGACGGTCTCGCGCTCGTCGCGCTCGGTCGCCGACGATGAACAGATCGCTCCACTCGCGTGCCACGGGCCGCGCGACGATATCAGCGCGCGGTCCTCACGCCGCGCGGCCGCTCAAGCGAACGCGAGCATCCCGCCGAGCATCCGCAGCATCGCCGCGACGACGACCGCGCGCGCGACATCCGGGTGATCGAGCCACCACAGCGCGAGCCCGGTCAGCGAGCTGCGGATGATCTCGCCGAGCGGCTCGAGCTGATCCTCGGGCAGCGGCGGGCCGAACTCGCGCAGCAGCGCGACGTCGGCCGCGCGCTGGCGCCGCCGCAGCTCGCGCTGTAGATCGCGCGTCGCCTGATCGCCGGTGACGTCCTGGAACAGCAGCCGGCAGCTGTCCGCGTGCTGCTCGACGTGCTCGAACCACGCGTCGATCATCGCCGCGAGCCGCTGCTCGAGCGTGCCGTCGGTCTCCATGAAGCGTGCGATCGGCGCCGCGGCCAACTCGTCGCGCCGGCGCTCGAGCAACCGCATCTGCAGTTCGCGCTTGGACTCGAAGTGGCGATAGAGCATCGGCTTGCTGACGCCTGCCGCGCCGCAGATCCGCTCGACGGTCGTCGCCTCGTAGCCGCGTTGGGCGAACAGCCTCGCCGCGGCCTGCTCGATCAGCTGCCGACGCTGCGCCGACGGCAGCCTGCGAGGCGTCGGCGCCAGCGCTGACTCCGGCGCTCGTGCCTGTCCCGATGCCGGTCCGGGCGCCGACGCCGCCACCGCTGAGCGCTCGATCCGAGTTGAAGTTACCATCTGGTGTACTGAAGGGTAACAACTTGATCGGAGGGCAGCGCACGATGATCGCCTCGATTCAAATCGCCGACGTCGGCAGGCTCGCCGGCGCGCGCCTGCTGCGAGCGCGACCGGCCGCAACGACGGCTCCAGGGCTGCGCTATGCGGCGCTGATGGCGACGTCGCCGCTCAGCGGCGGCCGCCTGCCCCATCCGACGAGCAGCCGGATCGCGCTGTTCTCGGCTTGGGAGAACGAGCGCGCGCTGGACGATTTCCTCGCTGAGCACCCGCTCGCTCCTGCGCTTGCGCGCGACGGCTGGCGTGCGCGGCTGCAACCGACGCACGTGTACGGCGCGTGGCCGGAGCTCGGACAGCTCGTCGGGCATCAGCCGGCGATCGCCGACGACGAGCCGGCCGCCGTGCTGACGCTCGGCCGCCTGCGCCTCTCTCAGGCGGCTCGCTTCCTCAGGGCGAGCGCCGCCGCCGAACGGCTCGCGGCGGCCGACTCGGCGATGCTGCGCGGCACCGGCATGGCCCGTCCACCGGCGCTCGTCGCGACGTTCTCGCTGTGGTCGACGAGCGCCGCGATGCGCGCATACGCGAGCGGTCGCGCCGGGCGTGAGCACCGCGACGCGGTCAGCGCGCACGCCGCACGCCCATTTCACCGCCAGTCGGCGTTCCTCCGCTTCCGTCCGTACGACTCGGCGGGGACGTGGGACGGAACCGACCCGCTGGGCGCTCAGGCGACCTCGGCGACGTCCGGCGCCGGCGTCTCGGCCGACTCGAGCGCCTGACCGGGCAGCTTGCGCGAGAGCACCTTCGAGACGCCGTTACCGCCCATCGAGACGCCGAACAGCCAGTCGGCGGCCTCCATCGTGCGCTTCTGGTGAGTGATCACGATGAACTGCGCCCGACCTGAATAACGCCGCAGCAGCGTCAGGAAGCGATCGAGGTTGAGGTCGTCGAGCGCCGCCTCGACCTCGTCGAGGATGTAGAACGGGCAAGGACGCGCGAGGAACACGGCGAACAGGAACGCGAGCGCGGTCATCGACTTCTCACCGCCGGAGAGCAGCGACAGGCGCTTGCTCGACTTGCCGGCGGGCGTGATCTCGATCTCGACGCCGAGCTGGCCGATCTCCGAGCTGTCCGCCTCGCGGCGCTGCTCGAGCTCCGCCTCGTGCTCGGCCGCCTGCTCGGCCGCCGCCTCATCCGCACCGGCCGCCGTCGACGCTCCGCCGACGAGGCGCGTCTCCCCTCCGCCGCCTCCGCCGCCGAGCGACTGCCCGCCGAGCACGGCGCGCACCGGCTGCTCTTCGCTGACCAGCCGCAGGCGCCCTGAGCCACCGGGAAAGACATCGCCGACGAGCTCCTCGAAGTTGCGTGCGGCGGCCGTGAACGTCTCCTCGAACGTCTCTTCGATCTGGCGGTCGGTGTCGCGGATCACGCCGCGCAACTCGCGCAGCGCCGTCTCCAAGTCGGCGCGTCGGCCCTCCATCTCCTCGACGTGAGCGATCGCCTCGGCGTACTCCTCCTGCGCAAGCGGATTGACCGGGCCGAGCTGCTCGCGACGGCGTGAGAGGCGCTCGACGCGGCTGCGCAGCGCCGCGATCTCATCCTCGCCAAGCGCGATCTCGGGCTCGGCCTCACCGGCCTGTCGCCGGGCGGACGAAGAGCTATCGGGGAGCGGCGGGCGCTCGGCCGCTGCCGCCGACGCGACCGCGACGACCCCATCGCTGACCTGCTCGACCGCCGGCCCGGGCTCGGCGGCGATCGGCGAGTCCGGCTCCTCGCCGGCGGGGGTCAAGCCAAGACGCTCGGCGACCGTCTGCAGCTCCAGCGCGGCGTCCTCGGCCCGATCGCGTGAGCGCTGCGCGCCGACCTCGGCGTTCGTCACGGCCTCTCCGGCGCTGCGCAACGCCGCTTGTATCTCGGCCTCGCGAGCAGCGCAGCTACGCAGCTCGCCGGCCATCTGCTCGCCCGCCACACGGTCCGCCGCGAGCTCCTGCTCGATCGTCGCGACGCGCTCGGCGAGCAGCTCGGCGGCGCCGCGGAGCGCCGCGCCCAGGCGCTCGGCACGCGGCGCGAGCTCGGCGTCGAGCGCGAGCTGCGCGCGCAGTCGCGCGATCCGCGCGCCGCGCTGCTCGATCTCGCGCGCGATCCGCATCGCCTGCGAGCGCTCGCTCGCCAGCTCGCCCTCGAGCTCTGCCTTGCGCACCGCCAGCGGCCCCTCGGCGGGCGCCGCGCGACGCTGGCCCATCAGCCACTCGCTGCGACGCACGGCCTCGGCCGCCTCGGCCTGCAGGCGCTCGCTCGCGCGCAGCTCGTCCTCGGCCGTGGCGCGCGCGGCTTCAGCCGCTTGGCGCTCGCCTTGCGCCCGCTCGACACCGGCCTTCGCCTGCTGTTCATTCTGCACGGTGCGCTCGGTCTCGGCGATCAGCCGCTCGCGTTCGTTGCGGCGCGCGAGCACTCGCTCGGTGCCGCCCTCGGCCAGCTGGCGAACCTCGCCCCACGACGCGAACCAGACGCGCCCGGCGCGCGTCACCGCGATCCCGCCGAAGTCGCGCGGCAGTTGCTCGAGGCGCTCGACGACCCATGCGTCGGCGAGCAGGCGGCGCGCGAGCGCGAGCACCTCGGGCGGCCCGCTGAGCAAGTCGAGCAGTCGCTCGGCGCCGCTCACTGGCGCGGCAGGCTCGCCGTCCACCGCGCCGCCGTCCCGACCGGCGCCGGCGAGCAGCGCCGTCGCGCCGTCCGGCCCAGCGCGATCGAGCAGCGACTCGGCGCCGGCGACGTCGTCGACGAGCGCGGCGTCGAGCCGCCCGCCGAGCGCTGCCGCGAGCGCCAGCTCATAGCCGTCGCGCACGCGCAGCTCCTCGCTGAGCGCCGGCGGCGCCTGCTCGCCGCGACTCGCGCGCACCGCCGCGTGGCCGCGCAGGAACTGGTTCGCCGCAGCCAGCTCGGCGCCGACCCGCGCGGCCTCGCGCCGCGCCGCCTCGACGCCTCGCTCGGCCTGCGCCAGGCGCTCGCGCGCGCTCGCCGCCGCGGCGTCGGCCGCCGTACGCGCCGCTTGCGCGGCGTGCGTCTCGCCGCCAAGCGCCGCCAAGCGCTCGCGCTGCTCGATCAGCTCGCGCTCCAGCCCAGCCAGCTCGCGTTGCAGCTCGTCCTCGCGTTCGCCCTCGAGCTTCGCCAGCGCGGCCTCCAGCTCGGCGATCCGGCCCGCCCCGCTCAGTCGCGCGCCGTCATCGTCCTGGAGCTCGTGCGCCGCGCGCAGCTCGTCCAGCTCGCTCTGCACACGCTCGCTGCGCCGCGCGATCGTCTGCGCGTTCGCCGCGACCTGCTCGCCTCGCAGGCCGAGGCGCTCGTGCGCCGAGCGCGCCTCGTAGGCGCGCCGCGAGAGCACGTCGCGACGCTCGGCGCGCTCGGAGAGCGCGCTCTCGGCACGGCTGCGCCGCTGCACGATCTCCTCCAGGCTCGTCTCGATCTCACCGCGCGCGCCGCGCGCCTCGGCGACCTGGCGCTCGGCGTCGGCCAGCTCGATCCGGCTGCGTCGCGTCGCATCGCGCGCGAGCTCCAGGCGCGCCTGCAGAACCTGACGCTCCAAGCGCTCATGCAGCTCGGCCGCTTCGGCCTGGCGCTTGAGCGGGCGCAGCCGCGTGCGCGCCTCGCGCTCGACGTCGAGCGCGCGGTCGAGGTTCTCCTGCGTGCGCTCGAGCTTCAGCTGCGCGCGGCGGCGGCGCTTGCGGTGCTTGCCGAGCCCCGCCGCCTCCTCGATCAGCAGGCGGCGATCGCGCGGCTTGGAGCTGACGATCTGCTCGACGCGGCCCTGCGAGATGACCGAGTGCGTCTCCTTGCCGAGGCCGGTGTCGGAGAGCACCTCGATCACGTCCGTCAGCCGGCAGCGCGCGCCGTTGAGGCGGTAGCCGCCATCGCCGTTGCGCTCCAGGCGCCGCACGATCGAGATCTCGCTGAGCGGCAGATCGACGGTCCCGTCGGAGTTGTCGAGCACGATCTCGACCTCCGCGGCGCTGCGCGGCTGCACGCCGTGCCCGCCGCCGAAGATCACGTCCTGCATCGACTGCCCGCGGACGGCCAGCGGCGACTGCTCGCCCATCGCCCAGAGGACCGCGTCGGTCACGTTCGACTTGCCCGAGCCGTTCGGGCCGACGACGACGCTGACGCCCGGGCCGAAGTCGAGCGTCGTGCGATCGGGAAAGGACTTGAAGCCCTTCAGCGTCAGCGACTTCAGGCGCATCGTCGGCTCATGCCTCCAGTCGCTCGACCGCTTCGCGCGCGGCCTCCTGCTCGGCGTGCTTCTTGCTGCGCCCGCGCCCGCTGCCCAGCTCGCGTCCGCTGACGCTCGCGGCGACCGTGTAGGTCCGCTCGTGCGGCGGCCCCTCCTCGCTGCGCACGGCGTAGCTGACCTCTTCGCCACGCCGTGCGAGCAGCTCCTGCAGCGCCGACTTGAAGTCGACCGGGTGCTCGAGCGCCTCCTCGATCTCCGGCGTGAAGGCCTCGACGACGGCTTGCGCCGTGCGCTCGTAGCCGGCGTGCAGGTAGCAGGCGCCGATCACCGCCTCGATCACCGACGCGAGCACGCGCTCGGTCTCGACGAGCGCCACCGCGCTGTCGCGCGAGCCGGCCGGAGCAGCCTCGCGCAAGCGCTGCGGCAGGCCGAGCCGCACGGCCACGGCCCGGCACGACGGGCCGGAGACGGCCTGCGCGCGAATCTTCGTCAGCCGCCCCGCGCCGAAGCGCTCCGCTTCCAGACGCGGGTACAGGTGCGTCGTCACCGCCAACGCGAGCACGCTGTCGCCGAGGAACGCCAGGCGCGCATAGGAGTCGGCGCGCCGCTCGCTCCAGGACGCGTGCGTGAAGACCTGGCGAGCGAGATCCTGCGGAAGCTCCTCGAGCAGCTCGGCGAGCAGCTTCATCGTCGCCCATTCGCGGCCCCGTCTTGGTGGACGATGACGAACTCGACCGCCTGTCCGACCGTGAGGATCTGAGCGGCCTGCTCGTCGGACATCGACACCGAGTAAGTGTCCTCGAGCTCCTGCACGAGCGTGTACAGGTCGAGCGAATCGGCCTCGAGATCCTCTTTGAAGCGCGTGCCCTCGCCGATCGCCTCGGCGTCGACGTCGAGTTCGTCGGCGAGGTGGGCCTGGATCAGCGCGAACACCTGCTCGCGCGAGAGCGGCGTCATCGCCGCCGACGCGCGCGACCGTTCCTAGTCGTCTCGCGGGCGCGCGTGGACTGCGTCGTCGTGGGCCGGATCGAGTGGATCGAGTAGCTCATGCGATCGGGGGCAGGCTAGCGCCCGACGCGGACGCGGGCGACTCGCGCAACGCTCCGGCGGCGGCGAGCGCGCGCTCGGTCTTGCCGACGACGTCTTCGCGCGCACCGCGCTCCGCGCGCAGGATCGCCTCGGCGAAGCCGATGCGCGAGAAGCGCCCGTGCGGCACGACGCCGAGCCGGCGCAGCCCGAGCAGGTAAGCGCCGCCCTGCAGCTCCGGATCGACCTGCGCGCGAAAGCCGCCGAGCGCCGGGCGCAGCAGCGCGCCGCCCAGCTTCGAGCGCGACGAGGACAACGCGGCGTCGCGAACCGCGCGCAGCACCGTCTGCGAGGTCGCCTCGATCAACTTCAGCGCGACGTTGCCGGTGAACCCGTCGGTGACGACAACGTCGACGGCGCCGTCGAGCACGTCGCCTCCCTCGACGTTGCCGGCGAACTCGAACGCCCGATTGCCGGCGCCGGCGCGCTCGGCGAGCTCGGCGTTGGCTTCGACGACGAGCGCGCTGCCGCGCGCCGCCTCCTCGCCATTGGAGAGCAGGCCGACGCACGGGCGCTCGACGCCGAGCACGGTGCTCGCGAGCGCCGCGCCCATGAACGCGAACTGCACGAGATGCTCGCGGCGCGCGGCGGCGTTCGCGCCGACGTCGAGCAGCGTCACGGTCCGCCCGGGCAGCGGCAGCGGCAGCGCGAGCGCCGGGCGGTAGATGCCGCGCGTGCGCTTGATGTTGAACAGGCCGGCGGCGAGAGCCGCGCCGGTCCCGCCGGCGCAGACGAGCGCTTGCGCGCGTCCGGCGGCGACCGCGCGCGCGGCCTGCACGATCGACGCGTCCGGATTCGCGCGCACGGCGCTCGCCGGATCGGCGCTCTTGGCGATCGAAACCGTCGCGTCGACGATCTCGATGCCGTCAACCGCCGCGCGCAGCTCGTCGGCCGGGCCGAACAGGATCATCCGCGCGCCGCGCGCCGCGGCGATCGCGGCTCCGGCGGCCACCTCGCTTGGCCCGAGATCGGCGCCGTTGCAATCGACGGCGATCGTCGGGCGCAGGCTCGCGTCCGACTCGGCAGCGGCGACTGACAGCGGCCTCGACGCCACCGCGCCGTTACTCGTCGTCGTGCTCGTGCGCGTGATCGTGGTCGTGCCCGGCGGGCGCGACGACCTCGCGGCCTGCGTAGTAGCCGCACACCGGACAAACACGGTGCGGCCTGCGCGGACTGTGGCACTGCGGGCAGGCGTTGACCGCCGGCGTGCCGATCTTGTGCTGAGCACGGCGCTTGGCCGTGCGACTGTGCGATTGCTTTTTCTTCGGTACGGCCATGACGAGGAGAAGAGGCTACCAGCCCGTGGGCCGCGGGCTCGCGTTCCGGCAAGCCGTGCCCGCGCTACTCGAGCTCGAGCTCGCGCAGCTTCGCCCAGCGCGGATCGGGAGCGCTCTCGTGGCGATGCTCGGGACCGGCCTCGTTGAGGTCGACGGCGCAGATCGGGCACAGCCCGGCGCAATCCGCGCGGCAGAGCACCTTGCTCGGCGCGCTCAGCGCCAGCGCATCGCGCACCCAGGCGGCGAGATCGAGCGTCTCCTCCCTCACGTAAGGGCTTTCGAGCTCCTCGCCTTCGCCGGGCCTGTCGACCTCGTGCGCGTCGACCGAGACGGTCGGCCGCGCATCCTTCAGACAACGCATGCACGGCCCGCTCAAGGCCGCCGTGAAGCTCAGCCGCAGCGCGTAGCCGCCGCCCATCATCCGCGAGACTTCGAGCGTGACGGGCGCCGCCGACGGATCGGCGCCGTAGGTCTCGCCGCCGAGCAGCAACGGCTCGACCGGAACCTCGAGCGCCAGCCGCCGACCCTCGCCGGAGCTCAGCCGCAGCGCGGCGAGGTCGAAGTCGTGCGCCCGTGCGGCCATCGCCTCAGGCTAGCGACGAGAAGAACCACGTCTGCTTGACTGGCCGCGTGCCAGCCGGGCGAGCGCAGCCGCCGCGAACGGCGCGCGGCGCGGCCGCGCGGCTGTTTCGCCACGTCGCCGTCGACGTCGAGCCGCTGCGCGCCTCGCGCGACTTCCGCGTGCTCGTGCTCGGCAACTTCGTCACCGGCCTCGGCACTCAGGCGACGCTCGTCGCGCTCCCCTACCAGCTCTACGCTGCAGACGCGCTCGCCGCTGCTGACGGGCCTGCTCGGCGCGGTCGAGCTGGGGCCGCTGATCGCGATGTCGCTGTACGGCGGCGCGCTCGCCGACCGCATGGACCGGCGCCGGCTGCTGCTGCGTCGACCAGCTCGCGCTCGTCACGATCGCCGCCGCGCTGGCGGCCGGCGCGTTCGCCGGGCTCACCGCCGCTCGCGCTGCTGTACGTGCTCGCGGCGCTGCTCGCCGGCTTCAGCGCGGTGCAGAACGTCGCGCGCTCGGCGATCGTGCCGAACGTCGTCGATCCGCCGCGGCTGCGCGGCGCGCTGGCGCTCAACTTCGGCCTCTACCAGCTGACGATGGTGATCGGCCCGGCGCTCGGCGGCGTGCTGATCGCCGCGGCCGGCCTCGGCACGGCTTACACGATCGACGCCGCCAGCTGCTTCGGCATGGTGCTCGCGGTGACGGCGATGGGCGCGCAGCCGCCGCACGAGCTGCACGCGCATCCGAGCATCCGCCGCTCGATCCTCGACGGGCTGCGCTTCGTGCGCTCCAACCGCGCGCTCGTCGGCTCGTTCGGGATCGACCTCGCGGCGATGACGTTCGGGATGCCGCGCACGCTGTTCCCGGTGCTCTCGCTGACCGTCTACCACGCCGGCGCGGCCGGCACAGGCGCGCTGTTCGCGGCCGTCTCGGCCGGAGCGACGCTCGCCGCGCTGACGCACCGGCTGGCTGGCGCGCACGCGCCGGCTCGGACGCGTCGTGATCTGGGCCGTGCTGAGTTGGGGCGCGGCGATCGCGCTGGCCGGGCTCGATGCGCTCGCTGTGGCCGGCGCTCGCGCTGTTCGCGCTGGCCGGCGCCGCCGACAGCATCAGCGCGGTGTGCCGCTCGACGATCAACCAGACGGTCACGCCGGACGCGATGCGCGGGCGGATGTCGGCCGTCTTCTCCCTCGTCGTGACGAGCGGCCCGCGCTTCGGCGACATCGAGTCGGGCGCCGTCGCCTCGCTCAGCACGCCGCGCTTCTCGGTCGTCTCCGGCGGCGTCGGCTGCGTGCTCGCGGCGGCGCTGATCGCGCGCGCGTTCCCGGCGCTGCTGCGCTACGACAACGACGTCGCCGAGGCGCTCGCCACGACGCGTCCGCGGCGGGAACCGCGCCCGCCTGACCGAGCGCCGCGCCGCCTGGACCGCGCGCCGAGCCGGCCGGGCGCTCAGGCGGGAGCCGGCAGGCTGCGCTTGAGCACCTTGCCGGTCGCGTTGCGCGGCAGCTCGCGCAGGAAGACGACCTCGCGCGGCGCCTTGTAGCGGGCGAGGTTCTCCTTGACGTACTCCTGCACCTGCGACTCGCTCAGCTCGGCGCCGTCGCGCGGCACGACGAACGCCTTCAGCCGCTGCCCCCACTCCTCGTCGGGCACGCCGATGACGGCCGCCTCGGCGATCGGCTCGTGGTCGGCGAGCAGGTCCTCGACCTCGCGCGGGAACACGTTCTCACCGCCGCTGACGATCATTTCGTCGTCGCGGCCGTCGACGAACAGCCTGCCCGCCGGAGTCGAAGTGACCGACGTCGCCGGTGCTCATCAGGCCGCCGACGATCTCCTTGCCGCCGCCGCCGGTATAGCCCTCGAACATCATCTCGTTGGCGACGAAGATCCGTCCGCCTGCTCCGTTCGAGACCTCGCGCCCGTCGGCGTCGAGCAGCTTCACGACCGTGCCGAGCGGCGGGCGCCCGGCCGTGCCGGGCGCGGCGCGCAGGTCCTCGGGCGTCGCGATCGTCGCCCAGGCGACCTCGGTCGAGCCGTACAGGTTGTAGAGAACGTCGCCGAACGCGTCCATCGCGCGCGTCGCGAGCTCGCCGGGCAGCGCCGAGCCGCTGACGGCGATCACGTTCAGGCAGCTCGTGTCGTAGCGCGCGAGCGTCTGCGGCCCGAGATCGAGGATCCGCTGCAGCATCACCGGCACGACGGCGAGCGCGCTCGCGCGGTGCTGGGAGACGGCGCGAAGCGTCTCCTCGGGGTCGAAGCGGTGGCGCAGCACGAGCGTCGAGGACAGCGCCAGCCCGAGCGTGAAGTGCGCGTAGCCCCACGAGTGAAACAGCGGCGCGGCGATCACCGTCGTCTCGCGCGCCTTCAGCGGGATCTTCGAGAACAGCGCGGCGGCCGGCTCGAGCGTGTCGGGCTGTTTGCGCGAAGCGCCCTTCGGCGTGCCGGTCGTGCCCGAGGTGAGGATCACGACGCGGCCTTTCTCGGCCGGCGGGCTCAATTTGGCGGCCGAGCCGCTCGCGATCAGGTCGGCGAGCGTCTGCTCCTCGCCGGACCCGCTCCGCTCGCCGCTCGCGACGAAGCGTTTGCGCCCAGCCGCGCCCTCGCCGACGAGCCCGGTGAACTCCTCGTCGTAGATCACGGCGGCCGGGTCTTCGCGCTGGAGCACGTCGGTGATCTGCGGGCCGGCGAACGCGGTGTTCAGGTACAGCGCGCCGGCGCCGAGCTTTGCGCAGGCGACGGTCGACTCGATGAAGCCGCGATGGTTGCGGCAGATGATCGCGACGCTGTCGTGTTCGTCGATGCCGGCGTCGCGCAACGAGGAGGCGAGCGCGTTCGTGCGCGCGTCGACATCGCGAAAGGTCTCGGCGCCACGGTCGTCGATGATCGCGGCGCGATCTGGGAAGCGGATCGGCGCCGCCGAGATAGGCCGCCGGCGAGCTCGGTCCCCAGCGCCGCAGCGCGGCGAGCGAACGAACCGTGCGATCGAGGCGGTCCGGCTGCGCGATGCCCGTCGCCGAGCAGCGCGCGCCCGACCTGCAGCTTGTACCTCAGCTCCTGCGCATCCACGGCGCTGACCCTACCCCAACGCCGCCGAGCGCAAGCAATCGACCTCGCCAGGCGGGAGGCCTATTCGCGTTTTGCGAGGCGATAGCGGTTGTACATACGCCGTACATACCGCTGCTATCGGCGCAGAACGAAGAAGATCGAGTCGCCCTCACCCGGCGGCCTCGCGCCGGGACGTCGCGGCGCTAGCCGACTTCGGCCGGTTCGTCCTTGCCTTGCAGTCGCTCGCGCCCGCGCTGCACGGCGCGCGATGAACTTCGACAGGTTGACCTCGAGCGTGTTGAGGATCTCGTCGGCGTAGTCCTCGGCGCCGAGCCGGATCTCGCGCTCTCTGGCGCGCGCGTCCTCGACGATGTCCTCGGCGGCGCGCTCGGCCTGCTTGGTGACCTCCTCCTCGCCGACGAGGCGCTCCTGGCGCTCGCGCGCGTCCTTGATGATCCGCTCGGCCTCCTTCTTGGCCTCGGCGAGCATCTCCTGGCGCTCCTTGACGATCCAGCGCGCCTGCTTGATCTCCTCGGGGATCGTCGCGCGCATCTGATCGAGGATGTCGTAGATCTCCTCCTTGTCGACGCGCACCTGGTCGGTCATCGGGACGGGCTTGGCGTTGTGCACCAAGTCGTCGAGCTTGTCTATCAGTACGAGGACGTCCATGCGGGTCTAGCGGCGCGGCGCGGTCGGCGGCCCGATCGGGCGCGAGTTGAAGTTCGAGATCACGTGTGCACGTCCCATTTCGTCAGCGTGTCAGCTCTTCCTGCAAGCGGCTTGCGACCTCTTCCGGGACCAGATCGTCGATCCGGCCGCCGAACGTCGCGAGCTCCTTGACGCCGCTGGAGGAGAGAAAACTGTACTGCGGGCTCGCCATCAGGTAAACGGACTCTATCTCCGGGTCCTGGCGGCGGTTGAGCTGGTTCATCTCGAGCTCGTACTCGAAGTCGGAGATCGCGCGCAGTCCCTTGACGATCGCGCGCGCGCCGACGTGGCGCGCGAACTCGACGACGAGCGTCGAGAACGGCTCGGCGCGGACGCCGTCGAAGTCGGCGATCGCGTGCTCGATGAAGCCCATCCGCTCGTCGATCGCGAACAGCGCCTGGCTCTTGCGCACGGAGCGGTTGACGACGGCGACGACGACTTCGTCGTACAGCCGCGCGGCACGCCGGATCACGTCCAGGTGCCCGTTCGTGATCGGGTCGTAGGATCCCGGACAGACGGCTATCGACTTGGTTTGCGGGGTCATTGGCGGCGGTGGATCCTGATCGTAGTGTCGCCGAAGCGCCGTTCTCGCTCGACGTCGAGGCTCGAGCTCGAGCTGCATCGCGACGATCGCTCTCGACGACGACGCGCGCGTGCGGTCGAAGCAGCGGCGGCAGCAGCGCCGACAGCTCGGGCGCCCAGTCGTGCGCCGTGGCGTAAGGAGGGTCGATGAAGATCAGATCGTATGTCTCTCGGCGACGCCGTGCGCTCTGCAGCGCGTTGGAGGCTTGCGCGCGGCGCACCTGCGCGACACGGCGCGGCGAGGCCGAGCGCGTCGAGATTCTCGCGCAAGGCGCGCAGCGCGGCGCCGTCGCGCTCGACGAAGACGGCGCTCGCGGCGCCGCGCGAGAGCGCCTCGATGCCGAGCGCGCCGCTGCCGGCGAACAGGTCGAGCGACGCGCGGCCGTCGAGCTCGCCGAGCATCGAGAACAGCGCCTCGCGCACGCGATCGGACGTCGGGCGCGTGACGCGCCCGCTCGGCGCGCGCAGCCGCCGGCCGCCCAGCTCTCCGGCGATCACGCGCATCGGCTCACGGTACCGTCACGCCGATCGGCTCACGGTAACGCGCTGCTCGACACGGGCGGGGCGCCTCGCCACGAGCGCGCGAATGCCCGTCAGGCGCGCGAACGCTCGTCAGGCCGGGATCGGCTCGAGCGCCTCGGCGCCGAAGCGTCGCAGCAGCGCTTCGCCGAGCAGCGCGTTCTGCGGCTCGCGCAGCTCGGGATCTTCGGCGAGAATCGCCTCGGCGCACGCTCGAGCGCGCTCGAGCAGCGGCGCGTCGTCAGGCAGCTGGGCGACGTCGAACTGGCCGAGCCCGGATTGGCGCGTGCCGACGAGCTCGCCCTCGCTGCGCAGCTCGAGATCGATCTCGGCGAGGCGGAAGCCGTCGGCGTGCTCGGCGAGCGCGCGCAGCCGCGGCGAGCCGGGCGGGCCCATCAGCAGGCAGCTCGCGCGATGCTCGCCGCGGCCGATCCGCCCGCGCAGCTGGTGCAGCTGGGAGATGCCGAAGCGCTCGGCGTTCTCGACGAGCATGACGGTCGCGTTCGGCACGTCGATGCCGACCTCGATGACGGTCGTCGCGATCAGCACGTCGGCGCGGCCTGCGGCGAACGCGGCCATCGCGTCCTGCTTCTCTTTCGCGCGCATGCCGCCGTGCATCAGCACGAGCTCGTGCCCGCGCAGCTCGCCGCTGCGCAGCCGCTCGAGCTCGGCGGTCGCCGCGCGCAGGTCGCCGAGCGCCGCTCGGCACGGCCGCCGGCTCGCTCTCGCTGGTTGCGTGCTCGTCGATCAGCGGGCAGACGACGAACGCCTGGCGGCCGGCCCGCAGCTGCTCGCGCAGCTGCTCGTAGGCGCGAGCGCGGCCGCGCTCGCCGGCGACGACGCGCGTGTCGATCGGCTTGCGCCCAGCCGGCAGCTCGCGCAGCGTGCTCGTGTCGAGATCGCCGTAGCCGGCGAGCGCGAGCGTGCGCGGGATCGGCGTCGCGGTCATGTGCAGCATGTGCGGCGTGCCCTTGCGCTGCAGCGCCGAGCGCTGGCGCACGCCGAAGCGGTGCTGCTCGTCGACGACGGCGAGCGCGAGCGAGCGGAAGACGACGTCGGGCTCGATCAGCGCGTGCGTGCCGACGAGCAGCGACAGCTCGCCGCTGGCGAGCTTGCCGAGGATCTCGCGACGGCGCGCGGCGCTCGTCGAGCCGGTTAGCAGCGCGCAGGAGACCGGCTCGGCGCCGAGCAGCCGCTGGAGCGTCGCGAAGTGCTGTTCGGCGAGCGTCTCGGTCGGCGCCATCAGCGCCGCCTGATGCCCGTGCTCGACGGCGCGCAGCATCGCGTAGAGCGCGACGACGGTCTTGCCGCTGCCGACCTCGCCCATCAACAGCCGCTGCATCGCGTGCGAGCCGGCGATGTCGGCGCTCGATCTCTTCGATCGCGCGGCGCTGATCGCCGGTCGGCGCGAACGGCAGGCCGTCGCCGAGCCAGCGCGCGGTCAGCGTCGCGGGCTCGCTCAGCGCGTTGCGCGTCGTGCTCGGCGCGCCGGCGCGCGCGCCGGCGCAGGAAGACGATCTGCGTCAGCAGCAGCTCGTCGAAGGCCAGGCGCGCGCGGCCCTGCTCGGTGTCGTCGTGCTCGCGCGGGAAGTGCATCGCGGCGAGCGCGCTCGCGCGGTCGGGCACGCGCTCGCCGGCTCGCGCGCGCGCCGGCAGCGGCTCGACGATGTCGGCGAGGCGGTCGCGGAGTCCTTGCACGAGCGTGAGGATCTGCGTCGAGCTGACGCCCTCGCTCGCCGGGTAGTGCGCGACGGCGCGCGTCTGTGCGGCGGCCGGTGCGCCGCGCGCAGGTGTGCCGCGCGCGCCTGCGGACGCGTCCGCGGCGCGGCGCTCGCCGGCGCGGGCGCCGGTGGCTCAGCGTCGTCCGGCGCAAGCGCGAGCTGCGCGCTGATCGCGTGGTGGGAGACGCGAAAGCCGCCGCGCTCGTCGGCGCTGCCGTGCAGCACGAGGCTCGTTCCGGGCGGATAGCGCTGCACGAGCCACGGCTGGTTGAAGAACGTCGCGCGCATGCTTCCGCTCGCGTCGTGGACGACCGCCTCGACGAGCGGGCGCATGCCGCGCCGGCGAACGGCGCGCGAGGAGATCGAGCGGACCTGCGACGGCGACTGTCGCCTGCTCGCCGGCGCGCAGGCCGGCGATCGTGCGCGACTCGCGACTGTCGCGCGGCAGGTGCTCGAGCAGCTCGCCGACGGTGTCCGAGCCCGAGCGCGGCCATGCCGTCGGCGAGCTTGCCGGCGGGCAGTTGCAGCGGCTCGAGCAGACGCTCTGGGCGCGGCCAGCGAAGCGGCGCGGCAAGCAGCTCGGCGCGGCTCAGCGAGCGCTCGCCGGCGAACGCGCGAACGTCGGCCTCGAGTCGCGGCTCGTCGGCGTCGGCTTGCGCGCATCGTTCATGCGCGCCGGCGTCTCGGATGCTCGTCGCGGCCATGCGGGCGCCCATGATGATCGCGGCGGCGGTCGTAAGCGCCGCGCTACTCGGCGGCGAGCAGCCACCAGTAGGCGGGCTGGCCGCCGTCGCGCAGTTCGAGCTCGACGCGGTCGCCGGCGATCTGCTCGATCTCGCCGAGGCCGAGCGGCGCGTCGACGCCGGCGAGCACGCTGATCAGCTCCGGGCGCGAGCCGTTGCCGTCGCCGGCGGCGAGCCGCTGCAGGATCGCGCGCAGCGTCTCGCGCGGATCGCCCCACGCGAGCACCTCGTCCTGCACGAAGCCGACGGCGTCGCCGCGCGAGAAGCGCCCTTGCGCGTCGTCGCGCGCGGCCGGCGCGACGGCGCCGGTGCGAACGCGCGCGAGCGCCTCGTCGACGGCTTGCGCGTTCTGCTCGACGGAGCGCTCGGGCGCGAGCACGACGGCCGCGGCGAGCCCAGCCTGCTGGCTCGTCGTCTTGGCGACCTTGACCTGCTTCTCGGAGAGCTTCGCGGCGTGCTCGGCGGCCATGATCACGTTGGCGCTGTTCGGCAGCACGACGACCTCCTCGGCGGGCACCTCGTGGATCGCGGCGAGCAGGTCGTATGTCGACGGGTTCAAGCGTCGGGCCGCCGTCGAGCGTCTGCACGCCGAGCTCGTCGAACAGCGCGGCGAGCCCGGCGCCGCTGACGACGGCGACGGCGCCGCAGCGCGCGCTCGTCTTCGCGCGCGGAGCGCCGTGCGCCCCGTTGCCGCTGGTCGGGGCCGTTGAAGCGACGCCGTTGGCGCCCGCGCCGTGCGCCGCCGGCGCCTCGCCGGCGACGCTCTCGGCGAGCCGCGCGTCGCGCTCATCGACTTGCAGGCGCATGTCGGCGACGTCGAGTCGCGAGACCTCGCCGGCGCCGTCGAAGACGGCGGTCGCGATCTCGGGCTCGTCGGTGTGCAGGTGGACCTTGAGCGTGCTCGCGTCGCCGACGACGAGCACCGAGTCGCCGAGCCGCTCGAGCGGCTCGATGAAGCGTCCGGGGCTGAGCCCGACGCCGGTCACGGCGAAGTTCGTGCAGAAGCGATACGTGCCGGAGGTGTGCTGCGGGTGCGTGATTCGCGCGGGCGCGTAATGGTCGAGCTCGGGCGGCTCGTCGCCGCGCAGCACGGCGACGACGCCGGCGAACATGATCGTCAACCCGTAGCCGCCGGCGTCGACGACGCCTGCTTCGCGCAGCGCCGCGAGCAGCTCGGGCCCGCGCTTGACCGACTCCTGCCCGGCCATCACGGCACGCTCGAGCGCGGCGGCGATCAGGTCGTCCTGCACGCTGCTCTCGGTCGCCGGCTCCAGGCGCGGGTCCTCGGCGCTGTGCGCGACGTCGGTCGCGATCTGATGCGCCATCTCACGCGCGACGGTCAGCATCGTGCCCTCGGCAGGGTTGCGCACCGACGAGTAGGCGCGGTCGGCGGCGTTCGCGAGCGCGGCGCCGATCAACGTCGCGTCGATCAGCTGGCCGGGCCTGGAGACGAGCTCCTCGGCGGCGCCGCGGATCAGCTGCGAGAGGATCACGCCGGAGTTGCCGCGCGCGCCGAGCAGCGCCGCGCGCGCGACCGACTGGACGATCTCCTCGCGCCCGATCTCGTCGATCGTGCGGCCTTCGTCGGAGCCTTGCAGGCGGTCGAGCTCTTCGAGCACGGCGCGCAGCGTCAGCGCCATGTTGTCTCCCGTATCGCCGTCGGCGACCGGGAAGACGTTCAAGTCGTTGACCTCCTGTCGACGCGATTCCAGATGCGCCAACGCCCCCGCGACGGCCGCGCGGAAGCGAACCAGATTCGTATCCGTCACACGACACGTCTATCACTTGGAGCGGGTGGCTTGCCGCCCGCACGCGGCGCGCGTGGACGATCGGTCGGCCTACAGGGCCTTCGTAACCTTGCCGGCTTTGAGGCAGCGCGTGCAGACGTAAACGCGCTTTGGCGCCTTGCCGACGAGGATCCTGACCTTCTGCAGGTTCGGGTCGAAGCGCCGCTTGGTCGCGACCATCGAGTGGCTGCGGCTCTGCCCGAACGCAGGCCCCTTGCCGCAGCTGTGACAGACCTTTGCCATCGCGCGAAGTCTAGATGGTTTTTCGATTGGACCCCTGACGGGGTCCTGGATCGGTCGCGCAGTGGCGTCTCAGCGCTCGGCGAGCTGACGCCGCAGCGCGGCCATCCGCATCACGGCGTGCGCGGCGTGCGCGCCCTGGTCGCGCTTGCCGCCGCCGGAGCGCGCGAGCGCCTGCTCGATGTCCTCGACGGTCAGCACGCCGAACGCGCACGGCACGCCGGTCTGCAGCTGCACGTCCATCACGCCGCGCGCGGCCTCGGCGCAGACGAAGTCGTAGTGGTCGGTCTCGCCGCGAATCACGGCGCCGAGGCAGGCGACGCCGGAGAAGCGCCCGGAGCGCGCGGCGTAGCTGGCGGCGAGCGGCAGCTCGAAAGCGCCGGGCACGTCGAACACCTCGACGATGTGCTCGCCATCGTCGGCGAACGCGCTCGTCGCGCCGTCGATCAGGCGCTCGGCGAGGTCCTCGTAGAAGCGCGCGACGACGATCGCGTAGGCGTCGTCGCTCACGACTGCGGCCGTTCGCTGCGGCGGTCGCTGCCGTCGCGCGCGCCGCCGTCGCGCCTGTCGGCGGCGCGGCGCTCGCCCTGGCGGCGCTCGTGCTCGACGCGGTCGTGCTCGCGCTCGGCGTGCAGCAGCTCTTCGTCGAGGTTCAAGCCCTGGTGGTGCAGCGTATGGCCCATCCGCTGCGCCTTCGTGCGCAGATACGCCTCGTTGTGCACGTTCGGCGCGTGCTCGATCGGCAGCTGCGCGGTCACCGACAGCCCGTAGCCCTCGAGCCCTCTGATCTTCTTCGGGTTGTTCGTCAGGATGCGGATCGAGCTGAGGCCGAGGTCGGCGAGGATCTGCGCGCCGATCCCGTAGTCGCGCAAGTCGGCCGGCAGGCCGAGCCGCTCGTTCGCTTCGACCGTGTCGAGCCCGTCCTCCTGCAGCCGGTAAGCGCGCAGCTTGTTCAGCAGGCCGATCCCGCGGCCCTCCTGCGCGAGGTACAGCAGCACGCCGCGGCCCTCGCGCTCGATCATCGCGAGCGCCGACTCGAGCTGTTCGCCGCAGTCGCAGCGCAGCGAATGGAAGACGTCGCCGGTCAAGCACTCCGAGTGCACGCGCACGAGCACGTCAGCCGCGCCGTCGACGTCGCCCTTGACGAGCGCGACGTGGTGCTTGTCGTCGATCATCGAGCGGTAGCCGACCGCCTCGAAGTCGCCGAACGTCGTCGGCAGGCGCGTCGCGACGACGCGCTCGATCAGCCGGTCGTTGCGGCGCCGATAGGCGATCAGGTCGGCGATCGTGACCATCTTCAGCTCGTGGCGCTCGCAGTACTCGGTGAGGTCGGGCACGCGCGCCATCGAGCCATCCTCGTTCATCACCTCGCAGATCACGCCGGCCGGGATCAGCCCGGCGAGGCGCGCGAGATCGACGCTCGCCTCGGTGTGGCCGGTGCGCTCGAGCACGCCGCCCGGCTTCGCCTTCAGCGGGTTGACGTGCCCCGGCTGGGTGAGGTCGTCGGGCTCCGACTGCGGGTCGACGGCGACTTGCATCGTGTGCGCGCGGTCGTGCGCGGAGACGCCCGTCGTGACGCCATCGCGCGCCTCGATCGTGATCGTGAACGGCGTCTGCAGCGCCGACTCGTTCTTCGCCGTCATCAACTCGAGGCCGAGCTCGTCGCAGCGCTCGGGCGTCAGCGCGAGGCAGATCCAGCCGCGCGCCTCCTTCGCCATGAAGTTGATCGCCTCGGGTGTGACGAACTGCGCGGCCATCACCAGGTCGCCCTCGTTCTCGCGGTTCTCGTCGTCGCAGACGACGACCATCTTGCCCTGGCGAATCTCCTCGATCGCCTCCTCGATCGTCGCGAACGGCGTCGTCGTGCGTGCTGTGCTCATGACACTCCTTCGGTCGGCCGCGCCTGCACCTGCGACGCCAACAAACGCTCGACGTGCTTGGCGAGCACGTCGACCTCGACGTTGACCGTCGCTCCCACCCCTACCTCTCCCAAGCCGGTGCGCGCGAGCGTCTCCGGGATCAACGACACGGCAAAGCCGCGCTCGCTCAGCGCGCTGACGGTCAGGCTGACGCCGTCGAGCGCGACCGAGCCCTTCTCGACGAGGTAGCGCCGCAGCGACGGCTCGACCTCGACCTCGACCACGCGCGAGAAGCCGTCCTCGCGGACCTCGCCGACCGTTCCGACGCCGTCGACGTGGCCCTGCACGACGTGACCGCCGAGCCGGTCGCTCGCGCGCAGCGCCAGCTCGAGGTTGACCGGCGCGCCGAGCTCCAGCCCGCCGAGCGACGAGCGCCGCAGCGTCTCGGACATGACCTCGGCGGTGAAGCCGTCCTCGCGCACGTCGGACGCAGTCAAGCAGACGCCGTTGACCGCGATCGAGTCGCCCTCGCCGAGCTCCGCGGCCAGCCGCGTCGCGATCCGCACTCTCGCGCCGTCGTCGTCGAGCTCGAGCGCGCGCACGCTGCCGCGATCGGCGATCAGGCCTGTGAACACCGTGCGCCCGTCCTCATCGTCCGAAGGATCATTAAAAAATCACCACTCGCGCAGCCTCGCGGAGATCAGCAGGTCATCGCCGACGCGCTCGCAGTCGAACGTCAGCGCGCGCATCGCCTCGGAGATCCGCTCGACGCCCATCCCCTCGAGCGGGTCCCTGGCGGCGCTTCCGCCGAGCAGCAGCGGCGCGAGGAACAGCCTGATCTCGTCGATCTCGCCGGCGTCGAGGAACGCGCCGGCGAGGTGCGGGCCACCCTCGAGCAGCACCGAAGAGACGCCGAGCGAGCCGAGCTGCTCGAGCGCCGAGCGCACGCGCGCAGGCTCGTTTTCGCCGGTCGCGACGAGCACTTGCGCGCCGGCCGCCTCCAGCGCATCGGTATCGGCGCGCGCCGCGGCGCGCGAGACGACGACCGTCAGCGGGATCTCGGCCGCGGCCGTGACCAACCGCGAGGACGGCGGCAGGCGCCCGAGCGTGTCGAACACGACGCGCCGCGGCTGATGCGACGGCTGCGCCAGCTCGCCTTCCGGGCGCGCGGTCAGCTGCGGGTCGTCGGCGAGCGCCGTGCCGATGCCGACGACGACGGCGTCGACCGAAGCGCGCCAGCAATGCGCCAGCGCGCGGCTGTCCTCGCCGCTGATCCACTGCGAGTCGCCCGTGCGCGTCGCGACCTTGCCGTCGAGCGTCATCGCCGACTTGAACAGCACCCACGGGCGCCCGACGCGCGCGTGCTTGCGAAACGCCTGGTTGAGCAGCCGCGCGCGCGTCGCCAGCTCGCCGTCGGCGAGCACGACCTCGACGCCTTCGTCGCGGAGGATGCCGAGGCCGCGGCCAGCCGCCTTCTCGGTCGGATCGTCCGAGCCGACGACGACGCGCTTGATCCCGGCTTGCAAGATCGCGTCGGTGCACGGCGGCGTCTTGCCCTCGTGGCAGCAAGGCTCGAGCGAGACGTACAGCGTCGCGTCGGACAGCTCCTCCAGGCCGCACGCCTCGATCGCGTTGACCTCGGCGTGCGCCGCGCCGAACGCCTCGTGCCAGCCCTCGCCGAGCACGTCCTCGCCGCGCGCGATCACCGCGCCGACGACCGGGTTCGGCTTGACCGTGCGCGTGCCGTTGCGCGCCAGCTCGATTGCGCGCGCCAGGTGCGCTCTGTCGGTGTCCGTCTTGATCGCCATTAGGAACTGAGGATAACCTCGCTCAGCGCGCGCACCGGCCGCCATGCAGCCGGTAGACCGTGATCGAAGGGCCGGGACGCTCGTAAGCGAGCGGGTAGTAGTCGAAGCTCCAATCGAAGCCGAACGCGACCGGACGCCTGCCGGACGCGTAAGGCGATGCGCGGAAGACGACTTCTCCTTCGCGCGCAAGCGCGCGGTAGTACGCGACCGCGAGCGGCACCGCGCGCGGGTCGGCGAACGCCCGTCCGGACTCGGTCGAGCCGGTCAGCACCGTGCAATAGCCATGCTGCTCGTAGTAGCCGATCAGCGCCGGCGCGAGCGTGCGCACGTAGTCCTCGATGCCGACGACGTGAAAGCCGTGCGCGAGCAGCGCGCCGCTCGGCGAGATCCGCGAGAGCAGGCCGGGGTACTTCAGCCAGCGATACGGGTCTTCGCTCGCGCGCGGGAACGTGCCCGGCCGTTCGCGCGCCCACACGTCGGGCGAGATCGGCTCGGCGACGATCTTCGCGCCGGCCGGGACGTGCGCGAGCATCCACGTGCGCGTGATGTTGCGCGTGTCGGCGCGCGACAGCACGAGGCCCGAGTGCACGCTGTAGACGGCGCCCTGCGCGAGCACGACGACGCTCAGCAGCAGCGCGACGGCGATCGCCAGCGCCGGCCTCGCGCGCGGGCGTCGCGTCGCTCGCGAGCCGGGCGGCGAATCGCCGCGCTCACCCGCCGGGCGATCGTCGTCGACGCGCCGGCTGCGCTCGCGCGGCGCCGTGAGCAGCCGCGCGAGCGCACCGGCGAGCTCGATCACGAAGTACGCCGCGAGCAGGCACAGCAGCGGGAAGATCGGCAGCAGCCAGCGCCCGAAGTAGCGGCCTTGCACGCCCATGAACACGAGGAACAGCAGCGACGCGGGCACGAGCACGAGTCCGAGTCGCCAATCGCGCCGCCAGATGCTCAGCGCGCCGCCGAGCGCGGCGATCGCCGGCGCCCAGCCGAGCCCCCACGTCAGCGTCCACAAGTAGTACGCGGAGCCACCGTCGCGCGGCGCGCCGAGCTTGCCCTGCGCTTCGGCCGACAGCGTCGACTGGTGCACGAGTTCGGCGTGGAAGTCCTTGTAGTCGAGCAGCGAGAACGGGTTCGCGAGAAAGAACGCGGCGAACGCGGCGACGCCGGCGAGCACGAGCCCGAGCGCGATGCGCACGGCGGTTTGCCTTCGCTCGTTCGGCGCGTCGCTCTCGAACAGGCGCGCGGTCGCGGCGGCGAGCAGCGGCACGAGCACGACGCCGGCCGTGTACTTGCTCGCGCACGCCAAGCCGAGCCCGACGCCGGCGAGCGCGTAGTCGATCGTCCGCCCCGTGCGCAGCACGCCGGCGACGCCGAGCAGCGAGAGCGTCAGCGGCGCGAGCGTCGGCACGTCGTTGAGCGCCAGATGCGCGTAGAACACCGGCAGGAACGCGACCGCCTCGATCGCCGCCGCGAGCAGCCCGACGGCGCGCGAGAAGAGTCGCGCGCCGGCCGCGTACAGCAGCCACAGCGCGAGCACGCCGAGCACCGCCGCGGCGATCCGCGCGAGCGTGTAGACGTCGCTCGGGTGCAGCGCGAACGCCGTCGCAACGCCGTGCTTGCCGCCGTAGGCGATCGCGAAGAGGAAGTGCAGGACGTACGTGAACGCCGGCGGGTTGGCGAAGTAGTGCGGGTTCAGGTCGTGCCCGAACATCGCGATCGCGTGCGGCACGAAGTGATCGGCCTCGTCGGCGTTGTACGCGTACGGCAGCCCTTGCTGGACGCCCCACAGGCGCAGGCCGAGGCCGCCGGCGAGCACGGCCGCGAGCGCCGGCCACGCCCAGCGGCGCGGCAGCTCGAT
Organism: uncultured Solirubrobacteraceae bacterium; assembly: GCA_963744165.1. Classification (GTDB taxonomy): domain Bacteria; phylum Actinomycetota; class Thermoleophilia; order Solirubrobacterales; family Solirubrobacteraceae; genus Palsa-744. Next base: position 565,272 of record CAVUSM010000004.1, on the reverse strand, counting down.
CGAGTCCCAGGCGCTCGGCCGGCCGAAGCCGCTCGACCGCCCGTCGCCGCCGTGCTCGGCGGCGGACGCCGGCGTCGGCGCGGCGCCCGGCGAGGGCTCAGCAGTTGCCATACACCGCGTAGTACCGGCTCGTGAAGATCCGCCGATAGCCGTCCTGCGGGATCTGATCGCGCGGATCGTCGCCGACGTCGACGATCGCCTCGTAGAACACGGCGCTGCCGAGCGGGTAGACGGCGACGCTGCCGCGCTCGATCCGGCGCTCGAGCGCGTGCGAGCCTTTGCCGACGTCGGCGCGCGCCTGGCTGCGCGCGACGATGTCGCGCTGGTTGGACGCGTTGAGGATCCAGCGCGCGTCGGGGATCAGCTTGTTGTTCGGCAGCGTCAGCAGCGGACAGCGCTTCAGTTCGCGCTCGACCGCCGGGTCGTGCAGCGCGACGGCGAGGCCCTTGTGGAAGTCCTCGTGGTAGGCGAGCGTGTTGCGCAGGCTCGACAGGCTCAAAGTCGTCGCGGCCGACGCGAAGCCGTAGATCACGAGCAGCGCCGCGCCGCCCATCCACACGCGGCGCAGCCACGTGCCCGGCTCGAGCATCGCCCAGCCGCCGATCGCGACGGCGCAGAACAAGACGACGAGCACCGCCGCGCCGAGCAGGTAGCGGTCGATCACCGATGCGCCGGCGGCGCCCTCGAGCACGAACACGCCGAGCAGCAGCACGAGCGCGGCGAGCGGTGTGCGCACGCGCCGCGGCGTCAGCCAGATCGCCAGCGCGCCGCCAACGATCGCGCCGAGCAGCACCGGCAACTTGTCGATCCGCACGAGGAACGTCCAGACCGAGCCGACGACGCTTGCGACGCCCTGCGTGCGGCCGAGTTCCTGCGCGAGCCCGGCGGTCGAGTTCAGCGAGTAGAACGGCTTGCCGGTGACGATCAGATCGACGAGCACCCACAGCACCGGACCGATCGCGCCGAGCACGCCGAGGCCGATCGCGCGGAGCACGTAAGCGCGCGTGCGCCACTCGGCGCCTTGCGCGGCGCCAGCTCGCTCTCCGACGCCAGCTCGCCCGCCGGCGCCGGGCCGCTCGGCCGCGCCGGCCCGCTCGGCGGCGCGCGGCCAGACGCACCACAGCCAGTAGGCGGCCGCGAGGAACCACGCGTCCGGGCGCAGCAATCCGGCGAGCGCGAGCACGGCGAGCACCGGCCAGCCGCGGCGCGGGCGTTCGACCTCGAGCACGACCGCCCAGACGATCAGCGCGATGTATGAGATGTCGAGATAGCCCTGCGCGGCGAGGTTCTCGAGGAAGAAGCGGCTGAGCACGAGCAGCGCCGCGACGACGCCGACGACCGGGCCGAAGCAGAGCCGGCCGAGCCGGTAGATCAGCGCGACGAGCGCGACGAACGAGCCGATCGAGCCGAGCACCATCAGCCGCGCGCCGCCTTGGCCGAACAGCGAGCAGAACGCGCCGAACGCGATCGCGAGCGGATGCTCGGTCGGGCCGCGGTAGACGCGGAAGTCCGGCAGATGCGCATGCAACAGGTCGCGCCCCCACAGCAGCGCGTAGAACGAGTCGTACGTCGGATAAGTCGGGTAGGCGAAGTAGCCGAACAGCGCCACGGCGCACATCACGGCGAACGCGAGCTTTGCCCATGTCGAGCCCGGCACGGAGCGGAGCCGCTCCAACCGGTTCGAGCCCGGTTGCACCCGGGTGAGCGTCGCGCTTTCCATCGAGAGTCGGCCGGTCTCGACCGGCGCCGAGCGTACCCGCACGCCGGCTGTCAGGGCTGCGGTCGCGCTTTGGGATACTGCCGGGAGCCAAGTCTAGGCAATCGCACCGATGAAGCTCATCATCCAGATTCCCTGCTTCAACGAGGCAGACCAACTCCCACGGACGCTCGCCGACCTGCCGCGCGAAGTCGACGGCTTCGACGTCGTCGAGGTGCTCGTGATCGACGACGGCTCGACCGACGAGACGGTCGCGGTCGCGCGCGCGCACGGCGTCGACCATCTCGTCCGCCTGACGAACAACAAGGGGCTCGCGACCGGCTTCCAGGCTGGCATCGACACGGCGCTGAAGCTCGGCGCCGACGTGATCGTCAACACCGACGCCGACAACCAGTACTACGGGCCGGACATCGCGCGGCTCGTCAAGCCGATCGTCGAAGGACGCGCCGACATGGTCGTCGGCGACCGCGAGGTGACCGGGATCGAGCACTTCTCGCCGCTGAAGAAGACGCTGCAGCGACTCGGCTCGTGGGTCGTGCGCCAGGCGTCGTCGACGAGCGTTCCAGACACGACGTCGGGCTTTCGCGCGTACAACCGCGAGGCGGCGATCCAGATGCTCGTCGTCTCGAAGTTCACGTACACGCTCGAGACGATCATCCAGGCGGGCAAGCTGCTCGTCGCCGTCGATCACGTCCCGATCCGCACGAACCCGAAGACGCGCGAGTCGCGGCTGTTCCCGTCGATGGGCGCCTACGTCAGGCGCAACGCCGTGTCGATCTTCCGCATCTACGCGCAGTACGAGCCGCTGCGCGTGTTCTGGAGCCTCGCGCTCGTCGTCGGGCTCGCCGCCGCCGCCGTCTGGATCCGCTTCGTCGTCGCCTACATCGAAGGCAACGGCAAGGGCCACGTGCAATCGCTGATCCTCGGCGCGGTGCTGTTCATCGCCGCCGCGCTGATGTGGGCGCTCGGCGTGATCGGCGACCTGCTCGCGGCGCAGCGCGTGATGACGCAGCGCACGTTCGAGCGCGTGCGGCGGATCGAGCTCGAGCTCGGCGTCGCGCCGTCGCACTACGAACCGGGCCAGCCGGCCGCCGACGCGCAGCCGGCCAAGGGCGCGCAGCCGGCCAAGGGCGCGCAGCCGACCGATGCCGGCGCTGTGGCGCCGCGCAAGGCGGATGGTGCGCCGGAGGCCGAGCAGCCCGGCGGCGAGCAGCAGCAGGAGCCGGTGCGCCTGTGAGCGGCGTGACGGTCTCCGGCGACGGCATCGTCACCGGCAACACGTACGACAAGTACGGCTCGTCCAACCCGGTCGTGCGCCGCTTGATGGCATCGTTCGAGCGCACGCTCGACGAGCTGCTCGCGCGCGCCGAGCCGAGCTCGCTGCTCGACGTCGGCTGCGGCGAGGGCGTGCTCGTGCACCGATGGGCGCAACGCCTGCCGGACGCGCGGATCGTCGGCATCGACCTCGAGGAGGACTCGATCCAGGCCGGTTGGGCCGCCCGCGAGGCGCCGAACCTCGAGTACCGCACGATGCCCGCCGAGGACTTGCCGTTCGCGAACGACGAGTTCGATCTCGCGAGCGCGATCGAGGTGCTCGAGCACGTGCCCGACCCCGAGCACACGCTCGATGAGATGGCGCGCTGCGCCGCGCGCCATCTGCTCGTCTCGGTCCCGCGTGAGCCGCTCTGGCGCGGGCTGAACATCGCGCGCGGCGCTTACGTGACGCAGCTCGGCAACACGCCAGGGCACGTCAACCACTGGTCCAAGCGCTCGTTCACGCGTCTGCTCGCTCGGCACGGACAGGTCGTCGAGCTGCGCTCGCCGTTTCCCTGGACGATGTTGCTTGTCCGCCTCTAGCGCCTCGGAGCGGGCCGCGAGCGCCTCCAGAGAAGCCGAAGCCGCGACCGATGCGGCATCGCCGGGCGCGCCGGCAGCGTCGGGCGCGGCGCCCGACGGCGGCAAGCGCTCCTACGGCTCCGGCGCGCGGATCCTCTCGATCGGCATCGCCTCGACCGGGCTGCTGACGTTCGCGTACTTCTCGATCGCCAGCCACGTGCTCGGCGAACAGCCGGCGAAGCGAATCGACCTCCTGTGGTCGGTCATGTTCGTGATCATCTCGGTCATTTACAGGCCGATCGAACAGCTGCTCTCGCGCACGATCGCCGAACGCCGCGCGCGCGGGCACGCGCAACACACGCTGCGCGTGCCGATGCTGATCCAGGCGAGCTTCGCGCTCGTCTTCCTGATCGTCGCGCTGGCGCTGCACGGCGAGCTCGTCGATCACGTCTTCGAACACCAGCACGCGCTCTACGACGTGCTGTTGATCGGCACGCTCGCTTACGCCGCGAGCTACTTCGCGCGCGGCTGGCTCGCCGGGCACGAGCGTTTCGCGCTGTTCGGCGGGCTCGTGCTGATGGAGTCGGTCTCGCGAATCTGCTTCGCGCTCGCCGTCGCCGTCGGCATCGCGCACGGCGAGAGCGCCGTCGCATTCGGCATCGCCGCCGCGCCGTTCGTCTCGCTCGTCGTCGTGCCGCTCGCGTTCGCGCGGACGAGCGGCTCGCGCGGCGAAGCGCGGAGAGCGCGATCGCGATCGAGCGCGAGCGAGCCGGCGTCGAGCGCGCGCCAGCGATCGTCGAGCGAGCGCGAGCAGGCGCCGATCACCGTCGACGAGGCCGCCGCGGCGCTCGCCGGCCCAGGCACCGAGGGCGTCCAGGAGACGGCGGCGCACGACGACCTCTCGTTGCGTCGTGGCGGCGGCTTCGCCGCGGCCGTCTCGGCGATCATGCTGTCCGAGCAGACGCTGTTGAACGCCGCCGTGCTGACCGTCGATGCGACCTCGCCGAACCGCGCGCTCGCCGGGATCGTCTTCAACGTGCTGCTGATCGCGCGCGCGCCGCTGCAGCTGTTCCAGGCGATCCAGACGTCACTGCTGCCGCATCTGACCGGGCTCGAGGCGACCGCCGGTCACGATGCGTTCGCCAAGGCGATCCGCACGACGGTGCTCGCGATCGCCGCGTTCGCGACGCTCGTCGCGCTCGGCCTGCTCGTGATCGGCCCGTTCGCGCTGCAGCACGTGTTCTTCGGGCAGCACTACCACTACAAAGGCTTCGGCCTTGCGCTGATCGGCGTCGGCATGGGCCTGCACCTCTGCTCCGGAGCGCTCAACCAAGCGGCGCTCGCGCGCGACCGCGCTCGCGCCGCCGCCGGCTGCTGGCTGCTCGCGGCGGCGCTGTTCGTCGGCTGGATGGTGCTGCCGGCGATCTCCGAACAGCTGCTGCGCGCCGAGGTCGGCTACGCCGGCGCGACGGCGCTGCTCGCGCTCGCGCTGACGCTGCTCTATCGCCAGGGCACGCGCACGCTCGCGACGCCGGCCGCGTCCTGAGCGCGATGCGCGCGATCAGCCCCGCGGCGACGGTCCGCCTCGCGGCGACAATCCGCCCCGCGGCGAGTCAGCTCGCGCCGATCGCGTCGACGATCGCGCGGTAGGCCGCGCCTGGATCGTCGGCGCCGAAGATCGCCGATCCGGCGACGAACACGTTCGCGCCGGCCCGCCGGCACGCGGGCGCCGTCGCCGGTGTGACGCCGCCATCGACCTGCACGGCGACGTCGTCGCCGACGATCGCGCGCACGCGCGGCAGCTTCTCGAGCGAATGCTCGATGAATGCCTGGCCGCCCCAGCCGGGGTTGACGGTCATGCACAGCGCCATGTCGATCTCCGCGGCGACCTCCGCGAGCGCGCCGACCGGCGTGCCGGGGTTGATCGCGAGACCGACGCACGCGCCGCTCTCGCGTAGGAGGTTGGCCACATAGGCGACGTGCGGCGTCGCCTCGGCGTGGAACGTGACCGAGTCGGCGCCGGCCTTGACGAACTCACCGACGTGGCGCTCTGGACGCTCGATCATCAAGTGCACGTCGAGGATCGCGCCGGCCTCGCGCGCCTGCCCGGCAAGTCCAGCGACGACGAGCGGGCCGACGGTGATCGGCGGCACGAAGTGGCCGTCCATCACGTCGACGTGGATCACGCGCGCACCCGCCGCGAGCACCTCGCCGACCTGCTCGCGCAGCTTCCCGAAGTCGGCCGAGAGAATCGACGGCGCGACGCGCACGCCGCGCAGCAGCTCGCGCGCAAGCTCGCTCACAGCGGTTGGAGCATGCTGTCGCCGCAGTGATTGCACTTCATGATCGCCGTCGATGACATCCGCACGATCGTCGAGTGCTCGCCGCAGTTCGGGCAGACCGAAGTCAGCTCGAAACGGTGCAGGCAGTAGACGCACCGATACCGGCCCGGAAGGTTCGTCGGACGCAGCCACGGCTCGCCGCAGTTCGGGCACTTCGGACCGAGATCGACGGCGGCGCCCGACGACTTCTGCTCGCCGTCCATCGCTCAGCTCCGGCGCAGTCGCGCGATGAAGAAGCCGGCCGTGCGGTCGCGATGGGGCAACGTCAGCACGGCGCCCGGCAAGCCGCCGTGCGCCGAGCTCGCGTCGGCCGCGACAGGCTGGCCGATCGAGGAGCGCAGCGACGACAGGTCGTCGACGGCGAAGTCGGCGTGAGAGTCCAGGAAGTCCGCGATCACGAGCTCGTTCTCGATTGGTGAAATCGTGCACGTAGAGTAGACCAGCGCGCCGTCGGCACTAACCGCTTGCGCGCCGGCGGCGAGGATCTTGCGCTGCACGCTCACCATCTGCTCGATCGACTCAGGCGTCATCCGCCAGCGCAGATCGGGGTTCGCCTGCAGCGTGCCGAGGCCCGAGCACGGCGGATCGACGAGCACGCGGTCGAAGCGCTCGCGCGACACGCGCGGCTCGGCGGCGTCGCCGAGCTCGACCGTCACGCTGCCCGCGCGCAATCGTCGCGCCGTCTCGCGCAGCTCCTCAGCGCGGCGCTCGTTGCGCTCGACCGCGACCACTTCGCCGTCGCCGCCCATCAGCGCGGCGAGATGCGTCGTCTTGCCGCCGGGCGCGGCGCACAGGTCGAGCACGCGCTCGCCCGCGCGCGGCGCGAGCGCCCGTGCGACGAGCATCGCCGCGCGCGACTGCGCGACGAACGCGCCAGCGCGCCACAGCGGCGACTCGTGCGCGTCGAACGGGCCATCGAGCACGACCGCCTCGGGGATCGATTCGTCGAGATGGCAGGCGACGTCGCTCGCCTGCAGATCGGCGGCGAGCGAGTCGGCGTCGGTCACGAGCGCGTTCGCGCGCAAGGCGACCTCGCCCGGCTCGTTGTCGTAGGCCATCAGCGCGCGCGCATCGGCCGCGCCGAGCCGCTCCCACAACAGCCGCGCGATCCACTGCGGATGCGAGTGCGCGACGGCCGCCTGCTCAGGCGTGCGCTCGCTGAGCTGGCCAAGCAGCGCGTCCGCGCCCTCGCGCGCCGCGCGACGCAGCACGGCGTTGACGAGCCCGTGCCCGCCGCGGCCGTTCGTCTTCGCCAGCTCGACCGCGTCGGCGACGACGGCGCGATCGGGCGCGCCGGACAGGTACAGCAGCTCGAACAGGCCGAGCCGCAGCGCCGCCAGCACCGGCGCGTCGAGCCGCGCGACGGAACGCTCGGCGAGACGCTCGATCAGCCAGTCGAGCGTGCCCTTGCGCTGGACCGTTCCGTACGACAAGCGCATCGCAAGCGCCCTGTCGCGGCGATCGAGCTTGCTCGCTTCGGCCTGGAACGCACGGTCGGCGTACGCGCCGCGCTCGAACACGCGGCGCACGACGGCGAACGCGCAGCGCCGCGCCGGCGCGATCGCGGTGCTCGGGGAGCTCGCCACGCCAGCCATCATCGCTATCCGCTGCGCGCGACGCGCGCCGGCGCGCATACGTCCGCCAGCTCGCTCGCGAGCCGCGCCGACTCCTGCCCGCGCAGCGTCGCGATCGTGATGCGAACGGCCGGCGGACTACCGGCGAGGCGATACGGCGCTCCCGGCGCGAGCACCCAGCCGCGCTGCGCCAGCGCGCCGACGACGCCGGTCTCATCGTCGACCGGGACCCAGACGTTCAGGCCCGAGGCCGCCGTCGCGGCGATGCCATGCCCACTGAGCGCGTCGAGCAGCTGCTCGCGTCGCGTCGTGTACGTCGCGCTCGCGCGCTCGATCGAAGCGAGCACGTGCGGGTCCTGCAGCAGGCCGAGGACGAGGCGCTGCAAGATGTGGCTGACCCAGCCGGGGCCGCACTGCTGGCGCCCCTGCACACGCGCAAGCGTCTGCTCGTCGCCGCAGAGCATCGCGAGGCGCAGGTCGGGCCCGAGCGACTTGGCGACCGAGCGCGTCGCGGCCCAGCGAGCGCGGCCGGCGACGGTCGTGTGCAGTTCGCATCCGGCGACGTCACCGAGGTGGTCGTCCTCGACGACGAGCGCCGCTGGGAACGGGGCCATCGCCTCGCGCAGCTCCGCCGCGCGCTGAGCGTCGAGCGCGGCGCCGGTCGGGTTCTGCCCGCGCGGCGTCAGCACGACAGCGCTCGCGCCGCGCTCGAGCGCCGCGCGCAGCGCCTGCGGGCGCATCCCGCGCTGATCGATCGCGACCGGCTCGAGCGTCAGCCCGCGCGCGCGCAGCAAGTCGAACAACGCCGCGTAGCCTGGGCTCTCGACCGCGACCCGGTCGCCTGCGCGCATGTGCGCCTCGAGCACACGCTCGATCGCGTCGAGCGCGCCGCTGAGGACGCAAGGCGTCGCGCCGACGATCCCATCGGCGGCGAACCGCCCGCGCGCGAGCTCGGCCAGCTCGGGCAACGCCGCCGGCTCGCCGTACAGTCGCTGCGGCAGGTTCGTGCCAGCCAGCGCGCGCTTCAGGTCGGGCAGCAGCACGGGGTCGGGATTGCCCTGTGAGAGGTCGCGCGCTCCCGCCGGCACCGGCTGCAGCGCGCGCGAAGCGCCGATCGGCGGCCGTTCGCCGATCCGCGTGCCGCGGCGCGACTCCGTCACGACGACGCCGCGCCGGCGCAACTCGCCGAGCGCGCTCGCTACCGTCACCGGGCTGAGACCGACCTCGGCCGCGAGCCGACGCACCGATGGCAGACGCTCGCCGGGCTGCATGCTCCCGTCGGCGACGGCGCGCTCGACGCCGCGCACGAGCTCGGCTGCGCTCGCCGCGACGATCCGATACTGTTTTAGGTCAGACAAGATTCTGTACTATGACAAATAAGGAGACAGCGTGTCGACCCCTCCTTCGGACCGCGTCCGACTACGGCGCAAGCGCGAACGCGGCGACTACGACCGCGCGACGATCGACGCGATCCTCGACGAGGCGCTGATCGCGCACGTCGGCATCGCCGACGAGAGCGGTCAGCCATTCGTGATCCCGACGCTGCACGCGCGCAGCGGCGACGTCGTGTACCTGCATGGCTCGACGGCCAGCCGCACGCTGCGGAAGCTCGTGACCGGCGCCCCGGCGTGCCTCACGGTGACGTTGCTCGACGGCCTCGTGCTCGCGCGCGCGGCGATGCACCACTCGGCCAACTACCGCTCGGCGATGCTGCTCGGGACGGCGCGGGCGGTCGAACAGCCCGCCGAGAAGCTCACGGCGCTCGAGGCGATCGTCGAGCACATCGTGCCGGGGCGCTGGGCCGAAACGCGCCCGCCGAGTGAGAACGAGCTGAAGGCGACGTCGGTGCTCGCGCTGCCGATCGACGAGTGCTCGGCGAAGCTGCGCAATGGCCCGCCGCTGGACGATGAGGCCGACTACGCGCTGGCGGTCTGGGCGGGCGTGGTACCGCTGTCGAGCCAGCCTGGCGCGCCGCAGGCCGATGCGCGGCTCGACGCGAGCGTACCGGTGCCTTCGTGCGCCGCCGACTACCGGCGACCGGGTAGGCCGTAGCCGCGTATGTAAGCGGCCGCGTCCATCGGGCGGCGCCCTGGAGGCTGCACGACGCGCAGCTCGAGCGTGCCCGGCGTGCAGAGCAGCAACAGCCGGCCGTCGCGCTCGACGACGCCGAGCTCTCGCGCCGCCTGGAGCTCTGGCACCGCCCCTAGCTCTGGCACCGCCCCTAGCTCTCGTGCCACCCCTAGCTCTGGCGGCGCCGGAGCAGCTGGCTGCTGCTCGTACGCGCCGGCATACGATTCGCGCCCGTCGCCGAGCGCCGCCTCCTGCACGCCGAGCAGCGTGCCGTCAGCCAGCTCGACGCGCGCGCCGATCTGCGGGTGCAGCGCGCGCACGACGCGCTCGAGCCGCTCGGCCGGACGAGTCGGGTCGAGCGTGCGATCGTCGGGCTCGATCTTCTCGGCGTATGTCACGCCGCCCTCGTCCTGCTCGACGAACGCGAGCGGGTCGCCGGCGGCCTTGCGATCGAGCACGTCGAGCAGCAGCTCGGCGCTCAGCTCGCGCAAACGCAGCGACAGCGAGCCGTACGTGTCGCGATCGCCGATCGGCTCGCCGCGGGCGAGGCACACCGGACCGCTGTCGAGGCCGGCCGTCAGTCGCAGGATCGAGACGCCCGTCTCGCTGTCGCCGGCGATCATCGCGCGCTCGATCGGCGCCGCGCCGCGCCAGCGCGGCAGCAGCGAAGGATGCACGTTGAGCAGCTCGTAAGCCGACAGCAGCGGCTCTTTGATCAGCGCGCCGAACGCGCAGACGACGACGGCGTCCGGACGCGTGGCGGCGATCAGCTCGACGCTCTGCTGATCGTTGACTCGCTCGGGCTGCTCGAGCGCGAGGTCGAGCTCGCGAGCGGCCACGGCGACCGGCGGCGAAGCGAGTTTGCGACCGCGACCGCGCGGGCGATCGGGCCGCGTCAGGACGAGCGCCGGGCGATACGTCTCGCTCTGCGCCAAGCGCTCGAGGATCGCAGCGGCGAAGTCGGTGGTCCCGAGATAGACGAGACGCACGCCAGCGCGAGCGCTACGCGGCGCTCGCCGTCTCCTGCGCCTCGCGCATCGCGCGCATCGCCTCCTTGCGCGCCTGGCGCGAGATGCGATCGAGGATCAGCACGCCGTCGAGGTGATCGATCTCGTGCTGGATCACACGCGCCTCGAGGCCTTCGGCCTCGACCTCGACCTGCTCGCCATGCGCGCCTTGGCCGCTGACGCGCACGCGCGCCGGGCGCTCGACCGCGACATGGACGCCCGGCAAGCTGAGGCAGCCCTCTTCGGCGGTCTCGAGCTCATCGCTCTGCCACTCGAGCACCGGGTTGACGAGCGCCGTCAGCGGATCGTCGGCGTACGCGCGATAGACGAGCACGCGATGCAGCACACCGAGCTGCGTCGCGGCGAGCCCGACGCCGAGCGCGTCGTGCATCAGCTCGCCCATCCGCTCGATCTCGCGTCGCAGCGACTCGTCGAAGCGCTCGACCGGCAGCGCCGTCGCGCGCAGCACCGGATCGCCGAGCTTGCGCACGAAGCGCAGCGCGTGATCGCGCCGCGCGCGCGTCTCGGCGTCGAGCTCCTCGGGCTCGGGCGCTTCCTCGTCGCGCTCGACCTCGACGTCGGCCTCCTCGGAGACCGGAATCGGGAGCTCGTCGAGCCCAGCGGTCTCCGGCTCGTTGCGCGCGTCGCTCATCACGGCCAAGTTTAGGAGCCGCGCCCGCCGACCGTCAGATCGCAGCCGTCGCCGCGGTCAGCGCCGTCGCCGCGTCGACGGCGCCGGGCGGAGCGTGACCGTGCTGCGCGCAGTCTGCGCCGCGCCGCTGCCCGCGCGCAGGGCGATCGTCGCCGTCGCGCGCAAGCCACGCAACCGCGTCAGCTGCGCCAGCGCCTGCGCCGAGAGGCGCAGCGTGACCGTCTGCGTCTTGCCCGATGCGACCGTGAACGACGCTTTGCCGAGCGTCAGCGCGCTCACCTTCGCCGTGCTCGCGTGGCCCGTGGCCGGCGCGCTCAGCGTCACCGTGCCGGCGCAGCTCGCGCCTGACGCCGCGCAGACGATCGTCAGCTCGACCTTGCCCGCGCTGACCTTCAACGAGTTGCTCGCCAGACGCGCGCTCGCCGCGGTCGGCGAGGCTGACTGGAAGCCCGACACGCCCTGCTGCGAGGCGGCGCTAGTCGTAGCCGGGGCCGTGCTGGTCGTCGTGGTCGTCGCGCCGCCACCGCCCGATGCGCCGGCGCCGCTTTCGCTGCCGCTGTCGCCGCCGCCTCCAGTGCCACCGCCGCCGCCTTCGACGCCAACGACGGCCGGGGCGACGGTCACTTCGCGCGTGGCTTCGGCGCTCGACAGACCGAAGGCGTCGGTCACGGTGAGCTTCAGCGTGTACGTGCCCGGCGCGGCGTAGGTGTGCGTCGTCGCGATGCCGCCGCCGCTCGTGCCGTCGCCCCAGCTCCACGATGCGCTGGCAATCGAGTCGCCCGGATAGAAGCTGGCGGAGTCGCTCGCGTTGAAGCTCGCCGCGCTGCCGGCCACCGGCGAGGCCGGGGCGGAGATCGTCGCGGTCGGCGGTTCCGGCTGGAACAAGCCGAGCCCGACCGGCGTGCCGACGCCCGACGGGCCGTCGTAGCCTGGCGCCGCATCGCACTCGGTGGCGCCTTCGCAGTCGATCCGGCCAAGGCCGATCGAGTCGATCCCTGCGCAGCCGAGCGCTTCCCCTTCGCAAAATCCGTTCCCGCCTTCGGTGACGTCGAAGTGAGCGCCGTGTCCATAGAGCGTCACCGACGGGTAAGGAGCCCCGTGGCCGCCTCCCGCAAGCGCATACATCGACGCGATCAACGGCGCCGACAATGAGGTGCCGCCGATCGTCTCCCAGCCTTCGTCGACCCCTTCGCACATGGAGCCGCAGTTGTACGTGTCGTAGATGTCCAGGCCCGTGTTCGGATCGGCGTCCGCCGAGACATCGGCGCTGAGCCGTTTGTCGCCGCATCCGCTCGCGCCGTACCCGGCTACGTCGAGCTGCCACGGACGCGCTTCGAAGGACTTGCTGCAACCCCCGCCGGACCCGGGCCACACCGTCTCGTTCGCACGAGTGCCGTCGGGGTTCAGCGTCAGCGTCGTGCCGCCGACGGAGATCACCGAAGGAGACGAGGCCGGTGCGTTAGGCATCTGGGATTCTTCTTCGAGTTCGCGCCAGTTGTAGTAGCCGTTGTCGCCGGTCGACGCGACGATCGGGACGCCGGGATGGTCATAGGCCGAGTGTTCGAGTGCTCCAGCGAAGCGCTCAGGACCGCCGTAGGAGTTCGAGACGACGCTCGCGCCGAGCGCGACCGCCTCGTCGGCGGCGGTCGCGAGGTTCGCCTCGCTGTTGTTGTCGCTCTCGACTAGGAGGATGTGGCAGTTCGGGCACGTCGCGTGGACCGTCTCGACGTCCAGCGCGATCTCGACCGACCAGCCCAAGGTGTCGGCCGCCGGCGTCGCGCCACCCGACTGGCCGACCTTCGTCAGGCAGCCGTTGCTCGTCGTGCACGACGGGAGCCCATACTCGTCGTCGAACACAGCCAAGTCCGAGGCAATCGTGGGATCGTCGAAAGCGTCGACGATCCCGACGGTCTCGCCCGAGCCGCCGGTGGCCGGCGTGTAGCCATACGCGCTCGCGAGGTCTTCGGGCGTGAGGCCTCCGGCGGGGCCGGCCGAAGCGGCTCCGGCGCCGACGACGAATGGGCTCACGCCGGACCTATCCGTGTCCGCAGCGGGGCCTGCCACCGGCTTGCGCACGAGCGCGAAGCATCGATCGAAGCCGGGCTGGGACTGCGGGCAGGCTTTGACAGCTTCGGCATAGCCCGTCGCCGAGTGATCTGGGGGGACGGACGCGAAGGTCGACGTCGGCAGCGAGAGCGCCAGCGCGAGCAGGGCCGCGGGGACCGTGAGGGCGACCGCCCGGCGCCCGCTCGACGCCGCGACACCAACGATCCTGCTAACCACGAAACTGCGAACCGTCGGCTGCGACACGTCCGCTAGCGCAAAGTCTTCCACGACGCTCCCGATTTGATTTTGAGGACGCGAACCGTAGCGCTTATATGTATTTGAAGAGACGTCTTGGCTACTGCGGATCGACGTCGACGCTGAAATGCACGCCGTGGTGATCGCCGCTGGCAGCGACCTTCTGCACGGCATCGCCGACCGCTTGCACGGCCGGACGCCGCGCGCCGGTCTTGATCACGAGCGCCTCGCGCTCGCGGCCGCGCAGCCGAAACAGGGCGGCCGGACCGAGCACCGCAAGGCCGGCATCGCGTTCTGCGCCAACCAGGCCGCGCCGCACGGCGCTCGCGGCGGCGCGCGCCGCGTCCGAGCTCTCAGCCGAGCAGATCGTCCTGATCAGGTGCGAGAACGGCGGGTAGTCGAGCGCGCGGCGGCGCTCGAGCTCGCCGCGCACGAAGCCATCGCTGTCATGGCGAGCGGCATGCGCGATCGCTCGCGCTTGCGGCGCGATCGTCTGGACGAGCACGCGACCGTCGCCGCCGCGCCCGACGCGCCCGGCCAGCTGGGCGATCAGCGAGAACGTCCGCTCCTCGGCGCGAAAGTCGGGAAACCGCAGCGTCGCGTCGGCGTCGAGCACGACTCCGAGCGAGACGTCGGCGAAGTCGTGGCCCTTGGCGACCATCTGCGTGCCGATCAGCACGCCGCAGTCGGCCAGCTCGAAGCGCCGCAACAGCGCGCCGACCGCATCGACGAAGCCGCCGGTCGACGGCTCGGTCGCGCGCCCGTTGGCGGGCGCCGCCCCACTCGCGCTCGCGCCGGACGCGACGTCGGCGTCGAGCCGGAAGACCGGGAAGGCGCCGTCGTCGAGCACGCTCGCCAGCTCGTGCGCGAGGCGCTCGGTGCCGGCGCCGTGGCGCGCGACCGACATCGAGGAGCACGCCGAGCAGCGCTCCGGAGCGCGCTCGCGATGGCCGCAGTGGTGGCACGCGACGAACCCGCCGGCGCGATGCAGCACCAGTGCGACATCGCATTGCGGGCAACTCCAGACGTGACCGCACGAGCGGCAGGAGAGGAAGTTCGACCAGCCGCGCCGGTTGAGCAGCACGATCGCCTTGCCGCGCGCGTCGCGCACGGCGGCCAGCGCCTGCGCCGTCTGCGGGTGCAGGCCGTCGCTCTGCTGGCGCATGTCGAGCAGCTCGACGGGCGGCAGCGGACGGCCGTCGACGCGCCGCGCCAGCGTCGAGCGCGCCGTGCGCTGTGCGCTCTCCGCACGCGGCGTGGCGCTGCCCAGCAGCAGCACGGCGCCGCTGCGCCGCGCGCGCTCGGCGGCGACGTCGCGCGCGTCGTAGCGCGGATCGCCTTCGTGCTTGTAGGAGGACTCGTGCTCCTCGTCGACGACGATCAGGCCGAGCCGCTCGATCGGCGCGAACACGGCCGAGCGCGGGCCGACGCAGATCCGCGCGTCGCCCTCGCGCAGCCGTCGCCACTCGGCGTAGCGTTCGGCGCCACGCAGCTGCGAGTGCAAGACGGCGACGGTCTCGCCGAAGCGTTCGACGAAACGGCTCACCGTCTGCGGCGTCAGCGCGATCTCCGGCACGAGCACGATCACGCCGCGCCCCTGCTCGAGCGCCAGCTCCGCCGCGCGCAGGTAGACCTCGGTCTTGCCCGAGCCGGTCACGCCGTGCAGCAGCCGCGCATGCGCCCGGCGCGCGGCGAGCTCGTCGCGAAGCGAAGCCAGCGCCTCCTCCTGCTCGGCGCTCAGCACCGGACGCTGCGCGCGGCGCGTGCCGACGGCCGGCTGCGGCGCGCGAGCCGTAGCGCGGCGTTTGCGTCCGCTCAACCGGCGCGTCGCGCCCGGCGGCAGCACGAGGCCGAGCGCGCGCGAGAGCGTCGAGCAGTACTCGTTCGCGATCCAATCGGCGAGCCCGACCATCTCCGCCGGCACGCCGAGCTCGAGCGCGCGCAGCGGCGCGAGCAGCTTCTCGGCGGCGACGTCGCTCGAATCGGCCATGCCGACGACGACGCCGAGCACCTGACGGCGCCCGAACGGCACGACGAGCATCGAGCCGACGTCGACGACGCCGTCGCGAAGCTCCTCCGGAAGCCTGTAGTCGAACGGCCCGCGCAGCGCGCGGGCCGTCGTCATCGGCTCCACTTGAGCAATCGAGGCCACGGCTCTGACCATAGAGCCAGCGGCGGATCGGACCGCGCGCTACGCGGCGCGCGCGAACGTCACAGCCCGGCCGCCGACTTCAGCGCGTCGGCCTTGTCCGTGCGCTCCCACGTGAAGTCCTCGTCATCGCGGCCGAAGTGGCCGTACGCGGCGGTCTTCTGATAGATCGGCCGGTGCAGGTCGAGCTCCTCGCGGAACGAGCCTGGGCGCAGGTCGAAGACCTCGTCGACGGCCTTTGCGATCTGCCCGCGCGTGCGTCCCTGCAACTCGGTGCCGAACGTCTCGACCATCACCGAGACCGGGTGCGCGACGCCGATAGCGTAGGCGACCTGCACTTCGGCGCGTTCGGCCAAGCCCGCGGCGACGATGTTCTTCGCGACCCAGCGCGCCGCGTACGCGGCGGAGCGATCGACCTTCGACGGGTCCTTGCCGGAGAACGCGCCGCCGCCGTGGCGCGCCATCCCGCCGTAGGTGTCGACGATGATCTTGCGGCCGGTCAGGCCGGCGTCGCCGACCGGGCCGCCGATCACGAACCGACCGGTCGGGTTGACGAGGAAGTTCTTGCGCAGCTTTGCGGCGTCGTAGAGATCGCCCGGCAGGATCGGCTCGACGACGTGGCGCCAGAGGTCGTCGGCGATCTGCGCTTCGACGCCCTCGGCGTGCTGCGTCGAGATCAACAGCTTTTCGATCTCGACCGGCTTGCCGTCGACGTAGCGGACGCTGACCTGCGTCTTGCCGTCGGGACGCAGGTAGTCGAGCGTGCCGTCCTTGCGGATCGCCGCGAGGCGTTCGGCGAGGCGGTGCGCGAGCGAGATCGGCAGCGGCATCAGCGACTCGGTCTCGTTCGTCGCGTAGCCGAACATCATTCCCTGGTCGCCGGCGCCGGCGACGTCGAGCTCGTCGTCGTCGGCCGGGTCGTTGCGCGTCTCATACGCTTTGTCGACGCCCTGCGCGATGTCCGGCGACTGCTTGTCGATCGCGTTGAGCACCGCGCACGAGTCGGCCGAGAAGCCGAGGTCGGCGTCGGTGTAGCCGATCTTGCGAACGGTCTCGCGCGCGATCTCCTGGATGTCGACGTACGTCTCGGTCGAGATCTCGCCGGAGACGACGATCAGGCCGGTGTTGACGAGCGTCTCGCAGGCGACGCGCCCGTACGGTTCGTCGCGCAGCACGGCGTCGAGCACGCCGTCGGAGATCTGGTCGGCGATCTTGTCCGGATGCCCCTCGGTGACGGACTCGGACGTGAACAGGAATTCTGTGTCGGAAGACTCGGTCATGGCGGCGGCGATTGGCTCCTGATGTCGTTGGGGCGGGCGACGCGCGAGGGCGACGAGAGCCGCGACAGTCTAGGACAAGCCCGCGTGCGCGGCCTCTCAGCGCTCGGCCGCCGGCGCCTGCTTGCCCGCCGCCGAGCCTCCGCGGCCGCCTCCTCGCGACTCGCCGCGACCGCGTTCGCCGCGCTCGACGAAGTCGATGATCAGCGGCACGCCCTCCATCGCGTAGCGCGCGCGCAGCCGGTTCTCGATGAAGTACGCGTAGTCGCGCGTGACGCGCGCCCGCGAGTTGACCTGGATCGCGAAGCGCGGCGGGCGCTGGCCGATCTGCGCCATGTAGATCAAGCGCAGGCGGTGCCCGCTGGCGCCACGGCGCGTGCCGACCGGCGGCTGGCGCGCCTGCACGGCCTCGGCGAGGAAGCGGTTCAGCTCCGGCGTCGGAATCCGCCCGGAGACGCGATCGCCGAGCGCGATCGCCTCGGTCAGCAGTCGCGCGACGTGGCGGCCCGTCTTCGCGCTCGCGGTCAGCACGCGCGGACGCAGCCGCAGCTTTTCGGCGACGCGCGCGCGCTCGTGGTCGAGCTCGGCCTCGCCGCCGTCGTGCAGGTCCCACTTGTTCAAGACGATCGCCGTCGCACAGCCGGCCTTCATCGCCAGCTCGGCGATCCGCAGGTCCTGCGCGGTGACGCCGAGCGCGGCGTCGCAGACGACGAGCGCGACATCGGCGCGCTCTGCCGCGCGCTGCGAGCGCAGCGTCGTGTAGTACTCGACCGAGTCGGAGACCTTCGATTGGCGGCGCATGCCGGCCGTGTCGATCAGCGTCAGGCGGCGCTCGCCGACGAGCAGCGGCATGTCGATCGCGTCGCGCGTCGTGCCGGCGAGCTCGGAGACGATCACGCGGTCCTCGCCGAGGAAGCGGTTGACGAGCGAGGACTTGCCGACGTTCGGGCGGCCGATCACCGCGAGGCGGACCGTCTCGTCGTCGGGCTGCTCCTCGCCGTCGGGCAACAGCTCGACGATCCGATCGAGCAGGTCGCCCGAGCCGAGCCCTTGCGTCGCCGAGACGGCGATCGGCTGGCCAAGGCCGAGCCGATGGAAGTCGGCCGCGAGCGTCAGCTCGCCGACTCCGTCGCACTTGTTCGCCGCGACGATCGTCGGCAGCGGCGAGCGGCGCAGCAGGTCGGCCATCTCCTCGTCGCCGGGTCGCACACCGGCGCGCGCGTCGACGACGAGCACGGCGACCTGCGCCTCGGCCAGGCCGGCGCGCGCCTGCTCGCGAATCGATCCGGCGAGCGGGTCCTCGTCCTCGAAGTCGACGCCGCCGGTGTCGATCAGCTTGAACTGACGACCGTTCCACTCGCACTCGATCTCGTTGCGATCGCGCGTGATCCCGGCGCGCTCGTGCACGACCGCCTCGCGCGTGCCCGACAGGCGGTTGATCAGCGAGGACTTGCCGACGTTCGGGTAACCGACGATCGCGACCTTCATGCAGCCAGTATGACCGCGCGCTCGTCATCTACCGCCCGAGACGACCAGGAATTCGCGTCGTTGGAAAGAACCTATGTGACGTGGCGGATGGCGGCACGAGGATTTTGGTGATCGCCGGAAACATCGCGACCGGCAAGACGCAACTACTGAGCGCCCTCGGTGACGCGATGGGACTTCCGACCTTTCCGGAGCGCTGGATGGAGAACCCGTGGTTCGATGCAGACCTGCGCGCGCCCCTGCTGTCCCAAGCATGGTTCCTGCTCGCGGCGGGATCTGACCACGCGCGCCTCGCTGCCGACGGCGGCGTGCAGGAGCGCAGCATCCACGAGAACGCCCACGTATTCGCACGCGAGCTGCTTGCCGGAGACGATCTGCGACTGCTAGAAGCCGTCTACGAGCGACTCGATGAGCAGTTGCCGCAGCCAACACTGCTCGTCCACCTAACAGCCTCACCAGAAGAGCTGCTGCGGCGCGTCCGCAGGCGAGCTCGCCCCGAGGAGCGAACTGTCACGGTCGAGTATCTGACACGTCTCAGCGCCCGATATCGAGCACTGGTCGATCGGTGGACACGCTGCCCGGTCGTTGAGGTCGACACCGAGCGGATCGACGTTCGCACCGACGGCGGGCTTCGTCACGTTCTCGAGCGAGCGTCGGAGAGGCTCGCATGAGCACAGCCGGGAAGGCAAGCGATACCGAGACCGCGTCGGCCGGAGGAGTGCTCCTGTCCGATCGCGCGATCTGCGAAGCGGTTGAGCGAGGCGAGCTGATCGTCGGCGACACCTTCTGCGCGAAGGCGCTGCGTGCGGCCTCCTACGACATCACGATCGCCAGCGACGGGCTGATCAAGCCAGACGGCAGCGCAATACGCCCCATCGCTCACGCCCGACTGCTCGGACGCGCCGTGCGGTCGTGCTCGAGTCAGGCGACACGGCGATGTTCTCCACCAAGGAGCTGTTCCGCATGCCCGAGCAAATCGCCGGCAACGTCTCGATCAGGAACCGTCTGGCGGGTTCCTCACCGAATTGAAGGAACAAGGAGCGGGTCGAGACAACCAGCGCGCGTAGCGAGCAGGTCGTCTTGTTCGGCGTCGTCGTGTTGGCAACGGCGCTGATCGGCGCCGCGCTGAGCACGGTCCTGTCGATCGCGACTAACCGGTCGCTCGGCGGCCGACTACACGCCGCGTGGCCTGCATCGTGGCACGACGGAATCGTCTGGGCCGTGTTCATCGTCGGCGTCCCGATCGGCGTGCTGGCGATCGTCGTCGCGATTCGCGAAGTGGGCAGATACTGCGACCGTCGGAGCCGTCGAATTCGCCGAAGGCGCTGAGCGCGACTGCGGCTAGCCGTTTGCCGGCGAGGGCGCGGCGCGATGACTACGCTTGCGCGGAGTCGCTGCTTCCTCGGGGGTAACAGCGAACAGCGCCGGCGCGGCCGCGTAGACATCTGGCGCCAGGGCCAAGACCGTCTCGACCGCCTCGTCCACGCTCAGCTCGGTGGTGTCGATCTCGATTGCGTCGCGAGCAGCATGCAGCGGTCCGTGCTCGCGCTCGCTATCCATCCGGTCGCGCATCAGCAAAGCGCCTCGCACGGCGTCGACCTCCTGGTCGTCATGCTCGAGCGCTCGGCGTCGCGCACGTGCATCGACCGAAGCCGTGAGGAAGACCTTGACCTCCGCTTCTGGAACCACGACCGTGCCAACGTCGCGACCCTCGGCGACCCAGTCGCCGTGAGCCATCAGCTTGCGCTGCTTCTCCGTCAGAGCCGCGCGCAACTCCGGTCGTGCGGCTGCGGCAGGCGTGAGGCTGCTGATCTCGGGGGCGCGGATCGCGGTGGTCACATCCTCGCCATCGAGCATGACGCGCTCGCCGAGACAGATGTCGAGTGACTCGACGATCTCCTCGGGGGGCTTGTCCCTACGCAAGCCGGCCAGCACGGCGCAGCGGTACAGCGCGCCGGTATCGAGGAACGCGAAGCCGAGCCGAGCCGCGACGGCACGCGCGATGGTTGACTTGCCCGCCCCGGCGGGTCCGTCGATCGCGATGATCACTCCTCCACTATGTCAGAGGCATACACGGAAGCCCGGCGCTTGGATCATCCAGGCGGCGCATAGATCCGAACACCGCAATTGCGCGATGGATCAGCCCTGAAGTCTCTCGAGGTCGTCGACGAACCCCGGATAGGACACGTTCGCGGCCTCCATCCCGATCACCTCGACGCCCTCGCGCGAGGCCAATCCGGCGACGGCGCCGAGCATCGCCATGCGGTGATCGCCAAGCGCGTCGATCGTCCCTCCGCGCAGCCCGCCGCTGCCGCGAACGGCGAAGCCGTCGTCGGTCTCCTCGATCTCGGCGCCGAGCCCGCGCAGCCCGTCGACGACGCCGGCGATCCGGTCGGACTCCTTGACGCGCAGCTCCTGCGCGCCGCGCACGATCGTCTCGCCCTCGGCGAAGCAGCCGAGCAACGCGACGAGCGGCAGCTCGTCGATCGCCAGCGGCACCTCGTCGGCCTCGACGATCGTGCCCTCGAGCTGGCCGTGCGCGACGTCGAGGTCGCTGACCGGCTCCTCCGGCGAAAGCTCGCCGGTCTCCTCCTCGAGGTCGCCGAGCACGATCCCCTGCATTCGCCGCACGATCCGCAGGAAGCCGCTGCGCGTCCAGTTGACGCTGACATCGGCGATCAGCAGTCGCGAGGTCGGCACGAGCACGCCGGCGGCGACGAGGAACGCGGCCGAGCTGGGGTCGCCGGGCACGCGCACGCCGTCGAGCAGCAGCTCATCGGCGTTGACGACCGTCACGCGCCGCCCGTTGCGGTGGATGCCGACGCCGGCGCGCAACAGCAGCCGCTCGGTGTGGTCGCGGCTGCGCGTCGGCTCGCTGACGGTCGTCGCGCCGTCGGCGGCGAGCGCCGCAAGCAGCACGCACGACTTGACTTGTGCGCTCGCGACCGGCAGGTCGTAGGAGATCGCGCGAAGGTGCGCGCCGCGCACGCGCAGCGGCGGGAAGCGGTCCTCGCGCGCGCTCAGGTCGGCGCCCATCAAGCGCAGCGGCTCGGCGATCCGGTTGACCGGTCGGCGACGAATCGAGGCGTCGCCGTCGAGCGTGAACTCGGAGCCCTCCTGCGCGGCCAGCCATCCCGGCAGCAGCCGCATCAGCGTGCCGGCGTTGCCGACGTCGATCGGATCACGCGGCTGGCGAGCCTCGCGCAGGCCGGTGCCGCGAACGACCACGTCGTCCTCGCCGCGCAGCTCGACGAGCGCGCCGAGCGCCTGCACGGCGGCAAGCGTCGAGTCGGTGTCGGCCGCGTGCAGATAGCGCTCGATGCGCACCGGCTCGGAGGCCATCGCGCCGAGCAGCGCGGCGCGATGCGAGATCGACTTGTCCGGCGGGGCGCGCAGCTCGCCGCTCAGCCCGCGCGCGGGCTCGAAGCGCATGTTCATCCGAGCATCATCCCGACCGGGCCCGACGTCGGCGTCGCGGCGCTCGCGCTCACGCCGGCGCCACCGGGAAGCCGAGCGCCGCGATCAGCTCGCCCGCTCGCGCGGCGTCGCGCTCGCCGTCGAGCCACAGCGCGACGACCCCGTGGCTGTTGTCCTCCGAGGGCGAGAGCGCCATGTCGCGGATGTTCACGCCGGCGCCGCCCAGCGCCAGCGCGATCTGCGCGAGCACGCCGGGCCGGTTCGGCACGGCGACGCGCACTTCCGCGACCGCGCCGCCGGTCAGCCCGGCGCCGAGCAGTTTCTCGCGATCGGCTCGCGCGGCCTCGTTCCACGCGGTGACAGCGGCCGCATCGCCGCGCTCGAGCGCCGTGCGAACGCCGGCGATGCGCGTCGAGAGGTCGTCGATCGCCGCAAGCAGCGCGTCGCGATTGGAGAGGTAGATGTCGGTCCAGATCGAGCTGTTCGCGCCGGCTACGCGCGTCGCGTCGCGAAAGCTCGGGCCAACCGCCGGCACGCGCCCCTCGGCCGTCTCGCCAAGCGCACCGGCCGCCTGCGCGACGAGCACGTTCGCGAGCACGTGCGGCAGATGCGAGACGGACGCGAGCAGGCGATCGTGCGTCGTGGCGTCGATCGCCGTCGGCTGCGCGCCGAGCGTCGTCAGCAGCCGGTGCAGCCGCTCGTAGAGCACTCCGGCCGTCGCGCTCGTCGGCGTCAAGTACCAGACGGCGCCGTCGAACAGGTCGGCGCGAGCGTGCTCGACGCCGGCCGTCTCGGCGCCGGCGAGCGGGTGGCCACCGACGAAGCGCTCGTCGGCGCTCGCGTCGGCGAGCGCGCGCTTGGTCGAGCCGACGTCGCTGACGACGCAGTCGGCGCCGGCGCCTTCGAGCGCCGCGCGCACGGTCTCGGCGAGCGCGCCGACCGGCGCCGCGACGAACACGACCTCGGCGCCGTCGACAGCCTCGCTGACGCTGCTCGCGGCGACGTCGATCGCGCCGAGCTGCAGCGCGCGCTCGCGCGCGCGCTCGTCCGGGTCATAGCCGCGCACGTGCGCGTCCGCGCGCTGGCGGGCGGCCAGGCCGATCGAGCCGCCGATCAGCCCGACCCCCAGCACGGCTACGTTCAACGCGAGAAGCTCCGCGCCGTCAGACGGCGCTGAGCGCCTTTCCAGCGAGCTGCGCCGCCTGCTCGACAGCGACCGCGTAGCTGGCGAAGTCCTCGGCGCGCAGCGCCTGCGGTCCGTCGCAGATCGCCTCCTCGGGCTTTGGGTGGACCTCGACGATGATCCCGTCGGCGCCGACGGCGGCAGCCGCGAGCGACAGCGGCGTGACGAGGTCGCGCCGGCCGGCCGCGTGGCTCGGGTCGACGATCACCGGCAGGTGCGAGAGTTCCTTCAGCACCGGCACGGCCATCAGGTCGAGCGTGAAGCGGTAGGCGTTCTCGAACGTGCGGATGCCGCGCTCGCAGAGCATCACGTTCGGGTTGCCCTCCTTGAGGATGTACTCGGCGGCCATCAGCAGCTCGTCGAGCGTCGAGGAGAGGCCGCGCTTGAGCAGCGCCGGCCGGCCGGAGCGGCCGATCTCGGCCAGCAGCGGGTAGTTCTGCATGTTGCGCGCGCCGATCTGCACGACGTCGGCGACCTCGAGCACCGGGTCGATGTCACGCATGTCCATCAGCTCGGTGACGATCGGCAGGCCGGTCTCGGCCTTCGCCTCGGCGAGCAGGCGCAGCCCCTCCTGCCCCAGTCCCTGGAACGCGTACGGCGAGGTGCGCGGCTTGTATGCGCCGCCGCGCAACAGCGTCGCGCCGGCGTCGCGCACGACGCGCGCCGTCTCGAGCGTCTGCTCGCGCGACTCGACCGTGCACGGTCCGGCGATCAACGCGAAGTTCTCACCGCCGACCTTGCGGCCTTCGATGTCGAGCACGGTCCGCTCGCCGTGCGTGATCTGCGCCGACGCGAGCTTGTACGGCTTGAGAATCGGCACGACGCGGTCGACACCGGCCTCGCCCTCGAGCCCGAGACCCTCGACGGTGACGTCCTGCTCGACGTCTCCGATCGCGCCGATCACGGTCACGCGCGCGCCTCTGCTGCGGTGGGCGAGCGCGCCCGCTCGCTCGATTTTCTCGACGACCGCGTCGACCTCCTCCTTGGTCGCGGTCTCCTTCATAACGATCATCATCGATTCATCCTTTCAACAACACGAGATTTTGGTCTGGAGCTGGCTGGGCCACGGCTACGAGGCTCGTGAGGCCCCCGCGTGGCAATCGCTCCCGCGGAGGAAGGGCTTCGACCCTGTGAGACGGCGCTCGGTCTCGACGCTGCAGACCCGGTGCGGCCTGTCGGACTCGCTCACGCACGAGCCCAGGCCGAAGCGCCTAGCTAAATCGCCAGGCGGCTGGATACGACCACGCGGCGCGCGCGAGCTGGCCGACGCGCGTCGCGACGGAGCTGCTGCTGGATGTTGCGTGCACGAGCATGGTCGGTCTCGGAGGTTGTAGCAACTTCGTCGCGCTTCGGCAAGCGATCGCTCCCACTGCCGCCGGCGGTGACTGCGACGGCCGTCGGTCCTACAGCACGTCGGCAAGCGCTTCGAGGAAGCGCGAGTTCTCCTCGGACGTGCCGTAGGTCACGCGCAGCGCGCCCTCCTCGCCGAGCGCGGCGCCGCCGCGCACGAGCACGCCGCGCTGCTGCAGCCCGGCGATCACCTCCGCCTCGTCGCGTCCCGCGCCGAGGCGAAACCAGCAGAAGTTCGCCTGCGACTCGGCCGGCTCGATGCCGAGCGCGCGCAACCGCTCGTCGACGGAGATTCGCTCGGCGACGTTGCGCGTGACGCGGTCGATCACGGCGTCCTGGTGCGAGAGCGCCTCGACGGCGGCGGCCTGCGCGAGCGCGTTGCAGTAGAACGGTTGGCGCAACTGGTCGAGCGCGCGCGGCAGCAGCTCCGAGCCGCACAGCGCGAAGCCGACGCGCAGGCCGCAAAGCCCGTGCACCTTCGAGAACGTGCGCAGCAGCGCGAGGTTCGGGTGGTGCGCGAGCAGGTCGATCGACGCGTCTGGATCGTCGAGCAGGTTGAACTCGCAGTACGCCTCGTCGACGATCACGCAGACGTGTGGCGGCACTGCGTCGACGAACTCGGCGATCTCGCTCAGCGGCAGCGCCGTGCTCGTCGGGTTGTTCGGATTGCAGACGATCGCCAAGCGCGTCGCGACGGTGATCTCGCGCAGCATCGCCGGCAGGTCGTGGCGGTCGGCGGCGTCGAGCGGCACCGTGATCGCGCGCGCGCCGGAAGCGCCGGCGAGGTGCGGGTAGACGGAGAACGACGGCCACGCGTAGACCAGCTCGGCGCCGGGTTCGAGCAGCGCCTCGCCGGCCGCGAGCAGGATGTCGCACGAGCCGTTGCCGATCGCGATGCGCGCGTGCGGGACGCCGTAGCGCTCGCTGAGGCGCTGGCGCAGCAGCGCGTTCGAGGGGTCCGGATAGCGGTTGAGCGTGCCGAGCGCGCGGTCGATCGCCTCGCGCACCTCCGGCAGCGGCGGGTACGGCGACTCGTTGCTCGCGAGGCTGACCGGCGGCGCCGTGCCGGCATAGCCGCCGGCGACCGGATAGCTCGGCAGCCGCGCGACGCGCTGTGAGAACTCGAGCGCCATGCGTCTACTGGGCCGCGAGCAGGTCGCCGCGCAGCGCGCGCGCCTCGCCGAGGTAAACGTGCTTGGCGACGTGCTCCTCGGGCGCGTAGTAGTGGATCAACACACGGATCACGCGCGGCAGCGAGCGCGGGACGGCGATCTCTTGCGCGCAGAGCAGCGGCACCGACTCGAAGCCGAGCGCGCGCGCGGCGACGGCTGGGAACTCGGCGTCGAGGTCGTCGGTCGCCGTGAAGATGCAGCTGACGACTTTCTCCGGCGCCAGTTCGTTGCGCGCCATGATCTCGCGCATCAGCAGCGTCGTCGCGTCGAGGATCTCCTGCGAGTCGTTGCGCTCGACGCTCGTCGCTCCGCGTAATGCAAACAGTCGCATACGCGGGCGATTGTGCCAGAGCGAACGATCGCATCCGGCAATCACTTCACGAAATCGGGCGAAGCCGGCGCGCCGCCGCTCCAGCGGCGCGGACTCAGAGCCGCCGCAGCGCTTCGAGCTCAGCCCCGTCGAGCCGTCGGTGCTGGCCTGCTTTCAGGCCGTCGAGCCGCAGCGGCCCGAAGCGCTCGCGGCGCAGCTCGACAACGGGGCGTCCGAGCACGGCGCACATCCGCCGCACCTGCCGGTTGCGCCCCTCGTGGATCGTCAGCTCGAGCTCGTGCGCGCCGAGCCGGCGGGCCTGCGCCGGCGCCGTCGGGCCGTCGTCGAGCTCGACGCCGTCGCGCAGCGCTCGCAGCGCTCGCTCGTCGAGCGGCGGCCCGGCGAGCCTCGCGCGATAGCCCTTCTCGACCTCGAAGCGCGGATGCGTCAGGCGATTGGCAAGCTCGCCGTCGTTGCTGAGCAGGATCAGGCCGCTGCTGTCGGCGTCGAGGCGGCCGACCGGATAGAGGCGCTCGCGACGCGCCGGCAGCAGATCGAGCACGGTCGTGCGCCCATGCGTGTCGCGCGCGGTCGAGACGACGCCGAGCGGCTTGTGCAGGGCGTAGGTGACGCGTGCCTCGGCGCCGCCGATCGGCGCGCCGTCGACTTCGACGAGCTCGCCGCCGAGCACCGCGCGCGCCGGGTCGGTGACCGTCTCGCCGTCGATCCGCACGCGTCCGGCGGCGACGATCCGCTCGGACTCGCGTCGCGACGCGACGCCGGCGTGCGCGAGGTGCTTGACGAGGCGCATCAGCGCGATCCGGGCAACGGGCTCATCTGCTGCGACGATAGGTTCGCACGCCGCCGTCGCTCGGATCCGTCTGAGCGCCGCGCCGCGGCAGACCGCCCATGGACCTCGCGCTGCTCGAGAAGACACTCAGCGACCACGACGAGCCGCGCTTTCGCGCGCGGCAGGTCTGGGCGTGGGTTGCGCGCGGCGCGAGCGGCTACGAGCAGATGACCGACCTGCCGAGTGGCCTGCGCGAGCTGCTCTCGCGCGAGCTGCCGTTCTCGAGCCTGACCGTGCGCGAGCAGCGCCAGGCGAGCGACGGCACCGTCAAGGCGCTGTTCTCGACCGCCGACGGGCGCGCGCTCGAGGCCGTGCTGATGCGCTACCGCGATCCCCGTTCGGGGACAGGTGGCCGTCGTACTGTATGCGTCTCCTCGCAGTCCGGTTGTCCGCTGACGTGCACGTTCTGCGCGACCGGGCAGATGAAGTTCGCACGCAACCTGACAGTCTCGGAGATCGTCGACCAGGCGCTGCACTTCCGCCGTCTCGACGGCGGCGTCAGCAACTGCGTGTTCATGGGCATGGGCGAGCCGATGCTGAACATCGACAACGTGCTCGCCGCCTGCGAGCGGCTGCCGGACCTCGGCATCGGCAACCGCCACACGGCGATCTCGACAGTCGGCTGGATCCCCGGCATCGAACGCCTCGCCGAGCAGGACATGCCGCTGCGCCTGGCGCTCTCGCTGCACGCCGCCGACGAAGCGCTGCGCTCGCAGCTGATGCCGGTCAACGAGCGCTACCCGCTGCGCGACGTGATCGAGGCCTGTCACGCGTTCTACGCGCGCAAGCGGCGTCGCGTGTTCGTCGAGTACGTGATGCTCGCCGGCGTCAACGACCGCTATGAGCAGGCGCTCGAGCTCGCGCGCGCGCTGAAGCCGCGCGGCGCCGGCGAGCGCTCGATCTTCAAGGTCAACCTGATCCCGTACAACCCGACCGACTCGCCGTACGATGGCTCGACGCGCGCGTCGATCGCCGCGTTCCGCGACGCGTTGATCGCACGCGACGTCCCGGCGACGATCCGCCTCACGCGTGGCCGCGACATCGACGCCGCCTGCGGCCAGCTCGCCGCACGCGCCGCTTAGGACGCGCGGGCCTCCCCCGCCTTCATCAACCGCTCGCGCAGCTCGCTCTGCTCGTCGGGCGTCGGGTCCCACTGCTCGACGTCGGGCAGCTCCTCCAGCGAGCGCAGGCCGAACAGCTTGAGGAACTGCGTCGTCGTGCGATAGACGACCGCGCCGAACTGCGAGTGCCCGGCCTCCTCGATCAGGCCGCGGTCGAGCAGCGTCGCGACGGCCGAGTCGGCGCTGACGCCGCGAATCCGCGCGATCTCCGGCCGCGAGACGGGCTGCAGGTAGGCGACGATCGCGAGCGTCTCGGCCTGCGCCGGGCTGAGCTTCGCCACGCGCGGACGACTGAACAGTCGCCGTGCGGCGTCCTCCTCGGCGGGATCGCTGGCGAACGTCCAGCCGCCGCCGAGCTCGCGCAGGACGATCCCGCTGCGACCGGGCGAATGCAGCTCGGCGAGCAGCGACAGCGCGGCGGCGATCGCGCCCTCGCCGGCCTCGCACGCATCGGCCAGCTCGCCGGCGCTGAGCGGGTCGCTGGAGAGGAACAGCAGCGCCTCGACGGTGCGCGCGAGGCGAGGCGCGTCGACCGGCGGCTCGCTCACCCGGCCAGCCCTGCGGCGGCGCCGTCGAGCCCGCGCGAATCGGCGCTCGCGACGATCGGCGCGGCCGCGCCGACCACGCCAGCCAGCGACAGCCCGCCGCCGGCGCGCACGGACGCGGCGCGGCGCACGTCGATCTCGCCGAAGCTCTCGCCCTGCTCCCAGTCGGCCTCGCCGCGTTTGTACAGCTCGAGCAGCGCGAACAGCGTCACGGCGACGGTCATCCGGTCGGCGCCGCGCACGGCGTCGTCGAAGCTGAACGAACCACGCCGCAGCAACCCGCGCAGCACGGCCAGCCGATCGGCGACGGCGACGCGCGGGACCGAGACGTGGCGCAGGCTGATCTCGGGCGGCATCGTCAGCAGCCGCCCGATCGCGGCGCCGAGCGTCTCGGCGTCTTCGGAGCCGTCGGCCGGGTCGAGCACGGTGCGGCGAAGGCTCGCCGGCAGCGGCGCCTCGCGGAAGCGATGGCCGTGCTCGCGTTCGAGCCGCTCGCCGAGATGGCCGGCCGCGGAGCGGTAGCGGCGCGCGTCGAGCATCCGCGCAAGCAGCTCCTCGGCGGCCTGTTCAGGCTCGATGTCGAGCTCCTGCTGCTCGTCGCCGAGCAGCATCAGCCGCGACTTCAGCTCGAGCAGCGCGGCGATCAGCACGATGAACTCGGTCGCCGTCTCGAGGTCGAGCTCGCCGCGCGCTTCGAGGTGGTCGAGGTAGGCGAGCACGACGTCGGCGAGCGCGAGCTCGAGCAGGTCGACCTCTTCGCGCAGGACGAGCGTCAGCAGCAGGTCGAACGGGCCGGTGAAGACGTCGAGGTCCAGCTCGAGACTGGCGAGCGTCATGCTCGCGCCTCCGTCCAGTCGGCGCCATTGATTGGGACGTGCGGCGTCGTGCCGCGCGCAACCGCACCTTCGGTGCTCATGGCCGTCACCGTACTGCGCGGTCCCGACGGGGCGCGCCCACGCCCATCCGCTCGCGCACGTCGGCGAGCGTGCCGGCGGCGATCGCCCTCGCGCGCTCGGCGCCGGCGGCGAGGATCGCCTCGAGCGCGTGCTCGTCGCGGCGCAGCTCGCCGTAGCGCTCGCGCACGGGCGCGAGGTACTCGACGACAGCGGCGGCGACGGCCGTCTTCAATTCGCCGTAGCGCGCGGCCGCGAGCTCGGCTTCGATCGCGTCTGGGCCGACGCCGCGCACGGCGGCGAGGATTTCGATCAGGTTGCCGACGCCCGGCTTGTCCGGGCCGCGGCGGACGTCCGAGCCCGAGTCGGTGACGGCGCTCTTCAACTTCTTTTCGATTGCCTTCGGCTCGTCGAGCACGTAGATCGTGCCCTGCTCTGAGCCTCCGGTCGTCGACATCTTCCGGGTTGGATCCTGCAGGTCCATGATCCGCGCGCCGACCGACGGGATCCGCAGCTCGGGCACGACGAGCACCTCCTGATCGCCGGCGAAGCGCGAGTTGAAGCGTCGCGCGACGTCGCGCATCAGCTCGACGTGCTCACGCTGGTCCTCGCCGACCGGCACCTCCTCGGCGCGGTAGGCAAGCACGTCGGCGGCCATCAGCACCGGATAGAACAGCAGCCCGGCCGAGACGAGCTCGCGCTGGGCGACCGACTTGTCGCGGAACTGGTGCATCCGCTCCAAGCGTCCGAGTTCGGTGACGCTCGACAGCAGCCAAGTCAGCTCGGTGTGCTCGCGCACGTCGCTCTGGCGGAACAGGATGCAGCGCTCGGGATCGAGGCCTGCCGCGAGCAGGATCGCGGTGGTGTCGTAGAAGCGCTCGCGCAGCTCGGCCGGGTCGTAGGCGACGGTGAGCGCGTGCAGGTCGACGATGCAGTAGATCCCCTCGCCGCGATCCTGACCGGAGACGTACTGCGCGATCGCGCCGATGTAGTTGCCGAGGTGCTTGCGCCCGGTCGGCTGGATGCCGGAGAAGATGCGCATGATGCCGCTAGCGGCGCCGCGAGGCGCTGTCCGCGAGAAACGGCGGATCCCAGCCGGTGTCGCTGGGATTGACCGTCGTGCCGGGTGGGACGATCTCGTCGATGCGGTCGAGCACATCGGCGCTGAGCGTCCGCTGCAACGCCGGCAGTTGGCTCTCGAGCTGCTCGATCGTGCGCGGCCCGATGATCGCGGCGGTCACGGCCGGGTGCGTCGTCACGAACGCGAGCGCCATCTCGATCAGCGGCATCCCGGCCTCGTCGGCGAGCGCGCCGAGCGCGTCGGCGGCATCGAGCTTCGCCTGGTTGCCGGGCAGCGACATGTCGTAGCGCGCGGGGATCATCTGCGCGCGCCGGCTCTCGCCGGGCGACGCTCCGCCCTTGCGGTACTTGCCCGACAGCCAGCCGCCGGCGAGCGGGCTCCACGGAATCACGCGAGCCCGTACTTCTGACACGTCGGCAGCACGTCGGCCTCGATCCGGCGGATCAGCATCGAGTAGGGCGGCTGCTCGCAGACGAAGCGCTCGCGGCCGCGCTGCTCGGCGACCCACTGCGCCTCGACGATCTGGTGCGCGGGGAACGTCGAGCTGCCGATCTGGCGGACCTTGCCGGCGTGCACGAGGTCGCTGAGCGCGCCGAGCGTCTCGTCGATGTCGGTGTCGAGCTCGGGGCGGTGGATCTGGTAGAGGTCGATGTAGTCGGTTTTCAGCCGTCTCAGGCTGTTCTCGACCTCCTGCACGATCCAGCGGCGCGAGTTGCCGAACTGGTTCGGATCGTCGTCGTGCATCTTGCCGTGAACCTTCGTCGCGAGCACGACCTGCTCGCGCCGGCCACCGGCGAGCGCCTTGCCGACGATCTCCTCGGACTCGCCGCGCGAATAGACGTCGGCGGTGTCGATGAAGTTGATGCCCGCGTCGAGCGCGCGGTGGATGATGCGGACGGAGTCGTCGTGGTCGGTGTTGCCCCAAGCGCCGAACATCATCGCGCCGAGGCACAACGGGCTGACGCTGACGCCGGTGCTGCCGAGTTTGCGGTAGTCGATCGTCATCGTCGCGACCCTAGACGAGCGCCTCGCGGATCACCGGCTGCTTCGCCGCCGCGACCTCGTCGAGACGCCGCACGGGCGTCGTGTATGGCGCGCTCAGAGCGATCTCGGGATCGTCGGCGGCCTCGCGCAGGATCGCCGCGACGGCGTCGGCGAACGCATCGAGCGTCTCCTTCGTCTCGGTCTCGGTCGGCTCGACCATCAGCGCCTCGTCGACGAGCAGCGGGAAGTAGACGGTCGGCGGATGAAAGCCGAAGTCGAGCAGCCGCTTGGCGAGGTCGAGCGTCTTGATCTTCAGCTCCTTGCTGCATCGGCCCGCCGGAGAGCACGAACTCGTGCATGCACAGCTCGCCGTATGCCAGCGGCAGGTACTCGGCGACGCCTTTGCTGCTTGAGCAGCGCGAGCAGGTAGTTGGCGTTCAGCACGGCGACTTCGGAGGCGTCCTTCAGCCCGTCGCCGCCGAGCGAGCGGATGTAGGCGTAGGAGCGCACGAAGCAGCCGTAGTTGCCGTGGAAGCCGCGCAGTCGGCCGATCGACTTCGGGCGGTCGTGGTCGAGCGAGTACCGCGGCGCGCGCCATCTGCGCCGTCCTCTCGGCGCGACGACCGGCACCGGCAGGTACGGCGCAACCCGCTCGGAGACGGCGATCGGGCCCGAGCCGGGGCCGCCGCCGCCGTGCGGCTGCGTGAACGACTTGTGCAAGTTGAAGTGGACGATGTCGAAGCCCATGTCGCCGGGACGCGACAGGCCCATCACGGCGTTGAGGTTGGCGCCGTCGTAGTAAAGCGTCGCGCCGACGCCGTGCACGATCGAGGCGATCTGCTCGATGTTCGGATCGAACAGCCCGAGCGTGTTCGGGTTGGTCAGCATCAGGCACGCGACGTCTTCGTCGGCCTTCGCGCGCAGGTCGTCGAGGTCGATGCCGCCGTCGTCGTTCGTCGCGAGCTTGACGACTTCGAGGCCGGCCATCGTCACGGTCGCCGGGTTCGTGCCGTGCGCCGTGTCTGGCGTCAGCACCTTCTTGCGCGTCTCGCCGCGATCCTCGTGGTAGGCGCGCGTGAGCAGCACGCCGGCGAGCTCGCCGTGCGAGCCAGCCGACGGCTGCAGCGAGACGTGCGGCAGACCGGAGACCTCGGCGAGCGCCTGCTGCAGGCTCCACATCAGCTCGAGCGCGCCCTGCGAGCGCTCGCCGTCCTGCAGCGGGTGCAGCCGCGCGTGGCCCGGCAGCGCGGCGACGCGCTCGTGCAGGCGCGGGTTGTGCTTCATCGTGCACGAGCCGAGCGGGTAGAAGCCCGAGTCGAGATCGAAGTTGCGCTTGGAGATGCCGACGTAGTGGCGCACGATCTCCGGCTCTGAGACCTCCGGCAGCCGCGCCGGCTCGCGCCGGCGAAAGCGCTGCGGCAGCACATCGGCGTCGAGCGCCGGCACGTCGAGCGACGGGCAGACGAACGCGCGGCGCCCGCGAGCGCCCTTCTGGAAGATCGTGCGCGCTCGCTCGCGCTGTAGCGGCGTCGCGCCGGCGGCCGACGTCGGCGCGCTGAGCCCGTGGTGCGGGTGGTGTCCGTCGATGCCGGGGTCGGCGTGCAAGTGATTCTCGTCGATCTCGCTCATGCGATCGTCGCGTGTCCGGCGCCGGCGGCGGAGCCGTTCGCGGTCGAGCCGTTTGCGCTCGCGCCGTTGCCTGCCCCGACGTCGCCGGCGCGATCCTCGCCGGCCGCGCCACGCTCGGCGGCGATCGCCGCCGCGAGCAGATCCGCGAGCCGGTCGATGTCGGCGCGCGAGCGGCGCTCGGTGATCGCGACGAGCAGCACGCCGCGGTCCTGCTCGCGACCGCTCAGCGCGTGCACGTCGACGCCCGGATTGACGCCTCGAGCGATGCAGCGGCGACGCACCGCGTCGAGGTCGCCGTCGAGCCGCAGCGCGAACTCGCGCACGACCGGCTGCTGATGCAGCTTCTGCACGCCGTCGATCGCGGCCAGGCGCTCGCGCGCGTAGTGCGTGCGAGCGAGCAGCAACTCGCCGAGCTCGACGATCCCGTCGCGGCCGAGCCACGAGAGGTAGACGACGCCGGCGAGCGCGTTGAGCGCCTGCGCGGTGCAGATGTTCGACGTCGCTTTCTCGCGGCGGATGTGCTGCTCGCGCGTCTGCAGCGTCAGCACGAAGCCGCGGCGGCCGTCGACGTCGACCGTCTCGCCGGCGATCCGGCCGGGCATCCGCCGCAGGTACTCCTCGCGCGCGGCGAAGAAGCCGAACGACGGGCCGCCGAAGTCGAGTCGGTTGCCGAGCGGCTGACCCTCGCCGACGCACACGTCGACGCCGCATTCGCCGGGCGAGGCGAGGATGCCGAGCGGGATCGGGTCGGCCTGCGCGATCACGACCGGCGCCTTGCCGCCGGCCCCGCCGGCAGCCTTCGCGGCGGCGCTCAACGCCGCGGCGTCCTCGACGGCGCCGTAGAAGTTCGGCTGCGCGAAGATCGCCGCGCTGGTGTCGCCGTCGATCGCGGCCGCCCAAGCGTCCGGATCGGTGACGCCGTCGCGCAACGGCGCCTCGACGACGTCCATCTCGTAGCCGTGCGCGTACGTGCGCAGCGTCTGCATCGTGTGCGGGTGAAGACCGGCGCTGGCGACGATGCGCGAGCGGCCGTTGTGCAGCTTCGCGAGGTACGCCGCGGCGGCGACGGCCGAAGGGCCCTCGTAGGTCGATGCGTTCGAGACCGGCAGGCCGGTCAGCTCGGAGATCGCCGTCTGGTACTCGAACATCACCTGCAGCCCGCCTTGGGAGATCTCGGGCTGATAGGGCGTGTACGGCGTGAGGAACTCCGAGCGCTCGGTCAGCATGTCGATCAGCGCCGGCACGTAGTGGTCGTACATGCCGGCGCCGAGGAAGCTCAGCTCGTCCTCGGCGCTCGTGTTGCGCGCGGCGAGCGCCGAGAGGTGCGCGAAGACGTCCTGCTCGGGCTGGCCGTCGGGCAGCGCGAGCGCGCGGTCGAGGCGCACGGCGCCGGGGATCTGGCGCTCGAAGATCTCCCGCACGGAGTCGACGCCGATCGCGTCGAGCATCGCGTCGAGGTCTGCGGGCGTGATGGCTGTGTAGCGGCTCAAGGTGCTGCTGTCAGCCTAGCCGCCGAGCGTGGCGGCATAGGCGCTGGCGTCGAGCAGCGAGTCGCGCTCGCTCGCGTCGGTCAGACGCACCTTGACCAGCCAGCCGGCGCCGTAGGGATCCTCGTTGATCGACTGCGGGCTGTCGCCGAGCGCATCGTTGACCTCGACGATCTCGCCGGAGAGCGGCGCGATCACGTCTGAGACGGCCTTGACCGACTCGACCTCGGCGTACGGCTTGTCCTTGCTGATGCTCGTGCCGAGCGCCGGCAGGTCGAAGAAGACGACCTCGCCGAGCGAGTCCTGCGCGTACCAAGTGATGCCGAGCGTCGCGAGCGCCGGATCGTCGGCGTCGATCCGCGCCCAGTCGTGCTCGACGTGGTAGAGCAGGTCACCGGGGTAGCTGCTGTCGGCCATCACGACGCCTTTCTGTAGAGCGGCTTCTGCTTGACGACGGCGCGGCGCATCTTGCCACGAACGTCGATCTCCAGGGCGCTGCCGACGCCCGCCTGCCCGCTCGGCACATAGGCCATGCCGATGCCGACGCCAAGGCTCGGCGACATCGTGCCGCTGGTCACCTCGCCGCCGCCGGCGATCGCGTTGCCCTGGCGCGCGATGCCGGGCCCGTCGATCTCGAATGCGACGAGCTTCTCGCTCGGCCCGGCCGCGCGCACGGCTCGCACGGCATCGGCGCCGATGAACTGCGTGTCCTCCTTGCAGCACCAGCCGAGACCGGCCTCGATCGGCCCGCGATCGACGCTCAGGTCGTTGCCGTAGAGGTGGAAGCAGACCTCCAGACGCAGCGTGTCGCGCGCGGCGAGGCCGGCCGGCTCGGCGCCGCGACGAACGAGCTCCGCCCACAGCGCCGGCGCGAGCGACGGGCTGCAGAGCAGCTCGACGCCGTCCTCGCCGGTGTAGCCGGTGCCGCATACGAGCACGTCGCCCCCGGCCAGCCGCCGCGTCGCGACACGCATCCGCGGCGGCAGCGGCGCGTCGGAGATCGCCTGAACGATGCCGCGCGCGAGCGGCCCCTGCACGGCGAGCATCGCGTAGTCGTCGATCCGGTCGAC
The DNA here is from genome assembly GCA_963744165.1 of uncultured Solirubrobacteraceae bacterium. Classification (GTDB taxonomy): domain Bacteria; phylum Actinomycetota; class Thermoleophilia; order Solirubrobacterales; family Solirubrobacteraceae; genus Palsa-744. The sequence goes on along the minus strand of CAVUSM010000004.1, from coordinate 529,770 downwards.
GACGTCGGCGTCGCGAAAGTCGCTGGCATGCTCGCGAACCCAAGCGACGTCGCGCTCGTGGTTGGCCGCGTTCGTCACGACGAGATAGCGCTCGGCGTCGAGGCGGTAGGCGAACAGGTCGTCGAGCACGCCGCCATCCTCGCGGCACAGCACGCTGTACTGCGCGCCGCCGCCGTCACGCCCGAGCGCGATCTGCCCGACGTCGTTCGACAGCAGTCGCTGCAGCAGCGCGCTCGCCTGCGCGCCGAGCACTTCGATCTCGCCCATATGCGAGACGTCGAAGATCCCGCACGCCTCGCGCACCGCGCGGTGCTCGACCCCCACCCCCTCGTACTGGACCGGCATCTCCCAACCGGCGAAGTCGACGAGCTTCGCGCCGGCCGCGACATGTGCGTCGTAGAGCGCCGTGCGGCGCGGAGTGCTCGTCACCGGTCGCAGGCTAGCGCTAACGCTTCAAGCAGCGATAGTCAGATGCAGCGCCTCTCGCTCGCGCTGATCGTTCGCGAATCGCGGCTCGGGAGAGAGCATCAAACGCAAAGCGTGACTAGCGCTCGTACTTCTCTTCGCCGCGATGGATCGAGGGTAGCTTCGAGGCCTCCGGCGGGGCGGGTGGCTCGAAGCTTCTCTCGTCGGCATGCTCGACGCAGAGGATCAGGTAGCCCCGTCGATGCGCATGAGGCGACTCGGGGTCGTGCGTAACGATTCCCTCGCCCGCGCCCACGGTGACGCCGCAGATACTGCAAGGCCCAGCATGGGAATTCCGTTTTGCCATACCGTCCGGAAGGCTAGACCCCTTCCGCGTGATCGGCAACCGCTAGCGCAGGAACGGCGGCACGTCGATGTCGTCGTCGGAGATCTCCAGCGAGCTGCGCTGGCGATCGTCGATCGACGGGCGCCGGTCGCGGCCGCGCTCACGGCTCTCGCGGCGCGCGCTGCGTCCCGGACGGTGGTCGAAGCCGGTGCCGATCACCGTCACGCGGACCTCGTCGCCCATGCTCTCGTCGATCACCGCGCCGAAGATGATGTTCGCGTTCGGGTCGGCCGCGTTCTGGATCGTCTCGGCCGCGTCGTTGACCTCGAACAAGCCGAGGTCTTTGCCGCCGGTGATGTTCAACAGGATGCCCGTCGCGCCGTCGACCGACTCTTCGAGCAGCGGCGAGGAGATCGCCGCTTTCGCCGCGTCGGCGCTGCGGCTCTCGCCGCCGGCCGTGCCGATGCCCATCAGCGCCGAGCCGGCGTCGGCCATGATCGTGCGCACGTCAGCGAAGTCGAGGTTGATCAAGCCGGGGATCGTGATCAGGTCGGTGATGCCCTGCACGCCTTGGCGCAGCACGTTGTCGGCCTCGCGGAACGCGTCGAGCATCGACGTGCGCCGCTCGACGACCGTCAAGAGCTTCTCGTTCGGGATCACGATCAGCGTGTCGACGACCTCGCGCAGCCGCTCGATCCCTTCGGTCGCCTGGCGACCGCGCTGCGAGCCCTCGAACTCGAACGGGCGCGTCACGACGCCGACCGTCAGCGCGCCGATCTCGTTCTTCGCGATCTCTGCGATCACCGGCGCCGCGCCGGTGCCCGTGCCGCCGCCCTCGCCGGCCGTGACGAAGACCATGTCGGCGCCCTTCAGCGCCTCCTTGATGTCGTCGCGCGACTCCGATGCCGCGCCGAGGCCGACGTCGGGGTTGGCGCCGGCGCCGAGGCCCTTCGTCGACTCGTGGCCGATGTTCAGCTTGATGTCGGCGTCGCACATCGCGAGCGCCTGAGCGTCGGTGTTCGCCGCGATGAACTCGACGCCGCGCAGGCCCGCGTCGACCATGCGGCTGACCGCGTTCGTGCCGCCGCCGCCGACGCCGACGACCTTGATCACCGCGAGATAGCTGCTGCTGCTCTCCATGATCGTTCTGTCCGAACCCTTCAGTAGAAAATTAGGGTTCGCAGCATACAAGACTGCGGCCCGCCGAAATCGGCACGTTATGCAGGGAACTTCGCCCTGTCAACGACGGCGTACAGTTCCGCAACGTTCGTTGCAGAATGGCGAACTCTCGACCAGCGGCTGAGAATGGCCTTCGAGTACCCTCCAGCTCTAGTCGAGCGTTACCTACCCTCCAGCGGTTTCGGACGCGCCGCTCGCGCCGCTCGACGTCGCGCTTGCTTCGCCCGAAGCAGCGCTCGACGCTGCGGCTGAGCCGCTTGCTGAGGACGGTTCCGAGCTGCCTGGCGACGACGATTCCGATTCGCTCGCCGGCGCCGTTTCGGGAGCGGTCGCGCTCGTCGCCGGCGTCGAGCCGCCGCCGACGGCGGCATCGAGCCCTTCGGCCAGGGCGGCGCTCGATTCGCTGCTGCCCGGCGTCGCGCCGGAGCTCTGCGCTTCGGCTTCGGCGGCGCTCGCGGGTGGCGTCACACCGGCCGGGAAGCCCGCCGCCGGGCGTTCGGGCAGACGCACGTCGACGTACGACGCTCCGGCCGAGCTCGCGTCGGCGAGCACGCGCGCGAGCGAAGCCCACTTGGCGTGCGGCCGCGTCGCGTCGCCGAAGTACGCGCGCACGCCGCCGCGCAGCATCAGCGTCAGCCCTTTCGAGCCGCTGGAGACGGTTTCGACGTCCTTCGCGAGCGCCGTCGGCGCCGCGCCGAGCACGCTCAGCGCGGCGAGCAGCGAAGCGTTGTGGACGTGCTCTCCAGGACTCAGCTCGATCGTCGCCGAGAGCGTCGGCAGCGCGCCGCTGACGTGCGCAGGACCGAGCACGTCGCCGTTCGCCGCGACCGCCGTCTTCGCGCCGTCGACGTCGAGCGCCGCGACCGGCGGCTGCTCGACCACCGCGATCCGCATCGCGTGCGGGAAGCTCGTCGACACGCGCACGTTCGAGACGATCGGATACGACGCGACGGCCGCGCGCAACGCGGCCGTGTTCACCTCGAGCGTGCTCATTCCTCGCGCCGCCGACGTCAGCGCGGCGTCGATCTGCCGCGCGTCCGCCCCATGCACGCCGCTGACGTGGACGCTCTCGACCGCGACGAGCGACGAGCCGCGAAACCAGAGCCAACCGCCGGCGAGCAGCGGCGTCGCGATCGAGATCGCGACCGCCGCGATTCGCAGCCGCCGGCGAGCACCGACGAACGCCCACGTGGCGGCGATGCCGTGCCCAGCGATCAGCGGCAGCCGCCACAGCTGCGCCAGCGCGCGATCGACGCCGCCTCCCAGACGACGCGATGCGGGCGCTCGGCGCGCGCCGCTGCGTGAGCGCGGTCGCGTGCTGTGTGCGGGTCGGCCTGTGAGGCCGCCGATTCCGAGGCGGCCGGCGAACGAGCGATCCATCGGCGTCTGTCTTCGACCTCTGCGCGCGAACCCCTCCGCACACGCCGATCGCACGCGCTGATCGGGCCGCGCGGCACCTGGCGGGCGGTGACAGGCCGGACCTTGCCCAGACCGGCAATCGCCCTACGACCAGGGAAAGCGCACGTCGCCGAGCGTCTGCACCTCCGGCTCCAGCGCGACGCCGAAACGCTCCAGCACTCGCTCACGGCCGGCGGCCATCGCCGCGAGCACGTCGGCGGTGCTCGCCGTGCCCGTGTTCTCGATGAAGTTCGCGTGCTTCGGCGAGAAGCGCGCGCCGCCGACCGTCAAGCCGTTGCAGCCGGCCTCGGACAGCAGCAGCCCGGCCGTGCGCCCTTCGGCGCGCGCGTCGTCGGGGTTCTTGAACGTCGATCCGAACGTCTTTATGCCCTGCGGCTGCGCCTCGTGCCGGCGCGCGCGCAAGTCGGCGAGCGCCGCCGTGACGATCGCTGGATCTGACTCCTGTAGCGAAAAAGAGGCTCGCGCGACGATCTCGCCGGCGGCCAGGTTCGAGCTGCGATAGGCGAATCCGAGCTGCTCCGGCGTGCGCCGCTCGCTGCCGGCCGCCGTGACGATCTGCACCCACTCCAGCGCCCGCGCCAGCTCGCCGCCATACGCGTTCGCGTTCATCCGCACCGCGCCGCCGACCGTGCCGGGGATGTTCACGCCGAACTCGATGCCCGACAGCCCGGCGCGCGCCGACTCGGCGGCGAGCGCCGGCAGCCGCGCGCCGCCGCCGCAGACGATCCGCGAGCCCTCGCGCACGATCTCCGCCAATTCACGGTCGAGCTTCAGCACCAGCCCAGAGAAGCCGTCGTCGGCGATCAGCAGGTTCGAGCCCGAGCCGACGACCGCGACCGGCGCGCCCGCCGCGTCGGCCCACGCCAGCAGCTCGGCCAGTTGCGCCTCGCCGCCGGCGCGCGAGAAGAACCGCGCCGCGCCGCCGGTGCGGATCGTCGCCAGGCGCGCAAGCGGGTAGTCGCGCAGCACGCTCGCCGGCGGCTCGTCCATCAGCCGGCGACCAATCGCCGCGCGAGCGCGTCGATGTCACCGGCGCCCATCACGACGCAGACATCGCCGGCGGCGAGCGTCTCGCGCAGCACGCGCTCGGCGTCGTCGAAGCGCGGCAGCCACGACACCGGCCGCCCGGCGGCCGCGTCGGCCGCCGCCTCGGCGATCAGCAGGCCGCTCACGCCGGGGAAGTCGGCAGCTCGCTCACGCGCCGGATAGACGTCGAGCACGACCGCCGCGTCGGCGCCCGCCAGCGCCGCGCCGAACTCGCGCGAAAGCAGCTGCGTGCGGCTGTACAGGTGCGGCTGGAACACCGCGACCAGGCGACGATGCGCGAGCGTGCGCGCGCCTGCGAGCGTCGCCGCGACCTCCGTCGGATGGTGCGCGTAGTCGTCGTACACGCGCGCGCCCGACGCCGTCTCGCCGACGAGCTGGAAGCGCCGCCCGGCGCCGCCGAACGTCGCCAACCCGGAGATCGCCGCGCCCAGGTCGGCGCCCGTCAGCCGCGCCGCCTCGAGCGCCGCCGCCGCGTCGAGCGCGTTGTGCGCGCCCGGAACCGCCAGTCGCACGTCGCGCCCGCGCCAGCCAAAGCGCGATCCGGACGCGTCGAGCTCAGGCTCGACGACGTCGAAGCGCGCGACCTCGACGTCCGGATAGCCGCCGGCCGACTGCGCCGCGTCGAGCAGCGCGAGCAGCTCCGGGCGGTCCCAGACGACGAGCGCGCGGCGTGCGTTCGAGAGGAACGCGGCGAACGCCGCGTTCAGCTCGACGATCGACGAGAACGTCGCGTGGTGGTCGAGCTCGACGTTCGTCACGACCGCGATCTCGACGTCGAGACTCAGCATCGAGCGGTCCGACTCGTCGGCCTCGACGACGAGCCACTCGCTCTCGCTCCAGTGCGAGTTCGCCAGGCCCGCTCCCGGCGTGCCGCCGATCAGCCAGCCCGGATCGACGCCAGCCGCGCGCAGCGCGCACACGACCATCGCCGACGTCGTCGTCTTGCCGTGCGTTCCGGCGACGGCGATCGTCCGCCGCAGCGCCGTCAGCTCGGCGAGCAGCTCCGCGCGCGGGCGCTCCGCCACGCCGCGCTCGCGCGCCGCGACGCGCTCGACGTTGTCCGCCGCGACCGCTGAGGAGTAGATCAGCTCGACGCCGTCACCCGCCGGCACGTTCTCGGCGTCGTGCCCGATCTGCGCTTGCAACACGCCGTCCGCCGCGAGCGCTCGCGTGTAGGCGCTCTCAGCCGCGTCCGAGCCGCTGAGCTCCGCGCCGAGCGCATGCGCCGCGCGCGCGTACCCGCTCATCCCCGCGCCGCCGACGCCGACGAGATGCAGGCGGCGCCCAGCCCACGCGCCGTCCGGTCCGCCCGGCGCGTTCATCCGCGCGCCACCGCGAGCAGCTCCGCGGCGATCTCTCGCGCCGCGTCTGGCCGCGCGAGCGCGCGCGACGCCGCGGCCATCGTCGCCAACCCCGTCCGGTCGGCGAGCAGCACCGCCACCTGTCGCGCGAGACCAGCGGCCGTCAGCTGATCGTCGGCGATCACGACCGCCGCGCCGGCGTCGGACATCCAGCGCGCGTTCGCGCTCTGATGGTCGCCTGAGGCGTGCGGATAAGGCACGAGCACCGCCGGCACGCCGTGAGCGGCGATCTCGAAGACCGAGCCGCCCGATCGCGCGACGGCGAGGTCGGCCGCCGCGAGCGCGTCGGCGAAGTCCTCTTGCTCGAGGTACTCGCGCAAGTCGTAGCCCGGCGGCAGCGCGCGCGAGCTCAGCTCGCCGTAGTCGCGCCGTCCAGAGATGTGCAGCACGCGGAACTCGCTGCCCGCGAACGCCTCGGCCGCCGCGCGGTTGATCGAACGCGCGCCGAGCGAGCCGCCGAACACGACGACGCACGTCTCCTCGGCGCCGATCCCCAGCCGCTCACGCGCGCTCGCGCCGTCGCGCGCGACGTCCGGCACCGGGCGTCCGGTCACGCGGTAGCGCCCGCTCCGGCGCGCGCGCTTGCGTCGGCGCAGCAGCGCCAGTGGGCCATGTCCGCGCAGCCGGTCGAGCAGGCTGCAACGCGGCGTTGCGCCGACGGGCTCGCCGCCGTTGCTGAGGTCCGGCGGGAACGCCAGGCAGACACGCGCGGCGAACGGCGCGAGCAGCCGGTTGGTCAAGCCGATGTGGCTGTCGGCCTCGGTCAACACGATCGGGACGCGCAGCGTCAGCGCAGCAAGCGCGACCGGGCCGGCGACGTAGCCGCCGCCACCCATCACCGCGTCGGCGCGCAGCTCGCGCAGCAGCTTGCGCGCGCGCGGCGCCGCGAGCGCGGCTCGCCACAGCGCGCGCAATGCGAGCAGCGGGTTCGAGCGGCTCAGCCCTTCGACGGAGATCTCGTGCAGCCGATAGCCGGCCGCCGGCACGAGCTCCGCCTCGGCGCGCCCAGCGCCGATGAACTCGACTTCGGCCCCGTCAGCCCGCAGCGCGTCGGCCACCGCGAGCGCCGGCACGACGTGTCCCGCCGTCCCGCCGGCGGCGATCACGATCCGCTTCGTTCGATCCATCGCTCCATCGTGCCGTTTCGCGCGCGCTCGCGTCGGCCGAGCGCTTTCGCGAGCTCGTGACGGCGCGCACGTGCGCCGTCCCACCCGATGCGACGTTGACGAGCAGCCCCATCGCCGCGAGCATCACGATCAGGCTGCTCGACCCGTAGGAGACGAACGGCAGCGGCACGCCCGTCAGCGGCGCGAGGCCGAGCACGGCGAAGACGTTGAGCAGCGCCTGCGAGACGATCAGCGCGGTCATGCCGACGGCGATCAGCGCGCTGTGCACGCTGCGCGCGCCCTTCGCCGCGCGCAGTCCCGCGTACGCGATCAAGCCGTAGAGGAACAGCAGCGCGCAGACGCCGGCCGCGCCGAGCTCCTCGGCGATCACCGCGAGGATGAAGTCCGTCGGCGCCTCCGGCAAGTAGAAGATCTTCTGCACCGACTGCCCCGGACCGACGCCGAACAGCCCGCCCGAGCCGATCGCGATCTGGCCCTGAACGGCCTGGAAGCCACTGCCCGAAGCGTGCGCCCACGGATCGAGGAACGACGTCAACCGCGCGCGCGCATACGGCTTGACGATCGCGTACAGCACGACCGCCGCGAACGCAGCGCCGAGCACGATCGCGAGGTTGCGCAGCGGAATCCCGGCGGCGATCAGCATCGCCGCCGTCGTGAACGCGATCACCATCGCCGTGCCGAGGTCCGGTTGCGTGACGACGAGCAGGCAGGCGCCGCCGACGACGACGAGCAGCGGGTTGACCAGTTCGCGCATGTCGTGCACGCGCTGCGGGCGCTTCGCCAGCAGCGTCGCGCCATACAGCACGAGCGCGAGCTTCATCAGCTCCGAAGGCTGGAACTGGAACGGGCCGGGGCCGATCCAGCGGCGCGCGCCGTTGACGCTGACGCCGACGTGCGGGATGTGCACGGCGAGCACGAGCACGAACGACGCCGCCAGCAGCGGCGCCGTGAAGCTCTGCACTTTCTCGACGCCGTCGCGCGCGAGCACGCGCATCACGAACAGGCCGATCGCGCCGTAGATCACGTACTTGATCAGGTAGCCGCTGCCGGTGCCGCCGCTCTGCAACAGCGATGTAGCCGAGGAGGCGCTGTAGACCATCACCGCGCCGAACCCGAGCAGGCACAACGTCGCCGTGATCAGGATCCGCTGCTCGAGCGGCTGGCTCTTCGTCGCGGCGCCCTTGCCGCGCTTGCGCGCGCGGTTGGAAGCAGCTCCCGCGGAAGAGCGAGCGCGCCGTGCTGCGGCCGATGGCATCTCGGCTGACTTCGCTGCGCGCGCGCCTAACCCTGCAATTTTTCGACCAGCTCGCGAAAGCTCGCTCCGCGCGCCTCGAAGTCGGCGAACTGGTCGAAGCTCGCGCACGCCGGCGAGAGCAGCACCACCGGGGCCGAAGCAGGCTCGATCGAAGCCGTCGACGCGACCAGCGGATCACCTGCGATCGCCGCGCGCGCCGTGAGCAACGCGCGCTCGAGCTCGCCGCATTCGAGCACCGGCGGCGCGACGTTCGCCAGCGCCGTCGCGATCGTCGGCGCGTCCTCGCCGATCGTGTAGACCGCCGCGCACGAGCGCGCGACCGGCTCGCGCAGGCTGGTGAAGTCCTGCCCCTTCCCCTGGCCGCCGACGATCAGGTGAATCGGGCGTCCGGCGAACGCGTCGAGCGCGACGAGCGTGCTCGCGACGTTCGTCGCCTTCGAGTCGTTGACGTACAGCGCGCCGTCGAGCTCGGCGATCTCCTCGAGGCGGTGCGCGACGCCGCGAAACGACGCCAGCCCCGCATGGACCGCGCGTTGGTCGACGCCGCGCGCGAGGCAGACCGCCGCGGCCGCCATCGCGTTCTCGACGTTGTGGCGCCCGCGCAGGCTCAGCTCGGCGAGCGAGATCAGCGGATCCCCCTGCCACCAGAGCTCGCCGTCGAGCTCGAACAGGTCAGCCGACGCGTCCCAGCCGAACGTGAACCGCCGCGCCTGGCCACCCGGCGCGAACCGCTCGTCGAGCTCGGCCGGCAGCACCGCGACGTCGTCGGGGCCCTGTCGCGCGAACGCTTCGAGCTTCGCCGCCGCGTACGTCTGCATCGTGGCGTGGCGATCGAGATGGTCGGGCGTGATGTTCAGCAGCACGGCCGCCTCAGGCGCGAACTCGAACGTGTCCTCGAGCTGGAACGACGACGCCTCGCAGACGACCGTCGCATCCGCGGCCAGCACGTCGACCAGCGAGCTGAGCGCCGTGCCGACGTTGCCCGCGACGGCGACCGGCAGCCCCGCCTCGCGGTAGATGTGGCCGATCAGCTCGACCGTCGTCGTCTTGCCGTTCGTGCCCGTCACCGCGACGAACTCGTTCTCGAGCAGGCGCCAGGCGAGCTCGAGCTCGCCGAGCAGCGGCAGTCCGCGCTCGCGCGCCGCGACGATCACCGGCGCCTGCGCCGGCACTCCCGGGCTCTTCACCACGGCGCCGACATCGTCGAGCGGCGCGACCCGATCGATCTCATCCAAGAACAACTCCACCCCGATCTCGCGCAGCGCCTCAGCCGCCGCAGGCGCGCGCGCGTCGAGTCCGATCACACGCTCTCCACGCGCTCGCAGCGCACGGGCCGCCGCGACACCCGAGCGCGCGAGACCGACGACGAGGTACGGGCCCGCCGGGATCGCCGGACGCCGCGCCACCTAGCCGATGCTCTGTCGGTAGATCGTGAAGCCGATCGCGCAGCAGATCGCCGCGACGATCCAGAAGCGCAGGATGATCTTCGTCTCAGACCACGCGCGCAGCTCGAAGTGGTGATGGATCGGCGCCATCAGGAAGACGCGTTTTCGCGTCGTCTGGAACGAGATCACCTGGATCGCGACCGACAGCGCCTCGATCACGAAGATCCCGCCGAGCAGCACGAGCAGCAGCTCGGTCTTCGTCATCACCGCGAGCCCCGCGATCGCGCCGCCGAGCCCGAGCGAGCCGGTGTCGCCCATGAAGATCGTCGCCGGGAACGCGTTGAACCAGAGGAAGCCGATGCACGCGCCGACGAGACAGCCGGCGATCATCGCGAGGTCGTACTCGCCCGTGATGAACGTGATGCCGATGTACGCGAGCAGCACGATCGCCGCGCAGCCGGCCGCGAGGCCGTCGAGCCCGTCGGTCAGGTTGACGCCGCTCGTCGTCCCGGCGACGACGAGGTAGATCAGCAGCGGATAGAACGGCCCGAGATCGATCTGGTAGTCGACGAAGCGCAGCCGCAGCGTCGGCGCCAGATGCGCCTCGTGCTGCGCGATCCACCACAGCCCAAGCGAGATCGCGACCGTCACGATCAACTTCGTGCGACCGCGCAGCCCGAGCGAGCGGCGCTTGACGAGCTTCGTGTAGTCGTCGGCGAAGCCGAGCAGCGCACACGCGATCATCGCGCCAAACACGCCGACCGAGCGCCAGTCGTAGTTCGTCAGGATCAGGAACGGCACCGCGACGGCGATCAAGATGATCACGCCGCCCATCGTCGGCGTGCCGGCCTTCTGGTGATGGCCCTGCGGCCCGTCCTCGCGGATCTGCTGGCCGAACTCGCGCACGCGTAGGAACTCGATGAACTTCGGGCTGAGGAACAGGCAGATCAGCAGCGCCGCCGTGCCGCCGAACAGGACGCGGCCCATCAGCGCCGCCCAGCGCCGTCGGACTCGACCAGCGAAGCGCCGAGCGCCTCTGCGACGCGCTCGAGGCCGACGCCGCGCGAGCCCTTGACGAGCACCGTGTCGCCCTCCTCGAGCAGCAGCTCGAGCTGCGTCGCGGCGCCCGCCGCGTCGGCGACGGCGTATGACTCGCCGTCGAACTCCGTGCGCATCTCCGCCGCGAGCGCGCCCACCGCGATCAGCAGATCGACGCCGGCCTCGTCCGCGTAGAGGCCGATCTCGCGATGCAGCCTCGGCGCCTGCGGTCCGAGCTCGAGCATGTCGCCGAGCACCGCGACGCGACGCGACGGCGCGGTCTCAGCGAGGTCGTCGATCGCCGCGCGCATTGACATCGGGTTCGCGTTGTAGCAGTCGTTGATCACGACGACTCCGCCACGCAGCGCCAGGCGTTCGCCGCGCAGCGCCGAGAAGCGCACCTGCAGCGGCCCCTGCGCAGCGAGTTCATCCGGCTCGATCCCCAGCGCGAGCGCCGCCGCGACGGCCGCGAGCAGGTTCTGCAAGTTGTGCGCCTGCGCGAACGACGGCTGCAACTCGATCGTCTGCTCCAACACGCGCAGCCTGACGCGGCCGTGCGCGGCCTGCTCGAGCGCGACATCGCCGCCATCGCCGAACGTCAGCGTGTCGACGTCCGCGCGCAAGTGGCGCTCGAGCAGCTGCTCGCCGGCTGGAACGACGACTGTCGCGCCGGCGCGCATGCCTGCGATCAGCTCGGCCTTCGCCGCCGCGATCGCCTCGAGCGAGCCGAGCAGCTCGAGGTGCACCGGCCCGACGTTGACGATCACGCCGACATCCGGCTCGGCGATCGCCGCCAGCTCGGCGATCTGCCCGGCGCCGCGCATCGCCATCTCGACGACGAGCGCCTGCGTGCCGGCCGGCGCGGCGAGCATCGCCAACGGCATGCCGATCTCCGTGTTGAGGTTCTCCGGGCTCGCGACGACGCGCCGGTGCGCGCCGAGCAGCGCCGCGAGGATGTCCTTCGTCGACGTCTTCCCGGTCGAGCCGGTGATCCCGACGACCTTCGCGCCGTCCTCGCCGAGCGATCGCCGCCAAGCGCGTGCGAGCGCCTGCATCGCTTCCAGCGGCCGCGGGTGCGCGAGGACCGCGCCGCCGCCCGTCGTCGCCGCCACCGCCGCCACCGCGTGCTCGTGATCGACGAGCACGCCCCACGCGCCCGCGCCGAGCGCCTCGAGCGCGTGCTCGCCGCCATCCACGCGCTCGCCGCGCAGGCCGACGAACAGCTCTCCCGCGCCGACGCCGCGCGAGTCGATCACGGCGCGCGTCAGCCCGCCTGAGGCGCGGGCGCCGTCGGGCTCGGCGAGCAGCTCCGCGCCGGCAGCCGCCGCGATCCGCGGCGCGTCCCAGCCCTTCATCGGTCGCCGCCGGTCGGCGCGGCGCTGACGAGCGCCTTCATCGTCGAGCACCGCGCACGCGCAGCGCCTTGCGCGCGACCGTAGCGTCGTCGAACGGCACCTTGCGCCCGGCCGCGAACTCCTGCCCCTGCTCGTGACCCTTGCCGGCGATCACGACGACATCGCCCGACCGCGCCGCCGCGATTGCCTCGTCGATCGCCGTCGCGCGATCGGCGATCGCGCGCACCGCGCGCGATCGCACGCCGGCATTCGCGTCGGTGTCGGCGTCCGCGTGCGCGTCAGTATCGGTGTCGGCGTCCGCGTCGATGTCGGCGTCCGCGTGGGCATCGGCGTCGGCATCGCCGTCGCTGTCGATGTCCGCGTCGAGCCGGCCGGCGTGCACTCGCGCGACGCCGGCCATGATCTCGGCGATGATCTGCTCCGGGTCCTCCGAACGCGGATTGTCCGAGGTCACGAGCGCCACGTCGGCGAGTCGTGCGGCGATCTCGCCCATCAGCGGGCGCTTGGCGCGATCGCGATCGCCGCCGGCGCCGAACACGCATACGACGCGCCCGTCGCCGCGCTCGCTGTGCGCGATCAGCTCGCGCGCCGAGCTGAGCACGTTCTCGAGCGAATCGGGCGTGTGCGCGTAGTCGACGAGCACCGCGAAGTCCTGACCCTCCTCGACCGGCTCGAAGCGCCCCGGCACTTGCACGCCGGCTTCGAGCGCGGCGATCAACTGCTCGAGTCGCTCGCCGCCGAGCAGCTCGTGCACGACGAGCAGCGCGCCGAGCGCATTGGCGACGTTGAAGCGCCCCGGCATCGGCAGGCGCACTCGTCGCGGCGCGAGCGTCGGTGTGCGCAACGTGAAGCTGCAGCCCGCGCGGTCGCAGTCGAGCTCGCTCGCGCTGAACTCGGCGTCGGCGTCGACCGCGAATGTGCGCACGCCGTCGAGCTCGGCCGCGAGGCGGCGGCCGTAGACATCGCCGACGTTGACGACGCTGACGCCCGGCCGATGATCGGCGAACAAGCGGCGCTTGGCGAGGAAGTAGTCCTCCATCGTGTCGTGGAAGTCGAGATGGTCCTGCGTCAGGTTCGTGAACACGGCGCCGGCGAACTCGACCGCCGTCGGCGCGCCCGAGCTCGAGCGCGTGCGAGGAGACCTCCATCGCGCACGCCCGATCGCCGCCGTCGAGCATCGCGCGAAAGTCGCGCTGCAGCTCGATCGCCTCCGGCGTCGTGCGCACGACCGGTCGATCCTCGCCGCCGATCACCGACTTGACCGTGCCGAGCAGGCCGCACTGCTCGCCGGCCGCTTCGAGCAGCGCTCGCACGAGGTACGCCGTCGTCGTCTTGCCGTTCGTTCCCGTGACCCCGACGACGCGCAGCCGCGCGGTCGGATCGCCGTAGAAACGCGCCGCGATCGGCGCCATCGCCGCTCGCGCCGACTCGACGAGCAGCTCCGGCACGCCGAGGCCGAGCGAGCGCTCGACGACGAGCGCCGCCGCCCCGGCCGCGACCGCCTGCGGCGCGAAGTCGTGACCGTCGCGCTCGAAGCCGGTCACGCAGAAGAACAGCTCGCCGCCGCGCACCGCGCGACTGTCGTAGGCGAGGCCCGTGATCTGCGTGCCGCCCGCACCGCTCGCGCCACCCGCGCCGAGCTCTCCGTCGGCGTCCGACACCAGGCCGGCGGTCAACTCGTCGAGCCTCATCGACCGGATGCTATCCGTGGCGGATGCGCACTCACCGACGGCCGCGAGATCGGCCGGCTACCCCGGCGGGATGCGCAAGTAAGGCAATGCGAAGCTCATGATCTGACCGAACGCCGGCGCCGCGACCGTGCCGCCGAAGATCGAGCCGGCCTGAGGTTCGTCGACGATCACCGCGCACAGCAGCTTCGGGTCGGATGCCGGCGCGAAGCCCATGAACGACGCCACGTAGCGGCTTTTCGAGTATTCGCCGGTCGACTCTTCGACCTTGCTCGCCGTGCCCGTCTTGCCGGCGAGCTGATAGCCGGGGATCGAGACCTCGCTCGCCGTGCCGCCCGGCGCCAGCACGCCCTCGAGCATCTGGCGCAGCGAAGCGGCCGTGCTTTCGGAGATCACTCGATGCCCGGCCGGAACGGCCTGCGGCTGACCGCCGACCGACTGGATGATGTGCGGTTGACGCAAGATCCCGCCGTTGGCGATCGGCCGCGTAGACGCTCGCCATCTGCAGCGGCGTGACGAGCTCGCCCTGGCCGATCGGCAGGTTGCCCATCGACGAGCCCGAGTACTTGCCGACCGGCAGCACCTGGCCGATTTCCTCGCCCGGCAGTTCGACGCCGGTCTGCTTGCCGAAGCCGAACCGTTCGACCCATTTCGAGAAGTTCTCGCTGCCCTCGAGCGCGCCGATCTTGATCGCTCCGACGTTGCTCGACTGCGCGAGGATCTGCGCCGTCGTCAGCTCCTCGGTCGCGTGTTCGGTGTCATCGTGGATCGTGCGGTCGGCGACCTGGATCTGGTCGGGGATTTCAAAGCTCGTGCTTGGCGTGACCAGGTGCTGCTGCAGCGCGCCGGCGACAGTCACCGCCTTGAACGTCGAGCCCGGTTCGTAGTCGAAGCTGACCGCGCGGTTCTCCATGTCTTCAGGCGAGCTCGCGCTCGGGTCCCCGAGGTTGACCTGCGGCCAGTTCGCCATCGCGAGGATCGCGCCGGTCTGCGGGTTCATCACGATCGCCGTCGCGTCTTTCGGGCTGAACACGCGCCCAACCGCGCCGAGCACGTCTTCGGCGCGCTGCTGGATGTTCGCGTCGAGCGTCAGCGCGACCGGAGTGCCCGACTGCTCGGCGTGCGGTTCGGAGATCGAGACCGGCTGGCCGAGCGCGTCGCTCACCACGCGTCGCTCGCCCGCGTGTCCGTGCAGCAGCGCGTTGCGCGAGTACTCCAGACCCGACAGGCCGTTACCTTCGGTGCCGACCGAGCCGAGCACCTGCGCCGCGAGCGCGCCACGCGGATAGACGCGCTTCATCACCGGCGCGCCGGAGACGCCTTCGAGCTTCAACGCCATCACTTCGCGCGCGCGCTTAGCCGGCAGCGCTCGCGCGAGATAGACGAAGCCGCTGCGCTCGGAGAGCTTGCGCAGCACCTGCGCCTGCGGCTCGCCGAGCAGCGGCGCCAGCTTCTGCGCCGCCGCGAGCGGTTCCTTGACGAGATAGGGCGTCGCCGAGATGTCCTGCGCCGGCTCGGAGACGGCGAGATCGACGCCGTTGCGATCGGTGATCGCACCGCGCTGCGCCGGCACCGTTTCGTACGTCAGTTGCTGCGTCGCGGCCGCCTTGCGCAGGCTGCCGCCCTTCAGCGCGCCGAGGTACAGCGTTCGCCCGCCGGCCAGCAGCAGCAGCAGGAAGAACAGCGCGAAGATTCCACCGATCCGGCGCTGGACGATCGTCACCGCGTCATCCGCCGCTCGCGTCCGCTTCGCTGCCACCCGAAGGCTGAGCTTCGCCGCCGCCGACTTCGCGCGTCGCTTCACTCGGCGGCACGCTGGCCGTCGATGCGGCTTCAGCTGGAGCGGACGCCGAACTGGAGCTCGCCGTTTCGCCGCTCGTCGACGATTCGCCTTCGGCGGTTGACGCGCCCGCTTCCGTTTCGCCGTCGCCCGACGCTTCGCTCGAGCTCGCCGTGACCGTCGACGACGCGGTCGCCGACGACGCTTCGCTCGCTTTCGCCGCCCTTTCCCGCGCAGCGCTGGCCAGCGCGCCGGCCGCCTTCGCCGCCTCGCCGCGGCTTCCAGCCGAGAGGAAGCGGATCGCGCCGGCCGGCGCGAACGTCATCCCGAGCTTGCCCGCTCGCGCCTCGACGCGCTCGCCTGCCGCGCGTTCGGAGTTTTCGATGCTCAGCGCGCTGTTCTGCGTCTGCAGCATCGCCTCACGCTCGAGTGCGCGTCCGATGCCGCCGTTCAGCTTCAGCAGACCGAGCTGCAACGCGACGATCCCGATCAATGCGAACGCGATCACGAAGATCCACGCCCGGCCGCGGATCAAGCGGTCGAGCAGACGATGCCGCGCGAGCGCCCGCAGCAGCGAGGCGACCCCGAGCACGAGCCCGCTCTCGCGTGTCTGCGGACGCGAGCGCGATGGCCGCGGCGCGACCGTAGGACGCGCCGGACGCGCGGGGCCGGAGACGCGCCGTGGGCCGCGCGGCGCCGGCGCGCGGCGTGGGCGGACCGCGGGAGCGGCTGCCGCGGCGGGCGGCGTCATGCCGCGACGCTCCCGCCGGTGTCGCTTCGCTCAACGGTCAGCTTGCGCGCCGCGCGCAAGCGCGCCGAGGCCGAACGTGGGTTGCTCGCGAGCTCGTCCGCGCCAGGCACGACCGAGCGTCGCGTCAGCAGCGCCGCCTCCGGCTCGCGCCCGCAGGCGCAGACCGGCAGGTCGGGCGGGCAGATGCAGCCTTGCGCGCGCGCCGCGAGGAAGCGCTTGACGCGACGGTCCTCCAGCGAATGAAACGAGATCCCCGCCAGCACGCCGCCCTCGCGCAGCAGCGACCACGCCAGCGGCAGCGCGCGGTCGAGCTGGTCGAGCTCGTCGTTCACGGCGATGCGCAGCGCCTGGAATGAGCGCTTTGCCGGATGACCGCCGGCGAAGCGCGCCGGCGTCGGGATCGCCGCGCTGATCGTCTCGACGAGCTCGAGCGTCGTCTCGATCGGCGCCTGCGCACGGCGACGCACGATCGCGCGCGCGATCGCACCGGCGTGACGCTCCTCGCCAAAGTCGCGCAAGGCGCGCGCGAGGCGGCGCTCGTCCCACTCGGCGACGAGCGCGCGCGCGCTCAGCTCCTGCTCCGGGTCCATGCGCATGTCGAGCGGCGCCTCATACGAATACGAGAAGCCGCGCTCGCGCGTGTCGACCTGCATCGAGGACATTCCGAGGTCGAAGTACGCCGCGTCGGCCTCGATCCCCTCCTCGGCGAGCAGCTCGAGCGCTTCGGCATAGCCGGCGCGGATGAAGCGCAGCTCGCACTCGACGTCATCCGCCAGCCGCGCGAAGCGCTCCTGCGCCAGCGGGTCGCGGTCGATCGCGATCAACGTCCCGTGCGAGCCGAGGCGCTCGGCGACGAGCCGCGCGTGCCCGCCATCGCCGAACGTGCAGTCGACCACTGTCTGCCCCGGCTGCGGTGCGAGCAACGCGAGCAGCTCGTCGGCGAGCACCGGCGTATGGGCGCGCGCACCGGCGCCGCTCGTGCCGGCGGCCGGCAGCTCGCGGCCGCCCAGCGATCTCGAGGCAGCCGACGATGGCCGTCCGCGGGACGGCCGTCGCTTCGATCGTCTCATCTCAAGCAGTGTCGTCGACATGCGCGGTTATCTCAGCGACGCCGCTCAGCAGCGTCGGTCGGTGCTCGTTCCAGCCGTCCCTGCTCCACAGCTCCAGGCGATCGCCGACGCCGACGACGACGACCTCCTTCTGCAGCTGCGCGTGCTCGCCGAGGAACCCCGGCACCATGATCCGTCCGGCCGCGTCCAGCTCGGCGTCCTGCGAGCTGCCGTAGAAGAAGCGCTCGAGCTCCGTGCGGCGCGGCGAGAGCGGCGGCAGCTCGGCGAGTGCGCGGCGGCTGTAGCGCTCGTACTCCTCTGGATGCCACACGCCGACGCACGGCTCGAGGTCGACCGGCATCGCCATCACGACCCCCTCTGAGAGCGCCGCGCGATAGCGCGCGGGCACCGTGAGGCGGTTCTTCGCGTCGAGCGTATGGTCGAACGTGCCACGGAAAGGGACCACTGTCGTTGGCTCCGAAATTGATTACCGAGCCGAGGTGGAGGAGTGGGAGGAGCCCCTCCACCCCGGCTCGCTGCGACGAACTTACCCCACTTTCTCCCACAACGCAACTCTAATTGCACATTTTCTCCCACGGTCCCTCTACTACGCGCCCAAATCCGGGAAAACGCCCGCCGACACGCGGCTTCTCTGCGACGCGAACGCGCTCGCGCGAGCGCCAAAAGCTGCAAGTCCTCCTGCAGAAGCGACGGCTGAGAGACGGCTTGCAACCGTTCGCCTGCCGGCAAGCGCGTCGAGACGGCCCCGACAGCCGCTACGATCGCCCGCGATGTCAGTCCGTCGACCGGCTCCGATCGTCGCGCTCGCTTCGTTGCTTGCCGCCGTATCGCTCGTGTCCACCGGCTGTGGCTCGGGCGCCTCCGGCAGCTCGATCGATCCCGCGCGCGCCGTTCCCGCGTCGGCGCCGCTCTACGCCGGCGCGTACGTGCGCCCGACCGGCCAGCTGCAGAGCGGCGCGCGCGCCGCCGGGCGCAACCTGACGCATCAGGCCGATCCATACCTGCGCCTGCTCGAGGCGCTGCAGACGCCGGGCTCAACCGCGCTCGACTTCAAGCGCGACATCGCCCCGTGGCTCGGGCCGCGCGCCGGCGTCTTCCTGACCGCTATAGGTAGTTCCGAGGAAAGCGCCGTCGATCGCCTGCTGACGCTCGTCGAGCATGGGCTGCTCGGCAGCTCGTCGTCCAACGGCGCGTTCCCGTTCGCGGCGCGCTCCGTCGAAGGCGCGATCGTGCTCGATACGAGCGACAGCGCGAAGGCGCACTCGTTCTTGGCGCAACTCGCCAGGCGTGCCGGCGCGCACACGAGCAGCTATCGCGGCACCTCCTACCAAGTCAACGCCAGCGGCATCGCCTTCGCGATCGTCGCCAAGCTGGCGGTGATCGGCACCGAATCGGGTGTGCGCGCGGTGATCGACACGACCGCCGGCGGACCGTCGCTCGCGCGCAACGCCGACTACGCGAAACTGCAGGCCGTTGCGCCGGCGGGGACGCTGGCGAACATCTACGCGAACGCCAGCGCGTTCGGCGGCGGAGCGGCGAAGCAGGCATCGATGTCGGCGTTCTCAGCGCTCGCCGGCGGTGGGCTCGTGAACGTCTCGCTCGTCCCGAGCGGCTCGTCGATCGCGCGTCGACGCCGACGCGCTGCAGACCGCCGCCGGCGGAGGCACGAGCACTAGCGCCAGTGGCCTGTTCGCCGGCGGCGCGCAGGCCGCGCAGGCGGTCGCCGAACTGCCGGGCGAATCGTGGCTCGCCGTCGGCCTCGGCGACGTCGGCGAGACGCTCGGCGCCGACGTCTCAGCGATTCAGGGGATCGCTTCGCTCGGAAGCTCGCTAACCGGCGGCGGCTCAGAAAGCGATGCCGGGATCAGCGTCAAGGGGCTGCTCGAAGGGATCCTCACACCGCTGCGCGCACTCGGCTCGAACAGCGCGCAGACGCGACGCGAGTTCGCCAGCTGGATGGGCTCGGCCGGGCTGTTCGCGTCCGGCGCCGGCCTGCTCGAACTGCGCGGTGGCGTCGTGATCGACTCGAACGACGCCGCGCGCTCGCGCGCCGCCGTCGGCGAGCTCGGCTCGACTGCTGCGCAGCGACGGCGCGTCCGTGCAGAGCGCGAAGCTGCCGGGCACCGAAGCCGCCGTAGCGGCGCGCTTGAGCGGCCTGCCGGTCGTGCTCGAGATCGCCGCCGGGACCGACGCGAACGGCCATCCGAAGTTCGTCATCGGCCTCGGCGAACAGTCGATCGAAGCCGCGCTGCGCCCGTCGAGCACGATGTCCGGCTCGGCGCCGTACGGAGCCGCCGCCGGCGCGCTCGGCGAGGGCATCCAGCCGAGCGTGATCGTCGACTTCCCCACGCTGCTCGGCCTGCTCGAAGGCGTCGGCCTCAGCGAAGACCCGTCGATTGCGCCGTTCGTCCCTTACGTGCGCTCGCTGACGACGCTGTCCGGCGGCGGGCGCACGCTGGGCAACGGGATCGAGCGCTTCCGGCTCGTGCTCGGGCTGCAGAGCGCCGGCGGCTGAGGCGCGACGCCCGGCGGCGAAGCCGGTCGCTCAGCGGACGTCGAGCGCGCGGTAGAACTGCGCCTTGCCGGCGAGCACGCGGTCGACGCCGTAGCGCGAGAACGTCGGTTCGCCGTCGGCTTCGATCGAGTAGCTGCCGAGCACCGAGTTGCGCAGCGGGCGAGGCGAAGAACGCATCGATCACCGACTGGCGGTCGTTGCCGTGCGCGCCGGCGCGGCGAATCGCGTCGAGCACGGCGCTCATCGCCTCATAGCCGTACAGCGCCCACGCGCCCGGCTGACCGCCGAACTCCTTGCGGTATTGCGCGAGCAGCGCTGCGCCGACGGCGGGTAGTCGCTGAGCGCGAGCGTCGGCGTGGTCGATGAACGTGCGCGCCGCCGCGCCTCCGAGCGCCGCCGTGAACGCCTTGCCCGTGAGACTGCTCGAGCCGAGCAGCAGCAGCGTGCGGGTCGGCTTCGTGCAGCGCGCGCCACAGCGCCACCGTGCCGAGACCGGGCCCACCGGCGAAGAACACCGCATCGGCGCCGCTGCGCTCGATCTTTTCGACCTCGCCGGTGAACACCGTTCCCGGCGTCGTGACGATGCTGTCGTGCCCGGCTACAGCGATGCCCGCATGTTCCGCTTCGTCGATCACGAGTTCGGCGAGCGGCACCTCGAACGGGTCCTGATCGTCGAGCACGTACAGCTTGCGCACGCTCAGCGAGCGCATCAGCTTCGACTGCGCGACGGCCTGCGCCGGATCGCCCGGCTGCAGCCGCGCAAAGGTGCGTTTGCCGCTCGGGTAGAAGCGCTCGGGCTCGTCCTGGCCGGCGTCGCGCGAGGACGTCAGGCCGACGTAGGGGCTGCCGGGGCTGACCTGGAGGATGCCGGCGGCGTTGATCGAGCGGCAAAGAAACGGCCGTCGCAGCCGAGCTGTACTCGCCGAGATAGGCGATCGTGCTCGTGTCCTGCGCCGCCATCTTCGCGTCGGTCGCCGTCGCGCTCGGATCGAGTTCGCCCGTCTTCGGGTTGGCGTCGTCCAGCGATACGTAGCCGATCTTCAATTCGCCGATCTGACCGCCGGCCTGCGACAGCGCCAGCCGCTCGCCGTCGACGATTTCGGCCGAGATCGGCGCATCGGCGCCCTGCAGCGGCAGGCTCGAGTAGACGGCAAGCTGATTGCCGGTCGTTTTCAGTCGCTCCGGAGACGCCCACTCGACCGCACCCGGCCAGCGCCGGGAGCGCCGCGAGCAGAGCGGCCAGGGGCAGCCAGCGAGCGCGCACGCTCGGCTAGCTGCGGCGGCCGGGGAGGTAGCCCGTCAGGATCTTCAGCGTGGCGCCGACGAGGATGATCGCCGTTGCGAGCAGGAAAGCATCGAAACCCTTCGCGCCCATTGCCCACAGCACGATCCAGACGATCAGGCCCGCCGTCACTGTGAGGATCAGTCCCATGCCGGCGGAATCCTATCTGGCCGCTGCGCGATCGGTCGACGCGAGCCCCGTCGGCCAGCTCCGCGACGAGCGCGCCGACGGCGCCTGACGGATCCTCCGACTCCGATGCCGCACGCACCAGTCGTGTCCCGACGATCACGCCATCGGCCTTCGCCTGCGGCCGCCTGGCGGGCCTGCTCAGGCGTGCTGATGCCGAAGCCGAGCGCGACCGGAGCGCTCGTCGCCGCCTTGGCCCGCTCGATCACGGCGGCGAACGCATCCTGCAGCGCGGCGCGCTCGCCGGTCGTGCCGACGACCGAGACCGTGTAGAGGAAGCCGCGAGCGCGCGCGCCGATCGCGGCCAGCCGCTCGGGCGTCGTCGTCGGCGCGACGAGCGAGACCAGCGCGAGGCCGCAGCGCGCCGCACGCCTCGTAGACCTCGTCGGCCTCCTCGAGCGGCAGGTCGGGGACGATCAGGCCGCACGCGCCAGTTCTGCGCGAGCCGCTCGACGAACGCCGCGACACCCGGCGCGTAGACCATGTTCGCGTAACACATCAACACGACCGGGACGCTCGGCGCCAGCCCACGCGCGACCTCGAGCACGCCGGCGACGCTCGCGCCGGCCGCCAGCGCACGCGTGCCCGCCTCGTGGATCACCGGCCCGTCGGCGAGCGGATCGCTGTACGGAACGCCGAGCTCGAGCAGGTCGGCGCCGCCGCGAACGCACGCCTCGCCGATCGCGAGCGAATCGGCGAGCGTCGGAAAGCCGGCCATCAGGTACGGCATCAACGCGGCCGTGCCGCGCGCGCGCGCGGCGACGAACGCATCGTCGATCCGCTGCACGCCGGTTGCGACGCGCGCGCTCATGCCTGGGCGAGGACCTCGGCGAGATCCTTGTCGCCGCGCCCGGAGAGGCAGACCAAGTCGAGCTCGCCATGCTCTGCGCCAGCACCCAAGCGAGCGCGTGCGCGGTCTCGAGCGCAGGGATGATGCCCTCCAGGCGCGTCAGCTCTGCAAACGCCCCGAGCGCCTGTTCGTCGGTGACCGCGACGTAGCGCGCGCGACCGCTGTCACGCAGGAAGGCGTGCTGCGGGCCGGCGCCGGGGTAGTCGAGACCGGCCGAGATCGAGTGCGCCTCGAGGATCTGCCCCTCCTCGTCCTGCATCACGGCCGAGCGCGAGCCGTGCAGGATCCCCGGCCGCCCGCCGACCGTCAGCGGCGCGCCGTGGCGCGGCGTCTCGATTCCATCGCCGCCGGCCTCGACGCCGATCAGCTTGACGTCGGCGTCGTCGATGAACGACGCGAACGTGCCGATCGCGTTCGATCCACCACCGACGCACGCGACGACGCGCGCGGGCAGCCGTCCCTCGGCCTGCAGCAGCTGGGCGCGCGCCTCGTCGCCGATCACGCGCTGCAGGTCGCGCACGAGCGCCGGGTACGGCGCCGGGCCGACGGCCGAGCCGATCACGTAATGCGTGCTCTGCACGTTCGTCACCCAGTCGCGGATCGCCGCGGACGTCGCCTCCTTCAGCGTCTTCGCGCCGGCGTCGACCGGCCGCACGCTCGCGCCGAGCAGTTCCATCCGCTGCACGTTCGGGCGCTGCCGGCGCGTGTCCTCGACGCCCATGTAGACGACGCACTCGAGACCGAGCAGCGCGCAGACGGTCGCTGTCGCGACGCCGTGCTGCCCGGCGCCGGTCTCGGCGATCACCCGCCGCTTGCCCATCCGCTTGGCGAGCAGCGCCTGGCCGAGCGCGTTGTTGATCTTGTGCGAGCCCGTGTGGTTGAGGTCCTCGCGCTTGAGATAGACCGGCCGGCCGACGCGCTCGGAGAGTCGGCGCGCGCGATACAGCGGCGACGGACGACCGGCGAAATCGCGCAGCAGCGAATCGAGCTCGTCGCGGTAGCTCGGCGTCCTCGCGCGCCTGCGACCAGGCGAGCTCCAGCTCGGCGAGCGCCGGCATCAGCGTCTCGGGCACGAACTGCCCGCCGTAGATGCCGAAGTGGTGCTCGACGAGCGCCCGCTCTGGCGCGTTCGCGCTCACGCCGGCCCACCGACGGCGTTGGTCGGCGTCGGCGCGTCGTCCGGTACCCGCGCGGTTGCCAGCACCGGCGAGGCGGCCGGCGCTGGCCCGGTTGCCGGCGCGGCGTCCGCTTCGACGCCGGCCGCGTCATCGCGCGACGCGCTCTCGACGGCCGCGAGGAACGCGCGCAGCTTTCGCGGGTCCTTGCGGCCGGGCGCCGACTCGGTGCCGCTCGCGTTGTCGACCGCGTACGGCCGCACAGCGTCGATCGCCGCGCCGACGTTCTCCGCATCGAGCCCGCCGCTGAGGATCAGCGGGATCCGCGAGCGGCGCGCGCGGACGAGGCTCCAGTCGAACGTGTCGCCGGTGCCGCCGCGCAACGTCGCGCTTGGCAGGATCCTTGGCGCGCGCGTCGAGCAGGTGGAAGTCGACGTGGAACCGCTCGAGATCGCGCACGTCGCCGGGACCGGAGACCTGTGCGGCCTTGATCACGCGCGCGCCGGTCGCACGCGCGGCCTCGGCGCAGAACGACGGCCCCTCGTCGCCGTTGAACTGCAACAGGCTCAGCCCGAGCTCCCCGCCGAGACCGACGACGCGCTCGAGCGGCGCGTTGACGAACACGCCGCACAGCTCGACCTTGCGCCGCAGCGCCGCCGTGATCCGCCCGGCCTCAGCCGGCGAGCAGCGCCGCGGACTCTGCTCGTAGAAGATCATCCCGAGCGCCCACGCGCCGAGCTCTACGGCCAGTTCGGCGTCGCGCAGATTGGTCAGTCCGCAGATCTTCGCTCGTGTCGCTCTCGCTGTCATCGACCCCAACGGTAGCGAGGCGCGCTCCGGGTGGAGCGGCCGCGGTCGGCCGCCGCAGCGAGCGCTCAGCCTTCGGGCGTGGTCGGGTTCGGCACCGAGTTCGGGCGGCTCGCGAGCGTCACGCCCAGCGTCTTGTGTTCGTAGCCGCCCTTGCCGTTCGCGCGCAGCAATCCGACCGAGACCGTCTCGCCGGGTTTCTTCGCCGAGATGTCGTTGGCGAGGTCTTCGGAGCTCGCGACGGCCTTGCCGTCGATCGAAGTGATGATGTCGCCACCGACAGCGACCTGTCCGCCTTCGGTGCTCCCGCTGACCGTGCCGCCTTTGATGCCGGCCTTTTCGGCGGGCGTGCCCTTCTGCACGCTCTGCACCAGCGCGCCGCTTTTCACCGGCAGGTTCAGCGCCGAGAGCGAGCCGTCGATCGTCAACGACGTCAGCCCGATGTAGGCGCCGCGCACAGTGCCGCCCTTCTCGAGCTCGGAGATCTCCGACTTGGCGGTGTCGATCGGCACGGCGAAGCCGATGCCGACGCTGCCGTCGCCCGAGCCGCCGGTCTCGATCTGCGAGTTGATGCCGATCACTTCGCCGGCGCCGTCCAGCAGCGGACCGCCGGAGTTGCCGGGGTTGATCGGCGCGTCGGTCTGCAGCACGTTGTCGATCGTGAAGCCATTCGGCGCGGTGATCTGGCGCTGCAGCGCCGAGATCACGCCGGTCGTAAGCGTCCGTTCGAGGTCGAACGGGTTGCCGATCGCGAGCACCGGGTCACCGACTTGAACGCCGCTGGAGTTGCCAAGCGTCAGCGGGTGAAGCGTCAGGCCATCCGGGTGGATGCGCAGCACGGCGAGGTCGTTCGACGGGTCCTTGCCGACGACCTGAGCGTCGACCGTCTTGCCCTTTTCAAAGCTGACCGTGACCTTGATCGCGTTCTCGACGACGTGGTAGTTCGTCAGGATCGTGCCGTTCGCATCGATCACGATGCCCGAGCCGGTCGCCTCGCCCTTCTGCTGAGTTTCGCTGCCGCCGAACAGGTTGAACGGCGACGATTCGCTTTTCTGCACGATCGTCGACGTGACGAACGCGACGCCGGGCGCGTCTTTGACGTAGATGTCGTGCGGCGTCAGCCCGTCGCTCTGCTGCGACGCGTTCGACGGCGCGATCGGCGTCGCCTGCACGGTCGTGACTGTCTGCTTGGACTCTTGCCGAGGTCGCCGGCTGCGGCGACGACGGCGACGACGACTCCGCCGCCGAGCAGGGCTGCGATGAAGGGGATGAAGAAGAGGCGTTTCATTCGGTCGATGATGATGAGCGGGCGCTATGAAGGCGAAATAAAGCCTAGCCGCGACGGCTCTTACTCCAGGGACCGTCGAGCCGCGACGCGGCGCTTGCTCGAGCGGCGCGCGGGCCACCGTCGCCGTTGCCCGGCGCGCCCTCGCTCACGTCTTCGTATTCGAGCAGCTCACGCAGCGCCTGCGCCGGATCGGCCGCGCGCATCAGCGACTCGCCGACGAGCACGGCGTCGACGCCGTCGCGCGCCAGCTCACGCAGCTGCGCGGCCGAGGCGATACCCGACTCCGAGACGACCGTGACGCCTGTCGGGATCGCGTCGCGCAACGCGTGCGTGCGTGCGACATCGACGCTGAAGTCGCGCAGGTCGCGGTTGTTCACGCCGATCAGCCGCGCGCCGATCGCCAGCGCGCGGTCGAGCTCAGCGCGGTCGTGGACCTCGACGAGCACGTCGAGGCCGAGCTCGAGCGCGCGCTGATTGAGCGCGCCGAGCTCCGCGTCGGCGAGCGCCGCGACGATCAGCAGCACGCCGTCGGCGCCGGCGGCGCGCGCCTCCAGCAGCTGATACTCGTCGACGACGAAGTCCTTGCGCAACAAAGGCAGCTCGCAGCGCTCGCGCGCGGCGCTCAAGTCGGCGAGCGAGCCGCCGAAGTTCGGTTGCTCGGTGAGCACCGACAGCGCGCTCGCGCCGCCACGCGCATAAGCATCGACGATCTCGGCGAGATCCGGCTCGCCGCGCAGCGTGCCGGCCGACGGCGAGCGGCGCTTGAACTCGGCGATCACGCCGACGCCCGGCCGCGCGAGCGCCGCACGCAGTCCGCGCGGTGGCCGTGCGGCGCGGTCGCCGGGTCCAAGGCAGTCGCCGGGTCCGGGGCCGTCGCCGGGGCCGTCGGCGTCGTCGCGAGCGCGCGCCTGCAGGCGCGCTTCGAGCACCGCGCCGGGCAATCGCCGCTTGCGCTGCTCGACTTCGGCTCTCGTGCTGCGCAGAATTCGCGCGAGCACGGTCGGCGGCGCGTCGCTCACGCGAAAGCTCCTGCGAACATTCCTGCGGGCGGAAAGCTCATCGCGCGACCGCGGCCGGCGCGTACTCGTGGCTGGCGCGAACGAAGCGCTCGAGCGCCGCCGCGGCGGCGCCATCGGCGACAGCCGCACGCGCCGCCTCTACGCCGTCGGCGATCGAGTCGGCCCGGCCGCCGGCGTAGATCGCCGCGCCGGCGTTGATCAACGCCAAGTCGAGCCGCGCCGGCGCGCCGGCGCCGGAGCGCTGGTCGGCGAGGATCGCGCGCGTGACCGACGCGTTCTGCGCAGGCGTGCCGCCGGCACAGTCGCGCTCGAGCACGTCAGGCGAGACCGCTTCGATGCCGACGTCGCCAGGCGCGAGCGTGTAGCGCTCGAGCCGCTCGCCATCGACCTCGACGATTTTCGTCGCAGCCGCGATCGACAGCTCGTCGAGTCCGTCCTCGGCGGCGACGACGAGCGCGCGCTCCACGCCGAGCCGCGCGAGCGCGCCGGCGATCGTCTCCAGGAAGCTCGCATCGGAGACGCCGACGAGCTGACGACGCGCCCCGGCCGGGTTGGTCAGCGGGCCGAGGAAGTTGAAGATCGTCCGCACGGCGAGCTCGCTGCGCACCGGAACGACGAAGCGCGTCGCCTGATGATGCGCCGGCGCGAACATGAAGCCGAAGCCAGCCTGCTCGATGCAGCGCGCAACGCCGTCCGGGTCGAGATCGATGCGGGCGCCGAGCGCCTCGAGCAGATCGGCCGAGCCCGACGAGCTCGTCGCGGAGCGGTTGCCGTGCTTGGCGACCGCGCATCCAGCCCCGGCGGCGATCAGCGCGGCGGTCGTCGAGACGTTGAACGTCCGCTTCCCCCCTCCCGTGCCGGCCGTATCGAGCAGGTCCTTGCGATCGGTCGGCACGTGCGCCGCAAGCGAGCGCATCGTCCGCGCGAGCCCGGCGATCTCATCGACGGTCTCGCCCTTCGTCCGCAGCGCGATCAGGAAGCCTGCGATCTGCACCTCAGAGACGTCGCCGTGCATGATCTCGGCGAGCACCTCGGCGGTCTCGTCCGCGCTCAGGTCCCGACGCGAGGCGAGCGCGTCGATTGCGCGCGTCAGCGTCGCGTTCGCCATCAGCGCTCCTCGAGGAAGTTCGCGAGCAGCTTCTTGCCTTCGGTGGTCAGCACCGACTCGGGGTGAAACTGAACGCCCTCAGCCGGCAGCTCGCGATGACGAACGCCCATCACCACGCCGCCGCCACGCGCCGACTCCTCCAGGCAGTCGGGCAGCTGCGGGTCGACGACGAGCGAGTGATAGCGCCCGACCGTCAGCGGCGTCGGCAGCCCGTCGAAGATCGTGCGCCCATCGTGCTCGATCGTCGTCGCCTTGCCGTGGACGGGCGTGTGAACGCTCACGGACCCGCCGAACGCCTGCGCGAGCGCCTGGTGACCGAGACAGACGCCGAGCGTCGGAACGCCGGACTGCGGCATCCGCCGGACGAGCTCGAGCGTGATCCCAGCGAGGTCTGGCGTACACGGCCCGGGCGAGACGACGCAACGTTCGTAGCCGCCTTCGATCAGCTGATCGACGCTCGCCTTGTCGTTGCGCACCGTATGCACTTCGGCGCCGAGCTCACCGAGATACTGGACGAGGTTGTACGTGAACGAGTCGTAGTTGTCGAGCACGAGGACGCGGACGGATCCGCGTCCATCGGTGACGCCGTCCACCGACGGAGCGCTCTCCCGCACTCCAGGCGCAGAGTTCGTCGACCCGGAGCGACGCGCAGCAGGATGCGAAGCGGAGCGGTCTCGAGTCATGGCCAATCCGGCTGATCACAGGCCAGCTCGATCGCTCGCATCGCGGCGCTCGCCTTCGCGACCGACTCCTCGTACTCGTATGCCGGCTTTGCATCGGCGACCGTGCCACCGCCGGCCTGCACGTGCGCGACGCCGTCCTTGACGACGACTGTGCGGATGTGGATCGCCGTGTCGAGGTCGCCGCCATAGCTGAGATAGCCGATCGCGCCGCCATAGCCGCCGCGCTTGACGGGCTCGAGCTCGTCGATGATCTGCATCGCGCGCACCTTCGGCGCGCCCGAGAGCGTGCCGGCGGGCAGCACCGAGCGCAGCGCGTCCATCGCGCCGACGTCCTCGCGCAGCGTCCCGGAGACGGAGGAGACGATGTGCATCACGTGGCTATAGGACTCGATCTCCATCAGCTCGTCGACGACGACCGAGCCGTACTCGCAGACCCGCCCTAGGTCGTTGCGGCCGAGGTCGACGAGCATCACGTGCTCGGCGCGCTCCTTCTCGTCGGCGAGCAGCTCGCTTTCGATCCGTCGGTCCTCCTCCGGCGTCGCGCCGCGATGGCGTGTCCCGGCGATCGGGCGCGTGCTGACGTGGCGCCCGGCGACCGTGAGCAGCGGCTCGGGGCTCGCGCCGGCGACCTGGAAGTCGCCGAAGTCGAGGTAGTACATGTACGGGCTCGGATTTACGGCGCGCAGGCCGCGGTAGATCGAGAACGCCTCGACCGGGACGGCCGCCGAGAAGCGCTGGGACGGAACGACCTGAAAGGCGTCACCGGCATGGATGTACCGCACGATCCGCTCGACGATCGCTTCAAAGCGATCACGCGTCATGTTCGAGGCGAACTCGGGTCGCACCCGCTGCAACTCGGCGGCCGCGGGGCGAGGGACCGGTCCGGCCAGCTGCGCGCGAACGTCGGAGATCAGTTGCACGGCGGCGTTGTAAGCGACCTCGACATCGTCCTCGAGCTCGAGGTCGACGTTGGCGAGGATCGTCACGGTGTGCTTGAGATGGTCGAAGATCACCAGCGCGTCGCTCAACATCAGCGCCATGTCCGGCAGTCCCAGGACGTCGGGATTGGGCTCGGCCAACGGCTCGACGGTTCGCACGAGGTCGTAGCCGAAGAAGCCGACCGCGCCGCCGGCGAACGGCGGCGCGTCCTCGAGCGGCGCCTGGCTGTAGCGCCCGAGCGCGGCCGCCGCGAGCGCATAAGGATCGCCGCCGTCCTGCAACGACCAGCGCAGCACGGCGCGCGGCTGAAAACCGATGAACGAATAGCGCCCGACGCGCTGTCCTTGATCGGCGGACTCGAGCAGGAACGCCGGCTCGCCGGGCGCCAGCTCGCGCAGCTTCAAGAACGCCGACACGGGCGTCTCGCAATCGTCGATGAACTCATGGCGCAGCGCGATCAGGTTGTGCCGTGCGGCGAGCTCGCGCGCCTCGGCGAGACTCGGCTCGACCGCCGGCACGCCGGCGCGCTGCTCAGCGGCGACGTTCATCGAGCACCCGCTCAGCGTCGGTCAGCGAGCGACGCCGCCCGTGGATCAGCACGAGCAGGTGGTAGATCAGATCCGCCGCCTCTTCGTCGACCCGCTGCTCGGACTCCTCGCGAGCCGCGCGCGCGACCTCCTCGGCCTCCTCCTCCACCTTCGCGCCGGCGAGCCGCCGGTCGTCGAGCAGCTCGACCGTATAAGAGCCAGCCGGACGTTGCTCGGCCCGCTCGCGGATCGTCCGCTCGAGCGCCGGCAGCACCTCGCTCGGCGCGGCTCGCGCGGTCTCACCACGGTGAAAGCAGGTGCGCTCGCCGGTGTGGCACGCGGGACCGGCCCGCACGACGAGCGCCAGCAGCGCGTCTCCGTCGCAATCGACGCGAAGCGCCTTGACCTGCTGGACGTTGCCGCTCGTCGCGCCCTTGTGCCACAGCTCTTCGCGCGAGCGACTGTAGAGGTGAAGCTCGCCGGTCTCACGCGTTCGCGCGAGCGCCTGCGCGTTGATGTACGCCAACGTCAGCACCTCGCCGCTGTTCCAGTCCTGCACGACGCACGGCGCGAGGCCTCGCTCGTCGAAGACGAGCTGCTGCTCCACTGTGCCCTCTATCGGTGGCGAGCTCATCGCACGATTGTAGGTAGACGCCGCTCGCGCCGGGATCAGACAGACTGGCGAGATCGTGGCGCCGATCCTGCAACGCGAGCTGCTCGTCGTCACCGGCAAGGGCGGCGTCGGCAAGACGACGATCGCCAGCGCGCTCGGCCTGCTCGCCAGCGAGCGCGGTCTGAGCACGATCGTCGTCGAGGTCGGCGAGCAGGCTCGACTCCCCGAGCTGCTCGGAGCGCCCGCGGCCGAGCCGGGACAAGAGCGCGAGCTTCGACCGAACCTGTCGAGCCTGTCGATCGACCTCGATCGCGCATTGATGGAATGGCTGCAAGCGCTCGGCGGGCGCGTCTCCGGACGCGTGCTCGCATCGAGCAACACCTTCCAGTACTTCGCGGCCGCTGCTCCAGGCGCGAAGGAGCTAGTCAGCATGGTCAAGATCTGGGAGCTCACTCAGGAGCGCCGGTGGCGCGGTCGTGGACGCCGATATGACCTGGTTGTGCTCGACGCGCCGGCGACTGGTCACGCGCTCGGAATGCTCGGATCGCCGCGCACGTTCGGCGCGATCGCGAGGGTTGGGCCGATTGCCGGCCAGGCGGAGCGCGTGCGCGACCTGCTCGAAGACGCCGAGCGCTCCAGCTATCTGGCGGTCGCGCACGCGACCGAGATGGCCGTCGCCGAGACAATCGAGCTGCAGGACAAGCTTCGCGACCAGCTCGGCCGCGAGCTCGACGCGGTGCTCGTCAACGGGATGCTGCCACAGCGTTTCGACGTAGCAGAGCTCGCGCGCGTCGCTTCAATCGGCGGCGAGCGGGCCACGGGCCAGACGAGGCGGGCCGGTGCGGCCACGAAGCAGCGCGGCAGCTCGACGAGGCGCCCGGACGACGTCAGGAGCGCCGCGCTCGGCGCGGCGCAAGCGATCTCGACACGCTCACGCGCACAGCGAAATCAGCTGGCGCGGTTGCGGCGCAGGAACGTCGATGTGATCCCGATCCCGTTCCAGTTCACCGACGAGCTCGAACTTCAGTCCGTACTGCGTATCGCCGACCATCTGCAGCGCAAGCTCTGAACGTCCGCCGCGGCGGACGCGCGCAGCAGACCTGCCCGCCTCCGCGCCTGCTACTGCGCGATGAGCCGATACTTGCGCGTGCCAGGATCGCGTTCGAGCAATCCGACCGCCAGCAGCGTCGTGACATAGCGATGGGTCGTGCTTGTGTTCATGTTCAGCATGCGCGCAAGTTCGGCGATGCCCAGATATCCGCCATCGGGCGGGAAGCAGGAGAGCACCAGCAGTCCCGACAGCAGCGAGCGCGAAAGCCGACGGTCGTCCATCTGCGTCGGATAGGTCCACTCCGAATCGAACGACAGCGGCCACTCCGGGTCCCTGACGGCCGAAAGCAGCACCGAGAGCGTTCCGCCCTGGCCCGCACTGCGAACGACCTGATCGACCTGCGACTTCGACAGCTCGATCAGCACCGTTTCAGCTCCTGGCTCGGGATCGGTGCGAGCCGGACGTCGCGAGGGACGCCCGGCCCGCTGCCACTGGCGAGACGACGCGGCGTTGGACGCGGCGCTGGAGCCCCCAGACTTGGCGCGCCGCGAGCGGCGCGGTTTCTCTCTCCTTGTCGGCAAGACTCCGGTTCCGTTCTCGTCCACCATCGCGTAGGAGTAGATGATGCACGGACAGACGAACGACGCAAAGACTGTCCTGAATGTTCAGTTCTGACTACTCCTCCCAGCGCCCGCTCTTTGCGCGATTTGCTCGCCGAGATCACGCGTTCTGCTGCCTGGTCGCGATCCGCCAAACGCGCAGAATCGGCAGGAGCATGCGCGTCAGCGACCCGCCGGCGCGCACGAACCCGTCCGTGCTCGCACGCATCCCGCGGCGCTCGGGCGCTGTCCTTCGACAGGTACATCGCGATCATGCACGCCGCGATGACCGAGTGACGGCGACCGTCTTTCAGGCGACGAGCCTCCGCGATCGATCGTGCGAGCACCCGATGCAGCCGATCTCGCGCCTCGGCCGGGCTGCCGTAGTGCGCGATGTAGCGGTGGTCTCCGTTGAGCCTGTCTTCAGCTTGATCGACATAGCTGTCGAGCATCGTCGTCGCGGTCGACAGCCACGGGAAGTAGGCGGCTTTGGTCCGCTCGAGATCGAGCTCGCTACACGCCGGCTGAGCCGCGAGCGCAAGGAACGCGTGAATCGTCAGCGACGCGCTGGCGGCGCCGGTCAGCTCGAACCACGCCAAGCGCCGCTCCTCGGAGAACTCCCGTTCGGAGAACTCCTCGAGCGCGCGATCGCGCTCGCGAGGGTCGGTGTCGTGATTGAGCGCGAGAACCTGCGCACGTTCGGCCTCGCGAACGACGATCGGCCGAACTCTGCCGTAGGACGGCAGCACCGAGCAGTCACGACGACATGTTTCTACGAGCGCGCGAAGATAGCCACCGTCGTCGTTCCACGGGTGAAAGCGGTAGTAGTCGGAGATCGGGATACCGGGATCGAGCGCCTCGACGAGCGCGAGATGAAGCTGGCGGCCGTTCGCGGTGCCGGCATGAGCGCCACGCTCGTTGACGCTGTCGAGAAAGTCCCAGATGATCTCGTAGTTGACCAGCAGTCGCAGCAGCTTGCAATCGCGATCGGCGGGCAGGATCGAGAACAGCGCCGCGCCGTCGGTGTGCCCGCGCTTTCGATCAATCGAGCTGAGTGCATCCTCGCGAATCGCGAGGTCGGGGATCGTCAGCGCCCGCGCCCGCCACGCGCTGATCTCCTTCGATGCAGCCGATAGACCCCAGGAGAGCTCGCGTGTCGCCGCGCCCACCAGGGCGAACACCTGCCGAGGAAATAGCGGAAGCGAGTCTGGCATCTATCCATGAGTCAGAATTCTCCCGGATAGTAGTTAGGGGGTCGGTCGTCATTTCTGGCCTCGATCACTCTGGATAGGCAACCGTCGGACGCACTCGCGCAGCGGCATATCCGGG
This sequence comes from uncultured Solirubrobacteraceae bacterium, assembly GCA_963744165.1. Classification (GTDB taxonomy): domain Bacteria; phylum Actinomycetota; class Thermoleophilia; order Solirubrobacterales; family Solirubrobacteraceae; genus Palsa-744. Next base: position 496,653 of record CAVUSM010000004.1, on the reverse strand, counting down.
CACGGCGACAATCGCGACCGCAACGGCCGTGATCAGCGCAAAGCTACCCGCCGCGACCGACAGCGAAGCCCTCTCGATCACCGGGAAGCCGTTGACGACCGAGAGCGCGCGGCCGAGGAGAAGCTGCCCGTACAAGCCGAAGACGGCCCCGAGGGCGCAGCCGACGCCGAGCAGCACCGCGCTCTCCCACAGCAGCGCGCGCCACAGCACGAGCCGGCTGAAGCCGTCGACCTTCAGGTCCGCGAGGCGCGCTCGCCGCTGCCAGATCATCGCGCCCATCGCCGCGCCCATCGCGAGAACGGCAGCGATCAGCACGAGCGTGCGGATCTGCGAAAGGCGCGAGAGCCCCTGGGCGGCTTGCGCGAAGTGCATCCGTTCGCGCTCGACGCTCGTTTCGACGGTCAGCGACGAGCGTGGGCCGAGCGCGGCACGCACGTCGCGCACGACGACCGGCAGCGACGCTCCCGGCGAGATCTCGACCAGAAAGGCGCTCGGATCGGCCGAAGACCAAGCTTGGGCGTAGTCGTCGGCGTTGAGCACGATCGCGCCGGGGGACCAGCCGAGGTTCGTGCTCAGCGCGGCGACGCGCAGCTTCGTCGGTCGCGGGCTCGGGAGCGTGAACGTCGCGCCGACGCGCAGACCGCGTTCGGCCGCGATCGCCTTTGAGATGACCGCCCAGCCGCCGGCGCGAACGCGCGCGTTCGCGAGCCCCGCGCGACCGCTCACGATCTGGCTCGCCGCGATCGGATGCGCGGCGGTCGGCGGAGGCGCGAGCACCCAGACGCGGCGATCGCGCCAATCGAGGAAGCTCCCCCGGTAGATCCGCACCGCGCGCACACCCGGCAGCCGGCGCAGCGCTTCGACAGAGCCGCCGCCGAACGATGACGTGGCGAACGAGTTGGACTTACCGGCGAGCGTGACCCAGACGTCGGCGACCGAGTCGATGCCGTGCGCCGATGCGTCGAGGCCGCGCTGGAGGTTGCCGCGCGCGCTCTCGATCGAGACGGTCCCGAACACGGCGATCGCGCCGGTCGCCGCGATCGCCAGCGATCGCGAGCGGTTACCGCGAGAGCGCAGCTCGATCAACGCCAGGTAGGACGCGGCGCCGGCGCGAAGGCGCTGCAGCCGATCGAAGCCATGGGTGACCAGTTCGATCGCGGCGGGAAGCAGCAGCAGCAGGGCGAACGTGAGCGTGACCACTCCAACGATCGCCGAACGCGGGGCCATCACCAGGATCAACGTCGTTGCAAGCAGGCAGACGACGGCCGCCAACAGCAGCCGCGGGGCATGACCGACCGGCGTGGACGAGGAGTGACCACCGCGGCTGCGCGCCGGGCGTTCAGCGATCTCCGCCCGCAACGGAGCCAGCACGCCGATCGCCGCGGCGATCATCCCGCCGCCGACGGCGATCACGACGCTGAACGCCGTGACGATTCGCTGCTGCCCGACCGGGAACGCGAACGACAGATAGCCTGGATTCGAGCTGAACAGCGCCTGTGAGAGGAGCTCGCCGAGCGCGATTCCCAGCGCGGAGGCGAGCGCGCCGAGCACGAGCGCGTCGAGCAGCAGCACTTCGACGATCATCCGGCGCGTGTAGCCATCGAGATGCAGGTCTTCGATCAAGCTTCGGCGCTGCGGCACGGTGAGCAGGAGCGCGTTGAACGCGAAGAGGAACCCAACGAGCGCGCTGAGCGCGGAGAAGAGGCCCGTCGATTGATCGACAGGCTCGGCCGCTCGCCGAAACAGCGTCGTGTCGAAGTTGGCCGGTCGCACGTTGAGCGTGTCGCCGGCGAGTCGCTCGAGCGCGGAGCGCACGGCGTTCTCGCTGCCGCGCGCGGGACGGACGTAGACGCTCGTCAGACGGCCTTCCAGCCCGGACAGTCGCTGCACCGTGCGCAGCGGCGCGAGCGCGATCGGGCTGTCGCCCAGCGAGGCGGCGCCGCGGCCGAGCAGGCCGGGTATCAGCAGCGCCCGCTTGGAGCCGGAGCGAAGCTGAACCTGAATCGGCCGGATCGAGTTGGCGCCGATTCGCTTGGCGACCACCGTCGGCAGCGTCAGCACACGAGCGCTCGTGCCGAGGCCCGCCGCGCTGATGCCCCGCGCAATGCCGCCGCCGAGGTGCGCAAGCCGCGGGTCAGTGCCGACGAGATCGACGGACTGCGCTCCGCCTGGCCCGATCAGGTTCGCATCCTGTTCGAGCACCGGAGCGACCGCCTGGACACCGGGCAGCCGCTGCACTTCGCCAAGCAGTCGTTCTTCAAAGCCGTGGCTGTCGCGCGCGACGAGTTGCAGGCGCATCTGCCCAACGATTCCGTCGGTCAGCCGTTCGACCGAGCCGTTGAGGCTCGTGTTCGCGACCTGCGAGGCGAACAGCAGCGATACGCCGATCGCGATGCCAAGCACGGCGAACAGTTCCTGCGTCAGCCGGGCGCGAATGCGGACGCGATACAGGCGCGCGATGCTCGAAAGCCTCATCGCGAGCCCCCCGCGCGCGGCTCAGCTTGCATTGACCGGCGTTCGTCCCTTGTCAGGTTCGTAGTCGATCAGGTGGCCGTCGCGCAATGCGAATACGCGATCGGCGAAGGCGGCGGCGGCCTGGTCGTGCGTCACGAGCACGACCGTCACCTTACGCTCGCGGCAGGTCTCGGCAAGCAAGCCGAGCACCTGCGCGCCGCGTTCGGTATCGAGACTGCCGGTCGGCTCGTCCGCGAGCAGCAGCTTCGGCTCGGTCGAAAGCGCACGCGCAATCATCACCCGTTGCCGCTCGCCCATCGACAGCTGCTCGGCGCGGTTGCCCATCCGCTCGGCGAGGCCGAGGCGCTCGAGCAGCGGTTCGATCCGCCGCCGTGCCTCGCGCGAGCCGAGATCGGCGCCGAGCAGCTTCAGCGCCGCGTTGTCGAGCGCGCTGGCGCCCGGGATCAAGTTGAGCGACTGACGAACGAAGCCGAGCTCGTGCAGGCGGTAGTTGGCCGCGTCACGATCGCCCAGCGCCGAGATATCGCGGCCGTTGACGAGGACCGATCCGGAGTCCGGCGCCAGCAGTGCCGCGATCAGCATCAGCAGCGTGCTCTTGCCCGAGCCGCTCGGTCCGTAGAGCGCAATGAACTCGCCTTCGCCGGCCGCCAACGAGACGCCGTCGACCGCGCGCACGGGCGCGCCGGAGACCGCCGGGAAGTGCTTGACGAGCTCGCGAAGCTCGAGCACTAGCGCACTGCCCGCGAGCGGTCCAGGACATGTCCGCCTGAGAACGCGCGCAACTCAGGCCGAGCGCTGATGCCCGGGAAACTCGATCACGTTGTCATCGCCGTCCGGCGCCTCGGGCGCCGACGGCGAGATCAGGCGCCCGCCGCTGAGCGCGCGAAGCTGGTGCGAGCCGAGCGCCGTCGGCATGTCCGGCACGGTCATCAGCATCGCCAGGCCGGTCTCCTCGACGAGCGAGCGGAGCAGCAGCAGGATCTCGTCGCGCTCACGCACGCCCAGGTTGGCGGTCGGATCGTCGATCAACAGCAGCCGCGGTTTTCGCGCGATTCCGTGTGCGATCGCGATCAGCGCGCGCTCCCCATCGGAGAGGCTGTCCCAGTGCTGCCCCGCGCACTGAGCCATGCCGACGCGGTGCAACGCCCTGTCCGCGTTGCGGTTGGCGTCTCGTCTTCCCTGCTCGATCAGCAGCGGCAGCGCCACGTAATCGAGCATCGTCAGATCGCTGCGCGGTCCAGAACGACGCACCCAACCGATCTCGCCGCGCCGCAGTCGCGCGTGCGCGCGCTCAGACAGCGTCGCGAGATCCTCGCCGTCGAAGCGGACCGTGCCGCGATCCGGTGTCTCCAACCCTGCCGCGATTCGCAGCAACGTCGTCTTGCCGGCGCCGCGACGCCCCCACACGCCGATGAACTCGCCGGCCTGCACCTCCAAGCATGCGCCCGCCAGCACGCGCACCTCCGACGGCCCGCGCCAGTAGCTCTTGCCGACTTCTTGCAGCGAGAGCAGCGGAGCGCCCATCAGACTTCCCGCAGCAGTCCCATCTGGGCCGAGGAAGCCGCGCCGCGAACGCCGAACGGCGATACCTCGTGCTCGTCGTGCAGCTGCTCGAGCAGCTCACGAGCATTCTGCAGCCATTCGATCCGCGCCTTCCAGAAAGCGATCTCGGCTTCGGCCGCGAGCGTCGCCATCAGCCGCGTCCAGTCGCGACCGGACGTCGTCTCCTCGTTCAGCCGCTTGAGATCCTGCAGCCGTCCGAGGCAGACCAGTTCCTGCCCGGCGACCGCCTCGATCAGGCGCGGGACGTTGCCCGGCCGGCACAGCGCGATCTTCATGTGCAGCTCGTCGCGCAGCGGCGGCGTCGGCGTCGGATCGAGCATCCAGCCCTCGAAGTGCTCGAGCCCCCCCTCGGTCGCCTCGTAGATCGTGCGCGGCGCCGCGCGCCCGCCTGCGCGGGCTGCGCTCATCTCGCCGGCGCTGCGAACCAAGTCGTCGCGACTCAGCTGGTCGAGCGCCGAATAGACGCCCGACGGCGCGAAACCCGACGAGCCAAATCGCTCATCCAATCGCTGAGCGAGCTGATACCCATAGCCGGGACGCTCGATCACGAGCCCCAGTACCGCGTGCTTGGCCGACATTCTCGCCCTTCCTCGTCAAATCTCGCCTTCCCAGAAGGTACTGGAATCGACGACCGTCTGCATTCCAATCAGGGCATGAATCACGCCGAATGGAATTGTCCGGCCGAGACCGACGCCGTTTCAGCGGGCGGACACGGACGGTTGGGCTGAAGGCCGGCGCAGGACGGACAGGGCGCGCGTCCGCCGCCATCGCCTGCCGCTCACGTGATCCCGAGACGATCGAGCAGCCCGTCGTCGGCGCGCCAGCCGCGCCGCACGCGAACCGACAGGTCGAGATGCACCTTGCAACCGAGCTCGCGCTCGAGCTCGCGACGCGCCGCGGTGCCGATCGCCTTGATCATCCGCCCGCTCGCTCCGACTAGAATTCCCTTCTGCGAAGCGGTCTCGACCCACAGCAGCGCCCGCACGCGCGCGAAGTCCGAGCGCTGCCAATCGACCTCCTCGACGACCGCCTCGAGCGAATGCGGAACCTCCTGGAACGTGCGCTTGATCGCGGCCTCGCGGACCAACTCGGACAGGACCAACTCGAGTGACTGATCGGAGCTGTCGCGCTCGTCGAACATGAACGGCCCTTCGGGCATCCGCTCGCTCAGATGCTCGACGAGCTCGGCGACGCCCGCGCCGGTGCGCGCGGAGATCGGAAACACGTCGCCGCGAACGTCCAGCTCGGCGGCCTGCAGCAGCGCGGCGGCGGTCGTGGCGCGAGACAGGCGATCGACCTTGTTCACGGCGATCGTCGCCGCGATCTTCGCCTCGGCGAGCGCGGCGGCGATGAACCGGTCGCCGGGCCCGACGCCCTGCTCGCCGTTCAGCACGAGCAGCGCCGCGTCGGCGTCCTCGAGCTCCTGACGCACACGCCCGGCCATCCGCGCGGTCAGCGCGTCGCGCGGCCGCTGAACTCCCGGCAGGTCGACGAGCACGATCTGCGACTCGCCGCGCGTGCGAATCCCGCGTATCGCCCGGCGCGTCGTCTGCGGTCGATCGGAGACGATCGCGACCTTCTCGCCGACAATCGCGTTGACGAGCGTCGACTTGCCGACGTTCGGGCGTCCGGCGAGCGCGACGAAGCCGCTGCGCGTCAACTGCGCGCCTCGCTCAGCAGTCGACGCTGAAGCGCGAGCATCTCACCGTCATCGGCCTCATGGTCCATGCCGAGCAGATGCAACACGCCGTGAACGATCGCCTCGCGCACGTCGGCGGTCTGCTCGATGCAGATCACGACGTCTCCGAGCTCGCGTGCGCCGGCGACCGGCTCGGCGCCGTCGATCGGGAACGACAGCACGTCGGTCGGCTCCGTGAGCGAGCGGTATCGCTCGTTGAGCTCGGCGATCCGCCGCTCGTCGACGAACTCGATCGCGACGTGGCCGTCGACGACGCCGGCCGATCCGGCGGCGAGCGAGCACAGCTGCAATATCTCGTCGGCCGACGGCAGCGCCGCGGCGGCGGCGACCGGCGCGCCGAGGATCTCGAGCTCAATCATCGGCGCGAGTCAGCCGCGACGATCGGCCGACCTCAGCTCTGGCGCGGCGCGCTGCGCGTGCACGTCGTAGGCCTCGACGATCCGCTGGACGAGCTTGTGACGGACGACGTCCTCGCCGCCGAAGCGGACGAACTCGATCCCCTCGATCTCGTCGAGCACGTCGCCGACGACGATCAGGCCCGAGCGCTGGTCGCGCGGCAGGTCGACTTGCGTGACATCGCCGGTGACGACCATCCGCGAGCCAAAGCCGAGGCGCGTGAGAAACATCTTCATCTGCTCGGGCGTCGTGTTCTGCGCCTCGTCGAGGATCACGAACGAGTCGTTCAGCGTGCGCCCGCGCATGAACGCGAGCGGCGCGATCTCGATCACGCCGCGCTCGATGTACTGCGCGACCTTCTCCGGGTCGAGCATGTCGTGCAGCGCGTCGAACAGCGGTCGCAGGTACGGGTCGACCTTCGCCATCAAATCGCCGGGCAGGAACCCGAGCCGCTCGCCGGCCTCGACGGCGGGGCGTGTCAGGATGATCCGGTTGACCTCGTGACGCGTCAGCGCCGCCGCCGCCATCGCGACGGCGAGGAACGTCTTGCCGGTGCCGGCCGGACCGACGCCGAATGTGACCGTGTTGTCGCGGACCGAATCGACGTAGCGCTTCTGGTTGACCGTCTTCGGGGCCACGCGCAGGCCGCGATGGCGCCAGACGACATCCTCGAGCACGCGCGCGGGCGACTCGTGCGCGTCGAGCGCGCCGGTCACGGCCGCGATCGTGCCAGGGCCGATCTGATGGCCGCGCGCGATCAGCTCGGAGAGCTCGCGAACGACACGCTCGCCGGCGTTCATCTCGCCCTCGTCGCCATCGAACGTCAGCACGTTGCCGCGCAGGTAGACCTTGCAATCGAGGTGCGCCTGCAGCGCGCGCAGCACGGCGTCCTGGCTCCCCGCCAGCTCGACGGCGACGTCGTCGGGGAGCTCGATCTGCGTCCTCATCCTTGCAGCGACGCTCGCACCAGTCCGGAGACGCGCTTGCCGTCAGCGCGACCATCGACGGCCGCCATCGCCTGCTTCATCGCTTGGCCCAGTTCCTTGATCGACTGCGCGCCGCTGTCGCTGACGGCCTGGCGGACGATTGCCTCGAGCTCGACGTCAGACAGCTCAGCCGGCAGGTAGCCGCCGATCAGCTCGCCTTCGGACTCCTCTACGCTCGCCAGATCCCCGCGCCCGGCTTCGCGATACGCATTGGCCGCCTCCAGGCGCCGCTTACGCTCGCGGCGCAGCACGGCAAGCTCATCGTCGGAGCCTTCCTTGCTCGACTTCTGCAACTCGGAGAGCACGAGCCGCAGCGCGCCGACGCGCTGCTTCTCACCCGCGCGCATCGCCCCCTGCAGATCGAGCTTGATCTGATCGACTATCGCCATCCTCCATCCAGGATACGCAGCGGCAGCGACGATCAGGCCGGCTCGCTCGTGCCGGTGCCGATCGCGCCGAGCGAATATCGTCTCGCGCGTGAACGAGTCGCTCTACGCCGCGGCGCTCGCCCCGTTCCTGCGCGAGGTCGAGCATCTGCGCCCGGCCGGCGCGGAAGTGATCGACGCGCATACGCATCTGGGGCTCGACGAGGATGGCCGCTCGCTGACGCTCGCGCAGCTGCTCGAGCAGCTCGACGCCGCCGACGCGCGTCGCGCATGCGTCTTTCCGCTGCACGATCCCGAGCGTCAGCCGTCCTACCGTCTGCCGAACGATCGCGTGCTCGGCTGGGCGGGCGAAAGCGACGGCCGGCTGGTCCCGTTCTGTCGCCTGGACCCGGCCGAAGACGCGCTGACGGAGGCCGAGCGCTGCCTCGCGGCCGGCGCCCGCGGAATCAAGCTGCACCCGCGTGCGCAGCAGTTCGGCTTCGAGAGCGCCGAGATGGCCGACGTGTTCGCGCTCGCCGAGGAGGCGAAGGCGCCGATCCTGATCCACGCCGGACGCGGCCTGCCGCCGATCGGCGAGCACCTCGCCGATCTGGCGCTCGAGCTTCCCGATCTCGTGCTGATCCTCGCGCACGGGGCGATCTGCGACCAGGGCATCCTCACCTCGCGGCTCGCCGAGCATCCGGGGATCCTCTACGACATCTCGTGCTTCTTCCCGCTCGACGTGATCGAGCTGTTCGCGCGCGTGCCGGCCGAGCGGATCGTGTTCGCCTCCGATCCGCCCTATGGCCTGCCTGCGACGACGCTGTACCTGGCGCTGCGCGTAGCCCAGCAGGCCGGACTCGACGAGCACGCGACCAGAGCGGTGCTCGGCGGCACGATGGCCTCGCTGCTCGACGGCGATGGGCTGCCGGCGATCACGGCGCCGCGACGCGGCAGCTCGATCGCGCTCTCGGGCCGTCTCGCGCGCGTCTACAACTACGCGAGCCTCGTCGGACCGGCGCTGTTCACCGGCGCCGGCGAGCAGGCGCACGCGATGCTCGACATGGCTCGCGCGGCGTGTCGCGACCCGCAGCCGGGCGACGACGGCGAGGCGCTCGAGGTGATCGGCGCTGCGCTTGGCGCGGCCGATGCGCTCGTCGGCGAGCAGGACGGCGCGCGCGCCGCGATCGACCTCGTCTACCGCGCGATCGTCCGCGCGGCGACTGAGCTGCCCGACTGACTAGCGCTCGCGTTCCGGCGCGAGCAACCAGACGGCAGCCCACTCGCCGCTCTGCAGACGGCGCCGCTCGCGCATCCCGAGGCGCTCGCCGAAGGCGGCGGCGACCTCATCGACCTGCTCGACGAGCAGACCGCTGGCGAGCAGTTGCGCAGGCGGGGTGGAGATCGTCCGCGCGAGGTCGAGCAGCAGCGGCCGAAGCAGGTTCGCGAGCACGACGATCGGCCCGGTCGGAGCATCGTCGCCTCCCAACCATGGAAGCGGCTCTTCGCGCAAGTCGAAGCGCCGCGCGTCGACAGCGGCGCGATTGACGAGCGCGTTCTCACGCGTCGCCTCGACGCTCTCGCGCTCATGGTCGAGCGCGAGCACCGGATCGAAGCCGAGCCGCGCCGCGGCGATCGCAAGCACGCCCGAGCCGGCGCCCACATCGAGCAGCGCGCCCGGCGCGCGCTCCTCGCCGGCGAGCTCGAGCAGCAGCTCGAGACACATCCGCGTGGTCGCGTGCGCGCCGGTGCCAAATGCGCGGCCCGGATCGATCACGATCTCCTCGACCTCACCGTCGCCGTGAGCCGATCGCTCCGCTTCCCACGGCGGGCGCACATGCAGCGCCGCCACGCGCCTGCGCTCGGCGCTCGGCCCAGGCGCAGCCAGCAGGATCGGGCGGTGGAAGCGCTTCCAGCGCTCGTGCCAGTCATCGGCCGTCTCGCTGGTCGAGATCTCGACCAGCGCCTCGCCGGCGGCCGCCTCGAGGGCGGGCAGCTCGGGCAGCTCGCCGGGCGCCCCATAGACGGCGTACTCGACGAGGCCGCCGTCCAGCTCAGACTCCTCGACTCCGCTCGGCGCCAGCTCGAGAAGTTCCGCCAGCACGAGCTCTGCCTGCTCGCGACGGACGCGAACGGCGAGGCGGATCACGCAGCTTGACTGCCGAGCGCGCGACGCAGCTTGGAGAAGATCGACTCGTCCGAGCGGAGGTTCTCCTCCGTCAACGTCTCGCGCAGCTGCTCGAGCAGGCCGCGCTGCTCCTCGTTCAACCGACGCGGGATCACGACGTTGACGACGACGCGCAGATTGCCGCGCCGGCCTCGGCCGAGCGCCGGCATCCCCTCGCCGCGCAGCGTCAAGATCTCGCCGGGCTGCGTCCCGGCGGGCAGCTCGAGCTCGGCGCTGTCCTCGAGCGTCGGCACCTCGAGCGAGCCGCCGAGCGCCGCGACCGGCGCCGCCACGTCGAGCGCCGTGATCAGATCGTCGCCTTCGCGCACGAAGCGCTTGTCCTCGCGTACGCGCACGAGCACGTAGAGATCGCCGGCCGGAGCGCCCGGCTCGCCGGCGTGCCCGCGCTCGCCGAGCCTGATCCGCTGGCCGTTGGCGATCCCGGCCGGGACTTCGACGTCGATCGTACGCTTGGCGACTCGTCGGCCACGCCCGCGGCAGTCGCGACACGGCTGCTCGGCGACGCGTCCGTCGCCGTGGCAGACGTCGCAGGCGACCGTCCGCACCATCTGCCCGAATGGCGTGCGCGTCGCAGCCTGGAGCTGCCCCGCCCCGCCGCAGCGCTCGCACGTCTTGATCGGAGTGCCCGGCTCGGCGCCGTTTCCGTGGCAGTGCTCGCAGCGGTCGATCGCCTCGTAGGAGACCTCGACCATCGCGCCGTGCGCAGCTTCGAGCAGGTCGATCTCGACGGCGACCGCCAGATCGCCGCCGGCCATCGGCCCCGAGCGCGCGCCGAAGCCGCCGCCTCCTCCGCCGCCGCCGAAGAACGCCTCGAACAGGTCGCTGATCGAGCCGAATCCGTCGAAGTTCGGCGCGTAGCCGCCCGAGCGCAGCCCTTCGTGACCGTAGCGGTCATACGTCGCGCGACGCTCCTCGTCGGAGAGGATCTCGTAGGCCTCGGCGGCCTCCTTGAACTTCTCCTCGGCGTCGGGGTCGTGCGCGTTGACGTCCGGGTGCAGCTCGCGCGCGAGCCGGCGGAACGCTTTCTTGATCTGCTGCTCGTCGGCGTCGCGCTCGACGCCGAGCACCTCATACGGATCGCGCGGCATCGTGCTTGGATCAGCTCGCGGCATAAGCGTCTTCGACGAAGCGCGAAAGCTCGTGCGCCGCCTCGCGCACCGTCACGATCGCGCCGGCGTAATCCATCCGCACCGGTCCGATCACCGAGACCGTGCCGAGCTTGCGCTGAGCGACGCCGTAGCCAGTCGCCACCAGCCCCAGCGAGCGCATCGCGGGAATCTCGTTCTCGTGGCCGATGCGCACGTAGACGTCCGGCGTGCTCAGCGCCGTGCGCAACACGCGCAGCAGCGAGACGCGGCGCTCGAGCAGGCCGACGATCCCCTCGAGCTGCGCCGCATCGTCGATCTGCGCGGCCGAGAACAGTCGCGCGGTGCCATCGACGTAGAGCTCGTCCTCGCTCTCGGACGCGAGGTCGCCGAACGCCGGAGCGAGTCGCCGCAGGAACGACTGCTCGACGATTGGCAGGCTGAGATCGAGCAGCCGCTGCTGCAACATCCGCGCGCCCAAGCCGAGCCCGACGAGTCGCTCGCGCAGGTATTCGCCGGCCCATGCCAGCAGGCCCGGATCGACGGCTCGATCGAATGTCGCGAACAGCTTCGAGACGCCGCCGGTCGACGTGATCACGACGACCATCACGACCTCCGGCTGCAACGCGAGCACCTCGACGTGGCGGACCGTCGCCGTCGTAACCGACGGCGCCGAGACGACCGCGAGCAGATTCGTCATCTGCGAGAGCGTCTGCGAGGTCGTGCGCATCGCCTCCTCGACCTCGCGGCGCATCAGCGAGAGCTCCAGGCCACGCTGCACCGCCAGACCCTCGCCCGAGTCGAGCATCAGGTCGACGACGTAGCGATGTCCGGCATCGGTCGGGACACGGCCGGCCGAGACGTGAGGATGCGCGAGCAGGCCCTGCTCCTCGAGCAGCGCCAGTTCATTGCGCACGGTCGACGGCCCGCAATCGAACTCCGGGTCGGCGGCAATCGACTTCGATGCGACCGGCTGGCCGGTGCGCAGATAGTCGTTCACCACCTTGCACAGGATCCGCTCCTGGCGAGAGGTGAGCATCATCCGATTGTAGGCCGCGACGTGGCGCCCGCTCGGGGCGCCCGACTCACAGCTCGAGCTCCGCCTCGGCATTGCGGATGATCTGCTTGCCGCCCTGTTCGGCGAGCGTGTCGATGACCGCATGCCCGCCGTCGACCTCGCGCACGGCGCCGCTGACGACGATCTCCTGCTCGGGCACGCCCATTCCGCGGAACTGGACCGACAGACGCCGCAGATGGCGCGGACCGCCTGCCGCCTCGGTCTGCGCCCTGGCGACCTGCGCCATCGTCCACAGCCCATGCAGAATCCGACCGGGAAGGCCGACGGCGCGCGCGAACTCCTCGTCGATGTGAATCGGGTTGAAGTCGCCCGATGCCCCCGCGTAGCGGTTGGTCAGGTACTTGTCGGGCGTGATGCTGACCTGCGGGATCTGTCCGCCCTGCTCGAGCTCCGCCATCTCACACTCCTCGCACGATGTTCGTCCACGTTCCGCGGCAGACCTGCTCGCCGCGCTGGTTGGTCGAGATCGACTCGAACACGTAGTAGCCGCGGCCGTCCGCTTCGGAGATGTCCTTGACGCTGGCCGTCGTCGTGATCTCATCGCCGGCCACGACCAGCGGGCCCCACTCGAACTCCTGTCCGCCGTGAACCATCATCGCGAAGTTCAACTCGATCTCGGGGTCGAAGATCGGCGGTCCAACCGCCGGCGCGCTGTAGACGACGGCGAACATCGGCGGGGCGACGACGTCGGCGTAGCCAGCCGCGCGCGCGGCGTCCACGTCGAGGTAGAGCGGGTCGGTCTCGCCGACCGCGCGCGCGTACTCCTTGACCTTCTCGCGACCCACCGCATAGAGCACTGGCTCGTAGGTCTTGCCGATGGCTGTTGTGTTGACTGGCACGTGACTCCTTCGCTGAGGGACTATCTCGCCGGCCGACGCGGCGCGCCAGTTTACGCCTAGCGCGCCGCCGCGGCTCTCCCGCGCCCGCTAGAAGCCGACCTCGAGCCCGTCGACGCCGACACCGACCAGATCGCCGTCGCCAAGCTCTCCGCCGTCGATGAGCGGCTGATCGGCGTCCTCGCGATCCTTGCCGCGAGCGGGGCTGTCGAGGAACTGCACGACGTCGGCGACGATGCTGACGGCCTGGCGATGCCCCTGCTCGACCTCCCACTCACGCCACTCCAGGCGACCGTCGACGCCGATGCGACTGCCCTTGCCGAGATAGCGAGCGACCGACTCCGCCGTGGCGCCGAACACGCTCACGTCGAAGTAGTTCGCGCGCTCGATCCGCTCGCCGTCGGCGTCGAGACGACTTGAGTTGCAAGCGACTCGCAGAGAGCAGACGCTGCGCCCCGAAGGCAGCGAGCGCAGCTCGGGATCGCGCGTCAGACGGCCGATCAGAGTGACGCGGTTGATCGAATAGCTCGACATGAGATGGTCTCCATTGCTCGTTGGTGAACCCCCGTCGAGCAAGCTACGAGCAACTTGAGACGAGACTCTCGATCGGCGGCGCGCCGTGGCGGCTCAGCCGCCACGCGGCGAGGGCTCGTCGAGTGGGAGTAGCGCGACCCGTTCCTCGGCGCGCGCCTGCTCGATTGCCCGCGCCAGCGCGCCTCGCGCAGCCGGAGAGGCCAGGTAGACGACGCCCGCGACGTCTCGCGAGCGCGCCCACGCTCGGCAGATCTCGCTCAGCCGCCGCGGCGCCTTGACCGTGAGCTCGACCTCGATCGCGATCGGCGCGCCGCCCGACTCGCGTGGCGGCCAGAGGACGAGGTCTGGCCGATGCAACCGCGTGCGATGACCAATCGCACGATCGAGCACCGCGCTCGCAAGCGGCCCTCCCGCACGGCGCTCGTCACGCCGCAGCTCCCGCTCTCCGGTCACGAGGTGGTCTGGGTACCGACGTTGGAGCGTCGCCGCGACACGAGCGCAGGCGATCGTGTGCGGCGCGTTCGCGACGCTGATATGCGACGGCTCGAGTCCGTCCACGCCGGAGGCGCGCATGCCAGCGTCGGTGACGGCGTAGAGCGCCGGCTGGCCGATCAGCAGATGACACCGCGAAAGCAGCCCTGCGCGTCTCGCCGCCGCCAGGCGAGCGCTCGCCGAGGCCCGGCTCGTGCCCTGCAGGCAGGCGAGCGAATCGGCGGTCACCGCGCCGATCCGCGCCGTCCATCGCAACAACTCGGCGCGGCCTCGGTTCGACGACGCAGTGGCGCCGAGCAACGAGCCGTTTGCTTCGGTCTTCCCTCCGCGTGGCCCGCTCATCGACCGCTCCTCCTCGTCGTCTTCGACCACGACCCGCCCCATTTCGACGCGCGCTTCGGCTCACTCGATGCCGGCGAGAAGACGCGCGTGATCCGGGCGCCAGGACCTTCGCCGAGAACGATCGTCGCGGCCGTGCCCGTCGGCAGGTTCATCACCTCTCCTTGGTCGAGAGCGTGCTCTCGACTGCGCGCGCGTGTGATCCGGCCCGCGCTCTGTGAGACCTTCCAAGCGCCTGTCGTGCCGGCGAGGCTCGCGATCAGCTCGGCCGAGCTCGGAACGACCTGGCGATGGGCGATCAAGACGCGGAGATTGCCGATCACCTGCTCGAGCAGCAGCTCGCGTCCGGCCACGCGCAGGTCGGCGAGCTCCTGCGTGCCGAGGACCAGGCTGACGCCGGCCGAACGCGACCGCGCGAACAGGCGCGCCACGTGCTCGGCCGCGAGCGAGGAGAACTCGTCGATCACTACGACTGTCGGCGATGGACGCAGTTGCAGCGCAGCGACGGCCGTAGTCAGGTCTTGGACGATCGCCGCCCCGAGCATCTGCGTCAACAGCGGCCTACTGTCGCTCGACAGGGCGAAATAGACGACCGAGCGGCGGCGAATCGCCGCGAGCAGGTCGAGCACCCGCCCGCGGGCCTCGTCGGGATCCAGCCAGTGGCCGACGTCGGACTCGACGAGGATCGCCAGCCTGTCGCGGACACCCGCCAGGTCGGCCAGCTGGCGCGTGGTCAGCGAATCGATGTATCGCTGCGTCGCCTCCGCCTGCTGTGCCGGCAGCTCGCGGCTGAGCAGCTCCAGACGCGTCGCGTCGAGCGCGTCGACGACGGCGCGCAAGCTCACTTCGAAGCCGACCCCGCGCAGGACTCGCACCACGTGACCGAGGAAGCGCTGTGACTGGCGCAGGTAGTGGGGCTCGGTGAAGCGCTCGCCGCCGAGCAGCTTGTCGGCGACCTCGGTCTCGCTGCCGCGTGCGAACGGGTTGTAGACACAAGGACCCGACGGCGTCCACTCGAACAGCTCGCGTCCGGCGTCGCGCGCGGCGCACGCGACGGCGTCGCGCATCGCGCGATCGCCCTTTGGGTCGACGACGACGGCGCCCATGCCGCGCTCGATCGCGCGCAGCGTCATCCACGTCGCGGTCACGGTCTTGCCCGATCCGGTCGCGCCCAGCAGCAGCGTGTGCGAGCCGCCGAGCGTCCCTCCGAACGGGATCGAGACGAGCGCTCCCGTCCGATCGAGGCCGAGCACGAGCCGCTCATCGCGAAACCAGCCCGCCGCTCCAGTTTCGCGCCGTCGACGGACGAGCGCGTTGACGGCGAGGCGCAGCGACACGACCGGGCTGAGCACGCGCTCCGCGGCCTTGCCGAGATCCGCTCCGAAGTCGAGCCGTTCGAGGTGAGCCCTGCGAGCCCGCAGCGTGACCGCAAGCGCCGCGGCGCCGAGCACGAACGCGCAGCGCCCGAGCGCCGCATGCGCCAGCCCGATCGGCACGAGCGCGACGACGCCCCAGCTCCAGTGAAGTCCTCGAGCTCGCATCGCGCGAGTCGCGACCCACGCAAGCGCGAGCGCGATCATCACGGCGAGCGCGATCCCGCGCGACGCGTCCACGAGTCCCGCGAGAACTTCTGATCCAGCGGATCGTGTGTGAGATACGACAACAAGGTGCATGCCACTCCTTTCATCAGCCCGCGCGAGCACGGCACGACCGGCGGCGCGCGAGCATCGTTAACGAGCGGAGGCGGGCCGATCGGCCCGCCTCCGCGGATCACTGCTGCAGGCGGGCGACCCCGCCGGATGCTGCTCTCGCGCTAGCGCTCGAGCGCGCGGCCGGCAGATCGGCGCCGGCCGAGTTGGCTCATCGCGTCACGCTTCGCAAGTCGCGTCGCTCAGGCCGTTTCGACCTCGCGAGGACTCAGTCCGAGCCCGTCGCGAGCGATCAACGCGAGCACCTCGCTGTGGACCCAAGGCGTCGGCCGATCGCGACCGCCCTCGGGCATCATCCCGAGACGACGGGCGAGCCAGCTCGTCTCACCGCTGAAGTTTCCAGCCGCGTCACGCTTGAGCCGCCCGCAGCGCATTGCGACCTCGCTGAGGCTGAGCGCGTCACGATCGACCACCGCCAGCACAGCCTCGCGCAGTCCGCGATTGAGCACGATCGGGCTTTCGCGCACTCGCGCCAGCTCGGCGCGGAGCATCGCGGTCGAGAGCGAATCGTCGAGGCGTCCGCGCGAGACGACGTCGTGCGTGACCGAGCAGAGCGGCTCGTAGCGTTCGAGCGCGCCGATCGCCTCACGCAAGCTGAGCGGCTCGTAGCCGTGCGCAGGCGTCCTCGCCGTGCCACGACACCAGCGCAGCTCGGGGATCGACATGCCGGTGCTCAGTCGCTCGAGCCGGTAGGAGCGACCGAGCCGGTCGACCTGGCTGAGGGATGCCGAGCGGGCAGGACACGTGGCCGCGCAGGCGCAGACGCCGTCGTGAAGATCCTCGGCGAACGGGACCGTCGCGAAGTCATCCTCGGTGAGCGCTCGGCACGAATAGCGGCCGCTCTGCGCCAGCTTTACGTAGTCGGACGACACGAGCCGAGCGTTTCCGGGCGGCTCGTCGGGCGCGAGGTGCGCGATCAACCGTCGATCGGCGAGCGTATCGGCGTCTCGATCGACGACGAGCACGCTCCCGCTCGCACCGGCGTCAGCGATCAGCTCGCGCCGACGGCCACGCCAGTCGACATACCCAGCAAGCGAGCGACGATGCTCGCGAGCCGGCGAGCGACCGTGCCGATTCGAGTCGGCCTGGCGATGCCGTTGACGTCGCAGCGAGTCGCCCGTGCGATGGCCAGGGCGGATCCGGCTGGTTGATGAAGGAGGGGTCGTTGATGCCATTGCTGTCTCCTGGACGTTTGAATCGAATGTGCTCCGCGACGCTCTCCGGCGTGCGAATCGGGACGCTTGTAAGAGCCGCCACAGCCGCGGTCAAGTGCTCGAAGGGCCTGTTCTGCGCGCTGGTTTGCCCTCCGAGAACCCCTTAAGGGGTCTCGGATAGGACCGATCGCGCCGCAGTCGACGGTGAATCTGGCGCGCGAAGGCTCGTCGCGAGTCGCAACGAGAGATGGTTCGCGACGGAGCGCGTCGAGGCAGGCGGTCCGGCGAGGAAGGCGAGTCGATTTGGCCGCGGCTGCGGCAATGCGGAGGTGCGTAGCGGGTTACAGAGGCGCGAGCGTATCGATCGCCGTGCGAGCCCTAACCCACGGCGTCGTCTTCGGCTTCTTGCGCACGTGCAGTCGGGCTCGATTCGGCCGCACTCCGGCGCCACGACGGGCTCCTTCGGCGCAAGCAGCCTGCGTTCGCGTGGGTCTCGACCGCTGCCCCGACTGCGCGCGGCGCATCCGACGGAGCACGGCGACTGCAGCGCGCCCACAGGCGACTGCCCGCTCGGCGGTGGTAACGCGCGAGCGTCCGCGCGCCAACAGCTAACCGGTGAGGCCGCGCAACTCGATCACGGGCCGTGCGGCTCGCGGGTCGCCGCCGGCGTGCGCCGTCCGGACCTCCGGGGGAACGCGGCTTACTCCATAGCCGAGCAGCAGTCCCTCGTGCAGATCGCGCTCGCAGATGAAGATCGTTCGCTCGCGACCGGTGTACTGCCAGTCGATCGGGTAGTCACCGGCGTACGCCCGACAGGCGCGCAACTGCGCATCGGCAGCTTCAGCGCACGCCCGCGCGCGAGCCCTGCTGCGGCACACGAAGACGACGATCGGGACCGCTTCGCGACGCTGTCCGTAGCGCCGCGTGTGCTCTGACCAACCGGCGAGAAAATGCTCGTAGCGGACCAGCTTCGCCGCGCCGCGATCGGACGACGTGCGATCGTCCAGCTCGATCAACAGATCGCGCGCGGGCGCCGCCGCCAGCTCGACGATCGCGTCGGGCCGCACCGTCGCGAAGTGGTCTGCTTCCTGCTCGCCGCCAGCGCGACCGGCGCGGAGGAAGTCATGCGGCACGCGACCTTCGCCGAGACGCAGATCGGCAGGGCCGATCGGTGTCGCTCCGCCAGCGGTCGCTCTGGTCGGCGGCGAAAGCGCCGTTTCGCGCGGTCCACGCAGACGTGGTCGCTCGGCGCGCAACGCCCGTGCGATCGCGAGCGCGCTGGCGCAGACGTGTGCGTCGTGTCGCGCGCCGCGCAGCCAACGAAGCTCCGTCGCGCCGGATCGGCCAATCGCGCGCGGCGGTCTGATCGGCGGGTGCTCAGGCGCGTGCTCGACACGTCCCGCCGCGCGCAGAAGCTGACAGCCGGCCGCGCTGATCACGTAGCACATCGGCACTCCACCACCGTCGCGCCGATGAAACTGGAAACGTTCGACGAGGTCGGCGTCTGCCAGTCGCTTCAAGCGTCGCTGGGTCGTAGTGATCGCTCGTTCGGCGTTGAACCGGCGGTGCAACTGACTGCTGAGCACGTGGCGAAAGCGCCAGATCAACTCGAGCATCTCGAAATCGAGCGAATCTGGATCGAATGAGCGATGTGCGCTCGGAGCTACGCTCGGCGAAGCCGCCCAGCGAATGCCGTGGGCGAGGTCGAGCTCGACCAGCTCGCTGTAGCTCTCGGCGGGGACGTCTGCGAGCCGAGCAAGACGATGCGGCGGCGCCTCGCGCTCGACGTCGCCCGAGCTGGGCGCGGCGGAGCGGCGCACCGGCGGCGGAGGATCCGCGCCGTCGTGCTCGGGACGCTGCGAGAGCTCGTCCTGCTGCCAATGAGGCTGGCGCAGATCGGCGAGGTGGCGCCCTCCGCGTTGCGCCTGGCGCTCGGCGTGCAGCGCGATCCGTCGATCGTCGACGCGCAGCGGGATCGTCTCGCCGAGAAACGCGGCCTGCCGACCAAGCGGCGTGACCCAGCTCGCTATCGCATGGTGGCGCGGCAGGTGGAGCCGCGCGTCCGGGCGTCCGAGCACGCCGAGGCGCGCGACGTCCGGACGCACCGTGTCCGAGAACTCGGACATCGTCAGCCCGACGGCAGAGCGCGCGTCACGCGTCGAGGCGGTCGCGAAGTAGACGCGATGAGCGAACAGCGCATCGAGTTGCTCACGCACATCGCGATCGATCCATTGGGCGTCAGACTGCCAGCAGGCGACGGTCTCGAGACCAGCCGATCGCTTCAGCGCCATCGTCTCGGCGAAGCCCCTGTTGAGCGCCAGCGGCGCCTCGTCGACCTTCAGCGCGACCGTGACGCGGCGCTCGGGCGCGACGAGGTCCTGCTGTCGCGCAAGCGCCGCGTCGAGCATGCCGATCAACAACTGCATCAGCACTGACGTGTTACCCGCCCCCATCGCTCCGAGCGCGCCCTTGACGATCAGCACCTCACGATCGCCGATCAACCGATCGAAGTCGACCGTCAACGAATCGTTCAGCAAGATGCGCTTGATCGAAGCCGAGTTGAGCAGTCGCGCGAGCTTGTTGACCGGCGCATCGAGCTTTGCGGTCGTCATGCTCCGCGCGTCAGCCAGCTGAGCGACGAGCTCGGCGGCGAAGAAATCGCTGATCTCCTTGAACGTCGGCAGTGCGCGAATTCGCCTGCCGACGGCGCGCCTGTAAGCGTAGCCATCCTCGCCAACCGACAGCAGACGCGCCGCGTCCCACAACGTCGCGCTACGGTCGAAGGCGAGCACGGCGATGATCGCGTTGCGCAGGTACCGGTCAGACGAAGCCCTGATGTCCGCGTCGGTGAAGAGGTTCTTCAGCGCCGCGACGACGTAGTCGGCGATCACGTCAGCCGGCGCGTCGACGGCGAGCGGGTTGAAGCCGCACGTCGGGTGAGCGAAATCGAGCAATGTGCACGTGCGTCCGTCGGGCACGAGACTGACGGCGGCGTCCGCCGCGTCGCCCTTCGGGTCGAGCACGATCACCGCGCATCGCTCGCGCCGCAGGTCCTCGGCGACGGTCGCGATCAGGTAGCTGGACTTGCCCTGCTCGACGGCGCCGGGGACCGCCGTGTTCTGCTTGCGCAGCTCGGTGTGGATCGAGACGTCGCCGATCGCGTCGCGCAGCGTCCCGCGGCCGTCGCCCGGCCGGTGGACCGACGGCGGCGCCGGCGCGAGCGGCAGCGCGTCGCGTGCGAACGGGACGGTCGTGTAGTCGAGCGACGGCAGGTGCCAGATCGACGCCAGCTCGGGCGTCGCAAAGACACCCTTGAAGAACGACGGCAACGGGTTTCCTTCCCCGCGCGTCACCCTGCGTCGATATAGCCCGAGCACGCCATGACGGACCCGTGTGCCTCGCTCGACCAAGCGGTTCTCCGCATTCTCAGCACGCAACGCCGCTGCGACCCGCTCACACGTCTGACGGCGCCGAGCCGCGATCCGAAAGTCGGCGAAGAACAGCGGCCGATGCTGCACGTCGAGCCCGCCACGCAGCTCGACGTCCTCGACGAGCGAGCGATCGCGGACGATCGCGTGGGCCCGTCGCTCGCGCGACAGTCGCGCCTCGCGCGCTTTGAAGAGGCGCCGCGCCACACGCTCGAAGAGGCTCGGCGCTGGCGTCAGCGCAAGCTGAACGAACACCGATTCGCCGCCCGCGGCCATCGCCGTGAGCAGCCGGTTCATCGGCGGCTCGCGCTCGTGCTCGAAGTGCTCCAAGGCCTTGGCGCGCTCGATGAACTCGGCGCCCTTCTTCAAGCGCAGCACGCTGTGAAGCTGCATCGCACCCGGCGCCGCAGGCCTCAACGCGCAGTTGACATAGGCGACACGGACCGCCGACTCGACCATCGCGACACGATCGAGCGGACAGCTGACCGCGATCCACGCGGCGCTCGCACGATGATCGCCCGCGCGATCGCGATCCGGCGAGCGCTCGTAGTGGACCTCGAGCGCCACCGCAGGCTGCCCGAGGCAGACGCGCCGCCACCAGCGCTGCAGCAGCTGCTTGTGCAGCGCGGCGAACAGATTGACGATCGCCTCGGCGCTCGCCTCGTCGGTCCGGTAAGACTCGACTCGCAACCGCACGTAGCGTCTGCGCCGACGCGAGCGCGATCGCACGATCAGCAACAGCAGCGTGCCGCCGAGCAGGCCAACGACGGCCAGCTGCAGCGACCGGACGTCCAGCACGCCTGTCCAGCTCCAGAGATAGCCGGCGTCACGCGCGCAGCTCCGCTGCAAGCGAGTGGCCGAGCGATCGAGAGCGGCCGCGCAGCGCTCGGCCGAGTCCTCCGTGCAGGAGCCACGCGAGCAGCGCGCAGCCGACGAGCAGGGCCGGTACGGCGAGCAGTCGCCAGAGCAGGAAGCGCAGCACTTCGACTATCCCATCCGACCGCGCACCGGCGGGCGGGACAGCCCTGCTTCAACTAAGGCTCAGCGAGGTCGCGTCGCGCGCTCGACGCGTGCGCCGCGCGGCGTCAGGCTCCAGGCGTTTGAACCGCCCTTCTCCTGGCCGTCGCCCGTGTTCTCAACCAGCTCGAGTCGCGCCAAGCGAGCGAGCAGCTTCGAGATCTGACCCTGGTCGGCAACGCCCGAGCGCTCGGCGATCTCGCGGTTGCTGGCCCCAGGGTGCTCACCGATCACGACGAGCACTCGCACGGTGCGATAGGTCAAGCGCATGCTCAAGCCCGCCATCGGATCGCGGCTGTGCGCCGGCGCTCGCGCTGGCTCGGCCCGGCGCCGCTCGGGCGCCGCGCGACTCAGTTCTCGGCTGGCCGCACGCGCTCCGAGGTACGGCAGCACGACGATGTTCATCAACGAGCCGAGCAGGCACGCAAAGCGTTCGTCGCCATCCTCGCCGAGCGCGCGTGTATGAAGCACGGCGAACACCGCGCCGACGACGCCTTCGGCGACTACCTCCGGTGGTTCGCGCCCGGCGCTCGTCGCAAAACGACCCTGATCGACGACGTTCGCGAGTCCGTCGAGCATCTCCGCGCGCCGTTCGAGCACGCGCGGGCCCGCTCCGAGCGCCTCGACGAGCACGAGCCTGGCGAGTGCCGGCTCTTCGTCGAAGAACACGAGCAGTTCACCCAGACCCGCACGGACGCCCTCGCGCCAAGCGCTCTCTCGCTCGTAGGCGTCCTTGACGTGGCGCCCCACCTGGGCCACGGACTGCTCGAGCGCCGCCAGGAAGCAATCTTCGCGATCCGCAAAGACGTCGTAGAACGTCTTACGCGAGACTTTCGCCCGACCGATCACCTGCGCGACCGTCATCCGGCTG
Source organism: uncultured Solirubrobacteraceae bacterium (assembly GCA_963744165.1). Taxonomy (GTDB): domain Bacteria; phylum Actinomycetota; class Thermoleophilia; order Solirubrobacterales; family Solirubrobacteraceae; genus Palsa-744. The sequence goes on along the minus strand of CAVUSM010000004.1, from coordinate 474,438 downwards.
TAGCCGACCTCCTCGACCGTCGCGAGCGCCGCCGCGAGCATACGACTGCGTTGAATCTCGGTCACTCGGCCGCGCGACAGCCGGCTCGATCCAGGACGACGCCTCGGCGCCCCGGTGCGTGTCTGGTGGACGAAAGCCATTTCTCCCTCGCGTTCGTGCTCGACTGTAGAAAAGGTGTTCTTGCCCACGTATTTCGCGCACCACGCCGACAGCCCCATCCCCGAGAGCCCGCGGTTCGCAATGTCAAGAGGGCAGATTCAACTATGCGAAGCCTTAAGTCGAGGCGCGTCTCCAACTTTTGCTCGCTGATTCAAAGGTCGCCGCGGCGCTTTCGGCAACCCCTCGATTCATGGCCATCCCTCGTCAGCGCAACGCAAAGCGGCGCAGATCGCGACATTGAGTTAGCCTCAACCCGGTGTCAACTGTGATTCGACAGCGTCTGCCGGCGCTGATCGTCATCTCGTTCGCCGCTCTCGCCGCGACGGCGACAGCCGCCGCGGCAAGCACGTATGGCGCGCTGATCGTGCGCAACGATGCCCCGCCATCGGCGATGCTGACGACCAGTTTTGCGCACGTTCGTCCGAGTGGTTCGTTCCTGCTCGTCGTCACCGAGCCGATCAAAGCGCCGCTTCGGTTCCGCTGGTCGATCCGCTGCGCGAGCGCTAACGGGCGCGAAAACGGTGGCGCGTCGGGCGCGGCGACGGTCTCGAACGGCCACTGGGTCAAACGCGTCGGCGTGACTTGGATCAGGCATCCGGCGTCATGCTCGGGCAAGGTCGAAGGCTCGACTTCGACGAGCCCGGTCCTCGTGCGCGTGTTCGCCGCCGGCTGAGCCCGCCGCCGAGCAAGCCGATCGACCGCGACCGACGCCTGCAGCGTCAGCGATCGGGAGCTTTCAGGCTCCGCACCAACTCAGCCGGATCGACGCCGAGCCCACCGGCCAGCTTCAGCAGGTTGTGCAGGCTGAGATTGCGCTGGCCACGCTCGACCTGCCCGAGGAACGTCCAATGGACACCGCACCGATCGGCAAGCGCCTCTTGGCTGAGCCCGAGCGATGACCGTTTCGCTCGCACGCGCTCGCCGAGCAGACGCGTCGCTTCGGACAATGGCTCTGGCATCGAACAACAACACCCGGCCCGACTGTCCATGTCCAGAGCGAATATGCCTAATGAGCTTGAGTCCCAACTATTTGTATCCTGCTCCAGTGCCGCTCCGGCCCCCGGAGAGGCAACAGGGGAGGCAGGTACCCCACGCCTGCCTCCCCTCCTAGTTCCCAGACGCCTCGCCGCCGTCCGACGAGCCGTCCAAGTCGGCTGGCGAATCGACTTCCCCTGCGAGTGCCGCTTCGCCACAGGCGAGCGCGGATACCGGCCTTCGCACCGGCGTAAAGCGCTACCGCCAGGCGCCGGGCATTCGACGCAATCAGCGCTGCGGACGACGAGTACCGCTACGGGGATTCGAACCCCGGTTTCCGCCATGAGAGGGCGGCGTCCTAGTCCCCTGGACGATAGCGGCGCGTGCTGCTCGGTCCGAGGCTAGCAAAGCGCCCGGAAGAGCGGCCGAAGCGCTTACGTGCGATATCTTCGCCCCTCGCCCACTCACGCGGATGTGGCGGAATTGGTAGACGCGCACGGTTCAGGTCCGTGTCTGGGAAACCAGGTGGAGGTTCGAGTCCTCTCATCCGCATCGCTCGCGCCGCGATCGGCCGCGACCGGGGGTTTGTCCGGCGATCGGCTGCCCGATTCACCGGCGCACACGAAAACGGCCGCCCGAGGGGCGGCCGTTCGTCTGCTTCAGCTTGACTAGCGGCTCAGCGACCGTTGCTGCGACGCTGGCGGCGCTGCATCGTGACGATCGACAAGCCCATCGCCAGAAGCACGACGCCCGCGGCGACCGTCCAGCGAAGGTCGAAGCCCGTGAACGGCAGCGACGTGGCTTTCTTCGCCGTCGTCGCCGGGACAGTCGATTTCGCCGGTTCTTCTTTCTTCGTTTCAGGCGCCGTCGATTTTTCCGGGGTGCTCGACTGTTTTTCAGGCGACGTGCCAGACGTCGGCGTCGGCGTCGAGTCTGGTGTCGTCGCCGGCGGCGTCGTCGGCGTCGTAGGTCGTGGTCGTCGTCGGCGGCGCCGTGTACGTCGTCGTCCCGTGCTCGGCGTCGTGTACGTCGCTCGTAGCAGTCGTCTTCGGCGGCGAAGACCGACAGCCGGCGAGACAGCGCCATCATCAGAGCGAAAGCGACCGACAGCACGACGAGCTTGCGAGCCTTGGGCGATCCCTTCCTCATCATTGCTGTTCCTGCTTTCTGCGGCCTACTCGAGGCCACGACATCGGTCCGAGTCATGCCAACCTCCCGTGATGGTTTAGGTGAGTGCTCGAGCCCATTAGCGGGCTTCTTGCCCTTTGATCGGGCGATTCTACGCAAGTTGATCGATTTGAGTTCGCCGTTTACCCGCATTTGCCCTGCAACTTCCGCGAAGGTCTATCAGCGACGCCGGTCGGCGAGCGCCGAACGCCGCGATTCGCCCCTATCGGACGGCCCCTCGAGGAGCTGAAGCGGCGATCGGCCATGTGCAGACCGTGCGAGACCGCGTTCGCCGGGCTCGCCGACGAGAGCGCGCAGCCCGCCTCAGAGCCGCACGCGACCGCTCAACGTCCCTTCGCCCAGCTTCGCGCGCAAGACCTTCTTGTCGAACTTGCCGACGCTCGTCTTCGGGATCTCCTCGATGAACGCGAACTCGTCCGGCAGCCACCACTTCGCGACGCGCCCGCGCAAGTGCTCGACGAGCTCGGGCGCGCCGCGTCCGCGCCGTCACGCAGCACGACGCAGCACAGCGGCCGCTCCTGCCAGCGCTCGTCCGGCTTCGCGATCACGGCCGCCTCGACGACGTCGGGGTGCGCCATCATCTCGTTCTCCAGCTCGACCGAGGAGATCCACTCACCGCCCGACTTGATCACGTCCTTCGAGCGATCGGTGATCTGCACGAAGCCCGTCGGCGTCGAGCAGACGCGATGTCGCCCGTGCGCAGCCATCCGGCGTCGAACTTCTCCTCGCTGGAGTCGTCGTTGAAGTAGCGCGCCGCGACCCACGGCCCGCGCACCTCGATCTCTCCGCTCGCCTCGCCGTCGCGCGCGACCTGCTGCCCCTCGTCGTCGACGAGTCGCAGCTCGACCCACGGCAGCGGCGCCCCTGCTTCGGCTCGAGCATCCCAGTACGCGTCGTCGTGCTCGCCCCTCAGCGCGGCCGCGAGAACGTCGCGACCGGGCTCGTCTCGGTCATCCCCCAGGCCTGGAAGATCTTCGACGCCGTGGCGCTCCTCGAAGTCCTGCATCAGCTGACGCGGAACGGCCGAGCCGCCGCACGTCGCGTTCGTCAGCGACGAGAGGTCGACCTCCGGATGCTCGTCGGCGAAGCGCAGCAGATCGGCGAAGATCGTCGGCACGCAGCCCATCAGCGTCGGACGCTCCGCCGCGATCAAGCCGGCCAGCGGCTCGGCCGAGAGGAAGCGGTCCGGCAGCAGCAGGTCGGCGCCGGCGAGCGCCGCTCCATGCGGCAGGCCCCACGCATTCGCGTGGAACATCGGCACGACCGCGAGCACGCGGTCGGCTGCGCGAGAGCCCGAGCCCGTCGCTGCACGAGCGTCGCCGTCGAGTGCAGGCTGATCGAGCGATGCGAGTAGAGCACGCCCTTCGGATTGCCAGTCGTGCCGCTCGTGTAACAGAGCGCCGCCGCCTGGCGCTCGTCGAGCTCCGGGTAGTCGAAGCCGCCGTCTCCCGCATCCGCGATCAGCTCCTCGTAGCGCAGCGCGTTCGGCAGGGCGCCGCTGTCGCCGTCGCCCATCACGACGTAGTGCTCGACCGTCTCGAAGCTCGGCGCGATCTGCTCGAGCAGCCGGCACGAGCGAGTCGTCGACGAAGATCAGCCCGTCCTCGGCGTGGTTGACGATGTACGTCAGCTGCTCCTCGAACAGGCGCACGTTCAGCGTGTGAAGCACCGCGCCGACGCACGGGATCGCGAAGTACAGCTCGAAATGGCGCTGGTTGTTCCACGCGAACGTCGCGATCCGCTGGCCCTGCTCGACGCCGAGCCGGCGCAGCGCGCGCGCGAGCCGATCGACGCGCGCCGACGTCTCGGCGAAGCTCGCGCGCTCGACGACGCCCGGCTCGCTCAGCGTCAGCACCTTGGCGTCCGGGCTGCACTCCGTCAGCCGGCGGCGGATGTGCTGCAGCGTCAGCGGGAAGTCGTCCTGCATCAGGCCCGCAAGCCGCGCGCCGCCGCCTCCTGGGGTCGCTTCGCGACACGCCGCTTCCGCTCCGAGCTCATCCCTTCCGCACCCCTTCCTCGCGCGGCCTCAGCGCACGCAACTGACCGTAGACGCTTGCGCGTCTGCTGAGCGATGTCATCCCAGTCGAAGCGCAGCACGTGCTCGGAAGCCTCCGTCACGAGCCGTTCGCGCAGCGGCTCGTCGACCAGCAGCCGCTCGATCATCACGCCGAGATGCTCCGCATCGCCGCCGTTGAAACGCAGACCGACGCGCTCGCCGACCGGCACCACCTCGCGCAACCCGCCCGTGTCGGCGACGATGCACGGGCAGCCCGAGGCCATCGCCTCGAGCGCGACGAGCCCGAACGGCTCGTAGATCGACGGCACCACGCAGAGATCGGCGATGCGGTAGAGCGAGTGCAGCACGTCGTCGCCGATCCAGCCGAGGAAGCTGCCGTGCGCAGACAGGCCGAGGCGCTCGGCCTGCGCCTTCAGCTCGTCCTCGTGCGTCCCGCTGCCAGCAACGAGGAACCGCACGTTCTCGACCCGCTCGACGACGCCCGGCAGCGCGTCCAGCGCGAGCTGGAAGCCCTTCTCGTAGACGAGCCGCCCGACGAACAGGACGAGCTTCTCCTCCGGCTTCGGCGAAGCGGCTGCGCAGCGCCTGCAGGTCACCCGCCGGGCGCAGTTCGCTCGGATCGATCCCGTTCGGGATCACGACGATCCGCCGCTCGTCGATGTCGAAGATGTCGGCGACGTGCCCGCGCATGTAGTACGAGCAGACGATCACCGCGTCCGCGCGGCTGCGCCATCCAGCGCTCGACCGCGTGGATGTGCGCCTGCGGCTCGTCCTGCACCCAGCCCTGATGGCGGCCGTGCTCGGTCGCGTGGATCGTCGTCACGTACGGCACGCCGGCACGCTCGGCGAGCGACGCCGCCGGCCTGCGCGACGAGCCAGTCGTGGCCGTGGATCGAGGTCGTAGGAGTGCTCTTCGGCGAGCGCTTCGCCGGCCGCGAGCATGTCGCTGTTCATCTGCTCGACCCATGCGACGAAGCGGTCGAGATCGCGCGGCCAACTCGGCTCGCGCACGCGATGGATCGTCACGCCGGCGAGCTCGTCGACGCCCGGCTGACCGGCTGCGGCGTCTCGCCGACGCCGCGCGTCAGCACGTCGACGGCGACGCCCTGACGCACGAGCGCCTCGGCGAGCTTGCGAACGTGGCGCGCAAGCCCGCCCTCGATCACCGGCGGGTACTCCCATGAGAGGAGCAGCACGCGATTAGCCATGGCGCAGACCCTATCTAGCGCGCAGTCGCCGCCGACGCAAGCCGCCGCGCGGCGAGCGGCCGGGTCGACGATCGGCGACGCGCGAGGACGTCTGGCGCACGTCGCCGGCATGCGCGCACGCAGCTCGCCGGCCGCGGCGATCAAATGCCGATCAGCTCGAGCTCGTCCAGGCGCCACGTCGCCGCGGACGGCGAGACGCGCCGACCTCGTCGAGCTCGAGCACGCCCGCCGCGTGCAGCCGCCCAGCGCGCTGCGAGCTCCGACCGGCATCGGCGCCGAGCAGCCTCGCCGAGCTCGACTCTGCGAACGCCACTCGCGATTCCTCGTCGCTCAACAACTCGAGCACGATCGCCCGTTCCAATCGCGAGTCACCCCTCGCTCGCGGCTCGCTCGATTCTGTTTGCATGGGAGCCATTCCTTCCGGTGCACGGCGCCGGCTGCCTCGCGTCGCGCCGGGGCGCCCGATTTCCGATTGGCGGGAGAGTACACACAGCTTGGAACGGTTCAGCGCGGCGCTGCGGCGTGGCATCGACGCAGGCCGCGGCGACGCTCGGATGTGTACCCCCACGGGGTATATTTCGCGGATGCGCGACTTTTCCCGCCGGACCGTCGAGCGCGGTGCGAGCGAGTGACTGCGATGAGCGTCTCTCGACACGCTGTGGGAAGGCATCTCGAACGCGCTGCTGATGGCCTGGACGGTCTGGTGGGCGCTCGTCTTCGGCTTCGCGATCTCGGCGATCGTGCAGGCCTGGGTGCCGCGGAGCGGATCGAGCGGGCGCTCGGCGGCAGCGGCGTACGCCCGGTCGCGCTTGCGACCGGGCTCGGCGCCGCCTCCTCCTCGTGCTCCTACGCGGCCGTCGCGATCGCGCGCTCGCTGTTCGCCGGCGGCGCCTCGGCGGTCAGCGCGCTGGCTTTCCAGTTCGCCTCGACGAACCTCGTCGTCGAGCTCGGCGTGGTCCTCTGGATCCTGCTCGGCTGGCAGTTCACGCTCGCCGAGCTGCTCGGCGGACTGCTGATGATCGCGATCATGTCGCTGCTGCTGCGCCTGTTCGTCTCCGCGCAGGGCCGAGACGGCGCGCCCGCGAGCACGCCCAGCAGCGCCGAGCCAGGCCATCAGCACCATTCGGCCGGCGAGCGATGTCGCTGCGCGCAGCGCCTGAGCTCGATCTCGGCCTGGTCGGACGTCGCGCACAACTTCCGCAACGACTGGTCGATGCTCTACCGCGAGATCGCGATCGGCTTCGTGCTCGCCGGCTTCGTCGGCCTGCTCGGCAACCGCTTCTTCAACGACCTCTTCCTCGTGCACGCGCCAGCGCCGCTGCGCGTGCTCGAGAACGTGCTCGTCGGCCCGTTGATCGCGGTGCTCAGCTTCGTCTGCTCGGTCGGCAACATCCCGCTCGCCGCCGTGCTCTGGTCCGGCGGGATCGGCTTCGCCGGCGTGATCGCGTTCATCTTCGCCGACCTGATCGTGCTGCCGATCGTCGCGATCTACCGCAAGTACTACGGCACGTCGTTCGCGCTGAAGATCGTCGCGCTGATGCTGCTGACGATGATCCTCGCCGCGCTCGCGATCGACGGCCTGTTCGGCGCCGCCGGCCTGATCCCGCACGTGCGCCCGACGCGCGCCGACATCTTCGGCTGCGTCAAGCTCGACTACAAGCTCGTCACGAACGTGCTCGGCCGCGATCGTCTTCGCGGCGCTGTTCGCGCTGACGCTGCGCCGCGGCGCGACCGATCCCGTCTGCGGCATGAAGGTCGACCGCGGCGAAGGCCGTGATCCGCGAGCGCGCCGGCCGCCGCGCTACTTCTGCTCCGAGCACTGCGCCGCGATGTTCGGCGCCGAGCAACCGGCCAGCGAGCGCCCCGCACGAGCGCTGATCGACGCGGTCAGCCCGGCGAGGGGCCGAGCGCTCGAGCAAGGTCGATCTCGAGCTGGCGCGGCGAAGGCTGCAGCGGCTCTGAGCTGGCGCGTGGTCTACCGCGCTTGGACCAGTGCCCGACGACTTCGCGGCTGCGGCAGCTGTAGTAGCTGACGCGCCGATCGAGCGGCGCGAGCGCCAGACCGCCGGGCGCCGGCGCGGTGACGAGCGCGTGAAAGCGACGGCCGCCGCGATCGACCTCGACGATGTCGCCGGTCTGGATGCCTTCGAGTCGCACCGGCTAAGCGTAGGCTGCTCGCCGTGCGTTGGTTCGTCGACGGCATGAACGTGATCGGCACGCGGCCGGATGCCTGGTGGAAGGATCGTCATGCGGCGATGGTCCGTCTCGTCCACCTGCTCGAGCACTGGGCCGCGATCAACGGCGAGGACGTCGTCGTCGTCTTCGAGCAGCCGCCGCGGCCGCCGATCTCCTCGACCGTGATCGAAGTCACGCACGCGCCGCGGCCGCGGCGCGACTCCGCCGACGATGAGATCGTGCGCCTGCTGAGCGCCGAGCGCGTGCCCGGCGAGGTGCGCGTCGTAACGTCCGACCTGTGGCTCTCCGACCGTGTGCACGCAGCCGGCGCGACCGTGCAGTCCTCCGACGCGTTCCGCTCGTGGCTCGAAGACCGTCTGATCGCACCGGCGGCGCTCTCCAGAGCGCGCTGATGGCGCCGGTCACGCGCTACGCGCGCAGCGGCGAGGCGAGCATCGCCTACCAGACGATCGGCGACGGCAAGCTCGACCTGCTGTTCACGAACGGCTGGATCTCGCAGGTCGAGCAGCTGTGGGAGTCGCCCGCGCTGCGCCGCATGTTCGAGCGGATGCCGGTCTTCAGCAGGCTGATCCTGCTCGACCGCCGCGGAACCGGCCTGTCCGACGGCGCCGGCGAGCCGTACTCGCTGAGCAGGAGGCGCGCGACGCGCTCGCCGTGCTCGACGCCGTCGGCAGCGAGCGCACGGCGATCTTCACCTACGGCCTCGGCGGACCGGTCGGCGCTGCTGCTCGCCGCCGAGCACCGCGAGCGGATCGGCGCGCTGATCATGTACGCGTCGGTCACGCGCACCACCTGGGCGCCCGACTACGACTGGGCGATGACCGCCGAGGATCGCGCCGCCTGGACCGAGCAGACCGTCGCTTCGTGGGGCGAGGTCGGCGGGCCGGCGATGCCCGTGCTCGCGCCGTCGGCCGGCGATGACCCGTCGCTCGCCGTCCTGGTTCGCGCGGCTGCAGCGGCTCGCCGCGAGCCCCACGCAGGCGCGCGTGCTGCTCGAACGCCGGCTCGAGCTCGACGCCCGCGAGCTGCCTGCCGCGCGTTCGCCGTGCCGACGCTCGTCATGCACCGCGCCGGCGACGAAGCCTGGGACCCGCGCCACTCGCGCTACATCGCGCAGCGGATCGCCGGCGCGCACTATGTCGAGCTCGACGGCGTCGACTCGCTGCCGTTCGTCGGCGACAGCGGCGCGATCGTCGAAGAGATCGAGGAGTTCCTCACCGGCGCGCGCAGCGCCGGCGAGGTCACGCGCGCGCTGTTGACCGTCGATCTTCACCGACATCGTCGATTCGACCGCGCGCGCCGCCGAGCTCGGCGACGCGCGCTGGCGCGACCTGCTCGCGCGCCACGACGAGGAGCTGCGCAAGGAGCTGCGCCGCTTCGACGGCGAGGAGGTCAAGACCATCGGCGACGGCTTCCTCGCTACGTTCGCCGGGCCGCCCTCGCGAGCGCTGCGCTGCGCGATCGCGATCGTCGACGTCGGCGCGCGAGCTCGGCGTCGAGCTGCGCGTCGGCCTGCACACCGGCGAGTGCGAGCTGATCGGCGACGACGTCGGCGGCATGGCCGTGCACATCGCCGCGCGCGTCAGCGCGCTCGCCGGGCCCGGCGAGGTGCTCGTCTCCGGCACCGTCTTCGGCACTGTCGTCGGCGGCCCGTTCGAGTTCGCCGACCGTGGCTTTCACGAGCTCAAGGGCGTGCCCGAGCGCTGGCCGCTGTTCGCGCTCGAAAGCTGATCCGCGACGCTCGCGCCGTCGCACCTCGCGCCGACTCTCGATGCGCTGCACGCATCTCAATCGAAATACTCAATACGATCGTCGCGATGCGGCGATCGGGGATCGAATGAGGATTCGCGCGGCGTTGCTCGAGCAGTTCGGCGAGCCGCTCGTCGTGCAGCAGCTCGATCTCGCCGAGCCGCGCGCCGGCGAGGCGCTCGTCCGGCTGCTCGCCTGCGGCGTCTGCCACACCGACATGTACACCGCCTCCGGCGTCGACCCCTCCGGCTACGCGCCGACCGTGCTCGGCCACGAGGGCGCCGGCGTCGTCGAGGCGCTCGGAGACGACGTCCGCGACCTCGCCGTCGGCGACCACGTCGTGACGCTGTTCTCGCCGCAGTGCCGCGAGTGCGTCCACTGCCGCGAGCCCGCGCACGAACCTCTGCCTGGCGATCCGCGAGCAGCAGAACAAGGGCTACCTGCCCGACGGCTCGCACCCGGCTTTCGCGAGACGGCGAGCCGATCCGCCACTTCATGGGCGCCTCGACGTTCGCCGAGTACGCCGTGATCCCAGAGATCGCGCTCGCCAAGGTCGACCGCGAGGCGCCGCTCGACCGCGCCTGCCTGTTCGCCTGCGGGCTCTCCACTGGGCTCGGCGCCGCGATGTACACGGCCAAGGTCGAGCCGGGCTCGACGTGCGTCGATCTTCGGCGCCGGCATGGTCGGCCTCGGCGCCGTCGCCGGCTGTCGCCTGCAGGGCGCCGAGCGCGATCATCTGCGTCGATCTCTCAGAGCAGCGCCTGGCGCTGGCGCGCGGCCAGGGCGCGACCGACACGTGGCTCGCCGACGGCGACGTCGTCGAGCGTGTGCTCGAACAGACCGGCGGCTTCGGCGCCGACTACACGTTCGAGGCGACCGGGCTCGTCTCGGTGATGCGCGAAGCGGTCGAGGCCGCGCGGATCGGCTGGGGCCTCTGCACCGTCGCCGGCGTCGCCGGCAAGGGCGAGACGCTCGACGTCGTCCCGCGCCTGTTGATCACCGGCCGGCGGATCTGCGGCTCGTCGTTCGGCGGCGTCAAGGGCCGCGACCAGGTGCCGCAGCTGATCGAGCGCTACATGCGCGGCGAGATCGACGTCGACCCGTTCATCTCCCACCGGATGCCGCTCGACGACGTCAACCGCGCGTTCGAGTTGATGCACGCCCAAGACGGCATCCGCTCGGTGCTGGAGTTCGGGTAGGCTCGCACGCATGGCCCCGCTCGGTCCCTCGACGCCCGCACTCGAGCTGGCGGCAGCGCTGCGCAAGCGCGAGCTCTCGGCCGTCGAGCTGCTCGACGCCTGCCTGCTCGAGATCGATCGGCTCAACCCCGAGCTGAACGCCGTCACCTGGCGCGACGACGAGCAGGCCCGCGCCGCCGCCGCCGACGCCGACCGACGCTTAGCCGAGGGCGATCCGGCGCCGTTCCTCGGCGTGCCGCTGCCGATCAAGGACCTCACGCCGGTCGCCGGCTGGCCGGTCACGTACGGCTCGCACGGCGCGCCCGACGGTCCGAGCGAGCGCTCCGAGCTGGTCGTCGATGCGCTCGTGCGCGCCGGCTTCGTGCTCTGCGGACGCACGAACACGCCCGAGTTCGGCGTGATCACCGCCGCCGAGAACAGCCGTTTCGGCGCGAGCCGCAACCCGTGGGACACGAGCCGCACGCCCGGCGGCTCCAGCGGCGGCGCCGCCGCTGCCGTCGCCGGCGGCATCTTCCCGATCGCGCACGCCAACGACGGCGGCGGCTCGATCCGGATCCCCGCCTCCTACTGCGGCCTCGTCGGCCTGAAGCCGAGCCGCGGGCGCGTTCCGCGCCTCGCGCAGAGCTGGCTCGGCGCCGTCGTCGAGGGCGTCGTCGCGCAGACCGTCGCCGACTCCGCCGCCGTGCTCGACGCGATCGCGCAGTTCGATCGGCTCGCCTGGTACAACGCGCCCGCGCCGCTGCGGCCGTTCGCCGAAGAGCTCGACGCGCCTCCCGGCCAGCTGCGGATTGGGCTGATGGCCAGCGCGCCGCTCGGCATTCCGACCGACGACGCCTGCGTCGCCGGCGCGCGCGCCGTCGCCGCCGCGCTCGACGAGCTCGGCCACAGCATCGAGGAGGTCGACGTGCCGACGATCTCCGAAGCGATGATCCCGTCGTTCATCACGCTCACGCAAGGCGGCCTCGCCGACTACGACGGTGTCGACTGGGCGAAGACCGAGCCGCACATCGTCCACCAGCGCCAGCTCAGCGGCGAAGCCGGCGCCTACGACTACGTGCTCGCCGCGCGCACGCTCGAGCTGCTCAGCCGCGAGGAGGTCGCGCGCTGGGGCCGCGACTTCGACGTCCTGCTGACCCCCACCTCGGCGATCCTGCCGCCAGCCGCCGGCTCGATCCTCGAGGCGCAGCACGCGACGCCCGAGGCGCCCGTGCTCGACGTCGTCGCGAGCGTCTCGTTCACCGCCTTCGGCAACGTCACCGGCCTGCCCGCCGTCAGCCTGCCGTTGCATCAGACCGACGAGCAACTGCCGGTCGGTGTCCAGCTGACCGGCGCGCCGTGGGACGAGGCGACGCTGATTCGCCTCTCCGCGCAGCTCGAGCAGGCGCTCCCGTGGGCCGGCCGCCATCCGACGCTCGGCAGCGTCGCCTGAGCGGCGTACGAGGCGGCAAGACGATGGACTACGAGCAGATCCTCACCGAGCTCGACGACGGCGTGCTGACGATCACGCTGAACCGGCCCGAGCGGCTCAACGCCTGGACCGAACGGATGCGCGCCGAGCTGATCGACGCGTTCGACCAGGCCGACGCCAACGACGACGTCCGCGCGATCATCATCACCGGCGCCGGACGCGGCTACTGCGCCGGCATGGACCTCGCCGCCGGCGGCGAGACGTTCGACTACGACAAGCGCAACCCGGACGGGCCGGCGATCACGCGCGACGGCGGCGGCCAGTTCACGCTGCGCATCTTCGACTCCAAGAAGCTCGTGATCGGCGCGATCAACGGCCCGGCCGTCGGCGTCGGCGCGACGATGACGCTGGCGATGGACGTTCGCCTCGCCGCCGACGACGCGAAGATCGGCTTCGTCTTCGCCCGCCGCGGGATCGTCCCCGAGGCCTGCTCGAGCTGGTTCCTGCCGCGCGTCGTCGGCATCAGCCGCGCGATGGAGTGGGTCGCGACCGGTCGCGTCTTCTCCGCGCAAGAGGGGCTCGACGCCGGGCTGCTGCGCAGCCTGCACTCCAGCGATGAGCTGCTGCCGGCAGCACGCGCGCTCGCTAGCGAGATCGCCGATAACACCGCACCGGTCTCGGTCGCGCTCGCGCGCCAGCTGATGTGGCGGATGCTCGGCGCCGAGCATCCGATGGTCGCCCACCGCGCCGACTCGCGCGCGATGCTCGCGCGCGGCCAGTCGGCCGACGCCGTCGAGGGCATCGAGTCGTTCCTGCAGAAGCGCCCGGCGCAGTTCACCGACCGCGTCAGCGACGGGCTGCCGGACGCGTTCCCGGATTGGGTCGAGCCCGAGTTCGAGTAGCTCCACTCGCAGCTCAGCCGCGGCGCGCACGTCGCTGACGCCTTGCGCGGCGCACCGCCGAAGCCTACTTCGCGCGCGTCAGCCGAGCACGAGCTCGGCGATCGTCCGCAGCGATGCGGCGTCGGCCGAGACCAACAGCGTCGTCACGATCGACTCGCGCCACTTCTGCAGGTCCTCGCGGATCTTCGCCGGCGGTCCGACGAGCGACAGCTCCTCGATCAGACCGCGTGGGACCTTCGCGCCCGCCTCGTCCTTCTTGCCGCCGAGATACAGCTCCTGGATCTGCTCGACCTCGCGCTCGTAGCCCATTCGGATCGCGACGTTCGCGTGGAAGTTCGTCCCTTTCGCGCCCATCCCGCCGAAGTACAGCGCGTAGAACGGGCGCAGCGCGTCGATCGAGCCGTCGATGTCGTCCGAGACGATGAACGGCGTCGTCGCGCATACCTCGAACTCGTCCGGCTTGTGACGGGCGCCCGGCCGTGCGAAGCCTTCGGCGAGCGCCGCGCGATTCGCGTCCTGATGCGTCGGGCTGAACAGCATCGCCAGCCATCCGTCGCACAGCTCGGCGCACAGCGCGATGTTCTTCGGCCCCTCGGCGCCGAGGAAGATCGGGATCTCCTCGCGCAACGGGTGGATCGAGGACTTCAGCGGCTTCGCCAGGCCGGTGCCGCCCGCCAGCGGCAGCTTGTAGTGCTCGCCGTCAGCCGTCACCGGCCCCTTGCGCGCCCAGATCTCGCGCAGGATGCCAATGTACTCGCGCGTCCGTGCAAGCGGCTTGGCGAAAGGCATCCCGTACCAGCCCTCGACGACCTGCGGACCCGAGACGCCGAGGCCGAGGATGAAGCGCCCGCTGGAGAGGTGGTCCATCGTCATCGCCGCCATCGCCGTCGCCGCCGGCTGGCGCGCCGACATCTGCACGATCGCCGTGCCGAGCCTGACGCGCTCGGTGCTCGCGCCCCACCACGCCAGCGGCGTCAGGCAGTCCGAGCCGTACGCCTCGGCCGTCCAGATCGAGTCGACGCCGAGCCGCTCGGCCTCGGCGATCGCCTCCGCCGCGCCCGGCGGCGGCCCGCCGGCCCAGTAGCCCGTGTTCAGTCCCAGCTTGAGATCTGCTCGCCATTTCCCGCTCCGCGCCGAACCCTATTCGATCCTCTTTGCCACGCGCCGATCGCCTCGTCGCGCGCCGGCCTATTGCCGCCGTGGCTGAGGCATGTGAATACCCTGGACGAGTGCCGTACGCGACCGCCGACGCGCAACAGAGCCTGCTCGATACCGTCGCCGCGGCGATCGAGCAGCTCGCCGACGCGCTCGCCGAGCTCGGCGACGCCTACGAACAGCTCGACGAGCAGAGCGGCGATCGTCTCGAGGAGCAGCTGTTCCGCCCCGTCCAGCTCGCCTACGGACGCGCCCAGCGCACGTACTCGAGCTTCGCCGAGCGCCACGCGCTGAGCGCGCGCAGCTTCGCGCCGGCGTGCTCCGGCGCGCCGTCAGCCGGCGTCAAGGCGTTCCTCGAGCGCACCGCGCGGTCGATCGCGAGCGCCGACGCGACGCTCTCCGAGCTGCAGGACTCGATGCTTCCCGTCGAGGTCGGCGACGCCGAGTTGCGCGACGGTCTGCGCGAAGTGCGCGAGCTGCTCGGCCCGCTCGGCGGGCGCGTGCGCGACCTCGTGCGCCTGTTCGGCCGCTAGCGCGCCGGGACCGTCGCGCTCGCCGGAGCGGCCGGCGGCGGCGGCGATCAGGCTGCCGACGCCGCGCAGCAATCGCGCGAACACGCCCTGCAGTGTCTGCTTGGCGTATTCGTGGCTCGGGCTGTCGGTGATCAGCACCGCGAGCGAGACGCGCACCGCTCCGTGACGCAGCAGCACGACCTGATGCTCGACTTCGCCCGTGCCCGCCCCCCAGCCGCCCTTGAAGTAGACCTGCCAGCCGGGCAGCGGGATTCGCCCGATGCCCCAGCGCTGGCTCGGCACGACGCTCGCCAGCAGGTGCATCGCCGCCGCGCGATGGCGCGCCACGACTTCGCGATCGATGTGCAGGAAGAAGCGCGCCTGGTCGGCCGCGTCGATCCTGCTCAGCCCCCAGATCGTCGGATCGAGCCTGAACTCGCGCATCCGCGCGCGGCGCGCGACCGCATCGACCTCCGACGACCCGACGAACTCGAGCACGCTGCTCGCCGCTTCGTTGTCCGAGCGCTCGATCATCGGGTCGATCAGGCGGCGATCGGACTCGCGCAGCGGCCGATCGCGCACGCGCGGATCGTCGAGGTACGCGACCAGCAGCATCGCCTTCAGCACGCTCGCCGACGGCGCCGTGCGCGTCGCCCGCCAGCCCCATTCGCGCTGCTCGGTGCGCACGGCGAAGCTGACTTCGCCGGCGCGCGTGCGCGCGAACGCGATCGCCGCGTCGACGTGCGGCTGCCACGCGTCCGCCCGAGCGGCGACCGCGCCCGCGGCCGCCGTCCAGAGGCAGACGCCGGCGATCGCCGCCACCAGGCCGCGCCGACGCGGGCGCGGGCGGCGCTCAGCGGCGCAGCGAGACGATCCGCGCGCTGGCAGCGGTGATCTCCGTGACATAAGCGCTCCCGCCAGACAGCGCCGTCGGGCCGAGGCGCGTCCTGCCGCCGCCACCGGCGCCCTGGTCACCGCACGTGCTGCCCATGTTGTACGCGTGTTCGTAGCCCGGTTCGTAGCCGATGTCGCGGCGCACGGTCGAGCGCACCCGCAGCAGCGTCCGTTCGCGCGCGCCGCGCCGCGCCGTTGTGGCGCCGAGCTGCAGCTGCTGCACGCAGCGCGTCGTGCGCTCGAACAGCAGCTTGCCGCCGATCAGCGACGGGTTCGAGAGCTGCGCGTCGCGCGTGGCGACGCGCAGCGGCCGCAGCCGGCCGCCCGCGAGCGCGACGAGCTCGATCGCGCTGCGCCGCGTCGTGTTCAGCGCGAACACCGCGCGCGCGCCGTCGAGCGACGGGCGCCCGATCACGCCCGGCAGCCGAGCGCTCGCGAGGCGGCGCTCACGCGAGGAATCGATGAGCGACACCGCGACGAGCTGTTCGGCGCCTTCAGCAGTCGTCTGCTGGCGATAGACGATCCACGCACTCGACAGCGCGAGCGCGTTGACGCCGGTGACCGGCAGCGCCAGCCGCGGCGCGAGCGTCGCCGCGGCGGCGACCGTCACTCCGCCCGGGCTCGCCCACGCGACGAGGCCGCCGCCGAGCGCCGGGCTGGCTCCGGGCAGCGCGCTGACGACGCCGGCCGCGTTCAGCAGCGCGCCTGTGCCGCTCAACTGCTGCCAGGCGAGCTCGCCGCCCGCCGCCGACGGATCGGTCGCCGCCGCGATGCTCGCCGCCTTCGCCGAAGCAGTCGCGCTGGCGCCGCCGAGCGCCAGCGCGCAGAGCACGAGACCGAGCGCGTCCAGGCGCCGCAGCCCGAGCCACAGGCGCGGCTCGCTCGCCATCTCGTCCAGCCGCCGCGCGCTGTCGGCGTCGGCGCCGCCGCGGCGCAAGCCGGGCGCGAGCCACAGCACCGGCGCCGCGCGACCGGCGCCGAACGCGACGCCGACGAGCGCGCCGAGCGCCGGGTCGCCGGCGGCGAAGCTGATCCCGGCGAGCGCCCAGACGGCGAACGCGAGCACGAACGTCGTGAAGCCGAGGCCGAGCAGGATGCCGTACAGCGCGCACGCCAGCGGCAGCGGCATCGTCCAGCGCCAGCGCTCCGGGACCTGGCGGCGGATCTGCGGCGCGAGCTTCAGCCCGCGCCAGTCGGCGATCGCCGCCGCCAGCGCCAGCGCCGCGCCGAGCGCCTCGCGCAACCAAGCGGAGTGCCCGCCGACCAGCTCGCCGACGAGCGCGAGGCCGCCGAACGTGACGACGCCGCCGATCAGCGTGCCGAGCGCGAACGTCGCGCTCGCGAGCAGCGTCGCGCCGCGGCGCGCGTCGCCGAGCGCGCTGCCGATCGTCTCGACCATCGAGAACCCGCACGGCGACCACGCGCCGGTCAGCCCGGCGAACGCCGCCGTGATCGCCGCGCAGACCGCGAGCCCGCTCAGCACGGGACCATCGTTTCGTAGTACTGCACGCAGAACACGTGGCGCCCTGGGTAGCAGTAGCCGACGAGCGCTTCGTCGCCGTTGATCCGCTTGCTCGTCTTGCCGCAGCAGTCCATCATCCGGCGCACGCGACCGCCGCAGCAGCGGTACCACGAGCCGTCGGTGCTCAGCGTCAGCCCGTACGCGTCGCCGGCCGCCGGGCAGACCTTCGAGCGCGGCGCCGGCGCCAGCGGCTGGCCGTCCGGTTCGCGCAGCACCTGACCGTGCGCGTCGACCGGCTGGCCTTTCGCGTTGATCGGACGTCCGAGGTCGTCGACCGGATGCCCGTCGGAGGCGCGCAGCGGGTAGTCGTGGCGGTCGACGCGCGGCAGGCCGGTCGGATGCGGGCAGTTGCCGGTCGTGTACGTGTGCCCGCAGAAGTTCGTGTACGCGTCCGCTTCATCTGGCAGCACGCCCTTGGCGACCGTCCGCGCGCCGGCGAGCGCGATGATCGCCGTCCCGGCCCACTCGAGAAAGCCGCGCCGGCTGCTGTTGCGCAGCACCGCGTCGGACAGGCGCTCGCCATCTGGCGTCTCGCGCTCGCTCGTGTCGCGCTCAGGCGGCAAGCGCGACCCCCCGCTCGCGCGCGCGAGCCGTCGCCAGCACGCTTTCGAGCTGCCCGAGACAGTTGAACGTGCCCTTCGCGAGCGTCACGCCGTCGAGCGTCAGCGCAACCGCGTACGGGCTGCCGGGCACGGCCGCCGCGCGCCACACCGACGCGTCGGCGTGCTCGTCGAACACGCGCAACGCGACGAGCGGGTCGGCGGCGACGTGCGCGACGGCCGGCGCGACCTGCTCGCACAGCGGACACCCTTCGGAGCTGAACACGGCGAGCTTCAGCAGCGCGCGCGGCGCCGGCTCGAGCTGCTCGGACCACGGCTCGCGTTCGCCGATCGCCGGTCCCTCCGAGGCGATCTCCAGCGCGCCGCGCGCGCCGCCCGAGAGCCGCAGCACGCCGACCTCGCGCGCCAGCGCGAGCAGCGCGACGCCAAGCGCCGCGATCGCGGCGACGCTCAGCGACAGCGCGAGCGTCAGCCAGCGCGCGTAGCCGCTCGGCGCGCTCGGCAGCCAGTCGAGCGCCGTCACGGCCGCGATCGCCGCGAGCGCGAGCGAGCGCAGCGGCGATGGCCAATCCAGTCGCGCCGAAGCGCCGAAGCAGGCGCACGGCGAGCCTTTGCGCCCGGCCAGCAGCGCCGCCGTGCTCGCCGCCGCGAGCAGCGCGAACAGCGCCGTCGCAACCGCCGGCGCGCCGTCGACGCCGGCGGCGAGCGCGACGGCGAGCGCCGCCTCGCAGGCGATCAACGGCCAGATCGCGACGCGACGCAGCGCCGGCGCGGCGATCCCGTATGTCGCGAGCGCAGCGGCGCTGCGCGACGGTCGCGCCGCCTTCGCGCCCGCCGCGGAGACGAGCACGAGCGCGAGCCAGATCGAGACGATCGTCGACAAGGCCGCGCACGATACGGGCCGCGTCGGATCGCTCAGCTTGGCGCGAGCGCGTCTTCGCCGAGCTGCGCGATCTCCGTGTAGCCGCTCAGCGCGAGCGTCAAGTCGAGCTCGGCGAGCAGGCAGCGCAGCACGTGCTCGACGCCGGCCTGCCCGCCGAGCGCGAGACCCCACATGTACGGGCGCCCGACGCAGACGGCGCTCGCGCCGAGCGCGAGCGCCTTGAAGATGTCCGCGCCAGTGCGCACGCCGCTGTCGAACAGCAGCGGCAGCCGCTCGCCGACGACGTCGCGGATCGCCGGCAGCGCATCGAGCGCGCCGATCGCGCCGTCGACCTGGCGGCCACCGTGATTGGAGATCAGCAGCGCATCGACGCCTGCGTCGAGCGCGCGCGTCGCGTCCTCGGCGTGGACGATGCCCTTCAGCACGATCGGCAGGCTCGTCTGCTCGCGCAGCCAAGCCAGGTCGGCCCACGTCACGGTCGGGTTGGCGAACTGATAGGCCCAGTGCCCGATCGCCGGCCCCGGGTCCTCCTCCGGCGGGCGCTCGAGCGCGGCGCGGAAAACCGGGTCGCTGAAGTAGTTCGCGACGCCCTCGCCCTGCAGGAACGGCAGATAGGCGTTCGTCAGGTCGCGTGGGCGCCAGCCGAGAAACCACGTGTCGAGCGTCAGCACGAGCGCTTCGTAGCCGGCGCGCTCGGCGCGCGCGACGAAGCTCGCCGCCAGCTCGCGCTCGCGCGGCCAGTACAGCTGGTACCAACGGCTCGCGCCGTCGCCGATCGCCTCGGCGACCTGCTCGATCGAATGCGACGAAGCCGTGCTGAGGATGAACGGCGCGCCGAGCGCCGCCGCGGCGCGCGCCGACGCGAGCTCGGCGTCGGGATGAACGATCGACTGAACGCCGACCGGAGCGAGCAGCAGCGGCGCCGGCATCGCCGTGCCGAGCACCGACGTGCTGAGGTCGCGCACGGATACGTCGCGCAGCATCCGCGGGACGATCTTGCGCCGCTCGAACGCGTCGACGTTCGCCTGCATCGTGCGCTCGGCGCCGGCGCCGCCGGCGACGTACCCATACGCCTCGACGCTCATCGTCTCACGCGCGCGCTCCTGCAGCTCGCGCGCGTCGATCGGCAGCTCCGGCTTCTGCCCAACGAGCGAGCCGGCGTAGATCAGGTTCTGGAAGGCCGCGAGGTCGAGCGGCTGCTGCGGGTCGGCCATCGCTAGCGCTGCTCCTCGTCGCTTTCGGCGAGCACCTCGCGCAGCCGATGCGTGTCGACGTCGTAGACGAACCCGCGCACGGCGTCGCGATGCGCGAGAAACGGCGAGCGGCGCACGCGCAGGATCGACTGGCGCACGTCGGCGTCGACGTCGCCGAACGACTCGATCGCGAACGACGGCGCGATCCCGGCGGCGTCCTGGAGCTCGGCGCGAAAACCGTCGTCGGTCAGCATCTGCATGCCGCAGTCGGTGTGGTGGATCAGCATCACCTCGCGCGTGCCGAGCTTGCGCTGCGAGATCGCCAGCGAGCGGATCACGTCGTCGCTGATCACGCCGCCGGCGTTGCGCAGGATGTGCGCCTCGCCGTCGCCGAGCCCGAGCGCCGCGAACACGTCCAGGCGCGAGTCCATGCACGTGACGATCGCCAGCCGACGGCTCGGGCGCACGTCGAGCTGGCGCTCGGCGCGCGAGCCGGCGAAGTCGCCGTTGTTCGCGTACAGCTCGTCGATCGCGCTCATCGCGCGAACCGTTCGGCGACGGGTCGCTCGTGGTCGGCAGGCGGCGGCTCGGCGGCGATGCCGTCGCTCGCCTCGAGCGCCACGGCAAGCCCCGTCGGCTCCTCGCCGGCGACGGCCGCGACGCCGCCGTGGCTCGGGGCGCGCAGCGCGAGCGCGAGCAGGATCGCCAGGCCGACGAGCCCCGCCGCGATCGCGAACGCGACGTGGTAGCCGCCGGTGAGCGCGTCGGCGAACGGCTTGCCGGCCTTCGTCAGCGCGTTCGTGTGCGTCGAGGACGTCGTCGCGAGCACAGCCAGCCCAAGCGCGCCGCCGACCTGCGCGGAGGTGTTGACGAGCCCTGAGGCGAGCCCGGCCTCGTGCGGCGCGGCGTCGGCCATCGCAAGCGACATCAACGCCGGGAAGCTCGAGCCGACGCCGGCGCCGAGCAGCAGCAGCACGGGCAGCACGTCGATCGCATAGTTGGCGTGCACCGGCACGCGCGCGAACAGCAGCAGCCCGGCCGCGACGAGCACGAGCCCAGGCAGCAGCGTGCGGCGCGCGCCGAAGCGCATGATCAGGCGTTCGGAGTAGCGCAGCGAGAGCGTGCCCATGACGATCGTCGTCGGCAGGAACGCGAGGCCGATCTTCAGCGGGTCGTAGTGCTGCACGCGTTGCAGGTAGAGCGAGCCGAGGAAGAACGTCCCGAACATCCCGGCGACCTCGAACGCCTGGATCGCGTTCGCGCCGGCGGTGTCGCGCGAGCGGAACACGCGCAGCGGCATCAGCGGTTCGCGCGCGGTCATCTCGCGCCAGACGAACAGCGCCAGCAGCACGATCGAGCCGGCGGCGAAGCCGAGCGTCGTGCCCGAGCCCCAGCCTTTCTCGGCGACCGGCGAGACGATCGTGTAGACGCCGAGCATCAGCGCGGCGACGATCAGCGTCGCTCCGGGCAGGTCGATGCTCTTGGCGGCGGGCGGCATGTGCACGTCGTCGAGCAGGCGCACCGCGGCGACGCCCGTGACGAGCCCGATCGGCACGTTGATGAAGAAGATCCAGTGCCAGTCGATCGCCTGCGTCAGCACGCCGCCGGCGAGCAGCCCGACGGAGCCGCCGGCGGAGGCGACGAAGCCGTACACGCCGATCGCCTTTGCCTGATCGCGCGGCGCCGGGAACATCGTCACGATCATCCCGAGCACGACGGCCGAGGTCATCGCGCCGCCGGCGCCTTGGACGAAGCGCGCGACGACGAGCGTCGTCTGATCCTGCGAGAGCCCGCAGACGAGCGACGCGAGCGTGAAGACGACGAGGCCGACGAGGAAGATCCGCTTGTGCCCGACGAGGTCGCCGATCCGCCCGGCGAGCAGCAGCAGGCCGCCGAAGGCGATCAGGTAGGCGTTGACGACCCACGCGAGGCCCGATTGCGAGAAGCCGAGGTCGGTCTGGATCGACGGCAGCGCGACGTTGACGACGGTGACGTCGAGCACGATCATCAGCACGCCCGTGCAGAGCACGTAGAGCGCGAGCCAGCGGCTGCGGTCATCTGCGGTGCTGCTCATCTAGATGCCTCCTTCGGGCCTGGTGTAGTCGCTTTCGGTGTGCAGACGAGCACTAGCGTAGGAGCTGATCGGCGCGGCGCCGGGTCAAACGGCTGTCACGCCGGCCAACGGCGCGACGTAGCGCAGGAACGGCTCGACGGCGAGCGGCCGGCCGGTCGCGCGCTCGACGAGCGGCAGCGTGTCGAGCCTGCGGCCATAGCGGTGCACGTGCTCGGCCAGCCAGGCCTGGATCGGCAGCACTTCGCCGCGACGCAGGTCGTCCTCGCGCGAGCCGAGGTCGCGCTCGATCGTCTCCCACAACTGCGCCGCGATCAGGCAGCCGAGCGCGTAGCTGGGGAAGTAGCCGATGTTGCCGGCGCCCCAATGCACGTCCTGCAGGCAGCCGAGCGTGTCCGACGACACCTGCACGCCGAGCAGGCGCTGCATCCCTTCGCGCCACGCGCCGGGCAGGTCGAGCACGGCGAGGTCGCCTTCGATCAGCGCCAGCTCGAGCTCGAAGCGCAGGATGATGTGCAGCGGGTATGTCAGCGGGTCGGCCGAGACGCGGATCAGCGAGCGCTCGACGCCGACGAGCGTCGCGTGCAGCTCGCCGGCGCCGACCGAGAAGCCGCCGTCGGCGAGCTCGGCGGCGAGCACCTCGGCGAACGCGGCGCTGCGCGCGACGTGGTTCTCCCACAGCTTGCTCTGCGACTCGTGGATCGACATCGAAGTGCCGCTGCCGAGGTTCGTGCGATCGAGCACAGGGTCGATCTGGCGCTCGTACAGCGCGTGCCCGAACTCGTGCAGCGAGCTCAGCAGCGACTCGACCTCGCCGTCGCCGTAGCGCGTCGTCAGACGGCTGTCGCGCTGGCCGACCCAGGCCGTGAACGGGTGCGCGGAGACGTCGACGCGCCAGCTCGCGCGATCGACGCCGACGCGGCGCAGCGTGCCGGCGACAGCTGCTTCCTGCGCGGACACGGGCACCGCGAGCGTCCGCCGCGGCGAGCGTTGCGCGGCCTCGTCGACGAGCGGCGGCAGCTCTTGCGCGAGCGCGCCGAACAGGCGCGTCAGGTCGCTCGTGCGCAGGCCGAAGTCATAGTCGCCGAGCAGCGCGTCGTACGCCCGCTGGCCGGGCTCGGCGACGCACTCGGCGTAGGCGCGCGTCAGCTCGACGTTGCGCGCCAGCGCCGGCGCGAACGCGGCAAAGTCGTCGTTCTCGCGAGCGATCCGCCAGCTCTCCTGTCCCTGCGCGCTGGCCTCGGCGCGTTCGACGGCGAGCTCGGTCGGCACGCGCCGGGCGCGCTGCCAATCGCGGCGCGCGATCCGCACGACGTCGGCGTCGAGCCCGTCGAGGCTCGCGCCGTCGAGCTCGGCCAGCCAGCGACCGACCTCCTCGCCGGTCGCGCGTTCGTGCGTCAGCCGCGCGAGCGTTCCCAACTGATGCGCTCTGGCCGGCGCGCCCTCGCCGGGCATCGTCACGAGCTGGTCCCAGACGGCGAGCATCTCGACGGCTGACAGATCGGATAGCTCGGCCATGCGGTCGCGCAGCTTTTCGATAGCGCTGGTCAAGCGAGCAATCGTACGTGGGTAGGTGGATGCGCTCGCGCGCGGATTCCGCGCCGGCTGATCGATATGCGTCCGCGACGACACGCCGAGGCGCACGGCTAAGATGCGCCGGATGTTGCGCGCCGATCGGTCCACGCGCCGCTCTGCCGGCCGATGACGCCGGGCGCGAGCCCAGCGGTCGCGCGCGAGGAGATCGGCGTGCTGCTGGTCGAGGACGACGACGGCGACGCGCGCCTGGTCGAGGACGAGCTCGCCGAACGCCTCCCGGCGGCGCGGATCAGCCGCAGCCGCAGCCTCGCCGAGGCGCTGCGGGCGCTCGACTCGCGAATCGACTGCGTGCTGCTCGACCTCGGGCTGCCGGACACGCTCGGGATGGACGCGGTGGCGCGAGTACGCGCGGCGAGACCGGGCGTGCCGCTGATCGTGCTGACGGGCCTCAACGAGGCCGGCGCCGGCCTCGCGGCGGTCGAAGCCGGCGCGCAGGACTACCTCGTCAAGGGACACGTCGACGGCGAGCAGTTGGCGCGCTCGATCCACTACGCGATCGGCCGGCGGCGCGCGGAGGAGGCCGAGCGCGAGCTGCTGCTCGCCGAGGCGCAGACGCACGAGGCCGAGCGGCTCGAAAAAGGGCTCGTGCCGAGCCCGCTGCTCGACGATCCGACGCTGTGGGTCGCGTCGTGCTACCGCGCCGGGCGCAGCCGCGCGCTGCTCGGCGGCGACTTCTTCGATCTCGTGCAGAGCGACGACGGCAGCGTGCACGTGCTCGTCGGCGACGTCTGCGGACAGGGCCCTGACGAAGCGGCGATCGGCGTCAGCCTGCGCGCCGCGTGGCGCGCGCTGGCGCTCGCGCGGACCGAGTCGCAGCGGATGTTGCTGACGATGCAGCGCGTGCTCGAGCGCGAACGCCACGTCGTCGGACTGTTCGCGACGCTGTGCACGCTGGAGATCGAGCCGAGCCACCGCTCGGCGCGGATGATCCGAGCGGGACATCCGCAACCGGTGCTCATCGATGGCGCGTCGGTGCGACCGCTGTCGCAGGCGCGGCCAGGCGGCGCGGCGATCGGGCTCGAGCGCGAGCAGTGGCGCTCGGAGCGCGTGGAGCTGCCGGCCGCGTGGACGATCCTGCTGTACACGGACGGGATCATCGAGGGGCGCGTCGGCGCCGGCTCGGAGCGACTCGGCGAAGCGGGACTGGGCGAGCTGCTCGCCGCGCGAATCGCGCAGCGGCCGAACTGGCGCGAGCAGCCGCAGACGCTGCTCGACGAGCTGATCGAAGACGCCGAGCGACTGAACGGCGGCGCGCTGAGCGACGACGTCGCGATGCTGCTGGTCGGATCGGGCGCCGACGCGGCGCGCGCGTGAGCGCAGCGTGAGCGAGCAGGCGGAGCGGACCGACGTAGGCGAGCGCGAGCGCGGTCGAGGGCGCGAGCGCGACAAACGCGGATGGCTGGCGCGGCGAACGGCGCGCGCCGGCGTCGGCGCGCTGCTCGCGGGAACGATCGGCGTGCTGCTCGCGCTTGCGGTGATCGGGATCGGGCTGGCGCTGGTCGCGAACGGTCAGCTCAACGACAACCGCCACCTGCTGCTCGACGAGGTCGGCCCGGCACGGCGCGCGGCGGTCGCGCTCGAAAACGCGCTGATCAACGAGGAGACGGGCGTGCGCGGCTTCGCGCTGACGAACCAGTCGAGCTTCCTCGAACCGTACGACGACGGGCTGCGCGCGGAGAAACGCGCGTATCGCGAACTGGAATCGTACGAGCGGGAGGTCGGCGCGCCACTCGCGGTGGAAGTCGCGGCGACGCGGATGAGCGCCGACGCGTGGCGCGCGGGCTACGTCGCGCCGACGCTGATCCGGCCGAGCCCGCCGCGGCGCGAGGCGATCGAACAGGACCTCAGCGGAAAGCGGCTGTTCGACGACGTGCGACGGTCGCTGACACGGCTGATCGCGGTGCTCGAAAGGAAGGACACGCGCTCGCGCGGGGACCTCAACAGCGCCGCTGACACGTTGCAGCTGCTGCTGATCGTCGCCGCCGTGCTGATCGTCGGCGGGGTGCTGATCGCGGGGCTGATGCTGCGCCGCACGATCACGCGCCCGCTGACGCGGCTCGGCAACGAAGCGCGGCGCGTCGCCGGCGGCGAGTTCTCGCGGCCGCTCGTGCGCGACGCGGGGCCGCGCGAGGTCGCCGAGCTGGGCGCCGAGATCGACGCGATGCGCCGCCGCATCGTCGAGGAGCTGGCGAGCGTCGAAGCGGGTCGCGAGCGCCTGCAGGCGCAAGCGCTCGAGCTGACGCGCTCGAACGCGGAGCTGGAGCAGTTCGCGTACGTCGCGTCGCACGACCTGCAGGAGCCGCTGCGCAAGGTCGCGAGCTTCTGCCAGGCGTTGCAGCGGCGCTATGGCGACCAGCTCGACGAGCGCGCCGAGCAGTACATCGAGTTCGCGGTCGACGGCGCGAAGCGGATGCAGGTGCTGATCAACGACCTGCTGGCGTTCTCGCGCGTCGGGCGCAGCGGCCGCGAGCTGGAGCCGGTCGAGCTGCGGGACGTGGTCGCGACGGCGCGCGAGGCGCTCGCCGACCAGTTGCGCGCCGGCGGCGGCCGGGTCGTCGTCGACGGCGAGCTGCCGACGATCAACGGCGATCGCGCGCAGCTCGTCTCGCTGCTGCAGAACTTGATCTCGAACGCGCTGAAGTTCCACGGCGAGCGGCCGCCGCTGGTGCGGATCGCGGCGCGTCGCGCCAGCGCGATGTGGGAGCTGAGCTGCGCGGACAACGGAATCGGCATCGAAGCCGAGTACGTCGAGCGGATCTTTATGATCTTCCAGCGGCTGCACTCGCGAGAGGCGTACGAAGGCACGGGGATCGGGTTGGCGCTCGCGCGCAAGATCGTCGAGTATCACGGCGGCGAGATCTGGCTCGACCCGGAGTACTCCGGCGGAGCGTGCTTTCGCTTCACGTTTCCGATCATCGAGGAGAACACGCAATGAACGCGGAGCTGATCTCGGTCCTGCTGGTCGAGGACGATCCGGGCGACGTGATGCTGATCCGCGAGGCGTTCGCCGAGAACAAGGTCGGCAACGTCCTGTCGGTCGTCAACGACGGCGTCGAGGCGATGAAGTTCGTTCGCGGCGAAGGCGACTACGCGACGATGGAGCGGCCGGACCTCGTGCTGCTCGACCTCAACCTGCCGCGCAAGAGCGGCGCGGAGGTGCTCGCGGAGATCAAGAGCGATCCGCGCTTGACGACGATCCCGGTCGTCGTGCTGACGACGTCGCAGGCCGAGGAGGACGTGCTGCGCTCATATGAGATGCACGCGAACGCGTACGTGACGAAGCCGGTCGACTTCGAGCGCTTCGGTCAGATCGTCCGCCAGATCGACGAGTTCTTCGTCGGCATCGTCAAGCTGCCGCCGCGGCCGCACTGACGGGCGCGACGCTCGCGTCCGGGCGCGCGTCGGGCGTCGGCTCGTCGTCGCGCGCGGCGCTCGCGTGTGAGGCCGGATCGGCTATGCGTCGTCGAGCTGGAACTCGCCGTCGCGGTAGATCACGCGCTGCTCGCCGCTGCGCAGCGTGGCGGTGACGACGCGATCGGCGGTCGAGACGACGTCGGTGTGCACGGTCGAGTCGTTGAAGCCGAGCTCGCTCCAGCGCTCTATCGAGACCTCGCTCGGATCGCCGTCGTAAGCGTCCTGGTAGGAGCGCCCGAGCGCGATGTGCGTGTTGCCGAAGCGCCCGCCGACGTTCTCGTCGTAGAGCGTGTGCGCCATGAAGCGCGTGATCCGCGACGTGCGCCGGTCGGTCAGCGAGAACTCGCCGATGCGGTCGGCGCCGTCGGTCGCGACCATCTCGGTGAGCACCGCCTCGTTCTCGTCGGCGCTCGCCTCGATCACGCGCCCGCCCTCGAAGACGAGCTCGATGCCCTTGACGAGGTTGCCGTAGCGGTAGAGCGGCTGGTTGAGCTTGATCCAGCCCTTGGTGCCGCGCCAATCGGGGCTCGTGAAGATCTCGAAGCTGGGGATGTTGCGCCCGCGCCCGCCGAGCCAGCGGCGCCGCTCGCCGAGCGAGATCCACAGGTCGACGTCGTCGCCCTCGACGTGCAGGCGCTCGATCTGCAGCGAGTCGAGCCACTCGCGGCTGGCGCTGACCTGCTCGCCGACCTCGCGCCAGCGGGCGATCGGGTCGTCGGAGTCGAGGAAGCAGGCGTGCACGATCTGCTCCCAGTACCGCTCGAGGCTCATCCCGGCCTCGTCGGCCATCGCCGGCGTGCCGTAGAGGCCGAGCGTCCACGAGAAGCGCCCGGCGTTCTCCTTCTCGCCGCGCCAGTCGAGCAACGGCCGCATCGCGGCGCCGCGGCGCATGATCTTCGCCGGGTCGACGCTGTCGAGCGCGTGCGGGTCGCTCTCGGCGAGGACGGTCACCTGATGGTCGATCTCGTCGATCAGGCCGCGCATGTAGTGGCTGTTGAAGCGGTCGAGCTGAGCGTCGTCGGCGAGCTCGTAGAAGTCGCGAGAGATGTTGATCTGACTGTCGTCATCGGGTTGGTAGGCGGCGATCACATGGCCGCCGGCGCGCCAGACGGCCTTGGCGAGCTCGGCGTAGAGCGGCTTGGCGCTCTCGGAGGCGACGATCCGCACGACCTCGTCGCGCTGCACGCCGCGGCCGCCGCCGAGCGCGAAGTCGACGAGCACGGACGCGTAGCGCTCGAGCACGTCTTTTGGCGGCACGTAGATCACTGCACGGAAGGCTACCCACGTCGGCAGCGGTTCACTCGCGCCGCGCGATCCGAGCCGGGACGTATCGTGCGCGCGTGGCTCGGACGAGGCTCTACCGCGACGGCAAGCTCGAGCTCGAGGACTTTCCGGTCGCAGATGTCTCCGAGCACGTCGAGGACAAGGGCGCGACGGTCTGGCTCGACTACTGCGAGCCGACGAGCGAGGAGCTGGCGACGATCGCGAGCGAGCTGAGCCTGCATCCGCTGGCGGTCGAGGACGCGGTCAACGAGCACCAGCGGCCGAAGCTCGACCGCTACGAGACGCATCTGTTCATCAACGCGTACGTCGTCAAGCTCGATACGACGTCCGGCGAGCTGAGCGTCAGCGAGGTGAGCATGTTCGTCACGCGACACGCGCTCGTGACGGTGCGCAAGGACGACCGCGTCGAGATCGAGCCTGTCGTGCGGCGTTGGGACGAATCGAGCGATCTCGCGCACAACGGCGTCGCGTTCCTGTTGTGGGGCGTGCTCGACACGATCGTCGACGGTCACTTCGAGGCGGTGCAGTCGCTCGACACGGAGATCGAGGAGCTGCAGGACGCGCTGTTCGACACGGCCGCGCGCGAAGTCGAGGTGCAGCGGCGCTCGTTCGAGCTGCGCAAGAGCCTCGTGCTGCTGCGACGCGTCGTCGTGCCGATGCGCGAGGTGGTCAACGCGGTGATGCGCCGCGACCTGCACGTGATCGACGGCGAGATGGCGCCGTACTACCAGGACGTCTACGACCACGTGCTGCGTGCGACCGATTGGACAGAGTCGCTCCGCGACCTCGTCACGACGATCCTCGAGACGAACATCGCGATCCAGGGCAACCGGATGAACCTCGTGATGAAGAAGGTCACGAGTTGGGCGGCGATCATCGCGGTGCCGACGGCGATCACGGGCTTCTACGGGCAGAACGTGCCGTACCCCGGCTTCGCGGCGCACTGGGGCTTCTGGTTCTCGTCGGCGCTGATCGTCGTGATGTCGGTCGGGCTGTACTGGGCGTTCAGACGCCGCGACTGGCTGTAGGACGCCGCTGACCGGCGGCGGCAGACGTCGTCGGTCGCTCGCGCACGCAGTCGCTCACGCGCGGCCGCTCGCCTGCGTGTCGGCGCCGTCGCCTTCGAGCACCGACTCGAGCCCCGAGTGCACGAGCAGGCCGGGCAGCATCGGCGCGAGGAAGTTGACGATCCGATACGCGACGACGGAGAGCAGCGCGTGCGCGGCGTGCACGTGGACCCAGATCAGCGCGAGCGTCAGCAGCGCCTCGGTGACGCCGGCGCCGCCGAGCGGCAGCGAGCGACGGCTCGCGGCGTAGCCGGTCGCGTAGGCGACGACGAGCGCCGGCACGGACAGCACGACGCCGAAGCAGCGCAGCGCGAACGCGAGGCAGGCGATCTCGGCGGCCCAGTAGACGGCCATCCCGACGAGCGCCCACGGGCGCTCGAGCGGGCGCGTGACGATCGTCCGCAGCACTTCGACGCCGGCGAGCAGCTCGCCGATCGAGCGCCGGATGCGACCTTGCGAGTGCTGGAAGTAGCCGAGCACGCGCGGCTGTGTCGCCCACCAGGCGAGCGCGAAGCCGGGCGGCACGGCGAACACCCACGGCAACGTCAGCGCGAGCGAGGCGCGATCGGATTCGAGCAGCAGGATCAACGCGCAGATGCACGCGGCAGGCGCGAGCAGGACGTACTCGACGACGCCGAGCGCGAGCACCTGGCGACGCGCTTCGCGGCGACTGCTGTGCACGGCGCGCAGCGCGCGGCGATCGAACGAGAAGCCGCCGAACGGCACGAACGGGCCGAAGCCGGCGACGACGAGGCGGATCGCGAGCATCAGCGAGAAGCTGCGCTGGCCGGTCGCGAGGATCGTCGCGCGGTACGCGAGCGCATAACCGAAGTACGCGATCAGCTCGACGCCGAGCGCCGCGAGCAGCCAGATCGGTTCGATCCGCTCGAACGTGTGCCACAGCGCTCGCGGGCTGTCGGAGGCGGCGATCGCGACGACGGTGCCGGCGGCGATCACGGCCGACACGAACGTCGCGATGCGGGGGCGCCGGTAGAGAGCTTTCATCGCCGTGCGCGCCGGTCGCGACGCGCCTTGCTCATCGTAGGCGCGCGACGCGCGCGCTGAGGCGGTTGCTCAGCGGTCGTGCTCGCCGCGCGGATCACGAGCGTGTCGATCGGCTGGCTCGCGCCTCGACTGTCAACTTGCCTCTCCGGAATCGCCGGGCGGCGTCCGGGCGCGCTACAAGCGCATGCCGAGCTCGATCAGACGCTCGTCGCAACCCGGTCGCGCCAGCAGCTGCGCGCCGACCGGGAGCCGATCGAGCAGGCCGAGCGGGACGCTGAGAACGGGCCCAGGCGCTTGTGTCAGCGGCACCGTGCACGCGAGCAGCGCGTCGCGCAACGGGCGCACGCGCCCGTTGCCGAGCCGCCACTCGCGAGCGTCGCGCGGCGGCGCCGGGATCGCGCAACCGGGCGCGAGCAGCGCGCCGTGCGCCGGCAACGCTCGCTCGATCGCTGCGGCGATGCGCGCTCGAGCGCCGAGCGCGCGAGCGTGGCGCTCGACGCCGATCTCGCGCGCGCCGCGGACCCGCTCGCGCACCTCGGGACCGAGCTCGGCCTCGGGCACGCCGAGCGCGCGTACGGAGTCGGCGGCCTCCGGCAACTGCACGTCGCGATGCACGGCGAGCGCCTCGTCGAGCTCGTCGATCGCGATCGACTCGACGCCGATGCCGTCCTCGGCGAGCGCAGCGGCGGCGGCTCGCAGGGCCGCGGCGACGCCCGCCTCGCAGACGCTCGCGTCGAGCAGGTTCTCGACGATTACGACGCGATCAAGCGCCGCCACGCGCTCGTCGCTGCCGCGCTCGCCGGCCGCCGCGCCGGCGACACTCGCGCCGTCGAGCAGCGCGTCGAGCAGCAGCCGCAAGTCGGCGACAGATCGCGCGAGTGGACCGACGACGTCATATGACGGCGCGAGCGGCAGAGCGCCGCGGCGCGAGATGCGGCCATAGGTGGGACGCAGGCCAGCGACGCCGCAGAGCGCCGCCGGGACGCGGATCGAGCCGCTCGTGTCGGTCCCGAGCGCGCCGGCGACGAGCCCGGCAGCGATGGCGACGGCTGGACCGGAGGACGACCCGCCGGGAAGCCGCGAGCGCTCGTGCGGGTTCTCGCACGGCGGTCGATGCGGGTTGCGCCCGTCGATCCCGAACGCGAGCTCGTTCGTATGCGCCTTGCCGAGCACGATCGCGCCGGCGCGGCGCAGCGCGGCGACGCAGTCTGCGTCGCGCTCGGGCAGCCGACGCCAGCGCGCCGTGCCGCCGCGCGTCGGCAGCCGCGCGACGTCGATCACGTCCTTGACGAGGATCGGCAGGCCGGCCAGCGCACCCGATCGACCGGCGGCGATCGCCGCGTCGGCGTGCTCGGCCTGCCGCCGCGCGCCGGACTCGTCGAGCAGCTCGACCGCGCCGAGCGTCGAGGCGGCGAGCCGCTCGGTCGTCGCGTCGATCAGCTCGCGTGCGCTGAGCTGCCGGCTGCGAAGCGCGGCGAGCGTCTCGCGCGCGCTCGCCGGAAGCGTCGCATCCATCGGTCTCCGGTCGGGTCCATCGGTGTCCGCCTGCGGTTCGTGTCGCAGCCTGCGGCTCGGGTCATCGGGTCACAGCCTACGCGGCGGACGTTCGCACGGCAGCGGCGGCGCCACGAAGCCTGGTCAGCGATCGTGCGAGCCGCGCGATCGCGGTAGCGCCGGTCGCTCGAGCCGACGCTCGGCGGTCGCCGCCGGCGCCGCCGGCGCCGCGACAGACGCGCCGGCGCGCGCCGGCGTCACGTCCGCTCGCGCCGTCTCGCCGACTTCGTCGGGCCAGCGTCCGTGCAGGTCGAAGTAGTCGCGCGCCGCCTCCTCGGCCGCGCGCTCGCGATCGTCGCTCGCCTTGCGGATCAGCCAGTTCATCGCGAAGATCGCGAGACCGGCGCCGGCGATCCCAGCACCGCCCTCGAGCTCGCTTTCGCTGCCGAGCGCCATCACGACGACGCCGGCGATCACGACGACGGCCGGCAGCACGTAGCGCAGGCAGATCATCGCGAAGCTCGCGTCGGCGGCCTGCTCGGCGCGCTCGGATGATGGCTCGTGATCGTTCATCGACTGTTCGATCCAGGATAGGCCCTGCTTGGGTTGCCGCGGCGCGACGGCGAATGCTTTTGGCGTGGCGCCGGCTCGAGCGGCTCGCAGCTCGCCGCGTGCGCGGCTCATGGAACGTGTGTCGCTGCCGATATTCAGGACGTGCCGGAGCCGGACCAGACACTCAGCCGCCGCGGCCTGCTCGCGGGCGCGCTCGCCGCCGGCGCGGCCGGCGCGCTGACGCGGGTGCCTGGCGCATCCGCCGCCACGACCACGGCGAAACCAGCAGCGGCAAGCGCTCCGGCCGGCGCGAGCGCGCCGGCCGCGGCAGCGTCGGCGACGACGTTCTTCGCCGATCCGGCGATCAACTTCGAGCTGTTGTTCGCGCTCGGCGCGGCCGCTTACGGCGCATCGGAGGCCGGCGAGGTGCTGACGGCGTTCGATCGCATCCACGGCCGCGGCGACACGTGCGCGGCGGTGTTCGACGAGTTCCTCGCGCTCGGACGCACGCTGCGCGCACGCGGCGATCGCGAGCAGGCCGCGGGGCGTCGCGCGAGCGCTCGCTCGAGCTATCTGCGCGCGGCGATGTACCTCGACCAGGCGCTGTTCTACACGCTCGCCTCGGCCGATCCGACGCGCCGGCACGAGGGCGCGGTGTATCGCGAGATGGAGGCTGCATGGGCGCGCGCGGCGGCGTTGTTCCGTCCGCGCTTCGAGCCGGTGCGGATCCCCTGTGCGCGCTCGCACCTGCCGGGATGGCTGCTGAGCCCGGGCGGCTCGACGCGCAGGCCGACGGTGATCCTCAACAACGGCAGCGACGCGCAGAACGTCGACATGTTCGTCTACGGCGGCGCGGCGGCGCTCGAACGCGGTTGGAACGCGCTGATCTACGAAGGCCCGGGCCAGGGCTCCAACTTGTTCTTGCACAACCGCCCGTTCATTCCCGACTGGGAGCGCGTCGTGACGCCGGTCGTCGACTGGCTGCGCCGCCAGCCCGGCGTCGACCCGCGGCGGATCTCGATCGTCGGGCAGAGCTTCGGCGGCTACCTCGTACCGCGAGCGGCGGCGTTCGAGCATCGCCTCGCAGCGGTCGTCTGCGATCCGGGCGTCGTCGACGCGTTCAAGACGTGGAGCGCCGCGCTGCCGCCGTCGCTGCTCCAGTTGCTCGACGGCGGAGCCCGAGGACGAGCCGAATTCAATGCGATCTGGAACGAAATCCCCAAGGAACTGCCCGAATCGGAAAGCTTCGGCATCGCCAAGCGGGCCGAGATCTACGGTCAGGGCGGCGGCTACGAAAAATTGCGGCTCGCGCGCAAGTTCGCGCTGACGCGCGAGCTGGCCCGGCGGATCGACGCGCCGGTCGCCGTGCTCTCGCCGCAGCTCGAGCAGTTCTTCCCGGGCCAGTCGGCGACGCTCGACGACTGGCTCGACGGGCACGCGCGGACGCTGCTGGAGTTCACGATCGCCGAGGGAGCGCAGTACCACTGCGAGCCGATGGCGCCGCAGTTGCGCAACGAACGCGTCTTCGATTGGCTCGAAGCGAACGCGCGGCCGGTTCGCTGAGCGCGCGTCCGGTTCGCTGAGCGCAGGCGCTCACACGGCGACGGTCGCTTCGCCGGAGCTGCCGAGCACGACGCCGTGGCGGTCGAGCGCGCGGACGGCGAAGCGCGGCCCGGGATCGGGGCTGTCGAGCTTCGTCTCGAAGCCGCGCGAGCGAGCGGTCGCGACGGGACGCAGCGCGCCCGAGCGCGAGCCGGCGAGCAGCTGCCAGCGCTCGACGTCGGTGGCTCCGTTCCAGCTCGCGTAGACGGTCGGCGCCGTGCGGCGAGCCCCGACGGCAATCGCCGGCGCTTCGCTCGGCTGTGCCGTCCACGGCAGGCGAAACGCGCGATAGGACTCGTATCGCGCGCCGAGCAGCGCGTCGAAGACGATCTTCCCGCGCCGGTCGAATTCGGTCACGCGCGGCACTTCGCCCCAGCCGACGAAGACATTGCCGTTCGGCAGTTAGCTGGACGCTCCCCTGGCTGCCGGCGAGCACCTTCGGATGGACGTACTCGGCGAGCAGCATCGACGCTCATCGCCTGTTCGTCGAGCCGCAGGATCAGGCCGCGCGAGCGGCGCTCGACGGCCGGCGTGGCGCCGTTGTCGAACACCGTGACGGCGCCGTCGGGCCGGCGGCGGACGTCGTGCTGCCAGGCGAAGTGCGCGCCGGCGCCGATCGCGAAGTCCGAGCGCTTGCCGCCGAGGCGCCAAACGATCTGCCCGTTGCGGTCGATCTTGTAGATCGTCTGCATGCTGCGCGAGGAGACGAGCAGGTTGCCGTCCCAGTCGAGGTCGACCGAGTTGATGTGGAAGAAGTCCCAATCGGCGCCGACGGGCGCGTAGGAGTCCTC
Source organism: uncultured Solirubrobacteraceae bacterium (assembly GCA_963744165.1). GTDB lineage: Bacteria > Actinomycetota > Thermoleophilia > Solirubrobacterales > Solirubrobacteraceae > Palsa-744. The sequence goes on along the minus strand of CAVUSM010000004.1, from coordinate 439,842 downwards.
GAGCGGCACGCTGCCGAGGCTGTGCCACTCGAGCAGCACGGCGCCGCTGGCGAGGTCGATCTCCTGGAAGATCGCGTCCTGGATCGTGCCGTCGCGCGAGCCGCCGACCGACGAGAGGTCAGCCTTGTTCACGACGTAGCTGGTCAGCAGCGCGGTGCCGCGCGGCGTGATGCACGAACTCGTGCAGATCGCCGCGCAACCGGTTGCCGGCCTGCACGCGGCGCACCGTGCGATAGCTCGTGTCGGCGATCACGTATTCGCCGACGCCGTGGCCGAGTTCGATGCTCCCCTCCCACCAAGTCAGCACGGGGCTGCCGCGGTAGCGCTGCACGCGGAAGTTCGTCGTCACCTTCTCGGCGATCGGGTTGATCCCAGATCGGCTCGCCCGAGCGGTCGGCGATCACGGCGCCGGCCTGCGCGTTCGGCGCGTTGTACGGAGCGATGAAGATCGGATCGCGCGAGGCGGCCGCATCGAGCCGCGTGACCGTCAGCGCCGGGATCCGCAAGTCGGGGCGGCTGTGCCAATGGGGCGGCAGCGGAGCGCCGGGCGGACGGCGCGCGAGCGCCTCGACGACGGCGCCGCCGATCCCGCCGGCGGCGGCGAGGCCGAGCACGCCGACGCCGGCCCTCCCGAGGAAGCGCCGGCGCGTAATCGTCGGATCGCTGGCGTACATGTCCAAGCTCCATGAAAGCTGGCCTGGATAAGCGTTTGGTGAACTTCGCGCGCGACGCGCCCGTCGGTTCGAGCCGAGCGTCGCGCGGATGAGTAGTCTCCGCGCGATGCCACCGACGATCACGCTGCACCGCCTGCCGCCGTCGCATCCGTGCATGACGGTCGCGGCGGCGCTCGAGCTGAAGGGCCTCGACTACGAGGCGGTCGACCTCGCGCCCGGCGAGCACGTCGAGCGGATGCAGGAGATCTACGGCGAGGGCAACTCGACGGTGCCGGGCGTGCTGATCGACGGTGAGCCGATCCACGGCTCACGCCCGATCCTCGCGCGCCTGGAGCAGCTCGTGCCCGAGCCGCCGCTGTTCCCGTCCGAGGCGGTTCGCGAGGCCGAGCGCTGGGGCGACGAGCAGCTGCAGGACCTCGGGCGCCGCCTTACGTGGGGCGCGCTCCACTTCCGCCCGGAGGCGATGGGCACGTTCGCCGGCGACGGTGCGCAGCCGCTCGACGGCGCCGGCACCGACTTCGCGATCCGCTACGTGCGGGCGTCGTGGAAGTACCACAAGATCTCAGCGGCGCGCCTGCAGGAGGACCTCGCCGGGCTGCCGCAGAAGCTCGCGCAGATCGAGCAGCTCGCGCGCGACGGCGTGCTCGGCGGCGAGCAGCCGAACGCGGCCGATCTGCAGATCGGCGCGACGATCCGCGTGCTGCTGCCGATCGCCGACCTTCGCCCGTTGTTGGCGGGGACGACCGGCGAGCGCATTGCGATGCGCTGGTTCCCAAAGTACCCAGGCGAAGTGCCGGCCGGCGCCTACCCGGCCGGCTGGACGCCGGCGTAGGCGCGCCCGTGCTCGCAGCGCCGCTGCTCGGAGAATCGCGCGAGCGGGACGGCGGTCATCGTTCGTGCGCGACGACGGAGATCGTCGCGGTCCGGCTGACGCGGAACCCGAGCTGCTCGTAGAGCCGGATCGCCGCGGTGTTGGTCGCGAGGACATGCAGGAAGACGCCTTCGGAGCGGCGCTCGATGCTCGCGATCAAAGCGCCGACTAGACACGAGGCCAACCCTTGGCCGCGGTGCTCCGGCGCCGTGCAGACTGCGCTGATCTCCGTCCAGCCGTCCGGACGGAAGCGCTCGCCGGCCATCGCCGCGAGCGCGCCGCCGCGGCGAATGCCTAGATAATCGCCCAGCTCGATCGTCCTCGTCAGGAACGGCCCCGGCTCGGTCCGCGCGACGAGCTCGAGCATCTCGGGCACGTCGGCCGGGCCGAGCAGCGTCGCCTCCGGGCATTCGGCCCCTGCCACGCGCTCGCCGACCATCTGCACGAGGTCGAACGACTGCAGCCCGCGCCAACCACTCGGCAGCCGTGCGCCGTCGCGACGAATCGCCGCGTGCGCTCCCGGCGCGAGCAGCTCGGCTGCGTCGCGCCAGTCCTGCGCGGAAGGCGACGACGGCAGCGCCAGGAACGGCGCGACGTCGTCTTCGTAGCGGCGCACGCGACCGCGCACGCGCGCGAACCGCTCGTGTGGCCCGTGGAGCGCGGCGTAGGCAGGGTTCTCGAGCAGCGTTTCATCGGCTGGAGGCATCTGCGGCCTGGATCGTACGCGGCCGCGGTTCGTAGGCGGCCGCGGCGAGGACGAGACCCGGGTCCAAACGTCGGACCTACGGCGCGTGGACGAGTTCTTGACTGGCACCGCAGAGCGCGCCAGCTGGACACAGCTCGGCGGCGACGCTGCGGCGAGGATTACGGATCCCGACGAGCGCGATCATGCCTCCGCCCGCAACGAGCACGGCTGCGATCGCGTCGGCAATACGGAAGGCGTGTACGGATGCTTCCTCGAACGTCGCTCGCAGCAGCACCCGCTCGCCGCGACGCAATCCAACTAGCCTCGGCGCACCGAGCGGCTCTCGCTTAGCGCGACTGATGGCCGAGCGGCCAGCGCGGTCGATCGCGGATCGTCGCAGCGTCGCGTCGACGCGACTGGCGAACGCGAGCGATACGACGGCTCCGAGCACGGCGACCGCGAAAAGCTGCGCGACTCGTGAGAGCGTCGTGTTCACAGCGGCTGCAACGCCGGCGTGCTGCTCCTCCACTGCGCCGAGGACCGTGGCGGTCAACGGCGCGACGAGCATCGCGAGTCCGAATCCGAACACGAGCAGCGCGGGCAAGACCTCGCCGATGTAATCGGCGCGCCGATCGACACGCACCAAGAGCAAGAGGCCGCCCGCGGCGACGAGCGCGCCGAGACCTATCAGCACCCGCGACCCGATGCGGTCGGCCAGCGCGCCGAAGCGGCGGGAGAGCATGATCGTCAGCAAAGTGACCGGCAGCAGCGCGAGCCCCGCTTGAATCGGGCTGTAGTGGCCGACTTCCTGCAGGAACACGGGCAGCAGAAAGATCACACCGCCGAGCCCGACGTAGGCAGTCAACGTCGCGACGTTCCCGATCGTGAAGTTGCGCTCGCGAAACAGGCTCAGTGGGAGCATCGGCGCCCGGGCCCGGGCCTCGCGCGCGACAAACGCGATCGCCCCGAGAACTCCTGTCACGAGTGAGCCGACGACGAGAGCGCTCCACCCGCGCGCAGGCTCCTCGGTCACGGCAAACACAGAGCCGGAGAGCGCGAGCGCCGCCAAGACGGCCCCAGGGATGTCCAGGCGCCCGGCGGCGCCGGCGCTCGCGCTCTGAGGCACGCCACGCGCGATCAGCGTCACGGTCACGAGTACGAGCGGCGCGTTGAGCAGGAAGATCAGCCGCCACGAGCCGGCGGCGATCAACACTCCGCCGATGAACGGCCCGATAACGCCGACGATCGAGCTGAGCGCGGTCCATGTCCCGATCGCCCTCGCACGCTCGTCTTCGGGAAACACGTGAATGATCACCGCCAATGCCGTAGGCGTCACCAGCGCCGCGCACGCCCCCTGCATCGCGCGAAACACGCACAACTCGGGGATCGACGACGCGATCGCGCAGAGCGCCGAAGTGAGTCCGAACCCGGCGACGCCAACCAAGAACACGCGCTTCTGGCCCAACACGTCTCCGAGCGATCCACCGATCAACAGCAGCGACCCGAGCGTCAGCAAGTACGCGTTCGTCACCCACTGCTGCCCCGCGAGGCCGCCGCCGAGGTCGTTTCGAATCGCCGGCAGCGCGACGCTCGTCACCGTCGCGTCGAGGAAGACGACGCTCGTGCCGAGCACGGCTGCGAGCAGGGTCAGCTGCTTTTCGCGTGGTGTGGCGCCGGTCATGAGGCAAGATCGGGATCGCGCTCGCGGCGCGTCAGGCCGTCCGCTAGCTGCTCGCGAAGAAGCTCGTGGCTTAGACCCGAAAAGCGATCGATCCGCAAGCGAAGGTCTTATTAGGCGTTGCGCCAGGTCGTTATCGAGGCTCGATCGATTCGAAACCACCGCGGTCATTCTCGGCGACCACAGTAATCCCTAGACCGGTGGTGAGCTCGACGAGATCCTTGCTTGGACGATGCGGGAGGAGGATCGCAAGTCGCACGCCGCGGCGATCGATGTGGCGTCGGTAGTCGAGGAGTTGACCAATCGCCATGCGGATCGCAGCCCGCGTCGCCGTCGCCTTTGCCTCATACAGGATGTTCTCGGTCTCGTCGTAGATGTCGGTCAGTAGCGGAGACAACTCGTCCGGCGCTCGCAGCTTCCATCGGCCGAACACATGAGCCGATCCGGCCCACGTCATGTATCGGTCGACGAGTTCGCCCTCCCGCCGGGTTGCCGTCGTGCCTTCCCGCGGGGCAACCTCAAAGGAAGTTCCGACGTTCTCCTCTACGGCGACGAGCGCAGCGAACCCTTCGGGCTCCGCATCCGAAACGGCGGACTCGTCGCTATCGCGTCGCAGCGCCTCGCTGACCGGCCGGAGCCGGAAAACGAAGACCGTCCGATTCTCGCCGTTGGTATCCGGCGCCTCGTGGAGCGAGTACGGGTTGGTGCGGTCAATCTCGAACTCGCCGATATAGCGCTGGTTACGTTGCGTGGTTCCTTCGACCCAGCCGTCGGCGACAAAGAGTCGGAGGGATCTGCCTCGATCTCGGTGCTCGAGGATCGCGCGGTTGCCGTGGTTCATTGGCTGGTCGCCCGTGCGTCCCTCGCCCGTATAGAGGAACATGCGCCGGTCGTCGGTCCAGCCATCGTAGTTGTAACCGTACGCCTCGCCTCTCGACGGGTCGCTATATAGGAAAACGTTGGGAGAGCTGTTCGAAGGCTCGATCCCCCCAAATATGGCTCCGCCAAAGCGTGCTTTCCGCTCGGCGCGGCTAAGAAGCGCGCCGACGGGCAGGTCCCATCCAGCGGGCGACCAGTCCAGCACGATCCGCTGCGGATCATGCTTGACGCGGGCGTTCGGCAGCGTACGCAGCACGGCGCCGATGAACGCGCTCCTGTAGCCAACGATCGAGGGGTCGATCTGCAACTCCTCAGTCGCATGGAGACGGTCAAGTGCATCCTGGACCCATGCGATAGGGACCGGGTGGCCAGTCGGTGATCGACCGGTGGCGACAACCACATCGTCGTCGCGGACCTCGAGGATTTCATTCGCCGCGCCGCTGATCGTGCGAATCGGCCGACCGACCAAGCCCGATAGCAACCCACGCCCGTCGTGCGTATCCCCACCTCCCGCCACCGCGCAAGGGTCACGTCATCCAAATGCGATGTACACAGACAAACATCTTCCTGCTAGTTGTCTGCGGCTGGAGAAGCTCAGCGTTCCGCGGCTAGCGCCCTTACCGCGTCGTGGAGCGCCGCGGCGACGGCCTCCTCTAGTCGCGCAGGCCGGCTTTGGAGCCAATCGACCACGTGCGAGCCGTGGATAAACGTGCAGCCGCTCTCCGCGTGGATGACGGCTGGAAAGTTGGACCAAACCACGACGATCGGCTCAACCCACACGCGCCGCTCACTGCGTAGCCCAAGGTCATGTGACAATCTCGCCGCCGCAGCTTTAGCGCGAGGGCCGAACTGCGGGTATCGCACTTTGAGCCAGGCTGGGTTTGACGGAGGCTTTGTGCCGCGGGTTCGTCCGCGGGGAAGGAGAGCCTTCGGTGATGCCAAGAGTGAGGAAGTACCCCGAGGAGCTGCTGGAGCGTGCGACGCGGCTGGTGTTCGAGTCAGGACGGCCGATCGCGCATGTTGGGCGTGATCTCGGGATCGCTCCCGAGACGCTGCGGAAATACGTGCGCAGGGTCGAAGCGGATGAGGGCCGTCGCAACGACGTTCTGAGCTCTCAGGAGCGCGAGGAGATCAAGGCCCTGCGCCGCGAGGTTGCGCAGCTGCGCAGAGCAAACGAGATCTTGAAGTCGGCCAGGGCGATCTCAATGCGTCAACGCAACGCGGCGTCGAGTGTAGCGGCTGGTGTGTGAAAGCCGAGTGTCTCTCGGGGGCGTGTGTTGAGCTTTGTTGCGATGTCGTCGAGCTGCGGTTGTGTGAACTGTGAGAAGTCGGTGCCTTTTGGCAGGTATTGCCGGAGCAGGCCGTTGGTGTTCTCGTTGGAGCCGCGCTGCCATGGGCTTTGAGGGTCACAGAAGTAGACCTTCAGGTCGGTGGCGATCGTGAACTGGGCGTGTGTGGCCAACTCGGTGCCGCGGTCCCATGTCAGCGAGCGGCGTAGCTGATCTGGCAGCGCGCCCATCTGGCGTGTCAGAGCGCCGACGACCGACCGGGTGTCCTTGCCCTCGACACCGACGAGCAGGACGTAGCGGGAGTGGCGCTCCACGAGCGTGGCGATGTGCGTGTTCGCCGCGCCTGCGAGCAGGTCGCCCTCCCAGTGTCCCGGAATCGCTCGGTCGGCGACCTCGGCCGGGCGCTCACGGATCGACGGCGCATCGAGGATGAACGCAGCGCGTTGGTTGCGGGCTTTGGCGCCGCGTGGCCGGCGCACTGCTCCGGCCCGGCGCAGGTGCGTGAGGAGCTCGCGCTTGAGCGCTCCTCGGGCCTGAATAAACAGGCTCAGGTAGATCGTCTCGTGCGACACCCTCCTAGTGTGATCCTCCCCGAACTCGAGCTTCAGCCAGCCGGCGATCTGCTCAGGGGACCAGTCTTCGCTCAGCTTCTCCGCGACGCGCTCGCGCAGCGCCGCGTTGCTCGCGAGCTTGCAGGTCTGCGGGCGCCTGGCGTTGCGCCATGCACGGCCGTCCGCGTCAGCGGCTCGATAACGCCCTCTGCCGCCGTGGCGGTTGATCTCCCTCGCCACGGTCGCTGGCGAGCGACCCAGTCGTGCTGCGATCGCTCTCGCCGACTCGCTGGCCGCGATCCCGCGTGAGATCTCCTCGCGCTCGGCGAGCGTCAACGCCAGCCGGCTGCGCTGCCGCGGTCGCGGCGCGACTCCGCCACGCTCAGTGAGCGTGCAGAAGATCGTGCCGGGAGCGCGATCCAACGCTCGGCCGATATCGCTGATCGTCTCACCACGCCGCCAGCGCTCCCACAGCTCGTTTCGCTCCGCCGCCGAATACACCCTTCGCTCTCTCGGCATCCACGCTCCTCTAGCTCGCGATCAAATCGTGCAGCGTCGCATTGACGAGTTGAGCGCACAAGCGTGTTTTTCGCCGGCGAGCTCGACCCACACCGTCCGAAGTGAGCGCGTATATCGACGAGCATCGCGAGCGTTTCGGGGTCGAGCCGATCTGCAGCATCTTGGGCGTGTCGGCGTCCGCTTACTACGAGCGCGCCTCAGGCCGCCGATCGCCTCGTCGGATCGAGGATGAGCGGCTGCTCGCCCGGATCTCAGAGTTGCACGCAGCGAACTATTCGGCCTACGGTTACCGGCGCACCTGGAAGGCGCTGCTCCGGGCCGGCGAGGACGTCGGCCGCGACCGCGTCAAGCGCTTGATGCGAGCGAGCGGCATCCAGGGCGCCAAGCGCCGCGGAAAGCCGTGGCGCACGACGAAGGCCGATCCGACGGCGCAGCGCCCGGCCGACCTCGTCCAGCGCGAATTCGCCGCTGAGCGCCCCGATCAGGTGTGGTTCGCGGACTTCACATATCTGCGTTGCTGGGAGGGCCTGGTGTTCTTCGCGTTCGTGATCGACGCCTATAGCCGCCGCATCGTCGGCTGGCAGTTCGCGGCGCACATGCGCACCACGCTGGTCCTCGACGCGCTGCGGATGGCGCTTCACCAACGCTCGCCAGGGGCCGACGTCGCGCTTAATTCAACACACCGACGCCGGGAGTCAATACACCTCCTACGACTACACACAGACGCTCGAGGATCACGGCGTCCTCGCCTCAATCGGAACCGTCGGCGACGCATACGACAACGCCGTCGCCGAGAGCTTCGTCGACAGCTTCAAGACCGAGCTCATCGCCGAGCGCACCTGGGCCACACGCTCGCGGCTCGAGCTCGCCGTCGTCGAGTACGTCGCCTGGTTCAACAACGAGCGCCTGCACGAAATGCTCGACGACCGGCCACCCCGAGAGATCGAGGACCTCTACGCTGCCAAACAACAGGCAACACTCCCCATCAAATGAAGATAGGGAACCTACAAACCCCGTCTCCGTGGAACCCAGCCCGGCTCATATGTCGTGCCGTGCGTATTGCCGGGCCACCAACTGATGTCGGGACCCGCTGTCGTTAAGGGCGCGACGCTTTGGCGGATGCGCGTTTGGTGCGACTGGTGGTTTTCGTGGCAGTTTTGCCTTCGTGCTTTTCGCCCGAGCCGTGCCCTTCCGCGCCCGGGTGCTCCGGGTCCTATGGGCTGCACCAACCGCTTGGGGTCCGGCGATCGTTACACGCTCGTCGTCGAAGACGGCCGCTATCTCCAGACGGCCGCCCAGCGCTCCGATGTAGTCAGCGACGGTCGAGAGTCGGGGATCTCCGACGCGCTCGAGCTGGGAGACATTCGATTGTGAGACTGCGAGACGCTCCGCGACTGCAGCTTGACTTGCTTTGCGCTGCTTGCGCACGGATGACAGTCGGAGCTCGGCGCGGATCGCCTCGCGGCCCTGCTTGATGTAGGGCTCATCCGCGGGCTTTACGGCCCGCTTTCTGACGTCGCGCCACTTGCTGGTTTTGGTGTCCGGCATCGGATCGTTCCTTTCGTACAGAATCAAAGAGGGCGCCGGCCTCGGGGATGTTCGTCGCGTACCACGGCTTCCAGTTGCCGGTCTTGTCGCCCGCTATCAAGAGGATCGCTTTGCGGTCCTGATCAAAAGCAAAGAGGATTCGCAGGTTCCCACCGATCGAGCGCAGCTCCTTCTGTTGCTGTGGCGACTTGCTTTGATCGTGTCCACGAAGGGGCGTCCGAGCGTCGGGCCCGTGGCCTCTAGCTCATCAATGGCGGGGACGATCTGCCTGCGGCCCTCGTCGTCCAGCTCCTCAAACAGCCAGGTCTCGACTTGCTCCGTCAGCTCGATCTCCCATGCCATGCTGTAATTATAAGCTATGCCTTCTTAGAAGTCAAGGCTTATATTGGTCGACCGACCACGTTCCTGCGCCATTCCCGCGAGCAGACCTCGCGGCACCAGCTTTGATCTCCTCGCGCGTAAGGGTGGGCGCATAAGAGCGCTTATCGAGCGTTCGTCTCGGGACCACATGGGTGCAATCGCAGTCGGTCACCGGCTTTCTGATGCAGATTCGGGCAGTTTGCAAACGTCTTGTACGCCCCACCGCCGCCAGACCCGCCCTGTGTCCTCATGCGACCCAGCGTATGCCATACCGCACGCATGTATGTCACGGCTCTCGCGCGGCGCGCTGGCCATTGGCTCCACGTTGGGTATGACGGGATCCCTGATTCGGCCCGATGGGCTGGCGGGACGCGCCTCGTAGCGGGGTCAAGCTGGCTTTTCTAAGCCACTTTCGTCCCACGCGAAAGCGAGTCGCAAAGGACCCGAGACCGCTATTCAGATAAGTTGACCACTCCCAGTAGCGCAGTTCCCCAAGAACGTGTCCATGAAGATCCTTCACATAGCTGATGTCCACCTCGACCGGCCGTTCGTCGGGATGAGTACTGACGTTGCGCGTGAGCGTCGCCGCGACCTGCGTGACGCGTTCGATCGGTGCTTGGACCTCGCAAAGTCGCACAGCGTCGACGCCGTGACAATCGGTGGTGATCTCTGGGAGGACGAGCACGTGACCCCAGACACCTGCCGATGGGTCGCAGACCGCCTCGGACGGCTCTGCCTCCCGGTAGTCATGGTCGCCGGAAACCACGATCCGCTAAGGCGTGGCGGGCCATACCAACGCGTTCAATGGCCCGAGAACGTGCACCTCCTCCCCGCAGAGCGAGGGCTACAGAAGCAGGACGTGGGCCCAGTCAGCATCTGGGGGATGTCATGGGGCGCCAGCCCACTGACATCCGATGCCCTAAGCCAATTCACGGCCCCGAGCAAAGGGACTCACCTGCTGATACTTCACGGGACCGTCTCAAGCGCTGCCTTTCAAGACGACGCTCACTGCCGCTTCAGTGCCGACTCGGTGCGCGACGCGGGCTTCGCTCTCTGCCTCGCAGGTCACCTGCACGCCGGCGGACTACGCGACTCCATCGTGCTTTACCCCGGATCCCCCGAACCGCTCGCCTGGGACGAGGCCGGACAGCACGCCGTAGCGATCGTCGAGCTTAACGACGGAGCGGCACCGCAAATTCAGCTGATCGACATCAACGAGCGTCGGTACGCAGGGATCCGGGTCGACTGCGCCGGCGCCACCTCAAGCGCCGACGTCGAGCAAGCCCTCGCCCAGGCGATCTCGACCGTCGCCGGATCCCACGAAGGGCTGTGCCTGCGAGCCGTACTTCACGGGCGGGTAGAGCCCGACTGTCACATCGACACGGCCGCGCTGGGGGACCCCGACCGAGGTCTCACACAGCTGGAGTTGCGCGATGAGACGCAGACGGCGTTCGACATCGAGATGCTCGCCGAGCAGCCCACCGCCATCGGAGCATTCGTGACAAGTCTGCAGAAACAAATCCAAGCCAGCAAGCAGGATCAGCAGCCGCGTCTTCAACTCGCACTCGACCTCGGGCTGCGCGCAATGCACGGAGACGATCTGGCAAATGCGTCTTGAACAGCTAACGATCGGAGGCTTCGGACGCCTTCAGGGAACCCATGACCTGACCGCTCCTCTGACCCTCGTCATAGGCGCGAACGAGGCCGGCAAGTCGACATTTCACGACGCGGTGGTGCGCTCGCTTTACGGCTTCGCGCCAGACGAGCGACGCCGCCATGACGGAATAGCCGCAAAGGATCACCGAAGGCCATGGACGGGACCTCCCTTCAGCCTCACCCTGCGCGCACTCGGTTACGAAGACCGAGCGGTAGTCGCCGTCTGGGACTTCGAGGCCGAATTCGGCGAACTGCACGATGCTCTCACCGGCGAGGTCATCGTTCGCGAGCAGCCCAAGCAACGCGCCGACTACGAGATCGGACGCCAGCTTGTGGGGATGACCCGGGAGGAGTTCACGCAGGTGTGCTGCCTGTACCAGGGCGCCGTGGAAACCGTGCACCCGAGCGAAGGGCTGCACGCGGCACTCCAGCGCGCCGTGGAGTCAGCACCTGCCGAGGACATCGGGGTAGACAGCGCCGATTCGCGACTGCGGGGCCTGCTGTCGGACATCGGTGTACACGGCGGCCACTACGGTCCGCTCGCCAACGGCGAGCTCGACCGATTCTCAAAACGCGAGAAGGCACTTCACGAGCTGCTCGAGGAGGCTTACTCGCAACGCACCGTGCTCGATGAGGTCTCCGTTCAGTTGGACGACGCACGCCGGCGCCGTCAAGACTGCTCTGAACGGGCCGTGGCAATCGAGCAGGGTGTCCTGCGCACAGCGGTAGCCAGCCTCAAAGGACTCAGCGAGCGGGCACTGGAGCTCGCCGCGAAGAGCCAAGATCGCCCGGCCGACGGGCCGGCCCTGACGCGGGAGCTGGTCGGACGCCAGCAGGAGTTGCAGACACGACTCGACGCGCTCGGCTCGCGCGAAGCGTCGCTGCTCGCCGAAGTCAAAGCAAACAAACAGGAGGTCTCCGAGCAAGAGTGCGCCCTCTTGGCCGTCGGACAGAGGATCGATGCGCTGACCGTCAACGATGGCATCGACCTCTGCGGTGAGGAGACCGTCCGCACGGTGCTCGCGGACGTACGGGTCGCCAGCGCCAAGGTACCGGGCCGTCCTCTCGGTGAGCAGCCGCAGCGCGACCCGAACCTCGCGCGCTTCCGCGAGGTTCGCGACGAGCTCGTCGCCCAACGCGCCCGGCAGGCCGCCAGTGCGTGGAACACTCGACTGCTCGCGCTTGCGCTCGCGCTCGGTGCCGTGGGAGCAGGCACGGCCGCACTCGTGAGCCCGGTGCTCGCGCTCCTCGTGGTCGTCGCAGCGGTGTGCGTCTGGATCGCCCGTCCTCGGGCGGTGTCCGGCACGGGCCCTGCGTCACTCCCCGCGTTCGGAGGACGCTCATTTGCGCAACTCGACCACCAGTGCGCTGAGGAGGAGCGCATCATTTCATCGTTCACGGCAGTGCGCGATGCGCAGCAACAGCGAGAAAGCGAGCAAAGGGACCACAGCATCGAGCTTCATAAGCGGCTGGTCAGCGCGCTCCCCTCCCATGATGCTGAGGAAATGCCAGACCGGACCATTGAACGAGCCGAGGCTTATCTGGCGGGATGCGACGGATTCCGAGCGCTGACGCAGGCGAGAGCGGAGCTCGAGCAGCGCCAAGGGAGGCTCGAGGTGCTCAGCGCGCCGGCGAGACGACTCGCTGAGGTAAAGATCGAACGCGCGAGCCCCGTCGCCGAGCTGAGCGAGCTCTACCGCCAAGCGGGCCTCGATCCCCAGGACGCGAGTGCCGTCAGCAGCTCGTTCGCCGCACAGGCAAACACCGCTCAGCGCGAGGAGGAGCGGATCATGTACGCCGAGCAAGCCAACGCGGCGCTGCTGGAGCTCCTCGACGGAGAGACCGCCGAGGAGCTCCAGCTCAAGCTACGAGCAGCCGAGACCGCACTCGCCGAGCACGAAAGCCTTCACGGACATCAGTCCCAGAACGGCACGAGCGGCCAAGACGGCGGCGAGCACGACCTGACGCAGGCGAAGAGCGCCCTGACGAAACGCGAAATCAAGGTCGCCGAGCTTCAAACGATCGTCAAAGAACGCGAAGCCGGACTTGTCGCACCCGGCGATCTCGAGGTCGAGCTCGCACAAGTAGAAACCCGCCGCGCACGGCTCGAGCTAATACGTGACGCCGTCCGAACCGCCCGCACAACGCTCCAGGCAGCGGCCCAAGACACGCACCGTCGCGTCGCGCCGTTCCTCAACGAGGCGCTCAGGCGCGAGCTTCCGCGGATCACACGCGGACGGTACGCCGACGGCACCGTAGACGAGGACCTGGCAATCCGGCTCTACACGCCTGAGTCTGGCCGGCTCGTGAGCATCGAGCAGCTCTCGCGAGGAACACGCGACCAAGTCGCCCTTGTGCAGCGGCTCGAGATCGCACGGCTCTTGGACGGCACGTCTGGAGACGCCCCGCTGCTTCTCGACGATCCATTCGCCCACTTCGACGCCGAGCGGCTGCGGCTCGGCGCGGAGCTCATCGCAGAAGTTTCCGGCCGACGACAGGTAATCCTGTTCACGGAGGACGCTGCGGTAATGGAGCGAGTGCAGGAAGCCTGCCCTGAGTGCACTGTGATCGAACTCCCAGACCCAGTGGCGGATACCCCAACCGCACTGGCGCTCAGCGCCCCGAGCGCATGACCAACGAGCCAACGGCCCCGACCAGCCACCCAGGCGGGTTCCGCGCAACGATCCGCGCCATATTCAAAAGCCATACCCGGGAGGCAACGACACCGGCTGCTGCACGGACATCGACGATCACCGTAAAAGTCGTCAAGGACACACATCTATTTGACAGCGACGACGGCAGCACCCTCTGGTGCGGCGGCTACACGCCGGTCGACGACGACGGGACCTTCATGCGGATCTCCGAGCATCAAGCCTCGGATCCGCGGTGCATCTACAGCAACGTGGCCGGGGTCTCCCATCGGGCCGAGGCCCTGCAGCAGAAATGCTTCTCACCCGGCGAGCAGGTCATTCTTCGACCCGAGCCGACGAATGCGTATGACACGAACGCAGTCGCGGTCTGGGACAACAGCGGGACCATTCAGGTCGGGTACGTGCCGGCAACGCTGAGCGCTCGCGTCGCTGAGGAGTTCCGCAACGGCAATCCGCTCGGCGGCATAGTAATAAGTGAGTTCAGACAAGGCTCGAAACGCGGCAAGCGAGTTGGTCTACATGTGTTGCTCGCGCCGCTCGGGGAACTGCTGCTCTCGGTCTCGGACGCTGAAGGTGGGGACGAAGAGTAGGTTGTTCGAAACACGTGGAGTGGCGGTTGAGCGAAGCGAGAAGAACGCACCGTCGTTAGAGCTTCAACCGGGGCTCTATACGACGTCCACTGTTGGCGAGCAGCGTCGAAGCTCAGACTACGGAGGGGGCAGAGATGCGAGACGGACGGCAGTTCTCAAATCATCACGAAATCGAGCTCGACGGCATCCGCGTCGAAGCAGTCGTCCAGGCCGCCGTGAACCTCGCCCTGATTCACAACGAGGTGCCGCTCGTCCAAGCCGTAACCATCACGAACAACTCAACACGGCCGCTTGCCGACATGATGGTGACGCTGAACCTGGATGGCCGGGGCATTGCCCTGGCCGAGCCATGGTCGAGCACCTCCACCGAGCCGATTCCTTCAGGCGGACACCTACGATGGGACACGTTCGCAGGCTTCGCCCCGAGTTACGAGCATCTGGCAAACCTGGATGAGAGCCATCCCGCGACGTTGACCCTCAGCGTGTCCAAAACCTGGGGCGCCGATGTGAGGCTGACGGTGCCAGTTCAGGTGCTCGCGCATAACGAATGGCTGAACTCGCCGGTGTTCTTTGAGTCGCTCGCCGCTTTCGTACAACCGAACACACGCGCCGTGTCCACAGTTCTCGATACGGCCGCGGAGATTCTGCGCGAGCACACCGAAGATGCGGGCCTCACCGGTTACCAGCAGGGGCCGGAGCGGGCCTCGCTCACGGCAGCCGCGATCTATGAGGCTCTGCGCACGCGGGGGATCCGCTATGTCGTGCCGCCAGCCTCATTCGAGGACAGCGGACAAAAGGTTCGTACGACTGCGCAGGTGCTCGAACAACGTTTCGGCACATGCATCGACCTCTCGGTCACCTACGCTGCATGCCTCGAGCAGGCCGGCCTTCACCCGCTGCTTTGGTTGATCAACGGGCACGCGTTCACCGGGTACCTGAAGGAAGGCGGAACACTCGGGCAGACGGTGATCACCGAGCCCAACGCGATGATCAACCTCGTCGAGTCCGGCCGAGCGGTCCCCGTCGAGGCCGCCTTCTACGAAGAAGGCGAGCAAGGCGCGTTCGCAGCGGCGGTGATGGCCGCGAAGCGGCACTTCAGCGATCCCTACGCGCTACGCGGCGTCATAGACGTGCACGCGACCCATCGAGCCGGCACACGGCCGCTGCCGGGCAACGACCCGGTCCCCATCCTCCCAGTGAGCGACGACGCAGAGACCAACCGCGGCGGGTCCTCGCCCCTCCATCTGCCGAGCGAGCTGTTCGCGCACCCCGACACAGAGGACGTGCTACTCGAAGCTGTCGACGACGCGCCGGCCCGCGTTCGTCAATGGAAGCGGGCGCTGCTCGACCTCAGCACGAGCAACCGGCTCTTGAATCTTCGCGCCTCGGGCGAGGTTCTCGACCTGCACATCCCGAGCGACACCCTTGCACTATTCGACGACATTGTCCACGAAGGCACCGCGCTGACACTCTTGCCCCAAGACGAGCTCAGCGACATCCAGCGCCTGCAAGGAGTGCGGCGCGCCCAAGACCTCAACGCCGAGCCGGTACGCAAACTGCTCGTCGAGGACCACTCAGTGTTCGTCGGCATCACCGAGCAGACGTACGTGTCACGAATGCGCAAGCTGCAACGGGCCGCGCGGACACTCCTCGAGGAGACCGGCAACGCAAACCTCTACCTAACCGTCGGGGCACTGGTGCACCGCACGCCAAGCGACAAAGACGCCCGTGCGCCACTGTTTCTCCTACCCGTCAAGATCGAAGGCGGCAGCGGACGCAGCCCATTTGAAGTGCGGGTGGACACGACCAGCGTGGCCGCACCGAACCATTGCCTCGTCGAGTGGCTACGCATCAAGCACGACGTTCGAATTGAGGCCCTGGAGAACCCCGGACTCGACCACAGCGGAATCGACATCGTCTCTGCGCTGCCAGCGATCCGTGACGCACTTGTCGCACACAGACTCGACATGCGGATCGACGAGGTCGCGACTCTCGCGATCTGCCAGTTCAGCACGTTCGGGATGTGGCGAGACCTCGAGCATCATTGGGACATCATCTCCCGCAACCCCGTAGTCGAGCACCTCGCACTCAGGCCCGGAGAGACGTTCAAAGAGCCCGCGATGGACCCGGACGACGAGAACGATCTCGAGGACATCGACGTCGAGGAGGCCGAGATCCCTCTGCCGATCCCCGCGGACGGGTCGCAGTTGCGCGCGGTCGTTGCCGCGGCGGCGGGACGATCGTTCGTCCTGGAAGGACCACCCGGGACGGGCAAGTCCCAAACGATTACGAATCTGATCGCTCACGCGCTTGCGAACGGCAAGACGGTGCTGTTCGTCGCAGAGAAGCAGGCAGCATTGGAAGTCGTCAAGCGGCGCCTGGAGGCAATCGGCCTAGCCGACTTCACGCTGGATCTGCACGGTCGAAGCCAGCGTCCGACCGAGATACGAGCCCAACTCAAGCGCGCGATCGACAACAGCAGCGTCTATGACCCGCGGGGTTGGCAGGCAATCTGCGCGACGCTCCGTGCCCGCCACGCCCCACTTGAGGAGTACCCGCAGCGGATTCACGCCCGTAACGGGATTGGGGTGTCGCTGTGGAGTGCCTATGAGAACCTCGAGCAATACGGCGAGGGCCCGACGGCACCGATCCCGGCAACCTACGTCGCGGCGGGCGCCACCGACGAGACCCCTGTAAAGGACGCGTTGCGCAACTTCGCCCGTGCAGCGAGAACCGTGGGCCTATGCACAGCCCATCCCTGGTCGATCGTAGGCCGGGGCTCAAACGATCTCAACCCCAGCTCGATGAGCGACGCATATGCAGCCCTCGAGCAAGCACGCACGTCACTCGAAGCACACCCCCAAGCGTTGAAGCTCCTGCAGGGACTCGCGGACCCGGCGGACCTCGACGTGCTGATACCTCACCTCGACGACCGGGCGACAGGAGCCGTGCTAACGACCGCGCACCTTACCGAGATGCGCTCGGCAACGTGGATCGCCACTCGCCAGCGGCTCACCGACGAGCTGAGCCGTTTCCCTGAGCTCCACGCGATTGTGCTCTCAACGTTCACGCAGTCATTCCTCGAGCATGGCGACACGGCCGGGCTCGCGAGCGCGGCCGCGCTAGCCGAGCGCGGCGTCTTCGGAAAGCGCAAGCGAGCGGAGCGCTTCGCGCTCACCGTAGCGCCGTTGCTCAATACAGGCGCGAGCATCGTGCCAGCCCAGGCTCCCGGCCTGATCATCGGCATCGATGCGGCCAGGACACACGCAGCCTCGCTCACAGCCGAACTGACCGAGACGCTCGGCGACTGCGCGCCCCAACCGTGGTCACCGATGCGCTCCGAGGCACCCACGACGCTTGCCGAGGCAATCGATCGGATAGAGCGCAGCGAGCGCTTTCAACGAGGCCACAGCGAGCTCTGGGAGCTGATCGAGCAGTCAGGGCCGCCGTCACCCGAGGACATAGAGACATTGCGAAGCGTCGCCGCCGCATGGGCAACATGGCGCGCCCTGCTGGGATCAGGCCAAGAGGAGTGCAGCCGATGGGCCGCCGGGCGACACTGGAGCGCCGCATGGAACGAGGACGCCGACGCCTGGAATAACGAGATCGCCGACGGCGCCGATGCGACCGCACAGCGATGGATCCGCATGCTGGAGATCCTCGACCCGCTCACAGCCGCCGGACTTCACCAGTTCCGTAGCGATTTGCTGACAGCCAAACTCGACGCTGCAGACGCGGAGGTTGCCTACCTACGAGGCGTTGCGGCCGGCTCGCTGCGCGAGCGAGCAAACACCGGGGGGCTCGCGGGATTCGATGCGGCTCTGCGAGGTGGCGAGGTCGATGATCTCGCCACTGTCGCCGCAGAGTCCCGATCAGAGCAGAAGGTCGCCCTTCCAGCCGAACTATTGGCGCGCCGGCCCTACCAGAGCGACCGGCTAACCGGCCACGTGGCCGAGCTACGCCGCCGACTCGACGCGAAGCGACGAGGACTCAGCTTTCGTCAGCTAATCGACCGTTACGGCGAGGAGATCCTCCAGGCAACACCCTGTTTCTTCGTCAGCCCCGCCTCACTCGCGCAATACGTGCCGCCTGGAGCAGCGACTTTCGATCTCGTCGTCTTCGACGAGGCGTCGCAGGTGGGCGTCCCACAAGCGATCGGCGCGCTGGGACGAGGGCGCGCCGCGGTCATCGTCGGCGACTCGCAACAGATGCCGCCCACGTCGGTCGGCAAGGTCAAGGCGGCCGAGGAAGCAGATCGTGACGACGATGACGAGACAGGGGTACTCGAAGACCTCGAAAGCATCCTCACCGAGTGCGTCGAGTCCGGGCTCCCGCGACTCTGGCTCTCCTGGCACTACCGCAGCCGAGACGAGAGCCTGATCGCGTTCTCCAACGCCTACTACTACGAAGGCCGGCTCGCCAGCCTGCCCTCCCCGGGGAACGACCGGACCGCAGGAGTCGAGATCGAGAAGACTCGACGGACACTTCAACCGCGAGGACAAGCACGAGTTCCGGACCAACCGCGTCGAGGCCGAAGCAATCGTCGCGGAGATCCAAAGGAGACTCGCCGACCCCGAAGTCAGCGACCAGACGATCGGGGTCGTCACCTTCAACGCACAGCAGCGCGACCTCGTGCTTAACCTACTCGAGGAGTGCGGCGACCCGCTCGTCGCCAGAGCGCTCCGCGAGGACGCAACGGAGGGGATCTTCGTCAAGAACCTCGAGAACGTGCAGGGCGACGAGCGCGACGTCGTCCTCTTCTCCGTCGCATTCTCCAAAAAGCTCGACGGCGGACCGCTACCGATGAACTTCGGTCCGCTCGGAACGGCCGGAGGGGAGAAGCGCCTCAACGTGGCGATCACACGCGCGCGGCGCAAGGTGCTCCTGTTCGTCTCCTTTGAGCCGACCGACATAGACCTGTCGAGAACGAGCTCCAAGGGGATCGCCCATTTGCGCTCATACCTGGAGATGGCGGCACACGGCCCCGGAGGGCTCCCGCAACCGCAAAGCCGGGCGGTGATCGGCACCGATCATGTGCGCGAGGCGATCGCCGATGCGCTGCGCGAACGAGGCTACGAGGTGGCCTGCGACTACGGGCTATCCGACTTCTCGCTCGATCTGGTAATCCGCGACCCCGGTGCAGAGCGCTGGCAAGTCGCGATCGTCCTCGACGGCCCGAGATGGGCCGAACGGCCCACGGTCGCGGACCGAGAGCTCACGCCGCTGCTGCTCGAGCGGCTCATGGACTGGGGCGCGCTGCTGCGCCTATGGCTACCCGAGTGGATCGCCGACGAAGAGAGCGCGCTAGGACGCATCGATGAGGCACTTCAGCGCGCACGCGACCGGGCCAAGACTAAGGCGGCGGAACGCGCGGCCGCGGCCGCCGAGCGGGAGCAGATCACAGATGCACCCACCTCCGACATAGATCCCGATGAGGAGCCGGCAGCAGCTCCCGAGGAGGACGCGGTGGAGATCGAGACGTACACGTTCGCGAGTCCCAACGAACGAGATGAGCAGCTCGCCGGGCGCGAACCGGAACCCGCATTACTCGTCGCCTCGGTCGGGGGCGCAGCCCTCGAGGAGGACACTGCCACGGCAACCAAGGAACGCGACGTGCACGCACGAGGCTGCCCGTACCAAGAGACGACGCCAACGCCCCTCGGATCACGCGATGACCTGGGACGGACCACCTCGCCCGAGTTGCGCCAAACAATCGCCGCGGCAGTGCAGGACACAGTCGAAATCGAGGGGCCCATCGCTACAGACCGGCTAGCACGGAGCATCGGGCGCAGATTCGGGTTCGACCGCGTGACCAGTGGGCGCCAGCGATTCATCCTCGAAGCGGTGCCAGCCGAGCTCATCAAGCGCACAACGCTCGGTGAGTTCGTATGGCCGACCGGGCTCGACAAAGACACCTGGCGCGGATACCGCATAACGCCAGCCACCATCAATCGCCCGCTTACTGACATCGCCCCCGAGGAGCTCATCAACGCGATGGCGTACACCGCTAACGCCGGCCGATACGACGACGAGCATGAGCTGTACCGGGCGACGATGCTCGTCTTCGGACAACGCCGGCTGACGAGCCAAACAATCGCGAGGCTCGCCGCGTGCCGACAGCTAGCCGAAGAACGCAGCCGGCTGATAAAGACCGAGCACGGTGACTGGCGAGGCGGAGCGTGACTCCCCGATTTTCGGTCATAGGTTCGTGATCGTCGGCGCAGGCTAGATGAAGTTGGAGCAGGTGTGCGCCGCGATGCGTTTCGCGGGCCTGACGTAGCACTGGCCAATCCGGCCCTCCACTCCTGCCTTCGTTCACCTAGTCAGAGCTACTCCATAGCGGTCTTGCGGGCCCTGACGGCGGGGGTAAGGATGCCGAACTCCTCCTGAGCGTCCTCGTCGAGGAATCGAGAGGCTAGCCAGCGCATGATGTAGTCCGGCAATGACTTGGCAAACGGGATCTCCGGGTTGGCCGTGATCCCTTCAGGCTCGAAGCGGGTAAACGAGTGCTTCTGAACCAGAACCTCGAGCGGCACACCGTACTGAAGGGCAAGAGAGACATCCGCAGCCCACGCGTCCATCATGCCGCGCATCGTCGAGCCATTCTTGCCAACTTCACTTAGAAAGATCTCACCAAGAGTCCCGTCCTCGTACATCCCGGCTGTGACGTATCCCTCATCGCCGGCTATCGAGAACTTGTGCGTGATCGACTGACGCTCGCGAGGCATTCGCCTTCGTTCCGGCCTAGGCATCTTGCTCTCGGGTGGCTCGGGCTCCACGGCAGACTCGTACGTTGTGAAGCGATGTGCCCCCTCGCCAAGACATTCGCGCCGGCGGCGAAGCATTCGGCCACCGTCGTAGCCGCGCGTCTCGATCACGCGCGAGCCCTTCTGCTCGGAGGACTCGCACATCGGGCAGTTCATCCTCCACCTCCCGCCTTGGCTCTCCAGACGAGGACGGCAACGCGTGAGGCGAGGCTGATAGCGGAGCCAAGAACTGCCACAGTCATCGACAGTCCGAGGATCAGATGGAGGAACGTCGCGAGCGCGCAGATCAGGATCGCGAACAAGGTGAAACCGACTACGTGAGGTCCGTACAGCGAGAGCCCGTCCACCACCGCATCAATGGCGGCATCGCCGACCCGCTCCCGAGAACGGACGGTCGGAATGAGTCTGATCATTTCTTACAGCTAGCGTATCTCACGAGCAGAAAGACACTATCAGCAGGCCATAGTGTTTGCAACTGACGCTATCCGCTGGAAGTAGGCGCCCCTTAGGTCTCTTGAGGTGTGGTGGCGCAGCGTAGGGCAGCGATGACCGTCCGTGTCGGCCCTTACGCGCTCGATGAGGTCTCATAGGACAAGGACCGAGATGTCCTCCACTCGCGGAGCGAGCTCGGGAAGTCCGCGTTGACACGTTCGCGAGCGCCGAACGAGTTGCCGTGCGCCTGGACGAGCACGGCGAAGTCATCGGAGTCTCAATCGTCGACGCCAAATGGCTCCTTGAGTGCCACAGCGGGGCTCAGAGTCACGGTGCTGAGCCTGATGGAAACCGATCCCGACGACCTCGCTCGGGCGCTGGCCGGCGCCTGAGAACCGCCGACGTGAGCTACGCCGCCGCCAGAGCGGACGCCAGATCCTCAGCGGTAGTCTCGATCGTCTCAGGGACCGTGATCGAGAGGCGCCCCATCACGCTCCAGCGTCTGCCGCGCACCCACGACCGTCAGCCCGATCACCTGGCTCGTTCCGGGCGCGTAGCGCAGCACGTGGCCCTCGGGCGTCTCCTCGCCCTCGGCGGTCTGCGGATCGCCCACATGGAGATACAGCACGTCGTTCTCGGCGTCGTAGTTGGCCCGATCGAACGTCACGGGCCCGATCGTGATGTTCACGCGCTCCATGTCTTTCGATCCTTCCGGTTGGCCAGGCTAGTCGTCGCCCCAGAATCCTTGACCGGCTTCAGTAACCTGGACGCCCCGGAACCCAAAACCTCGAGCGTCGCGAGATCGAACTGATAGGCGTAGACCCTATGGAGCGTCGGCTCTCCGGCGTTTGAGGAAGGATCGGCCGGCACCCCGCGCATAGATGTGCGGGGACTGGGCGTCCAGGGTGGTCCTGGCGCCGACACCCCAGCTATGGGAGGTGCCGACCATGTCAGAGAGTATGGCTCTTGTCGGGCTTGATGTTCACCAGGCGCAGACGGTCGCTGCGGTGCTCGATCGCTCGACCGGCGAGTTGCGTGTGCAGCGGCTGCGCGGTGAGCCGGCGCGCGTGGTGCCAGCGTTCTTGGAGGATCTGGATCGTCCGGTCGCGGCGGTGTATGAGGCGGGCCCGACGGGGTTCGCGTTGGTGCGGGTCGCTGAGGAGCGTGGGCTGGACGTGCGGGTTGTGGCGCCGGGGTCGATCCCCAGGGCGCCTGGGGATCGGGTGAAGACTGACCGGCGTGATGCCAAGCGGCTGGTGCGGCTGTTCGCCGCGGGTGAACTGGGTTTCGCGTTCGTGCCGAGCGAGACTGATGAGCGCTTCCGTGACCTGGTGCGCTGTATCGAGGATGCGCGCAAGGATCTGATGCGCTCTCGTCATCGCCTCTCGAAGTTCCTGTTGCGCAGGGGGCAGCGTTTCCCGTGCAAGGCGTGGACGCGGCCGCACGAGCAGTGGCTGGGGGCGCTGCGCTTCGAGGACGCTCCTTCCCAGGTGACGTTCGTGGACTACCTCTGCGCGGTGCAGACACTGGTTGGGCGCCGTCGCACGCTGATCGATGCGCTCGAAGAGGCGGCGCCAACCAGCAGCCACGCCGATACGGTCGCGAGGCTGCGCTGTTTCCGTGGGATCGACACGCTCACCGCCGCCGGGCTGTGCGCGGAAGTCGGCGACTTCACCCGCTTCGCCAAGCCAGCGCTGCTCTCAGGATTCCTCGGCGTGGTGCCGAGCGAGTACACCTCTGATGAGAAGCGCACCCAGGGGCAGATCACGAAGGCCGGGCCGCCGCACGCCCGGCGGCTGCTGGTCGAGGCGGCCCACCACTACCGTCACCAGCCAGCGGTGCGCCTGGGCCTCCAAGCACGCCAGGCCGGACAGGACCCCCGTGTCGTGCAGATCGCGTGGCGCTGCCAGCGTCCTCTGCACGAGCGCTGGAAGCACCTCGCCGGCACGCGTGGCAAGCGCACCGGGACCGTCGCGATCGCCTGCGCACGCGAGCTCGCCGCGTTCTGTTGGGAGGCCGCGACCCTGGACTGACACAGCCGACATCACGACGGCGCCCGGCGGCTGCCGGGGCGCCGCGAGCACTCACAAGGGCCGTCACGTCGCCGCTCAACGGGCCCGCGAACATGGGCTATGGGCAACCCGCCGGTTTCACCCGCCGGGTGGCGCCCGCTCCTAGATTGCGAGCCCGGCGACGAACAAGGGTCTTGAGGTAACCAGCCCTCGCATATGAGCCTGACCATGACCTGGTCGACCAAGCCGGCACTTCAGCTCGTGGCGCCCCGGGAACCGCCCACGCGCACCCTCATGCCAACACCCCACCGCACGCCCGGCCGGTCAACGCTGCCGCTTGACAGACGCCCCTCCATATGAGCCCATGATCGATGCACTGGCTGAGCGATTGGCGGGTTTAGCGGCCACGGGAAATCAAATCCCAACAGTTGCATCTCACGGGAGGAGGCATAGCACAGGAAACGACTACTAGCCCTTGTCCTCTCTGTCTAGTGGAGGGAATCGTACGGGAAAACAGGATTTCTGGTGGAGCCCTCTGCGACTGCCCTCCTAGTGAAGCCATGTCCAACAGGGGAGGGCCCTTCCGTGAACAGTTTCGGCTAGGCGCACAAACGACCCCAAGAGCCCTGGCCTCGCGTCCCCCGGCTGGATATGCCGAGATTTCTAAGAGGGCCGTACCCTAGCCTCGATTCGCCACCAGGCGACCGGGGTTGAGTAGGGCTGAGGCTTGGAACGTCCGCCTGGGCGGGGAGGATTGCGGTTGCGAAGCCTACAATCCACCCGCTCAGGAGGTTCACCTTGAAGGTGATCGGAAGTGCGTCGTTTGGAACGGTAGATGTGGTGGCGGACGGCAAGGGCTTGTCGTCTCGTGCGGGGACGGCGCTGCTGTCTCTCGTGGCGCAGAGGCTGGGCCTGGGGGACGGGCTCAGCGCGGCGTTGGCGGGCACCCGGGAGCGGCGCTCCGGTCACGATCCCGGCCGGGTTCTTTGCGATCTGGCGGTGATGGCAGCTGACGGCGGACGGTGTGTCTCAGACCTCGCGGTGTTGGCCGGTCAGCCGGCGCTGTTTGGGGACATCGCGTCGGTTTCTACGGCGCGGCGGGTGCTTCTCTCGATCGGGGAGACGGAGCTTGACCGGGTCCGCCAGGCGCGTGCCGTCGCTCGCGGGCGGGCGTGGCAGCATGGGGCGGCTCCCGGGCGTGTGATCCTCGACTTCGACGCGACACCGATCACGATCCACTCCGAGAAGGAACACGCCGCCGGCCATTACAAGGGCGCGTTCGGGTTCAACCCGCTGCTCGCTACCTGCGGGCGGGAGGTACTCGCCGGGATCTTGCGGCCGGGGAACGCGGGCGCCAACAACGCGGCGGATCATTTGAGCGTGCTGGAGCTCGCGCTCGAGCAGCTCCCGCAGAGCGCGCTTGATGGGGAGATCCTCGCGCGCTCGGACTCTGCCGGGGCGAGCCACGGCCTTGCGTCAGGGTGCCGCGAGTGCAGCATCCGTTTTTCCTTTGGGTACAGGATCGACGAGCGCGTCAGAGGAGCGATCCTCGCGCTTCCAGAGACCGCGTGGGCGTCCGCGGTAGGCCAGAAGGGCGAGCCACGCGGGGGAGCGTGGGTAGCCGAGTTGACAGGCCACGTCAACCTGGCGTCCTGGCCGACGGGCACCCGGCTGATCTGCCGCCGCGAGCGTCCTCACCCCGGAGCGCAACTGAGCTTCACTGACGATGACGGGCACCGTTTTCAGTGCTTCATCACCGACCAACAGGACCCGGACATCGCGGCCCTGGAGGCCCTTCACCGCCAGCACGCCGAGGTCGAGGACCGCGTCAAGACGCTGAAGGCGGCCGGCGCCTCACGCCTCCCGTTCCACTCCTTCAAAGCGAACGCCGCGTGGTTCGAGCTCGCCATGCTCGCGCACGACATCATGGTCTGGACACAGCAGCTCGTGCTCGACGGCGAGCACAAGATCAGCGAACCTAAGCGCCTGCGCTACCGCATCCTGCACGTCGCCGGGCAACTCACCCGCCACGCACGCAGGAGCACCCTGCACCTTCCCGCCGACTGGCCCTGGGCCACGGCGATCCAACGCGCGTTCAAGCGCCTGCAGACACTCCCCGCCTACGGCTGAACCCAGCCGCCGCCACACCCACATCCGAGCCAGCTCCCCGGCGCCCGCCGAAGATCAACCCTGAGCGAAAACGACCGCGACGACACTCGAGCCCCCAAAAAGAGCCCCGCCGTGCCCACTCCACCACCCCACAGCAATCGAGCCGCCCGCTCACCCCCCAAAACTCACTCCACTGGACGCCACCCACCCCTTCGTGGCGAATCGAGGCTAGGCCTCGCATTTTGACCTTTGTCTATTGCATGGGGAAACGGCTGCTACAACCGACAACCGGGAGAGGCCAGGAACTGCGAGACGGCTCACCGCATACAGCTTCGTCGACCAGCGAGCGTGGCTGCCCCCCTGTGCGCGCTGGCGACCCACCGCTATAGAGGGCGCGAAAGGGCGTAGGGGCGAAGCCGCACTACCCGGGACCGCTTCGTGCCGCTCTGCGGTCCCTTTCGCTCCTCGCTGCGGTCCGTTTGCGGTCCCGATCCCCGCGGGCGCCCCCGAATACGCGCAACGGCGCCCGCAAAGCCAGCGTTTCCGCTGAATCTTCCCAGGGTCATAGGTTCAAATCTTCATCGGGGAGACAGGATTCGAACCTGCGACCGCCCGGCCCCCAGCCGGGTGCGCTACCAGACTGCGCCACTCCCCGTGACTCGTCGATTCTACGGTCTACGGATCGCGGCGCCGTCCGGCGTGATTGCGAACATATGTTCGTGCCAGAAAGCTCGACGCTGACTCGGGCTACCGGCTTGGTTTGGCCGCATCTTCCGCATCGCCAACATGCCTGGCGACGGCGGGCACGCGGCCAGCGCGACAACTACTGCCGTGCTTGCCGGGCCGAGTACAAGCAAGAGCACTACGCAGCGAACCGCGACCGCTACCTCGCCAACGCACGGCGACGAAAGAAGGCCGTCGTCCGCGAACGGGCCGCCTTTCTCATCGGCTTCTTCAGCGAGCACCCCTGCGTCGACTGCGGCGAGCGCGATCCGCTGGTGCTCGAGTTCGACCACCTACGCGACAAGTGCTTCGGCATCGCTCAGGGCTTCCGTGACCGCAACTGGCAATCGATCCTCGACGAGATCGCCAAGTGCGACGTCGTTTGTGCAAACTGTCATCGTCGCCGCACCGCCCTACGGGCCGGCTTCGCGCGCGCAGCGGTAGCTCAACGGTAGAGCCTCGCCCTTCCAAGGCGATGATGCGGGTTCGATTCCCGTCCGCTGCTTACCGCCGCTCCTCCACGGGAACCTCCCCCTCCTCCCCAACCAGCCCCGCCGGCGGCCAAGCCCCAAACCAGTTGTCGCGACCACCATCGAGCGTGACGGTCGACCCATTGAACGCGGCGCCGAGCGGCGAGGCAAGCAGCGCGACGAGCCAAGCGTGCTCCTCGGGCCGCCCGAGCCGCTGAATGGGCACGGAGCGCGACATCCCGGCGCGCACGCTCGCCGGGTACTTGACCATCACCTCCGTGTCGTACGTGCCGGCTGCGACGGCGGTGACGGTGATCCGCTCCCGCGCCCACCGCTCGGCGAGCTCGCGCGTCAGCGCCTCGACGGTCGCGCGCGCAGCGCCGGAGTGCGCCATCCCGGGCATCCCGTGATGCGGCGAGAGCGTCACGTTGACGATCGTCCCGCCGCCGCCGGCGCCCGGCGCGAGCGCGAGCTCGCGCGCCGCTTCGGCCATGTTCAGCATCCCTTCGACGTTCAAGCGCCAGACCGCGCGCCAGCCCTTCGCCGCGATCAGCTCAGCCGGGCTGAAGAACTGCCCGCCGGCGTTGTTGACGAGCACATCGAGCGCGCCCATCCGCTCGAGCGCTTCGTCGACCAGTCGCAGCGCGTCGCCCGACTCGCGGATGTCACCGGCCACGACGCGAACCACAACGGTATCTGCCCCGCCTCGGCCGCGAACGATCTCGTCGATCTCCGCAGCCGCCTCCTCGAGCACATCGCGGCGGCGCCCGGCAATCGTCACGGCGGCCCCGCAGCGAGCCAACTCGAGCGCGGTCGCCTTGCCGAGCCCGGTCCCGCCGCCGGTGACGAGCGCCGAGCGCCCGCGCAGCGCGTCGCGCGCAAAGATCGCCGAACCGCCGCTCGCGTCGCTCATCTGCCGATCATAAGTCCCGTCTGTCTTACGTCGCGTTTACTCTATGCGCGTGTCGCACAGGCCTCTGGCCATCGTCTCCGCGCTCACGATCGGCGACTACGTGCTGTGGAACTGGTCGCTGAACGGCAATCACGACGTGCTCGCGCTCGTCTCGGGTCTGACGCTCCCTCCGCTCGCGATCGCATTCGCGTGGCTGCTCGTGCTGACCGTCGCGCGACTGTTCGCCGGCAGGCGACGCGGCGCAGTAGCGAAGCCGGCGCCGGCGCCGGCGCAACCGGTATCACGCGGCGGATCGACTTCGTCACCGTCGTCGAGCTCTCCACGCCGGTCGCGCAAGATCGCCGCCTGAGGCGGCTGTCGCCGTGAGCGATCGTCTCAAGCGGCTGTTGCCACGCTCCAAGCGAGTCCGCGTGATCGTCGCCGGCCTCGTCGTGCTCGTCATCGCGCTCGCGCTCGGCGGCTACTTCTACGAGCACGATCGCACGGGCAGCATCTACCACCCGCACGCGCGCTTCGTGCCGGAGGCGACGCCGAAGCCGGCGCCGGTCAGGAAGGTCGAACGGCCGATCGCGTGGCCGTTGTACGGCTACACGCCCGAACACACGCGCTTCTTCCCTGCCGCTTCGACGCTGCATCCGCCGTTCAAGCAGCTGTGGGTCAACGACGCGCACACGCTGCTCGAGTTCCCGCCGGTGATCGGCGGCGACAGGATCTTCCAGCTCGGCGACGACGCGGTGCTGCGCGCGATCGACAAGCTCACGGGGCACACGATCTGGTCGCGCAGCCTCGGCGGGCTGTCGGCGTCGGCGCCGGCGGTCGCGGGAACGGTCGTCTATGCGACGGTGCTCTCGCGTGACGGCAGGAACGGCGGCGGTCGCGCGTACGCGCTGAACGTCGCGAACGGCGCGACGATCTGGTCGCGCGACCTGTCGAGCGCGAGCGAGTCGTCGCCGCTCGTCGACGACGGCAAAGTCTTCTTCGGCTCGCAGAACGGGACGGTGTACGCGCTGAACGCGACGAACGGCAGCGTGATCTGGACGTATCACGCGTCGGGCGCGGTCAAGGCCAGCCCGACGCTGTCGGGCGGCATCCTGTACTTCGGCGACTACTCGGGCCACGTGCAGGCGGTCGGCGAGCGCGCCGGACGGCGGATCTGGATCTCGAGCTCAGAAGGCGCGCTGCTCGGCAGCGGCACGTTCTACTCGACGCCGGCGGTCTTCTACGGACGCGTGTTCCTCGGCAACACGGACGGACGCGTCTACGCGTACGACGCGGCGACGGGAAAGCTCGACTGGGCGGTGCAGACGGGCGCGTACGTATACGCGTCGCCTGCGGTCACGAACGCGCCGGGCCTCGGCCCGATGATCTACCTCGGCTCGTACGACGGCACGTTCTACGCGCTCAACGCGCGCTCGGGGCGGATCGCGTGGAAGCTCGACGCGCACGGCAAGATCTCGGGCTCGGCGACGATCATTGGGCGCAACGTGTACTTCGCCGACCTCGGCACGCATCGCACGTACGGGCTCGGCATCTCGACCGGTCGCGTCACGTTCGAGAAGGGCACGGGCTCGTTCGATCCGGTGATCAGCGACGGCAAGAACATCTACTTGACGGGCCTCGAAGGCCTCTACGCGTTGGCGCCTCGTTGAGCGACGATCGATTGGCGCTCGCTGACGCGAGCGCCTGGTTGCCGTCTCGCGCGCCGCGACGGCCGCGGCAGCGCGGCGACAGGACATCGCTCAACCGCGACAGGTCTCGCCGCCTGCGCCGAGCGCTCTGTCGAGCGAGAAGCGCGCTCGCACGACAACCCGCCCCGGCGCGCGCGCGCTCACGCGCGTCCAGCCGCCGGTCGCCGGCCCAACGCACCCGTGCCCGTCAGCGAGCGTCCAGTAGCGCGTGTAATGCACGCGCACGAGAAAGCTGCCGGGCGCACGCGCGTCGAGCGCGAACGAGTCGTGCCCGAGCGACGTCAGCGTGCCGGGACCGGCGGCGATCGGCGTCGGCGAGGCGACGGCGTAGACCTTCCAGTGCCGGCTGGCGAAGACCTCGTGCAGGTACGGCAGCCCGGCGCGGATCAGCTCGCCCTCGCGCGCGCTCGACGGATCGAGCTTCGTGTCGGGCAGCGCGACGTAGGAGACGGCCTGCTCGCGCAGCCAGCGCAGATAGCTCGCGGCTGTCAACCGGCTCGAGAGCAGCACGCCGTCATAGCGCGTGTCGAGCTGCTTCTCCCAGCCGCGCGCGAGCGAGACGCGCGGCGCGAGCTCGGCGGTCTCCCAGTGCGAGCGCGTCAGCGGCACCTCGAGGCGCACCGGCGTGCCGGTGTGCCGCGCGAGGAACAGCTCGACCGGCGCGTAGTACGCGGCGCTCGTCGACGCGTTGTGAGCGACCGCGCGCGTCTCGCGCACCGGCCCCCATCCGGCCCATACCGCCCACAGCGCGAGCGCGACCGCGCCGGCCAAGATTCCGCCCGGTGCGAGCAAGCGGCGCTCGCGAGCGCGCGCGGCGCCGAGCATGCAGATCAGCAGCGGCCCGGCGAGCAGCACGCCGTAGCGCTCGATGTTGCTGCCGATCGGCGAGCTGGCGAGCAGGAAGACGACGCACGCGAGCAGGTAGATCGCCGCGCCGAAGCGCAGCTCGCCGAAGCCTGCCGGAACGGCCCAGATGAACGCGACGAGCACGAGTGCGGTCGCCGCGAACGACGCCACCGGATACGGCTCGAAGCCGCCCTCGGGGAACAACGCGGTGAGCGCGAGCACGACGACGCCGGCGGGCACGGCGAGCGCGAGCAGCGGGCGCGGCGAGCGTCGCCAGAGCGCGTCGCTCAACGCGGCGAGCCCGAGCAGCGCGCCGGCAACCGGGCTGGCGGCGGCGGAGATCAGCGCGAGCACGGCAGCGCTCGCGCTGCGCCGGCGGACGAGCGCGAGCACGGCGCCGAGCGCGAACGAGACGCCGAGCGCGAACGTCAGGCGCCCGATCCAGATGTCGCCAACGGCAGCCGCGGCGAACGCGACCGACGCCCAGCGCGACGAACGGCCGAACGCGTCGCCGGCGATCCGTTCGAAGCACAGCGTCGAGGCGAGCACCGACAGCGCGCCGACGATGCGCAGCCCGAGCGCCCACGCGAGCGGCGGGAACAGCACGCTGTAGCCGGGCAGGTCGTGGCCGGCGTACCAGTGCTCGTCGTAGATCGCGAGCCCGACGTGCTCGAACAGGTCGACGCGATACGCGGCCGCCGCGAGATCGGGCGTGCGCGGCGCGACGAGCGCCCACGCCAACAGCAAGGCGAGCGTCGTGATCAGGCCGAGCGGCGCGGCGCGCAGCCGACTGCTGCGAAGATCGACCGGGGTCCGGTGTGCTACCCCACCGGACCCCGGCCTGTCCGCCGTTGTCGCGGCGGATCTGTACCCATCTGAACCGCTCAGCGAGCCCGAAGTAGCTGTGCTCGGAGAGCGCACGCCAAGATAATGACGGCCATGCGCCTACTCGACCGCACTCTCCGACCGCTGCGCCTCGCCGCTCTGTGCGCGTCGATCCTCGCCGCGCTCGCGCTCGGCGGCTGCGGCACGACGCAGCCGCGCGCGGTCAACGCGAACGAGCTCGCCGAAGCCGAGACGTTCCCGTACTTCCGCGTCTACTGGGCCGGCCACAACTTCCTCGGCCAGCCGCTCGCGGCGGTCGACGGTCAGAAGGGCTATCTCAGCTCGATCGGCGACAGCGTCTACTACGGCGACTGCGTGCACAACAAGGGCATCCTCGGCGGCGGCAGCTGCGTGCTGCCGCTGCAGGTGACGACGGTGATCTACGCGCTGCACTCGAACGCGGCGCTCGGCGCGCAGCGCAACGTCGTCGTGCGCGGCGTGCCGGCGACCGTCTACGACGGCGGTCGCTCGATCGAGCTCTACTCGGGGCGCGTCGCGATCGACATCTTCTCGAACAGCAACGCGCACGCGTTCGCCGCCGCGCAGGCGCTGCTGCCGCTGAACGCGCCGGGCTCGGCGCACGGCGAGCTGCCGCCGCCGATCTTCTGCCCGGGCCTCTCGGGCAGGCAGAGCGCAGCTGTCGAACGTGTGATGAACGCGCTGCCGGCGCACGCCTGCCAGCGCGCGAGCTCGGCGCTCGCGTTCGCCAAGAGCGTCTACCCGAGCTGAGCGCTAGCCGGAGACGCGCGGCGCGAGCGGCTTGCCGAGCTCGCGGCGCAGGCTGACGAACGCGAGCGAGCCGATCACGGCGGGGACCCACAGCGAGATCGCGCGGTAGATCACGACGGCGACGACGACATGCGAAGCGGGGCGCACGCCGAACAGCAGCAACATCCCGACGAGGCCGCTTTCGACGGCCAGCAGCCCACCGGGGATCGGGATC
The DNA here is from genome assembly GCA_963744165.1 of uncultured Solirubrobacteraceae bacterium. Lineage (GTDB taxonomy): Bacteria > Actinomycetota > Thermoleophilia > Solirubrobacterales > Solirubrobacteraceae > Palsa-744. Next base: position 408,103 of record CAVUSM010000004.1, on the reverse strand, counting down.
GAGTTGGCGAGCATGCCGACGAGATAGGCCATCGCGACGACCCAGAACGACGGCCCGTTGCCAAACGCCGCAAGGCACGCATACAGCGCGACGTTGTCGAACAGCCAGTAGGCGACGGCGCCGAGCACGCGCCAGTCGTGCTCGGCGATCAAGCGCAGCGCATCGGACACGCCGTCGGCGAGCGCCTTCAGCGCGACCGTCCTGCGAGCTCCATCGGCGCCGCGCCGCACGGCGGCGCGGCCGGCCCAGCGCGCGAGCAACAGCACGCCGACGATCGTCGCGAGCGCGACAGCGGCCGGCAGCAGCGTCAGCAGCGCGCGCCGCGAGCCGGGCAGCAGGCCGAGCCACATCGGCACGCCGATCACGATCACCGCGCCGACGTTGACGGCGCTCGTCAACATGAAGATCAGCACCGAGCGCCGCGCGATCCGGTCGACCGAGACGCCCTTGCTGCGCAGCACCCACGCGCCGAGCGCGATCCCGGCAAGGCCGCTGATCGAGACGACCGAGTTGACCGCGAGCTCCGACAGCGACAGGCGCGAGGTCAGGCGCCGGCCGAGCATGCCGAAGACGAGCCCGAACAGCACCGCGTAGCCGGCGCACGACAGCAGCTCGAGCAGCGCGGCGCCGGCGACGAGCGACGGATCGGCGTCGGAGAGATGGTCGAGCGCCGAGCGCAGGTCAGGCACCGCGAGCAGCAGCGCGACGACGATCGCGAAGAAGATCGCGAGGCTGACGATGCTCGTGCGCAGCGCGCGCGACTGCGCGCGCATCACCTGCTCGCCGTCGGGCAGCGCCTGCGCTTCGGGCGCCAGCTCGTCGCTCAGCGGCGCCGGCGGCTGCTCGGGCGCGTTTTGCTCATCGGCGATTGCTGGCCCCCGCGACGATTCTCCGGATCCTCTTCGATTTCGATTAGCGAGACGTGCTGCGCATCGGTCACGGTAGCCTGATCGGTAGCTGTTACCCGCGATCCGCCCGCGAGAAGCGACCGCAGCGAGGAGGATGGTGTCGTTCGAGACATGGCCGAGCAAGCGCGCATATTGGTCGTCGACGACGAGCCTGCGGTGCAGAGCGCGCTGTCGCGCGCGCTGTCGCTCGAGCGCTACGACGTCGCGCAGGCGGTCGACGGCCGCGAGGCGCTCGAACGGCTCGCCGGCGCCGCTTACGAGGTCGTGATCCTCGACGTGTCGATGCCGCACGTCGACGGCCTCGAGGTCTGCCGCCGGCTGCGCGACGGCGGCGATCGCACGCCGGTCTTGATGCTGACCGCGCGCGAGCAGGTCGACGACCGCGTCGCGGGGCTCGACGCCGGCGCCGACGACTACCTCGTCAAGCCGTTCGCGCTGCGCGAGCTGCTCGCGCGCGTGCGCGCGCTGCTGCGGCGCGCGACCGAGGAGGACGACGAAGAGGAGCGCGCGCTGACGTTCGACGAGTTGCGTCTCGATCGGCTCTCGCACGAGGCGTGGCGCGGCGAGCGGATGCTGCAGCTGACGCGCACCGAGTTCCTGCTGCTCGAGATGTTCATGCGCCACCCGCGCCAGGTGCTGACGCGCTCGGCGATCTTCGAACACGTCTGGGGCTATGACTTCGGCGCGACGTCGAACTCGCTCGGCGTCTACATGGGCTACCTGCGGCGCAAGACCGAGGTCGGCGAGGAGCCGCGCCTGCTGCACACGGTGCGCGGCGTCGGCTACGTGCTGCGAGGCGCGGCGTGACCTTCCGCCGGCGCATCGCGATCGCTTCGGCGCTCGCCGTCGCGATCGCCGTCGTGCTCGCGTCGGGCCTGATCTACGTGCTCACCTCCAACCAGCTGCACAGCCAAGTCGACGAGCAGCTGCACAACCGCGCGCGCACCGCCGGGCGCCTGCAGCGCTACCTCAAACCCGGCAGCAGGACGACGGCGGCGGCGAAGTCCGACAGCGAACGGCTCGGGCTCGACATCAACCGGCTCGACGGCAAGGACTCCGACGAAGCGACGAGCGCCGACGGCGAAGAAGAAGGCGAGAGCCTGCCGCATTACGGCCCGGCCGTGAGAAACCTGTTCGGCCGCCTGCCGCCGGGGCCCGACCAGGTGCGCGGCTATCAGCAGGTCGTCAACGCCGCCGGCACGATCGTCGTGCGCTCGGCGCGAGACGTCTCGCTGCCGGTCGACGGGCAGACGCAGCGACTCGCTCGCAGCGGCGGCGAGCCGCTATTCCGCGACGCGCGCGTGAACGGCGTCGACTTGCGCGTGCTCGCCGAGCCGTTCGGCGCGGGCCGCGCCGTGCAGCTCGCGCAGCCGCTGACCGAAGTCGACAGCCTGCTCGGCCGGCTGCGGCTGGTCCTCGCGTTGATCGCGCTCGGCGGCATCGCGCTGGCCGCGCTGCTCGGACGTCTCGTCGCCGGCGCCGCCGTGCTGCCGCTCAAGCGCCTGACGCAGGCGACCGAGCACGTCGCGCTGACGCAGGACCTCAGCGGGCGGATCAAGCCGGTCGGCCAAGATGAGATCGGCCGGCTCGCGCGCAGCTTCAACGCGATGCTCGACGCGCTCGAGCGCTCGATGACGAAGCTCGACAACTCCGTGCACGCGCAGCGCCAGCTCGTCGCCGACGCCTCGCACGAGCTGCGCACGCCGGTCACGAGCCTGCGCACGAACATCGAGCTGCTGCAGCAGGCCGAAGACATGCAGCCGCACGACCGCCAGCGTCTGCTCAGTGACGTCGTCGAGCAGATCGAGGAGCTGACGCTGCTGATGAACGACCTGATCGAACTCGCACGCGGCGAAGAGCCGTTCGCGGCAACCGAGGACGTGCGCCTCGACCTGCTCGTGCGCGACGTCGTCGAGCGCGCGCGCCGCCACGCGCCGAGCGCCGACTTCGCCGTCGCGCTCGAGCCGACGGTCGTCCCGGCCGTCGCCGCGCGCTTGGAGCGCGCGCTCAGCAACCTGATCGACAACGCCGTCAAGTACAGCCCGCCGCACGAGCCGGTCGAGGTCGCGCTGGCCGATGGCGAGCTGACCGTGCGCGACCACGGGCCGGGCATCTCGGCGGCCGATCAGCCGCACGTCTTCGATCGCTTCTACCGCGGCGCCGAGGCGCGCGGGCGCCCCGGCTCGGGACTCGGCCTGGCGATCGTGCGTCAGGTCGTCGAGCAGCAGGGTGGCGTCGTCTCGGCCGAGCGCGCGCCCGGCGGCGGCACGTTGATGCGCATGCGGCTCGTCGACGCCGAGACGATCGCGCTGGAAGCGCCGCCGGACCCGCGCGTCGCCCCGCTCGACTCGAGCGCTGACGTCGCGGCGAGCGCCGACGCGGCCGCGAGGTCTGGCGCGTCGGCGAGGGCTGGCGTGTCGGCGAGGAGTGACCCCGCGGCAAGCGTCGCCCTCGCGGCAGGCGTTGACCTCGCGGCGAGCGCTGACGTCGGGGCGAGCGCTGACGTCGGGGCGAGCGCTGACGTCGGGGCGAGCGCTGACGTCGGGGCGAGCGTAGATGCCGAAGCGAGCGCCGATGCCGGAGCGAGCGTTGACGCCGGGGAACGAGGCGCTGGCGTCGAGCCGGAGCGTTCGCCGCACTGATCGCGATAGGCGCGCGCACGTTGGCGAAAGCGCGCCGGCGCGACGCCGAAGCAACGGCGGAACGCCCGGGCGAAGTGCGCCGCCTGGCGGTAGCCGACGAGCCGCGCGACGGCGCCGACCGGGATCGCCGGCTGCTCGGCGAGCAGCTGCGCCGCCGCGCTCATCCGCCGCTCGAGCAGGTCCTCGTGAAAGCTCAGCTCGCCGAACTGCGCATAGACGCGCTGAATCTGCCGCGGCGAGCTCGACACAGCGCCGGCGACGTCGGCGAGCGTCAGCTTGCGACGGTAGTTGCGCGCGACGACGAGCCGCGCGAGCAGGTAGACACGTCTTCTGGCGGCGAGCGTCTCAGGATGCACACCTGCTGATCCGACGGCGCGACTGCCTGCTGGACGCGTACGCGCATCTCGGCGCTGCCTGCACCCCCGGCGTGCCCTGCGCTGCGGGTGCTCTTGGTGCTCCGGGTGCTTTGTCCGGGTGCTTGGGTGCTCCGAGTGCTTTGGGTGCTCCGGCGCGCTCGGCGCCTGGAGCTAGTCCTCGCCGAGCTCGAGCACCGCGAGGAACGCCTCCTGTGGCACCTCGACACGACCGACCTGCTTCATCCGCTTCTTGCCCTCCTTCTGTTTGGCAAGCAGCTTTTTCTTGCGCGTGATGTCGCCGCCGTAGCAGCCGGAGATCACGTCCTTGCGGAACGCCTTGACCGTCTCGCGCGCGATCACGTGCGCGCCGATCGCCGCTTGGATCGGCACGTCGTACTGCTGGCGCGGGATCCGCTTGCGCAGCTTCTCGGCGAGCGTGCGCCCGATCTCGTACGCCTTCTCGCGATGCACGACCATCGACAGCGCGTCGACCGGATCGCCGGCGAGCAGCACGTCGAGCTTGACGAGGTCCGACGGCTTCATCCCGCTCAGCTCGTAATCGAGCGACGCATAGCCTTTCGTGCGCGACTTCAGCTGGTCGAAGAAGTCGAGCACGATTTCGGCGAGCGGCAGCTCGTAGTTCAGCTGCACGCGCTCGGGCGAGAGGTAGTGCATCCCCGAGTGCGCGCCGCGGCGTTCCTGACATAGCTCCATCACGGCGCCGACGAACTCTTTCGGCGCGATGATCGACGCCTGGATGAACGGCTCGCGGATCTCCTCGATCGTGCCCGGATCGGGCATGTCCGACGGGTTGTGCACCTCGAGCTGCTCGCCGTTCGTCAGCGTCAGGTCGAACTCGACCGACGGCATCGTCGCGAGCAGCTCGAGGTCGTACTCGCGCTCGAGGCGCTCGCGCACGATGTCCATGTGCAGCAGTCCGAGAAAGCCGCAGCGAAAGCCGAAGCCGAGCGCGTCGGACGTCTCCGGCTCCCACGACAGCGCCGCGTCGTTGAGCACGAGCTTCTCGAGCGCGTCGCGCAGGTCCGAGTAGTCGTCGGACTCGATCGGGAACAGCCCGCAGAAGACCATCGGCTTGACCTCGCGGTAGCCCGGCAGCGCCTCGGTCGCTTCCTCGCCGGCCGCGCGACTGCCCGGCCCTGACGTCCTCGTGCGCGTCGTCAGCGTGTCTCCGACGCGCAGCAGCGTGACGTCCTTCAGCCCCGTGATCAGATAGCCGACCTCGCCGGCCGCGAGCTGGTCGGTCGGCATCATCTGCGGCGAGAACACGCCGATGTCGTCGATGTCCGCTTGCGTGTCCGTCGCCATCGCGCGGATCGCCTCGCCCTTCTTGAACGTGCCGTCGACGACGCGGATGTACGCGATCACGCCGCGGTACTGGTCGAACTCGGAGTCGAAGATCAGCGCGCGCGGCGGCGCGTGCGGATCGCCCGACGGCGGCGGCACGCGCGCGATCAGCTCCTCGAGCACCTCCTCGACGCCTTCGCCGGTCTTGCCGCTGATCTTCAAGATCGACTCCGGCGGCTCGCCGATCAGCTCGCTGACTTCGCCGGCGACGCGCTCAGGCTCGGCGCCGGGCAGGTCGATCTTGTTCAGGCACGGGATCAGCTCGAGCCCCGATTCGACCGCGAGGTAGGTGTTCGCGACCGTCTGCGCCTCGACGCCTTGCGCCGCGTCGACGACGAGCAGCGCTCCCTCGCACGCCTCCAGCGAACGCGATACCTCATACGTGAAGTCGACGTGGCCGGGCGTATCGATCAGGTGCAGCTGATAGGTCTCGCCGTCGCGCGCCGTGTAGAAGACGCGCACGGCCTGCGCCTTGATCGTGATCCCGCGCTCGCGCTCGAGGTCCATCGAGTCGAGCAACTGCGCGCGCATCTCGCGCGCCGCGACCGTATGCGTCAGCTCGAGGATCCGATCGGCGAGGGTCGACTTGCCGTGATCGATGTGAGCGATGATCGAGAAGTTGCGGATGTGAGCCTGATCCATGAGCCGCTACAGCGTAGAAGGCGTACGCGGCGATGTGTCCGCCCGCGAGCGGCGGTGATGCACGATGCGCGCTAGCCTTGTCCCTCCGGCGGATCGCCAACTCGACTAAGGGTCTTCGAGATCCAACCGCGGCTACGCGCCGGCTTTCGGGCCGGCGGCCTGTCCAGGGGTCGGGAGTGTCAAGCCGCCCAGGCGAAACACTGTCCTGGGACGTATGTAGTAAGCGGCGATCTGAGTTCGGGCGCATGCCGGGTGGGCTTCGGCCCACCCGGCCTCTGCTCGAGCGCGGCCGCTGGTTGTCCACGTCGCTCGCCCGGAACGCTCGCACTCCACGGTCGCGCGGCCGACGCCGCTCAGCTTTGAGACGGTCGCGGCGCGCGGCCGAACTGGCTGGCGACCAGCCGATGCACCTGATGCGCCTCGGGAATGCGCATCGCCAGTACGGCGCGCACGTAGACGAACAAGCCGGCCAGACCCGCGCCGCCGACACTGAGGATCTGCGCGATCAGCGAGGTGCCGAACACCTCGTCGAGCAGCTTCCAGACAAGCCATGAAACGGCCGCTAGCAATGCCGAGGCCGCGAGAATGCGTGCTGTGATCATCGTCGTCTGCGCTCCTTCGAGCCGGCCGTTGAGGCCGATCCGCAGCCGATGGGTCTGCAGGTAGGTCATCACCGCATTCGCGGCGACCGTGCCGATGATTAGCCCTGCAATACCAAACGGTTTGTAGAGACCGATGCTGACGACGATGTCGACGACGATGTTGAGTGCGGCCAGACTCGTCGGAATCCACGGCCGCTGGACGGCGAAGAAAGCACGTGTCAGCAGCAGGTTCAATCCGCCGAACGGCAAGCTGAACGCGTACCAGAACAGCGCGACGGAGACGATATGCGTCGAGTGGGGATGAAAGTTCCCACGCTGAAACAGCAACCGCACGATTGGGTTCGGGAGCACGACCATAAACGCCGCGGCCGGTATCAGCAGCAGATTGATCTGTCGCATCCCGGCCCCAACGGCGCGGCGCATTCCCCTCACATCCCGAACCGCGGACATCCGGCTGAGCACGGGGAACAGCACGGTCGCGACCGCAACGCTGAACAGTCCTTGCGGCAACATGTAGATGCGGAACGCGTTTTCAATCGCGCGCGGCGCTTCCTTGCTTACCAGCGTGCCGAAAACGGAGTTGATCAGTTGATCGAGGTTCACGATGCCAAGGCCAATCGTTACCGGCAGCATCAGCGTGAAGACCTGTCTGATCCGCGGGTCGTGCCAATCGATACGGAACTGAAGGCGAAAGTCGATCCGGCCCAGCGCGCCAACGGCGAGCACTAGCTGAACGAACGTCGCGATGAGGATCGCGATCGCGTAAGCGTGGAGCTGGTTGCCTTCTTCGTAGCCCCCGTGGAAATGCGGCCTGAGCGGGATGAACACAGCGAGGATCACGACGTTCCAAATCGCCGGCGAGATCGCGGGAATCGTGAAGTGGTCGCACGACTGCAGAATCGCCACGAGAATCCCGTTGAGCCCGAGAATCAGCACGACGGGGAAGAGGATCTGCGAGAGACTCACCATCAGCGCTTCGAGCGCTCCATGGTGGGCGCTGAAGGAGCTGCCCGCGAACAGCGGCATGATCACGCTCGCTGCGAGGATGAAAAACGCCGTAATCGCGCCAAGCGCGATCAACATGATCCAGAACAGCGTCGAGGCCAGACGAAAGGCCTCTTTGCGGCGCCCGTGAGCCAGCAGTTCGCTGAACACTGGGACGAACGCAGCGGACAGCGCCGCGTTGGCGAACAGCTGCGCCACGAGGTTCGGGATCTGGAAGGCGATGGTGAACGCCGAAAACGGCCCGCCCGTCCCGAAGAAGCTCGCGGCAGCGATTTCGCGCCCGAGCCCGACGACGCGTGAGATGCCGGTCGCGATCGAGAAGATCGCCGTGTTACGCGCAACGCCGCGGCCGGCCGGTGGCGCCGATAGCTGCGGCTCCTCTCCCGCATCCGGCAGCTCAGCCATCAGCGCCGAGGACTCCTCGAACGCCTCGCGCGACTCCTCGATAGGAGCCGGCGGCTGCTCGATCGGAACAGGCGGCTGCTCGGCGTCGGGCGGGCCCACTCCGCCGGCTTCTCCAGACTCAGACAAGGCCGCTATAGTACGGCTCTCCGCGGCGCGCTCGGACGGTTCGATTCCGGGCTCACGCGGCTCTTTTCATGGCCAACATCCACTCTCAGAAGAAGCGCATCCTGCGCTCCGAGCGCGAGCGAATCGAGAATCGCCAGTACACGTCGGCGATCAAGACGCACTTCCGCAAGCTCGCGTCGCTCGTGCAGGACGGGAACGACGACGCTGCCGCCGACTCGACGCATCGCGAGCTCGTCAGCAAAATCGACAAGGCCGTCAAGCGCGGCGCGCTGCACAAGAACAACGGCGCGCACAAGAAGTCCCGAGCCGCTCGCGTGCGGGCCGGCTCCTCCGCCGAGTAGCTCGCCTCCTCAGGCTGTGATCTCGCGGATCGTCGCGAGCGCGAGCGTGTCCTCGCCGAGCGCGGCGAGCGGTGTGCGGTCGGCGACGAGCACGGCGCCGCCGCGTGAGTTGAGCTCGAGGTCGGCGAGCGCGCCGAGCGCGCTGCGCAGGCGCGCTGGATCGCTCTGCTGCACGTCGGCGATGAAGCGGTCGGCGGCGCGCGATGGCATTCGCAGGCCGCGCTTGACAGTCGCGGCCGACTCGCCGTCTTGCAGGCGCTGCGCGACGGCGGCGGCGTCGCGCAGGCGCTGCGCCATCAGGTAGATCAGCCCTGAGAGTCGCTCGCCTTGCTCGCGCAAGCGCAGGTACGAGAGCGTCGATTCGCGCGCGTCGGCGCCGACGAGCGCGTCGGCGAGCGCGAACGCGCGGTGCTGCGCCGAGTGCGCCGCGCGGCTTTCGATCTCGCTCGCGTCGACCGTGCGCGCCTGCCCGTCGCCTTCGAGCGCGAGCTTCTCGAGCTCGCGCAGCAGCCGCTGCTGGCGCTCGCCGACTTGCGCGACGAGCGCTTTCGCAGCGACGGCGTTGAGCGTCAACCCAACGCGCGCGGCGTGCTCGCGCGCCCACTTCGGCAGCTCCCAAGGCTTGACGTTCTGCTGCGCGACGACTTGCCCACCGGCGCGCTTGACGGCGTCGTGCAGCGCAGCCGGCGCCTTCGCGCGGCCGTCCTCGCGCGCGAACAGCGCGATGGTCGTCTCCGGCGGCATCTCGCGCATCGCCGGCACGAGCTGCCGCTCGACGTCGGACTCGCGCCAGCGCTCAACGCCTTCGACGACGATCACGCGGCGGCCGATCGCGAGCGTCATCGCGGCGAGCGCTTCAGCGACGCCGCCCGGCGAGCCCGCGTCGCCTTCGAGCAGCTCGACGCTCGTCGCGTCCGCTCCAGCCCCTGCTTCGGCGAGCGCCCGCAGCCCGGCGCGCCGCTCGGCGACGGCGCCGTGATCGTCGCCGTGGATCAGGTACGCGGGCTTCAGCTCGGGCATAGATCGAGTCTAGGCGGGCCGGGAGACACAGCTCCCTGGTCGTTCGAGAGGCAAGCGATACAAGGACGCGCCCCGTCGGGGCACAAGCGGTTCGCGTAGCGTGCGGCCAGCACGCGAGCGATCGAGGACGCCGTAGCGCGCCGCCTATCGGACGACCAGGTTGACGAGCTTTCCTGGCACGACGATCTCCTTGACGATCTGCTTGCCGTCGACGTGCGCCTGCACGTTCGGCGCGGCGAGGCAGAGCGCCTTCAGCTCGTCAGCGCTCGCGCCGGTCGCAGCCTGAACGCGGTCGCGCAGCTTGCCGTTGACTTGGCAGACGAGCTCGTACTCGTCGCGCTCGAGCAGCTCCTCATCGGCGCTCGGCCACGGCGCCTCCCACACGCGCTCGCCGGTCAGCCGCTCGTAGACGTCCGCGGAGACGTGCGGCGCGAACGGGAACAGCAGCGAGCCGGCCGTCGCGAGCGCGAAGCGCATCGTCTGCGGATCGACCGTCTCGCGCAGGCGCGAGCAGTCGTTGAGCAGCTCCATCACGGCGGCGATCGCCGTGTTGAACGCGAAGCGGCGCAGGTCGTCGCTGACCTTCTCGATCGCCCAATGCGCCTTGCGCAGCAGCGCGAGATCGTCGCCTCGAGCGCCGGCGTCACTGCGTAGCGGCTCGCTCGGTGAGCCGGCCGCGTCGGCTGTTTCGGCGGCGAGCCGCCAGAGCCGCGAGAGGAAGCGGTGGACGCCGTCGACGCCGCTGTCCGACCAGTCGGCGTCTTGGTCAGGCGGCCCGACGAACAGCACATAGCAGCGCGCCGTGTCGGCGCCGACGCGCTCGACGATCGACGCCGGCGAGACGACGTTGCCGCGCGACTTGCTCATCTTCGCGCCGTCCTTCGTGACCATGCCTTGCGTGAACAGCGCGGCGAACGGCTCTTGGAAGTCGAGATGGCCGAGGTCGGCGAGCGCCTTGCAGAAGAAGCGCGCGTACATCAGGTGCAGGATCGCGTGCTCGACGCCGCCGATGTACTGATCGACTGGCATCCACTCGCGCAGCGCCTGCCGGTCCCAAGCGGCGTGCGCGTTCGTCGGGTCGCAGTAGCGCAGGAAGTACCACGACGAGTCGACGAACGTGTCCATCGTGTCGGTCTCGCGTCGCGCCGCGCCGCCGCACGACGGGCACGTCGTCGCGACCCAATCCTTGGCGGCGGCGAGCGGCGAGCGGCCCTTCGGCGTGTAGTCGTCGATCTCCGGCAGCTCGACGGGCAGCTCGTCGTAGGCGACGGGCACGGCGCCGCAGCGCTCGCAGTAGACGATCGGGATCGGCGCGCCCCAGTAGCGCTGGCGCGAGACGAGCCAGTCGCGCAGCTTGTAGTTGACCGACGCGTGGCCTTTGCCTTCGACGTCAAGCCACTGCACGATCGCGCCGAGCGCGTCGCGGTTCGGCAGGCCGTCGAAGTCCTCGCGCGAGTTGACGAGCACGCCGTCGCCGCTGAACGGCAGCGCGTCGTCGTCGGCGTCGTCGCCGACCGGCGCGATCACGCGGCGGATCGGCAGCTCGAAGACGCGCGCGAACGCGTAGTCGCGCTCGTCGTGCGCCGGCACGGCCATGATCGCGCCGGTGCCGTACTCCATCAGCACGTAGTCGGCGACGAACATCGGGATCTGCTCGCCGTTGACCGGGTTCGTCACGGTGCGCCCGAGCGGCACGCCGGTCTTCGGCTTCTCGGCGTTGCCGCGCTCTTGGTTGGACTCGTTCAGCGCGACGTTGACGTACTCGCGGACTTCGTGCTCGTGCTCGGTGCCTTCGGCGAGGCGCATCACGTCCGGGTGCTCGGGCGCCATCACGAAGAACGTCGCGCCGAACAGCGTGTCGGGCCGCGTCGTGAAGACCGGGTAGTCGATGCCGAGCTGCTCGCAGCGGAACGTCACCTCGGCGCCCTCCGAGCGCCCGATCCAGTTGCGCTGCATCGTCTTCACGTTCGCCGGCCAGTCGATCGTCTCGAGATCGCCGAGCAGTCGCTCGGCGTAGTCGGTGATGCGCAGGAACCACTGCGTCAGCTGGCGGACTTCGACGAGATTGCCGCAGCGCTCGCAGCGCCCGTCGGCGTCGACTTGCTCGTTGGCGAGCACCGTCTGGTCGTGCGGGCACCACTTGACGGCCGCTTCTTTGCGATACGCGAGGCCGGCTTTGAACAGCTCGAGGAAGATCCACTGCGTCCAGTGGTAGTAGCTCGGTTCGTGCGTCGCGAGCTCGCGCGACCAGTCGATCGAGATGCCCCACGAGCGGAACTGGCGCTGGAACGACGCGATCGACTCGGCGGTCGAGTCGCGTGGGTGCACGCCGGTCTTGATCGCGTGGTTCTCGGCCGGCAGGCCGAACGCGTCGTAGCCCATCGGATGCAGCACGCGCCGGCCGAGACGGCGGTTGAAGTGCGCGATCGCATCGCCGAGCGCGTAGCACTTCAGATGGCCGATGTGCGGCTCGCCGCTCGGGTACGGCAGCATCTCGAGCACGTACGCGTTGTCCGCGCGATCGGCGTCGGGCGAGTTCGTCACGCGCCACGTCTGCTCGCGCTCCCACAACTCCTGCCAGCGAGCCTCGATCTCGTGCGGATCGTATTGAAGGGCGGTCATCGCGCCGCAGGTTAGCGGTCGCTTGGGTGGCTAACGTCGGGCGGCGTGCCGTTACCGCGTCGCGGCCCCGGCGGCGTCTGACGCAAGGGCCGCGTACGCCGCGCAGGCGCCCGTCTCGCGGGCGCCAATCTCAGAAGGCGTCCGGCGTGTCGAGCACGCGCCAGAACTTCACTTCGGGCTCGCTCGTGACACCGGCCTCGGTCATCATCGCGCCGATCTCCGGGTTACGTCAGCCGGTGCGCGTCAACGGCTGATCTCACGAGGCTCGCACGAGCGCGTCCTCGCCATTGACGAAGCGGCTGTTCGCGCGCAGCAGCGCGACGATCTCGGGCGGCGCCGTGCGCGGCGAGCCGGCACCGAACGGCGGTTGCGGGTCGTACTCGATGCCGAGCTGGATCGCCTGCGCGACATCGTCGCCGGCGATCTTCGCGGCGAGCGCGAGCGCCATGTCGATGCCGGCCGAGACGCCCGCGCCGGTGACGATCTTGCCGTCGAACACGACGCGCTCCTCGACGGCGTCGGCGCCGAGCGCGCGCAGCTGCTCGTGCGCGAGCCAGTGGCCGGTCGCGCGCTTGCCGTCGAGCAGGCCGGCGGCGGCGAGGACCAGCGAGCCGGTGCAGACCGACGTCGTCCACGTGCTCGTCTCGTGCGCCGCGCGCAGCCAGTCGAGCGCCGGGCCGCCGGCGCGCGCCGCGACCTCACCGGGACCGCCTGGGACGAGCACGACGCCAGGCGCCGGCAGCTCGTCGAGCGAGCACTCGGCGATCAGCGTCAGCATGCGGTTGTCCGTGCGCACCGGGCCGCGCTCGGCGGCGACGAACGTGACGCGCGCGCCAGGCAGCCGGCTGAGCACCTCGTATGGGCCGATCGCGTCGAGCGCCGTGAAGCCGTCGTACAGCAGGATCGCCGTGTTCATCGTGTCGTCTCCTTTTCGTTTGGCGAGCTGTGCTGCGCACGCGAGCGTCGGCGCGAGCCGACGAGCGAGACGCTGTGCGCTTGAAAGCGGCGGCGATACTCGGCCGGACCGACGTCGAGCGTGCGCAGGAACACCCGTCGCATCGTCTCGGCCGTGCCGAAGCCGCACGTCGCGGCGATTATGGCGATCGGCTCCGAGCCGTCCTCGAGGATCCGGCGCGCGGCCTCGAGCCGCACGCGCTCGACGTAGCGCGCCGGCGTGACGCCCGTCTCGGCGCGAAACGCGCGCGCGAAGTGGCGCGCGCTCATGTTCGCGCGCGCCGCCATCGCCTCGACCGAGTGATCGGCGGCGACGTGCTCGATCACGCTGCGCTGCACCTCGCGCAGCGGCTCGCGCTCGGGTTGCTGCGCGGCGAGCGTCGCGCTGAACTGCGACTGGTTGCCGGGGCGGCGCAAGAACAGTACGAGATGGCGCGCGATCGTCAGCGCCGCGTCGCGGTCGTGATCGTGCTCGACGAGCGCCAGCGCGAGGTCCATGCCGGCCGTCACGCCGGCCGATGTCCAGACCGCGCGGTCGTGCACGAAGATCGGCTGCGGATCGACGTCGACGCGCGGGTACAGCCGCGCGAGCGCGGCCGCGGCCGACCAGTGCGTCGTCGCGCGGCGCCCGTCGAGCAGGCCAGTAGCAGCGAGCACGAACGCGCCAGTGCAGACCGACGCCGTGCGTCTCGCGCGCTTCGACGTCGCTGCGATCCACGCGAGCAGCGCCGCATCGGCCGACGCGGCTCGCGAGCCAGGGCCACCGGGCACGATCAGCGTGTCGATCGCGCGTGGCGCGTCGGCGAGCGCGCCGTCGGGCGTGATCTGCAGGCCGCTCGACGTGCGCAGCGGCGCGCCGGCGACGCTCAGCGCGCGGATCTCATAGCGCGGCGCAGCGCCGCTCTCGTCGAGCAGGCGGTTGGCGCCGGCGAACACCTCGAGCGGTCCGGTCACGTCGAGGCTCTGCACGCCGTCGAACAGCACGATCACGATCTGGCGCGTTGCGCGGTCGTTGGGCATGTGACGATGATCGCCGACGTCGACGCTGTCCGCAAGGACGTATTTCCAACGTTTCCTGCCATCGTCGATCGCGCGGCGACGGCCGCCGACAGGACTGCGAGAGCGCTCGCCGACGGCCGGCGAGGTCTACGATGGCCGAATGGAGCGCGAGCCGAGCGCCGAGCACGAGCATCGCCGCGAGCGCGAGCAACGGCGCGAGCACGAGCAACGGCGCGAGCGCGAGGCGCTCGACGCGACGCCGGCGCGAGTCGCCGGCATCGTCGAAGCGGCAGAACGCGCGGCGGCGGAGCTTCGCGAGCAGGTCGAGGCTCGCGCGCGCGAACGGATCGCCGAGGCCGACCGAGCGGGCGCGAATCGCGTGCAAGCGGCCGAGGCTGAGGCCGACGAGCTGCTGCACGCCGCGCGCGCGCAGGCCGACGCGGCGCGCAACGCCGCCGTCGCCGACGTCGGCGCGATCCATGCCGAGGCCGAGCGCGCGCGCGCCGAGGCGCGCGAGCAGGCCGAGCGCGTGCGCGTCGACGCGCACGCCGCCGCCGAGCGCTTGCGCATCGAAGCCGACGCCGAGCGCGCACAGGCGCTCGCGAGCGCGAGCGAAAGCTCGGCGCAAGCGCTCGACGACGCGAGCGAGCGCGCCGAGCAGACGCTGTCGAGCGCGCGCACTGAGGCCGAGCGCCTACTCGCGGACGCGCGCGAGCAGGCGGCTGCGCTCGTCGCCGACGCGCGCGAGCAAGCCGAGCGCGCCGTCGCGTCCGGCGGCGAGGACCTCGAGCGGCTGCGCGCCGACGCGCGCGAGCAGGCGCAGCGCGTGCGCGCGAAGGCGCGCGACGACGCGCGTGAGATCGTCGGTGAGTCGCACGTCGTCGCGCGCGACGTGCTGCGCGAGGGCAGCGAGCTGTCGCGCAACCTGCGCGAGCTGTCGGTCTCGCTGCGCAACAACGCCGAGCGCCTGCTGCGCGACGTGCGCCTCGCGCACGGCAGCATGACCGCGCGTCTCGACCAGGCGAGCCCGAGCGGCGAGCGCAGCGCCGGCGCCGGCGCTCGCCCGCGCGCGTCGCAACGCCCGGCGAGCGACTTCGACGATCGCGACGACGAGCTCGGCGTGCCGGAGTTCGTTCCGCCGGAGTGATCCGACGTCGGCGCCGACGCAGTCAGCCCTCGACTCCGGCGTAGACAGAGCGCTGCAGTTGCGTCTCAAGCCGCGCGTACGCTCGGACCATGCGCAATCTCACCCCAAGCCAGAAGGGCGCCGCGGCCGAGGCGGCAATCACCTCAGCGGTGATCCAGTTGGGTCTGACCGTGCTGCGGCCGCTGTGCGAGGGGCGGCGCTATGACCTGATCGTCGATCTCGAGCCTCGGTTGCTGCGAGTCCAGTGCAAGCTCGCGCGGCGCGTTGGCGGCGCACTCACAATCGGGCTCCAGACCTGTCGTTACACGCCCAGCGGCTACGTGCGCACTCGCTATTCAGCCGACGAGATCGACGCTATCGGCGCGTATTCACCTGAGCTTGGCACGTGCTACCTCCTGTCGATGCCGGCAATCGCTGGCCGGCGAAGCCTCCATCTCCGACTAAAGCCGGCTGGCAACAACCAGGCGGCAGGGATCAATTGGGGGCGCGACCACGAACTCGAGCCCGTGATCGAGCAGATGCGCACGAGCTGACTCCGTTCGCGCACATCGTGCGGCTAGACTTGCTCGTCTCGGGGCTATAGCTCAGCTGGGAGAGCGCTACCGTGGCACGGTAGAGGTCGTCGGTTCGAGCCCGACTAGCTCCATGCAACTCGATCGTTTCGTGGCTGTGGTTGGGCCTCGGGGTTCTCCCATCAGAACAGCGGGGCCTAAGTCGTCGCCTTGACGCTCGCGGACTGCTGCGCAAGCCGCTTACTGACGAGGTCACGCAGTTCGCAGCCGATCAGCGTGTCGCCACGTTGGTCAGTCGCCGCTACGCACGCCGTACGGGCACCGATCGGAATCCTTTTAGCGCCGGCGCGCTCTTATCCGCACGCACCGTCAACGGCCCAACTCGAAAGGACGCCGTCATCATGATCGTCATCTACGTGATCGCAGCGGCAGTCGTCGTCTGCGCCTGTGCCTTCTTCGTGCGCGCAAGGCGCGCGAGATGAGTCGCACCGCCGACCCCAGGCTCGCCGAGCCATCCCGAAGCAACTACGACACGGGCGCAGGCGCGTCGGTCAGTCGCCATCTCGGGCGCGGCGCGATCGGCTTCGGGCTGATCGGCGCTGGGTTCGTGCTGGCTGTGAGCAACGGCCCCGCTGGACTGCTGCTCATAGTCCCGGGGCTCGTCGCGCTTCGCGGCTGTCCGACGTGCTGGCTCGCGGGATTGGTCCAGATCGTCTCAGCGGGCCGGCTCGAGCGATCGTGTGGCGACAGCGGCTGCACGCTGACAGCGACCGGCACGCAGAGCTCTCGCGCCGAGCGCAGTTGATCGGGCGACGATCACCTGCCGCTCCGGCGAAAACCTGCCGGACTAGTTAGACATTTGTATAAAAGTCCGGTATAACGGCGTGCGACATGAGTCGCGAAATGCATAGCTCGCAGCGTTCCGAGACGTCGCCTGAGATGCCCGCAAACGCAAACGCAAGCGCAAGTGCGCTCTCGCGCCCCGTGCGCGTCGCGCAGCCGCACGAGTCGAGCACGCTGAAGATCGCGCTTGGCGCCGCTTTCTTCGACGATCCGATCTTCGCTTGGCTGATCGGCCCTGGCTCGAGCCGGCAGGCGCGCGTCGATCGGTACTTCGCGATCCAGCTCGTCCATTCGTTCGCCGACGGGCACGTGTGGACGGTGGACGGGCTGCACGGCGCCGCGCTTTGCATGCCGCCCGGCCATTGGCGTCTACCGCCAACGCTGATGATCGCTCACGGCGCCAGCTTCACGAACGTCTTCCGCGGGCGCCTGCCGCGCGCCGTCGGACTGCTGACAGCGATCGAGCGCCGCCACCTGCGCGGCGCGCACTATTACTTCGCGAACATCGGCGTCGCGCCCGAGGCGCAGGGCCACGGGCTCGGCAGCAGACTGATGCGACCGACGCTCGATCGCTGCGACGAGGAGCAGCTGCCGGCTTACTTGGAGGCCTCCAGCGAGCGCAATGCGGCGCTGTATGAACGGCTCGGCTTCCACATCACGGAGGTGCTGCGATTCGCAGGCAGCCCACCGCTCCGGCTGATGATGCGCCCGCCCGAGCCTCGCCCGCCGACGACATGACGCAGATCACCGCGCCGTTCGGCAACCGGGCCGGCCTCCCGTAAACGAGCTCGCTGACCGGCGATTGTCCAAGCCAGCACGCGAAAACCACCGCGATGCGCTGCTGAGCGCCGCGCGGACGCTGATGCGCCAATCCGGCCGCGGCGAGATCACCGCGCGCGACCTGGTTGCGGCGTCGAACACGAATCTCGGATCGATCAGCTACCACTTCGGCTCCAAGGAAGCGCTCTTGGACGAGGCCGCCAGGCTCGTCTTCGAGGAGTGGGCGAAAACGGTCGCGCGCACGCTCAGCGCCGAGCGAGACGCACCGCCGGCCGTGCGCCTCGCCCGCTCGCTGGAGATGATCCTCGACGACTTCGATGCGATGCGCCCCTACTTTCTCGGCTTCATCCAGATCGTCGCCGGCAGCGGACACTCGCCGGACAGCCGCAAGCAACTCGTCGCGCACTACCGCAAGCAGCGCGGCACCGTCACGACGATGATCACCGAATCGCTCGGCGCCGAGATCGACCGCGAGGACGCCCGACACATCGCATCGCTGCTGATGAGCGTCAGTGACGGTCTGATGTTGCAGTCGCTGATCGACCCGGACAGCGCGCCGACGAGCCGTCAGCTCACGAGCGCATTGGCCAGAGCGCGCAGCTCGGCTTCCGTCTGAGCCCCGGCCGTCCTGACCGGTCGATCACTGCACTCGTGTCGCACTGCGTACCAGCGCGAGCGCGACTTGACGGTGGATCAGCGACACCGGCGGCCAGACGAACGCCGCGAGCCGCCGCTCGTAGCGAATGAACGACGCGAGCGATATTCGTCCTTGATCGACGTGGATGACGACGTGACCGGTCAAGAACCACGAGGCGGCCTCGATCCTCATCCAGTTCTCGCCACGTTCGACGATCTTCCACCCGAGCAGGTGGTCCGGCGACGGTCGCAGCTCGAGGCGAAGGCCGAGGAAGGCTCGCTGGACGAACGGGGTCAAGACGAGCAGAGCGCGCGGCACGCCTTTCAACGCCGCCTGGATCGTCTGCTCGGGCTCTGCCGGTGTCGCGTCGATCGTCGCCGTGACGATGTCGGCGTAGTCGGCGTTCGCGAGCGCGCCGAGCGAGCGAATCGCCTCCGGCACCTCACGCCGCCAGCAGACGCTCGCGGTAGCCGCACGCGTGTCGCGGCGCGGAGCGGAAGGATCGGAGTATCGAGATGAAGCTGTCGACATCAGGCTCGCCCGTCGACGATATTAGCATACATACGTGCATGTATGTACTTTCCCCCGACGTCTTGCCGCGCGTACCGGCCGCGAATCGACGACTATCGCGCTCTGAAGCGTGTTTAATGCCGTCTCGACATGCGGCTCGCTCGTGCCATCTGCCTGACGCTCCTTGCCCCCGTCCTGCTCGTTGCGCCTGCGCAAGCGTCAGCTGAAGAAATCCCGGCGCCGACGCTCAAGGTCACGGCGGCTGCCGTCCCGATCCCCGGATTCCCAGGTACCGGCAACTACTACGGCAAGGGCGCCGACATCGAAGCGACGCTCGAAATCAACGGGTCCGGATACGGCGCGTCACCGCAGAACCCGAACGGGAGCGTGCCTCCGGTCTCTGGCGTCAACGTCTACCTGCCGAAGGGCGTCGTGCTGCATCCTTCTGGCTTCGGCTCGTGCGCCGAAGCGACGCTGAAGAACGTCGGCCCGAGCGGCTGCCCGAAGAGCTCGGTCGCGAGCCCGATCGGGAGCGTGCTCGGCGAAGTGACGTTCGGCAGCGAACGCGTGCCGGAGACCGCCACGCTGCAAGGCTTCTTCGGCCCCGCCGGCAGCATCTTCTTCTACGCGCAGGGATCGAGCCCGGTCAGCCTCGAAGTTGTCTCGACCGGCCACTTCGTGCGCAGCTCCGGCAAATACTCGTGGGAGCTGAAGACACTCGTGCCGCCGGTCGCGACCGTGCCCGGCGCGCCGCTTGCGTCGGTCAGCAAGATCCACATCAAGACCGGCGCCGCGTACCGCTCGCACGGAAAGGTCGTCTCCTACGGGACCGTGCCGAAGAAGGGCGAATGCCCGAAAGGCGGGTTCTTCGGCCAGGTCGAAATCACGTTCGGCGGGGCGTTCGGCGGCGAACGCGAATTCGGGATTCCGGCGAAAACCGTGACCAGCGTGATCCGCGCTCCCTGCCCGAGCAGGTAGCTCGCGCCGTTGGCGGCGAGGCTGCGGCCACGCCGATCCGCTGGCTCAGTCGGCGACCGGCTCGCGCGCGAGCTCGTGGCGAATCCGATCGCGCGCGTCCGCGTAGCGAATCGCCTCGTAAACGATCAGCGCGGTGAGCAGTCCGGCGAGGATCCCGAGCATCGCAAGCGCCGAGACGCTGCCGTGCAACGGCACGAGCGCGAGCAGCACCAGCGCGCAGACCAGCCGCCGCAGGCTCAGCGTGTGCATGTTGCGCAGGCGGAAAGCGACGTGCGCGAGCAGGTACAGCGAAGCGCCGCCGAGCAGCGCGACCGCCGGCACGAGCGCCAGCGGGCTGTCGACGTGCTCGAGCACGACCTTCAAGCCGACCGCCAGCAGCGCGATGCCGGCGATCATCGGGAAGTGCAGGTATGAGTAGGAGTCGCGCGCGATTCCGTTGCGCTCGCGGCCCTCGCTCGCTTTCGTCAGCCGCCGTCGCGCGACGATCGCCGTGACGTCGAAGTAGACCCACCACAGCGTCGCCGCCGCGAAGATGCCGAGCACGGCGGCGAGCACGACGCCGAAGCCGAGCTTCTCCTGCGCGCCGACGCCGAGCGCGACGACCGACTCGCCGAGCGCGATGATCACCACCGCGCCATGGCGCTCGGCGAAGTGGCCGGGCACGAGCTTCCAGCCATCCTGGCCGAACACGAACGGCCCGCCGGCGTCGAGCAGCAGCGCCACGCCCCAGATCGCCACGCGCGCGCTGCCGGATGTCGCCGCGGCGACGAACAGCAGGCCCGCGCCGATCGCCGTGCTCACAGCGAGTCCGCGAACCGACTTGCGCAGCGCCGCGTCCTCGCGGCTGGCGAGCGTGAACAGCACGATGTGCGCCGCGCGCACGACCGCATACGCGCACGCGAACAGCAGCGCGTCCGAGCCGAACGCGTGCGGCACGCAGATCGCCGCGACGAGGAACGCCGCCATCGCGACGAAGATCGCCAGTCGCACGCTGCCCTCCTCGGGGTCGACGACGCTCGTCAGCCACGCGTAGCCGACCCACGACCACCACAGCATCCCGAGCGCGAGCAGTCCCCTGAGCACCCCTCCCCACGTCGGCGTGCGCACGATCAGAGTCGTGCACTGGGTCAGCGCGAGCACGAAGACGAGATCGAAGAACAGCTCCAGCGCAGTCACGCGCTCGTCTTCGCGCATCACCGCGCTGAGTCGCGGCGTCTCGCTCGTGCGGGAGGGACTCACGATCGCCAGTCTCGCATCCAGCCCAGCGCGTCCCGATCGCGCCAAGCGCCGCCGGGCAACGGAGCCGCGCCGACGCGACGCACGGCGCCCGTCAAGCCGCCTACGCCTACCGAAGACACGACGCTCCGCGCCCGGACCGCGCCCGGGCGCGTGCGTCAGTCGATCAGTGCAGCGACATGTTCGGCTCGCCGGCCGAGTTCAGCCCGGTGCTCGAGATCGTGCACGTGCCGCCTTTCGGCGTGCCGCCGTTATACGCCTGCGTCAAGCAGTTGCGCAGCGCCAGCTGGGCCCAGTAGTTCGGGTGGATGTCTTCCTGCAGTTCGTACGGGCCGAAGATCGCTTCGATCGTGCGAATCTGGTTGAACCACTCGCTTTTGTCGACCGCACCGGAGGATTTCCAGTTGGCCAGGCCCTCTTCCTCGAGCAGCCCGACGCCTTTGTCGCACAGCCTGCGCGCGTTGAACGCGGAGCTCAGTTCCATCGTCTTGACGTTCGACAGGCCGGCGGCCGACGCAGCGCTGAACACCGCGCCGTCGATCGTCGGCAGCATCGTCGCGTTGGCGTAGTTGGCGTCCTTGTTCCAGAAGCCGCATCCGCCGGTCGTCTGCCTGCTGTAGCCGCTCTGCGTGTAGCGGAATTCCGAGCCGTTCGGGATCGGCGAGGGGTAGTTCTGCACGAGGATCGTGTACTGCGAGCTCGTGTAGCCGGCGTTCGTCATCGCCGTCGCGACGTTTTTGATCGCCGTCGTGATTTCACCCTCGACTTTCGTGACGTTGCTCGTCGTGAAGTTGTTCGTCACCGAGCTTTCTTCGCTGCAGTAGAAGTCGTCGAAGAACGTCGACTCGAGGAAGTCCTCGACGCACGTCTGCACGATGCCGGCGAAGTTGAAGTTGTTGCCGCCGATCGACAGCGCGACGAGCTTCACGTTGTGGCTCGCGGCGAAGTGCTGGAGCATCAGCGCCTGGCCTTCGTTGCCGCCGGAGTTGTAGAAGTCGATGCCCGGCTTGAACGTTTCGCCTTCGCTGAAAGTCGACGTCTTCGCACCCGAGCACGCGAGGTTCTCGCCGCTCACACCGCCGCCGATGTACACCTTGGCCGACTTCGAGCGATGGCAGCCTTTGATCAGTTCGCCGGTGCCGCCCGCGTTGTCGTCGTAGGCCGTCGAGCCGAGCGCATCGGTTTTCGACGAGCTTTCGTCGGTGTTGCCCGCCCATCTTCCAGCCTCGCCGGAGATGAACGAGTCGCCGACGCTCGCGACCCACGGAGAGCCGTTGCCGGGACCTTCGGCGCGCGCGACCGACGTCAGCGATACGGCGCTCCACGCCAGCGCCACGAGCGCGGACGCCGCGACCCACAGAACGAGCGCGCTACGGCTGCGTGCAGCCAATGATCGATACATGCTCACTCCCCTTGCTGCGCGCCACGCGCCTCCCGCGGGCGCTGTCGCAGCGACCCTATCCGGCTCTCCCGACGAATTTCAATACATCGTCTGTCGAGCCGCCGACGGGCGACGCGCCCGCGCGCGGCGTCTCCGACCCGATCGCTCAGGCGCCCTCGGCGACGCGCGACGGCGCCTCGCCCCACAGCTGCTCGAGGCGGTAGTACGCGCGCGCGTCCGGCGTGAAGATGTGCACGATGACGTCGAAGTAGTCGATCAGGATCCAGTCGGCGCGGCTCGCGCCCTCGACCTTGCGCGGCTGCGCGCCGTGCTCGTGCTTGAGCCCTTCGACGATGCCGTCGTGGATCGCTTTCGTCTGGCGCGTCGTGTTACCCGAGCAGATCACGAAGTAGTCGGTGTAATCGAGCACGCCGCGCAGGTCTAGCTCGACGACCTCGAGCGCCTTCTTGTCCGACGCCAGCCGCACGATCTCCGCGAGCAGCTCATCGGAGGAGAGCTGATCGAGGCTCACCGGCCGACCTCGCGCGCGCGAGCGCCGTACAAACGGTGCTCGCCGATGTAGCTCGCCACGCGAGCCCCGACGAGGCCTTCGAGCGGCGCTCCGGCGGCGGCTCGCTCGCGGATGAGCGAGGAGGAGACGTCGATCGCCGGCGAGTCGAGGAAGCGCGCACCGCTCTCGGGCGCGATCTGCGCCAGCGCCGCGAGCGTCGCCCGGCGATCGCCGCCGGCGCGAGCAGCGACGGCCAGGCCGGCGAGCTCGAGCAGCCGTCGCGGCTCGTGCCAGCTCGGCAGCGTCGCCGCGATGTCCGCTCCTACGATGAACGTCAGCTCGGCCTCCGGATCGCTCGTGTGTATCGCGCTCAAGGTATCCACGGTATAGGACGGCCCGTCGCGCTCGAGCTCGATCGCGCAAACCGACAGGCCGGCGACGTCGGCGACGAGCAGCCTGCACATCTCCAGGCGACGCGCGCCGCCGGGATCTTCGGCGACCGGCTTGTGTGGCGGCAGTCGCGCCGGCACGAGCACGACGCGATCGAGCGAGAGCTGCTCGCGCGCGTGCGCGGCGATCGCGAGGTGGCCGAGGTGCGGCGGGTTGAACGTGCCGCCGAGGACGCCGAGCGAGCACGGCGCGCCGGCGGCCGGCGGCGGCTCAAGCGCGGACGTGTCCGTCGCCCTCGACGAGGTACTTGAACGTGCACAGCTCGCGCAGCCCGATCGGCCCGCGCGCATGCAGCTTCTGCGTTGAGTTGCCGATCTCCGCGCCCATCCCGAACTCGCCGCCGTCAGTGAAGCGCGTCGAGGCGTTGACGTAGACGCACGCCGCGTCGACGCCGAGCTGGAACGCGCGCGCCGAGCCGGTGTCGGCCGTCACGATCGCCTCCGAGTGCCCGCTGCCGTAGCGGCCGATGTGCTCGATCGCCGCGTCCGTCGAGTCGACGACGCCGACCGCGAGCGTCAGCGCCAGGTACTCGCTCGCCCAGTCCTCCTCGCTCGCTTCCTGCACGAGCGCCGAGTCAGACAGCGACGCCTGCGAGTCGAGCGGCGAGCCGGGCGCCGTGGCGTCGGCAGCGACCGCCGAGCCATGCTCGCGCTCGTCGAGCTGGCGCGTGCCCCGCTCGCGCTCGTCGCGCGCCAGCTCGAGCACGCGCTCGTCGCCGCGCACGACGACGCCCGCGTCGGTCAGCGAGCGCACGATCCGCGGCACGAAGCTCGGCGCGATCGCCTCGTGGACGAGCAGCGTCTCGACTGCGTTGCAGACGCCCGGGCGCTGCAGCTTCGCGTTGAGCACGATCGCCTCGGCGCGCTCGGCGTCGGCCGACGCGTCGACGTAGACGTGGCAGTTGCCCGACGCCGCGTAGATCACCGGCACCGTCGCGACCGCCTGCAGCGCCTCCTTCAGCCCCTCGCCGCCGCGCGGGATGACCAGATCGACCGTCTCGCTCTGCGTCGCCAGCTCGGCCAGCTCCTCGCGGCCACCGCCGGCGACGAGCGTCACGCAGCCGTCCGGCAGGCCGGCGCCGACCGCCGCTTCGGCGGCGATCCGCGCAAGCGCCGCGTTGGAGTGCTCGGCCGAAGAGGAGCCGCGCAGCACGATCGCGTTGCCCGACTTCAGGCACAGCGCCGCGGCGTCGATCGTCACGTTCGGCCGCGCCTCGTAGACGACCGCGACGACGCCGAGCGGCACGCGGACCTTGCGGACGTCGAGGCCGTTCGGCAGGCGCCGCCCGTCGATCACCTCGCCGACCGGATCGGCGAGCGCGGCGATCTGACGCACCGCGGCGGCAATCGCCGTGACGCGTCCGGCGTCGAGGCGCAGGCGGTCGAGCAGCGCATCGCCGAGATCATCCTCGCGGCCGAGCGCCATGTCGCGCTCGTTCGCCGCGAGGATCTCCTCCAAGCGGTCTTCGAGCGCCGTCGCGATCGCCTCCAGCGCCGCGTTCTTCACGTCGCTGTCGGCGCGCGCCAGCGCACGCGAAGCGCGCTTCGCGCCCGCACAGAGCTCGGCTACCGATGAAGCGACCGTCGCCATCGTCCTACAGCGTACGACTGTCAGTCGAGCACGAGGTAGTCGCGGTGCACCGCCTCCTCGCTCGCGCGCGGCAGCACCTCGCGCGCGAGCGCCGACTTCATCCCCTGCACCTGGCGCAACTCGACGGCCGAGTAGTTGCAGATGCCCTTGCCGAGACGGTGCGTGTGGTCCTCGACGTCAGTCGCCGCCTGATCGATCTCGACGGCGTCGCCGGCGTCGAACTCGCCGCGCACCTCGACGATGCCGACCGGCAGCAGGCTGGCCGCGCCGTCGCGCAGCGCGCGCGCAGCGCCGGCGTTGACGAGCAGCGTCCCGCGCGAGGGCTTGGCGTACTTCAGCCACAGCTTGAACGAGCTGTAGCGCGCCTCGCGCGCGGGAAAGCGCGTGCCGTCGCGTTCGCCCGCGAGCACCGCGCGCAGCGCCTCCGGGCGCACGCCGCTGCAGATCGTCGTCTGGATGCCGGCGGCCGTCGCCATGTCGGCCGCGACGACCTTCGAGCGCATGCCGCCGGAGCCGAGCGGCGACGTCGTGTGCCCGATGTCGAGCTCGTCGAGCTCGCTGAAGCTGTCCATCTCGCGGACGATCTTCGCGTCGGGGTAGATCCGCGGGTCGGCCGTGTAGAGGCCGTCGATGTCCGTCAGCAGGACCAGCTCCTCGGCCGAGACGAGCACGGCGACCTGCGCCGCGAGGAAGTCGTTGTCGCCGAACGAGATCTCGTCGGTCGCAGTCGTGTCGTTCTCGTTGATCACCGGCAGCACGCGCCACGCGAGCAGCGTCTCGAGCGTCTGGCGCGCGTTCAGGTAGTGCGTGCGCGCGCTCATGTCGAAGAATGTCAGCAGCAGCTGCGCGCTCGTCACGCCGCGCTCGCGCAGCAGCTCGTCGTAGATCCGGTAGAGCTTGCCCTGGCCGACCGCGCTCGCCGCCTGCAGCTCGCCGATCGAGCTCGGCCGCTGCCCGAGCCCCATCACGCGCATCCCGCGCGCGATCGCGCCGCTCGTCACGACGATCACCTCGCTGCCGTGCGCGTGCAGCTCGGCGAGCGACTCGCACGCCGCGCGAAGCACATCCAGGCGCGGCTCGCCGTCGCTGTCGGCGACAACGCTCGAGCCGAGCTTGACCACGATTCGTCTCATTCCAGGAGCTTATGCGCAGCCGCGCGCGGCGCTCTCGCCGGCCGCTCGCCGTAGTCCTCCCGGCGGTCCGGCAACGCCCGCGCCCGACGCGTGTCAATCGTCGGGGTCCAGCTCGAACACCGAGCCGGCGATCTCGATCTCGTCTCCGGCCTCGAAGCCGGCCGCCTGCAGCGCCTTCAGCACGCCGATCCGCCGCAAGCGACCCTCGAAGTACGCCATCGCATCCTCGTTGTCGGTGTCGTAGCGCGCGAGCAGGCGTTCGATGCCACGACCGCGCACCGCGAACGCGCTCGGTCCGATCCGCTCGACCGCGAAACCGCTGTCGGCCGCCGGGCGGAAGACGATGTGCTCGGCAAGCTCCTCGACCGCGCCGTTCGCGCCGGCGGCCGCCGGCGACGCGCCCGCCGGCGTTCGATCAGAGGCTTCGTCCGCCGGGACGCGCCGCAGCAGCTCGCCGGACAGCTCGCGCAGGCCAGCGCCGGTCGCGCTGGACGTCGCGATCACCGGCGTCTCCGGGCCGAGCCGGGCTTGCCACTCGGCGACCGCCGCGCTCGCGCGCTGCTGATCGACGAGATCGCACTTCGACAGCGCCAGCACGCGCGGCAACTCGGCCAGCCGGGCGTCGTGCGCCGCCAGCTCGCGCTCGATCGTCTCGAAGTTGGCGAGCGCGTCCGCGCCCTCCTCGCCGCTCAGCTGCGGCGCGACGTCGAGCACGTGCACGAGCAGGCGCGTGCGCTCGACGTGCGCGAGGAACTCGTGGCCGAGACCGGCGCCTTCGCTGGCGCCCTCGATCAGTCCGGGGATGTCGGCGAGCACGAGCTGGCGATCGTCGCCGTCGAGCACCCCCAGCACCGGCGAGAGCGTCGTGAACGGGTAGCTCGCGACCTTCGGCGCCGCCCGCGTCAGCCGTGCGATCAGCGACGACTTGCCGGCGTTCGGCAAGCCGACGAGCCCGACGTCGGCGAGCAGCTTCAGCTGCAGCTCGAGCCAGCCTTCCTCGCCGGGCAGGCCGCGCTCGGCGAACCGCGGCGCCTGGCGCGTCGGCGTCGCGAAGCGCTTGTTGCCCTTGCCGCCGGAGCCGCCGCGCGCGACGCTCGCGCGCTGGCCGGCTGCGAGCAGCTCCCAGCGGCGTCCGGCGAGGTCGCCGCCCTCCGCTCCGTCGACCGCGACGATCTGCGTGCCCGGCGGCACGGCGATCTCCAGTTCGCGACCGTCGGCCCCATGGCGCTGCGAGCCTTCGCCGTGACCGCCGCGCCCGGCGCGATAGTGCGCCTTGTGGCGAAACCACTGCAAGTCGCGCAGCGAGTCGTCGCAGACGAGCGTCACCGCGCCGCCGTGCCCGCCGTCGCCGCCGTCGGGGCCGCCGCGCGGCACGTGCGCTTCGCGGCGAAAGCTCGCCGAGCCGTCGCCGCCAGCCCCCGCCTGGACATAGATCTTCGCGCGGTCGTGCAGCATCTGCCGCCCATCGTGACAGTCATGGCGCGACACGACGCTTGACGGGCGCGCCGATCTGGTCGATCAGCGGCTCGTCGACCGCCGCAGCACGCCTGAGCGCGCCTACGCCGAGGCGAGCCGCCGCGCGAGCGCGAGCTCGGCCAGCGCCGCCGCGCCGGCGACTGCGATCGTGCCGAGCGCTCCGGCGGGCGGCAGCTCCTTGCGTGCCGCGACCGTCGCCAGCGCATCGGCGGCGTCGGCGCCGGCGCACGCGAGCTGCACCGCCGCGGCGAGCTGTCCGCCTCGCAGCGAAGCGAGCGCGAGCGCTCCGAGCGCGACGTCGCGCGCTCCCAGCGAGTGCGCCAGATAGCGCACGGCCGGTAGGCGCGCGTGCTCGCCGAGCCAGTGCGACGTCACGGCCTCCGGAGCGATCAGCACGGCGGCCCCGAGCGCGATCCGCCCGCCGG
The DNA here is from genome assembly GCA_963744165.1 of uncultured Solirubrobacteraceae bacterium. GTDB lineage: Bacteria > Actinomycetota > Thermoleophilia > Solirubrobacterales > Solirubrobacteraceae > Palsa-744. Next base: position 380,507 of record CAVUSM010000004.1, on the reverse strand, counting down.
CGAGCAGACCGGCGGCGCGTCGCGCGTCCACGACGCCTTAGGACTCTGAGCTGGGCAGCACGCTGACCGTGCGCCCGCGGCGCCCGGTGACGAACTGCACCGTGCCGGCGGCGCGCGCGTAGAGCGTGTCGTCCTTGCCGATGCCGACGCCCGGCCCCGGCTTGAAGCGCGTGCCGCGCTGGCGCACGATGATCTCGCCGCCGGTGACAGCCTCACCGGCGAACGTCTTCACGCCGAGGCGCTGCGCGTTGGAATCGCGCCCGTTGCGGCTCGAGCCGAGCCCCTTCTTATGAGCCATCGGTCGACTCCTCCTTCACTTTCTCAGTCTGCGGTTTCGCCGGTTTCGCAGCTGCTTTCGCGCTGTCGGGCGCTTTCGCTTTGCTCGCGGCCGGTTTCGCGGCGCCGTCAGCTTTCGCCGCGGCCGGTTTCGCCGAAACTTTCTCGGCAGGCGCTCGCTCGGCGGCCGGTTTCTCGGCGGCCGGTTTCGCCGCGGCTTTCTCGACAGGCGTTTTCTCAGCCTGGGCTTTCGCGGCCGGTGCTTTTGCCGCGGCTTTCGCTTTGCCCTGCGCGATCTCGGTCACCTCGATCTGCGTCAGCTCCTGGCGATGGCCGGTGCGGCGTTTGTAGCCGCGCTTCGGCTTGAACTTGAACACGCGCAGCTTCTCGCCGCGCACGTGCGCGAGCACCTTCGCCGTGACCTGGACCGACTCGAGACCGGCCTTGTCGAACACGGCCTCGTCCGAGCGGTACAAGATCGGCTCGAGCGCGACGTCGGCGCCCTCCTCGGCCGGCAGGCGCTCGACGAGCAGCCGCTGGCCGCGCTCGACGCGGTACTGCTTGCCGCCAGTCTTCACGATCGCATACATGTCTTCTCGTTCTCTATCTCTCTCGTGTAGCTCGCACGCCGCAGACGCGCCGTGCGAGCGAAGTCTCTACTCCGGCGTCGCCGGCTCCTTGGCAGCCGAACGGCGTCGCCCGCCCCTGCGGCCACGACGCCGAGGTTTGGATTGTAGGCCATCGGCAGCGCCCTCGTCCGACGCGCCGTCGGCGTCCGCGCTCGGCGCAGCCTCGACCGACGCGGCGTGCTTCGGCGCGGTCTCCTGCTCCGGCTCGGAGTCGATCCCGGTCGGCGACTCGTGCAGCCCCGCTTCGCGCCGCGCGTCGGCGTCCTCGCTGTCGGCCGGCGCACGGCGCCCGCGAGCGCGCGAACGCGAACGCGAGCCGGCGCGGCCGCCCTCGGCCGAATCGCTGGACGAGCGACGGCCGCCGCGCCCGCTGCCGCGCGACGGCGCCGGACGTGTCGGCGGCTGCACGACCTCGCCCGACTCGTCGAGCAGCAGCGCCGTCGCCGCCGTGCGCCCGACCTCGTCGATCCGCACCATCCGCTTCGTGCCGACCGCCGACGCCGCGCCGGCGATCGAGATGATGTAGCCATCGATTTTCGCGACCGCGTCGTCGACGTCGTACATGTGCGGCTCGACGATCTCGACGAGCACCTCGTCGCCCTGGCGGAACGGCAGCGCGCGCTCCTCGACTTCGGCGCGCGTGCCCTCGAAAGTGATCGCGAAGTGGTCGAGCGTGAGGCCTTCGGAGCCCTCGAACAGGAACGACTTACCGGTCTGCGCCTCGAGCGCGTGCAGCACGCGCGAGCTGTGGCCGGTGAACTCGGCCGTCACGCGCGGATTGATCTGCACGAGAAACGCCTCGACGTCAGGATGCTCGGCCGCGACTTCGCGCAAGCGTCGCTCGAACTCGATCGCGATCGTCTCCTCCGAGCGGATCACGCCCTCGCCCTCGCACGTCGGGCACGGGCGGCTCATGATCTCGCGCACGCCCTCGGTCACGTTCTGGCGCGTCATCTCGACGAGCCCGAGCTTTGAGATCTCCGCCGTGAACGTCTTCGTGCGGTCCTCGTCGAGCGTCTTTCGCAGCACCTTCATCACCGCGTCGCGATTGCGCGCGCGCGCCATGTCGATGAAGTCGATCACGATGATCCCGCCGATGTCGCGTAGGCGCAGCTGGTTGACGACCTCCTCCGCCGCCTCGAGGTTCGTCTTCGTGATCGTGTCCTCCAGGCCCGCGCCCTTGCCGCGACCGATGAACGAGCCAGAGTTGACGTCGATCACCGTCAGCGCCTCGGCGTAGTCGATGATCAGATAGCCGCCGCTCGGCAGATCGACGCGGCGCGAGAGCAGCCCGTCGATCGCCTTGTCGACGCCGTACGCCTCATACAGCGGCTGCTCCTGCTCCCACAGCTCGACGCGCTCGACGAGCTCCGGAGCTGTCCGTGTGAAGAACGAGACCAGCCGGCGGTACTGCTGCTCGTCGTCGACGATCGCGCGCTCGAAGTGCGCCGAGAAGATGTCGCGCACGACGCGCACCGAGAGGTCGGCCTCCTGGAAGACGAGATCCGGCGCAGCCGTGTCCTCGACGCGTTTCTCGAGCACCTCGTGCAGCTTGTGCAGGTACTTCAGCTCGCGTTCGAAGTCCTCGCGCTTGGCGCCGTGCGCGGCCGTGCGCACGATCACGCCGCCGCCGCCGATCTCGAGTTTCGAGGTCTGCCGGCGCAGGCGATCGCGCTCTTTGTCCTCGAGCCGGCGCGAGACGCCGATGCCCTCGCCGCTCGGCGCGTAGACCATGTAGCGCCCGGCGATCGTCAGCTCCATCGAGAGGCGCGCGCCCTTCGTCTTCAGTGGGTCCTTGACGACCTGCACGACGATCTCCTGGCCCGGCTTGAGCAGGTCGGAGATCTTCCGCCCGCCGCCCGAGCCACGCCCGCGGCGCGGCGTCTCGACGCCCGGCAGCACGATCTCATCGACGTGCAGGAAGCCGTTCTTCTCGAGGCCGATGTCGACGAACGCCGCCTCCAGGCCGGGCAGCACGTTGTCGACCTTGCCCTTGTAGATGTTGCCGACGATCGAGCGCCCACCGCGGCGCTCGATGTACAGCTCGGCGATCCGATAGCCGGCCTGCGCGTCGGCGTCGGCGCGCTTGCGAGCGCCAGCGCCTTTAGCGCCGTCGCCTTTGGCGGCGCCCTTCGAGGCATTGCCCGCTTTGCGAGCGGCGGCGGAACGTGGCGAGGCAGGCTCTCCGACCGCCTCGAGCAGCGCGACGCGCGTCTCCGCGCGGTCGACGCTGACCAGCACTTGCTTTTTCAATGTGAGCTCTTTCCGTGTTGGATCGGGACGTCCGCGTGATCGCGACGGCCCCGGTTGCCGGCCGCAGCTCTGCGACGTCGTGCTCGCTCAGATGGTCACCTGTTGCAGTGTGGCCGGTCGAGCGGCGGTCTAGCGAGAGTTGCGGGGCGTTCATTTTTGGGGTGCTACCGCAGGACGCGGCCCTTCAGTGCTTGCGAGGCGCGTGCCTGCACGTAAATCGATTGCAGCAGGCCCATCGCCAACAAGGTCGTGATCACAGACGATCCGCCATAGCTCATCAGCGGCAACGGGACGCCGGTGATCGGCATGATCCCAATCGTCATTCCCACGTTGACAAAGACCTGGAACATGAGCATAGCCGCTACTCCGGCAGCGACAAGCGTGCCGAACAGGTCCTTCGACATCACGAGGATCCGCATCGCGCGCCAGATCATCAACGCGTAGAGCATCAGCACGAACGCGGCGCCGATGAAGCCGTACTGCTCGCCGACGGCGGCGAAGACGAAGTCCGTGTGGTCCTCCGGCACGTAGTTCAAGCGAGTCTGCGTGGCGTTGATGCCGCGGCCGGTCTTCTGCCCGGAACCGATCGCGATCTTCGACTCCTCCTGTTGGTAGCCTTCCTTCTGCGAGTTCGTCGACGGGTGCAGGAAGGCCGTCAGACGCTCCACTTGGTAGGGCTTCAGCAGGTGCACTCCCGCCGCCGGCGCAACAGCCAGCACGAGTGTCATCGAGACGACGGCGAGCGCGACGAGCGCCGCCAGGTGCTTCCACGAAGCGCCGGCGACGAACAGCAGCGTGAACGCGATCACGACGTAGACCATCCCCGAGCCGAGATCGGGCTGCGCGATCACGAACATCGCCGGGACCAGCGCCGCGAGCATCACGAGCGCTGTCGTGTCGCGCTCGCGCAGCTTGCGTGCGCGATCGACGATCAGCGACGCGAGCGCGAGCGTCAGCAGCACCTTGCCGAGCTCTGATGCCTGGAACGAGAAGAACGGCAGGTTGATCGCGCGCTGCGAGCCGCGCGCGGTGTGGCCGAGCCCGAGCACCGCGAGGATGCTCAACAGCAGCGCGCCGTAGATCACGTTTTTCAGCGGCCGCAGCCGCGCGTAGTCGAAGCGCGCGAGCGCGAGCATCAGCAGCACGCCGAGGGCCAGGTACGTCGCCTGCCGGTCGACGTAGTAGTGCGGCTGTCCGGCGACGAGGTCTTTCGTCGCCGCGCCGAGCGTGACGATCGAGCAGACGCCGAGGCCGATCGCCGCGAGCGCGAGCAGCGGGTCGAACGGCAGGCGCAGCGTGCGCGCGGCCGTCGTCGGCGCAGCCGCCGGCTGCTCGGGCGCCGTGATCGGGCTGAGCGGGCTCAAAACGTCTTCGAGCTCCCGACGACGAACTTCTCCGGCTGCCCGAACCACTCCGACGCCATCAGCCGCGCGACCGGCGCCGCCGTTTCGGCGCCGAAGCCGCCCTGCTCGACGGTCACGGCGATCACGATCGGGCGCTTCGGGTCGCCGACGTAGCACATGTACCACGCCTGGTCTTCTTTGCCGGTGTGCTGCGCCGTGCCAGTCTTGCCGTAGACCGGGTGCTGCGCCTGGTCCCAACCGGCCCAGACTTCCGCCGATGTGCCGCCGGGCGCGCTCGCCGCCTCGTGGATCCCCTGCATCACGTCGTTCAAGTAGGTGTCGTTGAGGTGCACGTGGCGCGCGGCCGGGAAGCTCAGCGCCTGCACCAGCCGGCCCTGCGCGCCGTCGATCTCCATGCCGAGATGCGGCCGCACGACCCAGCCATCGCCGCCATTGGCGAACGCGTTCGCGAGCGTCGAGTAGGCGACGGCCATCTGCAGCGGCGAGGTCAGCAGATCGCCTTGACCGACGGCTAGCTGCATGTTGTCGCCGACGCTCCACGGGCGGACTTCGGCGACGTAGCCGCACGAGGATCGGTGCGTGCGCCGCTCGCACGCGAGCTCGAGCGCGTTCTGTTTCGCGCGCCACGCGCGATCGGGGATCACGCCGGTGATCTCGCTCGGCAAGTCGATGCCCGTCTGCTCACCGACGCCGAGCTTGTGCGCCTCGTTCTGGATCACGTTCCCGTGGCTGTTCGCGAGCTCGCCGTCTTCGAAGAAGTACGTGTCCGAAGAGACCTTCAGCGCTTCGATCAGGCTCGTCGGTCCGTAGTCGGTCTTGCCCGAGTTGCAGAACTGCTCGGTCGAGACGTGGATGCACTGACCGTTGCCGAGCGTCTCCGTCGGATTGATCACGCCCGCTTCGAGCGTGCCCATCGCCGTGATCGGCTTGAACGTCGAGCCCGTCGGATAGGTGCCGTTGACGGCGCGGTTGGTCAGCGGCGCCGGCGCTTCTTCGCCCGATGCGCTGTTCGATTTGCCCTCGAGCGCCGCGTATTCGCTCTTCGTCAGCGGTTTCGCGAACTTGTTCGGGTTGAACGTCGGCGACGAGCCCATCGCGAGCACCTGACCGTTGCGCGGGTCGAGCGCGACGAACGCGCCGGCGACCGCCGGTTTGCCGCCGGCGCGCGCGTTTTCGATCCCCTGCGTCAGCGCTTTTTCGCTCTCGCGCTGCAGTCCGCGGTCGAGTGTCACCTTCAAGCTGTAGCCGGCCTTCGGCTGCGTCGGCGCGAGCTTGCTCGGCACCGGATAGCCCTGCGCGTTGACCTCGACGCGCTCGATCCCCGGTTCGCCGCGCAAGTAGCGGTCGTAGTAGTACTCGAGTCCTTCCTGGCCGACTACCGTCCCCTGCTTGACGCCGGCGAACGCGTGCATCTTCAGCTCGCCTTCGGAGACCTGCCCGACATAGCCGAGCACTTGCGCGGCCATCGCGCCGTATGGGTAAGCGCGAATCGAGACCGGCTGCTGCGAGACGCCCGGGAATTCGCTCTGGCGCTCAGCGAGCACCGTCAGCACGCCGCGACCCGCGTCCGTCTTGATCGTCACCGGCGCGTACGGCACCGCCGTGCGGCCCTTGATCACGAGCGCTTGGATGTGCGCGCCGCTCATCCCGAGCAGGTGTCCGAGCTTGCGATAGAGCGCGATCCGCGCATGTCCAGCCGGCGGCAGCGCCGAAGGGACGATCTGCACGGCGTTCGTCGTGCGGCTCGCGACGATCGGCTGGCCTTCGCGGTCGAGGATTTCGCCGCGCGGCGCGGCGATCGGAAGGTCGCGCGCGCGGTTCGCGTTGGCCTGCTGCACGTACTGTTCGCCCGAGAGCACCTGCAGGAACCACAAGCGGAAGAAGATGATCGCGAACATCGCCAGCGCGAAGCCGCCGAGGATCGCCACGCGCAGCGCCAGCTGCGGCGAGACCGGAATCCGCGGGTCCCGCCCGCCCGCCGGTTCGATCGAGCTCATCTAGCGCGCCGCCCTGTCATGAACGCGACAACGGGCTGAGGCCGCCTGTCGTGTAGGCGCGGCGACGCCGGCGGCGCGGGTCGTCCGGCAGGCCGCCGATCAGACAGCGCCGCACGATCGCCCATACCGGCAGCGCGATGATCGTGTCGACGACCGCGCCGAGCACGATCTGGCGCAGCAGCTCGAGGCTGACCGGCGCATCGACGCCGAGCAGGAACTGGACGATCGAGTAGAAGACCATCGCTCCGCCGGACGCCGCCGCGCCGACGAGCAACGGCGTCAACCCAGCCTGCGGGTCGCGCAGTTCGCGCAGCCGTCCGGCCCAGTAGCCGACGAGCGTCAGCGTCAGCGATGTCACTCCGAGCGTCTGCACGAGCGCGAGGTCGACGAGCAGGCCGACGGCGAAGCCCGTCGCGGCGCCGACCGTCGAGCCGCACAGCAGGCCGACGAACGCGACGAGCAGCGGCGAGAGGTCGGCGCTGACGCCGAACACCGGCACCTCGGAGACGACGCCGATCTGGAAGAAGACGACGAAGACCGACAGCGCGACGATCCGCCAGATCAGGCCCGAGGAGATGTTCGCGCTCATCCTTCGCCCGTCGCTTCGCCAGTCGAGGCGAGCTCTTCGCCGCTGCTCGCGCCCGCGTGCTGGCCAGGCGGCAGCTCCGACGTCAGCCGGCCGATGCTCGACGGCAGCGAGCCTTGCGCGGCAGTCAGCACCTGCACCGTTTCGAGGTCGTGCAGGTCGGCGAGCGGATGCACGTTGACCGAGCGATACGCGCTTTCTTCGTTGACCGACGTGACTTGGCCGATCGGGATGCCCGGTGGGTAGAGCGAGTCGTCAGGGCTCGAGACCGTGCCCGAAGTCAGCACGTATTCACCGCGATTGGCGCGCGCGTTCGCCGGCAGGTACTGCAGCAGCAGGTCGTTCGGGTCGCCCACCTTCGGCTGGACGATGCCTGTCGCGCCCGACGTCCCGATTCGCGCCGAGACGCCGACCGAGCTGTCCGTGATCAGCGTCACCTGCGCGCCGTCAGACGCGACCTGCGCGACCTTGCCGACGAGCCCTTCGTCGTTGATCACCGGATCGTTGACGCGCACGCCCGAGGATTCGCCCTTGTCGATCGTCACGGTCGAGTACCAGACGTTCGGCGACTTCGCGACGACCGTCGCCGTGACCGGGTTGTAGTCCTTGATGCTCAGTTGGTTGTCGAGTCGATACAGCGCCAGGAATTCGCGATAGGAGTGTTTTTCCGCTTCGTCGGCGATCACCTGGCGGCGCAATCTGTCGACCTGCTTGCGCAGTTCGTCGCGCTGGCCTTTCGCGTGCAGCGTGTCGCCGAACCAGCCGATCAGGTCGCGCACGGGCTTCAGCGCCTTGTTGGCGCCGTTCTGGATCGGCGAGACGACCGTCAGGAACCCGCGCTGGACCGAGTGCAACCCCCCGCTGGAGCGCTCACCGAAGTAGGCCGTCAGCAGTATCAGGGAGAGCACGACGAGCAGCGCGAGCACCGCACGTCGACGCCGGACTGTCTTGTCATGCACCGATAGCGACCTTCCGAAGCGTTCACGAGAAAGAGTACCCCCGGATCTGCGCCTGCGTCACAGCTCGCGCCTACCGCCGCCGCTGCTGGCGGTTGCGCGACTTGCGGTTCGAGCGGTGGATCGCCTCGAACTCCTCCAGCGAGCGGCCCGAGCCGACGGCGACGCACGTCAGCGGCGACTCCGCCAGATGCGCCGGCATCTGCGTCTCTTCGCGCAGCCGCTCGTCGAGGCCCTGCAGCAGCGCGCCGCCGCCCGCGAGCATGATGCCGCGGTCCATGATGTCCGACGCGAGCTCCGGCGGCGTGCGGTCGAGCGTCTCCTTGACCGCGTCGAGGATCTGCGTCAGCGGCTCTTCGAGCGCCTGGCGAATCTCCTCGCTCGTCAGCACGACCGTCTTCGGCAGCCCTCCGACCATGTCACGGCCGCGGATCTCCGCCTGCAGCTCCTCCGCCATCGGGCACGCCGAGCCGATCTCGAGCTTCAGCTCCTCGGCCGTCTGCTGGCCGATCAGCAGCTTGTACTCGCGCTTGGCGTAGTTGATGATCGCCTCGTCCATCTCGTCGCCGCCGACGCGGATCGACTGCGAGACGACGATCCCGCCGAGCGAGATCACCGCGACCTCTGACGTGCCGCCGCCGATGTCGACGACCATCGAGCCCGTCGGCTCGCCGACCGGCAGCCCGGCGCCGATCGCCGCCGCCATCGGCTCCTCGATCAGGTACGCCGTGCGCGCGCCCGCCGACAGGCACGCCTCCTCGACCGCGCGCTTCTCCACGCCGGTCACGCCCGACGGCACGCAGACGACTACACGCGGGTGCGCCCAGCGGTTCTGGTGGACCTTCTGGATGAAGTGGCGCAGCATCTCCTCGGTCACGTCGAAGTCGGCGATCACGCCGTCCTTCAGCGGTCGGATCGCCTGGATCGTGCCCGGCGTGCGCCCGAGCATCCGCTTCGCCTCGATTCCGACCGCGTGAACTTCGCCCGTGCGCGAGTCGATCGCGACGACGCTCGGCTCAGACAGCACGATGCCGCGACCGCGCACGTACACGAGCGTGTTCGCCGTGCCCAGGTCGACGGCCATGTCGCGGCCGCCAAAGCCTGTCAGGTAGCTGAAGATGCCCATTTATAGGAAAGAAAGGTACGGCTCGTTGGCGCCTGCCGTCGCACCACGACGGGCGTGGCAGACCGCGCCGGAGAGCTCCGATTCGTCGAGCTCGCCGGTGGCGCAGTCTAGCGGACGCGCCTCGCCGCCCGATAGGCACGCAGGCGGTTTTGCAGGGAAATCCTCCTCGCCGCGATGCGCGGCTGCGCGAGCCACCGCGAACGCGATCCAGGCGCCGCCAGGCGCCAATCTCGATCTACGGCAACTCCGGGCACAGCTCGCGCAACGCCCGCAGCGGCAGACCGACGACGTTCTCCTCTTCGCCGTCGACAGCCAGCGCGAGCCGCGCGCCGGCGCCCTGGATCGCATAGCCGCCCGAGCGCCCGCGCCACTCCTCCGTCGCGACGTACGCGTCGAGCAGCCGCTCGTCGATCGCCCGGAACGTGACGCGCGTGCGCGCCAGCGTCGTGCGCTGCTCGACCCGCCCGTCAGCGCCGCCGATCAGCAGCGCGAGGCCGCTGATCACCTCATGCGTGCGGCCGCCGAGCGCGCTCAGCGTCGCGCGCGCGGCCGTCTCGTCCGGCGGCTTGCCGTAGACGACGCCGTCGAGCACGACGATCGTGTCGCAGCCGATCACCGCCTCGGCGACGCCAGGGCGCAGCGCCGCACGCGCCTTGCGCCGCGCGTTCTCGACCGCCAGCGACGGCGGGTCATCGCTCTGCTCGAGCTCATCCGCGCCCGAGACTCGGACCGTGAACGGGACGCCGAGCCGCTCCAGCAGCTCGCGCCGCTGCGGCGAGCCCGACGCGAGCACGAGCGCCGGGCGCTCGCGCGCCGGCGGCCGACCGCCGCGCGGGCCGTCGCCGGCGGCGCCGATCATCGACTCAGGCGACGTCGCCGAAGAACAGCGCCGACTCGCGCGCCGCCGACTCCGGCGAGTCCGAGCCGTGCACCATGTTGCGGCCCGTCTCGATCGCGAAGTCGCCGCGAATCGATCCCGTGCTCGCCTCGAGCGGGTTCGTCGCGCCGATCACCTGGCGCGCCGCCTTGACCGCGTCGATGCCTTCGAGCACCATCGCGACGATCGGCCCCGACGTGATGAACTCGACGAGCTCGCCGAAGAACGGGCGCTCGGCATGCTCGGCGTAGTGCTCTTCGGCCAGCTCGCGACTGACCGTCATGCTGCGCAGAGCAGCGAGCTTCAGTCCCTTGCGCTCGAAGCGCGCGATTATCTCGCCCGACAGGCCCCGCGCGAACGCGTCAGGCTTTACGAGGATCAACGTTCGGTCCATCGATTCCCTTCTCTGTTGCGGTTTCTCAGGTAGTCGGCCGTGCGTCAGGTCGTCGGGCGTGCGCGGCCGCTCGAGCGGCTCGAGCGCTCGCCCCGGCGCGTGCCGCTCGCAGGCTCTGAAGCGGCGAGCGGCGTCGAGCGCGTGTCCTGCTCCTGCTCGAGCTCCTGCAGGCCGCTCTCCTCGAGAGCCGACTCCGCGGCTTCGCGTTCCTGGCGCTCGCGCGCCGCTCGCGCTCGCGCCGTCTCCGGCCGGCTCGTCGCGCTCGCCAGCTCCGCCTGCTCGGCCTCCGCGGCCGTGCGGCGCCGTCGCGTCCGGCGCGCCGGCGTCGTCGAGGCGACCTCGGTCTCGCAGTAAGGGCAGATCGTCCACGCCTGGTCGAGCGGTCGCGAGCAGCTGACGCAGCGGTCCTTCAGCTTGCGCAAGCAGCTCGGGCAGCGAACGAAGTCCTTCTCGATCCGGTAGTCGCAATGCGGGCACAGCGAGTAGTCGAGCTCGTGCAGCCGCAGCTCCGCCGCCTGCGTCTCGAGTTCGCGCTCGCGCACGTCCTCGATGTACTCCGGCGGGCGCAAGATCATGTAGACGATCGTTCCGACGAACGGGAACAGCGACGCCGCCGTCGCGCAGCCGACGAGCATCGGATCGACGATCCGCCGCCGCGCATCCGCGTACGTCCAGTAGATCAGCGACAGGTACAGGACGACGACGAACAGGATCAGCAAGTCGACGACCAGATTCAGGCCGCTGCTTTCGATTCCGAAGTACGCGAGCGTTAGCATCGGCCGGTCCCGAGTTTAGAGAAACAGGCGTCCAAAGCCGTAACCAGCCGCGAAGAACACCAGGATCACGAGCGCGACGATCAGCGCGACAGCGCCGATCATCGTGAGCACGGATGGACCGCCCTCGTTCATGTTGCTGCCCTTCGCCGGCGAGCATCCGACTCCTCCGTCTCGCGCCGCTGCTCGCAGTGCTCGAGCAGGTCACCGACGAGGTAGACCGAGCCCGTCGCGAGCACCGCCGCGCCGCGTTCAGAGGCCCACTCGCGCGCCAGCTCCAGCGCTCGCGACGGGCTCGGCTCGCAGCTGACGCGCTCGAAGCCGAGTTGGCGCGCGAGCGACTGAAGCGTCGCCGGCGAGAGCGCACGCTCGCTCGGCGGCGCCGTGAACCACGCGTGCTCGCAAAGCGGCAGCAGCGCCGCGAGCATGCTCGCCGCGTCCTTGTCCTCGAGCACACCGAGCACGAGCGCGAGCGGACGATCGCCGAGAACCTCCGCAAGCGCGCGCGCCAGCGCGCGCGCCGCATCCGGGTTGTGCGCGCCGTCGAGCACCGTCAGCGGGCGCTCGTCGATCACCTGCAGCCGCCCACGCACGTCCGTCGCGCTCGCCGCTTCGCCGATCGCCTGCTCGCTGACGGCCAGCCCGAGCTCCTCCAGGTACGTCCGCGCGATCAGTTCCGCGAGCGCGAAGTTGCGACGTTGGAACTCGCCTTTCGCGGCGAGCGACAGCGACTCGAGCGACGACTCGCGCGAGGCGCTGCGCAGCTGCGCGCCGCGTTCGCGCGCGACGCGCTCGGCGACCGCCAATGCTTCCGGCGCGAGCTCCGCGCCGAGCGCGAGCGTCGCTCCGGCGCCGAGCACCGCCAGCTTCTCCTCGGCGATGTCGCGCACCGTCGGGCCGAGCCAGCGCGTGTGCTCGAGCCCGACGTTCGTCAGCGCCGTCACACGCGAGTCGATCACCGACGTCGCGTCATAGCGGCCGCCGAGGCCCGCCTCGATCACGGCGACGTCGACGCCGCGCTCGGCCATCGCCCAAAGCGCCGCCGCCGTCAGCAGTTCGAACTGCGTCACGTGATCGTCGGCCGCGAGTGTCCGATTGACGCGCTCGGCCGCCCACGCGGCACGCGCGATCGCCGCCGCGAGCTGATCCTCGGAGATATCGCGCTCGTCGACCTGCACGCGCTCGGTGTAGGAGACCAGGTGCGGCGAGGTGTACGCCGCCGTGCGCAGGCCGTGGCGCTCGAGGATCGCCGCCGTCATCCGCGTCGTCGACGTCTTGCCGTTCGTGCCGAGCACGTGAATCGACGCGAAGCGCCGCTGCGGCGCGCCGAGCACGGTCATCATCCGGCGCATCCGATCGAGCCCGAAGCGCATCCCGAACAGCTCCAGCGAGCGCAAGTGCGCCTCGGCCTCGCGCTCGCTCCATGATGGCGGCCGCGCCGCGAGCGCACCTGGCGCCGAAGCGGACGATTGGCGTTTGCGTCGAGGCGTCGTCATCGTCCTTTCGCGAACGCGCGCGAGCGCCCGCTCAGGCGTCTGCGTGCTCGCGCAGGTAGTCGACGAACACCGGCCGCATCGCCTCGCCGAGCTCGCCGTCGCCGCTGTGCAGCGCGTCGGAGATCAGCCCTTTAGAGAACTGGATGTCGTAGTCGGCCTCGCCCTGATCGCCACTCGCCGCCTCCGCCGCCGGAATCAGCTGCAGCAGCGACCAGAAGAACTTCAAGTCGAGATGGCGCTCGGCGCGGCGCACCGCGCGGTCGTGCAGCTCATGCGTCGAGAGCTTGTCGAGGTCGTCGTCGGTCATCGCTGCAGGTCGGGTCGCTCGCGCCGCGTACGGCGCGACGTCAGCCGCGCTTGCGCCCGCGGCGCTTGCGCGAGCCGTAGACGAGCGGCACGAGCTCGCGCCCGAGGCCCTTCAGGTCGAGCTTGCCGGCCAGTTTGCGCAGCTCCAACCGCTGCTTGACGCTGAGGTTGCCGCTGCGCCCACGCGATTCGCCGACGAGCTGCGCCAAGCGCGCGCGCTCCTTCGCCGACAGCGTGTTCCAGTGCTTGCCGACGACCATCGCGACGCGCGCGAGCGTCAGCCACGGCACGGCTCCGACCGTGCTCTTGACCAGGGACTTCGATGACTCGCGACGCTTGCGCACAGGGCGATAGTAGCGGTCGACGGCGTCGCGACGCTCAGGCCGACTGCTCGCGCGGCGACGCGTCGGCGGCGTCTTCCGGCGCCGCTTCGGTGACGAGCGTCGGCGTCAGCCCCTTCTCGACCGTCTCCTTCGTCACGACGCACTTCTTCACGTCGCGCCGCGACGGCAGCTCGAACTGGACCTCGAGCAGGATCTCCTCGATGATCGAGCGCAGTCCGCGCGCGCCCGTCTCGCGCTCGAGCCCCTTCTCGGCGACCGCCGTCAGCGAGTCCTCGGAGAAGACCAGCTCGATCCCGTCGAACGCGAAGAACCGCTGGAACTGCTTGACGAGCGCGTTGCGCGGCTCGACGAGGATCGAGACGAGATCCTCGCGCGTCAGCTGGTGCACGGCCGAGACGACCGGCAGGCGGCCGATGAACTCCGGGATCAGGCCGTACTCGATCAGATCCTCCGGCAGGCAGTGCTCGAACACGTCGCCCGTGTCACGCTCGGCCTTCGCCTCGATCGCCGCCGCAAAGCCGACGCCTTTGTGGCCGATCCGCCGCTCGATCACCTTGTCGAGGTTCGCGAACGCGCCGCCGCAGATGAACAGCACGTTCGTCGTGTCGATCGTCAGGAACTCCTGGTGCGGGTGCTTGCGCCCGCCCTGCGGCGGCACCGACGCCTGCGTTCCCTCGAGGATCTTCAGCAGCGCCTGCTGCACGCCCTCGCCGGAGACGTCGCGCGTGATCGACGGGTTGTCGGCCTTGCGCGCGATCTTGTCGACCTCGTCGATGTAGATGATCCCAGTCTCGGCCTTCTTGACGTCGTAATCGGCCGCCTGGATCAGCTTCAAGAGGATGTTCTCGACATCCTCGCCGACGTAGCCGGCCTCGGTCAGCGCCGTCGCGTCGGCGATCGCGAATGGCACGTTGAGGATCCGCGCGAGCGTCTGCGCGAGCAGCGTCTTGCCGCAGCCGGTCGGGCCGAGCAGCAGGATGTTCGACTTCTGCAACTCGATGTCGGTGTCGCCCGACATCATCATCTGCACGCGCTTGTAGTGGTTGTAGACGGCGACCGAAAGCGTGCGCTTGGACGGGTCCTGCCCGACGACGTACTCGTCGAGCACGTCGTAGATCTCACGCGGCTTCGGCAGGTTCTCCAGGTCGAACGCCGGCGGCGCCGAGAGCTCCTCGTCGATGATCTCGTTGCAGAGGTCGATGCACTCGTCGCAGATGTACACGCCCGGCCCGGCGATCAGCTTCTTGACCTGGCGCTGGGACTTGCCGCAGAAGCTGCAGAGGAGCTGCTCGTTGGAGTCTGTCGGTCGCGCCATGCCAGGTGAGCGTCAGTGCTCGGAGATGACCTTGTCGATGATGCCGTACGCCTTGGCCTCCTCGGAGGACATGAAGTAGTCGCGATCGGTGTCGTTTTTGACCGTCTCGAGATCCTTGTGCGTGTGCTTGGCGATGATCTCGTCGAGCCGTTTGCGCACGTCGATGATCTCTTTCGCGTGGATCTCGATGTCCGTCGCCTGGCCTTCGAAGCTGGAGGAGACCTGGTGGATCAGGATCTTCGCGTTCGGCAGCGCCATCCGCTTGCCCTCGGCGCCGCCGGCGAGCAGCAGCGCGCCCATCGACATCGCGATGCCGACGCAGATCGTCTGCACGTCCGGTTTGATGAACTGCATCGTGTCGTAGATCGCGAGGCCCGCGTAGACCGAGCCGCCCGGCGAGTTGATGTAGATCGAGACGTCCTTCTCCGGGTCCTCGGACTCCAGATGCAAGAGCTGCGCGACGATCAGGTTGGCGATCTGGTCGTCGACCGGCGTGCCGAGAAAGATGATCCGCTCGTTGAGCAGCCGGCTGTAGATGTCGAACGCACGCTCACCTCGCGAGGTCTGCTCGACGACCATTGGGACAAGTGGACTCATAACCCTCGCTTCTGTTTCGCTTCGCCGTCCGGATTCCTCTAGAGGCTAGCTGCCCGCCCCGCCATCGCCGGGCGTCCACAGCTTGCCGCCCGCCGCGGCGGCCCCGCCGGCGATCGCGGCCTCCGCCTCGGACTCCTGGCCAGGCGTCCACAGCTGCTCGCGCGCCTGCGCCTGCGCAACAGTGATCGGCTTGGCGCGCTCGGCGATCAGCTCGATCGCCTTGCGTGCCGCGAGGTCCTCGCGCAGCTCGTCCAGACGCCCGGCTGAGCGCAGGTCGGCGAGCAGCTTGCCCGCCTCGACGCCCTCGCGCTCTGCCGTCGGCTCGATCGCCTCGAGCAGCTCCTGCTCGCTCGGCTCGATCCGCTCAGCCGCGACGATCGCCGTCAGCACCGCCTCGCGACGCAGCGCACGCTCGGCGTCGGGCTCCATCTCGCCGAGCAGCTCCTGCTCGTCGCGTCCAGAGATCTGCAGATACGCCTCGCGCGAGATGCCGCGGTGCGAGAGCGTGTGGAGCATCCGCTCCCACATCTCGCTCGCGCGCGCCTTGATCAGCTCAGGCGTCAACGGCACGCTCGCCTGAGCGACCGCCGCGTCCAGCGCGGCCTCGCGGAACTCGCCCTCGACGCGCGGCTCGTCAGCCTCCAGCAGCCGGCGGTGGATGTCCTCGCGCAGCTCCTGCACGCTGTCGAAGCCGGCGTCGATCGCGAAGTCCTCGTCGATCTCCGGCAGCTGCTTGAGCTTGACCTCCTTGACCGTCACCTCGAACGACGCGTCGTGTCCGGCCAGCTGCTCGGCCGGGTAATCGTCCGGGAACGTCAGCTCGACCTCGCGTCGCTCTCCAGCGCTCGCGCCGACGAGCGCCTCCTCGAAGCCCGGGATCAGGTTGCCGCCGCCCAGCTCGACGAGCTGGTCGCGGCCATCGCCGCCCTCGAACGGCACGAGACTGCGCTCGGCTGAGGCGCCCTCGCCAGTTCCCTGCTCGCCGTCCTCGACGAGCGAGCCGACGTAGTCGATCACGACGAAGTCGCCCTCGGCCGCCGGGCGCTCGGCCGTCTCCAGGCGCGCCAAGCGCTCGCGCATCGCCGCGATCTCGGCCTCGATCTGCTGCTCGTCGGCCGCCGGCTCGCGTCGCGGCACCTCGAGACCGGCGTACTCGCCGAGCTCGGCCGTCGGCAGCACGCCGATCTCGATCGAGAACGCCAGCGGCTGACCGTCCTCGGGCAAGTCGGCGAGGTCGATCTGCGGATCGCCGACCGGCACGACGCCGGCCTGCTCGATCGCTTTCGCGTACCAGCTCGACAGCGACTCGCGGACGGCCTGGTCGAGCACCGCCTCGCGCCCGACGCGCTGGATCACCAGCGGCGCCGGGACCTTGCCGCGCCGGAAGCCCGGCAGCTTCAGCTCGCGTCCGAGCTGGCGCGCCTTGCGCTCCAAGCGCGCGTGCACCTCGCTCGGCGCGACCTGCACCTCCAAGCGCACGCGCGAGTCCGCCAGCTCGGTGACGTTCGTATCGAGCACTGCGCTCACCCGCGCCACGATACCGTGCCGAGAAGTGAGGCAGCGCTCCCTCCAAGCGACTACGCGACGCGTCGAGACATGGCTGTGGACCGGCCCGCTCGGGCACCTGCTGGGCGGCGCGCTCGACGTCGCGCAAGCGCTCGCCGGCCACGTGTTGCGAACGCGAAAGGCGGGCGCCCGCCGCAGCTCTCGCTGAGGCCGACGCCCGCCGGGCGCTGCGCATCGCCCGCCCAGGCGCTGCGCGTCAGTGCGTCATCTCGCTACGCGACCGCCGCCGCCGTGCGGCCAAACGCCAGCGCGCGACCGCGCGGCAGCACCAGCACCGGGCAGCGCGCGATCTCGACGACGTGCGCAGCCGATGCGCTGATCGCCACGCGGCCCTGATCGGCCTCCGGACGCGAGTCGACGACGAGCAGGCCAGCCTGCTCGTTGGCGACCGGTGCGACGCTCGTGCCAAGCGCCGACGCGAGCGACTCGGCCGTTTGGCGCGCGCCGCCCTCGGCGTCGCCGATCGCGACGATCGCGCGTGCGCCCGCAGCCGTGCTGTCGGCGAGACCGACCGGTGCGATCGCGACCGCGACCGGACCGCCCTCGAGCAGCTGCTGCGCCGAGTTGCCGATCGAGATGTGGCCGTTCGCGGTGTGCGAGTCCGAGCAGAACACGACGACGTCCGCGTTCTCGCGCTCGGCGAGCGCGCTGAGACCGCGCGGCGTCGAAGCGTCGGTGACGACGTGGCGCGCGACGCTCACCTCGCCGAACAGGCTCGCACCGCGAGCGAGCAGCTCCTCGGCCTCGTGCTGAGCGTGCCGCTCGCGCTCGGAGTCGAGCTCCTGCGCGTGACGCACGTAGGCGAGCGCCACCTCGGCGCCGGCCCCCGCGAACACGCGGCCGAGCGCGATCGCGTCGTCCTCGTTGGCGGTCCCGTCGTAGGAAACGATGATCTTCGTGGACATGTTGACTCTCCTGTGTCGATGCCGGCATTCGGAGCCGGCTCAAGTTCGTTGTCACATTTGCTTCTCGCTCAATATCGCACGCTCCTGCCATCAGCTCCAATGATCTTTGTGATCGCCGCTATAACTGTTGCTAATGCTTAATGTCGCCCGCTTGAGGATCCTCAAGGAGGTCGCCTACCGCGGCTCGCTGTCAGCCGCCGCGCACGCGCTCGACTACACGCAGTCGGCCATCTCCCAGCAGGTCGCCGCGCTCGAGGCCGAAACCGGCATGACGCTGCTCGAGCGCCATCCGCGCGGCGTCAGCTTGACCGCCGCCGGGCAGACGCTCGTCGGTCACGCCGAGGGGATCCTCGCTCGCCTGGAGATCGCCGAGACGGCGCTATCGGCGATCGCCGGGCTGCGCGGCGGACGGCTGCGGATGGCCTCTTTCCCGACCGCCGGCTCGACGCTGATGCCGCTCGCGATCGCCAACTTCCGCGCGTCCTATCCGGACGTCGAGCTGACGCTCGCCGAGGGCGAGCCCGAGGAGATCGCGCCGCGCCTGCGCGCCGGCGAGCTCGACCTCGCGCTGCTGTTCGAGTTTGACGACGAAGACCCGCTGCTCGCCGACATGGCGCGCTCACCGCTGCTCGAAGACCCGATGTACCTGGCGCTGCCACGCGAGCACCGCCTCGTCGAGAAACCGCGGCTGCGCCTCGCCGAGCTGCAGTCCGAGGCGTGGGTGCAGACCTCGAGCGCGAGCCCCTGCGCGCGACACGTCGTGCGCTGCTGTCATGCGGCCGGCTTCGAGCCGACCGTCTCGTTCGAGAGCGACGACTACCAGACCGTCCAAGGGCTCGTCGCGGCCGGCGTCGGCGTCGCGCTGATCCCCGAGTTGGCGCTGTCGGTCGTGCGCGATGACATCGTGATTCGCGCGCTCTCCCCCGCGCCGCCCGTGCGTCAGGTGATCGCCGCGACGCCCGACGGCGCGCGGCTCGTGCCGGCCGCGCCGGCGATGCTCACCGTGCTCGGCCACGCCGCCGACGAGTTGCGCCAGGCCGAGCGCCTCGTGGCCTGATCCGTAACGGTCTGATGCCACGGTCTGATTAAAGACTGAGCGCCCGGCCATATGGCCGGGCGCTCCTCTACGACTTGCTTCGCGTCCGCGAGGCTAGCCGACCGATTTACCGGTCGACAGCGCTTCGAAGAGGATTTTCGCGAAGTACTTGTGGCCGGCTGGTGTCGGGTGGATGTCACCTTCCGGGAATGCTTCCGCTTCGGCTTTGTGAGCTTCCGCATACGCTTCGGCTTCTGCCTTGCTGGAGCCTTTGCTTTCCAGGTACTTCACGAAGTTGACGTATTTGTCGTGCGTGTTGCACTCTTCGGTGAACTTGCAGATCGCTTTGCTCTCCGCTTTGTTGCCCTTCTGCGGGTTCACCTTCGGGAACGGGTTGGCATAGACGACGCCCGGACCGAATGCTCCGCCGCCGATCTCAGCTTCGAACGATTCGTTCAGTTTCTGCTGCAGCGTGTCGCTGCCGGGCAGGATCAGCGCCTGCGGGTTGTAGAACCCGAGCACTCCGACCTCGCCAGTGAAGCCCTCGGCGCGAAGCACGCCGATCGTGTCGCCGACGTTGGCGATCACGTGGTGGAAAAGGCCTTTTTCGTAGTAGTAGCCTTCTTCGCCGGCTTCGTGCAGCAGGCATTCGAATGCGCCGCCCGCAAAAGCGTGCGCCTCGAGGTACGCCGGCGTCTCGCAAGCGTGAACGACCGCGAGCTCGTCGTTCGAGCCGATCTGCAGCGTCACATACTTTGTCGTGCCGAACGTCGCCGGCGTGGTGACGATGCCGATCGCCGCTTCGAGCTGCGAGACCGGGCCCGATTCGAAGTGACGTGGGAAGCCGTCGACGTTGTGCCAACCGCATGGCGCCGAGTCACTCGCGCCGTTTGCCTGCTGGCCGCCGCCGATCGCCGAATTTTCACCGATCAAGCCGTCGCTTACCTCCCCCGGGCAGGACAAGTTGATCGAAGTCAGCGCGTTGCCTGATTTCTTTTCGAGGCTCGCGAGCCGTTTCGTCAACAGGTTGACGAAACCGCCTTCGAACGCCGACGGGCTCTCCGCGGGGTAATTTTCTTCAAATTTCTGCTGCGAGTAGCCATAGGAGATCGAGTCTCCCAGAGCAATGTAGTTAGTCGGGGCAAGCGGCGCTTTGGCCGCGCTGGCGCTCGACGCGAACAGCGCCGACACCAGGAGCACGGCCGCAACGCTGCAGCCGATGAGTCGTCTCATCGATCGAGACGAGACTGCGAAGCCATTCATGGCTGGCATCTCACATCCTCCTCGTACGGGGCTCGCCGGCAGCGATCCGTTACGAGCGCAGCCCCCTCTGAATTGTTCCCTCTAGAGCAGAACCCCAAGCCGCAGCCCAGGGATCAAGGGCAAGGATAGTCAGGCCCAGCCCACGTGTCAAGCGTGGTTTATCGCCCGCCGGCGCTGGGTCAGCGGTGACAGCTGACCGTCGGCGTCGCGCTCGCAGCGAGCGTCGTGTCCGGTCCAACTGGGAACTTCTCTGGTTCGATGAGCCTGCTTCTACTGATTCTTGGACTGCTGCTCGGCGCGCTCGGCGCGGGTGTCGTCCTACGCGCAAATCG
The DNA here is from genome assembly GCA_963744165.1 of uncultured Solirubrobacteraceae bacterium. Taxonomy (GTDB): domain Bacteria; phylum Actinomycetota; class Thermoleophilia; order Solirubrobacterales; family Solirubrobacteraceae; genus Palsa-744. Next base: position 360,116 of record CAVUSM010000004.1, on the reverse strand, counting down.
CACGCGCGTGCGCGACGAGCTGACGGCGATCTCGGCCGACGTCCTGGCGCAGACCGGCGACGCGCTGGCGCAGCGGCTCGCCGACCAGCGCCAGATCGAGCAGGAGCGCACGAGCGGTGAGATGGCCAGGCGCGCCGAGGAGTTCAAGGGCCTCGTCCAGCCGGTGCAGGAGAAGCTCGGCCGGATGGAGAGCGAGATCGGACGGCTCGAGCGCGAGCGCCGCCAGGCGCACGGCGAGCTCGCGCAGATGGTGCGCACGCTCGGCGACGGCGTCGGCACGTTGCGTCAGGAGACCGGCAACCTCGTCTCGGCGCTGAAGCGTCCCGCGACGCGCGGATCGTGGGGCGAGATCCAGCTGCGCAACGTCGTCGAGATGGCCGGCATGGTTGCGCACTGCGACTTCCTCGAGCAGCGCACGATCAGCTCCGACGGCGGCGCGCTGCGGCCGGACATGCTCGTGCGCCTGCCGGGCGGCAAGCTCGTCGTCGTCGACTCGAAGGTCCCGCTCGACGCGTACCTCGCGGCGCTCGAGGCGAGCAGCGAGGACGAGCGGGAGCTGCACATCGCTCGCCACGCGCGCCAGACGCGCGAGCACATCTCCAAGCTCGCGGCAAAGGGCTATCACGCGCAGCTCGAGCAGACGCCCGAGTTCGTCGTGATGTTCGTGCCCTCAGACGGCATCTACCAGGCCGCCCTGTCGGGCGACCCGGCGCTGATCGAATACGGCGTTCAACAGCAGATCCTGATGGCGACGCCGACGACGCTGATCGGGCTGCTCTGGGCGACGCACTACGGCTGGCGCGAAGAGCGGATCGCCGAGTCCGCGCGCGAGATCGCCGAGTCCGCGCGCGAGCTGCACCGGCGACTCGGCCGCTTCGTCGAGCCGCTCGCGAAGGTCGGTCGCCAGCTCGACTCGGCGACGAGCGCCTACAACGAGGCGGTCGGCTCGTTCGACGCGCGTGTCGTGCCGCAGGTGCGGAAAATCGAGGAAGCCGGCGCGGCGTCCGATCGCGAGGTGAACGCGCCGGTGGCGGTCGAGACGACCGCGCGGGCGGTCACGGCGCGACTGCCCTCGGCGGAGCCGCTGGCTCCGGGCTCGGAGCTGGCGTCGCGGCGCTCGGATCCAGTGGCCCCGACGAGCCAAGGCGAGTTGCAGGCGCTCGAGCTGGCGCCATCGGCGCGGATCTCCGCCGCCGCCAAACCAGCACGGCGATCAGCGTGAGCGCCGCCGGCACGGTCGCCGGCAGCTCATCGACGAAGAAGAACAGGAAGTCCATCGCGATTGCGATCACGGTGGTCAGCGCGGCGCCGCGCAGTTGCTCGGAGCGTCCGAGCGAGACGGCGAGCAGCGCGCCGAGCACGGCTACGACGAATAGGTCGCCGTAGCCGATCACGGCCGATCCGAACGTCGCGCTCTGCAGCCGCGGCAAGCCGGCGGCCGGATGCGCGGCGTTCAACGCGTTGTTCGGGCGCTGCAGGAGATCGGAGACGACGAGCGCCGTGTCGGCGATCGCCATCGCGATCACGCCGGCGCCGAGCCAGCGCGGCGGCGTGACGGCGGCGAGCAGCACGCCGAGCGTGACGCAGCTGAGCGCCGACAACGCCAGCGCGGCGGCCTGACCGAGCAGATCGCCGGGCAGCGCCCAGGCGATCGCGAACAGCGCCGGCACGAGCACGATTCGCGCACGCCGCGCCCCCGGAGTCAACCAGCCGAGCGCGACCGCGGCGAGAATCGGGACGGCGACGAGCGCCAGATACGTGAGGCCTTTGGCGCTCGCTCGTTCGGCGGCGCCGGCGACGAAGACGAAGCCGACCACCGACAGCGGCGGGATCAGCGCCCAGCGACGATCGCGCAAACGGCTCAGATCGTCGAGCCAGCGCGCGTGCGGCAGCGCGACGAGCGCGCCCTGCACGCACGACAGCGCGCCGATCGAGATCCAGAACGGCAGCATCCGCTCAAGATAGATCGGCATCGCCTGCGCCGGCGCGTACGATGTCTCACAGACGATGAGCACAGCCGAAGCGCCCGCAACCCAGGCGCCGCCGATCTTGCATCTCTCGGCGGTCGTCGGCAGCCCACTCCGCGACGCCGACGGCGAGCGGCTCGGCAAGGTCGAGGACCTGATCGTCCGCCTCGGCGGCTCCGGCTATCCGCCGATCACCGGCTTCCTCGTCAGCGTCGCCGGACGCACGTCGTATCTCGGCGCTGACCGTGTCTCGGAGATCGGCGCGAACGGAGTCGTGCTGCGCAAGGCCAAGCTCGACCTGCGCCGCTTCGAGCGCCGCCCCGAGGAGGTGCTGCTGAAGCGCGACCTGCTCGACCGGCAGCTGATCAACGTCGAGGGGGCGCGCCTCGTGCGCGCGAACGAGATCGAGCTCGCGCTGATCGCCGGCTCGTGGCGCGTCGTCGGCGTCGACACCGGGCCGCGCGGCGGCTTGCGCCGCCTACTGCCGAAGGGCCTTGGCTCGCACATCGCGACCGGCGAGTTCCTCGACTGGGCCGGAGTCGAGCCGTTCGTCGGGCATGTCCCGACGGTCCGCCTGCGCGTGCCGCACCCGAAGCTCGCCAAGCTCCATCCGGCGCAGATCGCCGACCTCGTCGAGGCCGCGTCGCGACGCGAGGGCGAGGAGATCATCCAGGCGGTCGGCGATGACGACCGCGAGCTCGAGGCGGACGTGTTCGAGGAGCTCGACGACCAGCACCAGCGCGAGTTCCTCGAGGATCGTCCCGACTCGCAGGTCGCGGCGATCCTCTCGCGGATGGCGCCAGACGACGCCGTCGACGTCGTCGGCGAGCTCGACGAGGACCGGCGCGAGCAGGTGCTCGCGCTGCTGCCGGTCAGCCAGCGGGTCAAGGTTCGCGCGCTGCTCGGGTATGACCCGGCCGAGGCCGGCGGCTTGATGAGCCCGGACTTCGTGTTGCTGGTCGGCTCGACGTCGGCCGCCGACGCGCTCGCGGCGGTGCGCCGCAGCCAGATCGAGCCGGCGCTGTTGACGACGGTCTTCGTTCGCGCCGCCGACGGGTCGCTCGAAGGCAGCGTGCCGGTGACGGCGTTGCTGCGCGCCGACCCCAGCAAGCGCCTGGAATCGTTCGTCAAGCACGAGACGCCATGCCTCTCGCCGGACGCGTCCTTCGAGGAGGTCGCGCGCCAGATGGCCGACTACAACCTGACGTCGATCCCGGTGGCCGAGGACGAGCGGATGGTCGGCGTCGTGACGGTCGACGACGTGCTCGCGGCGATGCTCCCGCGCGGCTGGCGGCGGCGTTTCGGGCTGCTCGGCGAGGACTGAATAGACTGCTCCGCGTGAGCGCTGCAGTCGGACAGTTCGATGGCGGTCCGAGTACCGCCCGTCATGCGTCGGATCAGGTCGGCCACGCGTGGCCGACCGCGTCTGCCTGCTCGGCTCAACCCGCGTAGAGCCCGCCTTTTCGCCTTCCTCGGGCTGCTCGGCCCGGGGCTGATCGCCGCCAACGCCGGCAACGACGCCGGCGGCATCGCCACGTACTCGTCGGTCGGCGCGAAGTACGGCTACGTCCTGCTGTGGACGATGGTGCTGATCACGATCTCGCTGGCGATCGTGCAGAAGCTCGCGGCGCGGATGGGCGTCGTCACCGGCAAGGGCCTCGCCGAGCTCGTGCGCGAGGAGTACGGCATCCGCTGGTCGGTCTTCGCGACGAGCGCCGTGCTGATCGCGAACGTCGGCATCTGCATCTCGGACTTCGTCGGCATCGGCGCCGCCGTCGGGCTGACCGGCGTGCCCGTGCAGGTCTCGGTGCCGATCGCCGCAGTCGGCATTTGGCTGATCATCGTGCGCGGCTCATACCGCTCGGCCGAGCGGATCTTCATCTGGTTCACGATCCCGTTCTTCGCCTATCCGATCGCGGCGATCCTCGCGCATCCGCACTGGGGCGACGTCGGCAAAGCGATCGCCGTGCCGCACCTGCACTCGGGCTCGGCGTTCATCATCCTGCTGATCGCGCTCTGCGGCACGACGATCACGCCATACATGCAGCTGTACCTGCAATCGGCCGTCGTCGAGCGCGGCGTGCGCGAAGACGAGCTGCCGCACGAGGAACGCGAGGCGGTCGCCGGAGCGATCTTCGCGAACCTCGTCGCCTCGTTCATCATCATCGCGACCGGCGCGACGCTGTTCACACACGGCATTCACGAAATCTCCTCCGCCGCCGCCGCCGCGCGCGCATTGAAGCCGTTCGCCGGCCACTACGCCGAGGCGCTGTTCGGCATCGGCCTGCTCGGCGCGAGCCTGCTCGCCGCGGCGATCCTGCCGATCGCGACGTCATACGTGGTCTCGGAGTCGCTCGGTTACGAGAAGGGCGTCGGCCGGCGCCGCGAGGAGGCGCCGGTGTTCGTGAACATCATCACCGGGATGATCCTGTTCAGCGCGTTCGTCGCGATGATCCCCGGCGTGCCGGTGATCTCGCTGCTGATCGGCGTGCAGGTCGTCAACGGCCTGCTGTTGCCGATCAACCTGTTCTTCATCTGGCGACTGTCGCGCTCGCGCAGCGTGATGGGCGAGCGGCGCAGCCGCGGCCTGCTCGACGGCGCCGCGGCAGTGACCGTCGGCGTCACCTCGCTGCTCTCGCTCGCGCTCGTCGTGATCACCGTCGCCGGCATCTGATCGAACGCGCCACCGCCAGCTCGGCGCGGGCCGCCGGCACAGCAAGCCGGAACGACGGGAGCGGGCGAAAGCCGGCCGCTACGGCTTGGCGGCGGCGCGGTCGTCGTCGAGCAGCAGCGTCGCGCCGATCGCCCCGCCAAGGTCGCCGAGCGCGGCGACGCGCACGTCAGGCGGGCGATAGTCGGCGAACAGGTGTGGCTGCATCGCCTCAGCGATGCGCTTCGCGTACGGCTCACCGAGGCGCACGCCGAGGCCGCCGCCGATGATCACCGCCTCGACATCGAGCACGTTGACGACCGATGCGACGCCCGCGCCGAGCGCGTTCAGCGCGCGCTCGATCATGTGAATCGCGAGCTTGTCTTCGTGCTCGAGCGCGCGCGCCCAGATGCCGCTCGTCAGGCGCGTGCGGTCCTTCTCCTTCATCAACTTGAACAGATCGGTCTGTTTGCCTTTCTCTACGAGCTTCGCCGCGTGCGCTTCCATCGCAGCGCGGCCGGCGTAAGCCTCCATGCAGCCGCGTCTGCCGCACGTGCATCTCGCGCCGTCGATCTCGACGACGACGTGGCCGATCTCGCCGGCGCCACCGCGTCCCTCCCACGGCCGGCCTTCGAGCACGAGCCCACCGCCGACGCCCGTGCCCCAGAAGACACCCAACAGCGACTCGTATGGCTCGCCGGCGCCGAGCTTGAACTCGGCGTCAGTTGCGACCTGGACGTCGTTGCCGAGCGCGACGCGGCAGCCGAGCGCGTCTTCGAGCGTTCGCGCCAGCGGAAAGCTGCCTTCCCAGTCGGGCAGGTTGCGCGCGCTCGTCACGCTGCCGGCTTCGATCGTCCCCGGCGAGCCGACGCCGATGCCGGCGAGCGCGTCCGGCTCGATGCCGGCGTCGGTCGCCGCTTCGCGCATCGTCGCGGCCATCGCCGCGGCGACGTCGCTCGGACCGCCGCTGGTCGGCGTCGGCTGACGCGCCGCGCCGAGCACCTTGCGCTCGTCGTCGACGACGGCCGTCTGGATCTTCGTGCCGCCGAGATCGATGCCTCCGAAATGGGCCATCGCGCCGGATCATCGCAGAGCGCGAGGCGGCGCTACGACGCCCGTCGGCTGGCGCGTTTGCCGAATTTATCCACGCTTGCAGGCTTTCTTCGCCCGCTCTTACAGCCCGCACCCAGCATCGGTGCCGGATGCGACAACGCTCGGGAGCATCATCGTTCGTCTACGCGCTCGCGGCGCTCGTGCTCGGCGCGATCGTCGCGGCGGTGCTCGTCGTCGGCCCCGCCTCCGGCGGACAGGCGGCAAACGTCACGCGAACGGTCACCGCGCAACGCGGCGTCGTGCAGTCGACCGTCTCCGGCAGCGGCAACATCCAGGCCGCGAGCGAGCTCGACCTTGGCTTCAAGACGAGCGGCACGGTCACGCAGATCGACGTCACGCAGGGCGAGCGCGTCGGTGAGGGACAGCTGCTCGCGACGCTCGACCCACAGAGCGCGGAAGTCACGCTCGAACAGGCCAAGGCAAGCCTGCAATCGGCCGAAGCAGCGCTCGCGCGCGAGGAAGAAACCGACGGCGAATCCTCGAGCCAGGGGTCGACCGGCTCCGGATCGGGGGCGGGCAACGCGTCGGCGTCGGCCGCATCGATCGCGGCTGTCGCAAGCGCGCATCGCAAGAGCGCGACTACGGCCGCGGAGGCCGCGCCAGCGGCGACGGCGACTCCGGCCTCGACTACGACTCCGGCCGCCGCGTCGACACCTCCGGCAACGGCGCCCGCGACAAGCACCGCGCCGGTCACAACTACGCAGACGGCAACGACGCCGGCCACAGCGACGCCGCCGCCGGCCAGTCACGAAACGGCCGGCGAAACGACAAAGCGCACGTCGGCGAAGCGCACCGGCGGCGGCTCGGACTCGGGGACGTCGTCTGGCTCCGGCTCCGGCTCAGGTTCGGACGCGTCGAGCAACGGCTCCTCGCCGGCAAGCTCCTCGTCTGGCTCCTCCTCGTCGGGCTCCAGCACGACGACGATCAGCTCGGCCACGCGCGAAGCGAACATCGCCTCGGCGAAGGCCGCCGTCAAGAGCGACCGGCTGACGGTCAAAAGCGCCGAACAGAGTGTCGCCGACACGCGCTTGGTCGCGCCGGAGAGCGGCACGATCGTGTCGCTGTCGGGCGAAGTCGGCGAAACGGTCTCCGGCGGCGGCACGAGCAAGGCGTCGACGTCCTCTGAAAGCTCGTCGTCGTCGAGCGGAAGCTCCGGGGCCGGGGGACTCGGCGCCAGCGGGGCCGGCGCATCGAGCTCGGACTCGGGCTCGTCCGGCTCGTCTGGCTCCTCCGACTCCTCGAGCAGCTCGTTCGCCGTGCTCAGCGACCTCAGCGAAATGAAGCTCGTCGTGCCGCTGAGCGAGTCTGAAATCGGCAACGTCAAGGTCGGCCAGCCGGCGACGGTCACGATCGAAGCGCTCAAAAGCGCCAAGGTCGCCGCGCACGTCAGCGAAGTCGCGGCACTGCCGACGAGCAACAGCGGCGTCGTCAGCTACGACGTGACGTTCGCGCTCGACCAGCTCGAATCCGGCCTGAAAGCGGGAATGAGCGCAACCGCCGAAGTCGTCGTCGCGCAAGCCGAAGGGGTGAACGTCCCGACGAGCGCGATCTCCGGCGACTCGGTGACGGTGATCGCGAACGGCAAGCAGGAACGTCGCACCGTGACGAGCGGGCTCGCCGGCGACAGCTCGACGATCGTCCTCGGCGGGTTGAAAGCAGGCGAACGCGTCGTCCTGCCGGTCGCCAGCACGAGCGGCGCGAGCAGCCTGCTCTCGCGCTTGGCCGGCAGAAGCACGAGCGGCACGCTCGGCGGCGCCGGCGGCGGATTTGCCGGCGGCGGCTTCGCCGGCGGCGCCTTTGCTCGCGGCGGCGCCGGACGTGCCGGCCCAGGCGGCTGAGATGCGCCGGTCGCATCGCCAGCGCAGCGACGGCCCGCGCGCTGCTCGCGCGCGCCCGCTCGTCGCGCGCGAGGCGCGTGCGCGAGAGCCAGGCGCGAGCACACCGCCGCGGCCGTCGCGTCCGGTCATCGAGCTGCACGCCGCGAGCAAGACTTACGAGCTCGGAGCGATCAGCGTACGCGCGCTGCGCGAGGTCTCGCTGCGGATCGACAACGGTGACTTCGTCGCGATCATGGGCAGCTCGGGCAGCGGCAAGAGCACGCTGATGAACATCCTCGGCTGCCTCGACGTGCCAAGCGGCGGGCGCTACCTGCTCGACGGGATCGACGCGGCCCAGATGGACGAGGACGATCTCGCCGATCTGCGCAACCGCAAGATCGGCTTCATCTTTCAGAGCTTCAACCTCGTGCCGCGCACGAGCGCGCTGGCGAACGTCGAGCTGCCGCTCGCCTACGCCGGGCTGAAGGGCGCCAAGCGCCGCCAGCGCGCCGAACGCGCGCTGAAGGCGGTCGGCATGGGCAACCGCATGCAGCACCTGCCCTCAGAGCTGTCCGGCGGTCAGCAGCAACGCGTCGCCGTCGCGCGAGCGATCGTCACGAACCCGTCGCTGATCCTCGCCGACGAGCCGACCGGGAACCTCGACTCGCGCTCGACCGACGAGGTGCTGCGGATCTTCACGCGGCTCAACGACGAACGGCGCACGGTCGTGCTGATCACGCACGAGCCCGATGTCGCCGAGCGCGCGCGCCGGATCATCCGTCTCAGCGACGGTCAGATCGCGGATGACCGCACGATCGCGCCTGCGACGCTCGAGGTGAGCGCATGATCGGGCGCGAGACGCTGCGAATCGCCTGGAGCGGGATCGCGGCGAACAAGCTGCGCTCGAGCCTGACGATCCTTGGGATGACGATTGGTGTCGCGTCGGTGATCGTGCTGATCGCGGTCGGCAACGGCTCGTCGAACGCGGTCAAGTCACAGATCCAGAGCCTCGGCACGAACGTGCTGATCGTGATGGGCAGCGGCGGCCTGCGCGGCGGCGCGCGTGCGAGCAGCGCCGGCAGCGTCTCGCTGACCAAGCAGGACGCCGAAGCGCTGCAGAACCAGGCGCTCGACCCGAGCGTGCAGAGCGCCTCGCCGGTCGTCGACGCGAGCAGCGTCAAACTCGTCTACGACAGCTCCAGCTACGAACCGTCGACGTTCGTCGGCACGACGCCGTCCTACCTCACCGCGCACAGCTACAAGGTCAGCGAAGGCGCCTCGTTCACGAGCGCCGACGTCTCCAAGCACAAGCGCGTCGCCGTGATCGGCCAGACGGTCGTCGAAGAACTGTTCGCCGGCGCGAGCGCCGTCGGGCAGACGATCAAGGTCAACGGCTCGAACTTCGAAGTCGTCGGCGTGCTCGCGAAAAAGGGCTCGAACGGCGCGACGAACCAAGACGACGTCGTGATGGCGCCGATCTCGACCGTGCAGGACTCGCTGACGGGCTTCGGCGCGATCGACTCGATCACCGTGCAGGCGAAGTCGCAGTCGGCGCTCGACTCGGCCGAAGCCGAGGTCACGCAGACGCTCGAGGAACGGCACAAGATCACGAACACCTCCGAACCGGGCTTCGAGGTGCTCAACCAGGGGTCGCTGCTCGAAACGTCGAACTCGACGAGCAGCGTGTTCACGACGCTGCTCGGCGAGGTCGCGGCGATCTCGCTGCTCGTTGGCGGCATCGGCGTGATGAACATCATGCTCGTCAGCGTGACCGAGCGCACGCGCGAGATCGGCATCCGCAAGGCGGTCGGCGCGCGGCGCAGCGACATCCTCACGCAGTTCCTCACCGAGGCCGTGCTCGTCTCGCTGATCGGCGGGATCGCCGGCGTGCTCGTCGGCGTGCTCGGCAGCCGCTTCACGATCGCCGGCGTGCATCCGGAAGTCGCGACGTACTCGATCTTCCTGGCATTTGGCGCGGCCGCCCTGTCCGGACTGTTCTTCGGCACGTATCCGGCGGCTCGCGCCGCTTCGCTGCGGCCGATCGAGGCACTGCGCTTTGAGTAGTGAACTTCCCCCCACCGAGGAGCATCAGATGACCGACGATCAGCCGAACATCGACGATCGCGCGGTTGGCGCGAGCGACAGCGAGGCGCCCACCGCCGTGGCGAGCGCCGAGCCCGGCGAGCCGATCTACGAGCGCGACGAAGGCTGGATCGACGATGCCGACGAGCTGCCGCCGCGGCCGCGCCGACGACTGCTGACGCCGATTCCGCTGACGCTGCTCGCGATCCTCGCGGTCGCGTGCGGCTTCATCGGCGGCGTGCTCGTCGAGAAGGGCCAGAGCAGCTCCTCGAGCGGCGTAGGCGCCGGTGGCGGGGCATTCGCGTCGCGGCAGGCCGCGCTGAGCGGTAGGTCCAGCAGAGGCTCAGGCTCGAGCTCAGGCTCAGGCTCATCCGGCGCGGCCGGCGCCGGCGCAGCGGCGCAGAGTGGTTTTGGCGGGACGACGAGCGGCCGCGCCGGTGGCGCCGGGGGCGCGAGCGGGATCGCCGGTGGCGCCGGCGCGACGATCGGCGAAGTCGCCTACATCTCGAAAGGCACGCTGTACGTGACGACGCCAGAAGGCAATACCGTCAAGGTCACGGCCGCCGCGGGCGCGACCGTGACGAAGAGCGTCAAGACGACGGCCGACGGCATCCACCCCGGCGAAACGGTCGTCGTCACGGGCACGGCGAACGCCGACGGCGCGATCGCCGCGCAATCGATCCGCGCCGGCTCGACGAGCGCCGGAGGCCTCGGCGCCGCAGCCGGCCTGTTCGGCGGCTCGGGCACGCGCTCGGGCGGCGGCGCGACGGGCTCGGCGAGCGGCGGCGCGAGCGGTTCAGGCGGTGGCGGCGGCGGAGAACAGGCGCTGTTCGGCAAAGGCTGAGCACGAGGGCCGCGCGCATCGCACCGCGCGCATCGCACCGCGCGCATCGCAATCGCATCGAGCGAGCCGACGTAGGCCGCACAATCGACTTCCAGAGACACGTTCATCGAAAGCAAAGGAGCTCAATGCCTCGACAGCACAGCAATCGACGTAAGGCCGCGGCGGCGGTGATCGCGGTCCTACTACTCGCCCTGCTGCTGGCGGCCTGCGGCGGAGGAGGCTCGAGCAGCGCATCGAGCTCGAGCAGCACGAAAACGAGCGCGAGCGCGAGCAAAGCCCGCGGGCAATTCGCGGCGCGCGGCGCCGCGCTGCGCACGTGCTTGAAAAAAGCGGGCATCACGCTGCCTGAACGCAAACCGAGCGCAGCAGGCTCGCACCGGCCCGGCGGGCCATTCGGTGCAGGCGGCGCTCAGGGCGGCGGCTTCCAGCTGCCGAAAGGCGTCACTCGGGCGCAACTGCGGGCCGCGCTGAAGCAGTGCGGAGGCGGCTTCAGCGGCGCCGGGCGACGCTTCGGCGGTGCGCGCAACTCGCAGCGGCTGGCGAAGTTCGCCGCGTGCATGCGCACCAACGGCGTCAACCTGCCGACGCCGAACACCACGGGCAAAGGCCCGATCTTCGACACGAAAGGCATCGACACGACGAGCGCGGCATTCAAGGCGGCCGACGCCAAGTGCGTGAAGGAACTGCGCCCAGCCGGCGCCGAAGCTGGTGGTCCTGGCGGCGGCGCTCCCGGTACGGGCGCCCCCGGTGCGGGCGCGCCCGGCGGCGAAGCCGGCTCTCCGCCGGCGTAGGGCCACAGCACAGCCGCGCAAGCGGCGCGATCGGCGGTGGGCGGCGCACGGCGGCGCCCACCGCCCGGCTCGCTCCCGTCGGCAGAGCAGCGCCAGCCGCCCGCCTGCGTCCATCGCCCAGCGCGGAGCGTCGCGCTCGCGCGCCTTTACCGGGCCTCGGCTGGCCGTCGCTCGGCTGGCCGTCGCTAACGCGTGACTAACGCGTGACGTTCATTGCCCGGCGTCGTTGCCGGACTGCGCAGACTTGGCGTCTTTGATCGCCGAGCTGCTGCGCTTTTCTTCGACTTTCGGCGCCGGCAGTCCACCGATGCGCGAGTCGAGTTGGTTCCACTGTGTGCTGCTCAGGTCAGTGCTCGAGACGATCGGCGCCGGCGCTGTCTTGCCCTTGCTCGCCGAATGCGCTGCCTTGGCGGCGGCAGCCGGGCTGACGCCGACGTCGCCCACGACCGGTTGAAAGCCGATGTGGATGTGGTTCCAGTGTTCGGGCATCGCAAGCGTGTTCGCCGCGCCCGGGTATTGCATCAAGCTGATGATCTGGTGCGGGACGAATTCGCCCTGCAGCGTCAGCAGCGCGCGAATCGTCAGGTCGGTGATCGAGCCGGCGCCTTGATGGCCGGCGATCGGGATGCCGTTGATCGCCGCGATGTCGACGGCGTCGCCGGTCTCGTGCTCGGAGACGTTGCCTGAAACGGTCATCTCGCTGTGGCCCGCGCGCAGCGCGCTGACGGTCGGCTTCAGGCCGATCCGCGAGAGGAACTCGAGCACGGCGAGCACGCGCTTGTCGATCGCGCCGCTGGAGATGTCTTGGCGACCGCCGGCGTAGATCGCGATGCCTGGGTCCGACAGCACGGTCCGCTGGAGTTCGCCCTTCGACATCAAGAAGACGCCGCTGGCCGTCGCGCCGAGCAGGTCGGTGTCGCCGCTCGCGTCTTGCGGATGCAGCGCGGTGCTCAGCTGCGTCCAGTTCTCGAGGATCGGCCGCGGGTCGATCGTCGCGCTGTCGCCGCCTGGACGGATCGCGAAGCGCAGATGGCCGTCCGTGGCATGCGGTGGCGTGCGGACGCGGCCGAGCACGGTGCCCTTCGAGACGATCGCGCCTACGCGCAGCGCCAGCGTCTGCCCTGCGGAGTGCGAACGCTTGGACCTGTGCGCCGCGGCCGACGCGAGCGCGTCGGGGTTGCCTGGGTGCGCAAACAAGCGGACCTTGCCGCTCTGCACCGGAGCCGGTTCGCCGGCGTCAGTCAGCCCGGAGCCCGTCGATGCCTTGCCGGCGTGCGACTTGACCTTCAAAGTGACCGGCGGATGCGATCCCGCAGTCGCCGGCTGCGTCGGTTTCGCTTCGCCCGCGTCGACGACCGCAGCGAGCGCCGGCGTCGATGACGCGGCGGCCGCGCGCGGCGGCTTCGGCTTGCGGTAGTGCGTCGCGATGCTGCCCATGCCGGCGTACGTGAAGACGTCGCCGTATACGTCGCGCAGGACGATGTAGTCGCCAAGCTTGCGCGAGTGCCCGAGTTTGACGATGCGGCCGTCCTGCGCCGCGACGACGGCCGCGTTCGGCGCGCTCATCAGATCGACCAGCTGCAGCGGCGCCTCGTTCTTGGCGGCAGCCTTGCCGTCAGCCGCCGCCGCGGGCGTCGGTGCGCTCGCGGCGGAAGCGCCCTGCTTGGCGGCCCCCGTCACCGCCGTCGCTCCGGCCGTCGCGTTCGAGCTAGACGCTTCGGCGCTCGGCGACGCCGGCGCCGGCTGGCCGGCAAGCGCGCCCCAGGTGACGTGCTTGCTCGAGATCGGCAGTTGGCCGTCGGTCAGGCCGGTCAACGTCGCGATCACGCTCTTCGGGTAGCTGGAGATCAGCTTCGCCCGCAGCAGCACGGACTGGGCGTATTCCTCGGAGTGGTTGTAGGCGAGGATCGCCGCATGCAAGTTCGTCGCGGCGCCGGCCGCGCGCAGATAGCGCGCGGCGGCGAAGATCGCGTCGACCGGGTTGTACGGGTCGGCGTAGCCGGCGTTCAGCGCATCGACGCCGTACTGCAGCCACGTCGACGGCATGAACTGCATCCAGCCGATCGCGCCGGCCGTTGAGACGGACAGGTCGGTGCCGTAGTCGGTCTCGATTTCATTGATCGCGGCGAGGATCTGCCAGGGCACGCCGTACTGGACCGACGCCGCCTGGTAGATCGGCAGCAGGAACAGCGGGATGCGGTAGAACGCGAGCGCTTGCGTCGAGGCCGCCGAGCCGGACAGCTCGGCCGCCAGCGCGCCGATCTGCGCCGCGACGACATTCGGCGCGGCGGCGACGTTGTTCGCGCCGCCCGCTTCCGGGCTCGTCGTGGCGGCTTCTTTCGGCTGCGTCGTGCTCGTAGCTGGGGTTTCGCGCTTCGACGGCGTCGCCTGCTGGCCGCGCTGAAGCACGACAGTCGGGCCGGTGGCGGCCGGTTTCACCGGCGGCGCGATCGGCGTTTCCGCGTCGGTCGGCGTGGTCGAGCTCGAGACCGGCGGCGCCGACGTCGTCGTCGGCGTGCTCGTCGTCGGCGTAGGCGCCGGAGTGCTTGGCGTCTGAGTCTGCGTCGTGGTCGGTGTCGTCGTCGTTTCGGTTTTCGTCGGTTCGGTCGCCGGCGCTTCGGTCGTCGACGTCGTCGTCGAGCCTTCCGTCGCGCTTCCGTTGGCCCCTTCGGCGGCGACGGCCGCGGCGGTCAGCGGGCTGAGGCTCGCAGCCGTGATGCCGCCGCCGGCGAGCGCCGAGATCAGCGTGCGCCAAGCCCAGCTGCGTCTGGCGCTACCGGGCGTCATGCGCCGGTCTGAGTCATCTGGTCGTTGTCCCATGGGTGGTGGCTCGGCGCAGACCGCAAACGCGGGGATCCGCTCGGCCCAGATTCATATCGGCAGGCAAGCACTAACGAGTAAAGGATTCGTAATCGCGGTCCACAAGCGTGTTCCCGAGCGTCCACGTTCAGGCACGGCGCCGCTCGAGCGCAAGCCTACCCGAGCCGGGAACGGGAAAACCCCGGCAACTGCGCGCTCTTTAGCCTGTTCGCTGGCGCGATCGATGCTCCTGCACGCGAGCGGCGGTCGGGAACGCTCGCCCAGGATCGCTTTGAAATCGGTACGCTGAGGCCGTGGAAACGATCCTTTCAGTGCTCGAGGTGATCTTCGCCGTCATCGTCGTCTTCCTCGTGCTGATGCACTCGGGCAAGGACGCCGGCCTGTCCGGAGCGTTCGGCGTCGGCAGCGGCACCGGCCCGCTCGGCGGCGGCTCATTGGTCGAGCGCAACCTGAATCGCTGGACGGTCTTCTTCTCAGTGCTGTTCGTGATCAACGCAGTGATCCTGCTGAAGCGACCTTGGGCCTAGCGGCCCAGCCGCCCCACCGCTGAGCACGCACTCGCCGCCGGCCCGCGATCCCGTCGCCGGGCCGCGATCGTCTCGCCGCCGAAGCGCGATGCGTCGTCGAACCGCGGCCAAGCGACGACAGCTACGCTGACAGCTAACCCTCGACTTTAGCGTTAGATTCATCGTCGGCGGCGGGCAGATCGTCGACGTCGTCCGCTGTTCGCGCAGCGTCCTCCGTTGGCGCAAGCCTCGCGTCGATCGCCTCGATTCGGTCGAGGATCTCGACAGCTTCGGCTCGCAAGGCGCCGTCGGTCGCCGCGTAGTCCTCGTCAGAGAGCTTGCCCGTGCGGAAGTCGAGCTCGGTATCGCGGATCTCGCGGTACTTCGCTTCGCGCGCGGCCTCGAGCGCGACCTGCTCGGCCGGCGCGCCGCGATCGGCACGCCGGCCAATCGCGCCGGCGCGCAAAGGCGCGCTGATCACGAACAGCACGACGAACAGCAGGACGAAGACGACGATCGCCACGACGACGTGCACTCAGCGCCTCGCAATGGCGCATTCGCCGATCGAGCGCGACATTTGCCGACTAGGCGCGCGCGAGCCCGCGTGTGGCGCGCGAGCGAGCGCGCATCGCGACGCGGCGGCGCACGGCGCTCGGCGCTGGCCAGATCGCGATCAGGCCGCCGCCGAACACGATCAAGCCGCCGATCCAGATCCACATCACGAGCGGCGAGACGATCAAGTGGAACTGCGCCGCGGGCGGATCTCTGAGGTATTCGCGAGCGAGCACGCCGATCGCGACAAGCCCGTCTTCGGGCGCGAGCGTCTTGTTGCCGATCGTCACGATGCGCTGCAGCGTCGGCGTCGAGATGTCGGGCGCGATCGCCGTCCAGACGTCGCGCGTGAGGCCGGCGCTCATGCTGATGTGGCTGACCGACTGACCGCCGATCAGGTGACCGACGGTGCCTTGCGCCGGTTCGCCGGAGTCGTAGAAGCCCTCGCTCGGGCGCAGCGTCGCGACGTGCCGTCCGTGCTTGCTGACGTCGAGCACGGCGCCGAGGTTCAACGTCGAGCCGGTGTGCGCCGAGTCGTTCTTCGGCGTGATCGACGCGGTCGGTCGCACGTAGCGGACGGTGTACGCGCCGACGCGCGCCGAGTCGCCCGGCGAGAGGCGGTCTTCGACGGCGTGCTGGAACGACGACGAGGCGGCGACGCCGACGAACAGGACGGCGATGCCGATGTGCACGATGTAGCCGCCGTAACGGCGCCGGTTGCGGCGCACGAGCGCGATCAGCGCGACCGGCGCCGGCTCGCCGGCGATCGCGCCGCGCGCACGCGTCCCGCGGAAGAACTCCTGCCCGACGCTGCCGAGCACGAACGCGGCGCAGCAGAACATCGCCAACGCGAACGCGCTCTGCGTCACGCCGGAGAGCAGCAGGGCCACGAGCGTCACGAGCGCGAACGCGACGGGCGCGAAGAAGTTGCGACGGGCGTTGGCGAGCGTCGCGCGTCGCCAAGCGATCACCGGGCCGATCCCGCTGAGCAGCACGAGGATCAGCGCGAGCGGGACCGTGTAGCGATCGAACCACGGCGGGCCGACGGACGCTTCGGTTCCCGTCAGCGCCTCAGAGATCAGCGGGAAGTACGTGCCCCAGAAGATCACGAAGCAAAGTGCGACGAGCACGAGGTTGTTGGCGAGGAACGCCGACTCGCGCGAGAGCAGCGAGTCGAGTCGATGCTCGGAGCGCAGCAGCTCGCGGCGCGAGACGACGAGGTAGATCGAGCCGGCGATCAGCACTCCGATCAGCACGACGAATGGGACGCCGAGCGTCGCGCCGCCGAACGCGTGGATCGAGTTGAGCACGCCGCTGCGGACGAGGAACGTGCCCATGATCGCGAGCGTGCCGGTCGCGAGCACGAGCGAGACGTTCCAGACCTTCAGCATCCCGCGCTTCTCTTGGATCATCAGCGAGTGCAGGAACGCCGTGCCGGTCAGCCACGGCATCAGCGAGGCGTTCTCGACGGCGTCCCAGCCCCAGTAGCCGCCCCAGCCGAGCTCGGAGTACGACCAGCGCGCGCCGAGCAGGATGCCGATCCCGAGGAACAGCCAGGCGGCGAACGCGAAGCGACGAATCGCGCGAATCCAGTCGGCATCGACGCGTCGAGCGAGCAGCGCGCCGACGCCGAACGCGAGCGGGATCGTGCAAAGCGTGTAGCCCGAGTAGAGCATCGGCGGGTGGATCATCATCGTCGGGAAGCGCAGCAGCGGATCGAGCCCGACGCCTTCGGCCGGCGCTGGGTTGGTCGTCGCGAACGGCGTCGCGTAGAAGATCATCAGCGAGACGAAGAAGCCGGCGAAGCCAAGCAGCACGGCGGTCGCATACGCGGCGACGTCGCGCATCCGCCGCCGCACGAGGAACAGCGCGAGGCTCGACCACAGCGACAGCAGCCACGCCCACAGCAGCAGCGAGCCTTCCTGCGAGGACCACACGGCGGCGGCGCGATAGAACGTCGGCGTCGTGCGGCTCGACGTGTCGGCGACCGTGTTGAACGCGAAGTCGTTGCGCAGGAACGCGATCTCGAGCACCGCCATCGCGGTCGTCAGGATGATCGCCAGCGCATAGATCGAGCGCCGCGCCGACGCGGAGTACTCGGGACGGCCCTTGCGCACGCCGTAGATCGCGGCGAAGATCCCGTACGCGCAGACGGCGAGCGCCAGCAGCAGGCAGATACGCCCGAGGTCAGCCACTCTCAGTAGTTCTGCTTCTCGCCGGACGGAGCCGTCTTGTACTTCGACGGGCACTTCGTGATCAGCGAGTTGCGTTCGCCGACGTAGCGCCCGCCTTGCTTTTGGACCGTGACGATCACCTCGCGCCCTTCGCGGAACGGATCGGGCACGGTGCCCGTGTATGAAAGCGGGATCGTCTTGCCGCCGGCGCGGTCGGCGACGCTGAAGTCGATCCCGTTCGGTTCGTGGCGGACCGAGCCGTCGACGACCGTGCCCGTCAGCTGATAGCTGCGTCCCGGCTGCGCCTGGCGCAGCAGCTGCGTCGGGCTCAGCGCCGGGCTCGCGGCGCTGAAGCTCGTGTAGATCAGCGCGCTGGCGAGCAGGACGGCGGCACTCAACGCCACGACCAAGCGGACCGTTCGCTTCCGCGCGGGATTCATCGACACCAGTATCGCAAACGTCCACCGCCCTCGTGCCGCCAGCAGGCTGCTCGATCGGCGCTGCACAGCAGCGCTTTGCTAGGAAAACTCGCTTGCAGAGCGAAACCTTTGGCTGTGAACAGAGTCTTCTCCAATACAGCGATGAGAGCGAGCCTCCCCGACAGCCTGCGCCACGCGCGACGCTCACGCGCCAATCGGCGTCGTCGCGTGCCGCTGCGCGTGGCAGGCGATGCGCCAACGCGCGCGGCCGACCTGGCCGTCGAGCGCGTCCGCAACGCCGGTGGACCGCTCGACGAGGCCTCGTACGCGTGCGCGTGCGGCTTCGTCTTTCGCGCGCCGGTCTCGACGACCGTCGTCTGCCCGCACTGCCGCGCGACGCAGGCCTGGTAGCCGCGGCGGCGCCGGTGCGCCTGGCCGCACCGGCGAGTGTCGTCCAGCGCATGCATGACCGAGGTCTTGACATTTCCCGATAATCTCGATATCTTTGATGAACAATGTCCGTGACGTTCCCTCCCAGATCGCGCGTCCACATCCGCGCGAATGGTCTGACCGGCGCCGTCTCACCTCCGGTCGGCGTCCACGGGCGATGTCGAGGGGCCTGACAGCCCCTCGCCCCTCCCACCGAAGGCGACCCACCTTCGGTAGCCCCCTCGCGATCGGGCCGGGTCCTCCAGCCCGGTCCGATCCGCGCTTACAACGAACTTGGAAAGGAGCAGCCAAAATGGCGAAGATCTTCGTGACCGCCGATCACGACACAACGCACGGCGCACCTGCAGTACTGCTCGAGGAGAGCGTCTCCGCCGTGCATCTGAGCACCAGCCATGCCGCGATGCAGCTGATCGAGCGACTCGACTGGGCCGTCAGAGACGCCGAGGAGCTCGAGCGCCTGCAACAGGCTCGCGCCTGAGCGCGGCAGGCGCGACACGGTCCCTCGCCGAGCCGGCTGATGCGAACGACGCTACTGCGCGGCGCGGTGCCGGGCGGTAGTGTCGGGCCTGGAGAGGGATGCATGTCGATCCGTACATAGTTCTGGGCAGCGCCGTGATCGGCTTCCTCGTCGGGATGACCGGCGCTGGCGGCGGCGCGCTGATGACGCCGATGCTGATCCTGTTGTTCGGCGTCACGCCGGCGGCGGCGATCTCGAGCGACCTCGTCGCCGCGGTCGTGATGCGTCCGATCGGCGCTGCCGTGCACTGGCGCAAGCGCACGGTCAACGTCCGCTTGGTCGGTTGGATGGTGCTCGGCTCCGTGCCGATGGCATTCGTCGGCGCTTACCTGCTGAGCAGACTCGGCGACGCGAAGAGCGCCCAGAAACACATCGAGCTGGCGCTCGGCATTGCGCTACTGGTCGGCGCGAGCGCGATGGTGCTGCGCTACGCGCTCGATCGAAGCTCGCGGCACGAGCGCACGGCGAGCGTTCACGAGGTCGTCGCCAAGCCGCTGCGTACCGTCGCGATCGGGATGATCGGCGGCATCGTCGTCGGCATGACGTCGGTCGGATCCGGCTCGCTGATGATCATCATGATGCTGTTCCTCTATCCGATGCTCGGCGCCAAGCAGCTCGTCGGCACCGACCTGACGCAAGCGGTGCCGCTGACGCTCGCCGCCGCGCTCGGCGCGCTCGCGTTCGGTCACGTCGAGTTCGGCGTGACCGTCTCGCTGATCATCGGCAGCGTGCCGGCGGTGCTGATCGGCTCGCTGCTCTCCTCGAGCGCGCCCGACCGCTACATCAGGCCCGTGATCACATTCGTGATCGCCGCGTCGGGGCTCAAGTACATCGGCATCGAAACAACCGCGCTCGGCTGGATCCTCTGCGCGATGCTGCTGCTCGCCGGCGCGAGCTGGTTCGCGATCAAGCGACCATGGCAGACGCCGGCGACGACGCTCGAGCCCTCGCCGCCCGACGAGCTGGAGCCCTCGCCACTGCGGACCGACGCGCCTCAGGTCGAGCAGACCGACGCGCCTGAGATCGAGCAAGTCTGAGCGCGTTCGAGACTCGAGCGCCGGCGTGCGGCGCCCGAGCCTCACGACCGCTGCTCGCTACTTGATGTGCATCCCCGAGATCGCGCGCGAGATGACGAGCTGCTGGATCTCGGCGGTGCCCTCGAAGATGTCGTAGATCTTCGCGTCGCGGTGCCAGCGCTCGACGGGGAACTCGCGCGTGTAGCCGTTGCCGCCGAGGATCTGGATCGCGCGCTCGGTCACCCAGACGGCGACCTCGCCGGCCTTCAGCTTGCTCATCGAGCCCTCGGCGTTCTCGAACGGGACCTGGTTGCGGCCCATCCACGAGGCGCGCCAGACGAGCAGGCGCGCGGCGTCGATCTCGAGCTTCATCCGCGCGAGCGTGAACGCGATCGCCTGGTTCTCGATGATCTTGCGGCCGAACTGCTCGCGCTCCTTGGCGTAGTCGAGCGCGTACTCGTACGCAGCGCGCGCGATTCCAAGCGCCTGCGCGCCGACGGTCGGGCGTGAAGCCTCGAATGTCTGCATCGCCGCCTGCGACTGCGCTTTCTTGCCCTCGCGCACGCGCGCGATGCGCTCGTCGAGCTTCTCCTTGCCACCGAGCACGTAGCCAGCGGGGACGCGACAGTCGTCGAGGAACACGTCCGCCGTGTGCGACGCGCGCAGCCCGTGCTTGGAGACCTTCGTGCCCTGCGAGATGCCCTTCGCTTCGCTCATCGGCACGACGAACGCGGCGTGCCCTTTGGAGCCGAGCTCGCGGTCGACCGAAGCGATCACGACGTGCACGTCGGAGATGCCGCCGTTCGTCGCCCACGCCTTCTGGCCGTTGAGCACCCACTCGCCGGCGGCCTCGTCGAACTTCGCCGTCGTTCGCACGCCCGAGACGTCCGAGCCGGCGTTGGGCTCAGACGCGCAGAAGGCGGCGACCTTGATGTCGTCGACCGTGCCGAAGCAGCGCGGGATCCATTCGCCGATCTGCTCGCCGGAGCCCTGTCCGAAGATCGCGGCGACGGCCAGCGATGTGCCCATGATCGACATGCCGATCCCGGCGTCGCCCCAGAACAGCTCCTCGTTGACGATCGGCAGGCCGAGGCCCGTCGGATCGGCGAAGAACTGCGCGATCCCTTCAAAGCCGTACAGGCCGATCTTCGCCGCCTCCTGGATGATCGGCCACGGCGTCTGCTCCTTCTCGTCCCACTCGTGAGCGGCCGGACGCATGACATCCGCGGCAAAGCCGTGCACCCAGTCGCGAATGTCCTTCTGGTCCTGGCTCAACGCGAGCGAGAACGTCACGTCCTGGCCGGCCGCGCCGGCGATCGCCTCGACGGCGGCCTCCGCGGCGTCGGTTACTGGCGGCGCTGCGGCAGTGGGCGATGCTGACATCGGTAGTTCTCCTAGGGCGAGGTCGAAGAGGATGAGATCGAGAGTAGACGCGGTCCTGGACGAAGGGACCCCAAGAGCCTCGGCCATCGCGGCCAGCCTGACGGCTACAGAAGCTTCCGGAGCTCTCGGATCACCAACAAGTGAAGTCCCCGATGGTCCATACCACAACCGCTGTCTCTTATTCCCGAAAGCACTGCCCGCGTGTGTGAGATGCGACACAGATCACCAACCAAGTACGCACCCCCGCTCGCCCAAAGCTCGCCATCCGTAGCCATCGAGGCTCGCGACCTAGCGGCGCGAGGGGCAAGCGATCCAAGGACGCAGGGAGCGAAGTGTGCGAGAAGCACACGAGCGAGCGAGGACGCCGGAGCGCGCCGCCCCTCGCGCCGCTAGCGGGTTTCCCAGGCTTCTTTGTGCTTCGTCAGCGCAACGACATCTTTCGGCAGCTTCCCGTTGGCCACGTCGGCGACCGTCACGTGCTCGAGCACTTTGCGCAAGTTCGCGCGCAACGCGATCCAGACTTGCTGCAGCGTCTCGGCCGAGCCGACGTACTCGATCTCCTCCGGACGCTGCCCGCGCACGCCGACGAGCGGCCCCTCGACAGCGCGAATGATCTGCGCGAGGCTGACCTTGTCGGCCGGCTGCGCCAGCCAGTAGCCGCCTTCGGGGCCGCGCTGGCTGCGCACGATGCCGCTCGAGCGCAGTTGCGTGAGGATGTTCTCGAGGAACGAGACCGGGATACCCTGCGCTTGCGCGACGTCGTCGACCTTGCGCGGCGCCTCCTGCTTGCTCTCGGCAAGCTCGATCACGGCGCGTACTGCATAATCGGCCTTTGCTGTCACGTGCATGCGTTGATTCTCCCGGAAACGTCGGCGGACGGTCTCGCGAGTGCCACCCGCGAGACTCGATCGACACTTCGCGGTCGATCGAGCCAGCCGCCGCCAACGCCTTCTCGGAAGACCGCGCGCGGCGCTCACGCGGTCGGTGTCCGCGCCTTCGGTTTTCCTTCTACGCCTTCGGTTTCTTTTCTTTTTTCGGCTTTTTGACCTTCGGTTTGTATTTCGCGGCCCACACCGAAGCCGTTTCCTCGAGTTCGCCGCTCATCACCGCCGCGTTCGTTCCAGCTGGCGACGGGATCCCGATGCCGGCGTCGACGACCGCGTCGAGCAGCGGCGAAAGCGTTCCGCCGCAGCCGGTCGCGCCTGGGACAGCGAAGTCGTTGTCGACCAGCGAGTTGCCTTTGACTTTGACGATTTTGCTCCTGCCGGCGCTTTCGAGCGTGCCGCGGCTGCCGGTGATCGGCTGGCCGGGGAACGGCGGCGCGGTCGTGCCGGTCGTCAAGTGCAGGACGATCGGTTCGGCTTCGGTGCCGATGAAGCATTCTTCGCCGAGGTTTTCGTTGTCGAGTTTGACGCGGATCGGCAACGTCACAGCCGTTCCGCTCTGCGCGAGCAGATTGCCCTTGTCGACGATCACCGAACTCGGCGGACCGACCAGTTCGGCCGTCGCCGTGACGGGCCCTCCGATCGATTCGCTGATCCCCGTCAGACCACCGGGCACGGGCTGCGCCGTCTTCGATACGGCTTCGCCGCTCGTCGGCCCGATCAGCGGCTGGTCGCCGAACGCATCGGTCGCGAGACCGCCCTGCAGGATCACCGGGTTGACGATCTGCGTCGTCTTCAGGTCGAGCTTGAATTCACCGCTCGTCGTCGTCGCGACCATGCACCACTGCGCCGTTTCGACCGGGCAGTTGGCGAACGGCGCGAATTCTTCCTTGAACGCGTTCGTCGCCACGGCCGGTGTCGCGGCCGCGAGCGCTCCGACGGACGTCGCCAGCGTGGTCGTGATCACAAGCGCGCGCATGCGCGCGCGCTTCCGCCCCGTCTGACCGCGCCTGGCACGTCCAAGCGATCGTCTGATCTCCATGCTCCCGCTCCCCTTTGCTCGATTTCTCCGGTTCCGCCCGCGCGCCGCCGGTCGGCTGCCCTGGGGCATGATCTTTCTCGCCACCCCGTCTGCCAAATGTCACCCGCGACTACAAACCGCCACGTACCCTGATGACTACCCTCGCAAACGTCAACCCGGCGGCCGGCTGACGAGGCCTGGCACAAGAAGCCCAGTTGAGCAGCCGCTTCGCACGACTGCGGCGCTATCTAGCATCCACGCATGGGCCCCCGCTGGAACTGGGACTTCGAAGACGAGCAGCGCGCGGCGAAGCGGGCTCGTCAGCCGGCCCGGCCGGCGCCGCCGGCGACGTCTACGGGCGAGCCCGAGCCTCCACCCGACCGACGCGCCGCGCGCTTTCGCCGACGCCGGCTCGGCGCGGCGCTGACGTTCGCGATCGCGGTCGTCGTCGTGCTGGTCGTCGTGCTGTCCGGCTCGAGCCGGCACGCCGGCGCCTCTTCGGCCGGCAAGCGCGCGCGCCTCGCCAGCACGACGACGGCGCCAGCGACGCCGATCGACGCGCTCGAACGTGGCGAAAAAGCGGTCGACTCGGTGCTCGCGTATACGCCGTTCGTGAAAATCGGCGGCACGCAGGGCCGCGACATCGCGCTGACGTTCGACGACGGCCCCGGGCCGTACACGCCGGGCGTGCTGAACGTGCTCGAACGCGAACACGTGCCGGCGACGTTCTTCGTGATCGGCGAGGAGCTGCGCTACTTCAGCGCTTCGACCGTGCGCGAGATCCACGACGGCTTCGTGATCGGCGACCACACCGAGACGCATCCGATGATGGCGCAGCTCTCGGCGCACGACCAGCACGAAGAGCTGTTCGAACAGGCCGCGCGCATCGAACTGCTGGGCGGGCGCCGCCCACGGCTGTTCCGACCGCCGTATGGCTCGTTCGACGCGACGACGTTCCACGAGCTGCGCCGAATGCACATGCTGATGGTCTTGTGGTCAGTCGACACCGACGACTATCAGCAGCCGGGCGTCAGCGTGATCGTGCACAACGCGCTCGAAGGCGCCAAACCGGGCGCGATCATCTTGATGCACGACGCTGGCGGCGATCGCTCGCAGACGATCGAAGCGCTGCCGACGATCATCCGCGAGCTGCGCAAGCGCGGCTTTCACCTCGTCACCGTGCCGCAGCTGCTGCTCGACGACCCGCCGCCGCCCGGTCAACCGTTGCCGCAGAACCTCAGCGGCGACTGACCGCTCAGCTCTCGGCGCAGTCCTCGCACGCGCCGTGCAAGACGATCTCGTGCTCTGAGACCTGCGCCGGCAGGCGCTCGCTCAAGCGCCTGATCGCGCGCTCGAGCCCTTCGTCGGTGAACGGCTCCAAGCGCCCGCAGCGGTCGCAGACGAGATGGTGATGGTGGCCGCGGCCGTGGCGCACAGGCTCATAGCGGACGATTCCCTGGCCGATCTCGACGCGCTGCACGAGTCCGATCTCGGCGAGCTCCTCCATCACGCGGTAGACGCTCGCGCGCGAGACCTCGCGGCGCCGATCGCTGAGCGCGCGCTCGATCTCGACGGCCGACAGCGCGCACGTCTGCTCGTCGAGCAGCTCGAGGATCGCGCCTCGCGCGCCGCCGCGCCGGTAGCCGGCGTCGCTCAGCGCGCGCGCCGCGCTCGCCGCCCAAGTGTGCTCTTGCGAGCTTGCAGTCACGTAGTCCAGTGTAAGAAGTGCGCCCGGAGCAGCTCGAGGACCGACGATCAACGTCCGGTGGCCTCGTGCAGCGCGCGCGCGAGTCCTTCGAGCTCGGCGACCTGCCATTGCTCGAAGCTGTCCGACGCCGGCGAGAGCGTCTCGGTCACCGTCGCGATCGGAATCCGGTGCGCACGCGCGATTTCGTTGATCCGCTGAACGTCGGGCGTGACGTTCTGGCTGTTGAACACCCACACCTTGATCTCGCGCTCGCTCGCCTGCGCGTCGACCACCTGCTTCTCGCGCGCCGTCACGTCCGTGCCCTCGGCGATCGCCTTCGCGAAGCTGTACGGCGTGATCAGCTTCAGGCCGAGGTCCTCGCCGAGCGGCTGGAAGATGCTCTCGCTGTAGCCGACCGGCACGCCTGCGTACTTCGCGCGGATCTCGCGTCGCAACTCGTCGTAGCGCGCGAGGTCGTGCGCCACGAAGACGCGCTCGCGCTGCGCGAAGTACGCGCTGTCAGACGGCTCCAGCCGATCGTAGTCGGCGACGATCCGCGCGATGACGCGTCGAACGCTCGCCGGCGAGTACCACTGGTGCGGGTTGTCGCCGTCCTTCAACCCGAGCAAGTCGCCGACCGTCAACGCGACGCGGCCGCGCGACGGGCTCGCCGCGAGCAGCTTCGGCGCCCATTCGTCATAGCCGATGCCGTTGACGATCGCGAGCTGCGCGCCGGCGATCGTGCGCGCGTCGCGAGCAGTCGGTTCGTAGCTGTGCGGATCGGTGTTCGGGTTGACGATGATGCTCGTCACATCCGCCTTCGAGCCGGCGAGCTGCGCCGCGATGCTGCCCCAGAAGTTCTCCGCCGCGACGACCTGCAGGCGGCCCGCTCCAGCCGTGCCCGACGGTGCGCCCGAGCGACCGCACGCCGTCAGCAAGCCGGCGAGCGCGACGACGAGCACGAGGCCCGGCGCAACGATCAGCGGCGAGCGCCTGCGCGAATGCGGCATGGCGCGAGCCTAACACATATTCGAGACTCAATCTCATAAAAGACGTAGTCTCATCGTCGCGAGGGTATCCTTCGCGGCCGCGCGCGAACTCGACCGAGCTAGCTCGCCGCGACTGACCGCAATGGAGATCGACGCCCTGCAAAGACGCCGCGAGGAGCGCCGCCGCGCGATCCGCCGACGGCGGCGCAACGCACTGTCGCTGTTCGCGCTCGTGCTGGCGATCGCGATCGTGCTCGCCGTTCTGCTCAGCGCCACGGGCAAGTCGGGCGGCAAGTCGCGCGGCGGCCGTGCGCCGCTCAGCTCCGCCGCGCGCGCGGCGCGCTCGCGCTCCTCCGCAGGCGGAGCGCGGCGCGCGGTCACGAACAGCGGCACGCCAGGCGGCGGCGTCGCGACCGGACGTCCCGGCACGGCCAGCGTGCCGATCCTGATGTACCACGTGATCGCGCCGGCGCCCGCCGGCGCGCCGTTCCCCGGTCTCTACGTCCCGCCTGAAGAGTTCTCCGCGCAGATGCATGCGCTCGCGCGCGCCGGCTGGACGGCAGTCACGCAAGATCAGCTCGAGGCGTACTGGAAGCGCGGCATCTCGCTGCCGCACGGCAAGCCGATCGTCGTCAGCTTCGACAACGGCTACCAGTCGCAGTACACCAGCGCGCTGCCCGTGCTGCGCTCGCTCGGCTGGGTCGGCGACGAGAACATCCAGCTGACCGGCCTGCCGCCGTCGCAAGGCGGCCTCAGCCGCCGCCAGGTGCGCGGCCTGCTCGCCGCCGGCTGGGAGCTCGACACGCAAGGCATCAGCCACGCCGACCTGATCACACTCGACGCCCGGCAGCTGACCGAACAGACCGCCGGCGCGCGCAAGACGATCCAGCGCCGCTACGGCGCTCCGGTCAACTGGTTCTGCTATCCGTCCGGCCACTACGACGCGACGGTCGTCGCCGCCGTCAAAGCCGCCGGCTTCGTCGGCTCGACAACCGTCGTTCCCGGTTGGGCGCGTCCAAGCGGCGACCCCTACCGCCTCCCCCGCCTGCGCGTGCTCGGTGGCACATCGGCGTCGGCGCTGCTGTCCGAGCTGGACGCGATTCGCGACGATCCGTCACCGCCGACGTCCTACAACGGTGCCTGATCCCACCCCGAAACGCGAGATTTGGCTCCACGAGCCAGATCTAGGCATGACGTGCGAAGCGGCGAACGGGCCTCGAACCCGTGACCTCGAGCTTGGGAAGCTCGCGCTCTACCAACTGAGCTACCGCCGCGTGCGGTCAGATGGTACGCGACGGCGCTCTACTCTTGGGGGCCGTGAGACCTCGACCGATGCCGATCCTCGTCTCGATCGTCGGCGCGTGCCTGATCGGCCTGCTGATCTACGGCGTCACTTCGCGCTCGGCGAGCCGCACGCTCGACGAGCGCGTCGCCAAAGGCGAGCGTCCGCTCGCGCCGCAGGCCGCGCGCGCGCTGCCGATCCTCGACGGACACGGCAAGAGCTCGCTCGCGGCGCTGCGCGGGAAGGTCGTCGTGCTGAACTTCTGGGCGTCGTGGTGCGAACCGTGCCAGGTCGAGGCGCCGCTGCTCGAGCGCGCGCAGGCGCAGCTGAAGCGCGCCGGCGGGACGGTGCTCGGCGTGACGTATCTCGACGCGGCGCCGGACTCGGAGAGCTTTGTCCGCCGCTTCCACCTGACATATCCGAACCTGCGCGACAACGACGGCGCGTTCGCGCACTCTTATGGCACCGATCAGCTGCCGGAGAGCTTCGTGATCGATCGCCAAGGCCACGTCACGCAGATCTCGCGCGGCGAGATCGGCCAGCCGTTCCTCAACCGCGCGATCGCGCTCGCGAGGAGCACGTGAGCGCGCGCCGACGGCGCGCGAGAACGCGCGCCGCCACACCCCGCCGCGCGCTCCTCGCGAGGCGCGTGCCGGCAGCGACGCGCGAGATCGTCGCGCTCGCGCTCGCGCTCGTCGCGCTCGTGAGCGGCCTCGCGGCGTCGGCTCCGCCGGCGAGCGCCGAGAGCGTCGAGCCGCGCGCGTCGCTGCCGCAGATCCAGCGTCAGGTGATGTGCGTGACGTGCAAAATCCCGCTGATGGTCGCCGACTCGCCGCAGGCCGACCGCGAGCGCGCGTTCATCGAAGGACTGATCGCCAAAGGCGAGGACGAAGCGCAGATCAAGGATGCGCTCGTCGCGCAGTACGGCCCTGCCGTGCTCGCGCTGCCGGCGACACACGGCTTCGACCTGACCGCCTATCTCGTGCCGCTCGCGGCGGTGCTCGTGCTGCTCGCGACGCTTGCCGTGCTGCTGCCGCGCTGGCGGCGTCATGCGCGCGCGCAGGCCGCATCCCGCGCGCCCGCAGCGGCGCTCAGCGCCACCGAGGCCAGCCGTCTCGACGCCGATCTGAAGCGCTTCGACTGAGCGGGGCCGGCGCAGGCGCCCTCAGCGCCCGCGGGCGCCGACGCCGGGGAGCGTCGCTACATCTCCTCCGGCGCGCTGACGCCGAGCAAGTCGAGGCAGCGCGCGATCGTCCGCTTGCTGGCGAGGCACAGCGCGATCCGCCGGTCCTCGATCGCATCGGGCTCGGCGCCGAGCACGCGACAGTCGCGATAGAACGCCGTGAAGCCTTGCGCGAGCTCGAGCGCATACGCCGCGACGCGATGCGGCGCGCGGCGCGCGGTCGCGGCGGCGAGCTCCGGCGGGAACTCGAGCAGCTGCTTGACGAGCGCGCGCTCGGAAGCGTGCAGCTCGCCGTCAGAAGCGGACTCGTGGCGGCGCTCGAGCGCGACCGACACGCGCCGCCCGCCGGCCTTCGCGAGGACTGACGCGATCCGCGCGTGCGCGTATTGAACGTAGTAGACCGGGTTCTCGTTCGACTGGCTGCGCGCGAGGTCGAGGTCGAGGTCGACTGTCGTGTCGTGCGAGCGCGCGAGCAGGTACCAGCGCGAGGCGTCGACGCCGATCTCGGCGACGAGCTCGTCGAGCGTGACGAACTCGCCGGCGCGCTTGGACATCTGCGCGCGCTCGCCCGAGCGAACGAGATGGACGAGCTGCATGATCAACAGCTCGAGCTCGTCCGGATCGCCGCCGAGCGCCGCGTAGGCGGCTTTCAAGCGCAGCACGTAGCCGTGGTGATCGGCGCCCCACACGTCGATCTGGCGCTCGTAGCCGCGTTCGCGCTTGTCTTGGTGGTAGGCGATGTCGGAGGCGAAGTACGTGTGCTCGCCGCTCGAGCGCACGAGCACGCGGTCCTTGTCGTCGCCGAACTCGGTCGTGCGCAGCCACAACGCGCCGTCGTGCCGATACGTGTGGCCGAGCTGCTCCAGCCGGCCGAGCGCGCGATCGAGCGCGCTCGGCTCGCCTTCGTGCAACGCGCTCTCGTAGCTCCAGCGATCGAACTCGTGGACGCCGAACGCCGTCAGCGAGGCGCCGATCTCTTCGATCATCGCCGCGACAGCCGCCTCGCCGAGCGCCTCTGGATCGCTGCTCGCGGCGTCCGGCAGTCGCGCGGCGAGCTCGCCTACGTAGTCGCCTTGGTAGCCGTCCTGCGGCGGCTCTTCGCCGCGTGCGAGCGCCTGCACCGAAGCGCCGAACGTGCGCACTTGCGTACCGGCGTCGTTGACGTAGAACTCGCGCGCGACGTCCTCGCCGCGGTATTCGAGCATCCGCGCGAGCGCGTCGCCGTAGGCGGCGTTGCGCGCGTGGCCGACGTGCATCGGCCCGGTCGGATTGGCCGAGACGAACTCGACGAGCACGCGCTGCGGGCGCGGCGGCGAGCCGGCGCCGTAGCGCTCGCCGGCCGTGAGCACGGCGTCGAGCGAGGCCTGCAGCCACTCGTCGGCGACGAACAGGTTGAGAAAGCCCGGTCCGGCGACCTCGAAGCGCTCGAGCTGCGCGCCGAGCAGGCGCGAGAGCTCACCGCCGAGGCGCTCGGCGACCTCGCGCGGCGGCGCGCCGAGGCGCGGCGCGAGCAGCAGCGCGGCGTTCGTCGAGTAGTCGCCGAAGTCCGCGCGCGGCGGTCGCTCCAGCGTGATCGCGCCGCGCCCGCCGCCGCCGCCGAGCAGGCCGTCGTCAGCCTGCGCGTCGTCGGCCGTGGCGTCCGCCGAGCGCGCATCGCCGCCGACGAGCGCTCGCGCGCCATCGAGCACGGCGCGTCGCAGCAGCTCCAGTGACGGCGTCGCGCCGGACGAGCGCGGCCGGTCCGTAGCGTGCGGATTGCTGGTCGAAGGCTTGTTCATCGGTTCCGGCTCGGCGATTGCGATACTAGCTGCGTGACCGATCAAGACCCAGGCGCCGAGCGCCACATAAACATCCACCTATCGCCCGAGATCATGGGCGGCGTCTACGCGAACTTCGCGAACGTGAGCCACTCCGACTACGAGTTCACGGTCACGTTCGCTCGCGTCGACCACGAGGTCGAGGCCGAGGAGGTCCCGGGCGTCGTCGTCTCGCGCGTCAACATCTCGCCGCGCTTCATGCGCGAGCTGATCGACGCGATGGAGGACAACTACTCGAAGTGGCGCACTCGCGAGGGAATCAAGAACCTGCCTGAGTACGGCGGTACGGAGGCCGGATCTGACGAGCAGTAGGAGCGCACCGACGCGGCTGGCCAGCGGAAGATGAAGGTCGCGGTCATCTCTGACATCCATGCCAACCGCCAGGCGTTCGAGGCGACGCTCGAGGCGGTCGCGGCGAGCGACGCGGCAGAGCTTTGGTGCCTCGGCGATCTGGTCGGCTACGGAGCCGACCCCGACGCGTGCGTCGAGCTCGCGCGCGAGCACGTCGCGGTGTGCCTCGCCGGCAACCACGACATGGCTGTGACCGGCGAGATCGCGCTCGACGAGTTCTCGCGCGGCGCGAGCCTCGCCGCACAGTGGACGCGCGAGGTGATCGCGCCGCGGAACCTCGAGTTCCTCGGCGGGTTGCGCCCCGATGGCCAGGAGGGCCAAGTCGGCCTGTACCACGCGAGCCCGCGCGATCCGGTCTGGGAGTACGTGCTCTCGACGCTGCTCGCCGAGCTCTGCTTCGACCGTCAGAGCACGCGCGTCTGCCTCGTCGGGCACTCGCACGTCGCGTTGTCGTTCGTGCGCCGCGACGGCGAGCCGGCGACCGGCGAACCGCGCCGCGCGGGCACGCGACTGGACATCGCCGAGGGCGAGTGGCTGCTGAACCCCGGCAGCGTCGGTCAGCCTCGCGACGGCGACGCGCGCGCATCGTGGCTGCTGCTCGACCTCGACGACCTGTCGGCGTCGTTCATGCGCACCGACTACGACATCGCCGGCGCGGCCGCGGCGATTCGCGCGGCACGCCTGCCAGACTCGCTCGCAGAGCGCCTGGAGTACGGTCAATGACCGTGCGACCAGCCGCTCCGCCGCCTCACGCGCGCCGCCCGCGCCCGTCACGAGACACGCGCCACGCGCGCGGTCGGCTCGTGCGCGTGGCGCTGGTAGCGCTGCTCGGCGTGCTCGCGGCGCTGCTCGTCTCGTGCGGCGGCTCCGGCAAAGGGCTGATCCCGACCGGCAACGCCGGGCCGCTGCAGAGCGACTTCGAAGCGGTCGCGCAGGCTGCTGAAAACGGCGACGGCGACTGCTCGGGCACGGAAAGCGCGCTGTTGCGCACCGAACAGGACTTCGCGCGGCTGCCGAGCAGCGTCGACAACGGTCTGCGCGAAACGCTGCATCGCGGCATCGAAAACCTGCGCTCGCGCTCGCTCGCGCTGTGCGCGCAGCCGCTGCCGCAGTCGACGGTCACGACGACGACGCCGAAGACGACGACGAGCACGACGAGCACGACGCCACCGCCGAGCGAAAGCGAAACGACGACGACGCAGACGACACCGACGACGACGCCGCCAGGTCCTGGCGGCGGCACGCAGGCGCCGGGCGAAGAAGGGCCGAAGCCCGGCGAAGCCGAAGGCGGCGGCGCCAGCCCGCTGGAAGGCGCCGGCGGCGCCGTCGGCGGTCAGGAAGCCGGCAAATGAGCGCCGTCGAGATCGCCGGCCGCTACAAGCTCGACGGCCGGCTCGGCTTCGGCGGGATGTCGACGGTCCACCGCGCGATGGACATGCGCTTGGAGCGCCAAGTCGCGGTCAAGCTGCTCGCCGAGCATCTCGCCGACGATCCGACGTTCGTCTCACGCTTTCAGCGCGAGGCGCAGGCGGCGGCGCGACTCGTGCATCCGAACATCGTGCAGGTGTTCGACTCCGGACGCGACGAGCCGACGGGCCAGTACTTCATCGTGATGGAGTACATCGAAGGCCAGTCGGGCGCCGAGATCCTGCGCGACGACGGCTGGCTCGAGGTCGACGAGGCGCTCGCGATCATCGACCAGGCGTGCGAGGGGCTGCACTACGCGCACCGCCACGGCGTCGTCCATCGCGACGTCAAGCCGGGCAACTTGCTGCGCGCGCGCGAGGGCGAGGTCAAGCTCGCCGACTTCGGCATCGCGAAGGCGACCGAGCAGTCGAGCATCACGCAGGTCGGCTCGGTGCTCGGCACGGCGGCGTACCTCGCGCCGGAGCAGGCGCGCGGCGAAGAGGCCGGCCCGCGCGCCGACTTGTACGCGCTCGGCGTAGTCACCTACCAGCTGATCTCCGGGCGCCTGCCCTACGAGGCGGCGTCGCTGACCGAGCTCGCGCTGAAGCAGCAGCAGGAGGAGCCGGCGATGCTCGACACGCTCGTCGCCGCAGTGCGCCCGGAGCTCGCCGAGGCGGTCGCGATCGCGCTCGCGCTCGATCCGCGCGAGCGCTACCAGACGGCGCGCGAGATGGGCCGCGCGCTCAGCGACGGCGCGAACGGGATCAGCCCGTTGGCGGACGACGGAGCGCGTGAGGCGCCGGCGACGAGCGCGACGACGGTGCTCGGCGGCGCGCGGCGGCCCGGCGGACGCGGCGCGCGAAGCGGCGCGACGGCAGTGACGCCGCGCCAACCTCGCTCGGGGCCGCCACGGCGCGCGCCGGCGTCGTCAGCCGCCGCGGCGCAACCGTCGCACGCCCCCGCGCGCGCGCCGCGCCGCCGACGCAGTCGGTTGATCGGCGCGATCGTCGCGCTGCTCGTGCTCGTCGTCGTGATCGTCGCCGTCGTCGTCGCGACAGCGCCGGCGCCGACGAAGGTCGTGCTGCGCAACGTCGTCTACTCCGACGTGCAACAGGCGGCGTCGGCGCTGAAGCAGCTCGTCTCCGAAAACACGAAATAGAGCTGCGGCGCGCGACTGCGCCATGCTAGGTGCTCGTGATCCTCGCGTCGCTGATCAACGTCGATCACCTGATCGAAGTAGCCGGCTACCCGCTCCTGTTCGTCCTCGTGATGGCCGAGTCGAGCGGCGTGCCGATTCCTGGCGAGACGGCGTTGATCACGGCAGCGGTGCTCGCGAGCCGCGGCAAGCTGCAGATCGAGTGGGTGATCGTGCTCGCGGCGGCCGGAGCGATCGTCGGCGACAACATCGGCTACGTGATCGGCCGCAAGGGCGGCCGCTGGCTGCTCGAACGCCCCGGACGCTTCTATCGCCAGCGACGCGAGGTGCTGAGCACCGGCGAGCCGTTCTTCGAGCGTCACGGCCCGAAGGCCGTCTACTTCGGGCGTTTCGTGCTCGGCTTGCGCGTGTGGGCGTCGTGGCTCGCCGGCGCGACGCGCATGCACTGGCGCTCGTTCGTCTTCTGGAACGCGCTCGGCGGGATCTCGTGGGCGACGGCGATCGGCCTGCTCGCGTACTTCCTCGGCAACTCAGCCGGCAATGCGATCGAAACGTTCGGCATCTACGGGCTCGTCGCGGCCGTGCTCGCGCTCGTCAGCTTCGTCTTCTTGCATCGTCGCGCGCGTCGCGCACGCAGCGCCGCGGCGCCTGCCGAGCCCGGCGCGGAGCCGGGCGACGGCAGCGAGCGCGACGCGACCGGCGACGAGCGTGAAGGGCTCCGCCGCGGACCGTAGCTCGCACGCGCGGCGACGTCGCCCGCCGAAGCTGGCCCTGCCAACGCCGGCGGCTGGCAGCCGACTAGCAGCCGGCGGCGGCGGCGGGCGCCTCCGCGCTGCTGCACGGCGCGACGCGCTGGCACATATCGGCGAGCAGCGTGAGCTCCTCCTCTGAGAAGCGCGAGAAGAACTGCTCGCGCACAACGGCGAGGTGCGTGACGCGCGCTTCGGCGACACGCGTGCGCCCGCTGTCGGTGAGGCATGCGAACGAGCCGCGCGCGTCATGTTCGCAGGAGCAGCGCTCGAGCAGCCGCTCGCGCTCGAGCCGGTCGACGAGCCGCGTCAAGCCGCTGCGCGAGAGCTGTGCCTGCTCGGCGAGGTCGCACATGCGCATCCGTCCGCCGCTAGAGTCCTCGAGCCGGTCGAGCACCTCGTAGGAGCTCAGCGGCAACCCATGCGCCTGCTCGAGCGCGGCGTCGAGCCGCTTGGCCAGGCACGCGTGCGCTCGCAGCAGTCCGCGCCACGCGCGCTGACCGGGCTCGGGGCGCTCGTCGCCCGAAAGGCCATCCTGCTCCCCGGTCGCTGCGGTCTCTGTCTTGAAGGCGGTCGCGGTCGACATGCTGGTCTGTACCCAAATCCTCCTCGATCGAACATAGCAGCGTCGAGCCGCGCCGAACGATCGTGAAACTCAATCGCGCGTAGCGCTCCAGGCCCACCAGATCATCAACGGCTGCAGCGGCAAGCGCGCGAACAACGCCCAGCGCGGGATCTTCTCGAAGCGCTCGGGAGCGCTCGCCATGTACACGTTCGCCGGGAACACGGCGGCGAGCAGCGCGATCAGCCCGATTCCGGAGAGCCGGCGCGTGCTCGGCAGCAACACGCCGATCCCACCGAGCACCTCGGCGACGCCGCTGATCTCGACGACGCGCTTGGCCTCGTGCTCGAGCGGCGGCGGGACGATCGCGCGGTAGAAACGCGGCAGCACGAAGTGGTTCGTGCCGGAGCCGACGAAGAACGCCGCGAGCAGCTTGCGCGAGAGGCTCATCGCGTCACTCCGTCTCCGACCAGCAGCGTGCGGCCGGTCATCGCGGCCGGTTGCGCGATGCCGAGCAGGTCGAGAACGGTCGGAGCCACGTCGGCCAGTATGCCGTCTGTGGCGCGCAGCGTCACGTCGGGCGCGGTCACGATCAGCGGCACCGGGTTCAGCGAGTGCGCCGTGTTCGGGCTGCCGTCGGGCTCGAGCATGTGATCGGCGTTGCCGTGATCGGCGGTCACGACGCAGACGCCGCCGCGCTCGCGCACGGCGGCGAGCACTTCGCCGAGGCAACGGTCGACCGTCTCGATCGCGACGACCGCCGCGTCGATCACGCCCGTGTGACCGACCATGTCGGCGTTCGCGAAGTTGATGATCGCGAAGCCCGGGCGATCTTCGCTCCACGCGCGCACGAACGCCTGCGCGGCCTCTGGAGCGCTCATCTGCGGCTTGTGGTCGTACGTCGGCACGTCGCGCGGCGAGGCGACGAGCTCGCGCCGCTCGCCGCGCTGCTCGCGCTCCTCACCGCCGTTGAAGAAGTACGTCACGTGCGGGTACTTCTCGGTCTCGGCGACGTGCAGCTGCGCGACGCCGGCGTCGGCGAGCACGGCGGCGAGCGTCGTCGCCGGACGCTCGGGCGCGAATGCGACCGGATACGCCCAGCCCTGCTCGTACTCGGTCAGCGTCGCGTAGCGCGCGAGCGCCGCCGCGCCGCCGCGGCCGCTCCAGCCGGGCAGCTCCTCGGCAGTGCCCGGCGCGGCGACCGGCTCGACGCCGGCTTCGACGCCCGGCGCCTCGCCGACCAGCTCTTCGCCGAAGCGCGGCTCGGCGAGCGCGCGCGTCAGCTGGCGCATCCGGTCGGGGCGGAAGTTGAACGCGAGCACGCACTCTCCAGGGGCGATCGCGCCTGACTCGCCGACGGTCGTAGGCTCGATGAACTCGTCGGTCTCCCCGCGCTCGTACGCGTCGCGCACGGCCTGCTCGCCGCTCTCGGCGTGGTATGGCGCGCGACCGTGCACGAGCAGGTCATACGCGCGCTGTGTGCGCTCCCAGCGTCGATCGCGGTCCATCGCCCAGTAGCGGCCGATCACCGAGCCGACGCGCGCGCCGGGCATTGCGTCGACCTCGGCGAGATAGCCGGCGCCGCCGTGCGGCAGCGTGTCGCGCCCGTCGGTGAACGCGTGCACGACGATCTCTTGCACACCGCGCTCACGGGCCAGCGCGACGAGCGCGCGCAGGTGCTCGAGCGAGGAGTGCACGCCGCCGTCGGAGACGAGCCCGATCAAGTGCAGCCGCGCGCTCGGGTCGAGCGCGCCGCGCAGCACGTCGTTGCTCGCGAGCGAGCGATCGGCGATCGCGTCGTCGATCCGCACGAGGTCCTGGCGCACGACGGCGCCGGCGCCGAGGTTGAGGTGGCCGACCTCCGAGTTGCCCATCTGCCCTTCCGGCAGGCCGACGGCGCGCCCCCACGCGGTCAGCGTCGTATGCGGGCACTCCGCCCAGAGCGCGTCGAACACCGGCGTCTCAGCGAGCGAGACGGCGTTGCCTGGGCCGGGCTCGGCGAGTCCCCAGCCATCGAGCACCACGAGGCACACAGCCGGAGCGTGCCGATCGGCGGCGCTCGGCGCGCTCGGAGCGCCCATCACCCAGCGGACGCGGCGGCGCTCACGATCTGCGCGAACGAGTCGGCGTCGAGCGAAGCGCCGCCGACGAGCGCGCCGTCGACGTCGGGCAGCGCGAGCAGCTCGGCGGCGTTCTCCGGCTTGACCGAGCCGCCGTACAGCACGCGCACGCGATCGGCAGCGTCGCGGTCGCGGTCGCCGACGAGCGCGCGAATGAACGCGATCGCCTCCTGCGCCTGCTCGGGCGTCGCGACTTTGCCGCTGCCGATCGCCCAGATCGGCTCATACGCGATTGTCACATCGGCGAGCCGCTCGCTGGCGACGCCGGCGAGGTCGTCCTTGATCTGCTGGCGCAGCTTGCGGTCGGTGTCTTCGTTCTCGCGCTCGGCCTCGGTCTCGCCGACGCAGAGGATCGGCGACAGGCCGGCGTCGAGCGCCGCAGGCAGCTTCAGCGCGAGCGCGCGGTCGGTCTCGCCGAACAGCTCGCGCCGCTCGGAATGCCCGAGCACGACGCCTTGGACGCCGACATCGCAGAGCATCGCCGGCGAGACCTCGCCGGTGAACGCGCCGTCCTGCTCGAAGTGCATGTTCTGCGCGTAGACCTCGACGCGCGAGCCGCGCGCGCTGTCGACCATCGCGCGCAGGTCGGTGAACGGCACGCAGATCGCGACGTCGACGCCGTCGACGGAGGAGACGCGCGGCAGCAGCGCCTGGATGTAGTCCTTGGCGTCGCGCTCGGTCTTGTGCATCTTCCAGTTGCCCGCGATCAGCGGCACGCGTGCGCTCACGAGGAGACGCCTGCGCCGGCTGAGGCGCCGGTCAGCGCCTCGACGCCCGGCAGCGCGCGGCCCTCGACGAGCTCGAGCGTCGCGCCGCCGCCGGTCGAGAGGTGATCGACGCCGTGCTCGAGCCCGAACAGCGCGAGCGCCGCGGCCGAGTCGCCGCCGCCGACGACCGTCACGCCGGGCGCTTGCACGACCGCTTCGGCGACCGTGCGCGTGCCGGCCGCGAACGGCTCCAGCTCGAACGCGCCCATCGG
Source organism: uncultured Solirubrobacteraceae bacterium (assembly GCA_963744165.1). GTDB lineage: Bacteria > Actinomycetota > Thermoleophilia > Solirubrobacterales > Solirubrobacteraceae > Palsa-744. Next base: position 322,828 of record CAVUSM010000004.1, on the reverse strand, counting down.
CCCGTTCCAGAAGATCGAGCCGGCGCGCGCGATCCGCTCGGCATAGCGCGCGGCGCTGTTCGGGCCGATGTCGAGGCCCATCCAGCCGGGCGGCACCTCGACGCCGTCGAGCACGCGATGCTCGGTGTCGGCGGCGAAGCGCTCGCCGATCACGAGGTCGGTCGGCAGCTCGACGCTCGCCCGCCCAGGGTCGGTCGCCTTCGCGAGCGCGCGCCGCGCATGCTCGACGTCTTCGGCGTCGCACAGCGAATCGCCGACGGCGTGTCCCTGCGCGCAGAGGAACGGGAAGCACATCGCGCCGCCGATGATCACGACGTCGGCGATCTCGAGGAAACGGTCGATCACGCCGATCTTGTCGGCGACCTTGGCGCCGCCGATCACCGCGACGAGCGGTCGCGGCGGACGCTCGAGCAGCTTGCCGAGCGTCTCGACCTCTCGCTGGAGCAGCCTGCCGGCGGCGCTTGGCAGCAGGTGCGCGACGCCCTCCGTGCTGGCGTGCGCGCGGTGCGCGGCGCCGAACGCATCGTCGACGTACGCGTCGGCCAACTCGGCCAGCGCGGCGGCGAACGCGGCGTCGTTGGTCGTCTCGCCGGGCTCGAAGCGAACGTTCTCGAGCACCAGCAGCTCGCGCTCGCCGAGCTCGTCGGCGAGCGCCTTGACCCGCTCGCCGATCACGCCTGGAGCGAGCGTCACGGTCGCGTCGGTCAGCTCGCGCAGACGCGCGACGACGGGCGCCAGCGAGAGGTCCTCCTCGCGCCGGCTCTCGGGTCGCCCGAGGTGCGAGACGAGGATCACGCGCGCGCCGCGCGAGCGCAGCTCCTCGATCGTCTCGAGCGCGGCGACGATCCGCGTGTCGTCAGCGACGACGATCGCGCCGTCGGCGTCCTTGCCGAGCGGGACGTTGAAGTCGACGCGCACGAGCACGCGCAGGCCCTCGACGTCGAGCTCGTCGAGCGTTCTCATCACAAGACCTTCTGCACGAGGTCGACGACGCGGTTGGAGTAGCCCCACTCGTTGTCGTACCACGCGATCACCTTCAGCATCGTGCCGTCGACGACGGCCGTCAGCAGCGAGTCGACGATCGACGAGTACGGCGAGTTGACGATGTCGCTGGAGACGATCGGGTCTTCGGTGTACTGCAGGATGCCGACGAGCGGGCCGCTCTCGCTGGCGGCGTGCAGCGCCGCGTTGATCTCCTCGACGCTCGTCTCGCGCGCGCACTCGATCGTCAAGTCGACGACCGAGCCGGTCGGGACTGGCGCTCTGACGGCGAAGCCGTTGAGCTTGCCCTGCAGCTCGGGGATCACGAGCCCGATCGCCTTCGCCGCGCCGGTCGACGCGGGGATCAGGTTGATCGCGGCGGCGCGCGCGCGGCGCAGGTCCTTGTGCGGCAGATCCTGCAGGCGCTGGTCGGCCGTGTAGGCGTGGATCGTCGTCATCAGCCCGTGCTCGATGCCGACTGTGTCGTTGAGCACCTTCGCGACGGGTGCGAGGCAGTTGGTCGTGCACGAAGCGTTCGAGACGATTTGGTGCTTGTCGCGATCGTACGCCTCATCGAAGTTGACGCCGAGCACGACCGTCGCGTCGGGATCGGTCGCCGGCGCCGAGATGACGACCTTCTTCGCGCCTTGCGCGAGGTGCTTCGACGCGCTCGCGCGGTCGGTGAACAGGCCGGTCGACTCGATCACGACGTCGACGCCGAGCTCGCCCCACGGCAGCGCGCCGGGATCGCGCTCGGCGAGCACCTCGATCTCCTGCCCGTCGACTTCGAGCGCTCCGTCGCGCGCCCGCACGGAGCCTGGGTAAGGCCCGAGGATCGAGTCGTACTTGAGCAGGTGCGCGAGCGTCGTCTCGTCGGTCAGGTCGTTGACGGCGACCCACTCGATCGCCTCGCCTGCCTCCTCCCCCCTGGCCTTTGCGGCGCGGAACACGTTCCGGCCGATGCGGCCGAATCCGTTGATCCCAACGCGAACGGGCATGCAGTCCTCCTGAGCGAAAAATGAACGATGCCGGGCCTCTGGAGCATCGCTCCATCGCCCGGCGTGGTGATCGGGAGGCTATCAGCGCCCCAGCGGCCGCTTCGATTAGGCGTCTAGCGCACCACTCGAGAGCCGCGCGGGCGCTGGTCGATATCCCTGTGCGCCACGGCGACGTCGAGGTCGTCGTTCTCGCGATAGCGCTCGGCGAGGTGCTCGGCGATCGCGACCGAGCGGTGCCGCCCGCCGGTGCAGCCGATCGCGATGACGAGGTGCGACTTGCCCTCGGCGACGTACTGCGGCAAGAGGAAGTCGAGCAGCGCGTGCAGGCGCGCGTAGAAGTCGTCGAGCCGCCCGTCGCGCGCGATGTACTCGACGACGCGCGCGTCCTCGCCGGTCAGCTCGCGCAGCTCAGGCTCGTAGTGCGGGTTGGCGAGGAAGCGCACGTCGAACGCGAGGTCCTCCTCGCGCGGCGGGCCGTGCTTGAAGCCGAAGCTCATGAACGTCAGCGCGAGCCGACCGGCGACTTTGTGCGGCAGCAGCTCGTCGGCGATCTTGCCGCGCAGCGTCGACGCGGTCATGCCGGTCGTGTCGATCACGAGGTCGGCGTGCTCGCGCAGCGGCGCGAGCAGCGCTCGCTCGGCGGCGACGCCGGCCGCGACGCTGCCCTCGGGCGCGAGCGGGTGGCGCCGGCGCGTCTCCTTGTAGCGCGTCACGAGCGTCTGCTCGGCCGCCTCGAGGAACAGCACGTGATGGCTCAGCCCGAGCGCGTCGAGATCGTCGACGACGGCGCGCAGCGCCTCGAAGTAGACGCCGCCGCGCACGTCCGAGACGACCGCCGCGCGCTCGACCTTCGAGCCTTGGTGCACGAACAGCTCGACGAGCGAGCGGATCATCTCCGGCGGCAGGTTGTCGACGCAGAAGTAGCCGGCGTCCTCGAACACGTTCATCGCCGTCGACTTGCCGGCGCCGGAGAAGCCGGTGATCACGACGAGGTCCTGCAAGCGCGTCTCGACGACCGGCTTCGGCGACTCCAGCTCGGGCTTGCCATCCGCCGCCGACGGCGCCGAACGCGACGGTCTGATCGCTGCCATGCGCTCATTGTGCAGAGATCCGGCGCGAAAGTGTCAAATTGCGGGGAACTTGCACGAATGCGCCCACGGCCGCCGGGCCGATCCAGATCGTCGCTGAGCGGGTCGAGGGGGCAAGTCAGGCAAGGACGCAGCGAGCGCGGCGTGTTTGCGCAGCGAACGAGCGACGACGCCGGCTGACGCCGCTGCTCGGCCCGCTCAGCCGGCGCGGTGCAGGTACGCGTAGAGATCGCGCGCCGTCTTCGCCGGCAGCCCTGGCACGGCCGAGAGCTCCTCGCCGGACGCCGCGACGATCGCCTCGGGCGAGCCGAAGTGCGCGAGCAGCGCGCGCTTGCGCGCCGGGCCGACGCCGGGCAGCTCGTCGAGCAGCGACGTCGTCATCGCGCGGTCGCGCCGCGAGCGGTGGTGCGTGATCGCGAAGCGGTGCGCCTCGTCGCGCACGCGCTGGAGCAGCTGCAGCTCGGGCGTCGAGTGGTCGAGCACGAGCGGCGCGGCGCGGCCGGGGACGAACACCTCCTCGATTCGCTTCGCGAGCGAGATCACCGACACGCCGCGCTCGCGAAAGCCGCGCAGCGGGCCGAGGCCGGCCGACAGCTGGCCCTTGCCGCCGTCGATCACGACGACGTTCGGCAGCGACGCGAAGCTCGCGTCGTACGCCGGGTCGTGCGGCGAGAGATCCGCTTGGCGCTCCCACTGCGCGAAGCGGCGCGAGAGCACCTCGGCCATCGCCGCGAAGTCGTCTGACTCACCTTCGGCGAGCGAGCGGATCTTGAAGCGGCGGTAGTCGGACTTCTTCGGCGCGGCGCCCTCGAAGACGACCATCGACGCGACCGTCTGCGTGCCGCCGAGATGCGAGATGTCGAAGCACTCGATGCGGATCGGCGGCACGTCGAGCCCGAGCGCCTGCTGCAGGCCTTCGACGGCCTCGACGCGGCTCTGGCGGCGACGCTCGGATTTCAGCCGATCGGTCTCGAGCGCGAGCTGCGCGTTGCGCTCGGCGAGCACGAGGATCCGGCGCTTCTCGCCGCGCTCGGCCGCGCGCAGCTCGACCGGGCCGGCGCGCCTGCTGGCGAGCGCATCGGCGAGCGCCGGGCGCTCGCCGACGTCGCGTTGCACGACGAGCAGCGCCGGGATCGACATGTGCCCGGCGTAGTACTGCAGCATGAACTCCTCGGCGACCTTGGCGAGGCTGCGCTCGGTCTCGTTCGAGAGGTAGAACGACTGACGGTCGGAGAGCACGCCGTCGCGCACTTGGAAGACCTGCGCGTTCGCCTCGCGCCGATCGATCGCGATCGCGACGGCGTCGAACGTGCCGACGGCCTCGTTCGCGACGCGCCGGCGCTCGAGCAGCGAGTGCACGGCGCGCAGGCGGTTGCGCTCGACGGTCGCCTGCTCGAACTCTTCAGCCGCCGCCGCCGCGCGCATCCGCTCGTCCAGCTCGCGCTCGATCTCCTTGAAGCGCCCCGAGAGGAAGTCGACGACGCCGTCGATGCTCGCGCGGTAGTCGTCCTTCGAGACGTAGCCGACACACGGCGCCTCGCAGCGCTTGATGTAGTAGTCGAGGCATGGGCTGCCGCTGCGCCGCCCCGGCTCGGCGCCGGTGCACGAGCGGAACATGAACACCTTCGCGAGCACCTCGAGCGTGCTGCGCACGCGCTTGGCGTTCGAATACGGGCCGAAGTACGCGCGGCCCGGCCGGTGGCGCTCGCGCGTGAAGTAGACGCGCGGATAGTCCTCGTCGAGCGAGATCGCGATGAACGGATACGACTTGTCGTCGCGCAGGCGGATGTTGAAGCGCGGCCGGTACTGCTTGATGAAGCTCTGCTCGGCGAGCAGCGCCTCGGCCTCTGTCGCGACGACGACGCATTCGACGCTCGCCGCGCTCGCGACCATCTCGGCGTGCCCTGGACTGCTCGGCACTTGCGCTTTCGAGAAATGCGACGCGACGCGCTTGCGCACGGACTTCGCCTTGCCGACGTAGATCACGCGCCCTTTGCCGTCGCGGAACAGGTACACGCCGGGCTGGTCGGGCAGCGCGCGGCGCTGCTCGGCGAGGCTCGTGCTCGCCTCGCTCTCGCTGCTCACAGCCCCGCTTGCCATCTGCTTCGAGGATACGAGGCGCCGCTGTCGCAACTCGCGGTCTCAGCGCCGGCCGTCGCGACGAGCGCGCCGACCTGGCGACCGCCGCGCGTCAGTAGCTGCGCCAGTGGCGGTAGACGTCCATCAGCCCATACAAGACGAGCCCGAGCAGCACGAACCACAGCACGCCGATCAGCGCCGTCGAGTGCAGCATGCGCGTGTAGCCGGCGATCAGGAACGCAGCGAGCGCGAGCGAGCCGTACAGCCGCGTGCGATGACGGTCGCCGAGCCCATGGATCGTGACGCGGTATTCGCGGTACATGCGCAGCCCGAGATAGCCGAAGCCGACACCGAAGCCGATCAGCAGGATCGCTTCGAACGTGCTCGCCGCCTGGCCGCCGCCGGGGAGCAGGAAGACGGCTGCGGCGATCAGCAGCACGATCGCGATGTTGCGTGCCGTTCTCAGCTCCACAAGCCAAGTCTAACCGTGGCGCGCGCTCAGTCGACAAGCGCCTCGAGCCGCTCGTATGCCTGCTCGACAGCGCGCTTCGCGGCCGTGTGGCGCGCTTCGGACTTGGCCGCCTCGTACTTGCTCGCCCACGCCGCCGGATCGGCCAGCTCGTGCTCGAGCTCGGCGATCGCCGCCTCGGCCGTTTCGATCGCGCGCTCGGCCTTCTGCTGTTCGGACAGCCGGTTCTTCGACGGGCCTTTCGGCTTCGCCTTGGCCTTCGACTTCGCGCCGCCGGTCCCGTTTTGCGTCGTAGATGTGGCTGTTCCAGTTGGCGCATGCGCCAACTGGCGGAGCGGCGCATGCGCCGCTCCGGACCGGGCCGCATGCGGCCCGGTCTTCTGATCTGATGACGATCGTTCTTCGCGCACGCGCACGTACTCCGGCCAGCCGCCGACGTAGCTGCGCAGCGCGCGATCCTCGACGGCGACCGTGCGCGTGCCGACCGCGTCGAGCAGCGCGCGATCGTGCGAGACGAGCAGCACCGCGCCGGTGAAGCCGCGCAGCGCGTCCTCGAGCGCCTCGCGACTCTCGATGTCGAGGTGGTTCGTCGGCTCGTCGAGGATCAGCACGTTCGCGCCCGAGTGCACGAGCACCGCCAGCGACAGGCGGCGGCGCTCGCCGCCCGACAGCCCAGCGAGCGGCTTTTCGGCGTCCTCGCCGGAGAACAGGAAGCCGCCGAGCAGCGCGCGCGCTTTGCCTTGCGTGAGCGACGTCGCGCGCTGCGTCGCGTCGAGCACGCTCTGGTTCGGGTCGCCGCCCGCGCCGAGCTCGTCGGCGTGCTGCGAGAGGTAGCCGACCTTTACGTTGTGGCCGGTGCTCAGTTTCCCGCCGGCCAGCGCGCGGCGCCCGGCGAGCGTCTCGATCAGCGTCGTCTTGCCCGTCCCGTTCGGCCCGACGAGCGAGACGTGCTCGCCGCGTTCCAGCCACAGCTCGGCGTCGTCGAGCAGCACTAGCGGCGCCGTGCCGTTGCCGTCGCCGCCGATCTCGACGCGCCCGTCGAGCAGCTCGAAGATCACGCGGCCAGAGCGCTCCGGCGCGGCGAACTGGAACTCGAGCGACTTTCCGTCCTTCGGATCGCGCTCGATACGCTCGATCTTCGCGAGTTTCTTCACACGCGACTGCGCCTGTTTCGCCTTCGTCGCCTTGTAGCGGAAGCGCTCGATGAACCGCTCCATCCGCGCGATCTCAGCCTGCTGCTTGTCGATCGACTTGCCGAGCGCCAGCTCGCGCGAAGCCTGCTCCTTGCGCCAGTTGTGCCACGTGCCGGCGAAGAACCGCGAGCGTCCCGCCTCGAGCTCGAGCACCGCCGTGCCGACCGCCTCGAGGAACCAGCGGTCGTGCGCGACGAGCACGACCGCCGCGTCGAGCTCGACGAGCGTCTGCTCGAGCCACTCGAGCGATTCGATGTCGAGGTGGTTCGTCGGCTCGTCGAGCAGCAGCACGTCCGCGTTCGTCGCGAGCGCGCGCGCCAGCGACGCGCGCGTCAGCTGCCCACCCGAGAACGTGTCGAGCGGGCGATCGAGATCGGCGTCGACGAAACCGAGCCCGCGCGCCATGCCAGTCGCACGGTCGCGCCACAGATAGCCGCCGCGCGCCTCCAGCCGCGCCTGCGCGCGCGCATAGCGGTCGAGCAGCGCGTCGTCGCCCTCGCCCGCCGTCATCCGCGCCTCGAGCGCCGCCAGCTCCGCCTCGATCTCGAGCTCCTCGACGCAGCCCGACAGCACGTAGTCGCGCAGCGCCATCGCGCGCTCGCGCGGCGGACGCTGATCGTGCAGCGCGATCCGCACGCCCTTCGCAATGCTCAGCTCGCCCTTGTCGATCGACGTCTCGCCCGACAGCATCCGCAGCAGCGTCGTCTTGCCCGCGCCGTTGCGCCCGGCGATCGTCATCCGTTCGCGCCGCTCGAGCTTGAACGACACCCCGCGCAGCAACGGCTGCCCGGCCATGTCCTTGTGCATGTCTGATGCGATCAGCAACGCCATGCCTGTGGTGATACCAAGGTCCAAGCACAGCCGGCCCGGAAGGCCGGCCATGTAGCTGCCGTGGCGGCCGGAGCGGTCTCAGATTTGCGTCCAGAAGCGGAGGCCGGCTCGGCCAGGAGGCAGGATGCCGGTCACAAGGCGCCGAGGACGTGTGTTCCGTTTGCGTTAGCCGATAGCAATCGTATGTACGACGTATCTACAATTGCTATCGGCGTTTGGAATCGTCATCGCTACCCGACGATCCCGCCCCGGCCGCGCGCGTGCCGACAGGCCCTCCGATACGATTCGCTTCGATGCGGCAGATCAAGGCTTCTCTGGCCCTCTGGGCCCTAGCCCTCCCGTTCGTCCTCGCGCCGATCGCCGACGCCGCGAACAACGGCCGCGGCTTCTACGGCGAGACGAACGACAAGGTCGTCACAAACGTCGGCTTCATCCTGATCATCTTCTTCCCGCTGTTCATCTTCCTCATGAGCATGCTGCAGAAAGCGCTCGACAAGCGCAAGGAAGCGCGCAAAGCGGCGCACAAGGCGCAGCTGAGCAACGCTCAGTGGCGCGGCGGCTGGTAGCGCCGGAGTCACGGCCGAGCCTGGCCGTGAAGCGCTGATGAACGAGACCGAGACAGCAACGGCCGACGCCGTTCGCTACGAGCGCCGCGGCGCGGCCGCGCTCGTGACGATCGACCGCCAGCACCGGCGCAACGCCGTCGACGGGCCGACCGCGGCCGCGCTGCACGACGCTTACCTTCGCTTCGAGGCCGACGAGGACGCGCGCGTGATGGTGCTGACCGGCGCCGGCGGCGTGTCGTTCTGCGCCGGCGCCGACCTGAAGGCGCAAGAGACGTTCGTCGAGCGCCTGAGCAGCGACGAGGGGCCGATGGGCTTCACGCGGCTGACGCCGTCGAAGCCGACGATCGCCGCGATCTCCGGCTTCGCCCTCGCCGGCGGCCTCGAGCTGGCGCTGTGGTGCGACCTGCGCATCGCGACCGGAGGCTCGCGGCTCGGCTATCCCGAGCGGCGCTGGGGCGTGCCGCTGATCGACGGCGGCACGCAGCGCCTGCCGCGAATCGTCGGCCTCGGCCGCGCGCTCGAGCTGATCCTGACCGGGCGGATCGTCGACGCCGACGAGGCGCTCGCGATCGGGCTGGTGAGCGAGGTCGTGCCGCCTGGCGCGCATCTCGAGCGTGCGCTGGAGATCGCCGAGGGGCTGGCGCGCTTCCCGCAGCGCACGATGCTCGCCGATCGCCGCGCGGCGATCGAAGGCTTCGGCATGCCGCTCGCCGACGCGCTCGCGCTCGAGGCCGCGGCCGGGCCGGAGCTGTTCGAAGAGGGTGCGCGCGGCGCGGCGCGCTTCGCCGCCGGCGAGGGGCGCGGCGGCGCTGGAGCAGGCGTGTAGAGACGCTCGCCGCGTCGAGCGACGCGTCGACGTCGAGCCGGCCGGCAGTCCGCGCGATCTCGAACGGCAGCACGGCGTTCGAGATAGGCTCTGGTGCGCGATGGCCTACTTCGTCACAGGAGCAACCGGCTTCATCGGACGACGGCTCGTCGAGCAGTTGCTCGACAAACGCCAGGGCAAGATCTACGTGCTCGTGCGCCAGAGCTCGCTCGAGCGCCTCGACGACTTGATCGCACGCTGGACCGTCGTCACCGGCGCCGCCGGCGCGAAACGGATCGAGCCGGTGCTCGGCGACCTGCGCCGGCCGCTGCTCGGCGTCGAGCAGGAGCAGGTCGCCGAGCTGCGCGGCAAGATCAAGCACTTCTTCCACCTCGCCGCCGTCTACGACATGACGGCGCCCGCCGAGCTGAACACGGCCGTCAACGTCGGCGGCACGACGCACGCGGTCGAATTGGCGCGGGCTGTAGACGCCGAGCACTTCCACCACGTCTCGTCGATCGCCGTCGCCGGCGAGTACAAGGGCACGTTCACCGAGGACATGTTCGACGAGGGCCAGAAGCTGCCCTCGCCATACCACCGCACGAAGTTCGAGTCCGAGCGGATCGTCCGCGAGCAGCCGTACGTGCCGTGGCGCGTCTACCGCCCGGGCATCGTCGTCGGCGACTCGCGCACCGGCGAGATGGACAAGGTCGACGGGCCGTACTACTTCTTCAAGGCGATCCAGCGCGCGCGCCAGCTGCTGCCCGAGTGGGCGCCGCTCGTCGCGCCAGACCTCGGCAACACGAACGTCGTGCCGGTCGACTGGGTCGTCGACGCGCTCGAGCACATCGCGCACGAGCGCGACCTCGACGGCAAGTCCTTCCACCTGACCGACCCGCGGCGCCAACGCGTCGATGAGCTGATCAACGCGTTCGCATCGGCCGCGCACGCGCCGCGCATCGCGCTCAGCGTCGACAAACGCCTGACCGGGCCGCTGCCGAAGTGGCCGCTGACGCTCGCGCTCGACCTGCCGCCGTGGCGCCAGCTGCGCAAACTCGCGCTGCGCGAGCTCGGCATTCCCGAAGCGGTGCTCGCGCACATGGAGCTCGTGCCGCGCTTCGACACGCGCGAGTCCGGCCGCGCGCTCGCCGGCACCGCGCTCGAGCGCCCACCGGCGCTCGGCGACTACGCCGGGCGGCTGTGGGACTACTGGGAGCGCGACATGGAGCCGCGGATGGGCGCCGGGCGCACGTTGAAGGAGGCGCTCGACGGCAAGCACGTGATGATCACCGGCGCTTCCTCCGGTATCGGCCGCTCGACCGCGCTGAAGGTCGCCGAGGCCGGCGGCGTGCCGTTGCTCGTCGCGCGCAACGTCGAGAAGCTCGAGGAGGCGCGCGCCGAGATCGTCGCCGCCGGCGGCACGGCGTACGTCTACGCCGCCGACATCTCCGACATGGAGTCCGTCGAACGACTGCTCGAGCGCGTGCTCGCCGACCACCGCGACGTCGACATGCTGATCAACAACGCCGGGCGCTCGATCCGCCGTTCGATCGCGCTCAGCTACGACCGTTTCCACGACTTCGAACGGACGATGCAGCTCAACTACTTCGGCGCCGTCAAGTTGATCATCGGCCTGTTGCCGCACATGCGCGAGCGCGGCTCGGGCCACATCGTCAACATCTCCTCGATCGGCGTGCAGACGAACCCGCCGCGCTTCTCCGCGTACGTCGCGTCGAAGTCCGCGCTCGACGCGTTCACGCGCGTCGTCGCCTCCGAGGTCGTCGGCGACGGCGTCACGTTCACGACGATCCACATGCCGCTCGTGCGCACGCCGATGATCGCGCCGACGAAGATGTACGACGCGTTCCCGGCGATCACGCCCGAGGAGGCGGCAGACATGATCTGCGAGGCGATGCGCTCGCGTCCGAAGCACATGGGCACGCGCCTCGGCACCGCCGGCGAGATCGCCTACGCGCTCTCGCCGAAGGCCGTCGACCGGATCCTGCACCTCGCCTACCGCGTGTTCCCCGACTCGGCCGCGTCGAAGGGCCAGCGCGACACCGAGGAGCGCGCGTCGTTCGAGCAGATCGCGATGGCGACGCTGACGCGCGGAGTGCACTGGTAGCAGCGCGAGGGCGCGCCGGGCGCGCTCTCGAAGGCGTACGGCCGGCGGCTCGTCGATGCCTGGCCACGCATGCTCGCACGCGCCGTTGCGATGATGCGCTCGTGAGCGATTCGACGGCGGCGATCGAAGTGCATGCGCTGAGTAAGCGCTACGGCCAGTTCGAGGCCGTCCGCGGGATCGACATCAGCGTGCGCCGCGGCGAGGTGTTCGGGCTGCTCGGCCCGAACGGCGCCGGCAAGACGACGACCGTCGAGATCCTCGAGGGCTACCGCGCGCGCAGCGACGGCGAGGTCTCCGTGCTCGGCTTCGACCCCGGCAAGCGCAGCCGCGCGCTGCGCCAGCGGATCGGCATCGTGCTCCAGTCGGGCGGCATCTACAGCCACATCACGCCGCGCGAGGCGCTGCGCCACTGGGCGAGCTTCTACTCGCGGCCGCGCGACGTCGAGGAGGTGCTCGCGCTCGCCGGACTGACCGAGAAGGCCGACGAGCGAAGCCGCAAGCTCTCCGGCGGCCAGCTGCGCCGACTCGACTTCGCGCTCGCGCTCGTCGGCGACCCGGAGCTGATCTTCCTCGACGAGCCGACGACCGGCTTCGACCCGGAGGCGCGCCGCGGCGCGTGGGAGACCGTGCGCAAGCTGCGCGAGCTCGGCAAGACGATCCTGCTTACGACGCACTATCTCGACGAGGCGCAGGAGCTCGCCGACCGCGTCGCGATCGTCAAGGATGGGAGGATCCTCGCGATCGGCCCGCCGCGCGAGCTCGGCGTCGGCGCGTCGGACTATCGCGTCGCCTACCGCGACGCCGGCGGGCAACTCGTCGAGCGCCAGACCGACGACCCGACGGCGCTGCTCGCCGAGCTGACCGCCGAGGCGCTCGCGCGCGGCGAGCGCCTCGAGGAGCTGAGCGTCGCGCGGCCGACGCTCGAGGACGTCTACTTGGAGCTGACCGCCAATGGCTGAGGGGCCGCGCACGGCGAGGACGGTCGATGGCTGACGTCGTCACGCTCGGCTGGCGCCAATACCGCTTGGAGCGCCGCATGTTCTGGCGCAACCCGAGCGCGGCGTTCTTCAACTTCCTCTTGCCGCTGCTGTTCCTCGCCGGCGGCGGCGCGATCCTCGCCGGCAACCAGCACCAGCTCGACCGCCTGATCCCGGCGATCGCCGGGATGAGCGTGATGTCGACGACGTTCACAGCGCTCGCCTACAACATCGTCTTCCTGCGCGAGCGCGGCGTGCTCAAGCGGATTCGCGGCACGCCGCTGCCGACGATCTCCTACTTCGGCGGCGTCGCCGCGAACGCCGTGACGAACACAGCGCTGCAGATCGGCATCGTGATCCTCGCCGGCAAGCTGATCTTCGGCATCGGCTGGCCGCGCGACTGGATCGAGCTGATCGTCTTCGTGCTCGTCGGCGTCGTCTCGCTCGCCGCGCTCGGCGTCGCCTTCGCGCATGCGATCCCCAACTTCGAGTCGACCGCCGCCTATGTCAACGCCGTCTTCCTGCCGGTCGTGTTCATCTCCTTCTACGTGTTCGACTCGCACAGCGCGCCCGGCTTCCTGCGCCAGATCGCCGAAGCGCTGCCGCTGAAGCCGCTGATCGACGGGCTCTACGGCGCGCTCGTCACCGGCTCGGGCTTGAGCAGCCACTGGGACGCGCTCGCCGTGATCGCGTTGTGGGGCGTCTTTGGCGCGTTTCTCGCCGTGCGTGGGTTCTCGTGGGAGTCCTCGAGTTGAATAGGCTCGGGCCGGTGAGCGACGCGAGCCGACCAGGAATCCGATGAAGCAACTCGCCGACGACCTGTTCCTGCTGCGCGGCTTTCCGCCGAACGCGATCAACGTCTACCTCGCCAAGGACGTGCTGATCGACGCCGGCACCCGCCAGGCCGAGACGCGGATCATGCACGAGCTCGAAGGTCACAAGGTCGTCGCGCATGCGCTGACGCACGCACACCCGGACCACCAGGGATCGAGCCACGCGATCTGCGAACGGCTGCAGATCCCGCTGTGGTGCGGCGAGAACGACGTGCACGCGATGGAGACTCCCGGCGCGATCTCCAACAGCCAGGCGCCTGGCTGGCTGAACGGCTTCCAGAAACGCTTCTGGACCGGGCCGCCGCATCCGGTGTCGCGCGCGTTGAAGGACGGCGACGAGGTAGCCGGCTTCACCGTGCTCGACGTGCCCGGGCATTCGCGCGGACACGTCGCCTACTGGCGCGAGTCAGACCGCACGCTGATCCTCGGCGACGTGCTCAACGGGATGAACCTGATGACCAGCAGACACGGCCTGCAGGAGCCGCCGACCGTGTTCACGCCCGACCCTGCGCGCAACCGCCAGTCGATCCGCCGGATCGCCGCACTCGAGCCGGAGCTCGTCTGCTTCGGCCACGGCCCGCCACTGCGCAATCCGCGAGAGCTCGCCGAGTTCGTCGCGACGCTGCCCGACTGACGCCGCCGATGAGCGACAGCGTCTTCATCGCCGACGGCGATCGCTTCGTCCCGACCGAGCACGCACGCGGGCCGTGGGACCCGCGCGCGCTGCACGGCGGCGCGCCGGCGGCGCTGATCACGGCCGCGTTCGAGCGCCTGCCGGGCGCCGAGCTGCCGATCGGACGCCTCTCGTTCGAGCTGCTGCGCCCGGTTCCGATGGCGCCGCTGACGTTGCGAACGAAGATCGTGCGTCCCGGCCGCCGCGTGCAGGAGCTCACCGCCGAGCTGCTCGCCGGCGAGGAGACGATCGTGCGCGCCGCGGCGCTGCGCGTGCAGGCCGTGCCCGAGCTGGCCGCCGAAGCGGCGACGGCGGCCGGCGAGCTCGGACGAGCGATGCCTGCCGTCGAGCAGCTGGCGCCGCTGCGCTTCGCGCTCGACGGCTCGTTCGAGGCCAGCTTCGCCGCGACCGCGATGGAGATGCGGGCGGACGGCGACGCGCGGACGCGCGGACCGGCGCGCGTGTGGATGCGCCTGCGCCACCCACTGCTGCCCGGCGAGCCGCTGACGCCGCTGGCGCGGCTCGTGGCGACGGCCGACTTCGGCAACGGCATCAGCGCCGCGCTGCCGTTCGACCGCTTCCTGTTCATCAACGCCGACTTGACCGTGCACCTGCTGCGCGCGCCCGTTGGCGAGTGGATCGGCCTCGACGCGTGCACGCGGCTGCTCGCCGGCGGCGCCGGCGTCGCCGAAAGCGTGCTGCACGACGAGCGAGGAGCCGTCGGCCGCGCGTTTCAGACGCTCGTCGTGCAGCCGCGTTGAGGCTCGGCCACGCCGAGGCTCGGCGGTAGTAGCCTCGAGAGATGGCTGACGCGAGCCGGATCGACCCGAGTCTGCGAATCGCCGCCGTCCACCTCGCGGTCGCCGACCTCGCGCGCAGCGCCGAGTTCTACGAGCGTGTGCTCGGCTTGCCGCTGATCGCGCGCGACGAGCAGCGCGCGCTGCTCGGCCCCGACGCGAACAGTCCGGCGCTCGAGCTCTCGGCGATCGCCGCGCCGACAATGCTCTCGCCGCACACAACCGGCCTGTTCCACGTCGCCTGGCTGCATCCGACGCGCGCGGCGCTCGCCGACACCGTGCGGCGAATCGCCGGCTCGCGCTGGCCGATCGAGGGCGCCTCCGATCACGGCGTCTCCGAGGCGCTCTACCTCAGCGACCCAGACGGCCTCGGCATCGAGATCTACGCCGATCGACCGCGCGCGCAGTGGCAGCGCCCGGCCAACGGCCACGGCGTGACGATGTTCACGCTGCCGCTCGACCTCGAAGACCTGCTCGCGCAGTCGGCCTCGGAGATCGGCGACGGCGCGATCGCTCAGATCGCGCCAGGCACGTCGCTCGGGCACGTCCATCTGAAGGTCGCCGACGTCCCCGCGGCGGTCGCGTTCTACCGCGACGAGCTCGGTTTCGAGGAGCAGGCGCAGCTGCCTTCGGCCGCGTTCGTCTCGGCCGGCGGCTACCACCACCACATCGGCTTGAACTCGTGGCAGAGCCGCGGCGCGAGCGCGCCGCCGCCGAGCGCGCCGCGACTGCGCCGGATCGACTTCGAGCTGGACGACGAAGCGCCGCGGCCGCGAGCGCCGCGCGATCCTGACGGGATCGAGCTGCGCTTTGGTCTCACCCCGCGCTAGCCTCGCGGCGCTGAGTACGTCAATCCCGAAAGAGCCATCGCGCCGGCGCTCGGCGCGCTGCTCGGCTCAGCGCGAGACTTCGTCGAGACGTTCGAGCTGATCCGGCGAGAGCTCGAACGAGGCCGACGCCGTCAGCTCGGCGAGTTGCTCGACCGACGTAGCGCTCGCGATCGGCGCGAGCACGCTCGGCTGCGCGCGAAGCCAAGCCAGCGCCACGGTCGCTACAGCCGCGCCGCGCGAAGCCGCGATCTCGTCGAGCGCGTCGAGCGCGGCCCAGCCGCGCTCGTTCGCGTATTTCTCGTTGACGCCCGATGCGCGCTCGCTCTCGGTCGCCGCCGCGCCGCGCCGGTACTTGCCCGAGAGGAAGCCGCGCGCGAGCGAGAAGTACGGAATGCACGCGAGCCCGGCGCGCTCGCACAGCGGCGCCAACTCGCGCTCGTAGTCGCGCTCGAGCAGGTTGTATTCCGGCTGCAGCGCGACATACGACGCCGCGCCGTCGCGCTCGCCGAGCCTCAGCGCCTGCTCGAGGCGCTCAGCGCTGTAGTTCGACGCCGCCGCGTAGCGGATCATGCCGTCCTCGATCAGCTCGCCGAACGCCGTCAGCGTCTCCTCCAGCGGCGTCTCGGAGTCGTCTCTGTGCGCGTAGTAGAGGTCGATCCGGTCGGTGCCGAGCCGCTGCAGCGACGCTTCCGCGCCGGCCCTAACGTTCGCCGCCGAGAGGCCCGGCCGCTCCGGCGAGATGCCGACCTTCGTCGCGAGCACGATCCGCTCGCGGTTGCCGCGCGCGGCGATCCAGCGGCCGATGATCCGCTCGGACTCGCCCGCGCCGCGCGGCCCGCGCCGCCCGTAGCTGTCAGCCGTGTCGATGAAGTTGCCGCCGGCTTCGACGTACGCGTCGAGCACGTCGAACGAGCGCTGCTCGTCGATCGTCCAGCCGAACACGTTGCCGCCGAGGCACAGCTCGAAGACGTCGAGGTCGGTGTCGGCCAGGCGTGCGATGCGATCAGATTAGCGTCGTCTACCCATTGCGAAGCTCTGTATCGGCGGTGCTACCGCGCGCATGCTCGAGCCGACTTCGATCGCGCCATCCTCCGCCTCCTCTCGCGAGTCCGCCTCTCCGGGCGTCGGCAGGTGGTGCACGCGCGCGATGCGCTCCTGCTCGACGCCGTCGAGCCCGCCCGAGATATGGCGCTCGAGCGCCGCAAGCTCGCGCACGAGCACGTTGACGACGCCTTCGGAGCGCTCGACGCGACCGCGCGCGAGCAGCAGCGGCTCGGCGCGCGCGAGATAGCGATAACGCTCGTAGACAGCGCGCGGCACGATCAGGTTGACCGTGCCGAACTCGTCCTCGAACAGCAGGAACATCGTGCCCTTCGCCGTGCCGGGACGCTGGCGCGCGATCACCAGCCCGGCGATCGCGACCGCGCTCGCGCTCGGCAGGCGCGTCAGCTGGGCGCTCGTCGCGAGCATCGGCGCGGTCAGCCGCTTGCGCAGGATCGCCATCGCATGATCGCCGACCGTCACGCCGCTCGTCGAGTAGTCGGCGATCAGCCGCTGCCAGCGTCCGAGCGAGCGCAACCGCGGCGGCGGCGACTCCTGCAGCGGCAGCGCGAGCTGCGTGCCGTCGGCGACGCGCTCGCCCGGAGCGGCGAGGCCGAGCTGCCACAGCGCCGTGCGCCGGCCGATCTCGCCGACGATCTCGTCGCACGCTCCCGACCAGGCGAGCTGCTCGAGCGTCGCGCGCCTGGCGCCGATCCGTCCCGCCAGCTCGCCGAGGCTCTGAAACGGGCCGCCGCGCTCGCGCTCGGCGACGAGCTCGCGCATCTCCTCGCGGCCGACGTCCTTGATGTAGCCGAGCCCGAGCCGAACCGCTCCGTCTTGCACCGTGCACTCGACCGCTGAGGCGTTGACGTCGAGCTTCAGCACCGTGATCTCGCGATGCGCAGCCTCGTGCACGAGGCTGTCGGGCGCGTAGAAGCCCATCGGCTGCTCGTTGAGCAGCGCGCAGAGGAACTCCGGGCCGTAGTGCACGCGCAGCCACGTCGACTGGTAGGCGAGCAGGCCGAACGCAGCGCTGTGCGCCTTCGGGAAGCCGAAGCCCGCGAAGCCCTCGACCATCTGCCAGACGCGCTCGGCCGTCTGCCGATCGGCGCCGCCGTGGCGCATCGCGCCCGTGACGAAGCGCTCGCGATGGCGCGCGAGCATCTCCTGCGAGCGCTTGCGGCTCATCGCCCGGCGCAGGCCCTCGGCCTCGCCGGGAGTGAAGCCGGCGATCGCTTCGGCGACTTCCATCACCTGGTCCTGGAAGATGATCGTGCCGAGCGTGTCGCGCAGCACCGGCTCGAGCGTCGGATGCTCGTAAGGGATCTCATGAGACGGGTCTTCGCGCAGGCGCCGCCGGCGCTCGATGTATGGATTGACCGCGCCGCCCTGGATCGGCCCAGGACGGATGATCGCGACCTGCACCGCCAGGTCGTCGAGGCTCCGCGGGCGCGTGCGTCGCAGCGACTGCATCTGCGCGCGGCTCTCGACCTGGAAGACGCCGACCGTGTCGGCCTCGCAGATCGCGTCGAACGTCTCAGAGTCGTCGAAGTCGATCCGCGATAGGTCGACGCGCTCGCCGCGCGTCAGCGAGATCGTCTCGACGCAGCGCTCGACCGCCGAGAGCATTCCCAGCCCGAGCAGGTCGATCTTCAGAAAGCCGGCGTCCGAGCACGAGTCCTTGTCCCACTGGACCATCTGCCGGCCTTCCATCGCCGCCGGCACGACCGGGCAGCAGTCGATCAGCGGCCGCGTCGCGATGATCATCCCGCCGGAGTGCTGCGAGAGGTGACGCGGCAGCCTGTGCGCCTCCTCGACGAGCCGCTCGAGCCAGCGCCAGCGCTCCGAGCGCCGCGCGCCGTCGCGCGGCGCCGGCGTCGCCGCTCTCGCGCCGCTCGCACGACGATCGTCACTCCACTCGTCCGGCCCGCTCGCGAGCCCGCTCCCCTGCTCAGCGCCGCCGTAGCGATCGGCGCCGCGCGCGACGCGCTCGATCTCGCCCGGCGGCAGTCCAAGCACCTTGCCGAGCTCGCGTATCGCCCCGCGCGCGCGAAACGTCGGAAAGGCCGCGACGAGCGCCGCATGCTCGCCGCCGAAACGCTCGTGCACGCGCGGGATCAGCACCTCGCGGATATCGCGCGGAAAGTCGAGGTCGATGTCCGGCAGCCCGCGCAGGTCCTCGTGCAGGAAGCGCCCGAGCGTCAGCCTGCTCTTGATCGGGTCGATGTGCGACAGCCCGATCAGGTAGCAGACGAGCGATGAGACCGACGAGCCGCGCCCGCGGCCGGGCGCGAGCAGCGCGCGCACCGAGTCCGGCCCGCGCACCTCGCGTGCGACCTCGCGCGAGAGCTCGAGCATCTCGTGATGGAGCAGGAAGAAGCCGGCCAAGCCGAGCTTCTCGATCACGCTCAGCTCCTGCGCCAACCGCGCTTGCGCCTCGGCCTCGGCCGCCGCGCCCTCCGCTTCGTAGCGTTCGCGCAAGCGCGCCGCGCAGAGCTCTGCCAGCTTCCGCTCGGCGCTCGCGTCCTCGGCGCCCGGGTAGCGGTAGCCGAGGTCCATGCCGAGGTCGAACGTCAGCCGCTCGGCGAGCCGCAGCGTCTCGGCGAGCGCATCTGGATGGTCGGCGAAGCGGCTCGCCATCGCCCGTGGCGTCGTCATCACGTGGCTCGAGTTGCCGCGGCGCAGCGGCTCGGACGCGTCGAGCGTCGTGTGGTTGCGCAGCGCGACGAACGCGTCCTGCAGCTCCGCACGCGAGCGCGCGTGCGCGTGCACGTCGCCGGTCGCGACGCACGGCACGCCCAGCCGCCGCGCGAATGCGGCCAGCGCACGGTTGCGCGCGCGATCGTGGCGCGCGTACGGGCGCTGCAGCTCGACGCGCAGCCCGTCCGCGCCGAACGCGTCGAGCAACCGCCGCGCAGTCGGCTCGTCGCTCGCGCCCTCGCCGATCGCCGACCGCTCGGCGCAGCCGGTCAGGCAGACCAAGCCCTCGGCGTAGTCGAGCACCGTCTGCAGCTCGACCGACGGCTCGCCACGCTCGCGGCGGCCGGCGCCGTCGCGCGTGTGCGCATGCGCGTGCGTGATGATCCGGCAGAGGTTGCGCCAGCCGCGCGCGTCGCGCACGAGCAGCGTGATGTGGCGCCCGCGCGCGCCGAGAGCGGAGCTCGGCGCCAGATCGAGCTCGGCGCCATGGATCGCGCGGATGCCGCAGTCGGGCGCGACCTGCGCCAGCTCCATCGAGCCCGACACCGAGTTGTGGTCGGTCAGCGCAAGCGCCGAGTGGCCGAGCTCGCTCGCGCGCTGCGCAAGCTCCTCAGGCAGCGATACGCCGTCGAGGAACGAGTAGGCCGAGTGACAGTGGAGCTCTACGTACGGCGGCGTCGGCGCCATCTCGGTCTCTCCCGCGCTCCGCCTCGAACCAGCTCAGGACCGCTGCACGAACCAGCCGCCGACACGCGCGTGCACGTTGCCGCCAGGCAGTGCGTCGGCGTCGCGCTCGAGCGCCGGCGCGGCGCCGAGGTCGTGGAAGACGACCATGTTGCGTCCGCTCGTGCTGACCACCTCCCAGTAGCGGCGGCGCAACGGCTGCGCCGTCCACCAACGATCCTCGACCAGCCACGACTCACGCACCAGCTCGATCGCGTGCCCGTCGACCTGCGCCGGCGCGCCGGCCGCTCCGATCCGCACGCGTGCCGGGCGCGGCAGATTGAGCTGGGTCCGCGTCGCTGCGCCAGCCATCAGCCCGGCAGCGGCGTGAGCACGACGCGGCGCTCCGGCACGCGCGAGTCCGGATCGACGCAGACGGCGCGCATCGCCGCGCTCTCTCCCGCCACGGCGCGCACCTGTGCGACCGCCTCGCGCAGACGCGCGAGGCGAGCAGTGTGAGCTTCCTCCAGCAGCGCCCGCTGCTCGCCGGCCGGCGGGCCGAAGCGCTCAACCGCCAACCCCAGCGTCTCCGCCGGCGCCGGGAGCAGCAGCAACCGCAACGCAAGCGCCAGCGAGATGCGATCGCGATCTGCCAGTGGCTGGCGAAAGACGACGCTCTCGCGCCAGCCGCCGCCCGACAGCAGGCGCGCCGAGAGCGTGACCGAGCGCAGCGTGCGCCCACGGCGCTCACTGCGCGCGAGCAGCCTGTCGACGAGCACGCCGAGCACCCGTTCGAGCGCCGCGCCCGAGCTGGCATCGCCGACGCTCATCGTCTCCTGCAGACGATCTTCGAGCCGGCGCGGGCGCAGCGGCGTGTCGATCCCGCAGGCAAGCCGGTGCGCGCTCACGCCGACTGCGCCGAAACGGTCAGCGAGCGCGGGCCGGCCGAGGCGCGCCAGCTCGCCGAGCGTGCGCACGCCGAGGCGTTCGAGCGGCGCGAGCAGCCGCTCCGTCTCCGAGCGATAGGCGAGCAGCCCGATCGGACGCCCGCCGAGCCAGCGCAGCGCCTCCTCCCCGTCGAGCACCAGTGGCCGGCGCGAGCGCACCGACAGCGCCGCCGCCAGCGCGCAGAAGCGCGTCGGGCCGGCGCCGATGCGCGCTTGACGGTCGACCCCGCCGAGCGGGGATCGGCGAGACGATCCGCCCGCCGATCCCCGCGCTACAGCATCGGTCGCGCGCCCCATCGCGCGGCCGATTCCCCCCACCCTCCGATCGGCGCCCTGCGCGGCAGCGATCACGGCGGCATCCGTGCCGTACATCGCGCGCAGCGGGCCCGTGTCGAAGTACGCGAGCCCTGGGCGCGCCGGCTCGACCGCCGCGCCGATCGACTCCAGCGTGGCGAGCAGCCCCTCCCAGGACTCCTCCACCCCCACAGGATCGGCCGGCACGAGCTCCAGGTCAGGACAGCGCGCGAGCGCCTCCCCAAGCGCCATCCCCCTGCGCACGCCCTGCGCTTCAGCGGCGCCCGAGACTTCTCCCAAGCGCTGCTCGCTGCCCGTCGGCGGCGCCACCGCCAGCGCGCGCCCGACGAGCGCGCTCGGGCCGCCGGCGAGCAGGGCCAACTCGAAGCGGGGAAGGTAGACGCACACGACCATGATCGAACGTATGTTCGCATATGGATCGGCGGCGCGGCGTAGAGCGAGAGGAGCGACCCAAGCGCTGAGGATGCTTGGGCCGTGGACGAAACCACTGAGCAGTTGAACGAAGCCCGCGACTCGATGGATGCCGTCCTTGCCCTTGCAAGCGCCCTTCTGCTGTCCGGCACACCCGTCGAGCAAGTCCACGAAGGCTACGTGACTCCAGCGCTCGATCTCCTTCTCGAGGCCGAAGCCCAGGCCTTGCTCGCCGCTCGCGGCGAGCAAGGCGCATACCGAGCCTTGGAACGACTAGCAGCACAGCTCAAGCGCCTGCGACAAGACGCGCGCAGCGAGCTAGGTCGCTACCCGCGCGACCCAGAGACCTGAGTCAGTGCGCGCCGTTCGAAGCGCTCGGCCGCCTCCTCAGCTAGCTCTCGATGACGCACCGTCATGCTGGGCATCATCGTCTCGCGGAGCATGGTCGCAACCTGAAGGCATTCCGTCGACGTCAGCGACGCAAGGTCGCAGACATCTTCCGTCATCCCCCACGGCACATCATCGTCATCCATGGACGAAGCCTACTTCCGACCGCCATCGCAGACAACTGTCATCGAAGGCCAGACAATGCTCGGCCGGCTGCCGGCGGCGGCGACCGACGGGCGCCGTCAGTCCATCGTCAGCGGCCCGTCGGCAGAGCCGCTGAGGAACTGCCTGACGAACGGGTTGTCCGAGGAGAACATCCGCTCGGCGTCGCCGGCCTCGACGATCCGCCCCTTCCACAGCACGGCGATGTATTCGCCGATCTGCCGCGCCGAGGCGATGTTGTGCGTGACGACGATGTACGTGCCTTTGTAGATCGCGTGCATCTCCTGGATCAGTTCGCAGAGCAGCGCCGTGCGCACCGGGTCCAGGCCCGAGTCGGGCTCGTCGAAGATCACGACGTCGGGCTCCATCACGAGCGCGCGCGCGAAGCCGGCGCGCTTGCGCATGCCGCCGGAGAGTTGCGAGGGCGCGTCGTCCATCGCGTCGGCCAGTCCGACGTCGGTCAGTCGTTGAGTGACCCGCTCGGCGATCGCCGACTCGCTCATGTCGGTGTGCTGGCGCAGCGGGAAGGCGACGTTGTCGAACACCGACATCGAGCCGAACAGCGCGCCGTCCTGGAACAGCACGCCGATCCGCTGGCGCAGCGCGAGCAGCTTCGGCATCGTCAGCCGCGGCACGTGTTCGCCGTGCACGACGACGTCGCCCGAGTCGGGGAACATCAGCCCGATCAGGTGCTTGATCAGCACGCTCTTGCCGGTCCCCGACGGACCGAGCACGACCGTGATCGTGTCGTCGGGAATCGCGACCGTCAGCCCGTTGAGCACCGACACGCCGCCGAGGCGCTTGTGCACGTCGGTGCAGCGGATCGACCACTCGCCGAGCGTCGGGTCGCCGCTCAGGTCGAGCTCGTCAGAGTGGTACTGGTAGTCCTGGTACTGCTCCTCGTCTGTCATCTCATTTCCCAGCGTAGACGGCGTGCGGGAACTGTCCGGTGAAGCCGTTGAACGTGAACGGGCCCTGCTGGTCGCAGCCCGGCGCCGGGACCGCGTTGGGCGTTTCCGGCGCGTTCGCGACATGGAACTGGATCAGCTGTTCGATGAACGCCTGCGAGATCGTTTCGTTGGCGGGCCCGCTGATCGACGGCGTCGCGTTCGAGCAGTTGCTGTTGCTGAACACCTGCAGGCCGCCATTGGCGAGCGTGCGGAACGCGCCCGGCTTGAAGTACGGGTTGCCGCGGTGCGAGCCGGGCTTCGACGGGTAGACGGCGAGGCTTTCGGGCCCGAGCACGTTCATGATCCGCAGGTAGTGCTGCCCGGTGCCGCCGCCTGGGACGTTCGTGTTTTCGCCGTGCCCCTGCGACGCCGCCGTCAGGTTGGCGAAGAACGCCTGCAACTCGGGCACGTATTCGCCGAGGTACTGCAGGAATGGATCGAAGTTGTGCAGCACCGGCCGGAGGTTTTCGAGCTGCGTCGTCGTCAGGTCGAGCGTCTTGCCGACGTCCGGCAGGCCCTTCTTCGCGGCTGCCGTCAACGGCCCGAGCGAGGAGAGGAACTTGTCGAACTGCGGCGCGAACGGTTTCGCCGCGCTCAGCAACGTCGAGAGCTTGCGCTCGACCGGCTTGAATTCGTCGAGGAACGGGCTCGCGTCGGCGGCGAAGCGGTCGAGCTCTTTCAGCGCCGTGCGCGAGTTGCGCTCGAACGTCGGCAGCGCGCGGAACGCGGCGGCGAACGCCTGGCTGCCTTCGGCGGCGGCGTGGAAAGTGCGCTCGCCGTTGACGATCAGCCCTTCGAGCTGATGGTCGCGGCTGGCGAGCGCGTCGAACACGACGCCGGTGTTCTTGACCAGCGCGCGCACCGCGCCTTCCTGGGAGTCGAGCAGCCCGACGAGCGTGTTCGCGTGCTGCACGAACGGGTTGATCGTCGAGAAGCCGGCGTTGACCTGTTCGCCGCGTCCGTTCGTCCCTTCGGCGAGCGATTCCTGCCAGATCTGGAAGTCACGCCGCGTCTTCGGGTCGAACGCCGAGAGGATCCCGTCGAGCGTCACCGACGGTTCGACCTGCGCATCGGCGAGCTGGCCGTTGTCGGGCAGGAACGGCCCGCTGTGGCCGCCGTCTTGCGGGATCAGCTGCACGTAGGTCTCGCCGAGCAGCGTCTTCTGACGCAGGATCGCGTGCATGTTCGCGCGGATCGGCGCGTATTTTTCGCTGATTTCCAGTTCCGCGCGAGTGCGCCCGCCGTCGCCGAGCTTCAGCGCGACGACGTGGCCGACGTCGACGCCCGAGATGCGCACGTCGGACTGTTCGGCGAGCGCGAGCGCTTTCGGGAAGGCGACGGTCATCCGGTAGCCCTTCGGCTTCAGCGGCAGCGGCCCGCCGAACGACTCCCAGAGGAACAGCAGCAGCCCGAAGCAGCTGAGCACGAAGAGGATGATCACGAGCATGTTGCCGAGTGTCGGCGCGCGCTTCTGCATGGCTCAGCGACCTCCTCGCGACGCGTGCGCGCTCGTCGCCGCGGCCTTGCCCGACGTCGCCTTGCCTGACGTGGCGTTGCCGGTCGACGAGGTCGAGCCGAACGGCGTCAAGCCGGAAAGCAGCTTCCCGCCGGGCGCGTTCGGCTTGCTCACTTTGTGCACGGCGCTTTCGCCCTTCAGCAGTTTCTGCGCTTGGCAGGTCGAGCGTTCGGGCGGCTGCAGCAGGCCGACGATCAGGTTGACGTTCGGGTTGATCGACCCGACGGCTTTCAGGATCGGCGCGATTTCGCAGTTGAGGTAGACGAGCGTGCGGCCGAGCACGCCGTTTGCGTCAGATGAGCTCAGCACGCTGTTGAGGTTGTGATTGGCCCAGTCGAGGAAGAACAGGAAGCCGCCCTGGCCCTTGCCTGGGTTGTACGCGAGCTCGTTGAAGAATTCGTTGAGCACGCCGAAGCTCGTCGCGAGCTTCGGGAACGCTTCCGAGAGCTCCTTCGTGTCCGGCGCGATCTCGTTGATCGTCGGCAGGATTTCGCGCGCGAACGGGCGCACCTCTTTTTCGATGATCGGCGTCGTCGTCTTGGCGAGCGTGCGCGTCGCGTCGTTCGCCGGCCCGAGCGACTTCGCGAACGGCTCCAGCTCGTGCAGCGTCGGCCCGAGCACGTGCGCCGCCTTCGCCAGCTTGCCGAGCCCGGTCCGGCTCTTTTCGAGCGTGCCGGGCAGCAGCTTCAGCGTCTGCTCGACGCTCTGTTCCTCCTGCGCGAACGTCGCGAAGACGGCGTTCGAGGCGTCGACCAGCTCTGCGAGCTGCTTGTCCTTGCCGCCGAGCGCTTCCATCAGCAGGCGGAAGTTGTGGATCGCTCGCGCCGTGTTCGCGTGACGCGATTCGAGCTGCGCGGAGATCTGCTGGATCGCGCGCGCAGTCGGGTCGAAGCGCTTCAGCGTCGCCGAGAAGGCCTTGCCATTGTTCTTCAACGCGCCGCCGGCGCCCGCCAACAGCTCCTGCAGGTAGGCGCGCGTTTCGGCGTCCAGCGAGGAGAGGAATTCGTCGAAGTTGACGTTCGGCGCGGTCTGCGAGAGCGGCAGCGTCGAGCCGCTCGGCAGTTTGCCGGCCGAAGGCGTGCCGGGGTCGACCTCGACCGCGATGTCCTGCAGCTGCGTCTTCGGGCGCAAAAGCATCGTCGCGTTGCGATACAGCCGCGCGTATTTCGGCGTGATTTTCATCGTCACGACGGCGACGCCCTGGCGCAGATCGACGCTGTCGACTTCGCCGATCTTCGCGCCGGCGATCGTGACCGCCTGCCCCTGGCCCGGCGTGACCGCCTGCGCGGTCTGGATCTCAGCCTTCAACGTGTAGTAGTTGCGCCCGAGCACGGGCACCCAGCCGGGAAGCTTGAGGTTCTCGTGCGAGAGGATGTAGCCGCCGACGGCCGCCGCGATGATCACCATCGTGATCACCGCGATGAACGCCGTGCGGTAGCGCTCGATCTGGTCGCGGACGGTCAGCCCGCCGGAGTGTTTGTGGTCTTTTTTCGGCTGCTCGGTGGCCATCATTCAGCTCCGTCCGCGGGCCCTTGCGAGAGCGGGCCGTTGAATTCGGGCAGCGCCTGCGTGTAGCACGGCACGAGCGGCTTGTACGCCGGCTCGGTTTTCGGGAACGCCGGACGCGTGCCCTGCGGCTGCAGCGAGGCGTGCGCGAGCAGGCGCAGGCCTTTGATGCTCGTCCCTTGCAGCGACGTCGGCGCCGAGCGGATCGTCGGGCCGCCGCTGCCGAGCAGGAAGCGCGAGAACGTGCCGTTGCCGTCGAAGCTCTGCCCGATCCCGGCGAGGCCGGTCATCGAGTACCAGAACTCCTTGTAGTCCTCGACGCCGGTCGTCGCGGCGCCGTCTTGCAGCTTCGTGTTGCCCGCCGGGAAGAACACGTTCGAGAGGCATTTGTTGAACAGTTCGGTCTGCTTGTAGAACGGCGTCTGTTCGTTCGCCAACTGCGCGAGCTGCGGCGTCGCCGCCTCGAGCCCCTTCGAGACGCCGCCGAGCTCGTTCGGCGCCAGCGACGCTTCGACCTGCGCGATCCACGGCAGCGTCGCCTTGACCGTCTGCGGCGTGTTCTTCACGCCCGGCAGGATGTCCGTGGCGAACGTGCGAACCGACGGGAAGGCGGCGTTCAGTTCGCGAAGGCCGGCGTCGATCTTGTTCAGCGAGCTCGGCAGCACCGCGACAGCCTGGCGCAGGCTCGAGGATTGCGAGGCGAGCGAGCGGAAGAAGGCGTTGAAGTTGCCGATCAGTTCGCCGAGCTGCTGTTCGTGGACGTTGAGCGCGGCCGTCACTTTGCCGATGCTCTGCACGAGCTTTGAGAGGTCGTGCGGTTCGGTGCCGCCGATCGCCTGACTGATGATCGCGCCGCCGCGCTCAGCCGCCGGCGCACGGCGGTACGTTTTGTTGAGCGCTTCGGCGGCGTTGACGCCGCGCACTTCCGGTTCCTGTTCGGCGTTATCGGCGGCCGACGGCTTGCGCGTCAGCCCGTCGCCATAGCCGATCAGGAATTCCTGCAGGTTCTTGCGCGTGTCGGTGTTCAGCGCGTCGAGCACCTGATCGATCTGGACTGGGTCTGAGGACTGCGTGCTCGGCAGCGTCGAGCCGGACGACAACGTCTTCGCCGACGGGCTGCCGGGCAGCAGTTCGACGAACCAGTTGCCTTCGAGGAAGATCCGCGGGCGGATCTTGACGGTCGCGTCGGAGTGGATCGGCAGGCCCTTGCTTTCGAGTTCCATCTTGACGAGCGCCGTCTGGCCTTGGCGCTCGATCCCGGTGACCTTGCCGACGTCGACGCCGGCAATGCGCACGGGCGACTTCGGTCTGATGTTCAGCGCGCTCGCGAACTGCGCGTTGAGGCGATAACCGTGTTTGAACGGGATCGCCTTCGTGAAGCCGAAGTAGACCGCGATCACGATAACGATCAGCAGCACGATCGCGAAGCGGACCGGGTTCGTGCGGTTCAGTTCGACGACGGGCGTCTCGTCGCGGCGGCGCCACCAGCGCAAGCGGCTCATTTCTGCTTGCCCTTCGAGCCGGCCTTGTTCTTCTTCGCGCTCGTCTTCTTCGTCTTCGCGCTCGTCTTCTTCGGCGCCGGCGCGGCGAGGCCGAGGTTCTTCAGCGTTTCGCTGGAGTACTTCTGACCGAACAGGTTCTGTTCGCGCCCGGTCAGTTCGCGGTTCGTGTCGACGTTCGCCGCGAGGTTGTTGCCGCTGACGAGTTTGCCGGCTTCGTAGTGCTCGTTGCCCGCTTCGCAGAGCCTCGCCTGGCCCGGGCCGGCGACATTCGGGTACGGGTTGAGATGCACGTGGTCGTTGTCGATGATCGCGCTCGAGCCGAACGCCTTTTCGGTCGACGGGCCGTTCGCCGGCGCGGAGGATGGGAAGCCCTCGTTGTTCGGACCGGTCGGCGCGAGCACGATCGAAGCGCGCGCCAAAGTGCCGACGCCGATGTTCTCGGACTCGAGGCTCGCGATGTTGCGGAACGCGAGCGTTATGTAGTTGCAGTAGGCCTGCTCGGGCGCGAGCCCGGCGAGCACCGGGTTGCCGTACTGCAGCGTCTGCGTGAAGTCTTCGAGGCCGGCCGTCACGATCGGGTCTTCGGCGAACTTCTGCAGCGCCTGCGAGGACTCGGCCAACCGCGTGTTCAGCGTGACTGCCTCCTTCAGGTTCGTCGCGCCTTCGGCGATCGCGTCGCCGAGCGGCTTGGCGACGGTCGTCAGCGCCTTCGCGCTTGGGCGCAGCAGGCGCATGAACTCGGTGCTCTTTTCGGTGAACGCGGCCTCGTTGGGCAGCGAGTAGATCGCCTGTTCGAGCGCCGCCGGCCCCCCCTCGGTCGCTTCTTCGAGCGATTTAGAGACGCTCGCGAACGCCTTGAAGAAGGTGTCCTGGTCGACGTACAGCGCGGCCTGCTGTTCGGCGACCGGCGCGGCCTGTTCGGAGACGCGCTCGAGCGCCGGAAAGAAGCCGCGCAGGTCGGTCTGTGGCGCGGCGAGATTGCGCAGCACCGGGATCGCGCGGTTGACGAGCGGCCGCAGCGTCCCGATCGCTTCGTTCAGTTCGAGCCCACGCGCAGCGAGCCCGTCACCGAAGGTGTTCGTGTTCTGCTGGATCGCCGTGCGCGTCTTTTCGTTGAACATGTTGAACAGCTGGTCGATGTCGACCGGTTCCTTGGACTGGCTGACGGGGATCTCACCGCCCGCCTTGATCGTCTTCGCCGATGTACCCCTTTCCAGTTCGAGGTACTTCAGGCCGATCGCCGAGACCGACAGCACGATCGCTTTCGTGTCGGCCGGAAGCGGTTCGACTTTTTTTTCCAGCTTGAGGTCTGCGGTCGCGGTGACGACGCCTGTATGCGGATTCTGGTGCGGCGTCAGCGAGCCGATGATGCCGACGCGCGTGCCGCCGATCCGCACTTGGTTCGACGGCTGCAGCCCCGAGCCCTCGGGCAGCACGACCTTGATGTTGTACGTCGGCACGAACGGCAGGCCGTTGTTGGCGTTGTAGGACAGGTACACGGCGACGACGACGATCAGCGTCGTGATCGCGCCGATCAAGAGCGGACTGCCGGCCAGCGATGTGTTGCGCCGCCGGTTCATGGATGGTCGCTCGGGTCGCAGCTGAGCTGTTCTGAGTCGGTGAACGGCGAGGAGCCGTCGGCGGCGGGCTGCGTCGCGTTGCCTGGGCAGCGTCGCACTTGACCGCTTTTCAGCGGCGCCAGCGCCTGCGCGACGCTCGCCGGCGTCAGATTGTCCTTTTCGCCGAGCGAGAAGTCGGGGAAGACCGGGCTGACGCGCGCGTAGTGCCCGTTCGCGTCGTAGTACGCGGCGGTCTGCCCGAAGTCGCGCAGCGTGCCCTCGAGGTCGGGCGAGTAAGGACCGAAGAACGCCGTGATCGGAATCGATTCCTGCAGCGAGCGCACGTTCGCCGGCGTGGCCGTCTCCAGTTGCGCGGCGAGCTTCGGCAGCGCGCGCACGAAGTCGGTCAGGTCGTTGCCCGGGCCCGGCTTGCTGAACGCCGTAGCGAAGTTCGTGACGACCGGCGTCGCCGTTCGCAACAGCGGTTCGAGCTTCGTGAACAGCTGTTCGAGCGGTTTGACCGTCGGCCGCGACGCATCGATCAGCGTTTTCAGCGTGCTGAACGTCGACGGCAGGTTCGCGAACGTCTCGTTGCCCTGACGCAGCGTGACCGGCAGTTCTTTCAGGCCCTTTGCGAGGTTCTGCTGCTCGGAGCCGACGGCCGTGAACGTCGTGTTGGCGTTTTCGACCAAGTCGCTGAGCTGTTCCTTGCGCGCGCCGATCGTCGTCACCGCCTTTGCCGTTTCGACGAGGAACTTCGTGAACGTCGACTGGTCGCGGACGAGCTCGGCGAAGAAGTGGTCGGTCGCCGACAGCGAAGGCGCGAAGTATTCGGTCGCGGCGCCGAGGTCTTTGCCCGTGCCGACGTACTGTTCGGCAGTCCCCTGGATGAACTGCTGCAAGCCCTTGCGTGTCTGCGGGTTGAACGTGTTGAACAGTTGGTCGAGGTCGGTCACGTCCTTCGTCGCGCTCGCCGGCAGCGTCGTCCCGGAGGCCAGCGCCGGCGCGTTGTTCGGGCCCAAGCTGAGCGCGACGTAGCGATTGGCGACGCTCGACAGCGACGGGACGCGGACTTGCGCCGTCGTGCCGCGGTGCAGCGGCGTCAGCGACGAGTTGACGTGGATCGTCACGACGGCTTTGAAGTCGTGCGTCAACGCGATGCTCGTGACGCTGCCGACGGGCACGCCGCCGACCTGGACCTGGTTGCCTCTGACGAGCTGATCGCCTTCGGCGAATTCGAGCTTGTACGTCGCGCCGCCGCCGCGGCCGAAGACGAGGAAGAGCACGGCGAGCACGACGATCGCGAGCGCGGCGACCGCGATCGGGCGCGCGTAGCGTCCGCGCGCGGGGCGCTCCGGGCGCAGCGGCGGCTCGCCGGGCTGCGGCGCGGTCGGTGGTCTCGGGGGGGTCGCCGTCGCCATCGCCTAATGCGCTCCAGCCGGTTGCGCGCGGTCGGGGATCGCCGCCGAGGACGGTCCGCTGGCGACTGTCGGGTCGGGGATTTCACCGAGCCGCGAGATCAGCTTGATCCACTCGCCGGGCGTGATCGAAGAGCTCAGCGAGCCGCCGGCGCTGGCGCTCTGCGCCGTCTCGGGCGCGAAGCCGACGTGAATGTGGTTGTAGTGGTCGGCTTTGGCGAGCGTGTTGTCCGCGCCCGGGTAGCTCATCAGGCTGATTATCTGATGCGGCTTCATCGAGCCTTGCAACGTCAACAGCTTGCGGACCGTCGTGTCCGTGATCGAGCCCGGCCCCTGGTGGCCTTCGATCGGGATGCCGTTGACGGCGGAGATGTCGACGGCGTCGCCGCTGGAGTGCTCGGAGACGTTTCCTTCGGGCGTGTCTTCGGAGTGGCCGCACTTCAGCGCGGAGACGGTCGGGTCGAGGTCGGACACGGCGAGGAACTCGAGCGTCGCCAGCACGCGGCGGTCGATCTGCCCGCTCTCGATGTCCTGACGTCCGCACGAGTAGACCTGGATCGCGCTGTTCGCGAGCACCTGGCGCTGGAGCTGTTCCTTGGACTCGAGCAGCACCTGCCCGGCGCTCGGCGCGCCGGCGGCGAACGGGCTGTCGCCTTTCGCCCTGAAGATCGAGCTGTTCTCGAGCGCCACCCAGCCGTCGAGGATCGGCTTCGGGTCGATCAGCGGCGCGCCGACGCCGGCCGGTCGAATCTGGAACAGCATGTGCGGTTCTCCCGCTTCGCCGGCGCCCTCGCCGTCGAGATGACCGAGCACCGTTCCGGCAATCACGTGCACGCCGGCGCGCAGATCGTGCAGGTAGACGTCGTTCGGGCCATCGCGGAACACGCGCGGCGTCGTCGCGCTCGACGACGTCGTCGGCGCCGAGGCGTCGGCCGGCGCGATCTGCGGCGTCACGGCTCCGGCCGAGCCGGTCGGGGTCGACCCGGCCGGCGTCGCGCCCGGCGTCGATCCGCTCGCTTCCGTGCTCGCTTCGGCGGCGCCAGCGGAAGCGCCGCTCGTCGCAGTGCTCGAAGTAGTGGCCGGCGAGCCCGCGGGAGCGCCGGACCCTGGAGCGGCGGACGAGAGGCCGCCTTCGGCGCCGAGCGAGAGCGCCGAGACGCCAGCGCTTTCTTCTGGAGGCGGCGCGGCGTCGAGCTGCGTGCCGGCGCTCGCCGGAGCGGTCGGGCGCGGTTCGCTCGCGTCGCTTGCGCCGCCGCCGTGCGCGGCGTTCGAGTGGTTGGCGTCGTGCGGCTCGAGCACCGGGTACAGCTGCGCCACGTCGCCGAGCTGCGCGTAGGTGTACGTGTTGCCGTAAGCGTCGCGCAGCGAGACGAAGTGGCCGAGCTCCGGCGAGTCGCCGATCTGCACGACTTCGCCGTCCTGCACGGCGATCACCGGCGCGTTCGCTTCTGAGTAGATCGTCGTGCCGGCGATCTGCTCGGACTCTGCCGCACCGCCGCTCGCCAGCGTCGGGAAGCCGTCGCTGAAGTGCGAGCGCGCGTGGACCGGGAAACGCGACTCGGTCAGGCCCGTGATCGCGCCGAGCAGGCCTGACGGCGTGCCGCCGAGCAGCTTTGCTCGCAGCATCACCGATTCGACGTATGCCTGCGAGTGGTTGTAGGAGAAGATCGCCCCACGCAAGTTCGTCGCCGCGCCGGCCGCGCGCAGGTAGCGGGCGGCGGTGAAGATCGCGTCGGCCGGGTTGTACGGGTCCTTGTAGCCGTCGCCGTTCGCGTCGACCGCATACGTCGCCCACGACGACGGCAGGAACTGCATCCAGCCCTCGGCGCCGGCGCTCGAGACGCTGAGGTCGCGCCCGTAGTCGGTCTCGACCTCGTTGATCGCCGCGAGGATCTGCCACGGCACGCCGTACGCGCTGCCGGCCGCCTGGTAGATCGGCAGCAGGAACGGCGGGATGCGGAAGCTTTCGATGAAGAACGCCGGCACGCCGGCGATCGACGAAGACAGCGACAGCGGCAGCGCCGGCGTCAACGCCGACGGCTTCGGCGCGCGTTTGCCGCGGTGCGGCGTCGTCGCCGAGCCTTCCGCGCCGGACCCGCCCGCTTCCCGCGAGCCGTTCGACTTCGCCTTCGAGCGCGTGCGCTCGCGCTGTGGTCGTTCGCGCGCGGCGGAGCTCCCCTGCGAGCTCTGCGCGCTGACCTGCGGTGCGCTCGGCGCCGTCGTCGTTGACTGTTCGACCGCTGGCGTCGTCGTCGTTTCAGTCGTCGTCGTCGGCGCCGGCGTCGTCGTCGGCGCGCTCGTCGTCGGCTGCGGCGCAGGCGTCGAGCTCGTCGCTTCCGGCACGGGCGTCGTTTCGCTCGTCACGACAGGCGCCGCGGCTTCTTCGGCGGCGAGCGAGCTCGCCGGCCCGAGCAGCGCGAGCAGCATCGCGCAGCACGTCAGCAGCAGCAGCTTGTGGGAGTGCGCGGTCCTCATTCGATCAGCCGCCGAGCAGGTAGTTGAGCAGCATCCCGTCGGCGCCCGAGCTTTCGGCCGACGGCGTGTAGTAGGTCGTGCCGGCGCTCGCGCCGCCGACCGGCTTCGCGCTCGCCGCCGATTCGCCCGCGCCGGCGTTCGTCTCGCCCGCGCTCGGAACGGTCGTCGCACCAGGGTATTTCGCGATCGCCTCGGCGGGCGTCGAGCCCTTCAGCACGGCGAGCGTGCGCGCCATCGTCACGCTCTCGTTGGCGCTCGCGACACGTGCCGCCGTGGCGCTCGACGACGCCGCGCCCGCTTCAGTCGATCCGCCGGGCGTCGTGTTGAACAGTTTCGAGCTGGCGCATTTCGATTCGGAGATGATCGCGTAGGTCAGACAACCGTTGCCGAC
This sequence comes from uncultured Solirubrobacteraceae bacterium, assembly GCA_963744165.1. Lineage (GTDB taxonomy): Bacteria > Actinomycetota > Thermoleophilia > Solirubrobacterales > Solirubrobacteraceae > Palsa-744. Next base: position 289,640 of record CAVUSM010000004.1, on the reverse strand, counting down.
GGCTTCCGCACGCAGGAAATGCCCGAGCGCGTCGTAGCCGTTCGCCGCGCCGGCGCCGAGGAAGATGAAGTCGAGGATCCGCTCGAGGCCGCCGCTCGAGCGCAGGCTGGTCAGCAGTTCGGAGGCGTTGAACGCGAATGGCTTGCCTTCCTTGCCGAGCGTCGCCAACCTGCCGAGCAGCGGCTGGATCGACGTCAACGCGGGGCCCGAGATCTTCGCCGTCGAGCCGAGGCTCGTGAAGAACTTCGTCGAGCTGTTCGAGAACGCCGGCAGGTTCGTGAACACCTTGTTGATGCCCGGCGCGGCGACTTTCAGGTCTTCGAACGTCGGCGTCGTCTGGTCGGCGAGCTTCGCCAGCCGTTCCATCGACGGACCGAGCTGCGCGAGCGCCTTCGGGAACAGCTGCAGGTTGCGCGCGAGCGCGCCGCGGTGGCGCGCGCTCGCCTGCGCGACGGTGTTCGCCTGCTGGATGAAGTCGGCGACGTTGCTGCGGACGGCCGCGAACGGCTGCAGCGCTTTATCGGAATCGACCGCGAGCTTGGCGAGCACCTTGTTCTCGCTGGCGAGGATGTTCAGCACGCGGTCAAGTTCCTGCAGCGCCGGGTTGGCGCGCTGGATCACTTCGTGCAGCTCGCTGCCGTGACCGGCGAGGCCAGCGCCGAGTTCGTTGAGGATGATCGTCAGGCGCTGGCGCTCGGGCAGCCGCGAGATGTCGCCGAGCAGGTCGACGTCGACCGGGCTGTGCGTGTTCTGCACCGGCAGCAGGTACTCGCCGGCGCCTTCCTTGCCGTTCGGGATCTTGTGCAGCGCGGGCGGCAGCGGCGTGCCGGCGACGCGCGGCTGCGTCGGCAGGCAGTCGACGAACTTCTCGCCGATCAGCGCCTGCGGACGAATCGTGCAGCTGGCGTCGGCGCGGAAGTCCTTGAAGCCCGGGCTGGAGATGTTCAGCACGACGCTCGCCTTCGCCTGCGGCGTCGGCGTGACGGCGCCGACCGTGCCGACCTTGACGCCGCCGATCTTCACGTTCTCGCCCGGGATGATGTTCGCGGCGTCGTCGAAGATCGCGCGAACGCGGTAGCTCCCGTTGGAGCCACCGGCGGACGTCGCCAGCAGCACCGTGGCGGCTGCGAGCACGACGACGAGGACCGCGACCGCGGCCACACGCCTGTTGCCCCCCACGGTCTTCCTCCTCAACCCAAACCTTCCTTGCGTTCAACAAAGAGGCGGGCGGCTCCGCCAGTTGGCGGAGCCGCCCGATCCCAATTTCCTGCCGGCGATCTTACGCTTTGTAGCGCGTAATTCCGTCTCTTGGTCTACTTCTTGCCCTTCGGCGGGCACGTCGCCTTGTACGTCGTCGTGACCGTTTCCGCCGGAATCCCGAATTCACGTTCGCCGCCGTAGGAGCCACCGAAGATCAGTTCGGCCTTCACCGGGAAGCCGCCCGCGGGACACTTCGTCGGCAGCGTGCCGTAGGAGACCAGCTTCTTGCCCTTCTTGATCGCCGCGCCGACCTTTACGTTGATGTTCTTCGTCGATGCGAGTGGCGCGCCCGGGACTGTCGCGATCGCCGGCACGAGCGTCTTCAGCTCGAGGCCATACGGAGGCTGGCCCGAGTTGACGTACGTGCCGCCCGAGACGAATTCGAGCGAGACCGGGCTGCTTCCGTCGACGTAGAAGAGCAGGCCTTTGTTCGAACCGAAGAACGCCTGCAGCGACGCTTCCTCGGGAACACGTTCTGAGCCGAACGTGACTTCGCCCAGCGCGCTGCCCTTCGGGCTGGCGACGGAGCCCTTGCTGCAACCCGACGGGCCGGTGTTCTTCAGCGTCGATTCCGAGCACGTCGCGAACCCGCTCGAGTTGATCTTCGCGCCGGCCGGCAGGAAGAAGTTGACCTGCGCAAGCGGCGGGATGCCGCCTGCGGGGTTCTGCGGCGTTCCGCCGTAGCCCGAGCCGGTGAGCACGAAGTTCGCTTCCACGGCGGAGCCCGCGCCGAGGATGTTTCCCGTTCCGGGATAGGTGCCCCCGCCGGGCTTGGGGATTGGGACGGCCTTCGCTTTGAACGTGACCGTCGGCGCGGCCGATGCTGCGGCCGGGAGGCCGAAGACGGCAAGGGAGCCGAGCAAGGCCAGACAGGTGGATGCTCTGCGCATCAGTTTTTCTCTCCTCTGTTGATGGACAGGTCCGCCTCGATCCGGGTAGCTCCGGAACCATGCCGGTCCGGCGATATCGAGATCTCCGAGCCTCTTACCCGGAGAACAGTGGCGACGTACTGTGCCAGACATTAGCCATCGCTCACGACGGTCGCAAGTGGGAACGGGTCGTGGGCAATGGGTTGCATTCACGCATCAGAATGCCACGAACGAACCGTGGCGAAACAGTCACGACGGCGAAATCGCGCGCTGTTGACAACGCGATCCCCGCGCTGTTGACAACACTAAAGCTCAACCAGAGCCTCAGCCTCAACTCGCGGACAGCTCGAGCTCGTCGCTCTCGTAATGAACGCCGACCGGCTCGAGGACGACGCTGCGTGGCCCCTCCTCGACGCCGCCGGCGAGCATCGCCTCATAGCCAAGCCGCTCGGCCGTGCGCACGATCTCCTCGCTGTCGCCCGCGCGGCAGTACAGCGCGTAGCCACAGCCCATGTTGAACGTCGAGTAGGCCGCGTGCGGATCGAGGCCGGCCTCGGCGACGAGGAACTCGAGCACCTCCGGGACCGGCGGCAGGCGCTCGATCCGGTAGCGCAGCTGCGCCGGCGGGCGCATCAGCTTGAGCAGGCCGTGGCCGGTCACGTGGCTGATGTACGTCGGCGTCGGGCCCGACTCGAGCAACGCGGCGACGAGCGGCGAGTAGATCAACGACGGCGCCAGCAGCGCCTCGCCGAGCCGCGCGCCGCTCGGCAGCGTTGTCGCGTAGCCGTCCGGCAGTCGCGCCGCGAGCAGGCGCGCGAGCGAGGCGCCGTTGGCGTGCAGGCCGTTCGACGAGACGATCACGATCTCGTCGCCGGCGCGCAGCTGCTCGCCGAGGATCGGCGCGCGGTCGACGGGCACGGCGCCGACGGCCGCGCCGGCGAGCTCGATCTCGCGCTCCGCGACGAGCCCGCTGAGCGAAGGCGACTCGCCTCCGCCCCACGTGCAGCCGGCGTCGACGCACGCGCGACGCCAGCCCTCGACGCAGCGAGCCGGCGCGCGCCGGCTCGCGATACCAGTCCGAGGAGCCCGTCGCGAAGTACGCGTTGACGACGAGCGGCAGCGCGCCGACGCAGCAGAGGTCGTTGAGGATCGCCGCGACCGTGTCGTAGGCGACGTCGGCGAAGCGGTCGACGCCCTGCTGTTCGAGTACCTGCCGGGCGATGACCGACTTCGTCCCGAGCCCCTCGACGACGAACGCGAACGCGCGGCCGTCGAGCTCGAAGACGAACGCCGGCTCGCCGCGCGAAGCGTCGAGCGCGCGCCCGCCGCGCGCGAGCAGCAGCGAGGACGTCGACAGCGCCTTGGTGATCGCCGAGCGCTTGCCGGCGTCGAGCGCGTCGTAGTCGACGCCGGCGTCGCGATAGTCGGTCGTGGCGCGTCGCTCGTTCATCGCGTGAGCCTATGCCGTCGCGTGGCGCCGTGCCGATGCCGTCGCCTTGCGCCGCGCTCGTGCCGTCACGTCGCGCCGTGCTGTGCGCGCCAGCACGCGCTCGCGCCGTGGCACGCCTCGATCCGCGCGAGCGTGCGGTGGAGGCTGGCGCAGACGCGCGCGGCGGCAACTGCGCGGCGACGTTGTCGAGCTCGAACGGGTCGCGCGCGAGGTCGTAGTACTCGCGTTCGCCGGTGACGTACTCGACGTAGAGGCTGTCGCGCGTCCTGATCGCCTCGTAGCTCGGCGGGTTGCCGGAGCCCTGCGGCGGCAGGTCGGGGTCGCCGCGGTCCTGCACGCGCCCGTGATGCTCGACGAGGATCTCCTTGCGCCAGCCGCGCGCACGATGACCGTGCCACAGCGAGACGAGGCTGTGGCCGTCGACGCTCGCCGGCGCCGGCGCGCCGGCGAGTTGCTCGAAGCTCGGGCAGAGATCGACGTTCTCGGTCATCGCGCTGACCGTGCGCCCGGCCGGCACGCCCGGGCCGGTGACGATCAGCGGCACTTTGATGTCGGTGTCGAACGCCGTCAGCTTGCCCGGCCGCAGCCGGTGCTCGCCCATGTGCAGCCCGTTGTCGGAGCTGAACACGATGTACGTGTCGCGCGCGAGGCCCTTCGCCGCCAGCTCGCGCTCGATCGATCCGATCATCCGATCGACCGCCTGCACGGCCTGCGCGCGCTTCGGAACTTGGCATCGATCGTCGCGTCTGGCGCGGGCCGAGCGGCGAAGAACGGCGCAGCCAGGCCGGCTCGTCGATGCCGACCGCGTTGAACGCCGGCGAGCGCGGCGCGCGCAGCCCGGCGAACTTGCCGCAGTCGCGCGGCGCCGGCGTGTACGGCGAGTGCGGCGCGAACGTCGCGAGCTCGAGCATGAACGGCCGCTGCGCGGCCGCCGAGCGATCGATGAATGCCGAGCCCCTTGCGCGCGAGCACGTTCGTCAGGTATTCGCGCGCGCTGTGGCCGTAGTGGCGCACATGCCCGTCGCTGTTCATCTGGTAGTCGTACTCGGGATAGCCGTCGCCGGCGACGTCCCACTCGCTCCAGCCCGGGCGGCACGCTGCGACGCCGCCGCGCAGCGTCCGGCTGTAGCCGTTGAGGTACTTGCCCATCAGCGCCGTGCTGTAGCCCGGCTCGCTGCAGCGCGACCGCGAACGTTTCGCGCTGCTCGCCGCGTTCGCTGAACGTGCTGTAGCCGCCTTCCGGCGGGCTGTTGTCGAACACGCGCGTGTCGTGCGGGAAGCGTCCGGTGAGGATCGACGCGCGCGAAGGACAGCACAGCGAGTCGGTGACGAAGTAGTTCGAGAACGTCTCGCCGGCGCGCTCCATCGCCAGCACGTGCGGCATGTAGCGGACGAGGTTCGGCGAGAGGTCGTCGGTCAGCACGAACACGATGTTCGGGCGCGGCGCGGCACGCGCCGCAGCGCGCGGCGCCGCGCCGCTCGCGGTGCCGGCGAGGCGCTCTGCCGCCGCCGCAGCCAGAGAGCACGAGCAGCGCGCAACCAACGCGCGAGCAGCGCCGCGACGCGAGCGCCCGGCGCCTTCGCCGACGCATCGGCTCTGCAACAGCCATCAGCGACGAACGCTGGCGTGCGCCGCGAGAGTCGGTATACACCGGCGAAGTCGATACACGGGTCTCGACAAAAGGAGTGGACGATGGACTTCCAGCCAAGCGAGCGTTGTGCGGACTTCAAGGAGCGCCTGACGGCGTTCATGGACGAGCACGTCTACCCGTCGGAGGAGGTCTACGAGCGCCAGCTGCGCGAGTCCGGCGACCCGCATCACCAGCCTGCCGTGATGGAGGAGCTGAAGCGGCTGGCGCGCGAGCGCGGGCTGTGGAACATGTTCCTGCCCGACGACGAGCACGGCGCCGGGCTCTCCAACAGCGACTACGCGCCGCTCGCCGAGATCCTCGGGCGCTCGCCGATCGCCTCCGAGGCGTGCAACTGCTCGGCGCCCGACACCGGCAACATGGAGGTGCTCCACCAGTTCGGCACGCCCGAGCAGAAGCAGCGCTGGCTGGCGCCGCTGCTCGACGGCGAGATCCGCTCGGCGTTCGCGATGACCGAGCCCGACGTCGCCAGCTCGGACGCGCGCAACATCGAGCTGCGGATCGAGCGCGACGGCGATGACTACGTGCTCAACGGCCGCAAGTGGTGGACGACGAACGCGCTGCATCCGCACTGCCGGATCATGATCGTGATGGGCAAGACCGACCCCGACGGTCCGACCTACAAACAGCAGAGCCAGATCCTCGTTCCGCTCGACACGCCCGGCGTGACGGATCGTGCGCGGCCTGCCGGTGTTCGGCTACCAGGACCAGGACGGTCACGGCGAAGTCGACTTCGAGGATGTGCGCGTGCCCGCCTCGAACCTGATCGCCGGCGAGGGCGACGGCTTCATGATCGCGCAGGCGCGGCTCGGGCCGGGACGCATCCACCACTGCATGCGCGCGATCGGCGCCGCCGAGCGCGCGCTCGAAGCGATGTGCAAGCGCGCCGTCTCGCGCGTCACGTTCGGCCAGCCGCTGGCGATGCGCGGCAACGTCCAGGACTGGATCGCCGAGTCGCGGATCGAGATCGAGATGGCGCGCCTGCTGACGCTGAAGGCCGCGTGGCTGATGGACACCGTCGGCAACCGGCACGCGCGGACCGAGATCGCGGCGATCAAGGTCGCCGCGCCGAACGTCGCGCTGAAGGTGCTCGACCGCGCGATCCAGGTGCACGGCGGCGGCGGCGTCTCCGACGACTTCGGCCTCGCCTCGGCATACGCGCACCTGCGCACGCTGCGTCTCGCCGACGGCCCCGACGAGGTGCACAAGCTCTCGATCGCGCGGCGCGAGCTCGCTCCTTACGTGCCGCGCGAGCAGTAGCCACACGACGGCGAGCGCGCCGGCGCCACCGTCCGTCGCCCGTGCTTGGTTGTGCCGAATAGCCATCTAGCGGTTGAGTAGCCACACGAGAATCGGGTATGTCCAAAGAGCCCGCCCAAGGAGGGCGGTTGGAATGAAACCCGAGGAAGAGGGGCTCGATCGCATGAAGACGCATTGCCGGACCGTGCTGCTGATGCTGATCTGCTGCCTCGCCGTCGCGGCGTTGGCGAGTAGTGCGCAAGCCGCCGGCAGCCTGAGCGTCGCCAAGTGGGAAGCCGGCACTTGCACCGGCAGCGAAGCCCAGGTCAAATCGTGCAAATACTCGAGCCCGGAAAGCGCCTTCTACACGCAGGCCGCCGGCCACCCCGAATGGGGCCTGACCGGCTTCGAACTGGCGACCGAAGGCAGCGGCGCGCCGACAGGCTCCGCGCTCAAACGACTGCGCGTCGACATCCCGCCGGGTCTCGCCGCCGATCCGCAGGCCCTCGCCGTCTGCCCGAAGACGAACTTCGAAGCGAACACCTGCCCCGCCGACACCAAAGCCGGCTTTGTCGAACTGAAGGCTTACGTCGAACTGCTCGGCAGCACGCTGACACTCAAAGGGAGCGTCTACAACCTCCCGCAGGAAGCCGGGCTGCCGCTGCAGTTCGGCATCGACGTCGAAGGCGTCAAACCGCTCGTCGAAGACGTGCACCTGATGCTCAAGGGGCACGTCAGCTTCGGGTTCGAAGAATCTCTCGCCGCTCGCGGCGTCCCGTCGGGCAACTTCCACGAGTACTTCGAAATCAACGAAATCCCGCCTGAAGTCTCCGTCGAACTGCTCGGGCTCCCGATCGCCAAATCGAAGCTGAAGACGGTCGAATCGAAACTGTTCTTCAACGGCCACGCCGGCAAGGAAGGCAAAGAAGACTTCCTCACGATGCCGAGCGACTGCTCCACCGCGCCGACTTCTTACCTCGAACTCGAAACCTACCCGCCGGTCGAAAAGACGAGCCTGCCGACGACGCCGCCGGTCGGGATCAAAAACTGCGGCAAAGTGCCGTTCCGGCCGACCGCGACCGTCACGCCCGGCAACTCTCAGTACGACGGCCCCGACGGGGCGACGACCGACGTGCACGTCCCGCAGCAGGAAAAGTCGAACGAACTCAACACCGCCGACATCGACGACGCGCACGTGACGCTGCCAGAAGGGCTGACGCTGAACCCGTCGGCCGCGCAGGGACTCGAAGCATGCGCGCAGTCGCAGTTGCGCAAAGGCCAACTGCAAGCCAACGGCGAAGCGGTCCCGAGCGAATGCCCGGCCGGCTCACGGATCGGCTCGGTCAACATCGAAACCGACCTCCCGCCCGGCAGTCTCGCGGGCAACGTGTACCTCGGCAAGCCCAACGGCGCCTCGAAGATCACCGGCCCGCCCTACCTGATCTTCATCGACGCCAACAGCACTTACAACGTCTCGGTGCGCCTCGAAGGCCAGGCGGTCCCGAACCCGACCACCGGACGACTCGAAGTGAGCTTCCTCGGCAACCCGCAGCTGCCGTTCAGCGACCTCACGCTGACGCTCAACGGCGGCGAACACGCGCCGTTGGCCAACCCGATCTCGTGCGGCGCCGCGAGCACCAGCTTCGCGTTCAGCGCCTACACCGGCGCGAGCTTCGCCAGCTCGACGCCGTTCGCCGTAACCGGCTGCGCGAGCTCGACGCCGTTCTCGCCGTCGCAGTCGACCGCCGACAGCTCGAGCAAAGCCGCCGCCTACACGCACTACACGTTCAACCTGACCCGCCCCGAAGGTCAGCAGTACCTCGAAAAGCTGACGACGACGCTGCCCGCCGGGCTCGTCGGCGCGATCCCGTCGGTGCCGCTCTGTGAAGAACCGCAGGCGAGCACGGGTTCGTGCGCCGAAAGCAGCAAGATCGGCGCCGCGACCGTCAGCGCAGGCTCCGGATCGCCGTACAGCTTCAGCGGCCCGGTGTACCTGACCGGTCCGTACAGCGGCGCGCCCTACGGCCTGTCGATCCCAGTCGAGGCCGAAGCGGGGCCGTTCGACCTCGGCCGGCTGACGACGCGCGTGACGATCGGCGTCGACCCGCACAGCGGGCGCGTGATCGCGACCAGCACGCTGCCGACGATCTTCAAGGGCATCCCGCTGCGGCTGCGCACGCTCAGCGTCGCCGTCACGCGTGAAAGCTTCCTGTTCAACCCGACCAACTGCGGTCCGCTGAGCACCGACACGACGCTGAGCTCGACGTCAGGCGCGACGAGCACGCCGGCCGCCGCCGCGTTCTCGGTGATGGGCTGCGGCTCACTGCCGTTCAAACCGGCCTTCTCGGCGACGACGAGCGCTTCGACGAACGCGACGACGCTGAAAGCCAACGGCGCCGCGCTTCGCGTCAACCTGTTGCAGGGAGCGCACGAGGCGAACATCAAATCGGTCGTCGCCGAACTGCCGAAGTCGCTGCCTTCGCGGCTGACGACGCTTCAGAAAGCGTGCCCGGCGGCGACCTACGAAGCGAATCCGTACGGCTGCTCGTCAGCGTCGAAGGTGGGCACCGCGACGGTCTCTACGCCGGTGCTGCCGCAGCCGCTGAAAGGCCCTGCCTACCTGGTCTCGCACGGCGGCGAGGCGTTCCCCGACCTCGACCTGCTGCTCGAAGGCGACAACGGCGTGCGCGTGATCCTCGAAAGTCACACGAGCATCAAAGGCGGGGTCACGACGTCGAACTTCTCCTCGATCCCCGACGTGCCCGTGTCGAGCTTCGTGCTCGAACTGCCGACTGGGCCGAACTCGGCGCTGACCGCGATCGGCGCGCTCTGCACGCAGACGCTGACGATGCCGACGACGATCACCGCGCAGAGCGGCGCCGTGATCAAACAGGCCACAGCGATCGCCGTCAGCGGCTGCACCGGCGGCAAGGGCAAGACGCGGATCAAGATCCTCAGCAAAAAAATCAAGAACAACAAGCTCGTGCTGCGCGTGCAGACGTTCGCGCCGGGACGCGTCAGCGTCAAAAATCGCTTCCTCAAGACGACGTACAAGAAATTCGCGAAGGCCGGCAAGTTCACGATCAAGGTCCCGCTCTCGCGCAAAGGCGTCAACGGCCGGCGCGCGCACAAACTGAAGTTCAAGGCGCGCGTCGGCTTCCTGCCGAAGGCGAAGGCCGAAGCGGTCTCCATCGCATACACGAGCGTTGGCTTCAAGCACAAGAAGGCGAAGCCGAAGAAGAAGTAGCCGGCGGCTGCTCGCCGCGCCCCTGGGATCGGCCTGCCGCCGCACGGCGCGTCGGTCAGCGTGCCGCTCCCAGCGGCGGCGCCGTCGCCGCGAGCGGCGCCGCGCCGCTCGGATCAGCGCTAGCCTCCCGGCCGGTGCCGGCAGCAAGACGTCCAGCGCGATTCGCGGTCGCGCTCGCCGCGGTCTTCGGGCTCGTCCTCGCGATCGGCGTGAGCGCGGCAGGGCCGGCCGGCGCGAGCGCGACCGGGCCCGAAGTGATCGCGGCGCTGTCGAGCCCCGAAGTCGCGCTCGGCGCTGCGCTGAGCGTCAGCGGACAAGCGCTCGAGGGCGGCGCGCCGCTCGCGAACGCTCCGCTCGCGCTCGAAGCCGCGCCTTACCCGTATCGCGCGTTCACGACAATCGCGCGCACCGTCAGCGGCTCCGGCGGCAGCTTCTCGTTCGACGCGCTCGCGCTGTCGCTGAACACGCGCCTGCGCGTGCAACTCGAAGGCGCCGCGCCGCCGGCGACGAGCACCGTGCTCCAGGCGACCGTCGATCCGTCGGTCGCACTCGCCGCGTCGCAGCTCGGCCCCGGCCGCACTCGACTGAGCGTTCGCCTCGACCACTCGCCGCAGCTCGGCTCGCGCTCGGTGCAGGCGTCGTGGTTCGTCGCAGCGCGCGGCAGCGACTCGTTCCACCTGATCGACACGACATCGACGCGCGAGCTCTCGCCGGGCGTCACGTATGCGTCGGCGACGATCGACCCACCGGCCACGCGCTTCGTCTACCGCGTCTGCGTGAACACGACGTGGGAACGCGCGATGGGCGCAGCGTCGACGCACGGCTCGTGCCCGGCGCGCGACTTCACCGCGCCGCGCGCGCAGAGCGCCGCGTCGCTCAGCCAGCAGGGCGAAGCCAGCGGCACGCCACTCGCCGCCTATCCGTCGGCCGCGGCGATCTCGGCGGCGGTCGGCTTCCTCGACGGACGCGCCGGGCGCACGTCGCTGGCCGTGCTCGACAGCTCCGGGCAGATCGGCGGCACGCGCTTGGACGAGCGCTTCCAGAGCGCGAGCGTCGTCAAGGTGATGTTCCTGACGGCGTTCCTGCAGCGTCTGGCGGCCGACGATCGCAAGCTCAGCGCGAGTGACGAATCGCTGCTATATCCGATGATCCACGAATCGAACAACGAAGCGGCGTCGGCCGTGCTCGCGCGCGTCGGCGGCGCGGCCGTGGCGCGCGTCGCGCGCGAAGTCGGCATGCGCGACTACGCACCGGGCGTCGGCTGGTGGGCGTACACGCAGACGTCGGCCGCCGACCAGGTGCGCCTGTTCGCGGCGCTCGAACGATTGATCCGGCCGCAGTTCTACGACTACGCGCTCGGCCTGCTGTCGGGCATCGAGGCCGAGCAGAGCTGGGGCATCCCGCCAGTCGCGCGGCCGACATGGAAAGTCTTCTTCAAGACCGGCGCGCTGCCTTCGGAGGGGCTGTTCAACGAGGCCGCGCGGCTCGAGCGCCCCGGCGTGACGTTCACGGTCGCCGTGTTCACGACCGGCGACCCGTCGATGGCCTACGGCGAAGCGACGATCGCCGGCGTCGCCGAACGGCTGCTCGCCAGCGGCCCGCCGGGCGCGTGAGCGCTGAGCGCAGTGTCGGGCCGTCGGCGCGCTGGCGCCCGCCACGCACGGCCGCCGCACACGGGCGCGCGAACCCGTCGCCGCGCTGGCGCTCGCCGCACGCGGCCGCTGCGCGCGAACGCTGCACGCGGGCGCGCGAAGGTGGAGAATGCGCTGGCGGGGAGAACGACCGGAGGAGCGAGCATGTCCGCCGCAAGCGCGATGCGTCTGCAGAGCCGATCGAGGCGAGCGCCGTCGGTCGTGATCGTCGGCGCCGGCTTCGGCGGGATCGCCGCGGCGATCGAGCTGCGCCGCCACGGCATCGAGCAGATCACGATCGTCGATCGCGCGCCGGAGCTCGGCGGCACGTGGTTCTATAACAGCTATCCGGGCGCGGCGTGCGACGTGCCGAGCCACCTCTACTCGTTCTCGTTCGCGCAGCGCCGCGACTGGACGCGGCTGTGCTCGCCGCAGTCGGAGATCCACGACTACCTGCGCGCGGTCGCGCGCGAGCACGACGTCGAGCGCCACGTGCAGCTCGGCAAGACCGTGACCGGCTGCGACTGGGACGAAGCGAGCGCGCGGTGGCGCGTCGAGACCGACGACGGCGCGCGCTGCGACGCCGACGTGCTCGTGCTCGCGACCGGCCAGCTGCACCAGCCGGCGCATCCGCCGATCGCCGGCGCCGAGACGTTCGCCGGCCACAGCTTCCACTCGGCGCGCTGGGACCACGACTACGCGCTCGCCGGCAAGCGCGTCGCGGTGATCGGCAGCGGCGCGAGCGCGGTCCAGTTCATCCCTGACGTCGCCGAGCGCGCTCGCTCGCTGAGCGTCTTTCAGCGCACCGGCAACTGGTTCCTGCCGCGGCGCAACCGCGAGCTACCCGCGCGCGGTTCGCTCGGCGATCGAACGCGTCCCGGCCTGCAGCGCTTCCGCCGCCGCTTCATGTTCGAGTACTGCGAGGCTGATCACGCGCGCGATCCGCCATCCGCGAACGGTCGGTCGGATCGCCGCGGCTGCGCTCGGCCGCGTTCATGCGCTCGCAGCTGAAAGACGCGGAGCTGCGCGCGAAGGCGATGCCCGACTACACGTTCGGCTGCAAGCGCGTGCTGTTCAGCTCGGCCTACCTGCCGGCGCTCGAACGCGACAACGTCGAGCTCGTCGCCGACGCGATCGAGCGGATCGAGCCGGCTGGGATCGTCACGGCCGATGGCAGGCTGCGCGAGCTCGACTGCATCATCTGGGCGACCGGCTTCAAGACGACCGAGTTCATGTTCCCGATGCGCGTCGCCGGCGCGCGTGGGCTCGAGCTGAGCGAAGCGTGGCGAGACGGCGCGCGAGCGCATCTCGGCATGACCGTGCCGGGTTTTCCGAACATGTTCTTGATGTACGGGCCGAACACGAACACTTCCGGCGGATCGATCATCGTCTACCTCGAGGCGCAAGCGTCGTACATCCGCCAGGCGCTGCAGCAACTGCGCGCGCGCGGCGGCGGCGCGCTGGAGGTGCGCGAGGACGTCGAGCAGGCCAGCGACCGCGCGCTGCAGGCGCGCTTCGCCGGCACCGCGTGGACGGGCTGCGACTCGTGGTATCGCGACGCCGCACGGGCGGATCGTCGCGAACTGGCCTGGCTACATGCGCGAGTACGTCGAGCAGACGCGCGCGTTCGAGTTGCGCGAGTACGAGCTCGCGGCGCACGGCGCACGGCCGCGCGAGGGCTCGTGCGGGCGCGTCGACGCACAGACGACGCCGAGCGAGCATGAGCGCGCGCTCGGCGCGCCGAGCGAGGCCGCGGCACGATGAGCGACCAGCGCGCATACGACTACGTGATCGTCGGCGCCGGCTCGGCCGGCTGCGTGCTCGCGAACCGCCTCTCCGAGGACCCGTCCGTGCGCGTCCTGCTGCTCGAGGCCGGCCGGCGCGACCGCTCGCCGAAGATCAAGATCCCGGCGGCGTTCGCCGAGCAGTTCCACACGAAGCTCGACTGGGACTACGCGACCGAGCCCGAGCCGCACGTCGACGGCCGCTCGCTGTATGTGCCGCGCGGCAAGAGCGTCGGCGGCTCGAGCTCGATGAACGCGATGCTCTACGTGCGCGGGCGCCCGCTCGACTACGACGCGTGGGAGGCGCAGGGCGCGGCCGGCTGGAGCTATCGCGACGTGCTGCCGTACTTCGTCAAGTCCGAGGACAACGCGCGCGGCGCCTCGGAGTACCACGGCGCCGGCGGGCAGCTGCGCGTCTCCGAGCAGCGCTCGCCGCGGCCGCTCGACCGGCGGCTGCTCGCGGCCAGCCGCCGCGGCCGGCATCCCGCAGATCGCCGACTACAACGGCCCCGAGCAGGACGGCGCGTCGATGTTCCAGGTGACGCAGCGAAACGGGCAGCGCTTCAGCGCCGCCGACGCGTTCCTGCGCCCGGCGCTGCGGCCGGCCGAACCTCGAGCTGCGCACCGGTGTGAGCGTGCTCGCGATCGCGCTTCGACGGCAGACGCGCGGTCGGCGTGCGCGTGCGCAAGGGTCGCCGCGGCGAGGAGCTCGATGCGCGCCGAGCGCGAGGTGCTGCTCGCGGCCGGCGCGATCAACTCGCCGCAGCTGCTGCTGCTGTCCGGCATCGGCCCGGCCGACGAGCTCGCAGCCGCCGGCGTCGAGCCTCGCCACGAGCTGCGCGGCGTCGGGCGCAACCTGCAGGACCACCCGTTCGTCTCGCTGATCTGGGAGGTCTCCGACCAGCGCACGCTGTACGGCGCCGACAAGCCGAAGCCGCTCGCCGAGTGGCTGCTTGCGCCGCTCGGGCAAGCTCTCCTCGACGGTCGCCGAGGTCGTCGCGTTCGTGCGCACGCGCGGCGGGCTGCCGGCGGCCGACATCCAGTTCCACATGGGCGCGGCCTACTACGAAGATCACGGCGCCGAGACGTACGACGGCCACTGCGCCGTGATCGCGCCGGTGCTCGTCGCGCCGAAGGCGCGCGGCCAGGTCTGGCTGCGATCGGCCGATCCCGGCGGCGAAGCCGCGGATGATCACGAACTCGCTGTCCGAGCCCGAGGACGTCGAATCGCTGCTCGCCGGCATGCGCCTCGCGCGCGAGATCGCCGCGCAATCGCCGCTCGCCGACGTCGTCGTCGACGAGCTGAAGCCGGGTCGCGGCCGTCGACCGACGATCGCCAGTGAGCTCGAAGCCGACTTGCGCCGGCGGCTGATGCTGATCTACCACCCGGTCGGCACGGCGCGGATGAGCGACACGCACGCCGCACGCGGTCGTCGACTCGCAGCTGCGCGTGCACGGGCTCGACGGCCTGCGCGTGATCGACGCTTCGGTGATGCCGCTGATCCCAGGCGGCAACACGAACGCGCCGACGATCATGATCGCCGAGCGCGGCGCCGACCTGATCCGCGGACGCGTGCTCTCGCCCGCGCCCTCCGCCGCCGCCGCGCCGGCAGCGTGATCAACTACCACCGCGAGGGCGCCGGCCCGCCGCTCGTGCTGCTGCACGGCATCGGCCTCTCGTGGCAGATCTGGCAACCGGTGATCGGTCGCGCTCTCGCGCGAGTTCGACGTGATCGCGTGCGACTCGCCCGGATTCGGCGACTCGCCGCCGCTCGACGCCGAGCATCAAGCCGGCGGTGCCGGCGTACGCCGAGGCGCTTCGCGAGTTCTTCGCCGAGCTCGGCATCGAGCGCCCGCATCGTCGCAGGCAACTCGATGGGCGGCGCGATCGGCCTCGAGCTCGCGCGCCACGGCGCGGTCCGCTCGGTCTGCGCGATCTCGCCGGCCGGCTTCTGGACGCCGGCCGAACGCGCCTTCTGCCAGGCTCGCTCGGCTCGCTCGCGAGCTTCCCGCGCGCGCTGCGCCCGAGCGCTGCTGGCGTTCGCCGGCACGCGCGCCGGGCGCACGGCGCTGTTCTGGCAGACGTTCGGCCGGCCGGCGCTGCTGCCGCGCGAGGAGCCGGCGCAGGATCTTGCGAGGCGCCTGGGCCTCGCCGGCGCTCGTGCCGGCGCTCGCCGCGTTCAGCGACTACGACTTCGCAGCGCCCGAGCAGCTCGATCCGGACGCTGCCGGCTGACGGTCGGCTGGGGCGTGCACGACCGCCTGCTCACCTACCGCACGCAGGCGCCAGCGCGCGCGAGCGATGCTGCCGCGTGCGCGCCACCTCGCGCTCGGCGCAGGGCACGTGCCGATCTTCGACGATCCGTGCGGCCGTCTCCGAGCTGATCCGCTCGACCGCCGTCTGAGCGCACAGTCGTCGCCCCGACGAAATACGTCGGTCGGAATTATTTAATGATGATCGGACGATCTCGTCGTGACGGCACCGCTCGGCGCACGCGTTCATACTGCGCCGATGGACGACAACGAGGCACGCGAGCTGCTGGCGCGCGAGCGAGCGCGAATCGAGGCCGCGCTCGGCGCGACGGCCGCGCCGGAGGGCGACGAAGAAGGTCGTCCGCGACGACGCAGGGCGACGTCGCGCCGCAGATGCTCGAGACGGAGATCGACGACGCGCTCGAGGTTTCGCTGCGCGACGAGCTGGCCGCGATCGAGCGCGCCGAAGCGCGCGTCGCCGAAGGCACGTTCGGGCTCTCCGTCGAGAGCGGCGAGCCGATTCCCGACGCGCGGCTGAAGACGTTCCCGTGGGCCGAGCGCACGGCCGACGAGCAGGCGCGCCTCGAGTCCGGTCGCTGACGCTCGCGCCGCCGCCGGTCCTGCGCCAGCCAGCATCGCTGCGAGCACCGCCGCTGCGAGGCGCGGACGCCGTCAGTGGATGATCGCGCCGCTGTCGACCGCTTCGAACGCCGCGCCCGGAACGCGCTTGATCTGTTCGAGGCTCGCTTCGTTCCACTCACCGCTCGGCGCGCCCGTGATGTACCACGGCGAGCCGTTGTCGGCGACGATCAACCCGTAGCGCTCGAGCGCCTGCAGGATCACGAGCGCCTGACCGGAGAATCCCGCGAGGCTGTAGTCGGCTTTTAGCCGCAGCCGCAAGCCCATCGGCGGCAGGCTCGCGTCGGAGCTGCTCGACGCGAAGTGCGTCGCTGGGTGGATGTAGCCGTTCTGCGTGCGCGGCACGGTCACGCGCAGCGCGTGCCTGATCGCGCCCGTCGCGACCTCCGGATAGCGCGCGAGCAGCGGCAAGATCGGCAGGCCGGCGGCATCGGCCGACGTCCACCCTTCCGGGCGCAGCGCGTTGCTGCGCAAGTTGAAGACCGCGCCGTTGCTCGCCTTCCAGCCGGCGCCGCTGCGCTGCGCCGCGTACAGCTCATAGAGCTTGCATGTGCCGCGCTGCAGCACGAGCACGTGGCGGTCGCCTGCTTCGCCGGCGCCCTCGATCGGCGCGTTCGACGGGATCGGGTACGGCCCCGGCTCCGATTCTGCGGAGTATTCGGTGAAGTCGACCGGCAGCTTCGGCTGCTTCGCCGAGACGACCTCGAACGGGATGCCGTAGCTCGCGTTGCGTCCGAAGTCCGGATGCAAGTGGGCCGTCAGGCCGATGCTTTCGACGTATCGCGCCGAGTCCGGGTTCACCGGCGCGTTTGCGATTTCCTCGTTCAGCGCATTGTTCGTCGGGAAGATCGGGCAGCCGTACTCGTGCGGCCCCGCGCTCGTCTGCGTGTTCGCGTGCGCCGCCGGCGCGAGCGCGAGCGCCGCAGCCAGCGCGAGCGCCGCGATCGGCGGCGCGCTCGACAGCCTCCACATCGACGCGACGCTACATGACCGTCCAGCGCCGACGCCCGGCGCTGGACGGATTCACGGCGCCCGCGACGCGCTCCAGCGCCTGCGGCGCGCGTTCTGGCGCTACGGCGTGGCCGGCTCGTAGACGAGGATCGCGATGCCGTCGCCGACGATCTTCGAGCTCGTCAGGCGCAGCGCCGTCTTCTCCTCCGACTCGCCGAACAGGCGCTTGCCGCTGCCGAGCACGACCGGAAAGACCATCAGCCGCAACTCGTCGACGAGCCCGAGCGCGAGCAGCCCTTGCACGAGTTGCGCGCTGCCGTGCACGACCAGCTCGCCGTCGCCTCGCTCGCGCAGCTCCGCGACCTCCTCGGCGAGCTCGCCGCGCAGCACGGTTGTGTTGCTCCAGCTCGCCTGCTCGTCGCTCAGCGTCGAAGAGACGACGTACTTCGGCATGCCGTTGAACTTGTCCGCGAACTCGCCTTGCATCGTCGGCCATGCCGCCGCGAAGCCTTCGTACGTCGTTCGGCCGAGCAGCAGTCCGTCGGAGGCGAACGCCTCGTCGAGCTTGAACTTGTCGCCGTCCGCGCCGCGATCGATCGCGAACGTCCAGCCCGCGTGCTTGTAAGGCTCGCCGCCACCCGGCGCCTCGATCACGCCGTCCAGCGAAACGAACTCGGTCACGACGATCTTTGCCATCTCGTTGCCTCCTGTAGTTGATCTTCTCGCGAGATACGGAGCGCCGCGGCCAAACCGATCCTCGACGTCGACAGACTGCATCTTCTTATACGGTGATCGAGAGTGCCGACGTTCCTGGACCCATCGCCACAGAGCGTCGCGTCCATTCGCGAGAGCGCGCACGCGATCGCTCCGCGAGCCGATCTCGAGAGCTGGTATCGCGACTACGCGCTGCGCCAGTCACGCCGTCTCGCGGTCGACTTGGACATCGTCTCGGCATACGCCGCGCGAGAAGCGGCCGTGCTCGAGATCGGCGCCGCGCCGCCGATCTTGACGCTCGCGCTCGCGCAGCGCGAGCTCGACGTGAAGGCGGTCGACATCGACCCGGCGCGCTTCGCCGAGACGATCGCCGCATACGACCTGACGATCGCCGGTTGCGACATCGAGACCGAGCCGCTGCCGTTCGCCGATCGATCGTTCGACGTCGTGATCCTCAACGAGGTGCTCGAGCACCTGCGGATCAACCCGGTCTTCACGCTGCGCGAGGCGCGACGAGCGCTCCGCGACGGCGGAACGCTGCTGCTCTCGACGCCCAACCTGCGCTCGCTCAACGGCATCCGCAACCTGCTCGTGCACGGGCGCAGCTACGCGGTCGCGAACAACCTCTACGAGGAGTACGAGAAGCTCGAGCGCGTAGGGCACATGGGGCACGTTCGCGAGTACGCGCCAGGCGACGTCAAGGACCTGCTCGGCCGCGTCGGCTTCGACGTCACCGAGTTGATCTTCCGCAGCCGCCAGCGCAACGCGTTCGCCGAGGCGATCTGCCGTATGCGGCCAGAGTTCCGGCGCGACGTCAGCTACGTCGCGCGAGCGGCCTGAGGCTCGGCATGCTCACGCGCCGAACCAGCGCTCGCGGCGACTGGAGCCGAAGCGTTCCTTCTCGGCGTTGAGCGCAGCCGACGGAGCGTTGAACGTGCCCGTCCGCTCCGGGCCGGAGAGGAAGTCGATGTCGACGCTGCCGACGCGACCGCGGCCGAACTCGATGTAGCACGTGCCCTGGCCGAGATGCCGGCCGGGCGGATCGCCGCCGAGCAGCTCGGCGATCAGCGTCTGCGCGACGACGCGCGCAGCGCCCTCGGCGAACACGCCGGCCTTCGGCACGCCGGCCGTCGCGACGTCGCCGACCGCATAGACGCCGTCGTAGCGTGTTCGCAACGTCGCCGAGTCGACCGGCACGTAGCCGTCTTCGGTGATGCCGCTGTCGATCACGACGTCGGGCGCGCGGTGCTTCGGAACGCCGAGGAACAGGTCGAATCGCAACTCGGACTCGTCGTCGAGGATCGCGACGTTGCGCGCCGCTCGGCGCCGGCGAGCGAGTAGAACTCGTTGCCGCCCTCGGCGAGCCCTGGCGTCGCGTCGAAGTCGTAGTCGGCGCCAAGCGCGATGACGAGCGCGTCCGCCTCGTGAACGCCGGCGTCGGTCGTGACGCGTCGCGCCTGCGCGTCGATCGCCGTGACCGTCTCGCGCACCACGCGCACGCCTGGCTTGGCGATCTCGCGATAGGCCATGCGCACGGAGTCGAGCGTCGCGCGTCC
Source organism: uncultured Solirubrobacteraceae bacterium (assembly GCA_963744165.1). GTDB lineage: Bacteria > Actinomycetota > Thermoleophilia > Solirubrobacterales > Solirubrobacteraceae > Palsa-744. Next base: position 270,398 of record CAVUSM010000004.1, on the reverse strand, counting down.
GAACATCACGTCGAGCTTCGAGAAGCCGAAGACGAAGCCTTCGCCCTTGTCGATCAGCGTCACGTCGAGCCGCTCGCCGGCCGCGTCGGACAGCATCGTGCACAGCTCGAGCCCGCCAAAACCTGCTCCAAGCACGACGACTCGCTTAGCCATTTGCGTGCGCCCCTTCTGTCGAGCGGCATAGGAGCCCCGCGCTCCGGCTTGCCGCGCGCTCAGGCTACCGAGCCACCCGCCAGCTCGGCCAGCCGGCGCTCGAAATCGACATCGCCGCACGAAGCTGGAACGATCGATCGTCGGGCGAATCCTCTCGGCGGCGCGACGACTCCTATCTCTGCGGCGGCGTCAACGCCGCGTCAACGACGGAAGGCCGCAATCGTGACCGCAACAAGTTGGCAGCCTTGGCCGAACGACCGAGTGATTCGCGCCGCCCAGCAGGGCGATCCCGACGCGATCGCCGTGCTCGTCTCCGGCTCACATCAACATGTCAAACGCTTCGCTCGCACGCTCTGCCCGACGCCCGAGGACGCAGAAGACGCGGCGCAAGAGGCGCTGATCACGCTCTACCGCAAGATCGGCACGCTGCGGGCGACCGCGGCATTGGCGTCGTGGGTGTTCCAGATCGTGCGCAATGAGTGCATCCGCAGAACGCGGTTCGCGCTGCGCGAACCGATCGCGGCCGTCGTCGACGAGCGTTCGGCCGAAGACGCGGCGCTCGCGCGCATCGAGATCGAGCGGATCGTGTCATCGATCGCCGAGCTCCCTTCCGAGCAGCGAGCCGTGTTGATCCTGCGCGACGTCCGCGGCTTGTCAGGAGCGGCCACAGCGCAAGCGCTCGGGCTCAGCCGAGCCGCGATGAAGTCGCGCCTGCATCGCGCGCGAAAGCAGCTTCACGCGCAGCTGTCGCTTGCCCGGTGACGCCGGCGCGGTGACGCTTGCGCCGTGACGCTTGCGCCGAGCGGATCAGCCCGCGATCGGCTGGTCCGCGCCGGCCGCTTTCGACTCGCTCGCGATCGCTCCGCGCAGCGACTTCAACGCGGCGACGTAGATCTCCGAGAACGTCGGGAACGGCTGGATCGTGTCGGCGAGCGTCTCGAGCGGCACGCGCGCGCGGATCGCGAGCGTCGCCTGCTGCAGCCACTCGCCGGCCTCGGGGCCGAGCGCGAAAGCGCCCGTCAGCCGCTCGCCGTCGCTGAGCAGCGTCAAAAAGCCCTTTTCGTCGGCGTACGCGCGCGTGTACGTCGCGGTCTTCGTGACCTCCGAGACCGGCGCCATCGCGCTGAAACGCGCAGCGGGCACACCGACCGACGCGGCTTGCGGGTCGGTGTAGACGACGCGCGGAACGGCCTCGTAGTTGGCCTCTCGCGGCTCGCCGAGAATGTTCGCGGCGACGACTTCGCCCTGGTACTTGCCGACGTGCGTCAGCGGCCAGATGCCGTTGACGTCGCCGATCGCCCACAGATTCTCGGCCACGCGCAGCTGCGCATCGACGGGCACGCCGTGAGCGTCCGACTCGATCCCGACCGTCTCGAGCCCGATCCCGTGCACGCGCGGACGCCGTCCGGTGGCGACGAGCAGGCGGTCGCCGCGCAACTCGCGCCCGTCGTCCAACCCGAGCACATACTCCTCGCCGTCGCGTCGCGCAGACGTCACGTTCGCCGAGAGGGCGAGCTCGATGCCGTCGCCGCGGAGCACTTCGCCGAGCGCCTCGCCGAGCGGCGCCGGCTCGCGCGCGAGCACACGCTCGGCCATGTCGACCACGACCGCCTCGCCGCCGAGCCGACGAACGGCTTGCGCCATCTCGACGCCGACCGGCCCGCCGCCGAGGATCAGCAGGCGGCGCGGCACGTGCTTCATCGCCGTCACCTCGCGGTTCGTCCAGACGCCGTCGAGCTCGCGCAGGCCGGGCACCGGCGGCACGACCGGCTCGGCGCCGTTCGCGAGGACGATGTGGTCCGCCGTGTGGCGAACGCCGTCGACCTCGACGACGCCAAGGCCGGCGAGCCGCCCGCTGCCACGAATCAGATCGATGCCGTTGTCGGCCAGCCAGCGCTCCTGTCCCGCGTCAGAGTGGTCAGAGACCATGAAGTCGCGCCACGCGAGCGCCGCGCCGACGTCGACGTCGGCGCTCGCAGCAGCCTCGCGCGCGGCGTGGACCGCCTCGCCGGGGCGCAGCAGCGTCTTCGACGGAATGCACGCCCAGTACGAGCACTCGCCGCCGACGAGCTCGCGCTCGACGACCGCGACGCGCAGGCCACCCTCCGCGAGCGCGTTCGCACAGTGCTCGCCCGGCGAGCCGGCGCCGAGCACGATCACGTCGTAGTCGTGATCGGCGCTCATCTCGGCAGCTCCTCGCCGGCGCGCTCGCGCACCATGTACAGCGCGTACCAGTCCGGCCAGTTCTCATCCGCGTGGCCCGTTCGCTGCTCGTGCTCACCGTGCGCCGCGGCCGCGCGCCTGAGCGCTTCGGCGAGGTCCTCGACGGAGTCGTACTTCGTGTCCATCTGCCCTCCTCTCAGCGGCCCGGAAGCCGCGCGGTGATCTCTTGCAGCAGCCAGCCGTTGCCGTCGGGGTCGCTGAACGTCGCGAACGTGCTGTAAGGGTCGGGCGAGCGCCCGCTCGCGCGATCGGACTCGCGAAAGCGAGCTCCTGGCGCTCCTTCGTGGAAGACCTCGCTGACGTCCGCGCCGCGCGCGATCAGCTCCGCGCGCGCCGCGTCGATGTCGACGACCGCGAGATAAACGCTCTGCACCGAGCCGGGCGGCGCCGTCGAGACACCGACGCCGAACTGAATCGAGCATTCCGAGCCGGGCGGCGTCAGCTGGACGATGCGATAGTCGTCAGTCGGCGCGACGTCGGCGTCGAGGCGCCAGCCCAGTCCCACGTAGAAGTCCCTCGCGCGATCGACGTCCGAGACCGGCAGCACGACGGCCTCGAGCCTGAACTCGCCAGGCTTCACCGGTGGGCTGGCCGCCGCGCGCTCGCTGTTCGTGTCAGCACTGCTCATTCTGGCCTCCATCGTCGACAGCACCGCCACTCTCCTTCCGATCTGGGCGGAAGTCAAGGGGCCGCTTCGAGAAAGCGCTGCCGTCACGCGCCGCGCTGCGCGAGCCCCGCGATCAGCGCGGCGATGACCGCGCGCATCTCCTCGCGTGCGGCCGTCTGGTCCTCGGCGCGAGCTATGTACAGACCCGCCTCGTCGAGCGCTCCGACAAGCACGTGCGTCAGAGCGCGGACGGGCTGCGGCGCGATCCGCCCCACGTCGATCGCCTGGGCCAAGAGACCCTCGACGAGGCCAAGCCCGTAGCGCATACCGATCTCTCGCCAGCGCTGCCAGCCGAGCACGGCCGGGCCGTCGAGCAGCACGATCTGCTGGACCTCCTGCTCGCCGCACGCGTCGAGCCACGCGTTCGCGCCGAGCATCATCAGCTCGATCGGGTCGCTCGCTCCCGCGGCGACGACGCGTTCGCCGAGACGGCCGGCGAGATCCTCCTCGATCGCTTCATAGACCGCCTGGAACAGCTCGGTCTTGTCGGCGAACTGGTGGTAAAGCGCGCCGCGAGTCACTCCGGCAGCCGCGACGATCGCCTCCGTGCCCACGCCTGTGAACCCGCGCTCGGCGAACAGCACGCGCGCGGCGCGCACCAGCGCCGCGCGCGTAGTCGCGGAGCGGTCGGCTTGAGATCGGCGGTTGACTTGCATACAGACAGTATGTAGGTTACGTGCAGACTGTACGTAACCTAGACCAGGGAGCAGACAATGCCGAGCATCGACCTTCCTCACGGCACCGTGCGCTACCGCGTTACCGGTCCCGAGAGCACGACCGCCCCACCTGTCGTATTCGTGCACGGCTTTCTCGTGAGCTCGACGCTGTGGACCAAGACGGCCGACGCGCTCGCCGCCGCCGGCGTTCGCTCTTACGCCGCCGACTGGCCGCTCGGCTCGCACACGATCGCCGTCGGCCCCGACGCCGACCAGTCCCCGCGCGGCATCGCGCGTCAAGTGATCGCTTTCATGCAAGCGCTCGAGCTCGACGACGTGACGCTCGTCGGCAACGACACCGGCGGCGCGATCTGCCAGTTCCTGCTCGACGTCGACGCTTCGCGGATCGGCCGTGTCGTGCTGACCAACTGCGACGCGTTCACCAATTTCCCACCGGCGCCGTTCGGCCAGTTGTTCAAGGCCTTTCGCAGCCCGACGGCGATCCGCGCGTTGCTCGCGCCGATGCGCGCCACCGCGATCAGGCACTCTCCGGCCGGCTTCGGACTGCTCGTCAACCAGCCGCTCGACGCGAGCCAGACGCGAGCGTGGGTCGAGCCGTGCCTGAGCGATGCTGCGATCCGTCGCGACGTCGCTCGCTTCGCCCAGCACGTCGACCCGGCCGATCTCGATGCCGCATCGAAGCGTCTCGGAAGCTTCGACGGGCCGGCGCTGCTCGTATGGGGCGCCGCCGATCGCTTCTTCAAGCTCGACTTCGCCCGACGACTGCGCGCCGCGTTCACCGATGCGCGACTGATCGAGATCGACAACGGCCGGAGCTTCGTCCCTCACGACGAGCCACAGCGGCTGGCCGAGGAGATCGCCGCGTTCCAATCGGCGTGAGCGCCGCCACTCAAGCTTTCTCGCGCGGCGCCACGAGCGGCAGGAAGATCTGATCGACGATCTCTTCGAGCGTCTCGCTCGATGGCGGTTGGTGGGTGAGGATCAGCTCGTGGCGGACCAGGTCGAGCGGCAGCCGCGCGACGCGCTCGGGCACGTGCTCACGCGCTTCGCCGCGAGCGACCGCGCGCGCCAACGCGTGAGTGATCACTTCGCCGCCGCCGCGAGCGAGCTGATCGATGATCGTGCTCGACCTGTCGTCGACCGTCAGGTCGTTGAGCAGCCCGACGACTGTCGCCGGGCCGATATCGGAGATCCGCCGCGACGCCCCGCGCATGATCGTCAGCACGTCCTCGCGCAGGCTGCCACTGTCGCGAAGCCGGCTGGCGCCAGTCGGCCGCCTGTGCAGCAGCGCCGCGATAACGAGCTCGTGCCGGCTCGACCAGCGACGGTAGATCACCGCGCGGCTCGTCTGCGCGCGGTCGGCGACGCGCTCCATCGTCAGCTTCGCGTAGCCAACGCTCTGGAGCTCGGCCCAGGCCGCGTCGAGCAGAGCGTGTTCGAGCGTCGTTCCACGGCGCCGCGTCGCAGCCGGTCGGTTGGTGGTGGTGGTGGCCACGAAACAAAATTTAGGAGACACCTTGCATCTTATCAGCAGAGATGCTTAGATACGAACTGTTCCTTATATGCCCTTCCGAAAGGACTTCAGATGCTGCTGCTCATCCGTCACCGCTACCCCCGCATCGCCAACGTCCTCAGCTTCGTCACCGGCGCGATCACGCTCGCGATCGGCATCGCCTGCGGGGCGTCGACGACCGTCTTGATCCTTGGCGGCGGCAGCTCCGTCGCACTGAGCGCCGTCCGTTACTTCGGCAAACGTCACGCACGCGATGGCACGGGCCGCGGCATCGTCGGCGCACGATGAGCGAGAGCGGCGCAGGCCCGGCTCTGCAGCCAGATCGACGACCACCACGCCCGCGGCATCGAAGTCGCGTCGATTGAGCGTCACAACCGCGCGATCGTGCGCCAGCGCGGTTCCGGCAATGAGGCTGTTCGCGATCGCTCCCCGTCCCCGCCGCAAAACCCGTCGTTTGCGGCGGGGCGAGGGATCAGTGGAGAGGGGCGTACGTTGCGCAAACCCGGTCGTCGTTCGAGCCGTGGCGCTGAGCTTGGCGTGAGCGGCCCAGCCGAACTGCTGGCCATCGACTTGGCCCCACGCGCGTGTGGCGGAAGAGGCTGGCGTGACCGTGGCGGTGCTGCTTGTCGGCCGGTACGGGGGCACCTTTGGCACGCGCTCGAGCCATCTCATCCCTCCCATGCACCGTCGCCTCCCCGGTATATCTTGGGCGTATGACCGTGGAGTCCGACGAAGTTCGCCGTCTGAACGAGCTGGTGTCCGCCGACCCAGCGATAGCAGGCGACCTCCTCCGCTGGGCCGACAGTTCTCGGTCTGTGGGCGCAAACGGCGTGTTCGCGGCCTATCGGCGAAGCGCGGACACGGAGCTCGAGGCCACCCAGGACTCGAGGATGACTCCGCGACGAAAGTGCGGCGCGTCCCCCGCGGCTAATCGGCTCTACCACGCCGATAACCTCGCAGTGCTCCCGGAGCTCCTAAACGAGGGGGTGTCGGTGCGGTGCGCCTACATCGACCCCCCGTTCGGGACCCAGCAGCAGTTTGCTCGCAAGGTGACCGACAACGCCGCGTACTGTGACGCTGCATCGGGCGCCGCGTACCTCGCCGCGTTTCGCCAGCGCCTCTGCTTGTTGCGGGACCTGCTTGATGACGAGGGTTCGCTGTTTGTCCACCTCGACGCCTCAATGGTCGCAGAGGTCAAGCTGCTGCTCGACGAGCTGTTCGGACCGAGCAACTTTCGCTCGTGGATCTCACGCAGGAAGTGTTCCTCAAAGAACTACACGCGAAAGACCTTCGGGGACATCACGGACTACGTCCTTTTCTACTCGAAGTCCGCGAACTACCTTTTCAACCGGCAGTATGGCGCGCGAACACCGGAGCAAGAAGCGATTGACTTCCCGAAGATCGACGAGAAGACGGGCCGACGCTATGCGCTGGTCCCGATACACGCGCCTGGGCGTCGCAAAGGGGCAACCGGAAGCGTGTGGCGCGGCATTCTCCCACCTCCCGGAAAGCACTGGCAGACGACTCCGGACAAGCTTGACAAGTATGAGGCAAAGGGTGACATCTACTGGACCCGCAACGGGACCCCACGCCGAAAGATCTGGGCGGACGAGAGCGCCGGGTCGGCTCTAGCGAACCTCTGGTACGACTTTCGAGACCCGTTTAACCAGAACTTCGCGACTACCGGCTATCCAACCGAGAAGAATCTAGACCTGCTGAAGCTCATTGTGAGCGCGGCATCTAACCCCGGTGATTTAGTGCTCGACTGCTACGCGGGATCGGGCACCACGCTCGCAGGCGCCGGGAAGTTGGATCGAAGGTGGATCGGGATCGACAGCAGCACTATGGCCATCGCACTTGCGCAGAAGCGCATGGCTGAAGCAGCGCTCGCTCCCGACTTGCTAGCCGGCTCATCGCCAGGCTTCGAAGTCGTTGGCCCCGCTTTCTCGTCTGAAGCCTCCATGCCAGATATGAGTCGAGAGTTCGGCTTCCTCGAGACCTTCCGCGACGGCTCAGCTGTGCCGGTCGTGGAGGAGGTCCTCGAGCCAGGGCCTATGGAGCACCGAGCACACACGTTGACACTTGGCGAACAGCTGACCGTCTTCGATCACGACGGGCGCGAAAGCCTCTACGACGCGTCGGAGAGAATCCAGTCAATTGAGAAGCGGCCCGCTTGAGCCATCTTCAACGTCGTGACGAGAGCGCGACCCTCGCCTCCATTCTCGATAGAGGCGTAATCGGCCCACATGGAGCCGAGTAGCAGCCCCGGTCCGTCGTTTAGAAAGACCACCTTTACGGGCACCGATCCCGCGGGTGGCCTAAAGCGCAGGATCTCACGCAGCCGCCGCTCGTTTCCGCCAATCCTGTCGTCCTCCTGAGCGCCACCTCGGTCTGAGTCGTACCGAGCGAACCCGACGACCCTCACGACCCCATCGGAGTCCGAGATGACGAAATCGACCGGTGTGCGCGTGGGATAGCCGTCGATTACCTGCGGGAGATCGATGTCGCGTCCTGCCCCAAGCGGACCCACGACAGTCCAGCCGTCCTCACTGAACTCAGCCTCAAACCACAGAAAGAACGCTTCTGTTAGTTCGTAGCCCTTCTTCCCGCGCTCGCCGTACTCCGCGAGCAGCGCTATCAAAGCCTCGTCGGGCGACGGACGCTCAGCCAGGTTATGGCGCACCTCGTCGATCGGCCTGAAGCCGTCGCCGAAGTCCCGGATCAGTTCCTCCGTCTTTCGGACCCGCTTGAGCATCTCGACCGATGTGTCCGGTGACACGTACTTTCGGAAGATCCGAAGCAGCTGGCCACGCGCCTCTTTCGGCGCCGCCTGAATGTCGCGGAGCAGGTCAGCCGAGTTGGGCGCTTCGTCGACAAGTTGTGCGAACTCACCAAGTACGGGCGCGTACTTGGCTAGCGCCGCCTCCAGCGTGTCGGGATAGAACTCGGTGTCGAAGACCGTGATCCAGTGGCGAGCATCGTCCCGGTAGTCCCCGAATGGCTTCGTCTCCACACGGTCTAGTTCGCCGCTCGACAGGCTCGACCTCCCCGCCGACAAGACACAAGGCAAGCCAGCCCGGTCGTGTTGCGGCCGATAAGTATCGGTCCGCACTGGCATGGCTTGGATCCATGAGTGGGAGGGAGGCATACGTTTGCGCAAAACCCATGGTCGTGCACGCGCAGCGCTCAGCCTGCCGCGTTCGGTCTCTGAGGCGAGGGGTCGCCTTCGCGAATGCACTAGGCCGAGTGCCAGAACCACGCTTTGTTCGCACCGACGCGCTGGTCGGAACTGGCTCAGTGGCGCGTGTGGCAGTGCGGGCATTCTCATCCACCGCTGGCACGCGCGCGATCGGGATGCACGTACAGCCTCGCGCCGCACTTGCTGCACTTCACCTTGATGTTGTTTACCCAGCCCGTCGGACTCGTCGTGGCCTTGAACGCCATCACTCGCCCCAGCTCTGCTCAGGGGCCTTGAATTCCCCGTGCCTTTTCCCTGCTTCGACGAGCATCTCGGCAAACGAGACCAGGTTCTGCTCCATGATCGGCACGCTTTCGCGGTTCCAGCCAGCGATGACTTCGACCGCGCCCCACGGGGTGGCCTGATCGGACTGCATGTATTCGGCCAAAAGCGGCTTGGCCCAAGTACCATCGTATCTGTCCATCAGATCGTTCCCTGCGTTATGAGTCGACAATGCTGCCATCGTCAGCAACGCGATGCCGTTGGCGTCGTTCGTAGGATCGACACCAGAATCGCGGATGATCGCGTTCATCCAAGCACGGAACCACGGCATGTCCAGGTGCGTGTGCACAGGCTCAATCGTCTTCGGCGCGCGGTTGAAGAACCCCATGATCGTCTACCTCTAGTCACTGCCTGCCGGCCGGGCTAGCCTGACCTCATCCGAAAAAAGCTTACGATATCCAGGCCAGCCGACTTATTCGCATGACGTGAGCTGCCTTCGCGGCCGCGCAAACCTTCGGCCGATCCCCGATCCAGACGAGCGGCGACGTCTATGCCGACTTTGGCATCGACCACCCAACAGTCCTACCGTGCCGCGTGCGTGGGGTTTGTTTGCGCAACGTCAGGAAAAGTGGAGACGGCGGGAATCGAACCCGCGTCCGCGACCGCGTATGAATGGCTTCTACGAGCGTATCCGGCGCTCTGGTCTCATCTCCAGCTCGCCTCGCCGGCGGGGTTGCTGAAGACCAGCCTCATGAGATTTTCCCGGCTTGGCTGAGGCGGACCGCACCGGGTGAGCCTGCTTTCTGATTCCAGCCTTCCCCGCCGCAGGCAAGCGGGGCCTGGAACCTCACTCACCTAGTGTTAGCTAGGCAGCGAGGGCGTACTCGTGAGAGTCCGCACTTATGGTTTTGCCGGGTGTTTTACGAGGCCGCCCGGCACCTCGACTCGCGACCATCCACACGAACCGACCACGTCGAAGCCTGTCGTCCCCGGGGATGTTGCTCCTACAGCTTATCCGCGCAGCGCATCGTCGGCCGCCGGCGCGCCCGTCGTCGTCTCGCCGACGAACGCGGCGATCGCCGCCGCGAGCTCGGCCGGCTGGTCCTCGGGGATCAGCGTGTAGCAGTCAGGCAGCTCGACGAAGCGAGCGTCGGGAAACGCCGCGGCGAGACGACGGCCCTCGGCGTTCGGCATCATCGGCCCCTCGAGGTCCCAGACGACGAGCACCGGCCGCTCGAAGCCGGCCAGGGTCGGCGTGGCCGCGCGCATCGCGCGCTTGCCGCTCATCGCGTCGCCCGCGTACTTGCGCAGGTCGCGTCGTATCTCCCGCCGCTTCAGCGGCTCGAGCCATTCGCGCATCAGCTCGTCGGGGATGCCGCGCTTGGTCATCTGCCCGTAGACGAGCGGGAGCGAGCGCAGGCGTGGACGCGACAGCACGTGCCGCAGAATCGAGAGGCCGCCCGGCAGCTTCGCCGAGAGCCAGACGGCGTGACCGCCGATGCCGGGCGGATAGTTGCGATCGGTCTCGCACGAGACGAACACGAGCCGCGCGACGCGCTCCATCAGACCGTCGGCGATCATCGTCTGCCCTGCGCTCCAGTCGTTGAAGCACAACGTCACCTCGCGCAGGTCGGCCCGCTCGGGGAACTCGGCGAGGATCCTCCCCATCCCCCGCAACGAGAGATCGGCGTCGGGTCTCATCGGATGCTTGTGCGAACCCAGTGGCAACGTCGGCATCACGCAGCGATACGCAGGCGCGAGCGCCGCTGCCACCTTGCGCCAATGACGCGAGTCGGAGAGCCCGTGGGTCAACACCAGCGTTGGACCCGGCCCGCCCGTGTCGTCGTACTCGACGACTCCCGCCGACAGCTGCAAAGTCCGCATCAAGACCTCCTGACGTCCACTAGATAGATCGCTCTAGCGGAACCGTACCAGCCCGCGTGGGCTTCTGGCGAGCACGAGCCGCAGGGCAGCGAGAGCGACGATCGAGCGCGGCGAGCGAGATGCGCCGATCGGAGCCTGGCCACGCCGCGGATCTTGCAGAGCGGCGTACAGCAGGATCAACGAAGACGACGCGGACCCGGGCCGCTCGAGGAACCCGCTTTGTCTAGCCCGAAGGCCTTCCTCAGCTGGGTGGCGCGGCCTCACACCTCAGTGGCCTCGCTCTTTGCGGCTCGGTTCCGCGTCTTCATCCAAACTAGCTCCGCCGCCGCACCGATGCAAGACGCTCGCGCGGTCGATGCCGCACTTTCCAGAAAAAACGCCGGCGCGATTGAGCGTCACGTTCGCTTCGCGCCGTCGGAGTAGGAGGTGAGCGTCTCTGAGCCCGGCGTACAGCGCGAGACGCGCCATTAGGCGGTGCTTATCGCTGCTGCCACAATGGAGCGATGGACAGCGGAGACTTCTCGCTGCATCCGACGCCGCCTCCCCTGCCGAGCAGCGGTCCGCGCGTCGGGCCGCCTGAGCCAGCGGAGAACCCGTTCGGCGAGCCGTCGCGCCGTCGCGCGCCAGCGCAAGGTCTGCGCAAGCGCATCGGCAGCGCGTTCGCCGCGGTCGCCGCGCTCGTCGCGAAGTTCTTCGCGGCGATCAAAGGCGTGCTGCTGTTCCTACCGAAGCTGAAGCTGCTGGCGACCGCCGGCACGGCCGTCGTCTCGGTCGCCGCATACAGCCTGTTCTTCGGCTGGCCGCTCGCGGCTGGCTTCGTCGTGCTGCTGTTCGTGCACGAGATGGGCCATGTGCTGCAGCTGCGCCGCGAGGGCATCAAGGCGAGCGCGCCGATGTTCATCCCATTTCTCGGCGCCGTCGTCGCGATGAAGGAAATGCCCGATGACGCGCTCGCCGAGGCGCGCGTCGGGCTCGCCGGCCCGATCCTCGGCAGCCTCGGCGCTGCTCTCGTCGCGATCGCCGGCGGCCTGCTCAACAGCCCGCTGCTGCTCGCGCTCGCGTACATCGCGTTCTTCATCAACCTCATCAACCTGCTGCCGGTCGTGCCGCTCGACGGCGGTCGCGCGATGGCCGCGATGGCGCCGGCGCTGTGGTTCGTCGGCTTCGGCGCGCTCGTCGCGCTCGAGTTCTGGCACCCGAACCCGGTGCTGCTGATCATCATCATCTTCGGCGGCCTGGAAACCTACCGCCGCTGGAAGCAGCGCAAATCGGGCTCGATCGAGCAGGCCGCGTACTACCGCGTCAGCCCGCGCAACCGGCTGATCGTCGGCCTCGTCTACATCGGCCTGATCGTCGGCATCGTGCTCGGCATGGACGCATCTTTCGTGCACTACGCCGGCGGGCACGACTTCCGCCACTACTTCTAACGTCGCGCTTCGCGCACGGCGCGTTCCATGTCGCGCTTGCTCTCGCGCTCGCGGATCGTCTGGCGTTTGTCGTACAGGTCCTTGCCGCGCGCAAGCGCGACCTCGGCCTTCGCGTGCGGCCCCTTGAAGTAGATGCGCGTCGGCACGAGCGTCAGGCCCCGCTCGGCCGAGCGCGCGGCGAGGCGATCGATCTCACGCCGGTGCAGCAGCAGCTTGCGCGCGCGCTCGGGGTCGTGGTTTTCCCGCGAGGCCGGCGCGTATGGCGGGATGTGGACCGAGTGCAGCCACAGCTCGCCGTCGCGAATCGCCGCGTAGCCGTCCTTCAGTTGCGCGCCGGACTCGCGCAGCGCCTTGACCTCGGTGCCCTCGAGCACGATGCCGCACTCGAGCCGCTCGAGCAGCTCGTAACGGTGCGACGCGTAACGGTTCGACGCGACGTCGCCGGCGCCGATCTTGCGCTTGCCTTTCTTTGCCATCCTCCGAGCCTAGCCGGCCGGCGCGCCGTCGATCCGGCTCGTTACCGAGCCGGCTCCTGATCGGCGATCGGCAGCAGGTCGACGCGCCCGCGCGGAGTCTCGACGCGCGCGACACGCACCGTTACGCGATCGCCGAGCCGCAGCGTCGTCCGGCTCCGCTCGCCTCGCAAGATCGTGCCCTGCTCGTTGATCTCCCACCAGTCGCGCTCGCCTGACGCCGTGTGCAGCTCGCGGACGGGCAGCAGCCCTTCGTAGACGGCGCCAGCATCCGAGCCGTCGACGCCGAACGCGACGAACGCGCCGGCCGAGATCAATCCGACGACTTCGCCGTTGAACTGCTGCTCGAAGCCCCCGTCGTAGAGCAGCCGCTCGAGATCGAAGCACGCGGCGACGTCGTCTGCGTCGCGCTCGACCTTCATCGCCTCGCGCTCCTGCTCGGACGTCCACACTCCGACATCGGCCAGCTCCGATCCGCGCGGAGGACGCTCGCCGCCGCCGACGGCCGAGAGCAGCGCACGGTGGCAGACGAGGTCTGGATAGCGGCGGATCGGCGATGTGAAGTGGCAGTAGCTCGTCGCGTGCAGACCGGCGTGTCCGAGATTGCGCGGCGAGTAGTAAGCCTGCTTGAGCGAGCGCAGCACGAGCCCGTTCAGCGCGCGCCGCCCATGTCCGCTGCGCTTTACATGACGCTCGACGAGTTGAGAGACCTCGCCGAGCAGCTCAGCCGCCTGCGCGCTCGAGATCCGCTTCGGCAACGGCGGCGTCGGCACGTCGAGCGACGCGAGCTGTGCGACGAGGCGCTCGATCCGTTCCGCCTCTGGACGCTCGTGGACGCGATACAAGCACGCTACGCGCTGGCGCGCGAGCAGCCCGGCGACGGCTTCGTTGGCGGCGATCATCAGATGCTCGATCAGGCGATGCGCCTCGGTCTGCGAGCGACCGCGGATCTCGACGATGTCGCCTCGCTCGTCGAACACGAACTCGGGCTCTTGCGAGTCGACGACGAGCGCGCCGCTGCGCTCACGCGCCCGCTGCAGCGCCGCCGCCGCGCGGCGCGCGGCGTCAAGCGGTTCGGCCCAAGGCTCGAGCGCGGGCTCCCGGCCGGCGAAGACGCGATCGACGCGCTCGTAGTCCAAGCGCTCGTCTGAGCGAATCACCGAGCGATAGAAGGCCGCGCTCGCCACCTCCGCGCCGCGCAGCTCGAGCTCGACAGTCACCGCGAGGCGCTCACGCCCAGGCACGAGCGAGCACGCGTCGTTCGACAGCGCCTCCGGCAGCATCGGCGTGACGGCGCCGGGCACGTAGACGCTCGTCGCGCGACGCAGCGCCTCGACGTCGACTGGCGAGTCCTCGGACACGTATGCGCTGACGTCGGCGATGTGCACCCAGACGCGCGCCGCCTCATCGCCAAGCGCTTCGGCTGAGATCGCATCGTCGAAGTCGCGCGCGCTGAGCGGGTCGATCGTGAACGTCGCCAGCTCAGTCAGGTCGCGCCGCGAGTCGAGATCGCCGCGCACGTCGAGCCGGCGATCGCGCGCGCGACGGGCGGCGCGCTCGACGTGGCGCTCGAACGCTCGCGGCAGCCCACGCTCACGCGTCAGCGAGTCGATCAGCGAACGCGCCGACTGGCGCTCCTGCGGCGGCCAGGCGACGCGCGCATCCGACTTGCGCTTGCGCTCCGCCCGTCGCGGCGCCTTCGCTCGGCGCGCGCTCACTTGACTTTCGCCGCGAGCGTGTCGAGCGCGATGCCGAGCCCGTGTTCGCTGTCGACACCGCTGCGAACGAGCACTTCAGGCGTGATCCCAGCGCCCTGTTTGACGCCGCCGCCGCCTAGGTTGCGCCCGTTCGGCGTGAAGTACTCGCCGACCGTGATGTCGAGCGCGCCGCCGTTTGACAGTTCCTCCTCCTCCTGGAAGACGCCCTTGCCGAACGTGTGCGTGCCGACGACCGTCGCGCGATGGTGGTCTTGCAATGCCGCCGTGACGATCTCGGCGGCTGACGCCGTGTCCTTATCGACGAGCACGACCATCGGGAACGACGGCGAGATCGCGTTGCCGACGGCTGTCAACGTCTCGCTCGGCTGCTTGCGCCCGCGCGTAGAGACGATCGTGCCCTTCTCGATGAAGATGCTCGCGATCAAGCGCGCCTCTTCGACGAGGCCGCCGCCATTCGCGCGCAGGTCGAAGACGATCCCGCGAGCGCCCGCGCGCAACTCGTGTTCGACGCCTTCGCGGACTTCGCCATGCGCGCCAGAGCTGAACGTCGCGAGCGCGACGACGCCGAGCTTGACGCCGTGCGAGACCTTTGTCGTCGACGCGACGACCGGCTCGGAGATCGTCGTGCGCGTGAGCGTCAGATGGTTGACGACCGTGCGCCCCGCGCGGCGCTGCTGAACGCCGAGCTCGACGTTCGTCCCAGGCGGCCCCTTGATCAGCGCGATCGCCTTCTCGGCCGAGACGCCGGCGAGCTGGCGCGAGCCGACCGAGACGATCACATCGCCGGCGCGCAGTCCCGCGCGCGCAGCCGGCGAGGCGTCGAACACGCGCGCGATCGCCAAGCCGCGGCGTCCGGGGTCGACCGATACGCCGATCCCGGTGAAGCTCGGCGGCGAGTTGAATTCGCGAAATTCATGCGGCGTCAGGTAGTGCGAGAAGCGATCGCCAAGGCTCGCGACGGCGCCGCTGATCGAGCCGTTCGTCAGACTGCTCTTGCTGACCGGACGGTAGTAGTCCTGCGTGATCCTGTTGATCGCTTCGTTGACGACGCGCGTTTCGTGATCGGAGACGAACGTGCTGCGCGCGAAGCTCGGCAGGTCTTCGGGGTGGCCGCCCAGATAGACGCCGAGCACGAGCAGCACCGGCAGCGCGATCGCGAGCACCGCCAGCAGCGGCTGTCGTCTCCTGGAGGGCATCGCCGCTCCAGACTAAGGGTCAGACCCTGAGAAAGCGTCGCAGCGAGAGGCCCGAGCCGGCTGCGGAGACGGCGACCGCACAGCCCATCAGGATCGCGATCAGCAGCGGGAAGGCGATCATGTCGGGCTGCGAGATCAACTTGACCGTGTTCGCCAGCGGGTCGACGAGCGTGACCTTCGCCAACGCGAGCAGCCCGATCGCGGCGGCGCCGCCGAGCGCGCCGAGGAACAGCCCCTCGAGCACGAACGGCCAGCGAATGAACCAGTCGGTCGCGCCGACGAGCTTCATCACCTCGACCTCGCGACGCCGCGAGAACAGCGAAAGGCGAATCGTGTTCGAGATCAAGAGGATCGACGCGAACACGAGCAGCGCCGCGAGCAGCGCCATCGTGATCTTGATCACGCGTGTCGCCGAGAGGATCTGGTTGGTCTGCGCTTGGCGGTTCTGCACCGCCGCGATCGCCGAGTCCGTGACCAGCCGCGTGCCGAGCGGGCTCGACTGGTCGAGCTCAGCGCGCAACGCAGCTGAGTCTTGCGGCTCCTCAGGCGTCAGCCGGTAGATGTCCGGCAGCGGGTTGTAGCCGATCAGCGCGAACGCCTGCGGGTTGAGCTTCTTCTCCTGTTCGAAGCCTTCCTGCTTGGAGACGAACTGGATGTGCTTGACGTGCGGCGCCTTTTCGAGCTCGCCGCGCACGCGCGCGACTTCGGCCGGGCTCGCGCCAGTCGTCAGGTCGACATCGACGAGCACGCGGCCGCGCACGTCGTTCGCCGCGCCGTTCGTCGCCTCGACGACAGGGATGAAGACGCCGAGCACGAGCGTCGTGACGAGCACCGAAGCGAGCGCGGCGAAGCTCGGCACGGCGTTGCGCCGCATCGAGCGGATCGACTCTTTGAGGAAGAAGCCCGGCTTCACTCGTCGACTTCTCGGCGCAGGCGCTGCCCGAGCTCGTCGGTGTTCTCCTCGCGCGCCCCATACAGGCCCGAGGCCTCGTCGCGCACGATCCGCCCGCGCTTGAGCTCGATCACGCGGCGGCGCATCCGGTCGACCATCTCGTTGTCGTGCGAAGCGACGATCACCGTCGTGCCGGCGCGGTTGATCCGGTAGAGCAGCTGCATGATCCCGATCGACGTCTCCGGATCGAGATTGCCGGTCGGCTCGTCGGCGAGCAGCAGCGGCGGGTGGCCGGCGAACGCGCGCGCGACCGCGACGCGCTGCTGCTCGCCGCCGGAGAGCTGGTGCGGGTAGTTGTGCAGCTTCGTCGAGAGGCCCGTCAAGCGCAGGATGTCCGGCAGCGTCGCGCGGATCTGCTTGCGCGAGGCGCCCGTCACCTGCAGCGCGTAGGCGATGTTGTCGTAGACCGTGCGCGTCGGCAGCAGCTTGAAGTCCTGGAAGACGACGCCGACGTTGCGCCGGTAGTACGGCACCTTCTTGCGCTCGATCTCCGCGAGATCGCGACCGGCGACGCGGATCCGACCGTCGGTCGGCTCCATCTCCTTGATCAACAGGCGCATGATCGTCGACTTGCCCGAGCCGGTCGGACCGACGAGGAAGACCATCTCCTGGCGGCGCACGGCGAACGTCGCGCGTTCAAGGCCGATGCCGCCGGGGCCATAGAGCTTGGAGACGCCACGAAACTCGACGACCGTCTCGCGCTCGTCGCGCAGCGGCGGCGGCGAGCGGCGCGGCTGGGCGTGAGCGCCGCGACGCGCGCGCGCCGGCAGCGGAGAGCGGGCCGGCAGCGAAGCGGCGCCGAGCGGGCGGTCCTCCTGCGGAGGTGTGACGACGTCAGGCGTTCGCACGGCCTCGCAGAGTACCGCCGCTCCGTGCTCGCGCCGCCAAAAAACCCTGCATGCAAGTGGTTTTGCAGGAAGCGCATGTTTGCGCCGCGCGCCTGGGCGTTTCGCCGAGCGTCTGCGGATATCGTGAGGCGCGATGAGCGAGATCACGACGATGACCGCGAACGGCAACGACCTACCGATCCATCGGATCGCGCTGCCCGCCACGCGCGCGCTGACCGTGCTCGTCGCGTTCGACGCCGGTGCGCGCAACGAGCGCCCGGAGGAGAACGGCATGGCGCACTTCCTCGAGCACCTCGTCTTCAAGGGCGGCGAGAAGTACCCGAACTACAAAGACGTCAACGAGACCGCCGAGCGCCTCGGCGGCGTGCTCAACGCGTACACGAGCCACGACCTCGTCGCGTTCCACATCACCGTGCGCGCCGAGAGCGCGCCGGCGGCGATCGACCTGCTCACCGACTTCGTCGGGCGTCCGAAGATCGATGCCGACGAGCTCGACCGCGAGCGTGGCGTCGTGATCCAGGAGATCAACCGCGCCTACGACCAGCCGTCGATGATCGCCGAGTACCTGATCGACCGCGCCGCGTTCGGCGAGCATCCGCTCGGGCGCACCGTGCTCGGCCCCGAGCAGAACCTGCGCAGCTTCACGCGCGATGGCATCGTCGCGTTCCGCGAGCGCCGCTGGGCCGGCTCGCGCGGCGGCGCGTTCCTCGTCGGCAACCTCGACCACCTACCGGCCGACGACGAGCTGCAGGAGCTGTTCGCCCGCTTCCCCGCGCTGCCCTCCCCTCCGCCTTACGACCCGGCGCCGAACTTCGCGCCGGAGAAGCTCGTCGAGCAGCGCGAGACCAACCAATCGCACCTGCGGATGATCTACCGCCCGCAGATCGCCGTCGGCGATGTGCGCCAACGCGCCGCGCTGTCGATCTACTCGACGTTGCTCGGCGGCTCAATGGGCTCACGCCTGTTCGACGAGATCCGCGAGAAGCGCGGGCTGTGCTACTCGGTCTACGCGATCACGCACGCGTTCGCCGACGTGCCGATCCTGCAGCTCGGCTCGGGTCTCGATTCGGCGAAGTGCATCGAGGCGTATACGCGGATGCGCGAGATCGTCGACGAGTTGCGCGACGACGGCCCTACCGAGGAGGAGGTCGCGCGCGCTCGCGCCTACGCCGCCGGGCGCCTCGTGCTGTCGTTCGAGAACACCAACGCCGTAGCGCGCTACGCCGCCAATCAGCAGATCGTCTTCAGCGAGTCGATCGACCCCGACGATGCGATCGCCGCGCTCGACGCCGTCACGTTCGACGAGGTCCGCGAGATCGCCGCCGGCGTCGCCGACAACCTCGCCGTCGCCTGCGTCGGACCGCACTCGGCCGACGAGTTCTAGCTCCCCGGTTTCAGCGCCGCGAGCTTCTTCGCGCGGTCGTCCTCGCCGACCATCTCCACGACCCAACGCCGCGCCTCCTCGACGTCCAGCGAGCGAGCCTCGACCATCGCTTCGATGTCGACCCAGTCGCGCGGGCGGTCGAACATCGCCTTGAACACAGCCAGGCCCGTACACCCCAGGACCGGGATCGTGCGATCGCCGAAGGGCACGTGGCGGATGTTTCGCTGCACCTCGTCGTGCAACGGCAGGACGCTGAAGAACAGGTCGATCGGCGTCGCGCTCCAGCGAAGGCGGACCTGTCCGTCGCGTTCGGCCTGTTCGAGGTCACGCCCGGTCACTGCAATCTGATCGGGCAGGACGGCGAACACGTCGCGTGTGCGGCTCGGCGAGACGAAGACGTTGACATCGACATCCTGGGTCGCTCGCGCTTCCAACGTGCAATAGCCGAGCGCGATCGCGCCTCCGATCGCGTGCGGAAATCCGGCTTCCCGGAGCGCATCGTGCACGGCCAGCAGCCGGTCTGCGAGACCCTCGCTCATGCCGCCAGCCTGATCAGCGGCGGATATGCAAGCTCACCGCGCGACCGAGATGGCATTCGGTCGGCGAGACCGAGCACGTCGATCAGCACTTTGCCGGCCCGCTCCAGCGCCGCCTCGTCGGACACCGGGCCAACGCCGATCGTCAAACCTGCCGCACCGGCAATGCGAGCAAGAGCCGCCACCGAAGGCTGCCTGCGGCCATGCTCGTACGCACTCAGAACCGACGACTGCAGGCCTGAGCGGCGCGCAAGCTCTGCCTGGGTCAGCCCCGACACCCGCTGAATATCGGCGATCAGGGCACTCGCGACGCCCTCATTCTGTACGACCATAAATCTAAGATAGCATATCCGCTAACTTAGATGTACTTGCATTAGCGAAGTCGCTAATTCAGCCCAGCGCGACCATCCGGTCGATCGGCACGCGCGCCTTGACGACGATCTCCTCCGGCACGCGCACCTCGAACTTCATCTCGCGCAGCGCGTCGCGCAGCTTCGGCAGCGTGATCATCTTCATGTAGACGCACGACGCCTCGGCGTTCGCCGGGATGAACTCGACGTCCGGCGCGGCCATCTGCAGCGGGTAGAGCATGCCCGTCTCGGTCGCGACGACGACCTCGCGCCCGTCGCGGCGCGCGTCGGCGTCCGCCTCGCCGTCGATGGCGGCTGTGTCCAAGCCCGGTTCGGCCACTTGCCCATGCCCGTCGCCGCCATGCCCGGCGAGCGCCGACTCGGCGTCCGCGGCGTAGCGCAGCATCCCGCCGGTCGAGAGCATGTGCACGCCCTCAGCAGAGACGTTGCCGGAGGCGACGTACTCCATCACGCTCGTCGTGCAACCGCACTCGGGGTGGATCAGGAAGTCGGCGCCCGGATGCGCCGCGCGCGTCGCCTCGATGTCAGCCGGGCGGATCCCCGCGTGCACGTGACACTCGCCGTCCCAAACGTGCATTGCTTTGCCGAGCTCTTTCTCGACGTAAGCGCCGAGCCACATGTCCGGGCCGAACAAGATCTCCGTGTCGGCCCCGTGCGTCTCGTAGATGTGGCGCACGACGTCGACCGCGTTCGCCGACGTGCAGCAGTAGTCGGTCAGCGCCTTGACCTCAGCCGTCGTGTTGACGTACATCACGACGACGCCGTCCGCGTGCTCCGCGCGCCACGCCGCGAGCTGCTCGGCGTCGATCGACGCCGCCAGCGAGCAGCCGGCGTCGAGGTCGGGGATCAGCACGGTCTTCTCCGGGCAGAGGATCGACGCCGTCTCGGCCATGAAGTGCACGCCGCAGAAGACGATCACGTCGCTGTCGACCGCCGCCGCACGGCGTGAGAGGCCGAGCGAGTCGCCGACGTAGTCGGCGACGTCCTGGACCTCCGGCACCTGGTAGTTGTGCGCGAGGATCACCGCGTTGCGCTCGGCCGCGAGGGCACGGACCTCGTCGTGCATCGCCGCGATCTCCTCGGCCGGGACCGACTCGAGCGGAGCCTGATCGGGGATCATCGGCAGCGTCGACGCCATCGGCAGGTTCATGGCAGCACCTCCAGGATCAGCGACAAGTCGAGGGCGGGAGCAGAGTGCGTCAGCGCTCCCATCGAAACCCAGTCTACCCCCGTCTGCGCGCGCTCTGCGAGCGTCTGCAGCGTCACGCCGCCGCTCGCCTCCAGCTCGGCGCGACCGGCGACCTGCGCGACGGCGGCGCGCAGCTGATCGTCGTCCATGTTGTCGAGCAGCAGCCGCGGCGCGCCGACGTCGAGCGCCTGCGCGATCTCCCGCGGATCGTGCACCTCGACCTCGATCGTCGCCGCCAGCTCCGGCGAGGCCGCTCGCGCGCGCTCGACCGCAGCGGCGATGCCGCCGGCAGCGGCGATGTGGTTCTCCTTGATCAAGATCGCGTCATACAGTCCGGCGCGATGGTTGCTCGCCCCGCCGGCTGCGACCGCCGCCTTCTCCAGCGAGCGCATTCCCGGCGTCGTCTTGCGCGTGTCGAGCACCCGCGCGCCGGCCCCCTCGACGGCGCGCGCCGCGCGAGCGGCCATCGTCGCCACGCCAGAGAGGTGCGCGAGGAAGTTCAGCGCCGTGCGCTCGCCCGTCAGCAGCGCGCGCGCCAAGCCGCTGACCGCCAGCACAGGCCCGCCGTCCTCGCGCCACAGCCCCTCGGCGACGAGCAGCTCGAACTCGGCGTCTGGGTCGAGACGCGTGAAGACCGCCTCGGCGGCGTCAGCGCCGAAGATCACTCCCGGCGCCTTCTGCGTGATCAGCGCTCGCGCACGCGTGTCGGGCGCGACAGTCGCGATCGTCGTGACGTCGCCCGCGCCGACGTCCTCGCGCAGCGCGCGCTCGACCAGCTCCGAGAGCTCGCTCACACGCCGCCTCCCAGCGCCGCCGCGGCAAGCAGCCACGCACGCACGAATCCATCGAGATCCCCGTCGATAACTCGCTGAACGTCGCCCATCTCGTGCCCGGTGCGATGGTCCTTGACCATCGTGTAAGGGTGCAAGACGTACGAGCGGATCTGCGATCCGAAGTTGACGTCCTGCGCTTCGCCCTTCTCGCGCGCGATCTCTTCCTGGCGCTCGCGCTCGCGCTGTTCGAGCAGCTTCGCCATCAGCATCGCCATCGCCGTCGCGCGGTTCGACGACTGTGAGCGCTCGTTCTGGCACTGCACGACGATCCCGCTCGGACGATGCGTGATCCGCACGGCCGAGTCGGTCTTGTTGACGTGCTGCCCGCCGGCGCCTGAAGCCCTGTAGGTGTCGACCTGCAGGTCGTCCTCGTTGATCTCGATCTCGCCCGTGTCCTGGACGACCGGCGCGACCTCGACGCCGGCGAAGCTCGTCTGGCGGCGGTGCGCCGAGTCGAACGGCGAGAGCCTGACGAGACGGTGCACGCCGCGCTCGGCGCCGAGCAGCCCGTACGCGTTCTCGCCCGACGCGCGGAACGTCGCCGACTTGATCCCCGCTTCCTCGCCCTCGCTGACCTCGAGCAGCTCGATCTGAAAGCCGCGGCTCTCGCCCCAGCGCATCTCCATCCGCAAGACCATCTCCGCCCAGTCCTGCGCATCCGTCCCGCCGGCGCCCGCGTTGACCGTCACGAGCGCATCGCCCGTGTCGTAGCGTCCGGAGAAGAGGCGCTGCTCCTCGAGCTCGGCCAAGCGCGCCTCGACCGAAGCGATCTGCTCATCGACCTCGCCCTGCAGCGACTCTTCCTCGACCGCCATCTCGACGAGCGCGTCTAGGTCCTCGACGTCGGCGCTCAGCGCGTTGAACTGCTCCAAGCGCCGGTTTGCGCGAGCGTGCTCGCCGGAGACCGCAGCCGCCCGATCGGAGTCGTCCCAGAAGCCCGGCTCACCCATCTCCGTCTCGAGCGCCGCCACACGCTCGCCAAGCGAAGCCGGGTCAAAGATAGTCCGCGAGCAGCTTCATCTGCCCGCGGATCGAGGCCAGCCGCTCAGGCGTCGACTCGCTGGGAGCGGTGGTGGCCACGGGCCTCACGCTAGCAGCGCGCTAAGCGCCGTGGCACTTCTTGAACTTCTTGCCGCTGCCGCACCAGCACGGGTCGTTGCGTCCAACCTGATGCTCGTCGTCGACGACGCGCTGCTCGACGACCGGCATCAGCTCGGCCTCGGCGCCGTTCTCTCCGTAGCCGCCAGCCGGCACGACTCCGGCAGCCGCCGCCGCACCGGCGATCGCTCCTGCTCCGGCGACGCTCTGCCCGCCGGAGTACGACACGCGCCCGGCGCGCGTCGAGCTGCCGGCGGCAGCGAAGCTCGGCGCCGGCGCACCGCCGCCGTTCTCGCCGTCGACGTTCACCTGCACGTTGAAGATCATTCGCGTGTAGTCGGCCCAGACGCTGTTCATCAGGTCGCCGAACAACGTGAAAGCCTCGTTCTTGTACGCGACGAGCGGGTCGAGCTGAGCGATCCCGCGCAGGTGGATGCCCTCGCGCAGGTAGTCCATGTCGAACAGGTGCTCACGCCAGCGTTCGTCGATGATCTGCAGCAGCAGGAAGCGCTCGAGCGCGCCCATCAGCTCCTCGCCGAGCGCCTGCTCGCGCGCGTTGTAGCGCTCCAGCGCCTCCTCAACCACGCGCTCGGTCAGCGCCGCGCGATCGACGGTCTCCGGATCGAGGTCGCGGTCGTCGAGCTCGACGTCGAAGAACTGTCCGAGCGCCGTGAACATTCCGTCGAGGTCCCAGTCCTCCATAAAGTCGCCCGGCGTGTACTGGTCGATCGTCCGCTCGATCACGTTGCCGACCTCGCGGCGCGCCTCCTCGCCGATGCTCTTGCCCTCGAGCACCTCGTCGCGATAGGCGTAGATCACGCGACGTTGCTCGTTCATCACGTCGTCGTACTCGAGCACGCGCTTGCGGATCAAGAAGTTCTGCTCCTCGACCTTCTTCTGCGCTTTCTCGATCTGCTTCGAGAGCATGCCGGCCTCGATCGGTTCCTCGTTGCCCTGCTCATCGACGCCGCCGAGTTTGTCGAGGATCTTGTAGATCCGATCGCCGGCGAACAGGCGCACGAGATCGTCCTCGGCCGAGAGGAAGAAGCGGCTCTCGCCGGGGTCGCCCTGGCGTCCGGCGCGCCCGCGCAGCTGGTTGTCGATCCGTCGCGACTCGTGGCGCTCGGTGCCGCAGATGAACAGGCCGCCGGCGGCCGTCACGTGCTCGCGCTGCTCGTCGACCTTGCGCTCGAACTCGGGCAGCAGCTGCTTCAGGCGACTGTCGTGGTCCTCGGCATCCGGCTCGACGCCCTGGCGGGCGAGCTCAAGGCGCGCGAGGTGCTCGGCGTTGCCGCCGAGCTTGATGTCGACGCCACGGCCGGCCATGTTCGTCGCGATCGTCACTGCG
Organism: uncultured Solirubrobacteraceae bacterium; assembly: GCA_963744165.1. Taxonomy (GTDB): domain Bacteria; phylum Actinomycetota; class Thermoleophilia; order Solirubrobacterales; family Solirubrobacteraceae; genus Palsa-744. The sequence goes on along the minus strand of CAVUSM010000004.1, from coordinate 246,448 downwards.
CCCGGCTGACCGGCCTCGGCGACGATCTCGGCCTCGCGCGCGGCGTGCTCGGGCTTGGCGTTCAGCACCGTGTGCTTGATCCCGGCCTGTTTGAGCCGGCCTCCGAGCAGCTCGGAGACCTCTACCGAGATCGTTCCGACGAGGACCGGCTGCCCGTTCTCGTGGCGCGCGGCGATCTCTTTGACGACCGCGTTCCACTTGCCGTCCTTGGTCTTGTAGATCTGATCGTTGCGGTCGTCGCGGACCATCGGCATGTTCGTCGGCACCTGCACGACCGGCAGCTCGTAGATCTTCATGAACTCGGTCGCCTCGGTCAGCGCCGTGCCGGTCATCCCGGCGAGCTTGTCGTAGAGCCGGAAGAAGTTCTGGTAGGTGATCGTCGCGAGCGTCTGGTTCTCCTCTTGGATCGCGACGCCCTCCTTCGCCTCGACCGCCTGGTGCAGCCCCTCCGACCAGCGACGGCCGTCGAGGATCCGGCCGGTGAACTCGTCGATGATCTTCACTTCGCCGTCGATCACCGCGTAGTCGACGTCCTTCTTGTACAGCGCCTCTGCGCGCAGCGCCTGGTTGAGATGGTTGACGAGGTGGCCGTTCTCGGCGCGGTAGAGATGGTCGACGCCGAGGAACTTCTCGGCCTTCGCGACGCCCTGCTCGGTGACAGAGACGGTCTTGTGCTTCTCGTCGAACTCGAAGTCGAAGTCGGCGACGAACTGCTTCTTCGAGCGCGGGTCCATCCCTTCGGGCGTCTTGCCGGCGACCATTCTCGGCGCGAGCCGCGCGAACTTGACGTATAGGTCGGCCGCCTGTTCGGGCGCGCCCGAGATGATCAGCGGCGTGCGCGCCTCGTCGATCAAGATGTTGTCGACCTCGTCGACGACCGCGAACGAATGGCCGCGCTGGACCTTTTCGGCGAGGTCCGTCGCCATGTTGTCGCGCAAGTAGTCGAACCCGAACTCAGAGTTCGTGCCGTAGACGACGTCGCACGCGTATGCCGCGTGCTTCTGCTCGAGCGGCTGCATGTTTTCGAGGACGCCGACGCTGACGCCGAGCCCGTCGTAGATCGGGCTCATCCATTCGGCGTCGCGACGCGCCAGGTAGTCGTTGACGGTGACCACGTGCACGCCCTTGCGTTCTGGCGCGCCGTCCTGCGAGTCCGTCTTGCGCACTGCGAGCGAGTTCAGCACGACGGCGAGCGTCGCCGTCAGCGTCTTGCCCTCGCCGGTCTTCATCTCCGAGATCTGCCCGTCGTGCAAGGCCATCGCGCCGATCATCTGCACGTCGAAGTGGCGCATGCCCATCGTCCGCTTGCCGACCTCGCGGACAAGCGCGAAGCACTCCGGCAGCAGCGCTTCGAGCGAGTCGCCGTTGCTCGCGCGCTCGCGCAACTCGTCCATCCGCGCGCGCAGTTCGGCGTCGCTGTCGTGTTCGAGCTCAGGCTCGAACGCGTTGATCAGCGCGACGCGCTTCTGGTAGGTCTTGAACTTCTTCGCCTCGCCGGCGTTCAGCGCGCGATCGAGCAGAGAGGGCATTGGCCAAGGATAGCCCTTGGGCGCACGCCGTCGAGCGGTAGCCGGCGAGCGTCGAGGCGCGGTGCAGGCGCCCGATTCGATGGCTCTGAGTTACGGCCGTTCGCCGCCGATGGCTACGTCGCCGGCAGTCCGGCGCGCGCCGCCTCGGCGGCGAGCCGGCGATCGGCTGCCGCCGTGCGCGCCTCGCGCCTGTGACGGCGTTTGTCGCGATGGCGCTTGACCTGTCGCGCCAGCTCGTCGACGATCAAGTTCAGCGAGTGCAGCATCTCCGGCGAGCGGTCGCGCGCGCGCAGCGTGACGCCCTTCAGATAGAGCGTCGCCTCGGCTACGTGGCAATCGGAGACGCGCGGATTTGGCTCCTTGAAGACCTCGATCTCCACACGCGCGAACTCCGAGACCTGCCGCGCGACCTTGTCCAGACGGCGAACCGCGTGCGTGCGGATGTCGTCGGTAACCGGAACATTGCGACCCTTGATGTCGATCTGCATCACAGGCTCCCTTTTGTCGGCTGTTGTCTGGCGCTGGAGAAGATGCTACGCCGGCATCTGGCGGATGTCCATCGGCACTCGGCGATCGTCCTCAGCGCTTGCTATGCTGACAACTGTCACATGACTCACTTTCCGCGATCGGGCTCGCTTCGGCGGGCCCGATCGTGTTAAGCGCCCTGCATCGCGCGGTCGCCAACGACGGCGGCGCCCGGCGATCGCGCGGCTCAGCGCAGTGCAGTGCGGCGCGTGTTCGCAGCGGGACCGCAGCTACGAGCGACTGCGCCGCAAGCTCTGCAGGATCCCGCCGTGCCCGGCGATCGCGCCGATCACGATCGACTCGGCCGCGATCTCGGTGCCGGGAAAGACGATGCTCTCGCGCAGCTGCGCGCGATCGCCGACACGCGCGCCGTCGCCAAGCACGATCGGCCCCATCAGCCGCACGCCGGCGCCGATCTGCACGTCGCGCCCGATCCAGACGTCGCCGTCGACGTCAGTGTCCTCGCGCAACGGCGAGCGGCCGACGACGCTGACGCCAGGGCGAACCTCCTCGCCTTCCATCTCCAGGCGCAGCTCGCCGCGCAGCGCGTCGAACGTTCCCTGGCGCAGCTCGCCGAGCGAGCCGACGTCGTTCCAGTACTCGCGAACCTCGTGGATGTGGAATGGCACGTCGTTCTCGAGCAGCGTCGGAAAGACGTCTTTCGCCCAATCGACGAACGGCCGGTCGGGGAAGTAGTCGAAGATCCGCGGCTCGAAGATGTAGATGCCGCAGTTGCCGAGGTCCGACAGCGCCTCGTCGGGCGCCGGCTTCTCTTGGAAGCCCGTGATCCGCCCGGCGCGGTCGTGCAGCACGACGCCGTACTCGCGCGTGTCCGGCACCTGCTTGACGGCCAGCGTCGCCACCCCACCGGCCTCGCGGTGGCGCGCGACGAACGCGCCGAGGTCGATGTCGGTCAGCGCGTCGCCGGAGATCACGAGGAACGGCTCGTCGCCGAAGAAATCGGCGCACGCGCGGACGCCGCCGGCCGTGCCGAGCAGCTCCTCCTCGAAGCGGTAGGCGATCCGCTCGCCGAAGTGCTCGCGGATCGTCTCCGGGAAGTAGTGCAGGTTGGCGATCACGCCGTCGAACTCGTAACGGTCGATCAGGTCGAGGATGTGCTCCATCACCGGCCGGTCGAGCACCGGCACCATCGGCTTCGTGATCTCGTACGTGAGCGGGCGCAGCCGGGTGCCCAACCCGGCTGCGAGAACCATCGCCTTCATCTCAGGATGGCCGTTGACCGGCGCGAGGCGGCGTCCTCAGTCGCTCCGCGTACCGAAGCCGGGAGACACTCGCTGCGCTCGCATCCCCGTTTCGGCCAGCACGCGACGCTCCCTGCGTCCTTGCCTCGCTTGGTCAACGACCCTCCTGAACGCGTCATGCAGTTACCCGTCTAGTACCTGTAGTGGTCGGGCTTGTAGGGACCATCCACCGGCACGCCGATGTACGCGGCCTGCTCGTCGGAGAGCTTCGTCAGCTTCACGCCGAGCGCGTCGAGGTGCAGCCGCGCGACCTTCTCGTCGAGGTGCTTCGGCAGCACGTAGACCCGCTTCTCGTACTCGTCGTTCTTCGTGAACAGCTCGATCTGCGCGATCGTCTGGTTCGAGAACGAGTTGCTCATCACGAAGCTCGGGTGGCCGGTCGCGTTGCCGAGGTTCAGCAGCCGCCCCTCGGAGAGCATGATGATCGCGTGGCCGTCTGAGAAGACCCACTTGTCGACTTGCGGCTTGATGTTGACGCGCTCGACGCCGGCGATGCGCGACAGCCCGGCGATGTCGATCTCGTTGTCGAAGTGGCCGATGTTGCCGACGATCGCCTGGTGCTTCATCCGCTCCATGTCGGCCGCGCGGATGATGTCCTTGTTGCCGGTCGTCGTGATGAAGATGTCGGCCGTCTCGACGACGTCCTGCAGCGTCTTGACCTCGTAGCCCTGCATCGACGCCTGCAGCGCGCAGATCGGGTCGATCTCGGTGACGATCACGCGTGCGCCCTGGCCGCGCAGCGATTCGGCGCAGCCCTTGCCGACGTCGCCGAAGCCGCAGACGACGGCGACCTTGCCGCCGATCATCACGTCGGTCGCGCGGTTGATGCCATCGATCAGCGAGTGGCGGCAGCCGTAGAGGTTGTCGAACTTCGACTTCGTCACCGAGTCGTTGACGTTGATCGCCGGGAACAGCAGCTCGCCGGACTCGACCATCTCGTAGAGGCGGTGGACGCCGGTCGTCGTCTCCTCGGTCACGCCTTTGATGCCCTCGCCGATCCGCGTCCAGCGCTGCGGGTCTTCGCCGAGCGTGCGCGTCAGCGTCTTGAGGATCACCTCGTGCTCCTCGGACTCCGCCGTCGAGGGGTCCGGCACGGCGCCGGCCTGCTCGTACTCGGTGCCCTTGTGCACGAGCAGCGTCGCGTCGCCGCCGTCGTCGAGGATCATGTTAGGCCCAGCCGAGCCGTCCTCGCCCTCGGGCCAGTTGAGCACCTGCTCGGTGCACCACCAGTACTCCTCGAGCGTCTCGCCCTTCCACGCGAACACCGGCACGCCCTGTGGGTTCTCGGGCGTCCCGTCGGGGCCGACGGCGACGGCCGCCGCGGCGTGGTCCTGAGTGGAGAAGATGTTGCAGCTGCACCAGCGCACCTCGGCGCCGAGCGCGGTCAGCGTCTCGATCAGCACGGCCGTCTGGATCGTCATGTGCAGCGATCCGGTGATCCGCGCGCCCTTCAGCGGCTGCGCGGCGGCGTACTCGGCGCGGATCGACATCAGGCCGGGCATCTCGTGCTCGGCGAGCACGATCTCCTTGCGGCCGAACTCGGCGAGCGAGAGGTCGGCGACCTTGAAGTCTGTGTCTAGAGCTGTGGCGGTCGGTGCGGACATGACGAAGCCTCCTGTCCGGTCAGGTGAGCGCCCTTGCTGCAGAGAGACGGCCGAGCGTGGCGGATCGGTGTCCGTCGCAGCGCTCCTCGGCCGGAGTGCGAAGGTATCACACCGCTCAGCGACGATCTGAGGCGTCCAGCGGCGCTGCGCGGCGCTCAGCGTCGCGCGAGCGCGCGCTTGAGCTCCTCGATCACCTTGACGGGACCGGGGTCGACGCCGCGCAGCACGGCCAGGTAGATCGAGACGAGGTCGCCGAGCAGGACGAGCGACGTGACGCGCTCGACCGTCGTCTGGCCGCGCGTCTCCAGACGGAAGCTCGCCACCGCGTTGCCGACGATCAGCTGCTCGGTCAGGTCCATGCGCGTCTTCACGCGCGGGTGCGCGTCGGAGTCGTCGAGGAACACCGCGGAGAAGCGCCCGACATCGTTCGCGCCTTCCCAGCCGACGATCTCGTTGTGGTCGAGCTCGGGCAGCTCGTGCATGAACGCCGGCTGCTTGGCGTTCTCGTTGATCTGCGTCTTCCAGCGATAGGCGATCGGCGCCGTCAGCCCGGCGCCGGCGATCACCGGCGTCGTGCCGAACAGGCCGCGCGCGATCTCCTTCGCGAGCGAGTCCTCCGGCGCGTCCGGGCCCCACTCGGCGACGAGCTGCTCGCTGTGCGACGCGGCGACGTCGATCTCCGAAGTCAGCCGCGGGCCGGCGCCGCACAACGCCGCGACCTCGAGCGCCGCGACGGTCATGTAGGCGACGGCCGCGCGCGGCTGGAAGCCGCCGGGCAGCGGGATCACCGGAACGCCGTCGGCGCGCGCCATCTCGGCCAGGCGCCCGCCGGTCGTGACGACGGTGCGCCGAGCGCCGAGCGCGCCGGCCGACTCGTAGCAGGCGAGTGTCTCCTCGGTGTTGCCGGAGTAGCTCGCGCACAGCACCATCGTGTCGGGCGTCGTCCACGGCGGCAGGCCGTAGGCGCGCGTCACGAAGATCGGACGCGTCGCGTGGTCGGACAGCGCCGCGCGCGCAAGCGCGCCGCCGATCGCCGAGCCGCCCATGCCGGCGACGACGAGCCCGGCGGACGTGTCCCAGTCCTGCATGATCGCCGACTCGACGCGCCACAGCGCGTCGCGCAGGTGCTCGGGCAGCGCGAGAACGTCATCGATCTGCCCCGAGCGATCGACGCGCGCGATCGCCTCGCGCGTGAGCTCTGCGGCGGTTGATGTGGCGCTGGCGGCGCCTTCGCTCATCTGCTGCTCGCCTCCTGTCGGGTTAGAACTTGATCGCGCCGTCTGGCAGCGCGACACCGGGGAAGATACGCGCCCCGTGCGCGATCACGTTGTCCGACCCGATCGTGACGCCCTCGCCGAGCACGGCGCCGCCTGTGATCTGGGTGTTCGCGCCGATCCAACACCCTCCTGCAACGATGCAGTCGCGCAGCGTGCTGCCGGCGCCGATCGTCGTGCCGCCGAGCACGACGGCGCGTTCGATCGTCGCGCCGCTCTCGACCGTGACGTCGGCGCCGAGCACGACGAGGCTGCCGACATGCGCGCCCGCCGAGACTCGCGCGCCACGCTCGATCACGGCCGGCGGGACGACTCGCCCGGCGACTTCCGCGCTCGCGTCGATCGCCAGCCAGCTGTCGCCGAGTCGCTCGGAGACGGCCGTCTTGACGTTGCCCTCGATGATGTCGAACGTGCCCTGCAGGTAGCGATCGGGCGTGCCGATGTCCAGCCAGTAGCTCTCCGACGGGAACGCGTAGAGGCCGTTGCCGACGAGCCGAGGCCACACCTCGCGCTCGATCGAGACGTTGCGGTCGGCCGGCACGAGCTCGAGGATCGAGCGCTCGAGCACGTACGCGCCGGCGCTGATCAGGTTCGTGTCGACCGCGTCCTGGCTCGGCTTCTCGAGGAAGTCGCGCACCGAGCGGTCCTCGTTGACGTGGACCAGGCCGTAGTTCGTCGGGTCGGCGACAGGCACGAGCGCGAGCGTCGCGATCGCTCCGCTCGCCTCGTGTTGAGCGATCTGCGCGGTCAGATCGATGTCGGTCAGCACGTCGCCGTTGAGCATCAGGAAGCGCTCGTCGAGCAGCGACTCGGCGTACTTCAGCGCGCCGGCCGTCCCGCGCGGATCGGGCTCCTCGACGAAGCGCAGGCGGATACCGAGGCCGGAGCCGTCGCCGAGCACGTTGCGCACGCTCGTCGCGAGAAAGCCGCACGACATGATCACGTCATCGATCCCGTGCGTCTTCAACCACTCGAGCATGAACGAGATGAACGGTCGGTCGACGAGCGGCACGACCGGCTTCGGCACGGTAGAGGTCAGCGGCCGCAACCGCGTGCCCTCGCCGCCGACGAGGATCACCGCCTGCATCAGACCTTCGCCCGCACCTTGCGCTCACCGCGCCCGACGCCCTCGTAGTCGAGGCCAACCGCGCGCAGCGCGCCTGCGTCGAGTGCGTTGCGACCGTCGATCACGAGGTTGCCGCGCATCACGTGCGCGACCTCGCTCCAGTCGAGCTCGAGGAACTCGGGCCACTCGGTGACGAGCACGACCGCGTCGACGCCGCTCGCCGCGTCGAGCGGCGATTCGGCGAACGAGATCCCGCTGACGAGCACGCGCGCCTGCTCCTCGGCGACCGGGTCGTATGCGACGACGTCGGCGCCGTCGGCGTTGAGCCGTGCCGAGAGCACGAGCGAGGACGCCTCGCGCATGTCGTCGGTGTTCGGCTTGAACGCGAGCCCGAACAGCGCGATGCGCTTGCCGACGAGCCCGCCGAGGTGCTTGTGCAGCTTGCCGACGACACGCCGCTTCTGCAGTTCGTTGACCTCGATCACGGACGTCAACAGCTGGAAGTGGTAGCCGGAGTTGCCGGCGAGCTGCTTCAGCGCGTCGACGTCCTTCGGGAAGCAGTTCGAGGTCGTCACACCACCGCTCGTGACGACCGTGTGCGAGAGGGGCACCTCGAGCGAGTAGACGTGCCCGACGTGGTGTTGCTCGCGGATCTCGCGGACCCTCACCCACGATGGCCCGCCGTCGTCGCGACGGTAGCCAGTCGGAGCGATGCGCTTGCCCTGCCGCGCAATGCTAGCGAGCACACCTGGTCGGTCACGCTCGGGGACGAGCAGGATTGCTCGCTCAACCTGGGCGGCCCCGGTCACGCGGAGCCAATGAGTGTCCTTCGTCGAGCGGGCACTGCGCCCGACGCGCCGAGAGGCGACGATGCCGAGATCCCCGAGCAAACGCAGCACGCCGTCGGCCAGCTCGTCAGACACCGTTCCCAGCTCGAGCGCAACGCTCGGGCCTCCGTTGATCAGCGACCATGATCCGTCGCCCTCCCACAAGCCGGAGAGCAGGGCCCACTTGTTCGCCGCCGGGGCGTTCCAGACGAGATTCGGCAGGCGCTGCGCGTAGCTGTTGCGACCCAATCCCAACACCCTCGTCCACCACACCCCGATCAGCCGCGATTGGACGATCACCTGGTGGGCCGTCGCGGAGTGGCGCGACCTCGCGTTGACGCCGTGCCTGGCCCAGAACGCGAGCACCTGGTCGACGAGGTGCTGCTCTTTGGAGGGATGGAACGACCAGCAGATCCTCGCCGTGCCGTTGGTTTCGAACGAGGCGTTGCCCTCGGCGAGGTAGAGACCGACGATTCGCCAGAACGCCTGGTCGACGGTGATCGCCGCCGACACGTATGCCCCATTGCGCGCCGTGCCAAGCGTCGCCTGCCGCGACAACAGCTCGGCGCGGGCCGCCTCGTTCATCCGCAGCGCGCCGCTGCGCCGCACATCCCCGGTGCGCGCCGCAGCGCCGCGAGAGTTCGTGAAGATCAGCCGCCGCTCCTCGATCGGGCGCCCGACGAGCGCCTCGATCTGGTCGCGGGGCGGGCGCACGATGACCTCCGCGGCGCTTAGGCCGGCCGCCTCGATCGCCCCGTCCAATGGAATGCTGAAATCCGAGCTCTCGCGCGATTCGCTGCGCAAACCCGCGACGGGTATCCAGTCGTCGGTCGTCAACTCGAAAGCGAGCTTCACCTCCGGCTCCGTTCCGTCGCCGCGGCCGACTAGCCACGGGTGATCGGGAGTGGTGCGCACACGACGGCCCATCTTCGTGCGAACGTCGAGCAGCTCGCCTTCGTAAGGGCGTCTGCTCAGCACCATCGCAGGCAGGAACCTCGGCTGCTCCTCCCCTCGAACCCAGGACAGGACCTCGAGGCCCTGCGGCTCGAGCACTTCGGTGCTCGAGCCGACTCCGAATGCCCGCAGTGCGTCCGCTCGGTCCAGCAACTCGCCGTCGAGGGCAAGTCGCCGCCACAGCTGCTCGAAGGTCAGCAGCGTTGTGGCGCCGTGCACGCGGGCAAGGACCGTCTCCTCGGGCGCGAAGCACGAGCCGCCGAAGCCGATCCCAGCCTGCAGAAACTTCGGGCCGATGCGGTCGTCGAGGCCCATTCCGCGCGCGACCTCGACGACATCCGCGCCGGTCTCCTCGCAGACGTTCGCGATCTCGTTGATGAACGAGATCTTCGTCGCGAGGAACGCGTTCGAGGCGAGCTTGACCATCTCGGCACTGGCGATGTCGGTGCGCACGAGCGGCGCGTCCAGCGGCGCGTAGAGCTCAGCGACGGCATCGCCGGCCCAGTCACCGACGTCGCCAATCACAACGCGGTCGGGGTTCATGAAGTCGTTCACGGCCGAGCCCTCCTTGAGGAACTCCGGGCAGGAAACGTAAGCGAGCGCGCCCTTGCCCTGCTCGGCAAACATCCGCTTGACCGAGACGCCCGTGCCGGAGGGCACCGTCGACTTCATCACGAGCGCGTGGCGCTCGGAGGCCGGAATCGCCTCGAGCACGGCGTTGACCGCCGAGAGGTCAGCGTCGCCGGAGTAGGTCGGCGGCGTGCCGACGGCGACGAACAGCAGACGCGCGTGCTCGAGCGCGTCGGCCAAGTCAGTCGAGAAGTGCAGCCGCTCGGCGTTCTTGGCGAGCAGCTCCTCCAGGCCGGGCTCGTAGATCGGCACCTCACCGGCGCGCAACCGTTCGATCTTGGCAGCGTCGATGTCGACGCACCAGACCTCACTGCCGAGCTCAGCGAAGCCGGCGGCGGTCACCAGCCCGACATAGCCGGTGCCGATCACTCCGATGGGGGGGCGCTCTGGTCTCATGAGCGGGGAAGGCTAGCGGGGCGAGGCCGCTACCAGAGCGCTGGCATGTTGCGAGCGGCGATGCGCTCGCGTGCCGACTCGACCAGCGATCAATCTCGCGTGCCGAACAAGCGCTCGATTTCCTCGTCCGCTCGTCGAAATCATCGCTCATCCAGATCCGACCGCGAAGATCGCCGGAAATGGGACGACCAGATGACTCTGCATAGCCCAGGCTTCAGTTCAACCGGAAAACGGGGTGCTTGGCCGCCGCCTCGCGCAGCTCCTGCTCTGATGAGTCGGGCCCAACGCCATCGAAGAACACGCCGACCTCGGCCTTCCAGCGCTTCAGGTACGCGCGCAGGATCGGCGCCTTCTCGACGACGTCGGTCAGCTCCTGCGCGCTGAAGCTCTCTCCGCGCCGGCCCAACAACAGCCGCCCACCGCCCGCCGCGCGCAGGTTGCGCACCCACTGCGTCTCGCCGCGCGGAGCGACCAGATAGCGGGCTCCGTCGATCGCCAGCAGGTTGACCGGCGTGCGTCGCGGCTCGCCGCTGGAGCGCCCACGCACCTCGAGGATGCGCGACCCGAGCACGCTGACGCCCGAGCGCATGAGGAGATTGACGAGCGGGTTGAACACGTGAGCCGTGAACCACCCAGGGCGCTTGCTGGCGAAGTGCGCTGCCGCAGGATCTGGGCTCGCCATGCGAGCAGCGTAGCCGACGACTACTGCCCGACGGCGAGGAACGCTTCGTAGCGGCGAACGTCGCGCTGCGCGCGCGCCTTGCGCTCGCTGCCGTCGTCGGCCCGCTCGGCCGCGTCACGCGCTTCTTTCAGGCGCGTCTCGAACGTCTGGCGGTCGACCGACTCGGGCGCAATCGCTTCCTCGACGAGCACGAGCGCGCGATTGTCGGCAAACTGCAAGTAGCCCTCGGCCTGCGCGAAGCGCACGACGTCCGAGTCCGATCGGTACAGACGCAGCTCGGTAGGTTCGAGCATCGCCAGCACCGGCTCGTGATTGGCGAGGATGCCGATCGAGCCGACCGAAGTGCGCGTCGAGAGCATCTCGATCTCCTCCGAGAAGACCTCGCCCTCGGGCGTCAGCACTTCGACTGGGAACGTCGTGCGCGCCATTACTTCTTCGCAGCCTCGACGACGTCGTCGATCGTGCCCTTCAGGAAGAACGCGGACTCCGGCACCTCGTCGTGCTTGCCTTCCATGATCTCCTCGAATCCGCGAATCGTCTCGGCGATCGGCACGTATGCGCCGGGCGTGCCGGTGAACTGCTCGGCGACGAAGAACGGCTGCGAGAGGAAGCGCTCGATCTTGCGCGCGCGCTGCACCGTCAGCTTGTCCTCGTCGGAGAGCTCGTCGATGCCGAGAATCGCGATGATGTCCTGCAGCTCCTTGTAGCGCTGGAGGATCTCCTTGACGCGGTTGGCGACGCGGAAGTGGTCCTCGCCGAGGATGTCCGCCTTGAGGATCGTCGAAGTCGACTCGAGCGGGTCGACGGCCGGGTAGATGCCTTTTTCGGAGATCGACCGCGACAGCGCCGTCGTCGCGTTGAGGTGCGCGAAGACCGATGCCGGAGCAGGGTCGGTGTAGTCGTCGGCCGGCACGTAGATCGCCTGGATCGACGTGACCGAGCCGGTCTTCGTCGATGTGATGCGCTCCTGCAGCTGGCCCATCTCGGTCTCGAGCGTCGGCTGGTAGCCGACCTGCGACGGCATCCGCCCGAGCAGCGCCGAGACCTCCGAGCCGGCCTGGACGAAGCGGAAGATGTTGTCGATGAACAGCAGCACGTCCTGGCCCTGGTCGCGGAAGTGTTCGGCCATCGTCAGGCCGGACAACGCGACGCGCATGCGCGCTCCCGGAGGCTCGTTCATCTGGCCGAAGACGAGCATCGTCTTGTCGAGCACGCCCGACTCCTTCATCTCCAGCCACAGGTCGTTGCCCTCGCGCGAGCGCTCGCCGACGCCGCAGAACGCCGAAAGACCGCCGTGCTCCTTGGCGAGGTTGTGGATCAGCTCCTGGATCAGCACCGTCTTGCCGACGCCGGCGCCGCCGAACAGCCCGACCTTGCCGCCTCTGGCGTACGGCGCGAGCAGGTCGATCACCTTGATGCCCGTCTCGAACATCTCAGTCGTCGGCGTCAGGTCCTCGACGCGCGGCGCCTCCTGGTGGATGCCGCGCCGCGGCGTGTCCTTCGGCAGCTCCTCGCCGAGGTCGATCGGCTCGCCGAGCAGGTTGAAGATCCGCCCGAGCGTCGCATCGCCGACGGGCACGGTGATCGGCGCGCCGGTGTCGATCACCTCGAGACCGCGAGCGAGTCCGTCGGTCGTGTCCATCGCGACCGCGCGCACGCGGTCGTCGCCGAGGTGCTGCTGGACCTCGCAGACGAGCACGTCCTCCTCGGCGCCGGAGCTGATCCCGGGCGCCTCCTCCTCGCGATTGGCAGCCGTGCGCGCGACCGTGATCGCGTGGTTGATCTCCGGCAGCCGGTCGGGGAAGACGGCCTCGATCACGACGCCTTGGATCTCCTCGATCCGTCCGACGTTGCGGCCGTTGCCGTTGGTGCTCTGGGGGGTGGCGGTGCTGGCCTCCATGTGCAGTTCGCTTCTCCTGTTCGTCTTAAGTCGTTGTCAAAGCGGCGCTCGGCGTCCGCTCTAGGTCAGTCCCTCTGCGCCCGCGACGACCTCCATGATCTCCTGCGTGATCTCGGCCTGGCGGGCGCGGTTCATCTGCAGCGTCAAGTCAGTGATGATTTCGCCGGCGTTGTCGGATGCGCTGCGCATCGCCGTCATCTGCGCGCCGAAGAAGCCGGCGGTCGACTCGACCAACGCTCGGTAGATCGAGACCTCGACGTAGTCGGGCACGAGCCGCTTGAGGATCTCTTCCGGTTCGGGCTCGTAGCTGACGAGCGCGCGCGGTCCGTCGGGCTTGGCGCCCTGTGTCGAGCGCTCGGCGTCCGGACGATCCTCCTGGCCCCGCTCGTCGCCAGGGCCGGCGATCGTCGCGCGAGAGAGCGGCAGCAGCGTCTCGCGCTTGACTTCTTGCGTGAGCGGCGAGACATAGGCGTTGTAGACGATCTCGACGCGATCGACCTCGCCGTCGGCGTAGGCCGTGATCAGATCGTCGGCGATCGAGCGCGCGTCGGCGTAGGCCGGTTTGTCGGCGAAGCCCGTGTAGCTGCCGCTCAGCTCGCGGCCGCGGAAGCTCAGCGAGGAGACGCCGCGGCGCCCGGCCGCGTACCAGACGGCGCGCAGGTCCTGCTCGGCGTACTCGTCGGCGATCCGCACGCCGGCGCGGATGATCTGCGAGTTGAAGCCGCCGGCGAGCCCGCGATCGCCGGTGACGAGCAGCAGGCCGACGTTCGTCGTCTGCTCGTGCTCTGAGAGCAGCGGCAGCCGCGAGGCCTCGGCGCCGGCCGCCTGCGCCGCCTGACGCGTCATCCGCCGCAGCGCGTCGGCGTACGGTCGCAGCGCCTGGATTCGCTGCTCGGCGCGGCGCAGGCGCGCGGCGGCGACCATCTCCATCGCTCGAGTGATCTTCTGGATGTTCTTGACCGAAGAGATTCGGTCCTTGACGTCGCGCTGTGAGGCCATGTCGTCTGCTTGCGCGCGGCACTAGGCCGGCAGCGGCTGCTCCTCGCGGTCGGACGCCTGCGAGTCCGCGCCGTCGCCGTCGTCGGAAGCGCCCGAGCCGTTCTTCGCCAGCGGCGGCGGCGCGTCCTCGTCGAGCGGCTGGCCCTCCTCGTCGAGTTCGTAGCCGAAGTCCTCGGCGAACGTCCCGACGGCGTCCTTGACGGCCGCCTGCGTGCCCTCCGACCAGTCGCCGCCGCGGATCTTCTCGCGCACGTCGGGGTGCTGCGAGTGCATCCGTTCGGTCAGCTCCGTCAGGAACTCGCCGACACGCTCTGCCTTGAGGCGGTCGAGGAAACCGTTCGTCGCAGCGAAGATCTGCACGACCTGGTCCTCGACGGCGAGTGGCTGGCGCTCGTTCTGGTTGAGCGTCGCGACGAGGCGTTCGCCGCGCGCGAGCGTTTTCTGCGTGTCGGCGTCGAGGTCGGAGCCGAACTGGGCGAACGCCTCGAGGTCGCGGTACTGCGAGAGCTCGAGCTTGATCCGTCCGGCGACTTTCTTCATCGGCCCGATCTGCGCGTTGCCGCCGACGCGCGAGACGGAGATGCCGACGTTGATCGCCGGGCGCACGCCGGAGTTGAACAGCGCCGACTCGAGGAAGATCTGCCCGTCGGTGATCGAGATCACGTTCGTCGGGATGTACGCCGAGACGTCGCCGGCCTGCGTCTCGATCACGGGCAGCGCCGTCAGCGATCCGCCGCCGAGGTCGTCGTTCAGCTTGACCGCGCGCTCGAGCAGGCGCGAGTGCAGGTAGAAGACGTCGCCGGGGTAGGCCTCGCGACCCGGCGGGCGGCGCAGCAGCAGCGACATCTGCCGATAGGCGTAGGCATGCTTGGTCAGGTCGTCGTAGACGACGAGCGCGTGCTTGCCTTCGTAGAGGAAGTGCTCGCCCATCGCGCAGCCGGCGTATGGCGCCATGAACTTGATCGGCGCCGCCTCATCGGCCGGAGCGGCGACGATGATCGTGTTCTCCAGCGCGCCGTTTTCCTCGAGCGTCTGCGCGAGCGCGACGACCGTCGCCATGCGTTGGCCGATCGCGACATACACGGAGATCACGCCGGTCTCCTTGTTGTTGATGATCGCGTCGATCGCGATCGCCGTCTTGCCGGTCTGGCGGTCGCCGATGATCAGCTCTCGCTGGCCACGGCCGATCGGGATCATCGCGTCGATCGCCTTCAGGCCGATCTGCATTGGTTCGGTGACCGGCTGGCGCTGGACGACGCCCGGCGCCTTGAACTCGGCCGGGCGGCGCTCGCTCGTGTCGATGTCGCCCTTGCCGTCGAGCGGCCGGCCGAGCGGGTCGACGATCCGCCCGAGCAGCCCCTCGCCGACCGGGATGTCGAGCAGGCGTCCAGTGCGCTTGACCGTGTCGCCCTCGGAGATGTGCTCCCACTCGCCGAACAGCACGGCGCCGACGTTGTCTGACTCGAGGTTCAGCGCCAAGCCGGTGACGCCGTGCGGCAGCTCGAGCAACTCGAACGACATGCAGTTCTCGAGCCCGTGCAGGCGCGCGATGCCGTCGGCGACCGACAGCACCGTGCCGACCTCGGTCAGCTCGGCGCTGCCGCCGTCGAGTCCCTCGATGCGGCTCTTCAGGATGCTTGTGATCTCATCAGGATTGATCTGCATGTCGTTCTAAGCGGCTCCTTGGGCAACTTGCCTGCGCAGCTGCTCCAGTCGGTTGCGAATTGACGCGTCGAGGATCGAGTTGCCGACCCTCAAGACGATCCCGCCGAGGATGTTCGGGTCGACGCGCGCCGCGAGCGTCACGCGGCGGCCGGCGCGCTCGCCGATCTCACGGCCGAGGTTCTCGGTCGTCTCCTGGTCGAGCTCGATCGCGCTCGTGATCTCGACCGGCAGCACCTTGTTCTCCTGCTCCCAGAGGTGGTCGAACTGCTGGCGCGTGCGGAAGACGATCGGCATCCGGTGGTTCTCGATCAACAGCTCGAGGAAGTTGACGAAGCTCGCGTCGGCGCCGTCGAGCACCCGGCCGAGCGCGTCCTGCTTCTCCTTCGTCGAGAAGTACGGCGAGAAGAAGAACACGGCGAGCTCGCGGTTCTGATCGAGCGCGTCGGCGAACTGGCCGAGCTGCTCGCGCAGCTCGTCGAGCTTGCCCTGGTCGCGCGCGACCTCGAACAGCGAGCGAGCGTATACCTCGGCGAGCTCGTCCATCAGTTGTTCGACGCCCCCGAGGAGATCGTCGAGAAGTCGAGTTCGCCGAGCGCCTCCTCGACGAGGCGCTTCTGATCGTCTGAGTCGAGCGCCTTGCGCGTGACCTTCTCAGTCGCGAGCACCGTCAGATCGGCGACCTCGCGGCGGATGTCGTCGAGCGCGCGCTTCGTCGCGGCCTCGATGTCGCGCTGCGCTCGCTCGCTCGCTTCGGCGAGGATCTCCTGACCGCGCTCTTTGGACTCGTGCTCATGCGTGTCGGCCGCTTGGCGGGCGCGCTGGACGATCTCTTCGGCCTGCGCACGCGCCTCCTTCAGCCGCTCGCGGTATTCGTGGAGGATCTCATCGGCCTCCTTGCGCGTGCGCTCGGCCGTGTCGATCGACTCTTCGATGCCCCGCTTGCGCCGTTCGAGCGCTTCGGAGATGCGCGGGAACGCGAGCTTCGAGAGCAGCACCATCGTGATGCCGAAGACGAGCAGCGTCCAGATCATCAAGCCGACGCCCGGCTTGATCAGGAAGCTGCCCTTCGACGCGGCCAGCACGACGGCGGTCGGATCTGCGAAAGCGCCGGACATCGAGCTAGACGATGAACGCGGCGAGCAGGCCCGCGACGAGCCCGTAGAAGAAGCACGCCTCGGTCAGCGCGAAGCCGAGCCACTGCAGCTGGGTGATCTCGTCGCGCATCTCCGGCTGGCGCGTGATCGCTTCGATGGCCTTGCCGAAGATGATGCCGATGCCGACGCCAGCGCCGACGGCGCCGAGGCCTCCACCGACGCCGAGGCCGATCGACTTGCCGGCCTTGGCGGTTTCTTCGGTCGCCGCCGCCAGAAGGGTGATCAAAGCTATGTGCACGACTATTGGCTCCTTTAGTGGTCTTCGGCGACCGCGCCGCCGAGGTAGATAGCGGTCAGAGTGGCAAAGATGAACGCCTGCAGGGCAGCGACCAGACCGACCTCGAAGGCGAACAGCAGCACGCCGAACGGGAGTGTGAACCAGCCCAGCGCGGTGATGCCGAGGATCACGGCGAGCGCTCCAGCCATGAACAAGATGATCAGGTGCCCAGCCAGGATATTGGCGAACAGACGAATCGTCAGCGAGAGGATCCGCATGAAGTTCGAGAGCACCTCCAAGAAGAAGATCGCGACGGCCATGCCGCCGTGCACGCCGCCGGGGATCAATCCTTTGAGATAGCCGATCGGTCCCTTCGCGCGCACGCCTTCGTAGGTGTAGGAGAAGAACACGACGAGCGCGAGCACGAGCGGGATCGACAGGTTCGCGGTCGCCGCGTAGAGCGAGAACGACGGGATGTGCAGCCCGGCGATGTCGATCTTGTGCTCGGTGTTCGTCGGCAGCGGGATGTAGCCGATCAGGTTCGAGAACATGATGAACAGGAACAGCGCGCCGACGAACGGGAACCACTTCGCGGCCATCTCCTCGCTCATCGCGCTGCCGGTGATCTGGTTGCGCATCAGTTCATACAGCAGCTCGACGGCCGCCTGGACCTTGTTCGGCCGCGCCTGCATGCGTCGTGCGATGTAGATCATGCTGACGCACGTCGCGATCGCCGCGAGGACGAGATAGAGGACCGCCTTGTTGATCGAGAAGATCCCGAGGTGGACCCAGCTTTCGAGTTTGAACTCGTTCTGCGGTTCGTAGACTTTGTTGCGCGTCCCGTGCAGGCCGTAGACCGCGCCGAGCACGACGATGCCGCCGATCCACACACCCGCGAGGATCAGAAGCGTTCGTTTGGCGCTGCTCTTGCCCTTCGTGGTTCCCCCCTCCGTGGCGTTCATCGCCTACCGGCACCTGCCTCGGTCGGTGGGAATCCCAGCATGTGTCGGCTCATGACGGGCTCGCTCTCCCGGGCGTTCCCGTAGACCCTTGCAAGGGTCCTTCACGAGTGATGAACGACATCACGAAATAGACGGTGAAAGCGGCAAGCAGCAGCGCGGCGGCCATGATCCCGTCGTCCTTGCCGCCGGCGACGCGCGCGAGGATCACGGCGAGCGCGACGAGCCAGATCCGGCCCATCATCCCGGCGACCTGCAGGCCGGCGCGGTACTTGGCGGCGCCGACGCGGCGCGCCCGCGAGTAGGTGAAAGCGGTCCCGGCGCGTGTCAGCAGCCAGGCGCCGGCGCCGATCAGATAGCCGGTGATCGGCAAGTTGCCGGCGAGCACGAACGGGGCCGTCGCGAGCACGAGGCACACGTCGAGATAACGCAGTGCGATCACGTCAGCCCAGCGATCCAGAGGTGTGTCCGTGGCACTTCGTCCACAACCGGCGCCGGCGGCGCGGCACGCTGGCGAGCAACAGCACGCGCTCGGCGCCCGAGCACGCGTGTCGCGCGGCGTGCCGGCGCGGCGCCGCAAGGCCGGTGACGATCCGCTCAGGCGCGCGCGAAGCGCGCGCGCGGCATTCGCGCGAGGCAAGCGCGCGAGCGCGTGGCGAGAAGCGCGGACGCAGCTGCGGCAGGCCGACCGGGTCGTCCTGTCCAGCGCCGTTCGAGCGCAGCGGATCCTCTTTGGAATCGAAGTCTGACATCTGGGAGCGCCACCCTACAGACCCGACAAGAAGTCCGCGCGCCGAGCGCACGGTGAACCAGTCGAAGCGTCTCTAGTCGTTTTCCGAGTCGCCTCTAGGCGTCTGCGGCAGCGGCGCCAGTCTACCGTGTCTTGCACTTCGTAACAACTTTGTGACATACGCAACGCCTATTTTGCGGCTTGGGCGGCCGATTCGCGCGCGCCGCGGCGCGCGCGCAGGGCGTTCCACGTCCGCGCGAGGCTGAGCCGTCCGGCGAGCCGGTCGGGCGAGCCGACGAGCAGCGTCGAGAGGGCAAGCACGAGCAGCCCGCCGACAATGTCGAGCACGAAGTGATTGCCCGTCGCGAGCACCGCGAGCGCGGTCACGAACGGGTACAGCACGGCCAGCGCGCGAACGACCTTGCGGCTGCTGATTCGCCACAGCGCGACCGTGCACCAGCCCGCCCACGCCATGTGCAGCGATGGCATCGCCGCGAGCTGGTTGGCGTGCGAAGCAAGCGCGCCGGTGTGCCACGAGCCGAATGCGTGCGAAGCGGCGACGACGTCGGTGAACCCGTCGAGCATGCGCGGCGGCGCGACCGGGAAGCGCCAGAAGATGACGAAGCCGATCACGTTGACGAGCACGAGCGTGTTGCGCAGCGGCCGGTAGATGTCCGCGCGTCGCCACCAGAGAAAGCCGAGCACGCCGAGCGTGACGACGAAGTGCGCGTTGTCGTAGTAGTCGGAGAGGACCAGCCCGAGCGTGTGATGCCCGGCCAGCCAGCGGTCGAGCGTCAGCTCCGAATCGATGTGCAGGACGCGCTCGACGTGCAGCATCCCGCGCGCGTTGCCGAGCGCCGTCGCGAGCCGCAGCGGCGCGAGGTTCGTCGTCGCGTCGTACAACCAGCAGAGCCACGCGATCGCCAGCAGCTCGACCCACCAGCGCGTGCGCGCCGGCGCGGCCGCAGCCGACTCGCGCGGAGATGGGCGCGAAGGAGCGGCGTCCGCCGCCCCAGGGCGCGCGACGGGCGAGCCGCCGCGGTCGATCGAGATCGCCGAGGACAAGCGATCGATATTACCCCGACGCAGCGATGTTACGGAGCCGTGAAAACGCGTTTGCCGTGGAGGGCCAACGGCTGACGCACGGCGGCGCGAATCGCCTGTGGCGCCAGGCGCTACGGCGCGACGGCCGTCAGACCGCGCTGCGCCAGCGTGTCGAGCACGCGCGGCAGAGCAGCGCCGTTCGCCGCCACGAGTCGGCCGCCGAGTAGTCGTCGGCGTCGTGCAGCAGCAGCACCGAACCATCGCTCGCGCCGTCGGTGACACGCGCGGCGATCGACTCCGGCGTCGCTCGCCGCTCCCAGTCCCGGCCCCACTGGCTCCACAGCAGCGTGCGCCAGTCACGCTCGCGCGCGAGCCGCAGCGCGGCGGCGTTGAGCACGCCGTACGGCGGGCGATAGAGCGTCGGCGAGCGGCCGGTCGCGTCCTCGATCGCAGCCTGCGCGCGCGCGATGTCCTCGCGCACCTGCCACGGCGCGAGGCGCAGCAGGTTGCGATGGCGCTGGCAGTGCAGCCCGACGCCGTGCCCGGCCGCGACGATCTCGCCGGGGAGCGACGGGTTGCGCGCGACCTGCTCGCCGACGAGGAAGAACGTCGCGTGAACGCGTGCCTCGGCCAGCGACTCGAGCACCGCCGGCGTGCCTTGCGCGTGCGGCCCGTCGTCGAACGTCAGCGCGTAGCCGCGCCCGTCAGACGTGCGATCCTCGACGCCGAGCGGTCGGCGCAGCGCCGGCAGCGCCGCCGCGAGACCGGGCAGCAGGTAGCCGCCTAGCCCGATCGTGGCGAGCGCGCCGGCGAGCG
This sequence comes from uncultured Solirubrobacteraceae bacterium, assembly GCA_963744165.1. Lineage (GTDB taxonomy): Bacteria > Actinomycetota > Thermoleophilia > Solirubrobacterales > Solirubrobacteraceae > Palsa-744. The sequence goes on along the minus strand of CAVUSM010000004.1, from coordinate 226,215 downwards.
GAGCGGCGTGGGTGCGATGATCGTGCGCAGACATGGTCGATCTGGTGCTGGGCATTGCAGCGGCCGTAGGCGCTTCGACGCTCTACAGCCTAGGGATCGCGTTGCAGGCGATGGACGCGAAGGAGTCGCCGCACGGCGAGCACCTTCGCGTCGCGCTCGTCTGGCGCCTGCTGCGTCGCGGGCGCTGGCTGCTCGGGACGGGACTGTCGGTGCTCGGCTGGCCGCTGCAAGTCGTCGCTCTGCTGCTGGCGCCGCTCGTCGTCGTGCAGCCGGCGCTCGCCGGCGGGCTGCTCGTGCTGATGTTCCTCGCACAGCGAATGCTCGGCGAGCACGCCGGGCGCCACGAGCACTTCGCGATGGTCGCGATCGTGATCGGCGTGATCGGCGCCGGCCTGTTCGCGCCGCCGCGCACAACCGGGCATCGCTCAGAGGACTTGGCGATCACGCTCGTCCTCGTCGGGCTGGGCGTCGCGGCGCTGCTGCCGTATGCGCTGCGCATGCTCTCGCGCCCGCCTGCCGTGCTGACGATGATCGGCGCCGGCATCGCCGGCGGCTGGAGCGGCGTCGCGACGAAGCTCGCCTCCGACGACCTCGCGCAGGGGCACGTGCTCGTCGCCGCGCTCTGGGCGCTGTCGACGGCCGCCGCCTCGGGCGTCGGTGTGCTCAGCGAGATGAGCGCGCTGCAGGAGCGACCGGCGATCCAAGTCGCGCCGGTCGTGTTCGTGACTCAGACGGTGATCCCGATCGTCGTCGCGCCGCTGCTGTTCGGCGAGAGCTTCGCCGACACGCCATTGGGCGGCGTGCCGTTGTCGGCGTCGCTCGCGCTGCTCGTCGCCGGCGCGGCGATGCTGGCGAGATCGCCGCTGCTCGTCGCGCTCGTCGCCGGCGAGCCGGTCAGCCACCCGAGCGGCTCCGCGCCCAGTCCCTCGCCGCCGAGCCGCGAGACGATCCGTTCGAGCCCGGTCAGCGACGACGCCGATCCGTCGAGCTCGACGACGATCACGTCGCCGGCGCGCATCCGGCGCTGAGACAGCGGACCGTCGGCGTCGACGCGTTGGGCGCCGCAGACCGGAGTCGCTCCGGCCGTTCGCGCGAGCACGAGCTGCCCGACGGTCAGCCCGCCGGGCGGCTGCAGGTAGTAGAAGTGGTGATGAAGCCCGAGCGCGCGAGCCTGCGCGTGCAGCACCGAGCGCGTGCGCACCCAGTGCAGCAGCGGACCGGCGTGGACTTCCGGCACGATCTCGTCGCCGAGTTCGCGGACTTTCGCGATCGTCGCCGATGACGGCGCCACGCCGTCGTCGGCGAACGAGACGTGGATCCCGCGACCGGCGAGCTCGGAGGCGACGAGCGACATCTCGCCCGGCGGCGCGTGCACGATCAGCCCGACGTCCGGCTGGTCGGTCTTGACCTCCGCGAGCGGATGGACGTGCAGCAACTTGCTCGCGACGGCCGTCACCTCGTCGGTCGACATCATCCACGTGCCGATCGCCAGCAGCAGCGTGAGCTGCCCCGCGAGCGCGACCGTCCGCAGCCGCCAGCGCGGGATCACGCGCACGCGATGCGGCGCCTGCAGCACGACGTCGGCCGCGACGAGGTCGCTCGCCTCCCCCGGCTGAGCCTCGCCGCCGGCCTTGGCCTCGGCCGGGTCGTCGCTGGCGAAGCTGGCGCGCACGTGTTCGCGCAGCTCGTTCGTGTCGTTTGCGAGCCGGACGATGTCGAGCGCGGCCATCGCACGGGTGTTGACGCGCGCGTGGCCGACCGGCAGCCCGTAGGAGACGACCGGCGTGCCTGCCGCCATCGCCTCCAGGCACGTGACGCCGCCGGTCGAGTGGACGAGCACGTCAGCCGCGGCGAGCAGCTCGGGCATCCGTTCGGTGAAGCCGTAGACGTGCACGCGCGGCTCGTCGGCGAACGTCCGTTTGAGCTTCTCCGCGAGCTGCTCGTTGCGCCCGGCCAGGCAGACGATGCTGCTCGCCTCGGGCACGCGGATGAACTCGCGCACGGCGCCCTCGACGTCGCCGACGCCCCAGCCGCCGCCGGAGACGACGACCATCCGTCCGTCCTCGGGCAACCCGAGCGCGCGGCGCGCCTCGGTCGGGCAGCGCGGCTGGAGGAACTCGCCGGAGATCAGCGGCTGCACGAGACGCACGCTGTCGCGGCCCGCGATCTGCTCGACGGAGGAGAGCGACTCGCCGTACATCACCATGTGCATGTCGATGCCCGGCTGCGCCCAGAAGAACAGACCGGTCAAGTCGGTGATCGTCGCGACCGTCGGGCACGTCACCTCGCCGGTGCGGCGCAGCCGCGCCAGCACGACCGTGACCGCCGGATAGGTCGAGACGACGACGTCCGGCTCGTGCTCGGCGATCGCGCGCGCGAGCGGGCGCGAGCCGAACCAGCACAGCAGGCGCGTCGCGACCGCGCGAGCTGGACGCACGTGGTTGAGCAGGCCGTAGACGAGCGTGTACGTCCACGGGATGAAGCGCAGCTGCACGCGATAGCCGTCCTCGACGACCGGTTTGAGCACGCGGCCCATCGCGCCGAGACCGTCGATCACGGTCACTTCTGTCGGCTGCTCGGTCTCGCCGAGCTGCGCCGCGAGCGCGCGAGCCGCGGCGGCGTGACCCTCACCGACGTCCGCCGAGAGGATCAGAACGCGACGCGGGCCCGGCGTGCGGGACGGCGTGAGTTTACGTTGGCGTCGTCGCATGTTGGGAGAGAGTCGGGCGAGAGCCTCGTGCCAGCGCGCCGAGGCGGAGGACGCTCACAAGTGGACTTACCGACAGCTGGTGGCAAGCGTTACACGCGCGTGGGATGGAATTCTACCTTTCCAACGCACTTGCCTGCTCGCGACTAGCCGTAACAATGAGCTGATGCAGCCCTCGGCCCTGCCCGAAGCGCCGGTCCGAGCCGCCGCCAGACCGCGGCGTCCGGGCGGCGGCGCGCGCCCGGCGAACGAGGCGAGGCCCTCGCGCGCGGCGCGCGCGCTCGGGCTGCTCGGGCTGCTCGGCGTGATCGTCACCGTCTTCCTGACGAGCGCCGGCGCGGCCGGCGAACCGTCGCAGTACGTGCCGGCGCGCAGCGGCGGCTGGCCGCAGTGGCTGGCGGGCCCGTTCGAAGGGCTGCACCTGTCGCTCGGCTCCGGCGGCTTTCAGACGTTGACGCTCGTCATGTGCGCGAGCTACGTGCTCGTGCTGCTGTTCGCGCGCGCGCTCCCGCTCGCCGCGATCGCCGCCGCGATCGCGGCGGCGCACGTGATCCTGCTGCTCGGGCCGCCGCTGCTCTCGCAAGACGTGTTCGGCTACATCGGCTTCGCGCGGATGGGCGCGCTGCATGGGCTCGACCCGTACACGCACGTCGCCGCACAGGCGTCCGGCGACGAAGTGTTCGCGTTCCTCGGCTGGCCCTACCAGCACTCGCCGTACGGCCCGCTGTTCACGCTGCTCAGCTACGCGACCGTGCCGCTCGGCGTCGGCGGCTCGCTGTGGGCGTTGAAGGCGATCGCGGTCGCGAGCAGTCTCGGCGCGATCGCGCTGATCGCTCTCGCCGCGGGGCGACTCGGCCATTCGCGGCGCTGGGCGAGCGCGTTCGTCGGGCTCGAACCCGGTGCTGCTCGTGCTCGCGGTCGGCGGCGCGCACAACGACACGCTGATCCTCTTGATGCTCGCCGCCGCGCTCGCGTTCACGGCAGGCGCGAACGCGCGCTTGCGCGCCGGCGCCGCCGCGCTCGCGGTCGGCGTCGGCGTGAAGGTGACGGCGGGGCTGATGCTGCCGTTCCTCGTGCTCGCGCCGCGACGCTGGAGCGATCGCATGCGCGTGCTCGTCGCGGCGCGTCGCCAGCCTCGCCGTGCTCGGCGCCGTCGCGCTGATCGGCTTCGGCGGCCATGCGCTCGGCTTCCTCAACGCGGTCGGCGAGCAGCAGCAGCTCGTCGCCGTGCACAGCATCCCAGCGGAGACGGCGCGCCTGTTCGGGATCAGCGGCACGCCGACGTGGTGGCGGCACGTGTTCGTCGTGCTGTTCGTCCTCGTGCTCGCGTTCGCGCTGTGGCGCACGGCGCGCGGCGCCGACTGGCGCGTCGCGACGGGCTGGGCGACGCTCGCGCTGTTGCTGTCGACGGCGTGGCTGCTGCCGTGGTACGCGATCTGGCTGCTGCCGCTAGCCGCTGTCAGCGGCGATCGGCGGCTGCGCGGCGCCACGCTGCTGTTCTGCGCGTATGCCGTTCTGATCCACCTCCCGCTCGCCGAACCGCTGCTCACGCCGCCGCGCGGCAAGGCCGTCCACGTCCGTCCCTTCCCGCGCCGCCACCGCATCGATCTCACCCGTTTCGAGGTCACGCACGACGCCCTGCTCGATCTCGGCCGCTGACGCGTCAGGTCGCTGCAAGCGCAGCCGCATCGACGCCAGGCGCCTGAACTTGAGGATCTCGAGCACGTAGACGAGGTAGACGCTCGCCGCCGCGACGATCAGCCCGAGCGCGATCATCACTAGCGTCCAGCCGGTGTGCAGGTGGCCTTTGTGGTCGCTGTACGGGATGAAGCGCAACGCCAGCGCGAGCCCGGCGAGCATCAGCGTCCACGCGTACAGGTAGGCGATCGTCCGCCGGCTGGAGAAGCCGATCCGCGCCATCCGATGGTGGAAGTGCTCGCTGTCCGGCCGATAGATCGGCTGGCGGTACTTCAGCCGCTTGAGCACGACGAACGTCGTGTCGAGGAACGGCACAGCGAGCAGGATCAGCGGCAGCACGAACGACACGACGGCAGCCGTCTTGACGGCCGCCTCGACGGTGATCACACCCATCATCAGCCCGAGCAGGTTCGCGCCGCAATCGCCCATGAAGCTCGACGCCGGCGGGAAGTTGTAGAACAGGAAGCCGAGCGCCGCGCCGGCCGTCAGCGCCGCGAGCACGGCCGGCTGCGGGCGACCGAGATCGAACGCGATCACCGTCATCGCGCCGGCGATGATCACGCAGACGCCCGCCGCGAGACCGTCGACGCCGTCGGAGAAGTTGACGACGTTCATCATCAGCACGAGCCCGAGCACCGTCAAGACCGGGCCCGCGTTCGTCACGCCCGCGTTCGGAAAGGCGAGCGTGCCGACGAACGGCAGCGTGATCGCCTTCACGGCGACGCCGTAGTGGACGACGATCACCGCCGCGACGAGCTGACCGGCGAGCTTGACGATCGGCGGCAGCTCGAAGCGGTCGTCGATCGCGCCGACGAGCGTGATCACGGCGGCGGCCAACAGCACGCCGTGCCACAGCTGATGTTCGGAGGCGTAGCCGGCCGGCAACCAGGCCAGCGCCGCGACGAGCGTGCCGGCGAAGATCGCCAGGCCGCCGAGCAGCGGCGTCGGGCTCTCCGAGAGACCACGCTCGCGCGGTTCGTCGATCGCGCCGACGGCCCGTGCGATGCGCATCGTGAGCGGCGTCAACAACGCCGACACGGCGGCGGCTACGAGGAAGGCGTAAAGCGCGTCGAGCTCGTCAGGATGCGCCACGAGTCAGAACAGCATCGCAGGCGCGGGGGTCGCACGCCAGCGGCGACCGGCGCCGGCGGCGCGACCGATGCGCAGCTCAGACGGCGCTGCCGCTGAGAATGCCTTGGTAGAGCGGGTAGCGCTCGACGATCTCCGCGACGCGTCCGGCCAACTCGCCGGCGCGCGACTCGTATTCGGGCGTCAACGCAGTCGCCATGATCTTGCCGACCTCGACGAAGTCGTCGTGCTGCAGCCCGCGCGTGGCGAGCGCCGGCGTGCCGATGCGCAGGCCGGAGGACTCCATCGGCGGACGCGGGTCGAACGGGACCGCGTTGCGATTGACGGTGATGTCGATCGCGTGCAGGCGGTCCTCGGCCTGCCTGCCGGTCAGCTCTGGGGCGCTCGCTCGCAGGTCGACGAGCACGAGGTGCACTTCGGTGCCGCCGCTGAGCACATCGACGCCGTGCCCCGCCTTCGACAGCTCCTGCGCCCACGCGCGCGCGCCGTCGAGCGTGCGGCGCTGACGCTCGGCGAACAGCTCGGAGGCGGCGATCTTGAACGTGACCGCCTTAGCCGCGATCACGTGCTCGAGCGGCCCTCCCTGCTGGCCGGGAAAGACCGCCGAGTCGATCTTCTTCGCGAACTCCTCCTTGCAGAGGATCGTTCCCGCGCGCGGGCCGCCGAGCGTCTTGTGCGTCGTCGTCGTGACGACGTCGGCGCCGAACTCGATCGGGTTCGGGTGCAGGCCGGCGGCGACGAGCCCGGCGAAGTGCGCCATATCGACCATCAGCAGCGCGCCGACCTCGTCGGCGATCTCGCGAAAGCGCGCGAAGTCGAGCTGACGCGGGTAGGCCGACCACCCTGCGAGCAGCAGCTTCGGACGGCGCTCGCGCGCGATTCGCGCGACCTCGTCCATGTCGATGATGCTGCTCTCGCGATCGACCTCGTATGCGGCGATGTCGTAGAGGCGCCCGGAGACGTTGATCTTCATCCCGTGCGTCAAGTGCCCGCCGTGCGCGAGCGAGAGTCCCATGATCGTGTCGCCGGGCGCCAGCAGCGCGTGGTAGACGGCCGTGTTCGCCTGCGCGCCGGAGTGCGGCTGGACGTTCGCGTGCTCGGCGCCGAACAGCGCCTTCGCGCGATCGATCGCGAGCTGCTCGGAGACGTCGACCCACTCGCAGCCGCCGTAGTAGCGGCGGCCCGGATAGCCCTCGGCGTACTTGTTCGTCAGCACCGAGCCCTGGCACTCGAGCACGGCGCGCGGGACGAAGTTCTCCGAGGCGATCGCCTCGAGCGTGCGCTGCTCGCGCTCGAGCTCGCCGCGCAGGACCTCGGCGATCTCCGGGTCGACGTCGCTCAGCGGGTGGTTGAAGTACTCGGGGCTCAGCTCGGACACGGCGCCTCCTCGTGTAGGCGATTGAGACTTGTGCCCAGGCGCGCGGCGGGTTTGGCTGACCGCTTCCCGGTGGTCGATCCCACCTCAGGCGCCAGTCGCGGCAGCTCACACGAGGCTAGCACGAGCACCCGGTCAGATGCCAGGCCGCGGCGGCGCGAGCGAGCGCCCACCGCGGCGCGAGCGAGCGCTCAGCGTCGCGCGCGCAGCAGCTCGGCGACCGCGTCCGCGCTAAGCGCTCCCTCGCGCAGCACGTGCCAACTTCCATCGGAGTCATACGAACGCAGGTCGATCACCGTCGAGGGAGTTCCCGGCAGCGCGCCGCCGTCGAGCACGAGGTCGGCGCCTTCGCGCAAGCTCGGTGGCACGTCGGCGAGCTTGCGCGCGTCGGGCTCGCCGGAGCGGTTCGCGCTCGACTGCATCACCGGGTCGGAGATCGTCGCGAGCGCGTGCAGCTCGGGCGGCAACCACGGCACACGCAAGCCGAGCGTGCTCGGATCGCTGCGGCACGCCGCGGCAAAGTCTCGACGAGCGGTTCTCGATCAGCAGCGTCACCGGGCCCGGCAACAGCGCTTCGAGCACGCCGCGCTCGGAGCGGCTGAGCTCGCCGAGCGCGCGCAGCGCCGGCTCGAGCGCGAAGAACATCACCGCCGCCGGGCGTCGCGCCGGTCGCCCCTTCAGCTCGTACAGCCGCTGCGCGGCGGCTTCGTCGTCCGGATCGCAGCAGACGCCGTAGACCGTGTCTGTCGGGAACACCGCAACGCCCCCATCGGCCACGCAATCGCGCAACCGCTCGGCGTCGTCGCTGCCGAGAATCGACGTCATCGCACTCGTCGCGTCCCGCTCACGACCCGCTCGATACCCGCCAGGTCGGTCATGCATGCAACGTCTTGAAAGCCGGCGGCGCGGAGCAGCTCGGCGACCGCCGCGGCCTGCCCGTCGCCGAGCTCGAGCGCGACGAAGCCGACGCGCTCGCGCTCGGCCAGTTGCTCGACGAGCGCCGCGATCGCATCGAGCCCGTCCGCGCCGGCGAACAGAGCGCCGTGCGGCTCGTGACGGACGATCTCCGGCGCAAGCGCGCCGCGCTCGCGATCGGCGACATACGGCAAGTTGGCGAGCACCGCGTCGAACGCGTCAGGCAGACCGTCGAGCAGGTCCGCACGCACGAACGCCACATCGAGCGCGAGCGTGCGCGCGTTGACGCGAGCGAGCTCGAGCGCGTCCTCGCTGAGATCGCTCGCGCTCAGCTCGAGGTCGGGGCGCGCGCGCTTCAGCGCGAGCGCGATCGCGCCGCTGCCCGTGCCGACGTCGAGCACGTGCGCGCCGCGCGGCAGCTCCAGCGCGAGCTCGACGAGCAGCTCGCTCTCCGGACGCGGCACGAGCGCGCGCGGGTCGATCGCGAGCGTGATCTGATGGAAGTCGCGACGGCCGACGATGTAAGCGACCGGCTCGCGCAACACGGCGCGGCGCCTGACGGCATCCTGAAAGCGACGAACGGCGGCGCCGGAGACGCGCAGGTCGCGGTCGAGCAGCAGCCGCTCGCGTGAGACGTCGAGCGCATGCGCGAGCAGCAGTTCGGCGTCGAGGCGCGGCGTCTCGCAGCCCGCCGCCGCAATCGCCGTGATCGCGCTCTGCAGCGCATCGGCGATCGACGTGCCCGGCAGTCGCCGCGCGCGGGCGGCCTGCGCTTCGCTCACACCGACGCCTGGTCGCCCGCGCCGCTCAGCGTGTGCTCCTGCGAGCGCGCCTGCAGCATCCGGCGCTTCTCATCGGCCTGCAGCGCCGCGGTCAACTCGTCGAGCTGGCCCTCGAGCACATCGTCGAGGTTGTGCACGGTCAGCTTGATCCGATGGTCGGTCACACGCCGCTCGCCGTAGTTGTACGTGCGGATCTTCTCCGCGCGGTCGCCCGTGCCGACCTGCGAGCGGCGGTCGGCGGCGAGCTCGGCCTGCTGTTCGGCGAGCGCGCGCTCGTACAGCCGCGCGCGCAGCACGCGCAGCGCCTTCTCGCGGTTCTGCAGCTGCGACTTCTCGTCCTGCATCGAGACGACGATGCCGCTCGGCTTGTGCGTGACGCGCACGGCCGAGTCGGTCGTGTTGACCGACTGCCCGCCCGGCCCCGAAGAGCGGTACACGTCGATCTGCAGGTCGTTCTGATCGATCTGCACGTCGACGTCCTCGGCTTCCGGCAGCACTGCGACTGTCGCCGTCGAAGTGTGGATCCGCCCCTGCGACTCGGTCTGCGGGACGCGCTGCACGCGGTGCGTGCCGCCCTCGAACTTGAACACCGAGTAGGCGCCGTCGCCGTTGATCGCGAACGTGTACTTGCCGTCGCCGAGCTCGATCGACTCGGACCGCCAGCCGCGCCGTTCGGCGTACTTGACGAGCATCCGATAGAGATCGCCGGCCCACAGGCCGGCCTCATCGCCGCCGGCGCCGCCCTGGATTTCGACGATCACGCTCTTCTCGTCGTTCGGGTCGCGCTCGACCATCGCCATGCGGATCTCCTCCTCGAGCCGCTCGATCCGCTCGCGCGCGCCGCTCAGCTCCTCGCGCAGCTCGGCGTCCTCGCCCTCCTCGCTGAGCAGCTCTTCGGCGCCGCCGGCCGTGTCCTGCGCCTCGCGCCACTGAGCGGCCAGCTTCGCCGCCTGCTCGAGCTGGCGGTAGGCGCGACCGACTTCGGCGTAGCGCTCGCGGTCGGAGATCACCGCCGGGTCGGTCATCTGCTCGCCGAACTCCGCAAAGCGGCTCTCGATCTGCTTGACGAGGTCTTCGATCATCGCGGCCCAGTGTATGAGCCGCCCGCGCGCACGCTGCGCGTCGAACCTAAGCGACCACCTCGACGCCGACGAGATCCGCAGCCGACAGCTCGCCGGGCGTCTCGCGATCGAGCACCGCGCGCAGCGCGGCGATCGCGACGGCGAGCTGATCGAGATCGGGCTCGCGCGTCGTCAACAGCTGCAGCTTCAACCCCGGCCACATCACCGCGCGAACCCAGCGGCGGCTGCGGTTGCGCCCAGCGAACTTGATCAGCTCGAACGAGATGCCGGCGATCACCGGGACGCCGAGGATCCGCGTCGCGACCAGCCAGTACCAGGCCGGCAGGCCGATCGGCGCGAAGACGAAGATCGCGACGATCATCACGACGAGCAGGAAGCTCGTGCCGCAGCGCGGGTGCAAGCGCGAGAATCGCTGCGCGTTCGCCGACGTCAGCGGCAAGCCGGCCTCGAAGCACGAGATCGTCTTATGCTCGGCGCCGTGGTACTCGAACACGCGTCGCAGGTCGCGCAGCCGCGAGAGCAGCAACATGTAGCCGAGGAAGATCGCCGTGCGGATCACGCCCTCGATCAACCAGAACAGGAACGACGAGCCGAGCTGGTCCTTGATCAGGCTCGTCAGTCCAACCGGGATCAAGAAGAACAGCACGATCGCGAAGACGAGCGCGACGACGACCGTTCCCGCCCAGACGGCCTTCGGAATCTCCTCCGGCTCGCTGCCCGCCGTATCGCCGTCCGCGCGCTCGCCGTCGGCGCCGGCCGTCTCCGCGTTCTGCTCCGGCGGCAGTTGCGCGTTGGCCGAGACCTCGAGCGCGCGAAAGCCGATCACGAGCGACCCGCCCAACGCGACGATGCCGCGGACGATCGGCAGGCGCAGCAGTCGATGGCGCTTCATCGCCGAGTCGAGCGGAAAGCTCGTGACTTCGATCTCGCCGAGCGCGGCCTCCTCGGGCGAACGATCATCCTCGGCGAGCTGCTCCGCGGTCGGCTTGCGGACAGCGACCGCCCAGTTGGAGACGCCGCGCATCATCACGCCCTCGAGCACCGCCTGCCCGCCGACCGGAGCGTCACGCCCGGCGTTCAGCTGACCGTCGCCGTCGAGCTCGACGGCGCCTGCGCTCAGCTCATCGGCGACGATCGCCCGGACGTCGGCGTCGGGCGCGAGCGCGCCATGATCCGCATTCGCCTCCTCGACCGGCATCGTCGGCGAACCGGCGAGCGGGCGCGCGGGCATCGCGCTACTGGGCTGACCGAGTCTGGGCCGAGTGCAGGCGGCCCTTGGCCACGCGGCGCTGGAAGCGCTCGACGCGACCGCCGCTGTCGACGAGCTTCTGACGACCCGTGTAGAACGGGTGGCAGTTCGAGCACACCTCTACGCGCAGCTCGTCCTGCGTCGCGCGAGTGATGAACTCGTTGCCGCACGTGCAGCGCACGTGCGCTCGTGAGTACGTCGGATGGATCTTCGTCTTCATCGTTCGATCATTCTAGCGTCATCGCGCGGCATCGCTACGCGCGTTCCCGTCTTCACGCGCTTGGCGTCGTCGCGGTCGAAGGCGGCGTCAGCGTCCCGTCGCCGCCGATGCTCGGCGCAGTCGGTTCGCTGGGCGTCGGCGGCTGCAGGCACCTCACGGTGACGCGTTCGGAGCGCTTGATCACGTGTCCAGCGGCGTTGAACCAGCGAAAGCGCACGAGCGCTCGATAGGACGCCGGCGAGGTCAGGTTCGAGACCTGCTTGACGTACTTGTAGACCTTGACCTTCGGGTCGGCCGGGCGCCACATGCCGAGACCAGAGCCGGTAGCGGAGACGACGTGGTATTCGAGTTCTTCGGGAGCGCGCTCTTCGAGGTCGATCCGCATCGACATCCGCGACGTGCCGGCGACCGCCGTCATTTCGCCGTTGAACGTAGCCGACCGTTCGGCCTGGACGCCGGATGTCACGCATGCTTCGAGCGTCGCCGCGACCGTGCCGGCGCCCGGCGCGCCAGACACGCCCGGCGAGGAGACGTCGCCATGCGCGCTCGGCAAGGCCGCGGCGCCGGAGGCGAGCACGAACGCGACCGCAAGCCCAGCGGCGAGCGACGTTCTGCTTTTGAGGCGTGCTGTCCAATCCATGGCACTCCCCTAACACCGACCCGGCGCTGATGTTTCGCGCCGCTAGAGGATCTGGTACAGCGGGCCGTCGCCACCCTCGGGCGTCGTCAGCCGTCCGCCCTTCGCCGTGATCGCGCCGCACTGCACGCAGTTGGTGTAGTTGACGATCACGTCGACGTCGCCCTCCTCCGGCGCGTCGTCGGGAATCTCGTAGACGCCGGCCGGGCACATCCAGCGCCACGTTTCGGCGATCACGCGCGGGACGTGTTTCTGCACGCGGATGTGGTTCGGCGCGTCGTCGCGCGTCGCGTTGCCGGTGATGAACACCGACGAGAGCTTGTCGAACGTGTACTTGCCGTCGGGCTTGACGTACTCGTCCTTCGTGTCGCCGATGAACATCGGCTTCTCGTCGTTGCGGTGCCAGTCGGCGCGACCGGGCAGCTTGCCCTTGCTGACCTGCTGCACGCCGCTCAGCGGGCCGCCGAGCAGCAGGCCCTTCTGCAGCGGCTGGCGCGCGTTGCGCACCTCCCACAGCTCCTTGCCGACCGACGAGTCCTCGATCGCCTGCTCGTAGGCCGAGAGGTCGTGGCTGCCGCGCTTGAGCGCCTCGTAGATCGACTCGGCCGCGAGCATGCCCGACTTGATGCAGTGGTGCACGCCCTTCAGCGCCATCGTGTCGACCATCCCGCCCGAGTCGCCGACGAGCAGCGCGCCGGGCATCGAGAGCTTCGGCATCGACCAGTAGCCGCCGCCGGGCAGCGCCTTCGCGCCCCACGCGACGCGTTCGCCGCCCTCGAGGATCTCGCGCACGAGCGGATGCGTCTTGAACGTCTGCAGCAGGTCGTGCGCCGAAGTCGTCGCGTCGGCGTACTCGAGCTCGACGACGAAGCCGATCGAGACGAGGTCTTCGCCGGCGGCGTTCTTCATCGGGTAGATCCACGTGCCGCCGATCTGGCCGTACTTCGAAGAGATCTTCAGCGGCCACGGGCCCATCGTGTGGATCAGCCGGTCGAGCGGCTTGGCGACCTTCCAGACCTCCTTGACGCCGAGCTCCCAGACCTGCGGCTCGCGATCCTTGGCGAGGTCGAACTCCTTGATCGCCACGCCCGTCAGGTGCCCCCAGCAACCCTCGGCGAGCACCGTCGTGCGCGCCTTGATGTCCGTGCCCGGCTCGAAGTTGCCGAGCGGCTCGCCGTCCTTGCCGCGCCCCTTGTCGCCCGAGCGCACGCCGACGACGCGACCGTCCTCGACGATGAGCTGCGTCGCCGCCGTCTCGGTGAGGATGTACGCGCCGCCGTCCTCAGCCTGCTGCTGCTGGTAGCGCGCGAGCGCCGAGACCGAGACGACCTCGTTGCCGTGGTTCTTGAACGGCGGCGGCGTCGGGATCCGCAGCGAGCGCTTCGACGTCGGCGTCAGGTACACGGCCTCCTTCTTGACCTCGCCGAACGCGAAGCCCAGCTCACGCCACTGCTCGCGCGTCAGCTCTGGAAACAGCTCTTCGAGCGGCTTCGGTCGCATCACCGCGCCGGACAGGTTGTGCCCGCCGCACGTCTTCGCCTTCTCGATCACCGCGACCGGCACTTCGCCGAGGCGCTCCATCGTCTCCGGGTCGTCGCCGAGCAGCTGCAGCAGCCGGTTCGCGCAAGCGAGACCGGCCGTGCCGCCGCCGACGATCGCGACGCCGACCTCGATCAGCTCGTCCTCGTCGTCCAGGCCACGCTTGATGAACTCCTTCTGCGCGTCGACCGGCGGCGGGAACGCCGCCGGCGCGACCTTGCCGTTGCTCGAGCCGTTGTGAGAAGACATGCTCAGACCTCCCTCTGGGAGCCGTTTGCGATCGAAGTCGACGCCGTGCAGCGCACCGTCTAGCTGCCCTTCTTCGCCTTCACAGCCTCAGTCAGCTTCGGCAGGATCTTGTTCAGATCGCCGACGATGCCGAGGTCGGAGAATTCGAAGATCGGCGCATTCGCGTCCTTGTTGATCGCGACGATGTTCTCCGAGGACTGCATCCCGACCTTGTGCTGGATCGCGCCCGAGATGCCCGCCGCGAGGTACAGCTTCGGCGCGACCGTCTTGCCGGTCTGACCGATCTGCGCCGCGTACGGGTACCAGCCGGCGTCGACGACCGCGCGCGTCGCCGCGACGGCGCTGTTGCCGCCGAACGCCTGCGCGAGCGCCTCGGCCAGCTCGAAGCCCTCGGCCTTACCGAGACCGCGACCGCCGGCGACGAGGATGTCGGCGCCCTCGATGTCGACGTCGGCGCCGCGCTGTTCTCCGCGCGTGAGCATCGTCGCCTGCGAGGCGTGCGCGCTCAGCTCGAAGCTGAGCTGCTCGACCGGCGCGTCGGCGTCGCCGCTCTGCTTGATCTCGAACGCGTTCAGGCGGCCGATGATGATGCCGACGTCAGAGCGGTATTTGATCTCAGAGATCGCCGAGTCGCCGAGGATCGGGCGCTCGGCGATCAGCTCGCCGTTCTCAGCGCGCACGTTCGTGACCTCCATCGCGACGCCGGCGCCGAGGCGCGCCGCCAGGCCGGCGCCGATCTCGAAGCCGAGCAGGCCGCCGCCGAACAGCGCGTAGCCGTAATCGCCGGCGGAGATCGCCGCCGCCATCGCGTCGACGAGCGGCTGTGCGAGGCCCTCCGGACCCTCCGCGACGAGCACCTTCTTGGCGCCGTATTTGCCGAGCGAAGCCGCGAGCTCCTGCGGCACGTTCTCGCCGAGCAGGATCGCGTGCGCCTCGCCGCCGAGCTCAGCGGCGAGCTTCGCGCCCTCGGAGACGGCGCCGAGCGAGTTCTTGTTGATCGCGCCGTCGTAGTGCAGCGCGTAGACCAGGATGTTCGCCATCTAGATCAGCTTCCTCTCGTCGAGCCAGGCGACGATCTTCTCGACCGTCTCGTTGGTGTCCTCGTCCTCGATGATCTCGCCCGCGGCCTTCGCCGGCGGCGCTTTCGCGGCGACCCACTGCGCGGCGGAGTGCTCCCCGCCGACCTTGCTCGCGTCGATCTCCACGTCGGCGGCGCTGACGCTGTCGAGCGGCTTCTTCTTCGCGCCCATGATCGCCTTCAGCGACGGATAGCGCGGCTCGTTGATCGCGTCGCCGACGGAGATCACGGCCGGCAGCTTGATCTGCACCGTGTCGTAGCCGTACTCGGCCTGGCGCTCGCAACGAAGCGCGTCGGACTCGACGTCCATCTTGATCACCTGCGTCAGCGAAGGCATGCCGAGGTGCTCGGCGACGACCGCGCCGATCGTGTAGCACTCGCCGTCGTCGGACTGCTGCCCGAGCAGGACCAGGTCGGGGCTCTCGCGCTGCAGCGTCTGCGCGAGCGCATAGCCGGTCGCGGCGACATCCGAGCCCGCGACGACCTCGTCGGAGAGGTGCACAGAGCGGTCGGCGCCCAGCGAGACGGCCTTGTGCAGCGCGCGCACGGCGCTCTCCGGGCCCATCGTCACGGCGACGATCTCCTCGACCGGCACGGCGCCGCCCTCTTTGATCTGCATCGCAGCCTCGATGGCGTGCGTGTCATACGGGTTGAGGTTCTTCTCCCCGCTGCGGTCCATACGCCCCGTCGATGGGTTCAGTTTCTTCTCGACGGCGGCGTCCGGGACCTCCTTCACCAGGACGCATATCTTCATTCTCAGGTAACTCCTTGGGTTCTGTTGCGGGAGATTCTACTCGTTTGCCCGGTTGACTGACGAGTCAATCAGGCGCGGGCGGCAGTCGCCTCGCGGATGAAATCCACGATCGCCTGCGTCGGCGCGCCCGGCGTGAAGACCTCCGCCACGCCGAGCCGCTTCAGCTCTGGGATGTCCTCGGCCGGGATCGTCCCGCCGACCGTCACGACGACGTCGTCGATCTCCTGCTCGCGCAAGAGCTCGACGATGCGCGGCACGAGCGTCATGTGCGCGCCGGAGAGGATCGACAGCCCGACCGCGTCGGCGTCCTCCTGGATAACGGTCTCGACGATCTGCTCCGGCGTCTGGTGCAGGCCGGTGTAGATCACCTCCATACCCGCATCGCGCAGCGCGCGCGCGATGATCTTCGCGCCGCGGTCGTGGCCGTCGAGGCCGGGCTTTGCGACGACGACGCGGATCTTGCTTTGGCTCGAAGCGCTCATCGCCTTCAGCCTATGCGCGCCGGCCGACGCGCGCTGCGTGACCCCCCGCGCGAAGGTCGGCCGAGCATCCGGCGAGCTGGCCGCGAACGCCCACCGCGCGCCGCGCGGCCGAGGCTGCCGAGCGCCGCGACGGCGCCGAGCGCCGCGAGCACCTTCAGCCGCTGCCCGAGCCGGTCGAGGCGCAGCACTTCCCAACCCTCGCTCGATGCGATCCGCCGCAGCTCGGCGTCCGGGTTGACGACGACCGGCTGACCGACCGCGCGCAACATCGGCAGGTCGGACTCCGAGTCCGAGTACGCGTAAGACGCCGCGAGGTCGATCCCCTCGCGCTCGGCCAGCTCGCGCATCGAGACGACCTTGCCCTCGCGATAGTTGAACGGGCCCGCCGGGCGGCCCGTGTAGCGGCCGTCGACGACCTCCGAGCGAGAGCCGAGCCCGCCGTCGAACGCGAGCACGTGCGCGAGCAGGTCGGCCATCTCCTGCGAGGCGGCAGTGAGGATGTAGACCGGAACGCCCGCGTCCTGGTGCGCGTAGGCCCGTTCGAGCATCTGCGGGTACAGGCGCGGCAGCACGCCGGCGAGCACGCGCGGCGAGAGCCGCTGCAGGTCGCGCACCGCCACGCCGGCGATCATCTCGCCGACGCGCTTGCGCACGTCGTCGGCGCGATCGTCAGTCGAGCCGCGCAGGCGGAAGCGCAAGTTCTCGTACGCGTCGCGCGCGAGTCGCGCGCGGCTGATCATCCCCGTCTCGTAAGCGGCGCGCGCGAAGAAGATCCCCGACGAGCCCGCCATCAGCGTCTTGTCGAGGTCGAAGAACGCGGCGCCGCGAGCCGGCGTGCCGCCGTTGGCGCTCACGTCGATCTCAGACCTTCAGGATCAGCGCGTCGCCCTGCCCCCCACCGGAGCAGATCGCCGCGCAGCCGTAGCCGCCGCCGCGCCGGCGCAGCTCGTGCACGAGCGCGCCGAGAATCCGCGCGCCGGATGCGCCGATCGGGTGACCGAGCGCGACCGCGCCGCCGTTGACGTTGACGCGCTCCTCGTCGATCCCGAGCATCCGGATCGAGTTGAGCGTGACCGACGCGAACGCCTCGTTGATCTCCCACAGGTCGATGTCGCCAGGCTGCAGGCCGGCCTTCTCGAGCGCCTTCTTCGCGGCGCTCGCCGGCGTCGTCGCGAGGTAGGCGAACTCGTTCGCGCTCTGCGCGTGCGCGACGATCTCGGCGAGCGCCTCCTTGCCGTTGCGCTCAGCCCACTCCTCGGAGGCGAGCACGAGCGCGCCGCCGCCGTCGTTGACGCCAGGCGAGTTGCCGGCCGTGTGCGAGCCCTCCTTGCCGACGAGGCCAGGCAGCTTCGCGAGCGCCTCCAGCGAGCTTCCGCGGCGCGGCCCCTCGTCGACCTCGACGACCGTGTCGCCCTTGCGGCCTTTGACCGTCACCGAGACCGTCTCCTCAGCCATCCGCCCGTCGTCGATCGCCGCCAGCGCGCGCTCGTGCGAGCGCAGCGCCCAACGGTCGAGGTCGGCGCGCGTCATCTCGAGCTCCTCGCCGACCTCTGTCGCCTCGACGAACATCTGCTTGCCCGAGAACGGGTTCGTCAGGCCGTCGTGGACCATCGCGTCGAGCATCTTCGCGTCGCCCATCCGGTAGCCGAAACGCGCCTGCGGCAGCAGGTACGGCGCCTTCGACATCGACTCCATGCCGCCGCCGACGCCGACTTCGAGGTCGCCCGCGCGGATCGCCTGGTCGAGCAGCACCGACGCGCGCAGCCCGGACGCGCAGACCTTGTTGATCGTCTCCGAGGAGACCTCCTTCGGGATGCCCGCTTTGATCTGCGCCTGGCGCGAAGGGATCTGGCCCTGACCGGCCTGCAGCACCTGGCCCATGATCACGTGCTCGACCTGCTCGGGCTCGACCGCCGCGCGCTCCAGCGCCGCCTCGATCGCCGTGCTGCCGAGCTCTGTCGCGTCGAGCGTCGAAAGCCCGCCGCCCATCTTTCCGATCGGGGTGCGAGCGCTGCCGAGGATCACGGTCTTGGGCATAGAAAAGGGCTCTCCAGTGTCGAGGAAAAGATTTTCGTGAGCGGACGGCAATGCTAGCGATCCGGCTATCGTGCTAGGCCGATGGACGTCTCGGCCACGACGCGGCCCGGCGGCGCCAGCGGCGCTGACACGATCGTGCTCGGCCTGTTCGACGGCGAGCCGGCGAGCGCCGACACGCCGCGCGAGATCGGCCGACCCTAGCTCGTCCTCGCGACCGCGCGACGGCCGCGCGCGCTCGCCTCGTGCAGTTCCAGCCACGGAAGCACCGGCGCCCACGCCGCGCCGCGCGGATCGATGAACGCGCGGTGAGCGCCGGCCGCTCCGTCGATCTCGACCAGCTCGACCTCGCCGCCGGCGGCGCGCGCGGCCTCGGCGTAGTTGCGGCTGAGCTCGACCGAGACCGTCTCGTCGAGCGTGCCGTGCACGAGCAGCGCCGGCACGCTCAGCGGCACCCGTCGCATCGGATCGGCGATCTCGTAGCGCTCGGGCAGGCGGTCCGGCGAGCCGCCCATCAGCGCGCGCACCGCGCCGCCATGCCATTGGCGGTAGGCGCCGGCGAGGTCGCAAACGCCCGCCAGCGCGACCACACGCACGATCGGCACGCGCGCACGGCCGGCGATCGCGCCCGGCGCGCCCGTCGGCAGCTTCGTCCGGCCGGCCGCCCACAGCGCGAGATGGCCGCCGGCCGAGTGGCCGATCAAGGTGACGCGAGCCAGGTCGAGCGACGGGTGCAAGCCATCGAGGTGGTCGATCGCCGCCGCGACGTCGGCGAACGTCGCCGGCCAGCCGCCGCCGTCGCCGACCCGCCGGTACTCGATGTTCCACACCGCCCAGCCGCGCATCACCAGCGCCGCCGCGATCGCGCGCATCACAGCGCGCCCGTAACGGTGCTGCCACGAGCCGCCGTGGACCAGCACGATCACCGGATGCGGCCCTTCGCCGCCAGGCAGATGCAGGTCGCCGCGCTGCGAGCGCTCGCCGCCGTAGCGGTACGTGCGCCCGCGCGTGAAGAGGAAGTGCCGGACCCAGCGCGCTCTGCTCATTCGCGCCATCGTAGAGCGGCGCGCATGCGGTCGAACGGCGAGAGCTGTGAGAATGCCGCGGCGATGGACTTCGACCTGTCACCCGAGCACGAGCTGATCCGCCGCACCGTGCGCGAGTTCGCCGAAGGCGAGGTCGCGCCGGTCGCCGAGCAGCTCGATCGCACGAAGGCGTTCCCGTACGAGATCGTCGCCAAGCTCGGCGCGCTGAACCTGATGGGCATCCCGTTCCCCGAGGAGTACGGCGGCGCCGGCGGCGACACGCTCGCTTACGCGCTCGCCGTCGAGGAGCTGACGCGCGTCGACTCGTCCGTCGCGATCACGCTCTGCGCGCACACCTCGCTCGGCACGCAGCCGATCTACCTGTTCGGCTCCGACGAGCAGAAGCGCGAGTGGCTGCCGCAGCTGTGCTCGGGCGAACGGCTCGGCGCCTTCGGCCTGACCGAGCCCGAAGCCGGCTCTGACGCCGGCAACACGCGCACCCGCGCGAAGCTCGCCGACGGCGAATGGGCGATCGACGGCGCGAAGCAGTTCATCACGAACGCCGGGACGGAGATCTCCGGCGTCGTCTGCATCACAGCCGTGACCACGAACGGAGGCAATGGAGATCTCGACCAGGAAATCTCGAAAGAGATTTCCAATCTGATCGTCCCGAACGGAACGGCCGGCTACACGCAGGGTGAGCCGTATCGCAAGATGGGCTGGAACGCATCGGACACCCGCCCGCTGTCCTTCGACGACTGCCGCGTCCCCGAGCAGAACCTGCTCGGGCCGCGCGGCGCCGGCTTCAAGCAGTTCCTGCACATCCTCGACATCGGCCGCATCGGCGTCGCCGCGATGGGCGTCGGCCTCGCGCAAGGCGCGCTCGACGAGGCGCTGAAGTACGCCAAAGAGCGCAACGCGTTCGGCAAGCCGATCTCGAAGTTCCAAGCGATCCAGATCAAACTCGCCGACATGGCGACCGAGATCGAGGCGGCGCGGCTGCTCGTCTACAAGGCCGCGCGTGAGAAGGACGCCGGACGCAACTTCACGCTGACCGCCGCGCAAGCGAAGCTGAAGACCGGGCGGCTCGCCGTGCGCTGCTGCGAGGACGCCGTGCAGATCCACGGCGGCTACGGCTTCATCGAGGAGTACCCCGTCTGCCGCTTCTACCGCGACGCGAAGATCCTCACGATCGGCGAGGGCACCGACGAGGTTCAGCAGATGGTCATCGCACGCGCCCTGGGCGCTTAGCGCGGCTCGAGCACGACCACCGGGATCTCGCGCTCGGCGCGCGCCTGGTAGGCCGCGTAGCCGCGGTAGACGCCGAGCATCAGTTGCCACAGCCGCGCGCGCTCCTCGCCCTCGGCGACGCGCGCGCGCACGTCGATCTGACGCGAGCCGACCTGCACGCTCGTGTCGCGGTTCGCGAGCAGGTTGTGCAGCCACGCGGGGTTCTTCGGGTAGCCGCCCTTCGACGCGATCAGCACGAAGCTCTCGCCGTCGCGACCGTAGACGAGCGGGCAGGTCCGCAACGTGCCGCTCTTCGCGCCGACGTGATCGAGCAGCAGCACCGGCGGCGCGCCGAGCACGCGGTGCCCGAGCCGGCCGTTCGTCGCGCGGTAGATCGCCGTGTGACCGCCCATCGCGCGCCACAGCAGCGGCCACGTCCGGTCGGCGAGGTCGAGGTAGCTCATCGCTGTGTGACCCTAGCCGACGTCCCGCGAGGTCGACTCGGCGGTCGCAAGCGTGGCGCGCGCACCGCCGCCGCTCTCGCGCTCGAGCAACGTCGTGGCCGCGCTCGCCGGGTCCAGGCGCCGCTGCACGACCTGCTCGATCAGCGCTTGGAACTCGTCGTCGTCGGCGAGCTCCTGCTCCATCCGCCGACGCATTCGCGCCGTCGCGATCGCGAGCACCTCGTTGCGCAGGTTGCGCTCGCGGCGCTCGGCGAGCAGTCCGGCCGAGAGGATGTGCTCGCGGTGCGCGTCGAGCTGCCCGATCAGCTCCTCGACGCCCTTGCCGCGGTTCGCTTCTGTCTTGACGATCGGCACGCGCCAACGCTTGTGCGCCTCCGGACCGCGCTCGTCGATGTTCGCCAGCGACAGCACCGCGCGGATCTCGCGCACCATCGTGTCGGTCAGCGGATGGTCGGCCTTGTTGATCACGATCACGTCCGGGATCTCCATCACGCCGGCCTTCAGCGCCTGGATCGAGTCGCCCGAGCCGGGCATCAGCACGAGCACGATCGTGTCGGCGTGATCGATGATGTCGATCTCCGCCTGACCGACGCCGACGGTCTCGACGAAGACGTCTTCGCGCCCGGCCGCGTCGAGCAGCAGCGCCGCTTGCAGCGCCGCCTCCGAGAGCCCGCCGAGCGCGCCGCGGTTGGCCATCGAGCGGATGAACACGCCCTGGTCGAGGAAGTGCTCTGAGAGGCGGATCCGGTCGCCGAGCAGCGCGCCGTGCGTGAACGGGGACGACGGATCGATCGACAGCACGCCGACGCTGCGCCCGGCCTCGCGGCGCGCCTTCGTCAGCGCGCCGATCAGCGTCGACTTGCCGACGCCCGGCGGCCCGGTGAAGCCGACGACCGCCGCACCGCCGGTGTGCGGATAGACCTCTTTGACGAGCTCCCAGCCCTCCGGGCGGTCGTCCTCGACGAGCGAGATCGCGCGCGCGAGCGCGCGTCGGTCGCCATCGAGCAGGCGCGTGGCCAAAGTCGAGTCCGCCATTGCGAGGCTCATCATCGCAGGGCAATACGATTCGATCGCGATGGAGCTGCTCGCCGACGCGCCTGCGAACGACACCGCCGCGACGACCGCCGAGCTCGTCCGGCGAGCGCCTCCGCGCGCGCACGGCGGCCCGCTCGCGCTGCTGCGCTTCATGCGCGCCAACCGCATGCTCAACAGGCGCTACGCGGCGCTGATCGCGCGCTGGCTGCTGCTGAAGCTGCGCTATCGCTCGAGGCTGCAGACCGACGGCCTCTGCTTCATCTGCCCGAAAGTGCAGCTCGAGATCGGCCGCGACGCGACGCTTCGGATCGGCCGCTGGGCGTGGGTCGGGCACGGTTGCAAGATCCGCGTGCACGAGGGTGAAGTCGCGATCGGCGCGAAGACGGTGATCGGCCAGGAGTGCACGATCTCCTCCTACCAGCACGTCTCGATCGGGCGCGAGTGCATCCTCGCCGACCGCGTGATGCTGATCGACTTCGACCACGGCGTGACCGAAGTCGAGCGCCCGGTCAGGCTGCAAGGGATCTACAAGCGCGACGTGCGAGTCGGGCACAACGTCTGGATCGGCTACGGCGCGTGCGTGCTGCGCGGCGTCAGCGTCGGCGACAACAGCGTCGTCGGGACGAACGCCGTGCTGACACGCGACGTGCCCGAGAACGCCGTCGTCGGCGGCGTGCCGGCGCGCGTGATCCGGATGCGCGAGGCGCCGCGCGCAATGCGCTGGGAGTAGCCGGCGCGGCGCGGCGCGGCGCGGCGCGAAGGCGTCGTCGGCCGGCGCCGCGATCAGGGGCCGAACAGCACCGAACGGCGCGCGTGCGGCGCGAGGTTGCGCAGCGCGTCGGCACTCGCTTCGGGCCCCGTCGCGAGCGCTCTCGCGACACCGTCGCGATGGCCTTCGAAACGCTCGCGGGCATACGTTGCGGCGATCTCGCGAGCCTGCATGAACGCCCAATCGCTCGCTTGCAGCGCGAGCAGCTCGCGGATCGCAGCCTCCCCGGCGCGCGCGCCGGCGCTGAGCACCGTCAGCTCTGCCGCGCGCGTCGCGAACGCGAGCTCCGCGACCGCCGGTCCAGACCAGGTCGAGAGATCGCCGTCGTTCCCCCAGCTGCTCGCGCGCTCCGGCGGGCCGGCCGGCAACGACGCCGGCTCGCAGCGATCGAGCGCGTCGTCGACGCGCAGCAGCTCGAGTCCCTGGCGCGAGCACTCCTCGACGACCGCCGCGAGCCACGCGACGCCCTCGTACCACCAGTGCCCGAGCAGCTCCGTGTCGACCGCGAACACGGCGAGGCCGCCTCCGGGCAGCCCGCCGCCGTGCTCGCGCAGGCGCGCGATCGTGCGCGCGACGAAGTCGGCCGCGTGCTCGCGTGCTCGCGCCAGCGCTCGCGCGTGATCGTACGCGCTGCCGTCGTTGCTCCACGCGTTGTGGTGGTGGATCGTGTGGTGGTGGTAGTCGCGGTAGACGCCGTCCGCCGGATAGCCGTCGTCGCTCCACACGAGCGCGATGCTCGCGCGGTCGATCGGCACGAGCACGACGCCCGCCTCGCCGATCAGCGGTCGCAGGTGCTCGCGCGCGCCGACGCCGAAGCGCCTGGTCAGCTCGACGCACGTCGCTCGCACACCGGCATGCTCGAGCAGCGGTTGCAGGCGCTCCTCGTAAGCGCACTCCGGCAGCCACAGCCCGCCGCGCCAGCCGTGCGAGCGTGGCTCGAAGCGCGCGCGATGCGACGCGACGCCGCTGCGCAGCTGCAGGCTCACGCCGGCGTCGCTTGCGAGCAGCGGCAGCACGGCGTGCGTCGCCGACGAGGTCCACTGCGCGTGCGGCGCGAGCGCCGCGAGCAGGTCGCCGCCGCGACGATCGAGCGCCTGCAGAGCAGCCTCGTACTCGCTCCACGAGCGATCGAGCTCGGCCGCGAGCCGCTCGTGACCGCCGCGACGCAGGCCGGCCGCGTCCTCGGCGTGGGTATGGCGCCGGACGCGATCGACGAACGCCGCGAAGCGCTCGTAGACGCCCGCGGCTTCGAGCTGGTCGCAGAGCACCGGCGTCAGCGACAGCGTCAGCGGCGCGCCGGCGTCGAGCAGCTCGAGCAGCGGCACGTAGCTGCCGACGATCGCCTCCCACAGCCACTCCTCGCCGAATGGCCACGTGCCGAAGCCCTCGACGTACGGCATGTGCGTGTGCAGCACGATCGCAAGCGCGCCGCGATCGCCGCCCGAGCGCGCCGAGCCCACGGCTAGGCCCGGCAGACGGCGATGAAGTCGAGCGCGCGCTCGATCCGCGCCTGCCCGACCGGCCGCAACGCGAAGTCCGACACGGCGATCGCCGGCGTGAACCAGTCGTAGAAGCGCTTCGTCACGCCGAGGCGCGCGTGGAGCGCATCCCAGCCGAGACGCAGCGCGAGCTCGTGCGCGCGCAGCTTGCGCGCGTGGAACAGGCCGAACATGCGCACCTCGCGGAAGTGCTCGCGGCAGAGCCGGTCGAACTCGTCGAAGCGGTACTCGTGCACGTGCCACGGATTGCCCGAGCGCTCGGCGCCCTTCGGCGCGAGCGTCAGCACGTTCGGCGTCGAGACGAACACCGTGCCGCGACCGGCCGGTCCGCTCGCGTCGGCCGCCGCGAGCGAGACGAGCTCGCTGAAGTGCTCGAGCGCGGCGCCGGGGTCCTCGAGGTGCTCGATCGTCTGCAGGAAGACGACCGCGTCGGCCGGCTCTGCGAACGTCTCGATCAGGTCGCGCTCGAAGCGCAAGTTGGCGCGACGGTAGCGCAGCCGGGCGTGCTCGTGAGCCTGCGGATTCGCGTCGACGCCGACGACGCTCGCCGCGCCGCGAGCGAGCACGTCGGCGCCGTAGCCCTCGCCGCAGGCCATGTCGATCACACGCAGGCCGCCGATCTGCGCGGCGATCCACTCGTAGACGACGAGATGGCGGCGGAACCAGTAGTTCTCGTCGGGCACGTCCGGCAGCGTGCGCTCGCCGGTCAGCTCCAGCGGCGGCACGCCGTCCGGTTGATCGCGCTGCTCGAACTGGACTGAGCTCAAGAGACGCCGCCGGCCGAACCGGACAGATAACGAGTGGACGGCGGCTGCACGGCGCGCGAGTATATGGTGCGCGATCGTGCCACCAGCCCTGAGCGCCGAGAAGATCCGCGAGGTCAACACCCGCTACCACGACGTCGCGGCCGGCCACTACGACGCCAAGTGGGGCATCGACTTCGGCGAGATCGGCCTCGAGCAGGTGCTCGTGAAGATCGACAAGGCGCTCGGGCACCGGCCCGACGGCTGGGCGCGCTCGCTCGAGATCGGCGCCGGCACGGGCTACTTCACGCTCAACCTGCTGAGCGCCGGGATGATCTCGCAAGCGACGTGCAGCGACATCTCGCCGGGCATGCTCGCGACGCTGCGCGCGAACGCCGAGCGGCTCGGGCTCGACGTCGAAACGGTCGAGTTCGACGCCGAGCGCCTGCCGTTCGCCGACGCCAGCTTCGACCTCGTCTTCGGACATGCCGTGCTCCACCACATCCCCGACCTCGAGCGCGCTTTCGCCGAATTCGCGCGCGTGCTCGCGCCGGGCGGCACGCTGCTGTTCGCCGGCGAGCCTTCGCGCTACGGCGACCGCCTCGCGCGCGTGCCCAAGCGCGCCGCCGGCGCGATCGCGCCCCTCTGGCGCCGCGCGATCGGCGCGCGCCCGGCGCCTTCGAGCGACGAGCAGGAGCCCGACGTCGGGCTCGAGGGCTTCGTCGACGTGCACGCTTTCGCGCCCGGCGAGCTCGCGCGCGCGGCGCGAGGCGCCGGCTTCGCCGACGTGCGCATCACCGGCGAGGAGCTGCTCGCGAACTGGTTCGGCTGGACGAACCGCACGCTCGAGGCGAGCGCGACGCCCGAGGACGTGCCGTGGGCGTGGCGGCAGTACGCCTATCGCGGCTACCTGCTGCTGCAGGGCCTCGACCGCAAGCTGCTCGAGACGCGCCTGCCGCCGGCGGTCTTCTACAACCTGCTGATCTCCGCGCGCAAGCCGCGCGCGCTCTGACGTTCACGCGTCGCGCGCATAGACTGATGCGATGCCCGAGCGCGTCTCCCGGGGCTTTCCGCTGTTCCCGCTGGGGATCGTCGCACTGCCCAGCGAGCATGTGCCGCTGCATATCTTCGAGGACCGCTATCGAAGGATGATCGAGCAGTGCCTGAGCGCCGAGCCAGGCTCGCCGCAGCGCGAGTTCGGAATCGTCTGGCTGTCCGACGAGGAGCTCAAGGACGTCGGCTGCGCGTGCGAGATCGAACGCGTGCTGGAGCGGATGGACGACGGGCGGCTGAACATCGTCGCGCTCGGCACGCGGCCGTTTCGCCTGCTCGAGCGCCAAGACGAGTTGCCCTACCCTGCCGGCGTCGTCGAATTTCTCGACGACCATGCCGACGACCGTGACGATGACGCGACGAGCGCGTCGCTCACCGGCGCCAGGCCGAGCCCAGACGGCGACGACGACGATGCAGCGGCGCTCGCGCGCGAGCTGTATCGCGAGCTCGTCGAGCAGGCGACCGACCGACAGCTGAGCGCCGCCGAGCTCGACGCGATGGGCGCATACGAGATGGCGGCGACGGTCGAGTTCGGCATCGACGCCAAGCAGGAGCTGCTCGAGCTTCGTGCGGAGAGCGAGCGCTTGCGACTGCTGGCGACGCTGCTGCGAACGGCGCTCGACCGCCTCGAGCTGATCGACCGCGCACAGACGCGTGCCGCGTCGAACGGCAAGGTGCGCTTCGGCTGATCGATCTCGGTCGGCGATGGGCGCGGCTATTCGGGCAGACCGCAGACACTCTGCGCGACCTGCAGGACGAACAGCGCCAGCTGCCGGAAGACCTTCGGCTGGTGCGCGGAGTCGTCGGAGAAGCGCACATAGCCGTGTTCGTCGCGCGCGAAGTAGCGCAGCACCGATTTGGCGCCTGGCGCGAGCACGGTGTGCTTGGCCGAAGGTTCTTCCAGTTCTTCTTGAATCGCACGCGCCTGCACGAGCTGCGGATCGCTCAGCTTCAGCTTCGCGCCGTCGCGGCCGCCGACGCCGTTGCAGTGGACGCCGCCTTCTTCGTTGACGAGCAGCGTCAGCTTCGCGTGCGGCCCGCTGCCGCTGCGCTGCACGATGAACAGGTCCGGGGCCTTGATCCCGCCGCACCCGGCGAGCAGCGCGCCCGCGAGCGCCGCCACGAGGACGAACGGCAGTGCGCGCGCCGTCGCCGGCCTGCGCTGCCGGCGCGCAAGCGGGCGCCGCACGCGTCTCATGCGCTCACCGCGACGCCGCCGCGACGTGGATCGCCGGCGCCGCTCAGCGCGCGCCCGCGCCGGCGCACGGCCTGCACGCCGCCGAAGAACAGGTTCAGCTCGGCGAAGCGCACGATCTGCTCGTCGCCGTCGAGCAGGATCGGCTCGAGCCCGATCAGCTCGTCGAGCTCGATGCCGGGCTCGGCGTAGAGCACGCCCGCTTCGAAGTGCACGCGCGGCGCGTCGACCGCTTCGCGCGCGCCGAGATCGTGATCGACCGCGCCGACGATCGTCTGCAGCAGCGCCGAGCGGATCCGGTTGGAGCCGGCGCTGCCGAGCACGAGCTCGACCTCGCCGTCGCGCAGCACGATCGACGGCGCCATCATGCTCGGCATCCGCCGTCCCGGCGGATGCCGATGGAAGCCGAACGGGCTGAGGTCCTGCTCGCCCATCACGTTGTTCAGGTGCATGCCGGCGCCGGGGACGACGACGCCCGACCCCTCGCCGTTCGTGCACGTGACGCTGCACGCGCGTCCGTCTGCGTCGAGCACCGAGATGTGCGTCGTCGCGCCCAGCCGCGAGCCGAGGAAGCGCTCGAGGAAGCCCGGCTCGCTGAGCCCGTCGAGGAACCCGGCCGTGCGCTCGCTCTGTGCGGCGACCATCGCCTCGACGATGCCGCGCAGCGTCGGCGGCGTCGGTCCGCGGTCGAGCAGCGCAAGCGCATACGCGACGAGCGTCCCGCCGGCGTTCGGCGGCGGGTTGGTCAGCACGACGCGATCGCGATACCCGACTTCGACCGGAGCGCGCTCGATCGCCGCGTAGCCGGCGAGGTCCTCGCGCACGAGCCAGCCGCCGCGCTCGCCCAACCAGCGACAGACTCGCGCGGCGATCTCGCCGCGGTAGAACGGCTCCTCGCCATCGCTGCCGAGCAACTCCAGCGCGTCGCCGAGCTCGGCGTTGCGCAGCACCTCGCCCTCGCGCAAGACGTGCCCGTCGGGCGCCCACAGCGCCGCGCACTCCGGTGTCGAGGTCAGCAGGTCGGCGAGGATCTCGGCGACGTACGCCTGCTCGTGGTTGAGCGCGACGCCATCGCGCGCGAGTCGCGCGGCCGGCGCGGCGAGCTCGGCCAGCGACGCCGTCCCCCAGCGCCGCGCCGCCTCGCAGACGCCGGCCGGCGCGCCGTAGGCGCCGCACGACGCCGGACCGATGTGAAAGACCTGCGCGGCGTCGCCGAACGACACGTCGATCGCCTGCAGCTCGGCGATCGGGCCGCCGCCGTCGGAGCCGCGCGGATCGGACGGCGCCTGCACGAAGAAGTCGAGCAGCGCCGGGCGCTCCTCGCCGCCGGCGACGAGCATGTAGCCGCCCGCGCCAAGCCCCGTCAGCAGCGGCTCGGCGGCGAACGACACGAGCATCGCCGCGAGCGCCGCATCGACCGCGTTGCCGCCTTCGCGCAGCACGCGCGCGCCGGCCTCAGCCGTCAGCGGATGCCCTGCCGCAACGACCCCGTGCTCGCCGTCAGCCATCGCAGAGCAGTAGCACAGCGCTCATCGCGAGCACCGTCGCTCGCTCAGCGAGAGGGCAAGAACTCTGGGACGTCTAGTTCGTCGACCGTAAGCCCGCCACGACGCGCGGGGCGCGGCGGCCCGGCGCGCTGCACACGCGGCTCGCCGGCCGGCTCGTTGAGCATCTGCACGCTCTTGCGCCGACCCTCGTCGCCGTAGCCGGTCGCGACGACCGTGACCCAGACTTGATCGTCGAGCTTCTCGTCGACCATCGCGCCGAAGATGATGTTCGCGTCCGGATGAGCCGCCTCGGAGACGGCCTTCGCGGCCTCGTTGACCTCCCACAGCGAGAGGTTCTGCCCGCCGGTGATCGACAGCAGGATCGATCGCGCGCCGGTCATCGACGTTTCGAGCAGCGGCGAGGCGACAGCCGACATCGCGGCCTCCGTCGCGCGGTTCTCGCCGATGCCCATGCCGATCCCGAGCAGCGCGTTGCCGGCGTCGGACATGATCGTGCGCACGTCGGCGAAGTCGAGGTTGATCAGGCCGGGCAGCGTGACGAGGTCGGAGATGCCCTGCACGCCCTGGCGCAGCACGTCGTCGGCCACGCGGAACGCCTCGACCATCGCCGTCTGCTTGTCGAGCACCGACAGCAGCCGGTTGTTTGGCACGACGATCAGCGTGTCGACCTCTTGCGCGAGCGCGCTGACGCCGCTCTCGGCCTGCGCGCCGCGGCGCGAGCCCTCGAAGCCGAACGGCTTCGTCACGATCGCGACGGTCAGCGCGCCGACTTCGCGCGAGATGCGCGCGACGATCGGCGCCGCGCCGGTGCCGGTGCCGCCGCCGGCGCCGGCCGTGATGAAGATCATGTCGGAGCCCTTCAGCAGCGCCTTGATCCGGTCGTAGTCCTCCATCGCCGCGCCGCGGCCGACGTTCGCGTCCGAGCCCGAGCCGAGGCCGCGCGTCAGCTCGGCGCCGATGTGCAGCGTGATGTCGGCAGTCGACTGCTGCAGCGACTGCAGATCGGTGTTGACGGCGAGGAACTCGACGCCCTCGACCTCCGCTTCGACCATCCGGTTGACGGCGTTGACGCCGGCGCCGCCGACGCCGACGACGCGGATCACCGGCTGTCCGGCGACCCCCTGCATGCCGCTCGGCTCGTCGTGCGTGCGCGCGTAGCCGTCCATCATCGGACGCGTCGCGCTGGAGACCGGCTCCATCACGTTCTCGGGGATCTCCGATGAGAAGGCGTGGCGCAGGCGCTCTTGCGGGCTCGGCACGCGCGCCGGCTCGGCCGGCGCGTCGACCGTCGACGCGCTGAGCGCCGGATGCGGCAACGCGCGCTCGCGTGGCCGCGCGGCGTCGACGGGCGCGGACGCCGCCGTCGGCGCGGAGGCGGGCGTCTGGGCGTCGGGCGCGTCGCGGCGCTCGG
This sequence comes from uncultured Solirubrobacteraceae bacterium, assembly GCA_963744165.1. Classification (GTDB taxonomy): domain Bacteria; phylum Actinomycetota; class Thermoleophilia; order Solirubrobacterales; family Solirubrobacteraceae; genus Palsa-744. Next base: position 196,393 of record CAVUSM010000004.1, on the reverse strand, counting down.
GCTCGCTCTCGGACGCGCCGCGCTCGAGAGCGCCGTCTTCGTCGGTCTTGCGGAACAGGGCCGCGAGCGGCCCTTCGCGCATGCTCGCGCGCTTAGCGTTTGCCATGGTCGAGAACCTCCTGCGCGAGTTGCCGGTAGGACTGGGCCGCAACGCCGTCGGGCTCGTACTTGAGCACCGACATCCCCTTCACCGGCGCCTCTGCGAAACGCACGGTCTTGCGGATGCGCGAGGCGAACACGCGATCGCCGAAGTTTTCCTCGAGGATCTCGATCGCCTCCTTGGCGTGGATCGTCCGGGAGTCGACGAGCGTCGGCAGGATGCCCTCGATGTCGACGCCCGGATTGAGATTCTCACGGATCATCGCGAGGGTGTTCTGGAGCTGGATCAGCCCGCGCATCGATAGATACTCGCACTGCACGGGGACGATCACCTTGTCGGCCGCCGTCAGCGCGTTGATCGTCAGCAGCCCGAGGCTCGGCGGCGTGTCGATGCAGATGAAGTCGTAGTCCTCGAGGATCGGTTCGAATGCCTTCTGCAGCGAGCGCTCGCGGCCGATCATCGTCGACATCGCGATCTCGGCTCCGGCGAGGTCGATCGACGCGCACGCGATGTCGATCTCGCGCTTGCGGATCACCTCGCGAATCGAGACTTTGTGCACGAGCACGTCATACATCGATTTGTCGAGCGTGTCCGGGTCGATGCCCTGCGACATCGTCAAGTTGCCCTGTGGGTCCATGTCGACGCACAGCACGCGGTGGCCCTCCTCGGCGAATGCAGCCGCGAGGTTGAGCGTTGTCGTCGTCTTGGCCACGCCGCCCTTCTGGTTGGCGAACGCGATGACCTTGGCCTTTCCTTCCACGGTGACTCCGATACTCGATTGGGCAGAAAGCCGTCCGGTGGGTATTCGCATACGGCGTGGCGATTCCTGCACGCCGCTACGGCTGATTCCTACATGCCGGCACGCCGGATTCCTGCACGGGAACTACGATCGGGGCATGGCCACGCGCGGCGCGAAGCCGAAGCGCGACGGTGCGCGACTGAAGGATGGCGCGCGCGCCGGCGGGCGGGACCGGAACGGACGCGCTCGTGGCGGCGGTGAACTGGCCAAGCGCTTGCGCTCCAAGCGCATCTGCATCTGCGTCGGCGCAGGCGGCGTCGGCAAGACGACGACCTCGGCGGCGCTCGCGCTCGGGCTGGCCGCGCGCGGCCAGAAGGTCGCCGTCGTGACGATCGATCCGGCCGAACGGCTGGCGTCGGCGCTCGGCCTCGCAGAGCTCTCGGGCGAGCCGCGGCGGATCGACGCGACGCTGCTCGCCGAGCACGGCGTGCCATGCGCCGGCGAGCTGTGGGCGATGATGCTCGACAGCAAGCGCACGTTCGATGAGATCGTCACACGGTTGGCGCCGGGCGAGCGCGAGCTGCAGGAGATCCTCGCCAACCCGATCTACCGAGAGCTCTCGACGGCGGTCTCCGGTTCGCAGGAGCTCAGCGCGATGGCGAAGCTGTACGAGCTGCGCCACGAGCACGACTTCGATGTGATCGTGCTCGACACGCCGCCGTCGCGCAACGCGGTCGACTTCCTCGAGACGCCGAACCGCCTGCTCGGCTTCCTCGAAGGGCGCGCGCTGAAGGTCTTCCTCACGCCTGGTGGCCTCGCGGCGCGCGTGTTCGGGCGCTCGACCGGGATCGTCTTCGCGATCTTCGCGCGCGTGACCGGCGTCGACATGCTCAGCGACCTGTCGACGTTCTTCCGCTCGCTGTCGGGCATCCTCGACGGCTTCGGCGAGCGCACGCGCGGCGTCGCCGAGCTGCTGCGCGACGAGCAGACGACGTTCCTGCTCGTCACCTCGCCCGAGCCCGAGCCGGCGCGCGAGATCGAGTACCTCGCCGAGCGGCTATCGCAGCGTGAGATGCCGCGCGGCGCGCTGATCGTCAACCGCGTGCACTTCGACGGGCTCGACGGGCAGTCGGCTGAGCAGGTGCAGGAGCTGATCGAGCCGGAGCTCGGCGAGCGCCTGGCGGCGCGCGTCGCGGCGAACCTCGCCGACTTCGACGTGCTCGCGCGACGCGACCGCAAGACGATCGCGCGACTGACGCGGGAGCTGGACGAAGCGAACCCTGTCCTCGTGGCGCATCTCGACGAGGACGTCTACGACCTCGCCGGGCTGGCGCGGCTGGCCGACAGCCTGTTCAGCTGAGCGAGGAGACGACGCCGTCGATCGGCAGCGGCTGCTGCTCGTCGGGCTCGGCGTCGAAGTCGGCGTCGGCGTCGGCGTCGCGCGTGAGCTCGGCGTCGTACGCGACATCAGCGTCGTGCGCGAGCTCGACCGCTTGCGCCGCGTCGACGTCCAGCGTGTGCCGCTCGGACTCGGAGTCGGCTTCGACGTCAGACGGCTCGTCGGCGTGCAGCAGCTCATCCGGTTCGAGCATCTCGTCGGCGATCACGGCGAGGTCCGGGTCGAGGTGACCGCAGATCACGTCGCGCAACAGCGAGCGCAGGTGGTTCGCGAGGCCGTCGACGAGAGCTCGCGCGGCTCCGTCCTTCGCGGCCGTGCCGGCGATCAGCGAGCGCTCGAGCGCGATCGCGCGCGTCGTGCGTTCGGTCAGCTCGGCGCGCTCGTCGGGCGTCGCGCAGAGCGCGGCGAGCCGTCCGGCGAGCCGTCCGCTGACGGGTCCCTCCGGCTCGAGCAGCGCGCGCAACGCCAGCAGATGATCGCTGAGCGCCTCCCACGGGCTGTCGCGCTCGCATGCGAGCGCGAAGCGGCGTAGCGCCCAGGCGAGATCGTTGTCGTGCGGCGCGCGGCGCGAGACGAGGTTGCAGAACGCGCGCAGCTCGTCCTCTTGCTCGGCCGTGACGATCAGCATCCCATGCGGTCGCCCGCCCGCGCCGAGCGCGAGTGGGCCCCAGGCGCCGGCGCCGACGCGCGCCCACGCGAGCGCGCCGAGCGTCACGCGACCATCGCCGAACAGGCGCAGCGCCGAAAGCAGGTCGTTGAGCACCGCGCGGCCGCCGGCGAGCGCGTCGGCCGGGTCTTCTCGATCGGTCGTGTAGACGACCACCAGCCCGGCTTCGTCGTCGTCTGCCGCGAGCGCCGAGGCGATGCCGTCGGGCAGCTGATGCAAGTCGTCGGCGCGCGCGATGCGAAGCCCTTTGGTCAGCTGCAGCTCCGCCGAAGCGAGCGCGACGCCTTGCAGCGTCGCGACGAGCGTGACCTCGCTCGCGCTCGCGAGCGTCGACTGCGCGAGACGGTCGATCGCGCCGCGCGCGCGCTCGGGGTGCAGCTCGAAGTCGCTCTGCTCGTCGAACACGTCTTCGAGCAGAGCTTTGATCGCGGCGTGCGAGCGCGCGCGGCCTTTGGCGCGCGCGGCCTCGCCGCCGACGCTCGCCAGGTAGCGGTCGAGCCCGTCGAACTCGTCGAGCAGCCTGCTCGCGTCGGCGTAGCCGGGCAGGCGCCTGAGCGCCGGCTCGCGCTCGCTGATGAACTGGCCGGTCAGCGCGCGATAGCAGTAGAGCGTCGCGCCGGAGCCGCGGCGAGCGCTCTGCGCGCCGAGCTCGAACGGCACCTCGGCGCCGGCCGCGACGTCGGCGCGCAAGCGCGCGGCTGACGCTGCGAAAAGCTCGCCGAGCGCCGTCTCGAGTCCTCGTGAACGCATGCGCGCTGACTTCGCGGCGCCCGGACGCGCTCCTGCCGGCGCAGCGCGGCTTGCAGCGATCGTGCTCGACGCCGAGCCTTCGCGGCGCGTCGCCGAAGCGCTCGCCGAGCGCGATCGCGCTCTCGCGTCAGCTCAGGCGAGCGCCAGCGCGTCGCTGCCGGCGCGCCGATCGGCGTCGGCAACGTCAGCAGAGTCCGCGTCGTCGCGGCACAGCCACTCTTCGCCGTACTCGCGCATATCGCCGATGATCGGCAGCAGCGCTCGGCCCTTCTCGGTCAATGCGTACTCGACGCGCGGCGGCACCTCGGGGAAGGTGTGGCGGGCGACGATCGCCTCGTCCTCGAGCGCGCGCAGGCGCAGCGAGAGCGTGCGCGGGCTGATGCCCGACAGCGCGCGTTCGAGCTCGCAGAAGCGCGACGTTCCTTCGGCCAGTTCGCGAACGAGCAGCAAAGTCCACTTGCCGCAGACGATGTCAGCCGTGCGGCATACCGGACATGTCTGATCGACGGCCATTTCGCTCTTTACTTTACCAAGTGAAGTAACGCGAACACGCGCTGAAGAGCGATCAGGGAGCGATGTATCGTCTGGCTCGTGCTCGTGCTCGCGTCGATCGGCCCGCTGTTCGAGGGCGTCGTGATCGTCGCCGCGCTGATGCTGCTCGCGGTGCTGCTGCGCAACCCGTGAGCGTCAGCGAGGCGCGGCGACGCCGGCGGGCGGCGCGGGCGCGGATGGCGCAGTCGGGACGTGATCGACGGGACCGCGTCGCTGCTCTGCGGCGGCGACGTCCTCCATCGTCGTCCCCATGCGCCCGTCGGCTTGCATCAACAGCTTGAAGTCGTGCGGGCTGGAAGCGACGCGCATCGCGTCCTCGAAGCTGACGCGGCCGGCCTTTACGTGGCCGAACAGCGCCTGGTCGAACGTCTGCATGCCGTAGTAGCCGCCGGAGGCGATCACTTCGACGAGCTTGCCGGTCTGCTCGGGGTCGCGGATCATGTCGCGCACGCGTCCTGTCGTGCGCAAGATCTCGCAGACGGCGACGCGGCCGCCGTCGGCGCCGGGAACGAGGCGCTGGGAGATCACGCCCTTGATCGTGCCGGCGATCATGCTGCGCGCCTGCTGGTGCTGGTGCGTCGGGAAGAAGTCGAGCATCCGGTTGATCGACTCGGTCGCGTCGACCGTGTGGATCGTCGAGAGCACGAGGTGGCCGGTCTCGGCGGCCGACAGCGCCGTCTGCACGGTCTCCTCGTCGCGCATCTCGCCGATCAGGATCACATCCGGGTCCTGGCGGAGCACGCGACGCAGCGCGCGCTTGAAAGAAGCGGTGTCCATGCCGACTTCGCGCTGGTTGATCGCCGAGCGCTTGTCGGTGTGCACGAACTCGATCGGGTCTTCGATCGTCACGATGTGCTTGCTCGTCGTCGTGTTGATGTGGTCGATCATCGCCGCGAGCGTCGTCGACTTGCCCGAGCCGGTCGTGCCGGTCAGCAGCACGATGCCGCGCTCCTCGTCGGCGAGATCGGTGACGACGTCCGGCAGCGAGAGCTCCTCGATCGTCGAGATCTTGTGCGGGATCGCGCGACAGACGATCGAGACGAGGCCGCGCTGGCGGAAGGCGTTGATCCGGTAGCGCGCGACGCCGGAGATTTCGTAGGAGAAGTCGACCTCGTGCTCAGCCGCGAACTCGTCGAGCTTGACGTCGTCGGTGAGCAGGACCTTCAGCGCCGCGTCGGTGTCCTCCGGCGCAAGCTCAGCGGCGCCCGGCGCAACGCCCAGCTCGCCGTTGACGCGGAACAGCGGCGGCGAGCCGACCTTCAGATGCAGGTCGGACCCGCCCTTCTCGACCAGCTCGCGCAGCGTCGCATCGATATCGATCATGCAGAGCTGATCGGCACGCGCGCGCCGCGGCTTGAGCGCCGCGCGCGGGTGTGGACACTGACCGCCCCGCCGAGACATCCGCGTGTGCCCCGAACGGGCCGAACGGGGTATCAGGCGACGTCGCGGAGCTTCTGTGCCTCCGCTAGCGACTGCAGCTTCTTCAGCGACTGGTTCTCGATCTGCCTGATCCGCTCGCGCGTGACGTTGAACGTCCGTCCGACCTCGTCGAGCGTGCGCGGGTGCTCGCCGCCGAGGCCGTAGCGCAGCTCGAGCACGCGACGTTCGCGGTAGGAGAGGTTCTCGAGCGCCTCGCGCAGCGCCTCCTTGGTGAGGATCTCGGCGGCGCGCTCGTACGGCGACTCGGCGCGCTCGTCGGCGATGAACTGGCCGAACTCCGACTCCTCCTCGTCGCCGACGGGCTTCTCGAGCGAGACGGGCGCCTGCGCGGAGCGCTTGATCGAGTCGACCTCCTCGGGGTCGATGCCGGTGACCTCGGCGATCTCGTCGGCGGTCGGCTCGCGTCCGAGCTCGGTGACGAGCTTGCGCTCGGCGCGACCGATCTTGTTGAGCTTCTCGACGACGTGCACGGGGATGCGGATCGTGCGCGCCTTGTCGGCGAGCGCGCGCGCGATCGCCTGGCGGATCCACCACGTCGCGTAGGTCGAGAACTTGAAGCCCTTGCGGTAGTCGAACTTCTCGGCGGCGCGCACGAGCCCGAGCGTGCCCTCCTGGATCAGATCGAGGAACGGCAGCCCCTGGTTGCGGTAGTTCTTCGCGATCGAGACGACGAGGCGGAGGTTGGACTCGACCATCTTCTGCTTCGCGTCGAGATCGCCGCGCTCGATGCGCTTGGCGAGATCGACCTCCTCTTGCGCCGTCAGCAGACGGACCTTGCCGATGTCCTTGAGGAACAGCTGCAGCGAGTCGGTCGTCATGTCCGGCTTCAGGTCGAGCGACGTTTTCGCTTTGCGCCGGCCGCGTTTGTCGGGCGCGCGCTCCACCTGCGAGGCGGCTGCGGTCGCCGGGTCGATGTCCTCGACGAGCTCGATCTCGGCTTTCTCGAGAAAGCCGTGCAGCTCCTCGACGTCTGACTCGTCGAGGTCGAGCTCGGACATCGCCTTGCCGATCTCCGCGTAGGAGAGCACTCCGACCTGCTGGCCCTTGGCGAGCAGGCCCTTGACCTCATCCAGCTCCTGCAGCTCGACTACTGACATCTGCTCCCGTTTCTACTCGCGTGGATCGACAACCGGCGCCCGTCGCCACGGCTTGGCCGGACTCTGGCTGAGACGGCGCTCCGCCAGACATACGGCGCGAGCCGACTCCTCGTTACATGATGCGTGTGCGTCTGCTTGAAGGACTCCATGCTAACGCGTCGTTGCGCTCTATCTCAACGGCTTGCGAGCTGCCGTGCAAGCCGGGCTCGCTGTTTGCGCGACGGCCGCGTGCTCGCGCGGGTGTCGGTCGTTAAGCAATGATGTGCCGGTGAGCGACGTCGAGCGCAGCGAGGACGTCAACGGGGCATCGCCGAACGGCAGCGGCGTGCTCGCGAACCTGCCGCGCGCGCGCCCACAGCGCTCGAGCGCACGGCGCGTCGCGGCACGCGAGTCGCCGAGCCCGAGCAACGGCGCGGGCACAGCGCTCGACGAGCGGCGTCGGGCGTCCGGCGAGCGCTCGCCGGCGCGCGCCAAACGCGCTGAGGCGACGCGCGCGCCGGCTCGCGACGGCGGCCGCAAGCCGGCGCGGAAGCCGGCGAGGCAGGCGGTTGCGCCGGTCGACGAGTCGGCGGCGGCGTCGGCTACGGCTAAGCGCTCGGCTGCAGGCGCGGCCAGAGACGCTGCGACGCCGAAAGCCAGGCCGGCGAAGCGTGCGAGCGCACGGACGACTCGGAAACGACCGCGCCCGGCCGAGGCGCAAGAGACGGCGCCGCGCCAGGGCTTCGAGTCCGAGAGCGACGCTCCGACCGGCTCGGTGCAGCCGCCGGGGGGCGTCGAGCTGGTCGCGTCGGCGGCTGAGCTCGTCGGCGAGCTCGCGAAGGCCGGTCTGTCGAAGAGCGAGCGACTGCTGAAAGACGTCTTCTCGCATCTGCCGCTCTCCTGAGCGACGCGTTGACGGCAAGCGCTTCGGCGCCAGAGCTGCGCAAAGCTCGACAAAGGTCTTCTGTATACTTGCGGCACGCCGAGCTTCCGATGACCCAGGTCACGGGAGACGGGGGACCCAATTGCGGTCCGAGACGTTTCGGGCCGTTGGGGCGAATCGACCGAGTCAGGTCGTAGCGCCGTAGGTGTGGCGCGAGCCCGTCAGCTCACCCCGTAGGCGCCGACACCGATGCGTACCCCGTTTTTGAAGATATTGATGATCGCCGTGGCCGCTGCGACCGCAGTGGGCGGATTCACGACCGCTGCGGCGTCAGCCGAAACCGGCGGCGTCGCGAGCGCGCCGACGGCGACGCCGATCGCGAAGGTGGCGCTGGCGACGTGGTTCGGCCCCGGCTTCTACGGCCAGACGACTGCGTGCGGTCAGACGCTGACGCCGGCTGTCGTCGGCGTCGCCAACCGCACGCTGCCGTGCGGGACGCTCGTCAAGTTCAGCTACCACGGCCACGCGACGGTCGTGCCGGTGATCGATCGAGGCCCGTACGCGCACAACGGCGCGCAGTGGGACCTGACGAGCGGCGCTGCGAGCGCGCTCGGAATGACCGATACGGCTCGCCTGGCGACGCGGATCGTCGGCAGCGTGCCGAACACACCGACGCTCGGCTCGCCGCCGCAGGCGCCGACGACAGCGGCGCTCGGCGGCGCTGAAGCCGCGCCTGAAGCGACGCCGGCGGCGACCTCTACGGCTTCGACGCCTGCCGCTTCGACGACGACGCTTGCCGCGCAGTAGCTGACCGGCGCGAAGAGCTCAGCGCAACTCGCTCAGCGCAGCTCGTCGACGCGTACGTCTGACGTCCGCCTGATGCGCACCGTCGGCTCGCCGCCGGGCGCGGCGCGCCGCTCGTCGGTCGCCTGATCGGCGACGCGCGAGTCGCTCGCGGCGCTCGACTCGTCGTGCAGCGGGATGTCCCACGGGCGCGCGCCACGAGCGTCGCGCGCGACCGCCGGCGGCGGGGCGCCGCGCTTCGAGCCGGCCGGCTCGGCGACGCGATCCGGGCCGGCGCTCGCCGGCTGGACACGCGCCCGCGGTTGCGCTGCCGCCCGATCGGTCGTCGCTGCGTTCGCAAGCGGGCGCAGCTCGTCGCCGCCGAGCTCGTCGATCAGCACGGCGCCACCGCGCCTGCCGGCGGGCTGCGATCGTCCATCGGGCGTCCGCGTCGCGGCCCGGTAGACGCTGCGCGCGATAGCTGGCGTGACGGCGCGCTCGTCGCCGCTCGGGGAAAGCGCCGTCGCGAGCAGCGTCGCGCAGAGGAACGCGAGCCGCTCGGCGAGCTCGGCGACTAGCGCGACCGGCGGCTCGCGCAGTTCGGCGAGCGCTTGGCGCCAGACGACCGAGCGCAGCGCCTCGACGGACGCCGCCAACGAGCTCGCATCGCGCGCGCCGAACGCGAGCACGTGCGCGGCGGCGCCTGCGTGCGCGCGCTCGCGAGTAGAGCTGTCGGCGCCGTCGAGCAGTCGCTCCAACTCGGCGTCGGAAGCGAGCGCGCGAACGAGCTGCTCGCACAGCGCCGGCGCGGCGGCCGCGAGCGCGTCGAGCGGGAGCTCGGCGATCTGCTCGAGCGGGCGCGCGGCGATCAGCGCGATCAGCCAGCGTCGCGCCAGCTCGTCGGCGTTCGCGAGCAGCGCGTCGACCGGCGCGTCGGCGACGGCGCGCGCACGTGCGATTCGCTCGATTGGCGGCCGATCGCTCATCTACGTGTGGATATCAGCACGCGAGGACAAGACAAGGCCGATTAGCCTGCTTACGTATGAACCGCGCGCGCGTCGCCGCGGCGGCGAGCGCCGTCGCGGCGCTCCTCGGCCTGTTGAGCGTCCTGCTGCGCGCCCGGCGCGCGCGAGCGCGCGCCGCTCCGGTCGTGATCGAGCGTCCGCGCAGCTTGACGGAGCTCGACGACGAGACGGGAGCGGTGCGCTCGCTGCAGAGCGCCGAGATATCGCTGCCGGCGCAAGCGCTCGAGCAGATCTGGTCGGCCGAATACCTCGAGCGGCTGGCGCGCACGTACTGGCGTTTCCTGACGCGCATCACGCTCGGGCTGATCCACGTCGACTACAGCGAGCGCGAGCGCTCGATCGTGCTGCTGCTGCGTCCGCTGAAGCTGCTGACGTTCCAGGCGCCGGAATACGAGATGGACGCGCTGCACGGCCTCGTGCGCTGGCGGATCGCACGCGGCGTGCTCGTCTCGCGCGGCGGACGCGACGGCGGCGGCTATCTGCAGATCGAGGTGCGGCGCGACGCCGAGCCGCGCGACCCGCGCGCGGCCGACTCGCCATATGCGGGACCGCACGTGCGCCTGCGCGTGTCGGTCGAGGTCGCGAACTTCTATCCGTCGATCGCCTCGCGGCTCGGCCGGCGGATCTACGACGAGACGCAGTCGCGAATCCACGTGATCGTGACCAAGCGCTTCTTGCGCTCGCTCGCGCGGATGGACTTCGCGGAGTCGCGCGTCGGGCGCTACCGCACCTAGCCGACCCGCGCGCGGACGCATCTCGCGCCGCCGGCTTAAGTCGCGTCGGCCGGCGCCCGTGCCAGCGTCGTGCGCTCGCCGTCGGGCGAGATCAGCACGGCGGGCGCGCTGACGACGACATGTCCGGCGGGAACGTCGGCGTTGACGACCGCGCCGGCGCCGATCCGCGCGCCGCGCCCGATCCGCAGGTCGCCGCGACTCGGCGAGATCAGCACGGCGTTGGCGCCGATCAACACGTCGTCTTCGATCCGAATGCGGTAGGGCGATCGCGAGCCGGCGCGCATCGCGATCGTCACGTTCTGGTAGATCGTCACGCCGCGGCCGATCTCGACGTTCGTGTGGATCACCGTGCCGAAGCCGTGATGGCCGAGGCGAAAGTCAGGGCCGACGAGCGCGCCGGGCGGCAGCGAGTTGTGGTAGATCGCCGAGTTGACGTTCTTGACGAGCACCGCGAGCGGCCGCAGCCCGCGCTGCTGCAAGGCGATCGACAGCCGCCACAGCCGCACCGGCCCGAACAGCCCGGCGCGCTTGCTCACGACGCTGTCGCGGCTGGGTCCATCGGCGAATTGTCGCAGCGGCGAGCCGCGAGCGCGGGCGCTCGCGCGCCGGTGCGCCGGTGACATGACGCGCCCCGGCGGGCGCTCGCTCAGAAGCGCTCGCCGCCGACCGCGCGCAGCTTGGCGCGATCGTGCGTCGCCCTGATCCGGCGGATCGTGCCCGACCGCGTGCGCATCACGAGCGACTCGGTCGTCGCGCCGCCGGCGCTCGGGTAGCGCACGCCCTGCAGCACGTCGCCGTCGGTGATGCCGGTCGCGGAGAAGAAGACGTCTTCGCCGGCGACGAGATCGTCGCGCGTGAGCACGCGCTCGAGGTCGTAGCCGGCGTCGAGCGCCGCCTTTCGCTCGTCCTCGTCGCGCGGCCACAGGCGGCCGATCAGCTGACCGCCGAGGCACTTCACGGCGGCGGCCGAGATCACGCCCTCGGGCGTCCCGCCGATCCCCCACAAGAGGTCGACGGGCGAGCGCTCGGTCACAGCCAGCAGCGACGCCGAGACGTCGCCGTGGGCGATCAGGCGCACGCGCGCGCCCGCCTCGCGGATCTCGCGGATGCCCTGCTCGTGCCTGTTGCGGTCGAGCACGACGACCATCACGTCGCCGATCGGCACCGCCTTGCGCTCGGCGATCAGCTTGACGGTCTCGGCGAGCGGCCGGTCGAGGTCGAGCAGGTCGGCGACTTCCGGCGAGCCGGCCATCTTCTCCATGTAGACGCACGGGCCGGGGTCGAACATCGTGCCGCGGCTCGACAGCGCGATCACGGCGAGCGCGCTCGGCATCCCGTGCGCGGCGAGCGTCGTGCCCTCGAGCGGGTCGACGGCGATGTCGACGGCCGGCGGCGTGCCGTCGCCGATCTGCTCGCCGTTGTAGAGCATCGGCGCCTCGTCCTTCTCGCCCTCGCCGATCACGACGACGCCGTCCATCTGGACTGACTGCAGCATGTAGCGCATGCCGTCGACCGCCGCCTGGTCGGCGGCCTCCTTGTCGCCGAGGCCGACGAGCGGGGCGGCCGCGAGCGCGGCGGCCTTGGTCACGCGCACGAGCTCGAGCGCGAGGTTCCTGTCGGGGCGTTGGTGCGTTGCGTCGGGGCTCACGGTTCGTGCTCGGTCGCGGACCCTATCTCGTCGGACCCGGCGCCGACCTCCTCGCGGAGGATCACCTTCGCGCTCGGGCTGACGACGGTCGCGCCGTCGGGCACGTCGTGCGTGACGATCGCGCCGGCGCCGATCCGCGCGTTGCGCCCGATCGTCAAGCGCTCGCCGCGCTTGGCGATGACGACGGCGTTGGTGCCGATCTTGACGCCGTCCTCGACGAGGATCTCAGCGCGGCCTGTGGCCTTTGCGCCGCTGCTTCGCGCGGCGCGGCCGGTCAGCGTCACGTTGTGCCAGATTTTCACGCGCCGACCGATCTCGACGCCTCCGTTGACGACGATCCCGTGGCTGTAGTGGCCGAGTGCGATATCGGAGCTGACGCGCGCTTGCGGCGAGAGCGAGTTGTGGTAGAGGACGGTGTTCAGCTGCTTGACGAGGAACGCGAGCCGCCGGCGTCGGCGACGGTGCAGCGCGATCGAGAGCAGCCACAGCCGTTCGGGGCTGAACACCCAGACGCGCTGCAGCGTGCGCTTGAACGAGCGGAGCTCCTCGGCGCTGCTCGCGGGCTGTTCCGACATGGCGGCGCGCACCGCCTAGCGCGGCGAGCCAGAGGTCTCTGGCGTGGCGTTCACAGAGCGGATCGTAGCCAACGCTCGCCGCCGCGAGACCCTCCGCTAGCCTTGCGCGAACTGACCAAGAAAATCGAGGTGAGCTCGTGACGCAGATCGGCTTTGTCGGGCTGGGCAAGATGGGCGGCAACATGGTGCACCGCATCCGCCGCGACTCCGAGCACGAGGTCGTCGCGTTCGACTTCGACAAGGGCGCGGTCAAGCAGGCGGCGAAGAACGGCGCCGCCGGCGCGGACTCGCTGAAAGAGCTCGTCAAGCAGCTGCAGGCGCCGCGGATCGTCTGGATCATGGTGCCGGCCGGCGAGCCGACGCAGGAGACGGTCGACAAGCTGGCGAAGCTGCTCGACCGCGGCGACACGATCGTCGACGGCGGCAACTCGAAGTGGACCGACGACAAGCGTCGCGCGAAAGAGCTGAAAGGCCAGGGCATCGAGTACGTCGACGTCGGCGTCTCGGGCGGCGTCTGGGGCTTGGAAGTCGGCTACTGCATGATGGTCGGCGGGCCGCCGAAAGCGGTCAAGCGCCTATCGCCGATCCTCGACGTGCTCGCGCCGGAGACGAACGAGCAGAGCCTCGCGGCGATCGGGCCGCGCGGCTGGATGCACTTCGGCCCGTCCGGCGCCGGGCACTACGTGAAGATGGTCCACAACGGCGTCGAGTACGGGTTGATGCAGGCCTACGCCGAGGGCTTCGACGTGTTCGACAAGTGCGAGTACGAGCTCGACAACGCGAAGATCGCGCACCTCTGGGGCCAAGGCTCGGTCGTGCGCTCGTGGCTGTGCGAACTGGCCGCGCGCGCGTTCGAAGCCGACGGCAACGAGCTCGAAGCGATCGAGGGCTACACCGAGGACTCCGGCGAGGGCCGCTGGACGATCGCCGACGCGACGGCGCACGACGTGCCGACGCCGGTGATCACCGCGTCGCTGTACGCGCGCCTGCGCTCGCGCGGCAACGGCGACTTCGGCGACCGCGTGCTGGCGGCGCTGCGCAACCAGTTCGGCGGGCACGCCGTGAAGAGCGCGCCGGCGCCCGGCGCCGCGGCGAGGCCCGCGAAGGCGCCGCCCGCCAAACGGGCGTCGACCGGCGCCGGCAAGCGTCGCGGAGCCCGCTGAGCATGGCCGAGCAGCCGACTGCGCGACCCGGCCGCCCGACCGAGGAGCCGACGCCGGAGAACCCGCTGACGGCCGGGCTCGAGCGACTGCCGGTCGACCCGACGACGCTCGTCATCTTCGGCGCGACGGGCGACCTCGCACGGCGCAAACTGCTGCCGGCGCTGTACAACCTCGCGCACGACGGAGCGCTGCCCGAGCGCTTTCACCTCGTCGGCGTCTCGCGCCAGGAAAAAGCGCACGAGGACTATCGCCAGGAGTGCGAGCAGGCGATCCGCCAGTTCTCGCGTCGCCCGCCGAAGGAGGATGTGCTGAAGGCGCTGCTCGACGAGGTCAAGTACGTGCCGGGCGAATTCGACCAGGACTCCGTCTACGGCGAGCTCGGCAAGGTCCTCGACGAGTTCGACGGGCAGGCAGGCGAAGCGATCAATCGCGCCTTCTACCTCTCGACCGCGCCCGAGTTCTTCCCGGTGATCGTCGAGCAGCTCGGGAAATCGAAGCTCGCGCGGCACAAGGGCGCCAAGGTGCGCGTGATCATCGAGAAGCCGTTCGGCACGACGCTGCGGGAGGCGCGCGAGCTGAACCGCCGCGTGCTGGCGATCTTCAGAGAGCCGCAGGTCTTCCGCATCGACCACTACCTCGGCAAGGAGACCGTGCAGAACATGCTCGCGTTTCGCTTCGCCAACGGGATGTTCGAGCCGCTGTGGAATCGCAACTACATCGACAACGTGCAGATCACGGCGGCCGAGGACCTCGGGATCGGCACGCGCGCCGGCTACTACGACCACGCCGGCGCGTTGCGCGACCTGATCCAGAACCACATGCTGCAGCTGCTCTGCCACGTCGCGATGGAGCCGCCGGTTAGCTTCACCGCCGAAGAGGTGCGCAACGAGAAGGTCAAGGTGCTGCAATCGATCCACGCGCCGACACCGGCGCAGATCCCGGAGATGTCGCTGCGCGCGCAGTACGGGCCGGGCCACGCCGGCGGCGAGGACGTCGTCGGCTACCTCGAAGAGAAGGGCGTCGCGGCGAACTCCAACACCGAGACCTTCGCGGCGCTGCGCCTGGAAGTCGACAACTGGCGCTGGGCCGGCGTGCCGTTCTACATCCGCACGGGCAAGCGCCTGGCGCGGAAGATCACGGAGATCGCGGTCACGCTGAAGCCGGTCCCGCACCTCGCGTTCTCGCAAGGCGGCTCACTCGGCGTGCAGCCGAACCAGCTCGTCTTGACGGTGCAGCCGAACGAGGGCGTTTCGCTGCGGCTCGGCGCGAAGATCCCCGGCACGCGAATGAGTATCCGCCCGGTCAACATGGAGTTCCTCTACGGCACGTCGTTCCTCTCGCAGTCGCCGGAGGCGTACGAGCGGTTGATCACCGACGCGATGCGCGGCGACGCGACGCTGTTCACGCGTAACGACGAGGTCGAGGCGCAGTGGCGGATCTGCGACCCGATCGTCGGCGCGTGGACGCGCGAGCCAGGCCCGCTGCCGCAGTACGAAGCCGGCTCGCAAGGCCCGCCGGAGGCCCAGTCGCTGCTGCTCGACGGGCATCACTGGCGCGCGATCTGATGAGCACGAGCGACGCGGTCTGGAGCGAGCAGGGCACGACGCCGGACAAGATCGAAGCGGCGCTGCGCGCGCTGCTCGCCGAGCGCCACGCCGAAAGCGGCAGCTACGCGCCGGCTCGTGTGCTGAACATGATCGCGTTCGTCGACGACGAATGGAGCGGCGAGATCGCCAACCGGCTGCGCGGCGTCGGGCGCTACGCGGCGTCGCGCTTGCTCGTGCTCTCCTACGAGCCAAAGCGCGACCGGCTCGACGCGCGCGTGACGGTCGCTTCCGAGCAGAGCCCCGAGCCCGGCCAGCTCGCGCTGCTGCGCGAGACGGTGATCGTGCGGCTCGGCGAGCGTCATCTCAATGACCTGCTGACGATCGCCGACCCGCTCGTCGTGACCGATCTGCCGACGCTGCTGTGGTCGCCGCACGGCCATCAGGAGGCCGTCGACGCGTTGATCGGCCTCGCACAGGCAGCGTTGATCGACTCGATCGACGAGCCGGTCTGGCGCGCGGCGCTCGATCGCGCGACCATGCTCTCGGAGCATCTCTACGTCGTCGATCTCGCCTGGCTGCGCTCGACGCCGTGGCGCGAGCGGATCGCGGCGACGTTCGACCCGCCGGCGATGCGCGACAACCTCGCCCAGCTGACGTCGATCACCGTGCGCCACCACCCCGAATCGACGGTCGCCGCGATGCTGCTGCTCGGCTGGCTCGCCTCGCGCCTGCATTGGAAGCTCGACCACGCGGAGATCGTCAGCAGCGGCGCGCGCGACGGCGTGCTCGGTGGCACGGCGCGGGCCGACGGCCGCGCCATCGCGCTGCAGCTGAAGGCCGATCCCGAGCTGAGCGTCCCCGGGCTCGCGGGGCTGGAGCTCGGCAGCGCGTCCGGCTTCGGCCTGCGCCTGGACCGCGGGCCCGGCGGCTTGCGCGCGCGGCGCAGGGACGCGGACGGCAGCGAGCGCGAATGGACGCTGCTCGGCGCCTCGCGCGGCGAGGGCGGCATCCTCGGCGAGGGCATCCGCCAGGCGCTGCTGCGCGACCCGACCTACGGCCCGGCGCTCGCGGCCGCGCAGGAGATGCTGCCGGAAGCGCAAGCCGGAGTTGCGTCGTCGTCGCGAAACGGCGCCGCATGAGCGGCGCTCGGGAGATCGGATGACGAGCCTGACGACGTGCGCCGACGCCGAGGCCGCCTCACAGCGTGCCGCGGCCGAGATCGAGCGCCGTCTACGCGCGGCGCTGCGCGAACGCGGCACGGCGCACCTCGCGCTGAGCGGCGGTGGCACGCCGGCGCGCACGTACGAGCTGCTGCGCGAGGAGGTCGAGAGCTGGAAGCAGATCCACGTGTGGTTCGCCGACGAGCGCTGCGTCGCGCCGGACGACGACGAAAGCAACTACAAGCTCGCGCGCGAGACGCTGCTCGACGGCGCGGCCGAGCTCGACCCGGCCACCGTGCATCGGATGGAGGGCGAGCTCGGGCCGGAGCGCGGCGCGGAGCGCTACGCCGAGGCGCTGCGTGAGCACGCGCCGCTGCAGGACGGGCTCGCGGTGCTCGACGTGATCGTCCTCGGGATCGGCCCAGACGGTCACATCGCGTCGCTGTTTCCAGGCGCGCCGACGCTCGCCGCCGATCCGGCCGAGCTGTGTCTCGGCGTGCGCGATTCGCCGAAGCCGCCGCCCGAGCGGATCACGCTGACGCTGTCGGTGCTGCGCGAGGCACGACGCTGCGTGCTGCTGGCGACCGGCGCGAGCAAGGCCGACGCGGTCAACGCGATGCTGCAGCAGCCGAGCAGGCACGTGCCGGCGAGCATGCTGCGGCGCGGGCGGCTCAGCGTCGTCGTCGACGATGCCGCCGGGCCGGCGCCGCCGCACGCTTGAGCGCCTGACGCGAAGCCGCGGATCGCCCGGCGCGAGCGGCTGCGGATCGCGCGGCGCGAGCGCGTACAGTAGGACGCGCGAGCAGCGATGGTCCCCACCGACGCCCTCACCAGCACGCTCACGTCGTCCAGCGCCAGCGACGTCCTCGACGGACTCGTCGCCGCGCGCGCGGCGACGCTCGCGCTCGTCGCGCCGCTCACGGACGAGCAGCTCGAGCGCGCGCACTCGCCGATCATGAGCCCGCTCGTCTGGGACCTCGGCCACATCGCGGCGTACGAGGATCTCTGGATCGCTCATCGGATCGGCGGCCTGGAGCTGCTGCGCGGCGATCTCGCGGCGCTGTATGACGCGTTCGAGACGCCGCGCGCGGTGCGCGGCGACATCGAGGTGCTGCGCGCGGACGCCGCGCGCGCGTACCTCGCCGACGTGCGCGAGCGAACCGTGCGGACGCTGAGCGAGCGACGGCTCGACGCGCGCGCGGCGGCGATCGGCGAGATGGTCGTCCGCCACGAGCTCCAGCACTGCGAGACGATGCGCCAGACGCTGGCGATCGCCGGGCTGCTGGCGCCGGGCGACGCGGCGGCGCGCGATCGGCCGATCGAGCCGAGCGACGCAGCGCTCGCGCCGAGCGGCGTGGCGGCGGCCGGCGACGGTGGCCGGGATTGGCTCGCCGTAGCGGCTGGGCCGTTCGAGCTCGGCGCGCCGAGCGAGGGCTTCGCGTACGACAACGAGCGCCCGCGTCACGTCGCGACGACGGGCGCTTTCGAGATCGCGCGGCTGCCGGTGACGAACGCGGCGTGGCTGCGCTTCGCCGCCGACGGTGGCTACGAGCGCCGCGAGCTGTGGTCCGAGCCGGGCTGGGCGTGGCTGTCCGAGCAGCAGCAGCGACAGCACGCGTCGATCGCCGCCGGCGATCCGCATGCGCCCGTGTGCCACGTGAGCTGGTGGGAGGCTGAGGCGTTCGCGCGAGCGAGCGACGCGCGGCTGCCGAGCGAGGCTGAGTGGGAGAAGGCCGCCGGCTCGGGAGAGCTGGACGCGCTCGGGCGCGTATGGGAGTGGACGCAGAGCGAGTTCGACGGCTATCCGGCGTTCGTCGCCCACCCGTATCGCGAGTACTCCGAAGTGTTCTTCGCCAGTGGCTACCGCGTGCTGCGAGGCAGCTCGTGGGCGACCGACGCGCGCGTCGCGAGCGTCCATTTCCGTAACTGGGACCTGCCGCAGCGCCGCCAGATCTTCTCCGGCGTGCGGCTCGCGCGCGACGCGCGCTAGGGTTCGAGCAATCGGGAACTGCTGATGGAGGCCCAAACCCCACCAGAGCCCGTCCTCGAGGGGGCGATCTGCATCGAGTCCCACCTCGACGGGACGCACGAGCGCTCGCTCGCCGACGACGTGCTGGACGGACTCACGCGGCCGTTCAAGGAGCTTCCGCCGAAGCACTTCTACGACGCGCGCGGCGCCGAGCTGTTCGATCAGATCTGCGATCTGCCCGAGTACTACCCGACGCGCGCCGAGCGCGCGATCCTCGAGCGCCATGCCGGCGAGATCTCGGCGTTGACCGGCGCGGCCGAGCTCGTCGAGCTCGGCTCGGGCACGGCGAGCAAGACGCGGGTGCTGCTCGACGCGCTGCACGGCGACGGCACGCTGCTGCGCTACGTGCCGGTCGACGTCACCGAGAGCATGGTGCGCGAATGCGCCGCGGAATTGACCGCCGAGTATCCGGGCCTGCGCGTGCACGGCGTGATCGGCGACTTCGAGCGCCACCTCGACCAGGTGCCGCCGGCCGTCGGCCCGCGGATCGTCGCGTTCCTCGGCGGCACGATCGGCAACTTCCCGCCGGGCAGCCGCCGCCGCGTGCTGCGCGAGATCGCGCGCCTGCTCGGCCCCGACGACTATCTGCTGATGGGCACCGACCTGGTCA
Source organism: uncultured Solirubrobacteraceae bacterium (assembly GCA_963744165.1). Lineage (GTDB taxonomy): Bacteria > Actinomycetota > Thermoleophilia > Solirubrobacterales > Solirubrobacteraceae > Palsa-744. The sequence continues at coordinate 177,513 of CAVUSM010000004.1, read as the reverse complement.
AGGACCCGGCGGTGCTCGAAGCCGCCTACGACGACGAGCAGGGCGTCACGGCGGAGTTCAATCGCAACGTGCTGCGCGTGCTCAACCGCGAGCTCGGCGCCGACTTCGAGCCGGACGACTTCGAGCACGTCGCGCTGTTCAACCGCGAGCACGAGTGGATCGAGATGCGCCTGCGCGCGCGCCGCGAGCACACGACGCTCGTGCGCGACCTCGACCTGCCGGTGCACTTCGACGCCGGCGAGGAGATGCGCACGGAGATCAGCGCGAAGTTCACGGCCGCTCGGATCGAGAGCGACCTCTCCTCGGCCGGCCTCGAGCTCGTGCGCTGGCTGACCGACGCCGACGGCCTGTTCGCGCTGACGCTCGCGCGCATCGGCGTCGTGGCGCATGCAGCCGGCGCCGCGGGCGACGCGTCCGGCGCCGCGGCGCACTAGGGTTCACGGCATGCAGATCGCAGGCAGCGCAGCGCTCGTCGTCGGCGGCGCGTCCGGACTCGGCGAGGCGACCGTGCGCGCGCTGCACGAGCGCGGCGCGAGCGTCACCGTCGCCGACGTCAACGCCGAGAAGGGCGCGGCGATCGCCGACGAGCTCGGACTCGAGTTCGTCGCGTGCGACGTGCGCGAGGAGGACCAAGTGCAGGAGGCGGTCCAGCGCGCGGCGGCCGGCGACGGCGGTCTGCGCATCGCCGTCTGCTGCGCCGGCACCGGCTGGGCGCAGAAGATCGCCGGCTCGAAGGGACCGCATCCGCTGATGCCGTTCGAGACGATCGTCGCGATCAACCTGATCGGCACGTTCAACGTCCTGCGCTTCGCCTCCGCGGCGATGATCGCGCTCGAGCCGCTCGCCGACGGCGAACGCGGCGTCTGCGTCAACACGGCGTCGATCGCCGCCTACGACGGGCAGATCGGGCAAGTCGCCTACGCGGCGTCGAAGGGCGGCGTCGTCGGGATGACGCTGCCGACGGCGCGCGACCTCGCGCAATACGGCGTTCGCGTCAACACGATCGCGCCGGGCCTGTTCGACACGCCGCTGCTCGCGGCGCTGCCCGAGGAGGCGCGTCAGAAGCTCGGCGCCGGCATCCCATTCCCGCAGCGTCTCGGACTGCCGGCCGAGTACGCGCAGCTCGCCTGTCAGATCGTCGAGAACACGATGCTCAACGGCGAGACGATCCGCCTCGACGGCGCGCTGCGAATGCCGCCGCGCTAGTCGCCGTTGCGGCCGCCGCGCCAGTTCTCGCGCAGCCGTTCGCCACGAGCGCCGGCGCCGCTCACCGCTCTCGCCGCCAGTAGATCGCGTTCCAGTCGACCTCTTGGATCGGCTCGGTGATGCCCTGCTGGGCGCGGAAGTCGCGAATCGCCTGACCGCACGCCTTCGACCACATCGGCGCGCTGTAGTCGTCGACGATCAGGTAGCCGCCGACCGACAGCTTCGGGTAGAGCGCCGTGATCGCATCGATCGTCGACTCATACAGATCGCCGTCGAGCCGCGCGACCGCGACCTGCTCGATCGGAGCGTCGGCGAGCGTGTCCTTGAACAGGCCGACGATGAACCGCACGTTCTCGTCGAGCAGCCCGTAGCGTTCGAAGTTGCGCTTCACGCCTTCGACTCCGATCGCGTTCGGGTCGTTGCCGGTCAAGTCGTAGCCAGCGTCGGCGGGGTAGCGCTCGGGGTTCGGCACGGGCAGGCCGGTGAAGGTGTCGGCGAGCCAGAGCCGGCGATCGCCGGCGCCGTGCGCGGCGAGCACGCCACGCGTGTAGACCGCCGCGCCGCCACGCTGCACGCCGGCTTCGATCAAGTCGCCGGGGACCCGGTCCTCGAGCGCCGAGACGACGCAGTCGCGGATGTTCCGCAGGCGCTCGTGGCTGATCGACGTTTCGAAGCGCTCGGCGTGGTGGCCTCTCCCCTCCGCACGCGCGCGGCGCGCGTCTGCCGTCGCGTCGGCCGGTTTGGCGATGCGCAACTCGGGATGCCCGACGGCGCGCTTGAGCGACTCGAACGCGCTCGACTTCCAGCCGTCGAGGCGCACCTCGCGCAGCTCCTCGTCGATGAACAGGCTGCGCGTCAGGCATTGCTCGAGCAGGCCCAGATAGAGGTCGGCCGCGTCCACGCGCGGACTCTACTCGACGTCTCGATAGCCCCAGAGGCCGACGAGATCGCGTTGCAGGTACTCGCTCAGCGCCGTCACGTGCGGCTTGTAGCGCCGTCTCAATTCGGCCATCAGCGCTTCGTCGGGCGGCGGCGCGGCGCTGACGATCTGCCGTCTGACCGTCGCCAGCGCTCCGCGGCGGCGGCGCTCGGGGACGGCCGTCTTCAGCAGTCGCTTCGCCGCTCGCGAGACCGGGCCTCTGCCTACGCTCACCGCCTCGAGCAACTGCTCGGCGCGATGCGAGCGCACGCGAACGGTCGGGTTGGCCTCGCTGCGCTCGAGCGCCAGAGAGTCGTCGACGCCGAGGAACCGCTGCACCTGGCGCACGACGCGCTCGTTCTCGCGCCGGAAGTCGTCGTAGATCAGCACGAGCACGTTGTCGCGTCCGAACAGCTCGTGGTACTGGCGCAGCTGCTCGACGTAGCGCACGTGCTCTGAGTAGTACAACGCCTGCGGCCAGGGGCAGTCGCGCGGAACGTGCGACCCTCGCCGCCTGTCGGCCTCGAGCTTGATCGCGCGCGCGAAGTCCCGCTCGGTCTCGATCTCGACTTGCAGCAGCTGCAGGTGGAACGAGCGCAGGAAGCTGGCGGGGTCGCGGAACATCGCGACGATCCGCGCATCGGCGCTCAGCGCGGCGATCCGCTCGGCGGCCGCCGGAGTGCGCAGGTAGCCGGTCGAGGCCTCGCCCGCGCGCCGATCCTCGCCGGCCGCGTCGAACAGCGACAGATATGCGTCGAGCGTCAGCGGGCGCGTCGTCGGGCGGCGTTTGACCGACGCCGCGCGATCGCCGGGGTCGCGCGCGAGGAACTGCGTCTCCTTGTTCGCCGGGAAGTAGATCTGCGGATGCGCGCTGAGCATTTCGTGCATCGCCGTCGTGCCGCACTTCGCGTGACCGACGATGAAGAAGTCCGGCACGCGACGTCCTGAGCGCCGCGCTCGGCGCAGCTCGTCCAAGAACCGCCGCTCGATCTCCGTCGGGCTCGCCTTCGTCACCGAGCGGCTCCGAAGCGACGAGCCAACGCCCTGCGCGCCGCGCCGAGACGCTCGCGCCAGCCGCGTCGAGGTGGCCAGCTGCGCGGTCCCTGCTTGTCGTTGATCCGCGCCGCAAGCGAGTCGTAGTCACGGTGGCGTCCGTGGATCACGCGCACGCGATCGACGACGGTCGCCGGCTCGCCGAGGCGCAGGTTGTACTCCGGCGGCAGCACGAATAGCCGCAGCTCGTGCTCCCACGCGCAGTGGCGAAACGCCGGTTGATCGGCGGCTCCTCCCCACGACGGCGCGCGCCCCGGCTGGAGCCTCGCGCGGCGTTTGGCGCTCGCCTGCGCGGCCCCCGCGAACGGCTCGGCGGCGAGCCAGCCGAGATACGTCTCTTCCCAGCTGCGCATGAACGCTTCAACCCGCTCGCTGGCGCGCCACGCGATCACGCCCGTGTTGAATTCGGCGAACGCGCGCGGTACCTGCGGATCGCCGTTGCGCCGTCGCGACGGGTCGTGCGCGACGGCGAGCTCGAAGCGGTCGAGCAGCGCCAGCACGTGGCCGATCTCATCGACGACGAACGTGTCGGTGTCGAGGTAGATCGTTCGCTGAAACGGCGAGCGGCGCATGTTCGCGATCTTGTCGGCGTACGCGTTCGTCGACGGCTCGAAGCGAACCGCCGTCAGGCCTGGCTCGCTGTCGACGTCGGCCGACGTGAACAGCACGTGCGGCAGCGAGTTGTGCTCGATCGACGAGCGCGCCGAACGCAGCGCCTCTTCGATGTAGCGCTCGCCGGCGCACGAGTAGACGACGCCAGCCGGCGCCGGCGAAGGGACGTCCGAGGTCCGTTCGGGCTGGGGCTGCGAGACGGACATCGGTCGGCAGCTTCCGCTCGGCCTACGGCTTCCGGCCCGACGCGCCGATGCGCGCGCGCCTCGCCGCTCGCAGCCGCGGCAGGATCGCCGCGCGCGAGCGTCTCGGCGGCCACGCGCGCGGCCCTTGCGTCGCGTTCAGCTCACTCGCCAACTGCTCGAAGCTGCGGCGTCGCGGTCGTCCGTGGATCACGCGCACGCGATCGACGACGGTCGCCGGCTCGCCGAGGCGCAGGTTGTACTCCGGCGCGAGCACGCCGAGGCTGACGTCGTGCTGCCACGCGCAACGCCGAAACGCCGGCTGATCGGCGGCGAGGCCGGGCGTGCCGGCGCCGGGGAACGGCTCCTCGCGCAGCCAGCCGGAGTACGTCTCCTGCCAGCTGCGCATGAATGCTTCGATCCGCTCGCTCGCGCGCCAGGCGAGCACGCCGGTGTTGAGCTCGTAGAACGCGAGCGGGACCTGCGGATCGGCGAGCCCGCGATAGCCGGGGGCGTGCGCCGCGACGATGTCGTAGCGATCGAGCAGCGCCAGCACGTGGACGATCTCATCGACGACGAACGTGTCCGTGTCGAGGTAGATCGTTCGCTGAAACGGCGAGCGGCGCATGTTCGCGATCTTGTCTACATACGGGTTGGGCGACGGCTCGAAGCGCGCGATCTGCAGGCCAGGCTCGGGCGCGAGCTCGACCGATGCGAACAGCACATGCGGCACCGCGTTGTGCCGGATCGACGAGCGCGCCGAGCGCAGCGCCTCAGCGGCGTGAGACTCACCGGAGCACGAGTAGACGATCCCCTCGGGCGCCGCAGTGAGTCTCCGATCAGCCGCTTCGGTCATCTGGATCCGCTCGGCGCGCGCCACCCTGCCCAGGCGTCCGCTCGCGCCGCCGGCCGCCTACGCCAGCCGTTCGACGAGCATCGCCTGGCCCATGCCGCCGGCGGCGCACATCGACTCGATGCCGAACGTCTTGTCGAGCGTCTCGAGGTCGTTGAGCAGCGTCGTCATGATCCGCGCGCCGGTCATCCCGAACGGGTGGCCGAGCGCGATCGCGCCGCCGAACGGGTTGAGCTTGTCGTCGTCGATGCCGAGGTCTTCCTTGCACGGCACGATCTGCGCGGCGAACGCCTCGTTGATCTCGACGACGTCGATGTCGCTCATCTTCATCCCAGCCGCCTCGAGCAGTTTCTGGATCGCCGGGATCGGACCGAGGCCCATGATCTCCGGGCGCAGCCCGGCGACGGACGAAGCGATGATCCGCGCGCGCGGCTTGCAGCCGAGCTCCTTCGCGCGGTCGGCCGACATGATCAGCAGCGCCGCCGCGCCGTCGTTCAGCGGGCAGGCGTTGCCGGCCGTCACGGTGCCGCCCTCGCGGAACACCGGCTTCAGCGCCGAGAGCTTCTCCATCGTCGTTCCCGCACGCGGGCCGTCGTCCTTGCTGACGACCGTCTCCGGCACGTCGATCTCGTTGCCCTCCTTGTCGACGTCTTTGTGCGCCGGGACCGTGACCGGCACGATCTCCCTGTCGAAGTGGCCGTTCTGCACCGACTCGACCGCGCGCGACTGCGAGATCACGGCCCATTCGTCCTGAGACTCGCGGCTGACGTTGCAGCGCTCGGCGACGTTCTCGGCGGTCATGCCCATCGGGATGTAGACGTCGTAGGCCGACCCCTCCGAGCCGTCGACGGCGTGGTTGAACTCGAACGGCGCACCGCCGCCGGCACGCGAGACGGCCTCGACGCCGGCCGCGATGTAGGTGTCGCCCTCGCCGGCTTGGATCGCGTGGAAGGCCATCCGCGCCGTCTGCAGCGAGGAGGCGCAGAAGCGGTTGACGGTCGTCGCCGGCACGTGGTGGTCGATGCCGGCGAGCAGACCGGCGATGCGCCCGATGTTGTAGCCCTGCTCGCCCTCGCAGAAGCCGCAGCCCATCATGATGTCGACGATCGAGCTCTGCTCGACCTCGGGGTTGCGCGCAAGCAGCTCTCGCAGCGGGATCGCCGCGAGGTCGTCGGCGCGGACGCTCTTCAGCGAGCCCTTTCCGGCGCGGCCGATCGGGGTGCGGATGGCGTCGACGATTACTGCTTCGGGCACGTCTCTCTCCTTGATCGTTGTGGGCGCCGTCCTCGGCGGCGAGGGCGGGCGCGAAGCGCAGCGGTGGACACTAACGCAAGCCGTACATCGGCCGGCGGCGGCGCTCAGCGACGATAGCCCCACTCGCGCAGCAGATCGCGGCCGATGTGATCGCCGAGCGCGGCGACGTCGGGCTCGAAGCGAGCGCGTAGATCGGCCGCGAGTCGCCGATCGAGCGGCGGCGACGGCGCGTAGAGCGCGCGGCGCGCCGCCGCTTCCAGCCACGCCGGCGTGAGCGCGTCGAGCGCGCGCAACGCGGCCGGCGCGGCGTCGCGCCGGCGCCGCGCGCGCTTGAGCGCGATCGCCAGCCGATGGACGGTCAAGTTGCGCACCGATTTGCGTGCGCTGCCGCCACCGCCCGAGACGTCGATCGGCAATGTCTCGTCGAGGCCGAGAAAGCGCAGCGCGTCACGCGCGACGCGCTCGTTCGCGCGCCGCAGGTCGTCGTAGACGATCACGTGGACGCGCTCGGGCGAGAGCGCGTCCTCGAAGCGGCGCAGCTGCTCGATGTAGCGAACGTGCTCTGAGTACAGCAAGCGCGCGGGCGCCCGACAGCCACTCGGGATCCGCTCGCCGCGCCGGCGCTGCGGCTCGAGCTCGAGCGCCTTGCGCAGGTCACGCTGGTCCTCTTGGCCGCTGCGCACGCACGCGAGATGGAACGAGCGCAGGAAGCTGACGGGCTCGCGCAGGATCGCGATCGCGCGCGCTCGCGGCTGCAGCTCGGCGATCCGCGTGGCGGCGTTCGCCGAGCGGATGTACTGCGGCGAGGCCTCGCCGGCGAGCTGCTCGGCGCGCGCCGGCGCGAACAGCTCGAGGTAGGCGTCGAGCGTGCGAGGCAGCGCCCCGGCGGCCGCGCCCGGCGGCGTCGAGCCGGGCTCGCGCGAGAAGAAGCGCGGCTCCTTCAGCTCCGGCATGAACACTTCCGGGTGGCTTCTGAGGATCCGGTAGAGCGCCGTCGTGCCGCACTTTTCGTGTCCGATCACGAAGAAGTCCGGGACCCGCTCAGACATCGTCGTAGCCCCACTCGCCGACCAGGTCGCGGCCGAGGTACTCGCTGATCGCGACGACCTCCGGCTTCAGTCGCGAACGCAGCTCGACCATGAAGCGCTCGTCGGGCGGCTGCTGCGGCGCGAACAACACCCGCCGCCAGGCCAAAGCGCCCGCGCGGCGCGGGCCGGCGAGCAACCGCCGCGGACGGGCGCTCGCGACGGCGGAGCGGCGCGTCGCCTTGCTCCTGAGGAGCGCGAGCGAGCGCGTCAACCGGTACAGCGACGGCGAGCGCACGAGCGGCAGCTGGCTCGTCTGGACCGGCTCGATCGCGACGGAGTCGTCGACGTCGAGGAAGCGCAGCACGCGGCGCACCGTCGCGTCGTTCTCGCGACGGAAGTCGTCGTAGATCAGCACGAGCACCTGCTCGGCCGGGAACACGTCGTGCAGCCGGCGCAACTGCTCGGCGTAGCGCACGTGCTCGCTGTAGATCAGCGCTTGCGGCGACTGCGCGAGCAACGGCAGCTTGCGACCTTCGCGCCTGGCCGGCTCGAGCGCGAGCGCCTTGGCAAAATCCGGCTCGGTCTCGTTGAGGTTGTGCAGCGCTTGCAGGTGAAACGAGCGCAGGAAGCTGGCCGGCTCGCGCAGGATCGCGACGATCCGCGCGTCGGGACAGACTCGCGCGATCTCGCCGGCCGCCGATCGCGAGCGCAGGTACTGCGGCGAGGCCTCGCCGAGGCGCTGCTCCGGGCGCGCGCCGTCGAACAGCGCGAGGTACTGATCGAGCGTCAGCGGCAACGTGCCCGGCCCGAGGCGGCGGAAGCGCGAGCGCAGCTCGAGCGAGAAGAAGCGCGGCTCCTTCAGCGGCATGTGGATCTGCGGATGCTGGCGGAGCATCTCGTGCAGCGCCGTCGTGCCGCACTTCGGATGGCCGACGATGAAGAAGTCCGGCAGGCGGCGGTTCGGCGCGGCGCCGAGACGTTCGAATCGATCGCCCTCGCGACCGCTCGCAACGTCCGGACAGCCCGCGGCGTCCACCGAATCGGCCGGCGCGGCCGCCGACGTCGAGGACTCGGCCGGCACGGTCATGCCGCCAGATTCTATCGGCGGCTCGTTACAGGTCGAGGCGGCTGACGCCGAGCTCGTCGAAGCCGACGTGGTGCGCGAGCTCGTGGCGCACGGTGCGCGTGACCTGGTCGCGCAACAGCTCCGGGTCGTGCCCGAAGTCGCGGCGCAGCGTGTCGCGGAACACGACGATCCGATCGTGCGTGTCGTCGCGCGTCGCTCCGTCGCCCTGATAGAGGCCGTACGCGCCGCGCTTGCGACCGCCGTCGGAGATCACGACGGCGACGTGCTGCAAAGCGTTGCGCAGCAGGTCGGGGAGGTCGTCGAGCGCGTCGCGAACGAGCTCTTCGAAGTCCTCGTCGTCGAGCGGGTCGAGTTCCATGAACTCGGCTTCGTCGGGGTCGACGGCGAGCCCGTCGCGCGCGAGCGCCTCGGAATGGCGCACGATCTCCTCGAACTCGCTCTCGGACTCGGGGTCGCGCCAGCCGGCCAGGCGCACTGCGACGAACGCCGCGCCGCCCATCAACACCGCCGCGACGATCACGCCGAGCGCGACGTCCTCGAGCGCGCGCACGGCGCCAACGGAGCTGAAGCCCTGGCCGATCACGATCGTCACCAACCCGAGCGAGAGCGCGACGAGCGCCGCGAGACCTACACGTCGAGCGTGTCCGGAGGCTCTTGCGGACGGCCTCGAGCTTCGCATCGCGGCTATTTCAGCGTGCGGCCGATCACGAGCCGCTGGATCTCGTTGGTGCCCTCGTAGATCTGTGTGATCTTCGCGTCGCGCATCATCCGCTCGACTGGGTACTCCTTGACATAACCGTAGCCGCCGAGCACCTGCACGGCGTCGACGGTCACCGCCATCGCCGTGTCCGAGCAGAAGACCTTCGCCATCGAGGAGTACTTCGCGCGCAGCGGATGCCACTGATCGGCCATCGCGCACGCCTTGTAGAGCAGCTCGCGCGCGGCCGCCGTGCGTGTTTCCATGTCGGCCAGCTTGAACTGGATTCCCTGGAACTCGTTGATCGGCTTGCCGAACTGCTTGCGCTCACGCGCGTATGCAACGGCGTAGTCGGTCGCGCCCTGCGCGATGCCGACCGCCTGCGCCGCGGCGCCGAGGCGTGTGCGCTCGAGCGTGCCGAGCGCGACCGACAGCCCCTTGCCGACCTCGCCGATCACGTTCTCGTGCGGCACGCGCACTTCGTCGAAGATCGGCTGCCCGGTCGGCGAGGCGCGGATGCCGAGCTTGTGCTCGAGCTTGCCGACGCTGAAGCCCGGCCGGTCGGCCTCGACGACGAACGCCGTCAGCCGTCGCGTCTCTTTGTCGCTGACGGCGAAGACGATGTAGAAGTCGGCGACGCCGAGGTTCGAGATCCAGTTCTTCGTGCCGTTGATGACCCAGTCGGAGCCGTCTCGGACGGCCGTCGTGATCATCCCGGCCGGGTCCGAGCCGGCTTCGGGCTCGGACAGCGCGAACGCCGGCGACCACTCGCCGGTCGCGCACTTCGGCAGGAAGCGCTCCTTCAGCTCGTCGGAGCCGAACAGCTGGATCGGCAGCGTGCCGAGCTCTTGCACCATCAAAATCAGCGCGCAGGCGGCGTCGACCTTCGCGATCTCCTCGACGGCCATGTTCAGCATCAACGTTCCCGTGCCCGTGCCGCCGTGCTCGATCGCGAATGGCAGCCCGAGGATGTCCTGCTCGGCGAGCACCTTGCGCACGTCCCACGGGTATTCCGCGCGCTCGTCGATCTCCGCCGAGCGCGGCGCGATCCGCTCGCGCGCGATCTGCGAGATCGTCTCGCAGAAGTCGAGGTTCTCCTGCGGAATCGTGTAGACGTCGCCGACTGCCTCCATCTCCGCTGATCCTAGTGATCGAATCGCGCTTGCGCGGAAATCGGTGGGCGTCGAGCGAGCGTGCCAGCGCGGTCCTACGCGCTGCTAGCTTGAACCGCGTGAGCGCGACAGAGACGTCCGGGGGCGGGATCGAGCCGGAGCGCGTCGCGGCGTGGCTGCTCGAGGACTCGGCGTTGCAGTTGATCGACGTGCGCGAGTCTTACGAGCGCGAGGCTGGCCATATCGCCACGTCGCGCCACATCGAGCTGACGACGCTGCCGAGCCAAGCCGCGACGCTCGACGCCGAGCGCCCGGTCGTCCTCTACTGCCGCGTCGGCGCGCGCTCGACGATGGCCGCGCAGGCGCTGCGCGCAGCCGGCTTCGAGGCTTACTCGATGGACGGCGGCCTGCTGCGCTGGGCCGAGGAGCAGCGCCCGCTGGAGCCGTCGGACGGCCGCGTCGCCGAGCACTGAAGCGAACCGAGCACTGAAGCCGTCGCGGCGCGCGCGAGCGTGCAAAGCTCTCGACAGCGACGAGACGACCCGCAAGAGGAGGCGCAGATGGAGGCTTCGACGAAGTACCCCGGCGTGACCGAAGGAGACGGCTATGCCGTCGGCACACTCGACGACCTCGGCGATGGGCCGGGCTTTCGCAAGATCCGCAAGGGACTCGGCGTGACGGCGTTCGGCGTCAACGCGATCGTCCTGCCGCCGGGCATCGAAACCGGCTTCCATTACCACGACACGCAAGAGGAGCTGTACTTCGTCCATCGCGGCTCGGTCGAGATCGAGTTCGGCGACGGCGCCGTCGTGGCGCTCGGCGAGGGCGGGCTTGCTCGCGTCGACGCGGCGACCGTGCGCAAGCTCCGCAATGTCGGCGAGGTCGACGCTGTGTACGTCTGCGCCGGTGGCAAGGACGGCTACGTCGGACGCGACGGGCGCGTTCGCGAGGGCGAGGAGCAGCGCGTCAAAGCCGTGCACGAGCTCGGCGAGTCCGCCGCGCAGTCCTGAACGGCGGCGCGAGCTTGCCGTGACGGACGCCGACGCCGAGCTGCCGGCGAAAGCAGCGCTGCGCGTCAACGACCGGCTGGCGATCCCGTTCGAGGAGCTGACGATCCGCGCGAGCCGCTCCTCGGGGCCAGGCGGCCAGCACGCGAACGTCACCGCGTCGCGCATCGAGGCGAGCTTTGACGTGCTCGCGTCGAGCACGCTCAGCGACGCGCAGCGGCGGCGGCTGCTGGCGCGCGTCGGCGCGCGTCCGGTCGCCGTCGCGCAGGACGCGCGCTCGCAGGCGCGCAACCGCGAGCTCGCGCTGCAGCGGCTCGCCGAGCGCCTCGCACAGGCGCTGATCGTGCCGAAGCGCCGTCGCGCGACGCGCCCGACGGTCGCCTCGCGCGAGCGGCGCCTGACGAGCAAGCGTCGCGACGCGCAGCGAAAGCGCGACCGGCGCCGCCCGGACAGCGGCGACTAGTCGAGCAGCTCCTTGACGTAGCGCTGATGCAGTCGGCCGAGCGAAGTCTTCTCCGGGTGAAAGCCGATCGCGTCCCACAGGTACCCGGACGCCGGCGCCCACGCGACGATCATGTAGACGCCGATCACGAGCGCCGTCGCGCGCAGCCGTCGCGAGCTCGACAGCGCGGCCATCGGCAGCACCCACAGCACGTACCACGGCAACACCCAGCTGAGCGTCACGAGCAGCGCGACGCTCGCCCAGCCCGACGCCGTCACCGCCGCGCCACGACGCCACGCCTGCATGCAGCACGCGAGCACGGAGAGCGCGAGCGCGACCGTCAACAGGTCGTGCAGCGCCTTCGTCTCACCGCCCGCGCCGATCGCCAGGCCGATCAGATTCGGCACGCTGACATCGGTCACGAGCGAGCTCTGCGTGCTCAGATCGGGAATGTGCACGCCGAACGCGAGCAGGCTCGCGGCCGCCGTCAGCAGCGTCGCGAGCACCATCCCGATCAGCACCTGCGTCAGCCGCCGCGGCGTGCGCAGCAGGCCGGCGAGCACGACAGGGATCAGCACGCCACCGGACGCCTTGATCCCGGTCGCGACGACGAACGCCGCGCCGACGGCGATCTCGATTCCCGACAGCGGCAGCAGCCAGCCGCGCAGCCGCTCGGTCAGCGGACCGCCGGTCCAGCGTTCGACCGGCGAGGCGACGACGCCGGCTGCCGCCGCGTGCGCGTTCGACGCGCTCGACGAAGCAACGCGCGGCTCGGCGACGTCCGGCACGGCGGACGGCTCGGCGAGCAGCGCGGCGTCGGTGGCGCGCCCGGCGCCGCGTGCTGCTCGCGCGCGCAGCAACAAATAGAAGCCGAGCACGATGCAGAAGACCATCAGGAAGTCGTTGTGGTCGCCGCCGAGCCCCCAGACGAGCACGACGGGGTTCAGCCCGACGAGCACGATCGCGGCGATCGGGTCGCGCCCGAGCAGCTTTGCGCACTTCCACACGAGCAGGACCGTGCCGAGGCTCGCGGCGATCAGCAGCCCCTTGATCGCCCAGAACGTTCCGGCGACGCCGAGCGGCACGAAGACGAACGTGAGGATCGTGAACAGCGGGCCGTATGGGCTCAGCAGCTGATGCCAGTTGCTGAGCGCGTAGCTAGGGTCGTTGTGCGGCTCGAGGATCGGGATCGTCGTGTACGGGTTGAGGCTGTGCACGGCCTCCATCCGCCCGTAGTTGACGTAGTTGAACAGATCGGTCAGCGCGAGCGGCGGCGAGAGGAAGAAGACGAGATGGACGGCCAGCACGGTCGCGATCGCCCAGCGCGAGCGCAGCCGCGGCACGTAGCGCAGCGCCAGCGCGTAGCAGACGTACATCGCGACGAGCGCTCCGGAGAACAGGTACTTCAACAACTTCGAGCTGTGCGAGAACCACGGCATCAGGCCGCCGAGCGGACCTGCCATCCAGTGCGGGAAGTAGTTCGCGTGCGACGTCGGCGTCAGCAGGCTCGGACGGTTCGCGGAGACGACGACGACGAGCACGCTGCACAGCACGATCACAGCAAGGCAGACGGCGCCGACCCACGTTCGCTCGCCCGAGCCGGCGATCGCGCGCGCGCGCCCCGGCAGGAGCCTGCGGCGGACCGCCGGGCTCCCGACCGGCGCGTCGCGCAGGGGAAGTGTGCTCGCGTCGCTCGACATACAGAGGGCCCGCCGAAGCGAGCCCTCAGAAGGTTAGACTGATGTCGCCGCGGCCAGCGCCGCAGCGATCAGCTCAAGCGCTTAGATCGCTTGGACGTTGACGGCCTTCGGGCCCTTGTCGCCCTGCTCCGGGTCGTAGGAGACCTTCGCGCCCTCCTGCAGCGAGCGGTAGCCCTCGCCGTTGATGCCCGTGTGATGGACGAACAGGTCCTTGTCGCCGTCGTCGGGGGTGATGAAGCCGAACCCCTTGTCGTCGCTGAACCACTTGACTGTGCCAGTAGGCATGTGGGAACTCCTCCACGTGTGTGTGCGTGCTGCACGCGGAGGATGCTTCTTGAAGCTTCGACCTGCGAGCGCTTGCACTGCTTTCGCCGGTGTCTTGTCCCGGCCAGACAAGCGTGACCGTATCAGGTCATCACGCGCCCGTGTTGTCGATTTGTGTTGGATCGGACGATCGATTTAATCGGCCCTCCGGGCCATCTTTCGTGGGCGTTTCGGTACGCGGGCTAGGGTGGTCGAATGAGCCCCGCCGATGACCCCGCGGAGCTACCGGCGCGCGAGCCCCGGTCGGCCGACGCGGAGCGCTTCGCGCGCCTAGTCGCGAGCGCCGATCCAGTCAGCGCGAGCGAGTTCGTCGAGCGTCTCGACTTCGCCGAGCGCGCGCACGCCGCTCCGCTGCGCCCGTACGTGATCCTCAACATGGTCAGCACGATCGATGGGCGCGCGAGCATCGGCGGTCGCTCGGGCGGGATCGGCGGGCGCGCCGATCGCGTTCTGTTCCACGCGCTGCGCGCCAGCGTCGACGGCGTGATGGCCGGCGCCGGCACGATTCGCGTCGAGCGCTACGGCAGGATCATCGCCAGCGAGGCAACGCGAGCGCAGCGCGTGCGGCGCGGCCTCAGCGAAGAGCCGCTCGCATGCATCGTCTCGGGGCGGCTGTCGCTGCCGGCGGACATACCGCTGCTCGCCGAGCCGGCCGCTCGCGTCGCGATCCTGACGCCGTCAGCGGCGAGCGTCGCCGGAGCGGCTGCGCAGATCGAGTACGTGCGCGCCGAGCGCGACGGCCGGCTCGACCTGCCACGAGCGCTCGCCGAGCTGAGCGAGCGCTTCGACGTGCGCACGCTGCTGTGCGAGGGTGGCCCGCACCTCAACGGCCAGCTGCTGCAGGCCGGTCTCGTCGACGAGCTGTTCCTGTCACTGTCGCCGAAGCTCGCCGGCGGCGAAGCGATGACCGGCGAGTCGCTGCGGATCATCGCCGGCGCCGAGTTCGAGCAGCCGCTCGAGCTCGAGTTGCTTGGGGTGCTCGAGCACGAGTCGCACCTGTTCCTACGCTACGCCGCGAGCGCGAGCGCGGACGTCGACGCTGCCGCGCCGGCTTGAGCGTCAGCCCGAGCGCGTCCCGTCGCCGCGACGCTCGGCGTCATGCGGCTGCGCGCCGTTGCCCTGCGCCTTCTCCTCGCGCGGCGGCGCGGCCGGCTTGCGCGACGGGCCGGCGGCCGGCGCCGTCGTGCTCTCGGCGCCGGCGCGCGTCTCGCGCGAGACGATGCCGAGCAGCTCGCTGGCTAGCTGGCGCCCTTCGGCGGCGACGCGCGGCGTCGCGGCGATCTGCACGACGACCTCCTCGCCGTCGAGCTCTTCGAGCGTGATCCGCGCGGGGTTGCGCAGCGGCGTGCTGAGCTGCTGCTCGAGCAGCTCCTGCAGATCGCTCGGCGTCATGCCTGGGCGCAACCGCGCGCGCAGGTTGACGGCCTCGGGCTCGCGCAGCGGGATCACGGCGCTGTTCAGCACGACGCTGTTCGGGACCATGATCGAGTCCTCGCCTTTCGCGAACGTCGTATAGAGCAGGCCGAGCGAGCTGACCGTTCCCTCGATCTGCCCGGCGAGCGGGCCGCCCTGCATCCGCACGTGGTCGCCGACGCGAAACGGGCGCGCGCTGAGCAGCACCGTGCCGGCGATCACGTTGCCGAGCGTCTGCTGCGCGGCGAGACCGAAGATCACCGCCGTGAACGCGCCGCCGAGCGCGAGCGTGCGCGTCTGGATGCCGGCGACGCGCAGCGCGACGAGCAGCGCCAGCACGATCGTGAACAGGCGGATCAGGAAGCCGACCGTGCCGGCCGTCGCCGGGTCGAGCCGCCGGAACAGCGGCGGGCCGAGGCTGCGGCCGATGTCGCGCGCGATCGCCCAGCCGAGGATCACGAGCGCGATCACGACGACGACGGTCACGGGCGTTTCGAGCGCCGGTTCGAGTTCGTTCGCCGCTTTGCCGTGCGCGCCGGCCGCGCCGAGCAGGCTCACGCGGTTGTCGTAGAAGACGACGACGGCGACGAACAGCGGCACGAGCACGAGCGCCTCGAGCCGCGCGCGCTTGACCACGCGCGGGCTGATCTGGCGCAGCAGCCCGACTTCGCGCCAGGCTTGGCTGCGCGTCTCGAACATCTTCGGCGGTGTCCGCGGGACGGGCATCGGTCAATGATGGACTACCACGTGAGCGTGGCCTGAATCGTCCTTCCCAAGCGGCGCGCGCGAGGCGCTCCGCCGAGCCTCTAGGAGACCGTGTAGATCAGCATCCCCAGGCCGAACAGCACGCAGTAGACGCCGAACGGCACGAGCGTTCGCGTCTTGAACCATTTGACGAGGAACGCGACGGTGAAGACCGCCGTGACCGCCGCGACGACGCAGGCGACGATCGCCTGCCCGCGCACGCCGTCGCCGTTGTGCCCGAGCAGTTCGGGCAGCTTGACGAGGCCCGCCGCGAGGATGATCGGCGTCGCGAGCAGGAACGCGAAGCGCGCCGAGTCGCTGTGGTCGAGGCCGCGCGCGAGGCCGGCGCCCATCGTCACGCCGTCGCGGCTGATCCCGGCGACGAGCGCCGTCGACTGCGCGACGCCGACGACGAGCGCCTCGCGGTACTCGAGCGTGTCGAGTCGCCGCGCGCCGTCCGGCTTGGCGCCCTCGGCGAGCGCCAGTTCGCGCACGGCCGCGCGGCGGCGGAACCGCTCGGCGGCGAACAGCACGAGGCCGTTGACCATCAGGAAGATCGACGCGACCTCGGGCTTGGCCGTGAGGTCGCGCAACTGGTGCTCGAGCGCCAGCGCGAGGATGCCGGCGGGAACGCTCGCGACGATGATCAGCCACGCCAAGCGCTCGTTCGGCGTCCGCACGCGGCGCGTCTGCAACGTGCGGAAGAACGCGCCGATGATCTCGACCCAGTCGCGGCGGTAGTAGATCAACAGGCCGATCGCGCTGCCGACGTGCAGCATCACGACGAACGCCAGCCAGAAGGAGTGCTGCTGCGCTTGGACGCGGACTAGCTCGTTCCAGCCGAACAGCGTCGGGAACAGCACCGTGTGGCCGAGGCTCGAGATCGGGAACAGCTCGGTGACGCCTTGCAGCGCGCCGAGCACGATCGCCTGGAAGTAGCTGATCGCCGACGCCAGCGGCGCGCTCAAAAGGACAGCCATCGCCGCGAGAGCTTAGAGCGTGCGCTGGCGACAGACGACGCGCGAAACTTCACACCCACTTCACACGATCGTTTCGCCCTGGTCACAAAAGGACCGTCTTTGCAGGGGAATCTGTCTGCTATGGACAGTCACGGAGCGGCTATGGCGAGCATTGCGGAGGTATGCCGAGCGGACCTGCACTGCCACTCGACAGCTTCGCAGGAGTCGAAGCTCGGCGTTCAGCGCGCCGCCGGCTTGCCGGAGTGCGCGACGCCGCCGCAGGAGGTCTACGAGCTGGCCAAGCGTCGTGGGATGGACTTCGTCACGATCACCGACCACGACACGATCGCCGGCGTGCTGCAGATCGCCGATCGGCCGGACGTGTTCATCTCCGAGGAGCTGACCGCGAGCTTCCGCGGCGAGCCGCAAGCCGTGCACGTGCTCTGCTTCGGCATCACACCGGACGACCACGAGTGGCTGCAGGCGCACCGCGGCGACGTCGAGCTGTGCGCCGCGTACATGTACGAGCGCGAGATCGCGTGCGCGCTGGCGCATCCGTACTACCACGTCGGCGCGCCGCTGCGCGCGCGCCACCGCCGCCGCCTGGCACAGCTGTTCGACGTCTGGGAGGTGCGCAACGGCGCGCGCGCTCGCGAGCTGAACCGACCTGCGGCGACTTACGTCGCGACGCTCGACGGCGCCGGCGTCGGCGGCTCCGACGACCACGCGGGCGTCGACATCGGACGCACGTGGACGCAGACGCCGACGGCCGCGACGCCGGAGCGGTTCCTCGCGCACGTGCGCGCCGGCGACGTCACCGCCGGAGGCAAGCAGGGCAGCGCCGCGAAGTGGGCGCACGCCGCGATCGCGCTCGCCGCGCGCTCGCTCGGCGGCTCGCAAGAAAGCGTCGAGCGTCCGGACCCGGCGGCGGTGCTGCGGATGTGCAAGCGCCTGCTGAGCGAGGGCGATGCGCGCCACGGCGCGATCGACAGCGGCGGCTCGGTCTCGCCGGCCGACGCGCGGCGCCTGCTGCACGCGTGGCTGCAGGCCGTCGAGCTGGACCACCTCGACGAGGCCGGCTTGATCGCGTACATGCAGGACGAGCGCTTCAGCCACTCAGACCTCTACCGCAAGGCGTCTCGCGCGCACGAGCACAAGCTGCGCGCGGCGATCGAGCAAGCGCTGGCGGCGGCGCGCGGCGAGGGCGACGTCGCAGGCGCGGCGCTCGGCCTGTTCGAGAGCTGCACCGCGGCGATCCCGTACGCGCCGGCGACGGCATTCCTCGCCAACGAGCGCGCGAAGCTCGACACGCGCCGCGAGGACGGCGAGACACCGCGAATCGCGATCCTCGCCGACGGGATCGGCTCGACGCACGGCGTCACGCGCGCCGTGCAGGAGATTCGCTCGCGCGGCGTCGAGGGCTTCGAGATCGAGGTCGTCGGCACTGACCCGGCTGTCGACCGGCGCCTCTCGTCAGTCGCCGACTTCGAGGTGCCGTACTACCCGGGGCTGCAGATCGGCGTGCCTAGCCTCTCGGCGGCGGTGCAGACGATCGCCGAGGGCGCATTCGACCTGATCCACGTCTGCTCGCCGGGGCCCGTCGGGATCGTCGGCGCGCTCGTCAGCCGCGGGCTCGGCGTGCCGCTGCTCGGCAGCTACCACACCGAGTTGACCGCGTATGCCGGGCTGCGCTCGGGCGAGCGCCGCGTCGCGGACGCGATGGCGCTCGGCGTCAGCGCGTTCTACGGCGCGTGCGACCTCGTGCTCTCTCCCAGCCCGGCGTCCGACGCGACGCTCGCCGGCATCGGCGTCGGCGCCGAGAAGATCGCGCGCTGGGACCGCGGCGTCGACACCGATCGCTTCGACCCGGCGCTGCGCGGCGCGGGATTGAGCGAGCTGGCGGCCGACGGTCACGGCAAGCCGGACGACGCGATCGACGTGCTCTACGCCGGGCGCATCACGCGCGAGAAGGGCGCCGACCTGCTGGCCGACGCGTTCCTGCGCGCTCGCGCGCGGGACCCGCGCCTGCGGCTCGTGCTCGTCGGCGGCGGGCCGGAGGAGCAGCGCCTGCGCGAGCGCGTCGGCGAGTGCGCGGTGTTCCGCGGCTGGCTCGAAGGCGATGCGCTCGCGCGCGCCTACGCCAGCGCCGACCTGTTCCTCTTCGCCAGCCGCACCGACACGTTCGGCCAGGTCGTGCTCGAGGCGCAGGCGAGCGGGCTGCCGGTGATCGCCGTCGACGAGGGCGGCCCGCTGTCGCTGATCGAGCAGCGCCGCAGCGGCCTGCTCTGCCCGGCTGACGCGGCGGCGCTGGCCAACGCCGTGCTCGAGCTCGCCGGCTCGCCCGCGCTGCGCGAGCAGCTCGCGCGCGGTGGGCTGCAGGCCGTCCGCGAGCGCACTTGGGAGCGCGCGCTGCAGCGGCTCGGCGCCGGCTATCGCCGCCTGCTCGCCGGCGTCGTCGCGAGCGAGGTCGCTCGTGCTGCCTAGCTCGGTCGCGCCTCCGGGCTCGCTCGCGCCGACGCGCTCGCTCAGTGTCGCAAGCTCGCGCGCGGCGCGCACGATCGCGGTCGCGCTGCACGACGTCGAGCCGGCGACGTTCGAGCGCTGCGCGCTGATCCGCGACTGGCTCAACGACCACGGCGTCGACCGCGTGACGCTGCTCGTGATCCCCGCGCGAGACCTGCACCCGCTCGGCGAGCGCTCGCCGGAGATGACGAGCTGGCTGGCCGACTGCCGCCGCGCCGGCGACTCGATCGCACAGCACGGCTTCCAGCACGAGCGCTCACGACGCTCCGGCGGCCTCTCGCCGCAGGCGCTGCTCAGCTCGCCGGCGCGCCGCACCGGCGAGTTCGTCGGGCTCGACGTCGATGAGACGCGCCGCGCGGTCAACGCCGGTTGGCGCGTGCTGAAGCTCGCCGGCATCGAGCCGGACGGCTTCGTCGCCCCCGCCTACGCATACACGCCGGCGCTGCGCAGCGAGCTGCCGCGTAGATTCCGCTGGTGGGCCGGACTGCTCGGCATCCACCGCCGCGTGACGGATGCCGACGAGGCCCGGCGCCTGCTCTCGCCGGCCTTGGGCATGAATGCATCCGGTCCGCTGCAGCGCATCCTCTCCCCCGCGCTGATCCGCGCCGGTGGACTGATCGGCGGTCGCACGTTGCGCGTCGACCTGCACCCCGCCGACCTGCAGCACCCGCGGCAGATGATCGCGCTCGAGTGGGTTCTGAGCCGCGCCGGCGCTCGCCGCGAAGCGATCACCTACGACGAGCTGCTGAGCGCCGCGGGCTAGCTAATAGCTGAGCGCCACGGGCCAGCTGAGCGCCGCCGGTAGCTGCTCGCCGATCGGCGCCGGGCCGCGGGCCGCGCGGCGAACGTGCGGGCCGCCCAACGGCGCTACTTGGCGCCGTTGGCGGCGAACAGCGACGGTTCGAACGAGTTGACGTGCGCGGCGCCGGCGTAGCCGAGGTGCTTGAGCTTGAACACGTCCTCGATCGTTCGCAGCAGCGAGAAGTGGTTGTACGTTTCCTGGCTCGTCGTGTGCGGCTTGACGAACGGCGAGAGCAACAGCGCGCCAACCTGTCCGCCGCCTTCCGGCGAGAGGCTCGCCGCCGGTCCAGTCGGCGCCGGCAGGTTCGGAAAGCGCGGCTGCCCACAGCACGAGCTCGAGTCGGCGAATTCGCCGCTCGACGGCGCTTGATCGGTCGTGATCACCAGCAGCCCGGCGTCCTTGTAGGCCTTCGACGCGAGGATCTTCGGCACGACTTCCTCGAGCAACGCGCTCGCCGCCGGCAGTCCTCCGGCGCCGCCCGTCGGGCACGGGCCTGGACTGCCGTCGTGGCAGCGGTCGGGGACGATGTAAGCGAGGCTCGGCGTGCGCTTGGCGCTCGACAGGTCGCCGGCGAGCGAGCTCAAGCCGGTGTCGTCGCTGGCGCACGACGGCGATTCGGTCAATGCCTGGAAATAAACGAACGGGTTGCGAAACGTCGCGTACGGTTGCGGCACGGGCGGCGACGCCGACGTCGGGTCGGGCGCGCCGAGCGCCGGATGCGAGCACGCCGCCGCGGAGCTGCCCGGTTCGCCGAGTCCCTGCACGTAAGCGCGCCAGGTCAGGCGCTTGACTTCGAGCTGGCCGGGCAGCGTCGGGGTCGACGGCGGATACACGCAGCCTTCGCCGAGCAGCTGACCGTCGGCGCCCGGCGCGCCGGGCGTGATCGCCGCGTAGTTCGGGCAGTTCGCGGCGGTCGCCGGCGTCGGGCCTTGCCCGCTGAGCAGTGCGATGCCGTCGGCGAGCTGCTGGTGCGCGACGGCGTAGTAGCGAACGAGCAGCTCGCCCTGGCCCTCGAGCGTCCGCGCGAGGTACGGCGCGGCCGATTCCGGGCCGAACGTCGCCGCGTAGGGCTCGTCGGAGAGCATCACGACGAACACGTGCCTGATCGCCGGCAGCTTCGACGCTCCGCCGTGCGAGGCAGGCGGCGAGGCGCCTTTTCCGGAGCCCGCTTCGCCGCCCTTGCTCGCTTCGTGCTTGGCGCCGCTCGGCGCCGGCGCCGGCGTCGGCGTTGTGCTCGACGCCGCCGGCGCAGCGGCTTCGGGAGCGCTCGCTTCCGGCGTCGGCTGCGCTTGCGCGGTCGGCGGTTCGCTGCTCGCGCTCGGCGCTTCGGTCGCGCGCGCGGCGTCGCTCGCGGCCGGCAGCACGAGCTTCAGCCGCGGACGCGTCGCGGCGGCGAGCGTGTTCTGCACGCGCGATCCCGCGACGTTCCCGAGCAGCACGCCGAAGCCGACGAACGCGAGCACCAGCAGCGCGCCGACGCGCCGTGAGGGCAGCCGCAACGATCCGACGCGATCGCCGATCCCGCCGAGCCATCCGCCGCCGGCGGCGCGTGCCGCCGTCGGCGCGTCGGCGACGCTCGCGCGTCGGCCATCGTCCCGCGCGTCGATCGCGGCGTTCGTCCGCGCGCCGGCTGGCGCGTCGTCCATCCGCGACATCGGCTCCGCGTGCGAGCGCTGCATCAGCGCGCGCAGCTCGTCGCTTCGCGGCCCGACGCGCGCGCCGCACTCCAGGCAGTAGCGCTGCTCGGGTCGCAGCGGCGCGCTGCACTCCGCGCAGAACCGAGCCGAACCGCCGGAAGCTGTCACCTCGAGCTAGTCCTCCGCGAACGGCGCAGCGCGCGAGTTGTCCTCGGCGGCGCGTTGCGAGCCGTCCGGCGCCAGCAGCGCATCGATCACAGCCGTCTGTCCGCCGGCGTCGACGCTCGCCGGCGCGTGAGCGCTCGCCGCGGCGCTCGATGCACGCTGCATCAGCGTCGCTCCGCACTGCCAGCAGAACACCGCGCCGCGACTGTGCGGCGCGGCGCAGGCCGGGCAGCTGCCGGCGCTCGCGCTGTCCTCGAGTCGCAACAGCCGCTCGAGCTCAGCCAGCTCGGCGTCGCGCTCCTGCAGCACCGCCGCGCGCCGGACGAGCACGTCGAGGCGGAAGTGATCGCGGATCGCCATCTCATAGGCGAGCCCGCCGAGGTCCCAGTGCAGCTCGGTGACCTGCTCGGCGAGCGCATCGCGACGGCGGCGCAGCTCGCTGCGATCGTCGCTCGCGGCCGGCGCGGCCGGCGCGGATGAGCCGGCGAGCGCCGGCGCCGCGGCGCCGGGCGCGGGCTCGAGCGCGACGCGGTCGCCGCGCGCGTCGGAGCCGCGCGCACGCCCGTTCCTGCCGATCGCGTCGCCGAGCATGCTCACGTGCCGACCACGTCCGGGAGGTTCTTCGACTTTTCCTCGTAGCTCTTGCCTTTGGTCTTGTGCTCTTCTTCGAGCACCTTCGGCGCGGCTGGGTGGGCCTCGCTCGATCCGGCGCCCGACGACGGCGAGCTCGCGCCAGAGCTCGAGCTCGCGCCGGTCGAAGATGAGCCGGCGCCGCCGTTTGCGACCTTCACGACTTCCGCGCTCGGGAAGCTCTGCTTCAGCGCCGGCAGCGCTTTTTGCGCTTCGGCGCGCTTGCCGTAGACGCCCGAGTAGATCACGTAGTTGCCGGCCGCGAGGCTGCTGAATTCTTCGGACTTCAGCGCTCCGACGCCTTTCGCGCCCTTCGCGCCGGCTGCGGTCTTCGCCGCTTCGACTTCGCTCGTCTTCGCGCTCGACGACGGCAGCGTCTGCAGCTGCACGGTGTAACCGCTCTTTCCCGTCGGCCAGTCGCTGCTGAACGTGCTCGCTTCGCCGGCGCTCGCGCCTGGGGCGCTCGCCGCGCCGGACGCGGGCGCCGAGGCGACGGTGATCACCTGTGGCGCCGCGGCCGAGCCGCTCGACTTCGAGCCGCCCGAGCGGCCGATCAGCACGCCCACTCCCATCGCCAACAGCAGGACGCCGACGCCGGCGATCACAGTCACGGCGTTGCCGCGGTTGGCGTCGTCGGCGCGCGCGCGGCCTGGCAACGGCGGCGGGGTTGGCGGTTGCGATGCAGGCGCGTCGCTCGCCGTTGGCGGGCCGCCGAGCAGCACGCTGCTGATCGGGGTGCGCCGCTCACCGCACTCCAGGCAGTAGCGCTGGTCCTCGGCCAGCGCTACTCCACAGCGCCGGCAGGTCTCGGGCGCGCCGACGAGGGGCGGTGTGCTGGCGATCGATTCGGTCGGCAATTTTGGCTCGCTTGAGGATGGCCGTCGCGCTTGCCGCGACGGTCGCGACACGACGGGACCTGGAGCCGGCTCAGCTCCGCCGCACATGGTCGAGCCGCGCCCCGGCGGCCGCGTAACGATTTGGTGAAAGCCGCGGGTGAAAGCCGAGCGGCTCGCGCCCCGCGAGCGGTCCCCCGCGCCTGTCACCACATCGACCTTGCTGCGTCCGCAAGCCGCGCGGCGAGGCCACCGGGCGATTAGGATCAGCGTGTGCGCCGAATCGCTGCCGTGATCCTCGCCACGCTCTGCGTCGCGCTCGGCCTGGCGCCGCTGGCGCAGTCGGCTCGCACGCCGAGCTCGCAAGGACCGCCCAGCGCGTCCACCGGCGGCGTTGGCGAGGTGCGCGGCGCCTCCGCGACGCTCCAGGGCGCCGTCAACCCGCACGGGCTGCCGACGACTTACGTGTTCCAATATGGGCCGAGCACCGCGTACGGCTCGCAGACCGCGAGCGCTTCCGTCGGCGCCGGCGAGAGCGCCGTGAAAGTCTCACAGACGGTCGCGAGCCTTCCGGTCGGCTCTCACTACCGGATCCTCGCCACGAACAGCGCCGGCTCCAAGCCGGGTCGCGACCACACGTACACGACCGTCAAGAGCAAGCTCAAGTTCGCGATGGAGAGCACGAAGGAACTTGCTCCGACGCCATACGGCGGGGCGTTCACGTTGCGCGGCACGCTGACCGGGAACGGCGGCGCGCTGCAGCCGATCTTCCTGCAGACGAGCGCCTACCCCTTCCTGACCGCATTCACCGACGCCGGCGCGCCCGAGACGACGAACGCCGCCGGCGCTTTCGCGCTCGAAGTCAAGGGGCTGACGAAAAGCACCCAGCTGCGCGTGCGCACGAGCGCCGCGCGGCCGCTGACGAGTCCGATCGTCACGGCGCACGTCGCGCCGAAAGTGACGCTGCGCGTGCGCACGTCGGCGCATCGCGGGCTCGTGCGCCTGTATGGCACGGTCACGCCCGCCGAGGTCGGCGCGAGCGTGCTGTTCCAACTCGAACTGCCCTCGCGCCCGCGCGGCAAGTCAGAACGCGAAGTGCGCTACGCGACGCAGGCGAGCGGCGTCGTCAAGCGCGCCGCCCGCAGCTTCTCGCGCTTCAGCCAAGTCGTGACGGTCCGCAAGGCGGGTCGCTACCGGGCGTACGTTGTCGTGCGCCCCGGCGCACTGGTCTCCGGCGCCAGCTCGAGCGTCACGCTGCACGCCGATCCGAGCGCCGTCAAACGCAAGTAGCGATACGACCGGCGGCAGGGCCGCGCGTCACCGGCTTCGCGCGGGTCACGAGCTCGCGCGGCGAGAGCGCTCGCGCGCGAACGCTCAGGACTCGTCGATGACGATGCCGCGCGCGGCGAGCAGCTCGAACACGCGCTCGACGCCCCGCTCGACCGATTCGTCGAGCGTGCCGAGCACGAGGTCCGGATCGGCCGGGCGCTCATACGGCGCGCCGACGCCGGTCAGGCCGGCCAGCTCGCCGGCGCGCGCTCGCGCGTAGAGGCCCTTCGGGTCGCGCTTCTCGCAGAGCTCCAGCGGCGCGTCGACGAACACCTCGATGAAGTCCAGCTGCTGCTCGCCGTGGAGCTTCGCGGCGAACTCGCGATCGGCCGCGTACGGGCTGACGAGGCTGACGAGCGCGACCGTGCCGGACTCCGCGAGCAACTGCGCGACGTGCGCCGTGCGCCGCACGTTCTCGCGCCGAGCCGACTCGTCGAAGCCGAGATCGCCGTTGAGGCCGTGGCGCAGGTTGTCGCCGTCGAGCAGGAACGCCGGCTGCCCGGCGCCGATCAACCGCTCCTCGACGGCAGCCGCGATCGTCGACTTGCCGGCGCCCGGCAGACCGGTGAACCACAACGTCGCGCCCGGATGGCCGAGCGCGCTCCAGCGGCGCTCGCGCGTCATCCGCGTCCCCTGCCAGCGGACGTTCGGGCTGCGCTCGCTCTTCGGCGACTGCTCGAGCTCGTCGACCTCGGTGTCGAGGATCACGCCGGCCGCGACCGTTTCGTTGGTCGCCTCGTCGATCACGATCAGGCTGCCGGTCGTGCGGTTGCGCCGGTAGGAGTCGAACACGAGCGGCGCGCTCAGCTCCATCCGCACGCGTCCGAGATCGTTCAAGCCGAGCTCCGTCGCGCGCTCGTCGCGGTGCAGCGTCTCGACGTCGATCCGGTAGCGCACGTCGAGCCCGCCGACCATCACGGTCCGCGTCGTGTGCTTGACCTGGTAGCGGCGCCGACGGTCGAGTGGGCGCTCGGACATCCAGCAGAGCAGCGCCTCGAAGCGGTTCGACACGGTCGGCTGGTTCTGCGCGCGCACGATCGTGCTGCCGCGCCCGACGTCGATGTCGTCGGCCAGGCGCAGCGCGACCGACATCGGCGGGAACGCCTCGTCGATCGGCCCCTCGAACGAGTCGATCGACTCGATCGTCGTGCGCTGCCCGGAAGGCAGGACGACCACGTCGTCGCCCGGTCGCATCACGCCGCCGGCTACCTGTCCGGCGTAGGCGCGGTAGTCGGTCACGCTCGACGCCGGCGGACGGATCACCCACTGCACCGGAAAGCGCACGTCGATCAGGTTGCGATCGGAGGCGATGTGCACGTGCTCGAGGTGGTAGAGCAGCGGCGGACCCTGATACCAGGGCATCGCCGCGGAGCGATCGACGACGTTGTCGCCGTTCAGCGCGGAGATCGGGATGAACGTGACATCGGGCACCTCCAAGCGCGCGGCGAACAACTCGAACTCCTGCACGATCGAGTCGAACACGCTCTCGTCGTAGCCGACGAGGTCCATCTTGTTGACGCACACGACGAGGTGCGGGATCGCCAGCAGCGAGCTGATGAACGCATGGCGCTTGGATTGCGCGATCACGCCCTTGCGCGCGTCGAGCAGCACGATCGCCAAGTCGGCGGTCGAGGCGCCGGTGACCATGTTGCGCGTGTACTGCTCGTGGCCGGGCGTGTCGGCGATGATGAAGCGCCGCTGAGCCGTCGCGAAGTAGCGGTAGGCGACGTCGATCGTGATCCCCTGCTCGCGCTCGGCGCGCAACCCGTCGGTCAGCAGCGAGAGGTCGAGGAAGTCGTGCCCCATCCGCTCGCTGGTCTGCTCGACGTGCTCGAGCTGGTCGGTCAGCACCTGCTTGGAGTCGTACAGCAGCCGCCCGATCAGCGTGCTCTTGCCGTCGTCGACCGAGCCGGCCGTGGCGAAGCGCAGCAGGTCGACCGGTCGCTCGGTCAGGCGCCGGAACAGCTCGCGCGCCTCCTCGCCGCCGCTCGCCGTCGCGACGGCGCCGCGCGCTGCGCCGAGCGCCGCCGCCCGGCCGTTGCCGTTGATCTCCTCGCTCATGCTCCCCCCGCCCTCCAGATCTCGATCGATTCGCGAAACAGGCTGCGCATCAGAAGTACCCCTGCCGCTTGCGATCCTCCATCGCCGCCTCGCTGACGCGATCGTCGGCGCGCGTCTGACCGCGCTCGGTCACCTCCGTCGCGGCGATCTCGGCGACGACCTGCTCGAGCGTCGCCGCGGTCGACTCGACCGCACCGGTACAGCTCATGTCGCCGACCGTGCGGTAGCGGACGGTCGCCGAGAACGGGCGCTCTCCGTCGACTATCTGCGTGAACGGGCTGACCGCGTAGAGCATCCCGTCGCGCTCGAACACCTCGCGTTCGTGCGAGAAGTAGATCGAAGGCACCTCGAGCCGCTCCTCGGCGATGTACTGCCAGACGTCGAGCTCGGTCCAGTTGGAGATCGGGAAGACGCGCGCGTGCTCGCCCTTGCGGATCCGCGCGTTGTACAGCGACCAGACCTCCGGCCGCTGGCGCTGCGGCTCCCACTGGCCGAACTCGTCGCGGAAGGACAGCACGCGCTCCTTCGCGCGCGCTCGCTCCTCGTCGCGCCGGGCGCCGCCGAACGCCGCGTCGAAGCCGTGCTCGCGGATCGCGTCGAGCAGCGTGACCGTCTGCAGCGCGTTGCGCGACGCGCGCGGGCCGGTCTCCTCGACGACGCGTCCCTGGCGGATCGAGTCCTCGACGGAGGCGACGATCAGCCGCTCGCCGAGTTCCTCGACGCGACGGTCGCGGTACTCGATCGCCTCCGGGAAGTTGTGGCCGGTGTCGACGTGCATCAACGGAAACGGGAACGGCCCGGGACGGAACGCCTTCTCGGCGAGGCGGACGAGCACGATCGAGTCCTTGCCGCCGCTGAACAGCAGCACCGGACGCTCGAACTCGGCGGCGACCTCACGCATCACCTGGACCGCCTCGGCCTCCAGCGTGCGCAGATGCGAGAGGTGATAGGTCGCGGGCATCCTTGCTGGGTGGTCGGAGTTGGCGCGAGTCGAATTCTGGCGGCTGCCCGGCCCGCGCCGATCTACAGGGTTGACAGTTCGATCGCGCATTTCAACCTTACGGAGCGTAGTCGCCTTTTGCAAGATTCAGATAAGCCCGCCGACGGCGCCACTCACCCTCGTGAATCCACGCGCCGGACGCGCTCCATTGCATTCTCGTATACCGCACGCATCGCATCAACGTGCTGCGCGGTCGTGAACTCGCGCTGCACTCGCTCGCGTCCGGCGCGGCCGATCGCCGCGCCGCGATCGTCGCTGCGCAGCACGCGCGCAACCGCATCGGCCCAGCGCCGCGGCTCGCGCGGCGCGAGAAGATAGCCCTCGCGCCCATCGGTGACGATCTCCGCCGGTCCGCCAACGCTCGTCGCGAGAACCGGCACTTCGAGCGCCATCGCCTCGATCGCGGCGCGTCCGAACGGCTCCTCCCAGGAGGGCAGCAGCAGCATGTCGAGCGCACGGATCACCTCCGGCACGTCGTCGCGCTCGCCGAGCCACGAGACACGCTCGCCCAGCCCCGAGCGCGCGACCAGCTCGTGCAGCCGCGCGACGTACCGCTGGTTGTCGAAGCGCGTCGCCGCGGCGACGAACTTCGCCGCGCCGACGAGCAGCAGCTGCGCGTCGACGCCTTCCTCGCGCAGCAGCGCGAGCGCTTCGATCGCCGTGTCCTGGCCCTTCCACGGCGTGATCTGCGCGACGACGCCGAGCAGCACCGCGCGCGCGCCGTCCTCGCCGAGCCGCGCTCGCGCGCTCGCGCGGTCGAGCTTGCGCGGGTCGAAGCGCGCGAGGTCGATCGCGTTGTGGACGACCCGTAGATGCGCTCGCGGCGCCACCGCGCGGACCGAGTCGGCCGTGTAGCGCGAGTTGGCGACGACCGTCGTCGCGCTCGCGCCGATCAGCCGCAGCGTCGCGTCGCTGAGCAGGCCGCGCGGCAGGCAGTCGCGCACGTGCACGATCCGCGCCGTTGCCGAGGCGGAAGCGCCGCCCGCCGGCGCCGAGCGCTTGGCCGTGCGCGGGCGGGCGAGCGCGAGCACGATGCCGGCGCGGATCGAGTTCGCGTGGACGATGTCAGCGCGATGGCGCGCCGCCGCTCGACGGACCTGCCAGGCCGCGCGCGCGATCTCGAGCAGCGCGCGTGGCGTGTGCAGCGGATGCGGCCGCAGGCTGCCGGCCGTCCCGGTGATCGGCGTCGTTGCGATGCCGCGCTGCTCGGCGAGCGCCTGCAGCGCGCCGGGCGGCGTCGCCAGCAATGGCTGCACGTCATCGCCGAGCGCGCTCAACAGGTCGAGCAGCGAGCGCTCGCCGCCGCTGACGACCGACGTGTGGTTGACGAACAGGACCCTCATCGACGCACGATCGACGAGCGCCCGCCGCCCGTTTGCGGGTCGACCGTCGGATCGAGCAGCTCGAGCAGCTGCCGCTGCACGCGCTCGGCGACGAGCGGCCACGTCTGCTCTTGCGCGCGCCGCCGACCGCCCGCGCCGAGGCGTCGCGCGAGCGCGTCGTCGAGCAGCAGCGAGCCGATCGCCTCGGCCACGGCGAGCTGATCGCGCGGATCGACGAGCAGGCCCGTCTCGCCGTCGCGCACGGCGTCGAGCGCGCCACCGACGTTGCCGGCGACGACCGGCTTGCCATACGCGCCGGCCTCCAGGTAGACGATCCCGAAGCCCTCGCCGGCGAACGGTCCGGCGGGCAGACGGCTCGGCATCGCCAACAGCCGCGCGCGGCGCAGCCAGGCGTCGCGCTCGGCGTCCTCGACCGCGCCGAGGAAGCGGATCGAGCGCTCGACCCCATATCCGCGCGCGAGCGCTTCCAGCGACGGGCGCAGCGAGCCGTCGCCGATCACGACCCACTCCGCGTCGGGGACCTTCGCGAGGACGAGCGGCAGCGCCCGCACGATCATGTCGTGACCCTTGTAGCGCTCCTCGATTCGCGCGATCGTGAGGATCGTCGGGCGCTCGGCCGGCAGCGGCGCCTGCTCGAGCGGCACGTCGGCGCCGTTGCCGATCACGCTGAGGCGCCGCGCGCTCGCGCCGGTCGCGGCGACGAGCTGCGCCGTGTAAGCGCTGACGGCGATCGCGAGATCGGCTTCGCGCGCGGCGAACGCCGCGAGTCTCGGCTTGGCGCCGATCTCTTCGGCATGGAAGTACTGCGCCGTACGCGCGCCGAGCGTCCTGCGGATCAGCGCCGCGGCCGGGCTGGCGACGATGTGCGCGCTCAACGTCAGCTGCGGGCGAAAGCTCGCCGCCGCGCGCAGCGCCGCGGCGTTGAGCAGCGCGTTGCGTCCTCCGCGCAGCCGCGCGCCGCCGGCGACGCGGCGGACGCGCAACTCGCGCGTCGCGTCGAACGCGGCCGCGCCTGGCGCGTCGGGCGCGACGACGAGCGTGTCGAACGCGCCCATCGCCGAGGCGAGACGATCGGCGACGACCTGGATGCCGCCCGGCGCCGGCGGGAAGTCGGGCGTCAGCAGCAGCAGACGCGGGCGCGCCAGGGCAGGCGCGCGCTCAGCGCGGCGCGAGCCCATGGAAGCGATCAGCCCACAGTCCGAACGCCAGCAGCGGCCAGAGCCGATCGCTGTGATCGCGCTCCGCGCTCGCGTGCTCGCGCGCGAGGCGCTCGGCCGCGCCGCGGTCGAAGTAGCCCTCGCTGAAGATCGTCCCGCGCTCGAGCTGCTCGTCGATCGTCGCCGCGAGCGGTCCGCGCAGCCATTGCGCGGCGGGCACGCGAAACGCCGTCTTGCGATAGCGCCCGCGCCCGCCGCTCGGCAATAGCCCCGGCGGCAGCATCGCGTGCACGAGCGCCTTGCCGACGCCGCCGAGGTGCATCGAAGTGTCGAGCGAACCGGCGAGCTCGGCGAGGCCGGCGTGCAGGAAGACCGTGCGCAGCTCGAGCGAGACGAGCATGCTCGCTCGATCGGTCTTGACGAGCACGTCGTCGGGCAGGTAGTGGACTTGGTCGAGGCGCATCAGCCAACGCGCCGTCGCGCCGCCGTCGAGCTCGCCGGCGCGCAGCGCCAGGTCGCCGAGCACGCGGTCGTGCCGCAGGTCGGCGAGCCGCGGCCCGTACAGCGCCGCACGCGCGTCGCGGCGCTCGGCCGTCGCCCAATCGAGGTTGCGCTCGAGCAGCGATGTCGACGCCAGTCGCCGCGCAGCTCGCGACGCCGGCGCCCAGCCGGCGCAGGCGCGCGACGCAGCGGCGAGCGGGCGCGTCGCGAGCGCCGGCAACGCGGCGTGCACGCGCCTGGCCTGCTCGAGGCGGCGGTAGCGCGGATAGCCGCCGAACAGCTCGTCGGCGCCCTCGCCTCCGAGCGCGACCGTGACGCGCGGGCGCGCGAACTCCGAGAGCGCATGGAGCGGCACCGTCGCGCGGTCCGCGAGCGGCTGGTCGAGACTCGCCAGCAGCTTCGGCACGCGCTCGGCGACGTCGGCGAGCGTCAGCGTGACCTCGTGATGCTCTGAGCCGAGCCTCGCGGCCACCTCGCGCGCTCGCCCGGTCTCGTCGACGCTGCCGACGTCATAGCCGACCGTGAACGTCTGCAGCGGCCGCGAGGACGCGCGCGCGGCGGCGGACGCGACGAGCGTCGAGTCAACGCCGCCGCTGAGGAACACGCCGACGGGCACGTCGGCGACGATCCGCGTGCCGACGGACTGCTCGAACAGCTCGCTCGCCTCGGCGGCGATCGCCGCGAACGACTCGCGCCGGCGCGCGCCAAGCCGCGGCGGCGCCCACCAGCTGCGCAGCTCGCCGCGGCGCCGCTCGCGCGTCCAGCTGAGCAGGTGCCCGGGCGGCAGCTGGCGAACGCCTGGGACGACCGTGCCAGGACCGGGCACGTAGGCGAACACGAAGAACGCGTCGATCGCATACGGGTCGAGCTCGCGCAGCGCCGGCTTGACTTCGAGCAGCGCCGTCAGCTCGGACGCGAACAGCAGCTCGCCGTCGTGCTCGTGCACGAACAACGGCTTCTCGCCGAAGCGATCGCGCGCCAGCAGCAGGCGGCGCTCGCGCTCGTCCCAGATCGCGAACGCGAACATCCCCTCCAGCGCGTGCACCATCGCATCGCCGTACTCCTCATAGAGGTGGACCAGCACCTCGGTGTCGCCTGCCGTCGAGAACGTGTGCCCGCGCCGGCTCAACTCCTCGCGCAGCTCTCGATGGTTGTAGATCTCGCCGTTGAACGCCGCCCAAACCGAGCCGTCCTCGTTGCACAGCGGCTGATGCCCACCGTCGACGTCGATCACCGACAAGCGCCGCGCGCCGATGCTGACGGTGGCCGCCGGGTCGCTGTGCACGCCTTCGTCGTCCGGGCCGCGATGGCGCAACGTCGCGCACATCGCTCTCACCGCGCGACCGTCGGGGTCCTCCGTGCTCCCTGCGATCCCGCACATTCGGGCAACATAGATGATCGCCCGACCCGCCCCGAGCGCTGCCGGGCCGATCCGGAATCGCCGCGCGAGCGTTCGTCCAGCCGCGGTCAAGCGCGTCGGCGAGGCTGCCGATAGGAGAGCGAACGAGGATCGTCAAACCGCGCGAGGCAATCGCTTCGCCGCCGATCGCTAGGAGCAAAGTGCCCGCACACGCCTCTCGCCGCTCGCTGATGCAGATAATCGTCCTCTGCGCGGCGCTCGCGCTCGCGCTGCTCGCGCCCGGCTCGGCCGGCGCGCACGAGAGCGCGGCGACGAAGCTTGCGATCAAGGCGCAGCGCCAGCAGCGCAGGGACGCGAGGAAGGCGGCAAACGAAGCGCAGCGCAGCGCGCGCCAGGGCGGACGTGAAGCACGGCGCGCCGCGCGGCAGGCCGAACGCGGTGATGGATCGGGCGAAGCTCCGATCACGAGCGAAGCGCCGACCGGCGAAGCCGGCGCCGGAGCAACCCGCGAAGCGCCGCCGACGGGCGCCAAAACGCCACCCA
The DNA here is from genome assembly GCA_963744165.1 of uncultured Solirubrobacteraceae bacterium. Classification (GTDB taxonomy): domain Bacteria; phylum Actinomycetota; class Thermoleophilia; order Solirubrobacterales; family Solirubrobacteraceae; genus Palsa-744. Next base: position 145,037 of record CAVUSM010000004.1, on the reverse strand, counting down.
CCACCCCGATCGGCGCCGACACGCAATCCACCGCGACGCCGGCATCGGGCTGCAGCATCACCGCCGCGTCCAGCGCCGCGCAGGTCACGAGCGGCGAAGCGGTGACCTTGTCAGGCAAGCTGACCTGCCCGGCGGGCGTCAGCGTCGAAGGTCAGGAAGTGACCGTCTCGCAGCGCGAAGCAGCTTCAACAGCGGACAGCTCTGCGTCGAGTCTCGCGTCGGCCGGCACGGCGACGACGGCGACCGACGGCTCCTATGAATTTCACACGGCCGACCTGAGCGGCCGCAGCACGTTCGTGCTGCGCGCGGCGAGCACGCGCCACCCGGCGCGCGTCGTCGTGCGCGTCGACGCCGGCGTCACGCTGGCCGGCTCGGCGGCGAGCGGCGCGGCGGTTCCGATGGGCGCCGGCAGGAGCGCCGGCGGCCCGACGCGGATGTCGTTCTCCGGCACGGTCCAGCCGGCGGCGGCGGGGATCGGCGTCGGCCTGCGAGTCCGCTACGTAGGCGATGAATGGCGCACGGTCGCCACCGCGCACACCGACGCCGAAGGTCATTACTCGTTCTCGCACCGCTTCCGCTATGCAGGCGACGTCGAAGTCGTGACGACCGCGCATCCGCATGGCGAGCAGCGCACCGAATCGACGCCGCTCAGCTACACGATCGTGCAAGCGCAGAACCCGGCGCTGACGATCCAGAGCAGCGCCGCGCCTACGGCGATCGCGTCGACGGCGCCCACCTCACCGGTGCTTGACGTGACACTGACGCCGGCGACCTCGACGCCCGCCGCGACGACGACGCCCGGCGCAACGACGACGCCCGCCGCGCCGACCCCCGCCTCGCCGACGACGATCAGCGGCGTCGCAAGCGACGCGGCGAACCAGACCGTGACGCTGCTGGCGCGCACCTCGGCGGGCCGGTTCGCGCCCGTCGCGACGGTCGTCGCCGACGAAACGGGCGCGTATTCGTTCACCGTCGAACCAACGCAGACGACGATCTACGAGGTCAGCTGCGGCAAGAATCGCTCGACGCAGGTTCGCGTCGAGGTCAGCTGATCGACGCGGGCCGCGCGAACCAGTTGACGATCTCCTCGCGCGCGGCGAACGCGTCGCGCGTGAACGGACCCTCGCCGGTGATCGAGAAGACCTCGTAGCCGAGCGCGCGCAGCTCGTCCCACACGGCGGCCGGCGGCGAGCCGTACAGCGCCGAGGCGCTCGGCACATGCTCGAAGATCACGAACGGCTTGACGCGCGCGAGCAGCTCGCGCCCGCCGCGGACGACCTCGAGCTCGGCGCCCTCGACGTCGATCTTGATCACGTCAGGCCGCAGCTCGCCGAGCTCGGCGTCGAGCGTCGAGACGCGCACGTCGATGTACTCGGGAGCGCCGCGCTCGTCGCTGACCTCGAGACTGCGGCGCAGCCCGCTCCAGCCGTCCATCGTGCGGAAGTGGCAGAACTCGGCGGCGCCCGGTCGGTCGCTGATGGCAAGCTGGCGGCTGTCGAGCGATGGGAACTCACGACGCAGCTCGTCGGCGAGCTCGGGGATCGGCTCGAACGCGATGTGGCGCCCGGCCGGTGATGCGCGCAACGCGACGCGCAGCAGCTGCCCGCGATTGGCGCCGACGTCGACGTAGGTGGCGTCGTCGCGCAGCACGGCGGCGAGCACCGCCTCGACGGCGATCTCCTCGCGCAGCAGGCGCCGCGCGCCGGGGTAGAAGGTCGCGAGCAGCTCAGGGCGATCGACACGGCGCGAGAGCGACGCGAGCGCTCTGTGCACGAGCTTCATCCGACGCCTCCGGGAGCGACGCTCGCGGCGGGACGCAGACGCGCGAGCAGCGGGCGCCAGATCGACTGGGCGATCGCCGTGAACAGATCTTTGCGCGCAGGCTTGCGCGTCGCGGGCCGCACGGCGACGGTGTCCGCGCGGATCAGCGGATTGCCTTGAAGCGGCGCGCCGACGCTGAGCGCCTGCAGGTCGGGCAGCGCCGCGTGCGAGCCGAGCATCGCGAGGATCTGGCGCGTGACGCCGGCCGGGTCCTCGAGGAAGTCCTCGTGGCGCACGAAGATCCGGCGGTCCGCGCGGTGGCTGGCGAACGTTCGCAGCGCCAGCAGCTGCGTCAGCCAGAGGTTGGCGTTCATCGTCAGCCGTCGCCAGCGCGTCTCGGCGAGCTCATGCGGGCTCAGCTCGCGCGTGTTCGACGCGACGACGTCACGCGGATCGCGCACTAGGAAGATCAGGTACAGCTCGATCGCCGGCAGCTCGCGCAGCTCGCGCGCGCGCAGCGGGAAGTGCGAGCTGTCGATCACATACCGCGCCTGCGCGACGTCGGCGACGGCGCGCGCGAGCTGCGCCGCGACGCGCCGGTAGGCCGGGCGCAACCGCCGGCGCGCGAGCCACCGGTCGAAGCGAAAGCTCGCCGAGGAGCGCTCGATGCAGCGATTCGCCTCGCCGCCGAAGATCTCCTCGGCGCCGCTGACGCGCTGCTTCACGGCGCTCCAGAAGTCCTGGCGCTCACGCGCTCCCCAGCGCGGGCGCTCGGAGGTCAGCAACCACTCCTCGAGCTCGCCGGCGTAGAAGAAGCCGTCGCAATTGCCAAGTGTGATCCCGAGGATCGTGCTGCCGCTGTGACCGGCGCCCATCACGTAGACCAGTTTCACCGGCTCGCTCGCCCGCTCGCTCACCGCCTGGAATCTAGTCCGCCGCAGGTGAGCGCGTCGCTATCATCGAGCGTCCGCGCGCAGCCTCGCCAGGCGGCGGCGTGAAAGCCGCGGACGGAGAGCTCGAGACCACGGGATGACACGATCCGTTCTGCTCGTCACGCCGCTCTGGACGAGGGACGGCGGCGTCGCGACACACGTCGAGGCGAGCGCAGCGGCGCTCGCGCGCGCCGGCGTCGAAGTTCACGTGCTCGCCGCTCGCGACGAGCTGCGCCAGCCGCTCGACGGCGTCACGGTGCATACCTCCAGTGAGCTGTTCGACGACGCCGCGCCGATCGAGCGCCGGATCGGCGCGGCGCTCTCGCGCGAGTACTCGGCGATCCACACGCATCAGTTCGACGAACCGCTGGTCACCGCGCGGCTGCGCCGCCGCGCGCCGCTGCTCAGCAGCGTGCACGGCTTCTCGGCGTGCACATCCGGCGTGCATTACTTCCGCCCCGGCCACGAATGCCAGCGCGCGCACGGACCCGGTTGCGCCGCCAACCTGCTCGCGCGCGGTTGCGCGCACACGCGCGATCCGCGCTGGCTGCCGCAGAGTTACCGCCGCGCCGGCGCGGCGCAATCGTCGTTGCGCGGCTGCGACCTGACGATCACCTACTCGCGCGCGATCGACCGCCACATGGCGATCAACGGCGTCGAGCGGCGTGCGATCGTGCCGCTGTTCAGCACGGTGCCGGTCGCGCGAGGATCCGGGCACGAGAGCAGGCGCAGGGTCGTCTTCGCCGGCCGGCTGGTGCGGCCGAAGGGCGCCGAGGTGCTGATCGACGCGGTCGCGTCGATCGACGCCGAGCTCGTGATCTGCGGCAGCGGCCGGCGCCTGGAGGCGCTGCGCCGACTCGCCGAGCGACGCGAGATCGCCGAGCGCGTTCGGTTCGCCGGCTGGCTCGGGCCCGAGCAGCTCGCGCATCAGCTCGCCGAAGCGTCTGTCGTGGCGATTCCGTCGCTGTGGCCGGAGCCGTTCGGCCTCGTCGGGATCGAGGCGCTCGCGGCAGGCCGTCCGGTCGTCGCGAGCGCGACCGGCGGCGTCGAGGACTGGCTCGAGGACGGGCGCAGCGGCCTCTGCGTGCGGCCGGGCGACGCGAAGGCGCTCGCGCGGGCGCTCGGCGAGCTGCTCGATGACCCGCGGCGACAGCAGGAGATGGGCGCGGTCGGCCAGGCCGACGTCGGCGAGCGCTTCACCGAGCAGCGCCACGTCGCCGCGCTGCTCGACGCCTACGCGACGGCCAGGCGCCATTGGGAGCAGACGGGAGGCGCGCGATGAGCGCCATCCCACCGAGCGCCGAGCGGCTGTTGTGCATCTCGCAGTCGTTCGCCCCAGCGACGACGCCGACCGGGATTCGCGCGGGCAAGCTGATCGAGCGGCTCGCCGCGCGACACGAGATCGAGCTGCTGAGCGAGACGCGCGACGCGCGCTCGAGCGATCGCGTGCGCGTCACGACCGTCGCCGCGCGACGGCCGACGAAGCTGCTCGCGGCGCTGCGACGAGCGCGGCTGAGCAAGCTGCTGGAGCTGCTCGTCTGGCCCGACGACTCGATCTTCTGGGCGCTGCCGGCGATCTTCGCCGGACGGCGGATCATCAAGCAACGCGCTCCGCACGCGATCGTCGTGTTCATGATGCCCTACTCGGCAGGGCTCGTCGGGATCGTCCTGGCTCGAATCAGCGGCCTGCCGCTGATCCTCAACCTCGACGATTCGCCGACGTGCACCGATATGCATCCCGACTTCCCCTCGCGCCTGCACTACCGCCTCGCGAAGGGGCTCGAGGACCTCTACGTGCGCCGCGCCGACGCGACCGTCTACGTCTCGCGTACGAACCTCGAGCTCGTCGCCGCGCGACACACCGACGAGGACCGCGAGAAGCTGCGCCTCGTTCGCTACGGGGCCGATCAGACGGAGTTCCGCGCCAAGCCGCCGAGCGGCGAGCGCTTCGAGATCGTCTACGTCGGCGCGATGTCAGGCTGGTGGACGCTGATCGCCGAGGTCGCTTCGACGAGCGCGTTCAAGCGTCTCTACGAGGCATGGACGAAGCTCGGCCGCCACACGCTGACACGGCTCGACACGCGCACGGCCTCGCCGGCGATCGTCGGCGAAGCGCTGCTCGCGGCGCTTGCCGAGCACCCCGAGTGGGACGGGCGCGTCGGCATGGCGGTCTACGACAACAGCTACCCGCGCGAGCTCGTCACGCGCGCGCTCGCGGCCGCCGGAGTCGAGCAGGTCGTCGCCGTCCACGACCCGGTCGCGCACGAGCGCGTCGCCGCGATCCTCGGCGAGGCCGACCTGCTGTTCCTCACGCTCCCGCTGCGCCTCGATCGCTCGCGCGGCGGGCGCATCTCGGCAAAGACGTACGAGTACCTGATGAGCGACCGGCCGATCCTCGCGGCGCTCCCGCCCGGCGAGAACTGGGACTATCTCAGCGGCAAGCCCGGCGTCTGGCTGACGGCGCCCGACGACGTCGACGCGCAGCGCGCCGCGATCGTCGAGCTCGCCGCGGCGAAGTTCGCCGGCGAGCCGCGCACGTTCGCGCGCGAGCAGATTCACGCGGAGATCTCCTACGACGCGCGCGCCGAGCAGTTCGAGGCCGCGATCGAAGCGGGCATCGAGCACGCCCGGCGTCGCGACGAGAAGCGCTGAGCGCGGCTCGGCCCTGCGCATACTCGACCACCCGCGCCGACCGCGCTCAGGCTGGTCCTTGCTCGATCACCCGCGCCGAGTGCGCTCGACTGGTCCCTGCGCGATCAGCCGCGCTGCGCGCGCTCAGGTCGGCGCCTGCTCGATCGCCGCGCTGAGCGCGGCGCCGACGACGCTCGCGCTGCGCTCGACGCTCATCGCGCGCTCGGCGAAGTCGCGGCCGAGCGCGCCCTGGCGCTCGCGCGCTGGGCGATCCTCGAGCAGCCGCGCGATCGCGTCGGCCAACGCCGCGCCGTCCGGCTCGACGATCACCGCGGCGCGCGCGCGCGAGAGCTCGCGCCAGCCGTTGACGCCGTCGAGCGCCACGACCGGGCGTGCCGAGGCGAGCGACGCGGCGAGCGTCGTCTTGCGCGATGTCGCTCCGCCGCGCTCGGCGAACAGCAGCACCTCGCAGCCGGCGAGCGCGCCGGCCAGCTCGAGCGCCGGCAGCCGGCCGGAGAAGCCGATCGCGTCGGCGAGCCCGCGCGCGGCGGCTTCGCGCTGCCAGCGCGCGGCGGCCGGCGAGGGGCTGCCGGGCGCTCCGAGCAGCGTCAGCTCGATCTCGCGCCCGACCTTGCGCTCGCGCTCGCGCAGCGTGCGCAGCGCGTCGAGCACCGTCGCCGAATCGACGCCCTCGTGGCCATACCCGAACAGGCCGATCCTGCCGGCCACCGGCACGCGAGCCGGAGCCGGCGGCGCTACCGGCGCTGCCGCCTGCGCCGCTGGCGACGCCGCCGCCGGCCCCAGCGTCGCCTCGACGGCCGTCGGCAGGTTCGAGAACACGGGCGCCACCGAGATCGGGCGGCGCGCCAGCCACGCGCGCGAGCGCAGCCAGTCCGCGCGCGTCTCGGCCGACACGACGAGGCGCCGCGAGGCGCGCACGACGTCGCGCAGGGCGAGCCGCTGCGTCGCGGCCCAGACCTTGCCGCGCGCGCCGCCGAGACGCCACGGGTAGGCGTACTCGTGCATGAACGTGACGAGCGGAACGCCAGCGGCGCGAGTCGCTTGCAGCACCGGCCGCGCGAACAGCGGCACGCCGCGATGGCCGAACGCGAACACGGAGTAGTGCAACAGCACGGCGTCTACGCGCCCGCGCTGAAGCTCGCCGGCGAGCGCGTCCGTCCAGGCGCTCAGCTCGCGGCGCTCGCTCGCGAACGAGCCCGGCGTCCGCGAGAGCCAGTGCAGCGCGCACTCGATCCGCTCGCCGGCGAGCGCTTGCGCGAGCAGCGCGGCGTGGTCGCGCACGCCGCACGGATCGTCGATCGAGATCCCGACGACGGCGACGCGAAGCGCCGTTCGACGCTGCGGCTCGACGTTCGCTCGCGCCGGCGTCTCCCCGAGGCGTCCCACAGCCGCCCTACCGTCCCGTGAAGAGCTCGCCGCGATAGGACGCCTCGATCGCGCCCGTCAGAGCGTCGAGGTCACCCGTCGCGACGACCAGCCCGCGCCGCGGCGAGTCGATCAGCTCCTTCATCCCGGTGTCCTCGCTGACGATCACCGGCACGCCGCTCGCGAGCGCCTCGGCCGGCGCATAGGCGAAGCCGTCCTCGAACGCCGGGTGCACGCAAAGCCTCGCCGTCGCGAGCTGCGCCAGCGGGTCGCCCGGCCCGGCGACGATCCGGCGATCGCTCGCGCACGCGTGCTCGACGAACTTGCGCATGCCGCGCGAGCCCCAGCCGCCGACGAGCCTCAGCCTGAGCTCCTCGTACGGCAGGCGGCGGATCGCGTCGATCAGCAGCGGCACGCCCTTGTGCACCGCGAGGCTGCCGATATAGACCACTTCGAAGGTGTCACCGGGAGCGGCTCGTCTCACGCCATCGAAGCGCCGATCCGGCGTCAGCGGAAACGACGCGAGCCGCTCCTCGGGAAAGCCCTCGTCGAGGAACGAATCGCGGATGTAGCGCGAGGCGACGTAAACGCGGTCCGACTGTTCGTACTCGCGCAGGTTGCGCGCCAACATCCGACTCGCCCACGATCCCTCGAGCGGGTACTGGCGCCGCGCGAGCTCGTGCTGGCGGACGACGTGGCGCATGTGCGAGTTCGCCGAGACGAGCGTGCTCGTGCGATATCTGGCGCGCTTCGCCGACGCGAGCTGGCTGAGCGCCTGGCCGTTGAACGCGATCAGGTGCTCGGCCGCCGGCAGTCGGCGCGCCGCGAACGCGTCGAACTCGCCCGCCGACGCGCGTGCGCGCACGGCCGGCGTCAGCGGCAACGGCAGCTGCAGCGCCCGCGCAAGCAGCCTTGCGCGCGCGCCACGCCGGTCGCCGGGCCGGCCTGCAGCGCGCGTCGGGCCGGAGATGCAGAAGCTCTGCCGCTCGCGGCGCGCGAGCGCGTCGAGGATCTCCTCGACGTGGCGACCGAGGCCGCCGGCGCCGAGTGGCGCCGAGCACGTGAGCGTGACCGAGCCCGGCGGCAGCGCCGACTCCTGCTCGCCGGCGGCCCGCTCGCGCCAGCGCGAGACGCGTTCGCGGCGGTCCAGCTCGTCGCGCGCGCCCGCTTCAGTCGAGGCGGTCATAGCCCCACAGCTCGATCAGGTCGCGGTCCAGGTACTCGCTCGCCGCGACGACCTCTCCCTTGAAGCGACGCCGCAGCTCGAGCATCAGCGCGTCGTCGGCCGGCGGCGGCTGGCCGAAGATCAGGCGACGGCGCGTGACGCGCATCGCGGCGTCGCGCGCCGTGCTCGAGCTGATCGTCTTCAGGCCGGCCTTCAGCGCGCGCGTCGCCGGGCCGCGGCCGACCGAGACCATGTTGACCAGTTCGTCGAGGCGCTGCGAGCGCATGCTCGTGCGCGTCGGGTTCGCTTCTTTCGGGACCACCGACAAGTCGTCGTCGACGCCGAGGAAACGGAACACCGAGCGGACGGTCGCCTCGTTGTCGTTGCGGAAGTCGTCGTAGATCAGCACCAGCAACTGCTCAGCCGGGAATGCGTCGCGATAGCGACGCAGCTGTTCGACGTAGCGCACGTGATCGGAGTAGCGGAGCAGCTGTGGACGATGCGAGCGGCGCGGCAGCTTGCGCCCGGCGCGGCGCGGCTGCTCCAGCTCGATCGCGCGGCGGAAGTCCTTGACGCCCTCGACGTGCGTTCGCAGCAACTGCATGTGCAGCGAGCGCAGGAAGCTCGCCGGCTCGCGCAGGATCGCGATGATCTTCGCGTCGGGGCGCAGCTCTGCGATCTCCCCCGCGGCCGTGTGCGAGAGCAGGTAGGCGGACGACGCCTCTCCGGCGAGCTGCGTCGGATCGGCGTCGGCGAACAGCGCGAGGTAGTCGTCGAGCGTCTCCGGCGGCGAGGCCGAGCGCGGCGGCGGAAAGCGCGCCTGCATGTCGCTCGCCAGGTACCACGGCTCCTTCAGCTCCGGCATGAAGATCCGCGGATGCGCGCGCAACATCTCATAGAGCGCCGTCGTGCCGCACTTCGGGTGGCCGACGATGAAGAAGTCCGGCTTGCGCCGGCGCACCGCGGCGCCGCTGCGCGGCGCTTCACTCGAGGTCTGCATAGCCCCACTGCTCGACGAGGTCGCGATCGAGGTACTCGCTGAGCGCCTCGACCTCCCGTTTGAAGCGCCGGCGAAGCTCGAGCGCGAGCGCGTCGTCGGCCGGACGCGGGCTCGTTCGCTGCGCGCGGTAGTGCGCCGAGAGCGCGCGACGGCGAAGCCGCTGCGAAGTCACCGCCTTGATCCCCGTCTTCAGCGCGCGCGGCGCTGCGCCGCGCCCGAGGTACAGCGAGCGCACGAGCCCATAGAGCTGCGGCGATCGGATCCGCACCGCCGGGTTCACCTCGATCGCGTCGCTCGGCGGCTCGGCGTCGAGGCCGAGGAACGCGAGCACGCGCGCGACCGTCGCTAGGTTGTCGGCGCGGTAGTCGTCGTAGATCAGGACCAGGATCTGCTCCGCGGGGAACGCGTCGCGGTAGCGGCGCAGCTGCTCGACGTAGCGGACCTGCTCGGAGTACAGCAGCCACTGCGGGCGCGTCGAGTTGCTCGGCAGCAGGCGACCCTCCCGGCGCTCGGGCTCGAGCTGCATCGCGCGGCGCAGGTCGGTCTCGGTCTCGACGTGGTCCTGCACGAGCTGCAGATGCAGCGAGCGCAGGAAGCTCGCCGGCTCGCGCAGGATCGCAATGATCTTCGCATCCGGCCGCAGCTGCGCGATCCGCCTCGCGGCGTCGCGCGACCAGAGGTAGGCCGTCGTCGCCTCGCCGGCGAGCTGGCCGGGCTCGGCGTCGGCGAACAGCGCCTCGTACTCCTCGATCGTCTTCGGGTAGCGCTGCGTGCTGCGCTTGCCGATCCGCAGCTCGGGGACGAAGTACGACGGCTCCTTGACCGCTGGCATGTAGACCTGACGATGGGCGCGCAACATCCGGTACAGCGCCGAGGTCCCGCTCTTCGGATGCCCGACGACGAAGAAGTCCGGGACGCGCCCGGATTCGTCGCTAAGGCTCGTCATAGCGCCACAGCTCGATCAGGTCGCGCCCGAGGTACTCGCTCGCGGCGAGCACCTCGTCTTTGCAGCGGACGCGCAGCTGGCGCATCACGGCTCCATCCGGCGGGCGCGCCGGCGCGAAGACCGCCTGGCGCTTGAGCGCGTGCATCGCTCGGCGTCGCGGACCGGCCGGCGTGACGCTCTTGATCGTCGCCTTGACCGCACGCGAGAACGGCCCGCGGCCGACGCCGACGGCGTGAACGAGCTCGTTGAGCAGCTGCGAGCGCGGCCGCACGGTCGGGTTCGCCTCGAGCGTCTGCAGCGGGCTCGCGAGATCGACGCCGAGGAAGCGATGCACCTCGCGCACGGTGCGCTCGTTATCGGCGCGGAAGTCGTCGTAGATCAAGACCTTGACGTTGTCGGCGGGAAACACTGCGTACACGCGCTCGAGCTGCTCGACGTAGCGAACGAACTCCGAGTAGAGCAGCATCTGCGGGAAGTAGGTGTAGCGCGGGATCGAGCGCCCTTCGCGGCGCTCGGCCTCGAGCTCGATCGCGCGCGCCAGATCGGTCTCGACCTCGGTGTACTGCTCGAGCAGCTGCAGGTGCAGCGAGTGCAGGAAGCTCGCCGGCTCGCGCAGGATCGCGATGATCTTCGCGTCGGGGTTGACCTGCGCGATGTTCGCGATCGCGTCTTTCGACCACAGGTAGTAAGCGGTCGCCTCGCCGACGAGCTGGCCGGGCTCGGCGCCGGTAAACCATTGCGCGTACTCGGCGAGCGTTCGCGGCGTGCCTTCGGGGCGCGGCGGCGTCGACTGATGCAGCTCCTCGGCGAAGAACCACGGCTCCTTGCGATCGGGCATGTAGATCTGCGGATGCGTCTTCAGCATCTGGTGCAGCGCCGTCGTTCCGCACTTCGGATGCCCGACGATGAAGAAGTCGGGGATCGCGCCGATGACCGGGTCCGGACGCGTCAGATCGATCGGAGTGGCCACGGTCGAGAGCCTAGCCATCGCGTCGAGGCCGGCTCGATCAGTCGGAGCGGCCGACCGTGGCCAGCTCGGAGGCGTGGCGGTAGTAGAGATTGTCGCGCTGCAGGGCGGCTTTCGTGTCAAAGCCGGCCAAGCGCCCGTCGACGATCACCATCACGCGATCGCAGATCTCGAGCGTCGACATCCGGTGCGCGACGATGAACAGCGTGAGCTCGTCGCGGATCGTTCTCAGCGACTCGCCGATCAGCGCCTCGGACTGCGGGTCGAGCGCGCTCGTCGGCTCGTCGAGGACGAGCACGTCCGGCTCGGCGGCGAGCGCGCGAGCGAGGCAGATCCGCTGCTGCTGACCACCGGACACGGCGTCCGCGCGAGGCCCGACGATCGCCTCGTAGCCGCCCGGCCAGCTGACGATGTCGTCGTGGATCCGCGCCAGGCGCGCGGCGCGCTGCACCTGCTCGTCGCTCAGCTCGCGGAAGAAGCGGATGTTCTCGGCGACCGAAGCATGCAGCAGGCGCGGTTCCTGCGGCACGTAGGAGACGCGCTTCCACCAATCGGCGCGCGCGAAGCCCTCCGCCGGGGACCCGTTGACGAGATAGCGGCCTTCGACCGGCGGGCGCAGGCGCAGCAGCAGCTGCACGAGCGTCGACTTGCCGGCGCCGGACGGGCCGACGATCCCGATCGCTTCGCCGGCGCGAACGGTGAAGTCGATCTGCGAGAGCACCGGCGACTCGGGCCTGTAGGCGAACGAGATTCGCTCGAAGCCAACCGTGTCGATCCTCGACAGCGGCTCGCCGCCATCGCCCTCGGCGCTGTCGCGGAAGCTCGCGAGCGTCTGCTGGGCCCGCTCGATGAACGGCGCCGCCTGCACGAGCGTCTGGTAGTTGCCTTGGATCACCTGGCCCGACATGCCGGCGCGCAACAGCAGCAGCACGACGCCGGTCAGCGAGCCGGTATGCGAGCCGCCGATCAGGTGCAGCACGGCGATGCCGCCGACCAGCAGCACGTAGATCAGGCTCTGGTAGACGTTCGAGACCAGGCGCGAGAGCACCTGCGAGCGGAAGAACCAGTGCCGCGCCTGCGCGACCGACTGGCCGATCCGCTCGCGCTGAGCGGCGCCGGCGCCGAACACCTGCGTCTCTTCGGCGAGCCGGTTGTTCTCGGCGATGCTGCTCGCGTAGCCGATCTGCGCGCGCGAGAGCGCCTGCGCGTAGCGCCCGCCGCGCGCGCGCATCGGGCGCAGCAGCGCGAACAGCACCACGGTCATTGCGCCGACGGCGATCGCCGCGACGACGTTGAGGTACAGCGCGCTGATCATCAGCACGGCGAACTGCAACGTCGAGGCGATCAGCCCGGTCGTGCCGGAGACGCCGGTCACGGCCTGCGCGACCTGGTTGGTCATGACCTCCTGGAGGTTGCCCTCGCTGCCGCTCGACTGGAGCGTCCACGACGCGCGACTGAACGCGTCGAACAGTTCCCGGCGAAGCCGCGCCATGACTTCCGCGGAGATCCGCGCCGGCAGCACCGAGAGCGGGATCTGGAGCAGCAGCCGCAGCCCACAGAAGCCGAACGCGACCAAGATCTGCGTCCCGACCGACGCGTGCAGGTCGATCAGCGACAGCACGGCGTTGTGCGTCCCTTTGTGCGTCCCGCCGACGACCTGCGCCGCCAGCTGCGCGACGAGCGCGAGCGTCGCGGCTTCGGTGAAGCCCGACAGGATCGAGCAGACCGCGAGCAGCACGATCAGTTTGCGGCGATCGCCGATCAGCAGGCTGAGGCGCTCGCTCATCGAGCCCGCGCTCGCCCCTCGTGAGCGGCTACGCAGGAGCACGCGCGGCATCGCTCGTCGTGAGCGGCTACGCAGGAGCAGGCGCGGCATCGCTCCTCCTCAACGCCTCCCGTGAAGCGGCGAGCCCCGGTCCAAGCAGCCAATACGCGACGACGCCGATCGCGAACCAGTAGTAGGCGCCGCTCGGAGCGCCGCCGCTGATGAAGCCCGACATTCCCTCGATCGGCAGCGGGATGAACGCGGCGACCGTGCCCGCCAGGCAGATCGCCAGCTCGGAGTCGCGAATCCAGCGCATTCGTCGCACGACCAGCAGGCTCACGTAGATCGACAGCAACGGCCACAGAATCAGGCCCGGCAACCCCAGTTCCTTCACCAGCACGTTGTACTCGGTCTCAGAAGTCAAGCCGTGACCTTCGAGCAGGTTCGTGTTGGCGCTGCCGCCGAACCCGCTGACCGCGCCGCTGTTGCCGAGCCCGAAGCCGAGCGGCGACGCCTCGACGTACTTCGGGATTTTGCTCCATGCGGCTTCCTTGTGCAGCGCCGTTTCGGACGACACGCTGAGGCTTTCGAAGCGCTTGAACGTGCCGCTGCGCAGCGACGTGACGACGATCGTCCCGACCGGGATCGCGAGCACGACGACCGCCAGCAGCGTGCCCATCGCACGCGAGAAATGTCGCCCGGTGAGCGTGGCGAGCCCGGCGAACGCGACGACGCCGAGCGCCGCTCCGATCAGTTGCAAGCGCCCCAAGCCGACGATCACCGCCATGATCGCTCCGAGCGAGAAGAGGATCGCGATCCATTTTTTCCGTCGCCGCGTGATCGCGACGAGCGCCAGGCACATCGGCAGCGCGACATGCCCGATCGCGCCGCTGTCGCCGGCGTCCGAGCCCAAGCCCGGAGGACGTACGCGCGCTTCGCCTTCACTGAAGTAAACGCGCCCCGTGCCGTTGCCCGGCGCGTAGATCAGGTTGTGGTAGCCAGGCCCCCAGCTCGCCAGTTGTTCGGGAGTGAGCTCGGTCTGGTACGCCGCGACGACGCCGTTCGCGAGCGTGATCACGCCCATGATGATGAACAGCTGGCGGAAGCGGCGCTTGGAGCGGATCAGGACGTAGCCGAAGAAGAAGAACGGCACGAACTGGAGCTGCTGGCGGAAGCCGCCGAGCGCGTGGAGGATGCCCTGCGTTTTCGGGTTGAACGCGTTGACGAGCACGAGCAGCACCCACAGCAGCACCCAGCCGGTCAGCGGCGGCAACGCGATCCGCTCCCGGCGCACGACGATCCGCATCAGCGCGCCGAGGCAGACGGCGAGGATGATGATGTCCGAGATCGCCGCGGTCACTTCGCGAGCGCCGAGCAGCAGCTTCACCGGGCCTTCCATCAGGCCGAGGTAGATCACGACGAACGTGACCGTGACCTCCAGGCGAGCGCAGAGCATCAGCGCGACAACGGCGACGGCGCCGGCGATCACGACCAGGATCAGCGGCAGGCTCGCCTTCGGCAGCGCGATCGTGATCGCCAGGGCGGTGATCGCCGGCAGCAGCGCCGTGAGCCCCGTCAGCGCGATGTCGCGCAGGCGCTGCTCGACCACGTATGGGTGGATCGGCGCTGCAGCCGCCCGCGAACGTCCGCGGACGACGTTCATCGTCCCGTCAGCTTGCCGCCCGGCCAGCTACGTCCGTCGAGCGACGAGAACCCGTAGCGCCTCAGATCGCCCGCGGAGACGAAGTTGGCGACGACGCCGAGCGCCGGAGCGCCGGAAGGGGCGGCGAGCAGTTGGCGCAGGCGCCCGGCCGACGCATCGCGCGAATGTCCCGCACGCGCGACGAGCACGATCCGCTCGACGACGCCCAGCAACGGCACGACGTCGCTGACCTCGAGCGGCGACGGCGCATCGATCAGCACATAGTCGTAGCGCTCGGCGAGCAAGCGCAGCAGCTCAGGGACGGCCTCCTGCGAGAGCAGCGCCGGCGGGTTCACGACCGAGCGGTCGCCGGCGAGCAGGAACAGCGAGCCGACGCCGGCCTGCACGACGGTCGCAAGCGCCTGCCCACCCTCTTGCGAGCGCGGCTCGCCTGCGAGCGCCGGCGCGACGCGCTGCATCGCATCGTCGACGTCGAGCGCGCCGGACAGCGCCGCGGCCAATCCTCCCTGCTGCTCGGTGAGGCCCAGCAGCCGGCTCTGCACGGGCCGGCGGAAGTTCGCCTCGACGATCACGACGCGCTCGCCGGCGTCGCGCAGGACGAGCGCGAGGTCGGCGACGACCGTCGACTTGCCATCGCCTGGGTCAGGGCTGACGAACAGGATCACCCGAGGACGGCTCGGCGCGACGCCGTTCTCGCGCGCGCCGGCGCCGGCCTGCAGCGCCGTCTGCAATCGCCGCAGCGGCTCGAGCAGGTGGACCGACGGCCGCGGCGAGTTGCCGCCGCGAACGATCGGCCGGCGCACCTTCGGCATCGCCGCGAGCAGCGGCAACCCGATCGCGCTCTCGATCATCGCCAGCGAGCGCAGGCGCCGGTCGAAGCGGCTGAATGCGTATGCGGCGATCGCGGCGAGCACGAGGCCGAGCACGAAGCCGAAGATCGCGTCTTTGCGCGGCTTCGGTGAAAGCAGCACCGCGCCGTCGGGTTTCGCCTGCTTGACCTGTTGCGCAGTGGCCGTGCCGAGAGTGGCTTCGAGCTGATTTATCTTCGAGCTGAGGTTCGCTTCCTGGATCACGTTCGACGCGCTCTCGCTGCGAGCGGGTGTGGTGGTGGCGCTCGACGAGGAGCCGCCCGCCGCGCCCGACGCGCTGCCGGTCGCGCTCGAGGATTTGGTCTGTTTCGTCGGCGGCTTTTCAGCTTTTGTGATCGCCGATTGTTCGATCCGGCGCAGCTGTCGCTTGTTGATCGCGATCGCTTTTTCGATCCCACGCTGGCGCTTGTCTTTCTGGCGCGCGACATATGCCTGGGCGGTCAGGTTGACGAGCGTCGCCGCCGCCTTGCCCGAATGCGCTTCGGCCGTGATCGTGATGAATTCACTTTTTTCCGTCGATTTCGCTTTGACTTTGGCGCCTTTTGCCAGGAACGGCTTGTGCTCGGCACGCAGCTTGCGTCGCACCTGTTCGACGACGATCGTGTTGATCACGGCCGCCTGGTCGGTGAGCGCGCTGCCACGGTTTTTCGACGCCGCGCGTTCGGTCGGCGCCTGTTCTTCAGCGCCGGCGCCGAGGAACACCTGAGTGCTCGCCTGATAGGTCGGGCGCTGGTGCTTGTAGTAGAAATAACTACCAGCGGCGACGACCACGCCGACGGCGAGGATCAGCCACTTACGCCTCCAGATCGGAGCGAAAATGGCATTAGCATCGGCGGTCTGGTTCATCGACGTAGAGGGGTCCATCCCTCGCCTCTGGAGGGCTCGCCATCATATGCGCGCGGCTTACCCGGGCGTAAAGACTACCGGTGGCCGATAGCGCTCGGGCAAGCTTTCGTGCACTGGGCCTGACATAGAATCGGCGGCTTGTCCGAGCGCGATCATCGACCGATCATCTGCTTCGCGACGCAAGGCCACGAACACATCGAGGGGGCGCGGATCAGGGCGCTGCTCGAGCTCGTCGGCGCGGAGTCGTTCGCGTTCGATCGCGCGCGCAAGCTGCGCTCGGCGCTGGCGCTCGCGCGCACCGTGCGAGCGCGGCGGCCGAGGTTGCTCGTGATGGAGGGGACCGGCACGGCCGGCGGACTCGTGCTGCTCGTGACGCGCGCGCTGCTGCGGACGCCGTACGTAGTCTCCAGCGGCGACGCCGTCGGTCCGTTCCTCGGGCTGCGCTCGCGGCTGCTCGGCGTGCTCGGCGGCGCTTACGAGCGGCTGCTGTGCCGCTGCTGCGCCGGCTTCGTCGGCTGGACTCCGTATCTCGTCGGACGCGCCCTGACGTTCGGCGCGCCGCGCGCGATGACGGCGCCAGGCTGGACGCGCGGCGAGCCGGCAAGCTCCGCTCGCGCGCGCGTGCGTAACGAGCTGGGCATTCCGCGAGAGGCGATCGTGATCGGCCTCGTCGGCTCGCTGCATTGGAACGAGCGCGTCGGCTACGTCTACGGCGCGGAGCTCGTCGAGGCCGTGCGACGCAGCTCGCGCGGCGACGTCTACGCGTGCATCGTCGGCGACGGCGACGGCTTGGCGCGTCTGCGCGAGCTCGCCGGCGAGGAGCTGGGCGGGCGCATCCTCTTGCCGGGGCGCGTCGCTCCCGAGCAGGTGCCGGACTACCTCGCGGCGTTCGACGCCGGCAGCCTCTCGCAGAGCGTCGACGGCGTCGGCGCGTTTCGCTACACGACGAAACTGAGCGAGTACCTCGCCGTCGGGCTGCCGGTGATCACCGGCGAGGCGCCGGTGGCGTACGACCTCGACGACGGCTGCTTCTGGCGCCTGCCCGGCGCGGCGCCGTGGAGCGCGGCGTACGTCGACGCGCTGAGCGAGCTGCTGGAGCGACTCGACCGCGCCGAGGTCGAGCGCCGCCGAGACGCGGCGAAGGCCGTCAGCGGCAAGCTGTTCGACCGCGAGTCCCAGCAGCGGCGGATGGCCGCGTTCGTCGAGGACATCCTCGCCGAGCGCGCTTAGGCGCTCGGCGCAGCGCCCGCCGCTGAGTAGGCCGGCGCGCCGACGACGCTCGCGTACAGCGAGTCGTGCCGTTCGACCATCTTCGCCCAGCTGTACTCGAGCGCCGCGGCGCGCGCAGCCGCGCCGAGGCGCTCGCGCAGCGCGCGATCCTCGCCGAGCGCCCGCAGGCGCGCGGCGATGTCGTCCGGCTCGGCGCCGATCAGGAAGCCGTTCTCGCCGTCGCTGAGGAGCTCGCGAACTCCGTTGACCGGCGTCGCGAGCAGCGGCAGGCCGCTGGCGGCCGCCTCCAGCGCGACGAGCGGGAACGCCTCGTAGCTGGTCGGGAAGACCAGCGCGTCGGCGAGCTGGTAGAGCGGAGCGACGTCGCGCGAGACGCCGATCCAGTGGATCGCACCGGCGACGCCGAGCTGCTCGGCGAGTCGCTCGTAGCGCCCGCGGTCCCCGCCGCCGACGACGATCATGTCCCAGCCGGGCGCTTGCGCGAGCGCGCGGATCGCCGGCTCGAGCCCCTTGCGCCGCCACTCGCTGCCGACGAAGATCGCGACCAGCCGTCGCTCGCCGATCGCGAGGCGCTCGCGCAGCGCGATCGACTCCGCGCGCCGCGAGTCGGGCGCGAACGCATCGGTGTCGACGCCGTTGGGAATCGCGATCGTGCGACCGGCGTGCGCCGGGAAGAACTCGCGGATCTCATCGGCGACACCCTCTGACACGCAGACGAACCGCCGCGGGCGGTTCACGCGGAAGCAGATCCGCTCAGCGAGCCTGCCGAGCCGCGCCGAGGCGGCCACGTTGAGTCGATACGGCCAGCCCGCGCGACTCGGCGTCGCCGGACCGACCTGCTGGCAGTAGTGAATCGAGACGAAGTCGACCCTGTTCAACACGATCGCGCCAACCGACAACACGACGCCGCGCCGCCAGCGACGGACCGCAAGCGTGCCGGCGAGCATGAACCAGGGGTAGCTGAGCACGAATGGGCGACTCGGTCCGCGAACGCGCCGGAACGTCACGCCGGCCTGCGCCGGCAGCTCGCACGCGTACGCGATCACCGTCACGCGATAGCCGCGAGCGCGCAGGCCGAGCGCGAGCTCGCTGAGCACGCGCTCCATCCCACCGACCGGGCCGACGTGGTGAGCGACGAGCGTGAGCTCGCGCGCGGCCGCGGACGATCGCTCGCTCGGCGCGCCTTCGCTAACGGCCGGCGCGGCCACGGCCTCTCCGCGCGGCGCGGGCGACGCTCTCGAGTGCGGTGAAGAATCGCGTGCGCACGGCCTCGTCCGTATAGTCGCGCATGAAGCGCTCGCGTCCGGCGTCGCCGAGCTCGCGGCGCAATGCGCGCGAGCTGAGCAGCGGCTCCAGCGCGGCGGCGAGATCGGCCGGCTCGCCCGAGCGAGCGAGCATTCCCGTCCGCGCGTGCTCGACGATGTCGCGCGGACCGCCCGCGTCGACCGCGACGACCGGCACGCCGGCGGCCATCGCCTCGATCAGCACGATCCCGAACGGCTCGGGGTCGGACGCGTTGACGAGCACGTCGAACCGCTCGATCAGCGCCGTCGCGTCGGCGACTTCGCCGGTCAGCGTGACGGCGTCGTCGAGACCGAGCCGCGCGATCAGCGCTGGCAGCGAGGCCGCATACCGCGGCGACAGGCCGTATGAGTCCCCGCCGACGATCACGAGGTGCAGCGGATGCCCGTGCTCGCGCAGCAGCGCTTGCGCCTGGAGCAGCCGATCCTGCCCCTTCCACTGCTGCAAGCGTCCGACGATGCCGACGAGCGGCACGCCCGCCGGCAGGCTCGGCAGCATCGGCGGCGTCTGCGGCGCGACCGGCGAGACCGGCTTGGCGCCGGCCGGGATCACGATCGTCCGCCGGCGCGGGCGCAGGCGCTGCTGCGCTTCGGCCGCGGCGGTCGAGTAACAGGCGATCGCGCGCGTCGGCAGCAGGTTCGCGCCGAAGTCGAGCCAGTGGCGCCCGGCGATCGCGTGCTGCCACCAGATCACCCTGTCGCTCATCCCGGCGAGCGCGGCCGCCGGCGAGCCGTACAGCTGCGTCTTCGTCGCCCAGTTGAGGATCACGTCCGGCTGGCGCTCGCGAAACAGCGCGGCGAGCCGGCGGACGGTCATCGCGAAGCGCGCGACGTTGCGAACGCGCCCCGCCTTGACGATCTCGACGCGCAGTCCGAGCTCGCTCAGCTCCTGTGGCCACGGCCCATCTTCGAAGAAGATCGGCTCGAGCTCGTGTCCGCTCTCGCCGGCGCCGTCGAGGATCGTCTGCAACATCGCCTCGGCGCCGCCCAGACGCTCCCACCACGGAACGGTGATGAGAACGCGCACGCGCGAGATCGTATCCGAGGAGTATCAGCCACCCGGCGCGCGCTCGACGCTAGACTCGCCCCGTGCCAGGCGGTGAGTCTGAGACCGGCATCGACGTCGCTCTCGCGCACGACTACCTGCTGGTGATGCGCGGCGCCGAGCGCACGTTCGCGGCGATCGCCGAGACATATCCGCGCGCGCCGATCTTCACGCTGCTGTACGACGAAGCGGGCACCGATCGACGCTTCGCCGCCCACTCCGTGCACACCTCGCCGCTCAGCCGGCTCCGCGTCGGTCAGCGCCATTTCAGGCGGCTGCTGCCGCTCTATCCGTGGGCCGTTCGACGGCTCGCGCCGGCGCCCTGCGACGTGGTGTTGAGCAGCAGCAGCGCGTTCGCGCACGGCGTGCGCGTGCCGCCTGGAGCCGTGCACGTCTGCTACTGCCACGCTCCGTTTCGCTATGCGTGGAATGAGCGCGAGCACGCTCTGCGGGAGGCGCCGGCGCCGCTGCGCCCGCTGCTGGGCCGCCAGCTCGACCGGATGCGCGAGTGGGATCGCTCGGCAAGTCGCGGAGTCGACGCGTATCTCGCCAACTCGCAGGTGACGCGCGAGCGGATCAAGCGCTTCTACGGACGCGACTCGACGGTGCTCCACCCGCCCGTCGAGACGCACCGCTTCTCGCCTGGCACAGCCGGCGATGCGCTGCTGCTCGTCGGCGAGCTCGTCCCGCACAAGCGCGTCGACGTGGCGCTCGCGGCGGCGAGGAGGGCGAACGTGCCGATCGACGTGGTCGGCGCCGGTCCCGCCGAGGCCAGTCTGCGCGAGGCCTTCCCGGAGGCGCGCTTTCTCGGGCGCGTCGATGACGAGCGGCTCGCGGCGCTGTACGCCTCGGCGCGAGCCGTCCTCGTCACGAGCGTCGAGGAGTTCGGGATCACCGCCGTCGAGGCGCAGGCGGCCGGGCGGCCGGTGATCGCCGCGCGCGCCGGCGGCGCGCTCGAGACGGTGATCGACGGCGAGACCGGCCTGCTCGTCGAGCCGGGCGACGTCGACGCGTTCGCCGCGGCGATCGAAACGCTAGACCGGCTGGAGCTCGACCCGCGCCGGGCCGTCGCGAACGCCGATCGCTTCTCCGTCGCCGACTTCAAGTCGCGCCTCGCCGCGTTCGTCGCGGACGTCGCCGAGCGCCACCGCGCGGGCGCGCGCGAGGCGGGCGGCCACGGCGCGCGCGAGCGCTTGCCGGCGCGCGCATGATCGCCGCCGCGCGCATGGCCGTCGCGCCCGCATGATCGTCGGCGAGCGCACGATCGGCGCGCGCGCATGATCACCGGCGCCTAGCGAAGCGTGACGCGAGGCCGCAGGCGATCCAGGCCGCCGAGCAGGATGCGAGCGAACATACGCCCGCCCCACCCACCTTTCGCGGGCGCCCCGCCAGGCGGCTGCAAGGAAACGACCTCGGCGTCGAGCAAGCGGTTGCCGTGCAGCGCCTTGCCGGTGCTCAGCCTGCTCGGGTCTGGCGGCTCGGCCGGGCAACCGACGTGTTCGAGCACGTCGCGCAGCACGCCGGCCGGCTCCTCGAGCAGGTCCTCGTAGCGCAGCAGCAGCCTCCGCTCGCGCGGCTGGGAGAGAAAGACCCAGGCCGACAGCAGGTAGGTGAGCAGCAGGTAGACGCGCGTCGTCGCCGGCCCGAACTGCCGCTCGGCGACGTCGTCCTTCGCAAACGACGCAACGACCGCCGCCGGATCGCGGACGAGCAGGATGATGTGAAGCTCGATCTCATCGAGCGACTGAAGCTCCCGCGCGCGCAGTGGGTAGTGAGACGTATCGACGATGCAGCCCACCGCCGCGCTCGTCGCGACCGACTCGTAGAGCTGGGCCATCACGCGCAGGTACGGAGCGCGCAGACGCCGGCGCGCTCGCCTGCGACCGGCGCGAAACAGCGCCGAGGAGCGCTCGAGGTAGCGATGCGCCTGCCCGCCGAAGAGCTCCTCAGAGGGCGCGATGCGCGAGCGCACGTCCGCCCAGAACTCGACGCGCGGCGCGTCTTTCAGCTTCGGCGCGCCGGAGCGCGCCAGCCACTTGTCGAGCTCGCCCGCGAAGAACACGCCACTGCAGTTACCTAGGCTCACGCCAAGGATCGTGCTGCCGCTGCGACCGGCGCCCATCACGTAGATCACCTTCGGCCGGCGCGAGCGAGCGTCAACGTCGGCGGGCTTCTGCGACATCGGGCGTGAGTCTCGCAGACGCTCCGAGCTTGACTGCGCAACCCGATTGATAGGGTCGCGAGGTGCAAGCCGCTCGACCACTGCGCATCGCGTGGCTGGGCGGCGGACCGGCCGAATCGGGCGGCGCGCCGGGCGTTGTCACGGAGTTGCTCGATGGGCTCTCGGCGCGCGGTCACGAGATCGACTGCTTCCTGCCGGGAGCGGCGCGGCAGATTCCCGAGCGCCTCGCCGCGCGCGACGGTCTCGAGTTCGTCTCCGGAACGAACGCGTGGCGGTGGGACCGCTGGTACAGCCGCTCGAAGATCACCTCGTTCGCCTCCGGCCTGCTCGCGCGCGCGCTCGGCGCGCTGCGCCTGCGGCGCGAGATCCTCGCTCGCCACGAGCGCCGGCCGTATGACCTCGTCTTCCAGAACCAGACGATCGAGTCGCTCGGCGTGCCGCGAAAGCTGTTGCGCGAGATCCCGCTCGTCATCCGACCAGACACGCATCAGGCGGGCGAGCTGCGCTGGCTGATCGCCGAGCGCTCGCTCGCGCTGCGCTGCCAGCCCCGCCGCGTCTTCCTGCTCGTCGCGACGATCATGTCCGCTCGCACGCTGGTCCAAGCGGTGCAGATCCGGCGTGCGAGCCTGTTGATCTGCATCAGCGGCGTGTTTCGCGATCACATCGTCCACGACTACCGGTTCTCGCGCGAGAAGACCGTCGTGATCGCAAATCCGCTGCGGATCGAGCGGTTCACCAGCTCCGAGCGGGCGCCGGCTAGCCCGCCGCGAGTGCTCGTGCCAGGGAGGCTGTCGATGCGCAAGGGCCTCGAGGACGTCGTCGAGGTGGCGCGCGCGCTGCTGCAACGAGGAGTCGACGCGCGCCTGCGCGTCGTCGGCGGGCCGAGCCTGTGGTCTGACTACAGCGGCCTGCTCGACGGACTGCCTGGCGAGAACTCGGAATACGGCGGCAAGACGCCGCCGATGGAGATGCCGAGCGAGTTCGAGCGCAGCGACGTCGTGCTCGTGGCGAGCAAGTACGAGCCGTTCGGGCTGACCGTCGGCGAGGCGCTCGCCGCCGGAGTCCCGGTCGTCGCGACGAGCGAGGTCGGCGCGACCGAAGGCATCGACGAGGCGGTCGTCGCAACCGTCGCGCCTGGCGACGTCGACGCGATGGCGACGGCGATCGCGCAGATGCTCGATCGGCTGCGCGCCGCGCCGCGGCAGCTCCGCGCGCTGGCGCGCGCCGAGGCGGAGCGACGGTTCTCGCGCGAGGTCGTCTGCGAGCAGCTCTCGCGAGCGCTCGAAGAGCTCGTCGCCGCGAAGTCTTCAGCGAGCAGCTCCGACTGACACTCGAACAGTCGTCGCCGCGAGGTCGCCTGCGAGCAGTTCTGACTAGTGAATAGTGAAGAGCTCGTCGCCACGCCGAGCCGGCCGGCCGGCGCACGCGCCGCACCGAACTCACACCTCGGTCAGCGCTTTCGGATCGCGTATCCACCACGGCGTGCGCGTCTGCCGCTCGGCCGGCAGCGCGCCGAGCTCGATCCGGCGCGAGCCGATGAACGCGCAGCGCCGCTTGCGGCGATAGTCGCTCATCCCCGTGAAGTCGCTCACGTTCAGCTCGAGCGCGACCGTCTTGAACCCGTGCCGCTCGGCAAGCTCGCCGACCGCCTGCCTGCTCGGGATCAGGACGAGCCCGTCGCCGACGACGTTGCGCGCGTGGTAGAGGCGCGAGACCTCGAACAGGCTCGAGCGCGCGCGTGAGACTTCGGTGTCGATCACGACGAGCTCGGCGCCGCTGGCGGCAATCGCGTCGAACAACTCGACCGGACGATCGACGTGGTCGAGCAGGCCGAGGCAGAGGACGACATCGAAGTCGCTGTCGAACGCTCGCTCGAGCGCGTCGCCACGGTCGAAGCGGTAGCGCTGCCGCTCGACGCCGTTCAGCTCGAACACGAGCCTTGCCTGCTCGATGAAGTCGGCGTCGATGTCGACGCCGTGGACGAACCGCGCGCCGGCGTCGATCGCGGCGAGCGAGAAGTAGCCGGCGTTGCAGCCGAGATCGAGCACACGCAGTCCGCTCAGCGAACCGCCGTTCAGGTCGAGCAGCCGCTTGAAGAAGTAGGCGTATCGCTGCGTCTGGCGATTGATCCTGCCGCGGTCCGAGCTCGGCGTGCTGAGGCCGCCGTCGAACTCGAACTCGTAGTCCCAACGGGCGAACTCGGCGATCCGCCGACGTGCTTCCTCGGCCTCCATCGGCGCAGCGTAATGCACGCCGCGCGAGCGCTCACCGGCCCACGGCGGCCGAGCTAGAATCGCGTCCGTGACCGACTCGCCGCCGCTTCGCGAACGCCCGGCGTGGACGGCCTTGAGCCGCGAGCACGAGTCACTGCGCGACGTGCACCTGCGCGAGCTGTTCGCAAACGACTCCACGCGCGGCGAGCGCCTGACCGCGCAAGGCGCCGGCCTGTACCTCGACTACTCCAAGCACCGCGTCACCGACCGCACGCTCGAGCTGCTGCTCGAGCTCGCCGAGCAGTCGGCGCTGAGCGAGCGGATCGAGGCGATGTTCACAGGCCAGCGAATCAACGTCTCGGAGGACCGCTCGGTGCTGCATGTAGCCCTGCGCATGCCGCGCGGAACGTCGTTGATCGTCGACGGCGTCGACGTAGTCAAAGAAGTACACGCCGTGCTGGGGCGGATGTCCGATTTTTGCGAACGTGTACGTTCGGGCGCGTGGACCGGTCATACCGGCAAGCCGATCCGCAACGTCGTGAACATCGGCATCGGCGGCTCAGACCTCGGACCGGTGATGGCCTACGAGGCGCTGCGCCACTACACGCGTCGGGAGATGCGCTTCCTGTTCGTCTCGAACGTCGACGCGACCGACTTCGTCGAGGCGACGCGCGAGCTCGACCCGGCCGAGACGCTGTTCATCGTCGCCTCGAAGACGTTCACAACGCTCGAGACGATGACCAACGCCAACTCGGCGCGCGCTTGGCTGCTCACCGCGCTCGGCGAGCAGGCGGCGGTCGCGAAGCACTTCGTCGCCGTCTCGACGAACGACGCCGAGGTGCGCAAGTTCGGCATCGACCCCGAGAACATGTTCGGCTTCTGGGACTGGGTCGGCGGGCGCTACTCGATGGACTCCGCGATCGGCCTCTCGACGATGCTCGCGATCGGGCCGGCGGCGTTCGAGCAGATGCTCGCGGGCTTCCACGCGATCGACGAGCACTTCCGCACGACCCCGTTCGAGCGCAATCTGCCGGCGCTGATGGGGCTGCTCGCGGTCTGGTACGGCGACTTCTTCGATGCGCAGAGCACCGCCGTGCTCCCTTACGAGCAGTACCTCAAGCGCTTCCCCGCATACCTGCAGCAGCTGACGATGGAGTCGAACGGCAAGCACGTCACGCTCGACGGCGCGCGCGTCGACTACCAGACCGGCGCGATCTACTGGGGCGAGCCGGGAACGAACGGCCAGCACAGCTTCTACCAGCTGCTGCACCAGGGCACGAAGCTCGTGCCGGTCGACTTGATCGGCTTCGGCAAGACGCTCAACCCGCTCGGCGAGCATCACGAGATCCTGATGTCGAACGTCTTCGCGCAGGCGCAGGCGCTCGCGTTCGGCAAGACCGCGCAGCAGGTGCGCGCCGAGGGCACGCCCGAGCATGTCGTGCCGCATCGCGAGATGGACGGCAACCGCCCAAGCAGCGTGATCCTCGCCGAGCGACTCGACCCGTGCACGCTCGGGAAGCTCGTCGCGCTGTACGAGCACAGCGTCTTCACGCAAGGCGCGATCTGGGGGATCGACTCGTTCGACCAGTGGGGAGTCGAGCTCGGCAAGGTGCTCGCCAAGCAGATCATTCCCGAGCTGACCGACGAGAGCGAGCCTCAGCTCGCGCACGACAGCTCGACGAACGCGCTGATCCGCCGCTACCGCGCGCTGCGCTCCGCTTAGCGTCCCGCCGTCTTGCTCATGCTCGCGCGCGACGCTGCCGATGGGAAGGAGCAGGCCCTGGGCCCGCCGAACTACGCGCAACGGAGATCTGCCTGATGCTCTTTGTCTTGATCGGAATCACATGGCTCGCGGCAGTCGCGCTGTTCGTCGCGATCTGCCGCACGTCGGCTGAAGGCGACGGACGCGCGTCGCTCGGCGAGCTCGACTCCGTCTCGATCGGGCCGAAGCTCGTGCTGACACGCTCGCCCGAGCGCCAGCGGCCGCAGCAGCGGCCACGACGCCCGCGCCAGGACGCCCACCGCGCGTCAAACGGCTCGCGCCAGCTCGTGCGCCGGCTGCGCTCCGGGCACGGCGTCCGCTAGCTTCGAGCGGCTCGCCCGGCGACTACAGCCCGCGACGCCCGAGCACGTGCGGCACGGTGCGCAGCAGGATCTTGATGTCGGTCCACAGCGACCAGTTGGCCACGTAGAGGTAGTCGAGCGCGACCATCTCGTTCAGCGGCACGCGCGCCGGGCCGAGGATCTGCCACGGCCCGGTCATCCCCGGCATCAGTTCCAGGCGACGGCGATTCCAGCCGGCGATCCGCTCGTCCTCCTCGACGACCAGCGGCCGCGGCCCGACCAAGCTCATCTCGCCTTTGACGATGTTCAACAGCTGCGGCAGCTCATCGAGCGCCGAAGTCCGCAACAGCCGCCCCATCCGCGTCATGCGCGGGTCGGCGGCGATCTTGAACAGTCCCTCCTGGGCCTCGTTGCGGTCGCGCAGCGACTCCTTCATCCGATCGGCGTCCTCGACCATCGTGCGGAACTTGAGCATGTAGAAGCGCCGTCCGTGGCGACCGACGCGCAGTTGGCGGAAGAACACCGGACCGCGGCTGTCGAGCTTGATCGCCAGCGCGAGCGCGATCATCAGCGGCGCAATCGCGAGCAAGCCGATCGACGCGCCGAGCACGTCGAAGAAGCGCTTGATCCAAGCTGAGGAGCGCGACAGGTCGAAGCGCCGCACGCCCATCAACGTGACGCCGTGCACGTCGTCGAACTCGACCGAAGAGCCGACGACCTCGAGCATGCGCGGCAAGACGCTCACTCGCACGCCAACCGCCTTCAGCGTGCGTACGAGGTTGAGCGTCTCGCCGGCATCCGCGTCGGCCCCCCAGCCCGGCGCAATGATCGCCCGATGGACGTCGAGCGTTCGCGCGAGGTCGCGGATCTCCGCGAGCCTCGGCGCTGAGAACGCGTCGGTCGACCAGGCTGCGACCTGGTCCATGTCCAGGTGGGCGATCACCTCTGCGTTGGTCCCTCCGTGCCCCGTCAGCTTCGCGCCGACGATTCGCGCCGACCGCTCATCCCCAATGAACAGGCATCGCTCCACCGGACTGATCCGGAGCGCGATCACCCGTGCAGCGGCGCGTGACAGAACCAACAGCCCCCCAAGCGCAATCCACAAGAACAGCGCCTCCCTGCGGTCGAGCGAGCCCGCCACGACGAGGCGGCCGGCGAGCCACGCGACGAGCGTGCACAGCGTCGCCAGCTCGAACAGCTTCGGCGCCTCATCGAGCGTCGTCTTGCGCAGCAGCGTCTCGTCGCGGTCGTACAAGCCGAGCAGCTTCGCCGCGAGCAGCAGCAGCGGCACGCCGGCGAGGCTCTCCCATGTCAGGTGCAACGGCACGCGCCGCGAGGAGAGCACGACCGTAAGAACGAGCGCGGCGAGAATCGCGATCGCGTCGGCGGCGAGCAGCGAGCGACGGAACAGCGTGTCGCGGCGAAGACAAGCAGCCGGTCCACGCGCTTGCTCGCGCGCCGATACGCGACGGCGCGCGG
The DNA here is from genome assembly GCA_963744165.1 of uncultured Solirubrobacteraceae bacterium. GTDB lineage: Bacteria > Actinomycetota > Thermoleophilia > Solirubrobacterales > Solirubrobacteraceae > Palsa-744. The sequence goes on along the minus strand of CAVUSM010000004.1, from coordinate 117,592 downwards.
CGTCGCTCTGCAGGCTCGTCGTGCCGGTCAGCGGAGGCCCCCACTGGAGGCCCGCCTCCCTGCTGCTCCCCGTCTCAACGCTCATTGGCCCTCCCGGCTTCCTTGCTCGCCATTACCCTCCCGATGATGGCGACACGGGGTCGAACAAATGTCGAGATCCCGTGATTGATGCTCAATGTCGTGCATCATGCACTTAAGTCGGTCGTAAAGTCAAGCCCCCGGAGGGGAATCTTTAGCTGGCCGGCCAACAGCGCGGCGCAGTCGGTCCTGGACGCTCGCTCGTCGACCGCGCACGGCGCGCTCAGACGCGCCCGCCGGGTCGCTGCGAGCGCGAGCGTGAGGAGCGCCGAACGACCAACGGGACCGCTCGATCCTTCGAGCGGCCCCGTCGTCACTTCGTCGCGCATCGGAGTCCTACGTGACCCGAGTCAGCGCTGGGAACTGCTTAGTCGCCGATGATCGACGCGCCGTGCTGCGCCTCTTCGAGGATGACGCCCTTCGGCAGCGCGAGGTAGTCGTGGCCGGCGATGACCTTCTGGCCTCCGCCACCCTTCGCGTTGAGCTCCCACTGGAGGTAGTTGTTGACCGTCGTGGCCTCGCCAAGCGACGTGCCCGAGTAGGCGCTAAAGCTCGTGAACGCGAGGTCGTAGGTCAGACCGCACAGCGGGTACTTCTTCTCGATCGTCGAGGTCGTGACTTCATTCCACGGAAGCTGCGTGTTTTCCGGTGGGAACGCGACGCTGCCGTTGGTGAATTCGGTGTCCTTGCAGTTGGCTTCCGCCTCAGTCGCGCTGTCACCGTTGCTGGACGGGTCGGCGTACTTGAACTTCTTCGATTCAGTCCCGGTCGCGAGACCGTTGTTCTGAATCGTGGCCCAGAACTTCGCCGTGCCGGGGCCACCGGTGCCCGGGGTCGGCGTGAAGCTGCCGTTCAGGCGCGCTTCGGCGATGTTCGCGTAACCGATGCTGCCCGGCGTCGAGGCGACCTTCGCGAGCTCTTCGCCACCGCCCTTGGCGGCAGGCTTGACCACTTTGGCTGCCTTCGGCCAGACCGTGTTTTCAGTGCCTTCGGAGATCTCCGTCCACGTCTTGTTTTCTTCTTTTTCGGTCGCGAACGAGCCTTCGTTGATCAGGCTCAGGTACTTCTTGACGATGTGCGTCGTGCCGGACTGGTCGAAACGCACAACCGGCTGGATCGCGGCCGTCGCGCAGCCCGTGCCCGTGATCGTGTCGCCGTCGTCTTTGATTTCGCCCCACTCTTTGATGTCGCCTTTGAAGATGCCCTCGAGCGTCTTGTTGTTGAGCTCCAGGCGTCCGGCGTCTTTCTTGCTCGTCGCCGTGCAGCCCGTGGGCAGGTTGACGACCACTGCGACCGACTCCTGCACGACCGGAATGCTCAGCACGGTGTTCGGCACCAGCGTCGTCTCGTTCGCTTCGATTTCGGCGATCTGCGCCGCGTTCGGCGGTTCGTCGGTGCCGACGAAAGCGTTCGTCGTGTAATTCGGCGTTTGTTTGTTGACGCCCCACGCTTCAAGCCCGGCGCCACTGCCAGTCGAGGTGTATTTCACGGCCGGTTTCCCGAGCGTGCCCTGGCCCTTCGCCCCGGCGCAAGCAGCTTTGCTCTTGGTCTCCGTGTTGAAGTCCGGGTTCCAGACGTTGAGCTGTGCGTCCTTCTGCAGGGACGAGCCCTGCGCGGTGATGTTCGAGCCCGAGCACTGCGTCCCGAGCGCTGCGTTCGCAGCGCCTGGCGCGGCGAGGGCGGCTACGGCAGCCGCCGAGACTATGCACGCCGGCACGAGCCGGGGCGCGGAAGGAAGCCTCATTCCGTTTTACCTCCTGATTGCGGTGTCCTTGCGGATACTTCGAGAGCGGTCGCCCTCGCATCGCAATCTCGCGCTCACGGCCGTTGACAACGTTGAGACCGTGTAGCTCGTGTGTTATCAACGTGTGATCTTATGGCCGTACATCGGTCCAGTCGCCGACCGAACCGGCTCGCCGCTCGAGCAGGCGCTCGATGACGAGATCGCCTGGACATCGGCTGATCGCGCCTCGGGGGCAGATCGGACCGCCCGGGAGTACTTCTTCTCGATCGTCGACGTCGTCACTTCGTCCCACGGCTGCTGCACGTTTTCAGGCGGGAACGCGACGCTGCCGTTCGTGTGTTCGGTGTCCTTGCAGTTGGCGCTAGCGACTGTCGAGACGTCGCCGTTGCTCGGTGGGTCGGCATACTTGAACTTCTTCGATTCAGTCCCGGTCGCGAGACCGTTGTTCTGAATCGGGACCCAGAAGCGCGCCGTGTTCGGGCCACCCGTGCCAGGGCTCGCCGGGTTCGCGGCGAACGACCCGTTCGCGCGAGCTTCCGCGAACGTCGTGTAGCTGATCGTTCCGGGGTGTTCAGCGACCCACGCGTCGGCCGGCGTCTTGCTTGCTCGTCGCCGTGCAGCCCGTCGGCAGGTCGACGATCACCGCGATCGCCGTCTGCACCGTCGGGATCGACGGCAGCGCGCTCGGCGTCGATGCCGTCTCGAGCGATTCGATTTCGCTTTTCTGCGCCGCGTTCGGCGGTTCGGAGGCGCCGATGAACGCGTTCGTCAGGCTGAAGTTGGCGGTGCCGTGTTTGTTCGCGCCCCACGATTCGAGCCCGACCGCGGCGCTCGACGTCGTGTAGCTGACGAGCGGTCGCGCGTGCCGCCGCGACGCCTGCGACCTCGGGCGGCGTTCAGAGAAGGCGGACCGGCACCGGGCGGACCGGCACGGCGAGCGTCGCGACGCCGGGCTCGCATCCGGCGTCGCGACGGCTCTGTGAGCTACTTCTTCTTCGCGGCCTTCAGCGTGACGGTGACGACCGTCGTGTGCGACGCGCCCGAGGCGTCGTGCGCCACGAGCGTCGCGTTCGCTCGCAGCGAGCGCGAGTGTGCGAGCAGCGCGCGCGCCTTCGCCGAGAGGTGCAGCGTGACCGTCTTCGTCGCGCCTCCCGTGACGCTGAACGAGCCGGACGCAAGCGTCAGGATCGCCTTCTTCTTGCCGCCCGCCGCTACCGCGCTGATCGTCTTCAGCAGGATCGTGCCCGTGCAACTCGTCTCGCCGCTCGGGCAGCTCACCTTGACCGGGAACGCTCCCGCCGCTGTCACAGCAAGTGACGTGCCGGTGACCGTCGCGATCGGACTGCCGTGGGTCGTCACGATTCCCTGGACGCCGCCGCCGCCCGTTCCGGCGCCGGTTCCAGTTCCGCCGCCGCCGGATGTTCCGCCGCCACCGCCACCGGATGTTCCGCCGCCGCCACCACCGCCGCCGCCGCCCGGTGTTTCACCGCCGCCACCAGGTGTTTCACCACCACCGCCCGGTTTTTCGCCGCTCGAGCCAACGACGATGCTGGCGGTCCGTTCGACAGTCGGTTCGGCGAGGTTGTCCGTCGTGATCGTCTCTTTGACCGTCTTCGTCCCGGCGGTCGAGTAGGCGTGCTGGACTTTTGTCGCGTGGAACTGCGGCTGGCTGACCGTTTCGCTCGTGCCATCGCCAAAGCTCCACGTGACGCTGAGCGCGTTGCCCTGGGTGACGGTCGAGGACAGCGTGATTTTCTGGTTGAGCGGCGCCGGGTTGTTGCTGACACCCACCTGCGCTCCGACGAGCGTCGCGGTCGGCGCCGTCGCGTTCACCGTCGGGCAGTGCGATCCGCCGGGGCCGAACGTGACGACCTGCGGCGTCGGCAGCGGCGGCTCTTTCGACGGTTTGTTCGGGTCGAGCACGAACACCCGGTTCGCGCCGGCGGCGACGAGCGGTGTGCTGAACGCGCTGATCGCGCAGCCGCCTTCAGGCAGCGTTTCCTGTTCGACTTTGTTCTGCCCGCCGGTCCAGCCGAGCTCGCTCGCGCCGCTTGCCGAGAGCTTCAGCATCAGCACGCCGGGGTTGCGGTGCTGTCCGGCGATCCCCGCCACTTCCATCGTCTGGTAGATCAGCCCGCCGCTTTCCGGTTCGCCGGCTTCCTGGATGTAGGCGAGCGCGCCGCCGCCTTCCGGGTGCAGCGCGGTGGGGAAGCGGAACAGTTCCTGCAGCGGGTTGGAGAGCTCAGGAACGCCGTCCGCTTCGACCGGCACCGGTTTCGGCGCGTCGGCTGTCGTGAGCCCCGATTCGAGGCTCTGCGGGATTTCCCAGATCTGGTCGCCGGCGACGTCGACGAGGACTCGCCCGTTGGCCGTGACGACCATCGAGTTCGGCAGTCCCGGGTCAATGGCCTGTTCGTCTTCGACCGGGCAGCTCGTCAGCGAGCCTTCGTTTTGAAGGGCGGTTTCAAAGCATTCGCCGCTGTCCACCCAGCGCTTGCCGAGCGCGCCGCTCGAGCTGACCTGCTGCACGGCGGCCTGAAGAGCTTCTTCACACGGCTCGGAGCCGCCCGTTTCGCACTGTTCTTCGACGCCGAGTATCAAGACGTCGTGCGTCTTCGGGTCGACAGCGATCCCTTCCGGTTCGAGCAGCGCCGAAGTCGTCGGTGCGCCGTGCGTTTCGGACTGGGCGTTCAACGTCAGCTTGTTCGCGAGCACGCCCTTCAGTTCGCTTTCTCCTTTTCCGCCTTTTTCTTCCGTAGTCCCAGGCGCAGGGGCGAGTTCAGTCGTGAAGGCGAGCACGGCTCCCGCCGCGAAGTCTTCGGCGTCGAGACGTTTGCCGCCTTCGGCGCCTTCGCGTTCATAGACCGCCAACGCGTAGACGCGGCCGAGCGACGGGTCGATCGCGATGCCCTGGATGCCTTCGTATTCGCTGTTCTTGAATTTCATCGAGATCGAGTTCAGCAATTTGCCTTCCGGCCCGAAACGCTGGATCCGATATTCGTTTTCCTTCGGTTCGTCGCCGACGTAGACGTCGTTATTGGCTGGGTCGACGCCGAACGCGCGGTCGGCTTTGTTGATCACGAGTTTTCCGGAGCCGGTGAACGGCTTGCCGAGTTCGCCGTAGCTCTGGGCGTCGGCGCTCGTCGCGGCCGCCGCGAGCACGAGGAGTCCGGTGAGAACGAGCAGGACGAATCTACGGGCTGTTCGCGGTTGTGACATCACACTCCGGTCCTTCGGGGTCAGGAGCGATTGAACTTCGCAGATGTGAGACGCGGTTGCAACAGCTTTCACCACTTCATTACAACGCTCCCAGCGGCGCTCGCCGAAACGTCTGCAAGAGCGCAAAAAACCACGATTAGCTCGTTGTTTTTATTTTGTGAAAGTCCGTCGCCGGACGCCGGTGAGTCAGCGCCCGCGCCCGCCGCGTGAGTCGCGGTCATAGCGGCGCGTCGGCGAGACGCTCGCCGACGCGACTTGCACGTCACGCCGCCGGCGGCGCGGTCGTCGGCGGATCGAGACCCCGGCGAACGCCGCGATCACGAGCAAGCCGAGCACGTACTCCGGCGCCGGATCGTGTTCGGAGCTGCGATAGGCGACCGCTTGGTTGCTGACCTGCTCGGTCGCCTCCTCGCGCTCCTCTTCCTTTTCCGCCGCCTCGACCGGCGAGGTGACGGCGGAGGTGCCGCTCGGCGGCGTTGGCCGCGCGGGCGTCGGAACGGGCGGTGGGACGAACGCGAGCACCGGCGAGGTTGGCACGGGAGGTAGGAAGAACAGCTTCGGCGACGGTGGGTGGGGCACGGGCGGCGGCACGACCGCGAGCGGAGACGCCGCGGGCGCCGGCGGAACGGGCACGGGCGTCGGCGTGGCCGACGGGGCCGGACCGGCAGGCGCCGGCGCCGGGGCCGGCGCGGGTGGCGTCGCCGGCGCCGTTTCCGGCCCCTTCAGTTCGCCGAGCGGCACGGTGCCGCACGGCTGGCGGACGCTGCCGGCCTGGACGGTCACGGGGAGCGACGCCGACAGCCCGCCGGTCTTCACCGTGACGATCGTCGTGCCGGGGTTGTAGGCGCAGAACAGCCCATCCTTGCCAGTGGTGTCGTGGACCGGTTCGCCCGCGGCGTTCTGAAGCACGGCTGGCTGCACCGGCGCTTCGAGGTTCTGCTCGACGAAGCCGCCGACGTGTTCGTTCGACGAGCTGAATTCGTATTCCGGCAGCAGGCCGTGCGAGCAGCCGGCCTCGAAGCACTTCGACGGGATCGGCACATATGGGTCGGTTTCGATTTCGTCGCTCTCGTTCGGCGCGCGATTGCCGGCGCGCGGCGCGGCGCGCCAGCGCCTGGAACTGCGCGACCTCGCTGCGGCGCAGCAGCGTGCCTTCTTTCGCTTCCAGCGCCAGTTCGCCGATGCTTGGGATCATCCGCGCGGTGACTTCGGCGCGGTTGGTCGTGCTGTTGTAGGCCTTGAAGTTGACCTGAGCGAGCAGGAACCCGCTGGCGCCGAGGAATTCGCCGCTCGCCTCCTTGATGAAGTTGACGTAGCCGAGCGTGCCCGAGCCGAACGTCGGGACGGCCGACGAGCCGATCAGCGGTTCCTGGATGTTCTGTTCGGGCGCATCGAAGAAGTACGCCGACGCCCCGTCGCCGCCGAGCACGCCGGCGACGGCGATCGCGGCGGGGTCGTTTTCCAGGATCTGCGCGTTGAGGTCGGCGTTGCCCACGACGACCGCCGGCTCGTGCCCGGCTTTCACGCCGAGCAGCTCCTGTTCGAGCCATTCTCGCTGCCCCTGCCCCACGTCGCTGGTGTCGTCGAGCACGATCACGCGCACCGAGCCCGCCGCGCCTCCCAAGTCCAGCGCGTAGTAGCAGCCGGTCGCTTCGCAGCCGCCGCCGGCCGGAGCGGGGTCCGATCCGCCGGGGAGCGCCGTCCCGAACGGTTGCGGGAAGCCGGTGAAGGCCTGCGCGAACAGCGACTCGCCGAGGCTTCCGGCGACGTCGCTCGGCGACGGCGCGACGTACGCCGGCAGCCCGCTCGCGGCCCCGAGGCCGACTAGTTCGGCGTAGCGCCTCAGCTCTCGCGCGTACGGGACCGCGACGGTCGGCGGACCCGCCGTTTCGCCGCTCGTCACGTGCGGGCCGGTGTACAGGAACGAGCGCACGCCAGGGATTTCGCTCGCGTGCTCGATCGCGGTCGACAGCCAAACGTCTGGGCCGACGTTGGCGTTGGCGCGGTCGGCGCACGGCGCCGCGCACTGCGCGCCTCCGCCGACCGCGAACGTCGCGTCGCTCGCTTCGGTCGAGATCGTCGCGCGCCCGATGCCGTTCGGCGTGCTGCCGTCGGCCGGGTAGCGATCGATGTCGGCCGTGTCGAGCACTTCGCCGTGGGTCGGCGAGACGAAGCCGCCGACGGCCCATCCTTGCGATCCCGTCTGATCGACCAGCACGGCGGCGATCGGGTCGGGCTGGTAGGGCGTGTCCCACGACTTGAACGAGCCCGCCGGTTCGGTGACGTTGTTGAGTTCGTGCTCCTCGTCGCTCCAGCCGGTCGACGTCTGGCGCAGCACGCCGGCTTCGGGATTGTCTTCGAGCGGGTAGGGCTTGATCAGCTGCGGTGGGAAGCCGGTCGGCGATGGTGTGACGCTTTCGACCGAGTACGTGTTCAGCGCGCTCCCCGACGCGATCACACGCGGCGCGCCGTTTTCTTCGAAGATCGCGAGCGAGCCCGGCTCGCGTCCGCCGGGGAGCGGCGTCGCCGTGCGCTGCCACTGCTGTCCGGGGCCGCTGCGCTCGAAGATGTCGGCCGCTTCCTGTCCGTTGGCGGCAAACGCGGCGGCGCCGTTGGGCAGGCCGGCGACGATCTCGGGCACGTTCTTGCCGACCGCCGCCGCCGCGCCTTCGTCGACTTCCCAGCCGGAGCCGTTGTTGATCAACAGCCCTCCCGTGTACAGGTTGCGCGACGGGTCGGGAAGGTTCCGGTAGGCGACGATCGCCTCTGAGCCGGCAAACGCGATCGACGTGAAGCTCGCGTTCGCGACCTGCGCGGGCAGCGATTCCTGCGTCCACGACTTTCCGTAGGAGAGCAGCACGCCGCCCTGCCCGACGGCATAGCCGCGGTCGGGATTGTTCGGGTCGAACGCGATCCCGAGCAGATTGCCGCGGAAGTTGTACGGCGCCGCCGGGTCCGGTTCCCACAGTCCCGTTTCACCGCGCCACAGCCACATCGCCCCTTCGTTGCCGACGGCGTAAGCGCGCGACGGCGTCGGCCACGCGACCGCCCGCAGCACCGGCGAAGCGAGCCTGCCGCCGGTCAGGAAGAGGATTTCCGGCAGCCAGCCCTGGCCGGGGCGGTAGCGGGCGACCTCGCCGATGTCGCCGACGGCGAGCGCTTCGCTCGACAGCGCGCCGACCGGCGCGCCGGGCTCGGGCGCGACCGCGATCAGCGCGTGGCGGAACGACGTCGGCCAAGCGCTCAGACGGCTCACCTGCGGTTCGGTCGTGAGGTGAACGGGGAGCCCGAACTGCCCCAGCCATCCCTCCGTCGCGCTCGAGAACGCCGAACCGTAGGTGCCACCGACGTCGTTTGGCGGCGGCGCCGAGCCGAGCGCGAGCACGCGCTTGAATTCCGTGCCTTCGAGGCGGAAGCTGACCCCTTCGGCGAGGCCTGTGATCACACGTTCGCCGAACTGCGCCGCCGAGTTGGCCCAGGCGAAGCTGCGCAGCGTGCTGCCCGGCAGCGCTTCGGGCAGCGCGTAGTCGCACGCCGACGCTCCGTTTGGCGGCACGCACCAACTCGTCACCGACGCGGCGCCCGTTTCGCCCTGCGGCTTGTAGAACGTGGTCTCCGACGAGCGCGTGTCGCCGCGTTCGCCGTCGATCCAGACGCCTTCGCTGGTCACGGTCAGCACCTGCGTGCGCAGGTTCGGCGCGCCCGCCAGCAGCAGCGGCTCGCCGCCTCCTCCCTGCACCGGCACGCTGAGCGGTTCTCCGGCCACGGCGCCGGGCGCCGGGGCGACCGGCCGCCAGCTCGCCGGCGCGCCGGATTCGACGTGTCGGCGGAACAGCACGAATCCGCCGGAGCTGACCTGGCCGACGAGCCACGCGCTCGACGGCGACGTCGCGCCGATCGCGACGACGTGGAATTCACTGCTGCTCGACGGCGGCACTTCGATCGACTCGCTCGTCCATTCTCCGGTCCCGTTGTCCCAGTGCAGCACGGTGTCTTCGAGCGCTTCGGCCGCGACCGGCACGACAAGCGCGCCGGCGTGCCCGTCGGGCTCGTCGAGCGGCGCGACGAGCGGCGCCCGTTTGCTTTCGGCGAACAGGCTGAAGCCCGGCTTCAGCAGGCCGCTCGGCCCTTCCGAGACAGCCGCCGTTTCCCGAAACGAGCCGCCGGGGTCGCGCACGAGCAGCACCTGCCGCGGCGAGGCGGTCGATTCGGCGCGCGTCGTCCCGACCAGCAGCCCGCTGCCCGACGGCGTGATCTGGCCCGCGAGCGGGCTCGGCGCCGCGAAGCCGCCCGGCTCGTCGAGCTTGAAGCCGTTCAGCGGCTGGCCGTCGGCGTCGAGCAGGCCCGGACCGAGCGACCAGCCCGAGCCGGCGGCGTAACGCACGAGCACGGCGTTGCCTTCTTCGCCCTGCCCGACTCCCCAAGTCTCGTTCGGCGCCTCGTTCGGCGAGGAGCCGATCATCGTCACGTTCGACGCCGGCACCGAGTCATCGGTCCGCGGCGTCGGTTCGCCCGGCGCCTGCGCCGCCGCGCGCGAGCCGCCGCCGCCGGGGCCGACGCCGAGCAGCGTGCCGGCCAGCGCGAGCGAAAACGCCGCCAACCCGACGATCGCGATCAGCGGCCGAGGGTGTCGGCGGCCACGCCGCAGGAAGCTCATGGCAAGTTGTCCCCGAACAGCTTCGCGGTCGCGCGCGAGCCTCCGAACGAGGGCGTTCCCGGAAGCGTCGCGACGTCCGTGCCGACGGTGTTGACGCCCGGCGAGCGCGTGGAGATCAGCGGCAGTTGCGCCAGCGCGTGCGTTTTCAGGTCGAGCGCGGTAGGCCACTTCTGCCGGTCCAGCGCGAGCAGCAGCTTGCGGTTGCCGCTCGCGAACGTGCGCGCGGCAGTCTTCGCGACGGTCTTCTGCTTGCGCCTGGCGATCAGCTGGACGCGCGCCTTGACCGCCAGGTGGAAGCGAAGTTCGAGCGTCGTCCCTTTGACCAGACGCGAGTGGATGTTCGAGAGCAGCGCCTCGTGCACCTTCGCTTCCGGCACTTCGGGGATCACGATCAGTTTGGGTTTCGACGCGCTCGCCGACAGTTCGCCGGAGTCGTCGGGCGGCGGCGCGTCGGCCGTCACCTGCGGCAGCCCCTGGTCTTCCGGGCGGAACGTGATCAGCTTCGAGAACGCCGCCGAGCCGTCGAGCGCGAGCTGCCGTTCGTCTTCCGGCGCCAGGTGGTAGATCCACCCCTGCGTCGTCGTCATCCAGCAGTCGTTGGCCGCTGGGCAGGCGATGTTCTGCGCGGCGCCCTTCGGCGCGACACCGTCGGCGACTTCGGTCGGCGAGGGCAGCGTCTGCGTTTCGATCGTGCCGTCGGACGCGATGTGCGCGACGACCGCCGAGGCTTCCGGACTCGGACTCCTGACGTCATCCTTCGTGTCGAGCGCGAGCCATGCTCCGCCCGTCCCCGGCTCAGGCGCGATCGAGTTGACGACGTCGTCTTCGCCGAGCGCGCTCGTCGATCCGGATTCCGCTCCGAACAACTGGCTCCACTGGCCGCCGGAGTAGCGCGCGACCGTGAACGGCGCCGGCGTCGATTCGGGCGGCGGTTCGCTGGACGGCCCGGCCGCCGCCCAGAGCGCTTCGCTGTCGGCGCCGAGGTGCAGATAGTCGAGCGCCTGCGTGAACTCGCCTTCCTCGCCATACAGCGGAACGCCGGCGAGCAGTTCGACCGGCGGCGCGCCGAACGGGTTGATTGCGTGCAGCGCGTAAGGGAACGGGACTTCCGGTTCGGCGACGACGTCATTCGTCGACAGGCGCACGCTCTCGTACAGGCGCCCTTCGAACAGGCGCATGTCCTCGACCGGGTGGCCCCACGGCGTCGGCTCGGCCGCCAGCGAGCTGCCGTTCCACTGCAGGTGGAACGCTTCGCCGTCCTTGTTGCCGGGCAGTGGGTCGCCGGCGAACCAGCAGTCGCTCACGGTGATGCAACCGAGCGCGTGCATCGGCTGATAGGAGCTCTCCTGGAATGCCGGCGAGGCATAGGAGCCGACCACTTCGCCGTGCGCGAAGTGGCACAGCGTGCGGTCGGCGAGCGGCGCCGGCTGGCCGGTCGTCGGGTTCGCCGCCTGCCCTGGGCGGCCGTCGGAGATCGTCCAGAATTCTTCGGCGCCGGCCCACGCGATGTGCCCTTCGGTCGCGCCGCACACGATCGACAGCTGATGCCATTCATGGCCGTTGTACGCCCACAGTCCGGGCGAGATCGTGCTGCCGTTGCCCTGCGTGATCAGCACGCCGCGGTTCGGCGCCTCGAACTCGACGTCGCCGACGCGGCCGAGCGGGATCGGCACGCACGGTTCCGCCCGCGCTTCACCGCACGTCGACGACGATTTCGCGCCAACTGGCGTCGGCGGCGCGAGCGGCTGTTCCAAGCGCCACGCGACGGGGCTCGCTTCCGCTTCGACTTCCGCCGCCGCCGGCGAGCTCCCGGCAACGCAGCACAGCAGCGACAGCGCGAGGACCAGCAGCGTCGTCAGCGACGAGCGGCTCAACGCGAGCCCCGCTTCGACGTCGATTTACGTTTGGCGACCTGCTTCTTGCCTTTCGCCTGCTCGGTGCGCAGGAAGGTCACGCGCACGCTCTGGCGCAGCGTCGCGCGATGGGGCGCCGTGAACGTCACGTTGGCGGTCGCCGCGAGGCCCGGGCGCCGGTTCGCCAGCGAGCGATAGCGCGACGCCGGTGTCAGCGTCACGGCGATCAACTCGCCTTCGCCGCCCTTCGACGATTTCGCCGCGCTCGCGAGGTTGCGCATAGCGACCGACGTGCTGATGTGTCCGTGACGCTTGCTGCGAACGCGCACCGCGCCTTGTGCGACTGCCTTGACGGCGCCGGCTCCAGGCACGGCTACGTACAGCACGACCGTCCCGTCGGCGCGCGAGCGAGCCGTCACGCCGAGTCGCCACGCTGAGAGCAGCGGCGGCGCGCCTGGCGCCGGCGAGATCGTACTGCGGCGTTGGGGTTGGCGTGAAGATCATCCGCGAGACGACGAACGCGTCGCTGCCGTCGAACGCCGACGTTCCGAGCGGCGGGGTGTTGCCGTCGCCGAAGACGAGGTTCGAGGCGGTCGAGGTGAACGCGAGCGTGTCTCCGTCATCGGAGAACGACGGCGAGAGCGCGCCGTCGCCGATCAGCTGGTAGGGGTCTTCGCTGCTCGGCTTCGGTTCGTGCGGGTGTTCGCTCGGCCCGCCTTCGAAACCTTCGGTCACGCGCGTCAGCGTGTCGTCTTCGAGGTCGACGGCGAACAGTTCGAGCATCCCCGGCGAGGCCTGCGGCGCGCTCACGTACGCGGGCGAGCCGAGCGGGAAGACGGTCCGCTTCGTCGTGAATGCGAGCTGCTGCCCGCTCGCGGAGATGTCGAAGTCCTCGATCTCGCCGTTCTCGGCGATGTCCGACTGCTCGCCGCCGGCGAGCTCGGTCAGCGGCGTCAGCGCCTGCACGCGCGTCAGCGGTTCGTGCATGTCGACGACGTACAGGTCGCTGTTCGGTTCGGCGCCGGCGAACGCGCCGCCGAGCGCCGCGAGCGGCGCGTTGCCGAGGAACGCGACGTCGTAGCCGTCGGCGCTCAAGCGCGGGATCACGTCGTCGCTCGCGTTGCCGACAATCCCCGACGTGCGCCCTTCCTGCAGCCCGACGAACGGGCCTTGGCACGGATCGGAGGTCGACGGAGACGACGGCAGGGCGCTCTCGCCGCCGGCAGCGCACGCCGGATCGCCGGGGTCCGAGCCGCCCGTCACTCGCCGCGTCGGCGCGCCGGGCCCGTCGGCGATCCGTCGCCACAGCGGCTCGCTGTACGACGGCAGCGGGCTTTCCCCCGGCAGCATCTGCGTCTGCTGGGAGACGTTCGACGCCCATCCAGGCGACGGTCGAGCCGTCGGCGCTGATCGACGCGCCGACCGGAGCCGGCCTGTTCGTAGGGCTGCACCGAGTTGAAGATCGGCGCTTCACCGGCCGTTGCGTAGACGGCGCCGAAGACCTCGGCGCCCTGCGCGGCGCTGACCGGCCGTCCCGGGATCGGAGCGGCGCTGACCGGTTCGTCGGCGACGCTGACCAGTACGGTCCGCTCGGTGTCGAGGTAGCGAACGGCCACCTGCATCGCGGGCGTGCCCGGCCCGGCCAGGTTCGAGATCGCCGTCGTCACGAACGCGACCTCCTCGCCGTTCGCGCTGATCGCGCTGCGCCCGGCGGCGACCGAGCCGAAGTGCGTCTGTTCGAATTCGACGCCGCCGACTTTGCCGGTCAGTTCGTAGGTCAGCGCCGCGGCCGAGCCGTCGACGGCGGAGACGAGCGTGTACGCGCCTTCTTCCGTAGGCGACTCGTCCATGTTGCGCTCGTACACGTCCGGGCCCGAGTTCGTGTCGTCGACCGGGTCCAGGCGCGCGGTCGTCGTGAAGCTGACGTACTGGCCGTCTTCGCTGATCGACGGCAGCTCGGCATCGGGCGCGCTGATCGATTCGTCGCTCAGGTTCTGCGTCGCGACGGGTTCGATCGCCCCAGTGCTCAGGTCGCGGCGCCAAACGCCGGTGAGCCCGCCGTAGGATCCGTCGAAGGCCACGTAGCGCCCGTCGCCGGAGATCGCCGCGTCGTGCGCGTACAGCGCCTGCTGGTTGTTCGACGCGCCTTTGACCTGGCTCAGCGACGCGATCGAGATCGGCCCGAACACGTCGCCGGCGGCAAGCTGCGGCGCCGCGCCGGCGAGCGCCGCGAGCAGCGCGAGCGCAATCAGAGATCTCGTGATGCGCGCGATCATCGAACGCTCACCAGCTTGCGCACGGTCGCTTTGTTGCCGAGCTTGTCGGCCACTTCGACGACGACCTGATAGACGCCGGGCTTGCCGTAGGTGTGCACGGCCGACTTCTTCCCGGCCGCGTGGCTGCCGTCGCCGAAGGCGACGTCGATCGACTTCACGGCGAGCCCCGAGTACCGGTCGCTCACGCGCACCTGGACGGCGTGGTCGCCTCGCGTGCGCGCGATCTTGACCGTCGGCGAGCCGCCGTCGACTTTGATCGCGCTCGCCGGCGTCAACGTGGAGCCGCCGAAGATGTCGGTCGCGAGCACCTGCACCTGGTGCACGCCGCTGCTCAGCGCGCGTGTGTCCAGCTGCATCGAGTAGACGCCCGGCGGCGTGGATTGGCGACGGCCGTCGAGCACGACCGTGTAGCGCAGCGGGCCGTTGGCGCTTTCGGCCGGCAGCCACGAGATCGCAGCCTGCGACGGCTTGATCCACGTTTTCGGGACGCTCACGACGAAGCGCACGGGCGGCGCCGTGACCTGCGCGGCGACGATCGCCGCGTCGCCGAACTGGCCTTGGCGGAACGCGACGAGGCCGTCGCCGAGCCCCGAGCGGCCGATCGACAGTTCGCCGACCGAGCCGCCGGCGCCGCCGCTGACGAGGCCGGTCTGCACGCCGCCGCCGGGGAAGTCCTCACGAATCGCGACCGCTTCGTGGCCCTGAGCTTCGACGCTCGGCCACGCCGAGATGCCGCCGCCGGCTTGGTTCATCACGCTCACCGAGAGCGGTTCGGCGCCGGCGAAAGGCGGACCGAGCGAGAGCGCCGCGACGAGGCCGCGGTCGCTGCCCTCGATCACGCGCGGCGTCCCGTTGGCGTCGTACAGCAGCCGTAGGTCCTGCTTTTCGTCGGTGTCGATCGACGGTGGGCCGACCGTCGCCGCCTGCCCGCCGGAGACTTCGGAGTCGACGATGCTCGCGCCGGCGAACTCGGCGCCGCTGAGCGATTCGCCGTCGGGCAGCGTGTTGAGGAAGATCCGCGGGCCGGGAAGCGGCGAGCCCGGCCCGGTGATCTGCCGGTAGGCGACCTCGGCCTGCCCGAGCCGCGAGATCGACACGGCCGGCGCGTCGGCGTCCTGCTGGATCGGGCTGCCGTTGTAGCTCGTCGCGCTGACGGGCATCACGTAGTCGAGCGTGCTGGCGAAGATCCGCCTGGCCCAGATCCGCGCGACGCCATCGATGTCCGGCTCCTGCCAGACGACGATGCCGTTGCCGGTCGGCCCGATCGCGATCTGCGGCGCGTTCGCGGTGGTCGGTGGGCGCATCGAGACGCCAGGGTCGCGATTGATCGCACCGAGCGACGACCATCGTTCGCCGTTGAAGTGAGCGACGCGAACGTCCTCGACGACGTCGCCGGGGCGCAGCAGCGGAATGCTCGAGCGTTCGCCTTCGGTGTTGTCGACGACGCGATAGACGACGTCGGCCTGACCGTTCGAGCTCATCGCGAGCGCCGGGCTCGTGCCGGTCCCGGCGCGAATGTTCTGATCGACGATCATCGCCGGGCCGAACGACGACGAGCCGGGGCCGAGCGTCGAGCTGAGCAGCTCGTCGACCGGATGCGCGCCCTCGGTCGCGAACGGGGTCGCCCAGACGACGACGAGCTCGCCGCCGTTGGCCGCGCCGATCCGCGGCCAGCTCGCGGCGTACGGCTGTTCGGCGTCGACGCGGACCGGCGCCATCCAGCGGCCTTCGGCGTAGCGCGCGACGAACACGTGCGCGACGCCATCGACGCGCTTGAGGTACACGACGCCTCCTGTGCCGTCTTCGGCCATCGCGACGCCGCCGAAGCCGACGATGTCCTCGGTCGGCCCGTCGAGCGTGCTCGCCGGCAGGATCACCGCGCCGGCGTCGGCGGCGCCGAGCGCGCAGATCGTCGCGGCGAGCGCGCCGAGCAGGACCGCCCGACGCCGGCTGCTCGGCGCTACACGCGGGCTCGACTTTGCGCGCGGGCTCGACACTGCGCGCGGGCTCGACACTGCGCGAGGGCTCGACTCTGCGCGCGGGCCTGGAGCCGCATCGGCGATCGAAGTGGTCACGGCCCTCACGGGTCGCACCTCAGGATTCGGGTTTGTTGAGCGCGCCTGGCGTCTCGTCAAAGGCGCAGCGGAAGTTCTCTGGTTGCGACACCGGCTCGGAGCCGGCGAAGCCGCCCTTCTGACCGTTGCCGTAGACCGTCACGTACTGGAGCGATTCCGGCAGCGGATTGGCGGGCAGCGGGATCGGGTTGGCCTGGCCTTGACGTGGGTTGCCGGTCGAGCCTTCGCTGACGCCCTCCGAGCCGGCGGCGGCCGAGCCGGCCGTCGTCGTGACGAGCGTCGAGCTCATCTCACGCTGGTCGAGCAGCCCGCGGCTCGGATCGAGTGGCACCGTCGCCGTGTCCGGGTTGTCGTGGATCGTCGACTCCAAGCGCACACGCGCGGCGGCGCCGAGCAGTTCGGCGGCGCTCGGCAGCCAGCCGCCTTCGGCCTCGCACGCCTTCGCCGCGAAGATGTAGTTGTTCTGGCCGATCTGCTTGTTCGTCAGCGGGTATGGCGCGCTGTCCAGGCACCAGGTCCCCAGGTCGACGGTCGCCGGCGGGCAGCTGCCGACCAGCTGCGCCGCGGTTTTGCCGGAGATGTGGCTGGCGTTCGCGACGGTCGGGATCGCCGACGCCGGGAACTTGCGGTTCTTGCCGAGCAGCAGGACGCCGCCGGCGTGCGGCTTCGCGCTCAGCGGATGCCCATCGACGGCGCTGACGACTGCGCGACGTGCCGCATCGGCGAGCCCAGTCGTCGAGAAGACGAGCGCGATCAACGAGATGACGATCGCCGGCGATGGAAGCCGCCGCGAGAAGCGGCGAGCGCGAGGCCGCGGACTGCGGCTGCTCACGTCACGTCCTTGTCGCGCGCCGTGAAGCGCGGCGGCGTGGCGCGGCGAACGTTGCGCAGCTCCTCCAGCGACGTCTCGCGAACGGTCGAGAGCACGGCGTCCAGCGCGAGCCCTGACAGCGTCTCGTGCTCCATCAGCGCCGTCGCGGTCTCCTCGACCGTGCTCCAGTTGCGATCGAGGACGGTCGCCGCGCGCGCCTCGGCGTCGCCGACGAGTCGCTCGATCTCGTTGTCGATCACATTCAGCGTCTCCGGGCCGACCGAGCCGAGGTCCTGCAGCGACGCGCCAAGGAACACCTCGCCGCTCTTCTCGCCGATCGTCACGAGGCCGAGCGCCTCGGACATGCCGAACGACGTGACCATGCTGCGCGCGAGGGCGGTCGCGGCATGCAGATCGTCGTTGATGCTCGTCGAGGAGTGCCCGAAGGCGATCCGCTCGCCGGCCAGACCGGCCGTGATCACGATCAGCTGGCTCTGCAGGTCGGGCTCGCTCATGATTGTCTGATCGCGGTCGGAGAGCATGTGCGCGGCTGTCCCGAGCTGGCGCCCGCGCGCGACGATCGAGAGCTTGCGCGTCGAGGAGGTGTGGCCGAGCGCCTCGGTGACGACCGCGTGCGAGGCCTCGTGGATCGAGATCAGCCAGCGCTCCTCCTCGGTCAGGATGTGCTTCTTAGCCGGACCGGCGACGACGCGGTCGATCGCCTCCTCGAGCGTCGCCTGGTCGATGATCGCGTTGCCGTCGCGCACGCTCAGCAGCGCCGCCTCGTTAATCACGTTGGCGAGCTCGGCGCCGCTGAAGCCGGGCGTCTGGCGCGCGACTTCCTCGAGCGACGCGTCCGGCGCGAGCGGGCGCTTGCCGCCGTGCAGGCGCAGGATTTCGATGCGACCATGCACGTCGGGCACGTCGACGACGATCTGGCGGTCGAAGCGGCCGGGGCGCAGCAGCGCCGGGTCGAGGATGTCCGGCCGGTTTGTCGCGCCCATCACGACAAGGCCGCCGTCGCCGGAGAACCCGTCCATCTCGACGAGGATCTGGTTGAGCGTCTGCTCGCGCTCGTCGTTGCCCTGACCGATGCCGGCGCCGCGCTTGCGCCCGGCGGCGTCGAGCTCGTCGATGAAGATGATCGCCGGCGCGGCTTTGCGCGCCTTGCGGAACAGGTCACGCACACGGGCGGCGCCGACGCCGACGAGCGACTCGACGAAGTCCGAGCCGGAGATCGAGAAGAACGTCGCGTCGGCTTCGCCTGCAACCGACTTCGCCAGCAGCGTCTTGCCCGTGCCTGGAGGGCCGACGAGCAGCACGCCCTTCGGCGCGGCCGCGCCGACGGCGAGGTACTTGCTCGGATCGGCGAGGTAGTCGCGGATCTCCTTGAGCTCGGCGAGCGCCTCGCCGGCGCCGGCGACGTCGTCGAACGTGATCGCTTCGGAGCGGCCCTTGCCTTTCTTGCGGCCCTTGCCGGTGAACTCGGAGAAGCCGGCGATGCCACCCGCGGCGCCTTCGCCGCCGAAGCGCATGAACAGCGAGAACAGGCAGACGAGCAGCAGGATCGGGATCAGGAACTGGACGATGATCGCCTTCGTCGGCTTGCCCGACTGCTGGTCGATCGTGACGCTCGCGCCGCTGCCGGTCAGCTCGTCGGCGATCTGCTCGGTCTGCGCTCCCGAGGACGGATAGGCGGCCCACAGGTGTTCCGGCGAGCCGACGGGCGTGATCACCTGCGAGGCGCCGCCGGTCGCGCTGCCTTTCGCCGCGCTCGAGACGGCGCCGGTCGTCGTGACCTCGACACGGCTGTCGTGGTCGAGCAGCGTCGCGCTGACGATTTCGTGACCCTTGGCCAGTTTCTGGATCGTGCTCAGCGGCACGCCTCGGCCGGAGCTGCCCGGCTTGATCTGACCGAGCAGCGTCGCGAACGCGACGGCGAGCCCGATCGAGGCGATCAGCAGGAACAGCGCGAGCGGGTCGCGCAGGGCGATCCGCCGAGCGTTCTGGGCGAGCTCGATCAGCTTGACGAGCGCCGGGTTGCGGCGGTGCGCGAGGCCCGAGCGGACGGCCTTCGCGCCGGCCGGCGAGGAGCCGTTGGTCGAGGCTGTCGGCACCGAGCGCGTCGGCTCGACCGGAGTCTGATCATCGGTGGAGTGGTCGTCGGTCATCGGAGAGCGAAGTCGGCCCGTGAGCTGCCGGTACGCGCTCGTAAGCGTGCCCGGGAGGCCGACTGCCGCCAGCGTCACACGCGTTCGCCGGAAAAGCAATGCCGTTCACAAAAACGACACACGCCTCCCGACTTTGGCTACAAATTTTTCACAAAATGACCACAACAGCGCCCGTTAGAGCCGCCGTGGGGCCGTTGCGAGACGTTCACAAAAACGACACACAAGTGCACCGCCGAACCAGACACTCTTCGCGCGGGGTGACGCCGGACGTGCGTAGCCGAATCGATCGACGACTCGAGCTGTTCTGCCCCAGAGACTTCTCCTGAAGCTCTTTTAACACCGTCCGAACGTAAAGGAGTCACCTACCGTGCGTCTGCCTCGCACCCTGACAGTTTCACTGATACTCGCGCTTGCGCTGATCGTGCCGGCAGGCGCGCTCGCGAAGACGCTGATCCTCGACGGCTCGACGTCGATGCTTCCGCTCGTGCAGAAACTCGCGACCGCTTACCACAAGGCGAACCCGAAGGTGCCGACGCCGAAGGTCGGCGGTGGCCAGTCGGCGATCGGCATCTCCGACGCGGCCAGCGGCAAAGTTGACATCGGCGACGCGTCGCGCGACCCGATTCCCGGCGTCGACCCGACAGGGCTCGTCTTCACGAAGGTCGCGCGTGACGGCGTCTGCGTGATCACGGCGCCGAGCAACAAGATCTCGAACATGTCCCAGCAGACCGTCACGGGCATCTTCACCGGCGCGATCCGCGACTGGAGCGAAGTGCCGGGCGCGCAGACGACCGGCCCGATCGACCTGTTCGACCGCGACGGCGCGTCGGGTACGCAGGACGCCTTCCAGAACATCTTCCTCGGCGAAAACCTGAAGATCTCCCCGAGCGCGACGCCGGAGAGCTCCGAGGGTCTCGAGGAGAGCGCGGTCGCCAGCGACAAGCAGGCGATCGGCTTCGTCTCGCTCGACTTCGCCGCGGGCGCCAACACGGTCGGCTATCAGGGAATACCGTGCACGCTGAACAACGCGAAGTCCGGTCAGTACGAGGGCGTTCGTAACTTCTGGTTCGTCACCAAGGGCGCGCCGAAAGGCGAAGCCGCGAAGTTCATCGCGTGGGTGACCAAGGCGGGCAACAAGACGGTCCGCTCGATCGTCAGCTCCAACTGGATCGCGATCCACTAGCGAAGGTGCCCGCAGGCGCTCCCAGTCCCGCGCGCCGGCGGGCGTCAGTCAGGGCCGACCGGTGCGTCGAGCGAATGCTCGGCGCACTGGCGGCGACCGTGCTCGTGTTGATCGCGGCGATGGTCGCGACGGTCTTCGTCAAGGCGTGGCCGTCGTTCTCGCACAACGGCCTCGCCTGGTTCGGGCCGGGCGGCGACGTCGACGAACAGCTCCGCGCGATGGCCGAGCAGTCGCCGGTCAGCGGCCACTCGATCTACTACTTCCGCGCCTGGTCGCTGATCTGGGGCACGCTAGTCACGACCGTGCTGGCGGTGATCATCGCGCTCGTCATCTCGCTGCTGGCGGCGATCTTCCTGACCGAGTTCGCGCCGGCGCCGATGCGCCGGATCCTCGAGCCGGTGATCAGGCTGCTCGCGGCCGTGCCGTCGGTCGTCTACGGGTTGATCGGGATCCTCGCGATCGCGCCGTACATCAACGAACACCTGATCAGCAACGCGCGCAAGCACTCGGTCGGCTACGTCGTGCAACTGAACGGCGCCAACCTCGCGACGGCGACCGTGATCCTCGCGGTGATGATCACGCCGATCATGGTCGCGCTGATCGCGGCGGCGCTGGCGACGGTGCCGCGCTCCTGGCGCGAGGGCTCGGTCGCGCTCGGCGTCAACCGCTGGCGCACGATCGTGCGCGTCTCGCTGCGCACGGCGCGCCCGGCGATCGTCGCCGCGACGGTGCTCGCGACGGCGCGCGCGCTCGGCGAGGCGATCATGCTCTCGATGGTCTCCGGCGGGCGCGGCTTCGGCGCCAACCCGCTCGACGGCGTGACCTTCTTCTTCGAGCCGGTGCGGCCGCTCGCGGCGACGATCGTGCAGAACGCCGAAGGGCTCTCGATTCCGGCGCTGGGGCACACGATGTACGCGGTCGCCGCGGTGCTGCTCGTCTCGGCGGCGATGCTGTCGTTCGCCGGCTGGGCCGCCAAGCAGCCGCTCAAGCGCTACGGGATCCGTGCGTGATGGCCGGAGCGCCTTTGACATCGCCGCCGAGCGCGCCCGACGGGCTCACCGTCACGCGCCCGCGGCGCCAGCGCACGAGCTCGTGGCCGCTGGTCGACCGGGTCGGCTACTGGCTGTGCTGGGCGACCGGCATCGCGCTGTGCCTGATCGCGTTCGGCATCGTCCTGTTCATGTTCGTCAAGGGCATCTCCTACCTGAAACTGAGCCTGCTCTTGCACTCGCCGGCGCCGTCGACCAAGCAGTCCGAGTCCGGCGGCTTCTTCGACCCGATCGTCGGCACGTTCATCCTCACCGCGCTCGGCGTCCTGATCGCCGGGCCCGTCGGCGTCGCGATCGCCGCGTGGCTCTCCGAGTACGGCCGCCCCCGGCCGCTCGCGCGCGCCGTCGAGTCGGCCGTCGAGACGATCGGCGGCGTCCCGAGCGTCGTGCTCGCGATCTTCGGGCTGCTCGTCTTCTCCGCCGACTTCCTCGGCTTCCTCTCCCAACGCGCGGCGAACGGGTCGGTCTACGGCCGCTCGTTCTTCGCCGGCGGGATCATCATGGCGGTGCTCGCGCTGCCGCTGATCGTCGGCGCGACGCGCGAGGGGCTCGCACAGGTCCCAGACCACATGCGCGAGGCGGCCTACGCGCTCGGCAAGACGAAGGCGAGTTGCATCCGCCACGTGCTGCTGCCCGCGATCCGCTCGAACATCGCCAGCGGCGTCGTGCTCGGCATGGGCCGGATCATCGGCGACACGGCGATCGTCACGATCCTGATCGGCGTCACGCTGCAGAACGAGGCGGTCGGCAGCGTCCCGGTGCTCGGCACGCTGCGCGGGACCGGCTCGACGCTGACGAGCTACGTCTACAACAACTCGCCGGCCGGCGAAGGCGGATCGCCGCAGAAGGCCTACGCGGCGGCGTTCGTGCTGCTGATCGTCGTGCTGCTGCTGAACGCGCTGGTCACGCGCATCACGCGCGGCGCGGACGAAGACAGGCGCGGCATGGCGACACGGATGCGCTCGCTCGCGCGAATTGCGTGGACCCGATGACGCGCGCGATCGCGAGGCACGTATGGACCCGATGATGCCCCCGCCCGTGCGACGGATCGCGCTTGAGCGCGATCCGCACGTCGCGCCGTCGAACGACAACGGCGCCCACGCGGCGAGCGTGCTCGGCGCGAGCGCGGCGCCGGCGCCGTACGCGACGCCCGCGCTCGAGCGGATGCGCGTCGACTCGGTATGGCTCGCTTACGGCGAGCGCTGGGTCGTGCGCGACGTCAGCCTCGCCGTTCGCCAAGGCGAGATCCTCGCGCTGATCGGCGCGTCGGGCTCGGGCAAGACGACGCTGCTGCGCTCGCTCAACCGGCTCACCGAGGTGACGTCTGGCGCCGCGCGCAGCGGTCAGATCACGCTCGACGGCGAGGAGATCCACGAGCTCGAGGTCAACGGCCTGCGCCGACGCGTCTCGATGGTCTTCCAGCAGCCGAACCCGTTCCCGATGAGCATCTTCGACAACGTCGCGTATGCGCTCGCCGAGCATCCGGCGCGCGGTGGCCGCCGACGCCGGCGCACGTCGAAGATCGAGAGCGCGGTCGCCGACGCGCTCCAGCGCGCCGGGCTCTACGACGAGGTCGCCGACGATCTCAGCCGCTCCGCGCTGAGGCTCTCAGGCGGGCAGCAGCAGCGCCTGTGCATCGCGCGCGCGCTCGCCGCCGAACCGGAGGTGCTGCTGCTCGACGAGCCGTGCTCGGCGCTCGACCCGATCTCGACCGCGACGATCGAGCAGTTGATCGTCACGCTGCGCGAGAGCGTCGCGGTCGTGATCGTCACGCACAACTTGCAACAGGCCCAGCGCGTCGCCGACCACGTCGCGTTCATGCACCTCGGCGAGCTCGTCGAGTACGGCACGAGCGAGCAGATCTTCGATCGGCCGAAGCTGCAGCGCACGCGCGACTACGTCGGCGGGGCGTTCGGTTGAGGCCGGCCGAGCAGACATCGCGGTGAGGCGCGCCGTCGCGAGAGCCGCAGCGCTCGCGCCCGCGCTGGCGGCCGCGGCGCTGACGCTGAGCGGCTGCGAGACGACGGCGGAAAAGAGCGCGCAGCTCGAACGCGCGGCCAGGCGCGTCGCGCACGTCGCGCAGACGGGCCTGACGATCGCCCACGCGAGCGCATATGTGAAAGTGCTGCGCAGCGAAATCGTCGGCGGTCCGAGAGAAACGGCGGTCGTGCTGACGCTGCGCAACGGCTCGGCGAAGGCGCTCGAGGAAGTGCCGATCGCGATCTCGGTGAAGAACGCCAAGGGAGCGTCGGTCTACTCCAATGCGACTCCCGGCTTGGCGAAGACGCTCACATCGATCGCGCTGCTCGCGCCGCACGCGACGGCGACGTGGATCGACGACCAGGTCCAGGCGTCGGGAGCGGTCAGCGTCGACGCCGAGGTCGGCGAAGGCAAAGCCGTCGAAGGCGCGCCGCCGCGACTCGCCGTTCACGAAGCGCAGCTCGCCGAAGGCTCCGCCGAAGGCGTGCTCGCGAACGACTCGGGCACGGCCCAGTCCGAACTCGTGATCTACGCCGTCGCGCGACGCGACGGCCGGGCCGTCGCCGCCGGACGCGCCGTGCTCGCTTCCGTCGCCGCCGGCGCGAGCACGCCGTTCCAGGTCTTCTTCGTCGGCGATCCGAGCGGCGCGCAGCTGACGCTCAGCGCGCCGCCGACGAGCGTCGGCTGACCAGTCCCGCAAGCCGCTCTCCTAAGCCGCGAGCGGGACCGGCTGCTCACGCCGCGGGCGCAACTCGAGCGGCGCCGTCGCGTCGCCCCGTCGCGCTCGGCGCGCAGTCGGTAGCCGACGCGGAACTGCGTGTGGATGTAGCTCCACTGCGGCGAGGCGTGCTTGAGCTTGCGCCTGAAAACGTGAATGCGA
Source organism: uncultured Solirubrobacteraceae bacterium (assembly GCA_963744165.1). Lineage (GTDB taxonomy): Bacteria > Actinomycetota > Thermoleophilia > Solirubrobacterales > Solirubrobacteraceae > Palsa-744. The sequence continues at coordinate 93,616 of CAVUSM010000004.1, read as the reverse complement.
GCGGCGACTCAGCAGCTGCCGGTGACTGCCGGCAACTCAGCGGCTGCGACGCTGTTTCAGCGTGATCCCCTCGAGCACGTGCGCGACGGTCTCGCACGCGTCGACGGCGGCCTCGAGCGACTCGAAGATGTCCTTCCAGCGGATCACGACCATCGGGTCGATCCCCCCCGCGAACAGTGACGCGACGCCGTCGCGCTGCAGCCGATCGCCTTCGTTCTCGAGCCGATGGATCTCGACTAGGTGCGGACCGAGCTCGGTGCCGGTGCGCAGCGAGCGCAGCGCCTGAGCGATCTGCTCGCCGGCGCCGACGAGCACGTCGGCGAACTCGACGGCCTGCTCCATCGGCGCCTCGACGCCGTACAGACCGAGTTGCGCGGCGGCGTTCTCGGAGTGATCGACGATGTCGTCGAGCGCCGTCGCCAGCGCGTAGCCGTCGCCGGTCGTGAACGGCGCGCGCACGCGACCGCCGGCGAGACGGTGGATGATGTCGTGCGTGATGCGATCGCCTTCCTGCTCGCAGACCTTGATGTCCTGCGCCAGCGTGGCGTGCTCGGGGTAGTCGACGAGCAGGTCGTGCAGCAGCAGTCCGCAGCGCTGCACGTTGCGCCCCGCCTCCTCGACGAGGCCCATCAGCAGCGGGTCGGACGCGCGCTTGAGGATGCTCATCGAGCGAGAATATTCGGCCACGCGCCGAGACGAGAGCCTTTCACGATTTTTTTACCGCCCGATTACGAGTTTGCAACGTTGACCGCTACACGCGAGTGCGAGGCTTGCCAACGTGGCGAGCCTTCCCGAGAGTGAGGACACGCTGTACGCAGGCGAGCTCGAGATCAGGCTCGGCGATGGTCTCGTGCTGGCCAGCGGTCGCGTTGTGCGGCTGTCGGTCCGCGAGTTCGACCTGATCGTCGCGATGGCTCGTCGGATCGGCGCGATCGCGACGCGCGCCGAGCTGTACGAGACGGTCTGGGGCGGCGAGCTGCGCGCCGGCGATCGCTCGGTCGATGTCTACGTCTCGAAGCTTCGCGGCAAGCTCGAAGCGGCGATGCCCGACCGTCGCTTCATCCACACGCACCCCGGATTCGGCTATCGCTTCCAGCCGCAGCCCGCCCGCGACGCCGCTCCGGTGCGGATCGCCGTGCCGGTCGACGAGCAAGCCGACAACGGCCTTTCACGAAATGTTCACATTGGCGCGGCGGGCGATTAACAGACTCTGCTGAGATTCGCCCGGCGAAACCTCTGACGCTCGCCGGGTCCCATCCATACGTAATCCAGCCAGAGGAGACGTAGTGATCAAGAACAGGATTGGCGCGCTCGCGAGCGTTGCCTTGCTCGCACTCGGCCTAGCGGCTTGTGGCAGCAGCAGCTCCAGCTCATCCAGCAGCTCCAGCTCCAGCTCCACCAGCTCGTCGAGCAGCGGCTCCGCGACGATCTCGGGGGCGGGCTCCACGTTCGCCGCACCGGTGTACGAACAGTGGGCCTCCTCGCAATCAGGTCTCACGGTCAACTACCAGGCCGTCGGCTCCGGCGCGGGGATCACCTCGCTCGAGTCCAAGACGGTCGACTTCGGCGCCTCGGACCCGCCGCTGAAGGCCGAAGAAGAAACGGCGCTCGCGAAGGACGGCAGCCCCGCGGTGATGATCCCGATGTTCCTCGGCGCGATCACCGTCTCCTACAACCTGCCGGGAGTGCAGGCGGGACTGAAGCTCGACGGCAAGACGCTCGGCGACATCTTCCTCGGCAAGGTCAAGACGTGGGACGACCCTGAGATCAAGGCGCTGAACCCCGGCGTCTCGCTGCCGAGCACCGCGATCACCGTGATCCACCGCTCGGACTCCTCGGGCACGACCGCCGGCTTCACCGGCTTCCTCGCGACGGTCGACCCCGAATTCAAGAGCAAGGTCGGCGAAGGCAAGGACGTGCAGTGGCCGGTCGGCACGGGCGCGAAGGGCAACGCCGGCGTCGCCGGCGCGGTGCAGCAGACGGCTGGCGCCGTCGGCTACGTCGAGCAGGCCTACGCGCTGCAGCACAAATTCACCTACGCCGCGGTCAAGAACGCCGCCGGGAGCTATGTCTCGCCGACGCTCGAATCGACGACGGCGGCTGCCGAAGGCCTGAAGGTGCCGGCCAACCTCGGCATCAAAATCGCCAACCCGACGGGCGCGAAGGCCTACCCGATCACCTCGCAGACGTTCATCGTCGTCAACAAGGACCTCTGCAAGGCCGGGACGCCGGGTGGCGAAGCCGCCGCGAAGGGCGTCGTCGAGTTCATCGACTACGGCCTCAACGAAGGTCAGTCGATCCTCGGACAGGCCGACTACGCAGCGCTGCCAGCGTCGATCTTGGCCAAGTCCAAGGCCGCCGCGGCAGGTCTCGAGTGCAACGGCTCGCCAATCGGCGGCTGAGTAAGACGGCTCAGGCACGGATCGGATAGACAACCGGCCATGAGCACCGCAGTGATGCCAGGCGGCGAGCGCTCGATTCTCGAGCGCTCGCCGCTGGCGCGGCTCCCCGATCGCGCGCTGAAGTACGGGCTGACGACGCTCGCCGCGCTGATCCTCGCGCTGATCGTCTACTTCTTCGTGCGCCTCGTCGGCGAGGCGCACCCGGCGTTCGCCCACCAGGGCGTGTTCGGCTTCGTCTTCGGCAACGACTGGAACGTCAGCGCGAACAAGTTCGGCGCGCTGCCGCTCGTGCTCGGCACGCTGATCACCTCGGCGCTGGCGCTGATCATCGGCGTGCCGATCGCCGTCGCGACGGCGCTGTACGCGAACGAGCTGTGCCCGCTGCGCCTGCGCGGCGTGCTGACCGTGCTCGTCGAGCTGCTCGCGGCGGTCCCGTCGGTCGTCTACGGCCTGTGGGGGATCTTCTTCCTCGCGCCGAAACTGCAGGGCGCCGAGCAGTGGATCGCCGACCGGCTCTCGTTCATCCCGTTCATCGGCGGCGGCACCGTGACGATCCCGAACTACTTCGTCGCCGGGCTGATCCTCGCGATCATGATCCTGCCGATCGTCTCGGCGATTTCGCGAGAGGTCATGGCGACGGTCCCGTCCGACCACAAGGAGGCGGCGCTCGGCCTCGGCGCGACGCGCTGGGAGATGATCCGCACCGCCGTCCTGCCGTACTGCCGCAGCGGGATCGTTGGCGGCGCGATGCTCGGTCTCGGCCGCGCGATCGGCGAGACGATCGCCGTGACGATCGTGATCGGCGATGCGCCGCAGCTGGGCAAACACCTCTTCGGCCAGGGCTACAGCCTCGCCGCGGTGATCGCCAACGAGTTCGGCGAGGCGACCGGGCTGCATCGCTCAGCGCTGTTCGCGGCCGGGCTCGTGCTGTTCGTGCTGACGCTGATCGTCAACGGGCTCGCGCGCTTCTTCGTGATGCGCGCCTCGCGCACGCGCGGAAGCTCGACGACGCCGCGCGCGGCCGCCGAGATGCAGCCGATCGCGAGCGCGGCGGCGGGCGCATGAGCGCGCAGGCGCCGGCCGCGGCGCAGTTCGCGCGCTTCGCCGTCAGCCCGGCGCGGCGGCGCAAGGACCGCCTCGCGCGCGGGCTGATCACGGCCGGCACCGTGATCGCGCTGATCCCGCTCGTGCTCGTCGTCTACTACCTGCTGAAAAAGGGGCTCGGCTCGTGGAGCTGGAGCTTCTTCAGCACCGACCCGACCGGCAACACGTTCTTCAAGACGTCGAGCATCGGCGGGATCAAGAGCGCGATCCTCGGGACGATCGAGATCGTCGCGCTCGCTTCTGTGATCGCGATCCCGATCGGCATCGGCGTCGCCGTGTGGCTCGTCGAGTACGGTCGGCAGAGCTGGTTCGCACAGCTCGTGCGCTTCTTCGTCGACGTGCTGACCGGCGTGCCTTCGATCGTCTTCGGCCTGTTCATCTACATCGTGCTCGTCGTCGGCACCGGCAGCTCCTACGCCGGCTACAAGGGCTCGCTCGCGCTGTCGCTGCTGATGCTGCCGGTCGTGATCCGCTCGGCCGAGGTGATCCTGCTGCTGATCCCCGGCGCGCTGCGCGAGTCCGCGCTCGCGCTCGGCGCGCCGCGCTGGAAGGTGATCTTCCGGATCGTCCTGCCGACGGCGCTGCCGGGCATGGTCACCGGCATCCTGCTGGCGATCGCGCGCGCCGCCGGCGAGACCGCGCCGCTGCTGTTCACCGCCGCGACGACGCGCAACACCGACTTCAACCTCTCGCACTTCATGAACTCGTTGCCGGTGCAGATCTACAACGACGTCACATCTCCGACGACCTCCGTGGTAAACCGTGCATGGGGAGCGGCGCTGACGCTCGTCGTGATGATCCTCCTGCTGAACCTGATCGCCCGACTCGTATCGCGAAGGAGCCGCCTGGCATGAGCAGCGACGCAATGCCCTCTCAGACAGCTAACGTCCAGGACGCAATCGTGGAGCCCGACAGCCAAACGGACAGCCCCCGCGAGCGGATCTCGCCCCCCGTCTCGACGCCGGCGGCGCCCGCAGCCGAGCCCCGGACGCCGGCGGCAGCGAGCGCCAAGCAGGGACTCAGCGTGACGCTCGAGAAGCTGCACGCGTTCTACGGCGACGCAGAGCAGGTCAAGGGCATCGACCTCGAGTTCCGCGCGAACGAGGTCACGGCGATCATCGGGCCGTCGGGCTGCGGCAAGTCGACGATGGTGCGCTGCATCAACCGGATGCACGAGGAGATACCGGGAGCGCACGCCGAGGGCCGCGTGCTGCTCGACGACGCAGACGTGTACGGGCCGGGTGTCGACGTCGTCGCCGTGCGCCGCGCGATCGGCATGGTCTTCCAGAAGCCCAATCCGTTCCCGACGATGTCCGTGTTCGACAACGTCGCCGCCGGGCTGCGGCTCTCGGCCGGCGGCCGTGGCGCACGCGGCAAAGCCGACCTACACGCGAAAGTCGAGACCGCGCTGCGTAGCGCCGGCCTCTGGGACGAGGTCTCCGATCGGCTCTCCGAGCCCGGCGCCGGCCTCTCCGGCGGTCAGCAGCAGCGCCTCTGCATCGCGCGCTCGCTCGCCGTCGAGCCCGAGGTGATCCTGATGGACGAGCCGTGCTCGGCGCTCGACCCGATCGCGACGCTGAAGATCGAGGAGCTGATCGAGGAGCTCAAGCAGCGCGTGACGATCGTGATCGTCACGCACAACATGCAGCAGGCGGCGCGCGTCGCCGACCGCACGGCGTTCATGCTCAGCGGCGAGCTCGTCGAGATCGGCCCGACGCAGGAGATCTTCACCAAACCGAGCGACTCGCGCACCGAGGAATATGTCACCGGCAAGTTCGGATAGCGACGATCGCGCCCGCGCGGCGGACACCGCGAGCCGGGCGAGCAGCGGTGGCGACGTGCTGACCAGCGACGATGTGCCGGCGAGCGGTGGCCAGGCGCAGGGTCGCCTGCACTTCCAGGAGCAGCTGAAGGCGCTCGAAGCAAACGCGCTCGCCGGCCTCGACCTGATCCTCGAGCAGCTCGATCGCGTGCTCGAGGCGCTGCGCCATCAGGACGTCGAGCTCGCGCAGATGGTGATCGCCGACGACGATCGCGTCGACGGGCGCTATCTCGAGGTCCACCAGGGGATCCTCTCGCTGCTCGCGCTGCAGGCCCCTGTCGCCGGCGACCTGCGCCTCGTCGCGGCGCTGCTGCACCTGATCAAGCACATCGAGCGGATGGGCGATCAGTGCGTCAACATCGCCAAGCTGATCCCGTTGTCGGGCTACGAGCCGCCGGTGCGCCCGGAGATGCTCGACGCGCTCGCGAGGATGGGCGCCTACGCGCGCTCGGAGGTCGCCCAGTGCAAAGCGGCGTTCGCCGGGCGCGACGTCGAACTCGCCGAGGACCTCGTCCGTCAAGACCGCGAGATCAACCGGCTGAACCGCGAGATCTTCCGCATGGCGATCGAGATCGGCGACGACGTCGACACGCGCGAGTGGGCGATGCACATGATCCTCGTCGCGCGTGCGCTCGAGCGGATCGGCGACAACGCCGTCGACATCGGCGAGCAGGTCGCGTTCGTCGTCACCGGTCTGTTCCGCGAGTTCTCCGACTCCTCGCATCCGTCCGGCGTGCCGCTCGACGCGGCGCCCGACGGGCAGCGGGAGCAGCTCTAGTCCCAGGAGCTGCCCTGGCCCGCAAACACGCGCGTGTTTGCACGGCTGGGCGTCGAGCCCGCAAACAGCGGGGCGCCTGTGAACATCCTGTGACGATTTGCAGGACACCCGTCCAGCGTGCTTTCGCTTCCGTACACTTCGGCGCAATGACGGAGAGCATCACCGCCTCGGACGTGGCGGCGCCGTCGGGCCAGGGGGGCGCATCCTCAGCATTGAGGATCGCGGTCCTCGACCGCGACAGCGGATTCATCCAGGTGCTGAGCAAGCGCCTCGACCGCCTCGGCTGGGAGCACCGCGTGCTCGCCAGCCCGGTGCCGGCAGAAGCGGTCGTCGCGATGCGCCTGAGCGCGCTCGTCGTCGATTTGGCCGTGCTCGGGCCGCAGGCGTGGGACTGGCTCGAGCGCCTGTGCGACGCGCTGCCGGACCTCGGCATCGTCGTCTGCACCGGGCCTTCGACGGTCGCGCAACGCGTCCGCGGGCTGCGCCTCGGCGCCGATGACTGGATCACCAAGCCTTGCCACCCGGAGGAGGTCATCGCACGCGTGCAGAGCGTCGTGCGCCGCCGCCGCAGGCCGAGCGGACGGACCGAGTCCAAGCCGGTGATCGCCGGTGAGGTCGAGATTCGCTCCGACCGCTTCCAAGCGTTCGTCGGTGAGGAGAGCCTCGACCTGACCCGCCGCGAGTTCGAGCTGATCGAGCTGCTCGCGGCCGCCGAGGGTCGCGTGCTCGAGCGCGAGGAGATCTACTCGCGGCTGTGGGGCTACACGATGGTGCGCGGCGACCGCTCGGTCGACGTGTTCGTGCGAAAGCTGCGCCAGAAGCTCGAGAAGGCCTCGCCGCGCTGGCGCTACATCCACACGCACTTCGGCATCGGCTACCGCTTCGCGGCCGAATCGCTCGACGCCGCGTCGGACGTCGAGGCCCCGGCTTCATTGCCCGCCGCTTGGGACGCCGGCGATCAGAGCGATCTCTCGCGGTCGCAAGAGGACCGCGAGCTCACCACCGACGCCCTCTAGGCGCACGGCCGCAAGGCCACCCTTCTTCATCTCGGCGCGACCGCCGGTCAGATCGGCGACCAGGCCGGAGAGATCGGGCTCGTGCCCGACGAGCAGAGCACGCGCATCGGCGTCGAGGCCGGCCAACGCATCGAGCGCCTGAGCGGCGTTGAATGACGACGCGAGCGGCGCGTGCTCGCGCAGCACCGCGCGCTCGGCCTCGCTCCACCGCTCGGCGGCCAGCTCGGCCGTCTGGCGCGCGCGCATCTTCGGGCTGAACGCGACCAGCTCGAAGGAGACTTCCAGGCGCGTGAGCGCGACGCCCGCCGCGCGCGCCTGCGCTTCACCGCGCGGCGTCAGCCGCCGCGCGGAGTCCTCGCGCGTTCCGTGAGGCTCGGCATCGCCGTGCCGTAGTACCCATAGCTGACGAGCCATCGCTTCCGCGACGCACCCTACCGCGACGCCGGCGCGAGTAGTTCGTCGCGCCGCGATGTCAACGAATCGTGAAAAGCGGCGCGCGAGCGTCGGCCGGTGGCTCGCCAGCGTGTAGCGTGGAGCCGATGGAGCTCGACGACCCGTCGCTGTACATCAACCGCGAGCTCTCCTGGCTCGACTTCAACGACCGCGTGCTGCAGCTCGCCGAGGATCGGCGGCTGCCGCTGCTCGAGCGCGTCAAGTTCTGCGCGATCTACACGACGAACCTCGACGAGTTCTACATGGTGCGCGTCGCCGGCCTGCACGACCAGATCGACGCTGGTGTCGAGTACGCCGGCCAAGACGGACGTACGCCGTCGCAGACGATCGCGCTGATCCGCGAGCGCGTGCTCGGGCTCGGCCGCCGGCTGACCGACTGCTTCGAAGGCGAGCTGCGCAACCAGCTGGCCGACAACGAGATCCTCGTCGTCGGCGTTCGCGAGCTCGACGAGGAGCGCCGCGCCGAGCTGGCCGAGCTGTTCCAGAAGAAGATCTTCCCGGCGCTGACGCCGCTCGCGGTTGCGCCCGGACGCCCGTTCCCGTACATCTCGAACCTCTCGCTGAGCCTCGCGATCCTCGTCCGCGACCCGCTGACCGATCAGACCGTGTTCGCGCGCGTGAAGGTCCCGACCGAGATCCTGCCGCGCTTCGTCACGCTGTCGCGCCCAGACGGCGAGCCGGCGCTGCTCGTGCCGCTCGAGGACGTCATCGCGCACCATCTCGACGCGCTCTTCCCGGGCATGGAGATCGTCGACTACAACGTCTTCCGCGTCACGCGCGACGCCGATCTGGAGGTCTCCGACGACGCCGCCGACCTGCTGCAGGCCGTCGAGGACGAGCTGCGTCGCCGGCGCTTCGGCGAGATCGTTCGCGTCGAGGTGGGCGCCGACTGCTCAGAGCGGCTGCTCGCCGAGCTCTCCGGGCTGCTCCGCGTGACCGACGCCGAGGTCTACACCGTCGACGGCCTGCTCGACATGGGCGCGCTGTGGCAGCTCGTGCGGCTGCCCGGTCACGCCGAGCTGCGCCAGGAGCCGCTCGTCGGGATCACCGATCCGCGCCTCTTGCGCCACGAGGACGAGCGCCCGGACGTGCTCGGCGCGATGCGCGAAGGCGACGTGCTCGTCCACCACCCCTACATCTCCTTCGCGACGTCCGTCGAGCGTTTCGTCGAGCAGGCCGTCGCCGACCCGAACGTGCTCGCGATCAAGCAGACCGTCTATCGCACGAGCGACGACTCGCCGCTCGTGCCGGCGCTGATCGACGCGACCGAGCGCGGCAAGCAGGCCGTCGCGCTCGTCGAGCTGAAGGCGCGCTTCGACGAGGGCATGAACATCCACTGGGCGAAGGCGATGGAGGAGGCCGGCGTCCACGTCGTGTACGGCCAGCCGTCGCTGAAGACGCACGCGAAGTGCGTGCTCGTCGTGCGACGCGAGGGCGACGGCGTGCGCAACTACGTGCACATCGGCACCGGCAACTACCACTCGGCGACGGCGCGCCTGTACACCGACTTCGGCCTGTTCACGACCGACGAGCAGATCGGCGCGGACGTCGCCGACATGTTCAACTACCTGACCGGCTACGGTCGCCCGATGCACTACCGCAAGGTGCTGATGGCGCCGAACCAGCTGCGCGACGGGCTGCTCGAGCAGATCGAGCGGACGATCGAGACGCACAGCGCCGAGACGCCCGCGCGGATCACGATGAAGATGAACTCGCTCGTCGACGGTCGCTGCATCCGCGCGCTGTACCGCGCCTCGCAGGCTGGCGTGCGCGTCGGGCTGAACGTGCGCGGGATCTGCTGCCTGCGACCGGGCGTCGCCGGCGTCTCGGAGAACATCCGCGTCGTCTCGATCGTCGGCCGTCTGCTCGAGCACTCGCGCGTCTACGCGTTCGAACGCGACGGCGAGCACACGATCTACATCTCCTCCGCCGACCTGATGCCGCGCAACCTCGACCATCGCGTCGAGCTCGCCGTGCCGATCGCCGATCCGGACGCGCGCGCCGAGCTGCTCGACACGCTGCAGCGCGCGTTCGCCGACAACCAGAACTCCTGGGAACTGCGCGAGGACGGCGACTGGAGCAGGCGTGCGCCGGGGCCCGGCGAAGAGCCCCGCAGCCTGCAGCTGGAGCTGGCCGAGCTGTATGCCGCGCGCGCCGGCGAGCAGCGCCCGCGCGACGCGGTGACGTCCGCGCGCGCGTAGCGCCCGCTCCGCCCCGGCCCGCTCCGCCCCGACCCCGCGCCGTCCCCCGCCCCGCCCAGCCGGGCCCGGCCCGGCCCGGCCCGGCCTAACCGATCGCGGCGAGCGCCTCTTTGAGGTCGTCGACCGACTGGAAGTCGAGCCCGAGCAGGTGGTCGTGGCGATGGCGCACGACGCCCTGCTCGTCGATCACGATCGCGGCGCGCTTGGTGCCGAGCCGCTGCGAGTAGGCGCTGTACGACGAGGCGACCTTGCCGTCGACGTCTGCGAGCAGCGGCACCGTGAGGCCGTTCTTCTCGATGAAGCCCCGGTGCGAGTCGAGGTCCTGTTTGGAGATCCCGACGACCGTCGCGTCAAGCGCCGCGAAGTCATCGGCGCGGTCGCGGTAGGAGCAGAACTGTTTCGTGCAGACCATCGTGTTGTCGCCGGGATAGAACAGCAGCACGACGCGCTCGCCGCGATGGTCTGCGAGGTGGAACGTGCCGTCCGTTCCCGGCAGCTCGAAATCGGGGGCGGGCTCACCGACCTGCGGTGTCTTGGCCATCTCTGCTCCTCCTCTTGGTCGATTCTTCTACGGGCGCGCAGAACCTAACCGATCGCGCCGCCGATCAGGCCGAGCCAACTGAGCCGGCGCGGAACAGGCCGATCGCCGCCTCCTCCGGGGAGATCCTCGATTGCGCGGCGCAAGCGCCGCGCTACAGTCGATCGAAGCCGTCGCGCTCGCGAGACGGCTAACCTTTGCCAAGCCCTTTGGCCTTCCCCAGGCCACGCTTTCCGGAGGTCCCCCTTGCTGAAGCTAGCCCGCTGGTCGACAACGCACCGCCTCCTCGTCGTGCTCGGATGGGTCGCGCTGCTGCTCGTGATCAATGCGATCTCGCAGTCGGCCGGCACGAGCTACTCGAACAACTTCACGCTGCCCAACTCCGACGCGCAGCGCGCCTCCGACCTGCTGCAGAAGAGCTTCCCGGCCCAGGCCGGCGACCGCGACACGATCGTCTACAAGGTCGCTTCTGGGACCGTCTCAGATCCCGCCGTGCGCGCGCGGATGAGCGCGATGTTCGCGCAAGTCGCAAAGCTGCCGCACGTCACGGCCGTGGTCAGCCCCTATTCGGGCGCGTCGGCCGGCAGGTCGATCTCGGCAAGCGGCAAGATCGCCTTCGCGACGGTCGTGTTCGACGAAAAAGCCAACCTGCTGCCGAAATCGGCGCCCGAACGCGTCGTGGCAGTCGCCGAACGGGCGGCCCGCCCCGGCCTCGAAGTCGCGCTCGGCGGTCAGGCGATCGAGCAGACCGAGCAGGCCGGGTTCGGCATCTCGACGGCCGTCGGCCTGCTCGCGGCGATCGTCGTGCTGCTGCTCACATTCGGCTCGTTCATCGCGATGGGGCTGCCGATCCTCACGGCGCTGCTCGGCCTCGGCACCGGCCTCGGCGTGATCGCGCTGTTCACGCACGTCGTCGACACGCCGAACTTCTCCTCCGAGCTCGCCGCGATGATCGGCCTCGGCGTCGGCATCGACTACTCGCTGTTCATCCTCACGCGCTTCCGCGAGGCGTACATGACGCCCGGCCCGACGTTCGAGAACGCGCGCGAGTCGGTCGTGCAGGCGATGGACACGGCCGGACGCGCCGTGCTGTTCGCCGGCTGCACCGTCGTGATCGCGCTGCTCGGGATGATGCTGCTCGGCGTCAGCTTCCTCTACGGCGTCGCGGTCGCGGCGTCGATCGGCGTGCTGTTGATGATGCTCGCCTCGCTGACGCTGCTGCCGGCGCTGCTGACGTTCGCCGGCAAGCGACTGGCGCGACCCAGCCGTCGCGCACGACGACGCGCGGCGAAGGCCGCCGCGGCCGCCGGCGGCGACGGTGCGGTGGCAAATGCGACGCTCGCCTCCGGGTCGGCGCCGGGCGCCGCCGGCGCGTGGATGCGCTGGAGCATGTTCATCGAGCGCCGTCCACGCACGATCGCCGTCGTCGCGACGGTCGTGATGCTCGCGATCGCCGCGCCGGCGACCGCGCTGCGGCTCGGCTCGAGCGACGCCTCGAACGATCCGTCCGGGCAGACGACGCACGAGGCCTACGAGCTGCTCGCCGAAGGCTTCGGCCAAGGCTTCAACGGCCCGCTGCTGATCGTCGCGAAGGTCCCGAGCTCGAACGGCGCCGCGGCGCTCGCGCGGCTGCATACGGCGATCGCGGCGGCTCCGGGCGTCGTTTCGGTCGTGCCGACGAAGCTGAGCCCGAACGGCGACGTCGCGACGATCACCGTCTACCCGCACTCCTCTCCGCAGGCGCTCGCGACGACCGAACTGGTCGAACACCTGCGCGCCGATGTCGTCCCGCCGATCAGCGCGAGCACCGGCATGCGCGTCTACGTCGGTGGCCAGACGGCCGGCGCGGTCGACTTCGCGAAGACGCTCGGGCAGAAGCTGCCGCTGTTCATCGGCGTCGTCGTGCTGCTCTCGGCGCTGCTGCTGATGATCGTCTTCCGCTCGCTCGTGATCCCGTTGCAGGCCGCCGTGATGAACCTGCTGAGCATCGGCGCGGCGCTCGGCGTGATCGTCGCGATCTTCCAGTGGGGCTGGCTCGGCAGCCTGTTCGGCGTCCAAGCGGGCCCGATCGAGTCGTTCATCCCGGTGATGCTGTTCGCGATCGTCTTCGGCCTGTCGATGGACTACGAGGTGTTCCTCGTCTCGCGGATCCACGAGCGCTGGGCGCATACGCGCGATAACTCGCGCTCGGTCGCCGAGGGCCTGGCGCTGACCGGGCGCGTCGTGACGGCCGCCGCCGCGATCATGGTCTGCGTCTTCCTCTCGTTCATGCTCGGCGAAGACCGCGTGATCAAGGAGTTCGGCCTGAGCCTCGCGAGCGCCGTGTTCCTCGACGCGCTCGTCGTGCGCTGCCTGCTGCTGCCGGCCGTGCTGTACCTGATCGGCCGGCGCACCTGGTCGCTGCCGGGCGCGCTCGACCGCGTGCTGCCGCGTCTGAACGTCGAGGGGACGATCCTGCCGGCTCAGCAGCTCGGCGCCGCGAGCGATACGCCGGGCGCCGCTCGCCTCGGCGGGCTCGCCACAGAGGGAGTCGACGGCTGAGCCGATTCGGTCGGCGAGCGCGGCTCGCCTGCCTCCCCCTCCTCTGCCTCGCGACGCAACTCGCCGCCTCGCCCGGCGATGCGGCGGCGATGGGCGTCGCCGCATCGCCGCCGGCGACGACGCGGCTCGCCACGAGCAAGCCGAGCTCGCGCGCCGACGGCCCGGTCGTGCTCGCCTTCGCGCAAGCCGGCGAGCGACAGCTGAGCAGCGTCGGCGGTCTCTCGATCGGGCTGATGTCGGCGACGCAAGGCGCCTACTTCCGTGAGCAGTTCCTGCTCGACGTCAGCCAGGGCGCGCGCGTGGCGGCGTCGGCCTACGACGTGCCCGAGCCGCCGCCGCTGTCGCTCCAGACGAGCGGCGCGAGCGCGACGCTGGCCGGCTGGCCGGCGGTTGGCAAGCGCGCCGAAGACGCGCCGCAGCTGCTGCGCCCAGGGCTGCTCGCCGCGCAAGTGCCGGGCGGCGGCGCATATGTCGGCATCGCCGCGAGCAGCGAGCTAGACGCGATCGCCGCGGCCAACCGCTCCGGTCGCGTCGGCGAAGTCTCGCTCGGCTCCGCGGCGACGCTGCCGGCGCGCGTCGCGGCGCTGCGCAGCCGGCGCCGCTTCGTCGTCTGCGACCTGCCCGGCGGCGCCGAAGGCATCGCCGAGCTGCACGCGCTCAGCCGCGCGCGCCCGGCCGGCGAGCTGCTGCTCGTCGTCCAGCGCGCGCAGCGCGACGGCGGTGGCCACGAACTGCTGTGGGCCGGCGCCGCCGGCCTGCCCGGCGGCGGCGGGCGCGAGCTGAGCTCGCACACGACCAACGAGCGCGGCTTGATCGCGTCGGTCGACCTTGCGCCGAGCATCCTCGAGCACCTCGGCTTGACGGTCCCGGCCGACATGCGCGGCGAGCGGCTCGAAACCGACGGCGCGCTGGACTCCGCCGGCCTGCGCGCGTTCGCCGCGCGCCTGCGCGTCGTCGGCGGGCGCCGGCTGAAGGCGTTCGGTTGCCTGATCGCCGCCTGGGCGCTGCTGCTGCTCGCCGCCTCGCTGCTCCCACTTGCTCGCCGGCGCGCCGCGCGCGCTTGGGCGATGCGCGTCGGCGCGCTCGCCGTGCTGTGGGTCCCGATCGGCGCGCTGATCGGCGCCGCGCTCGAACCGAGCGCGGCGCTCGAGTACGTGGCGATCACGCTGAGCTGCTTCGCGCTCGCGGCGATCACCGACACGCTGTTGCCGTGGCCGCGCGCTCCGCTGGCGCCCGCCGCCGTCGGTGTCCTCGCGCTCGTGATCGACGCGCTCGCCGGCACGCAGCTGCTCGTCCGCTCGCTGCTCGGTCCCAACCCGATCCTCGGCGCGCGCTTCTACGGCTTCGGCAACGAGCTGAAGTCCGGGCTCGCCGTCGCCGTGCTCGCGGCGGTCGCCGCGGCGCTGTACCCAGCCGTTCGCTCGCGCCGCGCCGCGTCGATCACGGCCGTTACCGGCGTCGTGCTCGCGGCGGTCGTCGGCTCGGCGCGAGTCGGCGCGGGCGTCGGCGGCGTGATCCTCGTCGCCGCCGGTTTCGCCGTCGCCGCGCTCGTGCTGGCGCCCGGCGGCTTCTCGCGCGGGCGCGCGCTGCTGGTGCTCGCGAGCCCGCTCGTCGCGCTCGTCGCGCTCGCGGCGCTCGACCTCGCCACGGCGCACGGCTCGGGCCACTTCACCGGCAGCATCCTGCATGCGCGCTCGGCCGGCGACCTGCGCGACGTGATCGAACGCCGCTACGGCGCGGCTTGGACGGAGCTGAAGAACCACGCGATGCCGGTCGCGACGGCGCTCGCGCTGCTCTATGCGGCGCTCGCGCTCCGCTCGCGCGCGCGCCTGCTCGCTCCGATCGGCGAGGACCCGGCGTGGTTCGCGACGCTCGCCGGCGGGCTGACCGCGGGCATCGTCGGCACGCTCAGCGAGGACTCCGGACCGGTGCTGCTCGTCGTCGCCGTCTTCACGCTCGGCTGCGTCGCGGCCTACCTGTGGGGCGGCCCCGAGCGAGCAGCGCCGAGCCGTAGTTGATCGCGACGGCGACGATCACAATCGCGCTCGACGGCGGCAATGACGGGATCGCGTACGCGAGCGCGAGCCCAGCCCACATCGCGACGAGCGCCAGCAGCGCCGCGAGCGCGATGCCGACGAACGGCGATGAGACGGCGCGGTGCGCCGCCGCGGCCGGCGCCGCGAGCAGGCCGAGCAGCAGCAGCGCGCCGACGACCTGCGTCGCCTCGGCCGCGACCACGCCGAGCAGCGCGAGAAAGCCGATCGCCAGCGCGCGCGCCGGGACGCCGCGCGCGGCGGCGACCTCTGGCGCGACCGACGCGAACAGCAGCGGACGCGCGATCGCGACGAGCAGCAGCGTCGTCGCCAGCCCGATCGCGGCGGCGAGCCGCGCTTCTCCGGCGGACAGTCCGAAGATCGAGCCGAACAGCGTGTGCGCGCCGAGCACGCCAGACGCGCCGGCCGAGCTGATGCTGACGCGCGCGAGGAAGAACGCACCAAGCCCGAGGATGAACGTGAACGCGATGCCGATCGCCGTGTCGTCGGCCGGCGAGGAGGCGCCGCCGGCGCGTGAGAGCACGCCGCGCCCGAGCGCTCCGATCGCGACGGCGACGACGACGGTCGCGACGAACAGGCCGATCCGCTCGTCGACGCCGGCGGCTGCCGCCGCGAGCGCGCCGGGGAACGCGACGTGGCTGAGCGCGTCGCCGGCGAAGACCTGCCCGCGCAGCACGACGAACCAGCCGCCGACACCGCACGCGAGCGCGACGAACGTGCCCGCGAGCAGCGCGTTGCGCATGAATTCCTGCGACAGCATCAGATCACCGCGCCCGGCTGCGAGATCGGCTCACGCGGTGAGCGGCGATCATGGCGCGAGCGCGCCTGCGCGTAGCCGATCGCGCGCGCGATCACGTAGATCGCGAACGCGACGACAGCGACGAAGAAGCCGGCCGGATACACCGAGAAGTACGCCAGCCCGAGCCCGAGCCAGACGATCAGCAGGCCGAGCAGCAGCGTCAACGCGATGCTCGCCAGCGGGCGCGCCGTCACCGCCTGCGCGCTCGCGGCAGGCGCGACGAGCAGCGCGAAGACGAGCAGCACGCCGGTGATCTGGCTCGTCGCGGCGACGGCCAGACCGAGCAGCATCACGAACGCGAACGACAGCGCGCGCACCGGAACGCCGCGCGCGGCGGCGACGTCGCCGTCGACCGACGCGAACAGCAGCGGGCGGCCGAGCGTCGCGAGCGCGACGAGCGTCGTCGCGGCGACCGACGCCAGCACGATCACCTCACCGTCGCTGACGCCGAGCAGGTTGCCGAACAACAGCGCCTCGAGATCGCCGAGCACGCCGCCGTAGAGGCTGACGAAGAGGAAGCCGAGCGCCAGCGCGAGCGCCTGCACCGTGCCGATGCCGGCTGACTGGTCCGCCCACGACTGTCGGCGCCCGCCCGACAGCCCTCCGATCGCCGCGGCGCCGGCGCCGCAGAACGACGAAGTAGCCCCACGCGGCAGGGACGCCGAGCAGCGCCGCGCCGGCGGCGCCGGGGAACGCCATCATCGACAACGTGTGCCCGGCGAACGCCTCGCGGCGCACGACCATCAGCCAGCCGATCGCTCCCGCCATCAACGCGACGATGCTGCCGGCGAGCAGCGCGTTGATCATGAAGTGGTATTCGACGAGCTCGGCGACGTCGTGCGCGACGTTCCAGCCGAGCGTCGGGTTGGCCGCGTCAGCCATCGAGAGCATCGCCGCCAACGTCGCCGAGCGCCGGCGCGTGAGCGTGGCCGTGCGCGTGGCCGTGCGCGTGGGCGTGGGCGTGGCGGTCGTGGTGATGCGCCGGCGGCTCGGGCGCGCCGACGACGACGAGCCGCCCGTCGGAGGCGTGCAGCACCTCGACGGGCACGCCGTAGAGCCCGCTCAACGTCGCCGTCGTGACGACGTCGCGCACCGCCCCGGCGACCGCGCGCCCGCGCGCGAGGTAGACGACGCGGTCGAGATAGGCGAGCAGCGGGTTGACGTCGTGCGCGACGAGCAGCGTCGCGACGCCCTCGGTGCGGCAGATCCGCCCGACGAGCGCCGCGACGGCCGCCTGGTTGGGCAGGTCGAGACTGTCGAGCGGCTCGTCGAGCAGCAACAGCCGCGGGCGGCGCACGAGCGCCTGCGCGATCAGCAGGCGCTGCTGCTCGCCGCCGGAGAGCTCGCCGATCGGACGGTCGGCGTAGGCGGCGGCGCCGACCAGCTCGATCACCTCTGCGACGCGGCGGGCAGCCGCGCGCCCACGCTCGGCGGCGCGTCCCCAGCGCAGCGCCGGTGGCAGCGGCAGGCCCCAGCGGTCGCCGTCGAGCCCGAGCCGCACGACGTCTGAGCCGCGCAGGCGCGTCGCCTCGGCGAACGCGCGCCGCTGCGGCAGGTAGCCGATCGCGCTGGCCGCGGCGCCCGGCGCGCCGCCGAGCACGGCGATCCGCCCTGCTGAGAGCGCCAGCGCTCCGAGCACGGCCTTCAGCAGCGTCGACTTGCCCGAGCCGTTGGCGCCGAGCAGCGCGACGAACTCGCCGCGCTCGACGCGCAGCGAGACCTCGCTCCAGATCGTGCGCCGGCCGATCCGGACCGCCGCGTCGTCGAGCTCGAGCGCCGGCGAGCGATCCGAGTCGGGTGCTGCGGCGCCGCTCATCGTAGCGACAATAGCAAGACTGAGTCTCGTTATTAGCTTACTGCGCCGGCACGACACGAAGATCGCGGATACTGACGAGCATGCGCAAGCTGGACCTCGACTCCGACGAGATGATCTCGCCGACGTACGCGTCGCGCTCGTTCTCGCACGACATCCCGAAGTACCGCCTGCCGGCGCAGGGAATCAGCGCCGACGCCGCCTACCGGCTGGTTCACGACGAGCTCAACCTCGACGGCAACCCGGCGCTCAACCTCGCTTCGTTCGTGACCAGCTGGATGGAGCCGCAGGCCAACCTGCTCGCGGCCGAGACGCTCGCGAAGAACCTGATCGACCAGGACGAGTACCCGCAGACCGAGGTCGTCCACCAGCGCGTCGTCTCGATGATCGGCCGTCTGTTCCACGCGCCGAGCGGCGCGCACGCGACCGGCACGGCGACGATCGGCTCCTCCGAGGCGATCATGCTCGCGATGCTCGCGCACAAGCGCTCGTGGCAGCGCCGCCGCGAAGCGGCCGGCGAGCCGGCCGACCGTCCGAACATCGTGATGGGCGCCGACGTGCACACCTGCTGGGAGAAGTTCGCGCGCTACTTCGAGGTGCAGGCGCGCGTCGTGCCGATGGAGGAGGACCGCTACACGATCGGCGCCGACGAGGTCGAGCCGCTGCTCGACGAGCGCACGATCGGCGTCGCCGGGCTGCACG
This sequence comes from uncultured Solirubrobacteraceae bacterium, assembly GCA_963744165.1. Classification (GTDB taxonomy): domain Bacteria; phylum Actinomycetota; class Thermoleophilia; order Solirubrobacterales; family Solirubrobacteraceae; genus Palsa-744. Next base: position 75,393 of record CAVUSM010000004.1, on the reverse strand, counting down.
GCACGACGTTCACCGGGCAGATGGACGACCTCGCCTCGCTCGACGCACTGCTCACGCGCGTCGAGTCCGAGCGCGGCTGGCGCATCCCGCTGCACATCGACGCCGCCAGCGGCGGCTTCATCACGCCGTTCTCAGAGCCCGATCTGGAGTGGGACTTCCGCTTGCCGAGCGTGCGCTCGATCAACGTCTCGAACCACAAGTTCGGGCTCGTCTACCCAGGGATGGGCACGGTCGTCTTCCGCGAAGCGTCCGACCTGCCGGAGGAGCTCGTCTTCCACATCAACTACCTCGGCGGCGACATGCCGAACTACTCGCTGAACTTCTCGCGACCGTCGAGCTCGGTGATCCTGCAGTACTTCGCGTTCCTGCGCCTCGGACGCGACGGCTATCGCGAGGTGATCGCCAGCGTGCTGTCGAACGCGCAGGCGCTCGCGCGCAAGCTCGCCGCGCTCGGCGGTCTCGAGGTGATCAACGACGCTTCGCGCTACCCGATCGTGATCGTCCGCGCGAAGGACCCGGAGAAGCTCGACCTGACGCTGCTCTCGCCGCTGCTGCGAGCGCGAGGCTGGATCGTCCCGGCGTACACGCTGCCGCCGAACGCCGAGCACATCACGGTCCTGCGAATGGTGATCAAGGAGAACTTCTCACGCGACATGGTCGACATGCTCGCGCGCGACATCAAGGCGACGATCGCCGTGCTCGAGCACGGCCCACCGCCGCGCAGCGTCCGCGAGAAGCACCGCCCGGTCTACTGAGGACACCTCAATCCCTGCGGCGGCGACGGTTGAACAAGAGGACGGCGATCACGAGCAAGATCACGACGATCAGCACGCCGCCGACGATATAGCGGATTTTGTGGTGCGCGCTTTTGCCTTTGCCGGCTCTTTCTTGGCCTGCGTGCTTCGACAGGACGGTCACGGCGACGCCCTTCGCGCGCAGCTCGGCGATCGCCGCTTCGCTCTGCTTCTTCGGGTACTTCGCGAGCACGTGCGAGCCATCTTTCAGCGTGATGCGCATCGAGCGCAGCCGCTTGTTGATCACGACGCTTTCGATCTTCTTCGCGTCGAGCTGCTGTTTGAACGTCGCTTCGCTCTCCGGCGCATAGACGATCGTCGTTCCTTCGGCGGCCGTCGCGACGCTCGCGAGCGGGCCTGCAGCGGCCAGGCACAGCGCGACGACGACGCTTGCGAGCCCTTTGATCGGTGCGTTCACGGCGCGTACCCTAATGCCTGCAAGCTCGATATGTCGCGCTACACGCGAGCCGTGTCGCGCCGATAGGCGCGCAGCGCGAGCGCGCTGAGGACCGCCGTCCAAGCGAGCACGACGATCCACGCCGTCGCGCTCCAAGCTTTGCCGCCGAGCGCCACGTGGCTGGCCTGGACGAGCCAGTAGGACGGCACGTACTGCGCGACGTCGTGCAGGAAACCGTGGTTGCCGAGCGGGAACCACGTGCCGCCGAGCAGCGCGAACAGCGAGACGCCGCCGCCCATCGCCGGGCCGATCGAATCGGGGGTCAGCATGTGCCCGAGCGCGATGCCGAGCGCGGCGAACGGGACCAGGCCGACGAGCATCAAGCCGGTCATCTTCAGCCAGTCGCCGGCCGCGAGGCTGACGCCGAGCGAGGCGCCGGCGAGGTACAGCACGAGGATGCTGAGCAGCGCCATCGCGTACGCCGTCAGCACCTTCGCGCGGAAGTACGCGCGCGGCGCAAGCGGCGTGATCCGCAGCTGGCGGTTCCAGCCGACGGCTCGCTCGGCGGCGATCCGCGCGCCGCAGGAGAGCATCGCGCTCATCGTGCCGAACGACGCGAGGCCGACCATGAAGTAGAGCGGCAGCGAGACGCCGCTGCCGGAGAGGTTGTGCACGTTGCGGTTAGGAGCGGCGATCACGAAGTAGAGGACGACCGGGAAGCCGAGCGAGAGGATGAAGAAGCGGCGGTTGCGAAACGTGCGCAGCAGCTCGTAGCGCGTATAGGTCAGCGCGCCGCTCACGGCGTCGCCGCGATCGGCTCGTGCTCGGGCGCGTCATCGCCGGTCAGCGCGAGGAACGCCTGCTCGAGGCCGGCGGCGACGATCTCGATGTCGCGTGCGGCCGGGTAGGCGGCGAGCAGCGCGCGGATCGCTCCGTCGGAGTTCGAGCAGGTCAGCACGATCGCCTCGCCGCGACGATCGGCCGCGCTGACGCCGGGCAGTCGCGCGAGCGCGTCGAGCTCGACGCCGGGCAGCGTCGCGCGCAGCGTGCGCGAGCCGACCATCGCCTTGATCTCGTTCGTCGGCCCGTCGGCGACGATCCGCCCGTGCGCCATCAGCACGGCGCGATCGGCGAACGCGTCGGCCTCCTCGAGGTAGTGCGTCGCGAACAGGATCGTCTTGCCGCGCGCGGCGAACGCTCGCATCACATGCCAGAACGCGTTGCGCCCCTCGACGTCCATCGCGACCGTCGGCTCGTCGAGCACGAGCAGCTCCGGGTTGCTGACGAGCGCGACTGCAGCGCGCACGCGCTGCGTCTGCCCGCCGGAGAGCTTCTGCGTTCGCTGCGCGGCGATCTCGGCCGTCCCGGTCAGCTCGAGCACCTCGTCGACCGGCAGCGGCGCCGGATAGAGCGCGGCCATCATCGCGACCAGCTCGCGCACGCTCAGGTCGCGGATCAGCGAGCCGGTCTGCAGCATGCCGCCGACCGCGCCGGCGGCGACGGCGTCGCTCGGCGCCCGCCCGAACACCGACACCGAGCCGGCGTCGGGCTCGAGCAGGCCGAGCAGCATGTCGATCGTCGTCGACTTGCCGGCGCCGTTCGGCCCGAGCAGCGCGACGGTCTCGCCGAGCGCGATCTCGACGTCGACGCCGCGCACCGCCTCGATCGGCCCGTTCGGGCCCTTGAACGACTTGACCAGCCCGCGCAGGCTGATCTCGCTCATTTGCGCGCTTGCCTCGCGGCCTTCACGCGGTCGACCCGCGAGAGCACGACCTTGCGCATCCGCACGGAGACCGGCGTCACCTCGACGGCCTCGTCCTCGCGCACGAACTCGAGCGCCTCGTCGAGCGTCAGTTTACGATGCGTGTCCAGGCGCACGAGCACGTCAGAGGTCGAAGAGCGCATGTTCGTCAGGTGCTTCTCCTTGACCGGGTTGACGTCGAGGTCCTCCGAGCGCGCGTTCTCGCCGATGATCATCCCTTCGTATACCTCCTCGCCGGGCCCGACGAACAGCGAGCCGCGCTCCTGCAGCGTGAACAGCGAGAAGGTCACCGTCGCACCGTTGCGGTCGGCGACGAGCACACCGGAGTTACGCGTCAACAGCTTGCCCGCCCACGGCTCCCAGCGGTCGAAGACGTGGTGCATGATGCCGGTCCCGCGCGTCTCGGTGAGGAACTCCGTGCGAAAGCCGATCAGCCCGCGCGCCGGGACGAGGTAGTCCATTCGCACCCAGCCGGTGCCGTGGTTGGTCATGTGCTCCATCCGCCCTTTGCGCGCGGCGAGCAGCTGCGTGACCGTGCCGACGTGCTCCTCGGGAACGTCGACGGACAGCGCCTCGACCGGCTCGTGGCGCTTGCCGTCGATCTCGCGCTCGACGACGCGCGGCTGCCCGACGGTCAGCTCGAAGCCCTCGCGGCGCATCATCTCGACGAGCACGGCGAGCTGCAGCTCGCCGCGGCCCTGCACCTCATAGGTGTCGGGGCGCTCGGTCTCTTTGATGCGCAGCGAGACGTTGCCGATCAGCTCCTGCTCGAGCCGCGCCTCGATCTGGCGCGCGGTCAGCTTGTCGCCGTCTTTGCCGGCCAGCGGCGAGGTGTTCGCGCCGAGCGTGATCGACATCGCCGGCTCGTCCACGGTGATCACGGGCAGCGGGCGCGGGTCGTCGGGGTCGGCGAGCGTCTCGCCGATCGTCACCTCGGCGATGCCGGCGACGGCGATGATCTCGCCGGGGCCGGCTTCGGGCGCGTCGACGCGCTCGAGCGCGTCGGTCACGTACAGCTCGGCGACGCTCGCTTTGCGGATCGTGCCGTCGGCGCGGCACCACGCGATCTGCTGACCCTTCTTGATCGTGCCGTTGCGCACGCGGCAGATCGCCAGGCGACCGACGTACGGCGAGGCGTCGAGGTTCGTGACGAGCGCCTGCAGCGGGTGCTCGGGGTCGTACGTCGGCGCCGGGATCCGCGCCAGCAGCAGGTCGAGCAGCGGCGCGAGAGTGTTTCCCTCAAGCGCCTGTCCGGGCTCGTAGTGAAGCGAGGCGATGCCGGCCTTGGCATTGCAGTAGACGATCGGGAAGTCGATCTGCTGCTCGTCGGCGTCGAGGTCGAGGAACAGCTCGTAGACCTCGTCGACGACCTCGCTGACGCGCGCGTCAGGACGGTCGACCTTGTTGACGACGAGGATCACGGGCAGCTTCGACTCGAGCGCCTTGCGCAGCACGAAGCGCGTCTGCGGCAGCGGCCCCTCGGATGCGTCGACGAGCAGCAGCACGCCGTCGACCATCGTCAATCCGCGCTCGACCTCGCCGCCGAAGTCGGCGTGGCCGGGCGTGTCGATGATGTTCAGCTTGACGCCCTCGTAGCGCAGCGAAGTGTTCTTCGCGAGGATCGTGATGCCCTTCTCGCGCTCGAGGTCCATCGAGTCGAGCACGCGCGTGGCGACGTCCTGGCCGGCGCGAAACGCGCCTGATTGCCACAGCATCGCGTCGACGAGCGTCGTCTTGCCGTGGTCGACGTGCGCGACGATCGCGACGTTGCGGATGTCCTCTCTGGGCACAAGCACGGCCGACTAGGCTAGCGGCGCGCGCCGGCGGCCCTCAAACCGGTGCGTGCGCCGAAGCGCGCCAGCGCCGTCGGATAGCGCTCGGCGCGCGCGATCGTCTGCTCGAGCGCCGCCGCGAAACGGCGGATCTCATCCTCTTCCACGGTCAGCGCCGGCAGCGCCTTGATCGTGTTCATCCGGTGCCCGGCGACCTGGCAGAGGATCCGATGCTCGTGGAACAGCGGCACGGTGATCAGCTGGCTGAACAGCCCGGCCTGGCGGCGCTCGACGGCCTCCCACAGCCGTCGTCCGACGCGACCGGCGGGCGGGCCGAATTCGATCGCCCAGATCAAGCCGAGCCCGCGCACGTCGCGCACGACCTCATAGCGCTCGACGAGCGGCCTTGTCAGCTCGAGCAGCAGCGCGCCGAGCCGCTCGCTGCGCTCGACGAGCGCCTCTTGATCGATCACGCGCAACGTCGCGAGCGCGGCCGCCGCGGCGAGGTCGTTGCCGCCGAACGTAGAGCCGTGGCGGACGGCGCGCTCCATGCCGTCGAACACGCGATCGAACGCGGCGCGCGAGACGAGCACGGCGCCGATCGGCACGAGCCCGCCGGACAGCGCCTTCGCGACGCAGACGATGTCCGGCTGCAGCTGCCAATGCTCGAGCGCGAAGAAGCGGCCGGTGCGCGCGATGCCGGTCTGCACCTCGTCGCAGACGAACAGCGCGCCGGCCTCGCGGCAGCGCGCCTGCGCGGCGGCGAGGTACTCGGGCGGCGGCAAGTTGACGCCCTTGCCCTGCACCGGCTCGACGACGAACGCCGCGACGTCGCCGCGCTGAAGCTCGCGCGCGAGCGCCTCGACGTCGCCGAACGGGACCGGGTCGCAACCGGCCAGCAGCGGCCCGAACCCGGCGCGGAACTCGTCGTTGCCGTTGAGCGAGAGCGAGCCGAGCGTCAACCCGTGAAAGGCGTGCTCGGCGAACAGGATGCGTGGACGGCCGGTCGCCGCGCGCGCGATCTTGATCGCCGCCTCGACGGCCTCGGTGCCGCTGTTCGCCGGCACCATCGCAGCGACGCTGTCCGGCGCGCGCGCCAGCAGCTGCTCGGCGAGCACCCCGCTCAGCAGCGTCACGCCGAGCTGCGGCATGTTGGCGGTCTGCGCCGCCATCGCCTCGTGGACCGCGGCGATCGCCTCCGGATGGTTGCGGCCGATCGCGAACACGCCGTACCCTCCGAACAGGTCGAGGTAGCGCTCGCCGGCGTCGTCGATCAGGTGCGCGCCTTCGCCGCCGCGCCATGACTTGTCGAAGCCGAGCGTGCGCAAGATCCGCCCCATCTGCGGGTTCAGATAGGCATCGTTCAGCGCCATCTCCTCGCCGGCGCGCGTCGCGAGTGTCTCGGCGACTGACGCCGGCGTCGAGCGGTACATGAGCTAAGCCTACGAGAGCCCGCGCGTCAGCTCCCGCCCGCGATGCGCTCGCGGCGCGCGAACGTGCGGTTCTCTCGCCTTATTCTGAATATTGGATTAATCGAGGACGAACGTCTGTCTCGCGCTGACAACCGCTAAAGCAGCCGCCGATCGTGGCCGAAGCGCATTTCATGGAACGGGGGTCGTGGCTGTGCCCGACCGAACTCGATCGCAGGCGCGTGCTCGACGCGAGCGACCGCGTGCGCACGATCAGGACGATCGGCTCCGGCGCGATCGGCGTCGCGCTGCTCGCCGCGGCGCCGTGGGTCGGATGGTGGACGCTGCTGCTGTTCGCGCTCGCGGTGCTCAACTTCGTCAACGTCGAGCGGCGCATCCGCACGAGCGCGCACCCCGAGCGGATCAGCGCGTGCGCGATCGTCGTGACGATGCTGCTGATCGGCGCCGGCGTCGTGCTCAGCGGCGGGCCACGGAGCGTCGCGCTGCCGTGGATGGTGCTGCCGGCGGCGATGGTCGCGGCGCGCTTTCGCCCGCAGGTCGTGATCGCCGGCGTGGCGCTGACGGTCGCGATCATCCTCGCGGCGACGTTCGGCAGCCATCCGCAGTGGACGATCGACGATCCGGCGCTGCTCGTCGCGACGCTCGCGCTGCTCGTCGGCGTCGTCTCGATCGTGTGGGCGCTGCAGGCGGCTGAGCTGTACCACCGCGGCGAGGCGATGATCGACCCGCTGACGGGGCTGTTCAACCGCCACGCGCTCGTGCCGCGCTTCGCCGAGCTCGGCCATCAGGCGCGGCTGACCGAGCAGCCGGTCTGCATGCTGCTGTGCGATCTCGACAACTTCAAGGCGATCAACGACGAGCACGGCCACGACCGCGGCGACGCGGCGCTACGCGACACTGCTTATGAGCTGCGCAAGCGCCTGCACTCGTTCGAGCTCGTCTACCGGCTCGGCGGCGAGGAGTTCCTGATCGTCCTGCCCGGCGTCGGCAGCGAGCGCGGCCGCGAGGTCGCCGAGCGGCTGCGCGCCGCGGTCGAGCAGGTGCGCCCAGCCGGGATCGCGATCACGATGTCGATCGGCGTCAGCGCGGCGAGCGGCGCGCGCGTCGAGTACGAGCCGCTGTTCAAGGCCGCCGATCAGGCGCTCTACAGCGCCAAGCGCCGCGGGCGCAATCGTGTGGCGAGCGCCGGCGCGGCGGTGCCGACGCCACCGCCGGCGACGAGCTCGGACCGGATCGCCGAGCTGCTCGCGACGCCGAGCGTCGCGCGGATCTAGCGCCCGCTCGCGGAGGCCAAGCGCGGCCTTCGCGTCACGCCGGGTCTAACCTCTCGCCTGCGTGACTGTGGCGTCGATCCCCAGCCCTTCGTCGAACGGGTTCTCCGTCGGTCCGCTGTTCTTGCACTTCTACGGGCTCTGCTACGTCGTCGGCATCACGGGCGCGATTCTCGTCGCGCGCAAGCTGTGGCGCGCGAAGGGCGGCGATCCGGACCTCGTCTACACGGTCGCGATGTGGGGCGTTCCGTTCGGCATCCTCGGCGGGCGGCTCTACCACGACGTGACGAGCTGGAACGAAGTGCCGCACAACTGGTGGGGCTGGCTGGCGATCTGGCAGGGCGGCTTGGGGATCTGGGGCGGGATCGCCGGCGGCGTCGTCGGCGGGCTGATCCCGCTGCGCCGCGACCGCATCGACATCCCGGCGTTCATGGACTCGGCGGCGCCGGGCATCCTCGTCGCGCAGGCGATCGGGCGCGTCGGCAACTACTTCAACCAGGAGCTGTTCGGCGGCCCGACGAAACTGCCGTGGGCGCTGCAGATCAGCGCCGAACACCGCCCTGCCGGCTACGCCGCTTACGCGACGTTCCAGCCGACGTTCCTATACGAGCTGCTGTTCGACCTCGCGCTGGCCGCGGCGCTGATCTGGCTGACCTACCACCGGCGCGTCCGCCCACCTGGGATCTTCGCGCTGTACGTCGCCGGCTACTCGGCGTTTCGCATCTTCGAGGAGCTGCTGCGCGTCGATCCGGCGCACCACATCTTCGGCGAGCGGCTGAACTTCTGGGTCGCGCTGCTGCTGACGATCGCCGGTCTGGCGTGGTTCGCTTACACGCAGAGCGCTCGCGCGCGCGGCGCGCCGGCCGAGCGCGAGCGCTCAGCGATCGGCGCGTGAGAAGCGCGCGAGCCTGCCCAGGCGATGGCGACGCCTGCTCAGGAGAGGACGACGCCGGCGCGCACGATCTCCGGATCGTGCCCTGGGATCACGTCAGCGCCGGCATCGCGCAGCGCGCGCAGGCGCTCGGCCGAGCGCGCCTGCTCGTCGTGGTCGTCGGCGAAGATCGGAAAGCGGTGGTCGTCGAGGCCGGACGCGAAGTGACTGACGTCGACGCCGAGCACGAGCTCGCCAATCCGGACGGACTGGTGGCCGGGCGTGTGGCCGGGCGTCAGCAGGAGCTCGACGCTTCCGTCGCCGAGCAGATCGCAGTCGCCGTCGACGAGCACGACCTCTCGCTCGTCGTCGACGTAGTCGCGCGGGAGTAGGAAGTTCCTCTGGATCGCGGACTCGTCACGGCCGGCGCGCCATTCGGCGCGCTGGATCACGAGCGGCACCGAGCGCGGGATCAGCGAGAGCCCGCCGACGTGGTCCCAGTGCAGGTGGCTGAGCACGACTTTCGTCAACGTGCTCACGTCGATCTGCTCGGCGATGCTCCGCTCCTGCTCGAGCGTCGAGACGGCGAACACGTCTGGACGTTCGTAGTAGCCGGCCGGATCGGCGACCGCCGCGGGGTTCAGCCCGGTGTCGAGCAGGATCCGCTCGCTCGCCGTCTCGATCACGTACGCCGGCACCGGATAGCGGACGGTTCGGTCCAGCTCGTCGTCCTTGCGGAAGATCCCAGCCGGCGCTGTGAACCACCCGACGATCAGTCGCTCTACCTTCACCGCGTCATCCCCTCTCTTCGTCCGCTCAATCGATCGACAGCTGCTGCTTGACGTCAGCCGGCCACGCTTCGAGCTCGAGCCCGTGCGTGCGCAGCAGCGCGAGCGTGATCCGCTCGAGGCCGAAGCCGAGGCAGGCCGTGTGCGCGCGAGCGCCGTCTTCGAGCTCGATGCCGTAAGCCGACGAGAAGTGATCTTGGTGGTAGTTGAACGAAGCGACCGCCGTCGGCTCGGGGCCGGCGATCTGCACGACGACCTCGAACTTCAGCTCCTGCTCGCGCTGGCTGGCGGCGAGCATCCGACCGGAGCGCCCGAAGAACGGATCGGAGGCGATGTCGAAGCGCGCGTCGAGCCCGAGACCGCAGAGCAGCGAGACGGCGCGGTCGCGCCACAGGTCGCGCCACGCGAGCACGGTCTCGGGCTCGCCGAGGCGGACGATCTCGCGCTGATGGAAGACCTGCATCCGCGCCGGATCGCCGGACGGCTCGTGGCGAAAGACGTATGCGCCGCCGGCGTCGACGGTGATGCCTCCGGCGGCGAGCTTGCCGCGCGCGGCGATCGCCGGATAGACGGGGTAGCACGCGGCCGGCGCGAGCACGAGGTCGGTGATCGACTGGAACTCGCTCCAGTCCTCGTGCGCGCAGGCGCGCTCGTACTGCTCGGCCGCGTCGCGCTCGTCGCCGTCGAACGCGAAGATGCTGCCGGCGAGGTGCGGGAAGCTTTTCAGGTAGCCGACCGTCTCGAGATCGTGACGCGGCAGCACCGGCGGGAAGCGCAGCTGCTCGGGTCGCTCGGGCGCGCCCGCGCGCGTGACGAGCTCGGCGACACCGACGCGCACGTCCTCGAAGTCGCCGCCGCGCCCGTACAGGCCGGGCACGCTCGTCGCGATCAACAGGCGCCGCTCGAGCAGCTCTGCGAGGAACGCCGCCTGGTCTGGCGAGCCCGGCCGGTAGTCGGCCATTACGCCGCTTGCTGCAACTCGCCGATCGCCGCGGCGATCGTCGCGACGCTTTCGAACACGCTGCGCTTGAGCATCGAGTCGGGGAACTCGGCGTCGAAGCTGCTCTCGAGCGCGAGCATCAGATTGACGGTCGCGTGCGAGGTCATGCCCGCCTCATAGAGGCTGGCATCGTCAGACAGGGTGCTGACGTCGACGGCGAGGCGCGCGTGCTCGGCGATCAACTTGCGGATCTCTTCGTTCATGGGTGGCATATCGGCCGGTCGAGCGAGTTCCTACAGTCGCGCCGCAGATACTTGCCGCGGCCACCTGCGCGGACTCGGCGCTCGGCGAGCGAATTATGCCGCGTCGATCGTCGTCGAGAACGGTCGGCGACGCTGCGTCAGTCACCGTGGATCTCGACCTCACCGCTGACGAAGCGCTCGATCGAGCGCAGCTCGTCGTGGTCGGCGACGGCGCCGCGGACGGAGAAGACGTGGCCGTGGTTGCCCGCGCGCCAGTCGACAGCGCGACCGGGACCGCGATTGAGCGTGACCTCCTCGACGCCGGGCATCTCGCGCAGGCGGTCGAGCCCATCGATGCCGGTGACGGTCGTCATCGAAGCTGGCGCTTGCACGTACAGCAGATAGCCGACCTGCGTGCAGTCTGGAATCGTCTCGAACACGATCGACTCGCCGAGCGCGACGCGCATCGCGAGCGCCATCAGCCGCACGCCGGTCGCGTCGGCGAGCATCTCCGGCACGCCGCCGCCGATCCGGCCATTCAGCTCGATCACGCGCGGTCCGTCGGGCGTCAGCTTGACCTCGGTGTGCAGGACGCCGACGCCGACGCCGATAGCTCGCACGGCAGCGGTCGCGACGTCGGCGATCGCCGCGCGCTGCTGCTCGTCGAACGCGCACGGGATGAAGAACCCGGTCTCGCGGAACGGATCGGCCGGCGGGAAGCGCCCGGTGATCGCGAGATGGCTGACCTGACCGCCGCTGACGACGCTCTCGACCGACACGTAATCGGCGAAGTGATGACCGGCGGCCTCGGGTCGGTCGCCGAGGTACTCCTCGAGCACGAGCTCGTGCGCGCGCTCGCGCTTTTCCGGCGGCGACTTTTCCGGCGGCGGCTCGCCGTCGGCCGGGGCCGCATCGCCGACGGGAGCTTCACCGTCGGAGGCTTCGGCGGCGGGCGTCTCGGCGACGAGCACGCGCAGCTCGTCGAACGAGCGCACTCGCACGATGTCGCGACTGCCTTCGCCGCGGCGCGGCTTGAGCACGGCAGGGAACGTCGCGACGCTCGCGAGCGCTTGCCAGCCGTGCTCATCGAGCTCGTCAGGCACCTGCCAGAAACCGGGCACGGGAAGGCCGGCGGCTTGCAGCGCTTCGCGTTGCAAGTACTTGTCAGTCAGCCGCGCGGCGACGTCTGGCTGCAGAAATGGCAGCTTCAGCAGCGCGGCGACGCGCGCGGTCCACAGCAGCCGCTCGTCGGCCAGCGCGAGGATGCCGGCCGGCTGCGCTTGCGCGATCGCCGCGGCGGCCTGCTCGACGGACATGCCGGCGACGTCGACGACGACGCCGACGCGACGCAGCAGCCGCGACATCGAGCTGACGTCGGGCTCGCTCGAGTCGATCACCCAGACGAGCTCGCAGATCGTCTCGGCCGCTTCGGCGATCGCCATCGTCCCGAACGAGCGCGGGTGATAGACGAACGCCAGCCGTGGCAGGTCGTCGGCGCGGGAGCCGCTCGCGGTCATCACGCGAACGTCAGAGGTGCTTGCGCGCGAGCAGCATCTCCGCGTTCGCTCGCAGGTAGCGCTCGTTGCTGACCATCACGACAGAGCCGTGCGCGTCGCGGATGTGGCGATCGAGGCTGAACGGCGTGTCGCGCTTGAAGCCGACGATGCCGCAGATCTCGAGCGCGGCCGTCGCGATGCGAACGGCAAGCTCGGATGTCGCGACCTTGACGTTGCGCACCGATGCGATCACGGCCGGGCTCTCCATCTCCTCGGAGTCTTCGAGCATCGTGAATCGCGTGGCGGCAGCCGTCAACATGCTGCGCGCGTCTTGCAGCTCGACGGCGAGCTCGGCGAGACGCCCTGCGGCGGGTGGCACGGTGCCGATGTTGCGTCGCGCGGCGGCGCGGACGAAAGCGTGCGCCTTGGCGGCGGACGCCTCGGCGAGACCGACCCACGCGGCGCTGAGCAGGATCGTCGACGCCTGGATCCCGCCGCTGCTCGCGATCACGGCGAACGGCGCCGGGTTGATCATCTGCGGATCGACGGTCGCGATCAGGCGAAAGCCGTTGCTGCAGGTGCCGCGCAGTCCGATCGCGTCCCAGCTGGAGGTCTGCTCGAGCGTTATGTTCGGCTGGCGACAGATCACCTGCACCTGATCGGTCTCCTCGCTGTCGACCGATCGCCGCGCGGTCGCGACGATCGCATCGGCGTACTCGCCATAGGAGATCGCGAGCGCCTGCTTCTCCAGACGGAGCCCATCGTCGGTCTGCTCGACGGCGCAGATGCTGCGTCCGACGTCACCGCCGATCCCGACCTCGCTGTTGGCGTTGGCGATCAGCAGCTGCTTGGAGGCGATTTCGCCGAGCAGCTCCTGCAGCGCGTCGGAGCTGCCGTGGCGGACGAGGTTGGAGACCTCGATGCTGTGCATCGCCAGCACGAGCGCGCTCGCGACGCAGTGAAAGGCGACCGCGCGGACCGCTCCGGCGACTTCGGCCAGCGACGCGCCGCCGCCGCCGAGCTGCTCGGGGACGAGCGCCGAGAGCAGTCCGTTCTTCTTGAACTCCTCGACCGCCTCGCGCGGGAAGCGCGAGTCGCGATCGACCTCGTCGGCGACCGGACCGGCCACCTCGACGCCGATCTTCCAGGCGACGCTTTCGATCGGCCCGGTCGACTCGGCCGAAGCGGCCAAGCCGCTGAGGAACTCGTTCATCTGCAACCTCCGCTCATCAGCGCTCGTGGAATCACAAAGCCTTATCGGCAGCCATCGCGCATTTCTGCAACCACGACGGCGGCAGCCTGCGGGCCTTCATGCGTAATGCTCAGCTGGAGAGCCTCGATCCCCGTCTCGGCGGCTAGTCTGGCGGCCGCGCCGGTCAACTCCAGCGCGACCCAACCGCCGGGCTGCACGACGACCTCGATCGAGCTCCACGCGAGCGCGTCGTGCTCGCTCGGACGCAGCACCTTGATCGCGGCCTCCTTCGCGGCGAAGCGCGCGGCGAGACGCTCGACGGAGACTCCGTGTTCGCCGCGACAATGGTCGAGCTCGCGCGGCGTATAGACGCGCGCCAGGTACGCGTCGCCGTGCGCGCTCAGCGACTGCTCGACCGCGTCGACGCTCGCAAGATCGATTCCGACGCGGAACGGCACCGGCGCATCCTCGCAAATTCGCGCAGCCGGTCGGCCAGCTTGGCGATTCTCGAACCAGCAGCTTGTCAACCATCCCTTCCATGTCTTCATGCTCGACACGCAGCCGGTAGCTTGTAAAGTAGTTGCGCAAGCCGTCGATCCGACCAGGAAGGACGCAGCGTTGATGCCGACTCCAACCGCAGCGACAAGCCAGCCATCGATCGACGAGAGCCGCGCCGAGAGCGCGCGAGCGAATGACGTCTCGTGGCGCGACCCGAAGCGCTACTACTGGCTGCTCGGCCTCGTCGTGCCGACGCTGCCGTTCCTCGCGTGGGGGCTCGTCGAGCTGACCGGCCTCGGCGTCTTCTGGTTCTACGGCCCGGTGCTCGTCTTCGGCGTCTTCCCGCTGCTCGACTTGCTCGTCGGCAGGGACGCGCGCAATCCGCCGGAGTCGATGATCAAGCAGCTCGAGCAGGACCGCTACTACCGCTGGTGCACGTACGCGTATTTGCCGGTGCAGTACGCCGGGCTGGTCTTCGCGTGCTGGATGTGGTCGCACGGCGGGCTCTCGCTGATCGAGAAGATCGGTCTCGCGCTGACGGTCGCGATGGTCTCGGGCGTCGCGATCAACACGGCGCACGAGCTCGGGCACAAGCGCGCGAGTCTCGAGCGCTGGCTGAGCAAGGTCGCGCTCGCGCAGAGCGGCTACGGGCACTTCTTCATCGAGCACAACCGCGGCCACCACGTGCGCGTCGCGACGCCGGAGGACCCGGCGAGCTCGCGCCTCGGCGAGAGCTTCTACCGCTTCCTGCCGCGCACGGTGATCGGCAGCTTGCGCTCGGCGTGGGAGCTCGAGCGGGTGCGCTTGCGGCGGCTGGAGAGCTCGATGTGGACGCCGCGCAACGACATCCTCAGCGCGTGGGCGATGACGGTCGTGCTCTACGCGGCGCTCGTCGCGGCGTTCGGCGTCGGCGTGCTCCCGTACCTGCTGATCCAGGCGGCGCTCGGCTTCTCGCTGCTCGAGGTCGTCAACTACCTCGAGCACTACGGCCTGCTGCGCCAGCATCGCGACGACGGGCGCTATGAGCGGACGCGCGCGGAGCACAGCTGGAACTCGAACAACACGGCGTCGAACGTGCTGCTGTACCACCTCCAGCGCCACTCCGACCACCACGCCAACCCAGTCCGCCGCTACCAGGCGCTGCGCCACGTCGAGGAGGCGCCGCAACTGCCGACGGGCTACGCCGGGATGATCGTGACGGCGGTCGTTCCGCCGCTGTGGCGGCGCGTGATGGACCATCGCGTGCTCGAGCACTACGAAGGCGACTTGCGCCTGGCGAACGTCAGCCCGAGCGTCAGCGCGCGCAGGCGCCGGCGCTTGGAGGCGATCGCGTGAGCGTGTTTCGCTGCCCGAGCTGCGGCTACACGTACTCCGAGCAGGCCGGACATCCGCGCGAGGGGTTCCCGGCCGGCACGCCATGGAGCGAGGTGCCAGACGACTGGGCATGCCCGGACTGCGGCGTGCGCGACAAGGTCGACTTCGAGCCGCTCGACGCCGACGAGCCGCCGCCGTCGTGAGCGAAGCGCAACAGGCGCCGCGCCAGGTCCCATACGCGACGGCGGCGCGCGAGCTGCTGCGCAACACGCTGCTCGACGCCGCCGGGCGCCAGCTGTCGTCGCGCGAGTGGTCGGAGCTGACGATGAGCGAGATCGCGAGCACGGCCGGCGTCAGCAGGCAGACGCTGTACAACGAGTTCGGCTCGCGCGCCGAGTTCGCGCAAGCGCTCGTGCTGCGCGAAGCGGCGCGCTTCATCGACGCCGTGCAGAGCACGGTCGCCGCGAACGTCGAAGATCCGCGCGCGGCGCTGCGCGAGACGTTCGAGCTGTTCTTGACGGTCGCGTCAGAGAACGCGCTGGTCAAAGCGATCGTCTCCGGCGAAGGCGCCGGCGAGCTGATCGCGCTGTTCACGACGCGCGGCGAGACGCTCGTCGGAATGGCGAGCGCGCGGCTGACCGACGTGCTGCGCGCCGGCTGGCCGGCCGTTGCGGCGACGGACGCCGAAATGCTCGGCGAGACGCTCGTACGGCTGGCGATCAGCTACGCGGCGCTGCCGAAAGGCTCGGCGGCGCAGACGGCCGATGTGATCGGCGAGCTGCTCGGCCCTTATGTCGAGCGGCTGGTCGAGGCGGCGTCGGTCGCCGGGTGATCAATCGCCGGTTAGAGTCCGCTCTCTCGATGAGACAGACTCTCCACCAGACAGAAGTCGCGATGAGCTGGATTATCCGAGACGGTCGATGACCGTCTCAATCGACGAACTTCGAGAGCGCGTCCACGCGCTGATGCCGCGAGCGCACGACGACCTGGCCGAGCTCGTCGCGTGCAAGTCGGTCGCCGACCCGCGCCAGTTCCCGGCGAGCGAGTGCGTCAGGGCGGCGCAGCTGGTGATCGACAAGTTCGCCGAAGCCGGGCTGCGCGACACGCGCCTGGAGGAAACGCCCGACGGCCATCCGGCCGTCTACGGGCAGATCCCGTCGCCGGATGGCGCTCCGACGGTCTTGCTGTACTGCCACTACGACGTGCAGCCGCCGCTGGACCCGAGCGGGACGGAGTGGAAGACGCCGCCGTTCGAGCTGACCGAGCGCGACGGACGCTGGTACGGACGCGGCGCCGCCGACTGCAAGGGCAACGTCGTGATGCATCTGACGGCGCTGCGCGCGCTCGCCGACGAGCTGCCGGTTGGCGTCAAGCTGATCGCCGAGGGCGCAGAGGAGCTCGGCAGCGGCGGGATGGAGCAGTTCGTCGCAGAGCACGCCGAGCTGCTGCGCGCCGACACGATCGTGATCGCCGACACGGGCAACGTCGAGGTCGGCGTGCCGACGCTGACGACGAGCCTGCGCGGCGTGGCGAACGTCGTCGTCAGCGTCAGCACGCTCGAGAGCGCGATGCACTCGGGCATGTTCGGCGGCCCTGCGCCGGACGCCCTGCTGGCGCTGATCAGCATGTTGGCGACGCTGCGCGATGCGCGCGGGAACACGACGATCAAAGGCCTGGAGTGCGATGCGAGCTGGCACGGCGTCGGCTATCCGCCGGCGCAGTTCCGCGCCGACGCGCGCGTGCTCGACGGCGTCGAGCTGCTCGGCGACGGGCGCGTCGAGGACATGCTGTGGTCGCGCCCGGCCGTCACGGTGCTCGGCATCGACTGCCCGCCGGTGGTCGGATCGGCGACAGCCGTCTCGGCGCACGCGCGTGCTCGCGTGAGCGTGCGAGTCCCGCCGGGCATCGACGCGCAGCACGCGCAGGACGCGCTCGCCGCGCACCTCGAAGCGGTCGCGCCGTGGCACGCGAAGGTCGAGCTCGAGCGCGAGGTCGAGGGCCAAGCGTTCGTCGCGCGGACCGATGGGCCGGCGTACGCGGCGATCGGCGGCGCGCTCGAGCAGGCGTTCGGCCGGCCGCTCACGACAGCGGGGCAAGGCGGCTCGATCCCACTGTGCAACGCCCTGCACGACACGTTCCCTGACGCCGAGATTATGCTGCTCGGCGTCGAGGAGCCGCGGTGCCTGATCCACGCGCCGAACGAGAGCGTCGATCCTCGAGAGATCGAGCGGATGGCGCTGGCCGAGGCGCTGTTTCTCGGCGGGCACTCGGCGCGGAGCAGCTAGAGCCGCCGCCTGGTCGAGCGCGGGGCTACTAGCCGAGTGCGGCGCGAGCCGACGCCGGGCAACCGGGCGCCGAGCAGCCGGGCGCCGGGCTGAGCCCGCTCGGGCGAGAGCCCGTTCAGGCGAGTGGCCCTTGGTTCAGGCGGCCCGGCGCGAGCGCAGCACGACCCTCGCGCCGCGCGCCGGGATCATCGTCACGTTGCGATGCTGAGCGTGCTCGGGCTCGGGCCGGTCGGCCTGCAGGTCGAGCCTGCGGACGATCGCGCTCAGCACCTCGCGCTGCTCGGCCATCGCGAGCGCCGCGCCGAGGCAGCGTCTTGTTCCGCCGCCGAACGGAAGCCACTCGTAGGTGCCCGGGGTATGACCGAGCCAGCGCTCGGGGCGGAACGCGAACGGGTCGGGATACAGGTCCTCGCGGTGGTGGACGAGCAGGATGCTGACGCTGATCGCCTGTCCGGCGGGAACGACGTACTCGCCGAGCCGCCAGGGGACGGCGACGCGGCGCCCGACGATCGGGATCACCGGGCGCGAGCGCATGCCCTCGACGATCGCGGCCTCGACGTTCTCGTCGGCGTCGACGTCCGTCCGCACCGCCTCGCGCAGGCGTTCGTAGGCTTCGGGGCTGCGCACGAGTCGCTCGCACGTCCACGCGAGCGAGTTGGCGGTCGTCTCGAAGCCGGCCAGCACGAGCGTGAGCAGCTCGTCGCGCAGTTCGTGGTCGGTCATCGGCTCGCCGTCCTCTGTCCTCGCTCGCAGCAGCAGCGAGAGGATGTCGTCGCGCTCGTCGAGATCGTCGGCGTCGCGGCGCGCTTCGATCACGGGGTACGTCGCGCGATCGAGCAGGCTGACGGCGCGCCGCGTCAATCCGACAGGCTCATCGCGGCCGAGGTTCATCAGTTCGCCGATCAGCGTGAGCGACGACGTCGATGCCGCGGCGAGCTGCTTGACGGTGCGGCGCAAGCGATGCTCGACGGTGCCGCGCGCCGGGCTGCCGTCGATACCGAAGATGCCCGACATGATCACGTCGAGCGTGATCGCCTGCATCTTTGGCGTGAGCGCGAACGTGCGCCCGACCGGCCAGCTGTCGAGCTCGCGTTCGGTCACCTCGCGGATCATCTCGGCGTAGCGCGCGACGGCCTCGCCGTGGAACGGAGGCAGCAGCAGCTTGCGCTGGCGCAGGTGGCTCGGCCCGTTCGCCGTGAGCACCGAGTTGGGCCCGACGATCGGGCGCAGCGGCGACTCGGCGGTCAACGACGGCACGAGCGCCGGCTTCGCTGTGAACAGCGAGCGCACGTGGTCGGGGTGGTTGGTCAGCACGACGCCGCCTGGGATGACGACGAAGCGAACGCCGAAGACATCGCCGAGCTCGCGCTGCGCGCGGAACACGAACTGGATCTGACGCTGCGTGAAGCGCAGCGTCTGCAACGCTCGCGGCATCGCGATCGACGGCGGTGGGCGCAGCGGCTCGTCGAGCTCAGCCGGGCCGGCCGGCGACGGGGGCGCTTGGCCGATGTAGAACATCAGGCGCGACGGTCGTCGCGCTGCGCGGCGTGCGACATCGATAGCACGCTAACGCAAGCGCGCGCTCGCAGACGTCGCCGCGGGACTGGCGACTACGGCGAAGGTCGCCATGTCGGGGAGGTGGGCACATCGGATTGCACGTAGTTCGGGCCGGCGCCGTTGCGAATGATGCGGTGGGCGTGCCTGCCGTCGGCGTCGGTCACGTACATGCCTTGCAGCCCGGCGATCGCGAATCGCCGGCCGTCGGGCGAGCTGGCAGCTTCGAGCGCCCAGAATTCGGCGACGTGCAACAGCCGACGACTTCGTTCGGTGCTCGGATCGAACAGGCAGATGTCAGGCTGCTCGTCGCCAACCGACGGGCAGTCATAGCTCAGTTCGCCCGTAGCTGTGAAGCGCGGTAGTTCGGCGTAGAACGTCGGCAGGAAATAGTCATGCGGTTCGGCGCCATCGACGTTCTCGAGCGTCTGCGCCCACGCGATCCCCTTCGGCGCGCGCACCTGACGGTAAGCGAGCATGCGCTTCCCGTCGGCCGAGATTTCGGATGCGCCGGGCACGGCGAGCCGCCGCCGCGCGCCGCTGTCGATGTCGACCGCTTCCATCGGCCCGAAGTCGGCGCCATACATCGGCGGTTCTTCAAGGAGCGGGATCGGCGGATATGCGTTCGGGTCCAGCAGGAAGATGACTTCCTTGCCGTCCGGCGAGAACTCCGGATGATGCCCAGCGCCGAGCGGGCGCCGACGCTGTCCGTCTGCGTCGGCGACATAGACCTCTCGGGTGTTCAGCTGCGCTTCACCGCCGACGCCGTGACGGACGACGTACGTCTCCAAGTCGTACGTCAGCTGGCGCCCGTCAGGCGAGTACCTCGGATTGCGTGGAACCTTCCAGACGACGCAGCTGTGGCCACACGACGACGGCTGCCAAGGCACGAGCAGTCGCGGATCGGTCCCGTCCGCGTGAATCGAGTAGATCCCGGTCTTGACCGAGTAGGCGATCACACCTTCACGATTGGCCACGCTCGCATCCGCGGGAGATGTGACGGCGAGCAGGCCGAGCGCGGCGCAGAGGAGGCCGACGAGCCGACTTGCCATGGAGCGGGAGCCTACTGGGGAAGCGAATTTCGGCGGCGGCTCGGCGGTGTCGATTTATTCACAGCGCTCGATTTGCGGCAGGTAGTGTGGGCCGCCGATGAACGCCGCCGAGCGCTCGAAGCTCCACACGGTCGTGAACGAGGTGCTGATGACCGCGTGCTGCCTGTTCGTCCTGGACTCGCGCTTCGGCGAGATGCAG
Source organism: uncultured Solirubrobacteraceae bacterium (assembly GCA_963744165.1). Taxonomy (GTDB): domain Bacteria; phylum Actinomycetota; class Thermoleophilia; order Solirubrobacterales; family Solirubrobacteraceae; genus Palsa-744. Next base: position 55,536 of record CAVUSM010000004.1, on the reverse strand, counting down.
ATGAGCTACCGCCTCGCCGACCACGCCGACCCTGGAAGGTTGGGCGACGTGGCCGGCAAGTACGTCAAGCGCGCGACCGGGTACGTGCAGGTCGGCGAGAACGGGACCGCTGGCGCGCTCGAGGAGCTGCCCGACGGCGTCGCTTTGGAGGACGTCGTCGTGGACGAGTTGGACGTGTCGAGCGCGACGCCGCTTGCAGATCGGCTGCGGGCGATCGCGCATTCGCTGCGAACGGGCGCCGGGCACAACGCCGAGGCCGAAGCGCTGGCGGACGCGATCGAGGCCAGCCTGGAGGCGTCTCGCCCGGGCGACGCAGAGCGCAGGTCGGAGCAGATCAGGCAGCGGGCGCAGTCGGAGGTCTTCGACGCCGACGGACCTGGCGATGCGGGCGACATGATCGGGCGCGCGCGCAGCTTCCTCGACTACCTCGACGAGCTTGCCCACGAGCTTCAGGACGGACCGCTCGGCGACGGCAAGACGATCGGCGGAGTCCTCGCGATCCGCGCGCTGTTGCTCGCGCGCGCGGCGCACGCGAGCAATCAGGAAGACGAGGCGGATGCGCTGATCGAATCGCTCCTCTACGTGACGGCTCCTGGCGCGGCGAGAATCGAGCAGGTCGCGATGGGGCTTTGCTCGAGGATGGTCCGCCGTGGAGAGGGCGACATCGTTCGCGAGGCGGCCGAGAGCGCGAAAGCGGAAGGAGACGCGCTGATCGAAGGGGCGCTCGACGGCGGCCTGCTCACTTTCCATGCGTCGCTCTATCCGGCGGCGGCGTACGAGTTGGCGGCGGTCCAGATGGGCCAGGCGGCGGCCGAGGCAAGCGACGATCCCGACGAGCGCAAGCGCTTCGCGAGGCTCGCCGTGAACGCCGAGGAGCGAGCCGTTCGGGTCGCGACGTCGCTCGGGTTCGCGGTGATGAACCTCGACGGAGCTTGGATCGCCCGCCATCAGCAGTCACTGAGGCGGACGCGCCAGGACGACGGCGACGACGCCGCGAGGCTCGAGGCTCAGAACCTGATCGTCAACCAGCTCTTCTATCCCAAGGCGCTGCTGCCGATCCTGCTCAGCGAGCCGGCGCCGACCGACGATCGAGTCGAGTTGCGTTGACCGATCTACCCGACCCGCGCCGCGCCGCCGAGGCGATCTCGCTCGAGATCGGGCTCGACCTGTCGTACTTCACCGACGAGTCGGAGCGCAACTTCCTCCCTCTCGCGCTGCTGATTGGCTACCTGCTGCTCCAGTGGTTCGCCGAAGGGGTCGTCACGGGCGCCGGCGAAGCCGCTGGCGAGCGGGCCGAGCGCGAGGTGGCCGGAGCAGTCGAACGGTTCGGCGCGCGCGTGCGGCGGCTGTTCGCGCGCGGCAAGACGACGCCCGACGCGGATGCCGCCGTCGAGCAAGAGCTGGCCGACGGAGCTCGAACGGCGCTGACGGAGGGCCGGGAGGCGCTCGCCGCGGGAAGCGGCGAGCAGTGCGCGCTTGTCGCCGACGCGTACGAGCAGGCGCTCGTCGGGTACCTGACCGACGACGGTATGCCGGTGCGCGACGCCGTGCGGATCGCGCAGCGCGTGCGCGCCGAGGCTGGGGTTGAGCTTCGGCTCGCGCCGGTGGCGGGGCCGGGCTGATGGGCGACGAGGCGGATCGGGGCGACAGGCCTGAAACGCACATATGACTGAGAGCCACGCCCATGTCGTGCCGCGCTCTCACGTTCATCATCCAGCGCCTATCTAAGCGCACTCGCCAAGGCCCACGAGTCGTGCCTGCCGGCTCACGGCATCTCCTTTGAGTTCGCGCACCGTCTCAACAACACCCACATCATCGTGCTTGCGTTGATCGCTATCTAGGCGACGCATTACGCTCACTTCATGGGCGATGAGAGAGACCAGGCGCTCATAGCCCCCTTGAAGCTCCCGTGGCGCCCGAAGGGCAGAAAGCCTCTCGACCGTTCGGGCGCGCATCGCCGCTATATCAGACAAGCTTGTCCGCTCGATCGATTCGGTCGTGGGTGGCCGCTTTCTAGCCGCGCCCGTGCAGATTGCGTTTGCACGGACAAGGAACGTCGCAGTCACGCTCTGCTTTGTGCCTGCACCACACCCCGCGACCGTGAGCACGACTGCGATAGACAGTGCGACTTGTGAGCGCATACGCATTATCGCCAGCCCCCGAAATACCAAACTGACAGAAATGCAGATCTTCGTCGCCGTCGACATCGCCGGCCCGATAGAGGCCGAGCCTCTCACCAGTGGAGTCGCGTCATGTCGTGCCACACTCGCGTTGCTACCGGTCAATCAGTACTACCCCAGTGAGATGGTCGAGCAGAGCCAGCCTTTGCGTCGCCTTCGCGCCCGACACAGCGATCCAACCGCCAGAAACGCGTCTCGCAACGAGTTCACCTTCCGGCCCAGGGGCACGTACCACCCCAGAGCCTACGCCAAGGGGGGTCATTGCGGGAAGGTCCGGCGGCTTGGCGCCCGGATGAGAGGCGCTGATGAGCACGACACCTGCCAAAGGCCAACCGCCCAAGTTGAAGACTACGCGCTCGCACACCGTAAATCCTCGTCCAACGAGTCCCGTGAAGGCGCGAGCTCGTTGGATCACGCTGCCGCTTCCTACAACCAAACCGGCAAGGTGTTGCGCCGTAAGGCTGCACGGGCTGCCACCTTTGCTATTTGCGTTGACCGTTTTCACATAACTTTCGACCTCTAGGGCTCCCTTATGTAGTGGAGTCCTCAACGGCGCCTGCGCGATAACCTGATCGCTGGCGTTGCGTGGCACAAAGGCCGGAAACTGTTCGCGTTCAGGATTTGCACGTTTGAGTTCTACGGCAACCGCTCGAAGGCCCGGAAGTAGTCCAGGCGTCTTCACTGTTGCAACTGAGTGCAAGCTACTAACCGATACGGCTGCCACGTCACTGGTCGTAATCGCGTACCCCTTGGCCACAGTCGGCGGTCCGACTTCATGCCAGGTCTCCGCTATTACTGGAGGTCGCGAGTAACCCGCAGCACAGCCGCCTTCCGTCGGCGACGTCGCCCAACACCAGCCCGACGCTCCTGCTTGAAGAGGGGGTACGAGCAGAGCCTGGTCTCGTGTCGCTCGCTCATCAGTGGCGCTTGAGCAGGACGCCAGCAGCACCATCGCCGCCAGCATCACCGTGGCCGCCGAAGTGGCACGCAATGTGCTCATACAAAGCCTACGGCCACGTCGCTGTTGTCCCACGGCACGTCGCTGTTGTAACAGCGCGATTCGCTGCGTCCCGGATCGTCGGCGACTTCCGTATGGGCTCAAGGCATCCGGATCGGTTGAAGCGGCCATTCTAGAGTCGTATGCACGACGTCCGACGAGTCTCAGAGTTCGACCACCAACAAGACTATCCCAATAGCCATAGCCACGACCCCCTATCACGCCGGACGCCGCAAACAAGCCTCGCACCATCGGACGACCGAAGATTTCGTCGTGCCTGGCGTCTCCCGTAGGACGTGACGTGACTCTGCTCAGATGCCGCGGTACATACCAGCGAAACCAAAAGAGAGTAAGGACCCGGCCGAGCGCCGCAAGCTGACCGCCACGCTCTTCGAGCAGATTTGGCAAAAGGACGGCTCGATCGTGGCGGGAAAGCCCAGCGCAGCCGTTGCCCGCTACTTCACGGCCGTTGGGGAGGCGCGGTCCAAACCCCAAAAGCCGGCCTACATAGCGGGGTGACAAATGTGGGAGCGACGGGGGTCAAACCCGCGATTGTCACCCCACAGATCGAGATACGTCGCTAGCGCGGCGAGCGCTGATTGCGCTGATCGTCAAGGCCGTCGAAGCCGACCGTCCCGCCGCCGCCGACCCGACCAAGGCGGCGCCGCAACGGTGCGACCGAACGACTTGCGCAGTCGCAGGCCGCGCGCCCACCGCGCGACGCCATCGCAACGCACGCGCCAAAGTTCACAACTCATGAATCCGCACGTCATGGCGAGTCCGCTTGCCCAATCGGCACTCGTGTGGGAGAATCCACTCTCGTGACCGTAGTCTTCGCCATCATTCTTGGCATCGTGGTTGTTCCGGTCGTCGCCCTTGCAGTCGTGCTGCGCTGGGGTCTTGCGTTCCCGCGACTGGCGCGATGGATCGACCGGACACTCGGAACTAGTTGGTTTGACGCGCCCTGAACCTTGGCGAACGTCTTGGCCTCTCCTTCAGCCGGCCGATTACCGCTTTCGCGTTACCGACTGGCAAACTGGCACATCGGGTCGCCCGTAGACTTCGCGATACACCAAGTGACGACCGACTGCCGTCCGTGCTGCCACGTCGATTGCACCTTTTCCTAGCACGGCGTAGACAGCAACCCCTTCCGGATGGAACCGAGCTGGGATCGCCAGTTGTTTGAAGCGTATCGTCTTGCGATCCTGCTGCGCGCTAACAACATCCGCAGCATCCCGGAGAATACCGAGTGCAAGCGTATACGACGTCTGCCCGACACAGCCATGCGCAACCACGAGCCGTAGTACTGACTGTTCAGCCGACCGCATCGAAGGTCCAGTCGCGCCTTCTGTCAAGCGATGGCTCCCAGACGCCTCGACGCCGTACGCCAACTCGGAATAACTCCTCCCTCTGAACGCGTATCGCTCAGCAAATATCTTAATTCGGGCCGCTCCAGGTAGAGATGCTTCCGCGACATTGAAAATGCCGTTTGGGGCAAATCTCACGCTGCCAGTGGTTTTCTCGCGCTTGCCCCCACACGCGCTCGCCGCCAGAGTTAGTCCTATCACGAGCCCAGCGTAACGTCGCCTCACGGTCATCTCTCATTCCCCTATTGGCACTCTACTAGCCGCAGATCGTGACCGTCATTTTACGGCAAGATCGGAGGAATGGCTTCACCCAACACCACCCCAACTTCGCCGATCGTTTCCAGCGGCGAAGATTCGCACCACCACCCTTTTGTCTTCGTGGTCAGGCCAAATTCCATGCCGGGCACCCAATACCATGCCCACGCTTGGTAACTCACTTCATGTTCACATTCAAGATGCACATGTGCGTATAGAGAGCCACCCTGTGCCTCTTCTGTCGAAGACTTGCCGGGTGGCGTAAAGCCCGCCCCGGCATCACTGCAATATACAAATGCTGGTGAAAGTTCAGCTTCATCCGGCTGAATTACAAGGCACGCCTGAACCTGGGAATAGCGTGGCAGTTGTGCTCCGCTACAGTCACCCCATGCCCGGGCGTAGACCCATTCCTTGCCGGTACTGCTCACCGTCGATCCTATGGACGCTCGGAGGTGACACTTCGGATCGGTCCCGCCCGCGGCCCGCTGGGATTCCAAAAACTGTTCATACTCTAGCGCGGCACCTACGCCGGCGTGTTCTAGCGCTTCAGGCCCACCACTGGTGCTCGGTTGGTTCACCGCGTTCACGGGCAAGGGAAGGTCGGGCGCTTCCGCCTGCAGCTCGCGGCCGGTCTGAGGGACATAGGTCTCCCCGTCCTGCGTGATCACCCCACTTGAAAATTCGCTTGTCAGCTCGCCGGCGCCGAACCAGGCGTATCTCGGCGGGCGTCCTTTGCCAGTCGGTACACCAAACTCGCTGCTGCTGTACTTAGACAACAGTTTAGTTTCTATTTCGCTGATACCAGCGGTTGCCACAATATTTCCCTGAAGGTCGTGCAGCTGAAGTACGACAGACATCGAACTGGTCTCAACCGCCGCCAGTTCCCCCTCGATCCCTGGGATATTCCGCGTCCATTTACTTTCTGGTTCACTTGTCCACGCGACGGCGCTACCGGGCGCGTCGTAATGACTGATTACGGGCGATGGCTTGCCGCCTTCGTAAGTAGTCTTGCGGGTGCGATCTTCGGGATCGAGCATATATTCGATTGTTTCGCCGCTCTGTTTCTGCTTGTAGACCTGACCATCGACATAAAAAGTACTGACTAGTTCTGAGCCACCGGCATCCACGGCAGGTAGCCTTTCGGTGTCACCGAATGCATCGTCTATCACGCCGGGGTCTGCCAGCCGATTCGCCGAGTAGACATGCGCCTGTGTGCTGCCTCCTTCAGTTGCGCACTTGCCTTCTGTGGCGGGTTCACGCTCTGTCTGGCTCAGGCGGTTGCCGTCTTCGTCGTAGTTGTAGAGGTAGATTTTACAGCCTTCACCGGTTGGTGTTTCCTGAACTTGCGTCAGCTCTCCAGCACTGTTATAGGTGTTACTTGCTTCGGCGAGGGTACTCATCTGCTTGATGGCTTCGCCATGGATAGAAGGCGTGAGTCTCTCCTTGAACCAAACGCAGGATTCTTTTTCTTCCGTGCAGTGACTCGTCTTTTTGTATTCAATCCCAGTCGCAGCGCCGACGGAGTTGCGTGTGTAATACGCGGTCATACCGTTAGGGAAGGTCTCGGCTGTGGTGTTTCCTTCAACATCCTGCGTCGCCCCGAAGAGACCGGCGGCGGAATCGGTCAAGCTCGTACGTGCGCCCGTGGTTGCGTTGTACGCGTATTTTTGGCTGCCTCGGCCTTCTTCTGAGCCGTCCTTTAGTTCTGTGACGCGCCCGTATGCGTCGTGTTCGAGCGTCGCCCTGTTGCCATCCGCGTCCGTGTACGTTGCCAGCTCGCCGAGCTGGTTAGTGGTGCTGACTAGTTTTTCGCCATTTGTGCTGGCCTGTTCTTCAAGGTCGCCAGTAGCTATATTGTATTTGTCGGTGACCTTGGGCATAGTGGCGTTCACGCTCGATTTCTCTTCTGTACTAAGCGGTCGTTCAGAGTTCCCTTCAAACGTGTTTGTCGTGACCCTCGTGACCGACCCGAACCTTTCTTCGACTACTGCCTTCTCATCCCACATGTTGTACGCGATAGTCATCACTGGAAGTTCGGGCAGCCCCGGCGTATTTGGCTGAGCCGCCGGATTCGTCTGGCACGGCAGACCAGCCCATTCGGGGTGTTTGCGGCAGGCCGTCACGCTCGCTTCTTCTCCGGCGCTGTAGTAGACCGTCTGCGCGTGGTGCACTGCCGGATTATCGTTCGTCCAGTGCTCGACACGGTTGTCTTCGGTGTCCGCCACGTACATGTCGCCGTCGGCCGCGATCGCGACTCCGACCGGGTGGTTAAGCTGCTTTTCACCTGAGCCTGCACTGGCATACGTCGCTTTGTAGGCGCCGCTGGCTGAGAACTCCTCGACGTGACCAGCAGAGCTGTCGACGACGTAGAGGTTGCCCGCGGCGTCGCTGGCGATCCCTTCGGGGTCGTACAGTTCGCCGCTGCCTGGGCCTTCGATCGCGATCTTATTGATGTATTCGCCTTTGGTCGAGAGGATCTCGACGCGGCTGTTGCCGGCGTCGGCGACATAGGCGTGTTCACCGGAGAAGGCGATCCCCATCGGCGCTTTGAACTGGCCGTGGCCTGAGCCTTCTTCGCCATAGGCGGCGATGAACGTCCCGGTCGAGGAGAACTCGACGATCCGATCCTCGGCGCTGTCGGCCACCCAGACGTTGCCAGCGCTATCGACCTTCAGCCCTGCGGGGTGTGCGAGTTTGCCAGCGCCGCTGTGCCCGAACGACGTGATGAAGCTCCCGGTCGGGGAGAGCTCGTCGATGCGTTCGTTGCCGGTGTCTGAGACGAAGACGTCGCCGGTGGCCTGGTTGATGTCGATCCCAGTCGGTTCGTCGAATTCGCCGTTGCCGTAGCCGTGACTTCCGTAGCTGGCGATGAGGCTGCCGGCGGGAGAAAACTTCTCGACGCGGTCATTGCCGTGATCGGTAACCCAGACATCGCCTTCGCCGTCGACCGCGACGCCCAGTGGTCCCCAGAAGTGGCCGCCTTCCCAGCCGGCCGAGCCAAACGCGCTGCCGAAGGCGAGCTTCGCCCCGCCGGCTTCGGGCGGCAGCCAGCTTGAGACCTTATCCCCCCACTCATCCCCGACGTAGAGCTTGCCGCTGGAATCGACTGCAAGGCCGTAGGGAAAGTCCAGTTCGTGACTTGGGCTCCAGGTCTGCCATTCGGTCAGGAACTTGCCTGATGGGCTCCACTCCTCGACGCGATGGTTGTTGGTGTCAGAGACGTAGAGCACGCCGGTGCTCGGGTTCGCGGCAATGAACGACGGCGATTCGAACTGGCCCGAGCCGGTTCCTTTGGCGCCGAACTGGCCTTCGTAGGCGCCGCTTGAGGAAAACTGCTCGACGCGGTCGTTGCCCGAGTCCACGACGAAGACCGAGCCTTCGGAGACCACGATGGCGTTGGGAGCACTCAGCTGGCCATTGCCCGAGCCGGCGCTGCCGAACTTGCGGATGAAGGCGCCTTCTGCGGAGAAGACGACGATCTGGTTATCGCCGTGATCGGCGACGTAGAGTTCTTCGCCGTTTGCGCTGATCGCCACGCCGCTTGGTTCTTTCAGCGTGCCTTCGCCGGAGGTGCCGAAGCTCCGCACAAAGGCGCCGCTCGAGCTGAGCTCCTCGATCCGGTTGTTCTGCGAGTCGGCGACATAGACGCTGCCGCTGCTCTGGTTGATCGCCAGGCCGAGCGGGTGGTAGAACTGCCCGTTACCTGAGCCGCCGGTGCCGTAGGCCGCGAGGAAGGTTCCGCTCGGGGAGAACTTCTCGACCCGATCGTTGTAGTAGTCGGCGACCCAGTCATCTCCGCTGGCGTCGATCGCCACGCCGCCTGTGCGTTCAAACTGCCCATTGCCCGAGCCTTCGCCGCCGAACTGCGACGAGAAGACGGGCGGGTAGACGGTTTCGGAATCGCCGCCGGGGCTTTGCGTTTCGACGACGTCGCCCGTTTCTCCACTGTAGACCGTTGTGCTGGCGCGATCGAGCCCGCCGGGGTCAGTCACTACCGACGTCGGCTTGCGTAGTCTCCAGCCGAGATCTTCCTGGCCTGAGTATGACGTTAGGGTCGTGCGCTTATCGAATTCTTCTTTGCCTGGCGTTTCCGCCGCGTCCGTCGTCTTCGTAACGAGATCATACTTTTCTCCACCGCTTGGCGCCCCTTCGTCATAGTAGTAGCGAACATGGTCCCGCGCCTGGACTTCTTCGTTCGCTTCTTTCTTCCCACTTGCCAGCTTGACCGTGTGCTGCGGTCCCCAGGTGTCGGTCAGCAGCCCGCCGTTATAGACGCTTTTTGTGTCCAGTCGTTCCGACGCTTCAAGCGGGTTAGCTTCTTTGAATGCCATTGCACGGTCGTCCGGTGAAAGGCTTCGCGTGACCTCGTCTTCTTCATTGAATTCTTGCGTGCCGATACCGCCGAACGCATTCGCAGTATTCACAGTCCTCGCCTTCGCGTCCATGTAGTACACGCTCGCCGAGGCATATTCGCTCGCCGGCCAGCCACTAGGCTTATACGGTGGGATGATCGCTGTGGCTTCGACCGGGATATCTTTCTGTCCCCACTTCGCAACTTCCGACGACGTCAGGTTCGGCAGACCTCCGCCACCACTAAGCGGCACCTGATACTCGACTGTGGCCCCTTCACTCGGTAGGCGATGTTCGCCGTTTTTGATCGTTCCGTTTTCAAGGATCGTCGCACTACTTGCGTACACCGTCGTCGATCCTCCACTGTTCGTCGCCGTCACCACGACGCGCAGAGTGTCCGCAAGATCGCTTTTCGTAACGGCGTATTCCGGATTAGTCGCGCCGATAATTGGCACGCAGCTACTTCCACAGCGTTCCCACTGATATCCATAAGCCAATGCGCCGTTTTCCCAGGAGCCGTGTTCAACGCTCATAATGCTTCCCAGCACAGCTGAGCCGGAGAGGGAAACCGCGCTCGCTTGTTTTGGCGCCTTTCCGTTCCACGACGCGGCCGATGCCGGACGCATCGCCTTCACTAGGCGACCCGGGCTCGAGTCTCCTGCGGCGGTACCATACGTCAACAGCCACGGCGTCTGCCCCGGAGGCGTAACAGCTGTCAAGTGTCCCTGTTCGTCGTAGCCCACGACCGTCGTCAATGCAGGCGACACACGTGGGTCCCACTCTGAGCGCAGCCGTCCTTTTCCGTCGTATTCATATGCCGCTACGGGTATCCGTTCGATCGCTTTGCTCGTTGGGTTAGCAACAACCGCCTTAATTTCTTTCAGACGATTCTTGAACGATCCCCATTCACTCTGAGTTTCGCCTTTAGCGGTGCCCGCTCCTTCCGTATAGAGGAATTCCAGCCCCCGGCAGCCAACCGCCATGTGTTCTTTTTCGCACGTCAAGCTCGGATGCGGCGACAGCTCAAGCGTCGGCTCCGCGATCTTTTGGCCTTCCCCTTCAACGATCCTGTATTCATCGGTGATCGTGTCTGTCGCGATTGGCCCCTTGGATATGCTTGCCAGCCAAGCTTCGGCCCCTTCCGGCCGCCTGAAGATTGTCTCTGTGCCTCGTGTGGCGTTCTTCAGCAGATAGGCCGGCCCTCTGCCTTCGTATTCTTTGCTGTATTCGAGCGCGAGGTTAGCGTCGCCGGCTGGGGCCTCGAAGCCACCGCCCACCTTGACGGAGAAATGCGTTAGACCGGATGGACTGGTTACCATCACGCTTCCATCGGGCAATGGTTCGAGTTGTGACGCGTTACCAAGGCCAACTGTCCACTGAGGCCCAAATGGTCCTTGCCCGCCCTGGGTCGTGCCGCGCGAGTCGTAGTGACGAGTGACCGTCAGTGATCCCATGCCTCCGTTCAGCTTCACGTCGGTCGCTTCGAGCGCAAAATCTCCGGACTCCGGGTTCACCGAGCCCGGGCCGATTCCAACCGGACTCGCGGAGTGGACGACGAGTTTGTAGGTTGCACTTGTTGCTTCGTTGCCGGCATTGTCAGTTGCCTTGACAACAAGTGAGTGTTCCCCAACACCGAGTTCTGATCCATTAAGTGACCAGGCGGCACTCGCCGTGCAAGGCCCAATCGAGCACGACCCAGCCGCGTTACCTGCTTCCCTCCCGTCGACATAGAGAGCGATGGATTTCATCCCTGAACTTTTCGTGGTACCCGAGCCGTCGCTGGCTTCTGCTTTAATGTGCGCCTCAACTTCGCCAAGTTCGAAGCCTTCGGGGCCGCTGGTCAAGCCAGACACGGTGATGTTGTGCGGCGGCGTCGCGTCAACTTTTAGTGTTTCTTCGCCTTCGCCGTATTCATCGGAGCTGGTATACGGCTCAGGGCTTCGCGCGACAACGCGGATCTTGTCTTCGCCGTCCGGAAGGTATTTGCCGATCCCGTTCTTGAGGCTAAGGTAGGTATTAGCGGCGGACTGTGGACTTTCGCATTGGACGCCGATGCAACCAGATTTGCTTAGGAAGTTTCCTGATTCGCTTTGGTAGTTGGTTCCGCCGAAGCGTTCCCAGCCGCTCGAGCTATGATATTCGACGTTCGTTTCCGCAATTCCGAGACCTTCATCTGCTGCGGTGAATTCGAACGCTCCGTACTTAGGACCTATCCACCGGCCGCCGGCCCCGCTGTAGAGAACGTTTGAGGCTTTCTGCGGAGGCGAGCCGACGGTGAGTTCTGGAATACTTCTGCTGTAAGCAACGGTCGAATGCAGACCCTTTTCCTCGCCGATCGCCATCGAGACCTGGGTTAGGCTCCCCCAAAATCCAGACGATCCAGCAAGGTTTGTAGTCAGTTCGAACCCGAAGTGATTACCGTTGTCAATACCGGATTCTGGTGTGCAACTTGCTCGCGCGCACACTGTCGCTTCTGTCGCATCCGAAGGCGGATGGCTCAATATCGTGTACTCGCGTTCTCCAGGACCGAAAATTTCGATCCACGCGCCCAGGAATGGTTCGCTCGGCGTGACGTCGTCCTTGACGTATACCTCGTAGATCTGCGTCTTGCCTTTCGTCCAAGTCGACCAGGCTGCGTAGTCTTCAGGAGAATAAGTGCCTTCGTGAGACATCCAGATTTCACTATTGTTCCTACCATATCGGTATCCGATCCGTTCGTGGAATTCCCAGTTACCGGTGGGGTAGTTCATCCACACTTGCCAGAATTCAGGGTCGACCATGATCGGGTAGTGATAGCTGCCCTTACCGTGTTCGACGCTGACGACGATCGTGTCGCCGGACACTGACATGCTCGTTGGAACTGGTGTCCCGGCTGCATCGCTCGCGACGGGCGGCTTGATCCGCGCGAGCACGACGCCTTCCTTGAGCACTTCTGCGCCTGGCCCGTCGGAAGGGGCGACCAGGCGAGCGCCTTGCGGCAGGCCGACCTTGTAGTCCAGGACTTCGGGGCTCGCGGTCGACCGCAGGACGGTGTTTGCATCGACTCCGAACAGCGAGGGCTGCAGAAGCGTGTCGGCGTCGGTCTGCGTGTTTGCGAACAGGACGCCACTGCCATCTGTGACGCCTTCGGAGCCTGAAAGCGGCGTGCCGGCTTCATCCACCGGAGTCAAGGACAAGCCGACCTGCGGCAGCTGCGCCCCTTCAGGCAGGTGCTTGGGGAGTCGCACCGAGGTCAGCGGATTCTGTGCTTCAAAGCCCCCGCCGGCTTCTCGAAGCGAAAGATTCACGCCCGCCCAATGACCGCCGCCAGTAGGCAGCGCGATTGGCGCGGTCGACTGCACCACGCCGACGTAGCCCGAGCCCGTTTCGATCTGCTCGACGTTCGCGCTCTTGAAGCCCAGTGACTTCTCGCCGACTGCGAGGGGCGGCGGCCCGTCCTGGTGGTCGACGACGCTTGGGAAGGCTTCGCCGATGGTCTGAGCTGCTTGCGCCCGGTCCTCGTTCTTGTAGCGCGTGCGCGAGGCTTCTCGTGCCGCCACGGCTTCCGGGCTAGCGAGCGTCGCTTCGCGCGCCGCCTGCGTCTGTTCGGATGCGACCGGCGAGTCAGGGAGCAGTAGGGCGCCGCTCAGTTCGGACGGACTATCGGGCGGACCTTGGCCTAGAGCCACGGCCGGCGAGACTGCCACGATCGTGGCCAGACAGCACGCGACCAGCACTCCCAAGCGACTATTCATCTTGCCCCCTATGTGACCGACGGACGATTTGCTCAGACGGGAAGCGCGCCCGCAGCAGACTGCTACGCGCGACCATCAAGCTCCCCGAGGCGTGTCTCGTCACCCTAGGAAGATGCGACACGAGTCCGCCAAATGGACTCGGCGGCGTATCCTGCGGCTAGCGGCCACGGATTGCGAGGGATGTTTCTGACTCTTGTCGCGCCGTCCCGCCCAGGGTTGCGTCCTAGATGACGACGCCAGGACGACGACGCGAAGGCCCCCGCCGGTCAGCGCGATATGTCAGCCGACTCATCGCGCTACGCAGCAGGCGGCTGATCGACGCGTACAAGACTGCCCGACGGATCGCGCACGGCGAAGTCGCGCGTCCCCCACGGCTGCTCGGTCGGCTCCTGCACGATCTCGGCGCCGGCGGCGCTGACCTTCTCGAACGCGGCGTCGAGGTCGTCGGTGTGGAAGTGGACGCCGTTTAGAGCGCCCTTGGCGAGCAGCGACGCGAGCGCGTCGCTGTCGGCGGGGCTTCCATTCAGGTAGTTCGTGAGGACGATCGCGACGTCGGGCTGAGCGGCGGCGCCGACCGTGATCCAGCGGAACTTCTCGCGCGTGACGTCGTTGCGCAGCTCGAGGCCGAGCGTGTCGCGGTAGAACGCCAGCGCGACGTCGGGGTCATCGACTAGCCTCGATTCGTCAGTAGCCGCGTGGGACGCGGGCTCGCCAGACGGCTGAAACGTCCGCCTGGGCGGGCAGGATTGCGGTTGCGAACCATGCAACCCACCCGTCCAGGAGGTTCACCTTGAAGGTGACGAGAAGTGCGACGTTTGAAACCGTAGATGTGCTCGCGGACGGCACTGGCCTCTCGTCTCGTGCGGGGACGGTGTTGCTGGCGCTTACGGCGCAGCGTCTCGGGCTCACGGACGGCCTGTCTGGTGCGCTGGCGGGCACCCGGGAGCGTCGCTCCGCTCATGACCCCGGCCGGGTTCTCTGTGATCTGGCGGTGATGGCAGCCGACGGTGGACGCTGCGTCTCAGATCTCACGGTGCTCGCGGGGCAGGGCGCGTTGTTCGGGAGCATCGCGTCGGTGCCCACGGCCCGGCGTGTGCTGCTCTCGATCGGGCAGGCGGAGATCGGCCGGGTCCGTCAGGCACGTGCTGTTGCTCGCGAGCGGGCATGGAAGGCCGGCGCTGGGCCTGGCCGGGTGATCCTGGATTTCGACGCGACCCCGATCAGCATCCATTCCGAGAAGGAGCTGGCGGCCGGGCACTACAAGGGCGGCTTCGGTTTCAACCCGCTGCTCGTGACCTGTGCCCGGGAGGTGCTGGCCGGTGTCCTGCGGCCCGGGAACGCCGGCGCGAACAACGCCCAAGATCACTTGCGGGTGCTGGAACTCGCGCTCGAGCAGCTCCCCGAGAGCGCCCTCGGCGACGAGATCCTCGCCCGCTCGGATTCTGCCGGTGCAAGCCACGAGTTCGCGGAGGCCTGTCGTGAGACACGGATCCGGTTCTCGCTTGGCTACCCGATCAGCCAGACGGTCCGCGAGCAGATCCTCGCGCTGGATGAGGCCGCGTGGATACCTGCCATCAACCAGGACGGCGGGCTGCGCGAGGGGGCATGGGTCACCGAGCTCACCGGCCTGCTCGATCTTTCATCATGGCCTTCAGGGACCCGGTTGGTCTGCCGCCGTGAGCGCCCACACCCCGGCGCGCAGCTCTCCTTCTCAGACGTGGACGGGCACCGCTTCCAATGCTTCATCACCGACCAGGCGGATCCGGACATCGCGGCGCTGGAGGCGCTTCATCGCCGGCACGCCGAAGTCGAGGATCGCGTCAAGACGCTGAAGGCGACCGGCGCGGGTTACCTCCCATTCCACTCCTTCACCGCGAACGCCGCGTGGTTTGAGCTCGCGCTCACAGCCCACGACATCATGACCTGGACACAGCTGCTGACCCTCGAAGGCGAGCACGCCATCGCAGAACCCAAGCGGTTGCGCTACCGCATCCTGCACGTCGCCGGGCAAATCACCCGCCACGCCCGGCGCACCACTCTGCACCTGCCCGCCGACTGGCCCTGGGCAGGCGCGATCCTCCGCGCGTTCAAGCGGCTGCGGGAGCTTCCCGCCTACGGCTGAGCGCCCAGCCAGGCCGACACGACGTGCACGAGCACGCTTCACCCGCCGCTTCACGCTGCGCAAAAACGCGCTTCTGATCGCCCAGCCGGCCTCCAGCCGGCGCTCACGAGCCCCCACCTCGACCCAGCCACCGCGATCGCCGCCATCACCGAGGCGCCTCGCCCAAGGATCAGCCAGAGCTCATCTTGGTGACGAATCGAGGCTAGTACGAAGCAAGTGGAGAGTGTGAGGTTCATGCAGAGAACACTAGGGCCGCGGCGCCGCGTGCGTTTCTCCGATCCTGCTCGGCTTGCGGGTGGGGCGCGTGAGATCCCTGGCGACGCAGCCGGGCACGCTCGCAAGCGCGCTGTGGTCACGCGCTCGATATGCCGTCGGCGTCTCGCCGACCAGCTCGGTGAAACGCGCGCTGAACGAGCCGAGCGATGTGCATCCGACCTCAATGCAGACGTCAGTCACCGAACGGTCGCCGCCGCGCAGCAGCGCCTTCGCTCGCTCGATCCGGCGCGTCATCAGATAGGCGTATGGCGTCTCGCCGTATGTCGCGCGGAACTGCCGCGAGAAGTGCGCGCTCGACATCAGCGCGGCGCGAGCGAGCACGGCGACGTCGAGCGGGCGCGCATACTCGCGGTCGATCAGGTCGCGTGCGCGGCGCAGATGCGCGAGGTTCGCGAGCTCCTCCGGCGTCACCGTGCGAGCGTAGCGGTGGAACGATTCGTTCCTAACAGCGACCTCGTCATCGCAACGGAACGGACCTTCCAAGGCTGGCCTGGATCGTAGCGCCGCGCGCGACCCCCGGTTCTGAACCGGTCGGGCCGATCGGTTCAGTTTAGCTTTCTGATGCGGTTTTTGGCGGGTCTGCGGTCCGTATGCGGTCCGAAATCGTCGGCCGTCTTTGCCCGTCGAGCATATATATGCCGCATAAGCCAGTAGTTTCGTTCTCGAAGGAATTTAGGGCTTCTTACTGTCGCTCGTGTGATATCATAAGTCCAATACTTTCGTCTGGCATGAGGCTAACGGTGTGCTGATGTCTAGTCATGGAATCTCTGGTGCTGGTCGTGCCGAGCTCGCTGCGGTGGCCGGCCGGCGGCGGTTCATAGCGCCCGCAGATGTGGCAGCTGAGCTGGGGGTCGACCGACAGGTAGCCGCCCGGAGACTCGCGCACTGGGCCGAGAGGGGGTGGCTGCGTCGAGTGCGTCGCGGTCTCTACATCCCCGTCCCGGTGGATGCCGAGCACCCAGAGGGCTGGTCCCAGGATGCGCTTGTGGTCGCTGCCGCCGCGTGGTCGCCGTGCTACTTCACGGGCTGGACGGCTGCCAGTCACTGGGGATTGACGGAGCAGATGTTCCGGACCACCGTCGTAAAGACGATGCAGCGTGTCCGACATTCAGAGGTCCGCCTGCTGGATTCCGACTACCTCCTCATGCACGTCGCGGAGGACAGGCTGTCCTGGGGGATGCGTTCGAGCTGGCACGAAGAGGTGCGTCTGCAGATCGCTGACCCGGCCCGAACCGTCGTCGACATCCTCGACAGGCCGGGAATCGGCGGCGGCATTCGTCACGGCGCGGAGATCCTCGATGCGTATCTCGATACCGAGGATTCGGCACGTCTGATCGAGTACGCGGAGCGACTCGATAATCGCGCGGTCTTCAAGCGTCTGGGTTACTTGATTGAGGCGTTGGGCCGTGATGAACCTGAGTTGATTGCCGCGTGTCGAGTTCGGCTTTCGGCCGGGATTGTGCTGCTTGACCCCGATGCGCCGCCGGGCGGTCCGCGTATCCCGACGTGGGGTCTTCGCGCGAACGTGCAAGTCGCTCCCCACAGCCCATCGTGATCTCAAAGCAGGAACTGCTCCAACTGCGCGCCGAGTGGCAGCTCGATGTCGGCGTGATCGAAAAGGACTACGTGCTCGGGTGGCTGCTCGCCGCGATTTCCGTTGAGCCCGAGCTCTCACGGACCTGGATCTTTAAGGGTGGGACCTGTCTGCGTAAGTGCTACTACGAGACCTACCGGTTTTCCGAGGACCTTGACTTCACTGTGATCGACGGCGGTCCGGCGGAGGCCGCACAGCTGACCGAGATCTTCCGCCGTGTCTCGGCATGGTTGTCTCAGGAGTCCGGGATCGATCTGATCGTCGAGGATGGCTGCTTCGCCGAGCGGCGCAATCTGCGGGACAACCCGACGGCTCAAGCGCGTATCTCCTACCGTGGGCCCAACCCGCAGCCGACGCTGCCCAAGATCAAGCTCGATATCACCGGCGATGAGGCGCTTGTGGAGACGCCGGTGCTGCGTGAGATCGTCCATCCCTACGGAGACGCGCCACTCCCAACGGATGGCGTGCTCTGCTACTCGATCACTGAGCTTGCGGCAGAGAAGACGCGAGCGCTGGCCGAGCGCTGTCGCCCTCGTGATCTTTACGACGTAATCCACATGCATCGTCATCCCGATTTGCTCGGCGCGGCGGCGCGGGTGCGCGAATCGTTGGTGCGCAAGTGTGAGTACGTCGGGATCGGAGTGCCGGATGCCGACGCGATTCGTGGCTCACAGTTCGCGCGCGAGATCGAGCAGGAGTGGGAGAACATGCTCGGCCATCAGCTTCCGCGGCCGCTGCCGCCGTTTGCTGAGTTCTGGAATGCACTTGGCCCGTTCTTCGGGTGGTTGGCCGGCGACCGGCCTGACATTCGGCTCGCACGCGCCGAGTTCGGCAAGATCGATCCTGACTGGACTCCGCCGCGCGCGATCACCTCTTGGCGCCAGGGCATACCCCTGGAGACCGTCCGTTACGCGGGCGCAAATCGCCTAATGGTCGAGATCGACTATCGCGCAGAACGGGGACGTCAGGGACCACGCGTCGTCGAGCCCTATTCGCTACGCCTCACCCAAGACGGCAACCTTGTCCTGTTTGTCGTAAACGACCACGGCGAGCTGCGTAGCTACAGGATCGACCGGATCGCGGGCGTACGGCCCACCTCGATCCCGTTCACGCCCCGGTTTGTCGTTGAGTTCTAGGCGCCCGCGTGCTGCTGAGATCACGGCCGAGACGTTGTCCAGCATGGCCAGGACCTGCAGCCCGGAGGACTTTTAGCCCCCGCCGTCAGGGTCCCCAACCTCGACCTGCTCTTTGACGATGGCGACGCTCGATAAGCGGTCGTAGGCTCGACCGCGCTGGGACGGACACTGCTGCTTGCCCGACTCCTTCGCCAACGTGCGGTCCATCTGCGGTCCGTCCCGGCTGTCGCTGCGGTCCCTCTGCGGTCCCAATCCCCACGAACATCCCCGAACTCCCGCGAATACCGCCCCCCTCTCCTCAGCGTTTTCGCGGCTTTTCGCTGGTATTCGCGACTGTTCGCGGACCTGCGGAATATCGGGGCGCCGAGATTCGAACTCGGGACCTCACCGACCCGAACGGTGCGCGCTACCAGGCTGCGCCACGCCCCGATGCGGCGTCAGTATTCCATACTGCGCCCGTCGCGCCGCCACCAGGCTCCCGCGCGCCGCTCGGGGCACGATCTACCGCGCCACCCCGCGCACCATCGCCGCGCACCCCCGGTCCGCTCGCCGACACGTTCATGGCGTATCTTCGCCCGATGCCAGCCGCCACCAGCGACATCCTCGCCGAGCTGGACCGACTGCTCGAACCAGAGCGCTTCGACGACTACGGTCCGAACGGCCTGCAGGTCCCTGGCGCGGCCGAAGTGACGACGGTCGCAACCGGCGTCTCAGCGCACCTCGAGCTGTTCGAGCGAGCCGCTGCGGCGCAGGCGCAGCTGCTGCTCGTGCACCACGGCATCTTCTGGGGCTCGAACGTCGGCCCGATCGACGCGCAGCTCAAGCGCCGCCTGAAGGCGCTGTTCGACGCGGATCTCGCGCTCGCCGCGTACCACCTCCCGCTCGACGCGCATCCGAAGCTCGGCAACAACGCGCTGATCGCGCGCGCCCTCGGAGCGCGCAAGATCGAGCCGTTCGCGCTTCACCACGGCGAGCCGATCGGCTTCGTCGCGACGCTCGATGGCAGCGAGATCGACGCCGGGCACGACTCCATCGCAGCAGCCGAGACCGGCGACAGCGCTGGCGTCGCAGCGACAGACCTGTTCACGCGCGTACGCGCGATCACGGCGCGCGAGCCGCTCGTGTTCGACGCCGGTCCGTCGCTCGTGCGTCGCGTCGCAATCGTCTCGGGCGGCGGCTCGGACTACATCGCCGACGCGGCCGCCGCCGGCGCCGACGCGTTCTTGACGGGCGAGCCGAGCGAGCGCGACATGGCGCAGGCGCGCGAGCACGGCGTGCATCTGATCGCCGCCGGGCACTACGCGACCGAGACTTTCGGCATCAACGCGCTCGGCGATCACGTCGCCGAGCGCTTCGGCGTCCGCCACGTCTTCATCGACGTGCCGAATCCCGTCTGAGCAGCGGCTTCGCGCTCTCGCAAATCGGCCGATTGCGCTCTAACATGAGCTGACCGGCCGACTGTTCGGCTGGACAGCCAGCTTGATCACCAACGAGGAGGAGAGTCCCGATGGAGGCCACCGCGACGGCGTCGACCAGCGCGGCAACAGGTTCGCGCACGATCGCCGACCTGATCCCGTCCGCCGCCGCGGCGCACGGCGAGAAGACGGCGATTCGCTACAAGCGCGACGGCGCGTGGCATGACGTCAGCTACGTGCAGCTGGCCGAGACCGTGCAGGAGCTCGCGCTCGGGCTGATCGACCTCGGCATCGAGCCCGGCGATCGCGTCTGCATCCTCGCGAACACCCGTCCTGAGTGGTCGTACGCCGACATGGCCGCCAGCTCGGCCGGCGCGGTCGTCGTGCCGATCTACCAGACGAACTCGCCGGAGGAGTGCCTCTGGGTGATCTCCGACTCCGACGCTTGCGCGATCGTCTGCGAGAACGAGGCGCAGCTCGAGAAGATCGCGGCGATCCGCGATCAGATCCCAGGCATGCGCACGATCATCGTGATCGATCCGCCGAGCGACGCGATCGCCGGCGGTCGGTCTGACGCGGTGCGCGCGCTGGATCCGATTGCTCTCGATCAGATTCGCGAGCGCGGCCGCGCTCGCGTCGATTCGATCGACGAGCTCGAAGCGCGGCGCGCGGCAGTCAACGGCGAGGACCCGTTCACGTTCATCTACACGTCCGGCACGACCGGGCCGCCGAAGGGCTGCGTGCTGACGCACGGCAACTACCGCGCGATCATCGACATGATCGGCGAGGCCGGCGAGATCCAGGGCGACGAGATCATCTACCTCTACCTGCCGCTCGCACACTCGTTCGCGCTGCTGATCCAGCTCGCCGTCTTCGACCTCGGCGGCACGCTCGCTTACTTCGGCGGCGACACGACGCAGATCGTCGGCGAGCTGCAAGACGTCAAGCCGACCTACCTCCCGTCGGTGCCGCGCATCTTCGAGAAGATCTACACGCTCGCGCAGGCGGCGATCCAGGCGAAATCGCCGGAGGAGCAGGCGCAAGCGAAAGCCGCGATCGAGCTCGGCGTGAGAGTGCGCAACATGCTCAACGCCGGCGAAGCGATTCCAGAGCAGTTGCAGAAGCCGTTCGAGCGGGCCGACGAGGAGCTGTTCAAAAACGTCCGCGCGATCTTCGGCGGCAACGTCCGCCACGCGACCAGCGGCGCCGCGCCGATCGCGCACGAGATCCTCGAATTCTTCTGGGCGTGCGGCGTGCCCGTGCTCGAGGGCTATGGCATGACCGAGACGGCGACCGCCGCGACGACATCGACTGTCGCCAATCACAAGTTCGGCACCGTCGGGCGCGCGCTGCCGGGCGTCGAGCTGAAGATCGCCGACGACGGCGAGATCCTCGTCAAGGGCCCGAACATCTTCCACGGCTACCACAACAACGCCGATGCGAGCTTCGGCGCGGTCGCCGACGGCTGGCTGCACACCGGCGATCTCGGCTCGATCGACGACGACGGCTACCTGTCGATCACCGGGCGCAAGAAGGACATCATCATCACGGCCGGCGGCAAGAACCTGACGCCGGCGAACATCGAGAACGACCTCAAGCAGTGCCGCTGGATCTCCCAAGCGGTCATGCACGGCGACAAGCGCCCGTATCCGGTCGTGCTGATCACGCTCGACGAAGAGGAGATGCCGGTGTTCGCCGGCGAGCACGACCTGCCGCACGACATCCCGTCGCTCGCGCAATGCGACGAGGTGCGCGCGCTGATCCAGCGGGAGGTCGATCGTGCGAACGCCAAATACGCGCAAGTCGAGCAGGTCAAGAAGTTCGCGATCCTCGACCACGACCTCTCACAGGCGACCGGCGAGCTGACGCCGACGCTGAAGGTCAAGCGCAACGTCGTCAACGAGAAATACGCCGACCTGTTCGACGCGCTCTATGCGCGCTGATCGCCAAGCGAACGCTTAGCTGCGAACATAGATAGCGATGCGCAGCGATCCGAGCGACAACGGCGGGCTGTTCGTTGGGCGCAGGCCCGGCACGGCGCCGATCCGCTATCGCGCTCTGCCCGAGCGCGGCAGCGCCAAGCGCCAACGAATCGACGGCTCGTTCGCGAACACGCTGGTCGCCGCGATGATCTTGCTCAGCCTGCTCTGCTGGGGCCCGATCCCGCTCGCCTGCCTGTGGGTCGGCTCGCAAGTCGACTACCTGTCCGGCAGCATCGGCATCGGCATCCTCGTCTCGTTCGTCGCGCTGTTCGTGCTGCTGTTCGGCAGCCTGGCGCTGCTCAAACGGCTCGATCAGGCTTGGATCTTGATGCGCCGTGCCGCCGGCCACGACCAGCGTTCGGGGGTCATGGGGCGGATCTTCGGAATCACCGCGGCCGTCTGCGGACTCGTCTTCGCATTCTGGTTCGTCGTGATCCACGGCCCCGGTTCGATCACGATGTCGGGCAACGGTCAGGGATGAGCGCTGCGTCCCTCGCAGCGCTCATGACGAGCCGACGCCCGTCCCCGACGAGCCGGCGCCAGAGCGCGCGCGAGACCGACTGCTAGGGCTGGCCTGGCCGTGGGTCTGCTCGACTACTACAAGCAGTTCGAAGGCATGTCCGAGGAGGAAGTCAACGCCGGCCTACGCGTGGAAGCCGAAGAGCGCCGCCGCAAAGCGCTGACACGCGTCGAGACGCTCGACCTCTCGCAGACGACGTGGCCAGAGCTGCCGCACCCGCGCATCGTCAACGCGATCACGTTCGTCGCCAGGCGCGGGCTGCACCGCTATCCGCACGTGCGCGGCACAGAGCTGCGCGAGGAGCTCGCCGCGAGCCTCGGCGTCGAGCCGGCGCGGCTGATCCTCGGCAACGGCGCCGCCGAGCTGCTCAGCTCGGCGACGCGCGCGCTGATCGAACCCGGCCAGCGGCTGCTCACGTCGTGGCCGTCGTATCCGCTCTACCCGATCATGGCGCGCCGCGCGCACGGCCAAGCGGTGCCGGTGACCGGCGGCGTCGACGCGCTGCTCGAGGCCGCGCAAGATCCGAGCACGCGCGTCATCGCGCTCGCCAACCCGAACGACCCGACCGGCGAGCTGATCTCCGGCGGCGAGCTGCAGCGACTGCTCGACGGCCTGCCCGAGAGCGTCGCGGTGCTGCTCGACGAGTCGCTCGTCGAGTTCGTCGACGCACAGCCGGTCGACACTTCGCTGAAGCTGCTCGAGGCCTACCCGAGGCTGCTCGTCTTTCGCAGCTTCTCGAAGGCGTGGGGCCTCGCCGGACTGCGCGTCGGCTACGCGATCGGCAGCCCGCGCTCGCAGGAGCTGCTCGCCGAGCTCGAGCCCGATCTCGGCGTCTCCGAGGTCTCACAAGCCGGCGCGCTCGAGGCGCTGCGCACGTGCTCGACCCTGCTCGACAAGCACGTCGAGACGATCCGCGAGGAGCGTCCGCGGCTGATCGCAGCGCTGCGCGAGCGCGGCTTCGACGTCGCCGAGAGCCAGGCCAACTTCGTCTGGGCCGCGCACCCGACGCTCAGCGCCGGCCAGCTCGCCGCGCACCTCGAGCAGGCCGGCATCCTCGTCACCGAAGGCGACGCGCTCGACGAGCCGCGCTACGTGCGCATCGCGATCCGCAAGAGCGCCGCCACCGCGCGGCTGCTGGCGGCAATCGACAACGCCATCGCGTAGGCGAACGCCACCGTCAGCGCCTCAGCGACGCCGCTCCGCTAGCTGGCCGAGCCGGACTGGCGCAGCAGGGTGCCCGTCGTCCCCTCGAGGATCTTGCGCCACGCGCTGACCTCTTCGGGACCGTCCTCGAAGTGCTCGACGACCTTGCGAACGCGCGCGCCGGAGATCTCGATGTCGTGGCGCTCGGCGACCTCCTGGTAGTGCTCGTACTGCTCGGCGAGGTGCTTCGTGACCGACTCGAAGCCGTGGCGCGCGATCTCGACGCGCGAAGTGAAGTTCATCATCGACGTCTGGAACATCAGCTCGTCGGTTGGTTCGGGCTCGATCAGCACGATGTCGACGCCCGGATAGCGGCTCTCCCACGTCTTCGCCAGTTCGTGCAGACGCTGGTGCGCGACGAGCTTGAACGCCTGGTAGCCGATCTGCGGAAAGCCCATGTCTGAGACGCGCCGCGGGCGCGAGCCGCGCAGCGTGCGCACGCTGCCGGCGAAGTCGTTGACGAACGGCACGATCGGGTTGATCACGACGACGAGCTTCGCGCCGGCCTCGACGGCGATGTCGAGGTTCGTCGTCGAGACCATCCCACCGTCGATCAGCTCGCGATCGTTGACGCGCACCGGCGCGTAGACCATCGGCAGCGCGCCGGACGCGCGCACGGCCGTCGAGATCGGCACTTCTTCGGCCTCGTCGACGCCGAAGACGACGCGCTCGCACGTATCGAGATCGGTCGCCGTCAGATAGAGCTCGCAAGCGAGCTCGTCGAAGTTGTCAGTACGACCCGGCTCGCTCAGCACCTCGTGCAAGTAGCGCTCGATGCCCGAGCCGGTGTACGCGCCCGACGGCAGGGCCTCGGCGAGGCCGAGCAGCACGTCGAGCACCGACACGCCGCCGCGCTGCGTGACGATCTGCTTGGCGAGCGACAGCGCGCGAAACGGCAGCACGGCGCCCTTGCGCGCGAACTCGAGCAGGTTCGGGCGCAGCAGGTCGCTGAGGTCGACGTCTTTGAACGGCGGCGTGCCCTGGCGGGTGACGACGCGCATCATCTCCTCCGGCGTCACGCCGTTCGCGCTCAGCGCGGCGATGAACGCCCCTGCGGACGTCCCTACGTAGACGTCGAACTGGTTTACGCTGCTGTTGACCGCGAGCAAGTCGAGCGCGCGCAGCGCGCCGATCTCGTAAACGCCTCCCGTGAACCCGCCACCGCCGAGCACGAGCGCGGTCTTGTGTCGCCGCGGACGCCGACGCCGGTCAGGCGATGCCGTGCGACCGACTCCACGCGCCCCAGCCTGCTTCGCCGCGCGCCGCCGCTTGGCCGCAACCTTGGCCTCGTCTGTTGGTTCCAGCTTGACGACCTTGCCCATCTCCATTCGATTCTAGGGGACGAGTGCCGCGAAAGATCGATATTTCGCCCGTCAGACCGCTCTGCCGGACGCGTCCGCGCGCCATGACGACGACGATCGCGCTGCTGTTGGCGCTCGTTTCGGCCCTCGTCACGCTGCTGGTCCCGTCGGCCGCGCTCGCCGCGCCGGGCACGCTCACCGGATTGCAGAGCGATCTCGGGCGTCAGATGAAGATCGCCGGCTCGCACTCGAGCGCATACGTCTATGACCTGACGAGCAAACAGGCGCTGTTCTCCGAACACGCGACGACAAAACGTCCGCCGGCATCCGTCGAGAAGCTCTACACGGCGACGACTGCGCTCGAGAAGCTAGGCCCGAGCGCGCGGCTGTCGACGAGCGTGCTCGGCACCGGCCAGCTCGGACCGAACGGCGTCTGGGAAGGCGACCTCTACTTGCACGGCGGCGGCGACCCGACGTTCGGCGACAGCTCGTTCATCCACAGCCACTACGGCGGCGTCGGCGCGAGCGTCTCGACGCTCGTCACGCAACTGATCCGCACCGACGGCATCCGCGCCGTGCGCGGCTCGATCTACGGCGACGAGTCGTACTTCGACTCGCTGCGCGGCGAGCCGTCGAGCGACTACAAGCAGGACCCGTTCCTCGAAGGCACGCTCAGCGCGCTCGCGTTCGACCGCGGCGAGATCGGCAGCGAACGCGGCGCGCACGCGCCTGCCGCTTACGCCGCGCGCAAGCTGTGGGCGATGCTGAAGGACGACGGCGTCAGCATCCGCGGCTCGACCGGCACGGCGAGCGCCCCTGCAGGCGCCGTTCCGCTGGCGTCGGTCAGCTCGCCGACGGTCGACGAACTGCTCGGCCTGATGCTGCCGCCGTCTGACAACTTCTTCGCCGAGACGCTCGTCAAGGACCTCGGCGCGGCATTCGGCGGCGCCGGCACGACAGCGGCCGGCGCGTCTGTCGTCAGCCAGACGATCTCCTCGCAGTTCGGCATCACGCCGCAGATCGTCGACGGCTCGGGGCTCTCCGAAGCCGACAAAACGTCGGTCTACGAAGTCGCCGACGTGCTCGTCGGGCTCGAGCCGACGCCCGTCGGCACGCTGCTGCGCGACAGCATGGCCGTCGCCGGGCGCAGCGGGACGCTCGCCGGGCGGATGCGCGGCACGCGCGCCGCCGGCAACTGCGAGGGCAAGACGGGCACGTTGACCGGCTACTCGAACCTCGTCGGCTACTGCCAAGCCGCCAACGGCGATCTGCTCGCGTTCGCTTTCTTCGACGACGCGATCTCGACGACGCTCGCGCACGTGATCCAGGACCACATGACGATCACGCTCGCCGATTACTAGTCGCCGCCCCGGCAGCGAGCTGCTCGGCGGCGATCGATCGAGCGCTAAAGCTTCGCCGCATGCGGTCGATAACTCCGCATGTTCCTTCGATCGCTTACGCGCTTCAAGGTCAACCCCAGCGCGCTCATCCGCCTCCGCGACGAGTCGACGACGCTCGTCCGCCTCAAGAGCCAGTCCGGCTTCACGCTGATCGAGCTGCTCGTCGTGATCCTGATCATCGGCGTGCTCGCCGCGATCGCGATCCCGGCCTTCCTCAGCCAGACGAGCAAGGCCAACGACAGCGCCGCGAAGACGCAGGTGGGCACGCTGCAGACGACGATGGAGACCTACGCGGTCGAAAACAGCGGCAGCTTCGCCAACGCTTCGCTCGCCAAGCTGCGGGTGATCGAGCCGACGTTGAAGGACAAATCGACGGCGATCGCCAAGGAAATCACCGGTCTGAGCTCGACTGGCTTCACGATCGAATCGGAAGCCGTCGGCAGCAAAGACGTCTACAAACTGAAGAGCGAAAACGGCGAAGTCAAACGCGAATGCAGCCCGGTCGGCAAGGGCGGATGCACCGCCAGCGGCACCTGGTAGCCGGCCGTAGCCGGGGCGTAGCGCTCCGGCCTGCTCGACAGCGCGCGCCGACGCGCGCCTGGCCGATACTCAGTCGTCGTCCGACAGCAGCTGCCGTAGTCCCTGTTCGTCGAGCACTGCCACGTTCAACCGCTCGGCCTTCGCCAGCTTCGAGCCGGCGCTCTCGCCGGCGACGAGATAGTCGGTCTGCTTCGAGACCGAGCTGGTGACGCGACCGCCGGCCGCGATGATCTGCTCGGTCGCCTGCTCGCGTGACCACTCCGGCAAAGTGCCGGTCAGAACGAGCGTCTTGCCGTTGAGCGGCCCTTCCGACGGCGCCGGCCCGTCCTCGGCGAACTGCAGCCCCTGCTTGCGCAGGTCTTTGATCAGCGCTTGCATCCGCTCGTCGGCGAGCTGCGCCGAGATCAGCGCCGCCATCTTCTCGCCGACGCCCGCCGTCTCGGCGATCTGCTCGGGCGACGCGGCGAGCAGCGCATCGATGCTGCGAAAGCGCTGCGCGAGGTTGCGGCCGGTGACCTCGCCGACCTCCTCGATGCCGAGCGCGAACAGCACACGCGCGAACGGGCGCTGCTTCGACGCCTCGAGCGCAGCGACGAGCCGCTTGGCCGAGATCTCGCCGAAACCCTCGAGCTCGATCAGCTGCTGCTCGGTCAGGCGATAGAAGTCGCCGGCCGTCGCCACCAGCCCCTTCTCCTGCAGCAGCGCGACCTGCTTCTCGCCGAGCCCGTCGATGTCCATCGCTCCACGCGAGACGAAGTGCTTGAGCAGCTGCCACGCGCGGCCTGGGCAGAGCCGGTTCGGGCACTTCGTGAAGACGGCGCCGTCCGGCTTGATCGTCGGCGTGTCGCAGAACGGGCAGCGCTTCGGCGGTCGCGGGCGGCGCGGGCGGCGCTTGTGCTCGGCGACGTGCGGCGCCGGCGAGACGACCTGCGGGATCACGTCGCCGGCGCGCAAGACGATCACGTCCTCGCCGGCGCGAATGTCCTTGCGCGCGAGGTCCTCCTCGTTGTGCAGCGTCGCCATGCCGATCCGCACGCCGCCGACGGTCACCGGCGCGAGCACGGCGTACGGGCGCATGTCGCCGAACTTGCCGACGTTCCACATCACCTTCTCCAGGCGCGTGACGGCCGTCGTCGGCGGGAACTTCCATGCGACCGCCCAGCGCGGATCGCGCCCGACCGTGCCGAGCCGTCGCTGCAGTTGCAGGTCGTCGACCTTGATCACGACGCCGTCGATCTCGAAGTCGAGCTCGCCGCGGCGCTGCTGCCAGGAAAGGCACTGCGCGATCACGTCGTCCTCGCTCGCGAGCAGCTTGATGTCCGGGTTGACGCGGAAGCCGTGCTCGCGCAGCCACGCGAGCGCCTGCGAGTGGCGCTCGAACGACAGGCCGTCGGTGACGCCGATCTGGTAGGCCCAGATCGACAGCGGGCGCTTCGCCGCGTCGGCCGGATCGAGCTGGCGGACCGTGCCGGCGGCCGAGTTGCGCGGGTTCATGAACGTCGACTCGCCCGCTTCGGCGCGCCGCTCGTTGAGCGCCGTGAAGTCGGCCAGCGACATGTAGACCTCGCCGCGCACCTCGACGAGCGCCGGCGCGTCGTCGAGCTTCAGCGGGATCGCGGCGATCGTGCGCAGGTTGTGCGTGACGTCCTCGCCGATCTCGCCGTTGCCGCGCGTCGCGCCGCGCTGCAGCGCGCCGTCGCGATAGACGAGGCTGATCGCGAGCCCGTCGATCTTCGGCTCGACGACGTACTCGAAGCTCTCGCGCTCGATCCCCTCGCGCGCGAGGTGGTTGCGCATCCGCTCGACCCACGCGCGCAGCTCGTCTGGCGAGCGCACGTTGCCGAGCGAGAGCATCGGCTCGAGGTGCTCGACTTTCTCCAGCCGGCCGACCGCCTCTCCGGCGACCGGCTCGCCGCCGACGCGCTGCGTCGGCGAGTCCGGCGTGACGAGCTGCGGATGCTCGCGCTCGATCGCGCGCAGCTCGTCGAGCAGCGCGTCGTACTCGCCGTCGCCGATCTGCGGATCGTCGAGGACGTAGTAGCGGCGCGAGTGGTACGCGAGCAGCTCGCGCAGCTCGCGCGCACGCTCGCGCGCCGGCGCGGCGCTCACGGCGCCTCGCGCGCCGGCCGATCCGTGATCGGCGCCGCCAGCAGCCCTTCCAGGTCGAAGCGCCGCAGCGCCTCCAAGCCTGGGCGGTCGGTCAGGTCGAAGTGGATCGGCGTGACCGCGATGCGCCCGGCCGCGACCGCCGCGAGGTCGGTGCCCGGCTCGTCGTGGAAGCCCGGATCGGAGCCGTAGATCCAGTAGCGGCGACGGCTCCCCTCCTCCTCCTGCAACTTGAGCTCGTCGCGGTAGATGCGCTTGCCGAGGCTCGCGACCTCGACGCCGCTCGGCGTGCCGGCCGGCACGTTGACGTTGAGCAGTGTGCGCTGCGGCAGCGGCACATCCTCGATCCGCTCGACGACGCGCGCGACGAAGTTCGCAGCGACGTCGAAGCCGAAGCCTCCGGCGAAGCGATAGTCGAGCGCGCGCGCGCCCGACTGCTGCGAGACGGCGATCGACGGCAGGCCGAGCACGACGCCCTCGAGCGCCGCCGCGACCGTGCCCGAGTACGTGATGTCGTCGCCGAGGTTCGCTCCGTGATTGATGCCGGCGACGACGAGATCGGCCGCGAACCCCTCGATCAGCCCGAGGCTCGCCAGGCGCACGCAGTCGACCGGCGTGCCATCCGTCGCGTAGCCGACCGTGCCGTCGGCGAACGGCACCTCCTCGACCCACAGCGGCCGGCGCGTCGTGATCGAGCGAGCCATCGCCGAGCGGTTGCCATCCGGCGCGATCACCGCCAGTCGGATCCCGTCGAGGCCGACGAGCGCATCACGCATCGCCTGCAGCCCGTCGGCTTCGATCCCGTCGTCGTTTGTCAGCAGTACGTTGAGCATCGTCCTCGCGCTCTCAGCATAGGGGCCGCATCGGCCCGCGAATGTGAAGCTCCTCCGCTACGGCCCTGCGAGGTGGCCGTCGTAGGCGACGCTCGTTCGCTACGGCCCTGCGACGTGGCCGTCGTAGGCGACGCTCGCCAGCGCCAGCCCATGCGCCGGCGCCGTGCGCCCGGCCTCGGCGCGCGGACGCCCTTGCAGCAGCTCGGCGAACTGCTCGACGGCGCTGCGCCCCGACGCGACGTCGAGCATCGTGCCGACGAGCACGCGGTTCATGTGGCGCAGGAACATGTCGGCCTCGATCCAGAACGCCAGCAGGTCGCCGTCGAACAGCCACTCGGCGCGCTTTACGTCGCAGTGGAACCAGCTGTGCTCGGTCTCGCTCGGCGTGAACGCTGTGAAGTCGTGCTTGCCGAGCAGCAGCTGCGCGCACTCGCTCAACAGCGCGCGGTCGAGCGCGCCGGTGACCCAGAACGCAGTGTTGCGCGCGAACACGCTGCGCGATCGTCGCGCAAGCACGCGGTAGCAGTACGTCCGGCTGCGCGCGTCGCGGCGTGCGTCGAAGCCGTCGTGCATCGGCTCGGCGCGCAGCACGGCGACGTCGTCGTCGAGCAGGCCGTTCAAGCGCAGCGGATCGATCGCCTCGTGGCGGTAGCTCGCGACCTGCCCCCACGCGTGCACGCCGCGGTCGGTGCGTCCGGCGACGGTCAGCTTCAGTGGCCTGCCGTCGGCATCGACATCGCCGAGCACAGTCTGCAGCGCGCGTTCGAGCTCGCCCTGGACGGTGCGCGTGTCCGGCTGCACCCCCCAGCCGCCGAAACGGGCGCCGTCGTACTCGAGCGTCAGCTTCGTCACCATCGGGCAGCCTCGGCTGCGGCCGCCGCGTCAGACGAGCTCGATGAAGACCATCTCGGTCGCGTCGCTCTTGCGCGGACCGAGCTTGAGGATGCGCGTGTAGCCGCCCGGTCGGTCGGCGTAGCGCGGAGCGACATCCTCGAACAGCTTGTGCACGGCGAACTTGTCCTGCGAGAGCGTCGAGAGCGCCTGCCGACGCGCATGCAAGTCCCCGCGCTTGGCGAGCGTGATCAGTTTCTCGATCTCCGGCTTGACCGCCTTCGCCTTCGCCTCGGTCGTCTTGATCCGCTCGTGCTCGATGATCTCCTTGCTCAGGTTCATCAACAGCGACTTGCGATGCGCGCTGTCACGGCTGAGCTTGTTACGTGTCTTCTGGTGTCTCATCAGCGGATCGGAGTCTAGACGGCCGAGGCTTTCGCGTCAGTCCTGGCGGAGGTCGAGGCCGCGCGAGTGCAGCGTCTCGATGACCTCGTCGATCGACTTCTTGCCGAAGTTCGGGATCGCGTTGAGCTCGGCCTCGGACTTCGAGATCAGGTCGCCGACCGTCTGGATGCCGGCGCGCTTGAGGCAGTTGTACGAGCGCACGCCGAGCTCGAGCTCCTCGATCAGGATGCCGTACTCCTCGCCCTGCAGGGCGGCAGGCTGGCCGCCGGCGCCGACCGACAGGCCGTGCCCGTCGAGCTGTCCGCCGGGCGTCGCGCGCAGCTCCTGGATGCGGTCCGCGTCGGTGAAGATCGCCAGCTGGCTGATCAGCAGCTCGGCCGCCTCGCGCAGCGCCGCCTGCGGGTCGATCGAGCCGTCGGTCTCGATGTCGAGCGTCAGCTTGTCGAAGTCCGTCTTCTGACCGACGCGCGCCTGCTCGACGGCGTACGCGACACGGCGCACGGGCGAGAAGATCGAGTCGATCGGGATCACGCCGATCGGCTGGTCGGCCGACTTGTTCTCCTTGGCCGGCCGGTAGCCGCGACCGCGGCCGATCGTCATGTACAGCTCGAGCTTCGTTTTCTTCTCGAGCGTCGCGACGTGCACGTCCGGGTTGAGGATCTCGACGCCCGCCGGCAGGTCGATGTCTTTCGCCGTGATGTCGCCAGGACCGGTGACGACCAGTGGCGCCTCGACCTCGCTCGCGTCGGAGTGCATCCGGCAGACGACGCCCTTGAGGTTGAGCACGATGTCGGTCACGTCCTCCTTGACGCCGTTGATCGTCGAGAACTCGTGCGCAACGCCCTCGATGCGCACGCTCGTGACGGCGGCTCCTGAGAGCGAGGAGAGCAGCACGCGGCGCAGCGAGTTGCCGAACGTGTAGCCGAATCCGCGATCGAGCGGCTCGATCGTGAACGTGCCGCGGTTCTGCTCCACGGACTCGCTGGTGATCCGGGGGATTTGGAAGTCGAGCATGAGGGTCCTAACGTCGTTTTGGTGTCGCACCGGCGTCGATCACGACAGCCGGCTCGGGAGCGCCGCTGTTCTCGGCGGCGCGCATGAAGGTCCTACTACTTCGAGTACAGCTCGACGATGAGCTGCTCCTGCACCGGCGCGGCGACCTCGCGTCGCTCCGGCTTGCGCAGCACCTTGGCCGTCAGCGACTCGTGGTCGGCCTGAAGCCACGCAGGAATCTGTCCGGTGAGCTCGGTGGCGTCTCTGACCACCTGCGTGGCCGGCGTGCTCGCCTTGATCGCGATCACGTCGTTTGGCCGCACCTGATAGCTGGGGATGTTCACGCGCCGGCCGTTGACCGTCCAATGGCCGTGGCGGATCAGTTGGCGCGCCTGGCGACGCGAAGCCGCGAAGCCGAGACGAACGAGCACGTTGTCGAGGCGACACTCGAGCATCGTCAGCAGGTTCTCGCCGGTGATCCCAGTCTGGCGCGAAGCCTTCTCGTAGTAGCTCGCAAACTGTTTCTCGAGTACGCCGTAGTAGCGCTTGGCCTTCTGCTTCTCGCGCAGCTGCACGCGGTACTCGCTCTGTTTCATCCGCCCACGGCCGTGCTCGCCCGGCGGGTAGGAGCGTCGCTCGACGCCACACTTGTCGGTCAGGCAGCGCTCACCCTTGAGGAACAGCTTCTGCCCCTCGCGGCGGCACTGCTTGCACTGCGGTCCGGTGTCACGAGCCATTAGACGCGCCTCCGCTTGCGTGGGCGGCAACCGTTGTGGGCTTGCGGCGTGACGTCCTTGACTCCCGTCACCTCGAGGCCGGCTGCCTGCAACGAGCGGATCGCCGTCTCGCGCCCGGAGCCGGGCCCCTTGACGTAGACCTCGACCTTCTGCAGTCCCTGCTCGAGCCCCTTGCGCGCGGCCGCGTCGGCGGTCACCTGCGCGGCGAACGGCGTCGACTTGCGCGAGCCCTTGAAGCCGGCGCCGCCGGCCGACTCCCACGCGATCACGTTGCCTGTCGTGTCGGTCAGCGAGACGATCGTGTTGTTGAACGACGTCTTGATGTGCGCCTGTCCGATCGGGATGTTCTTTTTCGCCTTGCGGCGGCCGCGCGCGCGTTTAGGTGCCGGAGGCATTTACTTCTTGCCCGCGCGTTTCTTGCCGGCCACCTGCATCCGCTTCGGGCCCTTGCGCGTGCGCGCGTTCGTCTTCGTCTTCTGCCCGCGCACGGGCAGGCCGCGGCGGTGGCGCAGGCCGCGATAGCAGCCGATCTCCTGCAGCCGCTTGATGTCCTGCGAGCGCTCGCGACGGAGGTCGCCCTCGACCATCAAGTTGTCGTCGATCGCGTCGCGAAGCTTGGTGACCTCGTCCTTGGTCAGATCGCGGATGTACGTGTCGGGGCTGACGCCGACTTCGGCGAGGACCTTGTTCGACGTCGCGCGACCGATCCCGTAGATGTAGGTCAGCCCGATCTCCGAGCGCTTGTTCAGCGGCAGGTTGATGCCCGCGATGCGAGCCATCTAGCCCTGCCTCTGCTTGTGGCGCTTGTTCTGGCAGATCACCAGCACCACCCCGTGGCGGCGGATGATCTTGCATTTCTCGCACATCGGCTTGACCGACGGTCTTACCTTCATGATCCCTTTCGGTGCTTGGTTCCGGCGACTGGGCTCTGGCTGCCGTTGCGGCCGCCGCTACCCCGTCGAGGAGTTTGCTCGACCGTGGACAGCAGTCCTCGTCCGAGCAGGACTCGAAATGGTAGCAACTCCTACTGGCTTGCGGCGGCTTGCGGCGCGCGTTGATCCTCGCGCTCATCAGGCGAGAGATGCCACGGCGTGAGGATCTTCGGCCCATCGGCCGCGATCGCGATCGTGAACTCGAAATGGGCCGCCGGCGAGCCGTCCTGGGAGAAGATCGCCCATCCGTCGCCGGCGACGCGCACCCCCGCGCGACCTGCCGTCGTCATCGGCTCGACGGCGAGCACCATGCCCTCTTCGAGCATCGGCCCCTTGCCCGGCTTGCCGTAGTTCGGCACCTGCGGGTCCTCGTGCATGTCGCGCCCGATGCCGTGGCCGACGAGCGAGCGCACGACCGACAAGCCGGCGGCCTCGGCGACTCGCTGGATCGCGTTGGACATGTCGCCCATGCGGTTGCCCGCGCGACACTCGGCTACGCCTGCGTGCAGCGACTGCTCGGTCGCGCGGAGCAGGTTGCGCCGCTCGGCGCTGATCTCGCCGACGGCGAACGTTCGCGCCGCGTCGGCGACCCAGCCGTCGAGCGTCACGCCCATGTCGATCGAGATGATGTCGCCCGCCTGCAGCCGCTCGGGGCCCGGTATGCCGTGCACGATCATCGCGTTCGGCGAAGCGCAGATCGAGCCGGGGAAGCCGCGATATCCCTTGAACGTCGGCACGCCGCCGCGTGCGCGAATGAAGCGCTCGACGGCGCCGTCGAGCTCCTCGGTGCTGACCCCCGGCGCGATTCGCGACTCGACGTCGTCCATCGCCGCGGCGAGGATCGCTCCGGAGGCGCGCATCTTCTCGATCTCCGCTGGTGACTTCTTGATGATCACTCGCGGAGCTTAGCTCGGCCGTCGCGCCAACTCGGGCTCGCTCCGGCGGGCGCGAGCGCTACAGCTTCGTCTCGATCCGCAGCGTCGCGATCGTCGCTCGGATCCGCGCGTGGACCTCGTCGGGATCGCGCGTGCCGTCGAACCGGCGCAGCAGGCCGGCGGCGTCATAGTGCTCGATCAGCGGCTCGGTCTGCGAGTGATAGACCTCCAGACGCCGGCGGATCGTCTCCTCCTTGTCGTCGTCTCGCTGGATCAGCCGCGAGCCGTCTTGATCGCAGACGCCTTCGTGCTTCGGCGGGTCGAACTCGACGTGGTAGATGTGACTCGGGTTCTTCACGCACACTCGGCGGCCGGCGAGGCGGCGGACGAGCTCGTCGTCTGGCGCCTCGATCAGCAGCGCGGCGGCGAGTTGCCGGCCGAGGCTGTCGAGCGCCTTCGCCAGCGCATCGGCCTGCTCGGCGTTGCGCGGAAAGCCGTCGAGCAGGAACCCTTCGTTCGCGTCGGGCTCGCGCACGCGCTTGGAGATCATCCCGACGATCACTTCGTCTGGGACGAGCTCGCCGGCATCCATGTAGCGCTTAGCCGCGAGCCCGAGCTCGCTGCCGGCGCTGACCTCGGCGCGCAGCATGTCGCCGGTCGAGATGTGCGGCAGGGCGAAGTCCTCGCGCAGGCGCTCGGCCTGCGTGCCCTTTCCGGCGCCCGGCGGACCGAGCAGGATCAGGTTCAATTCGGACAAGTCCAAAGGCAGCCTACCCGTTGCGCAGCGGCGCGACACTCCTAGAAGCCTCGCGGCGGCTGCACGGGCGTAGTCTCGCCGCGCGAGCGCGTGGCGAGCGGCTACTTCGAGAAACTCTCGCACTACACCGGGGAAGGGCGGGGCAGGCTCCCCTCCCGACCTCCCCCGAAATCGCTACTTCAAGAACCCCTCGTAACTTCGCATCATCAGCTGCGCCTCGAGCTGCTTCATCGTTTCGAGCGCGACGCCGATCACGATCAGGATCGACGTGCCGCCGAGCGGGATGTTCTGATGCGTGCGCGCGATCAAGATCGTCGGCAACGCAGCGACGGCGGCGAGGAACAGCGCGCCGGGAAACGTCAGCCGCGCGAGGATGCGGTCGAGGAATTCGGCCGTCGGGCGCCCTGGCCGCACGCCGGGGATGAAGCCGCCGTACTTCTTCAAGTTGTCGGCCTGGTCGACCGGGTTGAACGTGACGGCCGTGTAGAAGTACGTGAACAGCAGGATCAAGATCGACTCGCCGACGACGTAGTGCCAGCCGTTCGGCGAGAAGAAGTCCGAGAGCTGCTGGCCCCAGTGCGTTTTGACGAGCTGCCCGACGGTCGGCGGGAAGGCCATCAGGCTCGCGGCGAAGATCACCGGGATCACGCCGGCCATGTTCACGCGCAGCGGCAGGTAGGTCTGCCCGCCTTCGGTCATCCGCCGCCCGATCACGCG
This sequence comes from uncultured Solirubrobacteraceae bacterium, assembly GCA_963744165.1. Taxonomy (GTDB): domain Bacteria; phylum Actinomycetota; class Thermoleophilia; order Solirubrobacterales; family Solirubrobacteraceae; genus Palsa-744. Next base: position 19,978 of record CAVUSM010000004.1, on the reverse strand, counting down.
CTTGGCGTACTGCACCGGGATCCGCCGCTGGCCTTCCTGGACGAAGACGATGCCGGCGACGACGGCGAGCACGAGGAACGGCATCATCACCTTGAAGACCTGGTCCTGCGAGGTCCACCACGTCTGGATGCCGCCGGGCAGCCGCGCGACGATCGAGGCGAAGATCAGCAGCGAGATGCCGTTGCCGATTCCGCGCTGGGTGATCAGCTCGCCGATCCACATCAGCATCACGCAGCCGGTCGTCAGACAGACGACGATCAGGAAGATGTGCGGCGCGTCGAAGTGCGTGACGACCGATTCGCCGGCTTTCGCCTGCAGCGTGTGGAACAGGAAGACGTAGCCGATCGACTGCGCGAAAGCGAGTCCGACGGTCAGGTAGCGCGTGTACTGCGTGATCCGCGCCTGCCCGACTTCGCCTTCCTTGGAGAGCTTTTCGAGCGACGGCACGGCGACCTGCAGCAGCTGCAGGATGATCGACGCGGTGATGTACGGCATGATCCCGAGCGCGAACAGCGCGATCCGCGAGAGGCCGCCGCCGGAGAACAGGTTGAGCAGGCCGAGGATGTTCGAGCCGCCGAACTCCTTCTGGATGTTGTTGACCGCGTGCAGGTTGACGCCCGGCACGGGAATGTGCGAGCCGAGCCGGTAGATCAGCAGCATCCCCGCCGTGAAGGCGATCTTCTTGCGGATGTCCGCGACCTGGAAGGCGTTGAGAATCGTCGAGAGCATGGTCTTTGACCCGCGACTAGAGCGCCGCTGCACTCCCTCCCGCGGGGCGCCCGAGTCTAGTCGATGCGACTGAACGAGATGTGACTATCCCCGCCGTGGATCGCACGGCAGCGGGACGTCTAGCTCTCGACGAGCTTGCAGCTTCCGCCGGCCGCCTCGATGCGCTCGCGCGCGCCGGCGCTGAACGCGTGCGCGTGCACGGTCAGCGCCTTGCTGATCTCGCCCTTTGCGAGGATCTTGATCGGGACGTCCTTGCGCTTGCCGAGTCCGTTCGCCTTGAGCAGCTCGATCGTCACCTCGGCGCCGGCCTCGAAGCGCTCCTGCAGCGCCGCGATGTTGACCGGCTGGGTATGCGTGCGAAACGGCTCGAACGGCATCGACTTCTTCATGTGCGGCCCGCGCAGCTTTCGCATGCGCATGTGGATCGGCATCTGGCCGCCCTCGAAGCGCGCGCGGCGCTTGGAGCCCGAGCGCGAGCCGGCGCCCTTCTGCCCACGGCCGGACGTCTTGCCCGTGCCGGAGCCTTCGCCGCGCCCGATGCGCTTGCGCGGGCGGCGACTGCCCGGCGCCGGCGAGAGGTTGTGCAGCCCGATGCGCTGCTCCTTCTCCTCCTGCGCCGGGCTCACGACTTGCCCTCGTCGACCTCGACCAAGTGGCGCACGGCGTGCAGCATCCCACGCGCCTGCTCGCAGTCCTCGACCTTCACGGTGTGTCCGATCCGGCGCAGGCCGAGTGAGCGCAGCGTGTCGAGTTGTTTCTGGTTCGCGCCGTTGCGCGACTTGCGCTGCGTCACGGTGAGCGCGGCCATCAGGATGTCGGCTCCTCGCTCGCGCTGACGGCGGCAGGCTGCGCCGCGGTCTCCTCGACGGCGGGCGCATCCGCGGACGCGGCGCTCTCGCCGTCGTTCGCGCCGGCGCTCTCGAGCGTCGCGCTCGCTGCGTCGGCCGCCGGCTCGCCACCGAGGCCGAGCACCTTGTTGATCGATAGGCCGCGCAGCTCGGCGACCTCTGCCGGCGTGCGCAGGCCGCGCAGGCCGGCGACCGTCGCCTTGACGAGGTTGATCGGGTTCTGCGTGCCGAGGCTCTTGGAGAGGATGTCGTGGATGCCGGCGAGCTCGAGCACCGCGCGCACGCCGCCGCCGGCGATCACGCCGGTGCCGGGCGAGGCAGGCTTCAAGAAGACGCGGCCGGCGCCGAAGACGCCGGTCGTCTGGTGCGTGATCGTGCTGCCGTGCTTCGGCACGCGGAAGAGGTCCTTCTTCGCGCGCTCGACGCCCTTCTGGATCGCCAGCGGCACCTCGTTGGCCTTGCCGTAGCCGACGCCGACGACTTCGCGCTCGTCACCGACGACGACGAGCGCCGTGAACGAGAAGCGCCGGCCGCCCTTGACGACCTTCGCGACGCGATTGATCTCGACGACGCGCTCTTGCAGGTCGAGGCCGGCGGGATTTACTGATCTGTCGGTAGGAATGCTCATCAGTGAAGTGGAGAGGGTAGCGGTCGCGCGCGCAGCGACCGTCAGACCTCGATCCCGCTCTCGCGGATCGCTTCGGCGAAGGCGCGCACGTGACCGTGGTACTGGTAGCCGCCACGGTCGAACACCGCGCCTGAGACGCCGGCGGCTTTCGCGCGCTCGGCGAGCGTCTCGCCGGCGCGCTTGGTGCGCTCGGGCTTGCTCAGGCCGCGTAGCTCGGGCTCGTGCCAGTTGACCGCCGCCAGCGTGCGACCGGCGATGTCGTCGACGAGCTGCGCCGAGATGCCCTGGTTGGAACGGAACACCGAGATGCGCGGGCGCTCGGCCGTGCCCGACACCTTCGCGCGGACACGGCGGCGACGTTTGAGGCGGCGGTTGTCTTTCGTGATGACGGTCATGCGCGCTTACCTACCTTGCGTTGGACGTACTCGCCCTCGTAGCGGATGCCCTTGCCCTTGTAAGGCTCCGGCGGGCGCTGCTTGCGGATGATCGCCGCCGTCTCGCCGACGAGCTGCTTGGAGATGCCTCTGACGACGACGCGCGTCGGCTGCGGCACCTCGAACTCGATCCCGTCCGGCGCGTGGATCGGCACCGGATGCGAGTAGCCGACGGCAAGCTCGAGGTTCTTGCCCTTCAACTGTGCGCGGTAGCCGACGCCTTGGATCTCCAGGCGCTTCTCATAGCCGGCGGTCACGCCTTGCACCATGTTCGCGACGAGCGAGCGCGTCAGTCCGTGCAGCGCGCGGTGTTCGCCGCGGTCGGTCGGGCGCGAGACGAGCAGCTGCTCGCCGTCCTGCTTGACCTCGATGTCGCGATGGATCCGCTCGGAGAGTTCGCCTTTCGGCCCGTTGACACGGACCTCTCCAGGCTCGATCGCGACGGTCACGCCGCTCGGAACGGGAATTGGCTGTCTGCCGATGCGTGACATGCTCAGCTCACCAGACCTGCGCGAGGACCTCGCCGCCGACGCCCGCCGAGCGCGCGTCGTGGCCGGTCATCACGCCGTGAGAAGTGGAGACGATCGACGTGCCCATGCCGCCGAGCACCTTCGGGATGTGCTTCGCGTCGACATACGTGCGCCGGCCGGGCCGCGAGACGCGGCGCAGGCCGGAGATCGCCGAGCGGCGGTCCTCGGTGTACTTCAAGCGGATCTCGAGCAGATCGCCGGCGCTGCCGTCGGCTTTCGGCGCGACTGAGTAGGACTCGATGTAGCCCTGCTCGGTGAGGATCCGCGCGAGCTCGCTCTTCAGCTTCGACGCGGGGATCTCAACGGTCTCGTGCGCGGCGTGAATCGCGTTGCGCACGCGCGTGAGGAAGTCTGCGATCGGATCTGTCATCGACATGGTTCGTTCTTTCGTGAAGGCTCGGCGCCGTCTACCAGGACGACTTCGTCATTCCGGGGATCTCGCCGTTGTGCGCCAGCTCGCGCAAGCAGATGCGGCACACCCCGAACTTGCGATAGACCGCGCGCGGACGCCCGCAGCGGTTGCAGCGAGTATAGGCCTGCGTTTTGTATTTCGGTGGGCGCGCCTGCTTGACGCGCTGCGATGTCTTCGCCATCAGTCGCTGCTCTCTTTCTCGTTTGAGTCCTCGACAGGCGCCTCCGCGTCGGCGGCCGGCTCGCTGTCGTCGCCGGCCTGCGACTCGTCGTCCGCGGCCTGCTCAGTTTGCTCAGCGCTCTCGCCCATGGCGTCGGGCGCTGAAGTCTCGGCTGTCGCCTGGTCCTCTGCCTCCGCCGCAGACTCGGACTCGGCGGCCTGCGCTTCGACATCCTCGGCGGGAGCCGTCTCGGCAGCCGCGGGCTCGGGCTCGGCTTTCGGCGCTTTTTTGGCCGCTGGTTTGGGCGTCGGGTTCGCTGCCTCGGCAGCCTTCGCCGCCTCCGCGGCTGCGTGCGCCTCGGCCTCGGCGTCGTCGGCCTTCGGGTCATAACCCTTCGGGCGCCCTTGCGAGGCGAACGGCATGCCGAGCGCCTGCAGCAGCGCGAACGCCTCGATGTCACTGCCGGCGCTCGTCGTGATCGTGATGTCGAGCCCGCGCACCTGGTCGATCGCGTCGTAGTCGATCTCGGGAAAGATGATCTGCTCGCGCACGCCCATCGTGTAGTTGCCGCGGCCGTCGAACGAGCGCGGGCTCAGCCCGCGGAAGTCGCGGATTCGCGGGATCGCGATCGACACGAGCCGATCGAAGAACTCATACGCGCGCTCGCCGCGCAGCGTCACGGCGACGCCGACCGGCATGCCCTCGCGCAGTTTGAACGCAGCGATCGACTTGCGCGCGCGGCGCACGCTCGGCTGCTGGCCGGCGATCGTCGCGAGCTGCTCAGTCGCCGCCTTGAGGACTTTCGAATCCTGCTTGGCGAGACCGACGCCCATGTTCAACGTGATCTTCTCCAGGCGCGGCGCTTGCATCACCGAGGAGTAGCCGAAGCGCTCGATCAGGCTCGGACGGATCTCCTCGAAGTAGCGAGACTTCAGGCGTGCGGATGGCGCGTCGGCGACGGGTGCGCTCATCAGTCGAGCTCCGCTCCGGTGCTCTTCGCGACGCGCACGCGCTTGCCGCCGCTGCGGTCGATGCGCACGCGCGTCGGGTTGCCTTTGGCGTCGAGCAACATCACGTTGGAGATGTGGATCGGGCCCTCGCGCTCGATCACGCCGCCGAGCTGGCCCTCGGTGCCGGCGATCGGCGAAGAGCTCTGGCTCTGCTGCGGGCGCACGGCGCGCTTGACCATGTTCAGGCCCTCGACGTAGAGGCGCTGCTTGGTCGGCTCGACGCGCAGCACCTTGCCGGTCTTGCCGCGATCCTTGCCGGCGGTGACCTTCACGCGATCGTCCGAGCGGATCTTCAGCCCGGCGCGCTTGCTCGGCGTCGTCTTCTTGCGGCTGGCCATCAGAGGACCTCTGGCGCGAGCGAGACGATCTTCATGAAGTTGCGCTCGCGCAGTTCGCGCGCGACCGGTCCGAACACGCGCGTGCCACGCGGGTTGTTCTGGTCGTCGATGATCACTGCGGCGTTCTCGTCGAACGCGATGTACGTGCCGTCGTCGCGGCCGATCGGCTTCTTCGTGCGCACGATCACGGCCGTCACGACATCGCCCTTTTTGACGGTGCCCTGTGGGTTGGCCTGCTTGACGGTCGCCGTGATCACATCGCCGACGAACGCGTAGCGGCGTTGCGAGCCGCCCTTGACGCGGATGCACAAGATCTCACGCGCGCCCGTGTTGTCGGCGACGCGAAGCCGAGTCTCGTTTTGAATCATGCTCGGGCCTCCGTCCAGTCGGCCCCGTCGATGAGCGCGATCGCCCTCCGGGCGCTCGTGACCTGAAAATCTCCGATTTTCATCTCGCGCGCTCCAGCACGTCGACGAGCGCCCAGCGCTTGGAGCGCGACAGCGGACGGCTCTCGACGACGCGCACCGTGTCGCCCTCGTTGGCGTCGTTGTTCTCGTCGTGCGCGTGCAGCGTCGTCGAGCTGCGCACGATCTTCTCGTAGCGACGGTGACGACGGGCGAAGTCGATGCGGACGGTGATCGTCTTCTCGGCCTTGTCTGAGACGACGACGCCTTGGCGCACGCGCCGGCGTCCCTCGACGGGCGCGTGGACCGGCGCAAGCGGCTCGGGCGCAGGCGCGGCGGCGCGGCGCTCGGCTGCTTTCGCGCGTTCCTGCAGACGGCGCGCGCGACGGCGCTCGGCCTTGCGCTTGCGCTCGGCGACGCGCTCTGAGTGACGCTCCTCGGCGCTGCGTGGCGGGCGCGCGTCGCCGGCGTGCTTCGAGCGCGCCTGGCGGCGGCGCTCCTTCGGCGGGAGCTGCGCCTCGGGCTCGCTCGGCGTCGCCGCGGCGACCGGCGCGCTCGGCGCGTCATCCGCGCCGGAGTCGTCGGCGACCGCGTCGGGCGCGTCGGGCTCGACGGCCTCGGGCGCGTCGGCCTGCGTCTCGGCGGCCGGCTCCGGCGTCTGCTCGGGCGTGTCAGTCGTCTCGTTGTCTTGCTCGTCAGCCATGTCTTCCGTTTCTTCTTGCAGCTCTAGTTGTCTTGCGGCTTCAGCCCGCGCTCACGCGCGACCGTCAGTGCACGCGCGAGATCGCGCTTGGCGCGACCGACGCCGGCCGTGTCGTCGAGTTCGCCGGTCGCGTTCGAGAAACGCAGGCCGAAGACCTCTTTGCGCAGCACGCCGATCCGTTTGCTCAGCTCGGCGTCCTCCAGGTCGCGGATCTCCTTCGCCTTCATCAGCTCAGTCCTCACGCAGCACGAACTTCGACTTCACCGGAAGCTTGTGCGCAGCCAAGCGAATCGCGTCGCGTGCGAGCGGCTCGGAGACTCCAGCCAGCTCGAACATCACGCGCCCCGGCTTGACGACCGCGACCCAGCCTTCGGGCGAGCCCTTGCCGGAGCCCATCCGCGTCTCGGCCGGCTTCTTCGTCACGGGCTTGTCCGGGAACACGTTGATCCAGACCTTGCCGCCACGCTTGATCTTGCGCGTCATCGCGACACGCGCGGCCTCGATCTGGCGGTTGGTCAGCCAGCCGCACTCGAGCGCCTTCAACCCGTACTCGCCGAACTGCACCTTGACTTGCCCGCGCGAGTTGCCGGCGCGACGCCCACGGTGCTGCTTGCGGTGCTTGACTCGCTTCGGCGAGAGCATCAGCGTCCACCTCCGCCACCAGGCGGTCGACCACGGCCGCCACCGCCACCGCCACCGGGCCCACGCCCGCCGCCGCCGCGACCGCCTTGGCCGCCAAAGCCGCCGCCACGTCCGCCGCCGCCGCGTCCGCCTTGGCCGCCGGGGCCGCCGCCACGACCGCCGGGGCCGCCACTGCCGCCACGCCCGCGACCGCGACCGTCGCGTCCGTCGCGACCTCCACGTCCGTCGCGGTCGTTGCCGGGAGGCGCCGGCGCGGTCATGTCGGTGAGGTCCGCGCCGGTGTAGCCCTCGGGCATGATTTCGCCCTTGTTGATCCAGCACTTGACGCCGATCCGGCCGAACGTCGTGCGCGACTCGTAGAAGCCGTAGTCGATGTCGGCGCGCATCGTGTGCAGCGGGACGCGACCGTCCGAGTAGCTTTCGGTGCGGGCCATCTCAGCGCCGCCGAGGCGACCGGAGACCTGCACCTTGACGCCCTTCGCGCCCGAGCGCATCGCGCTGGTCAGCGCGCGCTTCATCGCACGGCGGAACGCGACGCGGTTCTGCAGCTGCTCGGCGATCGACTGAGCGACGAGCGACGCGTCGAGCTCGGGACGCTTGATCTCGAGGATGTTGACCTTGATCTGCTTGTTCGTCAGCTTGTGCAGATCGCGGCGCAACGCGTCGACTTCGCTGCCGGACTTGCCGATCACGATGCCCGGCCGCGCCGTGTGGATGTTGACCTCGAGTTCGTTCGAGTCCTTGCGGATCGTGATGCTCGAGAGACCGGCGTGCGCGAGCTTGCCGACGATGTGCTCGCGGATCTTGACGTCCTCGGCGAGGTACTCGGCGAAGTGCTTTTCGTTGAACCAGTTCGACTTCCAGTCGTGGATGTAACCCACGCGCATGGCCTCTGGATGAACCTTTTGTCCCATTCTTCTCTCGCTGCCGTTCTTTAGCTCTTGTTTTTCGCGTCCGCGCTGAGCGCGATCGTCAGGTGGCTCGTGCGCTTGCGAATCGGTGTCGCGCGGCCCATCGCGCGCGGCCGAAAGCGCTTGATCGTCGGCCCCTCGTCGGCATATGCCTCACGGACGATCAAGTCGTCCTCGAGCAACTCGTGGTTGCTCTCAGCGTTTGCGACTGCCGACTCGAGCAGCTTGCTCCAGTCGCGCGCAACCTCACGCGGGGTGAAGGCGAGGATAGCGCGCGCCTCGTGAATCGACTTGCCGCGCAGGTGCCCGCAGACCATCCGCGCCTTGCGCGCGGACGTGCGCACGTAGCGCGCGTGCGCCCGCACGACGCGACGACGCGGTTTCGCCGGAGCTTTGCCGCGCGCTTTTTTCTCCTCGGCGACGGGCTCTTTCACAGCCGGCGCTTTTTTCGCAGCAGCTTTTTTGGCGGCTTTTTTGGCAGCCGGTTTCGCCTCGCTCGCCTCGCCCGCGGCGGCGGCGTCGTCGGCTTTCGCCTCGGGCGCTTTGCCCGACGCTTTCGCGCTTGCGCCTTTCGCCTCCGTGCCTTTCGCCGCTTTGGCCGGTTTTTTTGCGCGCGCTTTTTTCGCGGCTGGTTTCTCCGCGCCGGCCGCGCCCTCGCCGGAGACGGCGTCCTTCTCGTCCTCGGCGCTCATCGCACCCGCCCCGAACCGGCGTGGCCACGGAACGTGCGCGTCGGCGCGAACTCGCCGAGCTTGTGACCGACCATCGACTCACTGACGAACACCGGCACGTGCTTCTTGCCGTCGTGCACGGCGATCGTGTGGCCGACCATCTCCGGGAAGATCGTCGACGCGCGCGACCACGTGCGCAGCATTTTCTTGTTGTTCGCCGCGTTGAGCGCCTCGATACGAGCCATCAGGCGCTCTTCGACCCACGGCCCCTTCTTACTCGATCGGCTCATCTACTTCTGCCCTTCCCGCGGCGTCGGCCGCGCACGATGTACTTGTCGGAGCCCTTGTTCTTCTTGCGCGTGCGATAGCCGAGCGTCGGCACGCCCCACGGCGTGACCGGGTGCCGCCCGGCTGTCGTCGAGCCCTCGCCGCCGCCGTGCGGGTGGTCGACGGGGTTCATCGCGACGCCGCGCGTCTGCGGGCGCACGCCCATGTGGCGCTTGCGACCGGCCTTGCCGACCTTCACGTTCTGGTGATCTGAGTTGCCGAGCGTGCCGACGGTCGCGCGGCACTCGGCGCGCACCATCCGCATCTCGCCGGAAGGCAGGCGCAGCGTCGCCATCTCGCCGTCCTTCGCCATCAGTTGCACCGACGCGCCGGCCGAGCGCGCCATCTGGCCACCGCGGCCGGGCTGCAGCTCGACGTTGTGGATCACCGTGCCGACCGGCATGCGCGCGAGCTCGAGGCAGTTGCCGACGGCGATGTCGGCGCCCTCGCCCGAGGCGACCGTCATCCCGACGGTCAGGCGCTGCGGCGCGAGGATGTAGCGCTTCTCGCCATCGACGTAGTGCAGCAGCGCGATGTACGCCGAGCGATTCGGGTCGTACTCGATCGCGGCGACTTTCGCCTCGACGCCGTCCTTGCGGCGCTTGAAGTCGATCCGGCGGTAGGCGCGCTTGGCGCCGCCGCCACGGTGGCGTGAGGTCTTGCGTCCGTGCGCATTGCGCCCGCCGCTCTTCTTCAGGCCTTCGACGAGCGTCTTCTCGGGCTTCGACTTCGTCACCTCGGCGAAGTCCGGGTAGGAGACGAAGCGGCGTCCTGGGCTGGTCGGCTTGGGCTTGCGGATCGGCATCGCTCAGGTCCTTATGACTCGAGGGCGGCCAGGCCCTGGAAGATCGGAATCGTCTCGCCCTCGCGCACCTGCACGATCGCCTTCTTCCACGTGCGCGTGCGCCCGCTGGTCGTGCCGCGGCGCTTCGGCTTGGACTTGACCGTCGAAGTCCGCACCTCGACGACGTGCACGTCGAACAGCGCCTCGACAGCCTGGCGGATCTGCGTCTTGTGCGCTTCGTGGTGAACGCGGAAGGTGTAGCGGTGCAGCCCGGAGAGCACGTAGCTCTTCTCCGAGACGACCGGGCGGATGATCACCTGAGAGTGATCCATCTAGGAGGCCTCCTGCGAGGCATCCCGCTCCGCGCTGTCGTTTGATTGGTCGGCCTGCGGCCGCCCTCGACCGGCAGCGCTCGGCACTGCCTGCTGCTGCTCGGCGCTACGCGCGACCGGCTTTGCGGCGCGCGCGCTCAGCTCGTCGAGCGCCGCCTGCGAGACGAGCAGCGAAGCGACGCGCAGCAAGTCGGCCACGCCGACGTCGGTCGCGCTCAGCACGGCGACGCGCACGAGGTTGCGGAACGACAGCGCCGCATCGGACTCCTCGGGCGTGAGCACGACGAGCGTCGGGCCGTCCTGGCCCCAGTCGTCGAGCAGGTCGAACGCCTGGCTCGTCTTCGGCGCGCTGAACGCGCCGCTGTCGAAGATCGCGATCGAGCCGCGCTCGGCGTGCAGCGAAAGCGCGCTGCGCAGCGCCGCGCGCTGCTCCTTGCGGTTGACCTTGAACGTGTACGAGCGAGGGTGCGGACCGAACGTCACGCCACCGCCCTTCCAGATCGGCGAGCGCGTCGAGCCGGCGCGCGCGCGGCCGGTGCCCTTCTGGCGCCACGGCTTGGCGCCGCCGCCGGAGACCATCCCGCGCGTCTTCGTCGCCGCCGTGCCACGCCGGCGCGCGGCCTGCTCGGCGCGGACGCTCTGGTGCACGAGCGGGCCGCTGAAGCGAGCGCCGAACGCGCCGTCGTCGAGCTTGACTTTCTTGCTCTGGCCGAGCAGCGGAGCGTCAGGCATCGCTGCGCACCTCCACGACACCGCCGCGCGGGCCGGGGACCGAGCCGCGAACGAGCAGCAGGTTCTCCTTGGCGTCGATCGAGATGATCTCGAGGCCCTTCTGCGTGACGCGCTTGTTGCCCATCTGACCAGGACCGCGGATCCCCTTCATCACGCGTGCCGGCCACGCCGAGGCGCCGATCGAGCCAGGCGCGCGGACGTTGTGCGAGCCGTGCGACTTCGGACCGCTGGCGAAGTTGTGGCGCTTGATCGTTCCCTGGAAGCCCTTGCCCTTGGAGACGCCGGAGATCTTCACGCGCTGCCCAGCCTCGAACGCCTCGACGGTCACGCTCTCACCGAGTTGCAGCTCGCCGGCCTCGTCGCGGAACTCGACGACGTGGCGCAGCGGCGGCGCGTCGACCTTCTTCAGGTGGCCGAGCTCGGCTTTCGTCAGGTGCTTCTCCTTGGTCTGCCCGAACGCGAGCTGGACCGCCTCGTAGCCGTCGCGCTCAGGCGTTCGGATCGCCGTCACCGGGCACGGACCAGCCTGCAGGACGGTCACGCGCGCGACGCTGCCGTCTTCCTGGAAGACCTGGGTCATGCCGAGCTTCTTGGCGAGGATGGCGGACATAGCGTGCGTTTGCGCAGATCGAAGCGGGAGGAACTCAGGTGGCGAGACGGATCTCGATGTCGACGCCGGCCGGCAGGTGATCGAGGCGCTGCAGCGAGTCGACCGTCTTCGGCGTCGGCTGGTGGATGTCGATCAGCCGCTTGTGCGTGCGGATCTCGAAGTGCTCGCGCGAGTCCTTGTCCTTGAACGGCGAGCGAATCACGCAGTAGACGTTCTTCTCGGTGGGCAGCGGCACCGGCCCAGAGACGCTCGCGCCGGTGCGCGTCGCCGTCTCGACGATCTCCTTCGCCGCCGACTCGATCGCCGACGTGTCATACGCCTTCAGGCGGATGCGGATCTTGTTTTGTGTGGCCGATGCCATGTGAAGTCTCTTGCGCTCTTTTTCTTTTGGTGCTTGGTTGATCTTGCTCGGGTCTGCTGGCGCCGCGTCGCGCGGCCACCCCGACGGGGGTCAAGCCCTCGCCGGGGGCCCAGTTAGTCGTATCTGACTGCAATGAGCGCCGCCCCCGAAGGGGCGGCGGGTACTACTCGATGATCTCGGTGACCACGCCAGAGCCGACCGTGCGCCCACCCTCTCGGATGGCGAAGCGCAGGCCCTGGTCCATGGCGATCGGCTGGATCAACTCGATCTCCATCTGAACGTTGTCGCCGGGCATGACCATCTCGACGCCCTCGGGCAGCTTTGCCACGCCGGTGACGTCAGTCGTGCGGAAGTAGAACTGCGGCCGGTAGCCCGTGAAGAACGGCGTGTGACGACCGCCCTCCTCCTTCTTCAGGACGTAGACCTTGGCCTTGTACTTGGTGTGCGGAGTGATCGAACCGGGCTTGCAGAGAACCTGGCCGCGCTCGATCTCCTCGCGCTTGGTGCCGCGCAGCAGGCAGCCGACGTTGTCGCCCGCCTGGCCCTGGTCGAGGATCTTGCGGAACATCTCGACGCCCGTGACGACCGTTGACGTCGACTCGTGGACGCCGACGATTTCGACCGTGTCGCCGGTGTTGACGATGCCCTGCTCGACGCGGCCGGTCGCGACCGTGCCACGGCCGGTGATCGAGAAGACGTCCTCGACCGGCATCAGGAACGGCTTGTCGAGCTCGCGCACGGGCTCCGGGATGTATGTGTCGAGCGCCGCCGCCAGCTCGAGGATCTTGCCCTTGTACGCCTCGTCGCCTTCGAGCGCCTTCAGCGCCGAGCCGGTGATGAACGGGATGTCGTCGCCGGGGAAGTCGTATTCGCTGAGCAGCTCGCGAACCTCGACCTCGACCAGTTCGAGCAGCTCGTCGTCGTCGACCATGTCGGCCTTGTTGAGGAACACGACGATGTACGGCACGCCGACCTGGCGCGCCAGCAGGATGTGCTCGCGCGTCTGCGGCATCGGACCGTCGGCGGCCGAGACGACGAGGATCGCGCCGTCCATCTGCGCGGCGCCCGTGATCATGTTCTTCACGTAGTCGGCGTGACCGGGACAGTCGACGTGTGCGTAGTGACGGTTCTCCGTCTGGTACTCGACGTGCGACGTGGCGATCGTGATGCCGCGTTCCTTCTCCTCAGGCGCGTTGTCGATCTCCGCGAAGGTGCGAGCCTCCGCTCCTCCGTGCTCGGCCAGCACCGTCGTTATGGCAGCGGTCAGCGTCGTCTTGCCGTGGTCGATGTGACCGATGGTCCCGACGTTGACGTGCGGCTTGTCGCGCTCGAACTTCTCCTTCGCCACTTTCTGTTCGCTCCTATATCGACTTGTACGCTCGCCCCTATGAGGGCGAACCTGAGAAATCTATCTAAATGCAGCAGTCGGTGACTGCTGCCTGCTGCGGAAGCCTTGCTCTGCGTGCTGCCCGGCGCGGCGGCTAGGCCGCTACCGGCTCTCCCGTCCGGTCTTCGACGATCTTCTCGGCGATGTTCGGCGGAACCTCTTCGTAGCGCTCGAACTGCATCGAGTAGTTGGCGCGTCCCTGCGTGTTGGAGCGCAGGTCGGTCGCGTACCCGAACATCTCGCTCAGCGGCACCATCGCGGTGACGGCGAGCGCATTGCCGATGCGCTCCTGGCCCTCGACACGTCCGCGACGGCGACTGAGGTCGCCGATCACCTCGCCGAGAAAGTCCTCGGGCGTGACGACCTCGACGGCGAAGATCGGCTCCAGCAGCACCGGCTTGGCGCGCTTGGCGGCCTCCTTGAAGGCGATCGAGCCGGCGACGCGGAAGGCGATCTCCGAGGAGTCCACGTCGTGGTACTTGCCGTCGGTCAGCGTCACCTTCATGTCGACCATCGGGTAGCCGGCCTTGACGCCGTTGTCCAGCGCGTCTTCGACGCCTTTCTGGACGGCCGGGATGTATTCCGAGGGGATGTTTCCGCCCTTGATCTTGTTGACGAACTCAAAGCCCTCGCCGGGGTGCGGCTCGAGCGTGATGATGACGACGCCGAACTGACCCGAGCCACCGGTCTGACGGACGAACTTGCCTTCGATCTTTTCGACCGTCTCGCGCACCGTCTCGCGGTAGGACACCTGCGGACGTCCGACGTTCGCTTCGACGCCGAACTCGCGCTTCATCCGGTCGACCAACACCTCCAGGTGCAGCTCGCCCATGCCCGAGATCTCGGTCTGGCCGGTCTCCTCGTTGGTGCGCACCTGGAAGGTCGGGTCCTCCTCGGCCAAGCGGCCGAGCGCGATCGACATCTTCTCCTGGTCGGCCTTCGTCTTCGGCTCGACGGCGACCTTGATGACCGGCACCGGAAAGACGATGTTCTCCAGGCGCACCGGCGCGTCGGGCGCCGCGAGCGTGTCGCCCGTGATGACCTGCTTGATGCCGACGGCGGCGGCGATGTCGCCGGCGTAGACCTCGGCGACCTCCTCGCGCTCGTTAGCGTGCATCATCAGGATGCGCCCGATCCGCTCGGTGCGCCCGCTGTTGACGTTGAGCACGCGCGAGCCCGCCTCCAGGCGGCCGGAGTAGACGCGGAAGTAGGTCAGCTTGCCGACGTACGGGTCGGCGGCGATCTTGAAGGCCAGCGCGGAGAACGGCTCGGAGTCATCGGGCTTGCGTAGGACCTGGCGCTCCTCGTCCTGGCCTTTGATCAGCTCCGTGCCGGTCATCGGAGGCACGTCGAGCGGCGACGGCAGGTAATCGATCACCGCGTCGAGCAGTGGCTGAACGCCCTTGTTCTTGAACGACGAGCCACACAGCACCGGTGTCAGTTTCGTCGACAGCGTTGCGGTGCGGATCGCGTTCTTCAGCACATCCTCCGAGACATCGGCCTCTTCGAGAATCAGCTCGAGCAGCGCGTCGTCGTAGTGCGAGACCTCCTCCAGCAGGTGTTCGCGCGCGGCGGCGGCAGCTTCGGCGAGGTTCTCAGGGATCTCGACGATCTTCCTGTTCGGTGCCCAGCTCGTCCTTGTAGACGATCGCCTTCATCGTGACCAGGTCGACGATCCCCTGGAACTCCGACCTCCGCGCCGATCGGCAGCTGGATCGGCACGGGGTGCGCGCCAAGCCGGTCGATCATCGTCTGCACGCCGCGGTCGAAGTCGGCGCCGATCCGGTCCATCTTGTTGATGTAGGCGATCCGCGGCACGTGGTACTTGTCGGCCTGACGCCAGACCGTCTCGGACTGCGGCTCGACGCCGGCGACGGAGTCGAACAGCGCGATCGCGCCGTCGAGCACGCGCAGCGAGCGCTCGACCTCGACAGTGAAGTCGACGTGGCCCGGGCGTGTCGATGATGTTGATCCGATGGCCCTTCCACTCGGCCGTCGTCGCAGCGGAGGTGATCGTGATGCCACGCTCCTGCTCCTGCTCCATCCAGTCCATCACGGCCGCGCCCTCGTGGACCTCGCCGATCTTGTACGTGCGCCCGGTGTAGTAGAGG
The DNA here is from genome assembly GCA_963744165.1 of uncultured Solirubrobacteraceae bacterium. Classification (GTDB taxonomy): domain Bacteria; phylum Actinomycetota; class Thermoleophilia; order Solirubrobacterales; family Solirubrobacteraceae; genus Palsa-744. The sequence goes on along the minus strand of CAVUSM010000004.1, from coordinate 4,914 downwards.
ATCCGCTCGGTCGTCGTCGTCTTGCCGGCGTCGATGTGCGCCATGATCCCGATGTTGCGGGTGTTCTGAAGTGTGTACTTGCGTGGCATCGGTTCCGTGGGGGTCGGTTGGTGCGATGGCTCTGCGGGCGAAAAAAATGGACCCCTCGGGTCCACGCGCGCTACTGGTCATCGATGGACCGGTCGCTTCGCTATCTGATCGAGGTCTCCATCATCTTCTAACGACTCTCGCTGGGTGCTCGACTATCATCGGCGCACCCGCGACGCAGGGTCGACTATAGCAGAGCAAATCGGCCCTTTAGAGCGCTAGCGAGGCGCCTGCGGGCGAGCCTGCGGAGCGTCACCGTCCGCCGCGCAGTCGCCCTCTGCGGGAGTCTCCTCGAACATCGCGCCGAGCCGCTCGAGCACCTTCGTCGCGGCGCGCACGTCACGCTCGGCGACGCCGTCGAGCGCCTGCAGCCAGCGCGCTTCCCAGGCCAGGCGCTTGGCCTCGATCTTACTGCGGCCTTGCGCCGTCAGCCGCGTCAGCACGACGCGGCGGTCGGTCTGCGAGCGCACGCGCTCGACATGACCGCAAGCCGCGAGATGGTCGAGCATCTGTGTCACGGTCGCCGGCGTCAGGCGCGCCGCGGCGGCCAACTCGCCGGTCGGCAGATCGCCGCGCTCCTCGAGCTCGATCAGCAACTCGAACTGGGCGTGGCTCAGCTCTGAGCCGCCGAGGTGCGTGTCGCGCCCGCGCAAGCGGCTGAGCGTGCGAAAGACGTGGCGAAAGGCAACGCCGAGATCGGCGAGCGCCGGCGTCAATTTCGGCGCCGGCTGCGCTCGAGCGCGTTCCGCGGCCTCGCTATCGACGGCTGGCGCAGTGCTCATCGCTCGCGCCTTAAGCGCCCAGCGGCTCGACCGCCGCCTCGGCGTTGGCCGCGTCGCGCGATAGCCGCGCGCGCGGGTTCTCGGCGCGCAGCAGCACAAAGCACGGGACCAGCGAGACCACGCAGATGCCGACCGACCACCAGTAGGCGGCGTCGAAAGCGTGCGCCAGGTGCGCCGGAGCGTGCGACTGGCCGGTCGCGCGCTGAAGCACTACGGCGAGCACGGCTGTCCCGATCGCGCCGCCGATCCGCTGAAGCACATTCAGCTGCGGCGTCGCGTCGGAGAGCTGGTCGGGACGCATCGAGGCGAAGGCGGCGCTCATCGCGGGCATGAAGGCCAAGCCGATGCCGACGCCGCGCAGCAGCAGCACGAGCGAGATCGAGAAGATCGATGTGCCCGCGGCGACGAACGCGAGCGGCAGCGTCGCGAGCGAGAGGACCGAGACGCCGACGATCGCGACCCGCCCGCCGCCGAAGCGCTCGGTCAGTCGGCCCGTGAACGGGATCGACGAGCAGCATGCCGAGCCCCTGCGGCCCCGTCAGCAGACCGGTCACGATCACGCTCTCGTGACGGACTTCCTGGTAGTAGAGCGGCACGAGGATCATCGCGCCGAACAGCGCCGCGCCGAGCCCGAAGGTCGTCAGCGAAGCGGCCGCAAAGATCCGGTTGGCGTACAGGCGGATGTCGAGCAGTGGGCGCTCGACGCGCAGCGCGTGCCAGACAAACACGGCACAGAGCACGAGGCCGATCACGACCGGCCAGACGACGGCTCCGGCGGTCAGGCTGCTGTGCGAGCCGAGCTGCGCCAGCCCGTAGACGAGCGCCGTCGATCCGGCCGAGAGCAGGCCCAGGCCGACCACGATCGAGGCGCCCGGCCTCGCCGGAGTCGGTCTGCGGCAGCATCCGCCAGGCGAGCAAGAACGCGATCACGCCGATCGGCACGTTGACGAGGAAGATCCACGACCAGTGCAGGTTCTCGAGGATCGCGCCGCCGACGACAGGCCCGAGGATCGGCGCGAGCATCGCGGGCATCGAGACGATGCCCATCACGCGTCCCATGCGCTTCGGGCCCGGCGACCTGCGCCATGATCAGCTGCCCGACCGGCATGATCATCCCGCCGCCGGCGCCCTGCAGCACGCGGAACAGCACGAGCGCGGTGGTCGACGCGGCGACGGCGCACAGCGCCGAGCCGGCGGTGAACAGGACGAGCGAGACGAGGTAGACCCGCTTCGCGCCGAAGCGCCGGGCGGCCCAGCCGGTGACCGGGATGACGGCGCCGAGCGAGAGCAGATAGCCGGTGACGACCCACTGGATCTGCGAGATGGAGCTGTGCAGATCGTGCCCGAGCGTGCGCAGCGCGACGTTGACGATGGTCGTGTCGAGGATCGACATGATCATCCCCAGGATCACCACCCCGGCGATCTTCCAGACGTAGCGGCTCGATCCGCTCGTCGGCGTCGGGTCCGTGGTCGGCGCGGCGGCGGACATGAAGTCTACTGTCACCGTAGCGAAGGCATTCCCACCCTCGAAGTTTAGGTACCTAACGATTTTTTTGATTTGCTGGCGCGCTGTCGTTGCATCGCCACGATCTGACGCAGGAGGTGACTCGCACGACCGAGACGGGCGCTGGTGGTGTGGGAAGGCTACCAGCGGTAGTGAGCGAACGCCTTGTTGGCCTGCGCCATGCGGTAGATGTCGTCCTTGCGCTTGTAGGCGCCGCCCTGCTGGGAGAGAGCGTCGGTCAGCTCGTTGGCGAGGCGCTGGGCCATCGTCTTCTCGCGGCGCGCGCGGGCGAACTCGACGAGCCAGCGCACGGCGAGCGTGCGCGCGCGGCGCGTGGGGACCTCGACGGGCACCTGGTAGGTGGCGCCGCCGACCCGGCGCGAGCGGACCTCGAGTGTCGGGTGTGAGCGTCTTGACGGCCTGCTCGAGCGTCTCGACGGGATCTTTGTCGCTGCGCTCGGCGAGGATGGCAAGCGCGTCGTAGACGATGCGCTCGGCGGTCGACTTCTTGCCGTCGAGCATGACCTTGTTGATCACTTGCGCGACGAGCTTGGAGCGATGGACGGGGTCGGCCTCGACGGGCCGGATCTGGGCGGCTGCGCGACGTGGCATCGTCTATTTCTTTTTCACGCCGTACATCGAGCGCGCCTTCTTGCGATCGCTGACGCCGGCGGCGTCGAGGGTGCCGCGCACGACCTTGTAGCGCACGCCGGGCAGGTCCTTGACGCGACCGCCACGGACGAGGACAACGGAGTGCTCCTGCAGGTTGTGCCCCTCGCCGGGGATGTAGGCGGTGACTTCCATGGAGCCGGAGATCCTCACACGCGCGACCTTGCGCAGCGCGGAGTTCGGCTTCTTGGGGGTCGTTGTGTAGACGCGCGTGCATACCCCACGGCGCTGTGGGGCGGCGGTCTTCTTCTTGCGGCCTTTGCCCGACTTCAGGCCGGGAGTGGCGAGCTTTTTCTTGGGCGCGACGCGGCCCTTGCGCACAAGTTGTGAGGTCGTTGGCATTCGGTGGCAGATCCTAGCAGCGCGGAGCGGGGGCGCGTTGCTAGGCGGTGGCCTGCACGCCGACGGCGCGCACCGGGGCGGGCATGAGCGCGGCGGCGGCGACGACGAGCACGAAGGCGAGCGACTGCAGGATCACGCCGAGGGCGCTGCCGGGCATCGGATCGCCGAACACGAGGATGCCCGCCGGCGATGCCGGAGATGTTGGCGGCGGCGCCGGTGACGGCGATCACTGGGACGGCCTCGCCGTCCTGCAGGCCGCGCGCGGAGGCGTAGAAGGCGACGATGGAGGCGACGATGGCGACGGCGAGCCAGGGGCTCGTGAGCAGCCCGCCGATGAGGCCGTGCGCGTGCGTGATCCCGGTGAGCGCCTTGATCGATGTGTCGGAGACCCCGAAGAGGATGCCGGAGGCGGCGCCGAGCATGACGCCGTGGTGCTCGACGCGCCCACCCATGCGGGGCCCCATGATGAGCAGGCCGCCGATGCCGAAGAGCCCGGCCTCGAAGGAGATCATGCCGGCATCGGAGAAGCGCGAGTGGGCGCCGTGGATGGCGGGCAGGGTGATGGCGAGCAGCACGAGCCCGGTGGCGGTGAGGCACAGTCCGGCCCACTGGCGCGGCCCGACATGGAACCCGAACAGGCGCTCGGCCATGACGGCGATGAAGACGACGCCGGCAGCGAGGGCGACCTGGACGACGGACATCGGCGCGATGGCTAGGGCGGCGACGTGCAGGACCCAGGAGAGCACGGCGACGCCCATGCCGAGGGCGAACCACTTGGACGAATAGAGCGCGCGGGCGCTCTTCAGCGGATGGCGCATCTCGACCTTGGCGACGGCGTTGGCACCGCGGTGCTTGTAGAAGAAGCCGAGGTTCGCCACGAAGGCGCAGGCGAGTGAGAGGAGTATGCCTAGCTCTAGGGTCATGATCGCGTTTGGCTCCATCGGCACCCCCCCACCGGATGCTTGACTGCCGAGGCAGCGTTCAGGCAGATTACCCGCCTTCACCTCAGTGCCAGCTAAAGAGCAGGCGATGCAGAAACCCATGCCCGCCACACCCCGCGAATCACCGCCCCCGGCGAGCGGACGCACGCCCTCTGCTGCTGATCGACATCGACGGCGTGATCTCGCTGTTCGGCTTCCCCCCAATGCCGGACCTGGGGGCCTCATGGACGGCCCCGGCGCCCTTCCGGCACCCCCGAGGGGTCATTCCACACGATTGATGGCATACCGCACTTCCTTTCGGACACGGCCGCGGGACACCTGCGGGACCTCGTTTCTGTCTATGACCCGGTGTGGTGCAGCGGCTGGGAGGAGAAGGCCGAGGAATACCTCCCCCACCTGCTGGACCTCCCTCGCGGCTGGCCTTACTTGCGCTTCGAGCGCGACGTGGGCGGCGCAAGTGCCCCGCGCGCGCACTGGAAGCTGGAGGCGATCGACGCCTACGCCGGCCCGACCGTCCGCTGGCCTGGCTCGATGACGCGCTCGGTCCGGCGTGTCGCGAGTGGGCCGACGCGCGGCGCGCGCCGACGCT
>CAVUSM010000003.1:0-102326 GCA_963744165.1 uncultured Solirubrobacteraceae bacterium | reverse complement strand
AACAGCGCCGGTCGCTCGATCCCGACGACGATCAGAGTGCACGCGAGCAGCGCGGCGCCGACGACGATCGGGCCGACCGTCGCGCTCACCGTCGCGACGAGCGCGGACGCAACCAGAGCGACGCCGCCGCTCCACCGGTCAACGGTGAGCCCCTCCACCTCAACGCGCCAAGCATCGTCAGCGCCGGCCCCGCTCGATCGGCAGGCCGCAGCGCCGATAGAAGTCGAGCGTTCGGCGCGCGATCTCCTCGCGACACAAGTGGCGCGTCCACTGCGGCGCCCGTCGCAGTCGCGCGGGCGCGTCAGGGCTTCAGCAGCGCTTGCGACAGCGATGCCGCATCAGCGGCGCAGACCGCGCAGCCGCGGACACCTTCGAGCAGCTCGCGGACGTCGCCCGCCGGCGTGGCGACAACTGCAACGTTGCACGCGAGCGCCTCCTTGACGATGTTCGGCGAGCCCTCGCTGACGGACGTGTGCAGCAGGCAGTCGCAGGCGGCGTAGTGGAACGGCATCTCGCTCGGCGCCACTCCGCTGACGACCCGCAGCTCGATCTCAGGCAGCTCAAGTTCGGCGAGCGCGATCGCCTCGGCGCGAGCCACGGCCGGCTTCTCGACGGCGTCGACGCGACCGGCGAAGAGGATGTTGCGTGCCCGTGCGTCCCACCCGACGCGCGCGCATGCGCTCGATCGCTCCCTTGGTCGAAATCGCTCGCGATCGACACCGTCGGGAATCACGGTATTGCGAAGCCGTGCACGCGCGCCGAGCAGCGACTCCATCTCCGCCGACTTTGTCGTCGTCGCAGCCATCAACGACGCGTGGTGGCGAATCAGCGTGCTCCGCAGCCAGTGCATCGCGCGCGTGCGCAGATCGCCGCCGATCTGCGCTCCGAGCAGGTCGGTGCCGAGGTACGAGGCGACCAGTGGCGCGCCCCAGAAGAAGCGGGCGACGAGCGCCGTCTCCCCGCCGTGGCAATGCGCCAAGCGATAGCGCCGCGGCTCGGCCAGCGCAACGACGAGACAGGCAAGCGCGCCCGCGAGGTATGCGACTGGGCCCCGATAGCCGCGGATGAACAGCACGTCGCAGGCGACGCCCTGCGCGCGTACTCCGTCGACGGTGACCTTGACGAATGGACCGTAGGCCGGCCGCTCGGCGTGCGGCCAGACGTTCGTGATCATCAGCAGCGCGGCGTCGTCGTCGCGCTGCTCCCAAGTGACAAGGCCGCGCCGTTCCAGGCGTCTGAGGACCGACCTCGCCCAACGACCGACGCGAGCGCGGCCACCTCGTCGCCGCTGCGATGCGACGCCGCGCGCGACGCTCACGGAGCTCGCCGTAGCTCGATCTCTGGGCATCGTCGACTGCACCACTCACCCCGCCACGAGCGACTCGCGGCGCTCGGCGCTCGCCCGGAGCTCGTCGATCTTCCGTCTGCACGCGCCGTCGGAATCGACGAACGTGCGGTGCCAGAGCTCGAGCATCAGGCACGCGAGCAGCGGCTCGCCGGAACGCGCATGACGCCCTTCGCCGCCGATCTGCGCCGCGACCGCCGCCGGATCGAGCAGCCCGCGCTCGCGCGCGCGAGCGTCGAGCAGCGTCTCGCGAACGATCCCGTCACGGTGCGCCGCCAGCCAGGTCGACGAGGCGGCACGGAAGAAGCCGCGCTTCTTCTTCTCGATCGTCGCGTCGTCGAGCAGGCCGCGACTGACGCGGCGCAACAGCTCCTTGCGCTTGCCGCGCGTGATCCGCCGATCGTCGGGCAGCGCCATGCAGAACGCGACGACGTCGTGATCGGCGAACGGAACGCGAACCTCGAGCGACGCCGCCATCGAGGTCTTGTCGAAGTACAGGAACATCAGGTCGACGAGCGCTAGCTTCGTGTCGAGCGCGAGCGTCTCCGCGAGCACGCTGCCCGAGCGACCGCTCGCGCGTTCGCGCACGACTTCGCGGATCGCCTGCTCCGCGCGCTCGCGCTCGACGCCGGAGCGCAGCAGCGCGTGCTGTTGCCCGGCGGGCATGACCCGACTCATCAGCAGCATTCGCTCGGCGTCGTCGCGCGCGAGCAGCGCGCGAAGCCCGCGCGTCGCGCGCGAGCTTTCGGGAAGCCCCCGCAGCAGCGTCGTGAGCGAGCCGGACGCGAACGGCGGCAGGCGCGCCACCGTGTCGGCGGCGTGCGCGACGGCGTGCTTCGCGTAGCCACCGAGCAGCTCGTCGGCCGCCTGCCCGCACAGCGCGACGGTGACGTGCTCGCGCGCGAGCCGGCTCAGCAGCGTGAAGCCGAGGAACGAGAGATCGACGATCGGCTCCTCCAGGTGCCACAGCGCTTCGCCGACAAGCGCCGGGTGCTCGACCGCGCTGGTCAACAGTTCGTGGTGGTCGGCGCCGAAGCGCCGTGCCACGCGTCGCGCGTCGTCGAGCTCGTTGGCGCGCGCGTCCTCGACGAAGCCGATCGAGAACGTCTTCACAGGCGCAGTGCTCGCCTCGGCCATCAGCGCGGTGATCAAACTCGAGTCGAGCCCGCCGCTGAGCATCACGCCGAGCGGCACGTCGCTGACCATCCGCGCGCGGACCGACGCGCGCAACCGCTCGAGCAGCGCCGCTTCGTCGTCGTGCCAAGACTCCCCCACCTGCGGCGGGTCGTCCCACGGCGTCCAGTAGCGCGACTCGCCGCGAAACTCGCCGGCCTCCCAGACGAGCGCGCTCGCCGGCGCGAGCTTGCGCACCCCCGCGAACAGCGTGCGAGGGCCGGGAACGTACCCGTACGCGAGGAACAGCTCAGCCGCGAGCGGGTCCAGCCGCGGCTCGACGACGCCACCGGCGATCAGCGACTTGACCTCCGACGCGAAGCCGAGACCGCGCTCGCCGATCGCGTAATAGAGCGGCTTGACGCCCATCCGGTCGCGGACGAGGACCAGCCGCCGGCGCGGCTCGTCCCAGACGGCAATCGCGAACATGCCGCGCAGCCGCTTGGCGAACCCGACCCCGTGCTCCTCGTAGAGGTGCACGATCGTCTCCGTGTCGCCGGCGCTCGCGAGGCGGTGCCCACGGCCCTGCAGCTCGTCACGCAACTCGGCGAAGTTGAAGATCTCGCCGTTGAAGACCGTCCATACGTCACGTCGCTCGTTCGCGAGCGGCTGACCGCTTGCCGGCAGGTCGATCACGCTCAAGCGCCGCATCCCCATCGCGATGCCCGGCGCGAGTCGGTGGCCGTCGTCGTCGGGCCCGCGATGCTCGATCACGTCCGTCATCACGCGCAGCGTCGGCGCGTCGAGTGGAGCGACGTCGGTCGCGCGACCTACGAGTCCGCAGATGCCGCACATAGCGTCAGCCGTGTCGCATCGACGGTCGAGCCATGCTGATCAAACGCCGGGCGGCGCGTGGAATTTGCGCACGTCACGAGCACTGTGAGCGTTTTTTCGCGTCGGCGCCCGCGCGCGCGGAAGAACTCTCACCGACCGGCAGTTGATCGGTCGTGGAGCGGTATCTCGCCTACGGCCTCGACCTGCGCAGCTCGTTCTCGCTGCCGGGCATGCCAATCGCCGACGCCTCGGCCGATGGACTGCCTTCGCTCTCCCTCGAGCTGGTCGAGCGCGACGAGCTAGCGCGTGCGTCGAGTGGCTCGCACGGACGACCGCGCTGGAGCGGAATGCTCGGCGACGGTCGGCGACTGACGATCGAGGACGGCGACGCCGGCGAGGTGCTGTTCTCCTATGGCGATCGCGCCGTGTTCGAGCTGGACCGCTCGAGCCAAGCGCTGCGCTGCGCCTGCTCGGGACCTGGTCTCGACTGGCAGCGCGTATTGCTCAGCAAGGTTCTCGCGAGTGTCAGCCTGATGCACGGGCGCGAGGCGCTTCACGCAAGCGCCGTCCGCTCGCCGAACGGCGTCGTCGCAATCGTCGCGCCGAGCGGCGCGGGCAAGACGACGCTCGCCGTCGAGCTGGTGCGCCGAGGCTGGCCGCTGTTCTGCGATGACGTGCTGGTGCTCGATCGAGCGCCGAGGAGCGTGCGCGCGCATCCGGGCACGCCCCATCTGAACGTCCCAGCCGCGATCAGCGCGGCGACGTCGCGGCTCGGCGCGACGCTGGGCCTGCTCGATGGCGAGCGCTGGGTCAGCGCGACGAGCTTCTGCCGCGAATCGGCGCCAGATCCAGCTCGTCTGCCTGCTCGACAGGCGACCCGGCTCATCGCTCTCGGTCGAAGCTCTGCCGCCTGGCCCGCAGTGGCTGGCTCCCTACATGATCGGTCTCGACGACAGCGCCGAGCGCGAGCGGCAACGCTTCGCGCTGTATGCCGACCTCGTCGACTCAGCGATGCTCGTACGCCTGCGTTGCGACTCGTCGATCACGCCGGCGCAGCTCGCCGAGCAAGTCGAGTCGCTCCTCGCACATGGACCAGTGGCGATTGGAGCGCAGGCGTGACGACGCACACGGTCGAGGCGCCGACGGCGCCGCCGCGGCCCTCGCTCGCGGCACACTCGGCGCCGCCTGACGACGGCATGCCGATCCTGCGGATGCGCGGTGTCTGCAAGCGCTGGACGCGCGATCAGCAGCCGGTGCTGGACGAGCTCGAGCTCGAGTTGCAACCGGGCACGACCACGTCGGTCGACGGCCGCAACGGCGCCGGCAAGACGACGATGTTGAGAATCGCGGCCGGGCTGATCGAGCCCGAGCGCGGGCGCGCCGAGGTGTGGGGCGTGACGGCGCTCGAGCACCGTGAGCGCTATCAGCGGCTCGTGTCGTTTCTTCCCGCCGGCGATCGCGGGCTGTATGCGCGCCTGACGGTGCGCCGCCAGCTCGAGTTCTGGACGCGTATCACGATGCTTCCGCGCGGGCGTGCCGAGCTCGCCGTCGAACAGGCGCTCGACGACTTCGACCTTCGCGCGCTCAGCGACCGGCGCGTCGACCGGATGTCGATGGGACAGCGCCAGCGCCTGCGCATCGCGATGACGTTCTTGCCCGAGCCGGAGCTCGTGCTGCTCGATGAGCCGCTGACGAGTCTCGATGCGGATGGTGGGCGGCTGCTTGCGACTGCGATCGAGGCGCTGCTCGCGCGCGACGGCGCCGTGCTCTGGTGCTCGCCCTCCGGCGAAGAGCAGCACGTGCCGCTCGACGCGCGCTGGACGCTGATCGATGGCAAGCTGGCGCCCGCATGAGCTCACTCGGCGCAACCGCTCGCGCGTTCTCGGCCGTGCTACGCCGCGATCTCAGCGTATACGCCTCATATCGCACGCGACTGATCAGCCAAGCGCTGACGTCCGTCTTCAGCCTGACGCTCTTCTACTACGTCTCGCGTCTCGTGCATGTCAACGGCTTCGCCACGCCGGCGGCCTACTTCGGCTTCGTCGTCGTCGGCATCTCGATGGTCAGCGTCATGTACTCGTGCTTCTCGATCCCCGACCTCGTGCGCCAAGAGCTGATCGCTGGCACGTTCGACAGGCTGCTGCTCTCGCCGTTCGGCGCCGTGCGCAGCGTGATCGCGATGACGCTGTTCCCGCTGCTGTACTCGTTCGTCCTCGCCACGCTGACGCTGGCGATCGGCAGCATCCTGTTCGGGCTCGATTTGCACTGGTCGACCGTTCCGCTGAGTGTGCCTGTGATGGCGCTCGCACTCCTGGCGTTCCTGCCATTCGGCCTGCTCTTCGCCGCGCTGACGATCGTCGTCAAGCAAGGCAGCGTCGGAACGAGCTGGGTGATCGCGCTGCTGTCGATCGTCGGCGGCCTGTACTTCCCCGTCTCGCTGCTGCCGGGCTGGGTGCAGACGGCCGCCAAGCTGCAGCCGTTCACCGCCGCCACCGACGTCCTGCGCCACCTGCTCGTCGGCAGCTCGCTCGGCGAATCGCCGGGCGGCTCGATCGTCAAGCTGACGCTGTTCGCGGTCGTGCTCATACCGCTCGCGATGTACGTGCTGGCGCGAGCGATTCAGCTCGGGCAACGGCGCGGCACGATCATCGAGTACTAGCGACGGAGATACCCAGATGCCCACCGAGACAACTCCAGAGAGCCGGCCGTTGAGATCGGCCGCCGTGACGGTTCCAGCGCACGTCGTCTACCGCGCGTTCCCCTCCGAGACAGTCGTGCTGAACCTCCACACGGGCAAGTACCACGGCCTGAACCCGACGGCCGGCCACATGCTCGAAGCGATGGACGGCGCGCGCAGCCTCGCCGACGCGGCAGGCGCGGTCGCCGCCGAGTACGGAGTCGAGCGCGACGTCGTCGAGCGCGACATGTGCGGGCTCTGCCGTCGCCTGCTCGAGCGAGGACTCGTCGAGGCGGACGTCGAAATCGAGGGCGACGGCGCGGAGTAGCTGTCCGGCGTGCCGATCGTCGAGCTTCCCACGAGGCGCCGTCTGCGCCCAATCGAGCGCGCGCAGCTGGGCGCCGAGATCGTCGCTTCCTACATTCACGCGCGCCGAGCGATCGCCCGCGCCCCGATCGCGACGGCGATCGAGGCGCTGCGTCGCACCGAGCCCAAGACCGACGAGGCCCACGCGTCGCCTTCCGCGCTGGCCGTGGAGGATGCACGTCGACTCGGCGCGGCAGTGGTCAAGACGCTCGCGTTCCTGCCCGGCGACACACGCTGCTTGATCCGCTCGCTCGTGCTCACCCGGATGCTCGCCAGACGGCACGTCACGGCGACGCTCGTGATCGGCGCGCGCTCTACGCCGGACTTCCTCGCGCACGCGTGGGTCGAGTATCGCGGGAGCCCGCTGCTGCCTCCTGGCGGCGGCGCGTTCAGCCGTCTGGTCGAGCTTTGAGAAGTCGGCGATGAACCCGCTGCTCGACCATGCCGGCGGCGAGCCGGCAGTGGCGCCCGGCGCGACCGGGGCGCCCGGCGCGACCGGCGCAGCGCGCCAACGCTCGGCGACGCGCGCGACGGTCTTTGGCCTCGACGTGCGAGCGGATGCGCCGGTCGAGCTGATCGAGCGCGCTCACTCGGCGCCGACGCGTCGCGCGCTCGCGCTGAGCATCGCCGATCGCGACGCGCGCGTGCGCTGGCCGGACGACGCGGAGCTGATCTCCGAGCAGCTCGAGCCCGACGGCGAGACGTGCTTCCAAATCGAAGCGCACGCCGAGGCGGGCTACTTGATCGCGGGGCCGCGATACGGCGCGCATCAGCTCGCGAGCGACGGCAGCGCGGTTCGCTGCGCGCCGTGCGGCGCCAGCGATCGGCAATGGCAGCGGATGCTGGTCGCGCAGGTGCTGCCTTTCGCGGCGTTGCTGCAAGGATTGGAGGTCTTTCACGCGAGCGCGGTGACGTTCGAGCGACGCGCGGTCGCGCTGCTCGGGCCGTCACGCGTCGGCAAGACCTCGACGGCGCTGGAGCTGTGCCGGCTCGGCGCGAGCTTTCTCGCCGACGACGTGCTCGCCGTGGAGTTGCGCGAGGAACAACTGCTCGCGCATCCGGGCACGCCGGTCGCGGGGGTCGATCACGGCGACCGCGAGCGGCTCGCGCTCGCGCTCGCGCTCGGTGCGACACAGCTCGGCTTCGACTCGCGAGAGCGCCTGCTGCGCCTGCCCGCGGCCGATCAGCCGGCGCCGCTCGGCGCGCTGTTCTTCGTTCAGCGCGTCGTCGACGGTCCGGCTCGGCCGCGCTTCGCGGAGGTCCGCGACGCGGCGACGCTGATCGCCGGGACGTTCAACTTCGTGCAAGCCTCCCCGTCACGCCTGCGCCGCCTGCTCGACGTCTGCGCGGTCGCCGCTCGCGCACGCGTCGAGCGCGTCACGCTTGGGCCACGGGTCGGCGCACGCGAGCTCGCGGAGGCCGTGGCCGAGAGGCTTGCGCGATGCGGCTGATCAGGCGCTTGGCGGGCGTCTTCGATCCAGCCGGCCGGGTCGACCGCGCAACGCGGCTGGCCGCCGTCGCGGGCGGCGGAGGCGCGCCGCTCGAGCTCGGCGCGCTGCGCGTCGTATGCGGCGGCGCCGAGCCGCCTCACGCTAGCCCGCTGGTCGCATTCGACGGGTTCCTCGACAATGCAGCTGAGCTCGCGCAGCAACTCGCGACGAGCGACGCGTCCGGCGTCGAGCGGCTGCTTGCCGTCGGATACCAGCGCTGGGGTCGCGAGCTGCCGTGCAGGATGCGCGGTGACTTCGTGCTGCTCGTCTGGGACGAGCACAAGAGCGAGGGTCTGCTCGCTCGCGATCAGCTCGGCGTGCGCACCGTCTACCTGCATCAGCGCGACGGCGTGATCCGCTTCGCGAACGAGATCGGTGATCTGCTCGCGCTGCTGCAGAGCGCTCCCGAACCCGACCCGGTCGGCGTCGCGCATTGGATCTCGGCGAGCAGCCGGCCCGGAGCACACACGCTCTACGCCGGCGTCAGCCGCTTGCCCCCCGGGACGGCGCTGCTGCTTGAGCGCTCTGGCGCGTACGAGCATCGCTATTGGCGCCCGCGCTATGTCGAGCCCGAGCAGGCGCCCGTGCGCGAGCTCGCCGAGCACGTGCGCGGAGCGATCGATCGCTCGGTCGCGCGCCGACTGGACGACCGCTCAACGGCGGTGCTGATGAGTGGCGGCCTCGACTCGGCGAGCGTCGCGGCGGTCGCGGCGCAGAGCGCTCCCGGGCGCGTCAGCGCGTACGCGGGGACGTTCCCCGAGCACCCGGCCGTCGACGAGTCGGAACTGATCGACGAGCTGCGCCGCGAGCTGCGCCTGCCCGGCGCGACCGCCGCGGCGACCAACGGTGGCCTGCTCGCGAGCGTGATCGAAGCGACACGGGCTTGGCAGGCGCCACCGGCCGGCTGGGGCGACTTCTGGACCCTGCCGCTGCTGCATGCGGCGGCGGCCGACGGCGCGCGCGTCGTGCTCGGCGGCGATGGTGGCGACGAGCTGTTCGGGGCGCGCGGCTTCTTGATGGCCGACCGGCTGCGCGCCGCGGACCCGCTTGGCGCGATCGCGCTCGCGCGCGAGCTGCCCGGAGCCGGCGACCGCCCACCGCGCCGTCAGCTTGCCCGGATCGTCGTCGATCGTGCGGCGCTCGGTGCGCTGCCGCATGCCGTGCATGCCGGCGCGCGCCGAATGCGCGCGCGCTCGCGTGCAGAGCCGTGGCTGCGCCCGCTGATGGCAAGCGCGCTCGCGGCTTCGGATCAATCGCTGGCGTGGAAGCGCCTCGACGGTCCACGCTGGTGGACGCACCTCGCCGATGGAATCGCGTACGGCGCCGAGCAGACGGGGCTGTTCGAGCACCTCGCCCGACGTGCTGCGCTGGCTGGGATGCAGGCGCGCCACCCGTTGCTCGACCTCGATCTCGTCGAGCTCAGCCTGCGCCAACCGCCGCGTGCGAGCTTCGATCGCGAGCGCAGTCGCCCGCTGCTGCGCGCGAGCATGGCTGGATCGTTGCCCGACTCGGTGCGACTGCGCCGCCAGAAGGCATGGTTTGACTCGCTGATCGTCGATTGCCTCGCCCACTCCGACGGTCGCGCCCTACGGCGCTTGCTCACCGGGCCAAACGCACTGATCGGCGCCTATGCAGACACGCGGACGATCGCGCGAGAGCTGCTCGACCCTGGGCCGGCGAAGCAGGGCGGGGCATTTCGCTGGATGCACCACGTCTGGCGTCTGACGACGCTCGAGTGCTGGCTGCGCGAGCGCTACGTTGGCGAGCATGCGTTCGACGAGCTCGCGCCGAGCGTCGCGCGCGTCGACGTTCGTCCGGCCGCCGCCAACGCCGCGGCGGAGCACGCTGGAGTCGGCGCGTAGTCCCAGCGCTCCTACCTTTTTCCACCTTGACCGAGAGGGTCATTCCTTTAGGCTGGCCCTTGTTATTGGCTGCCTTGGCGGTCAGGCACCTACCGATAAGGATCGCGAAGACATGGACGATCAGACACACACTCAGGCGTACGAGATGCCGGAGGTCGTGGACTACGGCGATCTGCAGGAGCTGACGGCTGCCTGCCTCGGCGGCAGCGGAGGCGACTCCGGCTTCCCTGGCGAGGTCGGCGGATACAGCGTCGGTCCGAGCAATCCCGCCGCCGGCTGCAAATCGAAGCCGTAGCAGCCCGCCCCGCGCAGTCGTACGCGCGAACGTAGGACCTTCAGCCGCCCGATGGGCGGCTGTTGTGTATCTGCCGCGGCTGCGGTCGGTCACTCGCCGGTCGCTCACTCGCCGAAACGCCGCCGCGCCACGATGCTCGCGCGGCGATTCGCTTCGCCGCGCGCACGAAGCAAGCCGGTGCGCGCGCCAATCGCAAGTCCGCGCGCGTGCCCGCCGTTAGTCGGACATGCCGAGCTCGATCACGACTGGACCGCCACCGGCCGGCGCGGAGCTCGACGCGGGCATGGTCGTGGCGATCGTCGAAGAGCCCGCTCCCGAGCCACTCGACGCAGCGCTCAGCCGGTGCGCGAAAGCGATCGAGCGCGTCTGCTCGCTCGAGGAGCTGTTCGCCGCGCAGCCGTCGCGAGCGCCCGGCGCGATCGTCGTCTCAGCGCTCGACGCGCGCGAGGCCGCCGCCACGATCGAGCCGCTCGCCACGCGCTTCGCGGACAGCGCGATCGCGCTCGTCTGCGCGAGCATCGAGCGCTGGGAGCTGCGCGCCGCACTGAACGCCGGCGCCGTCGGCGTGCTGACGCACGAGCGGCTCGATCGCACACTGGCGCCGTGCCTCGACGCGATTCTCGCCGGACAGCTGTGCGTGCCGCGCGCGCACCATCGCGTGATCGCCCCGCCGGCGCTCTCGACAAGGGAGAAGCAGATCCTTGGGCTCGTCGTGATGGGCTACATGAACAGCGAAATCGCCGGGCGGCTGTTCCTCGCCGAGAGCACCGTCAAGAGCCACCTCTCGTCGGTCTTCGGCAAGCTCGGAGTGCGCTCGCGAAACGAAGCCGTCAGTTTGGTCCTCGATCCCGAGCGCGGCCTCGGCGTCGGCATCATCGGGCTCGGCGGAGACCCGATCGAGCCGTTGCAGGACGTGGTCGAGTGAGCGACGTAGAGACGATTCCACTCACCGTCATGGACCACGACGACCCCGAGCTGCTCGCCGAGCTGATCGCCGCGGTGACGCGGCTCGCGCGCGAAGGATCGTTCATCGGAGGACCGGCGGTCGAGCGCTTCGAGGAGGACTTCGCGACCTGGTGCGAGGCCGGGCACGCCGTTGGCGTATCGTCGGGAACAGAGGCGCTGACGCTCACACTGCGCGCGCTTGGGCTTGGGCCTGGCGACGAGGTGATCGTGCCGGCGAACTCGTTCGTCGCGACCGCTGAGGCCGTCTGCCTCGTCGGCGCGACGCCTCGTTTCGCCGACGTCGACCTGAGCACCCAACTGATCAGCGCCGAAACGGTCCAAGCGGCGCTGACGCCGCGCACGCGCTGTGTGATCGCGGTGCATCTGTTCGGCCGCACGGTCGAGATGGACCCGTTGATCGAGCTGGCGCGCGATACCGGCCTGAGCGTGGTCGAGGACGCCGCGCAGGCTCACGGCGCGCGCTACGACGGCAGGCGCGTCGGCACGATCGGCGACGCCGGCACGTTCTCGTTCTACCCGGCGAAGAACCTCGGAGCGTGGGGCGACGCCGGCGCCGTCGTCAGCTCGCGCGCCGACCTCGCCGATCGCGTTCGCCTACTGCGCGCGCATGGCGAGCGGCCGCGCTATCGCCATCGGCTGATCGGCACGACCGGCCGGCTCGATGCGATCCAAGCGGCCGTGCTGCGCCTGAAGCTGCCGCGCCTAGAGGAGAGCAACGCGGCGCGCAGACGCGTCGCGGCGCGCTTGCGCGAAGGGCTGCGCGACGCCGAGCGTGTGACCGTGCCGCCGTCGCCGTCGCCGCGCGGCGATCACGTCTACCACCAGTTCGTGATCCGCGCGCCTCGGCGCGAGGAGCTGCGCACGCGGCTCGCCGACGCAGGCGTCTCCACGGCGATCCACTACCCGACGCCGATCCATCGCAGCGAGGCGTTCGCCGCGTTCGCGCAAGAGCGCGACGTCGCGCCGAACTGCACGCGGCTCGCCGGCGAGATCCTCTCGCTGCCGATCTTCCCGTCGCTGTGCGACGCGCAGATCGAGCGGATCGTCGACGCGCTCCATCGCTGCACGAGCGCGGACGGCCAACGCATCGCGGCAGCGTCGACCTGAGCGACGACTACATCCTCATGTCAGTCCTCGCATTCAAGGAAGAGACGCGCGGCGGTGAGCGACGGCCGCTGGCGCTGGCCGTATATCGAACGCTCGACGTGACGATCGCGGCGGTCGCGCTTGTCGTAGCGGCGCCGGTGCTGCTGCTTGCGTGCGCGGCGATCCGCCTCGAACGCGGCGGCCCGGCGATCTTCCGTCAGGCCCGTCTAGGACGTGACAGGCGGCCGTTCACGATGCACAAGCTGAGGACGATGCGCGAGCAGGCCAATCCAGAGGTCCACAAGCGCTACATCGAGCGGCTGATCTCCGGCGAGCAGGTGACACACGCCGATCAGAAGGGCCGCGAGCTGTACAAGCTCGCGGCCGACGATCGCGTCACGCGCACCGGGCGCTTCCTGCGCAAGACGAGCCTCGACGAGCTGCCGCAGATCTTCGACGTCCTGCGCGGGCACATGTCGCTCGTCGGCCCGCGACCTGTGATCCCCTATGAGGCGGAGCTCTACCCGCCCAGCTATGGGCTCCGTTTCGCGGTCAAGCCCGGGATCACCGGGCTGTGGCAGGTGAGTGGGCGCAACGAGCGCACCTACCGCGAGATGGTCGAGCTCGACATCGCGTGGGCCGAGCGACAGTCGATCGGGTTGTACCTCTCGATCCTCGCGCGAACTCCGTGGCTGCTCTTGCGACGTCGCGGCGCGGCCTGAGCTCGCTCAGCGTGAGCGCCGCATCGGCGCACGGCTGCGCGAGTCGGAAAAAAGGACTTGCATGAGCGCCGCGCACAAGGCCTGCGCAAGTCGTGTCGTTCGCTTGTAGGAGGCAATCACGACATGGACCGAGTACGAGCGTAAGGGGACGTGAATGACTGAGCGGCCAATTGGCATCGCAGTCGTCGGCTTCGGCTATTGGGGGCCGAACGTCGTGCGCAACATCAGCGAGCGCCCCGAGTTCTCGCTGGTCGCGCTCTGCGAGCGCGACCCGGCGCGCGCCGAGGAGTTCGCGCGTCGCCATGCCGACTGCGAGGTCGAGTGCGAGTTCGACGCCGTGCTCGACGATCCGCGCATCGAGGCCGTCTCGATCGCGACGCCGCCGTGTACGCACTATGAACTGGTCCGTCGCGCGCTCGAAGCGGGCAAGCACGTGCTCGTCGAGAAGCCGCTGGCGATCGACGTCGAGGAGGCGCGAGACCTGATCGAGGTCGCGCGTCGTGTCGATCGCGTGCTTATGCCCGGGCATACGTTCCTCTACAGCCCGCCTGTGAACAAGGTGCGCGAGCTGATCCAATCTGGCGAGCTCGGTCAGGTGTACTTCATCACCAGCTCGCGGATGAACCTCGGGCTCTACCAGTCCGACGGCGTGGTCAGCGACCTCGCGCCGCACGATCTCTCGATCCTGCTCTACTGGCTCGACCAGCCGGTCACGCAGATCGCGGCATCCGGCCAAAGCATCTTCCAGGCCGGCGTGCCAGAGACGGCGTTCCTGACGGTCAAGTTTGCCGGCGGGACCACGGCGAACGTGCAGATGTCCTGGCTCGCGCCGCGCAAGGTGCGCCAGATGGTCGTCGTCGGCTCGAAGCGGATGGTGCAGTACGAGGACACCTCCTCGGACGAGTCGGTCCGCATCTACGACCGCGGGCTCGACGTCTCGCCGACCGAAGCGCCAACGACGTTCGGCGAGTATCAGCTGACGTATCGAAGCGGTGACATCGTCGTGCCTCGAATCGAGGCCGCCGAGCCGCTGTCGCTCGAGCTGGCCGACTTCGCGCACGCTATTCGCACGGGCGCGACGCCACGGTCGCACAGCGGTCTCGGTCTCGAAATCGTGCGTGCGCTCGCGGCGGCGCGCGAGTCGATGACGCGCGCCGGCGACCCGATCGGGCTGTCGCACGAGCCGAGCGGAGGCGAAGGCTGGGATCGCGCGCTCGCGACGGCGCCGCGCGCGCGGATCAGCGACGGCACGCGCACGCCGGTCGCGCTCTGAGCGTCGGGCGTCCCGTGTGGATCGGCACTCGCCGATCGACTCGGGGCCGCGCTCGAGCGACTCGGCGCTCAGCGCGCCAGCTGGAACGGCTCGACGTCGGACTGTGGCCGAACCGACGCACGCGCGGCGAGCCGAAGGTCTTCGTCGTCGAGCTCCTCGACGGTGCGCACGACGGCCAGCTCGCGCGCCGCTAGCTCGTTGGCGAGCAGCGTCTGGTGATCGTCGACGTTCTCGCCGTACGCCTGGCGACGCGCGACGAGCACGGGCTTCTTGCCGGCGTCGAGCGCGCTCAACGCGGAGCCGCAACCGGCGTGCGCGATCACGACGTCGGCCTCGCGCAGCGCCGCTTGCAGCGCCTCGGCGGAGATCTCGCGACAAGCGTCGATCGGCAGGTCCGAAACGTCGGTGCAGCCGACCTGCCAAAGCACGTCGGCGTCGACCGGGAGGATCGCGAGAACACGGTCGACGAGGCGTCGGAAGGCATAGTCGCGCATCGTTCCGAGCGTGACTACCGCGCGCCGGATCTCGACCTTGCCTTCGACCGGAGGCAGCGGCGCGAACGCGTCGAACACGGAGCCACCGTAGCGCCAAGGCGCGCGCGCCCAGCTCGCGTACTGCGTATAGACGGCGACGCCAGGGACATGGCGCAGCAGTCGACCGCTCAGCGAAGGACCGTCGCTGCGCGTGAACGACTCGATGTAGTGACACGAGGCGCCATGCATCGCGGCGGCCGGCAAGAACGACAGCGCGATGCCGGACCCGGTGCTGACGGCTGTCCGGCAAGGCTGTTCGCGCAGCATGCGCTGGGCGGTCCACGCATGGCGCAGCAACGTCCTCGCCTCGCGTGGGCCGGCGTAATCGAGGAACACGGCATCCTCGCCGCGCAGCAGCGAACGACTCTGCGGCGTGTCGTAGGTGACCCAGCGACGCTCGTCGTCGATCCCGCGCAGCCGCGGCAGCAGGCGATGGAGCTGCGTCAGGTGGCCGCCAACACTGCTGACGAGCAGCGTGCTCACGCGCGTCCCGCGATTTCGCGAGGGCGGGCCAGCCGCGCGAGCGAGACGCCATAGCGCCCGATCACAGCGCACCGCATCAGCACGCGCCCGCGATGCCCGATCATCTTGCGCAAGCGTCTGTTCGGCGCAGCCGAGATGCGCTCTTGCAACACCTCGCGCGGTAGCAGCAGCTGGCGTTTGACGAACGCCGAGCGCCCACCCGCCGGCGCAAGCAGTCCGTCGATCAAGCCCATGTCGGCATACAGCTGCGATGCGCTCGAATCGGGGTGAGGGTTGGCCAAGCGCATCGCGGTGCGTTCACGCAGCCGCGGCGATCTTGCCGATGGCCCGAGCAAGATCGCCGCGGGCAGGCCGACGACGCGCTCCGCGACGCCGAGCGCGCCGCGGAGCGCTCGCCGCAGCTCTGGGTAACCGCGCATCCGCTGCTCGAGCGAGCCGGGCGCAAGACGCGCGCCGAACGAGTCCCACCAAGCGGCGACATCCGCCGCGAGTCGCAGGTCGACGAAGCCATCGCGCGCGTAGAAGAGCAGCAGCGCGATCAGCTCGTCGATCGGCTGCGGCCGCCACGCGCTCGCTGCGTCTCGCGGTGGCAGCAGCCGCTCGCGCGCGAAGCGCCGCTCATACCAGTGCACGCGCCAGTGCAGCTCAACTGGCGGTAGCAGTCCGTCGGCGTGCATCAAGCCGAAGTGCAGCAACGGCAATCCGTCGTCCGCGACGTAGTCGGTCGGCTGCGCATAACCGAGCCGACGCACAGCAGCGACGGCAGCCGACATCTGCTCGGCGGCGACGAGCACGTCAACGTCATGCGACAGCCGTCGGCCGGCGTCGCCGTAGATCAACTCGCCGAGCATCGGTCCCTTGAGCGACGTCGCCCGCACGCCTGCCTGTTCGAGCGCGTCGAGCACGCTCGCGCCGATCAGCCGAATGAACGCGCTCTGGCGCCGTCCTGCCGCGAGAGCGTCGGCGACCACATCGTCCAGCTCGCTTGGAGCCTTGTCTTGCGCGAGCTCGAGCAGGCGCGGGCCAAGCGTCGCGAGCAGCCGTCGTCGTCGAAGATCGTCGATGATCCGCGCCCAGTCGGCCTGCTCGGCGAGCGCGGCGGCGTTGGCGCTGAGCTGCCGCCGGCGCACGTCAACGCAGGCGCTGACCAGGACGAGCTCGCGCTCGGCGGCCGAGAGCCTCACTGCGCGCCGCCCTCGGTGGATGCTGGGCTCGCGCCGATCGACGTCGACGGTCGCGTCGTGGCGCGGTTGTGGTGCAACTGCATGCGCAGCACCTGCAGGTCGCTCCACGGGAACGAAGCGAGCAGTTCGCTCGGCTGGCGACCATCGAAGTAGCCGGTCGACCCGGCGTACGGGTTCGCGCCGGTCGGCGTCGGGTCTTGCGCGTAGAAACCGACGTTCGGCCCGCGCGCGCCGATCACGATCCCGTAGCGCTGCGCGGCCTTGGCGATCATCAAGGTGACGCGCGGCAGGTGTAGACGCGCGAGGTCGATGCGTGGATCGATCCGCAGGCGAGCGCCCTCGGGCAGTGCGAGCAGATCGCTCGACGTCCCGTCGGTGCGCTGCGCCGGCGAGGCGTAGACGCCCGCGCGAACGTTCGGGATCGAGAGCGTCAGCGCATGGTTGATCTGGCCGAGCTGCATGTCTTCGAGCGTGATCAGCCCGCCGGCGATCGACAGCGAGCACGAGGACGCTCCCCACGCCGGATGGGCGCCGGGCCACGCTTGCGGCCCGTACACGCCTGAGCTCGACGAGACGTTCATGATCGCCCCGCCCCAACTCGCCTGCCACTGCCCGCCGACGTTCGCGAGCTGCCAGAACTCCCACAGGCGATCGCTGCTCGGCTGCCAGACGACGAGCTCGCCATCGGTGCCGACAGCCGGCAGAGCGCCGCTCGGCAGCGGCACGGCGCTCCATGCACGCGCGAGCGCCGGCGCCGAACCGCTCCTCAATAGGACGGCGACAGTCGGCTGCCCGGCCGGAACGGTGTAGATCGGAACGCTGTACGAGGTCGTGTCGATCGTCGCGCTCGGCCGCCCGCCGTCGGCGCGCCCATTCGCGATTTCGCCGGCGAGCGCGTTGACGAGCGCGGCCGAGTTGGGCGCAAGGCGCGCGCGAGGGCGAATCGGCCGGTTCCAGATGCTCGACGGCGAGAAGAAGCGGAACGGCGTCGGTTCGCTCGCCGAGCGGGCGACAGGGCGACTGGCGTCGGCTGGGACAAGCGGCGCCGGGTGGCGCCGCTTGTCGGCACAACCGGCGAGCAGCGCGACGGCGAGCATGCCAAGCGCGACGCACGGCAGCGTCGCGCGTGAAGCGAGCAGTGCTACTCGAAGCGTTCGTCGGTAAGGGCGGGGCATCGGGGGCGCCTGACAAACGTCTGGCGGCATGCGAATCGCACGCTTCGCGGCTCAATTCACCGGATCGCCGCGGTCCAGGCGACCGGCGCCACGCCTTCGTATGAACACGAAAATTCTAATTGTTGGTTGAAAAAGAGAAACACTACGAACCAATTCGACGCGACATGGCTTGCTGGACAGTACTGGTTCAGATATCAAGTCCTTTGATTCGTTGGACTTTTTGGTAATAAGTGAGCACTGGGCTTGACACGCTCTTTCACGTCAACTAGACACGCGACGACTGATTCGCCCGCCAATATCGGCTCGGGCGCACTCGAGCAGCGCAACGCATGGAGGCAGGGAGATTCCGGTTTCGCCAGACAGAGCAGTGCGCTCGAACGACGCGGTGGACCTCGCCGCGCTCGAGCGAGAAGCGTTCGACCGGTTCCCGTACGGGCTGCTCGTCTTGGACCAGCGCGGGTCGATCGTCTGCCGCAACGCCGAGGCGGCGCAGCTGATCGACTCGGTCGGATCGGCTCGCACGTGCTGCGAGCTGCTGGGATGCCACGTGCGGGGAACGGTGCTCGCGGCCGGCTGTCTGACAGAGCTCGCGATCTCGCAAGTCGGCCCGCTGCCCGAGGTCCGGGTCGACATCGGCGAGGAGGCGCAGCCGATCACCGTCTGGGTCACGGCGGCGGCGTTGCAGCACGACCCGTCGCGCGTCGTGCTCGAGCTGCGGCCCGGCGTCGCGGGAGATCGCCGCCGGCGAACCAGTCCGCATTGGATGCGGGGCCCGCACCTGCACGTCGGCAGCCTCGGCAACCTGCTCGTCGAGTCGCCGGAGGGCCCGATCCGCGGCGCATGGCTCGATCAGCGAGCCGGGCAGTTGCTGAGGTACCTGATCGCGCAGCGACATCGGTCGGTGACGGTCGACGAGATCGGCGAGAACATCTGGCCGGGCGCCGGCTACGAGGCGGCGGGCAACGTGCGCTACTGCGTCCACGCGCTGCGGCGTGTGCTCGAGCCGGGACGCGCGCGACGCGAGCCATCGACGTTCATCGAGTCTCACGCCGGCGGCTACCACCTGAACTCCGAGCACGTGCAGGTCGACGCGGACAACTTCGACGCGCACATGCGCGACGGCCTGGCGAGGATCGACGAGGACCCCGCCGGCGGCGCGTTCGCGATCGAGCAGGCGCTGGCCGACTACCGCGGCGAGTTTCTCGCGGACGCCCCGTATGCCGAGTGGGCGATGCAGGAGCGCGATCGGCTGCACGATTTGGCGTCGACAGGGCTCAACAAGCTCGCCGAGGTCCGCCTCGACCAGAAGCTGATCGATGGCGCGGCGCGCTGCTTGGAGCGCCTGGCGACTCTGCAACCGTATGACGAAGACGTGCACCGCCGGCTGATGACGCTCGACATAATGCAGGGCCACCACAGCAATGCGATCCGTCGTTACGCCATCCTGCGCTCGCGCGTGCGCCGCACGTTCGGTCACGACCCGGAATTCACACCGGCGGACCTCGCCTAGCCTTCGACAGACGGCGAATCAGTCTTTTTTGGTCCTCGCGACGGGCCTCCTGGCCGTGAGCACGAGCGGCCGCGCTCCGTTGAATGAGAGTGTGCCGTGATCCGAAGATGGCCCGCTCCCAACGAGGCGGACGGCTCGCGCGAGGAGCGTACGCTGAGGCTGGACCTCGGCTCGTTCGCGTGGCGGTCGCTCGAGCAGGAATGCGAGCGATTCGGCGTCACGGTCGAGGAGCTCACCGCGTTCGCCCTGATGTATTACCTTGCCGACGCCGACAGCGGGCGCGTCTCGCGCACGCCGCCAAGCGCTCGCGTCGACGATCGCGAGAGCTAGAGACCGAGGCTCGCGTCGATCTGATGCGCGCCCGCGCGCGCGGCCACGGCGGCGATCGTCGCGGGCGCCACTCCGCGACTGTTGAGCTCGCTGCGGAGCGCGCGGCGACCGCGGTGGTGCAAGCCGTGGACCGAGCCCTCCGAGCGGCCCGTACGCTGAGCGATCTCAGTCGGTGAGAGCCCAGCGAAATGACGCAGGACGAGCACCTCGCGCTGATCGACAGGCAGGCTTGCAAGCGCGTCGCGCAACTCATCGACGGGACGGCCGGCGGCAGGATCGCCATCGCCGTCATCGCTCGTCCGCACCTCTTCGACTGGAAGCATGCGCTGCCGTCTGATCTCATCGACGGCCACGTTTCGCGCCACGCGCAGCATCCATGCGAGGAAGGGCACGTCGCGCTTCTCGTACTTGCCGATCACGCGGATCAGCTTTGCGAAGACGAGTTGGGTGATGTCTTCGGCCTCGTGCTGGTCGTGGACGATGCTGCGGACGTACCCACACACGTTGTCGGCATACCGGGCGTATAGGAACCCGAACGCCTCGCGATCCCCTTGCTTCGCCGCTTCAACAGCACGAGCGACCAGCCGTGAAGCGCGCTCCGCTTCACGATCGCCGATCGGTTCGCTGATCTCCTTGCCGCGACTCAACGCGGCCTCGCCTGCTCCCATCATTCGAGTCCCCCAAGACTCTCGTACCCATCGCCCATATCCCATGGGCGCAATCCACACTGCGTAGATAAGCGAATCGATGTTGCGCGCATGTTGGACCGCGTGTTAGGCCTGCGTTAGATTGTCCAGAACGCGAAGATCGATCCCCAATTTATGCGATAGGTCTGAAGTGTTCGCTTAGTTGCGAGCCAGCAGCCGCTGCTCTACTCTCCCCCCATGCCGGCATCGTCGAGCGAGCAGCGCGAAGCGGCTGTGCTGCTCGGGCTCGCGGTTGGCCTGCGCGCGTTCAGCGCGCCGAGCGCGCTCGCGCTGCGCAACCGCCCGCTGAACGCTGCTCGTCGCGCACTGCTCGTCGCGGCAGTCGGCGAGCTGATCGCCGACAAGCTGCCGGCGACGCCGAGCCGGCTCGGTCGCCGCGGGCTCAGCGGGCGTGTGCTGAGCGGCGCGATCAGCGGCCAGCTCGTCGCGGGCCGGCGCGGCGCGGCGCGCTGCGTTGGCGCGGCGCTCGCGAGCGCGCTCGCCGGCTCTGCGGTGCGCAAACGCAGACCAGGCGCAGTCGCGGCGGTCTGCGAAGACGGCGTTGCGATCACGCTCGCATCGGCCGGCGCGGCGCGCTCGGGCCGCTGAGCGACGCGAGCTGACGACGATCCGCGCCGTCAGGCGTCGGGGCTGGCGGCGGCGCCTGCCGGCGCCGCGGGCGCGCCTCCGGACGCGCGACGGTCGCGCTCCTTGAAGAACTCGGCGCCCTCGATGCTGACGTGCGGCACGATCCGCTCGAGCCACTTCGGCATCCACCAATTGACTTTGCCCATCAGCAGCATCAACGCGGGCACGAGCAGGCAGCGCACGACGGTCGCGTCGAGCACGACGGCGATCGCCAGGCCGACGCCGAACTGCTTGATCGTCGGATCGCCGTTGAGCACGAAGCTGCCGAAGACGAAGACCATGATCAGCGCGGCGGCGGTGATCACGCGCGCGCTGGTGACGAGCCCGGAGACGACGGAGCTGCGGTTGTCCTCGCCGGCGTGCACGTGCTCCTCGATCTGGCTGACGAGGAACACCTCGTAGTCCATCGACAGGCCGAACAGCACGGCGAACATGAACAGCGGCACGTAGGAGACGATCGGCACGGGACCGCTGAGGCCGATCACGCCGGCGAGCCAGCCGTACTGGAAGACGGCCGTCAGCACGCCGTACGCGGCGCCGATCGAGAGCAGGTTCATCACGGCTGCCTGCGCGGGGATGATCGCGGTGCGGAAGGCGAGGATCAGCAGCACGAAGCTGAGCAGGATCACGACGAGGATCTGCAGCGGCAGCTTTTCGGAGATGCGCGACGCGAGGTCGATGTAGCCGGCGGTGCTGCCGCCGACGTCGGCCTTCATGTCGGTGCCTTTGTCGGCGGCCGGGATCACTTCTGAGCGCAGCTTTTCGACGAGCTCGGAGGTCGCTTCGACGGCCGGCCCGTTCGCCGAGATCACGTTGAAGAACGCGGTCGTGCCGGGCTTGTCGATCTGCACGGGCGTGACGGCGACTACGCCGGGCGTCGCGGAGATGTCCTTCTGCAGCGTCTGCAGCCGCGGATCGCCGGCGCGCGGGTCGCTCTGCGCCGGCGAGGCGGACTTCGATGAGGACGACGGCGGACCGTTGGACGAGCTGGAGCCGGACGTCGACGAGCTCGTCGCGGACTTCGAGGTCGACTTCGACTTGCTCGTCGCACCGCTCGCGCTCGACGGCGCTTGCGCGGGCGAGCCAAGCGAGACGGCGACGATCAGCGGCCCGTTGATGCCGGCGCCGAAGTTCTTCGCGAGCAGGTCGTACGCTTTGCGCGCGGTCGTCGACGTCGACAGCGCGGCGTTGTCCTGCTGGCCGAGGGTGAGCGACAGCAACGGGATCGTCAGCGGGATCAGGACCGCGAGCGCGGCGAGCCCGGCGATCCACGGATAGCGCGCGATCTCGTGCGCCCATTTCGCCCACAGGCCTTCGTGCGCCTGCTCGTCGCTCGGCGGATGGCGCACGCGCAGCGAGTTGATCCGCGGGCCGACGATCGCGAGCGTCGCGGGAAGCAGCGTGAGCGCGGCGAGCACGGCGACGACGACGGCGATCGCGGCCATCAGCCCGAGCGTCGTGATCAGCGGGATCGCGGCGACGGCGAGCGAGACGAGCGCGATCGTGACGGTGCCGCCGGCGAAGAAGACGGCGCCGCCGGAGGTCGCCGCCGGCGCGCGCGATCGACTCGTCGATCGCCAGGCCTTCCTTGATCCCGCGGAAATGTCGCGTGACGATGAACAGCGCGTAGTCGATGCCGACGCCGAGGCCGATCATCGTCGCGAGCGTCGGCGCGACAGTCGGCACGGTCAGCGCGTGGCCGAGCATGCGGATGATCGCGAGCGTCGCGAGCAGGCCGAAGATCGCGTTGAGGATCGGCAGCAGCATCGAGACGACGGTGCCGAACGTGAACGCGAGGATGACCATCGCGGCGACGATCCCGATCAGCTCGCTCGACTCGGTCGCGGGCTTGGAGACCTTCTGCCCGAGCTGCCCGCCGGTCTCGACCTCGAGGCCGGCCGTCTTCGCCGGGTTCGCGCCGTCGATGATCTGCTGCACTTCTTCCTCGGAGAGCGATCCGGGACTGACCGACAGCGTCACCGACATGTAGCCGGTCGCCTGGTCGTTGCTCAGCGCGCTCGCGCCTTGCGGGGTCAGCGGGTTGACGACCGAAGCGACGTGCGGCTCCTTCGCGACGCCGGCGACGGCCGCGTCGACGGCTTCTTTGTTCTTCGGATCGGTCAGCTTGCCGCTGGCGGCGTGCAGCACGATCGGGCTCGAGCCGTTCGACTGGTCGGGGAACGACTTCGCGAGCGCGTCGGTCGCGCGCTGGCTGTCGGTGCCGGGCAGCGACAGGTTGTCGTTCGTGTTGTCGCCGAGCCGGTGCGAGACGGCGACGAGCGCGATCGTGGCGACCAGCCAGACGACGAGCACATAGAAGCGGCGGCGCACGCAGAACCGCGCGAGGCCATACAGAACGCCTGTCATGCCGGCCTCCCCCGAAGAATCGCCATAGAGCTAGCGCATCCTCGCCTGTTGCGGCACGAGTGTCAAGGAGCGGGGCGCCCGGCGGCGCCGGGGCTTGCTGCAGGTGCGGCTTGCGGCGACATCCGGCGGCGGCGCCCTTCGGCGGCGCCCGGCAGGTGCGCTAAGCGTCGAGATTCTCGAAGACGGCGGCGATCCCTTGCCCGCCGCCGATGCACATCGTCTCGAGCCCGTAGCGCGCGCCGCGCCGGCGCAGCTCGCGCAGCAGCGTCGCCATGATCCGCGCGCCGGTCGCGCCGATCGGGTGCCCGAGCGAGATGCCGGAGCCGTGCACGTTGACGCGATCGAGCCCGTCGGGCAGGTTCCACTCGCCGATCACGGCGAGCGCTTGCGCGGCGAACGCCTCGTTCAGCTCGATCAGGTCGATCTCGTCGAGCGTCAGGCCGGCGCGCTCGAGCGCGCGCGCGGTCGCCGGCAGCGGGCCGATGCCCATCGTCTCGGGCGGCACGCCGGCGACGGCCCACGAGACGAGCTTCGCGAACGGCTTCAGGCCGAGCTCGGCGGCCTTGTCTGGATGCGTGACGATGCAGATCGCGGCGCCGTCGTTCTGCCCGCTGGCGTTGCCGGCGGTGACGGTCGCGTCGGGGTCGCTGCGGCCCAGGATCGGGCGCAGCGCGGCGAGCTTGTCGAGCGTCGTGTCGGCGCGCGGGTGCTCGTCGCGGTCGATCACGCGCTCGTCGTTGCGCGTCTCAACGGTGACGGGGACGATCTCGTCGGCGAACGTGCCGTCGTCGTGGGCGGCGATCGCGAGCTGATGCGAGCGCAGCGCGAGCGCGTCTTGATCGGCGCGCGAGATCCCGTAGTCGCGGCGCACGTTCTCGGCGGTCTCGATCATGCCGCCGTCGATCGATGTGGCGAAAGCCGCCGGCGGTGACGCGCGGGCGCGCGAGCCGGTCGGCGAGCTCGACGCCGCCGCCTTTGACGCCCCAGCGGATGCCGGTCGCGTAGAACTCGGCCTGGCTCATGCTCTCGGCGCCGCCGGCGAGCACGAGCTCGCAGGCGCCGGTCTGCACTTGCATCGCGCCTTGGACGATCGCTTGCAGCCCGGCGCCGCAGCGGCGGTCGACTTGCATGCCGGGCACGTCGACGCCGAGGCCGGCGTCGAGCGCGGCGACGCGGCCGATCGCGGGCGCCTCGCCGTTGGCGTAGCCCTGCCCCAGGATCACATCGTCGATCTCGCTCGCCGGCAGCGAGGCGCGCTGCACGAGCGCTTCGATCACGCTCGCGGCGAGCTTCGCCGGCGGCACGTCGCGGAACACGCCGCCGAAGCCGCCGACGGCGGTCCTCAACGGCTCGCAGATCACGGCGTCGCGCATCTCGCGCGCCAGCGTGACATAAAGCGGGCCGCAAGCGAAGGGCTGCCGAGCGACGCGGGCCGAGCGTGCCAGCCTCGCGGTCGCCCTCTACCCGGATGGCGGGTCGCGTTCCGCGCGGTTCGTCGGCGCCGGCGAGGACGAGCTTTAGCCGGGCGAGCGGGCGCCAGCGAAGCTGCGCCGCACGAGTCGGGCGATTCGCCGTTGCAGGCGCGCTTGGCGCTTGGCGCGCTGCGCGCGCGTCAGCCGGCGGGCGGCCGACGCGCTGTCGAGCTTGCGCTGCTTCGCGGCGAGCAGCGCGGCGACGAGGCCGGCTTCGGACTTGTTCGCGCTGGCGTCTGCGATCTGCGCGAGCGTCTTGCCGCCGGCGAGCGCCACGCCGAGCTGCGCTCGCGAGAGGCCGAGATAAGCGGCGGCGGTCGCGAGCTCTCTCGCGCGCGCGCCGCGGCGCGTCGTGGCGGTGGCGGTGGCGCGCGAGTTGCTCTGGCCGGTCGCGGAGACGGCGGCGAACGCTCCGCCGGCGAGCAGCACGGCTACGGCCGCTGCTGCGATTACCTTCTGTCGGATGGCCCTACTCACCGACGACATGCTCGCTGACTTTCTTAAACACGCCGGACGCACTCGGTAAATGGCACGTAAAAGGTTCGATCCGGCGAGCAAGTGGCTGACGCCGCCTGACAACGCGGCGGGGGTCGTCTACGGGATGATCACGGTCGGCGCGCTGATGGCGGCCGAGAGCGGGCGTCATGAGAGCTACTTCGACGCGCTCGCTTCGGCCGTTTTCGCAACGCTGCTGTACTGGCTCGCGCACGCGTACGCGGACCTGCTCGGCGGCCGCTTGGAGAGCGGCGAGCGGCTCACGGCAGCGGCGCTCGGACGCGCGCTCGTTCACGACTGGGCGATCGCCAGAGGCGCGGCGGTGCCGCTGCTCGCGCTCGTGATCGCTTGGCTGGTCGGCGCCAGCCAGGAAGCGGGCGTCACGGCGGCGCTGCGCACTGCGGTCGCGGCAGTCGTGCTGTTCGAGCTGCTCGCGGGCATCCGCGCGAAATCGACGCTCGGCGAACTGCTGCTGAAGGGCGCAGTCGGCGTGGCGATGGGCCTCGCGATCCTCGCGGTCAAGGGCATCTTGCGCTGACGCTCGAGCGCGCTGGCCAGGCGCCGCTCGGTACTCGCCGCAGTGGCGCCGGCTCGACCGCTTGGACTCGGCGCCTATGACTCGAGGCCTTGACTTTAGGAGACTGTTTGTCTGTGAAACCGTGCTAGCGTCGCAGCGGTTGCATGTAGACAAGGAATCGCTGACGTGAAACGATCCTGACAGCTGGATTCTATGTCACAACCCAATGGACGGATGAGTTCTGGGGGATCGAATGTCACGGACGGAGAGCATGCAGACGCAACACGGGCCGGCGCGCGGGACGCCGCTGGCGCCGATCTACGCGCGCCTGCCGCACGGACCGCATCGGCTGGGCGCCGAGGAGGTCGTGCGCAACCAGCGCAATCGCATGTACGGGGCGATGATCGAGGCGATCGCGACGAACGGCTACGAGCGCACGAGCGTCAAGCAGGTCGTCAGCCTCGCGGGCGTCTCGCGACGCTCGTTCTATGAGCAGTTCGCGAACAAGCAGGAGTGCTTCCTGGCGACTTACGACGTGATCGCCAGGCGTGGCGCGTGGCGCGTCAGCGCGGCGTACGTCGCCGCCGACGGCGACGTGAACGTGCGCTTGCAGGCGGCGTTCGACGAGCTCGGGTATGCGATCAGCACGAACTGGAACAGCGCGAGCCTGGTGATGCTCGAGGCGCCGAAGGTCGGCGCGCCTGCGCTGCTGCGCCTGCGTCGCGCATCGGCGACGTTCGAGCAGATGCTCGGCAGCTGCTTCGAGCAGACGACCGAGGCGGGACCATTGCCGGGCCCGGTGATCCGCGGAATCGCCGGCGGACTGCACGCGGCGATGTCGCGCTGCCTGCGCGAGGAGTCGGCGCAGACGGCGCCGCAGCTGGCCGATGAGATGTTTCGCTGGACGCTGCTGTTCCAGACGCCGGCGGCGAAGCAGCTCGCCGAGCGGCTCTCCGAGCGGGCGCGCCGGGCGCTGGCGGAAGGCCGCAAGGCGCCGTCGAACGTGACGTCGAAAGGCGCGCACGGCGCACGGCGCGACGAGCGCGAGCGGTTGCTCGAGAACGCGCTGCAGTTGGCCGTGATCGAGGGCTATCGCGAGCTCAGCGCGCCGCAGATCGCCGACGCGGCGGACGTCTCGATCGACGCGTTCTTCGAGCTGTTCGACAGCAAGCACGAGTGCTTCCTGGCGGCGCTGGAGATGCTCGGTGGGCAGCTGCTCGATCTCGCAGCGGACGCCGGCTCGAGCTCGGCTGAGTGGCCGTACGCGGTACGGCGGACGATCGGTGAGCTGATGCGCTTCCTCGCCGAGCATCCGATCTACGCGCGGACGATCGCCGAGAGCGCGTACGCGGCGGGACCGGAGGCGATCGAGTGCAACTTGACGCTGGCGCACGGGATCGCGACGCGGCTGACGGCGGGGGCGCCGGAGCAGGCGCGCAGCGCGCTGGCCGTGCAGGGCGTCGCCGGCGCGCTGTCGCATACGGTGCGCTGCCACGTCGCGAGCGGGCAGATCCAGCTCCTGTCGGTGCTGTCGGACTACCTGTCGTACATCGTGCTGACGCCGTTCATCGGCGCGGAGCGGGCTGCGGAGCTGGTGATCGAGGACGGCTGAGCGGGCCGCTCACGGCGGCCGGCTCTCAGCGGCCTTTCTTGCGCTGCTGCAGGCGTTCGGCGAGGTAAGTGAGCACGATGCCGAACAGCACGGAGATGACGATGACGACGATCAGCGGCGCCCTGCCGGAGCCGAAGACGTAGCTGACTTTGACGTCTTTGAGGTTGAAGACGGCAAACAGCGTCAGCAGGATCGCGAGCACGACGATCGCGATCGTGCGCGCCTGCTCGCGCTGGCTGCGCTTGGTCTTCGCGGTCGACGAGCTCGGCTGCCCTTTGCCAGGTATCTGCGCTTGCGTCGACATCTGGCGGGGATCCTACTCCGACGCGCGCTGCTCGTCGGTGACGAGCAGCTCGTCGGTGACCCACTGACAACCGACGGAGAGGTCCTCGACACCGAGCGCGGCGGCGACGTTGAAGGCCATGCCGTGACGGAAGAAGTCGTCGATCCGCTCGGGCTCGGCGTCGGACAGCTCGCGCGCGAGCTCGACGAGCTCGGCGTAGCGGCGGCGCACGCACGAGCGCACGACGTCGTCGTCGCAGGCGGCGTAGGACTGGTGCTGGAGCATCAGGTAGTCGCGGTCTGAGACGAGCAGCTCCTTGTAGGCGCGTCCCATCGCCATCAGCGCGTCGTCGCAGTCGGCCGGCGCACGACCGTCGGCGAAGTCGCGCGCGCCGTCGCGGAAGGTCTGCGCGACGCGCTCGAAGCTGCGCTGCAGCGCGGCGATGAACAGGTCGCGCTTGCTCGGGAACAGGCTGAAGACATACGGCTGCGCGACGCCGACGCGCCGCGCGATGCGCTCGACGGGCGTGCCGTGCAGGCCGCCGTGGGCGAACTCGTGCACGGCGGCGCCGATCAGCTCTTCACGGCGCTCGGCGGCCGGAACGCGACGCCGAGCTGGCTTGGTCGTGGCGCTCACGTGTCTTTCCTACCACGACTGGCCGCCGGCCGCCAGCGGCTCGCGTGCGCCGCCGGCCGACACGGGCGCTGACGCGGGCGCGGCGTCGGGCTGCGCGATCGCGTCAGGCGCTTCGCTCGCGCCGGGCGCGTGGATGGACGCGCGCTTGCCGAACGGCAGCGCGAGCACGACGAGCGCGCCGAAGCCGAGCACGGCGACGCCGACCCAGATCGCGGGGACGAGCCCGTCGACGAACGCTTGCGGCGAGCCGTAGCCGCCGGAGCTGGTGAAGACGCTTGCGAGCACGGCGACGCCGAGCACGCCGCCGACCTCGCGGATCATGTTGTTGGCGCCGGAGGCTTGGCCGGCCTGCTCGGGGCGCACGGAAGACAGCACGGCGTTGGCTGACGGCGCGAAGACGAGCGCCATGCCGGCGCCGGCCATGAAGAACGGCACGAGCATGCGCGAGTAGGCGAGGTGCGTCGAGGTCATCGCGTTCAGCCAGGCGAGCGCGCCGGCCTGCAGGCTGAGCCCGGCGAACATGAACAGGCGGCTGCCGAAGCGCTCGGAGAAGACACCGGCGAGCGGCGCGACGAGCATCGTGCCGCCGGTCCATACGAGCAGCTTCAGCCCAGCTTGGAACGGCGTGTTGCCGAGCACGTTCTGCATGTACTGCGAGAGGAAGAAGATCGAGCCGAACATGCCGAAGTACATCGTCAGCGAGGCGACGTTGGTGACGGCGAACGAGCGCTCGGCGAAGAACGACATCGGCAGCATCGGCTCGGGCGCGCGCCGCTCGTAGGCGACGAACGCGCCGAGCAGGACGAGGCCGGCGCCGAGCGCGGCGAGGATCGACGGGCTGCTCCAGCCGAGCGACTGCGCGCGCACGAGGCCGAAGACGACGCCGAACAGGCCGGTCGAGGCGAGCGCGAGGCCGGGCAGGTCGAGCTTGCCGTACGGGCCGCGACTCTCGGACAGCCAGCGCGCGGCGAGCGGCGCGAGGACGATGCCGATCGGCACGTTGATCCAGAAGATCCAGTGCCACGAGAGGCTCTGCACGACGGCGCCGCCGACGAGCGGGCCGAGCGCGACGGCGATGCCGCTGACGCCGGACCAGACGCCGATCGCGATGCCGCGGCGCTCGTGCGGGAAGGCTTCGGCGAGCAGCGTCAGCGTCAGCGGCGTGACGACGGCGGCGCCGGCGCCTTGCACGGCGCGCGCGACGATCAGCAGGTCGGTGCTGCGCGCGAACGCGGCAACGGCTGAAGCGCCGGTGAAGACGGCGAGGCCGAGCAGGAACATGCGCTTGCGCCCGAAGCGGTCGCCGAGCGCGGCGCCGGTCAGCAGCAGCACGGCGTAAGCGAGCACGTACGCGTTGACGGTCCACTCGAGCGACTGGATCGAAGCGCCTAGCTCGCGGTGGATCGTCGGCAGCGCGACGCTGACGACAAGGTTGTCGAGGACAACCATGAAGAGCGCTACGGAGACGATGCCGAGGGTCCAACGGTTCCTACGCGAGATGCCGTTCATCGTCGCTCCTTTCGTCGTTGCCAGACGATATTAGCAGCCGCTAATAATTATTAGATCGACGGCCTTCCGGCCGTCGCGCGAATGCGATCGCGAGGCTCGGTAGAGCGCCGATCGCGGCTGGAACGCGCATCGCTCGTCGCGCGGCGCTCGCCGGTTTGTAAAACGACGCGAAGCGAGCAAGCGAGGAGCGCGCGGCTGGGCGACGAATACGATTGGACGATGCGACGCACAGTGCTAGGTGCTGCCTCGATCTCGCTGGCGCTGGCCGCGGCGGCGCTGCTCGCGGCGTGCGGCTCGTCGACGAAGACGGTCACGGAGACGAGCGCGCCGCCGGTCGCGCAGACGACGGGCGCGACGACGACGCGCTCTACGCAGACGCAGACGAGCGCACGCACGACGCCGACGCAGACGCAGACGCAGACGACGCCGACGAGCACGACGACGCGCACGGCGCCGGAGCCGGCTTTCACCGAACACGAAGCGAAGGCCGAAGGCGCGGGCGGAGCGGCGGCGGTCGTGCGCTCGCGCGGCTACACGCCGAACGACACGTCGGAATATCACTCGAATCAAACGCTGCAAGTGCTCGTCGGCACGCAGGCGAGCTCGAGCGACGGCTACGGCCAGCAGGCGTTCTTCTTCGTCGACGGCCACTACCTCGGAACGGACACGAAGCTGCCGAGCGCGACGGTCAAAGTGCTCGACCAGGGCGACACGGAAGTCACGCTCGGCTATCCGCTGTACCGCCACGGCGACGCGCTGAGCGATCCGAGCGGCGGCGAAGCGCACGTGACGTTCCAGCTGAACAACGGCAAGCTCGTCGCGCTGCAGACGATCCCGCCGGCGAGCGAACGCAACTAGGGCGCCAGAGGCCGGCGCTGGCCGATCTTCGATCGGTCGGCGCCTTCAGTCGCTCGCCTACCGAAGCCGGGAGACACTCGCTTCGCTCGAATCCCCGTTTCGGCCAGCAGGCCACGAGAACTGCTTGTGCCCGACGGGGTACGTCCTCGTCTTGCTTGGCCTCTGACGCCCTGCGGAGCGGGCGAGCGCGTTGGCCTATCGTGAGGCCAACGACTGCTGACATTCGAGTAAGGGGAAGTGATCGATGAGCGCAACGATCGACGGAGGCGCAGAGGCGCTGCTGAAGGGGAAGAACTTCGCGCATGTGGCAACGCTGCGCGCGGACGGCTCGGTGCAGGTCACGCCGGTTTGGGTCGACGTGCAGGACGGCAAGCCGGTCGTCAACTCGGCGGAGGGCCGCGCGTGGCCGCGCAACCTCGAGCGCGACGAGCGCGTGACAATCGCGGTGCAGAACCTCGAGAACCCGTATGAGTACGTCGAGATCCGCGGGCGCGTCGCTGAGCGCGCGCACGACGGCGCCGACGAGCACATCGACTCGCTGGCGAAGAAGTACATGGGCGTCGAGAGCTATCCGATGCGCCAGCCGGGCGAACAGCGCGTGATCTTCCGCATCGAGCCGGAGCACGTCTATTACCAGGCGCCGCCGTCGTAGCGGCGGGCGCCGCGTGGCCGCTACCGCGCGTTCGCGAGGACGCGGCGAGCGCGGGCGTGGCGCCGGCCGCGGCCGTCCTGGCGCGAGACGCCGCCGTCCGACCAGCGGGCGCCGCTGTCGTGGCGCGAAACGCCGCTGACCGAGCAGCGGGCGCCGCCGTCGTAGCGCAAGGCCGGCCGCCCTCGCCGCGACGGCGCGTTCGCGAGCACGCGGCGAGCGCTGCGTGGCGACGGGCGGCGCTCACGCGCGCCGCAGCAGGCGACGCCACAGCGACGGCGCTCGCGGCTGCGTGCGCAGCCACTCGTCGCGCAGCGGCAGCCGACCGCTTTGGCGCGCGGCGAGCACGCACTCGCTGTGCGCGTGGCGGCGGCGGCGCGTGTCGCCTTCGGGCGCGATCAGCATATGCTCGCTGAGCGCGAGGAGATGATGACCGCAAAACGGACAGCGATACGTCGCCGGCTTACGACTCGCCGCACGGCGCACCGACCACCATGGCGCGTTCGGCAGAGTGGGCATGGCTCGATTGTCGCGCCTCTGGCGGCAACGCTCGCGGCGACGGTCGTCGTCGGCGTCGGCGTGGCGCTGAAGCGCGTCGAGCGCGAACGGCGCGAGGCGCGCGAGCGGCGCTCGCGCGAACGTCGCTTCGGCTTGCTCGCACACGAGCACGTCGGCGACGGCCTGCGCCGGATCGCGCTGGCGCAGCTCGACATCGCAATCGACGCGCTGCAGGAAGACGACTCTGGGCGCTCGCTGCAGGAGCGCGTGCACGAGGCGCGCAAGGCGCTCAAGCGGCTGCGTGCGCTGCTTCGCGTGCTGCGCGCGCGACTCGGCGAGATCGCTTACGAGCGCGAGAGCGCGGCGCTGCGCGACGCGGGCAAGCGCTTGGCGCAGGCGCGCGACGCGGCGGTGCTGCTGAGCACGCTCGACGCGCTGCTCGAGCGCCAGCCAGGCAAGCTCGCGCGCAGTCGCGGCGTGCAGCGTCTGCGCGCGCAGCTGCAGCTCGAGCGCAACGCGGCAGGCGAGCGCGCGATGTCAGACGGTGCGACGCGTGCGAGCGCGCTGCACGAGTTGCGCGTGCTGCGCGTGCGTGTCGGCGATTGGGAGTTGAGCGACGCGAGCAGCGTCGAGACAGTCACGGATGCGCTCGGCAAGCTGTACGGCAACGGCCGTCGTCGGATGCGCCGCGCGCGGCGCGCGAAGCGCGATCTGAGCGGGCGCAAGCTGCACGAATGGCGCAAACGAGTCAAGGACTTGCGCTATACGGCGGAAATCGCGCAGCGCGATGTCGCGAGCAAGCGCCTGCGCAATCCGCTTGGCGTCAAGCCGGGAAAGCGCAAGCGCAAGTCGCGCGCGACGCGCAAGCAGGCGCAATACGTTCGCGTGCTCGCCAAGCGCGCGAACGAGCTCGGCGAACTGCTCGGCGAGGAGCACGACTTGGCGGTGCTCGCCGAGCGCGTGCGCGCCGAGGCGAAGCGCGGCGACGCGGCGACGCTCGGCCGGCGATCGCGCAGAGCGCTGCTGCAGGCGATCGCGAAGCGACGCGCGCGGCTGCGCAAACGCGCGCTGCGTAAGGGCGAGCGGCTGTACGGTCGCCCTCGCAATCGCTTCGTCGCGCGCGTTCGCCGCGCGGCGGCGCTCGAAGGCGAGCTCAGTCGACGCTGACGATCGTCAGCTCGCGCGTGCCTTTCGGCAGCACGACTGACGTCTTCTGGCCGGCCGCGCGACCGAGCAGCGCCGAGGCGACGGGCGATTCGACCGACAGCCGCCCCTCGCCGGGCGCGGCGTCGTGCGAGCTGACGATCTTCCACGTCTGCTCGCGTCCATCTTGGTCGCGGACTTGGACTGACGAGCCGAAGCTGACGACGCCGCCGTGCGCGTTGACGGCCTCCTCGACGATCACGGCGGCGCTGATCCGCTCGCGCAGGCGCGCGATCTTCGTCTCGAGATGCGCCTGCTCGTTCTTCGCGTCGTGGTACTCGCTGTTCTCCTTCAGGTCGCCCCACTCGCGCGCCGTTTTGATCCGCTCGGCGATCTCACGACGACCGTCGCCCTCGAGCGCGGCGAGCTCTCCCTTCAGCTCCTCGAGCCCTTCGGCGGTGATCATGTTGACGGCGTCGGACACGCGCAGAGCCTAGCGCGATGACGGTCACGGACGACGCGCTCCATTCGCCGCCGGCGCGCTCGCGACTCTCGCGCGCGTCGGCGAAGCTCAGAAGTAGGTGCTCGGCGGCGAGGAGAGCAGCGCGTAGATCTGCACGATCGCGGCCTGGTAGAGCAGCTGCGCCGAGGCGGGCGAGCCGGCGACGAAGATGTTGTCGCTGAGGCGCAGGTGCTGCCAGGCGTAGTCGACATAGGCCTGCGCGAGCTTCGGCCCGGGTGGGTCGTGCGTGACGGAGTCGAGGTAGAGGATGTTGCGGAAGTAGACGGACGGGAAGAACGGGTTCTCTTCGCCGAGGCGCTGAGGCGTGAAGTAGGCGAGCGCCGCTTGCGCGGTCTGACGCGCCTGGTAGAGGTAGCCGCCGTTGCCGGTCGCCTGGTAGAGCAGCGTGCCGGCGCCGATCATCGTGCCTTGGTTGTAGCTCCACAGCGTCGGGTCGATCACGCCGTGCGGGCGGATGTGGTCGCCGTACAGGCCGCTCGGCTGCAGCAGGCAGGCGCGTACCCAGTTGTAAGCCATTTCGGCGAACTGCAGGTACTGCGCGTTGCCGGTGATCTTGTACAGCTCGACGCCGAGCTCGGCGGCGGGCGCGGTCGTGACGGTGTTGCGTTCGACGTTTTCGATGCCATTCGAGAACGGGATGCCGCCGGGGCAGGCGAGCGTCTGGTCGGTCGAGTAACCGGCCATCTCGAACGCCATGATGCCCTCGGCGTAGCCGAGCGCGCCGGCGTTGTGCGTCTGTTTGTAGATGCGCGCCAGCTCGATGCCGACCCAGTCGTTGTCGTCGTAGTACTTCGCGCCGCCCGGCCCGGTCGGCGGTGCGACTGTTCCGTCGAACGCGGAGAGCGTGCTCGTGTACGTGCCTTCGGGCGCGCCTGAGTTGTTCGTGTCGAGGTAGTCGCGCAAGCCGATCAGGCGGGCGTGCAGTTCGGCGGCGAACGAGACGGGCATGTGCGGGATGCTCGCCATGCTGACGGTCGCGGCGAGCGCTTGCGAGAACGGCCAGAGAAAGGAGAACGGTTCGCCGGCGTACAGGCCGGAGCCGCTCACGTAGTACTGGCCCTGCATCGCTTCGAACGCGCGCAACGCGCGCAACGGATCGCCTTTCAGCGTCGGCTTGGCCGGTTTCTTGCCCGGCTTCGAGCCGCTGCCGGATTTCGCCGTCCCGCTCGGCGTAGTCGTGCCGCTGGGCGTGGTCGTGCCACCGGGCGTCGTCGTGCCGCTCGGCGTCGTCGTCCCGCTCGGCGCGGTCGTCCCGCTCGGCGTGGTCGTGCCGCCTGGCATAGTGGTGCCGCCTGGCGTCGTGGTGCCGCCTGGCGTGGTGGTGCCGCCTGGACTCGTCGAGGCGCGCGCGAGCGGACGTGAGACGCCACCTCCGGGATACGGCGAGGCGGAACGTGTCGCGTGTCGAGCGCGCGGCGCCGCGGCAGCGCCGTCCGGCGAGGCTTGCGCAAGCGCGGCGAGCAGCGCGAGGCAGGCGATCGCGGCGCGAGCGCGGCCGAGAATCGATCGGGTCATCACTGCAAGGACAACAGGTGGCGCGGTCATTCGATTTGGTATGCATCGTCGGTGTCGGTCGACTACGCGACGGTGGGGCACGTGACGGTCGACGTGCTGGCCGACGGGTCGCGCCATCCGGGCGGGAGCGCTTTCTACAGCGCGCTGCAGGCAGCGCGCTTGGGCTGTCGCACGCTGATCGTCACACGCGGCGTGCGCGCGGAGATCGAGCGGCTGCTGGCGCCGTACGCCGACGAGCTGGAGCTGCGCGTGATCGATGCGGAGCGGACGACGACGCTGCAGACGCTGCGCGACGGCGAGCAGCGCGAGCAGCGGATGCTCGCGTGGGCGGGGAAGATCACGGGCGAGCAGGCCGGCGTCGACGCGGCGATCGTGCACTTCGCGCCTGTCGCGCGCGAGACGCCGTCGAGCTTTGACGGACGCACACGGTTCCTCGGCGTCACGCCGCAAGGATTCGTCCGCGACTGGCCGCGCGGCGGCGGGCGCATCGTTCCGTGCGCGCTCGAGCGCTCGCTGCTGCCCGAGCGCTGCGACGCATTCGTGTTCAGCGCGAACGAGCGCGAGAGCTGCGCGGCGCTGCTGAATCGGTCGCGTGGCGAGCGTCGCGGCGCGGCGAGTGGCGCGATCAGCGCGAACGACGCGAATCGCGCCAACGGCGCGCTCGTCGCGGTGACGGCGGCGGCTGCGCCAACCGAGCTGCACTTCGCCGATGGCGCTGTCGCGCGCGTCGCGGTGCCACCAGTCGAGCGCACGCGCGACGACGTCGGCGCCGGAGACGTGTTCGCGGCCGCTTTGTTCGTCGCGCTCGCCGACGGCTCGCCGCCGGCGCAGGCGGCTTCGCTGGCCAATGCCGCGGCGGCGGTGCGAATCGCCGGCGAAGGCCCGGCGGCGATCGGCGGGCGGGCGGCGATCGAGCGGCGCGTGGCGATCGCGCTCTAGCGTTTCAGCGCAGCCGCGATCAACTGCTCGAGCTCGTCGGCGTCGACGTGCTCGGCGCAGCCGCATGCGCGCGCGGCGAGTTGCAAGCCGCCGCCGACCGGCGCCAGCTCGACGGTCGCGACGCGCGCGCTCGGCGCCTGCCGCTGCACGGCGGCGGCGAGCGGGTCGACGAACACGG
The DNA here is from genome assembly GCA_963744165.1 of uncultured Solirubrobacteraceae bacterium. Taxonomy (GTDB): domain Bacteria; phylum Actinomycetota; class Thermoleophilia; order Solirubrobacterales; family Solirubrobacteraceae; genus Palsa-744. Next base: position 66,554 of record CAVUSM010000003.1, on the reverse strand, counting down.
CGCCTGCCTTGTAGGCGCTGCCGATCAGCCCGACGGGGAACTCGGCGCCGTCGTCGCCAAGGCCGATATGCGCGATCACGGTGAGGATCTGCCCAGCCAGCTCGCGCGCGCCGCGCGTGTACAGCTCGCAGGCGACGGCGTCGCCGGCGTCGGCGAGTCGGCCGGTCTCGGTCGCGAACGCGGCGATCTCGGACTTCGTCAGCGGCTTGGAGTAGACGCGCGCGGCGAGCGCGTCGACGCTCGCGACGTCGAAGAACTCGACGACGGCGTCGCTCAGCGCGGTCGGTGGCCCGGAGCCGTCGCGATCGGCGAGCGCGGCGCGGATCGACGCGATGCCGAGCCAGTAGCCGCTGCCCTCGTCGCCGAGCAGGTGGCCCCAGCCACCGACGCGCCACGTGCGCGCACCGGCGCCGACGCCGAAGACGTTCGAGCCGGTCCCGGAGATCGCGCCGACGCCGGCGCGCGCGCGGGTCGCCGTCGCCCAGGCGCCGATCACGTCGTTGACGACGATCCAAGCGTCGCTGCGCGCCGCGTGCACCTGACGCGCGATCGCGTCGGTGTCGGTGCCGGCGACGGCGAGCACCGCCGTCGCGAGCTCCCGCTCGTCGATCCCGGCGCGCGCCAAAGCGGCGGCCGCGACGTCGAGCAGCGCATCGACGGCAGCGTCCGAGCCGACGGCGTCCTCGTTGCTCGGCCCTCCCTCGGCGAGATGCACGGCGTGCTCGTCCAAGTCGAGCACGGCCGCGAGCGTCTTCGTCGCACCGCCGTCGATCGCCATCACGTAGCGCCCGCGCGCGAGCGAGCCTGGGTGCGCGAGCGCGTCGGGCAGTTCGACGAGCGAGTCTCTTTTCATCGGCGGATCCTGGCAGGTTCGCGACGACCCGCCCACGCCGCGGGCGTCGCCGAAAGAGGCACGGCCGGGCCGGTGAGGGTTGCACCGGCCCGGCCGCAGGAGGTATCTGATGAGCGCATCCGCAGCGCTCGGCAGACAGGAGGAGCGAGAAAGAGGCATCGCTCATGTGGATTGCTCATCAAGCGTATCAGGATTATGGGTATTGTCAACGGCGGCCGGCGTGCCGGTGTCTGGAGCGAGCCGGACGCGAACTCGACGGCCGCCCAGCGCACCGCCGCCGGGGCACGGAACGGCCGCCCTCACAGCGCCGCCGGGTAGTCTCGACACGTGAGCCGACGCGACGCGATCAAGCGCTCGAGATGAGCTACGCGAGGGGCCTGCAGGAGGTCGGCGATGGCGCATACGCCTACTTTCAGCCTGACGGCGGCTGGGGCTGGAGCAACGCCGGCCTGGTCGTCGACGGCGAGCGCACGCTGCTAATCGACACGCTGTTCGACCTGCGGCTGACCGAGCGGATGCTCGGCGAGATGCGGCGCGCCGTGCCGGCGGCGGCGCGGATCGACACGCTCGTCAACACGCACGCGAACGGCGACCACTGCTACGGCAACCAGCTCGTCGGCGACGCGCTGATCGTCGCCAGCGAGCGGACGGCCGAGGAGATGAGCGAGCTGCCGCCGGCGACGATGGCGGCGCTGATCGAGCAGGCGCCGCAGATGGGCGAGCTCGGCGAGTTCTTCCTGCGCTGCTTCGGCGCGTTCGAGTTCGACGGGATCGAGCTGACGCTGCCGCAGCAGACGTTCGACGGCGAGCTGACGCTGCGCGTCGGCGCGCGCGAGCTGCGGCTGATCGAGGTCGGCCCGGCGCACACGCGCGGCGACACGCTCGTGCACGTCGCCGCCGAGCGAGTGCTGTTCACTGGCGACATCCTCTTCTCGGGCGCGCATCCGATCGCGTGGGCCGGGCCTGTCTCGAACTGGATCGAGGCGTGCGAGCGGATCCTCGCGCTCGATCCGGCGGTGATCGTGCCCGGCCACGGGCCGCGGAGCGAGACGAGCGACGTCGCCGAGCTGAAGGCCTACTTCGAATACCTATACGAGCAGGCGCGCGCGCACCATCAGGCTGGCAGGACGCCGCTGCAGGCGGCGCTGGCGATGCGCGGCGATCGCTGGGCCGACTGGCGTGAGAGCGAGCGCGTCGTCGTCAACGTCGCGAACATCTACGGCGAGCTGGACGGCGCGCACGAGCCGCTCAGCGCGCTCGCCGCGTTTCAGCAGATGGCCGAGCTCGCCGGCTCGCACTGAGGTCGCATCGGGGCGCGAGCGACGGACCAAAGTGGCCAGTCGCCCGCGGCCCCGTAGCGCGGCCGCTTCGTCAGCGTCGCGTCAGGCTTCGGGCGTCGTGTCGAAGCCGATGCTGCCGTTTTTCAGCGTGATTTCTTCGACTTCCGCTTCGAGCTTGGAGGTCGTTTCAACGAGGCCCGTTTCGGCGTTGAACTTCGCTTCTTCGCCATGCACGTATTCGCACTGAGCGCCTTCGGGCTTGAACGTCGTCTTGACGCCTCTGAACAACATGAACACATCGAGTCGTTCACGGATTCCGCTGGGGAATTTCTTCAGGCCGCCGTTCGTCGTGATCGATTCGGCTTCGCTCGAGTATTCAGCGTCTTCAAATTCCCTGTTCGGCTTTCCTTCGGCGCCGAGCGGAAGTTCCTGTTCCGGGATGTGGTATTTGCACTTTGCCGGTTTGATCTTCACTTCCGCTTCGTTTTCCTCGATCGTGACGACTCGCGCCGAGCCGTTGGCGTGGAAGTCGAGCACGAGCGGCTTCTTGAACGTGACGCCAGGGTGCGATTCGGCCTGCCCCTGACGATCGGGGTGGCTGCATTTCTTGAACGTCAGCGTCATCTTCAACGACGTCGAGCGTTCTTCTTCGGCTTCGGCGGTCCCCTTCAGCCCGGCGCATTCGATATGCACACCGGCGATCGCCAGTTCGTCGACTTCGCCGATTCCCTTCGCCGTGACAGGAGTCGCCGGCGTGATCGTCTGTCCGGCGATACTTGCCGTGAATTCGCCGAAGAAGTGTTTTTCTTCCGTTTTCGCAAATGCGGAACCTGCCGAGGCAAGCGCAACCGCCGCCGTCGCGATCCCGATGACCATCCTCACGCGTCTCATTCTCCAGGTCCTCCCTTTCGCCCACGATGGAGGGCTAGTCGGTCAAGCTGCAGTCTCGATCCCTTCTCCGCCTCGCGTAGTTGCCTCCCCCGCTCGCGCAAAGCCGAGCGCCGAGAGTATCACGACCGTGTGCGGCCAAAACACTGAATATTCGCGACGCGTCGAGAACCGCTCCAGCCTGGCGTCAACTGTCGCTCGAGGCGCTCTGGGCGGGAATGTAACCGAGCAGAGCGAAGCTCTCGAGCGCCTTGTCGACGTTCGTTTCGGCGCTCGCGACGCGCGCCCGCGCGGCTTCGTAGGCCGGCACGCTGACCGCTGCTACGGCGGTCGCAAGCGCTTCGTAGCCGGCGCGCGCGTCCTGCAACGCCGATGCGAGCGCGACCTGGGCCGGTTCGACCGGCGCGTTCGGTTCGAGCCTGCCGAGCGCCGTGCTCGCGTCGCCGAAGCCCGACGCAAGGCCTCGCGCGAGCTGTTCCGCGCGAGCGGCCGCGATCTGCGGGCGCAACTGGCGACGAAGCGAGATGCGCTGGCGATCGAGCGTGCGGATCGTCGCGCTGAGCCCAGCCGCGTATCTCGGTTCCGGAGTCAGCTGATACGTCTGCGACTGCCCGGCGATCGTGACCGCGGCGACGGTCTCTTCGCACGCGCGCATGTACGGCGAGCCCGGCGACGGCGCGTAGCAGGCGAGCGCGGTCGATGGGCCGTTCGGATTGGGAATCGCAAAGAGCGTCAGCGTCGAGGGGAAGCCACGCACGTGGAGCTGCGTGTAGCGGTATGCCTGCGCTTCGACCAGGTCGACGATCGCGGTCTGCGGCAAGTGCGTCAGCCGAGCGATGAACGAAGCGGGCAGCGGCGTCGGGTCGTTCGCCGGCAACGAGCCGACGAGCAGGCCAGCGCGCGCGGCTTGCCCGTTCGGGGCGACGCGCGTCGCCTGCGTCAACGACAGGCCGTCGAGCTGCGGAGCATCGGACGTGAGGCTCCAGCCGGGCGGGTACTGGACGATGACGTCGGCGCTGCGCGCCGTTCGCGCGGCTGCAGATGACGTTCCGCCTGCCGAATGCCTGTGACCGACGAAGTAACCGAGGACGGCGATCAGCACGAGCAGCGGGATCACGTACGTCGGCAGCACGGCGGCGCGGTAGCGCAACGGCTCGGCGACGTCCGGCAGGCGCCCGATGCGCAGCTTTCTCACGTGCTATTCGGAGCTGTCGAACGACTGGTTTTCCGGCGACTTCGGCGGGCTCGTCGAGTGGGTGCTGGCGGGCTTCGGCGATGACGTCGCGGAGTTGCGGCCGCTGCCGCCAGTGCTTGGTGAGCCCTGTTCGATCGCGCTCGTCGGCTCGGGCCCGCCGGCGGGCGCTGTCGAGCGGAGCGGCGCCGAGCGAGGCGTGCTCTGCGCCTGCGCGTCGACCGGCTGCGCGGCCGGCGAGACGACGGTGGGCGTCGGCGCCGGCGTCGCCTTCACAGCGGCGTTCGTCGCGCGCGAGCTCGGACGCGGACGAGCGACGATCGCGCTCGGCACGGCTCCGGCGGTCGGCGACCCGCCGCTCAGCCCGGCAGGGATCGCCGGATGCGAGGACGAAGCTTCGGTCGCGGTCGCGCTGACCTGGCCCGCTCCGCTCGTCGCAGTGATTCGACCGATCGCGAAGAAGCAGCCGAAGATGACGAGCGCGGCAACCGTGACGACGCGCCACTGTCCTCGCATCGTCGCCGTCGGCCCGCCGATGTGGACGTCGAGCCAGCGATAGCGCAGCGAGCTCATCGCGTGGCGGACGGCGCTCACGAGCTCGGACAGGCGGTCGGCTTGGAGCTCGCCGGCGGCAGGCACGCGTCGGTGCGCGCCGGCAGGCGTTTCCGGCGGATCGCGAAGCTCGTGAACTTGCCGATCTCGCCCGACTGCGTCACGCGAATCTGCAGGAGCGCGCCGGAGTACAACGGGCGCTCGAAGCGTGTGAACGCGAGCGTCACCGCCCCGGCCCTGGCGCCGCCCTTGCTCGACGCTTTCGCGACGCGGCTTTCGCCCTTCGTCTTGCAGCCGCGCCCGACGCATGTGATCGTGACCTTCGCGCCGAGCGGCGCCTGCACGGTGAGCAGTCTCACGCTGACGCCAAAGGCCGTCTCCGAGCCGGCGATCCGCACGATCGGAAACGGCTGCATCAGCTTTGGCGGAGCGGCGGCGACGTCGATCGTCTCGCTCGCCGTGCTCGAAAGTCCGTTGCCATCGCTCACGCGCAGCCGCACAAGGTGCGGACCGGTCGTCGCGAAGCTCGTCGTCGTCGCCGGACCACCGGGCGCGAACTGCCCGGCGCCGGCGAGATCCCAGGCGAACGTGTCGATCGTGCTGGACGGATCGGTCGAGCTCGATACGAGCGAGACGCTCTGCCCGACGGTCGGCGTCGCCGGCAGCCACGTGAACGACGCGCTCGGAGGCGACGGCGCCGATGGCGCCGATGGCTGCAGTGGCGCGGTCGACGTCGGCGGGCTGGCGACCATGAACGTGCTCGGTTTGCTCGTGCCGATATTGCCGGCTTCATCGGATTGGCTCGCGATCACCGCGTATTCGCCGGGCGCGAGGCCGGCGAACGTCGCCGACCAGGCGCCTTCGACCGAGTTCACGGTGAGCGTCTCGAACGCATTGCCCGGTTCGACGTTCGTGCCATCGAACAGTTCGACCGTTACTTGGCGCCGATCGCCCGCGTCGGCGCCGGCGGCGCCCGAGACCGTCTCCAGACCGGAGCTGGTCGGCGGCGCGACGAGCGTCACGATCGGCCGCGTCGTGTCGACGACGAACGTCGTCGTGTCGCTGACGCCAGCCGGGTCGGAGTGTTCGGCGGGCTGTTCGGCCTGCGCCGTGTAGGTGCCTTGCGCCAGCGCTTTGCTCAAGCTCGCGCTCCACGTGCCGCCGGTCTCGGGCACAGTCACCGTCTCGGCGAGTTCGCCGGAGGACGAGCGGCCGCGCCAGACCTTGACCGTCACTTCCTGCTCGGCTTCGCTGGTCGCCGCGGCGCCAGCGAAAGTCGGCGTGACGTCGTTCGTGTACTCCGACAGCGCGTCGAGCGTGACGATCGGCGACGGGCTCGCGACGGTGAACGTCACGGCAGGGCTGTCGCCGACGTTGCCGGCGGCGTCAGCCTCTTTGGCGCGAACCGTGTACACCCCGTTGGGCAGACGCGGCCCGGAGCTCGCAGTCGTCCACGACGAGTTTTTCCGCGTGACTTCGAGTGACTGCGCCAGCGTGCCTGAGACCGATTCGCCGTTGAAGATTTCGATCGTGACGCCGGTCGGTTCGCCGGGCCCGTTGTTCGTCGTGCCGCTGAACGTCGGTCCCGACGACATCGTCGTTTCGTCGCCTTTCGGGCTCGTGATCGAGAGCGTCGGTGGTGTCGTGTCGATCGTGAACGTGCTCGGACCGGCCGTGCCGACGTTGCCGGCGGCGTCTTCCTGCGAAGCGACGACCGTGTAGGGCCCGTCAGCGAGCGACGACGACGTGAACGACCAGCTCGAGCCGTTGATGCTCGCCTGACCGGACGCCACTGGCGTGCCACCGACGGAGCTGCCTTCGTAGACCGCGACGGACACGGCCCGATCGTCGCCCGGAGCAGCGCCGAGCGTGCCCGTGAACGTCGGCGTCGAGTCTTTCGTCGGCGACGTCACGGCGTTGAGGTGGACGGTCGGCGCGGTCGCATCGACCGTGAACGTGACAGGCTCGCTGAGTTCGGTTTCGGTCGTTTCAGCGTTGAGCTGTTCGGCGCGCGCCGTATAGGCGCCTTCCGCCAGCGTGACTCCCGGCGCTTCCCACGTTCCACCGGACGGCGCAGTCGATTCGAGCTGCGGCGGCACTTCCACGCCGCTCGTGCTCGTTCCTTCGAAGATCCTCACGATCACGACCGTGCCGGCTTCGTCGGTGCTGCCGGCGAACAGCGTCGGCGCTTGTTTGGCCGAGCTGCCCTGAGCTGGAGAGCTGATCGTCAAGGTCGGCGGCGCGGCGCTCGCTTCGGCCACGGGCACGGCGAACAGCAGCGCGAGCGCAAAGGCGCTCGCGCAAATCAACCTGCTGATCGACTTCGTGCCGTGTGCCCTACCGACCATGTCGCCTCGATCTGAACTGCATGTCTCCATCGCTCACAACGCCCGTCCCCGACCCGATGCGCTGTGCCGCGTGCATGATAAAGGCGCTGGCGCGCTATCGGCGCCGGCCGAGCAAACAAAACACGACGGCGCGCTTGCCCGCGCTCCGATGTGGAAGTCGCCTCCAGCAGGCAGTATGCGACGCGCCCGAGAGGATTCGAACCTCTGACCTTCGGTTCCGTAGACCGACGCTCTATCCAGCTGAGCTACGGGCGCAGGCGGCCCAGTGTAGACGCCGGCCGGCGATGCCGACGCTTCGACGCTCGGCGAGATCGCGTTTGCGCACGCTCACGCGGGGTATCTCGCCAGATGTCCACACGCGCGCCTCGCGCGGGCGTGAGCGGGACGCGATAGCTGCAGATGCTCATGCCCCCGGACCGGCGTGGCGGAGCGTTGACGGCGGAGCCGACTAATAGGAGGAGAGCGATGCGTAGTCGAATTCTGGTCGTCGTCGCCTGCTGCGCGCTGCTCTGCGCCGGCGCTTTCGCGGCCAGCTCGCAAGCCACGCAGCTGCCAGTCGTCTACAACGGCCTCGCCGGTTACGCGCATATCAGCGCAACGGCGAGCCCGCCGGGAGCGAACGACTGGTCGTGCAAACCGACGGCCGCGCATCCGCGGCCGGTCGTCCTCGTGCACGGCACGTTCGCCGACATGTCCGACAGCTGGCAGGCGCTCTCGCCGCTGCTGCGCAACGACGGTTACTGCGTGTTCGCGCTCAACTACGGCTCGTACGCCGGCAGCGGCGCGATCGGGATCGACGCGACCGGCGACATCGCGACTTCGGCCGGCGAACTGTCGAGCTTCGTCGACCGCGTGCTGGCGGCGACCGGTGCCGGCCAGGTCGACGTCGTCGGCCACTCGCAAGGCGGGATGATGCCGCGGTACTACCTGCGCTTCGACGGCGGCACGGCGAAGGTGCACACGCTCGTCGGCCTCGCGCCGTCGAACCACGGCACGACGCTTGCCGGACTGTTCACGCTGGCCGGCTACTTCCCGGGCGCCGACGCGCTCGTCGGCGTGCTCTGCCCGGCCTGCGAACAACAGGCGGCCGGCTCGGCGTTCCTGACGAAGCTCAACGCCGGCGGCGAAACGGCGCCTGGCGTCGACTACACCGTGATCGAGTCGGCCAACGACGAGGTCGTCACGCCGTACACCTTGGCGTTCCTCAGCGGCCCGTCGGTGACGAACATCCTGCTCCAGCAGCAGTGCCCGCTCGACCAGGGCGAGCACCTCTCGATGCCTTACGACCACATCGCCGACGCCGACGTGCTGAACGCGCTCGATCCGGCGCATCAGCTGACGCCGGCTTGCACACCGGTGCTGCCAGTAATCGGCGGCTGACGGCTGAGACCGACTGAGCTCCGGCGCGTGGCGTTACGTCGACGCCGCCGCCGGCCGCTCGCCGGGCCGGTTCGCGTCCGCTTTCCGGGCCGGTCCGCGTCAGGTGTCGATCGCGTCAGGTTTCGACCGTGACGAGCGTGCCGATCGGCGTGTACGGGTAGATCTGCGCCGACGCGGCGAGCGGCAGCTCGACACAGCCGAGGCTCTGCGGCGTGCCGAACGACGAGCGGTCGAAGTTGTGCAGCGCGTCGCCGCCGTTGAAGTAGCTGACCCATTTGATCCCGTGGTCTTCGTAATGCGAGCCGTCGGGGTTCGTGCCGCTCATCGTCGTTTCCGGCAAGTGCTCGAAGACCGGGAACGTGCCGAGTTCGGTTTCCGCCCCCGAGATGCCGGTGTTCGCCGCCGAGCTGAGCACGGTCCGCCCGGCGCTCCACAACGTCGCCGTCTCTGGCACTTCGCGATGCACGTACACGTAGCTGTACGGTTCGCTCAGCCGCTTGCCGGCGATCGCGTCGTCGATCAGCTTGCGCCAGACCGCCGCTCCCGCTTCGCCGTCGACGGTCATTTCGTTGTTGTTCTCGAACTTCATCACGGCGCCCTTCGTGATCACGCTCGCCTGACTCGGCGACCAGATGTCCTTCAGCTGATGTGGCGTGTTCGCGTAGCGCCAGCTGAATTCGCCGCTCGGTGGATCGACGGCCGCCGCCGCCTCGGCCGCGGCGTCGTGCGCGACGTCCGCGCCCGACGAATGCCAGTCGAGCGGCAGGTAGCCCGCTTGCGCGAGCAGCTGCTGCAGGCGCAGCGTCGAGCCTGGCGGGACGATCCATTCGATCTGGTTCGTGCTCTGCAGCCCGCCGGCGCTGCCTGAAGTGACCGCGACGCTGTGTGGCAACTGCACGTGCAGATGCGAGCCCAGCCCAGCGCCCATCCCCGTCGGGACGAACGCGAGCGTGTGGCTGTTCTCCCGCTCCCAGCGACCGGGCGTCGCCGGCGAGAGATGCGGGTAAGAGGAGCCGAGCACTTCGCTGACCGGCTTCGAGAACGTGACGTAGAGCTTCGTCGCCGGCGTGATGTTCGAGCCGGCGGCCGGCAACGCGACCATCACCGGCTTCTGCGACGGCGGGAACCAGCTGACCTGCATCGGCGCGCCGACGGTCTCCCAAGGGCGCGGCGCGACCGCGATCTGCGTCGATCCGGTCGCCGGCTGGCGGCCGAGCGAGACCGTGCTCGTCGAGTGCGCGAGCGTCTGCGCGCGCGACAGCGACGATGCGCCGTGCGCGACGGAGCTGACCGGCCGGTCGAAGCCGACCTGCACCTCCTCGCCCGGTCTCACCGTCATCCAGCGGTCGGTCACATGCGCGACCGGCGCCGTCAGCGTGAGGTGCTCGGTGCGCTCCTTGCCGAGCGCCCAGCTGAGCCAGCCGGGACGTTGGACTTCGACGTCGACCGAGACGTGTTCGCCGGGCTTCAAACGGCGCAGCGGCGTAAGCCGTCCGTGATCGATCGACAGTGCAATCGCGCGCCCATCGGCGCCGAACGCCTGCACGTGCTCGATGCTGCCGCCGAACGGCTGGACGCTGACGTGCGCGAGCGCCGTCGCGTCACTCGTCAGTGAGACGCCCGACCAGACGAGCACGACGACGACCGCCGCCACGACGACGACGAGCACTGTCACGCCGAAGCCGATCAGCGCGCGTTTTCGGCGGTCCGGATGTGAACCCGGATGCGATTCGACGTGAGCGAATGCCTCGGTCGCCATCGCAAAAGGATAGGACGCCAAGGGGCGCCTGCGCCAGTCCTGGACGAAGCGCTGCAAGCGCCGTCGCGGGCGCTCAGCCGATGTCGCCGCGTGGCGCTACCCACACGCTCGGAAACGACAGCGACGTATGCTCCGCAATCGTGTCGTAGTCGTGGTCGTAGTGAAGCACGCCGAGACCCTCGTTGGCGGCTATCGAGGCAACCAGCAGGTCAACTGGCTTGACGCGATGGGAGATCCCGCGCGCGCCGGCAAGCTCGGCCTGGGCAGTGAGCGCCGTCGCGGCGGACTCGGCTCTCAGCGGCGCGTGAGGCAACGCATCGAGCCGCTTCGCGGTGATCGCGAACCCATCGCTCTCGCGAGCGCTGTAGCGCATCTCCAGCAGAGTCGGTGGACACGTCCACAGCTCGTTTGACACGAGCGCCGCCTCGAACGTCTCGCGCGCCGGGCCGGAAAGTCGCCCATCGAGTAGCCGAGCCCATACTGAGTTGTCGAAGAGCAGTGGCCGTTCGTAGCCGGTCAATGCGTCCAGCCGTGCCCGCGAACCTCGTAGGCAGCGGTCCGATCCAGTCCTTCTCCAGTACGCAACTGCTCGATCAACTCACGGCGAAGCTCGGCCTTCTCGGCCTCCTCTTCGCGTCCGGCTTCGATCTCTCGCAGCCGGTCACGCGCGCCCCGGATCACCAAATCGTCGAGCTTCACACGCTCTCCTCGCCGGCGAAGCGAATCGAGCGCTTCACTTACTGAAGGGGTCTCCGTGATCGAATGACGTGGGCGGCGTGTCGGCACTCCGAGAGTGTAGCACCTGGTGCAGCACCTCGAAACGTCGCGCACGAGTCAGTCGCGCACGACCCGGTTCGTCCGGCAGGCCATCGCCAGCGCGATGACCCACCCGATGAACGTCCAACCGAGAAAGACGTTGATCACGACCACGCTGCCCTGATGTGTGATTTTGCGAGCAATGGCGACGATGCTCGGCACGAAGCCCACGTCTTCGGCGCGTTGCGTCTCAAGGTCTGGACGACTTCGCCCTCGCGGCGGAGCTGTACCGGCGCGCCCGGGCAGGCCGAACAGGTTCGAACAACGGCCCTGAAACCCAGCGAGACGGGGATCGCGGGAAAGTCCTCGAAATCTCTCCGGCGGCATGCAGGAGCCCTCTAAATTCTTGCATGAGTCTGCTGGACGATGGTCCCCTCAAAGTCCTCGATGGCTTGAACGATCCCGCCTCCATCAATCCCGATCAGTTGGAGATCGACATTTAGCTAAGTCGAGGCGAGGAGAGGCAGCGGTGGCGACCGCATCAACTGCACTTCTCATTGTCCTCTCAGGACAGGGCAAGAACCAATGAGAGTGCTTCGTCCACTCCTCGCATCTCGCTCGCGCTCAGGTGTCCCTCGAAGTCATCGAGCCGACGCACGTCCAGCGCGCGCAGCTGCTCCACCATCACTCGCGTCGGCTGACCGGCGATGTCGATCTCGGGCCGGAAGCTCGCCGCCCGCACGCTTTGGGAAGTAGGCGCAACGAGCACGGTCGAAAGCCCGAGGAGCTCATCTGCCTGGACAAGTACGGCATAACGAACCCCATGCTGCTCATGCCCGCGGCGCTGAGGCAGCCGCACGCGGTAGACATCGCCGCGCGTCACTCAGGCCACTCGGCGCCGATCGCGTCCATGTCGGCCATCACGTTGCTACGCGCCGCGCGGTCATCCGGGTCGTCCGCGAGCGCGGCAACCTCCGCCGCAAGTCCTGATCGCCTCCGCTCGCGCTCAGCCGTCTCGGAGATCGCCTGGCGGGCGGCCTCCGCGCGAGTGAGCCCCCTCTTTCGAGCAATGTCCTCCAAGGCCCGCCAACCGTCGTCCCCTAGCCGAAGTGAAAGCGGATGGGAGGCGGAAGCCATCGAAGAAGCGTAGCGCGTTTTGCACTACGTCTAAAGGACTCATTGCCGAGGTCCGGCACGCACAAGCATGACCAGCGCTTGGGATGTCCCGATACGTCGATCTCGAACAACTTCAATCGACCCTTCGAAAACGGGGATGGCGGGACGAAGTTCGAACTCGCACCTCGCGTGGAAGCGCATCAAGGAGCTGGACGCCAAGCGCTTTGGGCGGCGAGCGAGCGAGTCGTGAAGCGCTAGCGCTGCGAGTCGGCGTCAACGCCAAAGACGCGAGCGCAGTACGTCACGTCATCCTCGTCATCAAGCGCCGGCCGGCCAGTCTCCGTGCCGAATAACCGGAGAAAGTCGGCGCGTGGCAGCTCAAGACGAGCCGGGCCGTCCTTGAAGTCGAATTGCGCAATGCGCACAAACATGCGATCGCGCCAGCGCGGGCGAATGACGGCATCGATCAAGAGCACGATCAGGAAGCTACCTATCGCCAGCCCAACGCCAATCAGGGCCACGCCAAGCCCGTAGTCCACCCTTGAGCGATCGAGGACGAAGAAATAGCCGAGCACCTGCAGGAAGAAGCCGAATCCGAGAGCGACGAGTCCGATGGCCCCTCTGACGAAGTCTTCGACGGCTTGGGGCACACGCGGTCGCTCCCAGCGGGCTAGTACGCCGCCCGCCGTTGCGAGCTGCAACATGTTCTGGAGCAGGCCACGGGACACCAGCCAGGCACCGGCGATCTCGACCCCGAGGCCCACGAGAAAGAAATCGTCGATGCTCACGTGAACGCTGAGTAGGGGACAAAGGCGACGTTCAGCACAGTAGGCACCACCAGCCAGACGGTCAGGATGCCTACAGGTTGCGGACGCGGCGCCCGATTTGGCGGTCCCGTGGGTAGCCGGCAGCCTCCCAGAACGCCGCTGCCAGCTCGTCCTCGTACGCAACAAGGGCAGTCACCCGAGAGGCACCTTGCCGACGTAGGTGATCCTCACCGGCCCGCACCAGCGCCAAGCCGATCCCGCGCCGACGATCCTCGACGCGAACAACCAGCCGATACATGTTCCCGCGCCAGCCATCCCATGCTGCGATCAACGCGCCCAAGATCGCACCATCAGCATCTGCAACGAGCAGGCTCCCCGGTGTGTTCGAGAGCAGCTGTTGCACGTCGCCGAGCCGGTCGGTAGTGGTTGCATGCTCGCTCCGTCCCTGCCGCCACAGCTCGAGGACGGCCGACACGTCCTCCGGTCGGCAAGCACGTACGACGAATTCCTCGATACCCAAGCGACAAACATAGTCTCTGCGCCTGTGATGGGACCAGGGCTGTACGGAGGGCGGACGGGGATCGAGAGACGAAGATCGAACACCGACCTTGTGTGGAAGCGCATTAGCGAGCTGCATAGCAAGCACTTCCGAACACGCCCGTAGACTGCGCCGCCGTGACCGCCGTAATCGCTCTGGCCGTTGGCTTCGGAGGCGTCGGGCTCGGAGCGCTGCTGACTCGCCGCAACGAGCGACGGTCGCATGCGGAGGGACTGCTGACCCAGGCATTGAACGATGCCGTGGCGGCCATCGCAGACGTTGCCGCGGGAGGTTGGCTCCGATGCCCAAGCCCACTACGCATCCGCCTCCGCTCGCATCGCGCTGCATGGCCCACGTGAGGTCGTGGAGCCTTGGCGTCGCTTTCAGGACGAGGGCAACACCAACACCGAGGACGGTCGTGCCCGCCTGGTCGACGCCGTCCAAGCCGCCAGAAAGGCACTCGGGCACGAGACGGCTTTGGATGAGGATCTACGGATGCTGCTCTTCGGCCCCGATCGCCGGGGCACGCATTCACCGGCGATCCGGGATGGAAAGTAGGCTGTTCTCATATGACGACTCAGGAGCAGATCGAGCAGGCGGGACAGCGGCTCGCGGACGCCGCCGCGTCTCCCGCCCGCGTGATCCTCTTCGGCTCCGCCGCACGCGGCGAGCTGACCCCTGATAGCGATCTTGATTTCCTCGTGATCGAGCGCGAGGTCGAGAACCGTATCGCCGAGGCCGTCCGTCTGCGCGACGCCGTAGGGCGCATAGGCATGCCTGTGGACGTGATCGTCATGGATGAGGATCTTGCCAGCCGGCGGTCGAGGGTAAGGGGCACGATGGTGCACCATGCGCTACGTGAGGGTCGGCTCATTGCCCACACCGACTCCTGAGCAGCGCGAGTATGCCGAGTTGCTGCTTGAGCGCGCGAACAGCGACCTCGCGGCGTGTCGCGTGCTGATGGCCAATGAGGACATGCTCGATGATGTCGTCGGCTTTCATGCCCAGCAGGCCGTGGAGAAGGCGCTGAAGGTTGCACTCGTGCTCGGTGACATCGACTTCCCACGCTCCCATGACCTCCGCGAGTTGGCCGATATAGCCGCAGACAACCACCTTGAGGTGCCAGAGGCAATCAAACAGGCCCGCTGGCTCACCCCGTGGGCTGCACAGCTCCGCTACGAGATGCTTGAGCCCCTTGATCGAGACTCGGCCCTCGCGATCGCAACCAACGCCGTGCAATGGGCTGACGGACTACTGGAGCCCAACGCCAGCTCCTGACAGCCGGCAGCAATAACAAACGGAGAGGGAGGGATTCGAACCCTCGAACGAGGTTGCCCCCGTTACGCGATTTCCAGTCGCGCCCGTTCAACCGCTCCGGCACCTCTCCAGCGCATCGGCCGCCGCTTCGGCGATCCCGGCCGATCGGGCGATCGGCGGCGGCAGCGATGAAGGCTACGACACGAGCGCCAGCTCGCGTTGGTAGGCTCCCGAGCGATGGTTCTCGCGACATCAGCAAGAGCGCCGTCACCGACATCGGCCTGATCGCGACTTTCGGCGGCATCGGCGTCGATCGTCAACGTGATCCTCGTCTACGTCGCCGATCCAGATTCGCGGCGAGCGCCAGCAGAACCAGGAATACCGCGAGCAGTTGCTCGACCGGTAGGCCGACGCGCTCCAAGCTGCTCGCGGCGGCGCGACGAGCGCACGCCGCGCCGGAGATCAGCCGCTGACTGCGCTTTCGCCTGCCGCTCGGCTTCTTCGTGAGTCTCTTCGCGCGCGCGGCGGTACTCGTTGACGACGATGTCCGTCAGCTCCTCGACCGACGTCTCGGCGGTCGGCTTGTCGTAGGCGATCGCGCCGTCCTGGATCATGCTGACGCGATCGCACGCCTGCAGCACGTGAACGTAGTTGTGCAAGATCATGATGATCGAGACCTTGCCCTCCTCCTTCAGCCGCGCGACGAGGTCGAGGATCTGCGCGCCCTCTTTCGCGCCCATCGCCGCGAGCGGCTCGTCGAGCAGGATGATGTCGGCGTCGCCGTTGACCGTGCGCGCGACGGCGATCGCCTGGCGCTGACCGCCTGACAGCCGCGCGACGGCGACGTCGATCCGCGGGATGTTGATGCCGATCTCGTCGAGCGCCGTGCGCGCTTCGCGCTTCATCTGCGCGGTTGGCGAGCAGCGGAAACGGCTGCAGCAGACGCTCGCGGCGCAGGAACAGGTTGTGGTAGACGGACAGTTCGTCGATCAGCGCGAGGTCCTGGTAGACGGTCTCGATGCCCTGCGCGCGCGCGTCGTCGACGCTCTTCGGCGCATACGGCTTGCCGTGCAGGAACATCTGCCCGCCGTCCGGCTTCTGGAAGCCCGAGAGGATCTTGATCAGCGTCGACTTGCCGGCGCCGTTGTCGCCGAGCAGCCCGAGCACCTCGCCCTTCTTCAGGTGCAGGTTGACGTCGCGCAGCGCCGTGACCGGGCCGAAGCGCTTGGAGATGTGCTCGACGCGCAGCACGTCGTCTGGCGAGCTGCGCGGCGGCACGACCTTCTCGGCCGGGTCGACGCCGGCGCGCTTGGCCTCGGCCTCCGTCCCGCCGCCGTCGGCCGTCCCGCCGCTTTTCCGGGGTCAGCCACTGCCATGCCCCCTTCGCGTCGCTGCACGTAGACGTTGACGGTCATCGCGACGATGATCGCGAGCCCGGTGTAGAACAGCAGGTAGTTCGCGTTGACGCCCTGCAGGATCAGGCCGTCCTTCAGCACGCCGAGGAACAGCGCGCCGATCAGCGCGCCGACGACCGTGCCCGAGCCGCCGGTCAGCAGCGTGCCGCCGATCACGCCGGCGGCGACGGCGAGGAACAGGATTTCGTTGGCGCCGGCCGGGTCCGGCTGCACGGTCGCGGCGCGCACCGCCTCGAAGATGCCGACGAGCGCGGCAGTCAGCGCGCAGAGCACGTAGTTGCGGATCATGATCGCCTTGACGCTGACGCCCGCCTCGCCCGCGCCGAGCTTGTTCGAGCCGATCGCGACCGTGTACAGCCCCCAGCGCGTGAACGTCAGCACGATCTGCAGCACGATCACGATGATCGACCGCCCAGATCAACTCGGAGTAGACGCCGCCGCCGAAGACGCTCGCGAACGTGCTGATGTGGTGCACCTGTTCGGGCAGCGTGATCTTGTGCCCGTTGACGACGTGCGTGACGTTGACCGTCGTCGTGTGCTGAGCCGCGCCGGGCGTCGCGACCGGCGTGCCGTGCGAGACGATCAGCGACAGCCCCTCGAACGCGAACAGCGTCGCGAGCGTCGTCACGAACGAGTTGATTTCGACGACGGCGACGAAGAAGCCGTTGATCGCGCCGACGGCCGCGCAGACGAGCAGCGCGACGATCACGCTCGGCACGAGCCCGAGGCCGGCCGACGCGTCGAGCTTGTAGAACAGGATCGGCGCGAACAGGTACAGCGCGCCGATCGACAGGTCGATCTCGCCGAGGATCATCACGAACACCTCGCCGGCCGCGAGGATCGCGAACGGCGCGAAGTACGGCAGCAGCGTCTTGAAGTTCGTCGCCGGTGAAGAAGCTGCTCGTGTTCGCCGAGAAGTAGATCGCCGTGACGACCGTCACGACGATGATGCTTCCCTCGCGCAGCGAGAGGATCCGCTCGAGCAACTGCCGGCCGACGGAGGGCCGGCGCGCCTGCGCCGACTCCTCCCGCTTTCACCGGCGGCGTCTGTGCGGTCGATCCGCCCGCGACGCTCGCCATCTAGCTCACCTCTCCTCGCGTCCTTCGCCGCCTCAGGCGATGACCTTCGCCGTCGGTCGAAGTGCCCTCGTAGCGGCTCTTCGACTTCAGGTACGGCTGGACCGTTTCTTTGTTGAGGAACTTCAGGCCCGTGTCGGTTTCGGCGAGCCCTGTCAGCGTGCCCGAGACCTTGTACAGGAACAGCTGAGCACCGGCAGGAAGCCCTGCAGGTAGGGCTGCTGGTCGATCGTGAATTCGATCTGGCCTTCGGAGAGCAGTTTCTGCGTCGCTTCGGTGAGGTCGAAGCCGCCGGCCTTGACCTTGCCGGCGAGGCCGAACTTCTGCATCACTTTCGCGAGGCTTTCGGTCGAGCCGCCGTCGACCGCGTACATGCCCTTCGTCGCTTTGTGACCGGTGTAATACGCTTCGATCGCAGAGAGCTCGGCAGGCACCGCCGCGCCAGTCGCGACCGAGTGGACTGTGATCGGCTTGCCCGAGTCCTTGATCGCCTTTTCGGCGCCTTCGATGCGCGGCTGCAGGTTGGCCGATCCGGGCGTCGCGATGAACAGTGCGACTTCGCCCGAGCCGACCGCTGCGACGATCCGCTTCGCCCATCTCTTCGCCGGCCTTTTTCAGGTCCTGGCCGATGTACGCGAGGCGCGCGTTGCCCGGCGCGTCGGCGTTGTAGGCGACGACCGGAATGCCCGCCTTGATCGCCGCTTCGACCGGCGCGTTGAACGCGTGCAGGTCGATCAGCGAGATCGCGATGCCGTCGGCGCCGCCGGTCACCGCGCTGTTCAGCGCGTTGACCATCTGGTTGACGTTCGAGCTTTCCGAGCCGGTCCACTGGTAGGAGCAGCCGAGCAGCTTCGACGCGTCCGCCGCGCCGTACTGCGTCGGCGTGAAGAACGGGTTCGTCGTGACGTGGTTGACGAACACGAACTTGTAGTTCTTGTGCGAGCCGAACACTTCTGCCGGACGCGCCGCCGCTGGCGCCGCTGGCCGAGTTGCTGCTGCTCGAGCCGCACGCCGCCAGCAGCGTGCCGACTGAGCCTGCCGCGACGCCGCTCAGCGCAGTGCGGCGCAGGAACGAGCGCCGATCGAATCCCGGCCTGCCCGACTACTGCTCCACCATCGGCTTGCGTCGAGACTCTCTACGGCTGATGATCTGTCTGATCTGCCATATCACTCTCCTCTGATCGAGGGCCCAGTCTCCTCAGCTGTGCCCTGTACCGCGAATCTATCTCTTCAGTCAAGCACGTGCCGAGAAGTCTTCCGGGCGCCCACCGGATCTCCGGCGATCGACGGTCGAGCGCGGCGCGGTATACCCTCGCTCGATGGCTTCCGGCTCCGCCCAGCCTCCTTCGCGCGAGCCGCCGCAAGACGGCGCAGAGGCGAATGCGGACGAGCGCGCAGCCGGCGCGCAGCCGCGCGACGCGCCGGCCGACGAGATGAGCGGCTCGCCGGGAGCGCCGCCGCGCGGCGAGGAGCGCCTCGGCCCGCTGGCGATCTTGCGCACGCGCAAAGCGGACGGCCGCGCGCTGCTGCTGTACAGCCGCGTCGAGCACGACGCGAGCGACACGGCGACGCGCAGACGTGAGCGAGCTGCGCTTCAACGAGCTGCGCGGCGAGCAGGTCGTCTACGCGATCCACCGTCAGGACCGCACGTTCCTGCCCGACCGCGAGCACTGCCCGCTCGACCCGAGCAAGCCTGGCCGGTCCGGACACCGAGATCCCGTTCTCAGAGTTCGAGATCGCCGTGTTCGACAACCGCTTTCCCGTCGTTTCAGCCGCCCGGCGGCGCGGCCGAGGTGATCGTCTACACCGATCAGCACGACGGCTCGTTCGGGTCGCTCTCCGACGAGCGCGCCGAGGCGCTGATGTGGGTCTGGCGCAACCGCTACGCCGAGCTCGGCGCGCGCGACGACGTCGACTACGTGATGATCTTCGAGAACCGCGGCGTCGAGGTCGGCGTGACGCTGCACCACCCGCACGGGCAGGTCTATGGCTACCCGTTCATCCCGCCCGTGCCAGAGCGCGAGTTCGCCGCCGACGAGCGGCTCGGCGGCTGCGCCGTCTGCGAGCTGCTCACGAGCGCGAGCTCGCCGAGGAGGAGCGCGTGCTGTTCGAAGGCGAGCGCGTCGTCGCCTACGTGCCGCGCGCCGCGCGCTGGGCGTTCGAAGCGCACGTCGTGCTGCGCGAGCACCGCGCGAGCCTGCTCGACTGCGAGCCGCTCGAGTTGCGTGAGCTGGCCGTCGCGCTGCAGACGCTCGTGCGTGGTTACGACGCGCTGTTCGAGCGACCGTTCCCGTACGTGATGGTCGTCCACCAGGCGCCGACCGTCGGCGCGCCCGACGGCGCGCGAGCACGACGGGCACGTGCACGCCGAGTTCTACCCGCCGCTGCGCACCGCCGAGAAGCTCAAGTTCCTCGCCGGCTCCGAGCAGGGCGCCGGGACGTTCATCTCCGACACGCTGCCCGAGGAGACGGCCGTCGTGCTGCGCGACGCGATCGCTCGTGCCGCCTGAACGCGCGCGCGCGTTCGCGCCCGGACGCGTCAACCTGATCGGCGAGCACACCGACTACAACGGCGGCTTGGCGCTGCCGTTCGCGATCTCGCAGGGAGTGCTCGTCGACGCCGCCGCCGTCGACGACCTCGTGATCCGCGCGCACGCGCGCGACCTCGACGAGCAGTTCGTCTTCACCGTCACCGAGCGTGCGCGCGAGCGCGGCTGGCGCGCGTTCGTGATCGGCATCGCCGCCGAGCTCGAGGCGCTTGGCGTCGACGTCGGCGGCGCCGCGCTCGAGATCGGCGGCGACCTGCCGCGCGGCGCCGGTCTGTCCTCCTCCGCCGCGCTCGAGGTCTCGCTGTGCCTGGCGCTGCTCGCGCTCGCAGGCGTCGACGCCGACGAACCGGGCCGGCTCGAGCTCGCGCGCGTGTGCGCACGCGTCGAGAACGATTGGGTCGGCGCGCAGACAGGGCTGCTCGACCAGCTCGCTTCGCTGTTCGGCGCGCCCGAGCGGCGCTGCTGATCGACTTCGCCGCGCTCGAGACGATCGAGCCGGTGCCGCTGCGTCTCGATGGATGGCGGCTCGTTCGTGCTCGACTCCGGCGAGCGCCACACGCACTCCGCCAGCGGCTACAACGAGCGCCGCGCCGAGTGCGCCGAAGCGTCGCAGCGGCTCGGCGTGCGCACGCTCAGCGAAGCGAGCGATCCGGCCGCCGCCGAGCGACTGCCCGAGCCGATGCGCCGCCGTGCGCGCCACGTGCTCAGCGAGAACGCGCGCGTGCGCGACGCCGTCACGGCGTTGACGCGACGACGACCTGCCGCGACTCGGGCGCCTGCTCGACGCTTCGCACGCGAGCTTGCGCGACGACTTCCAGATCTCGACGCCCGCCGTCGAGGCGACCGTCACGCGGCTGCGCGACGCCGGCGCCGCCGGCGCGCGGATCATCGGCGGCGGCTTCGGCGGCTGCGTGCTCGCGCTGTTCGCGCCCGACGCGCCGCCGCCGCCCGGCGCGCTCGAGGTGCGCCCTGGGCCCGGCGCGCATCTGCTCGATCTCTGACGCCGGGCCGCCGCGTGGTCTGCTCGATGTCTGACGCCGGCCGCCGCGCGGACCGACGCTGAACCCGACTCTGAACCTGTGCACGGCTTGGCCCCAGCGCGGCGACTCGTCGCGACGTGCGCTCAGTACAGACGCGCCGCGACGAGCGCGCACGCCGTCACGACGACCGCGAGCGACAGCGCCGCGAGCGCGCCGTCGAGCGGCGCCAGCAGCACCGGCAGCGTCAGCTCCTCGGTGCGACCGTCAGCCAACGTGCGAACGCCGGCGATCGAACGCGTGCGACGGCGCAGCTCGCGCGCCGGCGTGCTGAGCCGCCGCTGCGCGACGCTCAGCGCCGTGCAGCCGAGCGCGATCAAGACGCCCGGCAGCGCGACGCGCAGCGACTCGACGAAGTAGCCGGTGAACGCCGGGAAGGCGCCCCAGCCGAGCGCGAACCAGACGTCGCCGTGCATCCGTCCGCCGATCCACTCGAGGTTGTACGCCGGCACGAACGCGCCGCCGAGCGCGACCAGCGGCACGAGCCACGGCGACACGGTGATCGCGCCGGCGACGCCGATCGCCAGCGCGCCGAGCAGGCTGACGCTCGCCAGCGCGATCAGCGTGCGGTCGCTCAGGCCGGTGCGCAGCGGGCGGTCGTGCAGCTCGTCGAGCGCGTGCGCCGCGACGCCGACGGCCAGCGCGAACGCCGCGAGCCCCCACAGCAGGCGATTGACATAGAGCTGCGGCGCGACAGCCGCGCCGAGCGCGAAGTAGCTCAGATGCCACGCTGTGTACGGCGGGTGCAGCAGCGTCACGAGCTCGCTCGCGCGGCCGCGCCCGATCGCGTAGAACGCCGGTCGCTCAGGCTCCGTGCGCATCGCCAGACCCCTCCGAGCGAGCCGCGCGGCTCGACGCCGCGCCGGCGCCCGTCGTCGTCTCGCTCGCCTGCGCCGCCTTGACGGCGGACATCACGACGCCGCCGCCGAAGCTCATCCGTCGCACGCGCACCTGCTCGAGGCCAGCCGCGTTCCAGTAGCCGACGATCCGCTCGAGCGGGTGGCGCGCGTAGTAGCCGCGGATGCTCGGCCCGAGGAAGCGGCCGACCTCCATCCACTCGCGCGACGCGATCCGCCCGAGCGCCGGCAGACCGACGGCCGTGTAGAGACGCCACGCCGCGCGCGCCGGCCTCCACGGCGGCACGCCGAACTCGAGCGATGAGACGCGCCCGCCAGGGCGCACGACGCGCGCGAGCTCGCGCAGCGTCGCCGCCGGGTCCTCGACGTAGCGCAGCAGGTACGTGAACGTCAGGCAGTCGAAGCTCGCGTCGGCGAACGGCAGCGCCTCGGCTTCGCCCTGCAGCAACTCGACGCGGCGATCGCCGGCGAAGCGCGCACGCGCCGCGCCGAGCATCTGCTCGCTCTGATCGACGCCGACGACCGTGCAATCGGCGTGGCGCGCGAGCAGCTCGGCGGCGACCATGCCGGTGCCCGTCGCGACGTCGAGCACGCGCGCGCCGCTCGGCGGCTGCAGCGCATCGATCGACGCGCGCCGCCAGCGTGGGTCCTGGCCGAAGCTGAGCCACGACGACAGCCGGTCGTAGCGGCTCGGCAACCCGCTGAACAGCTCTACCGCCTGGCGCTTGCCGTGAGTGTCAGGTGGTCGATCTCCAGCCATTCGCTCGCCGATCTGAGAGGCTACCCGTCAGCCGTCGCACGCGCCGTCGGTCGACAACGAGCGATCCCGATCCCGATCATCAAAACCTCGAGCAACTCACGCAACGCAGGCGTCTGCCTGATCACCGGCGCCTCGAGCGGGATCGGCGAAGCGACCGCGCGACGGCTCGCGCGCGAGCCGGACGCCTCGCTGGTGCTCGTCGCGCGCCGCGAGCAGCGCCTGCGCGACCTCGCCGCCGAGCTCGGCGAGGACCGCGTCAGCTTCGTCGCCGTCGACCTGCTCGACGACGATGCGCCGACGCGCGTCCACGATCATCTGCGCGAGCGCCACGGGCGGCTCGACCTGCTCGTCAACAACGCCGGCGCCGCCTGGCGCGCGCGCTTTGCCGACGGCGGCTTCGAGAACGTGCGCCGCACGATGGCGATCAACTTCGACGCGCAAGTGCGCCTGACCGAGGCGCTGCTGCCGCTGCTGCGCGAGTCGGCGCCGAGCGCGATCGTCAACGTTTCCTCGACCGCCGGCCGCGTCGCGCGCGCCGGCTCCGGCGCCTACAGCGCGTCGAAGTTCGCGCTCGCCGGGTGGTCGGATGCGCTCTGCGCCGAGGAGGCCGCGCACGGCGTGCACGTCGGCCTCGTCCTCCCCGGCTTCATCTCGACCGAGGGCTTCCCGCAGTCCGAGCTGACCGCCAAGCCGTGGACGCGCTGGATCGTCGCCAAGCCCGAGCGCGCCGCCGAGGCGATCTTCGACGCCGGCGTCGGCCGGCGCGCCGAACGCTACGTGCCGCGCCCGTATGGCGTCGCCGCCGCGCTGCGCACGCTCGCGCCGGCGCTCGTCCGCCGCGCGCTCGGCGGCAGCGCCGCGTCGGTGATGACGACGACAACCGGTCCCGACGTCGCCGAGCGTCGCAACGGCTCCTCGCCGCACGAGTAACCTGAGCCGATCGCCACGCGCGCGCTCGTAACCGGAGCGACCGGCTTCATCGGCGGCCGCCTCGCTGAAACGCTTGTCCAGACTGACGCGTCCGTGCGCTGTCTCGTGCGCGATCCGTCGCGTGCCGGGCGCCTTGCAAAGCTCGGCTGCGAGGTCGTGCGCGGCGACGTCACCGACGCCGACAGCCTCGCCGGCGCCGGCTCGCAGATCGACGTCGCCTACTTCCTCGTCCACGCGATGGCCGGCGGCAGCGGCTACGAGCAGCGCGAGCTCGACGGCGCGCGCAACTTTGCGCGGATCGCGCGCGCCGAAGGCGTGCAGCGGATCGTCTACCTCGGCGGGCTCGGCGACGAGAGCGTCTCGAAGCATCTGCGCAGTCGCCACGAGACGGCGCTCGCGCTCGCCGCCGACGGGCCGCCGCTGACTTACTTCCGCGCGGCGATGGTCGTCGGCGCGCAGAGCGAGTCCTACCGGACGATTCGCCACCTCGTCAAACGGCTGCCAGTGATGATCGCGCCGGCGTGGCTGCGCAACGCGACGCAGCCGATCGGCATCGACGACGTCGTCTCCTACCTCGCGCGCGCTCCCGGCGTGCCCGAGTCGAGCGGCCGCGAGGTGCAGATCGGCGGCCCCGACGTCCTCTCCTACGCCGACATGCTCGATCGCATGGCGCTCGCGATGCACGTGCGGCCGCGACCGAAGCTGCCCGTCCCGTTGATCACGCCGGCGATCTCCGCGCTGTGGCTCGGGCTCGTCACGCCCGTCGACACGAACGTCGCGCGGCCGCTCGTCGAAGGGCTGATGACGGCGACCGTCGTGACCGATTCGAGCGGCGCCGAGCCATTTCAGATCGAGCCTGCCGGATTCGACGAGACGTTGGCTCGCGCGCTCGCCGAGGAGAATAGGGTGAGCTGAGAGCGGGCTGCGGCAAACGAAACGCCGCGCCCACAGATCGAACAGAGATGAGGTGACGGCGATGATCATCACGACGATGAACGACCTTCCCGGCTATCAGATCGACGAGGTGCTCGGCGAGGTCTTCGGCTTGACCGTGCGCGCGCGAAACATCGGCTCGCAGTTCGGCGCGTCGCTGAAGTCGCTCGTCGGGGGCGAGCTGAAGGGATGACGAAGATGCTCGCCGAAGGGCGCGTGCACGCGCAGGAACGCCTCGAAGAGGAGGCCTCGGCGAAGGGCGCCGACGCGATCATCGCGTTTCGCTTCGACACGTCCGAGCTCGGCCAGACGTGGACCGAGATCTGCGCCTACGGCACAGCCGTGCGCGCGAGCAAGCGATAGCTCCGGTCGACGTGCGCCGCGCGCCGATCGTGCCGTTCGCGCTGGCGCTCTGCGTCGCCGGCCTGCTCGCCGGCTGCGGCAAGAGCGACCTGACGACGTCGAGCGGTGAGACGCATAAGGCCGGATCACGCTCGGCGACCGTCAAAGGACCGCTGACGCGCGCTCGCGCGCTCGCGTTCGCCCGCGCCGTCAACCTCACGCAGACCGACGTGCCCGGCTTCACCGCAACCGAACAGCACGCGTCGAGCTCGGCGCGCGAACGCCAGCTCGAACGCAAGATGGTCGACTGCACCGGGATCAGCGGCGGCGGCGCGAAGAGCCTCGTCGAGCAGGGCTCGAAGGACTTCCGCTTCAAACGTCAGATCGTCGATCTCAGCGTCAGCTCGGAAGTCTCCGTCGCGTCGAGCGCCGCCGGCGCCGAACGCACGCTGAAGGCGCTGCACAGCTCACGCGTGCGCAGCTGCTTCTCCGGCTACCTGACGCGCCTGCTGCAGGGCCAGCGCGTCAGCGGCGCGACGTCAGGCGGCGTCACGATCCAGTCGGGCACGCCGCCCGCGCCCGGCGCGAGCGGGAGCTTCGGCTGGCGCGTCACCGCGACGTTTATCGTGCACCGGATCAAGCTGCCGATCTATCTCGACTTCCTCGGCTTCGTCGACGGCCCGAGCGAGGTGACGCTGCTCAGCTCAGGGCTGCTGCGGCCGTTCCCGGCAGAAGCGCAACAGCACCTGTTCAAGCTGCTGCTCTCGCGAGCGAAGGCGAACGCGCTGTGAGCGAGCCGACGTGGGACGCAGTCGACGAGTACGTCGAGCGCCGGCTCGTCGGAGCCGACGCGGCGCTCGACGACGCGTTGCGCGCGAGCGTCGACGCCGGGCTGCCGCCGATCGCCGTCACGCCGAGCCAGGGCAAGCTGCTGTATCTGCTCGCGCGCTCGATCGACGCGCGGCGGATCCTCGAGATCGGCACGCTCGGCGGCTACAGCGCGATCTGGCTGGCGCGCGCGCTGCCGCCCGACGGCAGCCTCGTGACGCTCGAGTCCGATCCGCGCAACGCCGACGTCGCCGTCGCGAACATCGCGCGCGCCGGCTTCGCGCAGCTCGTCGACGTTCGCGTCGCGCCGGCGCTCGAGACGCTGCCGCTGCTCGCCGCCGAGTCGCCGCAGGCGTTCGACTTCGTCTTCATCGACGCCGACAAGTGGCGCACGCCGGACTACTTCAAGTGGGCGCTGCAGCTCGCGCGGCCTGGCGCGCTGATCGTCGCCGACAACGTGATCCGCGACGGCGGCCTCGTCGACGAGGCCAACGACACGCCCGACGTGCTCGGCTCGCGCCACCTGCACGAGCTGCTCGCCGAAGAGCCTCGCGTCAGCGCGACCACGATTCAGACCGTCGGCGCGAAGGGCTACGACGGCTTCACGCTCGCGCTCGTCAACCCGAGGTAGCGCCGCGCGCGTCGCTCAGGCGGCGAGCCGCTCGAGCACCTCGTCGGTGTCCGTGCCGTGCGAGCGCAGCGTGCGCTCGAAGACGTCGCCGTAGACGTCGAGCACGCCGAGCAGCAGCTCCTTCGTGCCGACGCAGTCGGCGCCGCGCTCGCCGGCCAGCCGCACCGCGCGCTCGCCGACGAGCGCGATCACGTCCCTGCGCGCGCCGCTTGCCGAGCCGTTCGACGACGGCGCGTCGCCGTCGCGGCCGCCAATGCCGTTCGGCGACCGCGCGTCGCCTTCGCCGCTCCCGTTCGACGCCGACCGCGCGGCTGACGTCAGCGAGCCCTCGCTGACGCCGAGACCTTGCAACGCGACGCCGACCTCGCCGTGCAGGCGCAGCAGGCGCAGCCAGCGCTCGGCCTCGTCTTCAGGCGTGCGCGCGAACGGGATCGCCGTCGCGGCGATGCCAAGCACGAGCGCCGCATCGGGCGCGAGCGTTGGAACGGCGCTCATCGAAGCTCCTCTCGCATCGGTCTCACGACGCCGTCGCCACGGCGAGCGGCTTCGCTTGGATCAAGTTCTCGGCGCGCACCGACGCGCTCGGCGCGCCGCCGTCGAAGCGCAGCTCGAGCGTCGCGCCGCCCGCGCGCGTCAGCTCGGCGCGCGCGGCATCGGCGATCGCCGCGGCCCGCGCCGGCTCGAAGCCGCTGTCGCGCAGGAATCGCTCGACGCGCCCGCGCGCGAGCGATTCCTCGTCGAGCTCGACGCGCTCACGGCTGATCGCCGGCGCGCCGGCGCCGGCGCCGGCGTGCACGTGCAGCAGGCAAGCGGCCATGTCGTCGGGGCGCGCATCCGACTGCGCCGCGACGCTGTCGAGCAGCGCCGCGGCGCCAGCGCTCGGCTCGAGCGCCGCGAGCGTCCGCGCGAGCCGCGCCGCGCCGAACAGCTCCGCGCCGATCCGCGCCTCGGTCACGCCGTCGGTGTGGAAGCACAGTCGCGCCGCGCCCGGCACCGTGATGACCGTCTCGCGCGTGCCCGTGCGCATTCCCGCGCCGATCGGCGGCGCCGAGCACGCGGTCACCGTCGCGAGCGGCTTCAAGCTGCCGTCGGGCGCCGGCGCGCCGAGCACGATCGGCGGCGGGTGCCCGGCGCTCGCATACGTCAGCGTGCGCTCGCGCGGGTGGTAGATCGCCGCGATCACAGTCGCGAACGAGCCGGCGAGCTGGCGCTCGAGCACGGCGCCTGCGGTCCGCAGCGCGTCCGCCGGCGACAGCCCCGCCTCGAGATACGCGCGCACCGTGAAGCGCACGAGCGCCGTGTGCGGCAGCGCCTCGCGACCGTGGCCGGAGACGTCGCCGACGATCACCGCGAGGCGGCCGTCGGCGAGCGCGAACGCGTCGTAGAAGTCGCCGCCGGCGCCTGGGCCGTCGGCGGGACGGTACGCGACCGACGTGCCGACCGGACCGAGCCGCGCCGGCGGCTCGGGCAGCAGCGCCGCCTGCAGCAAGCCGACGTCCTCGAGCAGCTCGCCGCGCTGGCGGACGAGGCGGCGCGTGCCGATCGACGCGAGCAGCGAGCGCAGGCCGAGCGCGAGCGCGAGCGCGATCAGCGCGCCGATCAAGATCCGCACCGGCGCCGGCACGACGCCGACGATCTTCGTGATCGTCTTGACGAGCGCAGGCTGCGTCGAAGCGGCGTGCGTGCGCTTGGCGGCGCTGTTCGTCGGCCGCGCCGCGCGCGCCGGCGCCGCGTCGCTCAGCGTGCTCGAGACCGGCGACAGCGCAGCCGGCGCAAACACGCTGCCGAGCGCCGTCGCTGCGATGCCGTCGCGCTTCGCGCGCCGCGCACGCCGTTGCTTGCGCGGCGCGCCCACGTCGTCGTGAGTCGCAGACCTGCTCACCGGCGCGGCCGCATCGATCGAGACTTCGCCGGTCCCGTTCGACGCGCTTGCGAGCGGCGCTGCGATCGAGCCGGCGAGCGCTGGACCGACCGTCGCGCTCGCCGGCTGCGCTTGCGCGGCCGGTGAGTCGCCGTTGCCCGTCGCCGCCGCGCTGCCGACGCCGCCCTGCTTGCCCGTTCCCGTTTCGCCCGGCGCCGCCGATTCGCCTTCCGTTTCGGTTTCCTTGGCTTTGCCTTTCGCTTTCGTTCGTTCCGTTTTTTCTTTCTGCTTCTTGCCGCCGCCGCTTTTTCCGCCTGCGCCTTTTTTCGTGCGCGCGAGCGCTTCGACGCTCTGCGTCGATTCCCCGTCGCCAGCGACACCCGCCGCGGCGACGCCTTCGCTCGGCTCGCTCGATCCGCGCGCGCCGGTCGCGCCGCCGTGCCCGCCGGTCGCGCCACCGCGAGCGGAGCTCGTGCGCTCGTGCGCGCGCGCAGGCGCAGGCGATGGGTCGCCGCCGGCGCCGGCGCGTCGTCCGCTCGCCCCTGGCGCCGAGACCGGCGCGGGCGCAGGCAGCGCGACCCCGTTCGGCGGCGCGCGATGCGAGCGCGCGCCACTCGGCGTTTCCGGCGGCGCCGGCAATGGCGACGCGACCGGCGGCGCAGGCGCGCTTTCGACGCCCGCCTCGCGTTCTGCGCGACGGCTGTGCGCCGAGCTCGGCGCTTCGCTCGACGGCGCGCTCGCGCTCGTCGTAGTGCTCTTCGCCGCGAGCGCCGCGGCAGGCGATTGCGAGATCAGCGCGCAGCAGGCGACGATCGCCGCGGTCAGCAGCGCGTGAGCGGACGCTCGCACGCTCGGTCCGTGCCGGTCCACGCAGCGCGCCATCAGCGGCCCACGTCCGTCACCCGATCCGCGTCGTCTGACCTCGAACGTGGACGAGCGCCTGCTCGATCGTCGCGAAGATCGCGAATGCGCCGTCCATCCCCGAGAGCTCGAAGATCTTCAGCACGTTCGAGTTGACGCAGACGAGCGCCAGGCGCGAACCGATGTCGAGGCTCTTGTTGACGCCGACGAGCACGCTCAGCGCCGTCGAGTCCATGAACCTGACGTGCGTCAAGTCGACGACGATCTGCGTGTAGCCGGCGTCGAGCGAATCGACGAGCGCCCACTTCAGCGACGGCGCGCGCTCGAGGTCGAGCTCGCCTTCGAGCGCGACGACGCTCGTCTGCTCGTCCGGCTGGCTCTGGATCACGCCGAACGCGCCGCTGGACGGGTGTGCCTTTTGCGTGTCTGTGAAACCCGGCATCGAGAGTCCTCCGTCGAATGCTGCTCCTGGACATCCTTCGGACGCGAGCGCCCGCGTCCATTACACGAGCGCGCGCTGATCCAACGTACGTCCAGCGCGTGATCCACGACAGGCGCGCAGCCAACAGGCGCACGGCCCGACAGGCGCGCACGGCCCGACGAGCGCGCGGCGATGGGATGGCCGCGTGCCGTAGGCCGTGTGGGCCCGCTCAGCCCATCGAGCGCGGCAACAGGTCGCCCGGCGCGTGCAGCTCGGGCGGGCTCGGCGTCACGGCGTCCTCTCGCGCGGCTGGCGGGCGCCCGCGCGAGAGCCGCGCCGAGTAGATCGACGGCGCGCCGAGCACGCGCGCGACGACCGTCGCCTCGACGACGGCGAGCAGCTCCGGGACCATCAACGAGTCGCCGTGATGCGTCAGCTCGAGCAGCAGCACGACCGCCGCGAGCGGGCCTTGCATCGCGGCGCCGAGCACGGCGACGCCGCCGATGAACGCATAGCCGCCGAGCGGCGCGCCCGGCCACAGCTGCGTCCAAGCCTCGCCGAGCAGCCCGCCGAACAGCACGCCGACGGCGAGCGTCGGCGTGAACAGGCCTCCGGGGGCGCCACTGCCGAGACACGCGGCCGTCGCGATCGGCTTCAGCGCGAGCAGCACGGCGAGCAGCACGACGCCGAGCTGCCCGACGAGCGCGAGCTGCACGACGTTCTTGCCGTTGCCGAGCAGCTGCGGATAGGCGATCGAGACGGCGCCGAGCGCCGTGAACACGCCGATCGGCACGAGCAGGCGCGCCCAGCCGGCCGGGCGCATCGCATGCGCGCGCGAGATCAGGCGGATGTACGCGACCGACGCGAGGCCCGCGAGCGGGCCGACGATCAGCGCCCAGACGACCTCCGAGGCGTGCACGTGGTAGGTCGGGATCAGGTACGTCGGAGCGTTCGGCAGCACGATCCACGAGACGGTCGTCGCGATCAGCGTCGTCGCGAGCGCCGGCAGCACGAGCGGCAGCGTGAGCGTTCCGAGCAGCACCTCGAGCGCGAACAGAGCGCCGCCGAACGGGACGTTGTAGACCGCCGCCATGCCGGCGCCGGCGCCGCACGCGACGAGCAGCCGCCGCTGCCACTCGGGCACGCGCATCCACTCGCTGAGCGTGCTCGCGAACGCGGCGCCGGCCTGCTGTGGCGCGGCCTCGCGGCCGAGCGACGCGCCGAGCGCGACGATCACGATCGAGTGCACCGCGCGCGCGAGGCTCGCCCACAGCGGCATGCGCGCGGCGCGCAGCCAGATCGCCTCCGAGACCTCGCCGCCGCCGCCGAGCCGGACGAGCGCGATCGCGCCGCCGCCGGCGACGACGCCGGCGATCAGCAGCACGATCACGCGATGCGCCGAAGACGTGCGTTCGACGGCGTCGAGGAATGGGCCCGAGTGATAGGACCAGGCGAGGTGCTGCACGACCCGCAGCAGCTCCATCAGCGCCGCGCCGGCGAGGCCCGCGCCGACGCCGACGATCGCCACGAGCGCCCAGAAGCGCACGCCGTACGACGCGACGATGCCACGGCCCGGGACGTTCGGTTGAGCGTGGCCGAGCCATTCGTTCAAGGCCCGGCAAAGATACCGCCGTCGCTCCCGCACTCGTGGCCGGGCTGTGAACGAGCGAGCGGCGGCTGCGAGCGGGCGGGCGGCGGTCATGCACGAGCGCTGGGCGGTCATGCACGAGCGCGGACACGCGTGCGACACTCGCGGCGTGGCGGACGATCTCGAAGAGCTGATCGTGCTCGATGCGGGCGCATGGCGCGCGTGGCTCGCCGAGAACCACCCGCGCGACAGCGGCGTCTGGCTCGTGCTTGCGAAGAAGGGCACGACGAAGCCGACCGCGCTGAGCTACGACGACGCGCTCGACGCGGCGCTGTGCCACGGCTGGATCGACGGGCAAGTCAAGCGGCGCGACGAGCGGACCTACCGGCAGCGCTTCACGCCGCGCCGCGCGCGCAGCGCCTGGTCGAAGCGCAACGTCGCGATCGCCGAGCGGCTGATCGACGAAGGCCAGATGCGCGCGGCGGGGCTGTCCGCGATCGCGGCGGCGAAGGCCGACGGTCGCTGGGAGGCCGCCTACGCCGGACAGGCCAGCATCGAGCCGCCGGCCGACCTGCTCGCGGCGCTCGCCGCCGAGCCGCGCGCGCAGGCGATGTTCGAGCTCCTGACGAGCCAGAACCGCTACTCGGTGCTGCTGCGGATCGACAATGCCAAGCGCGCCGACACTCGCGCGCGGCGGATCGCGCAGTTCGTCGCGATGCTCGCCCGCGGCGAGACCGTCCACCCGCAGAAGCGCAAATTGACTTAGCGTCGGCCGGTCAGCTGGTGCGCGCGTTTGCGCCAGCTACTGCCGACGTTTGCGGCGAAACGGCGACTGCAAGTCGTGCTCGGAGAAGTGCTCGGGCACGGTCCCGTCCTTCGCATAGCGGTAGAGCGCGACCGAGAACGTCTGGCGCACGACGAGCTGCAAGCCGACGATCGCGACGAGCGCGAGCACGCCGATCGCGATCAATGCGTCCTGCAACGAAGCCGTGTGCTGCGTCGCGGCGATCGCGATCGCGAACACGACGACGACGCCGAGCATCGCGATCCCGCTCCAAGCGCCGATGATCAGCCCGCCGCCGATCGTCTCGCCCCAGCGCTGCTTGACGGTCGCTGCCGAGCGCTTCAACGCCTGCATCGCAGAGACGTCTTCGAGCGCGATCGCCGGCACGGCGAAAAGGCTCGCGAGCGACCAGCCGACGCCGACGATCCGCGCGACGATGCTGCCGCCGAGCGGCAGCCGGCTCGCGGCCTGCTCGAGCACGTAGCCGACGACGGCGGCGATCAGCGACCACAGCGCGATGGTGCCGAGCTTGCGCATCGGCACGGCGAGCGCTTCGCCGAGCGAGAGATGCCTGCCTTCGAGCGCAGCCGCCGCGGCTGCGGCGATCGCGGTGTTCAAGAACGTGCTGACGAACGTCAGCGGGTAGGCGAAGATCAACGCGAAGATCGCCAGTTTGTCGCCCTTCAGGCGGCCGCCGTGGAACGAGCCCGCAAGCACGAAGATCAGCGCCAAGCCGATCGCGCCGAGCACGACCGAGAGCGCCGCGAGCGTCAACAGCGAACGGTCATCGCGCACGACGTCCCACGCGGCGCGCGTCAGCCGCCACGAGCGCGCGATGCGCCCTTCGCGCGGAGGCTCGCCGGGACTGTTGCTCACTGCTGACATGTCTCCCCACCCCCGTCTCGAACTTATCCGGTCGATCTTCCAATCGGCCGAAATCGCGAACGCTTGAACTTCGCGAGCAGTCGCCGACACAATTGCCCGCCGTCGACTCTCCCGTCGGCGCTAATTACACACGACTCAGCTCGGCGGCACACGCAGCCCGTCGAGCAGCGCGCGGATCGCGAGGTCCCAGCGCCGCTCGACCGAGCGGCGGCTGCGCCCGAGGCGATGCGCGTTGTCGGCCAGCGCGAGGCCCTGCATCAGCGCGACGAGCACGTGCGTGATGTCGAGCTCGTCGCCGGCGAGCACGCCGTCGCGTACACA
This sequence comes from uncultured Solirubrobacteraceae bacterium, assembly GCA_963744165.1. Taxonomy (GTDB): domain Bacteria; phylum Actinomycetota; class Thermoleophilia; order Solirubrobacterales; family Solirubrobacteraceae; genus Palsa-744. The sequence goes on along the minus strand of CAVUSM010000003.1, from coordinate 33,788 downwards.
GCGGCGCACGCGCGCGACGATCAGCTCGCGCACATCGGCGCCGGCGCGTCGCTCAGCCTCGCTTGGGTCGAAATCGCCGAACGGGCGCGAGAACATCACTTCGGCGAGTACCGGGTTCTCGCGGATGAATGCGCGATAGCGATCGCCGAGCGCGATCACGTCGGCAAGCGGATCCTCGCTCTGCTCGAGCGACGCGAGACGATCGCGCAGCAGGCGAAAGCCGGCGAAGAACACCTCGCGCACGAGCCCCGCCTTGTCGCCGAACAACTCGTAGACCGCCGGCGTCGACGTATCGGCAGCGCGCGCGAGTCCACGCGTCGTGAACGCACCGACGCCGTCGCGAGCGAGCAGCTCGAGCGCACTCGCGAGCACACGGTCGCGCAGCTCGGGCGTGCGTTGCTTGGCGCGCGGCACTCAGTTCGCCGATCAATGAGGGCTACTTCTCGGCCGGCTTCGACCTGCGCGTGTTCGGCGAAGGGCTCGAGCCGACGATCGAGATGTTGCGCCTCGGCGCGACGCTGACCGAGCGGATGCTGCTGTTCCCCCGCCCGATCGTGCTCGCCAGCCCCGGCCATGCGGTCGCCGCCGGCGCGTTCCTGCTGCTCGCCGCCGACGTGCGGCTCGGCGTCGACGGTCTCTTCCGAATCGGGCTCAACGAGGTCGAGATCGGTTTGACGATGCCGCTGTTCGTGATCGAGCTGGCCAGCCGCCGGCTGCACCCGGCGCGGCTCGACGCGGCGATCTTGAACGCGGCGATCTACGCGCCGCACGAGGCCGTCGCGGTCGGCTACCTCGACCGCGTCGTCGACGCCGATCAGCTTGCGGCGAGCGCCCGCGAGACGGCCGAGCGGCTGTCGAAGCTGAACGCGCACGCGTACGCGGCGAGCAAGCGGCGTCTGCGTGGCGCCGCCGCCGAACGCGTGCGCGAAGCGATCGAGACCGAGTTGACGCCCGACGGACTCGCCGCCGGCGCGTCGCCATCGGGTCCCAGTCGGCCGAGCTCGCCGCGTAGCCGTTGATCAGCAGCAGCGGCTCGCCGGCGCCGAGCGCGCGCCAGGCGAAGCGGCGACCGTCGGTCTCGATCGTGCGCTGCTGCTCGGCCGCCACCGGCGCAGCATCGCAAACTACCGGCGCTCGCGCTCGATCCCGACGACGTCGATCAGCCAGCGCGCGAACAGCTCGCGAGCGAGCGCGATCGACTCGCGCTCGATCGACGCGACGTCGGCGAGCACCTGCGCCGGCGTGTCGCCGCCGGCGAGCCGATCGAGCTCTGCGACGTACTCGGGCATCGCGACCCATTCGCCGATCAGCGCGGCGTCGACCTCGAGGTGGAACTGAAGCGCATACGCCGCGCCGAGCACGAACGCCTGCTGCTCGTAGTCCTGCGAGCGCGCCAGCCGCACGGCGCCCGGCGGCAGCTCATACGTTTCGCCGTGCCACTGCAGCGTGCGGAAACTGCGCGGCAGCGCGCTGAAGACCGGGTCTCGGAGCGCCGCGTCGGTCAGCTCGACGGCGAGCACGCCGAGCTCCGGGCGCGCGCCGGCGGCGACGCTTGCGCCGAGGCTCGCCGCGAGCAGCTGCGCGCCGAGGCACACGCCCCAGTACGGCGTGCCGGCGCGGACGGCTTCGCCGATCAGCCGCTTCTCGGCCACGAGCCACGGGCGCGCGATCTCGTCGTTGACGCTCATCGCGCCGCCCATCGCGACGATCGCCGCATACGCGCGCCAGTCGGGCAGCTGCTCGCCCTGATCGAGCAACACGCGCGCGAACGGGAGCTTGCGCGCGATCAGCTCGTCTTCGTAAGCGCCCGGCGGCTCGCAGCCGGCGTGCTGCAGGACGAGGATCGGACGCGGCGCGCTCATCGTTCGGCGAGCTCGAGCAGCTTCGTCACGGTCGTCCAGTTGCGCGCCGTCGCGACGACGCCGAAGTCGTGCTTGGCGAGCTGCGCGGCCAGCCGCGAGCGGCCGATGCCGTGCGGGAACCACGCGTAGATCTCGCTGCCGTGCGCGACGATCCGCTCGCCTTCGACGGCGCTCGCGGCAGCCTTCCGAAGCGCCGCCGGCGCGGGCTTGGCGGCGCAGAAGCTGACCTGGTAGAGCTTCGGCTGATCGGCGACGTCGCCGAGCGGATCGCGGCGCACGACACGCGCGAGTTGCGCGCGCGTGCGCACGACGACCGCGACCGTCAGCTCGAAGCGCTCGGCGATCACGGCTTCACAGCGTCGCGCCAGCTCATGCGGCGTCGTCGAGTCGCCGTCGAGCACGACGTTGCCGCTTTGCAGGTAGGTCTCGACGTCGCGCATGCCGGCGCCGTGCAGCGCCTCGCGCAGCGCCGACATCGCGAGCCTGTTGCGAGCGCCGACGTTGACGCCGCGCAGCAGCACGACGTGCCTCACGCGGCGCCCTCGGCGTACAGCAGCGAGCCGGGCGTCGTCAGATCCCCGCCGGTCTCGAGCAGCGTCTTCAGGCCCGAGAGGATCATCGGCCAACCGCCGTACAGTTCGTCGTTGGCGTCCTCACGCAAGTCGCTGTGCGTGACGGTCAGCCGGCAAGAATCGCCGACCGGCTCGATCTCCCACGTGACTCGCGAGGCGCCTTCGCGCTGCACTCCCTCGTTCCACAGCGCGGCGAAGCTCTGCACGAGCCGCCGCGGCGGCTCGACCTCGAGGTTCTCTCCTTCGGCGAGCTTCAGCCCGCCGCCGCTCGGCGAGCACAGCTCGTATGACGAGCCGGTCGTCCAATCCGACTTCGCGCCCGCGCCGAACGTGTAGCGCCGGCGCAAGTCGAAGTCGGTGATCGCCTCCCAGAGGCGGTCGGGCGTTGTCTTGATGTAGATCTCGAACACCTTCTCCATCGCATTCTGCTCCTCGATCGTCTGCTTCAGCCCAGTGAGCGCCGCCGCCCAAGGCTCTGCGTACTTGCTGACCCACCGGTCGTAGACCAGTCGGATCGGAACGGCGTTCAAGAAGTGCAGCTTCTCGCGCCCGCGCCGTTTCGCCTTGACGAGCCCCGCCTGTTCGAGCACCCGCAGGTGCTTCATCACGCCGAAGCGTGTCATCGGCAGGCGCGCCTCGAGCGCCGCAAGCGTCTGTCCGTCTTCGCGAAACAGCTCGTCGAGCAGCTTCCGCCGTGTCGGATCGGCCAACGCTTTGAACACCGCATCCATCTCGCCGCCAAGCATAGGTGACTGAATGGTCACTTGTCAAGGAGGACGACGCTCGCGGCGCCAGAGGCGGACAATCGCCGCATGGCGCCGCGGGCGGGCATCAGAGCTAATCCGTCGCGGCGCCTGATCGGCAGGCTTCGCGGCATCTGATCCGAAGGCGCTGCGCCTGATCCGCAGGCAAACAAACCAAAGGAGCAACGATGAGCGACACGACGACAGCAGCGAACATCACGCAGATCGGCACGGTGATGGTGCCCGTCTCAGACCAGGACCGCGCGCTCGCGTTCTACTGCGAGAAGCTCGGTTTCGAGAAGCGCGCCGACGTCCCGTTCGGCGGCAGCGAACGCTGGGTCGAAGTCGCGCCGAGCGGCTCGGCGACGTCGCTTGCGCTCGTCACCCCGCGCGAGGGAGAACCGGTCGGCATCGACACGCGCGTCGCGCTGTCGACGACGGACATCGACGCGGACCACGCGAGCCTGCTCGCGGCCGGCGTCGACGCCGACGCGGAGATCTCGCGAATGGGCGACCCGGTGCCGCCGATGCTCTGGCTTCGCGACGCCGACGGCAACGTGCTGCTGCTCGTCCAGACGAGCTGACCGCGCGTCGGTCGCTCAGGCGACGCCCGCGACCGAGATCGTAAAGCTCGCGCAAAACGGCTCGCCCGCCGTCGCGTGCTGTAGCTGCCCGTCGCCGAGCAGCGCGTTCGTCGGCGCCGTCATCGGCTCGAAGCAGACGAAGCGCTCGCCCGCCGGCGCGTACAGCTGCGCGTAGGAGTAGCCGCGCAGCAGCTCGAGCTCGATCCGCTGCTTGGCGGCGGCGAGCGTGAACACGGGCGGCTCGAGCAGGCCGGCGAACGCGTCGTCCGAGCTCGTCCGCGCGAGCGCGAAGCGTCGCGTGAGCAGCGGCTCGCGCGCGCCCGTCGGGATCATCCGCGCGTCGAGCAGCAGCCGTTCGCGCACCGGCAGCGCCACCTCCCAGCGATCGCGCTCGCCTTCGCTCGGCGACAGATATGGATGGAAGCCGAACGAGACAGGCACCGCGCGATCGCCGAGCGGATCGACTTCGACGTCGATCGTCAGCGTCGCTCGATCGAGGCGCGCGCGCAGCTCGACGGTGTGCGCGAAAGGGAAGATCGCGAGCAGCTCACGACGCTGCCAACGCATTCGCGCGCGCAGCTCGTGCGGTCCGGCGGCAGCAGCGTCGTCGTCGCACAGCTCCCAACTCAGCGCGCCTGGGATCACGCCGTGAATCGGCAGGCCGTGCTCGTCGAGCTTCAGCAGCGGACTGTCGCGCGGCAGCTCGACGAGCTCCTCGCCCGCGCGATAGCTGAAGCCGGCGAGACGATTGGCCCACGGGTAGAGCAGCGGAATGCCCATCGTCGAGCCGCGTTCGGCATATGCGCGCACGCCGCCGCGAGGCGCGAGCAGCTCGGCGTCGTCGTAGCGCAGCGAGCAGCAGACCATGCCGGCGTCGGGCACGAACGTGGCCTGCAGCGGCGCGTCGGCCGAGCGGATCGTGACCGTGCGCAGGCCTTCGCGCTCAGACGCCGCCACGCGCCTACCCCCGCGCGGCGGCGGATGCCGGCGCGACTTGCGCGGTGGCCGGCTCGAGCGACGCGCGCGCCGCGGCGCGCGCCGGCGCGACGATGATCGCCTGCAGCCGCCGCGCCGCATCGAGGTGGTCGCCGGTCCAGATCATCCTCACGGCCGTCCCGGTCGCGGCGCCGTCCTCGGCGCGCAGGTCGTGGCGCACGGCGTCGACGAGTCGTCCGTCGGCGCCGGCGTCGCGCTCGAGCGGCTCGCGCAGCGCGCCGCCGTCGAGCAGGCTCGACGCGAGGTCTTCGTACCACCGCTCGACGAGCTTCGTCGTGCGCAAGATCTCCTCGCGCGCGGCCGTCCGATCGCCGCTCGGCGAGCCGTCCTCGCGCTCCCACAGGTCGAGCACGGCGTCGGCGGCGATGCGCAGGCCGCTCGCGCCGCTGAGCAGCGTCGTCACGTCGGCGAGCGGCGCCGGCTTGGCGCCGCGCTCGGCGAGATAGCTGCGGAACGTGTCGTCGAGCCGGCGCGCGGCGGCCGCGGCGCGCTGCGCCTCTGCTTCGGGCACGGCGAGCGACGCCGCGCCCGTGTCGCAGCGGCGCATGCCGAAGTCGACGGCGCTCGCCAGGTAGGAGGCGCTTTCGCGATACGCGTCGGCGAGCGCGCTGCGCAGCGCCGCGCCGGCGCCGCGTGGCCAGAACAGCAGCCCGACGAACAAGCTCACGCCACAGCCGATCGCGATGTCCTCGACGCGCAACAGCCCGACGCGCCAGCCGGTCGGTTGGATGATGTTGTAGAGGAAGACGAGCGTCAACGTGAACGCCGCCTGCCCGGCCGCGAACGAGATCGCCGCCGGCGCGACGCCGGCGAGCAGGATCGCGAGCGGCAGCAGGAACCACAGCAGCGTCGTGTTCGCGCCGATCAACTCGATCAGCGCGCCGGCGACGATGAAGCCGGCGACCGTGCCGGCCAGCCCGCGCAGCGCGTTCTGGCCGGTGTTCAGCGCGTTCGAGCGCAGCACCGAGAGCGTTCCGAGGACGACCCAGAACGAGTGCTGAACGCCCGTTTCGTTGGCGATGAACACGGCGAGCGCCAGGCCGACGGCGCCGCGCACGCTGTTGTGCAGCCAGACGGAGTTGCGGTCGACGTGCGCCGTCGCGCGCTGCTGCGCGGCGCTCAGCGGGCCGACGATCCCGCGCGGTTGGCGGCCGAGCAGCCGCTGCAGCCAGCTGCGCCGCTCGGCCGCCGCGGCGAGGTCGATGTTGCGCGCGATGTTCGTCACGGCGAAGCCGAGCTCCTGCGCGCGGAAGCTCGGGTCGAGCGAGCTGACGAGCGCTCCCGCGCGGATCTCGCCGCCGGACGATCCGCTCGCCGGGTGCGCGTCGATCGGCAGCGTCGTCGTCGCGTCGTGCTCCATCTTGCCGAGCGCGCCGTCGAGCTCGCCGATCGCGGCGTGCAGCTCGGCGCAGTCGCCGCCGACGGTCTCGAGCAGCTCGGCGCCGCGGTCGAGCACCGTCGCCGCGTCGAGCTTGACGGCGCCGACCGCGCGGTTCGCCGGCGTCACGACGTGGTGCGGCGCCGACTGCGCGACGATCGCGCCGAGCCAGTTCAGCTCGTCGACGAGACGGATCGTCGCGCGACCGGACGTGCTCAAGCTGGCTGGCCGATACGGCGTCGCGAGGAACACGCGGTGCATCGCCGCGACGGCCGTCTCGGCGTGCGCGATCGCGCCGTCGTAGTCGTGTGCCAGCGCCTCGTCACGGCCGCTGAGGATGAACGCGACCTCAGCGCGCAGCCGTCCGGCGAGCGCCTTGCACGCAGTCGTCGCGGCGTCGCGCAGCGGGCCGCGCGCCGGCGTCGGCCACAGCGCGCCGACGGCGATCAGCGCCGCGCCCGAGGCCATCCCCCAGCCGGCGAGCCGGTCGGGGATCGACGAGATCGGGCCGACGAGCGTGACCGGCAGGATGAAGCCGAGCAGCAGCGAAGTCGATGCGCCTGCGAGCACCGAGCTGACGACGCCGACGAAGATCACGACGAACGCGACGAGCGCCATCGTCACGGCGGCGAGCCAGACGTTGCGGCAGACGAGCGTGCCGAGGCAGACGAGCACGGCGCCTGCGACCGCGAGCGTCGCCTGCGCCTGCAAGCGCTCGCGCAGCGGACCGCCGAAGTCGACGAGCAGCAGCATCGCGAACGAGCCGAACGCCGCGAACGTCGCGACGGCCGGGTTCTCGATCAGCTCCTCGCCGATCGCGAACATCGCCGGCATCACGATCGCCGCACGACCGGCGCGGCGCAACGCGGCGAAGTCGCGGTCGCGCTTGCTCAGCCACTGCAGCGGATGCACGCCCCGAAGTGTGAGGCCTGCGCTAGGCGCGTGCCGGCTCGTGCTCGACGATCGAGTCGACGCGGTCGGGGTAGAACGCGACGTGGTCCTTGATCTCCGCGACCGCCTTGTGCGGCTCGCGGTAGACCCAGACCGCGTTGACCGCCGGCGAGTCAGCCGACCTCGTCGAGCGCCAGCTCCGGCGCACGCGCCTTGCGCGGGGCGCTCGTCGAAGGCGCGTCGATCGCGATGTGCGGCAGCCGTCGCTCGAGCCATCCCGGCAGCGACCACGTGCGCCTGCCGATCAGGTGCAGCACCGACGGCAGCAGCAGGCTGCGCACGATGAACGCGTCGAGGAAGACGGCGCTCGCCAAGCTCAGCCCGAACAGCTCGAGCACGCGTTCGCCGCCGACGACGAACGAGAGGAAGACGCAGATCATGATCGTCGCCGCCGCCGTGATCACGCGCCCCGTCGAGGCCAGCCCCTGCGTCACCGCCTGCTGCGGATCGCGCCGGCGCTGCCACTCCTCGTGCATGCGCGAGACGAGGAACACCTCGTAGTCCATCGAGAGCCCGAACACGATCGCGAACAGCATCACCGGGATGAACGCCTGGATCGGCGCTCCCTTGACGTTAAACACGCTGCCGAGCCAGCCCCACTGGAAGATCGCGACGACGACGCCGAGCGAAGCGCCGATCGACAGCAGGTTCATGAACGCCGCTTGCAGCGGGATCACGAGCGAGCGGAAGACCATCATCAGCAACAGCGCGGAGAGCAGCACGACGATGCCGACGAATAGCGGCAGCTTGCTCGAGAGCACGTGCGTGAAGTCGATCGTCGTCGCGTTGACGCCGCCGACGAGCAGCGTCGTTCCGGTCGCCGACGCCAGCGCCGGCAGCACGCGATGGCGGATCGTGCCGACCAGTTCAGTCGTCGCGAGCGCCTGCGGCGAGGAGCGCGGATAGACGTTGAACACGGCCGTGAGACCGGCGGGGCTGAGCCGCGCGGCGGAGACCGATGCAACGTCCGCGGTCGTCCGCAGCCCGGCGGCCACTCGCGCGAGCGCCGCCGGATCGTCTTTGCGCGGGAGCTTGGCGACGAGCAGCAGCGGGCCGTTGACGCCGGCGCCGAAGCCCTTCGCGAGCAGGTCGTATGCCTGTCGCGTCGTCTGGCTCGTCGGGTTGTTGCCGGCGTCGCTGTTGCCGAGTCGCAACGCCAACGCGGGCGTCGCGAGCGTCAGCATGATCGCCAGGCCGGCGATCGCTCCCGGCCACGGATGGCGCTCGATCAGGCGCGACCAGCGCAGCCAGAAACCGGTCGGCGGCTGCGTGGCCGCCGCCGCGCCGGGCGTCGCCGCCGAGGCCGAGGCCGACGATCCGCGACGTCCGCGCCCGAGGCGCCGCGATACGCGCTGGCGCCCGATCCGCTCGCCAAAGCGCGACAGCAGCGCCGGCAGCACCGTCAACGCCGCGAGCATCGTCATCAGCACGGCGAGCGACGATGCGACCGCAAGGCCGTAGAGGAACTCGACGCCGAGCAGGAACTGGCCGAGCAGCGCGATGATCACCGTCAGGCCGGCGAACAGCACGGCGCGCCCGGCAGTGTCCATCGCCGTCGCGATCGCGCCCTGCAGGTCGCCGTCCTGGAGGTAGTTCTCGCGAAAGCGCGTGACGACGAACAGCGCGTAGTCGATGCCGACGCCGAGGCCGATCATCGCCGCGAGCTCGGTCGCGAAGTTCGGCATGTCGATCACCTGCGAAGCCAGTCCGGCGAGGCCGATGCCCGTGCCGAGACCGAGCAGAGCGGTGATGATCGGCAGGCCCATCGCGATGAACGAGCCGAACGTGATCAAGAGGACGATGACCGCCGCGAGCAGCCCGATCGCGGTCGCCGCGCCGAGCGCCGGCTTCTGCACCTGTTCGATCGCCTGGCCGCCGAGCGCGACCTGCAGCCGCGCCGAGCCGGCGCCTTTCGCCGCGGCGATCACGCGTTCGGTCGCCGACGCCGGCAGGACGTTCGCGCGCTGGTCGAACGTGACCGTCGCGAACGCGATCTTGCCGTCGGTTGAGATCGTCTTGACGCCGGCCGAGTACGGGCTGGTGACACCCGTGACATGCGGCAGGCTCGCGACGCGCGCGAGCATCGGCGCGACGCGCGCGCGAACGGCCGCGTCGGTGACGGCTCCCTGGTGGACGGCGAAGACGATCTGATCGGAGTCGCCGGCCTGCGCTGGGAAGTCGCGTTTGAGCAGGTCTGCCGCGCGCTGCGATTCGGTGCCGGGCAGCGAGAAGTTGTTGGCGAACTTCGTGCCGACGGCGCCGGAGATGCCGAGCGTGCCGATCAGCAGCACGAGCCAGATCAGTGGGACCGCGCGGCGGTGCGCCGCCGCCCAGATGCCGACGCGCGCGACGATTCCGCGCCGCTCGGTGGTTGCCTCGGTCGCGCTCATTCGGTCCTCCGCGGTGTCGATATACTCTTATTTACAAGCAGTTTGCAAATCCAATACTTTTGATTTCAACGCTTTATAGCATAGTCGCGATGCCCGTATCCGCAACCAGACGCACGTCGACCGACCGGACGTCCGAGGACGGCGTGCTCGAGCTCTCGACGCTGCTCGGCAGCGTCGTGCACAACCTCAAGCGGCGCGCCGACCCGCCGCCGAAGGCGTTCCGCGAGGCGTTCGAAGCGAACTCGCTCGGCCCGCGTCACATGCCCGTGATGATCGCCGTGACGCTCGAGGACGGCCTCAGCGTCAGCGCGATCGCCGAGCGGATCGGGCTGAGCGTGGCGACGACGAGCCTGCTCGTCGGCGAGCTCAGCCGCGCCGGCCTGCTCGAGCGAGCCGAGGACCCGAGCGACCGCCGCCGCACGCTCGTCAGCCTGCACAACGACCATCGCGCCGTGATGCGCAGGTTCGTCCGCAAGATCGTCGAGCCGATGCGCCGGACGCTCGATCGTCTCGAGCCCGCGGCGCGAGCCGGCTTCCTCGAAGGTTGGCGCCTGCTCGCGAGCGAGAGCTCGCCCGAACGGTAGCCGCCGCCGCGCACTGCCGAGCGGGCATGTCGCCGGGGCATGCGCGGCGCGGACCGGTCGTGCTCGAGACGCGTCCCGCTCTCCCTATATTGAGCTGATGGTGCGCCGCTCGTGAAGCTCCGGGCACTTGGAGCGACAGGTCCCGACGTCGCGGCCGTCGGCCTCGGCTGCATGGGGATGTCCGGCATGTACGGACCTGCCGACCGCGACGAGAGCATCGCGACGATCCACGCCGCGCTCGACGCCGGCGTGAAGCTGCTCGACACCGGCGACTTCTACGGGATGGGCCACAACGAGATGCTGATCGGCGACGCGCTGCGCGGGCGCCCGCGCGACGACTACCTGCTGAGCGTCAAGTTCGGCGCGCAGCGCGGCCCCGAAGGCGCGTGGCTCGGCTACGACGCGCGCCCGGCCGCCGTCAAGACCGCGCTCGCGCACTCGCTGACGCGCCTCGGCGTCGAGCACGTCGACGTCTACCGGCCGGCTCGCCTCGACCCGAACGTGCCGATCGAAGAGACCGTCGGAGCGATCGCCGAGCTCGTCCAAGCCGGCTACGTCCGCCAGATCGGGCTCTCCGAGGTCGGCGCCCAGACGATCCGCCGCGCGGCCGCCGTGCATCCGATCTGCGACCTGCAGATCGAGTACTCGCTCGTCTCGCGCGGCGTCGAGCACTCGATCCTCGCGACGTGCCGCGAGCTCGGCGTCGCGCTGACCGCCTACGGCGTGCTCAGCCGCGGGCTGATCAGCGGCCACTACTCGGCCGGGCGCGAGCTCGCGCCCGGCGACTTCCGTTCGCGCGCGCCGCGCTTCAGCGACGAGAACCTGACGCAGAACCTGGCGCTCGTCGACTCGCTGCGCGCGATCGCCGAGACCAAGCGAGCGACCGTCGCGCAGGTCGCGATCGCGTGGGTGCTCTCGCGCGGAGACGACATCGTCGCGCTCGTCGGCGCGCGCACGCGCGAGCGCCTGAGCGAGGCGCTCGGCGCGCTCGAGCTCGATTTGAGCGACGCCGACCTCGCCGAGCTCGAGCGCGCGATTCCGCACGACGCGATCGCCGGCGAGCGCTATCCGCAGCCGCAGATGCGCACGCTCGACAGCGAGCGTTGAGCGGCGCGCGGCGGCGGCGGGCGGCGGGGCGCACGCCGGGGACGCGGGGCGCACGTCTGGGACGCTGACGGCGCACGCCCGGGACGCTGAGGGCGCACGTCTGGGATGCTGAGGGCGCACGTCGGGGGCCGTGGGGCTCCACGCCGGGGCGCGCCGGGCGACGCGCGTCGAGCGCGCTGACATCGAGGCCGCTCGAGGTCGCGGCGAGACGGCGCTCAGCGGACCAGCTTCTCGAACAGCTGCGCGAGCGTCTGCTGAGGATCGGCGCTGATGCCCGTGTGCACCTCGCTCGGCACGACGATCGTCGACGCCGGCGCGACAAGCCAGTGAAAGCGCTCTGACGGCGGCTGCGACGCGACCGCGCCGCCGGCGCGATCGCCGCGCGCGATCGCCTCGAGCGCGCGCAGCTGCGATTCGAGCGACGCGACGTCGAGCGTCGCGTCGAGCGTCTTCAGCCGCTCGAGCGGCAGCGCCCAGCGGATCGCGAGGAAGCCCGCCCTGCGGCAGAACACGACGACGCCGACGTTGATCGCCTCGCCACGATCGGCGCGCGGCATCACGCGCAGCAGCGCGTACGAGAACGGCTCGCCGTCGCTCATCGCCGGCTCGTCTTCGCTCATCGCCTGCCTCGATCGGCTTCGTCGACGAAGCGCCGCGGCGCTTGCAGGCGCGCGGCGAGGAACTCGGCGTACGCGCCCGCCTCGCCCCACTCGCGCGGCACGAGCCCAGCGATCCGCTCCAGCTCACCGCCGTCGAGCCGTCCGGCGAGGCGCTCGTCGACGCTCCGCAGCGCCGCCGCCGAATCGATCAGCACGTGTTCGGAGATCGCCGCGAACGGCTCGGCGGCGGCCGCGCTCGCCTCCCAACCCGGATCGCCGGCGCGATGATGCCGATAGAACGCCGCGCCGTGGTCGATCAGCCAGAGCGCGTCGTGCCAGCGCAGCAGATTTGGATTGCGCGGCGTGCGATCGACGTTCAGCACGAGCGCGTCGAACCAGACGATTTCCGCCGCGAGCTCGGCGTCGACCGCGTCGAGCGGGTTGTACGGCAGCGAGCCGGGCAGGAAGTCGAGCCCGACGTTGAGCCCCGCCGAAGCGCCAAGCAGGTCCTGGATCTCCGGATCCGGCTCCGCCGTCGCGATCCGCGCGTCGAGCTCGACGAGCACGAGCTCAGGCACTTTCAGGCCTAGCGCACGCGCGACTTCGCCCGCGACCAGCTCCGCGATCAGCGCGCGCGGCCCCTGGCCGGCGCCGCGGAACTTGACGACGTACAGCCCGTCGTCGTCGGCCTCGACGAGGCCAGGCAGCGAGCCGCCCTCGCGCAGCGGCGTCACATAGCGAGTCGCGACGACAGTTCGCATCTTGCGAGGCACCCTACGCGACGCTTCGCGAGCCGCGCGCGATCGGCGTGCGATCGGCGTCGACGGGCTGTCGGCGCGTCAGTCGCCGCCCCGCGCGGTGAGCGCCGCGGCTGCGTCCTCGAGACGATCGTCGCCCCAGAACAGCTCGTCGCCGACGGCGATCGTCGGCACGCCCGTGACGCCCAGCGCGACCGCCGCGTCGGTGGCGTCGCGCAGCCGCTGCTTGATCCGCGGATCGGCGACGCCGTCGCTGACCGCGCTGCGATCGACGCCGGCCTCGTCGGCCGTCTCCAGGACGACGTCGAGCTCGCTCAGGTCGCGGCCGACGCCGAGGCCGTTGCGGAACGCCGCCAGCGAGAACTCACGCAGCCGACCGTGCTCCTCGGCGACGAGCGCCGCGCGCGCGACGACGATCGAGTACGTCCCGAGCGGCCAGTCGCGCGGCCACGTCAGCGCCAGCCCAAGCGCCGCCGCGCGCTGCTCGCATTCGCGCATCTGCGCGTCGCGCGCCGGCCCCTTGTGCCACGACCACGGTTCCTTGCCGATCGCCGTGATCAGCGCGCCGAACAAGATCGGCTGCCAGCGCACGCGCGCCGGCAGCACGTCATCGACACGATTCGCGCTGAGGTACGAGTACGGCGAGCTGAAGTCGTAGAAGAACGTCGGCTCGCTCACTGACGTCGGCTCGGTCATTGAGTCTCCTTTCAGCGCGCCCGCTGCCGTCGAGATCCGCCGGCGCGGTTAGTGCGATGTGTGACGAGGCTGTCGGTCGCCGGGACGATATCGGGCGGCGATCGGCGAGCGCCGGTGCGCGCGGCGGCCTCGCGTCAGCGGCACGCCGTCCAGCGCCGCGCGCCCGGCCGTCACACTGTCCGGCGCCGCGCGCCCGGCCGTCATGCGGTCGAGCGCCACCGTCCAGCACCGGGTCTACGGTGTCGCGATGGCGACGGCTTCCGCTCGTGACTACGGCACGGTCTTCGACGACATCGCGGCCGAGTACGACCGCAACCGGCCGGCGTATCCCGACGAGTTGGTCGACCGCGCGGTCCAGCGAGCACGGATCGGGGTCGGCGATCCGGTCCTCGAGCTCGGTTGCGGCAGCGGTCAGCTGACGCGCAGCCTGCTCGCTCGCGGGCTTGCCGTGGTCGCCGTCGAGCCCGGCGAACGGCTGATCTCGCTCGCCGAGCAGAACCTTGGAGGCAGCGGAGCGCTGGAGCTCGTCAACGCGCGCTTCGAGGACGCGGCGCTTCCCAGTCGGCGCTTCCGAGCGGTGTTCTCGGCGTCCGCCTTCCATTGGCTCGACCCCGCCGTCAGCTGGCGCAGGGCCGCTCGCGTGCTCGCTCCCGGCGGAACGCTCGCGCTGCTCCAGCACTGCGGGCTCGAAGAGGAGCGCAGCAGCCAAGATCAAGCAGCGCTGCTGTCCTCGCTGCAGCGAATCGCACCGGAGATCGCCGCCGACTGGCCGGCATATCGAGACCTTGCGTCCCTTCTCGAAGGGGCCGAGCGGCTCCGCGAGAACGTCTCAGAGGTGTGGGCATGGGTCGGCAGCCACGACGTTGCGCAGCCCGCAGCGGCCAACCTGTTCTGCGACGTGCGAGTTGCAGCCGTGCCGATCTCGATCGAGCAGACCGCCGACGAGCTCACCAGCCTGCTCCGCACGCTGTCGTTCTACCGGCGGATCTCGCCGGGCCAGCGTCGAGCCCTCGAGGACGAGCACGTCGCGCTCTACGAGCGGCTCGGGCGGCCGATCCGCTCCGGGACGGTTGCGGTTCTCGTTACGGCGCGGCGCAGCGCGGTGGATTAGGCGCGGGTCGGCGATTCGCCGGCGCGGACGGCGCGGACGGCGCGGCGATAGCGCCGGCGCGTCACGCCTCCGACGACGAGCCTGTAGATGGGGCGCAGCGGCGGCATGAAGTACGACGCGCGAGTGTGCGGCGCATAGATGCTGCCGTCGAGCCAGCCGGTGTGGACGATCTGGCGCTGGCCGGTGACGCCGCGTGAGAACCAGTGCGCGGTCAGGCCGGCGCGCCGCGCGCCGGCGGGCAGCAGGCCCGGGGGCGCGAGCAGCTCGATCCCGTCACGCGCAGCCGGCCCAATGCCGACCGGCACGATCATCGGCCGCTCGTCCGCGCCGACCCAGCCGAGCAGCGCATCGGGGAGGCGCCGCGCTTCCCAGGCCGCGCGGCGATGCGCCACTCGAGGGCCGGTTCCTCCGGCCGGCGGCGCCTGCGACGGCGGCGAGCTCGCGCCAAGCGCACGGCCGTAGACATCCGGCGGCCCGACGCAGGCCAGATCCGGCCAGACGACGACGCGCTCGACGAAGACCTTGACCTCGACCCGACGCCCGTAGACGCGCAGCCAGCGCTTCGCGAGCGGTCCAAGCGAACGCCAGGGCTCGATGCGCTCCCACTGCTCGAGCACAGTCGACGGGAAGTCCTCGACCGGAGGACCGAGACTTGCGCGCCCCTGCACGAGCACGTACTCGGGGCGCTCGTGGTCAGCGTATGCGCGAGTGTGGAACGCGAGGGCGATGTTCGGATTGGCGCGGATCCGCGCCAACTTCTTCCAAGCGCCGACCGAAGTGCTGGTCGACACGGTGCCGGCTTCGCGGTCGTGCAGCGCGAAGTTCGTCACCGGAGTAAGCACGACGCCGCGCGCCGGCGTCACGTAGCCGAGCATCAGCGCGTGCTCGCCGCGAAGGACGGCCTCGACGCTGTCTGGCCAAATACAAGACGGCACGTCTTGTATTTATAGCAGGACGCTCCGTCCAGTAATCTGAGGAGATGAGCGGTCCCGGGCGCCCACGCAGCGAGACGGTGCGCCACGCGGTGCTCCTCGCGGCGCTCGAGATCGTCGAGCAGAGCGGCTATCCCGCGCTGACGATGGAAGGCATCGCCCGTCACGCCGCGGTCAGCAAGCAGACCGTCTACCGCTGGTGGCCGTCGAAGGCGGCAGTCGTGCTCGAGGCGCTCAACGACGGCGCCGCCAAGCTCGCCCCGGCGCCCGACGCCGGTGATCTGGCAAACGACCTGCGCGCGTTCCTGCGACGCAGCGTGCTCGGCGCACGTGGGCGCAACGCACGGCTGCTCGTTGCGCTGATGGCAGAAGCGCAGCTGGATCACGGATTCGCGCGCTCGTTTCAAAACGAGTTCCTCGCGCGCCGACGGGCGGTGATGGTCGAGCTCTTGCGCCGCGCGCGCGACCGTGGCGAGATCGGCGCCGATGCGAATCTCGAGCTGATCGCCGAGTTGTTCTTCGGAGCGCTCTGGTACCGGCTGCTCGCCGCGAGCGGGCCGCTCGACCGAGCGTTCGCCGACGAAATGACAGATGCGCTGCTGCAGCTGCTCGATCGCGCCGACCGCTCGGCGTTGCGCGAACGAGCTGCCGCCGCGAGCGCCGCTTCAGCCGGTCGAAGGCGGCAACGACGGTGAGCGGTCCCGCGTATGACCGCATCGGCCTCGACTACAGCGAGATCCGCCGTGCCGATCCGCGGATCCAGGACGCGATCTGGACAGCGCTCGGCGACGCGCAGACGGTTCTCAACGTTGGAGCCGGCGCCGGCTCCTACGAGCCGAGCGATCGCCAGGTGATCGCAGTCGAGCCGTCCGCCGTGATGATCGCGCAGCGCCCGCCGGCGGCGGCGGTTGCGATCCAGGCGGTCGCCGAGTCACTGCCTCTGGGAGACATGAGCGTCGACGCGACGATGGGCATCTTCACGATGCAGCACTGGAACGACGTCGACCGCGGCCTTGCCGAAGTGCTGCGAGTCACCCGTGACCGAATCGTCCTGCTCACGCTCGACGTCGACGTGATGTCGAGGATGTGGCTCGTCCGCGACTACCTGCCTGAGCTGACCGACGTCGATCGATGCGACTTCCCTTCGATCGCGCACCTCGAACGCGTCTTGCCCCGGTCACGGATCGAGACGGTCCCCGTGCCGAGCGACTGCACCGATGGGTTCTGCGTCGGCCTCTGGTCGCGACCCGAGGCCCACCTCGACGCGCGCGTTCGCCAGGCCTCCTCCAGTTGGCACCGCGTGCCGCGAGCGGCCGCTGACCGTGCCGTGGCGCAGCTCCGCGAAGACCTCGACAGCGGCGAGTGGGACCGGCGCCTCGGTCACTTGCGCACGGAGAGCTCCCTCGACGTCGGCCTGCGCCTCGTCCGCGCGGAGCTGCGCTGAGCGTCAGCCGATCGCTTCGGCCAGCTCGACGATGATCCCCTCCGGGCCGCGGACGTAGCAGAGCCGATAGCTGTCTCGGTAGCGCTCGACCTCGCCGACGAGCTCCGCGCCACGAGCTCGCAAGCGGGCGAGGACGCCGTCGAGATCGTCGACCGCGAATGACAGATGACGAATTCCGAGCGTGTTCGCCGGCGCGCGCCGGTCGCCGCCGCGGCTCGACGGCGCATCGAACTCCGTCAGCTCGAGCCGTCCGTGACCATCTGGAGCCTCGAGCATCGCGATCCGCGCCCGGACGCCTTCGAGCCCGATCACGCGATCGACCCAACCGCCTTCGACCGACGCCTCGCCATGCAGCTCCAGCCCGAGCTCGACGAAGAACGCCGTCGCCGCGGCGAGGTCGTCGACGACGACGCCCACGTGGTCCATGCGCTGAATCGTCATGCGCTCGACGATAGCCACACGACGGCGCAGCCACGCGAGGCGGGTACGCTAGGGCCATGCCGATGCCCAAACGGGCGAGCGTCGAAGACTTCTTCGCACAGCTCAACGACGTCCAGCGCCCCCACCTCGAGGCGCTGAGGCAGCTCAGCCGCGCCGCCGACCCGGAGGCGCGCGAGGTGCTGAAGTGGAACCTGCCGGTCTACGTCCGCGGCGAGAACACGAGCCTGTGGATGCTGCAGAACTTCAAGAACCACTGCTCGCTGCGGTTCCCACCGCCTTTCTTCGCCGCCCAGAAGGCCGCCGTCGAGGCCGCTGGCTACGAGGCCGGCGCGGGCTTCATCAAGCTTCCATACGAGCGCGAGCTGCCGATCGAGCTGCTGAAGGCGCTGCTGCAAGCGCGACTCGACGAGTACGAAGCGACCGGCGCTGGCTGGAACGACCGCTGAGCCGGTGCCGTTCACGCTCAGGAACCTCAGAGAGGATCTGGCGGATGTCGGGTCCAACTTCGACGGCGCGCCGGACCTCGAGTTCCGTCTGGCGAGCGACGCGCTCGAGCTCGAGCAGTCCGGCCTCAGCTACCAGCGCATTCCGCCTGACTACCGGTTCCCGTACGGCCACACGCACAAGCGGCAGGAGGAGCTGTTCGTGGTCGTCAGCGGGAGCGGGAGGATGAAGCTCGACGACGAGATCGTCGAGCTCGAGATGTGGGACGTCGTGCGCGTTGCGCCCGGCACATGGCGAGGGTACGAGGCCGGGCCAGACGGCCTCGAGCTGCTCGTCTTCGGCGCGCCCAACCTCGGCGAGAACCCGCGCGAAGACGTGGAAGGTCGGCGAGACTGGTGGGCGTGATCGATGCCTGTCGGGCATCGTCTGCCCCTCGCCGCGCGCCGCGCGATTCGAGAGCCGCAGCTCCGTGAAAGCCGGGGCAGATCAAAGTGTCCTCGAAAGCAGGGGAAGCCCAGTGGCCCTGCCGATGGCTCCGAGTTGCGCGCTCGACGAGGCTGGGCTGCGCTCGCAGCTGAAGCGCTATCGGCAAGCTGGCCGCAACGCTCGCCTGATCGCGCGGACCCGCCGCCGCTGACGCCGCTCACGAGCCGGCCCTGGATGCCATCGCCTTCGCTCTGGATATCCAACCGTCGGGCTGAGCGCTCCGCATCACATGGACCTCCGCTACGATGTAGCCCTATGGCTACAGAGGTCCCTCAGCGTCAGCTACGAAACGACACTGCCAGCCTGCTGCGCCGCGTGGAAGCGGGCGAGCGGCTGCGTATCACCGTCCACGGCCACCCAGTCGCTGAGCTGGTGCCCGTCGATCGCACCAGCCCCTTCGTTCCCTTTGACAAGCTTGTCAGCGAGCTCCGCGGCACGATGCTCCCTGATGATCGTCTCGACGACGAACTCCGTCAACTCGACGAGGTCCCTCGGGACCCGTTCGAGTGAAGCGAGCCCTGCTTGACACTTCATTCGTAATCGCCCTCGCGCGCGGCGAAGACCCTCCACTCGAAGACCCTCCCGAGGAAGCCGCCATCTCCGCCGTGACGCTCTGCGGCCTACACCACGGCGTCCTGATCGGCACCGATAAGCAACGCCCAGGCCGACTCGCCACCCTGATCCTCGCCGAAAGACGATTCGACGCCCTACCGATCGACGCTCGCGTCGCGCCGCACTACGGCCGGCTCGTCGCAGCCGCCAGACGCAACCACAACAAGAAGCTCGCCACCGCCGACGCGTTGATCGCCGCAACAGCGGCCGCCTATCAACTCCCGCTCATCACACGCGACCACGACTTTGCAGATATCGACGACATCGTCACCGTCATCGTCCGATAGCGCAAGACCCTAGGGAACGATCTATCGCTGGGGCGGGATTGAAACCCAATCCTGCGACCGTAGAAGGCTCAGAACAGGGACCATACCCCACCGAGTCGAGGAGTCGTGCCGACTCGGCCGGCGCCGTCGTGCTTGTGGGTCGCGGCGCAGTCACGGTCGTCATGGTCTTCATCTCCTGCATCTGCTGAGTGGCGGTGGTGGGGCGTATCCCAGCGGCACCGTGACCGCTCCCGATCGGAGAGACGCACTGATGTCGATCGCCGCCCGGCGAACCCGAGCGACGATCTTCGCTTGGCTCAGGCGCTCGCTACCGAACTGCGGCGGCCTCTGAGGTTCATCTGCCAGTTGGCAAGTGGCAGCAGGAACAGGATTGCGCCCAGCGCGATCATGATGAAACCGGCCAGCGTGGCAATTGCGCCTACCAGGGACCATCCCCAGGCGGTGAGCAGGATGCTGCGCAGCGTCTCGCCTTGGAACAGCGTGGCCTTCTCTTCAGCGAGTTTTGCGTTCTTCGGTTCGGCGATCGCGGCGGTGCTGACCTGTGCGTAGGTCTGCCCATTGGCGACCTCGGAGAGATGCACGTTGATGAAGTTGTTGGCGTAAGCCTTGGCCTGGGAGCCGTTTACGAGCTGCTGCCCTGCGAACTGCTTGATCCCAGGTAGCAGCGCCGGGCTGTTTGCGGCTGGGAAGCTGATCTTCTGCGGTACGAGCTGATCGCGGACGACGTTCTTGGCGTAGCTACCGCCGATAACGGCGATGACGCCGACCACGATGACGCCGAGGGCTGCCGTCGTGGCGATCGAGGTAAGGCTCGTGAGTCTCGCCAGAAGCTGATTGCGCGGAGGCGGGGAGGAGTCGCGGTGGCGTCCGTTGGGCTCGGGCGCGAAGTCGGGAAGTGCTGCGCCGTTGCCGGTACTTCCGACGGACGCGGGAGGAATGACTGAACTGGACACGGCGGCCTCATTTCGATCGATGTTGCGCCTGAGCGCCTGAGCGCCAGCGACCTAGGAGCACCGCGGACTTGTTGAACATAGCATGAAATTATTATCTAGCTTTGCTAATCTAGGATTATAAATCTAGATACGCTAGTCTCTGTAGATGCCCGACGACACTGCCCCAGGTTGGAAATTTCTGACCAACCACGCGCGTGTGCTCGTCTGCATAGCTAACGATCCGGGAGCGCTCCTGCGGGAGATCAGCGATCACGTCGGAGTCACCGAACGCGCTGCTCATAGGATCGTCACCGAGCTTGACGAGGCCGGCTACATCACGCGCGAGCGCAACGGACGGCGCAACCAATACACGATCCAAACCGGCCTTCCGCTTCCCGACCGCCGCCTACGTGTCAAACACGTCGGCGAACTGCTCACGGTTCTCACCGGCGCCAGCGACGAGCTTCCCGACGTGCCGGCACTGCCCCGCAGCACCCAACGGAAGGGTGGGTAGCCGTGTCTAGCGATGCCGCCCAAGCACCAAGGACGTCCAATCCTGTCTTCGGCCGCTCGCATTCGTTACCGCGGTGTATGCTACTACTACGTTATGCGATCTATCGGTGAGCGATCTACTGACCCGGGGTTGCTCGTGCTCACGAGCTTGGCCGATGGACCGAAACACGGCTATGCGATCACGCTCGACGTCGAGCAGCTCTCTGGGGTGAGACTTGGTCCTGGGACGCTGTACGGAGCGCTGTCGCGGCTGGAGCAGCGCGGCTTCATCGAGGCGCTGCCAGCGGAAGATCGCCGGCGTCCCTACCGCCTGACTGGGGCGGGCAGCACGGCGCTCGCAGAGGAGTTGCGGACCCTCGAGCGCGTGGCGCGGCGCGGCCTCGATAGTCTGCGCGTCGCCGGGGCGAGCACGTGAACCGGCGGCCGGCACAGCTCGCTTTGTCGCTGTACCCATTGGCGTTTCGCCGCCGCTACGGGGAGGAGATGCGCGTGCTGATCGACGACGCTCCGCCACGACCGTCCGCGGTGCTCGACCTGCTGCGCGGCGCGGTTGTCGCGCACCTGCGCCCTGCGACTTCCGAGGCCGGTCTCCTCGACTCCTCTGACCGACTGCGGGCGAGCGCGAGCGGCCAGTTGGCTTGCTGGGTCATCTTCGCCGTGGCGGGGTTCGGCTTCTACAAGACCACCGAGGACGAACCGTTCGCGGCGGCCGGCCATGCGCATCGTCTGCTCGGCGCTACACATCTCGCCGTCCAGATCCTGGCTGTGCTTGCCTCGGCCGCGGTGATGCTGGGCGCGCTGCCGCTGATCCTCGAGGCGCTCACCCGGGCGCGTGTAGAGCCGCGCCTGCGACGGCTGGTCAGCCTCCCGCCACTCGCCGTCCTGGTCTTCGTGGGCCTGACCCGGGTGTTGGAGCTGCTAACTCGCTCCGAGCCTACTCGTCACAGCAGCACGGTCGGGGGCATCGCGTTCATCTGCTGGGGCATCGCCGGCTTGGCGTGCGGCACTGTCTGTGTGGTAGCCGCGCGTGCGGCTCTGTCCGCCGTGACGATGGCGCGATGGCGACTGCTCGCCGCCTACGGGTGCGGCACGTTCGTGACGGTGGCAATGTCGGCGATCACGCTCGCGGCAACGCTGTACGCCGTAGCGCTGTTCGCCGACGCATCGTCGCTGGCCGCGACGGGAAATGGTCCGTTTCAGCTTGTGAGCGTCGGCGTATCGGTCATCGTGCAACTCCTCGTGATGGCGCTAGCGTCGACGCTCGCTGCCACCAGCACGCGGCGGGGCTGGAACGCGGCCGCGCTCGACTGATTGGGACAAGATCCCGCATCGCCGCGGCATTTCTGGGACCACCGATGCGTGCCAGCCCAGAGAGTGGCGGTCAGCGCTGGCGGAATGCAACCAGCCGCCAAGCTAACGAAGCGCTGTGCTCGGCGTGCCTTGTCCGCGCGCCGCACCCGAGGCGGAAAAGCCAGGGAGCGTCAAGTCCAGCCTCGCGCCGCCCTCCCGGGACTCCGTCAATGCAACCGTCCCCCCGTGAGCGTCGGCTATCGCGCGCACGATCGCGAGACCCAGGCCGGCCCCTCCGCTGCTGCGATCGCGCGCCTCGTCGGTTCGATGCAGGCGGTCAAATACGCGCTCGCGCTGAGCCCCATCTACACCCGGCCCGTCGTCCTCAATGCTGAAGCACACACGACCCCCGGGTAGCGCGGTAACGAGCAGGCGCACCAAGCCACGATCCTCGGCGGTGTGTGCGATCGCATTCTCGATCAAGTTGCGCAGCGCCTGCGCGAGGCGATCGGGGTCCGCGCTCAGTGCGCCCCGCGGTATCGATCCGAGCTCGAAGCGGCGAGCCGTAATCAGGCTCACCCCGTCCCACAGCTCTGTCACGAAACTCGCCAACTCGATCGGCTCGACGCGCAGGAAATGCATCTCCTCACTCCTTGCCAGCAGCAGCAGATCGTCGACCAGTCGGGTCATGCGGGCAATCTCGGCCTGCACCAGCCGCTCGACGCGGCGGACCTCCTGCGCCGAGGGATCGCGCTGCGACGCGAGCACCTCGAGCTGACCGCGGATCACCGTCAGAGGCGTGCGCAACTCGTGCGATGCGTCTGCGATGAACGCCTGCTGGCCTGCGAACGCCTCGGTGAGGCGGTCGAGCATGTGGTTGAACGCCTCGGCAAGCACGCGGACCTCATCGCCCTGCCCGCCCGCGTCGTGAATCCGCGGGTGCAAATCGCCCGCGTCCACCCGTGCGGCGACCGCAGCCACGCGGCGCAAAGGCCGCGAGACACGGGCGCCGATCAGGTAGGAGGCCAACACGGCGAGCGCGAGCGCGAGCGCGCCGGCGAGGACGAACGCTCGCGCGACGCCTGCCTGGGCGTGCTTGACGCTCGAAAGCGGCTCACCGACGCCGATGGTCGCCAACAAGCCAGCGCGCAACTTGACTGAGCGCTTGAGCACCCGCAGGTCGCCGACGTCGGGGAGCGCCAGCGTCGCGTAGCCGTCCGGCGTCCTCAGCACGTTGCGCGAGAGCTCGTTCTCCTGGGACTGCTCGGCCGGCGTCTCGTCTTTATCCGGCGCCGCCTGGGTGAACAGCTCCGGACGGTTTGTGCTCGTAGCCTCGCCCGGGATCAGGACGAACAAGACGGTCGAGCTCGCGGCAAAGGACTGGTCCCGCACGTATTCCCCGGCCGCTTGAGTCGCGTGCTTGGCCGTAGTGGGATGCGATCGGACGATGTCGTGGTACAGGTCGCCGGCGTCGCCCGCGAGCTCCTTGTCGATCTGTTGGCGAACTTGCGTGCCCGTGCCGCGGTAGACCGCCACGAAGGAGATGCCGGTGCACAGCAGCACGACCAACATCACCCAGCCTGCCAAGCGCCAGCGCAGACCGGCTCCGGCGAGGCGATCGCGCAGCACGCGCATCGCTCAGCTCGCGCTGCCGAGGCGATAGCCCACCGAGCGCACAGTGAAGATCGGCGCCGGCTCGCCGAGCGTTCCCAGCTTTCGCCGGAGATAGCCGACGTAGACATCGACGACGTTCGTCGCGGGGTCATGCTCGTAGCCCCAGACGGCGCCCAGGATCTGCTCGCGCGTCATCACTTGGCCGTGGTGGCGCAGCAGGTAGGCCAGCAGCTCGAACTCGGTGCTCGAGAGCGCGACCGCGCGCGCTTCGCGATGGACCTTGCGCGTCAGTAGATCGACTTCGATGCCCGCAGCGCGCAGCGTGCTCCCCGAAGCCTGCGAGATCATTCGCAGATGCGCGCGGATCCGCGCGACAAGCTCCGCGACCGAGAACGGCTTGACCAGATAGTCGACAGCACCGGCGTCCAGACCCGCGACGCGGTCCTCGACCTCGCCCCGCGCCGTGAGCACGACGACGGGCAACGTCGGTTTCGCACGCTCCAGAGTCGCCAGGATCTCCATTCCCGAGCGGCCCGGCAGCATTAGATCCAAGACCACCGCGTCAAAGCCGCCGCCGATCGCGAGCTGCTCGCCCGCGATGCCCTCCAGGGATGCCTCGACGACGAATCCCTCAGCCTGCAGGCCTCGTTTGACGAAGTCGACAATCCCCGGCTCGTCCTCGATCAGCAGCACGCGCCGCGGCGGCGCAGAGGCCGGCAGCACATCCTTATCTGGCGCGGGATCGCCGAGTTGGGTGCCAACCGTCGCTCGCATCGTCTCAGCATAAGCCCCTCCTCACGAGCGCTTTTCAGGTATGCCGCCTTTACATGAGCTTTCTCATCAACGGGTTAGCGACGACTTAGCGAGCGGACGCAGACTCGCAAACATGACAGTCGAACCACAGGCGTCGCGCTCGACCCGCTCAGAGTGGTCTTGGTCCCGCCGGCTGCTCGGCGGTGGCACCGCCGGCAACGAGCGGCTCACAAGTGTCGTCGGTGGCATCTTGATTGTGCTGCTGGCGGTCATCGGCGTGACGATCATCCGCCTCGGGCAACTGCTCTCGGTTCATCTATTCATCGGCGTACTGCTGATCGGGCCGCTGCTGCTGAAGCTGTCTAGCAGCGGCTACCGCTTCGCTCGCTACTACACCGCGAATCCCCGGTACACGCGCAAGGGACCTCCCCAGCTTGCGCTGCGACTGATCGCGCCGGTCGTCGTGCTCAGCACGCTCGTCGTCTTCGCAAGCGGCGTTGCGCTGCTTTTCATCGGGCCAAGCTCACGCGAGACGCTGCTGCCGATTCACAAGGTGAGCTTTTTCGTCTGGGTCGCCTTCACCGCCGTCCACGTGGTCGCGCACCTGCCCACTGTGCTCAGCTCGCTACGCGCCGACTACATCCGCCCAGCCCGACACACCGAGTTTGGCGGCCGCTACCGCGAGACCAACGGCCGCGCTGGTCGCTTGATTTCGCTCGCAAGCGCGCTCGTGCTCGGTTTGGTGGTTGCGCTGCTGACGATTCCCCAATTCGGCCCGTGGCTGGCCGCGCACCATCATTGAGATGCGCGCGCACCACGCACACAGGCGTGACAGCTCGCTACGCAAGCTCAGCGTCATCAATCGCTGGCTGCTAGCCGCAAGCGTCACGCTCACGGCAGTCCTGACCGACGTCGCCGCGCACGCGTTCCCGAACAAATCCTCGACGCGCAAAAGCACCGACTTGACCAAGACGCGCTCCAAACAGCATCGGCGGTCCGCTCACGCGGCCAGACACAACTCGAGCAGCGCGCCCAAACTGCTGAACCCGCCGGCCGAAGCGCCGCACGCTGCACCGGAACCCTCGAAGGCCCCGGAATCGGCGCCGAGCGAAGAACCCCGCAGGACCGCGACGCCGGAACAGAGCGCCCCCGCGAGCGAAGCGGCGAAACAAGAACCCGGACCGGCGCCTGCCCCTGAACCCGCGCCCGCCGAAGAAGCTCCGGCCCCGGTCGTCTCGGGGGGCTCCTGATGTGCGCTCGGTCGCAGCGAGCCGATTGGGAGGCGCTCGGCACAAGCGTCGTGCTCTGCGTCACCGAGTCAGAGGCGCTCGATCAGGCGCGAGCGAGCGTCGAGCGCGAGCTCGCCGAGATTGACATCGCCTGCAGCCGCTTTCGCCCCGACTCCGAACTCTCGCGTCTGAACGCGTCGCCCGGGCGATGGGTTCGGGTAAGTCCGCTGCTCGCCGAGGGGCTTCAGCTTGCGCTCGCCGCGGCTCGCCTGACCGACGGCGACGTCGATCCTACGCTCGGGCGCTCGCTCGAGCTGTGTGGATATGACCGCGACTGGCGGCTCTTGCCCGAGCCGTGCGAGGAGCCCGCGCCACCGGCCGTCAAGGTCTGCAGGAGGGGCGCGTGGCAGACGCTGCAGCTCAACGCCGATGGTGCGATGGTTCGCATGCCACGCGGCGTCTCGCTCGATCTTGGCGCCACCGCGAAGGCCTGGGCGGTCGACCGCGCGGCGCGAGCCGCCTACTCAAGCACCCAAAGCGGCGTGCTGCTCAGCCTCGGAGGCGATCTCGTCGCCGTCGGTCCCGCGCCCGCTCAGGGCTGGCAGATCCGCGTCACCGACGATCACCGAAGCGACCTCTCAGCGCCGGGGCAGACCGTCGCAATCCGCTGCGGCGGGCTTGCGAGTTCGAGCACGACGGTGCGGCGCTGGAGTCATGACGGCAAGACAATGCACCATCTGCTCGATCCACAGACCGGCCTGCCGGCACAGACTCCTTGGCGGACTGTGAGCGTCGCGGCCGCCGACTGCGCACAGGCCAACATCGCGGCCACTGCGGCGCTGCTGCGTGGCGATCACGCTGCGGCATGGCTCGGGCAGTTGCAGCTCCCAGCGCGCTTGGTCGCCAACGATGGGCGCTCGACTACGGTCGGACTCTGGCCCGCACAGGTAGGCAAGCACGAGGAACGAGGCGAGTCGTGAGCCTGCCGCTCGCTGCGTCCGGAGGCAGCGCCTACTGGGATCTAACCCGCTCGACCGGCGCCGTCGCGCTTGTGCTGCTGACCCTCGCGGTCGCGCTCGGCGTGACCGACGTGCGGCGCTGGAGCTCGCCGCGCTGGCCGCGATTTCTCGTCGACTCGCTGCACCGAAACGTCTCGCTGCTCGCGATGGCATTCCTCGGCCTGCACGTGCTCACGTCGGTGCTCGACAGCTTCGCGCCGATCTCGCTGCTGGACGCCTTCGTGCCCTTCGCCGGTAGCTATCGGCCGCTCTGGCTCGGGCTCGGCGCAGTGGCGCTCGACCTGCTGCTGGCGGTCACGATCACGAGCCTCTTGCGCCAGCGGATCGGCTTTTCGAGCTGGCGAGCAATCCATTGGCTGACCTATGCAAGCTGGCCGATCGCCCTGTTGCACGGACTCGGCACCGGCAGTGACGTCAAGGCGACGTGGCTGCTCGCTCTGAGCATCGGTTGCCTGCTAATCGTGCTCGCAGCGGTGCTCGCGCGCGTTGTGTCCGGCTGGCCCGCGCAGCTACGTTTGCGCGGCGCCGCACTCGGCGCCGCAGGCGGCTTCTCGTTGTTCTTGCTGCTGTGGCTCCCAGGCGGCCCGCTTGGATCGGAATGGCCGCGGCGCTCGGGGACACCGAGCTCGCTGCTGCACCGCTCCCATCGCCCCAATCGCGCAGCGGCGAAGAAGCGATGAGCAAGCGAGGAGAGCAGCTACAGGCGCTCCCGCGCGAGGCCGAGCCGCGCGCATCCTCGAGCCTGCCACGCCTCTTGGCAACCGTCGGCGTGGGCGGAGCGACGACTTTGGCGCATCACCTCGCCGTGCATGGCGAACTGCCGTCGCAGCGGCGGCGCAGGCGTCGCGCTGAGCATCCGCTGATCGAGCAGGCCGAGCGCGCCGGGCTTCGCGGCAGAGGCGGGGCCGGCTTCCCGATAGCAACCAAGATGCGGGCAGTCGCCGCACAACGGCGGCGTCCGCTCGTCGTGGTCAACGCCACCGAGGGCGAGCCCGCAAGCCGCAAGGACCGCACGCTCTGCGAGCTGACGCCACACTTGATGCTCGACGGCGCCGAACTCGCCGCGGCGGCGATTGGCGCCCAGGAGGCGATCGTCTGCATTTGCGAGTCCGCGCCCGAGGCCGGCGCAAGCGTCGCCGCCGCGATCGAGGAACGCAGCGGCCACGCCGAGTGCTCAGTGGGGCTCCGATCGAGCATCGTCCCGGCCGGCTATGTCTCAGGGCAGGAGTCGGCGCTCGTCAATCACCTGAATGGCGCCCCAGCGATCCCGACGTTCACCCCGCCGATGCCCTTCGAGCAGGGCGTCAGGCGCCGCCCGACACTTATCAACAACGCCGAGACGCTCGCCCAGCTCGCGTTGATCGCTCGTCACGGCCCAAGCTGGCACCGCGAGCTCGGCACGCCGTCCCAGCCGGGCTCGACCCTCGTCACGCTCTCAGGCCCCGTCGCAATTCCGGGCGTTTATGAGATCGAGTACAGCGCCTCGCTCGCCTCGCTGATCGAGGCCGCCGGCGGAATCACCGCTCGTGCTCGTGCGGCGCTGTTCGGTGGATACGCCGGAGCCTGGATCGACAGCCGCCTGCTCGGCGGCATCGTGCTCTCGGATAAGCATCTGGCAGTCCACGGCGCCTCGCTCGGCGCCGGGGTCGTGGTGCTGCTCTCCGAAGAAGCTTGTCCGGTCGCCGAGACCGCTCGCGTCGCGAGGTGGATGGCAGGGCAGAGCACGCGACAGTGCGGCCCCTGCTTGAACGGGCTCGACGCACTGGCGAGCACAGTCGAGGAGCTCGCGGAAGGAGCCGCCCACGGCAATCCGGCGGTGCGACTGGAGCGACTGGCCTCGCTCACGCGCCGTCGCGGCGCATGCGCTCACCCAGATGGCGCTGTGCGCTTCATCCTCAGCGCCTACGCCACATTCGACATTGAGTTCGCCGACCACGCACGCCACGGAACTTGCGAGGCGTGCCTGCGGCGCGGCGAGCTGCCACTACCGCGAGACGCTCAAGGTGCTCGCGCTTCACTACCGAGAGAACTCGCCCTCGGATGAGCCACCACTTGCGCTTGAACCCAATCGCTTGCGAGGCGCACGGCATGTGCTCCGAGCTGTTCCCCGAGCGGATTTCACTCGACGAGTGGGGCTACCCGGTGATTGACGGAGAGGAGATCTCCCCGGAGCTCCTAAGCCATGCAAAGCGCGCCACGCAAGCCTGCCCAACATTCGCGCTGCTACTCGAAGCAGCTCATTCCTCGGAGGACACCGGGTCGGACAAACCGGCCGCCCCTTCCTTCTAGGCCGCTAGTGCGGTAGCGACGCGCCGAGTAGCCCGGCCACCGCTCCGACTGTGCCAGCGGCGAGCAGCGTGAGGACGACGCCACGCCGCAGCACGAGCAACAGGATGGCAGCGGCGGCGAGCACGGCGTACTGCCAGCCCTCGGAGAGCGCGGAGGTCAATGGGATGGCGGAGCCGATGATGGCTCCGGCCGCCGCCGGAGCGGCGCCAGCGAGGAAGGCGACGACTCGCTCATTGACCAGCAGACGCTCAAATCGAGCGGCGCCGAGCAGAACGAAGGAGAACGAGGGCATGAACGCGACCAAGGCCGCGAGCAACGCCGAGGGCAACCCTCCCGCCTCATAGCCGACAGCAGCGACTGTCTGCGTGATCGGTCCCGGTGTGACCTGTCCGAGCGCAACCGCGTTGAGGAACTGGCCGTGCGTCATCCAGTGGTAGGCGCTCACGGCGTCTGCCTGCATCAGCGGGACGATCACGAAGCCCCCGCCGAACGCGAGCGCACCGACCTTGAACGCGGTCCATACGAGCGTCTAGTTCCGCCAGGCTCGACAACTGCGCCGAGCAGAGGCCAAGCGTGGAAGCCCGCAAGCTCTCGGGCGAGCCCCCGGAGTGACAGCTCGATCGCCCCACAGGCGAGCAGGACAAGCACTAGCCAGGGGCCGCTCACCCCAGCGGCGATCCCGCCAGCGAGGGCATAGGCGATCACGCGAGCGCGTCGCGCCTCGTGTGCGCGGCGCCAGATCGGAACGGCGACTCCAAGCCCAGCACGGACCGCGACCGGCGCGACTGCGGCGCCGGCGCCAGCTCCCGCGCCACGTATCCACGCGGGAGGCGAGCCCCCGAAGAACAGCACGGCGATCTCAATGCGTCAACGCAACGCGGCGTCGAGTGTAGCGGCTGGTGTGTGAAAGCCGAGTGTCTCTCGGGGGCGTGTGTTGAGCTTTGTTGCGATGTCGTCGAGCTGCGGTTGTGTGAACTGTGAGAAGTCGGTGCCTTTTGGCAGGTATTGCCGGAGCAGGCCGTTGGTGTTCTCGTTGGAGCCGCGCTGCCATGGGCTTTGAGGGTCACAGAAGTAGACCTTCAGGTCGGTGGCGATCGTGAACTGGGCGTGTGTGGCCAACTCGGTGCCGCGGTCCCATGTCAGCGAGCGGCGTAGCTGATCTGGCAGCGCGCCCATCTGGCGTGTCAGAGCGCCGACGACCGACCGGGTGTCCTTGCCCTCGACACCGACGAGCAGGACGTAGCGGGAGTGGCGCTCCACGAGCGTGGCGATGTGCGTGTTCGCCGCGCCTGCGAGCAGGTCGCCCTCCCAGTGTCCCGGAATCGCTCGGTCGGCGACCTCGGCCGGGCGCTCACGGATCGACGGCGCATCGAGGATGAACGCAGCGCGTTGGTTGCGGGCTTTGGCGCCGCGTGGCCGGCGCACTGCTCCGGCCCGGCGCAGGTGCGTGAGGAGCTCGCGCTTGAGCGCTCCTCGGGCCTGAATAAACAGGCTCAGGTAGATCGTCTCGTGCGACACCCTCCTAGTGTGATCCTCCCCGAACTCGAGCTTCAGCCAGCCGGCGATCTGCTCAGGGGACCAGTCTTCGCTCAGCTTCTCCGCGACGCGCTCGCGCAGCGCCGCGTTGCTCGCGAGCTTGCAGGTCTGCGGGCGCCTGGCGTTGCGCCATGCACGGCCGTCCGCGTCAGCGGCTCGATAACGCCCTCTGCCGCCGTGGCGGTTGATCTCCCTCGCCACGGTCGCTGGCGAGCGACCCAGTCGTGCTGCGATCGCTCTCGCCGACTCGCTGGCCGCGATCCCGCGTGAGATCTCCTCGCGCTCGGCGAGCGTCAACGCCAGCCGGCTGCGCTGCCGCGGTCGCGGCGCGACTCCGCCACGCTCAGTGAGCGTGCAGAAGATCGTGCCGGGAGCGCGATCCAACGCTCGGCCGATATCGCTGATCGTCTCACCACGCCGCCAGCGCTCCCACAGCTCGTTTCGCTCCGCCGCCGAATACACCCTTCGCTCTCTCGGCATCCACGCTCCTCTAGCTCGCGATCAAATCGTGCAGCGTCGCATTGACGAGTTGAGCGCACAACACAATGCAAGGATCACGACGAGGCCGGGCATGATGAAGCCGAGCCCTCCAACGACGGCTCCCGCCGGACCGCGCAGGCGCCAGGGCAATAGATCGCAAGCTGGGTGGAGGCCGGACCGGGCAACAGGTTCGTCGCGGCGATCGCGCGCTCGAAATTGCTCGTCGCTTGGCCATTGCCTATCCGACACGCAGAGCAGGCGAAACAGCGCGATATGCGCTGGAGGACCACCGAAGCCGATGCATCCGATCCGTCCCCACTCCCGCGCGATCTCGGCAAGCGGAGGCTCCGCACGGGTCGATTGCATCGCGCCAGCCTATGGGCTCTATTCGCTCATGCTCGTTGCCGATCGGTTGCTCGGCAAAAGCCCTCACGTACCGAATCGGGTCGGCGCAACGCCGCGTCAAGCTCCGCCACGAGCATCGCGACGCGCCACTCAATCTGATCGCGTGTCGCTCTGACCTCCACGATCGGCCGACCCTTCGGATCAGGGAGCTTCCAGTCGATGTAGCGCTTGCCAGGGATGTAGGGGCAAGCGTCACCGCAGCCCATCGTCACAACCACGTCGGCCTGCTGCGCAAGCTCGATCGTCAGCGCTCGTGGGACGCGATCGGCCAGGTCGATGCCACGCTCGCGCATGACCTCGACGACCTCTGGATGGACGCGCTGGCCGGGGGTCGTACCCGCCGAGAGTGCGGAGTGCCGCCCTTCGGCGTCGCGCTCGAACAGCGCTTGGCTCATCTGCGAGCGCCCGGCGTTGTGCAAGCACACGAACAGAACGGTCGCCATCAGCTACCGATCGCCGGTTGCCCGACTGCGCCGTCGTGGTGGGGCACCACCAGCTCGGCCGCCTCGCCGGGCGTCACGTCGGGGTAGAGCACGCGAATGGCAAGGATCGCGCAGGCGCCGCCGACGAGCTGCGCCAGGACGAAGGTCGGCACCGAGGCGGGCGCGATGCCAGCGAACGTGTTGGAGAACATGCGCCCGACGCTGATCGCTGGGTTGGCGAAGCTCGCCGAGCTCGTGAAGAAGTAGGCCGCGCCGATGTAGGCGCCGACCGCTGCCGGCGCGGCGCTCAGGCGTTTGGTGCGGGCCAAGGAGAAGATCACGAGCAAGAGGCCCGCCGTGGCAATCGCCTCGGAGAACAGGTGCGGGGGGCTCGCGCGGTGATGCGTCGAGAGGCTGACGGCCGTGAGCGCGAACATGCCGTTCGCGGCGATCGCGCCGAGCACGCAGCCGGCTACCTGGGCGGGTATGTAGGCAAGCGCGTCGCGCCAGGAGATGCCGCCGAACGTCGCGTCGGCGAGCGAGACGACCGGGTTGAAGTGCCCGCCCGAGACGGGACCGAACATGAGGATGATCGTCGCCAGCCCCATCGCCGTTGCGGCGGCGTTCTCGAACAGTTGCAAGCCCACGTCGCTCGGCGAGAGAGTCTGCGCCGCGATACCCGAGCCGATCACGAGCGCAGCGAGGAACGCGGAGCCCAAGAACTCGGCGAGCAGACGGCGCGCAAGGGGAGGTACGGTCATGCCGAAAATGTATTACATCGACAGATGTAGGTGTTATTGATATATGTAGATCGATGCCGGTCGATCTCGAGCTGACGCCCAAGCAGAAGCGAGCCAACGGCTCGCCGTGCTGCGAGCCCGTGGTCTACCCCGACGTGCAGCGCGGGCAGGCGCTGCGCATGGCTGAGGTAGCGAAGGCGCTCGGCGATCCGATCCGCTTGCAGCTGGTGGACGTGCTGCGCAAGCACGCCGGCAAGGTCTGCGTCTGCGAGCTCGTGCCGCTGTTCGACATCTCGCAGTCCACGCTCTCCCACCATCTTGGCAAGCTCCGCGCCGCCGGGATCGTGGACTCCGAGCGCCGTGGCTTGTGGGCCTATTACTACGTGATCCCCGACGCGCTGGAGGAGCTGTCCGCATGGCTGAGTTGAGCGCCGCCGAGACGACCGCCGCCGACCCAGGTTGCGCGCCCGGGCAGCAGGCCGGCACGAGCGGCACGACAGACGCGGACCACGCGCGTTTCGACCTACAGGTAGCCCTGCCGATGGCTCCGAGTTGCGCGCTCGACGAGGCTGGGCTGCGCTCGCAGCTGAAGCGCTACCGGCAAGCTGGCCGCAACGCTCGCCTGATCGAGCGGACCCGCCGCCGCCTCGTCGTGGACTTGGATCAGGGCGTGGACAGCGAGCTAGTCGCGCATACGGTCGCGGTCGAGCGTGACTGCTGTCCGTTCTTCGCGTTGACCTGGAACCCCGATCGGCGGCGGCTGACCGTCGCCGTCGCCGACGCCGCTCACGAGCCGGCCCTGGATGCCATCGCCTTCGCTCTGAATATCCAAACGTCGGACTGAGCGCTCCGCATCACGCGGACCCACGATGTAGCCTCACCCCGCCCGCCGGTAGCGGATGTGCGTGGCGAGCGGAGAGTGGAGCGTCTCGACCGGCTCGAACCCGAAGGACTCGACTCCGTCGAACAGCCGCTCGCCGGACCCGAGCAGGACGGGGACCACGTCGAGCGTGAGCTCGTCGATCGCTCCGGCGCCGAGCGCCTGACGAACGGTCGAGGCGCCGCCCGCGATGTCGATGCCATCCTCGCCGGCCGCCTCACGCGCCTGCGCGTAGGCGGCCTCGAAGCCCTCGGTGGCGAAGTGGAAGCTCGTGCCGCCCTCCATCTCGATCGGCTCGCGGGCGTGGTGGGTAAGCACGAAGACCGGCGCGTGGTAAGGCGGCTCGGAGCCCCACCATCCATCCCAGTCCTCATCCCACTCGCCGCGGATCGGCCCGAACATGTTGCGGCCCATGACGTAGGCCCCGCGCGGTCGCATGAGCCAGCCCGCTGCCGTCGCGTCGGCGTCGTTCGCGCGCTCGTCGCCGAGGTGCCAGCTATGGACCTCCCTGCCGCGCTTGCCCAGAGGATTCTCCCGGCTCTGGTCCAGCCCGGCGACGAAGCCATCGAGCGAGATCGACATGTGGCAGGTGGTGTCCGGCATCGGGTCCTCCAGGTGATTGCGATTGCAAGCGTCGGCACTGTACAGTGCCCCGTCTCTTGCTCCCAACGACAGCGACCGACCCCGAGGGACGATCGCAGTTAATGAC
>CAVUSM010000002.1:0-1440596 GCA_963744165.1 uncultured Solirubrobacteraceae bacterium | reverse complement strand
GGCGCAGGGTCACGCGCTGTTCGACTCCTCCTGCGCGTCATGCCACGGTCTGAGCGCGCAGGGCATCGGTGGCCGCGCCCCGAGCCTGCATGGCGTCGGCGCGCTGGCGGCGGACTTCTACCTGCAGACCGGGCGGATGCCGCTACCCAACCCGAAGGCACAGCCGCTGCGGACGAGTCCCGCATTTTCGCAGGGCAAGATCAAGGCGCTCGTCGCCTACGTCGGATCGTTCGGCGGGCCTGGCATCCCAACGGTGCAGCCGAGCCGAGGGTCGCTCGCGGAAGGGCAGCGTCTGTTCGGACTGGACTGCGCGGGCTGCCACACGATCCAGGGTCAGGGCGGGATCGTGACCGGCGCGATCGTCCCTGCGCTGAATCAGGCGACACCGAGACAGGTCGGCGAGGCGGTACGGATCGGCCCGTATGTGATGCCTCGCTTCGGAGAAGGCGAGCTCACCGACGCGGAGGTGAACTCGCTCGCGCGCTACATCCAGAGCATCCAGCACCCAGACAACCTGGGCGGCTGGGGCATTGGTCGGATCGGCCCGATCCCCGAGGGGATGGTCGCGTGGCTGCTGGCCGCGGCCGCGCTGTTGTTGATCGCCAGGCTGCTTGGCGAGCGCACGAGCGAGCAGCCCGAACGTCCACCGCGGCCAGGGGGCGGCGCGTGAGCCGGGCCTGGAAGGCGATCGTGATGTTCGTGCTGTGGCGCACCGGAGGGCTGCGCTCCCGCCGCCAGGGGCAGCCCGAGGTGGACCCGTCTGAGCGGCACACAGGCGCAACCGCATGGGCGGAGCTATTGGTCGTGGCGGTGCTGCTGCTGGTGCCGGTCGCGGCGCTCGCGTTCGTCGCTTTGTTCGTGCTCGACCCGAACACGCAGCTGCTGGGTCTCGCGCTCGGCGCGACGCTCGCTTTGCTGGCTTGTGCGCTGGTGCTCGCGGGGCGCTGGCTGGTGCCACAAGAGACGAACGTCGAGCAGCGCCCCCGACTGGCCGACCCGGACGCCGCTCGTGAGGTCATCGAGCAGGCCGCCGAGGGTGTGGAGGGCATCACTCGCCGACGGCTGCTCGCCGGCGCCGCCGGGGTCGCGGGCGCCGGGCTGACGGCGGCGATGGTGATTCCCGTGGCGGCGCTCGGCCCTGGTCTGGAGGAGCAGCTGCGACGCACACCGTGGCGGGCGGGGCGCGCGCTCGTGGACGAGCAGGGCAACCCGATGCTCGCGGCCGACATCATCGAACGGAGCTTTCAGACCGCGTTCCCGCAGGGCGCGGGCGGCGCAGACGGTGGTCAGGAGGACCTGGGCTCCCCCGTCGTGGTGGTGCGCGTTGACCCTGCGACGCTGCGGCTACCCGCCGGGCGTGCGGGCTGGGCACCGCAGGGCATCCTTGCCTACTCGAAGATCTGCACCCATGCCGCGTGCGCGATCTCGCTGTTTCGAGACCCTCTCAGCCCATCCACCGAGTCCAAGGGGCCGGCGCTGGTGTGCCCCTGCCACTACTCCACGTTCGACGTGCTGGACGGTGGCAGCGTCGAGTTCGGCCCCGCAGGCAGGCCGCTGCCGCAGCTGCCGCTGACTATCGACAGCGCCGGTGTGCTGCGCGCTGCTGGGCCGATGTCGGGGCCTGTCGGCCCGTCCTGGTGGGGAGACCCATCGTGAGCGACACCGCCAAGGACCGGCCCGTGGACGCGGTGGCGTTCGTGGATGAGCGGCTGGGCGCGGCGCGTGGGATGCGGTGGCTGATGGATTACGTGTTCCCTGACCACTGGAGCTTCCTGCTCGGCGAGATCGCCCTGTACTCGTTCGTGATGCTGGTCCTGACGGGCACGTTCTTGGCGCTGTTCTTCGACCCGGACACGACGCAGACCGTCTACCACGGCAGCTACCAGGCATTGCAGAGCCAGAGCGTCTCAGACGCTTACGCCTCCACGCTGCACATCTCCTTCGATGTGTCGGGCGGGCTGCTCGCCCGGCAAGTTCACCATTGGGCGGCGCTGGTGTTCGTCGCGGCGATCACCCTCCATCTGCTGCGGATCGTGTTCACCGGCGCGTTTCGCAAGCCCCGCGACATCAACTACTTCATCGGCGTCACCCTGTTGGCGCTCGCGATCTTGGAGGGCTTCGCCGGCTACTCGCTCCCCGACGATCTGCTCTCGGGGATGGGGTTGGCGATCGCGTGGGCAGTCGCGATGTCGCTCCCTTTGATCGGCGGCCCGTTCGCGACGGCATTGTGGGGCGGCAGGTTCCCTGGGTCGACGGCGTTTGAGTCGCGGCTGTTCATCGCGCACGTGTTCCTGCTACCCGCGATCATCGGCGGTCTGATCGCGGTGCACTTGGCGATCATCATGCGCCAGCGCCACTCTCAGTTCCCCGGCCCCGGCCGGCGCGAGGACAACGTGGTGGGCACCCCGATGTGGCCTGGGTATGCGCTGCGCTCGCTCGGCTTGTTCGCAGCGGTCGCCGCGGTGCTGGTGGTGATGGGGGGCCTGATCCAGATCAACCCGGTGTGGCTGTGGGGCCCATATCACCCTTATATCGGCACGAACGGCGCGCAGCCGGACTGGTATCTGGGGTGGCTGATCGGCGCGCTGCGACTGATGCCGAACCTGGAGATCCACGCCTTCGGGCACACGCTCGTACCGAACCCGTTTTTTGGGGGGGTGTTGTTTCCCGGCATCGTGTTCGGGCTGTTGTATGCGCTGCCGTGGCTTGACAGGCGCTTGATCAGCAGGGACTACCGGCGCCACGATCTGCTTGAGCGTCCGCGCGATAATCCGCGGCGCAGCGCGCTTGCCGCTGCGGTGCTCTCGGCGGTGGCGGTGGTGTTCGCGGCGGGCTCGGCCGACCGGCTGTTCTTCCAGTTCGGGTTTGGCTATGAAGGCGCGGTGTGGTTCTTTCGCGGCGCGTTCCTAGTCGTGCCGGTCATCGCCTATACGGTAACGAAACGGGTGTGCGCGGGACTCGCGCGAGAGCAGGCGCATCCATTGCGAGGTTGGGGTGGCCACGTCGTGATCCGCAACCGCAGCGGGGGCTTCGACGCTGACGCACGCCGAAGCTATCGAGCTTGATACGGCCGAGCGCTAGAGACGAACGTAATCCCCTGCCGCTCGTGCAGCCTGATTGCGTGCGCTGCGTCTAGCTTCCGCTCTGCTGCTGGTCTTTGATGGCGGCGCGCATGATCAGGCGGGCCCGGCGCGCCTCGCTGCGCAGACCGGCTCTTGAGATCATCGGCTCCACGACGGGCGTGGGGGGCCTGAGGAGCCGGCGCGCTGCTTCGGAGAGCCTGGTGAGCTGTGGCCCCGGTGCGCCGCGCCAGCCTGGTGGGCGAGGCGTTGGCGCGGATGTGGCATGGGTGCTCATGCTGTGGTTGAGATGAGTGTTGAGGCGTCGCTGTTGAAGTGCGGCAGGATCTCGTTGGCGTAGGTCTGGAAGAAGCGTTCTTGGTCGGGGCCGATCTGCTGTATGTAGAGCTCGTCGAACCCGGCGTCGCGGTAGCGACGGATCGCCTGCAGGTGCAGGTCGAGGTCGGGGCCGCACGGGACGGCTTCGGCCACCATGTCCTCGCTGACGAGCTCGCTTGCTTGCTCGAAGTGTGCGGGCGTCGGCAGGATCTGCGCGAGCTCGCCGGGTAGCTGCTCGTTGGGCCACAGCCGGTGTGCGGTGACGCGTGCTTGGTGCTCGTCAGGGGCCCAGCAGACCTTCATGCCGCCCGCGACAGGCCCGTTTCCGCCGGCGTCGCGGAACCGTTTGACTGCTTCCTTCTCGGGCTGGACGGTGCAGTAGCCATCGCCAATCTTGGCGGCGAGGCTGGTGGCCTTGGGGCCGAACCCGGAGATCAGGATCGGCGGTGTCTGTTCGGGCAGGTCATAGATGCGGGCGTTCTCTACTTGGTAGTGGGGGCCGCGGTGGCTTTGCATCCCGCCCTGCCAGAGGGTGCGGATGACCTGCACGGCCTCCTCGAGCATCTCAAGGCGCTCGTCAGCCGCGGGCCAGTGGTCGCCGAGGATGTGCTCGTTGAGCGCCTCGCCGCTGCCGAGGCCGAGCGCGAAGCGTCCCTCCAGCAGCACCGCGCAGGTCGCGGCGGCCTGTGCGATCACGGCCGGGTGGATGCGGACGGTGGGGCACGTCACTGCGGTTGTGACCGTCATCGTGGAGGTCGCCTGCGCGAGCGCGCCGATCGTCGACCAGACAAAGCCGCTGTGTCCCTGCTCGTCGTTCCAGGGGTGGTAGTGGTCTGAGATCCACAGCCCTTGGAAGCCGGCGTCCTCGGCCATGCGCGCCTGCGCGATGAGCTCGCGGGGGCCGAACTCCTCGCTGGACAAGAAATAGCCGATCCTCACCTCATGGTCTCCTCGATCGTCGCGTTCGCGGCTTTTCTACCCCACAGCGGCGCGATTCAATCGTTCCGCACCTCTGAGCGCTGCGACTCGTGCAGTTCGCCTGCGAACGGATGAGCGCAGCGTCAGGAGGGTCATCGTGGCGCCCCTCGAATAGACATTGATGGCCGACGCTCCCGAGGGCGTGGTGCTTGAGCGCAGCCGTGATCTGGCGGGCCGGCGGCACCACCCCTACTACCGCAGACTGTTGCTGTGCGCGATCGCCGTGTTGCCGGTGCTAGCGCTGCTTGGCGTGTTCGGCCAGAAGCCGAGCACGAGCTCGGCTGACGCAAGCGCCGCGAGCCTGAGCGTCACGGCACCGACTCGGCTGCGCAGCGGACTGATCTTCCAGGTGAAGGTGAGGGTGATGGCCCACCGCCAGATCAAGAAGCCCGAAATCGTCTTCGACGAAGGATGGTGGGAATCGATGAGCGTCAACTCGATCGAGCCGGAACCGACAGAATCGAGCTCCAAGGACGGGCGAGTCGTCCTGTCATACGGCAAGCTCGAACCGGGCGAATCGCTGACGAGCTGGATCTACTTCCAAGTGAACCCGACAAACGTCGGCAAGCGCCGTGAGGACGTTCAGCTCGATGACGGCGAAGCCCCGCTCGTGAGCGTCCATCGCTCGCTGACGATCTTCCCCTAGCTCATGGACCTCGTAATCCGCGCAACCGTCGTCTTCTTCTTCATCTTCCTGGTGACTCGCGTCGTTGGTCGGCGCCAGCTCTCAGACCTCGAGCCATTCGACTTCATTCTGCTCGTGGTCTTGGGTGATCTCGTCCAGCAGGGCATCACGCAGAGCGATCAGTCGGTGACGGGCACGCTGACTGTGATCTCGACCATCGCGCTCCTCTCGGTAGCGGTGAGCTGGATCTCATTCCGCTCTCCCCGCGCACGGCTGATCGCCGAGGGGGAGCCGATCGTGCTCGTGCAGGATGGCCGGCCGATCGAGCGCAACATGCGACGAGAGCGCATAACGCTCGCAGACATCCAAGAGGAGGCCCGCCAAGCACAGATCGCCTCAATCGGCGACATCCAGTGGGCGATCCTCGAGAACGACGGAAAGATCAGCTGCATTCCCCGCCGCGAGTGACGGCTGATGATGGCCGGCGACGCTCAACCACCACACGCCGATCGCGAGACTCGCGCCGGCGCCCCTGGGCGCCGGGAGACGGGCCTTGAGCGTTTGGATCGCAATCTGGAGGAGATGACCGGCGAGCTGCGCGTGGTCGTCACGGGCGTACAGGTGCTCTTTGCCTTTCTCTTGATCGTGCCGTTCAACACCGGGTTCGCGCATGTCGGGGATTTCGAGCGCGCCGTGTATTTCGTGACGTTGGTGCTGGCGGCGCTCGCAGCGGTCTGCACGATCGCACCGTCTGCTGAGCACCGCTTTCTTTTCCGTCACGACGACAAGCGCCACATCGTGTTCAACTCAAACCGGGTCGTGATCGCGGGGCTGGCGTGCTTGGCGCTCGCGATGTGTGGCTGTCTGCTGCTTGTCACGACCAAGTTGTTTGGTGTGAGCGCGGGCGTGGTGACGGCGGCGCTGGGCGCGGTCCCGTTTGTGCTGCTGTGGTTCGTGCTGCCGCTGAGGAGATTGCGCCTGCTCGACGAGCGCAACCCGACTCGAGGTCGGTAGCGCGTTGGCGGCTTCGCCGCATGGCTAGCGAGCGAGTGGCTTCACCGTTTTCAGAACAGGGTGTCGACGTCGGTGATCTTCGCTCGCATGTTGGTTTTCATCATCTGTAGAGCAGCGTCAGCGAGGTGCTCGTGAATGTGCGCCACGGCGTCGCGGGGGACGATGACTTGGAAGTGGCGGACGTAGGCGTCTAGGGCGGAGTAGAGGACGCACTGCTCGGTGACTTGGCCGGTCAGAATCAGCCGCTCGATCCCTTGGTTTCGCAGTAGGTACTCCAGGGACGTTTCGTAGAAGATCGAGTGGCGTGCCTTAGTGATGAAGGCTGCCCCTGGCGGCGGCAGGATGGGCTCAACGAGGGCGCGGTGTGCTCCGGCGAGTGCTTGCTCGCAGAGCTCGGCGGGACCTGCGCTCCAGTCGTCGTAGTTGTCGTTGACGTAGACGATCGGGGCGTCTTGTTCGCGCGCTCGCACGATCAGCGTCTGCATGACGGGCAGCACCTCCTCGACGGAGTTCCTCAGCGTGTCGGCGTCGTCGTGCTCGTAGCGGTTGAGCATGTCGATGACGATCAGTGCGGTGCCTGCGGCCATCGGCCTGCCCTCAGCGTTTGGCGGGGGTACGTTTCGCTTTGGCTTTATTCGTAGCGGCTCGTTTGGGGCGTGCCCTGGTGGTTGCTTTGCGGCGTTGCGCGGGCGGGATCTCGGCTTGTACGACGGCTTTCGTGAGGGCCGGAATCTGGCGGTCGAGGAAGCTAGCCATGCTCTGCTCCTCACGGCGGATCGCGCGTGCGAGCTTGGCGGTTTGGGTGTCGCCGAGGGTTTCGGCCAGCGTCTCGATCGCGGTGTAGGTCGCGATCTCCTCGTGCTCGTCGGCGTACTCGCTCTTGGCGTTCTTGAGCATCTTCTCCTGCTCGCCGGTGCCGCGGATGGCGTGCAACGGCCCCTTCGCGGCGGCTACGGCGCGACCGGCGATCTCGACTGCGGCGCCGGCGCCTTTGGCGATCGGGTCAAGGCCCTCGATCGGCACTGTCTGCGGGGTGCCGCCGAGCTGCTTCACTCGTTTCTCAAGCTCGCGGGCGTGGCGCTTGGTCTCTGTCAGGTGCTGGCGCAGGCGCTTCTTGTAGGGCGCTCGGGTCGTCATGCCGATATGTGCTTGGAGTGCGGTTTCGAGCTCCTTCTCCTTGCCGTATGCCTCGTTGAGGTACTGCACGAGCTTGCTGTCTCGCGCGCTCAGCTCAGCCATCCTGCCCTCCTTGTGTCGTGGGTTCGGAACGTGTGTATGAGCACTGACGCGGGGTCGCTA
Organism: uncultured Solirubrobacteraceae bacterium; assembly: GCA_963744165.1. Taxonomy (GTDB): domain Bacteria; phylum Actinomycetota; class Thermoleophilia; order Solirubrobacterales; family Solirubrobacteraceae; genus Palsa-744. Next base: position 1,433,282 of record CAVUSM010000002.1, on the reverse strand, counting down.
CTGGTCGTTTTGCCCGTTTCGCGCGGTGGGAAACGATGCGGCTGTGGGCTCGGCGGCTGGCTGGAGCTCGGCGAACAGCGGGGAGTGATCGGATAGCCCCGCCTTGCGCAGTGGATGCAGGTAGCGACAGCTGGTCGCCTGCCACGGCCCGGATATGAGCAGGTGGTCGAGCCTGTAGCCGCCGCCCCAGCGCGGCCATTCCCAACTGAGCTCGCGCTGCTGGTAGCCGTGCAGCTGCCGGTAGGCGTCGTGGAACCCGTGAGCATAAAGCCCCTGGATCAGCGCCAGCTCGGCGTGGTCCCAAGCCTCGCCGCGGTCGGGACGCAGGCGGCCGTATTGGTCGCGTGCGAAGGTCCAGATCGTCCCGTCGGCGTGCTCCTTTCGCGGGGTGTTCAGATCGCCACAGAGCACGCGCAACCGCTGCGGCGCTGGGTTTGCCAAGTGCGCGAAGACCGCTTCGTGGGTGCGTGTCTTCGCGAGCTCTGGCTTGGGACTGGTGGGCGAGTGAACGTTGACGATTTCGCTGCCGTCCTGCAGACACGCGGCGAGCACTCGCTCGGGCCAGGGGATGTCGGGCACGGGGATCTCGTGGAGCGGTTCACGCGCAGCGGTGAGCACCCGCAGTGGACGGGGACGCTCACGTGAGTCGGGTGCCGCGACGGTGTGGTAGCCGGCGGCTTGCAGGCGGTCGCTCCAGTCGCTCAGCGTCGAGGGTGCTAGCTCCTGAAGGCAGATCACGTCGGCGGCGAGGGCGAGCAGCAGCGTGGCCTGCTCGGGTAGGCGCTTGACGCGGCCGGCGAGATTCCAGGTGACTAGCTGCACTGTGCGGCTGAGTAGAAGATGCTCCTGCTCCTGCTCCTACCCGCAGTCGCGCTCGCGCAGCTTGCAATCTTCTGCGCCTATCGCGTGGCCGGGCCGTGGGTGCACGTCGACGGGCTCGGGTTCGTGGTGGCCGCCGTGTGATGGTCCTGGTGCTGTCGCTGCTGTTCCTCCCAAGCGCGCCGCCGCGGTGGGTGATCGGCGTCGGGGCTGGCGCGGGCGCCGCGACCGCGCCCGTGGCCGTGCACGCCGCGCTGGGTCTGCTTGCTCCGAGCTTTCAGCGGGTGCGAGCTGCGCTGGCGGGCAGTTCGTGGGCGCTGTTGCGTTGGGGCAGGTCACTCCTGGCGCCGTCGTCGCCACCGACGGGCGACCCCACCGCGGTGAGATCGCCCGATCGGCGTTGGTGGCGCGCTCCGTCCGCGCAACTGCGCGGCGTCGCGAAAACGCCGCTCTTACTTCTTCCCTTTAGGCGGGCACGGCGACTTGTAGAGGACCGTGACCGTTTCCGGCGGAATCCCGAATTCACGTTCACCGCCGTAGGTGCCGCCGAAGATCAGTTCGGCCTTTAGCGGGAAGCCATCAGCGGGGCACTTCGTCGGCACGGTTCCGTAGGAGATCAGCTTGCCGCCCTTGTTGATCGCCGCGCCGACCTTGACATTGATCTTCCTCGCCGAGGCCAGCGGAGCGCCCGGCACGGTCGCGATCGCCGGCACGAGCGTTTTGATCTCGTAGCCGTACGGCGCCGGCGCCGAGTTCGAGATCGTCCCGGCCGAGACGAATTCGAGCGACACAGGGCTGCTCCCGTCGACATAGAACAGCAGCCCTCCTCCGGGCCCGAAGAACGCCTGCAGCGACGTTTCCTCGGGGACGCGTTCTGAGCCGAACGTGACTTCGCCGAGCGCGCTGCCCTTGGGGCTCGCGATCGAGCCCTTGCCGCAACCGGATGGCCCGGTGTTCTTCAACACAGCTTCGGCGCACGTCGCGAAGCCTTTCGAGTCGATCTTCGAGCCTGCCGGCAGGAACACGTTGACCTGCGCGAGCGGCGGCACGCCGCCGGACGGGTTCTGCGGCGTCGCGCCGTAGCCGGACCCTGCGATCGTGAACGTCGATTCGAACGCCGTGCCGGCGCCGAGGATGTTGCCGGTGTTCGGGTAAGTGCCGCCACCCGGCTTCGGGATCGGCACGGCCTTCGCTTTGAACGTGACCGTCGGCGCGGCCGATGCCGCGGCCGGCAGGCCGAGCACGGCAAACGATCCGAGCACGGCCAGACATGTGCATGCTCTGCGCATCGGTTTCATTTTCTCCTCTGTCGTTGGACGGGTCCGCTGCGATCCGAGTAGCCGCGGAACGCCCTCGACCGTGACGAGATCGAGCCCCTGGCGGACATGGACCAGCTGCTCGTCGCCGATGCGACGCGCGTGCCAAAACCTAGAACATTCCCGATGGCCGTGTTTGGCCGAGCTCACGCGCACGGGCCACCACTGCGTGGTAGCCCCCGTCTCGGCCGCGCGCCGCCGGCGATAGACCGCGGGCTGCCGGCGCTTGCGCCCCACCAGCCTGGAGTAGTGTTTGCCGCCGTGCTGCACGCCTTGCTCTGTCTCTCGCCGGCGATCGCACTGGCGATACCGCTGCTCGCGCGTCGCTATCCCGGCGAGCGCGTCCTGCAGTCGCACCGTCACGCCCGCCGGGCCCGCTGGCCGCGTCCGCGCTCATCGGCGCGACAGCGCCGGCACGTCGTGCTGCAGCTGGTCCGCGGCGGGCGGCTGATCGGCCGCTCACTCGCCGAGCGCCCACCGCCGGCGCCGATCTTCGCGAGCTAGACGCGCCCGACCCGCCGGCGCCGGCGGCTCGCTACTCCAGAGGACCCTCCCGCTGACAGCGACGTCGCCGCGAACGCGGATTTGTCGTTGCCGGCGGGTCCATTGCTGGCCGTACAGGCACGTATGCGAGGAGCTTTCGATGTTCCGTTGCCGTTCGATTGCCGCTGCGCTCGGTCTCTTGATCTTGGGACTTCCGCTCACGGCGCAAGCGCAGAGCACCGCCGCGTCTCCGACGACGGAGAGCGGGAATCCGATCAACGACCAGGGCAGCAACTACAACTACCGCTCGAAAGTCACGCAAGTGGACCCGCGCGTGCCCGGAGTGAGCCTCGAAGTGCTGCAGTTCGCCGATCGGCTCGTCTTGACGAACCGCTCCGGCAAGACAGTGACGATCTTCGGCTATCAGGGCGAACCGTACGCGCGCGTGCGCGCCGACGGAGTCGTCGAAGAGAACACGCGCTCGCCGGCTTACTACCTCAATCAGAACTTCTACGGCGACGTCGACGTGCCGGCGTCCGCTTCGGCTACCGCGACGCCGCATTGGACGGTCGTCGACCGCACGGGCCAGTTCGAATGGCACGACCATCGCATCCACTGGATGTCTCCGGCGCCGCCGGCGAAGGTGAAGGACAAGAGCAAGCGCACGCTGATCTTCGATTGGCAAGTGCCGATCGCCGTCGGCGCGCAGCGCGGCGGCGTCGACGGCCAGCTGTTCTGGGTCCCGGAGGAAGGCACGAAGACGCCGGTCGCGGCGATTGTCGCGCTTGTCGTGATAGTGCTCGCGGGGCTCGCGCTGGTCTTCGTCGTGCGCAAACGCAGGCGCTCCGGCGTGCCGCCGGGGGACGATTCGACGACGGATCGAGCGCCGGGCGACACGCGCGATCAGACGAGCGAGGCGTGGTGAGCGCCAGCGACCGCCGTCGCGCACCGGCGCGAGACGATCGGCGCGCCGGCGCGCTCCGCCTGGCGCTGAGCGCGGCATTGACCGTCGCAGCAGCGCTCGTGCTCGCGCCGGCCGCGTGGGGCCACGCGCAGCTGCTCGGCGCCTCGCCGTTGTCCGGCTCGACCGTGAAGACGCAGCCGAGCGAGGTGATCTTCGAGTTCAACCAAGACGTCGGCGGCACGCTCGGCGCGGTCCGCGTCTACGACGCTCGCGGCGACGAGGTCGACGATCTCGATGTCTCGCATCCGGACGGCAACGAGCATTGGATGGGCGTTGGGCTGAAGCCGCATCTGCCGGACGGCACATACACGGGGACGTATCGCGTGATCTCGGCCGATACGCACATCGTCTACGGCGGGCTCGTCTTCTCGATCGGCCACGCCGGCGCCGCGCCGAAGTTCACCGTCGCCGGCTTGATCGGCAAGAACGAGGCCGGCGAGGTCACGCGCGTCGCGTTCGGCGTCGTGCGCGCGCTGAACTACCTCACGCTCGCGCTGGCCGTCGGCGGCCTCGCGTTCCTGTTCTTCGCTTGGCTTCCCAGCCTCAGCTCAGTCGCCGGCGGCGAGGAGCGCTGGGCGCTCGCCTCGCGCGTGTTCGCCAAACGGCTCGGCAGGCTGCTCGCGGTCGCGATCGCGCTCGGCGTGATCGTCAGCGTGCTCGGCGTCCTGCTGCAAGGCGCGAGCGCCGCCGGCGTGTCGTTGTGGAGCTCGCTGAAAGGCTCGATCGTCGAAAACACGCTCGACAGCCGCTTCGGCGAGGTCTGGGGCTTTCGCGCGATCGACTGGATCCTGCTCGGCGCGCTGCTGTTGGCGAGCCGCGCAATCGGCAGGAGCGCGATCCCGGCGCTCGAGTCGAGCTCAGCGGACGGCGCGCCGCCGACGATGACGCGACGCCCGCCGCGCGCGATCCTCGCGCTGCTCGCGCTCGGCGCGCTGTACCTCGCGATCACACCGGCGCTGGCCGGACACGCGAGCATCGAGAGCCCGGTCGGCGTGTTCTTCCCCTCTGACGTGCTGCACGTGCTCTCGGGCAGCGTCTGGGCCGGCGGGATCGCGTGCCTGCTGATCGTCCTGCCGGGCGCGACGCGTCGGCTCGACGGCCCCGAGCGAAGCCGGCTGCTGCTCGCGACGCTCGCGCGCTTCTCGCCGACTGCGCTCGGCGCCGTCGTCGTGATCGCGGTGACGGGCGTGGTCCAGGCGTACATCGACGTGCGCAGCGTCGACGGCCTGCTGCACACGACCTACGGCGCGCTGATCATCGTCAAGATCGTCCTGCTCTCGTCGCTGATCGGCTTCGGCTGGGTCAATCGCGAACGGGTGATCCCGGCGCTCGAGCGACTCGTCGGCGACGGGCGCTCGCCCGGCGGGATCGGCGCGCTGGCCCGCCGCACGCTGCGCGGCGAGCTCGCGCTGATGATCTGCGTGTTCGGGATCACTGCGGCGCTGATCAGCTACGCGCCGCCGATCGACGCCGCGACGGGGCCGTTCTCGACGAACACGACGATCGGCGCGGCCGAGCTGGAGATGACCGTCGAACCGGCGAAGGTCGGTCTGAACACGATCCACCTCTACCTGATCGACGCCAAGACCGGCGCTCAGTTCACGCAGACGAAGGAACTGAGAGTCGACGCGAGGCTGCCGTCGAAGGGAATCGGGCCGCTACAGCTGAAGCCGATCGTCGCCGGTCCGGGCCATTACGTGCTCGACTCGACCGTGCTCAGCCCCGGCGGCACGTGGGAGATCGAAGTGATCGACCGCGTCTCCGAATTCGAACAGCACAACCGCATCGTGAAGGTGCCGATCCGATGAGCGCGCGATGCCGCCGTCAGCACAAGCGCCTGGAGCGCTCGCCGGACGCGACGCTCCGGGCAGCCGATCAAACAGACCCAGGAGGCAAGACGAAGATGAGATCCAAGACAGTCGCGACGCTCGCCGTCGCGGGAGCGCTGCTCGCGCCGGCGTGCGCCGACGCGCACATCAGCCTGCATCCAAACACGATCCCGGCGGGCGCGTTCGCGACGCTCGACGTGCGCGTGCCGGGAGAGCAGGAAGGCGCGCACATCAAGAAGGTCGACGTGCTCTTCCCGCAAGGCTTCACCGGCGTCGACTACGAAAACGTCGCCGGCTGGAGCGTGAAGGTGATCGAAAGCAAGCTCGCGACGCCGATCAAAGAAGACGGCGAAACGATCGACACCGAGGTCTCGCAGATCGTCTGGAGCTGGACCGGGCCGCTCGGCAAGGTCGAGAACGGGCAGTTCATCGACTTCCCGTTGTCGCTCGCGATCCCCGACGACGCAGCCGGCAAGCCGCTCGAATTCCGCACCGTTCAGACGTACAGCAACGGCCAGGTCGTGCACTGGATCGAACCGTCGCTGACCGCCGAACACCCATCGCCGAGGATCAACGTCACGGCCAAAGGCGGCGTGATCGAGGACGTCGCCGGCGACGAGGCCGGCCCACAGCCGGGCCAGACGGCCGGCGCCCCAGTCGCTTCGCCGGCGCCGCTCGCGACGAAGTCGAGCAGCGGCGCGGCGAGCAAAGGGCTCGCGATCGCAGCGCTGGTGATCGGCGCGCTCGGACTGATCGTCGGCCTCGGCGCGCTCGCCGCGTCGCGGCGCAAGGCAAGCGGATAAGCGCGAGCGGCCGCGCCGTGCCGAGTTCAGGCGCGCGGTGGCGAGCTCAGGCGCGCGGTGGCGAGCTCAGGCGCGCGGTGGCGAGCTCAGGCGCGCGGTGGCGAGCTCAGGCGCGCGGTGGCGAGCTCAGGCGCGCCGTCGCCCGGCAGCGGCGATCGGCGCCTCGGCGCGGATCTCGGCGAGCAGCCGTCCCGCCAGGTCCGGCTCCTCCGGCGTCGCCGCGGCGGCCGGCGTGAAGAAGCGCACGCTTAGGCGCGGGCGCTTCGGAAAGCGCGCGACGTCGGTCGAGCCGACGATCGAGACGCACACGAGCTGCGCCTCCGGCACGGCTTCGGCGAGTCGCGCGATCCCGCCGCGTGCGCGCAACTCGCGGCCGAGGCTCCTCGTGCCCTCCGGGAAGATCCCGATGCAAGCGCCCGCGCGCAGCTCGTCGATCGCGCGATCGAGCGCCGCCGAGTCGCCGTGCCCTCGCTCGATCGGGATCTGGCCCATCCCGTCGAGCAGGCGGTCGAGGCCTTTGACCTTCCACAGCGACGACTTCGCCAGCGCGCGCACCTGTCGCCGGCCGAGCGCGGCGACGCCGACGATCACCGGGTCCCAGTAGCTGTCGTGGTTGCCGGCGAGCAGCACCGGCCCGTCCTCCGGCAGCGCCTCCAGGCCGCTGATGCGCAACCGCCCCCATCGGCGCACGATCGGGCTCGACACGCTCATCGCGGCCGCGTACGCTCGGGTGGTCTGCTCTGGCATCTGGAGGAGGCTTCGCCGGCCCGGATCGGGCGCGCCGCACCCTAGCCGATCGGGCGCCGGTCGCGCCGCGGGCCGAGCGGCGACGATCCGTCCGTCGCATGCCGCAGGATGCCCAGCTCTTTGGAGCGTCCGCACTCGACATCGCTGCGCGCCTGGCAGCGCCAGGCGCTCGACCAACTGGCCGGCTGGCAGGACGGCCCGTTCCTGATCTCGGCCGCTCCTGGGGCGGGCAAGACGCGCCCGGCGCTCGAGCTCGCCGGCGACCTGCTCGCGAGACGGCTGACGCGGCGAATCGTCGTGCTCTGCCCGACGACGCCGCTGACGCGCCAGTGGGCGGCCGCGGCGGCCGCGCTCGGCGTACAGCTGCAACCCGACGCGCCAAGCGCCGAGCCGCCGCGCGACTTCGACGGCGTCGCCGTGACGTACGCGCGCGTCGCCAGCGATCCGGGCGGATGGGCGGCAAAGGTCAGCAGCGACACGCTCGTCGTCGTCGACGAGGCGCACCACCTCGGCGAAGACCTCGCCTGGGGCGTCGGCTTCCGCCGCGCGTTCGCGCCGGCGCGACGCTGGCTGCTGCTGTCGGGCACGCCGTTTCGCTCCGACGCGACGCCGATCCCAGGCGTGCGCTACGACGCCGACGGCGTCGTCGTGCCCGACGTCTCCTATACGTACGCCGACGCCGTCGCCGAAGGGATCTGCCGCCCGGTCGCGTTCGTCACGTTCGACGGCAGCCTCTCGTGGCGCAGCGGCGACGACGTGATCGAATCGTCGTTCGAGACCGTCCTGACCGCTCGCGAGGCCAGCCGCCGCTATCGCACGGCGATCTCGACCGAGCTGCCCGACGGGCTGCCGCGGATCCTCAAAGAGGCCGACGCGAAGCTCCGCGCGCTGCGCGCCGGCGGCCACCGCGACGCCGGCGCGCTCGCCGTCGCGGCCGACGCTTCGCACGCGCGCAAGATCGCCAAGCTGCTGAGCGAAGCGACCGGTCGCACACCGGTCGTCGTGCTGCACACCGAGGCGCGCGCCGCGCGCAAGCTCGCCGAGTTCCGCAGCTCGCGCGAGCCGTGGATCGTCGCCGTCAACATGGTCTCCGAGGGCGTCGACATCCCACGCCTGCGCGTCGGCGTGTACGCGACCGCCGCGAAGACGCCGTTGATCTTCCGCCAGATCGTCGGCCGCTTCGTGCGCACGACGCCCGGCGCCGCCGCCGAGCCGAGCTGGCTGTATCTGCCCGCCGACCAGGCGCTGCGCAGCCACGCCGCCGAGGTCGAAAGCGAGCTGCGCCACGTGCTGCGACGCGACGAGGACGGCGATAGTCTGGACGAGCCGCCGGAGCGCCGCGCCAGCGAGCCCTCGCCGAGCGCCGAGTTCGTGCCGCTGAGCGCCGAGTTCGCCGCGCAGATGACGCTGTTCGGCGCGCCGCAGGCGTCGCGCGCCCCCGCCGCCGCGCCAACCGCGCCCGAGCCCGACCTCGCGCCTGCGCCGCTCGCGGCATTCGAGCGCCGCGCCGAGCTGCGCCGCGAGCGCAGTCGCCTCGTTGGTGAGCTGCACCGCCGCGACGGCCTCAGCCATCGCGAGATCAACGCCTGGCTGAACCGCACCGTCGGGCTCGAGCGCGTCGACGACGCGACGATCCCGCAGCTCGAGCGCTCGATCCGCGCGCTCGTCAAAGCGCTCACGCGCGACGGACGAGCCGGCGCGATCGCGAGCTGATCGCGAGCGTCGCGTCGGCCCGCACGCACGCCGCAGCCTGCTCGCTTTGGCGCGCTAGCTTCTACTCGTGGCGCTCAGCTCCGAGACGATCTTCGACCGGGTCCGCCGCGTCCCGCCCGGCCACGTGACGACCTACGGCGACCTCTCGCCGGGCGCTCCGCGCCACGCCGGGCAGGCGCTGTCGCGAGCGACGGCTGCCGACGTGCCGTGGTGGCGCGTCGTGCGCAGCGACGGGACGTGGCCGAAGGGCGAGCGCCAACGCGCGCGACTGCTCGCCGAGGGCGTCCCGATTCGCGGCGAGCGCGTCGTGATGGCCGAAGCGCGGATCCCGCCCGAGGCGATCCTCTAAACCGCACGCAGCGGCCGTTCGCCGCTCTCCGGCGCTGCCGACGACTCGCGGCCCGCCCGGCATCGCTCCCCGCGGCGCGCGTCTCGCGCCTGCGAGCCGCGCGGGCCCGAGCCCGGCGTCAGCCGAACAGCGCCTGCTGCGTGAAGCCCGGCGCGCCCTCGATCTCGAGCATCCGCCGCTTCGTCGCGAGCCCGCCCGGCGCCGAGAAGCCGTGCAGCGCGCCGCTCGCCGAGAGCACGCGATGACACGGCACGACGATCGGATACGGATTCGCGCCGAGCGCCGCGCCGACGTCGCGCGCCGCTTCCGGCTCGCCGATCGCGCGAGCGATCTCGCCGTAGCTCGCCGTCGCGCCCGGCGCAATCTCGCGCGTCGCCGCGTAGACGCGCCGGCGAAACGGGTCGACGTCACGCTCGTCGAGCGCGATCGAGCGCAGGTCGCGCCGCTCGCCGGCGAGCAGCGCGACGATCCCAGCGATCGCCGCGCGGACGGCGTCCAGCGCCGCCGTCGACGGTCCGACACGCGTCGAGCGTCCTGCGTGAGCCGGCGACGTCGCGCGTGCTCGTGGCATCACGACCTCGCTGATCCCGCGCTCGCTCCAGCGCACGCCGCACGTCCCGAGCGCCGTCTCGAACCACAGCTCGCGACGCTCGGCGCGCGTGTCCACGCGAGGCGTCACGAGCGCGCCTCGCGCGCGCCGCGAAGACGCCTGCTCGTCTCCCGGATCGAACGCCACCGCCACATCCTGACAGCAGCGCCTAGCGGAAATCGGACAGCGTCATCGACGCGAACATCCCTGTCCGAAACCCGCTAGCGCTGGTGCTCGTCACGTGCCAGGATGATCACGTGCTCGAGGACTTCGACAGCTGCTACCGCGCCGTGCAGAGCCGCGACGCGCGCTTCGACGGCTGGTTCTTCACGGCCGTCAGCTCGACCGGCATCTACTGCCGCCCGAGCTGCCCGGCGATCACGCCGAAACGCGAGAACGTCAGCTTCCACGCGACCGCCGCCGCCGCGCAGCAGGCCGGCTACCGCGCGTGCCTGCGCTGCCGCCCCGACGCCGCGCCGGGCTCGCCCGAGTGGCTCGGGCGAGCCGACGTCGCCGCGCGCGCCTTCAAGCTGATCCTCGACGGCGCAGTCGATCGCGAAGGCGTCGCCGGGCTCGCGCGCCGGCTCGGCTACTCCGAGCGCCAACTGCACCGCGTGCTCGTCGCCGAGGTCGGCGCCGGCGCGCTTTCGCTCGCGCGCGCGCAGCGCGCGCAGACGGCGCGGCTGCTGCTGCAGACGACCGACCTGCCGATCGCGCAAGTCGCGTTCGGCGCCGGCTTCGCGAGCGTCCGCCAGTTCAACGACACCGTGCGCGCGATCTTCGCGCGCACGCCAAGCGACCTGCGCCGACGCGCAAGCGGACGGCGCGAGCAGCCACTCGCCGCCGGAACGGCCGTCTCGATCCCGCTGCGGCTCGCCTACCGGCGCCCGCTCGCCGCAGCAGCGCTGCACGAGTTCCTCGCGCTGCGCGCGATCCCCGGCATCGAGCACGGCGACGCGAGCAGCTATCGGCGCAGCCTGCGCCTGACGCACGGCCGCGGCGCCGTCGAGTTGAGCGTCGAGCCCGACGACAGCGGCGTGAGCGCCGTCTTCGCGCTCGACGACCTGCGCGACCTGACGAGCGCGATCGCGCGCTGCCGCCACCTGCTCAACCTCGACGCCGATCCGCTCGCCGTCGACGACGTGCTCGGCGCCGATCAGCTGCTGCGCCCACTCGTCGCGAGCGCGCCGGGGCTGCGCGTCCCCGGCTCAGCCGACGGCTTCGAGCTGGCCGTGCGCGCCGTCGTCGGCCAGCAGGTCTCGGTCGCCGGCGCGCGGACCGTCGCCGGCGCGCTCGTGCGCGCCGCCGGCGAGCCGCTGCTCGATCCGCGCGAGCAGCTCACGCACACGTTCCCTTCGCCCGCAGCGCTCAGCGAGCTGGCGCGACGCGACCCCGGCGCGTTCGCGATGCCCGCCTCGCGCCGGCGCACGCTCGCGGCGCTCGCCGACGCGGTCGCCGCCGAGCAGATCGACCTCGCGCCCGGCGCCGACCCGGTCGAGCTACAGCGCGCGCTGCTCGCGCTGCCAGGCGTCGGCCCGTGGACGGCCGGCTACGTCGCGATGCGCGCGCTCGGCGACCCCGACGCGTTCATCGCGAGCGACCTCGGCGTCAAGCGCAGCATCGTGCGGCTCGGCGAGAGCGACGACGTCCGCGCGATCGCCGCGCGCGCCGAGCGCTGGCGGCCGTGGCGCGCGTACGCCGTCGCGCACCTCTGGCGCGTGCCGCACCCCGCCGGCACGACGAAGTCCCGCCGCATGCGCACGCGGCGCGCAAAGACCACTACGACCGCAACGGCCACGACGATAGGAGCGAGCCGACGATGACGATCACCACTCCCCCAGCGACGCACGAGCGCACACGCCTGGCCTCAGCCACGCCCCAGCGCGCGCGCTCGGTTCCGGCCACGCCCCAGTGCGCGCGCCTGGCCGTGCCGAGCCCGATCGGCACGCTCGTGCTCGAAGGCAGCGACGACGCGCTGACCGACGTCGTCCTGCCCGGCAGCGCGCGAGCGAGCGCCGTCGCAGCCGCCGCCGAGGACTTGGCCGCAGCGCCACGCGCGCTCGCCGACGCGGCGCGCCAGCTCGCCGAGTACTTCGCCGGCGAGCGCACGACGTTCGAGCTGACACTGCGCAGCGCAGGGACGCCGTTCCAGCGAGAAGTCTGGGCTTCGCTCGCCGAGATCCCCTACGGCGAGACGATCAGCTACGCCGAGCTGGCCGCGAGCGTCGCGCGACCGCAGGCGTTCCGCGCCGTCGGCAGCGCGAACGGCGCCAACCCGCTCGCGATCGTCGTGCCCTGCCACCGCGTGATCACGAGCAGCGGCAGCCTCGGCGGCTACGCCGGCGGCCTCGACGCCAAGCGCTCGTTGCTCGAGCTCGAGCGCGTCGCGCTCTGAGCGACCGCGCGCCGGATCCGAGCGATTCGCCGACCCGAGCGCCCGCAGGGCGAAATCGACTCATCGCGCACGCGCGAACTCGGCGCGCGCGGCCGCCGTGCGCTCGCGAGCGGCGCATCCGTCGACGTGGTCGTTGACGAGGCCGGCCGCCTGCATGAACGCGTAGACCGTCGGCGCGCCGACGAACTTCCAGCCGCGACGCTTCAGCTCACGCGCGAGCTCGTTCGCCTGCGGCGCGAGCGCGCGCTCGGCGAGCGTCGCCCGATCGAGCCCGCCGCTCGGCTCGGCCGGCTGAAAGCGCCAGAAGTATGTCGCCAGCGAGCCTTCCTGCTCGATCAGCTCGAGTGCGCGAGCGGCGTTGTTGATCGTCGCCTCGATCTTCGCGCGATGACGCACGATCGCGCTGTCGCCGAGCAGCCGCGGAACGCCCCACTCCTCGTCGTGGTACGCGCGGTACTGATCGCTCGCGTCGCACCACCAGCAGCGCGCGACGCCGCCACGCTGTGCACGTGCCGCTGTCCGCGCCCGGCATCCGCGCGCTAGTCGAGCGAGATCGCGCGCATCACGTGCTCGTCGGGCAGCTTGTCGAGCACCGTGCGCACGAGCTCGAGCTCGTCGGCCTGCTCGCGGCCGAGGTCGCGAAACAGCGAGCGCAGCGCCGTGTGCGTGATCTTCATCTGCTTCGAGCCGAGCGCGACCGAGACGATGCCGCGCTCGTCCGGCTCGGCCTGCAGCCCGTCGAGCACTTCACGCGCGAGCGCGCGGATCTGCGCCTCGTGCGCCTCGTCGGCGACGAGCAGCCGCAGCGCCGTCGCCGCGACCGCGAGCTCGTCCGGCCGTAGGCGCAGGTGGTACGGAGGCTCCGGCTCGCGCTCCGGCTCGTCCGGCGTCATCGGCTGATCTCGGCTGCTGCTCGCACGCGGCGCAGAGCTTACCCGTCACGGCTGTTCGACCGTCAGCGTCGCTTTCATCCCGCGCGCCTCGTGCATCGGCAGCGAGCAGAACAGCGTGTAGCTGCCCGGTTGCATCTGCAAGCGCAGGTCGCTGACGCCTTTCGACGGCGTGTCGCCGATCGATTCCGGCAGCGCCCCTTCGCCGCTTTCGAGGTGGAGATTGTGTTCGTCCTGTCCGTCGTTGACGAACTCGAGCACGACTTCGCCGGCCGGAACGCTCGTGCGCGACAGCGAGAAGCTGTACTCGACCGCGCTGACCTGCACGTGCGGGATCGACGGCGGTTCCTGTTCGCCCGCTTGCGGGGTGGCTGCTTCCGTTTGCGGAGGTGAGGAGATGATGATCGGCGCCGGCGCCGCAGACAGTGACGGCGCGACGGCCGCGACGGCGGGCGCGGCTGGCGACGTAGGCGTCACCACGGCGCCAGCCGGAGCGACCGGCGCGCTCGTCTTCTCGTGCGGCTTCGCGTGCGGCGTCGCGCGACAGCGGCGTGCGTGACGGCGACGCGCGCGGCGCGCGCAACGGACGCGACGCGAGTCGCTGCGCTTCGCGTGCGGCTTGCTCGGCGCCCAAGCGGCCGACGCCGCGGCGCTCGAGCCGACGGCCGACAGCGCGAGCACGCCGGCGAGCAGCGCCAGACAGACGCGCGCACGCGCACGGCGTGCGCGCCGGACATCGCCGCTCGCGTGCCGGCGATCGCCGCTCGTGCGCCAGCGCCGGCTGATGCGCGCGCGCCGGCTCATGCGATCAGCTGCGGCACCGTGCCATACACGCTCGTGCCCGCCTCGCCGGTGCCGGCGCCTGGGATCACAAGCCCCGCTTCGGTCTGGAACCACTGCCCGAGCAGCCCTGCGTACATCGCGCGAAAGTCTGAGGTGTTGATCAGGTTTTCGTTGACGTCGAGCGTGCTCAAGCCGGGGAACTCGCCGACCATTTCGCCTTTCACGCGCGAGCCGATCAGGAACGCGAGGCCGGCCGCGCCGTGATCGGTGCCCGAGCCGTTTTCGCGCGGGCGCCGGCCGAACTCCGACCACAGCTGCACGATCACGCGATCGTCGAGGCCGCGCGCTTCGAGATCGCGTTGGAACGCGAGCACCGCTTCGACCGTCTCGCCGAGGTTCGTGCTGAGCGTGTCGACCTCGTCAGAGTGCGTGTCGTAGGAGCCGACGGCCGTCAGCGAGACGCATTTGATCGGCAGCGCTTCGTCGTCGAGCATCGCCGCGAGCGCCGCGAGGCGCTGCGCGAAGTCGCCGCCGCCGCTTGGGTATTCGACCGGCGAGCTGAAGCCCGGTTTGCCTTCGTGTTCGGCGAACGGCGCGATCTGGTTGCGGATCACGTTCGTGTTCAGCGACGCCGTGCGCGCCTGCGCGAACGCCGGCGAAGGCGACGACAGCGCGCCGAGCGCGCCAAACGCGTCGAGCGTCGGCGACGTCAGCGGTTCGCCGAGCCCGTACGCCCAGAAGTCGTAGTCGGTCGGCGACGCGACCGCCGCGACCGGCACTTTCGTCGTCGCCAGCGCCGGCGCGAGCGAGTAGTCGAGCGACAGGCCCTGCAGCGGGTTGCCCGGTTCGCCGGCGACGTCGAGGTAGCGCCCCATCCAGCCCGAGCGCGTCTGCGCGTTCAGTTCGCCGACCTCCCAGTAGTGACGGCTCGTGAAGTGGCTCTCGTCCGGCGGGTCGTAGCCGATCGCCGGGAACACGGCGATCTTGCCCTCGCCGTGCAGCTGCGCGAGGCCGCCCGCCTGCGGGTGCCACATCAGCGTTTCGTCCTCTGAGAACGGCACGCCTTCGCCTTCCTCGCGCGCGAGCGTCGGGCGCAGTTCGTGGTACTTCGCTTCCTTGACCGGCGCGAGCACCGACAGCGCGTCCCAGCCGCCTTCGACGAAGATCGAGACGAGCACCGGCTGGTTCGCCGGCGCCGCGTCCGCCGCCGCGAGGACGCCTTCCTCGAGGTGGCGTGGCGCGAGCGCGGCCGCGCCGTAGACCGACAGCATCGCGCCGGCCGAGCGCAGCAGGAACGAGCGGCGGTCCATGCCGCTGCCGGCCGGGATCGGCTGGCCGGGCTCGATCGACGGCAGCCCGCGCCCGGCCTGCGCGACGCCGCGGCGCAGCAGCTGCGTGCGCGTGAAGTCCTCGCAAGAGCAGCTCTGCGCCATTGCCTCAGCTGACCTGCATGTCAGGCGCCGTCGCGATCAGCATCCGCAGCGCGTTCTGGCGCATCGCACGGTACGGGCCGCGCTCCCACGAGGCGACCGTCAGCCCGTCGAAGCACGACTGCGCGAACGCCGCGATGCACGCTTGCGATTCGCTCGACAGCGCCGGCTCGCCCCAGTAGGCGAAAGCGCTCGCCAGCGCTTCGGCCGGCGTCTCCGTTTCGGAGTACTGCGCTTCGCCGGCGCCCGGCCACGGGTTCGGGTAGCTCCTCGCCGTCACGTAGCTGGCCAGTTCCCAGCGGGCCTTCGCCGTCGACGTGTCCAGCCAGCGCGTGAAGTCCCAGCCGGAGACGTTCGGCGGGTAGAACAGCTGCTGGCCGGCGCCCGCGCTGAGCCATGCCCACGCGGTCGTGTCGATCGACCTCCCGATCGCGCGCAGCAGGCCGGCGTTGTAGACGACCGGCGGCGTGACCAGCTCGGGGCCTTCGAGGAATTCCGGACCTTGCAGGATCGCCTCGACGACCGGCCGGACCTCATAGCCCGACGCGAGATAGACGCCCTCGAGCGAAGCTAGCGTCGCTTCGTCCGGCGGCGTCGGCACGAAGTAGCTCCACAGCTTCGCGACGAAGAACGACGCGTGCAGCGGGTTTTCCAGGCACAGCCGCACGGCGTCTTCCCAGTTCCATTTGCCCGTCTGACCGAACACCGTCTTGTTCGTTTCGTCGTGGCGCGAAGCTTCGAAGCGGAAGCTCTGCAAGCCCGCGCTTTCGGTCCAATCGGCCGTCCAGCCGGTCAGCGCGCGCGCCATTTCGCGCACGTCGTCCTCGCTGTACGCGCCGCGATCGGCGCCGAGCGAGAACAGCTCCATCATCTCGCGCGCGTAGTTCTCGTTCGGTTCCCTCTTGTCGTTGTAGATGCCGTCGAGGAACACGAGCATCGCCGGGTTCGCCGTGACGGCCGTGAACAGATCGCGGAAGTTGCCGAGCGCGTTTTCGCGAAACAGTTCGTTCTGGTCGAGCATCCGCTGCTGGCTGCCGACCTTTTCGTTCGAGTTCGCGAACCAGTCGTGCCAGATGAACGTCATCCGCTCGACGAGCTGCTGATCGGAGCGCACCATCCGATCGAGCCACCAGCAGTGGTCCTCGCCCCACGCGTCAGCCGGCGCGAGCGCTTCGCCGTTTTCGGCCGTCGGCGCCGGGCCGCTCAGCACGGCGGCGCCGCTCGGGCGCGTCAGGCCCTGCACGGCCGTTTCGATCGGCTGACCGGCGAGCGCTTGCACCTGGCCCGGCGTCGGCCCGAAGCCGGCTCGCCACAGCAGCCTGCGCGCTTGCGCGGCGCTGATCGGCGCGCTCAGCGCCGGCGCCGGAGCGCCGGACGGAGCCGGCGGGCTCGACGCGATCGCCGGCGGCGCCGGTGCGCCGGCGAGGCCGGCCGTTGCAGGAATGCCCGCCGCCGGTGCGATCGCCGAGAGCGGCGCTTTCACGGCGGCGTGTCGCTTCTTTACGTGCCTGCGGCGCCTGCGCCGGCGATGCTCGTGCTTCTCGTGCTTGTTCGGCTTCGCGCGAGCGTGCCGCTTCGCCTGCGCGCGCTGTGAGCGTGCCTCGCCCCCCATGCCGGCCACGATCGCAGAGCCGAGCGCCGATCGGCGCGCGTCGCGGCGATCTTCGACGTTTGTACGACGGCGCGCGCTACTGACGCGGCGCGCGCTTGCCGTTGCGCCCGCGCGGGCTCGGCAGCGGCCTGTTGCGCAGGCGCTTCAGCCGCGCATCGGTCGCCGACAGCGCGTCGCGCTTGGCGACCTGGAAGTAGTCCTTCAGACCGCGCCCCTGCGCCGCGCGCAGGTAGCCCGGCAACGGCCGTCGCAGTTCGTCGTCGATCGCCTGCGCGAGCAGGTCGCTCATCTGCGAGTAGAGCGCGCTAGAGCCGGCGACGTTGTCGATCTCGAGGCGCCCGGCGTGCGTCGTGTAGTCGTACATCTCGTGCTCTTGCGCCGCCGTCAGGATCGCCGTCGAGCGCTCGTCCCAGTGCGAGTACGTCGCGATCTTCGCGTGCTCGGTGCGCGCCGCGATCACGTGCCGCGGCGCGTTGTACGCGTAGCGCTCGACCGCGAACTCCGTGACGATCTCATCGGTCGCGTGCATCACGTATGGACGTCCGTGCGCCTGCGGGTCGCGCAACAGCGCCGCGACGTCGAGCCGTCGCGCGAGGTGCGCGTAGCGGTCCTGCTCGCGCCACGCGTTCGAGCCGCTGCCGATCGTCAGCAGCAGCGGCGCGACGTCGACGCTCGAAGTCAGCTGACGGCGCTCGGCGGCCGCGTGCGAGGTCAGCTCGCCACGCGGGTCGTTGACGATCAGCGGCACGCGCAGCGCCTCGTCGTACGCGCTCGCCCCCTTGCCGCGCAAGCCGTGCGAGGAGCCGTACTCGCCGTGGTCTGAAGTGAACACGATGACCGTGTTCTCGGCGATCGCGCGGTGGCGTTGCAGGCTGTCGAGCACGCGACCGATCTCGCGATCGACCTGGCGCTGCAAATGCACGTAGAGGTCCATGAACGGCAGCCAGACGTCGAGCGCCTGCTCGCCGTCGAACGGCACCGGCCCAAACGACGCCGCGGCGGTGTCCTGCAGCGAGCGCTGCAGGCTCGGCTTGTTGCGCTGCACGAGCTGTTCCGGCGTCTCGAAGTTCGGCGCCAGCCCGCGCGAGACCGCCGGCGGATCGGCTTCGCCAGGCACGCGCTGCGTGTACGCGTACCACCACGCGATGTCGTGCGGATCGACGAACGACACCGTCGTGCACCATGGCCCGTCGGCGCCGCTGCGATCGAGCCAGCGCTCGAACTGGCCGGCGATCCGTGGGTCGACGCGCATTCCCTGGCCGGGCCCGCCGTCGGGCGACGGGTACGTGCCGCCGGAGAAGCCGTAGCGCGCCAGCGCCGCGCGCCCCGGCCCCGGGCGCCAGTGCCCGTCGTGGCGCGTCAGGTGCCACTTGCCGTACCAGTACGTCTGATAGCCGTGTTCGCGCAGCATCGACCCCCACGTCGGGAAGCCGGGGTCGAGCGTGCTGCCGCCCGTGATCAGGCAGCCGGTCTGATGCGTGTACAGGCCCGTCACGAGCGTCGAGCGCGCCGGCGTGCAGTCGTTCGCCGCCGTGTAGTGGTTCTCGAACGACACGCCGCCGTCGCGGATCCGCGCGATGTTCGGCATCGCGTGCTCGACCGGCGCCGTGCTCGGCCAGACCGGCGTGCGCAGCTGATCGACCATGATCACGAGGATGTTCGGCGCGTTCGCCGGCGGCCTGACAGGCGCGCGCGCGACCGTCGCCGCGCTCGTCGCCGCCGAGCTGGCCGTCGCCGGCGCCGACGAGCCGCATCCGGCGAGCGTGCCGGCCAGCGCGCCGCCGCCGGCGATCAGCGCGCCGGCGCCGATGCCGCGCTTGAGGAACGTGCGGCGGTCGACGAACGCCTGGCGGTCGAGCTGGTCGTCCGGCGCGTCGCTCGCGCGTTGGCCGTCGACGCGACGCGGCGACGTGCGTGGGTCGCGCTCGGGCGGTTGCGCCGGCTCGCTCATGCCCGGCAGCTTGTCAAACGCCGCTCGCGGATTCGGCAGCTGCCGGCGAGACCACCGCCGCGTGGCGCGGCGGCGAGCGGCGAGTTGCCCCGCGCGCCGCACGGCCGCGAGCGGCGAACGGGCTCCCGCCCGCGGCGCTCGGCCGCGAGCGGAAGCGGCGCCGCGAGATCGCCTAGAGCACGCCTTCGATCAGCGTCGTGAACTCTTCTTGGCCTTTGACGTTCGGGTGGTAGCTTTCCGACAGCGGGTTCGACTGGCCGTTGAGCCATTCGACCGACGCGCAGACCTCGTGCGATTCAAACGCGTTCGTCGGGTTGACGAACGTGAATTTCATCGCTTCGGCTCGCGCCTTGATCACGGCGTCGAGTTTTTCAGCTGATTCGTTCATTTTCTTCTCGTTGCCCGACGTGAGGAAGTTGACATTGCACGTCGTTCCTTCTTTGGTGAACAGCTTCGGGTATCCGAGCACGACGACTTTCGCCGTCGTCGCTTTCGCGCGGATGTCTTTGTACGTCGTTTCAAGCAGGCCCGGCAGTTTTTTTTCGATGAATTCGTTCGCTTCGCCGATCGCCGAGCCACACGTGAAGTAGTACAGCGCGCAGTTGATGATCACGTTCGAGAAGCCGGCGTCGTTGCCGCCGATCGTGATCGTCACGAGGCTCGTCGCGCTGCTCAGCGTGCCGAGCTGTTTTTCGTTCACTTCGGTCGTCTTCGCGCCGCTGCACGCCTGGAAGCTGAGCGTGTAGCCCTTCGCCGCGGCGACCTTCGGCCCGAACGCATCCGGGCTGCGGTCGCATTCGCCCGCTTCTTCGTAGAACACTCGCGTGCCGACGCCCGACGAGTACGAGTCTCCGAGCGCGACGTACTGCGGGAGCGCGACGGCCGACGCCGCCGGCACGAGCACGCCGATGACGACGACGACCAGCCCGACGATCCGGGTTCGCTTGCTCATCAGATCTCCTCCTGTTTGCGGATGCGCCACAGGGTCCGCGCTTGGCGACTCGCGTTCCCCTGGCGCGGACGCCGCCAAGCTATCCGCGCCCACTCGCCTGCGTCAATGCGTTCGGATAGCGCAAAACGCACGCTCGCGCGCTGCCGCCCGGTTTGCCGCGCCGAACAACGTCGCGCAGATGGAGACGAAGCTCGCGAACGGGTAGTGCCTCAGTTTGGATCGACGGCTCCGACTCGCTAGCATCGTTGAGCGCTTCGGCGGCCAATCGCAGTTTGCGCGCTTGGTCGGAAAGAGCCCGAGCACCGTTCAATATTGGGGATCAACTGGTGTCTTTGGGGCGCTTGCGCGACCGCTCAGGCATGGGCTCGGCGCGTAGCGCGTCTACCCGTCCCCCTGCCCGACACCACCCGAGCCGGACGCGTCGAGAGCGCTGGCCATCGGCATCTGCCCGTCACGGGCGGTCTGGTCAGCGAAGTGCTTACTGAGCATGGTCTCTTGCCCTTGGTAGTTGGACCCTAGACCCTGCCCATAGAGCGCGTCCGGCGTTGCCGCCATCCGCTCAAAGGCCAGCTTACAGACGGGTTGTAGGTTCTCCACCATGAACGGGACATCCCGCGCGCGAACCTCCAGCGCAGCGCGGCTCCCGTAGCGCTCCTTTTTCCCGGGGGAGTAGCCGAAGCCCGGGTCGAAGAACCCGGCATAGTGAGTCCTAAGCTCGCCAGCCGTCGGGTCATAGGCCAGCATCTCGGCCGCATAGTTCGGCGGGATGCTTACCCCCTCAGACGAGATCAGCAAGTAGAACACGTCTGGCTGCAGCACAATCTGTTTGCCGTTCTCGGCCCGGACGTGCTCCCAATAGTCCTCCGTCCTCAGTGGCTCCTTACTCGTGAGATCGATGGGGAAGGTGTTGGGCTTGGCCTTGTAGCCGACTGCCTCCCCCGGCAATGCATCGATCTTCAAGCTAAGGAACAGGCCATCGGACAACTGCAGGTCAGGATCGCGCACTGAGGCGTGGCCTTGGTAGAGCAAGGGATGCTCGCTGTGGACGTGGCGGATGTCGTCGTCGGTCAACTGAACGTTCCCACGAATCAGGCGCAGCTGGTTGAGCGAAACGCCCTCATTGACCTTGATCGCGAACGAGCGTGGGACTACCTCCAGGTAGAGCTTGCCTTCGTATCCAGTCGCGATTTCATCAAAACGGTTGTTCCGGTCGGTCATGACTCGCGTGAACACATCAAGCCGCCCCGTAGAACTCTTGGGGTTGGTCTTGGCGCGGACATCCGGCGGCAAGTCAAGGCGCTCGGCCAGTGGGATGAGGTAGGGTCGATCTCGCTCCAGGGTGGCGCCATCCCGGAGGTCGATCTGGTCGTAGGAGATACCGGCTCGCTTTTCCTCGACCGTGGAGCTTGCATCGGGCAGGAAGCTGCATCGCAGCGCCCAAGCGACCGAGCCGAGCCGGAGATCGAGGCTCGCGGGCTGGACCAAATGGTCGGGGATCGTGTACTTCCCGGCCGTGATCCACCCCTCGCCGATGGCGGCCCGAATCTCCTGGGATGGCAGCACGCCCGGCCTCGGGATCACGCTACCGGGCTCGGTTTCGGCTGCGCTACGAGTCTCCGTCTCCATCCTCGTCACCCCCCCACGAAGTCGAACTGCGAGAGGCATCTCAAGCTGCAGAACACCCCGTCGGCCAACGAGCCACTACCAACGGTCTTGGTTCCGAGCGGTAGGCCGCAATTCGGACAGACCCCGCGTCGCCGCGCGTTCTCAATCCGGTCTTGCCTGTCCATCATGGCCGCAACATATCCAAGATGATTGCGGACCCGCTGGACGATCTCGACGATGTTCCAGGCTACAGCGCGACCAACGCGAGATCATCGAGCCGCGACAGGCACGGGGGCCCACAGTCGCTCGCCGCCGCGCTCGATGACCCCAGCGACGGCGAGAGCCTTGACCGCCGTGACAGCCTCGAAACCGAGCATCCGCTCAAGCGCAGCCAGCTCGCGCTCGCGTTCGAGCACTCGGCGCACGACGGCGCTTTCGGTCGCGGCGTCGGCGGTTTCGCGCATCGCGCCCGAATTTAGACCGAAACGGGCCGATTTGCACGCGACCCCAAACTGATGGACGACCCGCGAACGCGCCGCCGGTCGAGCGCCGCGCCAATCGATGTACGATCGCCCGCCAACGGGGCTAGGCGAAGATGTGATCGGCGCACCAGCAAACGAGAGACCGTCAGGCGCGACGGGGCCGCCTGGCGCGGCCGCAGCGCAGACGGCGAAATCCACACGGCGCGCGCGCTCGGCGGCGAGCATCGCGCTCGCCGTGCTCGCCGCGGCGGCGATCGTGCTCGGCGGCGCCTGCCTCTACGCGCGCGAGACCGTGCTCGACTCGCATGCGTTCACCGATCGCGCTGTCACGGCCGTGCAGCGCGCTCCCGTGCGGCGAGTCGTCGCGCGCGAGATCGTCACGCAGCTGATCAAACAGAGCTCGCCCGACCTGCTCGCGGCGCGCCCGCTGCTCAACTCGCTCGTCGAATCGGCCGTCAGCACGCCGCAGTTCCGCGGCGTCGTGCGGCTCGCCGCCGAGCAAGGGCATCGACTGCTGTTCGACCGCAGCGGCGGCAACGTCGCGTTCAGCATCGCCGACGCCGGCACCGTCGTGATCTCGGCGTTGCGCACGCTCGCGCCGAGCGTCGCCGCGCACATCCCTGCGAGCGTCGACACGCGACTGCTCGAGCTGCGCAAGCAGACTTTCGCGACGAAGACGCTGCGCGCCGCCGGCAAAGTCCGCTTGCTCGGCATCGTGCTGCCGCTCGTCGGTCTGCTGTTGCTGATCGGCTCGATCGCCGTCGCACCGGCGCGGCGCGCCGCCGTGGCCCGCTGCGCGGTCGCGCTCGCGATCGCCGCGATCGCCGTGCTCGCCGACCTGCTGCTGCTGCGCCACAGCCTGCTCGTTCACGTGTTCGGCGCCGAAGAGCTGAGCGACGGCGACGTGCGCGAAGCGATCGGCGCGCTGTGGAACGTCTACGTCGGCGATCTCGCGCGCTGGGCGTTCGGCCTCGCCGCCGTCGGCTTGCTCGTCGCGGCCGGCGCGGCGAGCGTGCTGCGCCCGTACACGGCCGGCGCGCGCCTCACGCGAATCCGCGCTCGCGTGCTGCGCCCGCGCGAGCGCCGCGGGCAGTTGGTCCGCGCATTGGTCGTGCTGCTGCTCGGCGTGCTGCTGGGTGTCGAGCCGACGTTCGTGCTCGACCTCGTCGTGACGATCGGCGGCGCGCTGTTGTTCTACTTCGGCATCGGCGAGCTGCTCTCGGCGGTCGGCGCCGCCGGCGAAGACGCTTCGCTGTCGCTCTCGCGCAGCCGCGTCGGCCTGGGCGCCTCGATCGCGAGCCTCGCCGTGCTGATCGGCGGCCCGGCGATCGCGCTCGCGAGCGCCGGCGGCGCGAGCCGCCGGCAGCAGTCGAAGCCGCTCGCCAGCCCGCTGACGTGCAACGGCTACGCCCAGCTGTGCTCGCGGCGCCTCGACCAGGTCGTCTTCGCCGGCACGCACAACGCGATGTCGGCCGCCGACTCGCCCGGCTGGTTCATCGCCAACCAGACGCACGGCATCGCGCGCCAGCTCGACGACGGCCTGCGCGCGTTCAAGATCTCGACGCACTACGGGATCGGGCGCACCGGCGACGTGCGCACCGACATCGACGCCGAGGGCGAGCGCGTCAACCGCGTCTCGGAGAAGCTCTCCGGCCAGGCGCGCGAAGCGCTGCAGCGCTTCAGCAGGTCGGTCGGCTTCGGCTCCAAGCGCGGCAAGCGCGAAGTATGGCTCTGTCACACGCTCTGCGAGCTCGGCGCGACGAACGCCGTCGGCTTCTTCAGCACGATCCGGCGCTTCCTGCAGTTGAACCCAGGCAACGTGATCGTGATGTTCGACGAGGACTACGTCGCCGAGTCCTCGCTCGAAGACGTGTTCAAGAAATCAGGCCTCTACTCACACCTCGCCGTGCTGCGCCAGGGACAGCAGTTGCCGACGCTCGGAGCGCTCGTGCGCTCGAAGCACAACGTCGTCGTGTTCACGCAAGAGCCCGTCAGCGGTCGCTACCCGTGGGACATGTACGCGTTCGACGGGTTCATCCAAGACACGCCGCTTGGCGCCGTCAAGCCGAGTCAGTTCAGCTGCAAGCTCTACCGCGGGCTGTCGCGCAGCCCACTGCTGATGATGAACGACTGGGCCGATGTGTTCCCGCCGCGTCGCAGCCCGAACGTTGCGTTGACGCAGCGCAAGTTCATCGTCAAACGCGCGCGCCAATGCGAGCGCGAACGCGGCAAGCTGCCGAACCTGATCCTCACCGACTTCTATGAGACCGGCGACGTGACCGGCGCCGCGCGCGAGTTGAACGGGCTCGGCGATCGGCAGCCGGCACCGATCACACCGCTGCAAGGGGTCGCGAAGTAGCCGCGCACGACCCCTGACGCGATCGCGATCTAGGACTTCACTACGTAGCGTTCCGGCACGAGCCGCTCGTCGCGCTTCGGCGGGCGCTCGTACTTGCGCCGCTGGCGCGGCGGCAGCTTGACCCGCTTCGCCTCGTCGACGTGCTCGTACGGCACGACCGACAGCAGATGGCTGATCAGGTTCAGCCGCGCCGTGCGCTTGTCGTCGGCCTCGACGACGTGCCACGGGCTCGCGTCGGTGTCGGTCCGCTCGAACATCCGGTCCTTCGCCTCGGCGTAATCGACCCAGCGAGCGCGCGCCTGCAGGTCGGTAGTGCTGAACTTCCAGCGCTTGCGCGGGTCCGACAAGCGTTTCTCGAAGCGCCGCTCCTGCTCGGCGTCGGAGACCGACAGCCAGTACTTGACGAGGATCATCCCGTCGTTCTGCAGCGCCTGCTCGAACTGTGGGCAGAAGCGCAGGAACTCCTCGTACTGCGCCTGCGTGCAGTAGCCCATCACGTGCTCGACGCCGGCGCGGTTGTACCAGCTGCGATCGAACAGCACGATCTCTCCGGCGGCCGGCAGATGCTCGACGTAACGCTGGAAGTACCACTGCGAGCGCTCGCGCTCGCCGGGCGTCGGCACCGCGGCGATGCGGCACGCGCGCGGGTTCAGGTAGGAGGTGATGCGCTTGATCACGCCGCCCTTGCCGGCCGTGTCGCGGCCCTCGAACAGCACGACGAGCCGCCGGCGCTCGGCGACGATCCACTCCTGCATGTAGACGAGCTCGGTCTGCAGGCGCAGCAGCTCCTTCTCGTACTGCTTCTCGCTGAGCTCGCGCGGCTTCGACTTGGCCATCGCCGGATGCTCGCACGCCCGGCGAGCGTAGGCTGCGCCGACGATGGGCTTCGGAACGCTGCCCGTGATCGCGCTCGCCGGGATCGGCGGTCCGCTGCTGGGGCTCTCGCGGCGTCGCTTCGTCCCGCTGATGATCGGCGAGGTGCTCGCCGGCCCTGATCGGCGGTCCGGAACGGCTTACGACGCAGGTGCGCGGGATCGCCGACGGCTTCTTCGTGCCGCTCTACTTCGTGCTGCTCGGCGCGCAGCTCGACCTGCGCGGCCTGTTCAGCCACCCGGCGATGATCGCGCTGGCCGCCGCGCTGGCGGTGCTCAACGTGGCGATCCACGTCGCCGCGAGCATGCTCGGGCGATTGCCGGCAAGCGCCGGCTTGACGGCGAGCGCGCAGCTCGGCGTGCCCGCCGCGGTCGCGTCGCTCGGCATCGCCGACGGCGTGCTCTCGCCGCAGATCGCCGCGGCGATCGTCGCCTCCTCGCTCGTCAGCCTCGGCGTCTGCACGCTCGGCGTCGAGCGGCTGCTGCTCGCTCGACCGGCTATTCCGCGCTCACGCGGTTGACGCACGCGCCGAGCCCGTCGATCTCGACTTCGACGCTCTCGCCGTCCTGCAGATAGCGGCGCTTGGACGCGCCGACGCCGGCCGGCGTGCCGGTCGCGATGATGTCGCCAGGCAGCAGCGTCATCGTCCGCGAGAGCCACGCGACGAGCTCGGCCGGGCCGAAGATCAGATTGGCGCTGGCGCCTTCCTGCACCGTCTCGCCGTCGATTCGCGTGCGCAGTGTCAGCGCGCGCAGGTCATCGATCTGATCGAGCGTGACGAGCGCTGGCCCGCACGGCGCGAACGTGTCGATCGCCTTGCCGCTCGTCCACAGCGGGTTCTGCATCTGCAGGTCGCGCGCGCTGACGTCGTTGAACGGCATCGCGCCGGCGAGATGCGACAGCGCGTCGGCCTCGCTGACGTTGCGCGCCGTGCGGCCGATCACGAGCGCGAGCTCGGCCTCGTAGTCGACGCGGCTCGGGTGCGCCGCCGGCAGGACGATCTGCTCGCCGCTGCCGATCAGCGAGTTGGCGAACTTCGCGAACCACATCGGCGCCTTCGGGATCTCCTGGCCGGTCTCTTCGGCGTGGTCGCGGTAGTTGAGCCCGATGCAGACGATCTTCTGCGGGTCGACGACCGGCGCGTGCAGGCGGACGTCGTCGAGCGCGACGCCCTTGCCCGCGGCCAGCGCTCGCGCGCCGAGCTCTCGCAGCCCGTCGGCGTCGAGCGCCGCGAGCAGGCCGCGCACGTCGGCGGCCGGCGCGCCGAGCGCCGCCGCCGGGACGACGCGATCGTCGACGAGCACGCCCGCGAGCGGCCCGTCGCCGGTGTCGTAGCTGAGCAGGCGCACCCGTCAGGCCTCGACGGGCGCGCCGTAGATCGAGTTGACCCAGACGTGCGTCAGCGTGTCGATCGCCGCGCGCTCGCTGACCGCCGGCGACTCCTCGACGAAGATCGCCTGCAGCACGCGCTCGTTGAGCTGCACGAGCGCCGTCGCGAGATCGCTCGCCGCGACCGCGTTCGGCGCCACCCCCCGCGCGCGCTCGGCTTCGATCAACTCGGTCACCTGCTCGACCCAGCCCCGCATCACCTGCGACCAGAGCGCGCGCGCTTCGTCGTTCGTCGCGCTCAGCTCGCTGACCGCGCGCACGACCGGACGATGCGCGCCGAACGTCGCGTAGAAGCCCTCGATGCCGGCGCGACACGCTGCCGCCGGATCGCTGTCGAGCTGCGCCAGCGCCGTGTCGCGCGCGCCAGAGGCCTGTTCGACCATGCGATCGACGAGCGTCAGCACGACGGCGGCCTTCGACGGGAAGTAGAAGTAGAACGCCGAGCGCGACAGACCGGCGCCCTGCGCCAGGTCATCGACGGAGATCTCCGCGAGCGAGCGCCGCTCGAGCAGCGTCTCGGCCGTCCGCAGGATCGCCTGTTCGCGTTCGTCGCCCGCGGCGCGCGCACTGCGCCGCCCACGCACGGCAGGCGCCGCCGTCGCGGTCGCGTCTCGCTCGGTCGTCGCGGTCATGACGCTTGAATCATACCGTCCATCGACCACTCTCGACACATCGTCAAGCATTCTCGACACAGTGTTGATAAGCTGTCGCGGCGATGAGCGCTCCGACCCAGCAAGCCGCCCCACTGGCGAGCGATCGACAAGTCGATCACGTCGACGTGCTGATCCTCGGCGCCGGCCTGTCGGGGATCGGCGCGGCCTGCCACCTGAGCGAGCACTGCCCGCGGAAGTCGTTCGCGATCCTCGAGGCGCGCGAGTCGATCGGCGGCACGTGGGACCTGTTCCGCTATCCGGGGATCCGCTCGGACTCGGACATGTTCACGCTCGGCTACTCGTTCCGCCCGTGGGAAGAGACGAAGGCGCTCGCCGACGGCGGCTCGATCCTCGAGTACGTTCGCGCGACCGCGCGCGAGCACGACGTCGAGCGCAAGATCCGCTTCGGCCATCGCGCGATGCGCGCAAGCTGGTCGAGCGCCGACGCGCGCTGGAGTGTCGAGGCGCTCGACGCCGAGACGGGTGAGACGGTGCGGATCAGCTGCGACTTCCTCTACGCGTGCACCGGCTACTACCGCTACGACGAAGGCTATACGCCGGAGTTCGCCGGCCGCGAGCGCTTCGAGGGCCGCTTCGTGCACGCGCAGCAGTGGCCCGCGGACCTCGACTGCGCGGGCAAGCGCGTCGTCGTGATCGGCAGCGGCGCGACCGCCGTGACGCTCGTGCCGGCGCTCGCCGAGCTCGGCGCCGACGTGACGATGCTGCAGCGCTCGCCGACGTACGTGCTCTCGATCCCCGAGCGCGACGCGATCGCCGATCTGCTCAGACGGCGTCTGCCGGCGAAGCTCGCCTACTCGCTCGTGCGCGCGAAGAACGTCGCCTTGGCGACGCTCGTCTACCAGCTTCTGCCGTCGAGCGCCACGGCGGATGGCGAAGCTGATCCGCCGCCTCGCCGCGATGCAGCTGCCCGACGACTTCGACGTCGAGACGCACTTCAAGCCGAGCTACGAGCCGTGGGACCAGCGGCTCTGCTTCGTGCCCGACGGCGATCTGTTCAAGGCGCTGCACGGCGGCGGGGCGTCGATCGTCACGGGCCAGATCGAGACGCTGACCGAGCGCGGCATCGAGTTGAGCGACGGCAGCGAACTGGCAGCCGACGTGATCGTCGCCGCGACCGGCTTGAACCTGCTGATGCTCGGCGGACTCTCGCTGAACGTCGACGGCCGCGACGTCGAGGTCGGCGGGACGGTCGCGTACAAGGGGATGATGCTCGGCGGCGTGCCGAACATGGCGATGACGCTCGGCTACACGAACGCTTCGTGGACGCTGAAGGCCGACCTGATCGGGCGCTACGTCTGCCGCGTGCTCAACCACATGGACGCGCGCGGCTATGAGATCGCAACGCCCGAATCGCCCGACCCGACGCTGCCGACCGAGCCGGCGCTGAACCTCAAGTCGGGCTACGTGCTGCGCTCGCTGGACGCGCTGCCGCACCAAGGCGTCAGCGCGCCGTGGAAGCTGCACCAGAACTACGTCCGCGACGTGCGCCTGCTCAAGCGCGGGCCGATCGACGACGCGATGCGCTTCTCGCGCCGCGAGCGCGGCACGCCGCTCGCAGGCCCGTCGAGCGCTCGCCCGGCGGCCGCGCCCGAAGCGCTCACGGCGGCCAGCGGCGCGCCGCCCACCGTCGCTCGCGACGCGGTCGAGGCGTGAAGCGATGAGCGCGATCGAGACACGAGCCGCCGACGAGACGCCAGCCGCGCACGGCGCGCCGCCGCAGACGCCGGCCGAGACTGCGCCCGCGAGCGCGGCGACGGTGACGGTCGAAGGCCTGCCGCCGGGCCCGCGCGCGCCGGTCGCCGTGCAGACGCTCGCGATGCGCACGCGCCAGCGCCCCTACCTAGAGCGCACGCGCCGACGCTACGGCGCGCTGTTCACGACGCGCCTGCTCGGCCTCGGCAAGACCGTGATCGTCTCCGACCCGGCGCTGATCAAGCAGGTCTTTCGCGCCGCGCCCGACGTCTTGCACGCCGGCACCGGCAGCCCGCTGCGTCCGCTGCTCGGCGAGAACTCGCTGCTCGGGATCGACGAGCAGCAGCACATGGAACAGCGCAAGCTGCTGCTGCCGCCGTTCAAGGGCCAGCGGATGCAGGCGTACGAGTCGATGATCGCCGCGATCGCCGCCGAGGAGATCGACGGCTGGCCGACGGACAGCGAGCTCGCGAGCGCGCCGGCGATGCAGCGGATCACGCTGCGCGCGATCCTGCGGGCGGTGTTCGGCGCCGAAGGCACGAAGCTCACCAAGCTCGAAGAGCTGATCCCGCGCTGGACGAAGCTGGCGACGGAGCTGTCGCTCGCGCCGTTCATGCAGCGCAGCTTCGGCCCGAGCAAGTGGGCGAGGTTCCTCGCCGCTCGCGCGCAGGTCGACGCGGTCCTCTGCGAGCTGATCGCCGAGGCCAAGAGCGATCCGCGCCTGGAAGAGCGCGCCGACGTGCTCGCGCTGCTGGTCCAAGCTCGCCACGACGACGGCACGCCGATGAGCGACGCCGAGATCTGCGACGAGCTCGTGACGATGCTCGCAGCCGGGCACGAGACGACGGCGCACACGCTCGCTTGGGCCGTCGAGCGCTTGCGCCGCCACCCCGAGCTGCTCGCGCGGCTCGTCGCCGAGACAGACGAAGGCGGCAAGGCGCTGCGCGAGGCGACGATCCGCGAGGTGCAGCGCTCGCGGCCGGTGATCGCGTTCGCCGGACGGATCGTGCGCAAGCCGTTCGAGCTCGGCGGCTATCGACTGCCGCTCGGCACGCGCGTGCTGCTCGCCGCTTGCCTGACGCACTACGACCCGGAGCTGTTCCCCCACCCCGAGCGCTTCGAGCCCGAGCGCTTCCTCGACAAGCTGCCCGAGACCTATTCGTGGATCCCGTTCGGCGGCGGCATCCGCCGCTGCATCGGCGCGACGTTCGCGCACATGGAGATGGACGTCGTGCTGCGCGTCCTGCTCGAACGCGTCGAGCTCGTGCCGAGCGGCGAGCCGGACGAGCGTTGGGCGTTTCGCGGCGTCGTCTGGGCGCCGGCGCGCGGCGGCGTCGCGGTCGTGCGCAAGCGCGCTCGCAAGCCGGCCGGCGACTCGCTGCTCGCCGCTTAGCGCCGACGTCGACGCGAAGCAGACGCAGTTACGCGAGCGCCCGGCAGCAGGCGCTCGATCGTCGGCGCCGCCGTCTCACATGCTGCGGCGTCTCACATGCTGCGACGGTACTCGCCGCCCACTTGGTAGAGCGCGCCCGAGATCTGGCCGAGCGAGGCGACCTTGACCGTCTCGATCAGCTCCTCGAACACGTTGCCGCGCGTGCGCGCTACGTCCTGCAGGCGCGCGAGGGCGGCGGGCGCGTCGACGGACTCGCGGGCCTGGAAGGCCCGCAACGAAGCGATCTGAGCCTGCTTCTCCTGCTCGGTCGAGCGCATCAGCTCGGGCTCGCCGCCGTGCTCCTGCTCGCCGTCGTTCGCCAGGAACGTGTTGACGCCGATCAACGGCAGCGTGCCGTCGTGCTTGAGGCGCTCGTAGTAGAGGCTCTCTTCCTGGATCTTGCCGCGCTGGTACATCGTGTCCATCGCGCCGAGCACGCCGCCGCGCTCGGAGAGGCGATCGAACTCCGCGTAGACCGCCTCCTCGACGAGGTCGGTCAGCTCGTTGACGATGAACGACCCCTGCCACGGGTTCTCGCAGAAGTTCAGGCCGAGCTCGCGGTTGATGATCAGCTGGATCGCGACCGCGCGGCGCACCGACTCCTCGGTCGGCGTCGTGATCGCCTCGTCGTAGGCGTTCGTGTGCAGGCTGTTGCAGTTGTCGAAGATCGCGTACAGCGCCTGCAGCGTCGTGCGGATGTCGTTGAAGTTGATCTCCTGCGCGTGCAGGCTCCGCCCGGACGTCTGGACGTGGTACTTGAGCATCTGGCTGCGCGGGCCGGCGCCGTAGCGCTCGCGCATCGCGCGCGCCCAGATCCGCCGCGCGACGCGGCCGATGACGGCGTACTCGGGGTCCATGCCGTTGGAGAAGAAGAAGCTGAGGTTCGGCGCGAACGAGTCGATCTGCATGCCGCGAGCGAGGTAGTACTCGACGATCGTGAACCCGTTCGAGAGCGTGAAAGCGAGCTGCGAGATCGGGTTCGCGCCGGCCTCGGCGATGTGGTAGCCGCTGATCGAGACGCTGTAGAAGTTGCGCACCTGATGGTCGACGAAGTACTGCTGCACGTCGCCCATCATCTTCAGCGCGAACTCGGTCGAGAAGATGCACGTGTTCTGCGCCTGGTCCTCCTTGAGGATGTCGGCCTGCACGGTGCCGCGCACGGTGCGCAGCGTCTGCGCCTTGATCCGCGCGTAGGTGTCCGCGTCGACGAGCTGCTCGCCGGAGACGCCGAGCAGGCCGAGGCCGAGGCCGTCTGAGCCGTCCGCGATCGGACCGGCGTAGCGCGGTCGCGGACGGTCGGCGAAGTGCTCGGCCAGCCGGCGTTCGGCGAGCTCCCAGCCGACGGTCTCGCGCAGGTGCTTCTCGACCTGCTGGTCGATCGCGGCGTTGACGAAGAACGCGAGGATCATCGGCGCCGGGCCGTTGATCGTCATCGACACCGACGTCGTCGGCGCGCACAGGTCAAAGCCCGAGTAGAGCTTCTTGGCGTCGTCGACGGTAGCGATCGAGACGCCCGAGTTGCCGACCTTGCCGTAGATGTCCGGACGCTCGTGAGGGTCCTCGCCGTACAGCGTCACGCTGTCGAACGCGGTCGACAGGCGCGCCGCCGGCTGCCCCGCCGAGAGGTAGTGGAAGCGGCGGTTGGTGCGCTCGGGCGTGCCCTCTCCGGCGAACATGCGCGTCGGGTCCTCGCCCGCGCGCCGGTAGGGGAACACGCCGCCGGTGTACGGATAGTCGCCGGGCAGGTTCTCCTTGATCAGAAATCGCAGCCGATCGCCCCAGCCGTCGAACCGCGGCGGCGCGATCTTCGGGACGAGCTGATGACTGAGCGACTCGCGGTAGTTCTCGCCGGTCAGCTCGCGCTCGCGGACCGTGTAGCTGTACTTCTCAGCGGTGATCGAGTCGATCTTGCGCTCCCAGCCGCGCAGCAGGCCGAGCGCGTCGCCGCCGAGCGCGGCGAGCGCGTCGTTGTAGTGGCCTCGCAGCTCGGCGCGCGAGTCGCCCTCGCCGAGCGCGTCCTCGGCGTAGGGCTCCAGCTCGCCAGGCAGCGCTGGGTCGCAGAGCACCCGCAACACCTCGTAGAAATGCTGAGCGCTCGAGGCGAGCGCCGCCAAACGCTCCGCTTCGGCGTTGATCGCGCGCCCCTGCTCGGCGATCTCGGCGAGGTATCGCACGCGGCTGCCGGGGATCAGCATGTTGCCGAGCGGCAGGTGCGACTCGAGCTCGATCGCCGGCAGCCACCGCCGCGGATCGACGTCTTCGCGAGCGCCGATCGCGCGGCAGAGGTTGACGAACATCCAGCTCAGGCCGGGGTCGTCGAATTGGCTCGCGATCGTCGGGAAGACGGGGACCCGCTCGTCGGGCATCGCGAACTCGACGCGGTTGCGCTTCCACTGCTTGCGCACGTCGCGCAGCGCGTCCTCGGCGCCCTTCATGTCGAACTTGTTGATCACGACGAGCTCGGCGAGGTCGAGCATGTCGATCTTCTCGAGCTGGCTCGGTGCGCCGAACTCGCTGGTCATCACATACATCGGGACGTCGACCAGGTCGACGATCTCCGAGTCGCTCTGGCCGATGCCCGCGGTCTCGACGATCACGAGGTCGAACCCCGCCGTCCTCAGGAACGCGATCGAGTCTTCGAGCATCGCGCTCGTCGCGCGGTTCTGGCGGCGCGTGGCGATCGAGCGCATGTAAATGCCCTCGTGGCGCAGGCTGTTCAAGCGGATCCGATCTCCGAGCAGCGCTCCGCCGGTGCGACGGCGCGTCGGATCGACGGCCAGCACGGCGATCCGACGCTCGGGGAACCACTGCACGAAGCGCGAGAGCAGCTCGTCGGTGACAGTGCTCTTGCCCGCGCCGCCGGTGCCGGTGATGCCGATCACCGGGACGCGCTCGCCGGCCAGCCGCCAGCCCGCGCGCAGCTCCGCCAGGCGAGCCGAGTCGATCGCCTCGTCCTCGAGCGCCGAGAGCGTCCGCGCGATCGACCCGTCCGAGCCGCCGGCGCCCTGCCGCGGCGCCGCGGACGCCAGCCGCTGCCTGGCGGTGCGCTCGACGAGGTCGGCGATCATCCCCGTCAGACCGAGCGCCATGCCGTCGGCCGGCGCGTAGATCCGCTCGACGCCGTAGGCCTCGAGCTCGAGGATCTCGGCGTGAGTGATCGTCCCGCCGCCGCCGCCGAACACGCGGATGTGCCCCGCGTCGAGGTCTCGCAGCATGTCGATCGCGTACTTGAAGTACTCGACGTGGCCGCCTTGGTAGGAGCTGATCGCGATCCCGTCGGCGTCCTCTTGGATTGCGGCGCGGACGATGTCCGCGACGCTGCGGTTGTGGCCGAGGTGGACGACCTCGGCGCCGTTGTCCTGGATCAGGCGGCGCATCACGTTGATCGCCGCGTCGTGTCCGTCGAACAGCGATGCCGCCGTGACGAAGCGCAGCGGCGACTCGACGCTCGGCGCCTGCGCGGCCTGCTCGACGGCTTGCGTCTCCGTGATCACCTGGGCACTCCGTTCGTCGTCGTTCCGCCGGCTGGGGCCCGATCGGCGAGGGCGACGGTCATCTGCTGTCTCAAGCTGTCGTGGAGCCGCGTCACCCGCCGATCGTCGGCTGGCGAGACGAGCCACTGATAGACGATCCCGACGATCGCCGCGACGAACTGCTCGGCGACGAGCCGCGGGTCCACTCCCGCGACGATCGCGCCTTGCTCGGCGCCGGCGCGGATCCACGCCTCGACGTCGTCGCGCCGGCGCTCGTGGATCCGCGCGATGACGTCCGTCAGCTCCGCGTCGGGACCGACCGACTCGAACCACAGCACGTAGAACGCCCGGATCCGATCGGAGGACTCGAGCAGGAACCGGCAGTGAGCGTCGATCGCGGCATGGATCGTCTGCAGCCCCGAGCTGCCCTCGACCGCCGCCGCCAGCTCCGCGAGCCACTCCTCGCCGATCGTGCGGATCAAGAATGACCACAGACCGGCCTTGTTGCCGAAGCGGTATCCGGCCAGGCCACGGCTGTAGCCGGCGCGCAGGCCGACGTCCTTGAGCGTCGTGCCGGCCGCGCCGCGCTCGCAGATCAGCGCGACCGCGGCGTCGACCATCAGCGTGTCCGAAAGCGCCGATCGCTGCTCCTGTGTGCGCGCCGGCAGCATCGTCACGTTCTCCATTCGTCGCATACTACTTGCTCGGAGCAAGCAAGTTCAAGGCCGATCCCGCTCGCGGGCGGAGACCGGCTCGCCGCAGCTGCCGCTTAGCCGACGGACAGCTCGTCGACGTCGTCGCCGATCGCCGACGACGCGCGCTCGGGTCGCAATAGGAGAACCGCGATCACCGCGCCGAGCAGGCTGACGGCGGCGCTGACGACGAACGCGAGCTGGAAGCCGCTGGTCAGCGCCGAGAGGCTGCTCGTGTCGCCGTGGACGGCGCCGCGCGTCTGCGAGGCGGCGATCGTGCTCAGCGCCGCCAGCCCAACTGCGCCGCCGATCAGCCGCGATGTGTTCAGCAGCCCCGACGCCAGCCCGCTCTGCGAGCTGTGCACGCCGGAGACCGCGACGATCGTCGCCGGCACGAGCGCGAGGCCGAGGCCGACCGCCGCAAGCACGCCGCCCGGCAGCACGTCGGCGACGTAGCTGCCACCCGGGCGCACGCCGCTGAGCAGCGCGAGGCCGACGGCCGCGAACAGCATCCCGGCGGCGATCACGCCCCGCGCGCTGAAGCGCGCGACGAGGCGAGCCGCGAACGAAGTCGCGAGCACGACGCCGAGCGTCATCGGGACGAAGCCGAGGCCGGTCAGCAGCGCGTCCTGGTGGAGCACCTGCTGCAGGTACAGCGAGACGAAGAACCACATCGAGAAGACGGCCGCGTAGAGCAGGAAGACGACGATGTTCGCCGCGCGCAGCTTCGGCATGCGAAAGATCGGCAGCGGCACGAGCGGCGCCTTCGCGAAGCGCCCCTCGACGAGCACGAACAGGCCGAGCAGGACGGCGCCGACGAGCACCGGGGCGACGACGCCGGGCGCGCCCCAGCCGAGTGTGTCGGTGCGGACGATCCCGTAGACGAGCGCCGTCAGCGCACCGGTCACGAGGCTCGCGCCGAGCACGTCGAAGTGTTTGTGCTCGAGCTCCGAGCGGCCCTCCGGGATCAGCGCCGGGCCGATCGCCAGGACGAACAGGCCGATCGGCGCATTGACGATGAAGATCGCCGGCCAGCCGAGCGTCTGCGTCAGCACGCCGCCGAGCAGCGCGCCGAGCGCCGCGCCGATGCCGCCCATCGCACCCCAGATGCCGAGCGCGCGGTTGCGCTCGCGCGGCTCGTGGAACGACGTCGTGATGATCGCGAGGCTCGCCGGCGAGATCACGGCGCCGCCGATCCCCTGAAGCGCGCGTGCCGCGACGAGCGTCGAAGAGGAGTCGGCGAGCGCGCAGACGAGCGACGCGAGCGAGAACAGCGCCGTGCCGCCGAGGAACACGCTGCGGCGGCCGAGCAGGTCCGACGCGCGCCCGCCGAGCAGCAGGAAGCCGGCGAACGTCAGCGTGTAGGCGTTGACGACCCATTGCAGGCCGGTCGTCGAGAAGCCCAGGCCGTGCTTGATCGACGGCAACGCGACGTTGACGATCGAGACGTCGAGAATCACCATCAGCTGCGCCATGCAGACGAGCACGAGCAGCACGCCCGGACTGCGCCGGGCGTCCGCTCGCGAGGCCGTCGCCGCGAACGCGTTCATCGCGTGCGCGCCTGCAGGATGTATGCGGCCTGGACGACCGCCGAGACACGTGCCTCGGACGTCGCGCGCGGCGCGGGCGCCGTGGTCTCAGTCGTCTCGTGCTTCTGGATCTCGAGTGTTGCTGGCATTGCGCTACCCTTCATTCGTAAGTACGACGATCATCGTAGCAAAAGTTTGATGGTCGTCGTACAATAGAAATAGAAATCGTCATGGGCCTCTATCACCCGGCAACGGAAGACCTCGAGATCGCGACCGTCCTGCACGCGCTCAGCGACCCGCAGCGGCTGCACATCGTGCGCGAGCTGGCGAGCGCCGAGGAGGCGCAGCCGTGCGGCAGGTTCAAGGTCAACGTCAGCAAGTCCACGTGCACGCATCACTTCCGCGTGCTGCGCGAAGCCGGCGTGATCGAGCAGCACCAGCTCGGCACGGCGAAGATGAACACGCTGCGCCGCGCCGACATCGACGCGCGCTTTCCGGGGCTGCTCGACGCGGTGCTCGCCGCGACTCCGGTCGAGCCGATCGTCGCCTAGCGTCGCCCTCCGCTGGACCACCGGGAGTACGATCGGGTGCCGTGCCAGGCGCTCGCGAGCTGTCCTACGTAGATCCGCTGAAGCGGCGCAGCCGCTTCTACTACGCGCTCGCGCGACTCTCCGCGACGAGTTTTGGCGCGTGGTTCTCGATCCACATCGCCTGGAAGCTCGACCCGCTGCTGATGAAGTGGTCGGGAGGCCGACTCAGCACGACCGGGCCGCTCGCCGCGGCGCTGCTCGAGTCGCGCGGTGCGCGCACCGGCCTGCCGCGGCGCAACGCGACGCTGTACTTCCACGACGGCGATCGCGTGACGATCATCGCCTCCAAGCGCGGCCTGCCCGAGCATCCGGCGTGGTACTACAACGTGCTCGCGCATCCGGAGATCGTCTACGGAGGAGCGCCGTTTCGCGCCGAGCTCGTCGAGGACGAGGCCGAGCGAGAGCGATTGTGGCACCTCGCTGACCGCGTTTTTCCGGAGTACGCCGACTACCGCAAGCGCGCTGGCCGGGCCGGGCGCACGATCGCGATCTTCCAGCTGATCCCGCGCTAGAGCCGGATCGGCGGCTAGCATTCCTGCGGTGCCCGACCGCCTCTACTTCACCGACTCCGACGAGTCCAACGCGCTGATCGCGAGCGATCCGATGGCGCTGTTGATCGGCTTTGCGCTCGATCAACAGGTGACCGTGCAAAAGGCGTTCTCCGGTCCGCTCGCGATCGAGCAGCGCGTCGGCACGCTCGACGCCGCGCGCCTGGCGGCGAGCGACCTCGAGCCGGCCTTCCGCGAGAAACCGGCGATCCACCGCTTCCCGGCGAAAATGGCCGAACGCGTGCACCAACTCGCGGCGCATGTGCGCGACGAGTACGGCGGCGACGCCGCGCGCGTCTGGAAGGACGCGAAGAGCGCCGAGCAGCTGCGCGCGAACATCGCCGGCCTGCCCGGCTTCGGCGAGATGAAGCTCAAGTCGCTCAGCGCCGTGCTCGCCAAGCGCTACGGCGTCAAGGCGGCGAAAGGGCTCGTGCCGCCTCACCCGACGCTCGGCGACGTCAACTCGCCGCAGGCGCTGCTCGACTACCAGGCCGCCAAGCGCGCGCACAAGGCCGAGTGGAAGAAGCTGAGCGCGGCCTGAGAACCGGCGGCGCGCGCTACCGCTACGACAGCGCGCCGAGCGCCGGCTCGCCCGAGCCCCGCGGCTCGGCGGCGCCCCCCCGCTGCGGCGGCGTCGTCGCGCGACGCGCGACGGCCTGGCCGCGGCGGCGCGGGCGCCAGACGCGCATGTACTGCGCGCCGACGTAGGAGCCGAGCACGATCAGCAGCGCGATGCCCTGGCCGATGAACGTCTCCCAGTTGTTGAACAGCGAGAACCACGTGCCCATCCACGCGGGGATGTGCAGCCAAGTGATTTCGGTCGTGCCGATCCAGCCGGCGAGCTGCATCTCGTTGACCTGCTCGCCGACCGAGACGACGAGCACGAACAGCAGCATCACGCCGGTGATCACGAGCAGCCGCTTGTACGGCAGGCGCTGGTGCAGCGCGAACGTCAGCACGCCGGCGGCGGCCGTGAACAGCGCGCCGATCGCGACGCCCTCGAGCACGACGCTCGAGCCGTACAGCTCGCGCAGGTTCTGCAGGAAGATCACGATCTCGAAGCCCTCGCGATAGACCGACGTGAAGCCGAGCAGCGCCAGGCCGAGCAGCATCCGCCGCTGGTTCGTCTCCGGGTCCGACGACAGCAGGCTGCGACGGCGCTTGTGGTGGCTCGAGATCCAGCCGGTCCAGTACATCTTGTGGAAGAACCAGTTCATCACCAGCAGCAGCACGATCAGCGCCGGCAGGCCGGTCGCCGCCTGCACGTCGAACTCGCCGCCGTGGAACTGGCCGATGAACCAGATCACGAGGAACCACGTGCCGATCGACGCGGCGATC
Source organism: uncultured Solirubrobacteraceae bacterium (assembly GCA_963744165.1). Classification (GTDB taxonomy): domain Bacteria; phylum Actinomycetota; class Thermoleophilia; order Solirubrobacterales; family Solirubrobacteraceae; genus Palsa-744. The sequence continues at coordinate 1,394,981 of CAVUSM010000002.1, read as the reverse complement.
GCCGCCGCGCCGCCGAGCGCGACCGGCCGGCGGTAGAGCGCTGTTCGCGCCGAGGAAGCTCGCCGTCACCGCCGCGAGCACGAGGATCGTCTCGAGGCCCTCGCGGAAGACGAGGATCGCGCTGTTGATCACGACCGTCGTGTGGCTGAGGCTGCGCCCCGGCGGCAGGTCGGTCGGGTCGGTCGTGCCGCCCGAAGCGTGCCAGCCGAGGATCACGGCGGTCACGGCGACGGCGAGCACGATCGCCGTCCACACGTAGAAGCTCGCGCGCTCGCCCAGCTTTTTGCTCGGCGCCGACGCGGCCGACTGCCGCCGTGCCGGGCTGGCGACGTCGCCGGCGCGCGGCTCGAGCGGCGGTTGCGTGGTGGGACCGGCGGCCATCGAGCAGGACGCTATCACAACTTAGGCCGCCCTACTTAGGTCTACCTAATGCCTTGATGCCAGCTAGGCCGCCGCATTGCTCTCACGTCGCGAAGGCGGCGAGCGGCGTGCGAGGATCGCGCCCCAGTCGCTGTCCTCGATCGCGCCCGGCCGCGTCGTCGCGACGAACTCGCGCAGCAGCTCAGACAGGCCGTCCGCGTCTTCGAGATGCGGGAAGTGCGCGACGCCGGCGAGCGTCTGAAACGTGCTGTGCGGGATCGCCTGATGCGCCGCGCGTCCGTGCGCGAGCGGGATCGTGTTGTCGCGCTCGCCCCACACGATCATCGTCGGCAGCGACTCGAGCAGGTACAGGCGGTCGGTCGCGCTGACGCGCTGGCCGTGCACGTCGATCACCGCGCGCAACGTCTGCAGGAACGCCTCGCGCGCATCGGCGCTCTGCAGCGGGCGCAGCGCGCGTGCGGCGGCTTGCAGATAGATGCCGGCGCCGATGCCGCGCTCGCGCAGCCGCGCGCCCGCGTACGCGAGCCCGCCGACGAGTCGCGGGCGGATCGTCAACGCGAGCGCCGGCGAGACGCCCGGCAGCGCTGCGCTGCGCAGCGAAGGCGTGACCTCGCGACCGAGGCCGCCGCTGGAGATCAGCACGAGGCGCTCGACGCGCTGCGGGAATTGGTAGAAGAACTGCATCGCGACGCCGCCGCCGAGCGAGTGCCCGACGATCGTCGCGCGATCGACGCCGATCGCCGCGAGCAGGTCGCGGATGCTCGCCGCGTGCGCGCCGAGCGAGTAGTCGCCGCGCGGCGCCGCCGAGTCGCCGTGACCGATCAGGTCCGGCGCGATCACCGTGTACTCGTCGGCGAGGCTCAGCGCGACCGCGCGCCAGTGGCTCGACGAGTTGAGCATCCCGTGGATCAGCACGACCGGCGGCCCGCTGCCGGCGACGCGATAGATCACGCGGCGGCCGTGCAGCTCGATCTGCCACTCGTCGAACTGCTGCGGCAGCGCCGTCACGGCGGCTGGCTTCGCCGCGTCCGGTCGGCCGTGCTCTGGCTCGCCGACGTCGCTCATGCCGTCAACCAGCGCTTCGGGTTCTCGACGAAGATCGTCTCGAACGTCGCGTCGTCGAGCGCGCCGAGCTCGCGCAGCGCCGGCACGACCTCGTCGAAGACGAGTGTCATCGACCAGTTGCGGATCGCGCCCTGCCCTTCGAAGATCTCGGCGGCCTCCGGCGGGAACCAGTCGATCGTCGCGCAGAAGTCCTGCGAGATCATCAGCCGCTCGGCGTGCCCGTGGCGCAGCAGCTCGGCCGCCGTCGCGTTGCGCTTGTCGATCGGCATGTACATCTCGAGGCCGTAGCGGTCGAGGCCGACGTAGACGCCCTTCTCGATCAGCGCCTCGATGTAGTCGACGTCGTCGCTGTCGCCGCAGTGCGCGATCTGCACCTTCGCGAGGTCGACGCCCTCCTCTTCGAAGATCTCGACCTGGCGCGGCCCGGTCGCGACAGCCGGCATCGAGTGCGCCATGATCGGCGCTCCCGTCTGCACGCTCGCGCGCGCGACCGCGCGGTGGATCTTCTCGACGTTCTCGGTCACGCCCGCCGCATCGGCCGCGCACTTCAAGAAGGCGGCGCGGATCTCCGTACCCTGCACGCCGATCTCGATGTCCTCGACGAAGTGGTCGGCGATCACGTCGATGTCGCGGTTGGCGAAGTAGTGCGGCAGGTAGTCGTAGCTGTAGATGCCCGTGCACGCGACGATCCGCACACCGCTCTGATCCGCGACGCGCTTCATGAAGCGCACGTCGCGCCCGCCGAACATCGCCGTCGGGTCGACGATCGTGCGCACTCCCCTGTCCTTCGCCGCGCCGACCGCGACGAGCGCCGCGTCGAGCTCGAGCTGCTCGTCGTAGCGTCCCGGCCACTGCGAAGCGACGGCCTCGTCGCGGAAGCGCACGTGCTCGTGCACGAGCGTCACGCCGAGCTCGTCCGCCTCGATCGGGCCCTGCACGGTCTGGACTCCTGCCATCTGAGCTCCTCCCTCTCGTTTGGCGCGCGGTCTGCCGTCGATCGCCGTCGCCGCCAGCCTCACGCGGCGGCTGCGGCCCGCGTCTCAGCTCGCTCAGCTTACGATGAGCCGGTGCTGTACGAGGAACGCCAGCGCGCCGAGTCGTTCGGCAACGTCGCCGCGCTGTACGACCGTGCCCGCCCGTCCTACCCGCCGGCGCTGATCGACGCGCTGCTCGAGGGCGGGCCGCGCGCCGTGCTCGACATCGCGTGCGGCACCGGCATCGCCGGCGCGCTGCTCGCCGCGCGCGGCTGCGACGTGCTCGGCGTCGAGCTCGACGCGCGGATGGCCGAGCTCGCGCGAGCGCGCGGCCTGACCGTCGACGTCGCGCCGTTCGAGGCGTGGCAGCCGGCCGGGCGCAGCTTCGAGCTGGCGATCTGCGCGCAAGCGTGGCATTGGCTGCAGCCGAGCGCGGCGCTGACGAACGCGGCCGCCGCGCTGCGCAGCGGCGCGCAGCTCGCGATCTTCTGGAACTTCGGCGATCCGCCGGCCGTCGTCGCCGCGTGCCTGGACCCCGTCTACGCGGCGCTCGAGCCCGAGCTGCGAGGCCGCTCGGTGCTGCTCGGCCACCGCGAGGGACGGATCGACGGCGTGCTCGGCGCGGTCACGCACGAGCACGACTTCGAGCGAGCGCAGACACGCGAGTTCTCCTGGAGCAAGCCGTACACGACCGCCGCGTGGCTCGACGTGCTGCGCACGCACAGCGACCACCAGACGCTGGCGCCCGAGCGCCTGCGGCGACTGCTCGATGGCGTCGCGCGCGCGCTCGACGAGCTCGGCGGCTCGTTCGACCTGCGCTACACGACGAAGCTCGTCAGCGCGCGCCGGCGCTGAGCGCCGGCGCGCTCACGGCAAGTCGCGTCACGGCGACAGGCGCGTCAGCGACCAGCCGTCCGGCGAGCGCTCGTAGAGCACGCGATCGTGCATCCGATCGTCGGCCTGCAGCCAGAACTCGACCGCGTCCGCGCGCACGCGCAGCGCGCCCCAGTCCGGTGGGCAGGCCGGCGGCGCCTCGATCGTCTCGAGCAGGTGCGCGTGCCGCGCCTGCAGCGGCGCGAGCTCGTCGATCGGCTCGCCCTGGCGCGAGACGAGCGTCTGCACCCGATGGGCCAGGTCGCGCTCGTCGAACAGCTCCTTGGCCAGCGCGCGCTCGGCGATGCTCGCCGTGCCGGCGACGTGCGCCTGGCGACCGAGCGACGGCCAGTGGAACAGCAGCGCGACGTGCGGATTGCGCGCCAGCTCGCGCGCCTTGCGCGTCCACAGCGCCGACGTGAACAGCAGCGCATCGTCCTCGACGCGCTTCAGCGAGACCGTCCGCGCCGAAGGCCGTCCGCCCTCGCCTACGGTCACGAACGCGACCGACGACGGCTCGGCGAGGTTCGCCTCACGCGCATCGCGCAGCCAGCGCCCAAGCAGCGCGAGCGGCTCGCGCGGCGCGTCGGAAGGATCGAGCCGCGCGCTCACTCGGTCAGGACCGTGTCCTCGTCAGAGTACGCCGGCGCGCACGCGCAGATCACGCGCAGCGGCTGCTCGCCGACGTTGAACAGCTTGTGCCGCGCACCAGGCGCGATCAGCGCGCAATCGCCCTCGCCGATCAGGCGCTCCTCGCCGTCGATCACGAGGCGTCCGCGCCCGGCGCTGACGAGGTACAGCTCCTTGGTCAGGCGGTGGTAGTGCTCGGTCGTCGCGCCGCCGACCGGGATCGTCGCCTCGGCGAGGCTCTGATTGCAGGCCGGCATCGCCACTTTGCCGGCCCACTCGCGAATCTGCGAACCGTCGAGCGTCTGGAACGGCTCGATCGCGGCGTAGGAGATCACGTGCATCGGCCAAAGCCTACGCCGACGCCGCGCGCTCGTCCGGACGTCCAGCGCCACTCGCGCCGTCGGGGAGCGTCGATATGTTCGCCCGCGAGGTGGCGGCGCGGACGACAACGGCGGTGGCCGGCGGCGAGCAGCCGCTCGATCGCAAGACGGTGCTCGCGCTCATCGCGATGGGCGTCGCCGTGTTCATCGTCGCGAACGACTTCACCGCGCTCGCCGTCGCGCTGCCGGCGATCGAGAAGCAGTTCGACACCGACGTCGGCACGGTGCAGTGGGTGATCAACGCCTACGCGCTGACGTTCGGCGTGCTGATCGTCGTCGGCGGGCGGCTCGCCGACATCTTCGGGCGCAAGCGCATCTTCATCATCGGCGCGGCGATCTTCGCCGGCTTCTCGCTGCTCGGCGGCGCCGCGCAGGACACCGCCTGGCTGATCTCCTGCCGCGCGCTGATGGGCATCGGCGGCGCGATGATGTGGCCGGCGATCCTCGGGATGACGTTCGCGGCGCTGCCGGAAAGCCGCGCCGGCCTGGCCGGCGGGCTGATCCTCGGCGCAGCCGGCATCGGGAACGCGGTCGGGCCGATGTTCGGCGGCGTGCTGACCGAAGCGCTCAGCTGGCGCTGGATCTTCTTCGTGAACGTGCCGATCGCCGGCTTCGGCGTGCTCGCGACGTGGCTCGCGATCCACCAGCACGAGCCCGAGCCGACCGATCGGCGGATCGACTACGGCGGCGTCGCGACGCTCTCGCTCGGCCTCGTCGCGCTGCTCGTCGCGCTCGATCAGGTGACCCACTGGGGCTGGGGCGACGCGCGGATCGTCGCGCTGCTCGCGATCTGCGTCGCGATGCTGCTCGGCTTCGGCCTGATCGAGCGGAAGATGAGCGAAGCCGCGCTGATCCCGCGCGACGTGATCGCCAATCGCGACTTCGCGACTGCGTGCCTCGCCGTGCTGCTGATCTCGGCCGTGTTCTTCTCGACGCTGCTGTACCTGCCGCAGTTCATGCAGAAGATCCTCGGCTACTCGCCGCTCGGCTCCGGCGTCGGCCTCGTGCCGATGATGGGCACGTTCGCGCTGACGTCGTTCATCGCCGGCCCGCTCTACACGAAGCTCGGCGCGAAGCTGATCGTCTCGCTCGGCGCCGGCGCGATCTTCGTCGGCGTGCTGCTGCTCTCGCTCGTCTCGCGCAACTCGAGCTATGGCGGGCTCGTCGCGGGGATGCTCGTGCTCGGCGTCGGCATCGGGCTGTTCTACTCGTCGATCACGACTGCGAGCGTGACCGCGCTCGACGCGTCGCGCGCGGGGCTCGCCGGCGGGATCGTCTACATGTTCCAGATCGCCGGCGGATCGGTCGGGCTCGGCCTCAACACGACGCTGTTCACGTCGAGCTCGAAGAGCGATCTCAACAGCCATCTCGGAAATCTCGGCGCGAAGGTCACGCCGACGCAGTCCGATCTCGTGCACGGGATCCTCGCCGGCACGGCGTCCGGCAAGCACGTGCTCACGCAGTTCTCGAGCACCGTCGCGCACCGCCTCGCCTCGCTCGTGCGCGACTCGTTCGTCGGCGGCCTGCACGCCGCGTTCCATCTCGACAGCGGGCTCGCGCTCGGCGCGCTGTTCGTCGCGGTGCTGTTCGTCGGCGGCCGTTTGAGCTCGACTTCCGCCGAGCAATAGACTGCCGCCGATGGGATTCGACCAGTACCACGAGCCGCCTGATGAGCTCCCCGAGCAGACGCGCACGTTCGCGCGGCTGTGCTCGTCGCTGACCGAGGAGGCCGAAGCGATCGGCTGGTACGAGCAGCGGCTGGCGATCGAGCAGGACCCGGAAGCGCTCGCCGTGATGGCCGACGCGGTCGGCGAGGAGTACAAGCACTTCAGCATGGACCTCGAGTTCCTCCTGCGGCGCACGCCGAAGTGGCGCCAGATCGCCGAGGGCGTGCTGTTCCAGCCGGGCGACATCGTCGAGCACGGCGAGGCCGCCGAGGCGGCCGCCGACGACGACGGCGATCAGGACGGCGACGCGCCGTCCGCTTCGGCGCCTTCGGGCGGATCGTTGGGAATCGGCAGCCTACGCGGGGAGGGAATGTGAGCCAAAGCCATCTGCTGCGCGGGCACGCGCCGATCACCGACGCCGGCTGGAAGCTGATCGACGACGAGGCGCGCGAGCGCCTCACGCCCGGCCTCGCCGCGCGCCGGCTCGTCGACTTCGCCGGCCCGCTCGGCTGGGAGCACTCGGCGACGAACGTCGGACGCGTCGAGCGCGCGAACGTCAGCGAGCTGAAAGGCGTCGAGGCCAACCGTCGCGTCGCGCTGCCGCTCGTCGAGCTGCGCGCGCGCTTCACCGTCTCGCGCGAGGAGCTGCGCGCCGGCGACCGCGGCGCCGGCGACGTCGACTTCGCCGAGCTCGACGCCGCCGCGCAGCGGATCGTCGAGGCCGAGAACACGTCGGTCTTCCACGCCTGGCCGAAAGCAGGGATCGACGGGATCGCGCCGAGCTCACCGCACAAACCGATCGCGCGCAAGAGAAGCTTCGAGGACTACCCCGGCTGCGTCGCGCGCGCCGTCGAGCTGCTGCTGCGCAACGGCATCGAAGGCCCGTACGGCGTCGCGCTCGGACGCGAGGACTACACGAGCGTCGTCGAAACGGCCGAGCACGGCGGCTATCCGCTGCTCGAGCACCTGCGCGAGATCGTCAAAGGACCGCTCGTCTGGGCGCCCGGCGTGAAGGGCGCCGTCGTGCTGAGCATGCGCGGCGGCGACTACTGCTTCGAGTCCGGCGAGGACCTGTCGGTTGGCTACGAGTCGCACGACGCGAACGTCGTCAACTTGTACATCGAGGAGTCCTACAGCTTCCGCGTGCTGACGCCCGAGGCGGCAGTCGCGATCACGGCGCCGCGCGGGCGCTAGGCCTCAGCGCACGAGCGCCGCTCGGGCGCGCCGCTCTACGGCCGGAGCACGCCGGCCGTCGTGCGCTACTCGACCGTCGGCGTCGCGACCTTCGCCGGCTGCGCTTCCGGGCGCGCGAGCAGCACCGCGCCGACCGTGACCGCGACGAACGCGAGCACGCGCAGCGCGCCGAGCGCGCCTGAGGGCACCGGCTCTTCGAGCACGATCGTGCCGGCGAGGATCGGCAGCACGTTCGTCAGCAGCGTCGCCAGGCCGGCGACGGTCAGCGCGGCGCCGGCCTGGTAGCCGAGCTGCAGCAGCGACGTGCCGAGCGTGTAGCCGAGCACGAGCGTGACGGCGAAGCCGAGCCGAGCGCCGCCTTGCGTCGCGAGCTTCGTCGAGATGTCGCCGGCCGAGAAGCAGAGGCCGCCGGCGATCGCGTTGGCGACGGCGACGCCGAGCGCGCGCCGGCCGAGCACGATCACCGCGACGGCGAGCGCCGCGGTCGCGCCGATCCAGACGAGCACGCCGAGCGTCGAGCCGCTGTGACCTTCGCCGCTGCCGTCCGCGAGCGAGACGGCGAGCGCGACGAGGCCGAGCACCGACAGCGCGACGCCGAGCAGTCGCCGGCCGCCGAGCCGTCCACCGCTGAGGCGCATCGAGAAGAACGCGAGCAGGCCGATGCCGCCGGCCGCGATGCTCTGCACGAGCGCGAGCGGCGCGAGCGCGAGCGCGGCGGCGTACAGCGCGAACGCGCCACCCTCCATCGCGAAGCCGATCAGCCAGCTGCGATCGCCGAGCAGCAGCGCGATCGAATGCAGCGGCCGGCGCATCGACAGCGCCGGCATCGACGCGGCGGCGTCGTGCTCGCGCAGGTACGCGAGGCTCGACAGCGTCGTCGAGACGAGCGCGAGCCCGAACGCGACCGCCATGCCGGCGCTCATCGCGGCGCTACTGCAGGTATTTCTCGACCGTGTTCACGTCGCGCGCCCGCGCCTCGTCGGGGTTCTCCCCGGCGTCTCGGCGCGCGCGGCGCTGGCGCAGCAGATCCCAGCACTGGTCGAGCTCTACCGAGATCTGCGAGAGCCGCTCGCGATCGGCCTGCAGCGGCTCCTCGGCCGGCTGCTCGGCGTCGGCCTGCTCACGCTCGTGCAGCGCGCGCTCCTCGGCGACGAGCGCCTCGATGCGGTTGCGGAGCGACGCGTCGTCCATCCGCGCAGCGTAGCTCAGCGCGCGCGATCGAGCCGGCCGGCCGGCCGGGACCGCATCGAACGACTCGGCCGACGAGCAAGCGGATCCGCCGGCGGTCAGCCGGTGTAGACGCGCGAGAGCGACTCGGCGACGCAGACCGGCTTCTCGCCGCCGTCGCGCTCGAACGTCAGCTCGGTCGTGATCTGCGCGCCGCCGGCGATCTCCTCGACCGAAGCGAGCTTCGCGCGCATCCGCACCTTCTCGCCGACCGGCATCGGCGCGGGAAAGCGCACGCGGTTGAGGCCGTAGTTGACGCCGAACGCGAAGCCTTCGAAGCTGAACATGTCGTAGGAGAAGCGCGGCGCGAGCGACAGCGTGAAGTAGCCGTGCGCGATCGTGCCGCCGAACGGGCTCTGCTTCGCGCGCTCGGGGTCGACATGGATCCACTGATCGTCGCCGGTCACCTCGGCGAACGCGTCGATCTTCGCTTGCGTGACCTCGAGCCAGTCGCTGACGCCGAGCTCCTTGCCGACGTACGCCTTGACCTCATCGAGTCCGTTCAGCGTGAGCATCTGGCCATCCTAGCCCGCGCGGCGATTCAGCTAACCGCCGGCCTCGACAGCTGACTCGCCTGGCGCGATCTGGCTGCTGTGGCTGAACAACAGGCGATGCACGAACGCGCCGAGCAGCCCGCCGGCGAGCGGCGCGACGATGAACAGCCAGAGCTGCTTCAGCGCCCAGCCGCCGACGAAGATCGCCGGGCCGATGCTGCGCGCCGGATTCACCGACGTGTTCGTGACCGGAATCGCGACGAGGTGGATCAGCGTCAAGACGAGCCCGATCGGGATACCCGCGAACGCGACGTTCGCAAGCCGGTCCGTCGAAGCGAGCACGGTGAAGACGAGGAACGCCGTCAGCACGATCTCGACGACGAGCGCCGAGCCGAGCGGGAAGCCGCCGGGCGAGTGCGCGCCGTAGCCGTTCGCGCCGAGCCCTTCCATGCGCACGTCGTAGCCGCCTTTCTTGCCCGAGACGACCGCCAGCAGAAGCGCGGCGGCGGCGATCGCGCCGAGGATCTGCGCGATCCAGTAGCGCACCGACTCGGCGAGGTCGACCTTGCCATTGACGAGCAGCCCGAGCGTCACAGCGGGGTTGATGTGGCAGCCGGAGATCGGGCCGATCGCGTACGCCATCGCCAGCAGCGACAGCCCGAACGCGAACGCGACGCCGAGATAGCCGACCTTGTCGCCGGCGAGCACCGCCGTGCCGACGCCGCCGAAGACGAGCACGAACGTGCCCACGAACTCTGCGCTTGCTCGCTTGAGCGCCATTTTTCCCCGCTCCTTTGCTCGCGTGACGGTTGGCCGGCGTTGGTTTGGCCGGCGTTGCGCGGCCCGACTACTGGGATTCGGGTCCTCGTGGGATTCGGTTCCCGGCGGGCGATTCCTGCGCGTCGCGTCGTGGGCGTCGCCTGGCTAGCGCCTCGCGGAACGCGCTCCTGGCGAGAGAGAGCGCCTATTTCCGGCGACGATGGCGCGTCGCGCGCTTGCGCGAGGCCGCAGCGGCGCGCCAGATCGGCTGCCTGATGTTGATCGTCTGAAATGGGACGCCGTTCAATGCAGCCGACAGCGACAGGTAGTTGCGACCGTGAGCGGTGCCGTGCTGCGGGTGAACGATCGCGACCGTCGTCAGCCCGAACTGCGGCTGACGCACGAAGATCACCGTGCGCGAGGAGCGCGACGAGCTGTACGTCCGCCCACCTGGCGAGCGAACGAGGATTTCGGGCGAGCCGCTCGGATCGTGGACGATCGCGAACAGCACGCTGCGCCCAGCTGGGACTGCGATCCGCGCGGACTGGCCGGCGGCGGCGACGCCAGGGACGGTGATCAGGTGTTTCGGTTCACCGCCGACGATCGACGGCACGCCGAATTTCTCGATCTGGCTCCAGCTGCCGGCGAGCGCCATCGGCTGGCAGAAGATGTGCGCCGGAGCGCACAGACGACCGCTGGCGCCGAGGCCCTTGTCGGAGGCGATCACCTCGCCGCTCCCCGTCAGCGAGTCGGCTTCGAGCTCGTCGGGCGTCAGATCGGTGAAGGCAAATTCGTCGAAGCTGTCTTCGGGCGCGCCGAGCACAGTCCCCGACGTCTGCAACGTGCCCACGTCTTCGCTGCCACCGCCGAGCACGATCGCGACGTTGCTGCTCCGTGTCGTCGCGGCGTTCGCCGGCAGCGTGTTCGCCGCCAAGACCAGCACCGCCGCCGCGCCGAGCGAAGCGCAGATCCGCCTGAAGACGCACACTTTCAAGCCACCCCCTGTAGCCGCCAACCCGACCGGTCGGGGAGCATGCACGGGTTTTGCAAGTCGGGCTAGTTCGGGCTGGGGGAACTCCGTGGGCCGCCAGCGCGAAGATGACCATCGACGATCGCCCCTTGTTTAACACTAAAGAGTGATGTACTTATCACGAAAACGTAGTATAGTCATGAGCCCATGAGCATAAAACCCGAGCCCATCGGCACGCTATTTCCCCTCGGAGGCCCGGTACCACCCGATCTGATCATTGGGCGCCGCGGCGAGATCGACGAGATCACCGGGCGGCTACAGGAGGGTATGAGCACGATGCTCGCTGGCGAACGGCGGATCGGCAAGACGACCGTCTGCGCCGCGGTCTGCGAGCGGCTGAAGAGCGAGGGTGCGCTCGTCATCGAAGTGGATGTCCCCGAGCGGCCCGACTCGCGAGCGTTGCTACAGCTCATCATCGACGCCTGTAGCAGGATCTCCCTTGCGCAGGCCGGACTTGCGGCTCTGCGCTTCGCGCGTCCAACGATCGAGAAGCTCCTCTCCGAGTACGGTGTGCCGTTGGACCTAAGCGCGCTCGGACGTGCGCCACAGCAGCTGCCAGCGCGAGCCGTGTTGTCCCTACCGGCCGAGCTCGCGCGACGCGAGGGCAAGCGAACCTTGCTTTTCCTGGACGAGCTCCAGCGCGTCGTGGACTACGCCGACGGCGAGACGGTCCTGCGTGACCTGATCGACCTCTACGGCGCCTCCAACGATGCCGTGGTGCTCGTCGACGGCAGCAACGAGCGCGCCCTGGACGGCATGTTCGGTGAGCCCGTGCACTTCGGCAAGCTCGTCAAGCGGATCGAGCTAGACGCACGGATTCCGCTTGCCAGCTGGCGCGAGCCACTGACCGAGCGTTTCTCGCGAGCAGGGCTCCTGCTCGAGGACACGCCACGAGAAGCGCTCCTGAAGTGGAGCGAGGGACGCCCATACGCAACGATGGCCGCGGCACGCTACACCGCACAGAGCGCCCGTCGCACGAGCTCGGACACCGCCACCGAGTTCGACGTGCAAATGGGCATCGACGAGGCAGACCGACACCTGCACGACGATGGCGCCTAACCACACAGCCCAGAGCCTCCCCGACGGCCAGCTCCTCACCGGGCACGCAGCCGAGTGGGGCGAGCTTCTACACGTCCTAGAGGAGCGTCGCGGGCTGACTGTCATCGTCGCCGATCCGCTCAGCGGCACCAGCGCACTGCTAGCCGCAGCGTTGAGAGAGACCACCCCGCCAAGCGTGCTCGTCGACGCCCGCCGTTGCGCCAACTCACTGGACCTCGCGATGGCGATCGCAGACGGCGCGGTCGCTGCGCTGTCACCGGACGCGAGCGCTTGGTGGATGGGAACAGCACCGCCAAGCAGCACAGCAGGCCTTGGCGTCTCGCGGCTACTGAACAGACATGCCATCGATCCCCAAGCGCTGCGCTCGGGCGAAGGACAAGGCGTCAGCAGACTCCGCGAGGCGCTCGAGCTCACCACCGTCCTCGCGGACGGTCCCGTCACCCTCGCGATCGACCACCTCGGATACATGCTCGCGAACCTCCGCGGCACCGCCACCAGAGAAACCCTCGGCGAGCTCCGCGCGGCACGCCAGCAGGCCAGCAATCTCAACCTTGTGCTCGTCGACCATTCCGATGGGCCGATCAGCCTGGCACTCGGCGACCAACAGCACCCCCTATACCGCGCCGGCGAGCGCCTACGCATCCGCCGCCCCACCCCGAACCGCATCGTCGAGGACCTGGCCATCACGAAGCCGCTCGTCAAAACACCTGTCCCGTTGCTGCGCGGCGCGGCCGAGCTCGCCGCCGGCGTGCCCGCCCTCACGTGGCAAGCAATCGCAATGGCGCCCCACGAGGGTGAAAACCCAGCGCGCGCCCTATCCGGGTGGGAAGCGCTGCGACGCGCAACAGCCGTTTCGGTGCGGCGAGAGTGGGATCTACTGCGCCGCGTTCACCCCGCGGCCCAAACCATCGTCGGCGCTATCAGCCTCGGCCTCAAGCCACACAACGCTCCGGCCGCTAGCAAGACAATCGACGACGCAGTCAACCGGCTGCGCGACGTAGGCATGGCCTGGCAACCAGCCGAGCGCACGTGGGCGATCGCCGACCCCCTCCTATCCGCCTACGCCCGCGACCACCCCCAACCGTGGGCACTCCGAGGACGATCCATCGCCCGAATCAGAGCAGCGCGCGCACCGGCCATTCGGTAGCCATATCGGCCTTCCGCTGGTTTCGGCCAAATAGCCCGTACTTTGGGGAGCTTGAGGGTGAGCGAGGGGACTCGAACCCCCGACCGCCTGGACCACAACCAGGAGCTCTACCGACTGAGCTACGCCCACCAAGCAGCAACGGAGTCTAGCGCCGCGCGCTCAGGTTTTGCGAGCGATCGCGAGCGAGCCAGGCGCACTGTCGCTCCAGCTCTCGACGGCGCGCAGCGCGCGCTCGATCTGGTCGCCGTCGAGCGCATCGCCGTCTCGCGACAGAACGGCCAGGCCGCGCGCGAGCAGCGAGCGGATCGCGCGTTCGGCGAGCGCAAGCGACTCGGCGGCGGGCTGCTCCGGTAGGCGCGCGTGCGCCAGCTGCCAGACGCGCGGCGCCGCGACAGGACCGGCGTCGAGCAGCGCGAGGATCTCGAGCGCGAGCGAGTCGGCGAGCAGCTCGTCGGCGTCGGTTCCAGCGCGGTCGCCCCCTCCCCGCCTAGCGCACCGGCGCCCGGCCCGACGTTCGGCTGGCTCGCTCCGGTCGCGGCGCGCCCGGCGGCGAGCACACGCTCGGTGACGTCGTCGCTGCGCCGCTTGGCGTTGCGCCAGCCGCGGTTCATCGCGAGGTCTGGGAGCGCCAGCTCGGGGCCTTCGAGGATCGTCAGCTTCGTCTCGTAGATGTTCCACGTGCGTTCGCCGACTTCGACCCATTCGCCGGTCGTCCACGGCGCGACGATCGCGCGCAGCTGCTGCTCGCTCTGGTTGAAGACGCAGAACGTGTGCGGGAACTTGCGCAGCTCGTAGTGGTACACGCGGCAAAGGCTCGCACGTCGAAGCGCGCGGCGCGGCTCGGCGGCCACGACGACTCGGCGGCTCGGCGCGCTGCCGGACGTCAGCGCGCGTTGCGCGCTTGCCAGGCGTCGACCATCGCGATGCGCTGGACGATCGTCGGATGGTCGGCGTCGAGCACGTAAGACCACGCTGGCGGATTCGGGTTGGCGAGGCTCGTCGTCGCGACCTTGCGAAACAGCGAGCGCTCGGCGGCGGGATTGCGCGTGGCGCGCAGCGATGACCAGTCGGCCTCGGCCTCCTCGTGGCGCGAGACGATGTTCATCAACGGCCCGGTGAGCAGTTGCAGCAGGACGTAGACGAGCAACGCGACGGGGACGGCCTCGGGTCGCGCGAGTCCGCCGCGCTTGCGCGTGAACAGCGCGACGAGCGCTGCGGCAGGCAACAGGAACAACGTGAGCCAGCCGACGCGCTTTAGCTGATGGTGGTGGGCGATGTGGCCGAGCTCGTGCGCGATGACGGCGCGCACTTCGGCGCGATCGAAGCGTCCGTCGAGCAGTGTGTTCCAGAGGATCACGCGGCGCGTCGGGCCGAAGCCGACGGACTCGGCGTTCGGCGCGGTCGTCTGACGGTCGACGTCTTGTACCTCGGCTTTCGTGCCGGGAATCCGCTCGATGCGCGCGAGCGAGCGCACTTCGGCGAGCGTCTGCGGATCTTCGAGCGGATGCGTGTCGGGCACGAGATAGACGCTGAGGAAGGTCGAGAGCAGCGCGATCGCGACAAATGCGGGCGCGGCGATCGTCCACCACCAACGCCGCAGCACGCCGGCGAGCGCCATCGCGATGAGCAGCGCGAGTGAGACGAAGAGGAACTCGGCGCCGAGCGAGAGGAAGCCGCCGAGCACCGATGAGACGTAGCCCTGGTGCGAGACGCCGTGGCGACGCTGCCACCAGACGGCGGCGAGGTCGAATGGCAGCTCGGCGATCCAGACGACGCCGAAGCCGAGCATGCCGAGCATCATGCCGGTGCCGATGCGCCCGGCGGCGGACTCGCGCATCAGGCGGTGTCCGAAGCGCGCATAGAGCACGAGCGCGACGATCAGCGCGACATCGCCGAGCAGAGCATCGACGCTGAGGAACGCTTCGTAGGAGGAACTGCGCGCGAGGAACGAGCGCGAGAACAGCGCGCGCGGATCGACGTGCGGCAGCGCGAGCGAGCTCGGCACGGTCGAGTGCCACAGCGCATGCGCGGCGAGCGCCCAAAGCACGGCGAAGCCGAGCAGCGCGGCGAGCGCGGCGAGCGAGCGCGCCGGCCGCCGCACGGCCGCCTGCCACGCGTCGCGCACGTCTGCCACGCGTCAGCCGCCGGGAGCGGCGTCGCGCACGGTGCCGCTGCGCACGGGTCCGCCGTACGGATAAGCGTCGCTCAGCAGCAGCAGGTAGCCGAGCGTCTGCGCCTGGTAGCGCAGCGCGAAGGCGCCGGCGTTGCGCAAACCGCGCGGCATGCGCGCGCGGGCGAGTGAGCTGAACCAGCCGAGCACGGCGGCGACGCCGAGCAAGAGGTTGAAGGCGCTCGCGAGCAACAGCGCGGGAATCGCGAGGATCAGGCGAAAGGCGGTCTTCCAACGGTTTTGGCGCGCGCGCTCGGCGACGACGGCTTCAAACGGATAGCTGCCGGTGCGCCCGACGAAGCCGGGAAACGGGTTGGCGACGAGATAGAGGAACGAGTAGACGTGCAGCTGATAGCGCAGGTAGGCGGCGAGGAATCGATGCAGCGACGCTGGCGAACGGCCGGCGAGCAGCGTGACGATCCAGTTGACGATCGCGGCGATCCAGGCGAGAACGCCCCACAACGCCAGCCAGACGATGTGCGGTACGGCGAGCGGCGGACGGAAGAAGACGGTCAGGCGGCTGCGGCGCAGCTCGTCGTCGCCGTCGAGCTTGACGCGAATCGGATCGTCGCGCACGGGCAGATCGGGCACGGCGGCGAGCGGATCGCTGTTGGGGTAGCGATCGGTCAGCAGCAGCGCGTAAGCCCAGAACTGGGCGCCGTAGGCGAGCGCATAGGCGGCGCTATCGCGCAGCGCTCGCGGCATCTCGCTGCGCGCCATGATCGCGAACCAGCCGAGCAGCGCGATCAGCGGCAGCAGGCCGAAGCCGAACGAGAAGGCGCCGCGGCCGGAGTTGAAGCCGCCTTGCGGATTGCCGACGAAGACCGCGGCGAGCAGCGCGGCGGGCCAGGCCAAGATCGCGCGAAAGAGGACGCTCCAGCGACTCTGTCGCGCCGGCGGCGCGATCGTCAGGTCGACGGGATAGCCGTCTTGCCCGTCAAATGGCGGGTAGGGCTCGGCGGCGAGATGCAGGTAGGCGTAGAACTGCGTGACGTATTTGACGTAGGCGGCGAGGAAGCGATGCAGCGACGCCGGCGAGCGTCCGAGCGCGAGCGTCGCGAGCCAGTTGACGATCGCTGCGAGCAGGGCGGCGATCGACCACAGCAACAGCCAGATGAAGTGCGGGATCGAGAGGACGGCGCGGAAGAAGACGGTCAGGCGCGAGCGCTCGCGGTCGTCGGCGAGGACGAGCCGTACCGGATGCTCGGACACGTTCGGCTTATACCCGCGGGGGCGCGTTCGACGCAACCGCGGCAGCGACCGGCGAGCCGGCGTCGAGCCGCTCGCGCATCACGCGAACGGCGTCGGGATTGGAGTCGATCAGCACGTAGCGTCGATCGAGCTTGGCGGCGACGGCGCCGAGCGTGCCGCTGCCGGCGAAGAAGTCGAGGCACCAGTCGCCGGGCCGCGTCGAGGCTTGCAGCATGCGCCGGACGATGCCTTCGGGCTTCTGCGTCGGATAGCCGGTCTTCTCAGAGCCGTTGGTCGGCACGATCGTGTGCCACCAGACGTCGGTCGGCAGCTTGCCGCGCGCGACCTTGTCGGCGCTGACGAGGCCGGGCGCCATGTACGGCTCGCGGTCGACGGCTTGCGAGTCGAAGTAGTAGCGCTCGGCGTCGTTGACGTAGACGAGGATCGTGTCGTGCTTGGCGGGCCAGCGGCGCTTGGCGCGCGCGCCGTAGTCATAGGCCCAGATCAACTCGTTGAGGAACTGCTCGCGGCCGAAGATCTCATCGAGCAGCAGCTTGCAGTAGTGCGCCTCGCGGTAGTCGATGTGGAAGTACAGCGTGCCGTCGTCGCGCAGCAGCCGGCGAGCTTGCCGCAGGCGCGGCTCGAGGAAGCCGAGGTAGTCGTCGAAGGTGTCGCGGTAGGACGATTCGGCGAGCAGCTGCGTGCGGTAGCGGCGGCCTTGGAAGCCGGTCCGCTCGCCTTCGCTGTCGCTGACGACGGAGAGCGTCTTGCGCACTTGCGCGCGCCCGGTGTTGAACGGCGGGTCGATGTAGATCAGCTGGAACGAGCGGTCGGCGAAGCGCGGCAGCAGCTGCAGGTTCTCGCCGAGCAGAATCTGATCGGTCGTTGGCGATTCGCCGGGGCGCACCGAGCGAGAGCCTATCTCTGGCGCCCGATGGAGCCCTTGCCGCGCGCTTGCCCGTTTTTGAGGATCGAGATGGGCAGCGCTGCGCACGCCGTCGCAGCTCAGCGAGGGACGAACTCGATCCAGCGATACGGCGTACGGCACAGCGCGCGGGCCGGCGCACTGAGGTCGAGTGTGCGAAGCCGCTGCGCGGACGTTCCGGCGGGCACGAGGTACGCGTTCTCGAGCACGGCTGCGCCGCCGTTGCCTGGCGCCAGGCTGAAGTCGCTGCGCGTGACGCTCAGACGGTGCGCGCCGGCGCCGAGCCTCACTCGCAGCGGCCCGACGGTGTCGGGCACAAGCGAGTTGCCGGCGAGCTGGCCGCTCAGCGACGCAAGGGTCCGGCCGTCGATGCTGACGCCGATGCTCGGCATGAACTGACCCTGCAGCCACAGCTGCCAGGCACCGGCGTGCGGCAGCGTGAAGCCGGCCGAGAGCGTGCCGGCATGCTGCATCGCCCAGCCGCCGCCGAGGCGACCCCAGCCGCGCGGGTGCGTCGCGTGGCGCAGGCGAACGCGCACGAGCTCGGGCTGCCGCGCGCCGACGACGTTGAACCCATACGCACGAGCGATGCCGGCGACTTCACGCACGCGCGCGCACGCGAGCGGCGCTCGGCTGCTGCCGGCGATGTGCTTGACGGCCGGTTCGGCGCCGCGGCGGCGCTGCCAGACTTCGTAGTAGATGCCGCGCCAGGCCAGGCGGTAGGCGGCGGGCGGGCGCGAGGCGCGCGGATCGCGGCGCGCGACGATCAGCGGATAGGCCTGCAGCGACCTAGGCGAGGCGCGGTCGAGCGCTACCGGCCGCCCGTAGCCGCCGGCCAGCGAGGCGAGCGCCGGCGGAGGGTAGACGAAGTCGGGGCCGCCGACGTCGAGGTCGCGCAGCACGTACATCGAGTATTCGTCGAAGTCGGTGAACAGCGTCGGACCGCGACCGGCGAAGCGCGTGTCGATCGAGGCGAGCTCTTCGTAGCGCGCGGTCGGCGCGAGGTTCGAGGCGTGGTACTGCTCGGTGTCGGAAGCGATCACGCCGGCGAGCAGCGCGAACGCGAGCGCGAGCGGCAGCGCACGCAGCAGCTGCGGCTTGGCCGCGCGCAGTAGCGCGCCGACGCCGCCACAGGCGAGCAGCACGACGACCGGCGAGCTGAGCACGAGCGCCTTCGCTTCGACCCACGTCGTCGCGACGTGATCGAGCACGAGCCAGACGATCAGCGTCGCGGCGATCCAGCCGAGCAGCGCGAGCGCTCGCGCGCGCAACAGCGAGAGCGCGCCGATCAGGCAGGCGGCGAAGGCCAGCGCGACAAGCACGTCAGTCACGACGAGCGCTGTGCCGACGGGCGCGTGTTTATAGCTGGCGTGCAGCCAGACGCCGAACGCTTGCGTCCATTTCAGCGGCGCCTGCAGGTTGCCGGCGTTGCCGGTCGAGGCGATGTTCTGCGCGACGTTCAGCGACGCGGAGATGTGCCGCCAGGTCGGCCACGCGGCGGCGAGCAGGACGAGCGCGCCGAGCGCGATGGTCACAAGCGCGTGGCGCGGCTCGACGCGACGCGCGCGCAGCTGCGCGACGAGCACGACGAGCAGCACGGCGGCGGCGGCGAGCCCCCACGCGCCGAAGCCGGCGCCGAGCGCGGAGACGCCGGCGGCGAGCACGAGCGCGAACGGCAGCGCGCGCAGCGGCGCGCGCGCGAGCCAGCTGCGGTGCTCGAGCACGAGCGCGCCGAGCGCGAGAATCATCGAGATCGAGACGATCTCCTTGATCGAGCCGACAAGCTCGTAGCCGTAGACGAGCGCGGCGAGCGTCGCGAGCAGCGCAGCGAGAGCGGCTGCGCCGCGGCGCAGTCCGAAGCGCCGCGCGAGCAGCGACGCCGGGCCGGTCGCGAGCGCGAGCATCAACGCGGTGAACGGCTGGAAGGTCCAGATCAGCGGCAGCCGGAGCAGCAGCGTGCTGCCGCCGAGCAGCGTGTCGGCGCCGGACGGGTAGCTCGTGCCGTAGTAGGCGCTGATGAACTCGCCATAAGAGTTGTGCAGGTCGAGGCGCGAGTAGTCCTGGCCGTGGTGGATCAGGAAGTCGGCGCCGATCATGTGCACGGCCGAGTCGGACAGCGCCATGAACGAGGAGAAGCTCGCGCGCCCGGCGAGCAGCACGGGCGCGATCGCGAGCAGGTAGGCGAGCGGCGCGATCGCAAGCGCGCGCCACTCGGCGCGGGCGCGGCCGGCGAGCGCACGCAGGCGCTCGCGCGCGAGCAGCAGGCCGGCGAGCGCGAACGCGGCGAGCAGGTAAGGCGTCGCGGGCGCGATCGAGGCGAAGTAGGTGCTCAGCTGCGAGAGCGCGATCAGCGCGGCGGCGCCGACGGTCGGCAGCAGCGCGGCGGGCAGGAACCGACCGCTGCAGCGGTCGATCAGCAGGCCGGCGCCGAGGCACTGCAGCGCGAGCGCCAGCGGGTAGACGAGCACCGTGAGCGCGAACAAGTCGCGCCATCATTCCAGTGCTGGCGCGCCGGCGGCGAAACTGGCGGCGCGCTTGGCGTCGGTGCCAAGCGCGCCGCGTGCTGATCCGGGACCGATCTGGCGCTCGTGGCAGCTCCGCGCGGGGGATTGGAGCTGCTTTGAGGAAGCGGTCAGAAACGGTCCGGTCCCCATTGAGGGCCTCTAGCCGGGTTCAGTGAGGCCCCGGCTCGTTGTTACCCGGTCGGCGCAAGCGGAAACGGAACCCGGGCAGTCGCTGTCGATCGCTCTTCGCGGCTTGATCAGCCGTGCGCGGTCGCGACTCAGAGCGTTTGCGAGAGGCGGCGCGAGCGCCCCCGGCTGGACTCGAACCAGCAACCCCCGGCTTAGAAGGCCGGTGCTCTATCCAGTTGAGCTACGGGGGCAGGTCGCCGCGCCGGCACGGCGTGCCGCGCGTGCGCGCGAATGCATCGTGGCACGAACTTAGGCACGCTTGAGCGGAAACCTTTATAAGTTGCGTGCATGAGCCCGGTCGAGGAGGACGAGCAGGACCTCACGCGCAAGCAGCGCCGCGAGCAGGCGCGCGAACAGCGCAAAGCGATCGAGCAGGCCGAAGCATCGGGCGCGGCGCGGCGCAAGCGGCTGATTCAGCTCGGCTCGGCGATCGCCGGAGTCGTCGTGATCGTCGTCGTGATCCTCGTCGCGACGAGTGGCGGCGGCCCGAAACAGACGGTCGAAAAACAGGCGAGCGGCTCGACTGGCCCGACGAAGGTCCAGAAAGAAGTGATCTCGCTGCTCAGCGGTATCCCGCAAAACGGAAACAAGCTCGGCAGCGCGAACGCGCCAGTGACGCTGCAGTACTTCGGCGACCTCGAGTGCCCGATCTGCAGAGAGTTCACTGAAGGCGCATTGAAGCCGCTGATCGAAAAGTACGTCCGCTCGGGCAAGGTGAAAATCGAATACCGCAACCTCGAGACGGCGACGCGCGAACCGGAAACGTTCCGCACGCAGCAGTCCGCCGCGCTGGCCGCCGGCAAGCAGCAGAAAGCGTGGTACTACATCGAGCTGTTCTACCACCAGCAGGGCCAGGAGGACACGGGCTACGTGACCGAGAAATACCTCCAGGAACTGGCCAAGCAGGTGCCGGGGCTGAACCTCGCGACGTGGACGACCGACCGCAGCGACCCTGAATTCACGAACACGATCACGGCCGACGCGCAGGCGGCGAACAACGCCGGCTTCACGGGCACGCCGTCGTTCCTCGTCGGTAAGAGCGGCGGACCGACGCAGAAGCTCGAATACGCGTCGCTGAGCGACCCGTCGTCGTTCGAATCGGCCATCAACAAGCTGCTGTAGAGCGGAGCGCGTGACGCGATGAGCCCGCGAGCGCTGCGCACGACGATGATCGTGCTCGCGACGATCGGCCTCGGCGTCGCGTCGTACCTGACGTACATCCATTACGCCGGGATCAAGCCGTTGTGCGGGACGAACGGCGGCGGCTGCGAGATCGTGCAGACGTCGCAGTACTCGAAGCTCGCGGGCGTGCCGGTCGCGACGATCGGGCTGATCGGCTACTTCCTGATCCTCGGCTCGCTGCTCGCGCCGGAAAACGAGACGGCGCGCTTCGCGACGGTCGGCTTCACGCTCGTCGGCTTCGGCTTCAGCCTCTACTTGACGTACCGCGAGCTGTTCTCGATCCACCACATCTGCGAGTGGTGCGTGTCGAGCGCGGTGATCGTGACGATCTTGATGTGCCTGTCGGTCTGGCGCTTCTTGCGCGGCGATCCGGCGGCGCGCGCGGCGGGGCAAGCCGACTTGCCGCGCAGCGAGAGCACGACGCCGCTCGGCGCGGCGCGTTCGTAGCGTCAGCGGCCGTACTCGCTCCAACTCGGGCGGCGCTCGCGCCAAGTCCGGCCTGCTCGCGCCAAGTCCGGCCTGCTCGCGCCGAGTCCGGCGGGGCTCGCGCGAGCTCCGGCCGTGCTCGCTCCAACTCGGGCGTTGCTCGCGCCGGCTGCGCGCGACCTCAGACGAACGCACTAGTCAATCCGTCCAAGGATGGTCGGCGGCCGGGCCTTGCGGGCACGCGGGGCCGAGTGGATCGACAGAGATGCGCTCGACGATCCCCGCAACTGGAGCCGAGACCGTCGCGGCGTTGGAGTCGCCGCCGGTAGACGGGCCGCGCGCTGCACAGCGCGCGCTGAAGCTGACGGAGCCGAGCCCGGCGCAGCAGCCGTCGGGCGATCCGCGAATCGCGCGCCTGTTCGAGATGACTAGCGACCTGCTCGCGACGATCTCGCTCGACGGCCGCTTCACGCTGCTGAACCCGGCTTGGGAGGCGGTGCTCGGTTGGACGCTCGAGGAGCTGCAGGCGAACCCGGTGCACGAGCTGATCCATCCGGACGACGTCGAGCAGACGCTCGCGCTGCTGCTCGCCGGCAACCATCGGCCGGCGCACTTGGAGAACTTCACGAACCGCTACCGCCATCGCGACGGCTCGTGGCGCTGGCTGCTGTGGAGCGCGCGCTGCGACGGCGACGTCTGGTACGCGGCGGCGAAGGACGTGACCGACCGGATGTGGCTCGAGCGCCAAGCGCTGCGCGACCCGCTGACACGTCTGCCGAACCGCCTGCTGCTGATGGACCGCACGCGCCAGGCGCTCGCGCGGATCGGGCGCAGCGGCGGCGTCGTCGCGCTGCTGTTCGTCGACCTCGATCGGTTCAAGGCGATCAACGACAACTTCGGCCACGACGTCGGCGACCGGCTGCTGATCGCGGTCGCGGAGCGACTCGCGGAGATGATGCGCGACAGCGACACGGTCGCGCGGCTCGGCGGCGACGAGTTCGTGATCCTCGGCGAGGAATTCGACACGGAGGACGAAGTGCTGCTGCTCGCGGAGCGCGTCGTGCAGACGCTGCGCGAGCCGTTTCACGTCGGCACGGTCGAGGTCTCGATGCCGGCGAGCGTCGGCGTGTCGGTGACGCACGACGCGGAGGCCGACCCGGAGAACATGCTGCGCGAGGCCGACGTGGCGATGTACCGCGCGAAGGGCGCCGGCGGGCGCCGGCAGGAGATCTTCGACGAAAGCCTGCGCCGCGAGTTGACGGCGCACCTCGAGATCGAAGAACGACTGCTGCGTGCGCTGCCGCAGGACGAGCTCGTGCTGACCTATCAGCCGATCGTGCCGCTGAGCGGCGGGCGGGCGGTCGGCTGCGAGGCGCTCGTGCGCTGGCATCCAGACGGCGAGGAAGAATCGAAGATCGACGACCTGCTGCCGTCGCAGTTCCTGCCGCGCGCGGAGGACAGCGAGCTGATCGTGAAGATCGGCGACTGGGTCCTGCGCACGGCGTGCGCGCAGGCGGCGAAGTGGCGCCAGCAGGGGATCTCGATGCCGATCTCGATCAACGTCTCGGCGCGCGAGCTGAGCGAGCTCGACCTCGCCGAGCGCGTGCGTCGCGAGCTCGAGCGCTTCCAGCTGCCGGGTCGCGCGCTGTGCCTCGAGGTCGGCGAGGAGGCGGTCTTGCGCGATCCCGAGCGAGCGCGCTCGACGCTGGCCGCGGTCAGGGCCCTCGGCGTGACGGTCGCGCTCGACAGCGTCGGCGCGCGCGACGCGTCGATCAAGCTGCCGCGCAGCCTGCCGCTGGACATGCTGAAGCTCGACCGACGGCTGATCGAAACGTTCGAGCGCGACCGCGAGGCGCGCGCGATGGTCGCGGCGATGGTCGCGCTGTCGCACAAGGCCGGCTTCAAGGCGGTCGCGGTCGGGATCGAGACGAACCGCCAACTGGCGCTCGCGCGCGAGCTCGACTGCACTTACGGTCAGGGCTTCCTGCTGCATCGTCCGGATTCGCCGGAGCGGCTGCGCCTCGCAGGTGCGAGCGGGGCGGTAACGTCCGCGCCATGGCGTCCGCGGGTGCGACTGGGCGAGAGCAGCCGCCGCTGAGCGAGGCGGAGGCGGTCGCGCGTCACAAGCGCGAGGCCGGGCGAGCGGCGGCGGAGCTCGTGCAGGACGGCATGCGCGTCGGGCTCGGCACGGGCTCGACGGTCGCTTACCTGCTCGAGGCGCTCGGCGAGCGCACGCTGCGCGACGTACGCTGCGCGGCGACGTCGCCGGCGACCGAGCGCGCGGCGCGCGCGCTCGGTCTGACGGTGCTCGGCCTCGACGAGCTCGGCGAGCTCGACTTGGCGATCGACGGCGCCGACCAGGTCGACCGAGCAGGCTGGCTGATCAAGGGCGGCGGCGCGGCGCAGACGCGCGAGAAGATCGTCGCGGCAGCGGCGCGGCGCTTCGTCGTGATCGTCTCGGGCGAGAAGCTCGTAGAGCGCGTGCGCGCGCCGGTGCCGCTAGAGCTCGTGCCGTTCGCGGTGCAGACGACGCTCGCGAAGCTCGCGCCGGCCGAACTGCGCGACGTCCCGCGCAGCCCGGACGGCGGTGTGATCGCCGACTACGTCGGCGCAATCGACGACGCGCGCGCGCTCGCGGCGCGGCTCAGCGCTACGCCGGGCGTCGTCGAGCACGGCCTGTTCGAGCCGGAGCTGGTCAGCGCGGTCATCGTCGCCGGCGGCGCCGGGGTCGAGCAGCGCGCCGGCGCGAAGCCGTAGCGCTCGCGCTGGGACGCGCGCGGCAAGCGCGCCGACGTGGTGCGCGTCTCGTCCCGAGCGCTCGGACGCAGCCGTCGTGACACGGAACCGCTAAGCGACGTCGGCGAGCGGCCGTAGCTCCTCCGAAGATGGCATCGAATGGCGCGCGAGCACGCCGCGCTCGTCGATCGTGTAAGCGCCCATGCGCGCGAGCGGTGGCGAATAGACGTGCAACGTGACGGCCGGATCGCTGCCGCGATGGCGCACGCGATGGATGTCGGCGGGCGAGAAGTGGAAGGCGTCGCCGACGGCGAACGTGCGGCTGCTCGGCTCGCTGCCGATCGCAAGACGCTCCTCGCGCACGCTGCCGCTGACGACGGCGACGGCGCCGGCGGAGACGTCGTGGTCGTGAAAGCCGGTGTCGTGGTCGTCCATCCAGCAGATCAGCCATGCGGTCAGGTGCTCGTCGCTGAGCAGCTCCTCGTAGACGCGCTGCGTGGCGTCGTGGTGTACGAAGTCGATCCACAGCTCGGGACGGTCGGCGAGCTCGCGCACGAACGTCTCGAGCTCGCTCGCGCTGAGATCGCGCTCGCGCGGGCGCGGCACGCCGGACAGCGGCTGGCGCGTGATCGGCGTCGGCGCGGCGCTGGAGCGCAGGGCGCTCATAGGAGAACCTCTGCTCGTTGAGCATCGAGGTTGCTCTCCCTTTCTCTCCGAGAGAGGGAGATCTCGCCCGACCTTCGGGAGGGCGAGCACCGAGACTGCTCAGCGCACATAGCTGACCACCACCGGGAGAGCGCCTCGCTCGCTAGCCGCATCGACGGCCACGATGAGACAAGCGCCTCCCGGTGGTGTGAGGCACCCAGAGCGACAACAGGGCGTTGCCCCACCGAGGGCCTGCCTATGAGCACTCGCCACGGTACCTCTTGGTCGGCGTTTTTCAAACGAACCTCGCACGAGGAGGAGAACCGATGGGCGCAATCTGCGGGATCGACTGGGCGAGTGAGTGGCATGACGTCCACGTCGCCGACGAGCTTGGGCATGTGCTCGTGGCCAGGCAGTTCAGCCATGACGAGCGTGGCATCGGCGAGCTGATCGCGCTGCTGGGCGAGCTGCAAGTCGAGCTTTGCGCAATCGAGCGCCCCGACGGCCTGCTGGTCGGACGGCTCTTGGCCGGCGGCATCCCGGTGTTGGCGATCCACCCCAATCAGCTGAAGGCCGCCCGCGATCGCTTCCGTGCCGCCGCTGGCAAGAGCGACCGCTTTGATGCGATGGTGCTGTGCGAGCTGGCGCGCACCGATCGCCACCGCTTTCCGGCGCTTGCGCCGTGCGGCGATGAGACGCTCGCGCTGCGAGCGCTGGTGCGCACGCGCGAAGACCTCGTCAAGGCTCGCGTCGCCCTGGCTAACCAGCTGCGCTCGCAGTTGCAGTGCTTCTGGGCAGGCGCCGAGCAGATCTTCGCCGATGTCGACAGTCCGATCGCGCTGGCATTCCTGGAGCGCTATCCAAGCCCGGCCGACACTCGTGGTCTCGGTGAGAAGCGGCTGGCAAGCTTCCTCGCACGCCACGCCTACTGCGGGCGCAAAACCCCCGCCGAGCTGCTCAGCAGACTCAGAGACGCTCCGCAGGCCGTGCTCGGCGAGCTCGAGGCAGACGCTCGCCGTGGCGCCGTGCTCGGTCTCGTCGCCGCGCTCGAGCCGATCGTGCAGCAGCTCAGCCTGCTCACCAGCCAGATCGCCGGCGCCGTCCGGGCGCATCCCGACGGATCGCTCTTCCTGGCGTTCTTTCGCGACCGCAAGAGCGTTGTGACCGCCGCTGGACTGTTGGCCGAGATCGGCGATAACCGTGCTCGCTATCCGACTAACGACTCGCTCGCCGCCGACGCCGGCCAAAGCCCGGTCACGATCCAATCGGGCAAGCGCGCCAGCGCCAGCTTCCGATGGGCTTGTGACAAGCGCCTGCGGGGACACGTTGGCGTTCTCGCCGACGCGACGCGCCACTGGCATCCGTGGGCCAAAGACGTCTATCAGCGCGCTCGCGCTCGCGGCGCTGATCCCCACGCGATCCGCATTCTCGGCCGCGCGTGGACCCGTGTGATCTGGCGCTGCTGGCAAGACGGCACGCTCTACGAGCCCGACCGCCATCGAGCCCTCGAGAGGGTTCTCGCGGCCAGTGGTTGACACAGGGCGTCTCATCGGACGAGCGCTCCGGCGCGTGGCGAGGACGTGACGGCCGCGAGCGGCGCGGGCGCGCGCTCGCCGAGCGCGCGGCGCGTGGCGTCGACGATCGAGCCCCAGTCGAGCTCGCTCGCGAGGCCGTCGTCAGACGGGTCGACGACCGGCCGATCGGAGCCGTACAGCAACTGCTCGGCGCCGACGATCTCGCCGATCCGGCGCACTGAGTCGGGGCCGTAGGAGGAGGTCTCGTAGAACAGCAGCGGATCGGCGCGCAGCGGCGCCGGGCCACCGCGCGAGGCGAGGCGCTCGGCGTGCAACGGCGCGAGGCCGGCGAGCATCGAGAAGATCACGTGCAGTCGCGGGTGCTCGGCGCGGCCGGCGCTGACGAACGTCAGCCAGGCGGCGTGCATCTCAGCGACGTAGCGCGTCAACGCGCACCACCACAGCGGGTCGGCGAGCGACGGCTGGCCGAGCGCGTGCGTCGCGCTCAGCGCATCGTCGGTCCCAGGGCCGGGATGCACGAAGAGCGCCGCATCGGCCTGCTCGAGCCGCCACAGCAGCGGCCGCACACGCGCAAGCGCATCGACGCCGGCCAGCGCACCGGCGGGCAGCGAGACGCCGACGCAGCCGCGCTCGAGCACGCGATCGACGTCGCTCTGACGAGGGCGGTCGAGCGCGACTGCGCCCCACACGCCGAAGCGGCGATCGAGCGCATGCGCGCCATCGTGGTAAGCGTCGAGCAGCGGCTCGGCGTGCGCTCGCGGCAGCGACTCGATGCCGAGCGGGCTCGACAGGCAGACGAGCGCGCGGTCGAGGCCGTCCTGCTCGACGAGCGCGCCGCGCGCGTCGGGCGCCTCGCCGGACATGTCGAGCACGTACGGGCGCTCGCCGCCGAGGAACAGGACGGTCAGACCGTGCTCGCGGCGCACGAACGGCAGCTCGCTGCGCTGCTCGAGCGCGGCGAGCAGCGGCTCTGTCCAGAGGTGCTGGTGCACATCGACTCTCATCGACGCTTGCGCTCCGTCCACCCTGCCGCGTCCGTGGCCGGCCTTCGATTGCTATATACGAGTTTGTCGATCATTTTTATCGACTTTAGCAGCCGAGGACCCGTGTGGCAAGCGTGTGAAACCCGAAAGTCGCCTACGGCTCAGCTGCCGGCGAGCTCAGGCGATCAACGCGACCGCGATACCGGTCACTTGCGCCAGCGCCGCCTGGCGCGCGTCGCGCGTATGCAGCCTCCGTCCGGTGGCTTTTGCCGTGGCGATGATCAGCAGATCGGTTGCCTTGGTCGTGCGCCCGGCCGAGCGTGCCCCGGCGAGCACCTCACCGTAGTGCTCGGCCACCAGCTCATCGACAGGGACCGGCTCGAACGCCTCACGAACAGCGAGAAAGCGTGCCTGACGAGCGGCTCGCACAGACGGATCACCAGCCAGCCGCACACCCGCTCCTAGCTCGCCGAGGGTGATCACCGAGATCGCCGCCGCCTCCGGGACCGCCGTCTGCAGCTGCTCAGCACCACCGATCACAACGGAGCTATCGAGCAACGCTGCGCTCAATGATGCTCCCAGGGATCGCCGACACTCGCCTCTGCGTCACGCATGCTGGCGATGTCTGCCGCGAAGCCATCATCGACAGGCGTGGCCGCGAGGATCGCGCGCAGCGTCTCACGATCGACGTCCCGCCTGCGCTCCCGTGAGCGATCGGGCGGGCCCAGCCGCGCGACCGGACGGCCACGCACCGTGATCGTGAACTCTGTGCCCGCCTCAGCACGGCGGAGCACCTCCGCGACATTGTTGCGCAGCTCGCGCTGCGGAATCGTACGACTCTCCATGCGCTTGCTACACAGCGTAGCAGTTGGCGCATGAGCGCCGACGACGACACCAACAGCAAGATCGAGCCCAGAGAGCCGGTCACCGCGCGGCGGCGTACCGAGCTCGGTGTCGAGTGCGCCAACGAGCACGTTGATGGCCGCGTCGGTCGCGCGCAGGTAGACAGAGCCGTCGGGCGCTTGGCGCTCGGCGAGCAACTGGAAGCCGAAGCTGCGCCGCACGTACTCGCCGTTCCAGTCGCCGTACTCGACCGTGAACTCCCGCTGCGAGCTCGTGCCGATGAGCTCGTCCAGCACCCACTTGCAGACCTCCCGGTGCTCGGCCTCGTCACGGTCGGGCACTTGTCAGCGCGCGTATGGCAGCACTGCCTCGATCGCCGCCTCGTGCGCAGCACCGCGGTTGAAGTCCATCTGCACCGTGACGGTGTCGATGGCAACGAACGCCAGCCCCCAGACGGTGTAGGCGTTGAACGCGCCGTCACGCATCCGGCCCTTGTTGGCCTCCAGCTGATGCAGCGGCACCGTGCACGCCATCGCCTTGGCGCGCCGCGCGAGGGCCTCGTCGCCAAACGCCGTATCTACGTCAGGAGGGACGTACGGCGCCAACGCTGGCTCGAGGGTGAGCTGCATCGGCTGCCGGGGGGAGACTTCTCGTCATGCACGAGGTTGAATGTTGTCGCAAGGTGCGGGCGTAGCTGGCACTCAAGCCTCGATCGCGGCTATGAGCGCGGTCAGAGCCGCTGCCGCTTCGTCGACGTCATCCGGCGTGAAGCGGTTCTCGCGGGCCAGCGCAGCAAACGGAATGCGCCAGCTGTCGTACACGGTCACGGTCGGCGGCCAGGTGTGCTTGTCGCGCACCGTGAAGATGTCGACACAGGCTTCGCGCACGAGCCCGAGGCCGACGTCGCGCAGCAGATTTTCGACCAGGAGGATGTCCATCACGTCGCGGAATCGATCGTTCTCGCGTCCCTTGGCGAAGACCTCAGTGCAGGCGTGGAGCTTTTGAGCAACCTGATAACGCAGCGAGACGCAATTGGCCACCTCCGGCAGGGGTACCTGCAGCGGATTCAACGCCATGGCCGCGACGCGATCGAGCTCCCTGCCCATCTTGCCCTCCACCGGCGCCATCTCCATCTGGACGCTGCCCCAACTCCGGCCTTTGTAGCCGAGCCGCAGCCGGACCCGCACCGCCTTGGTGTTGGTGATGATCTCGGGCTCGTCGCGAGTCAAGTCGAAGTTATTCCATGGCGCAGCCAACGCCTCGTCGAGGCGGTCGATGACCTCCTCGGTACGCGCGCGAAACGCCGCGTCGTAGTCACCGGTGGCACGCGCTCGCAGCTGCAGACGCAGCTCCATCGCCAGACCGCCCTTGAGCAAGAAGATGGGCTCGCCGTCCTCATCGCGAATGCGGTCGAGCACAGCGGTGACGATCATTGCGTTCAGCCACCGCTGCAACCGTGCCGGCGGCATGCGTCGGTCGGCGGCGTGGTTGCTGATGAGCCGCTGCAAGTGGCTAACGTCACCCGGCAGCCTCTTGATGTCGTCATGCACCGCGGGCCGCCTGCGGTAGCTGACGCATCGCGGACAACCGCTTTGCGGCCGGCTTGGTGATGAGCCCACGCGCACGTGCAGTCGCGGTGGCCTGGTCGATGAGCTGCCAGCCGAGCGCTTGTTCGATACCACCCAGGATGGCTCGTTCCGGGGTCACGATGGGGATGCCCTCGTGCCAGCCGACGTCGGCAGGGTCAAGATCGAAGCGGTGCAGCCGGTAGATCTCCGGAACCGCCTTGCGGGTACGAAAGCCACTCGGCACCGTGAGGTGGATGGCGCTCGGGTTCACGTCGCAGAGCTCGTATAGGTCCAGGGCGGTCTCGTGGCTGAGCACGCATCGTCGGCCAGTCCACAAGACTGCCTCCATATAGGCATCAAGCTGTGTAGCTGGCACCATCGGCATCCGGTATAGGCCGTGTCCGAGGTGCTCAAGCGTGTGACGTGCCGCCATCAACCGCAGCTGGGTAGGGTCGATGTCTAGCTCGCGCGCGTCGTCCGGTGTCAGATAGCCGTACTGCTGCTGAGCGTGGTTAAGCAGCACCGTGAATGCTCTACCGGGCATCGTGTACAAAACGTATCATAATGATACGCATTGGGCAACCACCCTGTTCGCATCCGCCTGCTCGACGCACCCCCGTCACGCACGGGTTCGCCGACTTGGCGCGCGCCGCAGTTGAGCTGCCAATACAGGATGGAGTCGTGGTCGAGATCACCGTGCTCGAGCAGGACAACGGCGGGCCGCTCACCGCGCAGCAGCGGGCCGAGCTCGAGAACACCTGACCGGACCCGTCCAGTGGACAGCCGAGTGGACACAACTCGCCCCACGGGAGCGGCCTCCAGCGGACCCATGCGGACCGTTCGAGTCCGAACAGACCGCAGTGTTAGCCCGCAATCACGCACTAGTGTCCCGTTGGTTTAATTCGTTTGCGGTTAGGGTAGTTGGTGGTTATGCCTGTTCCTACCGCTGTTTCAATCGAGTTGGCCGACGAGGAGCGGTCGGTGTTGGAGAGTTGGACGCGGCGCCGGACGAGTGCTCAGGCGCTGGCGCTGCGGGCACGCATCGTGCTGATGGCCTCGGAGGGGTTGTGGTCTAACGGCGAGATCGCCGAAGCACTGGCGGTCTCGCGCCCGACGGTCACGAAGTGGCGCAACCGGTTCGCTCAGCGCCGCCTTGAAGGGCTCGCAGATGAGCCGCGTCCCGGCAAACCGCGGACGATCACTGATGAGCAGGTCGAGCGGGTCGTGACCAAGACCTTGGAGAGCGCGCCCAAGAACGCGACGCATTGGTCGACCCGCTCGATGGCCAAGGAGGTCGGGATGACACCGGACGCGGTGATGCGGATCTGGCACGCCTTCGGGTTGCAGCCCCACCGCCAAGAGACCTGGAAGCTCTCCAAAGACCCGCTGTTCATCGAGAAGGTCCACGACATTTGTGGCCTGTACTTGAACCCGCCCGAGCGCGCCGTCGTGCTCTGCGTGGACGAGAAGAGCCAGATCCAAGCACTCGACCGCACCGCACCCACGTTGCCGATGCTTCCCAGCACG
Source organism: uncultured Solirubrobacteraceae bacterium (assembly GCA_963744165.1). Classification (GTDB taxonomy): domain Bacteria; phylum Actinomycetota; class Thermoleophilia; order Solirubrobacterales; family Solirubrobacteraceae; genus Palsa-744. The sequence goes on along the minus strand of CAVUSM010000002.1, from coordinate 1,363,677 downwards.
CCCGAGCGAGCGACGCACGACTATGAGCGCCACGGCACCTCCAGCCTCTACGCCGCGCTGAACGTCGGGAGCGGTCAGGTGATCGGCTCGCTGCACCAGCGCCACCGCGCGGTCGAGTTCCTGAAGTTCCTGCGGACGATCGATGAGAACGTGCCCGGCCACCTGTCCGTGCACCTCGTGCTCGATAACGCCTCCAGCCACAAGACCCCGAAGGTCCGACGCTGGCTCGCTGCGCACCCCCGGTTTCATCTGCACTTCACCCCAACCTCAAGCTCGTGGATCAACCTCGTCGAGCGATGGTTCGGCGAGCTAACCACCAAGCTCCTACGCCGCGGCGCGCACCGCTCCGTCCACGCGCTGAACACCGACATCCGCCAATGGATCGACACCTGGAACGAAAGCCCCCGCCCCTACGTCTGGACCAAGACCGCCGACCAAATCCTCAACTCCATCAGACGATACTGCCAACGAATCAACCAGACAGGACACTAGCCTCGATTCGTCACCAAGATGAGCTCTGGCTGATCCTTGGGCGAGGCGCCTCGGTGATGGCGGCGATCGCGGTGGCTGGGTCGAGGTGGGGGCTCGTGAGCGCCGGCTGGAGGCCGGCTGGGCGATCAGAAGCGCGTTTTTGCGCAGCGTGAAGCGGCGGGTGAAGCGTGCTCGTGCACGTCGTGTCGGCCTGGCTGGGCGCTCAGCCGTAGGCGGGAAGCTCCCGCAGCCGCTTGAACGCGCGGAGGATCGCGCCTGCCCAGGGCCAGTCGGCGGGCAGGTGCAGAGTGGTGCGCCGGGCGTGGCGGGTGATTTGCCCGGCGACGTGCAGGATGCGGTAGCGCAACCGCTTGGGTTCTGCGATGGCGTGCTCGCCTTCGAGGGTCAGCAGCTGTGTCCAGGTCATGATGTCGTGGGCTGTGAGCGCGAGCTCAAACCACGCGGCGTTCGCGGTGAAGGAGTGGAATGGGAGGTAACCCGCGCCGGTCGCCTTCAGCGTCTTGACGCGATCCTCGACTTCGGCGTGCCGGCGATGAAGCGCCTCCAGCGCCGCGATGTCCGGATCCGCCTGGTCGGTGATGAAGCATTGGAAGCGGTGCCCGTCCACGTCTGAGAAGGAGAGCTGCGCGCCGGGGTGTGGGCGCTCACGGCGGCAGACCAACCGGGTCCCTGAAGGCCATGATGAAAGATCGAGCAGGCCGGTGAGCTCGGTGACCCATGCCCCCTCGCGCAGCCCGCCGTCCTGGTTGATGGCAGGTATCCACGCGGCCTCATCCAGCGCGAGGATCTGCTCGCGGACCGTCTGGCTGATCGGGTAGCCAAGCGAGAACCGGATCCGTGTCTCACGACAGGCCTCCGCGAACTCGTGGCTTGCACCGGCAGAATCCGAGCGGGCGAGGATCTCGTCGCCGAGGGCGCTCTCGGGGAGCTGCTCGAGCGCGAGTTCCAGCACCCGCAAGTGATCTTGGGCGTTGTTCGCGCCGGCGTTCCCGGGCCGCAGGACACCGGCCAGCACCTCCCGGGCACAGGTCACGAGCAGCGGGTTGAAACCGAAGCCGCCCTTGTAGTGCCCGGCCGCCAGCTCCTTCTCGGAATGGATGCTGATCGGGGTCGCGTCGAAATCCAGGATCACCCGGCCAGGCCCAGCGCCGGCCTTCCATGCCCGCTCGCGAGCAACAGCACGTGCCTGACGGACCCGGCCGATCTCCGCCTGCCCGATCGAGAGCAGCACACGCCGGGCCGTGGGCACCGACGCGATGCTCCCGAACAACGCGCCCTGCCCCGCGAGCACCGTGAGATCTGAGACGCAGCGTCCACCGTCGGCTGCCATCACCGCCAGATCACAGAGAACCCGGCCGGGGTCATGAGCGGAGCGACGCTCCCGGGTGCCCGCCAGCGCACCAGACAGGCCGTCCGTGAGCCCGAGACGCTGCGCCGTAAGCGCCAGCAACACCGTCCCCGCACGAGACGAGAGGCCAGTGCCGTCCGCGAGCACATCTACGGTTTCAAACGTCGCACTTCTCGTCACCTTCAAGGTGAACCTCCTGGACGGGTGGGTTGCATGGTTCGCAACCGCAATCCTGCCCGCCCAGGCGGACGTTTCAGCCGTCTGGCGAGCCCGCGTCCCACGCGGCTACTGACGAATCGAGGCTAGCTAGACCCTATGGCCGTTGGCCCGGGGAGTTGACCGGCGGGTGAGATGGCCGGACGCTCCTCGCGGGGGTTTGTCTGGCCGGAGAGTGGCTCCGGCTGACCCCATGAGATGAGGAGGTCCGGCCATGGCTGGAACGATGACGTGGGTAGGGCTCGATGTCCATGCCCGTTCGACGCATGCGGCGGCAATTGACGTGATGACGGGTGAGCTTTCGCGGGTGCGGTTTGGTGCTGGTGTGGAGGCGCCGGTGGCGTGGCTGAGATCGTTGTCGGGGCCGGTGAGGGCTTGCTATGAGGCTGGGCCGACAGGGTTCGGGCTCTACCGGGCTTTGGTCGAGGCTGGCATCGCGACCGAGGTGATCGCGCCGGGCAAGACGCCGCGGGGTCCGAGTGACCGCGTCAAGACCGACCGCAAGGACGCGGAGCTTTTGGCTCGCCAGCTGCTGGCCGGATCGTTGACGGCGGTGGTCGTGCCCTCGCCGGAGGTCGAGGCGGCGCGCGAGATGACTCGCGCTCACGATGTCTGCCGCCAGGAGCTGATGCGCGCCCGTCACCGCGTCTCGAAGATGCTGTTGCGTCACGGGCGGGTCTATCCGAAGCCGAAGACCTGGACGGCCGAGCATCGACGCTGGCTCTCCCAGCAGCGCTTCGCGGAGCAACCCAGCGACGCGGTGTTCGCCGACCTGCTCGCTGCTGTCGACGGGATCAGCGCGCGCAAGGCAACGATCGCGTTGTCGCTCTCGACGCTGGCATCCGATGAGCGGTGGTGGCCGACGGTCGCAAGGCTCAGGGCCTTCCGCGGAGTGGACACCTTGACGGCGCTCTCGATCCATCTTGAGCTCGGCGGCGACTGGGAACGCTTCGAGCGCGCACCGGCACTCTCCTCGTGGCTCGGACTGACCCCATCGCTCAGCCAGTCCGGCGAGAGCTCCCGCCAAGGTGCGATCACGAAGACCGGTTCGATGCTCGCCCGTCGGCTGCTGGTCGAGTCCGCCTGGCATTACAGCCGTCCGCCCAGACTCGGGGCGACACTCGCCAACCGCCAGCAAGGGCAGCCCGAGCATGTGGTTGCGATCTCCAACCGCGCCCAACAGCGCCTTTACCGCGTCAACCGTCGGATGCGCGCTCGCGGCAAGCCGCATAACGTGACTGTCGTGGCGTGCGCACGCGAGCTCGCGTGCTTCCTCTGGGCAGCAGCAACCGCCGACTAACCGCCAGCGACAGCCCTCCCGGTCGGGAGGCCGGGGCGCCGGGCCATCAGGCGGCCGGCACGCGCGATTCAGCTATGAGCACCGCCCACCGGCGGCACGCTCGCTCCTAGACAGCGCAAGCCGGCAGCACGAAACCGGGCCCTGGGTACCCAACCCCCGCATCATCAGACTGGCAACGCCGACACCGAGCCCGGCGCCCCGCCCTCCCGACCACCCCAAAACGCCCGCCACGCGGACGCCATCAAACACGCCCACTTGACAAACGACGCGACATATCAGCTGACGTGCCTCAACACCTCCCGAACAGCTGAGTAGGCATCCGGGTCACAGCCGACGCTGTGGGTCCTTCCAAAGATCCAAGGCGAAGGAGGACCCGGATGCAGGACAAGCGTAGGTGGCTGCCCCGCTGGCAGCGCGTCGAGCTGGTGCAAGATGTGCCTGTCACAGGGCGTGAGCCGCCGAGAAGCCGCAGCATGGCGGCGAGTGTCGGTCTCGACGGTGCAGTACTGGATCGATCGCTATCGCAGTGCATGCGATCAGGACCGGATCTCAGGAGCGTGGGCAGAGGATCGGCCGTCGACTCCGCATCATCAGCCTGCTCTGAGCTCAGATGTTGTGCATGACCGTGTCTGTGAGGAGCGCCGGCGCACCGGCTGGGGGCCACGGCTGATCGCCTCAGAGCTTCAGATGTCCCATGCGACCGTCTCGCGCTGCCTTGCCCGTCGTGGGCTCTCACGAGCGCCGAAGAGCCCACGTGGGGCGGTGCGCCGCTTTGAGTGGCCCTGCCCCGGCGACCTCTTGCAGATGGACGTCAAGCGCTTCGCTCGCTTTGATCGGCCTGGACACCGCGTCACCGGCGATCGCTATCGCTCAGGCAAGGAGAAGCGCGCCAGAGTCGGCTGGGAGTTCGCGCACACAATGATCGACGATCACAGCCGCTTGGTCTACACCGAGCTGCTCGGCGATGAGCAGGCGGCGACGGTCACCGGCTTCGTGGAGCGAGCGCTCGCCTTCTATGCCTCCCACCCCATCAGCGCCAAGCGCCTGCAGACCGACAACAACGCCAAAAGCCCGCAATTTGCGGGCTTTCAGCGAGCGGGGGACCCAGGAATCGAACCTGGCGTTGCGGTTTTGGAGACCACCGTGTTACCGATACACCAGTCCCCCGAGAGCCGGGATTCTAGGTGCTGCGTGGCGCAGCTCGCCGGTCGGGCGTCGACTCGCGTCGTGATCGAGGCGGAGCCGCGCGCTGTCACGGGCGTTTTCGCGCGACGGTCGTCCGCTGAGCGCGTCTCGGCGCGCTCAAGGCAAGCGAGGCGACTGCCGACACCGAGTAGGTAGCGAACAGCAACGAGCGACCATGCCCATCTTCCCTGCCCTGACCCGGTTCACCGGCCGCGCCCGCGGGCGGCTCGATCGCCTGCGCAACGGCCGCGTCGCGTGCGCGCTGATCGAGCGGGCGAGATCGGAGTCGGGGTTCTCGCTGATCGAAGTGATCGCCAGCGCGCTGATCGTCGGGCTGATCGTGGTCGGCACGCTGACCGGCTTCGTCAGCGCCGGTCGCGCGTCGGCGACCACGCGCCAGCACAACCAAGCGCTGTTGATCGCGGCGGCCGACGAGGAACGCCTGCGCGGGATGAACGTCACCGAACTCGGCGGCCTCGGCGCGGTGTCGCGCACGACGACCGAAAACGGCACGAAATACACGGTCGAATCCAACGCGCGGTTCGTCGCCGCCGCGAAAGAAGAATTCACGTGCGAAACGAGCGGCGGCACGGCCGACTACATCCAGACGACGTCGAAGGTCTCATGGCAGTCGCTCGGCAAGACCGAAGCAGGCAAACGCGCAACCGAAAGCCTCTCTCAGTCGAGCATCGTCGCGGTGCCGATCAGCACGAGCCTGCTGGTCAACGTTAAGAACCAGGCCAACGAACCGGTCTCCGGCGCGACGGTCAAAGTGACGGGCAAAACGATGGGCGCGGTCGAACAGACGACGCCCGAATCGGGCTGCGTGGTGTTCGGCGCGCTGCCCGAAAACGAAGTCGGCATCACGGCGACGAAAGCGGGCTGGGTCAACGAACAGAACGAAACCGAACCAGCCGCGACGGAAGCGACGCTCTCGACAACGTCGCTGGTCACCGACACGTTCGTGATCGCCGCACCGGGCATCGCCAAGGCGGAATTCGAAAGCGCCGGATCAACCGCCGGCGTGCAGGGCGACACGATCTACGCGACACACAGCGGGCTCAACAAAGGCGTCGTCGGCGGCGCCGCCGGCTCGTACGCGACGAGCGCCGTCGTCGAAGGCCTGTTCCCGTACGCGACGGCCGGAACGCCTCCCGGCGAAAGCCCCTACACGGTCTACGCGGGCGACTGCGCGGCGGACGATCCGCAGACGCTCTCGAAAAAAGAAGTCACGGACCCGGCAGTGCAGGTCAACCCGGGTGTCACGAGCAAAGTCGTCAAAGTCGAAGTCCCGCCGGTCAACCTGACGCTGTACGAAGGCAGCAGCTCGACGTCGAAAGGCGCGCTCGACAGCGGCGCCGAAGTGACGCTCACGAACCAGACGTGCGGGACGGCGCCGCGCCTCATGAAAACGGTCTCCGGCGCGCTCGAACACAAGTATCTGCCGTACGCCAAATTCAAGCTCTGCATGGCTCAGGTGATCAGCTCAAAGCACTACAAGTACACGACAGAACTCAACAACTACACGAAATCGGGCGTGACGCTCGCGACCGTCTACATGTCCGCGTCGACGAACGAAATGAAAAAAAGCTCCGAATACTCATGCTGAGGCTGCCGTCATCCCTGCCGCACTACGTTCGTGACGAGCACGGCTTCACGCTGGTCGAAATGCTCGTCGCGATGGTCGCCGGCGTCGTCGTCGTCGGCGCGCTCGTCGCGCTGCTGACGATCTCGCTGGATCAGGAGACGCAGATCACCGACCGCGTGCAGGACGACCGCGCGGGGCGCTCGGCGATGAACGTGATCGTCGAAGAGCTGCGCTCGAGCTGCACCGGGTTCGGCGCGGTCGCGATCCAGGCGCCGTCGACGACGCCGGTCAGCCCACTGGCGGCGATCGGCCCGCAGAACCTCTGGTTCCTCAGCGCGTACGGGAACTCGACGAGCGGCGAAGCGTCGGTCGAAAAAGTCGTCGAGCACGACATCACGTGGTCCTCGACGAAGACGAGCAACACCGGCAAATCGCTCGGCACGCTCTACGACTACTCGTTCGTCGGCTCGGGCGAACCGCCGAACTGGCTGTTCGGCACGCTCTCGACGGCGAGCGCGACAAAACGCGTGACGCTGGCGACGAACGTCGTGCCGAGCACGACGAACACGATCTTCCAGTACTGGCGCTATGACACGACGGCGACCGACACGAGCACCTACGGCAAGCTGATCCAAGTGCCGGAAAGCGAAGTGCCGACGTACGCCGCCAACCGGAAGATCGCCGAGGTGACGATCTCCTACGAACAGGCGCCTGAAGACGGCGACACGCGCAGCGGCCACCTGGCGAGCTTCCAGGGCTCGGCCGTGCTGCGTCTGACGCCTCCTGAAGGGGCCACGGAAGGAACGACATGCGCCTGAGCGAACGAGCGCGCGAGATCGCGCGCTCCATAGCGCGCCGCGCGCGCGAGCAGGACGGCTTCACGATGATCTTCGCGCTGCTCACGCTGCTGATCGGCGGGCTGCTCGTCGCGGCCGCGTTCTCCGCGGCCGATGGCGACATCCGCGTGACCCAGCGCGGCTCGGCCCAGGCGAAGGCGTACTACGCCGCGCTGGCCGGCATCAACCGCTACCAGTACCAGCTGACCAGCTCGCCGGAATCGTGGACGAAATGCCCAACGATCGCGTCGGAAAGCTCGCCTGCGAAAGTGACCGGGACGACCGACGAGAGCTACTTCGTCAAGACGCTCGGCTCGACTGGCCATACCTGCGAAAGCGGCAAACAGGCGACGATCCTCGAGACGACCGGCGTCGCGAAAGGCACCTTCCGGATTCTCTCGACCGGGACGGTCAAAGAAGGAACGCAAACGGTCACGCGCAAGATCGTCGCGACCTTCTCCCACCCCGGCTTCACGAAGTACGTCTACGAGAGCAACTACGAAGTCGAGGACCCGGTCAACTACGGCACGCCGGCGAGCACCTGCGAACACTATTACGCGTATCGCAAAGCAAACAACCTGACGACGCTCTGCCCGGCGATCCAGTTCGCGCCCGAAGACCAGGTCAAGGGGCCGATGCACACGAACGACGCCTCCGCGATCTGCTCGAGCGGCAGCCAGAAACCGACGTTCGGCCGCGAAGGCCACGAAGACGAAATCGCGATGAGCGGCGGCTATTACTCGGCGTCGGGCTGCAGCGGCAGCACGCCGACGATCAACGGAAAATACACGACGAGCGCCGGATCGCTGCTGCCGCCGGCGACCGACGTCGAATTGCTCGAAGCGGCCGGGACGAAGTACAACGGACGCACTGAAATCGAACTCAAAACGGGCACGCCGAACACGATGAAGGTGACGAACAAAAACATCGGCACGAAAACGGTCCCGTTCCCGAGCAACGGCGTCCTCTACGTCGAAAACTCGAAATCGGAAGCCTGCGCGATCACCAACTACACCCCGTTCAACACCAACACAGTCGGCGACACCGGCTGCGGCAACGTATACGTTCACGGCGAATACACCGAATCGCTGACGATCGCCTCGGCCGACGACGTGATCGTCAACGGCAACCTGACGACGACGACGGAAAACGGCGAACCGAACGGCGAACCGGCGGGCGGCGCGACGCTCGGCCTGATCGCCGAAAACTTCGTCCGCGTCTACCACCCCGTCAAGCAGGAATACGAAACAAAAAACACCGTTCCGACGCCCGAAACACCGTTCAATGGCAAATGCGTCACCGTCAAGGAACCGAGCGGCGACATCACGCGCTCGACCGAAGTAACGGGGATCCCAACGACAGGATTGTCGAACGGCGACGAAGTCATCGAAGGGTCGGTGGCCGGAACGATCGAATCGGGCACGACGCTCAAAGTCGAAGGCAGTGAAAAGCTCAAACTGAGCAAGGCGGCGAAACCGCCCGCCAAAGAATTCACCGTCAAAACGCCGAAGTCGACCGAAATCAGCGAAATCAACACGACCGGGCTGGTGGTCGGCGACGAAGTCGAAGGAGTGACCGCTGGGCAGATCGAAACGGGCACGACGATCTCCGAAATCAAAGCGTCTGAAAAAAAGATCAAGCTCAACAAAGCGGTGAAGCCGAAGGAACTGACCGGAATGCTGCTCAGAAACGAAGTGACCAAAATCTCGACGAGCGGGCTTGCGAACGGCAACGAAATCGAAGGGACCGTGGCCGGCGAGATCGAAGCCGGCACGACCGTCACGGTCGAAGGGAGCGAAAAACTCAAATTGAGCAAGCCGGCGAAACTCGCGGCGACGACGGTCAATGGAAAAATCACGAGCGGCTCGACCGAAATCACGTCGATCACCACGACCGGCCTCACAGTGGGCGAAGAAATCGAAGGACCGTCGACGCAGTTCGCGACGGGGACGCTCATCACCGAAATCCCCAAAACCGGCAACAAGATCAAGGTCAGCAACGCCGCCAAAAAAACTGAAACGGTGGCGCTGAAATTCTACGGCGAATCCACCACGCTCAAGCTCTACAGCGAAACGACCAAACTGAAGACCTACGGCGAAACGACGAAGCTGAAGATCTACCACGCGACCGGCAGCGCATACAACGCGACTCTGTCGATCTGCCACAAAGTCGAAGGCTCGCCGTACAACGAATACAACGCAGCCGAAAACCGCTACTACGTCAAGTGCGAATCGGAATCGTCGTACACCGGCGGGGGCTTCTGCGAATACGAAAACTCGAAAGAAGGCTGCTCTAAAAAGGCAGAAAACCTGAAATCGTCGCAAGACCCAAACGGCTGGGGAGCGCAGGAAAACCTCGACATCGATGCGGCGATCTTGAGTACGAACCATTCGTGGATCGTCGATAACTACGAGTGCGGCAAAAAGCTCGGGACGCTGACCGTGTGGGGCTCGATCGCGCAGTTCTGGCGAGGTCCGGTCGGAACCGGCGGCAGCACCGGCAGCGGCTACATCAAGAACTACGTCTACGACGAACGGCTCGCCTCGCAGCAGCCGCCGAGCTTCCTCAACCCGACGAACGCGTCCTCGTGGAAAGTCAGCCGCGAGACAGCGCCGCCGACGAGCTTCACCGGCTAGCTCGCCAAGTGCACGATGCGCAGCCCGGCGGCTCGGCTGCGTGCCGATCCGCCGCGTGCCGATCCACCGTCGACGTCCGCGTGCGCGGGCACGGGCGACTTGGCCGGCGAGCGCGACGTGGATGCGGGCGGAGGGACTCGAACCCCCAAGGGCTAGCGCCCACCGGCTCCTAAGGCCGGCGTGTCTACCAATTCCACCACGCCCGCACGCGCCGTAGCGCGAGATTGTATGGTGGACGGTGCGATGTCTTCGGTTCCTGCTCGCGAGCCTGCTGACGGTCGGTCGCCAGGCACGGTCATCACGCATCCCAACCGCGACAAGCCGGTCGTCCAGGCGACGCGCGCGACGGTCGTGCTGCTGCTGCTCGCAAGCGTCGCGCTGATCCTGATCGTGACGATCGGCGGCTGGAGCCTGCTCGAGCCGGCCAAGCCGATCGAGATCGCGTACGTGATCGTGTATCTGACTCTCGCGTTCTTCGCACTGCGCTGGAACCGCGGCGTGCTGCCGGTCTCGGCTGTGCTCGCCGTGCTGCTGCTGATCTTCGCGCTCGTCGCCGGCCCCGGCTGGTTCGACCGCGACAAAGCCGGCTACGCGCAGGCGTCGCTCGACGCGAGCCTGCTCGGCACGCTGACGCTGCTGATCGCGCCGGTGCAGATCCTGCTCGTCGCGTTCGCGATGCGCGGCTTCCAGCAGGGCTGGAACGTCGAGCTCGAGCGCCGCGACACGTCGGCCGGCCCGGACGTCTTCGCCTCGGCGCCGCCACAGCCCGCCTGAGCGCTCACGCGTGCGGCCTCGCTCTCTCTCCGGGCGCGAAGCTGGCGCGCTGACGCCTGCTTCCGATCGTCGAAGCGTTGCTCGCTTACACTTGTGCCGCACACGCGCGGCGGTGGCGGAATGGTAGACGCGGGGCCCTCAAAAGGCCCTGTCCGAAAGGGTGTGTGGGTTCGAGTCCCACCCGCCGCATGAAGCTCGTCAGACGCCGGCGCAACGAGCCGGCGAGCGAGCGAGCGCCGCGAGCCCTCAGCCGCGGCGAAGCCGCCGCGCAAGCTCGCGACGACGATCCAGCCAACCGAGAGGAGACCGCATGGCAACGGTTCACGAGGAGATCCTGATCGACGCCGAGCCGGCCGACGTCTGGGCCGCGCTGAGCGATTGGGGCGCGCTGCACGAACGGCTCGTGCCCGGCTTCGTCACCGACACGCAACTGGACGGAGACGATCGGATCGTCACGTTCGCCAACGGCGCCGTCGTGCGCGAGGTGCTGCTCGACCGCGACGACACGGCGCGTCGGCTCGCCTGGTCGATCGTCGACGGGCCTTACACCCATCACAGCGCTTCGGCGCAAGTCTTCCCGGCCGGCCCCGGTCGCTGCCGCTTCGTCTGGGTCGCCGACCTGCTCCCCGGCGAGATGGCGGCGCAGACCGGCGCGATGATGGCTCAGGGCACGGCCGTCGTCAAGCAGACGCTCGAGCGTCGCCGCGGCTAATCGCCGAACGCCGAGCGCGCCGCCGCGACGCCGACGCTCGCGCGCTCCCAGAAGCCGATACGTGCCCTGCTCGCGCAGCTCGCCGGCGGCCTCGACGACGGCGCCGAGCGCGGCGAACGCGAACGCGCCGCCGACCGAGATGCGGCTCGACGCCGAGCGCTGCCAGCTCGGCGACCGATGGGCCGCCCGGGCGCACGAGCACGTTGACCGGAAGCTCGACCGACGCGACGATCGCGCGTAGCTGCTCGCGATCGGTCGGGCCCGGCGCGTAGAGCACGTCGGCGCCCGCCTCGGCATAGGCCTGCAGCCGCGCGATCGTGTCGGCCAGATCGGCGCGGCCGTGCAGGAAGTTCTCCGCGCGCGCGGTCAGCACGAGCGGCGCCGGCCCCGAATGCGCGCCTCGGCTGCCGCTTCGATCCGCTCGATCGCCGCGCGCGAGCTCGTAGATCGGCGCGCCGATCGTCGCCGGTGAAGTCCTCGATCGAGCAGCCGGCCAGCCCGGCGTCGATCGCCAGCGCCGACCGTCTCGGCGACGCCCGCCGGATCGTCGGCGAAGCCGTTCTCGAGGTCGGCCGAGACCGGCAGCTCGACGCGTCGACGATCTCCGCCGCGTGCGCGAGCGCCTCCTCGCGCGTGATCGCTGCCGTCGAGCCGTCCGAGCGTCGCCGCGAAGCCGCTGCTCGTCGTCGCGAGCGCCTCGAAGCCGAGCGAAGCGAGCAGCTTCGCCGAGCCCGCGATCCCACGCGTTAGCCAGCAGCAGCGGCGTCTCGCCGCGGTGCTGCTCGAGAAACCGCCGCGCCTTCCGCGCCTGCTCGCTCATCGGCCCGCGACCAGCTCGAGCAACGGCCGCGCGAGCGCCGGCGGCGCGACGAGGATCCCCCAGGGAAGGTTCTCGTGCGGCTCGAGCTCGTGGACCTCGAGGCCGGCGCGCTCGCAGATCAGCGCGCCGGCGGCGATGTCCCACTGCTTGACCGAGCGCTCGTAGTACGCGTCGAAGCGGCCGGCCGCCGTCCACGCCAGAGTCGAGCGCGGCGCTGCCGAAGCGGCGGATGTCGCGAACGCGCGGCACGAGCCGCTCGAGCACGCGCCCCTGCGCGCGGCGCACGTCGCTGTCGTACGCGAGGCCGGTCGCGACCATCGCGCTCGCGAGGTCCTCGCCGACCGGACCGGCGTCCTCGCCGGTGCGCCGCTCGGCCGCGACCGCTCCGAGTCGCGTCTGAGAGCTCGAGCGACGCCGCGCGGCCCGTCGAGTCGCGCGGCGCCGTCGCGCGTCGCGCTGAACAGCTCGCCGCGGTTGGCGTCGAACACGGCGCCGGCGATCGTCCCCGCGTCGTCGCGCACGGCGACGCTGACACTACCACTGGGGGATGCCGAAGAGGAAGTTGACCGTGCCGTCGAGCGGATCGACGATCCAGCGCAGTCCGCTGCTGCCCTGCTCGGAGTCGCCCTCCTCCTCCCCCACGAAGCCGTCGCGCGGACGACGCTCGCGCAGCAGCTCGCGGATCGCGCGCTGCGAGCTGACGTCAGCCTCGCTGACGAGATCCGTCGGCGTGCTCTTGCTCGCGACTTCGCGCTCGAAGCCGTGGCTGCGCGCGCGCGAGCAGCAGGCCGCCGGCCATCCGCGCCGCCTCGATCGCGAGCGCGAGCAGCGCCTGCGCGTCGAGCCGGCGCGCTCGCTTCGCTCACGCGCGTCTCGCCCGCCGCGCTGCGCCGAACGCGCGCGCTCACGCGAGCTCCGGCGGGCGCAGCTGCGCCCATTGCGCGCTCGGCCTCGAGCTGCGCGGCGAGCGACAGCAGCGTCGTCTCGTCGTTCGGACGCCCGACGAGCTGCACGCCGCGCGGCAACCCGTCAGCGCCGAGACCCGCCGGCACCGACGCCGCGGGCTGCCCGGTGACGTTCCATACGCCGTTGTAGGGCACCCAGCCGGCGACGGCGTTGAGCGTCCACGGCGCTCCGCGGCCCTGCAGCTTGCCGATGCTCGGCGGCGGCGTCGCGGTAGCCGGCGTCAGCAGCACGTCGTGCTCCGCGAACACGCCATTCAGGCGCCGTGCGAACTCGGCTTCGGCGGCGAGCGAGCGTTCGAGCAGCGCCGGAGTCACCAGCCGGCCCAGCCGCGCGACCGTGCGCGTGCGACGTTCGAGGCGCTCCGGGTGCGGGAGCGCCTGCGCATCCTCATATGCGCCGGCGAGGTAGCGCGGCACGAGCGCGAGCGCCGTGCCCCAGCCGTAGTCAGGATCGTGCTCGATCAGCTCGTGGCCCAACGAGCGCAGCAGCTCGACCGTGTCGCGCAGCGCGCGTTCGCCGTCGCTGTCGAGGCTGCGCGACGACGCCCGCCGGGATTCGCGTCGAGAAGGCGATCCGCAGTCGTCCCGGCGGCGTCGCTGCCGCCTGCGCGAACGACGACCGCCGGCAGCGGCGCGCGATCGGCGTCGAGATCGGTTGCGCCCGACGCGACGTCGTGGAACAGCGCCGTATCGGCGACGCGGCGTGTCAGCACGCCCGTCACCGACAGGCCGTGCCAACCGCGCGCCTTCGGCGCCAGCGAGACGCGTCCGCGCTGCGGCTTCAAGCCGAACAGACCACACCACGCCGACGGGATGCGAATCGACCCGGCGCCGTCGAGCCGAGCGCCGCGCCGACCAGGCCGGCGGCGACGGCCGCCGCGCTGCCGCCGCTCGACCCGCCCGGCGCCCGCTGCAGGTCCCACGGATTGCGCGTCGCGCCGAACGTCGCCGTCTCGGTGAACGGCCACAGGCACAGCTCCGGCACGTTCGTCTTGCCGATGATCACCGCGCCGGCCGCGCGCAGCCGGCGCACGACCTCCGCGTCAGCCGAAGCCGGGCCGCCGTGCGCGTTCGTGCCATACGCAGTGACCTCGCCAGCGACGTCGATGTCGTCCTTCACGGCGATCGGCACGCCGAGCAGCGGGCGCTCGCCGCCGGCGCCGCGGCGCGCATCCGCCTGGTCGGCCTCGAGCAGCGCGCGCTCGGCGAGCACGACGCGAAACGCGTTCAGCGGCTCGCCGCGCTCGGAGCGGTCGGCCGCGACCATCCGCCGCAGGCACAGCTCGACGAGCTCACGCGAGGAAAGCTCGCCCGCGGCGATCAGCTCGGCCTGGCGAGCGATTCCGGCGAAGGCGACGTCCGATCCGTCCATCCGTTCGCCAATCTATTGAAAAGGCGCGCGCACCAGCCGATCGTGCGCATACGATGGTCGGCGAGCGTCGTGCGAGATCGCGGGGAGTGGCCGAAAGCCATCGACGAGCTCGTGCGGCGTGAGCGATCGGCGAACGACCAACCGCAACAGGGAGTGTGTGCCTCGTGTCCTATCCAGTCACCTTTGAAGCCGACTACGTCGAGCGGCGCAGCCGGCTGAGCACGTTCTTTCGACTGATCCTCGCGATCCCGGTCGCGATCGTGCTGTACGTGTTCGGCATCGTCGCGTGGTTCGCGATCGTGTTCGCGTGGTTCGCGATCATCATCACCGGCCGCTACCCGAAAGGGCCTGTACTAGTTCGTCGCCGACTTCACACGCTTTCTCGCGCGCGTCACGGCGTACGGCGTGCTGCTGACCGACGCCTACCCGCCGTTCAGCGGCTCGCACGACGCGGGCTATCCCGTGCGGATGGAGTTCGCCGGCCCGCTCGAGCGATACAGCCGGTTGAAGACGCTGTTCCGCGTGATCCTCGCGATCCCGATCGTGATCCTGCGCTACGTGATCAACCTGCTGCTCGAGATCGGCGCGTTCGCGAGCTGGATCGTGATCGTGATCACCGGCAAGATGCCGCGCGGCCTGTTCGACCTGATGGTGCTCGCCAACTCCTACACGGCGCGCAGCGACGCCTACCTCTACCTGCTGACCGAGAGTTACCCGCCGTTCCAGGACGAGAACACCCGCACAGCCGGCATCGCCCCGGCCTGAGCAGACGAACGTCGGCGGCGCGTCGGGGCGACCCGCGCGCCGCCGAGCAGCCGCCGGCGTCGCACTGGACCGAGCGACGCCTCAGACCGGCGTGATCGGATTGTGCTTCGCCGGCCACGTCCGCTGCTTGCTCGCAGCGTGCGCGAAGCGGCGGACCAGCTCGTCGCGCAGCAGCTGCGGCTGAACGACAGCGTCGATCACCAGCTCCGAGGCGAGATGCAGGATGTCGATGTCCTCGGCGTACTCCGTGCGCAGCTGCTCGGTGCGCCGCGCGCGCTCCTCGTCATCGTCGATCGCCTGCAGTTGGTTGTAGTAGACCGCGTTGATCGCCGCCTGCGGGCCCATCACGGCGATCGACGCGCTCGGCAGCGCCAGGCAGCAGTCCGGCTCGAACGCCGGCCCGGCCATCGCGTAGAGGCCGGCGCCGTAGGCCTTGCGCACGACGACCGAGATCTTCGGCACGGTCGCCTCGCTGACCGCGCTGATCATCTTCGCGCCGTGGCGGATGATGCCTTCGCGCTCGACTTGCGTGCCGATCATGAAGCCCGGCACGTCGGCGAGGAACAGCAGCGGCACGTTGAACGCGTTGCACGCCCAGATGAACCGCGCCGCCTTGTCGGCCGAGTCGCCGAACAGCACGCCGCCCTTGAACTTCGGCTGGTTCGCGACGATCCCGATCGCGCGGCCGTCGAGTCGCGCGTAGCCGACGATCAGCTCCTTCGCCCAGCGCGGGTGGATCTCCAGCAGCGAGTCCTCGTCGACGAGCGCGCCGATCAGCGTCTTCATGTCGAACGGCTTGTTCTCGTCGGCCGGGATCAGCTCGCCGATCGACTGTGCCGTCGGCGCAGCGCCGGCGGGCGGCGAGGGCGCCGCAGGCGGCGGCTCCTGCTCCCAGTTGCTCGGCAGGTAGGAGAGGTAGCGCCGCGCCAGCGCGATGCCCTCCTCGTCGGTCTTGACGAGCTGGTGGCCGACGCCGGAGACGCCCGTGTGCATCCGCGCGCCGCCCATCTCCTCGAGCGTCACGCTGCTCGCCGATCACCATCTCGGCCATTCGCGGCGAGCCGAGGTACATCGACGCGTTGCCCTCGCGCATGATCACGATGTCGCAGAACGCCGGGATGTACGCGCCGCCGGCCGCGCTCGGACCGAACAGCACGCAGACCTGCGGCACGACGCCCGACAGCTTGACCTGGTTGTGGAAGATCCGCCCGGCGCCGCGGCGCCCGGGGAACATCTGCACCTGCTCGGTGATCCGCGCGCCGGCCGAGTCGACGAGATAGACGAGCGGGATCTGCAAGCTCAGCGCGCGCTCTTGGATGCGCAGGATCTTCTCGACCGTCTTCGGCCCCCACGAACCGGCCTTGACCGTCGGATCGTTCGCCATCAGCGCGACCGCGCGACCGTCGATCGTGCCGACGCCCGTGACGACGCCGTCGGCGCCGAGCCCGTCCTCCTGCCAGTTCGCCAGCAGCCCCTCCTCGGCGAAGCTCGAGTCGCCCGTGCCATCTGGGCTCCAGCAGCAGCTCGATCCGCTCGCGCACGGCGAGCTTGCCCTGCTCGCGCGACTTCTCGCGGTGGCGCTCCGGGCCGCCGGCGAGCGCCCGCTCCGATGCCTCGCCGAGCGAGCTCACCTCGGCAGGCTTCGCTGGTGCGAGTGTCGATCGTGCCGCGCAGACGGCGCGCGCGGCGACGCTGCAGCCGCGCTTCGACGGCCCGCTCGTCAGGCGCCGGGCCGAGCAGCAGCCAGCCGTCGCGCAGCAGCGGCAGCAGCGTGAACGCGATCACCCAGACCGGCCAGAACTGGCCGTGCGCGCCGGCCGCCAGCCAGATCGCGACGCACACGCCCGACGCCGCCAGCGAGCCGCCGGCCTCTTGCAGCAGGCGCACGCGCAGATGCTTGCGCCGCTCGGCCAGCGAGCGCTGCACGGCCGCCGGGCTGATCGGCAGATCGACGCGCAGCGCGTCGAGGTCGGCCTGCGTCTTCGCCTTGTATGTCGTGTCGAGGCGCTCCTCGAACTCCTCCGGCGTCAGCCGGCCCGCGACCATGTGCTCGCGCAGTTCGTCGGCCAACCGCTCGCGATCGGCGTCGGCGACGCGCAGGCTCGAAGGGTCGCTCATCCGTTGAAGGTTATGCCGCCGAGCGCGCCGCCGTCGAGCCGACCGCGTGCGCGCCGGCTGAAGCGGCGACCTACAGCGCCGGCGTTCTGCTGCGGCGTCTCGCCCGAGTAGTCGTAGAAGCCCTTGCCCGACTTGCGCCCGTACCAGCCCGCCGCCAGCATCTTGCGCAGCGTCGGCGGGCGCGCGAAGCGGCGCTCGCGGAACTCGTCGAACAGCACGTCGCAGATCGAGCCGAGCGTGTCCAGGCCGACGAAGTCGGCGAGCGTCAGCGGTCCCATCGGGTGCCCCGCGCCGGCCTTCATCGCCTCGTCGATCTCCGCGATCGAGCCGACGCCCTCTTCGAGCGCGCGCATCGCGTCGAGCATGTACGGCACGAGCAGGCGGTTGACGATGAAGCCCGCCTGATCTTTCGTCGGGATCGCGAGCTTGCCCTCCGAGCGCGCGAACTGCCAGCGCCGCGTCGAACGTCTCGTCGCTCGTCGTCACGCAGCGCACGACCTCGACGAGCTTCATCACCTGCGCCGGGTTGAAGTAGTGCAGGCCGACGAAGCGCTCTGCGCGGCTCGTCTGCGCGGCCTGGTCGATCACCGCGAGCGAAGACGTGTTCGTCGCGAAGATCGCCTCCGGCTTGACGATCTCGTCGACCTCCTTCCACATCTCGAGCTTCAGCGCGAGGTTCTCCGTGATCGCCTCGATCACCAGATCGCAGTCGGCGAGCTCGCGGTAGTGCGTCGTCGCCGTGATCCGCGCGCGCACCGCGTCGGCGTCCTCCTGGCTGGACTTGCCCTTCTCGACGGCGCGCGCGAGCTGCTTCTCGATCTTGCCGATGCCCTTCGCGAGCGTCGCCTCGTCGACCTCGCGCAGCACGACCTGCATAGCCCGACTGCGCCGCGACCTGCGCGATGCCGTGCCCCATCAGTCCCGCTCCGAGCACTCCGACCTTCTCGATCTGCTGCGCCATGCGACCTCCGCTCGATGCTCTGGTTTGGCCCGAGAGCCTATTACGCGCGACCGGGCGCGCGTGCCGTCGACGCGATCGAGGCGCACGGCGTGCAGCCACGGCGGCAGCGGCGAGGTAGCCTGCGTGAGTGTCATCCGACGAGGCTTTCGATCTTCCGGCGGCAGCGCTGCGCGCAGACCGCGCCGAGCTCGACTCCTCGCTCGACCGCGCTCGCCTCGACGCTCGAGCAGGCGCTGCCGCGGACTTCGCCTCCGTCGAGCGTCGCAAGGTCGGCGGCTTTCGCTCCAAGCGCACGCGAGGTGCGACGGATCGTCGTGACGCTCGGCGACGAGCGCTTCGAGCTCGTCGCCGCCGACCACGCGCTGCAGTGCACGCGCAACAAGGTCGTGCGCGGGATCACGTTGAGCCACGAGCGAGCTGACGAGCGTCCGACTGGATCGCCGCGCTGCTCGCCGCCGTCAGCCGCACGGCCGAGATCAGCGAGCGCGACCGGACGGCGCTCGAAGGGCTGCTGCGATGAGCCCGCTGTTCCGCCGTCGCAGCGAGGAGGAGAAGCAGGCAGCCGCAGGAGCGCGCGCAGGCCTGCCGAACGCGAGCGCCGAGCGCGCCGCCGCCTCGCTCGAGCTGATCGAACAGGGCCGGATCCCGCTCGCCGCATCCGAGCGCCTCGCGCGCTTCGCGCACGGGCCGAGCACCGGCCGCGAGGCCCACCGCCGGCGGCGTTCAGCAGCGACCTCGAAGTCAGCGAATGGAGCGCGCTCGCGCGCCTCGGCGTCGCGCCGATCACGCAGGTGATGGGCTCCTCGATCTACCACGTCGGCTGGCAGCCGACGTACTACAACGTGCCGACCGAGGTGCGCGTGCTCTCAGACGCCTACAACGAGTGCCGCCGCCTCGCGCTCGGGCGGCTGCTCGAGGAGGCGCAGTACGTGCGGCGCCGACGCCGTGCTCGGCGTGCGCATCGAGCAGGGCGCGCACGACTGGGCGCCCGGCGCGATCGAGTTCATCGCCGTCGGCACCGCCGCGCGGCTTCCGCCGGCGATGCGCGACCCGCGACGGCGGCGACCGTGCTCAGCGATCTCAGCGGGCAGGAGTTCGTGCAGCTCTGCGAAGCCGGCATGCGCCCGGTCGGCATCGCCGCGCACACGAGCATCCACTACGTGCCGGCCTCCGGCCAGACGCAGATGGCCCAGTCGCAGGGCTGGGGCTCCTCGTGGGTCAACCAGGAGCTCGTCGACTTCAGCCAGGGCGTCTATGAAGCGCGCGAGAAGGCGATGGGCCTCGGTCACCGCGCAGGTGCGCGAGCTCGGCGGCGACGGCGTGATCGGCGTCGAGCTGCAGCCAGCACGGTCGCACGCACGAGGTCAGGCGCTCGCATGCTCGACTCGAAAGACCTCGAAGTGACCTTCCACGTGATGGGCACCGTCGTGCGCGAGGACCCGACGCTCGCCGCCGGCAGCAGGCCGCGCCGCTGCAAATCCGTCTCGCTGCGATGAGCGCTCGCCGATGGACCGCCACACGACCGCTTGACAGGACTCGCAGCGCTCGACCCTGACAACGTCAACGCGAAGGATCGACAACGTGGCATATGACCCCAGCAGCACCGAGGGCGTTCCCGAGGCGGGCACCGCGCGGCTCTCGCAGAACCGCTCCGGGCTGTTCACGAGCGACCTCTCGGTCAACGAGTTCCTGCTCGTGCGCCAGGCCGGCTTCCAGCCGCTCGGGCTCGTGATCGGCAGCTCGATCTACCACATCGGCTACCAGCAGTCGATGTGGAAGCAGAGCCAGGAGATGGACGTGCTCTCGCAGGCGATGTACGAGGCGCGCGAGCTCGCGATGACGCGCATGGAGGAGGAGGCCGACCAGCTCGGCGCCGACGGCATCGTCGGCGTGCGCCTGGTGATCGGCCGCTACGACTGGGGCGAGAACATGGCCGAGTTCCTCGCGATGGGCACCGCCGTCAAGCACCGCGGCGGCGAGCTGCATCGCGCGCCGTCGGGCCGCCCCTTCACCAGCGACCTCTCCGGACAGGAGTTCTGGACGCTGCTGCAGACCGGCCACCGGCCGGTCGCGATGGTGATGGGCTCGTGCGTCTACCACGTCGCCCACCAGAGCTGGCGCCAGTCGATCGGCAACACCGGCAAGAACGTCGAGCTGCCGAACTTCACGCAGGCGCTCTACGACGCGCGCGAGCTGGCGATGGAGCGGATGCAGGCCGAGGCGATCGCGGCCAAGGCCGAGGGCATCGTCGGCGTGCACATCGAAGAGAAGTCCCACGGCTGGGGCAGCCACGTGATCGAGTTCTTCGCGATCGGCACCTCGATCATCCCCGCCGAGGGAGTCGAGGATCACGTGATCCCGGCGCCGCAGACCGTGCTCGACCTCAGCTGAGCGCGCCCGAGCGATCGACCAACGAAGTCGCGACCGCCGACCACGCAGAGAGCCAAGACCGAGACCGGAGGAGACCATGAGCATCGTCCACACCGAAGACCGCGGCGCCGTCCGCCACGTCGTCCTGAACCGCCCCGAGAAGCGCAACGCGATGAACCAGGAGCTGCTGCGCGCGCTCGGCGCAGGCGCTGCGCGACGCCGCCGCCGACGATCGACGTGCACTGCGTCGTGCTGCGCGGCGAAGGCCCGGTCTTCTCGGCCGGCGTCGACCTCGTCGAGCTGGCGCAGTCGGCGAGCACGCCCGGCCAGCTGCGCCCGTTTCGCCAGGACTTCCTCGACTGCCCGAACCTCGCCGAAGAGATGGCCAAGCCGGTCGTCTGCCAGATCCACCGCACGTGCGTCGGCGGCGCGCTCGAGGTCGCGCTCGGCTGCGACCTGCGGATCGCCTCGAGCGACGCGCAGCTCGGGCTGCCCGAGGTCAAGTTCGGGATCATCCCCGACGTCGGCGGCTCCTCGCGGCTGCCCGCCGTCGTCGGCCTCGGCCGCGCGAAGGAGCTGATCATGACCGCGCGCACGATCGACGCCGCCGAGGCCGAGCGGATCGGCCTCGTCAACCGCGTCGTCGCGCCGGAGCAGCTCGAGGCAGGCGACGCGAGCAGCTCGTCGATGAGCTGCTCGCCAACTCGCACATCGCCGTCGGGCGCGCCAAGCGCGTGATCGACGCCTCCGCACGCCCGGCGCTCGCCGCGACGCTCGAGATGGAGGTCGCGACGCAGGAGTACTGCGTCGCCGCCGCGCGCGAGATCGCGCGCGAGGCCGAAGAGCACGTGCAGGGCTCGAACCGGTCGGCGGCGGCTAGCTGAGTTCAACGGCGTCGACGTAGACGCGCGCGCTAGCTGCGACTGCGTCCAGTCGACCGGGCCGGCGACGAGCGTGTGGCTGCCGAGCGGGCGGCCGAGCAGCTCCTGCGCGCGCCGCGCGCAGGCGAGCAGCGCCGGCAGGTCGATGCCGGTCTCGATGCCCATCTCGTGCAGCATCGAGACGAGGTCCTCCGTCGCGATGTTGCCGGTCGCGCCGGCCGGCACCGGGCAGCCGCCGAGCTCGCCGAAGCTCGACTCGAAGCTCTCGACGCCCGCGTCGAGCGCGGCGAGCACGTTCGCGAGACCCTGCCCGCGCGTGTTGTGGAAGTGCGCCGTCAGCTCGACGTCCGTCGCCGAGCTCGCGCTTTGGCCGCCGCGAAGAACTCGCGCACCTGGCGCGGGTTGGCCATGCCCGTCGTGTCGCCGAAGCCGATCTCCTGCGCGCCGGCGTCGCGCAGCTGCGCGGCGATCTCGAGCACTCGCTCGGGCGGCACGTGGCCCTCGTAGGGGCAGCCGAACGACGTCGAGATCACGCCCTCGCAGCGCAGCCCGGCCTCGCGCGCGCGGCGAGCACCTCCTGCAGCTCGCTCAGCGACTCGGCGATCGAGCGGTTGACGTTCTTGCGGTTGTGCGTCTCCGAGGCCGACATGAACACGTTGATCTCGTCGATCCGCTCGCGCTGCGCGAGCGCCGCCTCGAAGCCCGCGCGCGTTCGGCACGAGCACGCTGACGCGCGACCTCGCTCGGGCACGTCGATCCGCGCGAGCACCTCCGCCGCGTCGGCGAGCTGCGGGATCACGTCGGCGCGGACGAAGCTCGTCGCCTCGATCCGCCGCAGGCCGGTGCGCGCCAGCGCGTCGATCAGCTCGACCTTCGCGTCCGTCGCGATCGTCTCCGGCTCGTTCTGAAAGCCGTCGCGCGGACCGACCTCGCGGATCCGCACCGAACTCGTCGTCTCGTCCATCGCCCCGCCCACGATAGAGCCGAAGCCTATACTCGCCGCGATGTCAGACGACGCCGCCAGCCCCGTCGCGATCATCGGCGCCTCCGGCGCGCTCGGCTTCGGGCTCGCCGTCAGGCTTGGCCGCGCCGGCGTGCCGATCGTGATCGGCTCGCGCGACGCCGCTCGCGCCGAGGAGGCGGCCGGCCGCGCGCGCATGGTGATCCCGACGGCGCTTCGTGCTCGGGCGTCGAGAACGGCGAGGCGGCGCGCTCGGCCGAGATCGTCGTGCTCAGCGTGCCGTTTCGCAGCCATTCCGAGACGCTGACGAACCTCAAGGACGTGCTCCGCCCCGGCCAGCTGCTGATCGACGCGACCGTGCCGCTCGCCGCCGCCGTCAGCGGCAAGGCGACGCGGATGCTCGGCGTCTGGCAAGGCTCCGCCGCGCAGCAGGCCGCCGAGATGGTTCCCGACGGCGTGCGCGTCGTCTCCGCGCTGCACACCGTCAGCGCCGCGTCGCTGACCGATCTCGAGCATCCGCTCGATCAGGACGTGCTCGTCTGCGGCGACAAGCGCGCCGACAAGACCGAGGCCGCGCGGCTGATCGACCGGATCGACGGCCTGCGCTGCGTCGACGCCGGGCGCCTCGAGATGTCGCGCATCACCGAGTCGATGACCGCGCTGTTGATCGGCGTCAACTCGCGCTACAAGGTGCACGCCGGCGTCCACCTGACGGGGCTTGCCGACCCCGACTGGGAGTGAGCGCGCGCGCCTGCGCACGACAGCGACGTCGTCGTGCTCGCCGGTGGCACCGGCGGCGCGAAGCTCGCGCGCGGTCTCGCCGACGTGCTCGCGCCCGAGCGGCTGACGGCGATCGTCAACACCGGCGACGACATCGAGATCTACGGCGCGCACGTCTCGCCCGACCCCGACCTCGTCACGTTCTGGCTCGCCGACGAGATCGACTCGCGCGGCTGGGGCCTCGCCGGCGACACGTTCACCGTGATGGACGCGCTGCGCGCGCTCGGCTCGGAAGTCTGGTTCAACCTCGGCGATCGCGATCTCGCGTGGTGCCTCGAGCGCTCGCGATTGATCGCCGGCGGCCTCTCCCCCACCACCGCGCTCGCGCGGCTGATCGCCCAGCTCTCACTCGATGCGCGCGTGCTGCCGATGTGCGACGAGCCCGTCCGCACGCATGTGCGCGGCAGCGGAGGCTGGCGCTCGTTCCAGGAGTTCATGATCCGCGACCGCGCCGCCGGCCCCGTCGAGGGACTCGAGTTCCGCGGCGCCGAGCACGCCAAGCCCACGCCGCAAGTGCTCGACGCGATCGCGCGCGCCGATGCGATCGTGATCGGTCCGTCGAACCCGCTCGCGTCGATCGCGCCGATCCTCGCCGTTCCCGGCATCCGCGAGGCGCTCGCCGGCGCCGCCGCGCCCGTCGTCGCCGTCAGCCCGATCGTCGGCGGCGAGGTGCTGAAGGGGCCGACCGCCGCGTTCATGGCGTTCGCCGCGCTCGACTGCAGCGCTTCCGGCGTAGCCGCGTTCTACGGCGACCTGCTCGACGGCATCGTCGCCGACGAAGACGTCGATGCCGTGCTGCCCGCGCTGCGCGCCGAGACGCGGATGAGCGACGCCGAGAGCCGTGCGCGCGTCGCCGCACAGACGCTCGACTTCGCGCTCGCGCTCGCAGACGACCGATAGCCGGCGCGAGGCCGCATCGTCCCGGTCGCTCGCGCGCTGCCGAAGCCGGTAGGCACTCGCTCCGCTCGCATCCCCGTTTCGCCCAGCACGCCACGCGACTGCCTGTGCCGCGAAACGGGCACGTCCTCGCCTCGCTTGCCTCTCGGTCGTCTGGCGCTCGAGCCTCACTATCGTTGAGCGCGATGCGCACCGCCGCGATCCTGCCCGTCAAGCGCTTCTCCGCGGCCAAGTCGCGGCTCGGCGCCAGCGGCGTCGCCGCGACGCTGCGTCAGCGCCTGGCGCGCGCGATGGTCAGCGACGTTTTGCACGCGCTCGCGCAGACCGACTCGATCGATCGCACGATCGTCGTCACGCGTGAGCCGAGCCTCGTCGAGCTCGCCGCCGAGCACGACGCGCTGCTGCTCGCCGACACGGCCGAAGACGGGCAGTCGGCGGCCGTCGCGCTCGGCGTGCGATGCGCGCTCGCCGATGGCATCGAGCGCGTGCTGTGCATCCCCGGCGACTGCCCCGCGCTCGACCCGGCCGAGCTCGACGCGCTGCTCGCCGCCGCCGACGCGCGCGCCGCCGCAGCGCCTCATCGCCGGCCGGACGATCGCTCAGGCGTCGGCGCTGAGGTGACGATCGTGCCCGACCGCCACGGCGCCGGCACGAACGGCCTGCTGCTGGCGCCGCCCGACGCGATCGAGCCCGCGTTCGGACCCGGCAGCTGCAAGCGCCACGCCGAGCTCGCGCGCGCCGCCGGCGCGCGCTGTCAGATCGAACGTCCCGCATCGCTGCTGCTCGACGTCGACACCGGCGCCGACCTCGCCGCGCTGCAAGACCGTCTCGGCGCCACGCGCGCGGCAGCAGTGCGCACGCGCGCCGTGCTCGGGCAGCCCGAACGCAATCAGATCATCTCGATCAACAGCGACTGACCGCGCCCCTGCCGTGGCATCGCTCCGCGCACGCGCACTCGCCGGCCTGCCCGATCAGCTTTCGCGCGGCGATGACCTCGCCGCGCTGATCGCCGCCGCCGCCGAGCGTTCCGGCGAGACGCTCGGCGACGGTCAACTGCTCGTGATCGCGCACAAGGCCGTCTCGAAGTGCGAAGGCGCAATCGTCGCGCTCTCCGAAGTGCACGCGAGCGATCGCGCGCGCGAGCTCGCCGCCGAAGCCGCCGCGGCCGGCCAGCAGCGCGACGCGCGCGCGATTCAAGTCGTGCTCGACCAGTCCGCCGAGATCGTCCGCGCCGAGCGCGGCGTGATCATCGCTCGCACGCATCACGGCTTCGTCTGCGCGAACGCCGGCGTCGACGCGTCGAACTCGGCCGACGCCGAGACGCTGATCGTGCTGCCGCGCGATCCCGACGCCTCAGCTCGGCGGATCCGCGCGCGCCTGCGCGAGCTGAGCGGCGCGAGCGTCGGCGTGCTGATCACCGACAGCTTCGGCCGCGCTTGGCGCAACGGGCAAGTCGACATCGCGATCGGGCTCGCCGGGATGCGCGCGCTCGACGACTGGCGCGGCCGCGCGGACGCGCGCGGCATCGAGCTGCGCGCGACCTGGCTGGCGGTCGCCGACGCCGCCGCCGCGATCGGCGAGCTGGCGCGCGCGAAGGACTCGCGCGAGCCGGTCGTGCTCGTCGACGGGCTCGCGCGCTTTCTCAGCGACGACGACGGGCCCGGCGTCGCGCCGCTGCTGCGCGCGCAGACGGAAGATCTCTTTCGCTGACCGGCCTCCGCCAGCGCGGCGCTCGGTCGCCCGCGGCCACGCTCGACGCGAAGCGGATCAGCTCACGCTGCGGCGACACGGCGGTCGAGCGCAAGCCGCTGGGCTCTGCGCTTGACATCGTCCACACGCTAGCGTACGGTGCGAATGGTTCATGTCGAACCATTCAGGAAGAAGTGTCACTGCCACTCGCGGCGCCCCACAGGCAGCTCGCCAAGAGCTGATCCCGATGCGAGCCGCACGCTCGCCCCGGCGAACGCAGACGGCCCCGCGCGATTCCGTTGCCTGGAGCTTGACAGCCGCTCCATTTCGCGTTACCGTCGGTACTGCGAAATCATGCGGCGTCGCTCGAAGTCGCAGCTCGCACCCGCACAAGGCGTCATCCGAGCGCCGGCGATCACGAGGAGGCGAGGCTGTGCACGGCAAGACCAAGGCTTTCCTGGCAGCGCTGTCGGCTCGAATTCGCAGACGCCAGCACCACTACCTCGACAGCGAGCATTCCTTGTCCCGGCGCCTAGGTCACGGCGTGAATGTGCGCGCAGTCGTGATCGCCGTCGCAGCGCTCGTCGCCGGCGCGGCGCTTGCCGCTGCTGCTCACGCAGCGAACGTGACCACGATCGCCGCGGCGGTTTCGCCCGATCGACTCGGCGCGAAAGGCTCGCTGACGGTCGCAATTCACTTCGCCGACAGCGAAGCCGGCTTGCCGACGCCAGTCAGCCGAGCGGTTGTGCGCTTCCCCGCAGGCATGACCCTCGAAATCCCGCGGCTGCGCAGTTGCAGCACCGAACGCCTGCAGAACCTCGGCGCCAGCGAATGCCCGAGGCAGTCGAAGCTCGGCGAAGGGCGCGCGCTGGTCGAGGCGCATCCGGCGTCCGAAACAATCGCAGAGGAGGTCAAGCTGTCCGCTTTCCTTGGTCCGCCACGACACCTGCAGCCGACGCTGACGCTGCTCGGCGAAGGCCTGTCGCCGCTGGCCGTGCGGATGGTCGTCAACGGCGCCGTGCTTCCCGACAGCGCTCCGTACGGCGAAAAGCTGGTGATGAGCATTCCGCCGATTCCGACGGTTCCGCTCGAGCCGGACGCGTCGATCGTCGAACTCTCGCTGACCGTCGGCGCCAAGCGGCACACGCGCTCAGCGAACGCGATCGTCGTGC
Organism: uncultured Solirubrobacteraceae bacterium; assembly: GCA_963744165.1. GTDB lineage: Bacteria > Actinomycetota > Thermoleophilia > Solirubrobacterales > Solirubrobacteraceae > Palsa-744. The sequence goes on along the minus strand of CAVUSM010000002.1, from coordinate 1,336,839 downwards.
CACGACGATGCCCGGCAGGCGGCTTTCGGTTCGCCGGCGAATTCGCCTATGCCGACGGATCCAGCAGCAGCTCCTCCGCGACGATCCAGTGCCCGCGATGAGGCGCGTGGCAAAGCTCGGTCGCACGGCGGCGATCGGACGCTTCGCCGCGATCGGATGCACGGCGGCGATCGCCGCGCTGGCAGGCGCCGCGTGCGCGCTCGCGCGCGACAGCGCAGAGCCCGCGGCGCTCAGCGCCAGGGCCATCGCGCTGAACGAGAGCGCCAAATTGCATCTCACCAGCCGCCACGGCTTCACGCTCAACGAGCAAGGGTCGGCATCGGGCTCGATCCCCGGCACGATGTACGTGCACCTGACGATCGTCTCGACGACGCGCGTCGTCGCCGAAGTCAACTTCTACCCCCGCGGAGGCTCGATCACCGGCCAGGCGAGCGCGAGCTATCGACGCGGCAGCTCGACGGCGAGCTTCAGCGGCACGATCTCGCTCTCGCGCGGCACGGGCAGCTACGCGCACGCCCGCGGATCGGGGCTGAGCTTCAGCGGCACAATCCGTCGCTCCGACGAAGCGATCGCCGTGCAGGTTCACGGCACGGCGAGCGTGTGACGAGATGCTCGCGCTGCGCGACGTCGCGAAGCACTATCCGAGTGCCAGCGGCGAGACGGTGCGCGCCGTCGACGGCGTCTCGCTGGATGTCGCCGCCGGCGAGACGGTCCTGCTGTATGGGCCGAGCGGGTCCGGCAAGACGACGCTGCTGATGATGATCGCGATGCTGCTCGCGCCGAGCTCCGGGCGGATCTCAATCGACGAACGCGACGTTTCCTCGCTGTCCGAGCGCGATGCCGCGCGCTTCCGGCTCGCCGAGCTGGGGTTCATCCATCAGGGCTCCGACCTGCTCCCGGGCGTGAGCGCGATCGACAACGCGATCTTGAAGCTGCTCGCGACGATGCGCTGGCGCGAGGCGCAGCGCGAGGTGGGGCCGCTGCTCGAGAGCCTTGGCCTGAGCGGTCGCCTGAGTCATCGCGCCGAGACGCTTTCGACCGGCGAGCGCCAGCGCGTGATGATCGCCAGAGCGCTCTCGACGAAGCCGCGACTGCTGCTCGCAGACGAGCCGACCGGCAGCCTCGACAGCCGACGCGGCGGCGAAGTGCTCGGCCTGCTGCGCGGACTGAGCCGCGAGCATCACGTCGCGCTCGTGCTCGTCAGCCACGACCCGGCCGCCGCTGGCTACGCCGATCGCGTGTTCGCCCTACACGACGGCAAGCTCACCGACTGGAGGCCCGAGCGCAGCGGTCCGCAGCCCACCCGGGAGGTGAGCGACAGAAGCGCGTCACCGGCGGCGGTCGGTGAGCTGACGTGAGGCCGTCCAACCTCGTCCGCCTCTACCGCGCGCGCCTGCGCGCGCGGCTCTGGCAGGAGCTCTTCGCGATCGTCGGGATCGCCGCGGGAGTTGCGCTGCTGTTCGCCTCGCAGGTGTCCAACGCGAGCCTGCAGAGCGCCGTCGCCGCGCTCTCGCACGGGATCGCCGGAAAAGCGACGCTGCAGCTCGTCGCGCGAGATCCGCACGGCTTTCCGCAGAGCACGCTCGCGCGTGTGCGCCAGATCGACGGCGTGCGTGCGGCGGCGGCGCTGCTCGAAGCAGAGGCCGACGTGAGCGGGCCGAACGGCAGCCGCTCGGTGCTGCTCGTAGGCGCCGACGCCAGCCTCGCGCGGCTCGGAGGCACGCTCGTGCGCCACAACGAGTCGCTGTCGCCGTTCGGCCGGATCGGCGCCGTCGTGCTGCCCGCGCCGCTCGCGCAACAGATCGGCGTGACCGCGTTCGGCAAGGAACTCGGCATTCGAGTCGCCGGGCGAACGACGCGCGCACCGCTCTACGCGCAACTCGGGCGGCGCCAGATCGGCGCGCTGACCGCGAGTCCTGTCGCCGTCGCGCCGCTGGCGTTCGCGCAGGAAGCGACCGGGCTGCCCGCGCGCGTCAGTCGGATCCTCGTGCAACCGGCCGCCGGCGCCGAAGGCCGCGTGCGGACGGCCCTGCTCGCGCTCGGCCGCGGGCGACTGAACGTCGAGTCGATCGATCGCGACGAGGTCCTGTTCGCGAAGGCCGCGGCTGCGAGCAACCAGTCGACGCAGTTGTTCGCCGTGATCAGCGCGCTCGTCGGCTTCCTGTTCGCGTTCAACGCGATGCTCTTCACGGCGCCGCAGCGGCGCCGACTCGTCGCGGAGCTGCGCCGCGAGGGCTACTCGTCGCGAACCGTGCTCGCCGTGCTCTCGCTCGACGCGCTGGTGCTCGGCGCGATCGCGAGCGCGCTGGGGCTCGCGATCGGCGACGAGCTGTCGATCCACGTCTTCCACTCGAACCCGGCGTTCCTCTCGCTCGCGTTCTCGTTCGGCTCGCAACGGGCGGTGACCTGGCAGAGCGTCGCGCTCGCGGGCGGCGGTGGCGTCTTCGCGGCGCTCGCCGCAGTGCTCGTCCCGTTGCGCGACGTGCTCGCGCGCACTCGCCCGACGACAGCGCGCACGCGCTCGACCGACGGCGCCGCGCGGCTTGCGCGGCGCCTCGCGCTTGCCGGCCTGGCCTGCCTCGCCGGCGCCAGTGCGATCCTGCTGGCGACGCCCCGCTGGGCGATCGCCGGGATGGTCCTGATCCTCGTCGCGCTGCTGCTCGAGCTCCCGCTCGCGCTCGCCGCGACGTTGGCGAGCGTCAAGCGCGTCGCCGGCTCGGTCACCGGCGTCGCCGCGCACATCGCGGCGATCGAGCTCGGCAGCGCTCGCGGCCGCGCGCTCGCGATCGCGACGACCGGCGCGATCGCCGTGTTCGGCAGCGTCGCCGTGCGCGGCGCCCACGACGACCTGCTGGCGGGACTCGAACGCGCCGCTCACGAAGCGAGCGCGGCGGCCGCGATCTGGGTCGCGCCGAGCGGCGCCTACGACCTGTTCGACACGGCTCCGTTCGCGGCGGCCGAGCAGGCGAAGCTCGCGCGGCTGCCCGCGATCCGCGCGGTCCGCGTCTACCGCGGCGGACTGCTCGACTACGGCGAGCGCCGTGTGCTCGTGATCGCGGCACCACGTCAGGCGAGTCCGCTGCTGGCGAGCGGCCAGCTGGTCTCAGGCGACACGCGCCAGACGATCGCACGCGTGCGCGCCGGCGGCTGGCTCGTGCTCTCACGCGCGCTGGCCGAAGAACACCACCTGCGAGTCGGCGAGCGATTCGTCCTGCCGACGCCGAACCCTCAGACATTTCGCCTCGCCGCGCTCTCGACGAACGTCGGCTGGGCGCCGGGCGCGGTGATGATGAACGCCGCCGACTACGCCCGCGCATGGGGCAGCACCGACGCGAGCGCGTACGAGATCGAGCTCAACCGCGGCGTCGGAGCGGCCGAAGGGCTGCGCATCGTCGAGCACGCGCTGGGGACCGACTCGGGCCTCGTCGCGCAAACGGCGGCGCAGCGCGCCGCCCGGCAGATCGCGCTTAGCCGTCAGGCGCTCGCGCGGTTGACGCAGATCGCCACGCTGATCCTGCTCGCCGCCGTGCTCGCGATGACCGCGGCGATGGGCGCGATGGTCTGGCAACGCCGCCCGCGGCTGGCCAAGCTCAAGCTCGACGGACTCAGCCGCGGCATGCTTTGGCGCACGATCCTGCTCGAGAGCGTGCTGCTGCTCTGGGTCGGCTGCTCGACCGGCGCCGTGTTCGGCCTCTACGGCCAGCAGCTCGCCGACCGCGCGCTCGCGACGGCCGTGAACTTCCCGATCGTCTACTCCGCCTCGGCGCCGACCGTGCTCGCCACGCTCGGGCTGATGATCGCCGCGGCGCTGGCGATCCTCGCGCTTCCCAGCTATCTGGCCACCACCGCCCCCGCGACGCTTGCGCTGCAGGACTGAAGCGTGCGTTAGCTTGCTCGTCACCATCGATCGTCGGCCGTACAAGAAGGTTGCGCGCGAGCACGCGCAGCAGCGCACCCGCGAGGCGCTGCTCGACGCCGCGGACGCCGAGCTCTACGAGGACCGCTGGCAGCAGACGACGCTGCAGGCGCTATCGGCGAAAGCCGGAGTCACGAAGCAGACGCTGCTGCGCCACTTCGGCTCGAAGGACGGCCTGCTGCTCCACGCGCTGATGCGCGGCGCGGCGCACGTGCTCGAGCAGCGCTGGAGCGCGCAGCCGGGCGACGTCGGCATCGCCGTCGAGAACCTGCTCGAGCACTACGAGGAGTGGGGCGAGCGCTCGCTGCGAATTGGCGCCTGGCAGCGTGGCGGCACTCGCCTGGCGAAGCTCTCACAGGCGGCGCGCCAGGTCCACTACGACTGGGTCGACTACGCCTTCGCGCCACAGCTGCAGGCCCTCGATCCGCCGTTGCGCGCGCGACGGCGCGGCGCGCTGATCGCGCTCTGCGACGTGCAGACGTGGTGGATCCTCTCGCACGACCTCGGCTTCGAGCGAGCCGACGTCCAGGCGACGCTGGCCGACGCGATCGAGCGTCTGCTAGCCGACGATCGGTGAAGCTGCTCGCGTACACCTCGCCGGCGCGCGGCCATCTCTTTCCGATCGTGCCGATCCTGCGGGAGCTGATCTCGCGCGGCCATCGCGCCGACGTCTGCACGCTGTCAGACGAGATCGGCGAGCTGAGGACGCTCGGCGTCGGCGCGCAGGCGATCGATCCGGCGATCGAGGCGATCGAGCTCGAAGACTGGCGCAAGCGCTCGCTGCTGGGCGCCACAAGCTCGGTGATGGGCACGTTCCGCGCGCGAGCCCGGCTGGAGGCGCCCGACCTCGCACGCGCGATCGACAGCCACGACCCCGACGTGCTGCTGATCGACATCAGCTGCTGGGGAGCCGCCGCCGTCGCCGAGGCCAGCGGCCGGCCGTGGGCGATCTACTCGCCTTACCTGCTGCCGCTCGCATCGCGCGACGCGCCGCCGTTCGGGCTCGGACTGCGCCCACGCGCGGGGAAGCTCGGCGCGATCCGCGACGCTCTCGTGCGCCCCTTTGCCAGCGCCGCGTTCGACCGCATGGCGATGCCGTCGATCAACCGCCTGCGCGAGCGGCATGGGCTGCCGGCGCTCGCCCGCTACGACGACGTGCTCGCTCGGCCGCCGGCGCTGCTCGCGCTCACGGCCGAGGGCTTCGAGTACGCGCGAAGCGACTGGCCGGCGAACGTGCGCCTGGTCGGCCCGGTCAACTGGGCGCCGCCCGAAGCCGCGCCCGACTGGCTGTCCTCGCTGCCCGATCCGCTCGTGCTGGTGACCTGCTCGACCGAGCGCCAGCGCGACGAGCGCTTGATCGCCGTCGCGCTGCAAGCGCTTCCGAGCGCCGGCATGTCGGTGCTCGCGACGAGCGCCGCGCACGACCCAAGCGCATTTCGCGCGCCGGCGAGGAGCCGCGTCGTCCGCTTCCTCGCTCACGACGCGGCGCTCGAGCGCGCCGCATGCGTCGTCTGCCATGGCGGCATGGGGATCACGCAGAAGGCGCTGACCGCGGGAGTTCCGCTTGTCGTCGTGCCAATCGGGCGCGATCAGCTCGAGACGGCGCGACGCGTCGAAGTGGCCGGTGCAGGCGTCCGGCTCTCACCGCGGCGGCTCACGCCCGCGCGGCTCGTCACGGCCGTCGCCAGAGCGCTCGACTGCCGCGCCGGCGCGGCCGACGTGAGCCGCGCCTACGCAGCGGCCGGCGGGCGCATCGCTGCCGCCGACGCGCTCGAAGCGATCGCCTGAGTCGCGCAGTCCGCTCTAGCGAGCCGGCTGCGCAGCGCCGGCGAGCTGGCGCCGCAAGAACGAGACGAGCAGCTCGCGAACCTGCTCCGGCTCGTCCTGGAACGCCCAATGCCCGCTCTCCGGCAGCACGACGACGTCTTCGACGTCGAAGAACTCGCGCTGGCGCTCGGCGTACTCGACGCCGATGTACGGATCCTTCGCGCCCCAGATGACCAGCGCCGGCTTGTGCAGCGCCGCCAGCGCCGGTCCGAGCTCGCTCGCCGTCTTGCCCGGGTCGGGCGTCGCCCGATACAGCTTCAGCACGGTATTGCGAGTTTCGCGGTCGTAGTTGTCGTACATCGTGTCGACGAACTCCGGCGGCAGGCCTTTCGGATTGCTGCTCTGCATCACGCGCCGCCAGCCGAAGCGCGGGATCCACGCCTGCGTCAGCTCGCCGAGCACCGGCGTGCGCCAGCGTTTGGCCATCGAATGCCAGACGTATCCCGGCATGATGCCGACGTTCAACAGCGTCACGCTCGCCCACCGCTCGGCGTGCTGCAGACCCCAGATCAGCCCGAACGGACCGCCGAAGTCGTGCAGCACGAGGTGCACGCGCTCGATCGCGAGCTCGCTGCGCGCCGCCTCGATGAACTCGGCATACGCCGCCACGTCGTAGCCGAAGCCCGCCGGCGCCTTCGCGCCGCCGAAGCCGGGCAGGTCGAACGCGACCGCGCGGCCGAGCTCGCCGGCGGCGTCGACGAGCGCCGTCCAGTCGCTCGACGCGCCAGGATTGCCGTGCACGAAGACGACCGCCTCACTCGCGTCCGACGGCCCCGCTTCGATCATCGGCGAGCGCGTGCCGGCGACGCTCAGCGTGCGACTGGAGACGCTCATCGCTCGCCTCGCGACGCCTCGCCGGCGCCCGACAGCGCGACCTGGCGCGCCGCACGATCGGCGCGGCGCATCAGCGGCCGGCGCGCCTTCGCGACGAGCGCGCGCGGCGTCGCCGTCAGGGCCATCCGCGCCGGGCCGATGTTACGGCTGCCATACGCCTCCATCACGCGCGCGACGCCCTCGTCGTGAGTCGCCGTCGAGAACAGCAGCCGCTCGGCCGGATTCATCTTGCGCCCGCCCGAGTAGTCGTAGATCATCGTCCGTGTGCCCGCTCAGCGCGCGGCGATGCGCGCGCTCATAGCGCTTCAGGCCGCTCGCGAGCGCGCTCTCCGCGGCGCTCGCGCGCGGCTCGGCGAGCGCCGCGCCGACGCCGTCGGCGAGCCATTCAGCCGACTGCAGCGCCCAGCCGCAGCCGACGCCCCACAGCGGATCGGCCGCCAACGCCGCATCGCCGACGAGCGCCAGCCCCGGCGCGGTGCGCGCGTGCGCGACGTTCGTCATGTCGAGCTTGCCCTCCGGCGCGCTGACCATCCGCGAAGCCTCGATCGGCGGCGCGTCGGGCACGCTCGCGACGAACTCGACGAGCGCTTTCGCCGGATCCTCGCGGAACGCCGCCAGGCGCTGCTTCGTCGGCATCGCCGCGTAGAACGTCAGGCCCGAGTCGGTCGGGAACGCCGCCGCCATGTCCGGATCGAGCAGCCAGAACGACGCGTCCGGCGAGCCGGTCGGCGCCGGGCCTTCGAAGTACGCGCCGTAAGCGAAGCGCTCGTTGCGATGCTTGCGCTCGCGCGCGCCGGCGAGCTTCGCCACGCGCGAGCCGCGCCCGTCGGCGCCGACGACGAGTCGCGAACGCAGCCGCAGCGTGTCGCCGTCGCGATCGCGCGCCGTCACGCCGCAGATCGACGCGCCGTCACGCAGCAGCTCGCCGACCGTCCGCCCGGTCATCAGCTCGACGCCCGGCGTCTCGGCGGCAGTCCGGCGAATCAGCGGATCGAGCAGCTCGCGCCGCAGGTTGACACCGCTCGCCACCGAGCTCCGCTGCGCCGGCTCGACCCAGCCCCACGGCCCATGCAAGCGCACGCGCGAGCGCACCGCGCCCGCTTGCAGCATCGGCTCGAGCAGCTCGAGCCGTTCGAGCGTCGCGATCGCCGAAGACTGGATGTAGTGCGAGCAGACCTTCTTGTATGCGGCCGCGTCCGGTCGCTGCTCGACGAGCGCGACGCGCGCGCCCGCGCGCCCGAGCATGATCGCCGTCGCCGATCCGGCGAGGCTCGCGCCTACGATCACCGCATCGAACTGCTCCGTCGCGTCTGCGCTGCTGTTGCCGCTGTCGAATTGCAGGTCAGCCATTACGCCACCTCCGGGCCGGACGCCGTCGCAAGCTTATACTATGTTTCGCACCATACAGAAAGAACTATGCAAGTCAAGGGCAGATTCCAACGACCGGTGAGCGGATGAGCGGCGACAACGTGCGCCTCGGCGGCACCTCCTATGCCGTGCTCAGCCTGCTCGAGCTGCTCGGCGAGGCGACGCCGTACGAGATCAAGCAGATGCTCGAACGCTCGATCGAGAACTTCTGGCCGGTCCCGCACACGACGTCATACGCCGAGCCCGAGCGATTGACGCGAGCCGGCCTGCTCTCGGAAGTGCGCGAGTCGCACGGGCGACGGCGCAAGCTCTACGCGCTCACCGAGCGCGGCCGCAAAGAGCTGCACAGCTGGCGCGACTCGCCCGACCTCGCGCCGCCGCAGCTGCGCGACGAAGGTGTGCTGAAGCTGTTCGCCGGCGGCGATCCAGTCGCCTACACGCGTACACGACGCGATTTCTACAAAGCGAAGCTGGAAGAGCTCGACGTCTACCTGGAGGCGTGCCCCGACGAGCAGCGCTTCCGCGGCGTGCGCGCGAGCCTGATCGCCGGCATCACCTACCACCGGCTGCTGCTCGGCGCGAGCGAGGCGTTCCTCGACGAGCAGGCTGCGTCGGACGTCGAGCAGGACGCGACAGCGGACGACGCCGCGCACGACGCCGGCGCGCGCAAGCCCTAGCGCTCAGGCGGCGAGCGCCGGCTCGTAGCGCCGGCGGACCTCGTACAGCGTCGTGCGCTCGGCCGCGGGCCGTCCGGCGCGTGCGCGGCGGCGACCAGCTGGTCGGGGTCGAGCCTGCGTCCCGTGATAGCTGCCCGCGAGGCGGCTGATCGACTCCTCCATCAGCGTGCCGCCGAGGTCGTTGACGCCCCAGCGCAGCGACTCGGTCGCGGCCTCGAGGCCCATCTTCACCCAGGACGCCTGCAGGCTCGCGATCGTGCGCCCGAGCGCGAGGCGGAAGACGGCCGTGTGCTTGAGGTTCTCCTCGCGCGAGATCTCCTCCACCCCGTGCGTGCGTCCGAGCAGCGTCTGGAACGGGATGAACGAGAGCGGCACGAACTCGGTGATCCCGCCCGTGCGCTCCTGCAGCTCGCGCACGACGCGCATGTGCTCGGCGAGCTCCCACGGCTCCTCGATGTGGCCGAACATCACCGTCGAGGTCGACCGCAGCCCGGCGCGATGCGACGCTTCGATGATCTCGCACCCATCGCGCGACCGGCAGCTTGTTCGGCGAGATCCGCTCGCGCACGCCGTCGTGCAGCACCTCGGCGGCCGTGCCCGGCGTCGAGCCGAGGCCAGCGTCGCGCAGCTGCGCGAAGACCTCCGACGGAGGCAGACCGGAGATGTCGCACATGTGCGCGATCTCCATCGGGCTGTACGCGTGCAGGTGCAGCTCGCGCCCCCGCGCGCGCGGTCTGCTTCGCGAAGCGCAGCCAGCCGAGGTAGTCCTCGAGCTGCCAGTCCGGATGGATGCCCGACTGGATGCACAGCTCGCTCGCGCCGTACTCGACCGCTTCGTGGACGCGCCTGCGCGAACTCGTCGCGGTCGTGCTCGTAGGCGTCCGGCGAGCGCTTGCCCTGGCCGAAGCCGCAGAACGCGCAGCCGACCGTGCAGACGTTCGAGACGTTGATGTTGCGGTTGACGACGAACGTGACCGTCTCGCCGGCGAGCTCCGGCGCGCAGCTCGTCGGCCGCCTCGCGCATCTCCTCGATCGCCTCGGCGCGCGTCTCCGCGAACATCGCCGTCAGCTCCTCTGCGCTCAGCGCAACGCCGTCGCGGCCCTTCTCGATCGCACCGGCGACGAGGTCGGCGCGGATCGGGGCGGGCGGCTCGGTGCGGTGGCCGGGCCTCCAGACCCGCGGCGCGGGATGAAGCTCCAGTACTTGACCTTGATCGTGTCCATCACCGCCCTGGCGCGATCCACTCCTGGATCGATGTACTGCGGGTAGACGCACAGGCGCTCGGTCAGCGCGACGCCATCGCGCTGCAGCTGCTTGCGCACCTGGTGCGGCGAGGGGAACGGGTGCTCCGGGGAGATGTGATCGCCGTTCGCGCTGAGGCCGCCGAGATCGGTCGCGCCGGCCGCGACGAGCTCGCGACCACCAGTCTGCGAGGTTCGGCGGGACCTGGATGCCGACATCCGGCATCAGCCGCTGCGTCTCGGCGATCAGCCGCTTCATGTCCTCGATGCTAGACCGGGCACGCCCAGTCCGGCAGCGGCAGGCTCGGACGCTCGAAGCTCGCGTCGGCGCCGTCCCCGGCGACGCCCGTCCGCCAGTACTCGCGCGCCGCCGCATCGGCGATCTCAGCCGGCTCCTGCCCGTAGTAGCGCTGGTGCGGCACGAAGTTCTGCAGGATCACCTCCTGGATGTGCCCGTACTCGGCGTGCGCCGCGGCGATCGCTTCGAGCGATTCGATGCGCTCCTGCTCGGTCTCGCCGATGCCGACGAGGATGCCGCTCGTGAACGGGATCTTCAGCTCGCCGGCGGCGCGGATCGTCTCCAGCCGCCGCGCCGGATGCTTGGTCGGCGAGCCGGCGTGGACGGTCTCCATCAGCCGCTCGGAGATCGACTCGAGCATCAGCCCCTGCGAGGCCGTCACCTCACGCAGCCGCGCGAGCTCGTCGCGCGCGAGCACGCCGAGGTTCGTGTGCGGCAACAAGCCGCGCTCGAGCGCGCGCTCGCACGTCCAGACGACGTACGCGGTGAAGTCGTCGTGCCCGTGCTCGGCCAGCCGCGCGGCGACACCGGCGTTGACCTCCGGTTTCTCGCCGGTCAGCACGAGCAGCTCCTTGACCTGCGGCGCGCGGCGCCGTCGAGGATCTCGACGACCTGCTCGGGCGAGTAGAGATGCGCCTGGTGCGTCGCGAACGAGCAGTACTTGCAGTAGCACTGACACGTGCGCGACAGCGACAGCGTCAGGTTGCGCGAGAAGGTCACTCGGCGACGCATTCCCGGAGTCTATGACGCTGTCGCCGCGCGTTCGGCCGATCGGGGCGCTGGCCCGCCGGCGTCGATCTGTCGGACGGACTCGATCGCCCTGCCAGCGATACCCTCGTCCTCGCCTACCGCGTCAAGCAGAGAAAAGGACAGGAAAGACATGACTGAGAGCGTCAGCGAGAGCGAGAACCCGGCGATCCCGAGCCCGACTTCCGAGGTCGCCCACCCGAGGACGAACCACGACTGGTGGCCCAACCAGCTCGACCTCAGCGTGCTGCGCCGCCACTCGTCGCTGTCCGACCCGCTGGGCGAGGAGCTTCGACTACGCGAAGCGAGTTCGCGACGCTCGACCTCGACGCGCTCAAGCGCGACCTGATCGAGCTGATGAGCAGCTCGCAGGACTGGTGGCCTTCGGACTACGGCCACTACGGCCCGCTGTTCATCCGCATGAGCTGGCACGCCGCCGGCACCTACCGCATCGCCGACGGGCGCGGCGGCGGCGGGCAGGGCGCGCAGCGCTTCGCGCCGCTCAACAGCTGGCCTGACAACGCGAGCCTCGACAAGGCGCGCCGGCTGCTGTGGCCGATCAAGCAGAAGTACGGGCGCAAGCTCTCGTGGGCCGACCTGCTCGTCTACACCGGCAACGTCGCGATGGAGTCGATGGGCTTTCAGACGTTCGGCTTCGGCTTCGGCCGCGAGGACATCTGGGAGGCCGAGGAGATCTTCTGGGGCTCCGAGGACACGTGGCTCGGCGACGAGCGCTACAGCGACGGGCGCAAGCTCAAGGGGCCGCTCGGCGCCGTGCAGATGGGCCTGATCTACGTCAACCCAGAGGGCCCGAACGGCGACCCCGACCCGCTCGCGGCTGCCAAGGACATCCGCGAGACGTTCGCTCGCATGGCGATGAACGACGAAGAGACGCTCGCACTGATCGTCGGCGGTCACACATTCGGCAAGACCCACGGCGCCGTCGACCCCAGCAAGATCGGCCCGGAGCCCGAGGCCGCGTCGCTCGAGCAGCAGGGCCTCGGCTGGAAGAACAGCGTCGGCGCCGGCAATGGCGCGCAGACGCTGACGAGCGGCCTCGAGGGCGCATGGACGAAGCAGCCGGCGAAGTGGGACAACGGCTTCCTCGAGAACCTCTTCGAGTACGACTGGGAGCTGACCGAGAGCCCGGCCGGCGCGAAGCAGTGGACGCCGAAGAACGCCGAGGCGCAAGGCACCGTCCCGGACGCCCACGACCCCTCCAAGCGCCACGCGCCGATGATGCTGACGACGGACCTGGCGCTGAAGGCTCGACCCGATCTACGAGCCGATCGCGAGGCGCTTCTACGAGAACCCCGACCAGCTCGCGGACGCGTTCGCGAAGGCCTGGTACAAGCTGCTGCACCGCGACATGGGCCCCGTCTCGCGCTACCTCGGCCCGTGGATTCCCGATGCGCAGCTCTGGCAGGACCCGGTGCCGCGCCGTCGATCACGAGCTGATCGGCGACGCCGACGTCGCCGCGCTGAAGCAGAAGATCCTCGCCTCGGACTGTCGATCCCGCGACTCGTCGCAACCGCGTGGTCAGCGGCGGCGTCGTTCCGCGGCACCGACAAGCGCGGCGGCGCGAACGGCGCGCGGATTCGCCTCGCGCCGCAGAAGGACTGGCAGGTCAACGAGCCGGCCGAGCTGGCGAGCGCGCTGCAGACGCTCGAGCAGATCCAGCGCGAGTTCAACGCCTCGCAGTCGGCTGGCAAGAACGTCTCGCTCGCCGACCTGATCGTGCTCGGCGGCTGCGCGGCCGTCGAGCAGGCGGCGAAGAACGCCGGGCACGAGATCTCCGTGCCGTTCACGCCCGGCCGCACCGACGCCTCGCAGGAGCAGACCGACGTCGAGTCGTTCGCCGTGCTCGAGCCGACCGTCGACGGCTTCCGCAACTACTCGCGCGCGGGCGAGCCGTTGCCGCTCGAGCACGGGCTGCTCGAGCGCGCCTACATGCTGACGCTGACCGCGCCGGAGATGACCGTTCTGATCGGCGGCCTGCGCGTCGCTGAACGCGAACTTCGGCCAGTCGGCGCACGGCGTCCTCACCGACCGGCCGGGGACGTTGAGCAACGACTTCTTCGCCAACCTGCTCGACATGCGCACCGAGTGGAAGCCGGCCGCTTCGGGCGAGGGCGTCTACGAGGGCCGCGACCGTGCGACAGGCGACGTCAAGTGGACGGCGACCGCCGTCGACCTCGTGTTCGGCTCGCACTCGGAGCTGCGCTCACTCGCCGAGGTGTTCGCCTCCGACGACGCCGGCGAGAAGTTCGCGCGCGACTTCGCCGCGGCATGGGCCAAGGTCATGGACCTCGACCGCTTCGACCGGTCCTGACCGGCGCGGCCCCCACCGGCGGCGTCTACCTCGCCCGCCACGGGCGCACCGCCTACAACCACGAGGGGCGCTTCCAGGGCCAGCAGGAAGTTCCGCTCGACGAGCTCGGTCGCGAGCAGGCACGCGAGCTCGCCGAGCGCGCCGTCGCCTACGGCTTCGCCGCGCTGTGGTGCAGCCCGCTGCTGCGCGCGCGCGAAACGGCCGATGCCGTCGCCGCGAAGATCGGCCTGCAACCGCGCGAGGACGCGCGTCTGATGGAGACCGACGCCGGCGACTGGACGAATCGCTCGTTCGAGGAAGTCATCGCCGAAGCGCCCGAGCTGTTCGACGCGTTCGCGAACGCCGACCCCGATTTCGCGTTTCCCGGCGGCGAGTCGTTCGCAGCGCAGGAGGCGCGCGTCGGCGCTGCGCTCGACGACGTCGAAGCCGGCGAGCTGCCGGCGCTCGTCGTCTGTCACGGGATGGTCATCCGCGCGGCGCTTTCGGTTCGCATCGGCCGCTGGCTGCCCTACGGCCAGCGCGTGCCCAACGGCGCGATCGTGCCGCTCGAACCGAGCGACGCCGAGCTCGCCGAGATCGGGCGCTCGGACGCGACAGAGGCGAGCTGAACCCTAGGGCTGTTGTGCGACAGCCGCTACGCTCGACCGCGGCGCGGCTTCAAGCTGGCCACGACGGCCTCCATTTCAGGAGGCCGGAACATCGGCTTGTCCTCTGGAGGTGCGCCAGCTTGCCGAACGGCAGGCGTATCGACGTTCATCGAAGGGCCAGGCGACTCCGCGACTGTGTCGCCACTGCCAGAGGCGTCCTCGTCAGCCGCCGTCGACCTCGCGCTGATGGACTCGCCCTTGGAAGCCCTCCCTAAGCGACATGTCAAGTTGCGGCGGCCGGAACATTGGAGCATCCGGGTCGCTAGACGCCGCTGGTGGCACACCGTTAGTCGGCATTGAGCCGTTGCCATTACCTTGCTGTGCGGGCGTCGTCCCGGTGGACGAGGACGGGGTTTCGTTTCGGTCTGGCACTACGACCAGGATACAGCGCTGCGTGGATGGCGACGGTTCCTCCGCGGAGTTCGGAGAGCTTTGCAGCGAACGTGATACCACCCACGAGACCCGCCAGACTGGCCGCGATCAGACCAGCCGCCTTCGTATCAAGTCCCCTGGCTCGATCGACCTCTTGGTCGACTATTTCGCGGGCGCGTTCACCAAGGAAGCGCACGTTTTGCTCGATCTCCGGCCGAAATGCCACGGTCCTAGCGTCGCAATCAATTCGGACGAGACAGTCAATTCGTCAAACGCGTGTAGGTTCTCCTCAGCGCAGGATCGTGCAGCCGGTGCTGCCGTGCGCGATCAACTTCTCGTCAGCCTCGCTGAACACACGCCCCTCGGCCGTCGCGGTACGCCGCCCGGCGTGCACTACGCGCCCTTCAGCAAGCACGCGCCCGGTCGCGCCGCCCATCGCGCGGATGTAGCGCAGCTGCACATCGGTCGTCGTGTAGCCGACGCCGGCCGGAAGCGTCGTGTGCACGGCGCAGCCCATGCACGAGTCGAGGATCGTCGCGGCAATGCCGCCGTGGACCATTCCGATCGGGTTGTACATCCACTCGGCCGGCGTCAGCGCGAACACCGCGCGCCCGTCCTCGACCTCGACGAGCTCCATCGCGAGCAGCTTCGCGATCGGCGGCGGCGGCAGCTTGCCGGATTGGATCGCGCGCATGTAGTCGAGCCCGGCCAGCCGCAGACCGTCGGCGGCGCTCGCCGCCGGGTCTTGCCAGCTGAACGTTCGCGTGCGCGTGCTCGTCGCGAGATCGGGCGTCTTTGCGCCGCTCATACGACCTCCTCGATGACGAGCGGCTCAACGATCAGCGGGTCGGCGATCGGCTCGGAGATCACCGGCCGCGCCGGGCCGTCCGCGCTCGCCGCACTGAACGCGGGCGGCCCGATCGCGGCCAGCGCGAGGCCGGCGGCGAGGCCGCCGACGACGGTTATCAACCAAGCGCCGTGGAAGTCGGCGGCGCTCGTCGCGCTCGTGCCGAGCACGGCGACGAGCACGGCCACGCCGAGCGCGACGCCGATCTGGCGACCCATCGTCAGCACAGCCGCTCCGGTCGCGAAGCGCTCCGGCGCGAGCGAGGAGGCGCCGGCGCCGGTCAGCGTCGGGATCATCAGCCCGACGCCGGCGCCGGTCAAGATCGAGCCGGGCAGGTACTCCGACCAGAACGCCGGCGCGTTGCCGGTCTGCGTGATGAAGTAGACCGAGCCGGCGGCGAACACGATCGCGCCGACGACGCCCGGCAGGCGGTAGCCGAAGCGCGCGCCGAGCCGCGCCGACGGGATGCTGAACGCGGTCGCGATCGCCGGCCCGGGGAACAGCATCAGCCCCGCCGTCAGCACGCTCTCGTGCCACACGCCCGTGAGGAAGAGGACGCCGGAGAGCAGCATCGCGCCGAAGCCGGCGAAGAACAGCAGCGACGCTCCGACGGCAAGGCCGAACGTGCGCACACGCAGCATCGCCGGCTCGACGATTGGCGCTTGATGGCGCTCCGAACGCCACCAGATCGCCGGCAGCAGCACGACGGTGACTGCGAGCAACGCCAGCACGCCAGCCGAGCCCCACCCCCATTCCTGCCCCTTGACGATCGCGACGACGAGCGCGCCGACGGCGACGATCAGGCCGCCAGCGCCGAGCAGGTCGGGGCGCAGCGCACCGCGCTCGCGCCGCTCGACGAGCGTGCGCAGGCCGAAGCCGAGGCCGATCAGCCCGATCGGCACGTTGACGAGGAACACCAGGCGCCAGTCCGCCTGCACCAGCAGGCCGCCGAGCGGCGGGCCGGAGGCGGCGGCGATGCCGCCTGTCGCCGCCCACGCGCCGATCGCGACGTGGCGCTCGTGCGGACCGAACTCCGGCAGCATCAGCCCGAGCGACGTCGGCAGCATCAGCGCGCCGCCGAGCGCCTGCACGATGCGCGCGCCGATCAGGAAGCCGACCGACGGAGCAAGCGCGCACGCGGCGCTCGCCGCGACGAAGATCGCGAGGCCGAGCAGGAACGCGCGCTTTCGCCCGAACGCGTCGGCCCAGCGCCCGGCCGGCACGAGCAGCGCCGCGAAGACGATCGCGTAGCCGCTGAGAACCCAAGAGAGCGACGCGAGCGACGCGCCGCCGAAGTGCTTGCTGATCGCCGGGAACGCGATGTTGACGATGAACAGGTCGAGGCTCGACATGAACACGCCGACGCAGACGATCATCGAGACGATCCACTTACGTTGCATCACGACGCTCCTTTGGGTTGCATGACGAAACCGACCGTACCACATCGGTTGCGTGATGCAACTTTGTCCGCTATCGTGTCCGTGGATGCTTGGCAACGACTACAGGACGCAGACATGCAGCATCGCCGGCGCGCTCGAGATCGTCGGCGAGCGCTGGTCGCTGCTGATCGTCCGCAACGTGTTCCTCGGATTGCGGCGCTTCGACCAGATCCAGGCGAATCTCGGAATTGCGAGGAACGTGCTGCAGTCGCGTCTCGAGAAGCTCGTCGAGCAGGGCGTGCTGGAGCGCGCGCCCTACCAGGAGCGCCCAGCGCGCTACGAGTACAGGCTGACCGAGAAGGGTCTCGACCTATGGCCGATCGTCGTCTCGCTGATGCAGTGGGGCGACCGCTACACGCCGCCGCCGGCCGGTCCGCCGGTCGTGCTCGAGCACCGCGGCTGCGGCGGGCGAATCGACGAGCACCGTATCTGCGAGCGCTGCGGCGAGCGGCTCAGCGCGCGCGACTCGCGCGCCGAGCCGGGGCCGGGCGCGACGCCCGAGCATCCGCTGTACGCGCGCCGCGAGCGCGAGGTTGCCGCCGCGCGCGGCATCGCGCAGCCAGCGACCGCGTAGCGCGCGCTTCAGCCACGCGTAAGGCGCCATCGTTCGGCACGCCCGGCAGAGCGGGCGCGCTCAGGGGTCTTCGGCGAGTCGCGTCACGAGTTGCGCGCCCTCGCGCGCCATCCGCGAGCGCGGCACGACGAGCTCGAAGCCGGCCTCGCGCGCGCGCTCGCCGGCGGCCGTATCGACGTGCGAGTAGAACGCGAGCGTCCGCACGCCGTCGAGGAGCCCGTCCGCGGCGAGCGATTCGCGGATCGTGGCGCCGTCCAGCTGCGCGTCGGTCAGGTCGACGACGAGCACGTCGCGGCGCGGCTCGCCGGGCGCAGACAAGCGCTCGCGCAGCCGCGACTCGTCGCCGATCAGCTCGACGTCGTGACCGGCCGCGGCGAGTGAGCCCTGCACCTGCGACCCGAACAGCAGGTCGGGAACGAGCGCGAGTACGCGCGCCACGGCCGCCGTCCCTCGCGCCTACTGCGCCCGCAGGCGCTTGAACTCGTCGCGCGCCGACTGCGGCCGGCCCCAGCCGTGCGTGATCTCGGCGCGCCCGCTGCGCGTCTCGCGCACGACGAGCTCGGCGCCGATGCCGGCTTCGTCGAGCAGCGCCAGCGTGCCGTGCACGGTCGGCGCCGACGCCGCGTGCCCGAAGCGGTGCGCGACGAGCAGCCGCCAGTGCCAGTCGTGTTTCGAGTACGGACGCGCGTTGCACGTCGCGAGGTACAGCGATGCCTCGACGTAGCGCGACTCATCGGCGATGCGCAGGTCGAGCTCGAGGTCCGTCCAGTCGTCCGGCAGCGCGTCGACGATCAACTGGAAGGTGTCGGCGAGGCCCATTCGAGCGCAAGCGTAGCGCGGCTATGCTCGAAAGCGTGGCCGCGACCGACACAGACCGGCTCGGCGCCGAGCACCGCGCGGCGCGCGAGGCGTGCGGCCTGATCGACCGCTCCGAGCGCGGCAAGCTCGCGCTGAGCGGCGCCGGCGCCGTCGAGTTCCTCAACGGGCAGGTGACGAACGAGCTCGGCGACGTGCGCGCCGGCGACGGGCGCTATGCGGCGTTCCTCACGCACAAGGGCAAGATGCTCGGCGACGTGCGGATCCTCGCGGTGGTCCCGCCGGGCGCCGGCGCGAGCGCTGACGCCGATCTCGAACTGCTGCTCGATACCGAGCGCGTCGCGCTGCAGGCGCTGTTCGACATGATCCGCCGCTTCAAGGTCGGCTTCGACGTCGAGCTGCACAAGCGCACGATCGAGCGCGGGCTGCTGTCGCTGATCGGGCCTGGATCCGATCGCGTCGCGGGCGTTGCCACGCCGCTCACGGCGGCGGCGGGGATCGAGCCAGAAGAGAGCGTCTGGCTGTCGAGCGCCGAGCACACAAACGTGCCGCTCACGGTACGCAGCATCGATGCGCTCGCGATCCGCACCGACATCGGCGTCGACCTCCTGTGCGATGCGGCCGACACCGAGCGCCTGCGCGACGCGCTGCTCGAACGCGGCGCGCAGGCGATCTCCGCCGAGACGGCGGAGTGCGTGCGGATCGAAAGCGGCCGCCCGCGCTTCGGCGTGGAGATCGACGAGACGACGATCCCGCAGGAGGCCGGGCTGAACGAGCGCGCGGTCAGCTTCACGAAGGGCTGCTACGTCGGGCAGGAGACGGTCGCGCGCCTGCACTGGAAGGGCAAGCCGAACCGCCACTTGCGCGGCCTGCGCCTGTCGGCGCCGGCGAGCGCCGGCGAGCAGTTGCGTCTCGGCGAGCGCGTCGTCGGACACGTCGGCGGCGTCGCGACGTCGCCCGAGCACGGCCCGATCGCGCTCGCGCTCGTGCGCCGCGAGGCCGAGCCGGGCGCGCGCGTCGCCGTCGGCGAGCACGGCGTCGAGGCCGAGGTGCTCGAGCTGCCGTTCGACGCCGCCGGCTGACGAGCGGCTCGCGCCGGCCGCTCGCGCCGGCCGGTCGCGCTTGCCGGTCGGGCTCAGCGCTCAGCTCGCCGGCCGAGCTCAGCCCTCGCGCGCTTCGAGCGCTTTTTCGGCCATCTTCAGCATCCCCAGCCCGACCCAGTTCGGCGCGTTGCAGCGCACGCGCACGCCGGCGCCGTCCGGCCTGCGCACTTCGACGATCGTGACGATCGCGCCGATCTCGTAGTCGTCGCCGAAATCGTTTTCGATTGCCTCCATCTGCGCGGCGACTTCAGTGCCGAGCACGTTCTTCGGATCGATCCGGGCGCCTCCGTCGCTCGCGTCTCCCTCGCCCACATCCGCCATCGCAGCCCCTTTCGCCGAAGTCCGAAGCGACAATCGTGTCATGCGCCGCGCCGCTCGGCGAGCATGCGCGCGAGCTGGGTAGGATTGCGGGCGCACCGTCCAACGACACATGCGAGGTTCAACCGCACCGTGGCACTCGATCTGCAGCAGGTATCAGACGTCAGCACCGAGCCCGGCGAGCTGCCGAAGACGATGGCCGCGTGGGTGATCCGCGAGGATCGCCAGGGCGAACCGAAGGACGCTTTCAAGGTCGAGGAGATCGAAGTGCCGGAGCCGGGCGCGTTCGAGGTGATCGTCCGCGTGATGTCGGCAGGCGTCAACTACAACAACGTGTGGGCGGCGCTCGGCGAACCGGTCGGCGTGTGGCGCTACGGCGACCACCCTCAGTACGGGCACCACATCGGCGGCTCGGACGCGTCGGGGATCGTCTGGAAGGTCGGCGCCGGCGTGACGCGCTGGAAGCCGGGCGACGAGGTCGTCGTGCACTGCAACCAGGCTTCGTACGAGGACCCGGAGGTGCACGGCCTCGACCCGATGGCGGCGCCGTCGCAGAAGATCTGGGGCTATGAGACGACGTGGGGGTCGTTCGCGCAGTTCACGAAGGTGCAGGCGCAGCAGCTGCTGCCGAAGCCGCAGGCGCTGACGTGGGAGGAGGCGGCGTCGTACGGCCTCGTCTACTTCACGGCTTACCGGATGCTGATCACGCGCTGCAAGATCCAGGCCGGCGCGAAGGTGCTGATCTGGGGCGCGGCGGGCGGACTCGGCGTGTTCGCGACGCAGCTGTGCGCGGCGGCCGGCGCGCATTGCGTCGGCGTCGTCTCCTCAGCGGAGAAGGGCGAGCTGGTCAAGCGCCTCGGCGCCGTCGACTACATCGACCGGGCCGAGTTCAAGGGGATGATGCGCACGGGCAAGGAGACTCGCGAGGAGGAGAAGGCGCGCTTCGGCGTCTCGCGCGAATTCTCCAAGCGCGTCAAGGGGATCCTCGGCGACGCGCCCGACATCGTCTTCGAGCACGTCGGCAAGGCGACGTTCCCGACTTCGGTGTTCGCGGTCAAGCCGTTCGGCAAGGTCGTGATCTGCGCGGGCACGACCGGCTACAACCTCGACTTCGACGTGCGCTACCTATGGATGAAGCAGAAGGAGATCGTCGGCTCGCACTTCGCGAACGCATACGAGTGCATGAAGGCGAACGAGCTGATCGAGAGCGGGCAGATCCGCCCGGTGCTGTGGCGCACGCTCGGTTTCGACGGCGTCGCCGAGGCGCACCAGCTGATGCTCGAAAACAAGCACCTCGGCAAGATCTCGATCCTCGTCGGCGCCGAGCGCGAGGGCGAGGGCAAGACGGCCGATGGGCCGGGCGCGATCCACGCTGAGGTCGGCGCCTGATGGCCGGCACGGTGATCGTCCCGTGGTACGCGACGGGCTTCCGCGCCGACGACTTCGAGCGCGAGCTCGAGCCGATCGCCGCGGCGGCGCTGCGCTACGGCGCGACGTCATACGCGATCTACCGTGCCCAGGACGACCGCTACAAGTTCCAGCAGCTCGCGGCGTTCGACGACAAACTGCAGTGGGAGCGCTACTGGGCCGGCGCCGAGATGACGCGCTTTCGCACGATCCACTCGGGCTGGCACCAGGTGCCGGTGCTCTACGGCTGGTGGGACAAGACGGCTGGCGGCGAGATCCACACCGCCGCCAACGGCGCGCCGAACGGGTCGAGCAACGGCCACGCCAACGGCGTCGCCCACCGCGCGCCGGTCGAGGGCGAGTCGGCTTGAGTCGGCGCGGCCGGCGCCGCGCCGGTCCGTCAGCCCTGCTCTAGCGGCGCCATCGTCAGCCCGGCGCCCTTCAGCTGCTCCCAGTAGTGCTCGGCCGGCTCTTGCATGCCGGTGAAGACGATCGCCTGCCCGGAGCTGTGGATCACGTTGGCGATCTCGTGCCCGCGCGCGAGCGAGACGCCGGGGATGAAGCGCGCGAGCGTGCGCGCGACGTGCTCGAACGTGTTGTGGCTGTCGTTGCGAACGATCACCCTCCACGAGCCGCCAAGGCCGCTTCCGGGCCGGCCGACTCGTGGCAGCTCGATCGTCTCGGTCACGGGCCAGAGGATAAACGGCGCGCCGCAACCGTACAATTGAGGCGATGAGCGGCGATCACTCTCCACGCCTGCCGGAGCGCGACCGGCCATGGATGATGCGCACGTACGCCGGGCACTCGACGGCGAAGGCGTCGAACGAGCTGTACCGGCGCAACCTCGCGAAGGGCCAGACGGGGCTGTCGGTCGCGTTCGACCTGCCGACTCAGACCGGCTATGACCCGGACGACGAGCTCGCGCGCGGCGAGGTCGGCAAGGTCGGCGTGCCGGTCTCACATCGCGGCGACATGGCGACGCTGATGGACGGCATCCCGCTCGGCGAGATGAACACGTCGATGACGATCAACGCGACGGCGGCGTGGTTGCTGGCGCTGTACATCGTCGCGGCCGAGCAGCAGGGCGTCGCGCAGGAGCAGCTTCAGGGCACGACGCAGAACGACATCATCAAGGAGTTCCTCGCGCGCGGCACGTACGCGTTCCCGCCGGCGGCTTCGATGCGGCTGATCGCCGACATGATCGCTTACACGGTCGAGCACGTGCCGAAGTGGAACCCGATCAACATCTGCTCCTACCACCTGCAGGAGGCCGGCGCGACGCCGGTCCAGGAGATCGCGTACGCGATGAGCAACGCGATCGCGGTGCTCGACGGCGCACGCGAGCGCGTCGAACGCGCGCACGGCGCGCAGAACGGGACCGGCGGCAACGGCACGCGCGGCGCCGACGCGCAGGCGCTGATGGAACAGGTCTTCGGGCGGATCTCGTTCTTCGTCAACGCCGGCGTGCGCTTCGTCGAGGAGCACGCGAAGCTGCGCGCGATGTCGATTCTCTGGGAGCAGCTCGGCCGCGAGCGCTACGGCGTGCAGGACCGCCGCGCCACCTGCGCTTCCGCTACGGCGTGCAGGTCAACTCGCTCGGGCTGACGGAGTCCCAGCCGGAGAACAACGTCCAGCGGATCGTGCTCGAGGCGCTCGCGGTGACGCTCGGCCGCGACGCGCGCGCTCGCGCGATCCAGCTGCCGGCGTGGAACGAGGCGCTCGGCCTCCCGCGCCCATGGGATCAGCAGTGGTCGCTGCGGATCCAGCAGGTGCTCGCGTACGAGACTGACATCCTCGAGTACCCGGACATCTTCGAGGGCTCGATCGTGATGGACGGGCTCGTCGACGAGCTGCTCGACGGCGCGCGCGCGGAGATGGCGGTCGTCGCCGAGCACGGTGGCGCGGTCGAGGCGGTCGCTTACATGAAGGGCGCGCTCGTCGACTCCCACCGCGAGCGACTGCGCCGAATCGAGTCTGGCGAGCAGGTCGTCGTCGGGCAGAACCGCTATGCAGAGTCGGAGGAGTCGCCGCTGACGGCCGACGCCGAGGGCGGCATCCTGGTCGTCGATCCTGCGGTCGAAGCCCAGCAGATCGAGGACATTCGGGCGTGGCGCGCCGCGCGCGACCAAGCGGCGGTGGACGCGGCGCTCGGCGAGCTCGCGGAGGCGGCGGAGGACGAGCAGCGACAACCTGATGGCCGCGACGATCGCCGCCGCGCGCGCCGGCGCGACGACCGGCGAGTGGGCGCGCACGCTGCGCGAGGTGTTCGGCAGCTACCGCGCGCCGACGGGCGTCGGCGAGGCCGCGGCGGCGCCGGCCGACGCGGAGCTCTGCAGAGCTGCGCGAAGAAGTCGCGGCGCTGCAGCGAGAAGCTCGGCCGCCGGCCGAAGATCCTCGTCGGCAAGCCGGGCCTCGATGGCCACTCGAACGGCGCCGAGCAGATCGCCGTGCGCGCGCGCGACGCGGGCATGGACGTCGTCTACGAGGGGATCCGCCTGACCCCGGCGCAGATCGCCGCCTCGGCGCTGCAGGAGGGCGTGCACGTGATCGGGCTGTCGATCCTGTCGGGCTCGCACCGCGAGCTGATCCCGGCGGTGATCGACGCGCTGCGCGAGGCCGGCGTGCAGGCGCCCGTCGTCGTCGGCGGGATCATCCCCGAGCAGGACGTCGCGCCGCTGCGCGAAGCCGGCGTCGCCGCGGTCTACACGCCGAAGGACTTCGACATCACGCGGATCATGCGCGACATCGTCGAGCTGCTCGGCGCGGGCGCGATCGACGTCGACGGCGCCGTGCCTGTCGCCGGCAGCGGCGCCGCCGCCACCGGCGCGGCGTGAGCGAAGCAGCTCGGCCGACCGAGCCGTCCGGTCCAGGCGCCGACGGAGTCGGCGCCGCGATCGGCGCGCGGTTGCGCGAGGGCGACACCGGCGCAGCGCCTGCGACGCTGAACCTGCTGGAGAGCTCGACGGCCGGCGACCGCGAGCAGGCGGCGGCGCTGCTGCGCGAGGTCTCCCCTGCAGCGCTCGGCGGCGAGGCGCCGGGCCACGTAGTCGGCGTCACCGGACCGCCGGGCGCGGGCAAGTCGACGCTGCTCTCGGCGCTGCTTCGCGCGTGGCGCGCGCAGGGCCGGACGGCCGCGATGCTCGCCGTCGATCCGAGCTCGCGGCGCTCGGGCGGCTCGCTGCTCGGCGATCGCGCGCGGATCGAGTTCGACCCGCACGATCGCGGCGTGTTCATCCGCTCGACGTCGGCCGGCGAGCGGCTCGGCGGCCTGGCGTGGGCGACGCGCGCGGCGGCGCACGCGCTCGCGGCGGCGTTCGACGTCGTCGTGATCGAGACGGTCGGCGTCGGCCAGGCCGAGACGGAGGTCGCCGACGTCGCCGACACGGTCGCCGTCGTCGTGCAGCCGGGCAGCGGCGACGTATTGCAGTTCCTGAAGTCCGGGCATCATGGAGATCCCGGACGTGCTCGTCGTGACGAAGGCCGACCTCGGCACGATCGCGCTGCGCACGCGGCGCGACGTCGAGCGCGGCGCTGCGCTCGCTCGGCTCGAACGCGACGGCCGTCGTCGCCGTCTCGTCGCTGTCGCCACCGGAGGGGATCGACGAGCTGATCGCGGCGCTCGACGAGCATCGCGCACGCGTCGACGTCGCCGAGCGCCGACTGCATGCGCGGCGGGCGAATGCGCTCGCCGACTTCGCGCACGAGCACGGCGAGCGCGGCGTGCGCGCGCTCGGCGGCCGGCGCGCCGCCGAGCGGCTGCTCGGCGAGCAGCAGCCGTCGCTCGACACGGCCGCGCTCGTCGCCGTGCTCGAGCGCGGCGCGCAGGCGCGATAGCTACCGGCGCTCGCGCCAGGCGCTCGCGCATACGCTTCTGAGCAATGCTCGTCCTCCTCGGCTTCGCGGTGCTCGCCGGCGCGGGCACCGCCCTCTCGCCGTGCGTCCTGCCCGTGCTGCCGGCGCTGCTGTCGGCCGGCGGCGTCGGCGGGCGGCGGCGGCCGCTCGGGATCGTGCTCGGGCTGTCGGTCACGTTCACGGTGACGATCGTCGGCGTCGCGAAGGTCGTCGACGGCGTCGGCCTCGGCAGCGATCCGCTGCGCGACGTCGCGATCGTCGTGCTGCTCGTGTTCGGCGTCGTGCTGCTCGTGCCCGACATCAGCGACCGGATCGAGGCGCCGCTCTCGCGCCTGGCGCGCTTCGGCCCGAAGACGCGCGGCGACGGCTTCCTCTCGGGACTGCTCGTCGGCGGCGCGCTCGGCTTCGTCTACACGCCGTGCGCCAGCCCGATCCTCGCGGCCGTGATCTCGGTCAGCGCGGCGAGCGGCAAAACGATCGTGATCGCGATCGCTTACGCGCTCGGCTCGGCCGTCGTGCTGCTCGCGCTGACGCTCGGCGGCAGGCGGCTGTTCGAGCGCGTGCGCAAAGCCGGCCGCGGACCGCTGCTGCAGCGCGCGCTCGGCACGATCATGATCCTCACGGCCGTCGCGATCGTGACGAACCTCGACGTCAACTTCGACCAGTTCGTCGCGCAGCACATCCCCGACGTCAACCTGACGGCGTCGCTGGAGTGCTCGGAAACGGTCACGAAGCACCTGCACGAAATCAGCGGGCACGAAGCCAAGTTCGCGCCGGCGAACGGCTCGTCGGCCTGCGGCGGCTCGGCCTCCAGCGTCAAGGCGGCGCCGGCGAACGCCAGCCAGGCGACGCTGCTGGCCGCGGCGCGCGGCCTCAAAGACCTCGGCGCGGCGCCCGAATTCACCGAAACACAGGATTGGTTCAACACGCCCGGCGACAAGCCGCTGTCGCTCAGCGGCCTGCGCGGGCGCGTCGTGCTCGTCGACTTCTGGACGTACACGTGCATCAACTGCATCCGCACGCTGCCGTACCTGAAGGCGTGGGACGCGAGCCTACCGCCACGACGGGCTGACGATCGTCGGCGTCGAGACGCCGGAGTTCGCGTTCGAGCACGACGCGTCGAACGTGTCGAACGCGATCAAGCAGTTCGGCCTGCGCTATCCGGTCGTCCAGGACAACGACATGGGCACGTGGAACGCGTACGGCAACGAGTACTGGCCGGCCGACTACCTGATCGACGCGAACGGCAAGGTGCGCTACGCGACGTTCGGCGAGGGCGACTACGACAAGACCGAAACGGCGATCCGCGCGCTGCTCGCCGAAGCCGGCGGCGCGGTCGGCGCGAAGAGCCACCCGGCAGACGTCGTCGTGCCGAGCGAAGTCGCGACGCCCGAGACCTACCTCGGCACCGAGCGCGCCGAAGGCTGGATCGACGAGCCGCGCGACGGCGTGCACGACTACGGACCGGCGCCGAACGCACGCGCTGGCGCTCAACGAGTTCGCGTTCAGCGGCAGCTGGCGGATCGGCGGCCAGCCGGCGACGGCGCTGGCGGGCGCCGGCATCGACCTCGACTTCGAGGCCAAGCACGTCTACCTCGTGCTCAGCTCCGAAGGCGATCGGCCGCGCTCGGTGCAGGTGCTGCTCGACGGCCAGCCGATCTCAGCGGCCGACGCCGGCTCCGACGTGCACGACTCGCGCGTGACCGTCACCGGCGAACGCCTCTACACGCTCGTCTCGCTGCCGAACGACGCAGCGACATCGGCTGAGCCTGCGCTTCGCGCCCGGCGTGACCGGCTATGCGTTCACGTTCGGCTAGCGTCGATGCGATGTTTCGACGCGTGACCGCCGCGCTCTGGCGCCGGTTCGCGCTGCTCGTCTCGTTCACGATGAGCGCCGGCGCCGAACCGGACACGAGCCGCGGCGCAGCTGCCCGGCGCCCCGTTGGCGTCTACGTCGGCCCGCGCGGCCAATGCCAGTCGAGCTACGTCGTCGACGGAACGGTCGACGGTAACTTCTTCCCAGGCGGCGCGCCGTACGCGTTCAGCCCGGTCGGAGACTGCGGGTTGTTCCTCGCGTTCCCGCCGACGCGAGCGAACAGCCGACGGCGCTGCGCGGCAAGACGTTCGGCTTCGAAAAACACGCCGGGCCGTCGCCCGACGCGATCTACACGCCGGTCTCGCAAGCTCTGCTCGGCGGCGACGGCTCGCCCGCGAACCCGTACGTCCAGAGCACCGTGTTCAAGGTCGAAGCGGGCGGCGAAGAGGACGCCGTCGTCACCGAGACGACGACATACGTCGACGGCGCCGCGCAGTTCAGCTCGACTTACGCCGTCGAGAACGTCGCCAAATCGCCGATCTACTTCCGCGCGATGTACGCCGGCGATCTGTTCATCGACGGCAACGACCAAGGCGTTGGCGTGTTCGTCGGCGGACCGCCGCGGTTCATCGGCGGACAGAGCTCGGCGTCGGGCGTGCTCGGCGGGCTTCAGGAGCAGCCGGCGCCGGCGTTGCCGTGGTCGGCGTTCGAAGAGCTCGCCTATCGCGGACGTGTGGAGCAGAGTCACCGCGACGGTCGAAGACGAAGCGGCATTCAAAGACGCCGTCGAACCGAACGAAGTCGACGACGCCGTCGCAGTCGAGTGGGACCAGTTCCGCACAGCCGGCCTGCCGAGCGGGCAGGAAGCCTCGTTCTCGATCGTCAACCGCACGCAGGTCCCCACCGGCCTCGACGTGCAGCCGTCGCAGCAGACGCACACGGTCGGACAGACGGCGGCGGTCACCGTGACGGCGACCGACACCGCCGGCGCGCCATACGCGAACCGCCCGATCGTCTACTCGATCGGCGGCGCGAACCCGAAAACCGGAAGCGTCACGACGAACGCCTCGGGCGCCGCGACGATCGGCTACGTCGGAACGGTCGCCGGCCTCGACACGATGCGGATGTTCCTCGACCTCGCCGGCAGCGGCTCGCCGACGCCGCAAGACCCGGCGCGAGCGCGCAGGTCACGTGGGCGCCGGCGGCGCCGACGCCGAACAGCGGCTACAGGATCCAGAGCATCCACGCGAGCTCGAACGGCACGATCACGATCGCGCTCGTGCCGAGGCAGGAAGGCACGGCGCTCGTCGAAGTGACCGTGCCGACCGCGACGGTCTCGCGCGCGACGAGCGCCGCGAAGCGCCAGAAGCGCTGCGAAGAAGGAGACGCAGGATCAAAGGCAGCTGCCGGCCGAAGACGACCGTCTCCGGCAGGGTCTCGGCGAGAGGCAGGGCCGGCTTCTCGCTGAAGCTCGCCGTGCGGCCTTCACGCACGATCGAGGCGGCGCTGAAGCACGGCAAGCAGGTCGCGCTCGCGGCGAAGCTGACCTACAGCTCGGCGCTCGGCGGCACGCCGACGGCGCGAGACGTTCCACTTCACCGTCAAAGCGCAGTCGAGAAAGAAGCGGCGACGCTGAGCGGCGCTCGCGGTCGGCCGTCAGCCGATCACTCGATCAGGCCGCCAACGGCGGCCAGTAGTCGTGTCCGGCGAGTCCTACAATGGCCGGATGGATGGCTCAACGCCCGAGACCGGAGCGCGCAGCTGGCTTCGCTGCTACCGCTGCTGGTCGCAGGATCTGGAGGTGCAGGTCCACTACGAGGGCATCCACAAGATCGACCCGGAGACCGGCGAGCGCGCGGAAGTGATCGACGAGCTGCAGGAGGCCGTCGTGCAGTGCCTCGACTGCATGCACGACCAGCCGCACCTCGGCTTCAACAACAGCCGCGTCGAGCCGATCGAGGATCGCTGGGAACGGATGATCGCGGGCACGCCGTGGGTCGCGTCGTGCACGGTCAGCGTCGACGCCGACGAGGTCGAGACGCTGCTCCGGCCCGGAGGCCGGCGACGCGCTCTCCTACGCCGCGTTCGGCGACCACGGCGTGCGCGAGTTCTTCACGCACGTGCGCTTCCACAAGCACGAGGACGACTCGCGGATCATCGTGCACCTGCTCGTCGAGCTCTACGCGCGCTCGCTCGAGGAGGCGACCGAGGTGCTCGAGTCCTCGGCGCGCGGCGCGCTGACGATCACCTCGCTCGCCGAGGAGTCACGCCCGCCGGCGGCGGCCGCCGGCGAGACCCACGGCGGTCACGACTGACTACTTAGCTGTTGAGGCGCTCCTCGAGCGCCTGCAGCTGCACTCTCAGCGCATCGGGCAGGCGCTCGAACTGCGCGAGGTACGCCTGGAACTGCGGCAGCTGCGCCTTCCACTCGGCGGTGTCGACGCGCAGCAGCTCGGCCATGTCCGCATCGGAGACGTCGAGCCCGCGCGTGTCGATGCCCTCGGGACCGACCGGCGGGATCAGCCCGATCGGCGTCTCGGTCGCCGCGCCGTGGCCGGCGCAGCGCGCGAAGACCCACGACGAGCACGCGCGAGTTCTCGCCGAAGCCGGGCCACAGGAAGCGCCCGCCCTCGTCCTTGCGGAACCAGTTGACGTAGAAGATCTTCGGCAGCTTGCGCGCCGCTCGTGCGCCCGATCTTCAGCCAGTGCGCGAAGTAGTCGGCCATGTTGTAGCCGCAGAACGGCAGCATCGCGAACGGGTCGAAGCGCAGCTCGCCGACCGTCCCGGCGGCCGCGGCGGTCTTCTCGGAGCTCATCACCGAGCCGAGGAAGACGCCGTGCTCCCAGTCGAACGCCTCGGTCACGAGCGGCACGACGGTCGAGCGCCGGCCGCCGAACAGCATCGCGTCGATCGGCACGCCTTTCGGGTCCTCCCACTCGGCGGCGATCGCCGGGTCCTGCGAGGCCGGCGTCGTGAAGCGCGCGTTCGGATGCGCCGCCGGCGCGCCGGACTCGGGCGTCCAGTCGTTGCCGTGCCAGTCGATCAGGTGCGCCGGCGGCTGCTTGGTGAGCCCCTCCCACCAGATGTCGCCGTCGTCGGTCTTCGCGCAGTTGGTGAAGATCGAGTTGCGCTCGACCGTGCGGATCGCGTTCGGGTTGGTCTCCTCGCCGGTGCCCGGCGCGACGCCGAAGAAGCCGTACTCGGGGTTGATCGCGTACAGGCGGCCGTCGTCGCCGAACTTCATCCACGCGATGTCGTCGCCGATCGTCTCGACCTTCCAGCCCTCGAGCGTCGGGATCAGCATCGCGAGGTTCGTCTTGCCGCACGCGCTCGGGAAGGCGCCGGTGATGTACTTGACCTCGCCCTCGGGCGAGGTCAGCTTGAGGATCAGCATGTGCTCGGCCATCCAGCCCTCGTCGCGCGCCATCACCGAGGCGATGCGCAGCGCGAAGCACTTCTTGCCGAGCAGCGCGTTGCCGCCGTAGCCCGAGCCGAACGACCAGATCTCGCGCGTGTCGGGGAAGTGGACGATGTACTTGTTCTCGGCGTTGCACGGCCACGGCACGTCCTCGGCGCCGTCGGCGAGCGGCATCCCGACGGAGTGCAGGCACGGGACGAACTCGCCTTCGGCGCCGAGCGCGTCGAGCGCGCCCTGGCCCATGCGCGTCATGATCCGCATGCTCACGGCGACGTAGGTCGAGTCGGTCAGCTGCACGCCGACGTGGCTCTTGTCGGAGCCGAGCGGCCCCATCGAGAACGGCACGACGTACATCGTGCGACCGCGCATCGAGCCGGCGAACAGCTCGCTCAGCGCGTCGCGCATCTCGGCCGGGTCGCGCCAGTTGTTCGTCGGACCGGCTTCGTCCTCGGTCGTGCGAGCAGATGAACGTGCGGTCCTCGACGCGCGCGACGTCGCCCGGGTCCGACAGCGCGAGGTAGGAGTTCGGCCGCTTGGCGTCGGACAGGCGCTCGAACGTGCCGGCGTCGACGAGCTCCTGGCAGAGGCCGTCGTACTCCTCGGCCGAGCCGTCGCACCAGTGGATCTCGTCTGGTTCGGTCAGCGACGGCGACCTCGCTCGACCCATGTCAGCAGTCGCTCGTTCTTCGTGGGGGCGGAGGCGGTGGTGTTCATCGTTGAAGCGGCTCCTCGGTCGCGGTCATGATCGGCGCGCCGACGCGCTCGTCGGTCGGTCGGCGCCGTCCCGCGGGCCCGCAGAGGGCCCTGGGAAACGGAAAAAACGCCCGCTGGGCGTCGAGACAGGGTATCGCACGCCCCGAAGCGGCGCGATACGCGCTGCGACGTGTCTCCAGCTGCACCGCGCCGTCGGCGCGCTCGGCGGCTACTCGACGTTGCCCTCGCCGCCTCGATGTCGCCCCGGGCTCGCGGCGCGGCACGAGCACGAGCGCTTGAACTCGGCGACGAGCACGCCGTCCTGGTTGAGCACGCGCGTGTGCACCTTGACGGTGCCGCGGTCGGGCTTGGAGCGCGACTCCTTCTTCTCGAGCACCTCGGACTCGCAGAACAGCGTGTCGCCGTGGAAGACCGGCGCCGGGTGCTTCAGTTCTTCGGTCGCGAGGTTCGCGATCGCCTTGCCGCTGACGTCGCTGACGGACATGCCGAGCGCGAGCGAGTAGACGAGCGGCCCGACGACGACGTTGCGCCCCTGCTGCGATTTGTGCGCGTAGACGTCGTTGATGTGCAGCGGGTGGTGGTTCATCGTGATCAGGCAGAAGAGGTGGTCGTCGGACTCGGTGACGGTCTTCGCCGGCCAGTGCTTGTAGACGTCGCCGACCTCGAACTCCTCGAGGTAGCGGCCGTACGGATGTGCGCCGCTCGCCTCGCGCGCGGCCTGCTCGGTCTCGACGGTCTGCGTCTCGCTCATGGGGTCCTCGGAGTCTCCTCGGATCGCTTGTCATTGCCGCTGCTGAACTCTATTGACCAAACCCGAGGCGATAGCGTTCAGCCGGTCGCCAGCGAAACCGCGACAGCCCAGACCAGGAGAGCCGACTTGCGCAACCCCCGAGACTTCTTCAAGCCCCTTGCGATCGACGCGCCCGAGCCGGCGCGCGAGATCCCGTTCAAGCCGTCCCGGATGATCCATTTCCTGGACTTCTCGAACGAGAAGATGGTCGCGAAGGTGCCGGACATCGCGCCGAAGGTGGACATCCTGCTGGGCAACCTCGAGGACGCGGTGCCGCTCGAAAAGAAGGAGGCGGCGCGCGCGGGGCTGATCAAGGTCGGCAAGGAGATGGAGCTCGGCGACACGGCGCTGTGGACGCGCGTCAACGAGCTCGCCTCGCCGTGCGTGCTCGACGACCTCACCGAACTCGTCAGCGAGATCGGCGACAAGCTCGAGGTGATCATGATCCCGAAGGTCGAGGGGCCGTGGGACATCCACTACGTCGACCGCCTGCTCGCGCAGCTCGAGGCGAAGGCCGGCATGCGAGCGCCCGATCCTGATCCACTGCGTGCTCGAGACCGCGCAGGGCGTCGCCAACCTCGAGGAGATCGCCGGCGCCTCGCCGCGGATCCAGGGGATGAGCTTCGGCCCGGCCGACCTCGCCGCCTCGCGGCGGATGAAGACGACGCGCGTCGGCGGCGGCCACCCCGGCTATCGCACGATCGCCGACCCCGACCCGCTCGACCCCGACGCGCCGCGCGCGAGCTATCAGCAGGACCCGTGGCACTACTCGATCGCGCGCATGGTCGACGCCTGCACGTCGGTCGGCGCGCTCCCGTTCTACGGCCCCTACGGCGACATCTCCGACGCCGAGGGCTGCGAGACGCAGTTCCGCGCGGCGTTCCTGCTCGGCTGCGTCGGCGCCTGGTCGCTGCACCCGGGCCAGATCGCGATCGCAAAGCGCGTCTTCTCGCCCGAGCCCGACGAGGTCGCGTTCGCGAAGAAGGTGATCGAGGCGATCCCCGACGGCCGCGGCGTGCACATGATCGACGGCAAGATGCAGGACGACGCGACGTGGAAGCAGTGCAAGGTGATGGTCAACCTCGCCGAAATGCTCGCGAAGAAGGACCCGGAGCTCGCCGAGCTGTACGGCTTCGCGCCCGAGCCTGCCGTGGCCTGATACACCGCTAGCGCATTGCGTTTTGCTATGCTTTATGCATGGCGCAGGTAGTGACCCGCATCGACGACAAGCTCGCCGCCGACCTCGACGGCCTCGTAGCGGACGGCTTCGTGGCGAGTCGTTCGGAGGGCGTGCGCGTCGCGCTCGAGAAGCTCGTGGATGAGGAGCGTAGGCGCCGGATCGGAGCCGAAATCGTCGCCGGGTACGAACGCTGTCCCGAGACAGACGAGGAGCTCGCACAAGCTGAGCGGGCGACGCGCGCGTCGATAGCCGAAGAACCCTGGTGAACGTCCCCCAACAGGGGGAGATCTGGTGGGCCGAAGACGAAGATAAGCGTCGGCCATACTTGATCGTCACCCGATCGGGGGCGGTACCGATCTTGAACCGCGTCGTTGCCGCTCCGGTCAGCCGCACGGTGCGCGGGATTCCAACTGAGATCGCGCTAGGGCCAAACGAGGGCCTGCGCGTCGAATGCGCCGCGTCGTTCGACAACCTTGAGCCGATACTGCGCTCCGCGTTCACCGAGCGAGTTGGCACGCTCGGCTCCCGACGCAACGAGATCTGCGAAACGCTCCGCGCCCTCGCCGACTGCTGACCCTTCCGCGCGCGGGCCGTGTAGGCTTCCGCGCCGCATGAGGTTCTACGAGTTCGAGGCGCGCGAGATCGTCAAGCGCGCCGGCATCCCGGTCACCGACTACGGCTTCACGATCGATCCGGCCGAGGCGCGCGCAGATCGCCGCGCGGATCGGCGGGCCGACGGTGATCAAGTCGCAGGTGCTCTCCGGCGGGCGGATGAAGGCCGGCGGCGTCAAGTTCGCCGACACGCCCGAGCAGGCCGAGTCCTACGCGAGCGACATCCTGCAGCTGGAGATCGGCGGGCACATGCCGCGCGGCGTGCTCGTCGACCCGAAGGCGGAGGTCGCGCAGGAGTACTACGCCGGCGTCGTCTGGGACGGCACGGCGAAGAAGCCGCTGATGCTGTTCAGCGACATGGGCGGCATCGACATCGAGCAGGTCGCCGAGGAGCACCCCGACCACGTCGGTCGCGGCCACTTCTCGACGCTCGAGCCGTTCTCCGACTTCCAGGCCAAGCAGGTGATCGCCGCGGCCGGCGTCACCGGCCGCGCGCTGCAGCGCGCCACGCCGGTGCTCGCGCGCCTGGCCAAGCTGTTCCTCGACAACGACATGACGCTCGCCGAGATCAACCCGCTGGCCGAGCTGAGCGACGGCTCGTTCGTCGCGCTCGACGCGCACATGGAGATGGAGAACGAGGGCATGCCGCGCCAGAAGGCGCTGATCGAGGCGCTCGGCATCGGCGCGGAGGAGGGGACGCGCGAGGGCCACGCGCCGACCCCCTTCGAAGAGGCCGTCCTGGCGATCGACGCAGCCGATCACCGCGGCGTGATCCAGGGCAAGGACACCGGCTTCAACGGCAACATCGGCCTCGTGATCGGCGCGGGCGGCGGTTCGCTGACGCTGACCGACGCCGTGCGCCAGCAGGGCGGCGCGCCCGCCAACTACGCCGAGATCGGCGGCAACCCGTCGGTCGCGAAGGCCTGCGGCCTGGCCAAGCAGGTGCTGCAGAAAGACGGCGTCGAGAAGATCGCCGTGATGATGTCGATCGTCTCGAACACGCGCGTCGACATCGTCGCGCGCGGCGTGATCAAGGCCTGCCTGGAGCTCGGCAAGGACCCCGGCGAGACGATCGCGATCTTCCGCATCCCCGGCGCCTGGGAGGAGGAGGGCTTCAAGATCCTCGACAAGTACGGGATCGAGTACTGCGACCGCTCGGTGTCGCTGTGGGAGGCCGCCGGCCGCGCGGTCGCGAAGATCCAGGGGGCGGCGGCCTAGCGATGTCGATCCTGATCGATCAGAACACGACCTTCATCATTCAGGGCATCACCGGCCGCGAGGCGGTCAACCTGACGCGCGAGTGCCTCGACTACGGCTCGAAGATCGTCGGCGGCGTCACGCCGGGCCGCAAGGGCCGCGAGGTCCATGGCGTGCCGGTGTTCGACACGGTCGAGCAGGTCGTCGAGCACAACGGCGGCGTCGTGCCGGACGGCTCGGTCGTCACCGTCCCACCCGCCGGCACGCGCGACGCGGTATTCGAGGCGCTGCACGCCGGGATCAAGACGATCGTGATCGTCACCGAGCGGATCCCGCGACGCGACGTCGCGATGATGGTCGAGCTCGCCGACAGCAAGGGCGCACGGATCATCGGCCCGAACTGCCTCGGCGTGATCGTGCCGGGCGTCGCCAAGATGGGCGGCATCGGTGGCCCGGCGCGCAACGCCGCCGTCGCCTACCAGCCGGGTGCGGTCGGCGTGATGAGCCGCTCCGGCGGCATGACGACGGAGATCTCCTCGACGCTGACCGCCGCCGGCCTCGGCGTCTCGACGGCCGTCTCGATCGGCGGCGACGCGATCATCGGCTCGACGTACGCCGAGCTGATGCCGTACTTCGAGGCCGACGAGCAGACGCAGGCGATCGTGATCTACACCGAGCCCGGCGGGCGGATGGAGGCGCAGCTCTCGCAGTGGGTCAAGGACAACGACTCGCGCCTGCCGATCATCGCGTTCATGGCCGGCAAGTTCATGGACGACGAGGAGATGCAGGGCATGTCGTTCGGGCACGCCGGCACGATCGTCGAGGGCAAGGAGGACTCGGCGACCGAGAAGATCGCGCGCCTGGAGGCGGCCGGCATCCCCGTCGTGCAGCGGATCGACGAGATCCCGGACCTCGTCAAGGCCAAGCTCGCCGAGAAGGCCGGGCACGGCCCGGCCGATCGAGGACGCCCGGAGGGCGGCCAACACCATCAAGGCGCGGGGCCGGATGCCCCGCGGAGGTGATCCGAGCGTGAGGAAGGACGGACTGTTCATCGCCGTCGAAGTCGACGACGCCGCGGCGGCCGACGCCGAGCTCGCGAAGAAGCTGACCGAAGCGTGCCCGGTCGACATCTACGCGCAGGCCGGCGACGGAACGCTCGAGCTGGTCGAGCAGAACCTCGACGAGTGCGTGCTCTGCCGCCTCTGCCTCGACGCCTCGCCGGACGGCGTCGTGAAGATCATCAAGCTCTACGACGACGGCGCCGTCCTCGCCTAACGGGCGCGCGGCGCGGTATCGTCCGCGGTAGAGCCATGAACGAAAACTTCTCACTGGTCGTCATGTGCATCTTCCTGCTGCTGTCGCTCGCCTTCCTGGCCCAGCAGCTGACGTCCTACCACTGAGCGCGATGTCGGCCTAGCCGGCAGGAAGCACGAGTCGATGCGAGCCGGCGATCTGCTCGGCGATCGCGTCGCCCACGCCGTTCTCCGCGGCGATCTCCAGCCAGTCCGAGACGGCATCGCTGACCTCAGCGAGCACGGTCTCGGCACGTCCCTGCTTGAGGCCGCCCAGACGCGCGACCTCGCGCAGATCGGCGACCGTGAAGTTGTCGCGCTTTGCGTTGATCGACATCTGGTGGCTGTCGAGCCACGGGTTGCCGGGCTTCCACGCCCACGTCACGTCGTAGGCCGGCGCCAACGACCACGCCCCTTGGCGGTCCATCAGAAAGGCGATGTTCTTGACGTGGTCGTCCTGATTGCGCGCGACGACGTTGAAGACCATCCGCCGGAACAGCTGCTCGACCGTCGGCGCGCCCAGGCCGACGCGGCGCGCGAGCAGCAGCGCCTGCTCGTAGCTGTAGGAGCCAGGCTCGTTGTAGCTGACGTGCTCCAGCGCACCGACCGTCTGCATGTACAGCTTGCCTCCATCGTCGGGTCGATCGAAGCGGCGCGTCATGAAGTGCCGGCGATCGTGCTCGGCGAGCAGCCGGCACTCGCTCATCTCCACGCCCGCCGCACGGGCCATCAGCGAGTACGCGTACTCGATCGCGCACCAGCCCTGTGGATCGGTGAGCCCGTGATCGCCCGCCTGCGCGACGCCGTCGAACTTCAACAGCCAGTGGCGAAAGCCGTCGCCCGCTTCGACCTGCCCCGAGCGAACCTGGCCGGTCGCCTGGTTGTAGGCGATGATCGCCTTCGGACGGGCGCCGCCCGCCGACGTGCCGACCGCGAGGATCGCTCGCATCGTCTCCTCTTGCGGGTCCGCGGCCAGCTCGGCGACGAACGTCGAGCGCTGCGCGAGCGCCTCGCCGGCGAGACGCACGAGCGCATCGAGATGAAGGTCCTCGTCCTCCCCGCGAGCCGGCTCGCGAGCCGGCTCGAACTCGAGCGCGCCCATGCCGCGAGTGCCGACGTAACAGAGCCGCTCGACGACATCGAAGCTCGACTGGTCCCTCCCCTGCGCGGCCAGCCAAGCGTTTACGAGCGCCGTCCCCCAGCGGTCGGGCAGCGAGTCCGCGAGCATCCCCGGCAGCCCGTTGAAAGCGTCCTGCGGCAGGCCGGCAAAGCGGTAGGGCTCGGTCCGAAGCGGCATGCGCACCGGCGCCAGCTGGATCCCGCTGCTGACGAACGCGGGGTCGTATTCAAACGTCGCGTAGCGCTCGCCGGCAGCGATCGAGACGGCCGCGATGCGCCTGCCCCACAGCACCACGGCAGCTACAGTCACGCCGTCGCCTCGGGCTCCTCGCCCCACCTCCACGGCCGCTCGGCCGGTCGCGGGAGCGTTCGGCCGCCGGAGCGAGCACGCCGGCGAGGCCTGCGCCGCCGCTCGCGTTCGAGTTGCAGGATTGGGCGCTCGACCGCCTGCGGCAACGCGCCGTCGAGCGACTGCAGCAGGTCGAGGGCTCGCAGCAGCTTGATCAACGAGGTGGTCTGGACCGACTCGCCCCGCTCGAGGCGCTGCAGCGTCGCGCGGCCGATCCCGGCCTGCTCGGCCATTTGCCGCTGCGTGACGTTTCGCGCCAAGCGCTGGCGCTCCAAGCGGCGCCCGAGCTCGGCGAGAACGGCGTCATTGGATTGAAGATCGCTAAGCATCGTATTTGAGGCGTTAGCCTGGTTTAGTGCACTAACGCATCATATTTAGAGCATAGCAGATATGCAGGTGCGCATCAGTTCTGATGACTTATCGTCTGATTATAAGATTAAGCATCGATATCGATGCTTAATGATCCGATCGCTGTCGAAGGTGGCGTCGATTACCCGATCGCCCTCGCGGATGGTGTTCGAGCGGGTGCGCGAAGGCCACGCGGCAGTCGGCGTTAAGCCGGCTTGCGCGCCTTGCGCGTGTGCTCTCGTTCCTGCTGCTTCTCGACGACGCTGATGATCAGCTTGAGGATCTGCTCCGGGCCCGACGCCTTCGCCTGGCCGTAGGTGAACGCCTCGATCCAGTCCGGCACCTTGCCTTCGCGCGCCATCACGTTGAAGAACTCACGGCGCATGTCCAGGCGCACACGCGCATCCGCGGCCGGCCCCTTCGTGACCTTCATGTCGGGCATCTCCAGACGAAAGTGCTGCACGTCGCCGCGCCCGCGCAATTCGACTCCGACGACGAGCTTGATCGGAGCGAGCGCCGGAACCTCGTCGATGAACCGGCGCGTTGCGAGCTCGATCAGAGCCTTGGCATCCTCGGCCATGTGGTGGCGCTCCCCTTCCAGGACCTTCGTGGTCCGTCGCGGTGTCTCAAATCTTATGACGCTGCAACAGCTTGCGGCCGATCACCATCCGCTGGATCTCAGACGTTCCCTCGCCGATCAGCAACAGCGGCGCGTCGCGGTAGATGCGCTCGATCTCGTACTCCTTCGAGTACCCGTAGCCGCCGTGGATCCGCAGGCATTCCTCGGCGCAGAAGCGACCGGCCTCGGAGGCGAACAGCTTCGCCATCCCCGCCTCCAGGTCGGAGCGCTCGCCGGCGTCCTTCATCGCCGCCGCGCGGCGCACGAGCAGCCGCGCCGCGTCGACCTGCGTCGCCATGTCGGCGAGCTTGAACTGGATCGCCTGGTGCTCGGCGATCGCCTTGCCGAACGTCTTGCGCTCCTGCGCGTATTTGAGCGCCAGCTCGAGCGCGCGCTGGGCGAGGCCGACGCCGCGCGCGGCGACGTTCACGCGACCGAGGTCGAGCGCGTCCATCATCTGCACGAAGCCCTTGTTCAGCCCGGCCGCTTCGCCGCCGAGGATGTTCTCGGCGGGGCAGCGATAGCCGTCGAACACGAGCTCGGTCGACTCGACGCCCTTGTAGCCCATCTTTTTGATCTGCGGCGGCACGTCCAAGCCCTTCAACGCACCCGTGTTCTCCGCGACGCCCGGCTCTTTCTCGCAGATGAAGCACGTCATCCCGCGATAGCGCGGGTCGGCCTGCGGGTCGGTCTTGACGAGCGTGAAGACGAGCGAGGAGCGCAGGCCGTTGGTCACCCACATCTTCTGGCCGTTGATCTCCCACGTGCCGTCGTCCTGCTTCTTCGCGGAGGTCTTGATCGCCTGCACGTCGGAGCCGAGCTCGGGCTCCGAGAGCGAGAAGGCGGCGCGGATCTCGCCAGTCGCCATCTTCGGCAGGTACTTCTGCTTCTGCTCGTCGGTGCCGAAGTTCATCAGCAGGTAGGAGCCGATGAAGTGCGTGTTGACGACTCCCGAGATCGAGATCCAGCCGCGCGAGAGCTCCTCGACGATCATCGCGTACGTCGTCAGGTCGAGACCCATGCCGCCGTACTCCTCCGGGATCGTCACACCGAACAGACCGAGCTCCTTCATCTGCTCGACGATCGGCTCGGGGAAGGCGTCCTCGTGGTCGTAGTGCTCGGCGTTCGGCAGGATCTGCTCGTCGGCGAACTGACGCACCATCTCGGTGATCGCCTTCTGCTCGTCGGTCTTCTCGTTGTACGGCGTGACGGCTACGGCCATGCGGTTTTGGGCTCCAGACTCGATTGCGCTAGTCAGAGGAGAATACCGGCATGAACTTCGCCGGCGATGTGCTCGAACGCCTGCCGCCGCGCCGGATGGCGCTGCTCGAGCTCGCGCGCGACGGCAGTCGGCGCGAGTGGAGCTTCGGCGAGGTCGTCGAGCGCAGCGCGCGGATGTCCGGCGCCTTCCAGCGACTCGGCGTCAGGCGCGGCGACGTCGTGATGACGTTGATCGGCAACCGCCCCGAGTGGGTCTTCGCGATGGTCGCGTGTTTCCGGATCGGCGCGGTCGCGCTGCCGTGCACCGAGCAGCTGCGCGCGAAAGACCTGCGGCTGCGAATCGATGCCGTGCGCCCGTCGCTGATCGTCGCCGACGAGCGCAACCGCACCGAGCTGGAGGCGGCCGCGCCCGACTGTCGCGTCGCGCTGCTCCCCGACGAGCAGCTGTTCGCCGGCGAGCCGGCGAAGCTCGTCGAGCTGGCGCCGAGCGACCCATGCCTGATCACGTTCACGAGCGGCACCTCCGGCGAGCCGAAGGCCGTCCTGCACGGCCAGCGCTATCTCGACGGCCAGCGCCTGCAGGCGATGCACTGGCTCGGGCCGCGCGAGGCCGCGCTCGTCTGGTGCACGGCAGCGAGCGGCTGGTCGAAGTCGGCGCGCAACGTGTTCATCGCGCCTTGGCTCGTCGGCGCCTCGGCGCTGCTGCACGACGAGCGCTTCGACCCGCACGAGCGCCTGGAGTTGCTCGAGCGCGAGCGCGTCAACGTGCTGTGCATGGCGCCGACGGAGTACCGCGTGCTGGCCAAGCGCGCGACGCTGCGCGCGCTGCCCGACCTCAACGGCATGGTCGCCGCCGGCGAGGCGCTCAACCCGGAGGTCCTGCGCGCCTGGCAGGAGGCGACCGGCCTCGACGTGCGCGACGGCTACGGCCAGACGGAGACCGGCCAGCTGACCGGCGCGCCGCTCGGCACGCCCGCGCGTCCCGGTTCGATGGGCACGGCGTTGCCCGGCGTCGGCCTGCTGGTCAAAGACGGCGAGCTGACGGCCAACCCGCGCACGGTGCCGACGTTCTTCCTCGGCTATATCGGCGAGCACGCGTATCGCGGCGAGGACGGCGCCTGGCGGATCGATGACCGCCGCTTAGGCGAGATCTGGCGGACCGGCGATCTCGTCGAGCAGGACGAGGACGGCTGGCTGCGCTTCCAAGGGCGCGACGACGACGTGATCATCTCCGCCGGCTACCGGATCGGCCCGTTCGAGGTCGAGTCGGCGCTCGTCGCGCATCCAGCCGTCGCCGAAGCGGCGGCGATCGCCGCGCCCGACGACGAGCGCGGCTCGGTCGTCTGCGCAATCGTCGTGCTGCGCGACGGCGAGTACGTCGCCTCGCCGGAGCTCGCGCGCGAGCTCCAAGAGCACGTCAAGCGAGAGACCGCGCCCTACAAGTACCCGCGGATCGTCGAGTTCGCCAGCGAACTGCCGAAGACGGCGAGCGGCAAGGTCAAGCGATCGGAGCTGCGCGCCGCTCGCTAGAGCCGCCCGCCGTCCGTCGCCTGGGGCGAGCGGCGACGAACGGCGGTGCGGTCGCTCACGCGAGCTGCTCGGCGGTCTGCGCGCCGGCGCTCGCTCGCCCGAAGTCGCGCTCGAGCTCACGCTCGAGCTCCTCGACCTCCTGCTCGACGACGCCGCGCGGCGGGCGCAGCACGACGAACGCCGCGAGGATCCCGAAGCCGACGCAGATCGCCGCGACGAGGTAGGCGAGGTGGTAGCCGCCGGTCAGCGCTTGCGCCAGCGAGTGCCCGCTCGAGCTGAGCGCTTTCGTGTGGTCGGTCGCGATCGTTCCGAGCGCAGCCAGCCCGATCGCGCCGAACAGCTGCACCGAGACGTTGATGATCCCCGACGCGAGGCCGGCGTCCCGCTTCGGCGCGTCGGCCATGCCGATCGTCAACAGCGGCAGGAACGACGCTCCAGCGCCGGCGCCGAGCAGCAGGAACGCGAAGAACAGGCCGGGGAAGTAGCTCGCGTGCACGCCTTGCGTGGCCAGCAGCAGCAGCCCGGCGAGAATCCCGACGAGGCCACCGGCGAGCGTGTTGACCGCGCCGAGGCGCTCGACGATCCGCGCCGCCACGCCCATCGACATGAACGCGATCAGCGCCGTCAGCGGCAGGAACGCCAAGCCGGTGTCGATCGCGTCGTAGCCGAGCACGCGCTCGAGGTACAGCGAGCCGAGGAAGAACGCCGAGAACATGCCAGTGATCAACAGCCCGCGCACGAGGCTCGAGCCCATCAGCGAGCGCAGGCGCAGGATCCGCAGCGGCATGATCGGGTTCTTCACGCGCGCCTCGAGCGTGAGGAACGCGGCGAGCAGCACCAGCGATGCGCCGCCGACGCCGAGCGTGCGCGCCGATGTCAGCCCATATTCGCTGGACTTGACGATCGCGAACGCGCCGGCCATCGTCGCGAGCGTGATCAGCAGCGAGCCGAGCCAGTCGACGCCGCCGCCCAACCCGATGCCCTCGTTCTCGACGATCAGCCGCGACCCGAGCACGAACGCGACGATGCCGATCGGGACGTTGACGAAGAAGATCCAGTGCCAGTCGAGCGACTGCGTCAGCGCGCCGCCCGCGAGCAGGCCGATCGAGCCGCCGCCGGCCGAGACGAACGCGTACATGCCCATCGCCTTCGCCTGCTCCTTGGCCTCGGGGAACTCGGTGACGATGATCGCGAGGATCACGCTCGAGGCGACCGCTCCGCCGACGCCCTGCAGCAGGCGAGCGCCGATCAGCAGCCCCTGGCTGTCGGCGATCCCGCAGAGCACCGACGCCGCCGTGAACAGCACAAGCCCGCTGAGGAACACGCGCTTGCGCCCGACGAGGTCGCCGAGCCGCCCGGCGAGCAGCAGGAAGCCGCCGAACGTGATCAGGTAGCCATCGAGCACCCACGTCAGGTTGCCCTGCGAGAAGCCGAGATCGCGCTGGATCGACGGCAGCGCGACGTTCACGATCGTCGAGTCGAGGACCATCATCAGCTGGCCGAGGCAGAGCACGGCGAGCGCGATCCAACGCCGTTTCTCGCGCCGGCCCGCGGCGGCCCGTGACTCGCTTTGGCTGATCTGCCGCTCGGAGTCGGCGGCCTGAAGCTGTTCGATCGTGGTGCTCATACGGCTCCCTTCGGTGGACGAAGGACAACCATAGCAAGGATCATCCTTGTATAAGGGATGATCGATCAAGAATTTATTATGCGCGCTAGAATGACGACAGATGCGCAATGGTGTATAAAATCGGTGAAATGGGGAGCGAGAGGGCATGTCCTCCCAACTCGATGGTTCTGCTCACGCGGCTGGCCAAGCAGGTCTACCGGCGCAGCACTGAGCAGCTGCTCGGCATGCACATGCGCCATCTGATGACGCTGAGCTATCTGCGCGACCACACCGGCTGCCCGCAGCAGGAGCTCGCCGAGGTGCTGAGCATGGACGCGAACAACGTCGTGCTGCTGCTCAACGAGCTCGAGGACCTCGGCTTCGTCGCGCGCAAGCGCGACGCCGACGACCGCCGCCGCCACCGCGTCGAGGTGACGCCGGCCGGCACGAAGGCGCTGCTGAAGGCCGAGCACGCGCAGGAAGCGATCGAGGACGACGTCCTCGCGGCGCTCGACGAGGACGACCGCGCGACGCTATGGAGCCTGCTCAGCCGCGCGCTCTACGCAGCCGAGCCGAACGCCGAGCCGGCGTACAGCGGCACGACGGCAGCCTAGAGCGCTACTACGGCGTCGATCTCGACCGACGCGCCCTTCGGCAGCGCGGCGACGCCGACCGCGGCACGCGCAGGCGGATCGTTCGCGAAGAACTCGCCGTAAGCCTCGTTGATCTCGGCGAACGCGTCGAGCCTCGTCGTGTAGATCGTCAATCGCACGGCGCGCCCGAGCGACGTGCCCGCCGCGTCGCAAACCGCCTGCAGGTTCTGCAGACAGCGCGTCGCCTGCTCGGCCGGAGTCTCGCCGACGAGCTCGCCGCTGGCGGCGTCGAGCGGGATCTGCCCAGAGCAGAACAGCAGACCGCCGGCGGCGACCGCGTGGCTGTACGGGCCGACGGCCGGCGGCGCCGCAGGCGCCTGGACGATCTTGCGCTCACCGGACATTCGCGCGCAGCCTAGCGCCTGGCCGGTTGCGCGCCTCGGCGCCCGGCAGCCGAGCGCGATGGACGCTGCGCTCGAGACCTACGCTCTCGACCAGAGCTGCCGGTAACGTTCGATTGATGCCACGGCGCGCGCTGATCACGATGCTCGCCGTATCGCTTTCGCTGATCGCGCTCGCCGCGGCAGCCGCAGGCTCGGCCTCCGCGGCGCTGACCTATTCGCAATGCCCGGAAAACTCCGGCTTCTCCTGCGCGCCGATCTCCGTGCCGCTCGACCGCAGCGGCAAAGCGCCCGGCACGATCACGCTGACGGTCGAGCGCAAAGCGGCCAGCACGACGCAGACGCCGAGCGCCGTCATTGCGCTCGCCGGCGGTCCCGGCCAGGCGGCCGATCCGCTCGCCGAACAGCTCGCGACGGCGATCGCGCCGGCGCTGAGCGCGCGCGACCTGCTCGTCTTCGACCAGCGCGGCACGGGCCGCTCGACGCCATTGAACTGCCCCATATTCGACAACACGGCCGCGCTCGAAAGCGCCGGCGAAACGGCGCTCGGATCGCTCGTCGAACTGTGCGCGCTGCAGATCGGCGCCGCGCGCGGCGCTTTCACGACGCAGGAATCGGTCGAAGACATCGAGGCGATCCGCCACCAGGCGGGCTACAAGAAGCTCGTGCTCTACGGGACGTCCTATGGCACGAAGGTCGCGCTCGAGTACGCCGAACGCTACCCGCAGCACGTCGAAGCGCTGGTGCTCGACTCGGTTGTCCCGAGCGCCGGCCCGGAAGCGTTCGGCGTCGATCGCCTGCAGGCGATCACGCCGGTGATGGAAGAGCTGTGCTCGGATCGCGCCTGCGCCGGGATCACGTCGAACCCGGTCGGCGACCTCGCGAGGCTGATCGCGAAACTGCGCAAGCGGCCGATCAGCGGCTCGGCGTTCGACGGCGCCGGCAAGCGTCACTCGGTCTCGCTCGGCGAGCTCGACCTGCTGAACATCCTCGAGGCCGGCGACCTCAACCCGGCGCTGCGCGCGCTGCTGCCGGCGGCCGTGCACTCGGCGCTGAACGGCGACCCGGACCCGCTGCTGCGGCTCAACCTGATCACTGACGGGCTGGTGCCGAGCATCCCGGTCAAGCCCGATCCGGAAGCCGAAAAAGTCAGCGAGGAAGAAGAAAACAACGCGTTGTTCGTCGCGACGTCGTGCGAGGAGACGTTGTTCCCGTGGCAGCGCGCGGCGAGCTCGACGACGCGGCTCGGCGAAGCGAATGCGGCGCTGAAGGCCCTACCGAGCGATGACTTCTATCCATTCGACGCCGAAACGGCGTTCGCCGACAGCATGGTGCCGATCTGCGCATCATGGCCCGACGCCTCGGCCGCGCCGCCGGCGCCGACGGCCCTGCCGAACGTGCCGACGCTGATCCTGTCGGGCGAGCAGGACATGCGCACGCCGACGTCCGGA
Source organism: uncultured Solirubrobacteraceae bacterium (assembly GCA_963744165.1). Taxonomy (GTDB): domain Bacteria; phylum Actinomycetota; class Thermoleophilia; order Solirubrobacterales; family Solirubrobacteraceae; genus Palsa-744. The sequence goes on along the minus strand of CAVUSM010000002.1, from coordinate 1,291,965 downwards.
GCAAGAGCCGTCGCGGCGACGATCCCCGACGCGCAGCTGTTGACCGTTCCGTACACGGGGCATTCAGTGCTCGGCAGCGACTTCAGCGGCTGCGCGCAGACGGCCGTCGGCGCGTTCTTCGCCGGCACGCCGGTGCAACCGTGCAGCGCCGCGACGAAGGACACGTTCGCGCCGACTCCCGTCGCGCCACGCAAGCTCGCTTATGTCAAGGCCCCGTCGGGCCTCTCCGGCAAGCCCGGCCGCACGCTCACAGCGGTGCTCGACGCGATCGTCGACCTCGATCGGCAGGTCGTCGCGGCGACGCTGCAAGCCGAGCAGGAACTGCCGAGCGGGGCGAGCTTCGGCGGGCTGCGCGGCGGCTACACGCGACTGACGGCGTCGGCGGCGGCGATGAAGGACTTCTCGTTCGTCACCGGCGTCGAGCTGAGCGGGACGTTCCCGGTCAAGAACCACGAACTGCAGCCGGCGACGATCCGTATCTCCGGCGCCGCGGCCGCCGGCGGGACGGTGCGCCTGTCCGCCGACAAGCGCGTCAGCGGCACGCTCGGTGGCAAGCGCTTCAACGTCAGCCTCGCGAAGGTGAAGCTATCGCGCGCCGGCGGCGCCGGCGAATGGCCTCTGCGGCCGCTGAAGCTGCCACTGCCCGGGCTCGCGCGCGAACCGGTGCTCGCCGCGCGCTGAGCGGCAAGCGCTCGCTGCGAGGATCACAGCCTGAGCTTGCGCCGAACGCGCGTGAGAGCCTGCCGACGGCCGGGCGTGCGCCTGCCCGAGGAGCACGGCTCGGCGCGCGACTAGTCTGAGCCTCTGATGGCCAACGCGCTAGCCGCCGAGACGTCCCCTTACCTGCGCCAGCACGCCGAGAACCCGGTCGACTGGCTGCCGTGGGGCGAGCCGGCGCTCGCGCGCGCCGTCGCCGAAGACAAGCCGTTGCTCGTCTCGATCGGCTACTCCGCCTGCCACTGGTGCCACGTGATGGAGCGCGAGTCCTTCGAGGACGTGCGCACGGCCGAGCTGATGAACGAGGCGTTCGTCTGCGTGAAGGTCGATCGCGAGGAGCGCCCGGACGTCGACGCGCTCTACATGGACGCCGTGCAGAGCATGACCGGCCAAGGCGGCTGGCCGCTGAACGTGTTCCTCACGCCCGAGCAGCTGCCGTTCTACGGCGGCACCTACTATCCGCCGCGGCCCAGGCAGGGAATGCCGTCGTGGACGCAGGTGCTCGAAGCGATCGTCGAGGCCTGGAGCGAGCGCCGCGAAGAGGTCCGCGCGGGCGGCGAGCAGTTGCGCGAGCGGCTCATCGGCGGCGCGCTGCTCGCGCCTTCCTCGGAGCCGATCGCCGAGCACGAGCTCGACGCGGCTGTCGCGAAGCTGCGCGAGTCCTTCGACGCGCGCGACGGAGGCTTCGGCGGCGCGCCGAAGTTTCCGCAGGCATCGGTGCTCGAGTTCCTGTTGCTGCGCGGCGAGCGTGAGATGACCGGCGCGACGCTGCGCGCGATGGCGGGCGGCGGCATCCACGACCAGCTCGACGGCGGCTTCGCGCGCTACAGCGTCGATCGCGCCTGGACGGTGCCGCACTTCGAGAAGATGCTCTACGACAACGCACTGCTCGCGCGCGCCTACCTGCATGGCTTTCAGCGGCTCGGCGAGCGGCGGCTGCTCGACGTCTGCCTCGGCACGCTCGCGTGGGCGCTGCGCGAGATGCGCGGGCCCGAGGGCGGTTTCCACTCGGCGCTCGACGCCGATTCAGAGGGCGTCGAGGGCCGCTACTACGTGTGGACCGTCGCGCAGCTTCGCGACGCGCTCGGCGACGACGCGGACGCCGCGATCGCCTGGTTCGGCGCGAGCGAGCAGGGCAACTTCATCGATCCACACAACCCCGAGCCTGGCCTGAACGTGCTGCAGGATCGCTCGTGGCGCGATCCACGCGCGGCTCCCGATGCGGCCGTGCGCGAGCGCGTCCGCGCGCGGCTGCTCGCGATCCGCGCGCAGCGCGTGCGGCCCGGCCTCGACGACAAGCGCCTGACCTCGTGGAACGCGCTGATGATCTGCGCGCTCGCCGAGACCGGCGCACAGCTGCGCGACGCGCCGCTCGGTGGCATCGAGCCGGCTCGCGGCGAGCAGCTGCTCGCCGCCGCAAGCGCGTGCGGCGAGTTCGTCCTGCGCGATATGCGCGATATGCGCGGACGGCTGCTGCGCAGCTACAACGACGGCCGCGCGAAGATCGACGCGTACCTCGAGGACTACGCGTTCATGCTCGAAGCGATGCTCGCGCTGTTCGAGGCGACGTGCGAGCAGCGCTGGTTCGACGAGTCGATCGCGCTCGCCGACGAGCTGATCGCGCGCTTCGCCGACCCCGAGCGCGGCGGCTTCTTCTCGACGGCCGCCGACGGCGCGCAGCTGATCGCGCGGCGCAAGGACGTCGACGACGCGCCGATTCCGTCCGGCGGCGCGAGCGCCGCCGTCGGGCTGCTGCGGCTCGCACAGCTGACCGGCAGCGAGTCGTACGAGCGCCACGCCGTCTCGGTGCTGCGTCTAGTCCACGAGATCGCGCCGCGGCATCCGAGCGCGTTCGGGCACCTGCTGCAGGCGATGCACTGGCGCCTCTCCCCCGCGCGGCCGATCGCCTGCGCGATCCCCGCGCGCGCGGCTGGCGCCTGAGCCGCGCGGCGTGAGCGAGCGCGCGCCGCGCGCCGTCGCGCGCTCAGAGGATCGCGAGGTAGCGGTCGAGCTCCCACTGCGTGACCTGCACGCGGTAGTCGTCCCACTCCTGGCGCTTGATCTCGACGTAGCGGTTGAACATGTGCTCGCCGAGCGTGCGCAGCACGAGCTCGGACTGCGCGGTCAGCTCGATCGCTTCGCCGAGGCTCTCCGGCAGCTGCTCGACGCCGAGGCGACGGCGCTCCTCACCGGATAGGTGGTAGAGGTTCTTCTCCATCGGCTCGGGCAGCTCGTAGCCCTTCTCGATGCCCTCGAGGCCAGCCTGCAACAGCACGGCGAACGTCAGGTACGGGTTGCACGCCGGGTCGGGGCAGCGCAGCTCCATCCGCGTCGCCTTCTCGCTGCCTGGGTGATAGAGCGGCACGCGCACGAGCGCCGAGCGGTTGCGCCGCGACCACGCGACGTAGACGGGCGCCTCGAAGCCCGGCACGAGACGCTTGTAGGAGTTGACCCACTGAGCGAAGATCGAGCAGATCTCGCGCGCGTGCTTGAGCTGGCCGGCGATGAACGCCTTGCCGACATCGGAGAGGAAGTACTGGTCGTCGGGATCGAAGAACGCGTTCTTGCCGTCGCTGAACAGCGACTGGTGCGTGTGCATCCCCGAGCCGTTCTCGCCGAACAGCGGCTTCGGCATGAACGTCGCATGCCAGCCGTACTTCATCGCGTACTCCTTGACCGTGATCCGGTACGTCATGCAGTCGTCGGCCATCTTCATCGCGTCGGCGTAGCGCATGTCGATCTCGTGCTGCGACGGGCCGACCTCGTGATGCGTGTACTCGACGTGGATCCCGAGCTGCTCCAGCGCGAGCACCGTCTCGCGGCGCACGTCAGAGCCGGCGTCGAGCGTCGTCAGGTCGAAGTAGCCGCCTTCGTCGAGCACTTCCGTCGAACGCGAGTCTTTGAACAGGAAATACTCCAGCTCCGGCCCGACGTTGAACACGTCGAAGCCCATCGACTGCGCGCGCTCCAGCGCGCGGCGCAGCACGTGGCGCGGGTCGCCCTCATATGGCGTGCGCTCGGGCGTGACGATGTCGCAGAACATCCGCCCGACGCCCTGCTCCTCCGGACGCCATGGCAGCACCGCGAACGTCGCCGGGTCGGGCATCGCGATCATGTCGGACTCCTCGATCGCGTTGAAGCCGGTGATCGACGAGCCGTCGAAGCCCATCCCCGACTCGAATGCGTCGTCGAGCTCGTCGACGTTGATCGAGAACGACTTCAGCTGACCGAGCACGTCGGTGAACCAGAAGCGGATGAAGCGGATCTCTCGTTCGGCGACGATCGCCTTGACGTCGTCCGCGCTTTTCGCCGTCTCTGTCATCGAAGCGTGACCTTATCGCTGCCCTGCGCCGACCGGTATCGACGGTTGGCCAAACCGCGGCGCGCGGCGCCGGCCGGGCTCAGTGGCCCGCTACGGCTGCTACGAAGTTGGCGACGTCTTCGGCTTCCTTGCCCTGGTAGAGCAGTGCCGGCATCTGGCCGAGGCCGCGTGCGCGGCCTTCTTTGATCGCGTTCAGCACGAGCGCCTTGCGGCCGGCCGGCGTCGAGATGTCGGCGCCGACGCGGATGTCGAGGTTCGGCCCGATCTGGCCGATCGACTTCGTCGCGGCGAGCGTGTGGCAGACGCCACATGAGCGCGCGAACAGTTCGCGACCTTTCTGCTCGCCGCCGTTGAGGCGCACGCCGCCGACGGCGACGCTCGCCTTGTGATCGCCGTTGAACGCGAGCACGATCGCCGGAACGGCGAGACCGAACGCGAACAGCACGACGACGCCGAGCGTGACGAGGCGGTTGCTGATCTTCGAGTCGGTGTGCAGCGCCTCGCGCGCCCCACGCGGGCCGCCGCGCATCGCGACGAGAAACGTGCCGAGCCCGAGAGCGACCCAGATGATCACGAGGATGATCAGCATGAGCGCGAGAACATATCGGGTGACGGCGCCGGACGGGGCGTTCGCCGGTCGCTGGCCGACGTTTATCCGCACGCAAGCTACGGCGCTACCCTTGATCAGTGACCCGGATTCGACGTTCCGAGACTGGTAAGCCGATCGGCGCGCGCTCGTGAACATCCTCCGCCGACTGCCGCTTTCGCGCCTGCTGCTGTTGTGCGCGCTCGTCGTCGCGATCGGCGTCTCGGCGACCGCGATCGCGTTCGCGCTCGGCTCGGGACCGACGCCGCCGCCGAAGCCGCTCGCGCAGGCCGTCCACGACGCGCTGAGCGCGCCGCCGGTCGAAGGCTTCAGCGCCAACGTCCAGCTGACCGACCACCTGCTCGAAGGCGCCAACCTCGCGACCGGGACGAGCGGCGGTGGCAGCGCGAACAGCATCACGAGCAACCCGCTGCTGAGCGGCGCCTCCGGCCGCCTGTGGGTCGCCGACGACGGCCGCATGCGCCTGGAGCTGCAATCCGAAGAAGGCGACACGCAAGTGATCTACGACGGTCGCACGCTGAGCGTCTACGACGCCGCGACGAACACGCTGTACCGCTACACGCCGCCGGCGCACGCGAACGGCAACGGCGCGAAGCCGGGCGGGGACCACGAAGCCCCGAGCGTCGCCAAGATCGAAGAAGCGGTCGCCAAGCTGAAGCACGTCACGCTGTCCGGCGCGACGCCAGACGACGTCGCCGGCCAGCCCGCCTACACCGTGCGCGTCTCGCCGCAGGAAAGCGGCAGCCTGCTCGGCGGCGCCGAGCTCTCGTGGGACGCGGACAACGGCGTGCCGCTACGCGCGGCGATCTACTCCTCGACGAGCTCCTCGCCGGTGATCGAACTGGCGAGCAGCGAAGTCTCGTTCGGCCCGGTTGCCGGCTCGGTGTTCGAATTCACGCCGCCGCCGAACGCGAAGATCGAAGAAGTCGAGCTCTCGAAGCCGCACGGCGCCGAGCACGCGAACGGCTCCGGCGAGGACGAGCATCCGAGCGTCACGACGCACGGCAGCGGCGTCACGGCCGTCGACGTGCTCGAAAGCAAAGCCAAGCCCGGCGCGAAGCCGCTCGAACTGCCCGAACAGCTGCCGAAGGTCAAAATCGGCGAAGCGAACGCGGCGGAGCTCTCGACGGCGCTCGGCACGCTGCTCGGCTTCGAGCGCTCCGGCGTGCGCTACCTGCTCGTCGGCGCAGTCACGCCGGCGCAGATCGAGGCAGTCGCGCGAGGGCTCTAGCGTGAGCGCCAAGGGGCCGCTCGCGCCCAGCGAGGCGCCGCCCGTCCGAGCGCGCGGGCTCGTCAAGCGCTATGACGACGTCGTCGCCGTCGACCACATCGACCTCAACGTCGACGCCGGCGACGTCTACGGCTTCCTCGGCCCGAACGGCGCCGGCAAGACGACGACGCTGCGGATGGCGCTCGGGCTGATCACGCCGAGCGAGGGCAGCATCGAGCTGTTCGGCCGCGACCCGCTGCGCGCAGGCGCGCGGGCGCTGCAGGGCGTCGCCGGCTTCGTCGAAGCGCCGCGCTTCTATCCGTACCTGAGCGCGCGCAAGAACCTCGAGCTGCTCGCGGCGCTCGACGGCGGCGGCGCGCGCGAGCTGATCGACGACGTGCTCGAGAGCGTCGAGCTGGCGCCGCGCGCGATGCATCGCGTCGGCGGTTACTCGCACGGCATGCGCCAGCGGCTCGGCATCGCCGCGGCGCTGCTGCGCCGCCCGCGACTGCTGATCCTCGACGAGCCGGCGACCGGGCTCGATCCGGGCGGGATGCGCGACATGCGCCGCTTGATCCAGCGCCTCGCCGGCGACGGGATCACCGTGCTGCTCTCGAGCCATCAGCTGCCCGAGGTCCAGGAGCTGTGCGATCGCGTCGCGATCGTCGACTCCGGCCGCGTCGTCTACGAGGGCGCGCTCGCCGACTTGCGCCGCCAAGGCGGCGCCGGCTACAGATTGCGCACGACCGACGACTCGCTCGCGCTCGGGATCTTGCGCGAGCAGCGCGGCGTCGCAAACGCGCACGCCGGCGAGCACGCGCTCGCGTTCGACGCCGACGAGCACGACGCCGGCGGCGTCTCGCTCGCGCTCGCGCGCGCCGGCATCGGCGTGCTCGCGCTGACGCCTGAGCTGGCGACGCTCGAGGACCTGTTCTTCCGCCTGACCGAGCGCTCCGACGGCGAAGACGAGCGCCCGACACGGACCGCCAGCGGCGACCCGGTGGCGATCGGATGAGCGCCGCGGCGGCAGCTGAGCCGGCCGCGGTCGGCCCGCCGGCGATCGGCGCTCGGCGCCCGGGCACGCTGACGATCTGGCGCTGGGAGCTGCGCAAGCTCGCCGCGCAGAAGCGCACTTACCTCGGCTTCGTCATCGCGATCATCACGCCGGTCTTCTTCGTCATCGCCGAGCACTTCCACGAACACCACGGCCACGGCGGCAACAGCATCTTCTTCGCCGAGATCACGCAGTCGGGGCTCGTCACGCCGGTGCTCACGCTGATTCTCTCCTCGACGTTCTTCCTGCCGCTGTCGAGCGCGCTCGTCAGCGGCGACATCATCGCCAACGAGGACAACAACGGCACGCTGAAGACGATCCTCACGCGCTCGGTCGATCGCGGGCAGGTGTTCGCCGCGAAGGCGCTCGCCGCGTTTGCCTACGCAGCCGCCGCCGTGTTCCTCGCGGCGCTCGTCGCCGCCGTCGCCGGCGTCGCGTCGTGGGGCTTCCACGACATCCGCTCGCTGTCCGGAACGATCGTCCCGCCGGGCGAAGCGCTGCTGCTGATCGTCGCGGCGAACGCCTGCTACCTGATCCCAATCGCCGCGATCGTCAGCATCGGCGTGCTGCTCTCGACGATCACGCGCAACAGCGCCGCCGCGGTCGTCGGCACGCTCGCCGTCACGCTCGTGCTCGCGCTGATCCCCGTGATCCCCGGTCTCGAAGGCGCCAAGCCGTACCTGCTGACGACCGAGTACAACGCCTGGCAGGGCCTCCTGCGTACACCGACCGACTGGGGACCGATCGGCCATTCCGCATGGGTCTGCGCGCTCTACGCCGCCCCGTGCCTGTTGACCGCCTACCTCGTCTTCCTGCGCCGCGACGTCGCCGGCGGCTGAGCCGCGCCGGCGCGACGGCGCCGAGCGCTAGCTGCTGACCTGCGCCGGCTGCTCGACGGCCGACAGCTCGACCTCGCCCATCAGCCGCCGCGCCTCGCGCGAGTCGATCGGACCGGCTTCGAGGCGTCCGGTCGACTCGGCGCCGCAAGCGACGCCCAAGCGCAGGCACTGGTCGACCGAACGGCCCTCGTAGCGCGCCGCGATGTAGCCGGCGAGGAACGAGTCGCCGGCGCCGCGCCGCGCGATCGGCTCGCGGCGCTCGATCCGCGCGCGTTTGGTGTGCGTCTGCCCGTCGATCAGCACCTGCGCGAAGCAGCCGTCGGGGAGCGTCATCAGCGCCTCGCGCGGGCCCATCGCGACGATCTCGCGGACGACTTGCGCGCGCTCGCTCTCGCCGGAGAACTCATGACCGACGAGCTCCTCCGCCTCGAGCACGTTCGGCGAGACGACGTCCGGCTCGGCGCGCACGGCGTGATGCAACGGCTCGCCGTCGGCGTCGATCACCGTCGTCACCTCCATCCGCGACAGCTCGCGGATCAGTTCCGCGTACAGCTCCGGCTCGACGCCAGGCGGCAGCGAGCCGGCGAACACGACGATCGCCGCGCCGCGCGCCAGGTACAGCAGCTTGTCGCGGAACAGCTCGATCTCCGAGCCTGAGACCGACGGGCCGCGTTCGTTGATCTCAGTCTGCTCGCCCGTCGTCGGATCGAGCACCGACGTGTTCGTGCGCGACTCCTCGCGAATCCGCACGAAGTCGTTGAGGATCGACTCTTCGGTGAGCTGCTCGACGATGTGCGTGCCCGTCGCGCCGCCGGCGAAGCCCGTCGCGATCACCGGCTGACCGAGCGCCTTCAGCGTGCGTGCGATGTTGACGCCTTTGCCGCCCGCCATCGTGCGCTGCTCGACCGTGCGGTGCCGTCTTCCCAAGCGGAAGTTCGGGACCGAGAGCGACTTGTCGATCGCCGCGTTCAGCGTGACCGTGATGATCATCTGAGCTCCTCATCCACCTTCCTGCTCAGCGACACGCGCCGCCGAGCGCCTCACAAGGCTAGCGGACGTCGCCGGCCAGCTCGGCGGACAGTGACCACGCCGTCTCGCGCAGCCGCTCGGCCTCCGCGCGCGCGGCGCTCGCCGGCTCGCCGCCGTCCGCCAGGTGCGCCCCGACGATGCCGCGCGAAGCGCTGATCAGGCCGCCGGCGCGGCCCGGCGCGAACGCCGCCGCGAGTTGCTCGACCCGGCCGCCCTGCGCGCCAATGCCCGGCAGCAGGAACGGCGCGCTGACCATCAGCTCGCGAGCGCGGTGAACGTGCTCCGGCGCCGTCGCGCCGACCACCGCGCCGACGTCGCTGAGGCCCGACTCGCCGACGCCGCTCGCGCCGAGGCGCTCGACGATCTCGGCGATCCGTTCCCACACGACGCCGCCGCCCGCCAACTCCAAGTCCTCGACGTCGCTCGCGCCCGGATTCGACGTGCGCACGAGCACGAGCACGCCAGCGCCGACTTCGCGCGCGGCCTGCACGAACGGCTCGAGCGCGTCGACGCCCATCAGCGGGTTGACCGTCACGAGGTCGGCGCCGAGCCCCGCCAGCCTGCCGTATGGCGTCTCCGCGCCGCCGAGCAGCGCGCCGGCGTATGCGCGCGCGCTGACGTCGATGTCGCCGCGCTTGCCGTCGGCGATCACCAGCAGGCCGCGCTGCCGCGCATGCGCGACGACCGCTTCGAGCGCCGCCCAGCCCGGCGCGCCGAGCAACTCGAAGCGCGCCAGTTGCGGCTTGACCGCGACGCACGCCTCGGCCGTCGCGTCGATCACCGCGCGGCAGTGCGCGAGCACCGCACGCGCCGCGCGCTCGCCGGAGCTCTCGCGTGAGCCGGCAGCCGGCTCGGCCACCGGCCACAGCGCGCTCGCGTCGGGGTCGAGGCCGAGCACGATCTGCGATTCGCGCTCGGCCACGCGAGCGGCGAGCGTGTCAGCGAACGAGCGTGTCAGGCTCAGCGGCCCTTCACCGCGCTCTTCAGCCCGCTGCCGGCCGTGAAGCGAGGCACGCGCGAAGCCGCGATCTCGATGCGCTCGCCAGTGCGCGGGTTGACGCCTTTGCGCGCGCCGCGATCGCTGACGTGGAACTTGCCGAACCCCGCGACCGTGACCTCGCTGCCGCGACGTAGCGCGTCCTCGACGGTCGTCAGCACCGCGTCGACGGCTCGCGCCGCATCCTGCTTGGTCAGCTCGGCGCGGTCTGCCACCTGGTCGACCAGCTCGGACTTCGTCACCTTGGCCTCCTCGTTTCGTAAATCACGAAGAAACGACGCTAACACCACCTACGGACGCGCGCCACCCCACGCGCAGCCTCGATTTGACGCGCGCTTTCGGCCGCTTCGGCCTCGGCGGCGCGATCAGCGACAATGCCGCCGATGAGCGTCACCCGCATCGCCTGGCTCGTGACCGTGCTCGTCGCGCTCGTCACCGGCCTCTTGCTGCTGCTGAGCGGCTACAACGGCTATGCCGGGCTCGGCCTCGCGATCGCGATCGCCGCCGCGATCAACCTGCTGTAGCGCGCGGCGCGCCGCTAGATCGACGGCGAGCGCTGCTCGAGCCACCGCACGAGCGCGCGCGCGGCGCGGCCGCGGTGGCTGATCGCGTCCTTCTCGGCGTCTGACAGCTCTGCCATCGTCAACTCGTCGCGACCGTCGTCCGGCACGAACGCCGGGTCATAGCCGAAGCCGCGCCCGCCGCGCGGCGCCGCCGCCAGACGTCCCGCGCAGCGACCTTCGAACAGCCGCTCCTCGCCGCTGCGCGGATCGACGAACGCGATCGCGCAGACGTACTCCAGCGCGCTGTCGGTCGGCGCCTCGCGCAACAGCTTCGCGAGGTTCTGCTCGTCGCTTGCATGCTCGCCGGCGTAGCGCGCCGAGCGCACACCCGGCGCGCCGCCGAGCGCCTCAGCCGCGATCCCCGAGTCATCGGCGATCGTCGCTCGCCCGGCCGCCGCCGCCGCCGCGCGCGCCTTGCCGAACGCGTTCTCGGCGAACGTCTCGCCGTCCTCCGGCGGCAGCTCGACGTCGGCTGGCAGCGCTTCCAGCTCCCACGGCTCGCCATCGCGCGCCTGCGGCATCAGCCGCGACAGCTCGCGGCGCTTGTGCTCGTTGTGCGTCGCGAGCAGCAGCCTCACGCGGTTGCCGGAGCATCGGTCCGCGCCGTCGCCGGAGCGTCGGTCGGCGCCGTCGCCGGGGCGTCGGAAGCTCCCGCGCCGGCGCTCGCGAGCGTCTGCTCCTGCGCCTCGCGCAGCCGCGCGATCCCCGACTCGGCCAGCGCCAGCAGCTCGTCGAGGTGCGCACGCGAGAGCGGCGTGCGCTCGGCCGTCGCCTGCACCTCGACTAGCCCGCCGTCGCCTGTCATCACGACGTTCGCGTCGACCTCCGCGGTCGAGTCCTCCGAGTAGTCGAGGTCGAGCAGCGCGCGGCCGGCGACGATCCCGCACGAGACCGCCGCGAGCGAGCCGGTCAGCGGGCTGCGCTCCAGCGCGCCGCGCTCGCGCAGCCGCGCGCACGCGAGCGACAGCGCGACGTATGCGCCCGTGATCGACGCGCAGCGCGTGCCGCCGTCGGCCTGCAGCACGTCGCAGTCGAGGTAGATCGTGCGTTCGCCGAGCGCCTTGAAGTCGATCACGCCGCGCAGCGAGCGGCCGATCAGCCGCTGGATCTCGATCGTGCGGCCGTCCTGGCGCCCGCGCGTCGCGTCGCGCTGCTTGCGATCGCCCGTCGACGCCGGCAGCATCCCGTACTCGGCCGTCACCCAGCCCGTGCCGCGGCCGGCCATCCAGCGCGGCACGCTCTCCTGCGCCGAGGCCGTGCAGATCACGCGCGTCTCGCCGGCCGAGATCAGCGCCGAGCCGGTCGCCGTGCGCATGAAGTCCGGCTCGATCGAGATCGGCCGCAGCTCGTTCGCCGCGCGCCCGTAGCTGCGCGCCTTCGTCTGCTGCTCGCTCATGCCGCCACCTCCGTCTCGCTCAACTCGACCCGCTCGACTTTCCCCAGCGGCATCTGCAGAAAGCGCGTGCCGAGCTGCTCGAACGCCGCCGCGTCGCCCGTGCAGAAGAAGCGGTAGTCGCCCTCGCCGTCGCGCGGGTTGCCGAGCGAGCGCGTGCTCAGCGCGTGCTCGACCTGTCGCGCGAGCGCCGCGCCCGAGCTGACGAGCGTGACCTGCGGGCCGAGCATCCGCTGCAGCATCGGGCGGATCAGCGGGTAGTGCGTGCAGCCGAGGATCACCGTGTCGACGTCCGCGTCGCGCAGCGGCTCGCACGCCTCGCGCACGAGCTTCACCGTGCCCTCGTCGAACTGCTCGCCAGCCTGGATGATCGCCGCCAGCCCCGGACACGAGACAGACCGCAGCGAGACGTGCGGATCGATCGCGCGCACCGCCTCGTCATACGCGCCGCTCGCGACCGTCGTCGGCGTCGCCAGCAGGCCGATTCTCCCGCTGCGCGTCGTCGCAACCGCCTGCGACGCCTCCGGGCGCACGACGCCGAGCACGTCGACGCCGAGCGTCGTCTCGAGCATTCGGCGACGCAAGCTCGGCAGCGCCGCCGCCGTCGCCGAGTTGCAAGCGACGACGAGCAGCTTCGCCCGCCGGCGCAACAGCTCCTCGGCGATCTCCGCCGAGAAGCGCGCCAGCTCCTGCGGCGAGCGCTCACCGTATGGAAAGCGCGCCGTATCGCCGATGTAGACGTAGTCCTCGTGCGGCAGCTGCACGAGCAGCTCGTGCAGCACCGTCAGGCCGCCGACGCCCGAGTCGAACACGCCGATCGGCCGCGTGCGCGGGTCCGACCGGTTGGCGGAGGGGCTGGCCACCCGCTCATCATTCCAAAGCCGTCCGTCGAGCCCGCCCCGCCGCCTCAACCGACGCGCCGGCTCGGACCGCCGCGCAGCTCGCCGCCGCGCTCGCGTCGATGCCGAGCGCTACCGTCGCCTGACGTGCGCGCGCTCGTCGTCTCGAACATGCGTCCCGACGCGGCCAACCCCGAGCGCGGCAGCTTCGTGCGCGACCAGGTCGCCGCGCTGCGCCGACTCGATCCGTCCGGCGAGCTCGACGTCGAGCTGTTCGAGTTCGCGCCCGGCCCGCGCGCGCTCGCTCGCGCCGCGCTCGAGCTGCGCCGGCGATTCGGTCGCGGCGCCGCCGTCGGCATCGACGAACGGCCCGGCGACCCCACCCCACGCGGCGTCCGCCGCGCGCCGTTCGACGTCGTCCACGCGCACTTCGGCCTGACCGCCTGGCCGGCGCTCGCCGCTCCGGCCCGCGTGCGCGCGCTGACACTGCACGGCACCGACCTGCGCCACCCGCGCACACGCCTGCTCACCCGTGCCGCGCTGCCGAGCGTCGAGCTGCTCGCAACCGTCTCGGCGAGCCTGCGCGACGAGCTGCCCGCGCGACTCGCGAAGCGCGCGCACGTGCTCCCGTGCGGCGTCGACGTCGAGCGCTTCCAGCCGCTCTCGCGCGCGCATGCCCGTGATCGGCTAGCGCTCGACCCACGCCGGCCGTACGTGCTGTTCGGCGCCGATCCAGCGCGCCCTGAGAAGCGCTACGACCGCGCGCGCGAGCTCGCCGCCGCGAGCGGCGTCGAGCTGCTGACGCTCGGCGGCGTCGAGCCGGCGCGCGTGCCGCTCTACGTCAACGCCGCCAACGCCGTGCTCGTGCCGTCCGAGCGCGAGGGCTTCGGCCTCGCCGTGCTCGAGGCGCTCGCCTGCGACGTACCCGTGCTCGCGACGCCCGTCGGCATCCACGAAGAGGCGCTCGCAGGCGTCGCCGGCACGCTCTGCGCCCCGTTCGACGCGAACAGCTGGCGCGCCGCGCTGCAGCCGGCGCTCGACGCCCGCGACCCCCGCATCGACGGGCGCGAGCGCGCCGAGCGCTACTCGGCGGCGCGCATGGCGCAGCGCGTGCTCGCCGCATGGCGCGCCGCCCGGGAGCCGGCGGGGTAGCATGGTTTTGCCGTGGACCAGCCACCTGCCACGACTCAGACAGCCGCGCCGTCATCGTCAGGCCAGACGAGCCAGCCGCACGGTGCTGGCGCGTCGAACGACGCCTACCGCGTGAGCGACGCCGCGCCGAGCGAGCTCGCCGGCGCCGGCGGCGCGACGGCAAGCGACGTCGCCGCCGAGCCCACGCCGTCCGGACCTCCTGGATTCGGCGCGCGCGGTCGCGTGCGCCGCCGCGCGCGCTTCCTGCGCAAAGCGCGCGAGCTCGCCTATCGCGATCTCGGCGGCCTCGTCTTCAGCTTGCACCACTTCGGCCAGCGCAACGACACGCTCGTGCTCGCCAAGCTCGCGACCCTGAGCCGAATCGACGCCGAGCTGCGCGCGCTCGAAGCGAGCCTCGCCGAGCGCCAGTCGCTGACCGTCCTGCGCGAGGCCGGCATCACCGCCTGCCCACGCTGCGCCGCGATTCACAGCGGCGAGGACCGCTTCTGCCCGAACTGCGGCCTGCCGATGAGCCGCAAGAGCGACCTGCCGATCGCCGGCGCCGCCGCCGTCGGCCCACCGCCGGCCGGCTCTCCCGAGGCCGGATCAGCCGCGGCGCCCGTCGTCTCGCCTGGCGGCGCCGTCGTCGCGCCGACCGGCGCGCCGCTCCAGCCGCCGGCGGCAGCGGCCACGCCGCCGGCGCCCGCGAGCGGCCTTGCGCCGACTCCGACTGACACGCACGCGGCCGCGAGCGGCGCCGCGCCGATCGCCGCACCGGCGCCCGACACCAGCGCGCCGCCGCCGGCGCAGCCGGGCTCGAGCGCTGAGCAGCCCGCGCCAGCCGAGCCGGCGACGCAGACGCACGCCGCCGTCACCGGCGCCGCGCGCTCGCCCGTGCCGCCTTCGCGTCCCGCGACGCCGTCGTCGGCGCAGACCAGCGACGCCGACGAACCGACCGAAATCATTCGCCCGCCGGCCGCCGGCTCGTGACGAGCGCCGCGAGCGGAGCGCATGCGCCGCCCGGCGCGACGGCGACAGAGCAGCAGACGAGCGCTTACGACGTTCCCGGCAGCGCCGCGCCCGCGACCGGCGGCGAGCCGATCCCGCTCGCCCCGCCGCAAGCCGCGAGCGACGCATGTCCGCTCTGCGCGACGCCGCTCGGTCCCGACCAGGACTGGTGCCTGCGCTGCGGCGCCGCCGCGCGAACGAGGCTCGCCGCGACGCCCAACTGGAAGGCGCCGATCCTCGCCGTGCTCGTCGTCGCGCTGCTCGCGCTCGGCGTGCTCGCCGCCGCGCTCGTCAAGCTCGCCGGCGGCTCGAGCTCGGCGAGCAAGCCCGTCACGACGACGATCCCAGCCACGACCGCGCCGGCGGCGACAGCGCCTGCCGTGACGACGACCGGCGCCGTCGCGACGACGCCCGGCGCCACAGCGACAACGCCGGGGAGCGCCACGACGACGACGCCCGGCGTCGCCGGCGCGCAAGGCCCCGCGACCGTCACGACGACCGGCGGCGCCGTCGGAGCGACGACCGGCGCAGCCGGCTCGACGACCGTCACGACGCTGACGCCAGCCGAGCGAGAAGCAGAGCGCCAGGCCGCCAGCCCACTGTCGACGAAATAGTCCCGCTCCAGGTCGCGACGCGCCGCGAGCGCCGCTCGCGGCGCTCGCGCGAGATACGGTTCTCGCGATGTCCGCGCCCGCACCCGCGGTCTCGCACGAGACCGACGTAGCCGTCGTCGGCGCCGGCGCCGCAGGCCTCTACGCGGCGCTCTGCGCCGCGCGCGACGGCGCTTCGGTCATGCTCGTCGCCGCTACGCCGCTCGCGCAGACCGCGAGCTACTGGGCGCAAGGCGGCCTCGCCGCTGCGCTCGCCGACGACGACAGCGTCGAGCTGCACCTGCAAGACACCGTCCGCGCCGGGCGCGCGCTCGTGCGCGAGTCGGCCGCCGCCGTGCTCGCGCGCGAGGCGCCCGCGTGCGTGCGCGACCTGCAAGCGCTCGGCGTGCGCTTCGACGCCGACGCCGACGGGCAGCTCGCGCTCGGGCTCGAGGGCGGGCACTCGGTCAGGCGCGTCGTGCACGCCGGCGGCAGCGCGACCGGACGGCGCGTCGTGCGCCAGCTCTCCGCGCTCGTCGCCGAGCAGCCGCGCATCGCCGTGCTCGAGCACGCGCGCGCACGCGCGCTGTGGCGCCGCGACGAGCGCTGCGCCGGGCTCGTCTGCGACGACGAGCGCGTGCTCGGCGCACGCGCCGTCGTGATCGCGACCGGCGGCTGCGCCGCGATGTGGGCGCGCACGACCAATCCGCCCGGCTCGCAAGGCGTCGGGCTGATCCTCGCCCATCGAGCCGGCGCCGCGCTCGCCGATCTCGAGCTGCTGCAGTTCCACCCGACCGCCGTGATCGGCGTGCCCGGGCCGCGAAGGCTTCCTCGTCACCGAGGCGATCCGCGGCGAGGGCGCGACGCTGCACGACGCAGACGGCGAGCGCTTCGTCGACGAGCTCGCGCCGCGCGACGAGGTCTCGCGCGCGATCCAGGCGCGCCTCAGCGAGTCCGGCGAGCAGTCCGTCGGGCTCGACATGCGCAGCGTCGACCCGGCGCACTTCCCGAACGTCGTCGACGCGCTGCGCGACGCCGGCCTCGACCCGACGCGCGAGCTGATCCCGGTCGCGCCTGCCGCGCATTACACGATGGGCGGCATCGTCGCCGACCTCAACGCCCATTCGACGCTGCCCGGCCTGTATGCCGTCGGCGAGTCCTCGTGCACCGGCCTGCACGGCGCCAACCGGCTCGCCTCGAACTCGCTCAGCGAGTGCTTCGTCTTCGCGCGCCGCGCCGTCGCGCATGCGCTCGCCCAGCCGGCGCCCGCCCGCGCCGGCGCCGCCGCGAGCGACGCCGAGCTCGCGCGCCTGCGCGCGCTGCCGGCGCCGCCCGTCAGCGACCCGCAGACGCGCGAGCGGCTGTGGCGCGACGCCGGTATCGTGCGCAGCGCCGACGGCCTGCAGCGCCTGCTCGACAGCCCGCACCCACTCGTGCGCGCGATCGCCAGCTGCGCGCTCGCGCGCACCGAGAGCCGCGGCGCGCACCAGCGCGTCGACTTCCCCGAGCGCGACGCCGCGTTCGACGAGCGCCACGTCGTCCTCACGTCGTCACGCAGCGACGACGAGCAGTTCGAGCTCGACTGGCAGACCTGGCGCTGAGCGCGCCAACGCGAACGCCAGCCCGACCCCGTTCAGGGGTCAATCTAAATGTCTCCTGAATTGTTCGCTGATTTCCTCTTTATCCGCGGTCTGTTGTGATCAAACGCGTGTTTCTACGCGTAGAAGGATCAAAGGCTCGCGGAGTCTTTGAGAACGGGGGGTTTGCTCCAACAACTTCAGAAGGTCAGGAGTAGCCATGTACCAGTTCAGTCGAGCCATCTATCGCGAGCTTGCAGCAGAGATCGTCCCGTCGCCGCCCGGCGCTCCAGCCGCTGCGAATCACGCTGCCGTGCTGCGCGCCTGCGAGGCCGTCGTCGAGCGGCTCGCGACCGACCGCCATTACTTCGCGCGCCCCGAGCGCACGCTGTTCGCCGACATCCGCAACTACTTCCCGATGTCCTCGCAGTCGCACGTGCACAGCGTCGTCTGCCGCTATGTGCAACTGGCGCAAGACTACGTCACGCTGCATCCGCACGAGGGCTACGCCGCCGTCAGCGGCGCGCCGCCGCAGTGTCGCGCGACGACGCGCAAGGGCTCCGCCTGCCAGCGCGTGCCGCTGCCGCACAACGGCTACTGCCCGTCGCATCAGCACCTCGCCGAAACCGAGGATCGCGAGCTCGCCGCCGCTTGAGCCAGTTCCGCTTTGGGTCGCGTCCGCGCAGCTGAGCGGCGCGCGCGAGCGGCGATCGGCGCGAGACCTCCTGTCTCGCGAACGCGCGCCCGACGCCGGCCGAGCGTAGGCTGGCGCACGTGCTTCTCGGAGTCGATGTCGGCGGCACGTTCACCGACGCCGTGCTCGTCGGCGACGACCGCGTCGTGCACACCGCCAAGGTGCCGAGCACGCCCGGCGAGCAGTCGCGCGCCGTGCTCGACGCCGTGCGCCTCGTGCTGCAGCGCGCCGGCGCCCGCGCCGCCGACGTGCAGCGCTTCGCGCACGGCATGACCGTCACGACCAACGCGCTGCTGCAAGGCGCGACCGCGCGCACCGCGCTGATCGCGACCGACGGCTTCACCGACGTGATCGAGCTAGCGCGCCAGGCGCGCCCGCACCTCTACCGGCTCTGCGACGCCCAGCCGGCGCCGCTCGTGCCCGCCGAGCTGCGCTTCGCCGCGCCCGAGCGGATCGCTCCCGACGGCGTGCTGCGCGCGCTCGACGCCGGCGATGCGCGGACACTGGTCGAGCACGTCGCCGCCAGCGCGCCAGAAGCCGTCGCCGTCGCGCTGCTGCACTCCTACGCCGACCCGCAGCACGAGCTGCTGCTCGGCCGGCTGCTCGCCGAGCTGCTGCCCGGCGTGCCCGTCTCGCTCTCCAGCGACCTCGTCGGCACGTTCCGCGAGTACGAGCGCACCGCGACGACTGCGCTCGACGCCGCGCTCTCGCCGCTGCTCGCGCGCTACCTGCGCACGCTTGCCGACGACGCGCATGACGAAGCACTCGTCGAGCCGCAGATCATGCAGTCCTCCGGCGGCTTGACGAGCATCGCGCGCGCCTC
The DNA here is from genome assembly GCA_963744165.1 of uncultured Solirubrobacteraceae bacterium. GTDB lineage: Bacteria > Actinomycetota > Thermoleophilia > Solirubrobacterales > Solirubrobacteraceae > Palsa-744. The sequence goes on along the minus strand of CAVUSM010000002.1, from coordinate 1,273,572 downwards.
CGCGCACGCCGCGCTGACCGTGCTGTCTGGACCCGCCGGCGGCGTCGGCGGCGCGCTGCTGCTCGCGCGGCTCGCCGGCGCCGATGACGTGCTCTGCTTCGACATGGGCGGCACCTCATGCGACGTCTGCCTGATCGATCGCAGCGCCGTCGCCGAGACCGCCGCGCGCGAGATCGCCGGCCGCCCGCTCGCGCTGCCCGCGCTCGACATCCACACCGTCGGCGCCGGCGGCGGCTCGATCGCCTGGCGCGACAGCGGCGGCGCGCTGCGCGTCGGCCCGCAGTCGGCCGGGGCCGTGCCCGGACCGGCTTGCTACGGCCACGGCGGCGAGCTTGCGACCGTCACCGACGCCAACCTGCTGCTCGACAGGCTGCCGGCCGACCAGCCGCTCGCCGGCGGCCTGCAGCTCGACCGCGACGCCGCCGAGCGCGCCGTCGCGACGCTCGCGCGAGAACTGGCGCTCGACACGCTCGCCTGCGCCGACGGCATCGTCCGCGTCGCCGAGTCCGAGATGCTCGGCGCGCTGCGCCAGATCACCGTCCAGCGCGGCATCGATCCGCGCCGCTTCGCGCTGATGTGCTTCGGCGGCGCCGGGCCGCTGCACGCCTGCGCGATGGCGCGCGAGCTCGGCATCCGCCGCGTGCTCTGCCCGCGCGCGTCCGGCGTGCTCTGCGCGCTCGGCCTCGCCGCCGCCGCGCCGCGCCACGACGTCTCACGCACCGTCATGCTCAGCGGCGAGTCGTTCAGCGCCGAGCGCGTGCGCGAGCTGCGCGACGCGCTCGTCGAGCGAGCCGAGCTCGCGCTCGCCGGCGAGCGCGAGCGGCTGCGCGTCAGCTACGAGCTGCGCTACAGCGGCCAGTCGTTCGAGCTGCCCGTCGAGCAGTCCAGCGAGTCCGTCGACCCGCACGTGCTAGCCGACGCGTTCGCCGAAGCGCACGAGCAGCGCTACGGCTATCGCGACGAGCGCGCCGCCGTCGAGCTCGTCAACGTGCGCGTGTCCGTCTGGGGCCACGCGCCCGAGCCTCAGCCGCGCGGCGACGACGATGGCGAGCTGGCGCCCGGCGCGACGCTCAGCGGTCCCGGCGTGCATGCGCTCGGCGAGTCGACGCTGTACGTGCCCGCCGGCTGGTCCGGCGTCGTCGATCAGCACGGCACGATCGTGCTCGACGACGATCGCGCGACCGGACGAGCGCGATGAGCGCGCTCGACCCGATCGAGCTGCAAGTGCTGACCGGCGCGCTGCGCGCCGCCTGTGAAGAGATGGGCGTCGCGCTGATCCACTCCGCGCACTCGTCGAACATCAAGGAGCGCCGCGACGCGTCGACCGGCCTGTTCGACGCCGGCGGGCAGATGACGATGCAAGCCGAGCACATCCCCGTGCACCTCGGCTCGATGCCCGCGTCCGTCGCCGCCGTGCTCGGCGAGCGCCACCGCCCCGGCGTCTCGTGGATCCTCAACGACCCGTTCCAAGGCGGCACGCACCTGCCCGACATCACCGTCGTCACGCCCGTCTTCGCCGGCCGCGAGCCCGACGCCGGCCGCCGCGGCAGCCGCAACGACGGCGCCTGCGCCGGCCGTCTGATCGGCTTCGCCGCGAGCCGCGCGCACCACGCCGACGTCGGCGGGCGCCTGCCCGGCTCGATGCCCGCCGACAGCCACACGCTCGCCGAAGAGGGCGTCGTGATCTCGCCGCGCGTGCTCGACGAAGCGGCGATCGACGAGCTCGTCGCGCAGATGCGCCAGCCCGAAGAGCGTCGTGCCGACCTGCGCGCGCAGCTCGCCGCCAACCGGATCGGCGCGCTGCGCCTCGCCGCGCTCGCCGAGCGCCTCGGCCGCGAGCGCCTGCGCGAGGCGACCGACGCCGTGCTCGACTACGCCGAGCGACGCACGCGCGCGTGCCTCGCCGCGCTGCCCGACGGCGAGCTGCTCGCCGAAGACGTGCTCGAGGCGCGCGACGGCGACCTGCCGCTGCGGCTGCGCGCGAGCATCGACGGCGATCGCCTGATGCTCGACTTCGCCGGCAGCGCCCCCCAGCACGGCGGCAACCTCAACTGCCCGCTCGCCGTCACGCGCTCGGCGTGCTACTTCGCCTTGCGCGTGCTCACCGACCCCGACATCCCGCCGTCGGCCGGCGCGTACCGCGCCGTCGACGTGCGCGCGCCGCTCGGCTCGCTGCTCAACGCGCGCCCTGGCGCAGCCGTCGCCGCCGGCAACGTCGAGACGTCCTCGCGCGTCGCAGATCTCGTGCTCGCTGCGTTCGGCCGCGCGCTCGGGCAGGGCACGATGAACAACCTCACGCTCGGCGCCGACGGCGCTTGCGGCGACGGCGAGCCGTCCGGCGACGCCGCGCCGGCCGCCAGCCGCGCGTTCTCCTACTACGAGACGCTCGGCGGCGGTCAAGGCGCATGCGCCGACGCCGACGGGCCGAGCGGCGTGCACGTCGCGATGAGCAACACGCTGAACACGCCCATCGAGGCGCTCGAGCGCGAATTCCCGCTGCGCGTCGTGCAGTACGCGCTGCGCCGCGGCTCCGGCGGCGCCGGGCGCACACACGGCGGCGATGGCGTCGTGCGCGAGCTGCAGGCGCTGCGCGAGATGTCCTACTCGCTGATCGGCGAGCGCCGCCGGCACGCGCCGCGCGGCGCCGACGGCGGCCGGCCCGGAGCGCCCGGACGCGACCTGCTCGACGGCGAGCCGCTGCCCGGCAAGAGCACCGGCACGCTGCGCGCCGGCCAGCGCCTGCGCATCGAAACGCCTGGCGGCGGCGGCTACGGCGCGCCTGACGCCGACGCTTAGCGGCCTGCCGACGCTTCCCAACGGCTCGCGGGCGTCCAGCGGCTTACGGACGCTCAGCGGCTCACGACGCAGCGGCCGTCGATCCTAACCGAGCGCTGTCCGAGCGCGCCGCCGCAGTCTGCTCGACGACTCCGAAGCGGCCAGATGGAAACACTCGATCGAGCGCTCTGAAGCGGCTGTTTAGCTGCACGGACAGTCGAACATGCGTCCGATAAACCATCAATTTTGCAGGCGATTTGGGATTTCCGCCTGGGTTTCGTATCTTTAAGGAGCCCCACGCCGGACCGCCCGGTTCGAGCAGGGGCAAGACAGAGAAGCTTTTCCCAGCCTCATCCCAGAAATGCCAATTGCTTTCAGAGAATGGGCGGTCACCGTCCGTGCGCTCGCAGAAGGCGAGCAACTTGTAACGCTCCGCAAGGGCGGCATTCGCGAACCCGGAAAGTCGATCCGGCTCGCGCACGAGCGATTCTTCCTCTATCCGACTTTCGACCACCAGACCGGCGATCTCGTCCGCGAGTCCCACCAGCCCGAGCTGCGCCGCGCGCTCGAGGAGGGCGTCTGGAGCGACGGTGAGCCGCACCTGCATGCGTTCACGTCCGGCGCTCGCGTGCAGCAGCCCGACCGCGTGCGGATCCGCGCGTGGGCCGAGGTCGCCGAGCACTTCACGATCACCGACCCGCGCTGCGTCGACGCGCTCTCGCCGTTCTACGTCTGGACGCCCGACTACGCCGAGAAGCGCCTCGGCTGGCGTCGCCACCAGCCGCTGCACGTGCTGCTGCTGCGCACCTACCGCATCCCGCGCCCAGTCACCGTCAAGGTCAAGGACGAGTACGCCGCCGCGCAAGCCTGGATCGAGCTACAGCGCGAACTTCCGTTCGAGGGCACGCCCGTGCTCTCCGACGCCGAGTTCGAGCGCGCCTCCGAAGCGATCCGCTCGATCGCGAGCGAGTCAGCCGCCGGCACGCCCGTTCTGGCCTAGCTCCGAACGCGAGACACCTTCGATCTTGCGCCGCCGGGCGCGATGCGCCTGGCGCGATGCGCCTTCGATCTTGCGTCGCGATAGCAATCGTATGTACGACGTATATACAGCTGCTATCGGCGCGCGTTTTCGAGTAACCGACCCGCCCCGGCGGCGGCTTCGCGACGCTACTAAGAGCTAGTAGACGGCATCAGGCGCCGCGAGCGCTTCGCGCGCGGCCTCGGCGCCCGACTCCGGCACGAGGATGTCGCGCGGCCCGGCCGCGAGGAAGTCGGGCACGTCGAAGCCGCCGGAGCGCCGCGACATGCTCGGGATGCCCTCCTCGAGCAGCAGCGCCTCGATCAGCTCCGCCTCTGGCTGGTTGCTCGCGTACGCGACCTTGACGAGCCGGCCTTCGGCGTATTGCGGCTTGATCTTGCGCGCCTTGCGCTGGCGCTCGCTCGCGTCTCGCTCGCTGCCCGGCATGTGCACGAGCGGCATCGCGCAGCTCGGGCAGAACCGCTCGCTGCGCGATTGCGAGACGCCGCAGGTCGGGCAGATCAGCGGCTTGTCGTTCAGCGCGCCGGCTCCTCAAGCGCGACCTCGCCCACCTCAGCGCCGTCGATCAGATAAGAGCGAACCTTCGGCTGCTCGCCGCTCGCGAGCCCGACGATGATCCACTCGAGCCCCGGCCAGCCGGCGGCGAAGCCGATGTCCGTCTGCGACGGGTAAGGCTCGCTGCGCACGTGCGAGTGGTAGATCGCGCCGATCTCGCAGCCTTCGTCCTCGATCGTCTCGTTCAACGCGAACAGCTCCATCGGCGCGATCTCGAACTTCAGCGCGCTCGCGTGGACGTTCTCGGCGCGGTAGACGCGCGTGGCGACCTTCTCGCCGTCGGGCGCATCCAGATCGAGCGGCCGCACAGCGACGACGCCGCAGCACTCGATCTTCGGGATCTCGAGCGCGTGCGCGACGACCTGCTCGAGCAGGTCCGCGGAAATCCTCACGCTCGACCTCTCGCGCGGCGAGCGGCAGGCGCGCCGCCTACCACCAGACGGTCGCGTCCAGGTTCTCGATCTGCTCGAGCGGCAGCGTGTAGATGCCGCTCGACAGGTACTTCCAGCCGTCGTCGGCGACGACGAAGACGACGTTGCCCTCGTCGAGCTCGCCGGCGATCCGCACGGCGATGCTCGCGATCGCGCCGGTCGAGACGCCGGCGAACAGACCCTCCTCGTCGAGCAGCTTGCGCGTCCAGACGATCGCGTCTGAGTTCGTCACGAAGATCTTGCGGTCGAGCAGCGAGATGTCGATGATCGGCGGGATGAAGCCGTCGTCGAGCGAGCGCAGGCCCTGGACCGGCTCGCCCTGCATCGGCTCGGCCGCGACGATCTTGCACGCGTCGCCAAATGTCTCCTTCAGCCGCCTGCCGTTGCCCATCAGCGTGCCGCCCGTGCCGAGCCCGGCGACGAACGCCGAGATCTCGTCGAGCTCTTCGAGGATCTCGAGCGCCGTGCCGTTGTAGTGCGCGTTCGGATTCGCCTCGTTGCCGTACTGGTACGGCATGTACAGCGAAGAGTCCGCCTCGGCCAGCTCCAGCGCCATCGCGACAGCGCCGTTCGAGCCTTGGTCGCCGGGCGAGTAGACGATCTCCGCGCCGTACATCTCGAGCAGCTGCGTGCGCTCCTGCGTGACGTTCTCCGGCATCACGACGCGCAGCTTGTAGCCCTTGCGTTTGGCGATCAGCGCGAGCGAGATGCCCGTGTTGCCAGACGTCGGTTCGAGGATCGTCTGCCCTCGCGAGATCGCGCCCTTCTCCTCGGCGTCTTCGATCAGCGCGCGCGCGACGCGATCCTTGACCGAGCCCGTCGGGTTGTGCGACTCGAGCTTCGCCCAGATCCGCACGCCCGGCTTCGGGCTGAGGTTCGGCAACTCGACCAGCGGCGTGTTGCCGATCGACTGGACGATGTCGCCATAGCGACCGCCACACGGCCGGTTCCGAAGCCTCTCAACCGCCATTACTTCACGGAATATAGCGGGGTTGCGCAGCCTTGTGAGCGCGTGCTCGAAGCGACCGCGTTGCACACACGACGAGCGACCGCGCGGGCTGGCCGGCCGGCCAGTCGACCCTCTAAGATCGGCTCGACGCGCAATCCGAGACAGGGGGCCTGCGGGCATGGTGGCGGCGAACGGCAACTACGACTTCGACTGGCTCGTAATCGGCTCGGGCTTCGGCGGCAGCGTCTCGGCGCTGCGGCTGACCGAGAAAGGCCACTCGGTCGGCGTGCTCGAGTGCGGCCGGCGCTTCGCCGACGACGAGTTTGCGAAGGACACCGCCGACCTGCGCCGCTACTTCTGGAACCCGCTGATCGGGATGAAGGGAATCTTCCGGATGACGACGTTCAAAGACGTCTCGGTCGTCTCCGGCTGCGGCGTCGGCGGCGGCAGCCTCGGCTACGCGAACACGCTCTACGTGCCGCCGGAGAAGTTCTTCGAAGACGATCAGTGGGCCGAGCTGGAGGACTGGCAGAGCGCGCTCGCGCCGCACTACGCCGAAGCGCAGCGGATGCTCGGCGTCGTGCAGAACCCGCACGACGACCCGGCCGACCAGTTGCTGCGCGAGCTCGGCGAGGAGCTCGGCGTCGGCGAGACCTACCAGAAGACTCCGGTCGGCGTGTACTTCGGCGAGCCCGGCAAGACGGTCCCCGACCCGTTCTTCGCCGGCGAAGGTCCGGAGCGGACCGGCTGCCGGCTGTGCGGCCGCTGCATGGTCGGCTGCCCGCACGGCTCGAAGAACACGCTTGTCAAGAACTATCTGTATCTCGCCGAGAAGCGCGGCGCGGACGTGATGCCCGAGCGCACCGTCGTCGACGTGCGACCGATCGGCGGCTCCGACGGCGCGGACGGCTACGAAGTCGAATCGGTCCGCTCCGGCGCGTGGCTGCGCAAGGAACGGCGCGTCCAGCGCGCGCGCGGCGTCGTCGTCTCGGCCGGCCCGCTCGGCACGAACAAGCTGCTCGCGCGTTGCCGCGCGAGCGGATCGCTGCCGCGCATCTCCGCGCGACTCGGCGAGCTCGTGCGGACGAACTCCGAGTCGATCCTCGCCGTGACCGTGCCTGAGGACTACCCGCACGACCTGATCAAGCGCGTCGCGATCACGTCATCGATCTACCCCGACGCGAACACGCACATCGAGACGGTCACGTACGGCGACGACGGCGACTCGATGCACCGGCTGAACACGCTGCTCGTCGGCGACGGCACGCGCGTGACGCGCCCGCTGAAGCTGCTCATGCAGGTCGCGCTGCACCCGAAGCGACTCGCGCAGGTGATGTTCCCGAAGCGCTGGTCGCGACGCACGATCATCATCCTCGTGATGCAGACGCTCGACAATGCGATCGCGCTGCGCCCGCGCAAAGGACCGCTCGGCACGTTCTGGCTGAGCACCGAACAGGACGCCGAGCGGCCGAACCCGACGTTCATCCCGATCGCGAACAAGACGGCCGAATGGTTCGCCGAGCGCACCGGCGGCGTCGCGCAGAGCTCGATCACCGAGGCGCTGTTCAACATCCCGACGACCGCGCACATCCTTGGCGGCGCCGTGATCGCCGGCGACCCCTCGCGCGGCGTCGTCGACGCCAACCAGCGCGTCTTCGGCTACGAGAACCTGCTCGTCTGCGATGGCTCGGCGATCCCCGCGAACGTCGGCGTGAACCCGTCGCTGACGATCACCGCGCTCGCCGAGCACGCGATGAGCGCCGTGCCGGCGGCCGGTCTCGGCATCGCAGCCGACAGCGGCGACGGCGCCGCCGCACCGGCCACGCAAACCGCTGCCGCCTGAGCTTCACGAGCCGGCGAGTCCCCGGTCGGTCAACGCTGCGACGTCTTCGAAGTCGACTGGACGCGCGCTCGCGCGCTTCATCCTGATCAGGTCGTCACGTCGACGTCGTGCTCCGCGAGCACGGCGAGGATGCGCTCGGCGTCGAGCGGCGTCTCAACGCTCATCGCGAGCCTCTCGTCCGGCTTTCCGCAGACGTCCGGCGAGCCGGTTCGAGGAGATCGCCAGCCGCAGCCTTTCGGCCGGTGTGCGCTCGCGCATCGCCTGCAGGTGAAGCGGATCCCACCTGCCGGACAGGCGGCGCGTGCCGAGCTCGGGCTCGTATCCCAGCGAGATCAGCAGCGACTCGACCGTGTCCCAAGTCGGCGTCGTCAAACCGCGCTCGATACGGCTGATCGCCGCCTGCGTCGTACCCGCGCGACGCGCGAGCGAAAGCTGCGTCACGCCGTTCTGCGTCCGCCGCTCACGGATCAGCTCGCCGATGTCCATCTCATATATTTTAGTGTATGAGACGTAGAGGCAGTGCTATCCGCTTTGGAGAGCGCCACTCGCGATCAGGCGAACCCTTCGACCCGACGGCTCAAGCCCGCGACGAGCTTTGCGACCGTCTCGTTGTCGTGCGCGGGGGCGGCCGTGAGCCGAGCGACCTCTGCGGCCACGCGCTCGATCATCGCCGCCGTCTCAGCCACGACGAAGCGTTCGCTGTAGTCGCTTTCGAGCGCGAGCGCGACCCACGCCGTCGACCGCACGTCGTCGATCGTGCGAGCGCCGTCGACGCTCATCGCCAGTCGACGCGTCAACTCGGGATAGATCGTCGTGCTGACGATGTCGTAGAGCGGCGCGAGTGTCGGCGCCGACGCGTCGTACAGCAACGAGAAGTTCTTCGAGTGCGCATCGCAGTTGCCGATCAACCAGTTGAAGACGAGGACGCGCCAGAGCGTGATCAAGTCATGCGCCGGCCTCGCCGAGCAGACGCGCAGCAGCGAGACGCAATCGACGATCGTAGGGCCGCCGTCGGCCTGATACTTCTGCTCCGACGCTCGCCCGAGCGCTTGACAGAAGTCCTCCTGATGCAACCTGCCGATCGGCTCCGACGTCAAATCACGGTCGTAGCGCTCAATGAGGAGATACGGCAGACCTGAGCTGCCGATCCGCTTCTGCGCTCGCGCAGCCGGTAGCCCTACGGCCGCGGCAAGCTCCATGCAGAACGCCTCGTTGTCGACGAGCCCGGGAAAGCGCGCCGGCTCGGGCTTCAGGATGTGCGTCGTCGGCGCCGCCGCGTTCAGCGGCAGCGACACGCGATCGCCGTTGATGATCACCGGGAGCTTCGGCTGCGCGCCTGCGAGCGAGAGCCGCGTGCCCTCGGCGGGGTCGGCCGCGAGTGGCCGTTGTGGCAGCTCGCGCAGCACGAGATCAAGCTCACGTTCGTCGAGCTGCCTGGTTCGCGCAGAGCGCGGGAGACGCTCGCCTGGCCCGAGGATCGTCAGCGCACCCGCGCAATCTCCACCGAGCGCCTCGAGCAGCGCATAGTCGTTCCCACTCGACACGCCGAGATTGCGTGCGATCGTCTCGCGCGCGTCGCCTTCGAGCAGCAGGCCGCCGAAGACCGCTCGGCAGACGCGGTTGGGATGCGCGGCCGCCCGAACCGGGAGCGACTGCGAGATCGCCGAGCCGGTGTAATCGGCGTCGTAGTGGAACTGAAGGTTGCCGTTCTGCTTGCGAATCAGGCGTCCTGCTCGCCGCCCGGCCAGATAGACGATCAGCTCGCTCACTCGCCGCGCGACTTCAGATCAAAGTCGAGGCCTAGCGCTTGCGCGACGCGCAGCGCCGTGTCGAGACTGGGCCGTCTGTGGCCGCTCTCGAGATACACGATCTGCGTTCTGTGAACGCCTATGACTCCGGCCAGCTGCTCTTGCGTGAGGCCGAGCTGACGCCTTCTGGCGCGCACAGCCGTGATGAAATCGTCCGTCGTCCTGATCGATGTCACGTATCCGCTACATTAGCATCAAGGTCGGGGAAATGTCGCCGATGCGTGACATTTTGCCTTCAGTGAGCCTAATGTTGCAGATCCGCAACGGGCAGCCGCCGCGGAGGCGCCAGACGCTGTGTCAGTAGCGACCACCGGCCATCAGCGGCAGGGTCACGAGCGCGTCGGACTCGCCGACGCTCGTCTGCGCCGAGCGCCTGGCAGTAGGCGGTTGGCCGACTAAGCCCGGTAGGGGTCGATCACAACGTGGTTGCAGCCGACGAGCTTGTAGTGACGATTCGCCGGTAGATAGCGCATCACGAGCGTCTTCAGCCCAGGACCGTTGCAGTAGACGGCGCCGAAGCCGTAGACGAGCGCGACGTGGTCGTTGCCGGCGCCGGTCCAGATCTCGTTGTAGCCGTGGCTTGCGTACAGCCAGTCGTCGCCGGCACCGCCGTGCAGGAAGTCGCGCTGCGATTCGGGCTGGCCGCCGGGATGTGAGTCGCCCCAGATCACGTCGCCGTCGTTGCCAGCCCAGATCGTGTCGTTGCCGTCGCCGCCGAGCAGCTCGTTGTGGACGCCTTCGACGCCGCGCATTTCGCCGCTTTCGTTGTTCGGATGACCCTGGTGGTGGCCGATCTGCGGCCAACCCGCGTGGCTTGCCATGCCGAGCGCGGCGGCAGCTGGCGCCAGCGCGACAGTCGTGCACGTCGCCAGCGCCGCGAGCGGCGCGCTAAGGACTCGGCGCGGTCGTTTCACCGGCCGCACGATGACATCGGCCCGCACCGGCGTAAAGATGACCGGACGTAGATACGAACGCACCAAGCATCAACAACCGTATTTGGATGCGCTGAAAATCGTGATTCCAGAGCCAAGCTCTGGGACCGTTTGGCCAGCTGCGAACCAGGCGAGTCGCGGCTTTCACCCATTCGCGCTAGTACATTCGTCGCCGTTAGAGCGTACAGCTATGTCAAGCCTCGTATATCGCGCCGACGTTCGATTCATGCTGAACCCTCGATCAGATATCCGAACACGCATCGATCAACAGCAAGTCGGCGGTCCCAGCTCACTGGACGTGCCCGAGGAGCACTTGGCCGATCTCGCAAAGTTGGCACACGCGCTGAACGCACGCACGGATGTCGTCGTCGAAGGAATGGCCGCGCGCACAGCGTGCTCCGGCGTCGTGCTGGACGAGGCGATCGAGGACAGCTTCGCGCAAGTTGGCGTTCTCTCGACAATCGCGGTCGCGAAGTGGATGGCCGGCGACGGAGTCGACGTCGCGCGCGACGTCGGTCAGGAGTCGTGGTGCATCTTCGGCCAGCTCGCGGCGCAGCGCCGCGCACCGCTGAACGAGGTCACCAAGCGCTGCCTGCGCTGGTTCGACGCGGCAGCGGATGTCGCGCGCGAGGCGGCAGCAGAGCTCTCGCTCTCGCAGGCGACGCTCGCGCAAGCGATCGCGATGCTGCAGCGCAGCCTGAACGTCACGCTCGTGCGCATGTGCGAGTCGTTCGAGTCCGAGCGCAAGCGCTCTGACGACGAGCTGACGTTCCTCGCGACGCACGACGTGCTGACGGGACTCCCCAACCGCAAGCTGATCCTCGACCGCACCAAGCAGCTGCTCGCGCGCTCGCGCCGTCACGGGACGCTGCCGGCGGCCGTGTTCATCGACCTCGACAACTTCAAGCTGATCAACGACACGCTCGGGCACCATGCCGGCGACGAACTGCTGTGCGCGGTCACGGCTCGGCTGCAGAGCGCCGTGCGCGAGCCGGACACGCTCGGGCGCCTCGGTGGCGATGAGTTCGTCGTGATCGCCGAGGACATCTCGCTCGAAGCCGGGCCGGAGCTGATCGCCGAACGGCTACTGGAAGCGCTCAGCGAGCCATTTACGCTCGGTGACAACGCGGCTCGTCTGAAGGTGACGGCGAGCGTCGGCGTCGCGGCCGGAGCGCGCACGTCGGCGGAGGAGCTGCTGCGCGACGCAGACATCGCGATGTACCGCGCGAAGTGCAACGGCAAGGACCGCTACGTCGCGTTCGAGTCGGAGATGCAAGGCGCGATCAAGAGCCGCCTCGAACTGGAGATGGACCTGCGCGACGGGCTGCAGAAAAACGAGTTCTTCCTCGTCTACCAGCCGATCTTCAACCTCAGCGACATGAGCCCGAGCGCCGTCGAGGCGCTGATCCGCTGGGAGCACCCTGCGCGCGGCGTCGTGCAGCCCGAAGACTTCATCCCGCTGCTCGAGGAGACGGGGCTGATCGCGCAGATCGGCGGCTGGGTGCTGCGCGAGGCGTGCGCGCAGGGCGCGAGCTGGCGGAAGGCCGGATGCGCGATCGAGATGGCCGTCAACGTCTCGGCGCGCCAACTCGACAGCGATGAGTTTGTCGAGGAAGTCCACGCGGCGCTCGCAGACAGCGGCCTGGAACCGCACGCGCTGACGATCGAGATCACCGAGACGACGCTGATGCGCGACACCGAGCAGACGATCCGCCGGCTCAGTGCGATCAAGGCGCTCGGCGTACGGATCGCGATCGACGACTTCGGCACCGGCTACTCCTCGCTGACGCACGTGCAGAAGTTCCCGGTCGACTCGTTGAAGATCGACCGATCGTTCATCGCCGGGCTGAAGGACAACAAGGAGGGCGAGGCGCTGATCCATACGCTCGTGCAGCTCGGTAAGGCGCTGTCGATCGAGACGGTCGCAGAGGGCATCGAGCAGCAGCAGGAGCTCTCGCTGCTGCAAGGCGAGTGCTGCGACAGCGGCCAGGGCTTCCTCTTCGCCAAGCCGCTCGACCTCTCGGCGACCGACGCTTTCCTGATGAGCTGGGCAAACGACGCGCGGCCGCCGCGTCACGCTTCGCCCGCCAAGACACCGCCGCCGGACAAGAGCCGTGCGATACAGCCGGCGCAGCGGCAAGCTACGACAGCGTTCAGAAGCTAGCGCGACCCGCCGGCCATCGCCGGCAGGATCACGAGCGTGTCAGCGTCGCCGACGCTCGTCTGCAGCCCGTCGAGCACGCGCACGTCCTCGTCGTTGAGGTAGACGTTGACGTAGCGGTTGAGCTCGCCGTCGGCCGAGAACAACTGGTCTTGCGTCGCCGGGTGGTTGGCGGCGAGGTCCTTGAGCACGTCGCCGACGTTGCCGCCGGACGCGCTGACCTGCTTCTCGCCGCCGACCGAAGCGCGCAGCACTGGTGGGATCTTGATCGTCGCCATCTCAGCGCGGCAGCCTAGCGCTTAGCCTGCGGCCGCGCAAAATGCCTCGTAGTCGGGAAAGACGCCAAGCTCCTCGTCGGCGATCTCGTCCGGCTCGCGCGAGCAGATCGGGCACTCGGGGTCGCGGTGGACCTTGACCTCGGTCAGCGTCGCGCCGAGCGCGTCATACAGCAGCAGGCGTCCGATCGCGGGCTCGCCGATACCGACGATCAGCTTGACGACCTCGGTCGCCTGCAGCAGGCCCATCGTGCCCGGCAGCACGCCGAGCACGCCGTTCGCGCCGCACGACGGAGCGAGCTCGGCCGGCGGCGGCTCGCGGAACAGACAGCGGTAGCACGGGCCGTCGTATGGCTTGAACACCGAAAGCTGCCCGTCGAAGCCGAGGATCGAGGCTGAGACGACGGGAATCTTCAAGCGCACGGTCGCGTCGTTGAGCAGGTAGCGCGTCGGGAAGTTGTCGACGCCGTCGACGATCACGTCGTAGTCCTTGATGATCTCGACGATGTTCGACGCGTCGATGCGCGTCTGGTGCTTGACGACGTTGACGTCAGGGTTCAGCGCGTGGATCGACTGCTCGGCGGAGTCGACCTTGGCGACGCCGATGCGCTCGGTCGTGTGGATCACCTGTCGCTGGAGATTCGAGAGATCGACTACGTCGTCGTCGACGATGCCGAGCGTGCCGACGCCGGCCGCGGCGAGATAGAGCGCCGTCGGTGAGCCGAGGCCGCCGGCGCCGAGCAGCAGCACCTTCGCGTCGAGCAGCTTCTGCTGGCCCTCGGCGCCGATCTCGGGCACGAGCATGTGGCGCGAGTAGCGCTCGCGCTGTTCAGGCGTCAGCGAGCGCGGGACCTCGACGTCATAGCCGCGGTCCTTCCACAGCGTGATGCCGCCGGTCATCGAGCGCACGTTCTCGTAGCCGAGGTCCTGCTCGAGCGTGCGCGCTCCGTAGGCGGAGCGGTTGCCCGACGCGCAGTAGAGGATCACCTGCGAGGAGCGATCGGGCACGATGCCCTCGATGCGTGTCTCCAGATAGCTGCGCGGCACGTGCTTGGCGCCAGGCAGATGGCCGGTCGCGTACTCGTCGGTCTCGCGCACGTCGATGATCGCCACGCCCTCGTGCATCAACTCGGCGACCTCAGACGGGTCAACCTCCTCGATCTGGCTCTTGACTTGACGGAGAAGCTCAGCTGCTGACTGGCTCATCTCGAAACTCCTAAACCACGGTCGGCTTTTATTGACTTCACAAAGTATAGCGCCGAGAACGCCCCCCGCGGGAGCGCCCTCGGCGATGCGCGTTCGCTCAGCGGCGACTCAGGAAGCGGACAGATACGAGAAGCCGACCGCGCTCGGGCTGGCCGTTCGCGAGCCGCCGTAGGTCGCGTTGGCGCGCCAGCGCCCGACGGTCGGCGGCGTGAACGGCACGCTCGCCGAGCCGTCGCTGACGAGCGCGCGCGACTCGCGGTAGAACTGCCAGCCGAAGACCGGATCGAAGCGCTCGATCTCGACCGCCACGGGTCCGGACTCGGCCGGCGAGACCTTTACGTCGATGTCGTCCGGCTGGCCGGCCGCGACGCTGCTGCTGGCGAACGACAGGCGGGTCGTCGTGATCGTGCGCGACTCGCGCACGAGCGTGAAGTCGCCTGAAGAGCCGCCACGCACCGAGACGACCGCGTAGTAGCGGCCAGGCTTCAGCTGATGCTGGAGTGTCTGCGATCCGCTGTCGCCGCACTGGCATTCGATCACGTTGCCGGTCTCGCTACGCAGCTGCAGGTTGAATTCGGCCGATTCCGGCGCCTTCAGCTTCAGCGTCAGGTTCGAGTGGCTCGTCACCTGCATCCGGTACAGCCGCAGCACGCGCACGCCCTTGCCGTCGAGCCGGCCGCGCGCGACGCCGTAGTTGCCGAGCGCCAGCCCTGGAGCGGTCTCCGAGGAGTCGGCGCGCGCGACCTCGATGTGGAAGCGGTGCACTCCGCGTCCTTCCGGCGTCACCTCGAAGCTGTAGCGCCCGCCCTGCCCGGCGCCGGGCGTGAACAGGCGGTATCCGCCGCAGCCGACGTGCAGCAGTGACGAGGCGTCTTCGAAGGAGCTCGTACCGGGCGCGAACAGCTCGCCGCGGACGCAGCCGCCGCCTCGCACGGTGGCGAGGTTGATCAGGTAGCTGACGCCGGAGTGAAGCGTGACGGCGTATGCCGCGTTGACGTTCTGAATCGGATCGACGCGACCGCTCGCGCCGCCGCTCGGCAACGCCACGCCCGGCGGGCGCACGGCGGGCGTCGGGAGGAACACGGTGAGCTTGAACGCCGCGAGTTGCGACCCGGACCGCGCGGCGACGCGGATCAGGTAGACGCCGTTCTGCGACGCCTTGAACGACATCGAGGCTTTCCCATGCGCGTCGGTTGCCTGGCATTCGACTTCGCCCAGCTGCGAGCGCAGCACGTGATACACGGAGACGCCCGCTTCGAGCGCGCCGCTCGCGGCGAGGTCGACGGCGACGCGCTGTGCGCTCGCCGAGCGCAGCGTGTACCAGACCGAGCTGGTCGTGCCGGACGCGCATCCACCTCCTGGCTCGTTCGGTTCGACGGTCGCGCCGACGGTCGTCCCCGACAGCACCTCCGGGAAGCCCGTGATCGTCTGCGCGTTCGCACGCGCGTCGTTCGGCGGCGCGGGCGTCGTCGTAGTGGTCGTTGTCGTCGTCGTGGTTTCGGCCGCGACGGCGGCGCCCGGCGCCGAGCCGAGCGCCGTGCCGGCGGCGACGGCCACCGCCGCGATAACCGTGAAGACGCTCCTCGCGCGCGTGCTCACTCGTCTCGAGCGAGCACGATCCGCGATGCAGCACGTGACGTGACCCATCGGGTTCCCCCCTGTGTCTCGGATTTGGACCGTTCCAACACGTCGATTGAGCAGGTGTTTCGCTTGCCGTAGGAGCCGCATCTGCAGCCGATACCTTCGCGTACCCTGCCGACGATGCCGCCAACCCGATCGACCGCCGTCCGCGCGGCGTGCGCTGCCGTGGCGTCAACGCTCGCGCTCGCTGCGAGCGGCTGCTCGTCGGGCGGCTCGGACTCCTCGGCATCGGGGGCCGGCTCGCAGGCGACGAGCTCGACGCCACCTGGCTCGGCGGCGTCGACTACGAGCGCCGGCGGCTTCGACGGCGCCGCGATCCCGGCCGGAGCGCCGGCGCCGAACTTCACGCTCAACAACCAGAACGGCGCGCGCGTTTCACTGGCGAGCGCTCGCGGCAAGGTCACGATCGTCGCCTTCCCCTACTCGACGTGCGGCGATGCGTGCGTCGTGATCGCCGAGCAGATCCGCGGCGCGCTCGACGAACTCGGCGAGCCGGCGCCGGTGCTGCTCGTCAGCGCCGATCCGCGCGCCGACACGCCAGCGCGCGTCAAGCGCTTCCTCGCGCGCACGTCGCTGACCGGCCGCGTTCAGTACCTGACCGGCTCACTCGCGCGGCTGGAGCCGGTCTGGCGCGCATTTCACGTCGTGCCGGCGAGCGCCGGCGCGGCGGCGTTCGCGAACTCGGCGTCGGTCTTCGTGCTCGACCGCGACGGGCGCGAGCGCGTGATCTTCCAGCTCGAACAGCTGACTCCCGAAGCGCTCGCGCACGACGTCAGAAAGCTGCTGGCAGAACGCTCGAAGTAGGCCGGCACCCGCCCGGAACCCAACCGGCCTGCTGATACCCTAGCGCGCAGGTAGGTATTGCGCTAATGATGTTCTCAACCAAGGCCGAGTACGGCGTACGCGTGATGGTCGAGCTGGCTCGCCGAGCCGGCGAGGAACCGATCCCGCTCGCCGAGATCGCGGCGCACGACGGCCTGCCACTCGCCTACCTCGAGCACCTCGTCGCGCGGCTGCGCAAGGCCGGGCTCGTCGACAGCCGACGCGGCTCGCGCGGCGGCTATCTACTGGCACGCCCGGCGACGGAGATCACGATGGCCGAGGTCGTCGAGGCGCTCGAGGGCTCAATCGCGCCGATCGAGTGCATCTCGGAGTCCTCCGACGGGACGATCGTCTGCTCGCGAGAGTCAGACCCCGAGCACGCGTGCCCGACGAAGCTGCTGTGGACGAAGGTGCGCTACGCGATCGTGCGCACATTGCAGGAAACGACGCTCGCCGACCTCGCCATCACGCCGATCCTCGCCGATGGACCGATGCTGCCGGGCACGTGGATCGACACGCAAACGCAAACACTCACGACTGGAGCCTGAACAGCGAACATGGCCGACCTAGAGATCAGAGACCTGCACGTGCGCATCGAGGAGCGCGAGATCCTCCGAGGCGTCGACCTCGACATCTCGCGCGGTGAGGTCCACGCGCTGATGGGACCGAACGGATCGGGCAAGTCGACGCTCGCGAGCACGCTGCTCGGCCACCCTTCGTACGAGATCACCGAGGGCACGATCACGTTCAAGGGCGAGGACATCACCGAGGCCGAGCCGCACGAGCGCGCGCAGGCAGGACTGTTCCTCGCTTTTCAGTACCCCGTGTCGATCCCGGGCGTGTCGGTCGCGAACTTCCTGCGCATGGCGATCAACGCCAAGCGCGATGAGCCGATCCAGGTCAAGGAGTTCCGGAACGAGCTGCAGCACGCGATCGAGCTGCTCGACGTCGACCGCCGGTTCACCTCGCGCCACCTCAACGACGGCTTCTCCGGCGGCGAGAAGAAGCGCGCGGAGATCCTGCAGATGGCGATGCTCAAACCGGATATCGCGATCCTCGACGAGACCGACTCGGGGCTCGACATCGACGCGCTGCGCACGGTCGCCGAGGGCGTCCAGCGCCTGCACGACGAGCAGGGGCTCGGCGCGCTGATCATCACGCACTACCAGCGCATCCTGCACTACGTAAAGCCCGAGTTCGTGCATATCCTGATGGACGGGCGGATCGTGCTCGAGGGCGGCGTCGAGCTCGTCGAGCGCCTCGAGCGCGAAGGCTATGACGAAATCCGCCGCGAGTTCGGCGGCGGCGAGATCGACGCGGTCGCCGCCGGTGACAGCGGTGTCTGACGGCGAGCCGACGACCGCGCCGGCCGCCAACGGCGCCACGCGCGTCGGCGGAGCCGGTTCTGCCGACGGCGCCGCGCCGGCGGCGATGAAGCCCGGGCGTCACCGCGAGGCGACGCTGTACCACGCGCTCGCCGGCGCCGGAGCGGGCAACGGCCGCTCGCTCGAGCAGCTGCGCGAGGCCGCGCTGAAGTCGTATGAGACGTCCGAGCTGCCGGTCTGGCGACGCTCGGGGTTCTGGACGACGAGCCTGCAGAGCGTCGACCTCGACGCGCTCGCGACACATCCAGCGGACGTCGAGGCCGGCGTGCCGGACGTCGTCACGCGCACGCTTCCCGACCGCGCGCGCGCCGGGCGGATCGTGCAGAGCGCCGGCACGGTCGTGCATGTCGAGCTCGACGCGGCGCTCGCCGAGCGCGGCGTGATCCTCTGCTCGCTGGAGGACGCGTTTCGCGACCACGCCGAGCTCGTCACGCCGTGGTACTCCAAGCGCCTGACGATCGACCGGACCAAGCTCGAGGCCGCCAACGCAGCGTTCTGGAGCGGCGGCGTCTTCCTGCACGTGCCGCAGGGCGTCGTCGTCGAGCATCCGTTCGAGCTGGTCTACGCGATCGACTCGCCCGGCGTCGCGCAGTACGGGCGCACGCTCGTGCTCGGCGGGCCGAGCAGCGAGTTCCGCGTGCACGAGTACGACCTCGCCGAGGACTTCGAAGGGCAGGCGCTGCACGCCGGCGCGTTCGAGCTGTACCTGCAGGACGGCGCGCGCTGCCGCGTCGCGCAGGTGCAGGACTGGGGCTCGGGCGAGGTCTACGACGTCTCGACGCGTCTCGTCAACGTCGGGCGCGACGCCTACTGCCACTGGCTGCCGGCGCTGCTCGGCGGCCATCTCGTGCGCCAGCACCTCGAGCTCGCGGTGACCGAGCCGGGCGGCGACATGGCGTTCCGCGGTCTGTTCTTCACCGAGGAGCGCGAGCATCTCGACGTGTTCGCGGTCGACCTGCACGAGACCGGACCGTCGGGCGGCGATGTGCACTGGCGCGGAGCGGCGAGCGGCGAGAGCCGCGCGAGCTTCGAGGGATTGATCCAGATCGATCCGGGCGCGCAGCAGACGCACACCTACCTGCAGATCCACTCGATGATGCTCTCGCCGAAAGCGCGCGTCGACGCGATCCCGTCGGTGCTCGTCTCCTCCGACGACGTCTCGGCGTCGCACGGCGGCACCGTCGGCGAGCTCGACGAGACGGCGATCTTCTACATGCAGACGCGCGGCCTCGACCGACCGGCGGCGGTGCGCGTGATCGTCGAAGGCTTCTTCGAGCCGCTGATCGCGCAGCTCGACGACGAGCCGCTCGAGCAGCTCGTGCGCGCGAAGGTCGCCGAGAAGCTGGCGGCCGCGCGCGAGGACATCGAGGCGTATGCCGTCAGTCGCTGAGAGCACGCTCGCGGTCAAGGCCGACTTCCCGATCTTCGCGCCGCGCCCAGGCGAGCGCGAGCTGATCTACCTCGACTCGGGCGCGACCGCGCAGAAGCCGCGAATCGTGATCGACGCGCTCGCCGATCACCTCGCGAAGCACAACGCGAACGTGCACCGCGGCGTGTACGCGCTCGCGCGGGACGCCGACGCGGCCTTCGACGGCGCGCGCCGACGCGTCGCGGCGTTCGTCGGCGGCGATCCGCGCACGACGATCTTCACCAAGAACGTGACCGAGGCGATCAACCTCGTCGCGTACTCGTGGGGCCGCGCGAACGTCGAGCGCGGCGACGCGGTGCTGATCACGCAGATGGAGCACCACGCGAACCTCGTGCCGTGGCAGGTGCTCTGCCGCGAGCGCGGCGCCGAGCTGCGCTACCTCGAAGTCGACGGGCGTGGCGAGCTCTCGCTCGAGCAGCTCGATCGCGAGCTGGCGCGCGGCGACGTCAAGCTGGTCGCGTTCGCGCACGTCTCGAACGTGCTCGGCACGATCAACCCGGTCGCCGAGATCGCCGCGCGCGCCCGCGCGGCCGGCGCGGTGTCGCTGATCGACGGCGCGCAGGCGGTGCCGCAGCTGCCGGTCGACATCGGCGCGATCGGCGCCGACTTCTACGCGTGGACCGGGCACAAGGCGGTCGGTCCGACCGGCGTCGGCGTGCTGCACGGCCGCGCCGAGCTGCTCGAGCGGATGGAACCGTTCCTGACCGGCGGCGACATGATCGCGTCGGTCGACTTCCAGTCGGTCACGTGGAACGAGCTGCCGTACAAGTTCGAGGCCGGCACGCCGCCGATCGCCGAGGCGGTCGGGCTGGGCGCTGCAGTCGAGTACCTCGCCGCGCTCGGCATCGAGCGCGTGCGCGCGCACGAGCAGGCGCTGACGGCGTACATGCTCGGGCGCCTCGCCGACGTGCCTGGTCTGCGCGTCGTCGGACCGCCCGAGCCCGAGCGCCGCGGCGCGCTCGCTTCGTTCACGATCGACGGAATGCACCCGCACGACATCGCCGAGCTCGTCGACCGCGGTGGCGTGTGCATCCGCGCCGGCCACCACTGCGCGCAGCCGCTGATGCGCTGTCTCGGCGTCGGCGCGACGGCGCGCGCGTCGCTCGGCGTGTACAACGACACGGCCGACGTCGACGCGCTGATCGACGCGCTGCACGCCGGCCGCGAGGTGTTCGGGCTGTGAGCGGCGCCCGGCGACGCCGGCGCACGCCGCAGCGCGAGGCGTGAGATGGACGACCTCTACCGCGATTACATCCTCGACCACTACAAGCGCCCGCACAACTTCGGCGAGCTCGATCCGCACGATCTCGACGCGGTCGAGCACAACCCGCTGTGCGGCGACGAGCTCGGCGTGCACATCCGCGTCAAGGATGGGCGAATCGACGATCTGCGCTTCCACGGTCACGGCTGCGCGATCTCGCAGGCCTCGGCGTCGATCGCCTCCGAGGAGCTGAAGGGCATGACGCTGAGCGAGGTCGGCGAGCTCGACGCCGACTGGATGATCGACTTGCTCGGCATCCCCGTCTCGGCGACGCGGCGCAAGTGCGCGCTGCTCAACTTGAAGGTCGTGCGCGGCGCGGTGACGGGCGACAACGCGTGGCCCGAGTAAGAGAGCATATATGACCATGGTATGATGACTATGGTCATGGCAACCCGCACCGTGTCCGCAAGTCAGTTCAAGGCAAAGTGCCTGGCGATGCTCGATGAGGTCGCCGCGACCGGCGAGGAGCTCGTCGTAACCAAGCACGGACGAGCAGTCGCGCGCGTCTCGGCCGCCGCTCAACCGCAGGGCCTGCGCGGCTCGGTCACGTTCAACGCCTCAGACGAGGAGCTGATCGCACCGCTCGCAGTCGCCTGGGACGCTGCCAGCGAGTGATCGTCCTCGACACGCATGCGTGGCTGTGGTGGCTCGCCACACCCGAGCGACTCTCAGACGCCGCCGGCGAAGCGATCGAGCAGGCAACAAGTGTCGGCGTCTCCACGTTGAGCGCTTGGGAGGTGGCGATGCTCGTCACGCGAGGTCGCATCTCGCTTGACCGCGATGTGGGCCTCTGGATCGCCCAAGCCTTCGCGGGAGAGCGAGTCGAGCCGCTTGCGCCCAGCGCGGAGGTCGCAGTAGCTGCCGGCCTGCTCGACCGCAGGAACTTCCCGGGAGACCCGATCGACCGCCTGATCTATGCAACGGCGCGATCGATCGACGCAATCCTGCTCACGCGGGACGAAGCCATTCGAGAGTTCGATCCGCGCTCGACGCTCTGGTGAGTGCCTGTCAGCTCGATACAATTCTACTCCAGCGCACAGGATTTGCGATCGGCCCAGAGAGACCGTGCGCAGAGGACTTGAAAGCCCCAGGTAAGGAGTCTCATGGCGACGATTGACCGCACGAAGATCACCAAGCCCAGCCCGATCGTCGAGGACGACCAGGGACAGCTAAAGGCCCGTCAGGGCATCTCGCGCGAGGTCGTCAGCGAGCTCTCGAAGATCAAGGGCGAGCCCGACTGGATGGCCGAGAAACGGCTCAAGTCGCTGGAGATCTTCGAACGCAAGCCCGTGCCGACGTGGGGCCCGGACCTGAGCGGCCTGAAGCTCGACGACCTCGTGCTCTACTCGCCGCCGACCGCCGGGCGCTTCAACAGCTGGGACGACGTGCCGGCGGAGATGAAGCAGACCTACGAGGACCTCGGCATCCCGCAGGCCGAGCGCGAGCACCTCGCCGGCGTCGTCGGCGTGTGGCGCCAGGAGCCGGTCTACGAGGGTCTCAAGGAGGAGTACGCGAAGCAGGGGATCCTGTTCTGCTCGATGGACACGGCGATCAACGAGTACCCCGAGCTCGTGCAGAAATACTTCATGACCAAATGCGTGCCGGCGCAGGACAACAAGTTCTCGGCGCTGCACGGCGCCGTCTGGTCGGGCGGAGCGTTCTGCTACGTGCCGAAGGGCGTCAAGTGCGACCTGCCGCTGCAGTCCTACTTCCGCATGGAGGGCGCCGGCGAGGGCACGTTCGAGCACACGCTGATCGTCGCCGACGAGGGCTCGGAGGTGAACTACATCGAGGGCTGCACGGCGCAGACGTACAGCGTCAACTCGATGCACTCGGCCGTCGTCGAGATCTTCGTCCACGAGGGCGCGAAGGCGCGCTACACGACCGTGCAGAACTGGTCGAAGGACGTCTACAACCTGAACACCAAGCGCGCGATCGTCGACGCCAACGGCACCGTCGAGTGGGTCGGCGGATCGATGGGCGCGAAGTACGTGATGCTCTACCCCGGCTCATACCTGATGGGCGAGGGCGCGCGCGCCGACCATCTCAACGTCGGCGTCGCCGGCAAAGGCGTGCACAAGGACACCGGCGCGAAGGTCGTCCACCTCGCGCCGAACACGACGTCGAACATCCTCGCCAAGTCGATCTCGAAGGATGGCGGGATCATGGGCTACCGCGGCCTGGTCAAGATGGGCCACAACTCGGCCGGCTCGAAAGCGCGCGTGCAGTGCGACGGGCTGATGATGGACGGCGAATCGAAATCGGACACGTGGCCGGACATCCAGATCCAGAACCCGCACGTGACCGTCGCGCACGAGGCGACCGTCGGGCGGATCTCCGACGACCAGCTGTTCTACATGGGCTCGCGCGGCTTCACCGAGGACGAGGCGGCGGCGATGATCGTCAACGGCTTCATCGAGCCGGTGACGAAGGAGCTGCCGATGGAGTACGCGGTCGAGCTGAACCGCCTCATTCAGCTGGAGATGGTCGGCAGCATCGGCTAGGCGTCCCGCTTGAGGGCGCCCGTAGACACGATTGCCGCGCCGTTGTTCCCACGGAACCTTCCGTGGATCAACGTGCCGGCGGGCGGGCAGGTCAGCATCATCCAGCGCGAGCGGCCGCTGCTCGTCGAGTTCTGGGACTGCTGCCGGCCGAACTCGATGCGCACGCTGTCGTATGTCAAGGCGTGGCACGAGCGCTACGCCGACGAAGGCCTGCGCATCGTCGGCGTGCATTGCCCAGGCTTTGAGCTGTCACGCGACGAGCAGGCGGTGCGTGACGCGGTCGCGCGACTGGCGATCGAGCACCCGGTGCTGATCGACTCGGAGCTCGAGCTGTGGCAGGAGTACGAGAACGAGGGTTGGCCGGCGCGCTACCTGTTCGATGGACGCGCGCGGCTGTTCGACTACCACTTCGGCGAGGGTGGCTACGAGGAGACCGAGCGCGCGATTCAGGAGCTGCTCGGCGTCGAGCGCGAGCCGCTCGCGCCGCTGCGCGCTGGAGACGCAAAGGGCGCCGAGCTGAGCCGGCCGACCGACGACCAGCCCGGCGCATACTCGGGGCCGTACGCGGCCGGCGGCGTCTGGGCGGTGCTTGGAGGCTCTGGCACGGTGCGCGCGAGCGACGGCGCGAACGGCGAGCGGGTCGAGCTGCCGGTCGACGGCGCCGGCGCATATGCGCTGTTCGAGCGCGATCGACACTGCGCCGGCGTGCTGACGCTCGAGCTCGGCGCCGGCGTCAGCTGCGAGGCGACCTGCTTCACGCCCGGCGTCGTCGGCTGACTGCGAGCATCCAGCGGAGCGCTCAGACGGCGCTGCGCACGCCGCGCAGCTCGTCGTGCGAGCAATCGATCAGCAGTCGCTGCAACGTCGGCGGCCCGGAGTCCTCGACGAGCACGCACGTGCCCGGCCAGTACGGGCTCTCGCCGGGCGTGCGCGTGAGGAAGATCGAGTCATACGTCCAGCAGCCGGTATTGACCAGCCGCGCGCCGGCGCCCGGCATCCGGTGTCGCGCCGGGCGGTTCCACTCGGCCGCGTCGTCGTCGGGCAACGGCCCGGAGCGGTGCGTGTGGCCGAAGACGACGTACGCGTCGCCCAGGTCGAGGCGCTCGGCGACCTCGCCGATCGCGCGCAGGCCGGCGCCGCGCAGCTCACCGAGCGAGACCTCGGCGCGCAGCGGCCCGAGACCGGCACGATTCAGCGCGGCGACAGCCAGCGGAAAGCCGCCGACGAGCGCGCGCCTGCGCAACTGCGCCTTCAGCGCGGCGAGTCGCCGTCGCGCGTGACCGTTCGAGCTGGCGCCGCCCTCACCGCCACCGCCGAGCGCGCGCCACGCCTGCACGGTCGCGATGCCGTTCAGCGCGTTGCCGGTCTCCGCGTCGCGCGCGACCGCATGACGCCACGCATACATCGGCGCGGTCACCGACTCGTAGTCAGCGACACTGCTGAACGAGTGCGACGGTTTGCCGAGCAGCCGGCTCATCGCGCCGACGCTGAGACGCTCGATCGTCGGCACGGTCAGATGGCAGTCGAGATAGTGGCCGTGCATCGCGTAGACGTCCTCGCGCAGCCACAGCCCGGGATAGGCAAAGCGCGTACGCGCCGGCCCAGCCCAGTCGGCGAGGCGCTTGACCGTCGGCGAGGCGTCGGCCGCGTCGATCAGCTGCTCGAGGCCGAGCGGCTGCTGGTCGGGCAGCTCGGCGCGGAGCGCGAGCCACGGCTCGATCAGCGCGTGGTCGTGGTTGCCGGCGACGAGCACCAGCTCCTTGCCGGCGAGCACGCGACCGAGCTCCTCGAAGAACGGCCGCGCGGCGGCGAGCGCGGCGCGCGGCGGCCCGTGGCGCAGCTCGAGCACGTCGCCGAGCAGCACGACGCGGTCGACATCGGCGGCGGCGCGCAGCAGCGGCTCGCGAAGCCATGGGCGGCGCAGCAGGTCGGCGCGCGAGGTCGAGCCGAGGTGCAGGTCGGAGAGGATCAGCGTGCGCATCGCAGCTCACGCACCGTGACGTGGCCAGCCGCTGGCGCGCACCCCGGACAGCTCCTGCGAGAAACGCTCAGACCGGGCTCGCGGCGCCCGGCCGCGGGTCGCGCACGGGCTTCGGCAACATGAAGCGGACGTCCTCCTTGACCACGTGGAACTCGGAGATGTCGCTGACGCCGCGATCGCGGAACAGCTGGACGAGCTCCTGCACGAGGTTCTCCGGAGCGCTTGCGCCCGAGGAGATGCCGACGACGCGCGCGCCGTCGAGCCACTCCTCGCGGATCTCCTCGGCGCGGTCGATCAGGTGCGCATCGGTGCCGCAGTCGCGTGCGACCTCGACGAGCCGCACCGAGTTGGAGGAGTTGCGCGAGCCGATCACGAGCATCAGGTCGCAACGGTCGGCCATCTGCTTGACGGCCGCCTGGCGGTTTGTCGTCGCGTAACAGATGTCATCCGTGCGCGGGCCGACGATCTTCGGAAAGCGCTCGCGCAGCCGTTGCAGGATCGCGCTCGTTTCACCGACGGCGAGCGTCGTCTGCGTGATGTAGGCGACGCGCTCGGGGTCATCGATCTGCAGCCCGTCGACGTCTTGCTCGTCTTGCACGAGCAAGATCCGCTCGGGCGCCTCGCCCATCGTGCCTTCGACCTCCTCGTGGCCTTCGTGGCCGACGAGCACGATCGTGTAGCCCTGCTCGGCGAAGCGCACCGCCTCGCGGTGGACCTTCGTCACGAGCGGGCACGTCGCGTCGATCGTCTGCAGCATCCGCGCGTCGGCGCCGGCGCGCACGCTCGGCGCGACGCCGTGCGCGGAGAACACGCAGACCGATCCCTCGGGAACTTCGGTCTCCTCTTCGACGAAGATCGCGCCGCGCTCGCGCAGCGTCTCGACGACGTGCTTGTTGTGCACGATCTCCTTGCGCACGTACACCGGCGCGCCATGCTGCTCGAGCGCGCGTTCGACCGTCTGCACGGCGCGATCGACGCCCGCGCAGTATCCGCGCGGCGCTGCCAGTAAGAGCTGCTCGACGGTGTTTGCCACGATTGCCATTGTAGGGTGCGCCCAGCTACGCTAAGCGTTCGTGCCTCAGCGCCACCTCGACAGGCTCACACCGGTAGACGCGTCGTTCCTGCACCAGGAGGGCGTCAACGCGCACATGCACATCGGCGGGCTCACGGTCGTCGAAGGACCGCCGCCGTCGATGAACGAGTTCCTCGAGCAGATCCGGCGCCGCTTGCACCTCGTCCCGCGCTACCGCCACAAGCTCGCCTCGACGGCGCTCGACAGCGGCAGACCGGTGTGGATCGACGATCCGAACTTCAACCTCGAGTACCACATCCGCCATACGGCGCTGCCCGAGCCGGGCGGCTGGGAGCAGCTCTGCGGCCTGACCGCGCGGATCTTCTCGCAGCAGCTCGACCGTTCCAAGCCGCTGTGGGAGATGTGGCTGATCGAAGGGCTCGAGGACGATCGCTTCGCGCTGATCACGAAGACGCATCACGCGCTGATCGACGGCATCGCCGGCGTCGACCTCGCCACGGTGCTGTTCGATCTCTCGCCGGACCCACCGCCGATCCGCCACTCCGGCAAACCGTGGAAACCGCACCGCGAACCGAACGCGGCCGAGCTCGTCGCATCGGGCGTGCGCGGCGCGGTCAAGGCCGGGCTCGAGCTCGCCGAGGGCGCCGTCGACGCGCTGGCGCACCCTGAGCACGCGCTCACGCGCGCGAGAGAGGCCGCCGAGGGCATCGGCGAGATCGTCTGGGCCGGCCTCAACCCGGCGCCGGAAACACCGCTGAACGTCCCGATCGGGCCGCACCGCCGCTTCTACGGCATCGGCAGCCAGCTCGAAGACTTCAAGACCGTCAAGAACGCGTTCGGCGGCACCGTCAACGACGTCGTGCTGGCCGTCGTGACAGGAGCGCTGCGCACCTTTTTGATCTCACGCGGTAGGCGCACGGCAGGAGTCGAGATGCGCGCGCTCGTGCCGGTCTCGGTGCGAGTCGAGGACGAGCACGGTCAAGGCGGCAACCGGATCGTCGTGATGCGCGGCCCGCTGCCGGTCTACATCTCCGACCCGGTCCAGCGGCTGCGCTTCGTCTCGCAGGCGATGGACGGCCTGAAGGAGTCCAAGCAGGCGCTCGGCGCCGAGGTGATCGCCGGTGCGCAGAACTTTGCGCCGCCGACGATCCTCGCGCAAGCGTCACGGCTGAACTTCTCGACGCGCCTGTTCAACCTGCTCGTCACGAACGTGCCCGGCCCGCAGTTCCCGCTGTACGTGCTCGGGCGCGAGATGCTCGAGGCCTACCCGATCGCGTTCCTGCCCGAAAATCACGCGCTCGCGATCGGGATCATGTCCTACAACGGCCAGATGAACTTCGGCCTGCTCGGCGACTTCGACGCGCTGCCGGACATCGGCGAGATCAGCGACAGCATCGCCGCGGAGCTCGCGACGCTCGTCTCGCTCGCACGCCAGTCGGTCGCGGCTCCGGCATGAGCTTGGTTTTGCGAACGAGCGACTGCGGTAGGTAGACGGTATGAAGAAAATCCTCGAGCTGCTGCTGTGCATCCTGCACCCGCTCGCAGTCGTGCTGATCTGGATCGACCTGCTCGGCCGCGGCGACATCGGCTTGATCGGCAAGCTCGCGTGGGGCATCGCCGTGATCGTCCCGTTCGTGCCGTTCCTCTACGTGCTGACCGGCAACGACTTCATCTAGCGCTGGCTCGGACGTCTGTTCGCGTGGACTTGGACGCCTGCGTGGACTTGGACGCCCGCGTGGACTTGGGCGTCTGCGACGCCGGCTCGCCATGCCGGCGCGCCGGGTCGGCATCGACTATCGGCTGAGTGCTCGCGCGGCGACATTCGCGGCGGCGGCGCGCGAGCGAACGCCAAGCCGCCGGTAGATCTCCTCGAGGTGATGGCGCACGGTGTGCTCGCTGAGCGTCAGCGCCAGCGCGATCTCGGCATTCGTCGCTCCCTCCCAGAGAAGCTGCAGAACGCGAGCCTGGCGCGCGGTCAGGCCGAGCTCGCGCAACAGCTCGACGACCGGGCGCGGGCTCGGACAGAGCGCGATCGCATCGAGCGTGCCGGGCCGCCCAGGGACATACAGCGCCAGCATCTCTCGCTCCCCCAGCCGCAGCGGGAGCGGCTCGGGCCGGCGCACCAACACCCGGCGGCGGCGCTGTACGTAAGCCCAGTCGTGCAGCTCCTGCAGCGGCGAGCGTTCTTCGACCAGCGCCGCCAGCAGCGGTTCGGCCCGCTCGTGCGCGGCCTCGAGCGCGCCGCTGGCGTGTACGAGCAGGACGGCCAGCGGACCGGGTCGAGCGCTCGCGTGCTCGACCGCCGCGAGCACGGCGCGCAGCCGGTCGCGGTCGAGCAGGTTGTGGTAGAGCGGCACGACGAGGCCGCGCACCCGGTCGAGCAGCTCGCGGTCCTCCTCGGCAAAGTCTCGCGCTCCGCCACGGCTGAGCGTGATCCCGATCAGACAAGCGTCGGCCGGCACGGTGAACGCGAGTTGATGCTCGGTGCCGAGCTCGCGGTAGTACTCGTCGTAGAGCTCCAGCCGATGAAGCGCCCTGCTCGTGACGAAGTCCGACATCCGTCGGGCGACTGGATCGCCGGTGCTCGCGAAGTGGGCGGCCAACGGGTTCTGCCAGACGAGCTCCGCGAAGCGCCGCTGGCGTTCGGGCGTCGCCGAGCCCAGCGAGCCGACAGGGTCGGCCATCACGAGCGCTCCCGGAGGCGCGCTGGAGATCTCGTTGTACGAGGCCATATCGGCCATGATCAGGCCACGCAGGACCGGCAGCACGCCGGAGCGGAACTCGGCGAGATCGCCGATCGCCGACAGCTCGGACGCGGCGATTGCTAGCCGACGATCGCTGGCCCCCGATTCCATCCGTGAAAAATAGGCAAAACGTCCCATGCGGGCAATGCGGGGCGCGACTAGCGTGCGAGTCCGTCCGCAGCGCGAGCGCGGACGCCCCATCCGCGAACCCTTGGAGCCCAGATGAACAAGCCCGCCCGCCTGCTCGGCCTGACGGCCGTTGTCGGACTGCTGATCGTCCCGCTGAGCCTCGTCGCCTCAGCACAAGCCGCATCGACACCGCCGACGGTCACAGTGACGGTTTCGAACTCGTCGATCGCAGTGAGCGGAGCGCTGCAGTCGGGCGCTGTCAACGTCGTGATGAACGCCGCAGCCGGCTCGAAGGAACCCGCGCCGACGTTCGTCCTGCTGAAGCCCGGCGTGACGGTCGCGGAAGTCGACGCGTACCTGAAGACGGACGCGGCGCCGAAGGACCCCAACACCTCGATCAAGTACGGCTCGATCGTGTTCGACGCCGAAGCCAGCGCCGGCAAGAGCGCCGAAGCGCAGACCTACCTCGAGCCGGGAACGTACGTCGCGCTCAACGGCGCGGGCAACAACTCGGCGAAGTGGCCGACGACGAGCTTCACCGTGACATCGGCGGCTTCACCGGCGAGCCTGCCCGCGCGGGCGGCGACAGAGCAGTCGATCGACTTCGCCTTCCGCGGACCGAGCACGTTGCACGACGGAGAGCTGGTGCGCTTCGAAAACGCCGGCTACGTCGTCCACATGGACCTCGCGTTTCCGGTCAAGAACCTCGCGAGCGCAAAGAAGGTCGTCAAGGAGCTGCTGACGGGCAAGGAAAAGGGACTCGAAAAGATGATCGTCGGAGCGCCCGTCAACTTCGCCGGCCCGCTCTCGAACGGCGCCTACCAGCAGGAGACGATCTCGGCCAAGCCGGGCGTCTACGTGCAGGTCTGCTTCATGCCGACACAAGACGGACGCGCGCACACGATGCTCGGCATGGAGCGCATCATCAAGATCACCAAGTAGTCGCCGGGCAGTCCGGCCGTGGCGTCGGTCGCCGTCAGGCCGTCGAGTTCGCGCTCAGTAGCCGAGCGCGAACTTGGCGTCCTCGCTCATCTTCTCAGGCGACCACGGCGGCACGAAGACCATCTCCGATGCGACCGTCTTGACGCCGTCGAGCTCGCCGACGAACTCGTCGATCTGCTCGCTCACCTGCGGCCCGATCGGGCATCCCGGCGTCGTCAGCGTGAACGTCACGTTGACGTTGCCGTCGTCGACCTCCACGCCGTAGATCAAGCCCAGCTCGACGAAGTCGAGACCGAGCTCCGGGTCGATCACGTTCGACAGCGCATCCATCACGTCGTCGACAGTCGGCGAAGCGCCGGCAATCGCCGCGTCGGCGCCATCAGGCGCTGCGGTCGGCTCTGAGATCAGATCCTCGGACATGGTCCGAGTCTAGCGGCGTGCATTGGGCATCTGTGAAACCGCTTCGCGACCAGGGCGCCGAAGGCCAAGCGAGGCAGCGACGCACCGCTTCGGGGCCACAGGCAGGTCGGCGGCTGGGCCACGCAGCCAAGCGACTGAGGACGCCGCCTCGCGCCGGCCATCGGCGTCCTAGTTGTCGCAGCCGAGACGGTCCCACATGTACAGCTGAATGCACTCGT
Source organism: uncultured Solirubrobacteraceae bacterium (assembly GCA_963744165.1). Lineage (GTDB taxonomy): Bacteria > Actinomycetota > Thermoleophilia > Solirubrobacterales > Solirubrobacteraceae > Palsa-744. Next base: position 1,243,089 of record CAVUSM010000002.1, on the reverse strand, counting down.
TCGCGAGGTCGATCGCACGATCGCGCGAGAGCCGCGGCAGCACCGTGTCGAGCGCCTGCTCCTCCGAGACGCCAGCCTGAAACGCTTCCTCGCCGCGAAAGCCGGCCGCGATCTTCAGCGCCTCGCGCCGGTTCTCACCGAGGCTCGGGAACACGCCGACGAGGAAATCCGTGTTCGGGATCGGCTGGCCGACCTCGAGCGAGGCGTGCCACGCGGCGAGCAGGTGCAGGTCGTCCTCGTCGAGATCGGCGATCGCCTTCGCGTAGTGAACAGACAGCTCGGGCTCGGGAATGTCATCGACCCATGCGCGGACGACCTCACCGACGATCTGGCGGCGCGCCTCGCGACCGACCGACTCGGCGATGACTCGAATGGCGTCCTGAGGCTCAATGAAGCAAAGTGGCATCGTGACTCCCGCGACGATGGGAACGGCTGGTAGGAAGGACTGTAGGGAGCCGTCAGGACGGCACTCGACGGCGATCACAGACCGAGCTCCTCGCGCGCGAGCGCGAGCGTCTCGCCGTCCGTCACGTCCTCGCCGAAGCCGAGTGTCGCGCGTGGCTCGGCGCCCCAGTTCGCGAGCGCGAGGTCGAGCGCGGCGAGCGGCACGGCGAGCGTCTCGGCGAGCGTTGCGGCGCGCCGCTCGAGCAGCAGCGGGTCGCCGATCGCGAAGACGCGCTTGGCCGCCGTCACCGTCGCGTCGTCCGCCACGCCGACGCGCGCGCCACCGAGCTGCAGCGATCCAGCGTGCAGCTCGTAGACACCGAGCGAGCCGAGCAGCACGAGCAGCTCGTAGCGCGCCGCGCGAGAGAGGCCGGGGAGCGCGAGCCGCTCGAACAGGCGCTCGAAGCGTCGCTCGGCGCTCCAGCTCGGATCGCCCGTGAACGCGAGCTGCTGCGAGCCGATCTGCCGATACCAGGCGCGATACGCATCGAGCGTCGCGCCACCGCGCGCCGGATCGTGCGAGCTGCGCGGTCCGAGCGGCACGTCGCAGAGATCGTCGAGCTCGCCGCGGTCGCTGAGCAGCGCCTGGCGAATCCCGGCGAATGGCCGTTCGCCCTCGAGCGGGCACAGATAGGCGCTCACGAAGCAGATCCATGTCGCCTGCTCGACGTCGCTGCCGGCGAGCTGACGGACTTCGCCGTAGAGCTCGGGCAGGCGCGCGTCAGGCGGCTCGGCCGACAGCGCCAGGAGGCGTCCGTTGGCGAACGCGATCTCGCCGGCCAGACGCTCGGCGTCGGCTGACGCGCGCACGCCCGGCAGCAGCGGCGAGCCGTAGCCATCCTCGACGGCGCGCTGCTGGCGGCTGATCCTCAGGCCGCCCGCGTGCGAGCCGCCGCGTCGGCTCGCACCGCCAGCGCCACGACCGGCGGCAGAAGACTGCCGCTTGCGCCCAGCGCCCGAGCCGCGCTCCGGCGGCGCGTTGCCGGGCAGCGTCTTGCTGCAGATCGGGCAGCGCTCTAGGAAGCGGCCGTGGCGGCAGAAGGTAGGCAAGTGACCGGTAGCTGGTAGCCGTTGGCGCGAGCGCGTGCAGCTCCCGCCGCGCGCTCTTTCTGGAGCTTGTGCAGATAGCTCTCGAAGTCGACCTGGATCGTGTGGCGCTTGGAGCTGACGTAGCGCTTGCGCATCGCCGCCTGGTCGGCATCGATGTCCGCGCGCAGCTCGGCATCGGACGGCAGCGCGTAGTCGCCGCGCAGGTAGTCGCCGACCCAAGCTCCCTGCGCCTCGGCGAGCGGCATGATCGCGCCGAGCGGCTGCAGCAGCCCGACGAAGAAGACGTTCGGGACCCGCGGATGAAAGACGCGGCGGAACAGCTCGATGCGGTTGTCCGGCGCCGAGATGAAGTCCTCGTCGAAGAACGGGAACGCGATCTGGTAGCCGGTGCAGTAGACGACGACGTCGGCCTCGACCGCGCTGCCGTCGACGAAGCGGACGTGCGAGCCGGCGAGCGATTCGATGTTCGGCTTCGGCGTGATCGTGCCGTGCTGGATGCGATCGAGGATCCGGCCCGAGACGGTCGGGTGCGCCTGCCCGAAGCGGTGCGTCGGCTTAGGCAGTCCGTAGCGCTCGGGCGGCCCCGCGTAGCTGCTGACGAGCCGCTGGATGATCCGCTGGCGCAGCTTGAACGGAATCCGCGGATCGTTGCGCAGCTGGTCGAGCGGCTTACCGAAGATGTACTTCGGGATGATCCACACGCCGCTGCGCGCCGCCAGGTACGTGCGCTCGGCGACGTAAGAGGACTCGACGGCGATGTCCATCGCCGAGTTGCCCATGCCGAGCACGACCGTTCGCTTGCCGGCGAAGATCGAGTTGTCGAGGTAGGAGTGCGCGTGCAGCTGATGACCGGCGAAGCCGTCGGCGCCGGGAAACGCCGGTTCGGGCCAACGCGGCTTCCAGTGATGGCCGTTGGCGACGATCAGCGCGTCGTAGCTGCGCGTCTGGCCACTGTCGAGCTCGATCCGCCAGACGCCGTCGTCGCCGCGTGTCGCGTGCTCGACGCCCGTCTCGAAGCTGATCCTGTCGCGAAAGCCGAAGTGATCGACGTAGTCGTCGAAGTACTCGGCGATGTGCGTGTGGTGCGGGAAGTCCGGATACGACGCAGGCATCGGGAAGTCCGAGTAGGCCATCCGCTGACGCGAAGTGTTGATGAACAGGTCGCGATAGGCCGCCGACATCCCGTTCTTGTTCGCGAACACCCAGTTGCCGCCGACGCGGTCGGACTTCTCGAAGCAGTCGAACGAGATCCCGCGCTCGTGCAGCGCCTTCGCCGCGGCGATGCCGGAGGAGCCGGCGCCGACGATGCAAGTACGCGGGAGCGCCACTAGTCCTGCGCGGCGATGCCCGGCGTGGCGTGTCGCGGCGGCCCCTCGGGGCCTTCGTCAGCTTGACCGTGACCGGCGAGGCCGCCGTCGTGCGAGCTGGCCGAGCCGGCTGGCGCGCCATCGCGCTTGCCGGCGAGATAGCGATCGACGATCCGCGCGCACTGGCGACCCTCGTTGATCGCCCAGACGATCAGCGACTGACCGCGACGCGCGTCGCCGGCGGCGAACACGCCGTCGATCGAAGTCGCGTACGGCTTCGACGTCTTGACGTTGCCGCGCGGGTCCTTCTCGACGCCGAGCTCGTCGAGCAGCGCCTGCTCGGGGTGCAGGAAGCCCATCGCCAGCAGCACGAGCTGCGCCTTCAGCTCGCGCTCGCTGCCGGGCACCGGCGTGAACGGCGGCGCCGGCTCGGCCTGCGCGATCTCGAGCGCCGCGACACTGCCGGCGCCGTCGTCGATGAAGCGCGTCGTGACGATCGAGTAATCCTGCTCGCCGACGCGCGTCTCGCGCGCCTCCTCCATCGCATAGCTGAGGCGGTACTTCTGCGGCCACTCCGGCCACGGCGTGCGCGCGTCGGGACGGTGCGCCGGCGGCTCGGGCAGCAGCTCGAGCTGCGTGATCGATCGCGCGCCCTCGCGCAGCGAGTTGCCGACGCAGTCCGCGCCGGTGTCGCCGCCGCCGATCACGACGACGTCGCGGTCCTTTGCGCTGATCTGGCGGACGATCGCCGGCTGCGCGGCCATCGGCTCCGGGCCGATCTCGTTCGCGACCCAGCGGTTTCGCTGGTAGAGGTAGTCCATCGCGAAGTGCACGCCATCGAGCTCGCGGCCCGGCGCGGGCAGGTCGCGCGGCACGCGCGAGCCGGTCGAGAGCACGATCGCGTCGAAGCCGTCGCGCAGCTCCTCGACGGTCATGTCGCTGCCGACCTCGACGCCGCAGCGCAGCTCGACGCCCTCGGCCGCGAGCTGCGCGACGCGGCGCTCGACGATCGACTTTTCGATCTTGAAGTCGGGCACGCCGAAGCGAACGAGGCCGCCGATCGACTCGTCGCGCTCGAACAGCGTCACGCGGTGCCCGGCGCGGCGCAGCTGCTGCGCGGCGGCCATCCCGGCCGGCCCCGAGCCGACGACGGCGACGGCCTGTCCGGTCTCGCGCCGCGGAGGTTGGGGAACGACCCAGCCCTCCTCCCATGCGCGATTGATGATCGAGTTCTCGATCTGTTTGATCGTGACCGCGTCGCCCTCGCGGATCTCCAGCACGCACGCGGCTTCACACGGCGCCGGGCACAGCCGGCCGGTGAACTCCGGGAAGTTGTTCGTCGCGTGCAGCTGGACGATCGCCTCCTGCCAACGGTCGCGATAGACGAAGTCATTCCAATCCGGGATCAAGTTGCCGAGCGGACAGCCGTTGTGGCAGAACGGAACGCCGCAGTCCATGCAGCGCGCGCCCTGATCGCGCAGCTCCGCGACCGGGCGCGTCAATTGGAACTCGCGGTAGTCGTGCGCGCGCTCGAGCGGGTCGCGCTGCGGCACGCCGTGACGCTCGATCTGCAGGAACCCCCCGAGCTTGCCCATCAGGCCAGGACCGCCAGCTGCTCCTGCGCCCGTTCGGCGAGCACGCGCTTGAAGTCGTGCGGCATCACCTTGATGAACGCGCCGTTCGCGAGCAGCTCCTCGAAGCCGGCGAGCACGCGTGCGGCGACCGGCGAGCCGGTGCGCTCGGCGTGCTCGGCGATCAGCGCGCGCAGCTCGCTCGCGTCTTCCGGCGACGGCGCTTCGAAGCCGACCATGCCCATGTTGCAGCGCTCGGCGAACGCGCCTTTCTCGTCGAGCACGTAAGCGACGCCGCCGCTCATCCCGGCGGCGAAGTTGCGCCCGGTCTCGCCGAGCACGACGACGGTCCCTCCGGTCATGTACTCGCAGCAGTGGTCGCCGACGCCCTCGACGACCGCGCTCGCGCCGGAGTTGCGCACGGCGAAGCGCTCGCCGGCGAGCCCGCGGAAGAACGCGCGCCCGCGCGTCGCGCCGTACAGCACCGTGTTGCCGACGATCACGTTCTGCTCGGCGACGAACTGCTCGCGCATGCCCTCGCGCGGACGCACCGAGATGACGCCGCCGGAGAGGCCCTTGCCGGCGTAGTCGTTCGCGTCGCCGCGGAGGCTGAACGTCACGCCCGGCGCGAGCCAGCCGCCGAAGCTCTGGCCGGCCGAGCCCTCGAACTCGACGTTGATCGACCCGTCCGCCAAGCCGTCGGCGCCGTGCTCGCGCGCGATCCGGCTCGAGAGGATCCCGCCGACGCAACGGTTGCGATTGCGGATCGGCAGCGCGATCGTGACCTGACCGCCGGCGATCGGCTCGGCCGTGCGCTCGCGCAGCGCCGGCTCGGCGCGCTCGATCAGCTCCCAGTCGAGCGCGTCCTCGAGCACCGCCGGCGGCGGCTCGACGCGGTGGCGCGGCGCGCCCGCCGGCAGCTCGACGTGCGTCAGGATGTGCGTTAGGTCGACGCCGTGCGCCTTCCAGTGGTCGATCGCCTCGCGCGAGGAGAGCAGGTCGGTGCGGCCGATCGCCTCGTCGAGCGTGCGCAGCCCGAGCGAGGCGAGGATCTCACGAACTTCCTCGGCGACGAAGAAGAAGAAGTTGACGACGTGCTCGGGCGTTCCCTTGAAGCGCTTGCGCAGCTCCGGGTCCTGCGTGGCGATGCCGACCGGGCACGTGTTCAAATGGCAGGCGCGCATCATGATGCAGCCGGTCGCGATCAGCGGCGCCGTCGAGAAGCCCATCTCGTCGGCTCCGAGCATTGCCGCGATGACGACGTCGCGCCCGGTCTTCAGCTGCCCGTCGGTCTGCACCTTGATCCGCGAGCGCAAGTCGTTGAGCAGCAGCGTCTGCTGCGTCTCAGCCAGGCCGATCTCCCACGGCACGCCGGCCGACTGGATCGAGGAGAGCGGCGAGGCGCCGGTGCCGCCGTCGTAACCGGCGATCAAGACGCGGTCGGCGTTCGCCTTGGAGACGCCCGCGGCGACCGTGCCGACGCCGACCTCCGAGACGAGCTTGACCGAGACCTCGGCGTCGGGGTTGCCGCAGCGCAGATCGTAGATCAGCTGCTTGAGGTCCTCGATCGAGTAGATGTCGTGGTGCGGCGGCGGCGAGATCAAGCCGACGCCGGGCGTCGTGTGGCGGATCGAGCCGATGTAGGAGTCGACCTTGTGGCCGGGCAGCTGGCCGCCCTCGCCGGGCTTCGCGCCCTGCGCCATCTTGATCTGCAGCTCGTCGGCGTTGACGAGGTAGTGGATCGTCACGCCGAAGCGACCCGACGCGACCTGCTTGATCGCCGAGCGCCGGCGGTCGCCGTTCGCGTCGGGCGTGAAGCGCGACGGGTCCTCCCCGCCCTCGCCCGTGTTCGAGCGCCCGCCGAGCCGGTTCATCGCGATCGCGAGCGTCTCGTGCGCCTCGCGCGAGATCGAGCCGAGGCTCATCGCGCCCGTGCAGAAGCGCTTGACGATCTGCGCCGCCGACTCGACCTGCTCCAGCGGCGCCGACTCGCGCCCGGCGCTGTCGATTTTCAGCAGACCGCGCAGCGTCGCGCGTCGCGCGGCGTCCTCGTTGATCGCCTCCGCGTACTCGCGGTACTTCTCCTGCGCCGGGCTGCTGCGCACCGTCTCGAGCGCTGCGGCGTCGCCGCCGAGCGCCGCCTTGACGTCGCCGTTGGCCGAGCGCACGGCATGCTGCACGAGCGCGATCGTCTCCGGGTTCCATTGGTGATGCTCGCCGTCGCGCCGCCACGCGTAGATGCCGCCGACCGGCAGCAGCTGGTCGTGCGGGATCGGATAGGCCCGCGCGTGGCGCTCGAGCGCCTCAGTCGCAAGCACTTCGACGCCGATGCCGCCGATCCGCGAGGCGGTGCCCGTGAAGTACTCGCCGATCAGCTCCGGCTCGAGACCGACGGCCTCGAAGATCTGCGCGCCGCAGTAGGACTGGATCGTCGAGATGCCCATCTTCGAGATCGTCTTCAACAGCCCTTTGCCGAGCGCTTTGACGACGTTCTGCGCGGCCTCGACCGCGCCGAGCGCGACCTCCTCGCCGTCGACGACGCGCTTGATCGCTTTCTGGTTCAGCGTCATGTCGTCGAGCGTCTCGAGCATCAGGTACGGGTTGATCGCGACAGCGCCGTAGCCGATCAGCGTCGCGAAGTGGTGCACCTCGCGCGGCTCGCCCGACTCGAGGATGATCCCGGCGCGCAGCCGCGTGCCTTCGCGCACGAGATGGTGGTGCACGGCGGCGACCGCCAGCAGCGACGGGACCGGCACGCGGCGCGGGCCGACGAGCCGATCGGACAGCACGATGATGTTGACGCGTTCATCGATCGCCTCCGAGGCTTCGCGACAGATCCGCGCGAGCGCGTCGCGCATCCCGGCGGCGCCCTCCTCGAGCGCCCACGTGATGTTGATCGTGCGCGCCGCGAACACGTCGTGCGATACGTGGCGAAGCGTCTCCAACTCGCGGTTGAGCAGGATCGGCTGTTCGAGCACGAGCTTGTGCGCGTGCTCGGGCGTCTCCTCGAACAGGTTGCGCTCCGAGCCGAGCGTCGTCGCCAAGCTCATCACGATCTCCTCGCGGATCGGATCGATCGGCGGGTTCGTGACCTGCGCGAAGAGCTGCTTGAAGTAGGAGAACAGCGGCGGCGCCTGGTCGGAGAGCACGGCCAGCGAGAGGTCGTTGCCCATCGAGCCGATCGGCTCGGCGCCGTCGCGCGCCATCGGCGCGAGCAGCACGCGCAGGTCCTCCTGCGAGTAGCCGAACGCGCGCTGGCGAGTGCGCAGCGGCTGGTCTGAGATCGTCACCTGGTCGGACGGGTCGAGCTCGGAGAACGGGACCGCGCTCCGCTCGTACCACTGGCGATACGGCTTGAGCGTCGCGACCGCGCGCTTGACCTCGCCGTCGTCGACGATGCAGCCGCGCTCGAGGTCGACGAGGAACAGCTTGCCCGGCTGCAGGCGCCCGAGGCGGCGGACCTGCTCGGGCGGGAAGTCGAGCAGCCCGATCTCCGAGCCGAGCACGACGTGGCCGTCGGTCGTCTCGACCCAGCGTCCCGGCCGCAGGCCATTGCGGTCGAGCGTCGCGCCGACGACGCGGCCGTCGGTGAACGCGACCGACGCCGGCCCATCCCACGGCTCCATCAGGCACGAGTGGAACGCGTAGAAGCCCTTCAGGTCCTCCGGCAGGTCGTCGCGGTCGCGATAAGCCTCCGGGATCATCATCATCGCCGCGTGCGGCAGCGAGCGGCCGGCGAGCATCAGCAGCTCGATCACGTTGTCGAACGTCGCCGAGTCCGAGTTGCCGGCGCTGACGACCGGCAGGATCTTCGGCAGGTCCTCGCCGAACAGCTCGCTGCGCAGCTCGCTCTCGCGTGCGCGCATCCAGTTGACGTTGCCGCGCACCGTGTTGATCTCGCCGTTGTGGCAGATCACGCGGTAGGGGTGCGCGAGCTCCCAGCTCGGGAACGTGTTCGTCGAGAAGCGCGAGTGCACGAGCGCGAGCGCGCTCTTGCAGCGCTCGTCGCGCAGGTCCGGGTAGAACGCCGCCAGCTGGAAGCTGATCAGCATCCCCTTGTAGTTGAGCGTGCGCGAGGAGCTCGACGCGACGTACACGCCCGGCGCCTCGGCGCTCAGCTCGCAGACACGGCGGATCACGTACAGCTTGCGCTCGAACGCGTCCTGGTCGTCGGCCTGCTCGGGCCCGGCGCCGACGAACAGCTGGCGAATCTCCGGGCGGCAGGCGCTGGCGACCTCGCCGGCGTGCTCGGCGTCGACCGGGACCTCGCGCCAGCCGAGCAGTCGCTGGCCCTCGGCGAGCACCGTCCGCTCGAGCAGCGCTTCGACGCCCGCGCGCGCGGCCTCGTCGGTCGGCAGGAAGCACATCAGCACGCCGTACTGCCCGATCGGCGGCAGCTCGAAGTCGACGACCGCGCGCAGCAGCTCGTCGGGCATCTGCATCAGGATCCCCGCGCCGTCGCCGGTCAGCGGGTCCGCGCCGTTCGCGCCACGGTGCTCGAGGTTCTCGAGCGCCGCGATCGCTTTGACGACCACCTCGTGCGTCGGCTCGTTGTCGAGCCGCGCGACCATGCCGACGCCGCACGCGTCGTGCTCATAGCGGGGGTCGTACAGTCCTACGGCCTGTGGCGGCTGCTTGATTTGCGTATGCATGGAAGTGCTCCCTTGGGGCGGTGCGAACCCCGTGCGCGGGCAGGCGGGCACCTGAGACTGAGCGAGAAAGCGTAGCAGTGGAGGCATCCGCTGATCCAGCCGCCGGGGAATTAAAACGCCCCATCGACAAGGGGCTTTTACCCCGCTCTTCGCCGATTCTCGGCGCCGAGGCGAGCGAGCGCTCAGGGCTCGGCAAAGACGTCGTCAGGCGACTCGCGCAGCGTCTCGGCATCGCTCCACGAGCACAGCCCCGCCCGGCCGGGGCAAGTCAGGCACAGCCCGCGATGCGGTCTTCGGCTGACGGCGAACGGAGTCTCGCGCGCGTCCGCGATCCGCGCGGTGAGCCGGCGCTCGAGCTCGATGCGATCGCCGGCCTCGTAGCGAGCCGTGACCCACTGCTCGCGCTCGAGGAACCAGTGCACGATCTCGACCGTCCTCGCGCCCTCGCGCAGCACCGCCAGCGCATACAGCTCGCGCTGGATCGCGTACTCGCGCTCGACGAGCCGCTCGAGCTCGACATCGGCCGCGACACGATCGCTCTTGTAGTCGAGCACGACGTGCGTGCCGTCGCGCTCGACGGCGAGCAGGTCGATCACGCCGGTGATCAACGGCTCGTCCGCGCCGAGCGAGAACGCGAATGGATGCTCGCGACGGACGCTGACGGCGCCGGCGAGCCGCGCGGCCGGCGCCGCGCTCACGGCCATCGCGACGAGCGCGACCAGCTCGTCTCGCTCCTCGCGCCCGATACGCAAGCCGAGCGCTCGCGCGCGACGCGCGACATCGTCCGACGTCGGTGTGCGGCCGAGAACGAAGTCGCACGACTCCAGCAGCGCGTGCACGAGCGTTCCGCGCGCGCGCGCCTCGAGGCCGTGCTCGCCCGCCGCCGCGCGCGCCGCCGCACGGTCCTCCGGCAACCGCAGCACGCGTTCGAGGTAATAGCGATAGCCGCAGCGCTCGAGCTCGGTCAGCGAGCTGTAGCTGAGCGTCGAGAAGCGCTCGCTCTCGGATCGGCGCAGCGGCGCAGCGGCGCAGCTCTGCTCGCCTCGCCCGTTCGGCTGTCGCACGGACGCGGGCGCCGACGCCGACGCGGGCGCTTCTGGCGTCGAGAGCGGCTCGGGCTCCGACCCTCCCCGATCCTCCCGCTCGAGCGATGCGAACGGCTCGTCGAGCTCCACGTTGGTCCGGCAGCGCACGAGCGCCGCGCGCTCAGCGCCAACGGCGATGTCGGCGAGCTCCTCAGCGCCGCCCGCGAGCAGCTCGGGCAGCTCCGGCGAGAGCGCCGGCACGAGCCAGGAGATCGGCGGCGCCGACGGGCCCGGCCGCGGCCAGCGCGCGAAGTCGACCGCGCCGCTGAGCACGAGCAGATCGCGCGCGCGCGTCATCGCGACGTAGAACACGCGGTCCTCCTCCTCTGCTTCGCGACGGCGGCGCTCGGCGCTGAGCTGCTCGTAGTCGAGCGCGGACGCCGGCTCGCGATCGTCGAGCCCGAGCAGCCGGACGCCGAGACGCGCGCCGTCGACGAGCAGATCGGGCGTGCGCAGGTTCGGCTGGCGACCGAGATCGGCGACGCAGACGACCGGGAACTCGAGCCCCTTCGCCGCGTGGATCGTCATCAGCCGCACGGCGTCCGGCTCGACGCCCTCGACCGGCGCGTCCGGCTCGATCGCCGCGCTCGCCTGCAGCCGCGCGACGTGGTCGAGGAACGCGCGCAGATCACGGCCGTCGCTAGCCTCGAAGCGCCGTGCCAGGCGCAGCAGCTTGTGCACGTTCGCCAAGCGCCGCTCGCCCCAGTCCAGCGTCAGCACGTGCGTGCGATAGCCGGTCGCCTCGATCGCGCGCTCGATCAGCGCGGCGATCGTCCGCTGAGGCGCCGTCGCGCGCTCTCGCGCGAGCAGCTCGCAGGCCCGCCCGAGCGCCATGCGATCGTCGTCGGTGAGACGACCGAGCAGCTCCTCACCGTCGCCCGGCTCGGCGCCCGCCGCCACCTCGCACGCCGTCTCCCACGCGCCACGGCGACGCGCCTGCGCGCTGAGCGCGAGCAGCGCGAGGCAGTCGCGCGAGCAGCCGACGAGCGGCGACGCGAGCACGCCGTAGAGCGCTTCCTCGTCGAGCGGGTTGGCGAGCGCGCGCAGATAAGCGAGCAGGTCGCCGATCTGCTGCTGGCCCCAGAACGCGCCGACCGCCGCGAGCGTCCGCAGACCGCGCAGCTGCAACGCGCGCTCGAACACCTCGATGTCGCCGGTCGCGCGCAGCAGCACGACGACCTCGCCGGCGCGCGCGCGGCCTTCGACGACCAGCTCGGCGATGCGCGCGGCGAGCAGCCGCGCCTCGGCCTGGCGCCACAGCGGCGCCGGCGGCAACCCGGCGGCCGTTCGCTGTGCGCGCTCGCCGCCCTCCCGCCAGCCGCCGGCGTTCGTCAGCAGCAGCTCAACCGCCGGCTCAGCGTCGGGCGCGGGCGCGGGCGGGGGTGCGGCGTCGCGCTCGAGCTCGACGTCGAGCGACTCGGCCGGTCGCTCGTCGCGTCCCGCTCGCAGCATCGCGAAGCCCTCGAAGCGCTGCGAGAAGACGCCGTTGACGACGGTGAGCAGCGCCGCGCGGCTGCGGAAGTTGTGCGTCAGCGAGAGACTCCCGCCGGCCTCGCCGAGCCGCTCGCCACGCTCACGAAAGATCCGCACGTCGGCGTGCCGAAAGCCATAGATCGACTGGAACTCGTCGCCGACCGTGAACAGGTTGCTCCGCTGCAACGCGCTCAAGATCGACAACTGGCGTGCGTTCGTGTCCTGGAACTCGTCGACCATCAGCAGCTCGAAGCGCTCCGACCACGCCGCTCTGACCTGCTCGCGCGCGCCCAACAGCTCCTGCGCGAGCAGCTCGAGATCGTCGAAGTCGACCGCCGCGCGCGCTCGCTTACCCTGCTCGTAGGCGATTCCGAAACGCTCGAGCAGCTCGTCGAGCAGCGCGCAGACACGCGCCGCGCGAACGTCGCGGCGCTCGGCCTCGGCCTCGGCCTCGGCGCCAGCGTCGCCGTCGCCGTCGCCGTCGTGCCCGGCTGCTGCAGCGCGCGCCTCGCCGAGCATCGGCGCCGGCAGCCGCGGAAAGCGCTGGCCGGTGCTGCGCAGCTCGAGGTAAGTCTGCTCGACGATCGTGCGAACGCGATCGACGCCGTAAGCGGCGAGCAGATCGACCGCCTCGGGCCGCGCGTCGTCGCGCCCGGTCGCGAGCAGCTCGCGCGCGGCCTGCGCAAAGGCGAGCTCGCGCAGCCGCGACGCGCGCGCTTCGTCGAGGATCTCGAAGTCCGGGTCGAGCCCGACAGCCAGCGGATGCGCGCGCAGCAGCCGCGCGCAGAACGCGTGGAACGTGCCGACGAACGCCGCCTCGGTGTCGCGCGCCGCCTGGCGCTCGCCGAGGTCGAGCAGGCGCGCGCGGACACGCGCGCGCAGCTCGCCGGCGGCTCGCTCGGTGAACGTGATCGCGAGGATTCGCCCCGGAGCGATGCCGTCCTCGCGCAGCGCGCGCACGAAGCGCTCGACGAGCACCGACGTCTTGCCGCTGCCGGCGGCAGCGGCGACGGCGAGCGGCTCGCCGCGGCGAGCGACGGCCTGCTCCTGCTCGGCCGTCAGCGCCGCCGCGCGCTCGCTGGCGTGCGCGTCGGCCGCCACGCCCGACAGCGCGATCGTCCCGGTCGCGTCCATTCCCGGCAGCCGCTCGGACTGCGACGGCGATCCGCGGCGCGCGCTCACCGCTCGCACCGGCAGATCGTCGGGTACATGCAGCCGCCGCGAAACGCGCACGTCTGCGGACGCGCCTGCAGGCGTCCTTCGGCCGCCTGCTCGGTCGCCGCCAACGCGCGCTCGCGCGCGAGCGCGAGCAGCTCGCGCAACTCCTCGTGCTCGCGAACGTCGGTCGCGACGACGTCGAGCTCGACGCCACTGTCGCCGTCGAGCACGCCGCGCGCGCGCGGATCGCTGCTGCCGAGCGGCTGGTAGAAGCCGCCGATCGCGCGCGCGCCGAGCAGCTGCTCGGCGGCGAGCATGTACAGCGCTACCTGCAACTTGCCGGCCTTGATCCAGCGAGCGGCGCCCGGCGCTTCTTTGCCCTTGTAGTCGTACACGACCACCTCGCCCGCCGGCCCGCGATCGATGCGATCGATCCGCCCGCGCAGCCGCGCGCCGGCGCCGAGCTCGAACGCCGGCAGCTCGCGCTCGTCGCGCTCCTCGCCGCGTTCGTCGCCCGCGGCAAAGCCGAAGCCGAGCTCGAGCTCGGCCGGCTCGAGCGGGCTCTCGCTGCTCGCCGCGTGCTCGAGAAAGCGGTCGAGATCGGCCGCCAAGCGCCGTCGCGCCGCGGCGCGCCGTTCCGGCGCGACCGACAGTGGGTGCGCCGCCTCGTTCGCGGCCAGCGCGCGAGCGAGCAACTCACGTGCGCGCGGCAGCCGCGCAGGCGTGATCCGCGCGCTGCCGCTCTCCGCGCGCAGCTCCTCGAACGCGTCCTTCAGCGCCGCGTGCGCGAGCGCGCCGCGCGCGAGCGGCTCGGCGTCAGGGTCGAGCGCGCCTGGCCGCAGCACGCGCTCGACGAACCAGCCGACCGGGCACGCGATCCATTTCTCGATCGACGAGGCCGACCACGGCCGCTCGCGCAACTGCGCCAGCAGGCGCTCGTCGCGCAGCGGCTCGTCGGCACGCGAGTCGAGCGCCGGCGCGACGTCGCTCGGCGCTCGCGCGGGCAGGTCGTCGACCGCGCCGAGCGCGCGCCGTGCGCGTTCGGCGAGCAGCCGCGCGTCGAACAGGTCGCAGACGTCGTCGACGAACAGCGAGCGCGACGTCGGCTGCCCGTCGTCATCGGAGCTGTGCCAGCTCAGCGTGAGTCGCTGCTCAGGCCGCGAGACGGCGGCGTAGAGCAGGTAGCGCTCGACCGCGAGCGCGTCTTCGTGCTCGCCGAGGCGCAGCCCCGAGTGCTCGGCGAGCGTGCGCCGCTCGTCCTCACCGAGCAGCGGCTGCGGGCGCGCCGGCGCCGGGAAGACGCCTTCCTGCAGGCCGCAGACGAACAGCGCGCGCACGCGGCGGGCGCGCAGCGCGAGCGGGTCGAGCACCGCGACCGCTCCCGGCAGCGGCCGCTCGCCGCTGACGAACGTCACCTCGCCGAGCACGCGCGCGAGCTCGACCGCTCGCGCCGGCGCGAGCTCCGGCGCCAGCCGCGCCAGCTCGCGCAGCTCGCCAAGCGCGCGCCGCCCGGCGGCCAGCGCCGCGGCCTCGTCGAGCTGGTCGGCGTCGAGCACGGCCGCCCGTCCGCGGCGCGGCGCGGCGAACAGCCACGAAAGCTCGCGGATCGCACGCTCGAGCAGCGCCGCGCCGCCGCGCTCCTGCGCTTGCGCGAGTCGGTCGATCGCCTCCAGGCGCCAGTGACGCTGCTCCCACAACGCGCGCGCGGCTGCTGCGTCGAGCGCGCCGGCGCGGCGCGCTTCGAGCTCGAGCCGGTCGGCGAGCGACGGTTGTTCGAGCAGGCCCGGCGCGCGCAGCCACGCGAGCAGGTCGTCGAGCCGGCCCTCGCCAGCCTGCTCTCCTTCCGCGTGGCCGACACCGGCGCCACCTCGTTCGACGCCGGGCGCTGTCGATGACGATGGAACGCAGCGCAGCAGTCCGAGCAGCGCCCGGCCGAGCGCCGTATCGCCGAACGTGCGCCGACGCTGCAGCGCGAGCGGTATGCGAGCGGCGGCGAACACTTCCGCGAGCAGCTCCTCGGAGACGCCCGCCGGCCTTGCCAGCACGGCGATCTCCTCGGCCGGCACGCGATCGTCGAGCAGCGCCGCGATCTCGCGCGCGACGAGCTCGAGCTCGGCGCGCTCGCCGCCACCCTCGAGCAGGCGCACGGCCGTGCCGTGTCCGACGCGCGCCGCGCCCGGCTCGAACAGCGAGCGCTCGAGATGGCTGAGCGCGCCGCGCGCATCTGTCGCGTAGTGCTCGGCGCGCGGCGAAAGCGGCCGATGATCGGCGGCGAGCGGAGCGAGCGCGTGAAATGTCGCGGCGCGTCCGGCGAAAGCTGCGCGCCCCGGCTCATAGGAGAGCGACACCGCAACGTCGGCGTCGACCACGTGTCCGAGCGTCTCGATCGCGTCGAGCTGCAGGCGCGTCAGATCGTCGAAGCCGTAGAACAGCACCGGTGTCGCGCGCCACAGCGCCGGACGTTCACGCAGCGTGTCGAGCGCACGCACGGCGCGCTGCTCGGCGTCGAGCCGCCCGAGCCGCGCCAATTCGGCGCGATAAGCCGCGAACAGGCGGCCGAGCTCGGCGCTCTGCGCGCCGTGACCGTCAGCCGCGCGCCAGCTCTCCAGGGCGCGCTGCAGCCGCGCCGGCGCGACACGACGGACCTGCAGCTCGGCGAACAGCTCGCCGAGCGCGCGCACGAACCCATGCGTCGCTCCTCGCGCGAGCGCTTCGAGCAGGCGCTCGCGCGCGAGCCCACCGAGCACCGGCTCGACGACTTCGGCGCGAGTCACCGCCTCGTCGAGCAGCCCGGCGAAGCGCTCGACGCGCGCGCCCATCGCGACGCCGTCGCCGGCGAGCTCGCGCAGGTAGTGCTCGGCGTCGGCGCGCGTCGGCACGACCAGCAACGGCTCTTCGCCGTGCGCGAGATGGCGCCTGACCGCGTCGAGGATCAGCTCGGCCTTGCCGGCGTTCGCAGGCCCAGTGATCAACGTGATCGGCATCTAGGACCATCCTCGCGCAACCATCCGACAGCGCCCGCACGTGTCGGCGAGGAACTGCATGCGCGGCGTGCGAGCAGCTTCAGCGCGGAGCTAGGCGGCGCTGCGCTGCTTGACCGGCGTGGCGCGTTTCTTGGCTTTCGACTTCGTCTTGGCCGCAGTCAGCTCGTCGGCCTCGGCCTCGGGCGCTTTAGCGCCCTCCTTCGCCCACTCCTCGTCGAACTCGACGCGCCATTTGCCCTCCTCGGTCTGGCTCATCGCGAGCTTCGCCCTGAACGAGCGCCCGCTGCGACCGCGGAAGCCGGTGACCTGCTTCTCGGTGTAGCCCGTTTTGATCAGTTCGCGCGCGATCTGCACGGGCAGCGTCTTGCCGGCTTTGGCCTTCCAGATGACGAAGCCGCAGCCCGGGTCCTCGCGCGCCCAGCACGAGTAGCCCTTGCGGTTCTCGTTGATCTCGTGGCCGCAGACCGGGCACGGCCCGAGCTTCGCGCGTGGGATGCGCACGTCTTTGAGCGTCTCGTCGAGCTTGTGCACCGTCTCGTCGGCAAAGCCGGCGATATCGCTCATGAACTTCTCGCGCGAGTCCTCGCCGCGCTCGATCTTGCCGAGACGATGCTCCCAGTTGCCGGTCAGTTCCGGCGATGTGAGCATGTGCGCGTCGAGCAGGCGAATCACGTTGAGGCCCTTCTCCGTCGCGACGAGCGCACGCGCGTCGCGCTCGACATAGCCGACCGTGATCAGCCGCTCGATGATCGCTGCGCGCGTCGCCGGCGTGCCGATACCGGACTCCTTCATCGCCTCGCGCAGCTCTTCGTCCTCGACGAGCTTGCCGGCCGTCTCCATCGCACCGAGCAGCGAAGCGTCGCTGTAGCGTCGCGGCGGTTTCGTTTCCTTGCGGTCGCTCGCGATCTCGAGCGTCTCGACGGCCTCGCCGTCCTCGAGTTTCGGCAACTGCTGGTCGGCGCCCTCGTCCTCCTCGCCTTTCGGCCGGGACTCGGCGGCGACCTCGTCGTAGACGCCGCGCCAGCCGGGCACGATCAGCAGCTTGCCGCGCGTGCGGAAGATGTGCCCGTCGTCGCCGACGGTCGTCTCGACGCGCGTGTTCTCGAACACCGCCTCCGGGTGGAACACCGCGAGGAAGCGTCTCGTGACCATGTCGTAGATCCGGCGGTCGTCCGAGCTCATTTTCTCGAGGTTGTGCTCGGAGCGCGTCGGGATGATCGCGTGGTGGTCGGTTACCTTCTCGTCGTTGACGACGCGCGCGAGCGGCAGCAGGTCCAAGCCGATCACGTATTCGGCGCCCTTCGTGTAGTCGGAGTCGTGGCCGACGAGCTCGGCGATCGGCTTTATCTCGGCGACCATGTCGCTCGTCAGGTAGCGCGAGTTCGTCCTTGGATACGTGAGCGCCTTGTGCTCCTCGTAGCAGCGCTGCGCGGCGCCCAGCGTGCGTTTCGCGGAGAAGCCGTAGCGGTTGTTGGCCTCGCGCTGGAGCGTCGTCAGGTCATAGAGCATCGGCGCTTTCTCGCGCTGCTCTTTCTTGTCGAGCTTCGTGATCTTGCCGGGCTTGCCGACGCACGTCGCGACGATCGCCTCGGCCTCCTCGGCGGTCTCGATCCGCGGCTTGGAGCCGGCGTGGAAGCGACCCTCGTAGTTGCGCTGGCCGTCTGCTTCGAAGCTGGCGTCGACGAGCCAGTAGGGCTCGGGCACGAACGCTTTGATCTCCTCCTCGCGGCGGGCGATGATCGCGAGCGTCGGCGTCTGCACGCGACCGAGCGAGACGGCGCCGTCGAACGAGCTGCGCAGCCTGATCGTCGCCGCGCGCGTCGCGTTCATCCCGACGATCCAGTCGGCCTCCGAGCGCGACCGCGCGGCCTGCTCCAGCCGCGCGAACTCGTCGGCTGGACGCAGTGCGCCAAACGCCTCCTTCATCGCGGCGCTCGTCATCGATTTCAGCCACAACCGATTGACCGGCTTCTTGCCGTTCGCCTTCTCGTACAGGTAAGCGAAGATCAGCTCGCCCTCGCGCCCGGCGTCGCAGGCGTTGACGACCTCACTGACGTCCTCGCGTCCGATCTGTTTGGTCACGACCGACATCTGCTTGCGCGAGCGCTCGTCGCGCACGACGAGCTTGAAGCGGTCGGGCACGATCGGCAGGTCGTCCATCTTCCAGCGCTTGAATTTCGGGTCGTACTCGTCCGGTTCGGCGAGCTGCACGAGGTGTCCGACGGCCCACGTGATGACGTGCTCCGGACCCTCGAGCACTCCCTCGCCCTTCTTGAACGGCCCCTTCAAGATGCGTGCCAGATCAGTCCCCACGGAGGGCTTCTCGGCGATCACGAGCGTCTTGGACATGGCGGCAGCGTAGCGGGTGTGCGGAACACGGCAACGCGAGCAGCGCGAGCGACGCGACCGGGGATCGGCCGCCGCCGGCTCGCCGCGCGTCCGCTATCCGCCGATCGGCGCGCGCGGATTCGCGCCCCAGAAGACCTGCGTGCCGAGCATGCCGATCAGCGTGACGAAGACGAGGTTGAGCACCATCGACTTCGCCGTCGCGGTGCCGACGCCGACCGGCCCGCCGCTGGCGTTGTAGCCGTAGTAACACGCGACGAGCACGATCACGGTCGCCATGCTCATCCCCTTGATCACGCTGAACAGCAGGTCGGGCGCGTTCTGGAACTCCCAGAAGATCAGCAGGTAGCCGCCGGAGGAGACGAAGCCGAGCTGCTCGACGACGCCGAGATAGGAGCCGAGGTAGGCGACGCCGATCGCCGCGATGTACATGAACGGCAGCACGATCCACGCGGCGAGCAGGCGCGTCGCGCAGAGGAACAGCATCGAGTCGACGCCCATCACCTCGAGCGCGTCGATCTCCTCGGAGATCCGCATCGCGCCGAGCTCGGCGACGATCCCGGTGCCGACCTTCGCGGCCATCATGTAGCCGAACGCGTACGGGACCGCCTCGCGCAGGTCGCACCACGCCGAGAAGACGCCCGCGTAGGCCGGCGCACCGGTCGACAGCGTGAAGTAGGCGCCGCCGATCCCGCACACGCCGAGCCCCATCAGGAAGACGAGCGACCAGATCACGGCGGTCGAGCCGACGATCAGGATGCCGGCCTGGCGCAGCGACTCGCCGAAGAAGCGGAACACGCGCAGGCTGTAGACGTCGCCGACGATCTGGCCGGTGAACTTGCCGATTTCTCCGGTTACCGTGAGCCATTCGCGCGGGACCTCGAGCAGTTCGCTCACCGCCGGCCACCACTTCGTTCGGCCTTGCGAGCTCGGCGAGTCACCTGATCACCAGGATCTGCGGGTGCGTGGCCAGCAGCGTCTGCGTGAAGACGTAGTTCAGCGCGCCGAACCCGAGGAACGAGATCACGACCGCCTCGTTGACGGCGCGACCGACGCCCTCGGCGCCGCCGGAGGCGGTCATGCCCTTGTAACAGCAGACGATCGCGATGATCGCGCCAAAGCACGTCGTCTTCAGCACCGAGCCCCACAGGTCGGTCGACGACGCGTTCGCGAACAGCGTGTTCCAGAACGGGCCGAGCGGCTGGCCGTTGACGAGCTCGGCGATGATCCCGCCGAAGATGCCGAACAGCAGCGCGTAGATGTCGAACAGGCCGGTGACGACCATCAGCGCGAGGAAGCGCGGGACGACGAGGTTCTTGACCGGGTCGACGCCGAGCACCTGCAGCGCGTCGAGCTCCTCGCGGACCTTGCGCGCGCCGAGGTCGGCCGTGATCGCCGTGCCGGCGACGCCGGCGACGACGATCGACGTGATCAGCGGACCGATTTCGCGGATCGCGGCGAGGATGAAGAAGCCGCCGAGCCGGTCGAGCGCACCGAACAGCGTGAGGAAGTTAGCCGCCTGCAAGCCCGCGGCCCCGTAGCTGATCGCGACCGTCGTGATCAGCAACGGAAACCAGACGCGCCGCAGCGCGAAGAGGAACTGCGAGACGAGCTCGCCGCCATATGGGTACGGCGGGCGCACCGCCGACGAGATCGTCCGACCGGTCAACAGGACCATGTCGCCGAATTCCTCGAGCACGCCGCGGCCCGACTCGAGCGCGCCGCGCGCCGGCGCAAACACTCCATTAGCCTGCTCCATTGTGGGAGTGTACTAGTTGACTAACACACTATGCAACGACCAGTTCTGGCGCTACCTTGGAGACATGCCTCGCGCTCATGACAACCGCGTGAGCCCGAACGCAGAGACCGCGCCTGCGACAGCTCGTCGCGCCACCGATCGATCGAGCGCAGACCCGGCGCTCGATCGAAGGGCGGAAGCGATCGCGATCGATCGCAAGGCGGATGTGCCAGTCGGCGTGCAACTCGACTGGGCGCTGTCCGCGCAGATCCGCGACGGGCGCCTCGAACCGGGCGAACAACTGCCGACGCTGCGCGAGCTGGCCGAGCAGACCGGTTTGAACGTCAACACCGTGCGCGCCGTTTACCGCCGACTGGAGCAACGCGGGCTGATCGACAGCCAACACGGCAGCGGCACGTTCGTCGCCGCCGCTCCGCGACGCGCGACCGCGCTCAGCTCGATCGCCGCGCACGCCGCCGAGGAAGCGCGCGAGCTCGGGACTCGATCCCCGCGACGTCGCCGCCACGCTGTACGTCGCGCCGGATGCAGCGACGACGGCCGAAGGAGCGCCGCAGCACGGCGCCGCCGAGGACTCCGAGATGGACCGCCGCCAGACGCTGCGCCGCCAGATCGCGGCGTTCGAGCGCACGCTCGCCGACCTCGAAGCCGAGCACCCCGGCATCGCGCCCTTGCCGGCTCGCGCGCGTCGCGGCATCGGACCAACGCTGCTCACGGCCGACGAGCTCGCGCACGTCCGCGCGGCGCTGATCCGGCGCTTGACGGTCGTGCAGAGCGCGATCGACGAGCACGTCGAGAGTCGGCGCCAGGCCGGCGCGCCAGCGCACGCGCGCGTCAACGAGCCGGATGCCTCAACGCCGAGCGCGGCCGACGCGCCGCTCGAGCCGCAGCGCTCGCGCACGCGACCGCGCCCGACGACGCGCCCCGCGCCGGCGGGCTGAGCGAGACCGTCACCCGATCAGCAGTGGATCGGGCAGAGCAGCGGCGCCGGATGGGCCGCGAAGAACAGGTACCAGACGGCCAGCGTGGCGACGGCTACGTAGACGTTGATCACGACGATCCCCTCGAGCGAGGTGATCCCCATGCGCCTGCTCAATCCTGCCGACTCGGGCGCGCACAGGCGGCGAGTCCACGTCGCCTGCTGTTCGGGGCGACGCAGACCGATCAGCTCGTCGTAGGCGTTCGTCAGCCAGGCGAGCACGAGCGTCATCGCGAACTCGAGCAGCCCGAGGACGACGAGCACGACGACGACAGCGGCCATGCTCAGCGCGCTCGTGCCGACGGCGCGCGAACCGACCCACAGCGCGAGCAGCGGGCAGCCGGTCCAGATGTTGACGGTCACGACTGCCGTGACGCCGGCCATCGCGGCCCGCTTCAGCGCGGTCGCATCGTGCGACGCCGCCTGACGGCCGTCTCGTCGTGCAGAGCTTGGTTCGGCCACTCGAATACCTCGCGCGAGAGCCTACATTCAGCGGCTCGCGATCGCCGACGACTCGCGACGGCGTGCCGGCTCAAGCATCGGCGCAGCCTTCGGTGCTGACCGCGCCACCGCTCGCGACGCGCGACTGCGCGCCGGCCAGCACGCGTTCGACGGTCGAGTTGGCGACGCCGTAGCCACCGCGCGGGCCGTTGCCGACGGTGCTCGCGAAGACCGTCGTCAGCACTTCGCCGGCTTCGTCGACGAGCGGGCCGCCGGAGTTGCCCGGTCGCACAAGTCCACGCAGTGGCGTCAGCAGCCGATCGACCGGGCCGTTTCCATAAGCGTCGTCGGTCAGCACGGTCTGCGTGCGACCGATCCTCGCCGCGCGAGCGTCGAACGGCCCGTCCTCGGGATAGCCGAGAATCGCGCCGGCGTCGCCGGCAGACGGTTCGTCGGCGAAGCGCAGCCGCGACAGCCCGAGGTCCGGCACGTAGAGCACGGCGATGTCGTCGCGCGGGTCGAACGCTACGACGCGAGTCGGCAGGCTCGGCGAGCTGCCGCCGACCTCCACGGTCGTGTCCTGCTCGCCGGCGACGACGTGCGCGTTTGTGACGATCTGATCGGGCGCCGCAACCCACCCGGAGCCCTCGATCGCGAGCCCGCATGCGGTGCCGAGCACGCGCACGACGCTGTGCTCGGCAGCGCGCACGCCGGGCGTTCGCGCGATCCGCGGCGGCGGCGGCGCGACGTCCGGCGATGGCCCGGAGATCGACGGCAACGGGTCCAGGCGCGCCAGCGCGTTGAGGATCGGCCCGGACGGCGGCAGCAGCACGTTCAACTCGCGCAGGATCGCCGAGCGCTGGACGTCGGCGCGCAACTGCGTGTAGCTCGGCGCCTGCGCGACGACTGCCGCGACGAGCCAGACGATGCCGAGCGCGAGCGCCGCGCCGAGGACGGCGCCGAGCAGCCCGTCGAGCGCGCCGATGCCGGGCAGCGCGAGCGCGCGCCGCAACCTGAAGCCGAGCCCCTCCAGACCGCTCGCGAGGATCGCTCCGGCGAGCAGCGCGCCGACGAGCCCGAGCGCCGGCGCATACGGCGAGGAGGAGCCTTGCGAGAGCAATAGAGGAGCCAGCCTCGTTCCGAGGAATGCACCAATGGCAAAGCCGGCGAACGACAGCGCTCCGACGATGAAGCCCCGCCGAAATCCGAGAGCCGCGAGGATTGCGGCGAACGCGACGATGATCCAGTCGACACCCGTCACCAGGCATGTTCTACCGCTCTCTGAGTGACGAGCAGACGGTTCGCGCTCGTCGCGCGCGGCCGGTCATCGCGCTGGCCGTGATCGCATTCGCGATCGGCGCGATCGTCGGCGCGAACAGCGGCTCGTCCGCGAGCGACGCGCTCGCCGAACGCTTCGTCGCCGCTTGGGCGCACGGCGACTACGCGGCGATGTACGCCGACGTCGATCGCGCGACTCACCGCTCGCTGAGCGCCGACGCGTTCGCGGCCGCTTACGCCGAAGCGCTGCGCACGGCGACGGCGACGAGCGAGCGCGTGCGCGGCAAGGCGCACTCATCCTCCGGCGGCGTCGTCACCGTGCCGGTCAGCGTCCGCACGCGCCTGTTCGGGAGACTCGCGCTGAGCTTCCGAGTCCGGCTCGTCAGCGGCGCCGAAGGCGCTCAGCGGGTCGCCTGGTCGCGCTCGCTGATGTTCCCCGGCATGCGTCTCGGCGAGACGCTCTCGCGCCAGACGACGCTTCCACCCCGCGCGAAGCTGCTCGCGCGCGACGGCTCGGTGCTCGCCGAAGGCTCGGCGAGCGAAGCCGGCACACGCAGCTCGCCGCTCGGCGACGTCGCCAGTGCCGTGATCGGCGAAGTCGGCCCGATCCCGAGCTCGCGCCGCGAGGCGCTCGAAGCGCAGGGCGTTCCGTCGAACGCGATCGTCGGCACGAGCGGCCTCGAGCGCGCACTCGACGCGCAGCTGCGCGGGACGCCCGGCGGCGAGCTGCTCGCCGGCAGCCGCGTGATCGCGAGCGCCGTCGCGCAGCCTGCGCACGCCGTCCGAACGACCGTCTCGCCGAGCGTCGAGCAAGCGGCCGTCACGGCGCTCGGCGGCCAGCTCGGCGGCGTCGTCGCGCTCGAACCGGCCACCGGGCAGGTCCTCGCCGTCGCCGGGATCGGCATCAACAGCGTCCAGCCGCCGGGCTCGACGTTCAAGATGGTCACGCTGACAGGCGTGCTCGCCGCGCACCTCGCGACACCGAAGACCGTCTTCCCGTACGCGACCTATGCGACGCTCGACGGCGTCAAGCTGAGCAACGCCAACGGCGAGGAATGCGGCGGCTCGTTGGAGCTCGCGTTCGCCGTCTCGTGCAACTCCGTCTTCTCGCCGCTCGGCGTCAAGCTCGGCGCGCAGCGGCTCGTCGCGATGGCCGAACGGTTCGGCTTCAACCATCCGCCGGGCATCGAAGGCGCGGCTGAAAGCACGCTGCCACACGCGTCCGAGATCCAGGGCGAACTCGACGTCGGCTCAACGGCGATCGGCCAGGGCGAGGTCCAGGCGAGCGCGCTGCAGATGGCGATCGTCGCCGCGACGATCGCCGACGGCGGGCGCCGTCCGCAGCCGACGTTCGCGCCGCAGGCGACGAGCGCGCCCGGCGCCTACGTGACGAGCGCGAGCGTCGCGCGCACGGTGCGCCGCCTGATGATCGAAGTCGTCCGCAAAGGAACCGGCACGTCGGCCGCGATCAGCGGCGTGACCGTCGCCGGCAAGACCGGCACGGCCGAATTGAAGAGCGAGTGCACGCCGTCGGAAAAAGAAGCGGAAGCGGAACCGAGCGAAGGCGAACACGCGACGAGCGGCTCAGGCTGCCAGAGCGCCGACGAAGCAAGCAACACCGATGCCTGGTTCGCGTCGTTCGCACCGGCGCTGAAGCCGCGAATCGCCGTCGGCGTGCTGCTCGTCAAAGACGGCGCCGGCGGCGACACGGCCGCGCCGGTCGCGCGCGAAGTGCTCGAGGCCGGCCTTCAGGCGAGCCACTGAGCTGCGCCCGAGCTTCAGCGAAGGCCGCTTACGTCCCCGAAGGCCGCTCACGTCCCGCGAGCGCGTGCGAGCAGCTGCGCCGCCGCTAGATGTAAGACCCGAGCACAGCTAGACGTCGAGCTCGGCCGAGGCCGTCTCGGCGGCGTTCGCGCGGATCGACGATCTTCAGCGTCAGCGGGCGGTTGTCGAGCGAGACGACCTGGATCTTGAACAGCAGCAGCGCGCCCTGCGTCGGGCCGTTCGCGGCAGTCGTGTCGAGCGCCGGCAGGCGGCTGTTGCGCGCGAGCGTTTCGGGACGGTAGGCAAACGGGTTCCCCGATCCGATCGAGAGCGGCGTGTAGACGTTTTCCTGCGTGTCGGTGATCGTGAAGTCGGTCGCCGTCGGCTCTGGGTGCGAGCCGTTGTTGTAGACCTGGACGAACACGCCGAACCACTCCTGACCGGCTTCGAGCTTGCGCTGTTCGGGCGTCAGGCCCTGCAGGTACTGCTTGTCTTCGAGGTCATAGGGGTTGAGCTCGCGCGAGAGCTGCACCTCGTAGGCGAGCGGCCCGACGTCGAGGTACGGAGCGTTCTTGCCCGACTCGCCGGCGTACGTGCCGGTCGTGACCTTCGTGTGCGAGTCGCCGCATGCCGCCAGCGCAACGGCGGCGAGCACGGCGAGCGCGAGGAGGGGAAGCTTGCGCATACGGCTGATCATGCGACGCGGCAGTCTACCCGGCGGCGACCGTCACGCGCCTTCCGCGATCTTCGTCGCGCTCGATGATCGAGCGCAGCCGGCGCATCGCGCGCGCATTCTTGCGCTTGATCCAGCCGCGCGCTCCAAGCGCGTCGATCAACCGATCCGACAGCGTCGCGGGCTGCGTCTCGATCGTGAAGCTGACGCGCGTGCTGCCGTGCGCG
This sequence comes from uncultured Solirubrobacteraceae bacterium, assembly GCA_963744165.1. Lineage (GTDB taxonomy): Bacteria > Actinomycetota > Thermoleophilia > Solirubrobacterales > Solirubrobacteraceae > Palsa-744. Next base: position 1,217,901 of record CAVUSM010000002.1, on the reverse strand, counting down.
CCCGGCGTCAGCTCGTACACGCCCAGCGTGCGTACACGGTTGTTCTTGCCCGTGCGCCCAACCTCGACGATCCGGTGCGGGCGCTCGACCTCGACGAACGTCACGTCGGCCCAGCTGAAGCGGTTGCGCGGCGCCGTCACGCGAAACCGCGCGCCGGCGCCGCGCCCGACCGAGTCGATCCGCGTCAGGTGCCAGTCGACGAGATAGTGGTCGGTGAACTCCTCGTGGTTGGCGATGTCCTGCAGGTAGTCGAAGACCTCCTCGCGGGGAGCGGAGATCACGGTCGAGACGGTCACGGGGTCCACAGCGACCGCAAGTCTAGAGCCCGGCCCGCCGAACGCGGCGGCGCGATCACGCCGCGCGGGCGGTCAGCCGAACGGTGTGACCGTGCTCGCAGTGGCGCACGATCTCGCTGGCGACCGGCGCGTCGCGACGCAGCGTGCGACACAGCTCGCAGACGAGACCGCCGCGACGACCGTCGTAGAGGTGCACGTGCTCGCCGGTCAGCGGCGTGCGCCCGCAGTCGGCGCAGCACTCGCGATCGGCCTCGAGCGCGCCGAGACCGCGGCGCAGCATGTGGCGCTCGAAATCCTCGACATGAGTCATCTCAGAAGCCATTGCGACTCGGGTTTCGCCGCCATCGCCGCCGCTCCTGCCACGAGCAGCGCACGCGACGGCCTGGCCGGAGCGCCGGTTTACCGTGCGCAGAGGCCGGGTAGTGGATCGGTGAGCGCGGGGCATCGCAGCGAGCGCCAGGCGAAAGGCGTGAAACCCGGCCTTGACCGGCTGGTGAACGGCGGCAGCGTCGAGTCTGCCGGCTTCGGCCAACTTGTTATGATCGCCACGAGCTTTTCCTGGCACGGAGCTGCTGCACGAAGCGCCGAGTTCGGGTGGCTGGCGAGCAGGACCACCGCGAAGCGCCGAGCAGGAGGGGATGAGCACCATGGACCTACTCAGTAAGCGGACCGTCGACGGGACGTTCGCCAGCGCCGGCTCGTTTCGCTGCCGCAACTGCGGTTACGTGCTGACGCTGAGCGGTCAACGACGCACTGACCGACTGCCCGAGCTGCGGCGGCACCGAATTCGCCCGTGCATCGCTGTTCAGCGCCGCAGCGCGCCAGCGGCGGCAGAGGACACGGCGCGCCACGGCGGCGTGCTCACCGAGCCGGCGCCGCTCGACCGCGAGGCGCAGCTCGCGAGGCGCGCGCGCAGATCGAGCGGCCCGGCGAGTATCTCTGCTTCGACGATGGAGGCGAGTCGCCGCGAGTCGTCGCGCTGACGCGCGAGTGGACGCGGATCGGGCGCAGCCTCGCCGCCGACGTGCGTTTCGACGACCCGACCGTCTCGCGCCGCCACGCGCTGGTCGTTCGCCAGCCCGACGGCGTGCGCGTGCTCGACGATCGCAGCCTCAACGGCGTGTTCGTCAACGGCGAGCGGGTCGAAGGCAGGCTGCTCGGGACGGCGATGAGATCATCGTCGGGCGCTACCGACTGAGCTTCCTATCGTCTCGCCGTAGGCCGCCCGGGCGCTTCGGGCGCCGCGCTCCACGCGCCGCGAGCCGCGCCGCCGGTCGGCCGGCGCGAGCTCCGTAACGGTATCGGCCGATGGCCGAGACGATCGCGGTGCTCTCGCAGAAGGGCGGCACCGGCAAGACGACGACCGTGCGCACGCTGGCCGACGCGTTTCGCCGCAGCGGCGTCAAGACGCTCGCGGTCGACCTCGACCCGCAGGGCAACCTGTCCGACTACTTCGACCTGCCGCCCGACGTCGAGCCGACGATCGCCGACGTGCTGTCCGACCGCGCAAGCGCCGGCGAGGCGATCCACGACGACCTGATCCCGGCGAACCTGACGCTCGCCGAAGCCGAGCTGATGCTCGGCGGCAAGATGGGACGCGAGCTGACGCTGCGCCGCGCGCTGGCGAAGGTTCCCGACCAGTACGAGCTGATCCTGATCGACTGCCCGCCGTCGCTCGGCCTGCTCACGGTCAACGCGCTCGTCGCGGCCGACTACGCGCTGATCACCGCCGAGGCGCAGTACTTCGCGCTGCAGGGCGTCGAGCAGGCGGTCGAGCTCGTCGAGCTCGCGCGCGACGGCCTGAACCCCGAGCTTGCGGTGCTCGGCATGCTGCTGAACCTCGCCGACATGCGCACCGTCCACTCACGTGAGGCGCTCAGCTCGTTGAAGGAACGCTTCGGCGAGCAGGTCTTCGACGACGACGATCCGCTCGTCGATCGCCTACGCCGAGTCGGCCGAGCGCGCGCGCTCGATCCTCGACTACCGCCCGGATCTCGGCGCCGACTACCTCGATCGTCGCCGCCGAAGTGCTCGAGCGCCTGCCGGCGTTGCGCGGCGCAGGCGAGCGCCTCGCACAGCTGCGTTAGCTCCTACAGCCGGTTAGCGCCTGGCGCGCAGCTGCGCTGGCTCTTACAGCTCGCTGACGTAAGCGCCCTGCGGCTCAAACGGCGCGCGCCGCAGCGTCGCCCAGCCTTCGATCTCGCGCGCTGAGCGCCTCGGCGACCGCGCCGGTCTGCTCGTAGAAGCACCAGACGAGCACCGTTGGCCCGGCGCCTGAGATCGTCGCGCCGAGCGCGCCGAGCTCGCGCGCGCGCAGCGCCAGCTCGTAAGAGCGCGGGAACAGCGGCGCGCGCTGCTGTTCGTGCAGACGATCGTGCAGTCCGTGCGCGAGCATGTCCCAGTCGCCGCGCGCGAGACCGAGCGTCAGCAGCGCGCCGTGCGCGACGTTGAAGACGGCGTCGCTCAACGCCACCTGCTGAGGCAGCGCGGCGCGCGCGGCGCTCGTGCGCACGGCCTGCTCGGGAACGACCGCGAGCGCCTCCAGTCCGGTCGGCGGCTCAAAGCGCGTCGCGCGCCCGTCGGCGCAGATCACAAAGCCGCCGTGCAGCGCCGCGGCGACGTTGTCGGAGTGCCCCTCGAGCTCGCACGCGTGCGCGAGCACATCGGCGTCGAGCTCGAACATGTGGTCGGCCGCCAGCAGTCCGGAGACGATCGCGGCGGCGCTCGAGCCAAGGCCGCCGGAGAGCGGGATCTCGGAGCTGATCTTGAACGTGAAGCCGTCGGCCGGATGCAGTCGCTCGAACGCGCGCACGCAGAGGTTCTCGCGTCCGCGCGCAACCGGCAACGCGGTCTCGACCGAGAACTCGCCCGTCTCGAGCACCTCGAGCTGCATGTGCATCGAGAGCGCCGCCGCCATGCAGTCGAATCCCGGCCCGAGGTTCGCCGAGGAGGCCGGCGCGCGCACGAGCGCTTTCGGATCACGCCGCGATGCTCATGGGTCGCCGAGAACGGCTTCCTCGATCGCGGCCGTCTCGGCGACGCATTGGATCACGCGCCCGTCGTTGTTGGCGATCGCCGTCTCCGGATCCTTCAGGCCGCGCCCGGTCAGCACGCAGACGATCTGCTCGGCGCCTTCGGCGCCGTACTTCAACAGGCCGGCGACCGATGCGGCCGAAGCGGGCTCGCAGAACATGCCTTCGCGCGAGGCGAGCAGCCGGTAGGCGGTGAGGATCTCCGTGTCGCTGACGACGCGAATCGCGCCGCGCGAGTCGGTCGCCGCGGCCATCGCGTCCTCCCAGCGCACCGGATTGCCGATCCGGATCGCGCTGGCGACCGTTTCGGGGTGCTCGATCCGATCCGCCCCTCGACGAGCGGCGCGGCGCCTTCGGCCTGGAAGCCGAGCATCCGCGGCGCGGCGCCGACCTCGCGGAAGCCGCGCCAGTACGAAGTGATGTTGCCGGCGTTGCCGACCGGGATGCAGAGCGCTTCGAGCTGACCGTCGAGCGCCTCGTCGATCTCGAACGCAGCCGTCTTCTGACCTTCGATGCGGTACTCGTTGACCGAGTTGACGAGCACGATCGGATGCGTCGCGGTCAGCTCGCGCACGAGCGTCAGCGCCTGGTCGAAGTTGCCGCCGAGCGAGATCACGCGCGCGCCGTGCATCAGCGTCTGCGCCATCTTGCCCTGCGCGATCTTGCCCTCGGGGACGATCACCGCGCAGGTGATGCCGGCGCGCGCGGCATACGCCGCGGCGCTCGCCGCCGTGTTGCCGGTCGAAGCGCAGATCACCGCCTTCGCGCCGTCGCGCACGGCCGCCGAGAGCGCGCACGTCATGCCGCGGTCCTTGAACGAGCCGGTCGGGTTCGCGCCCTCGAGCTTGAGCCGCACGGTCGCGCCGACGATCTCCGAGATCACCGGCGCGCGCAGCAGCGGCGTCGAGCCCTCTTGCAAGCTGACGAGTTTGTCGCCGGGCTCGAACGGCAGGCGCTCGTGGTAGCGCTCGATCAGCGGCACGTGCACGCCCGAGAAGGCGGCGCCTTCGACGCGCGGCAACGGCACACGCGGAACGTTTGAGTAGACCGGAGGCGTCTCGCTCATGCGATCCGTCCGGCTGCTGCGAACTGGCGTGCTCTCATATGAACTCCTCTTCGATGACCCTGATGCAGCGCGTCGGCGCGCGGATGAAGTCGAACTCGCCGACCTCTGCGACGGCTGCGCGCAGGCTCGACTCGAGCACAGGATGCGTGACCATCACCAGCCGCGCGTGCTCGGCCATGCCGCGTTGGACGACCGACTTGATCGAGACGGCGTGCTCGCCGAGCACCTTCGTGACCGACGCCAGCACGCCAGGCACGTCTTCGACGTCGAGATGCAGGTAGAACGCGCTGTCGACGTCTGCGATCAGCTTCAGCGGCAGCGGCGGCGCCGGCGGACGCGCGCCGCCGGTCATCACGCTGACGACATCGCCGAGCACGGCGCTCGCCGTCTGCAGCCCGCCGGCGCCCGGCCCGGACAGCGTCAGCTCGGTGATCGTCTCGGACTCGACCGTGACGGCGTTGAACGGCCCCGAGATCGAAGCGAGCGGGTGACCGGAGTAAAGGAACGTCGGGTGCACGTGCACCGACAGGCCGCCGTCGCGGCGCTCGGCCGTGCCGACGAGCTTCAGCCCGAGCCCGAGCTCGCGCGCGTACTCGAGATCGTCGCCATGCAGATGCTCGATGCCCTCGTACGGAACGTCGTCGAGATGCACCGGCGAGCCGAACGCCAGGCGCGCGAGGATCGCCATCTTCGCCGCCGCGTCGCGTCCGGAGACGTCGTCTGACGGATCGGCCTCGGCGTAGCCGACGCGCTGCGCCTCGGCGAGCGCCTCGGCGTAGCTCGAGCCGCGCGCCATCTCCGAGAGGATGAAGTTCGTCGTCCCGTTGACGATTCCGTGGATCCGCTCGATCGGCGTCGCCGAGAGCGATTCCTCGAGCACGCGCACGACCGGCACGGCGCCGGCGACGGCCGCCTCGAAGCGCAGCCGCACATCGTGCTTGCGCGCCGTCTCGAACAGCTCCTCGCCGTGCTGTGAGAGCAGCAGCTTGTTCGCGCTGACGACGTGTTTGCCGGCGCGCATCGCGCGCAGCAGGAGCTCGCGCGCTGGCTCGATCCCGCCGATCACCTCGACGATCAGGTCCGAGTCGGCGAGGATCTGCTCGATGTCGCCGCGCGAGCGCGTCAGCACGCCGCAGATCACCGGGCGCAACCCGTTGAAGCGCTCGATCTCATCGGCGCGAGAGGCGAGCAGCTCGGCAAATGCGCCGCCGACCGTGCCGTGGCCGAGCAGGCCGACCTGGAACGGCCGCGCCCTGCCCGCGCCGCCGCCTTGCGCGCGCTCAGCGGACATCGCGTGCCGTCAGGTCCTCGAACGTCTCGCGCCGCACGACGACGCGCACGTCGCCGTCGCGACAGAAGATCACCGGCGGCCGCGGCACGCCGTTGTAGTTGTTCGCCATCGCATAACCGTAGGCGCCCGTCGCCGGCGTCACGATCACGTCGCCCAGGCGAGGCTCGTCGAGCAGCGCGTCGCGCACGATCACATCGCCTGACTCGCAGTGCTTGCCGGCCAGTTCGCAGACGGTCGCGCCGTCGAAGCGGTCGGCGACGTGCGCTTCGTAGCGGGCCCCGTAGATCATCGGTCGTAGGTTGTCCGACATGCCGCCGTCGACGGCGACCCAGCGCGAGACGTTCTGCTTGACGCTCTGCACCGTATAGAGCGTCACGCATGCGTTCGCGCAGAGCGCGCGGCCGGGCTCGATCAGCAGGCGCTTGCCCGGCTCGCCCATGCCGTGCTCGGCGGCGGCGGCGAGCACGGTCGCGACATAGGAGTCGATCGCCGGTGGCTCGACCTGCTCGCTCGTGTAGCGCACGCCGAGCCCGCCGCCGACGTCCCACACGGCAAAGTCGCCGAGCGTCGCGAGCTCGGCCGCCTCGCGACGGAACGGCTCGAGCTCGAGCAGTTGCGAGCCGATGTGCGCATGCAGGCCCGCCAGCTCGACCCCGTCGATCGCCTGCACCCGCTCGACGGCCGCTCGCGCGTCGCTCATCGAGAAGCCGAACTTCGAGTTCGCCTGACCGGTCGAGATCTTCTCGTGCGTATCGCCGCGCACGTCCGGCGTCACGCGCAACAACACCTGCTGCGCACGAGCCTTGTCCACATCGGCAGACGCGACGAGCGTCTGCAATCGATCGATCTCATCGAAGTTGTCGATCACGACCAGCCCGACGCCACAGTCCAGCGCCGCGCGCAGCTCCTCTTCGGACTTCGCGTTCCCGTGCAGCACGAGCCGCTCGGCCGCAAAGCCGGCATTCAGCGCGAGGCGCAACTCGCCGCCAGAGGCGACGTCGCACCACAGACCCTCCTGCGCGAACAGCGCGAGCACAGCCGTGCACGGGAACGCCTTCGAGGCGAACACGACGTTGAAGTCCGGGTGGCGCGCCTCGCGCCCGGCCGCGACGAACGCGCGAGCGCGAGCGCGCAGGTCGTCCTCGGCGACGACGTACGCAGGCGTGCCGAACTCGCGCGCCAGCTCGATCGCGTCGCAGCCGCCGACCTCCAGGCGGCCGCGCTCGTTCAGCCGGCTGTCGAGCGGAAAGACGTCGGATAGCCCAGTCTCGGTCGCCATCGAACGGATTATCGCGTGCGCGCTCGGGCGAGCGAGCCTCGCCGCGCTTTAGATCAGCTGCATCCGCTTCTGCGACAATCAGCGCATGGCCGCACCACGCCGGAGCTTCGGCAAAGACACGGGCCTGCAGGCTCGCATGCTGCTGACGTTGTTCCTCCTCGGACTGCTCTATGCGGTCTTCGTCGGCGTGCTGTTCGCCGTCGGCGCCGGCGCCGGCATCATCGTCGTCGTCGCCGTCGTGCTGCTGCTCGTGCAGCTATTCGGCTCGGACAAGCTGGCGATGTCCGCGATGGGCCTGAAAGAGGTCTCGCCCCAGGAAGAGCCCGAGTTGCACGGCATCATCGACCGCCTCTGCGTGCAGGCCGACCTGCCGAAACCACGCGTCTGCGTGATGGAGACGTCGATGCCGAACGCCTGCGCGATGGGCCGCTCGCAGAAGAGCGCGACCGTCTGCGCGACCCGCGGCATCATCGAGATGCTCTCGCCGGCCGAGCTCGAAGGCGTGATGGCGCATGAGCTCAGCCACGTGATCAACCGCGACGTGATGGTGATGACGCTCGCGAGCTTCTTCGCGACACTCGCGTCGATCATCGCCCAGTTCGCGCTGTTCTTCGGCGGCGGCTATGGCAACAGCGAAGAGGAGGAGGACGTGATGATCGTGATCCTCGTCTCGGTCGTCGTCTACGTAGTCTCGTTCGTGCTGCTGCGCACGCTCTCGCGCTATCGCGAGTTCGCCGCCGATCGCGGCTCGGCGGTGCTGACCGGCCGCCCGAGCGCGCTCGCCTCGGCGCTGATCAAGATCAGCGGTGGAGTCGAACGCGCGCCGAGCCAAGACCTGCGCCGCGTCGAAAGCTCGAGCGCGTTCTTCATCATCCCGCCGCGCGCGAAGAAGTCGCTGATGAACCTGTTCGCCGACCACCCGCCGCTCGAGCAGCGCCTCGCCGCGCTGGAGCGCCTGGAGTCCCAGCTGCAGGGCGGCCTCGCCGCCGCCGGCGCCTGACAAGTGGGCCTGCGCGAGATCCTCACCGGCCGCCACGCGGTCAAACGGCCGGCGCCCGACCGCCTGTTCGCGATCACGACCGCCTACGTCGATCTACAGGCCGAGCACGGCGTCGACCCGACCGGCAGCGCCGCGATCGTCTTCCAGGCGCTCGCGACGAGCGAATTCGAATCGACGCTCAAAGACATGGAAGAAGTCGTCACGGCGACCGGCGGCGATAACGGCACGACTGTCTCGACCGAAGACGACAGCTATGGCTACCGCTGGATGATCCTGCGCAGCCCTGCGACCGCGCCGAGCGTCGAAGACCTCGCCGTCGGGATCAACGCCGTCTCGAGCTCGATCGAGACGGCCGGCTTCGGCGAGCGGCTGCTCTGCGCCGTGTTCGCTTTCAGCGACGCCAAGAAGCAGTCGGTCTACTTGATCTACAACTACAAGCGCGGCTACTGGTACCCGTTCGTGCCAGCCCCCGGCAACGCGCAGGAGCGCTCAACTGAGCGCGAGCTGCAGATGAAGGCGCAGATCGGCGACGAACTGCCGCTCGAGCCGGAGATCGAGCGCTGGTTCCCGTTGTGGGGGAGCCCGATCTAGCGGAAGTGCCTCGACGGCCGCATCAGGCGGCCCGCGACGCCTTGGGAGGTCGGGCACGCCGCTGTAGACGTGTTTGTGCCCCGACTTCCGGCGGCGCAGCAGCCCGCGCTCCTGAAGCTGCAAGAGATCCGTGCGCGCAGTCTCATGAGTGACTTTGTGACTGGCCGCGTGCGACTGATACGTGTAGACGTTGTCGGGATGGCGACTTAGATCGGCTAGAAGCGCGAGCTGACGATGATTCAAGCCGTCCGCATTCTTGATCAGCTTCTCGATCTCGCGTACTTCTCGCATCTTGCGGTTCAAGTAGACGTGGAGTTCTTCAACCGCCTTCTTGATCACCTCGAGCTGATGCACGAGGAAGTATGTGGTATCGCCGTGATCCGTCTCGGCGAAGAGAAATGCTTTGCCGTACTTGCCTGGCGCATTTCGGATGACCCGGGAGATCGAGAGATACTCGATCAACCAGTATTTCTGAGTTCGCATGTACCAATAGAACAGAGCCCGCGCTGTGCGTCCGTTTCCATCAATGAAAGGATGGTCGTACGCGAGCCAGAAGTGCAGCAGAATCCCCCGCAGCACCGGGTGGATGAAGCCTCCCGAGTCATCTTCGGCGCCATTCGCAAAGTCGCACATCGCCTGCATCCGGGCTGGCAGTTGCTCAGCAGGCGGCGGTGTATGAATTAGGCTTCCGTCCGTTGCATCGAGGACGACGACGCGCTCTTCCTGCGGCGTTTGCAGTCGCCCGGCGCCATCAGGGTCGTCGAGCGTCCCGTCTGTGAGGATACGTTGGAGCTCCATAACGGCCTTCGGTGTTAGCGTGCTCCCGATTCCATCGCGCATGAATTCGAGCGCCCGGTAGTTGTTCAGGATCATCAACTCGCTCCGGTTGCGCGGAGCACGCCCAGTTCGCAAGAGTTCCTTCGCTACGCGCCGCGAGGTCGTCGCTCCCTCGATCTGGCTGGAGCGGATCGCCTCCTCCATGAGAGAGCTCACCAAATAGTGATGGCGTGCCTGCTCGTCGGTCGTAACCGTCTCGGGCATCGCTATCTCGCCAGCGCAGTGCTGATCCACGACGTGGAGCAAACGCTGGACGCTCGACGGCGCGCCAAATTCAAATCTCTTGCCGCTGGCGTCCGTGAGCGGAAAATCGCTCAAGCTTCGGCCTAGCTTGATCGCCAGCCACCACTCCTCGGGAGTTATGCCGTCTGGCGGATCAAGATGGCGGAGCTTGTCCCAGTGGATGTAGTCGGGGCGCGCAGGCGCGGCTCGTACCGAGCGCAACACCACGAACAGCCGTTGTGGCTCGATGTTCGCGAAGAGCTGCTCCTCGTCCGGGGGCGATGTGACGTGGATCACGGCCAAGCTCCTAGCCAACTACAAGTTTCTCCAAGATCTGTAGCCTAGCACAACTCCCAGTCTTTGGAGTTACTTGGAGCTAATTTGGAGCCATACGGCGTCACGACGCCCGCCAGGCACCGTGTGGGTTTGCTACCACCGCTCCTAGTCTGGAATCAAACCCTCGCCGTTGAACGCCTTGCCGGCCTCCGCGAAGCTCAGATCAGGCGGAGGCAGGATCAGGTCCGAGCCGGCGAGATCATCGTCTGCAACACGCTCGCCGTTCGCGCGCACGTAGTCGAGCAGCGCCGCGAACGTCCGGTGGTAGTCGTCCTCGGACCCACCCTCGCACGCCGCGACGACGGCGTTGTCGAGCTCGTTGAGCCGCGCGGTGTCCTCGTCGGCGAGGCGGTACTGGTCCTCGCCGGAGATCCGCACGATCATGCCTGCCCGCTCTCGTTCGGCTGCGCGCCGTCGCCGCCGCCGTTGCTCGCGGCGATCTGCGGCGCCGGGCTCTCGCCGCCCTTGCCGAGCTCGGCCTTCATCTTCGCCAAGTCGTCGTCGACGGCCGGCTGGCTGGAGAGCTGCTTGAGCTGACGATCGATGTCGTCTTCGCCTGAGCCGAGCGCCGTGACGTCGTCGAACGTGCCGGCCTGTTCGAGCTCGGAGACGGCGTCTGCGCGCGCTTTCATGTTTTCGGTCTTATCGACCGCGCGCTGCATCGCCAGCCCGACGTCGGCCATCTGCTCGCCGACGCCAGTCGCCGCCTCGGAGATCCGCACTTGCGCCTCGGCGGCCGAGTACTGCGCCTTGATGACCTCCTTCTTCGTCCGGAAGGCCTCGATCTTCGCGCGCAGTTTCTGCTCGGAGTCGGTCAGCTTCTGCTGCTGCGCTTCCAGTTCGGTCACCTGCGTGTCGAGGCCCTGCAGCTCCGTCTGCGCGACGTTCTTGCGCTCGAGCGCCGTGCGCGCGAGGTCTTCGTTGCCGCCCGAGAGCGCCTGGCGCGCCTGCGTGTCGAGCTTGACGACGCTCTGCTGCAGCGTTTTTTCCTGCATCTGCAGGCGCTTCTTCGCCGTGACGACGTCGGCGATGCCCTTCTTCACGTTCTGCAGCTGTTCGACCTGCTTCTGGTAGCTGTAGTCGAGCGTCTCGGCGGGGTCTTCTGCGCGGTCGAGAAGTTTCGAGACCTTCGCCTTCACGACGGTTGACATGCGCCCGGTCAGGCCGGCCATCTGATCCTCCTATTGCTCTCTTCTGGGCGAGGGGCCGCCGGCCTCGCCGCCTGGGCGACGCGATCGGCTAACTGTTCCAGCCTAGCCGACCGCGAGTCGCGCAGAGGCAGAGTCAGAGTCCGAGCGGGTGGCGGACGACGTAGCCAGCGTTTTCGGGACGCAGCGGTCGCCAGCGCGGGCCCTGCTGATCGGAAGGATCGTCGGCCGCGCTCGTGTCGAGACGCAGCCCGGCGATGTCCATGTAAGCGTGGCCGGCATTGCCGAACACGGCGATCCAACGACCGGCGCCGTGCGAGCCCCAAGCCTCGAATTCGGACGAGTCCATCGGCGTGCCCAGCAGGTTGCCGCCGTGCAGCGCGAACGAGACGGTGCCGGAGCAGTCGTAGCCGGGCGACGTGAACGACGCGTGCCCGCCACCGTAGATGTACGGCAGCCCGATGATCTCGTTCGCCGTCCAGATCACCTGCTGCACCGCTGCCGGCGCGTTCATCGGCGCGGCCGCGTAACCGTTGACGTAGCGCGCGATCGAACCGGGCACGAGCAGCTCAGGCTGCGGCGTCGCAGCCGTCTCGGTCACTTCCGTGACGCCACTCGGGCTCGTCGTCGGAGCGGGCGTCGCCGCGGCGGCCGTCGCGGTCGAGCTGCCGCCTGTCGTGCTCGTCAGCGCCGCGGCCGGCGCGGCCGGCGCTGTCGGCACGTACGGCACGACTTCGCCTGCCGTCGTCTTCTCGTAGATCGGGCCTGCGTAGGCGAGACTGCGCGACTTCGCCGTGATCGGCGAGAGATGGATCGCCGGCGTCGGCGCGGCGGGCGTCGCCGGCGTCGATGGCGCTTCAGCCGTCGCCCCGCCTGTCGTGACGGCCAGGGCCGGCGTGCTGGCCGCGAGGGCCAAGATCGTCAAGCTGCCTAGAAAACTGCTGAGGGTTCGCACCCGCAAGACAACAACCTCTTTCGTCGGCCTCCGGGGTTAGCTGACGGGCTAGCGCTGAAAGAGCCTGCGCTTCTCACGCATGCGTGAGATTCGCCCCAACAACTCGGGTCCCCCGGTCCCTGACATCTGGTCAAGGACTCGGCGTGATCGCGGCAGGCTAGCAAACTGCAATGACGCTTGCAGTAGGTCTGCAAACTTCGGCAGCGCTCGCCAACCGTCTTGGACTACCGGCCCGTCGTATGCGTAACCTCCGGTCGCGTCTCCGCTCGCATTAACCGTCGTCATTCGAGCGATCTCGCTGAACACCTGCAACGGGGCTTGCGCAAGCGACGCGCGGCGCCGGCAATCGCCGCTCGCGCGCGCGCTCGGGACTCCGCTTCGCTCGCTAGTGTCCGCGCCCATGCGCGCCTCTCCGCTCCGGCCGCCTGTCGCGCTCGTGCTGCTCGCGCTCGCGCTCGCCGGGCTGCTCGCCGGTTGCGGCAAGGGCTCGACAGCGAGCAGCGGCGCGACGCGGACCGCGTCGAGCGGCTTCGGCGCGGCGCCGAAAGCGCGCGGCGTGCTTGGCGTCGCGACGAAGAACACGACGAGGCTCGGCGGCGGCGATCCGGCGAGCGACGCGGCAGCCGTCGCCGAGGCGGTCTATCCCGGCTTCACGCCCGCGACTCGCCCGCAGGCGGTCGTGCTCGTCAACGAGCGCGACTTCTCGGCGGCGCTCGTCGCGTCGGCGTTGGCGAGCGCGCCGCTCGGCGCGCCGCTGCTGTACGCCGAAGGCGACTCGCTGCCGGAAGTCACAGCGCAGGCGCTGCAGGCGATGCGCCCGATTGGCGCCAGCTCGCTCGGCGGCGCGCAAGTGGTCCGCATCGACACCTCGGCGGCGCTGCCCGACGGCCTGCGCGCGCACGACGTCACGATCGCCGCTGCGAGCGCTCGCGCGACGAGCACGAGCACCAGCGCAAGCACCGGCGCCGGCGGGGGCGGCGCTGCGACAGGCACGACGGCGAGCGCCACGGCGCCAGCCGCCGAAGCCGAACCGGCGGCGCTCGCCGCCGCCGTTGAGCAGCTCGCCGAAACGATCGCCGGCAAGCCGTCGCACGCGGTGCTCGTCCTCGCCAGCGACGCGCCGCGCGCGCTGCAGATGCCGGCGGCCGGCCTTGCGGCGGAGAGTCGCGCTCCGATCCTGCTCGTGACGAGCTCGTCGGTGCCGGCGGCGACGAGCGCCGCGCTGCGCGCGCTGCACGACCCGACGATCTACGTAGTAGCTCCGACGACGCTGAACGCGAACGCATACGCCGCGCTGAAGCGCCTTGGCGCCGTCGTGCAGGTCAGCGGCGGCGTCGGCGCGAACGCCTCGTCGAGCGGCGGCGCGAGCTCGAATCCGGTCGAAAACGCGATCTCGACGGCGCGCTTCTCACGTGGCTCGTTCGGCTGGGGCGTGCACGAAGCCGGCCACGGCCTCGTCTTCGCGAACGCCGCGAACCCGCTCGACGCTCCGGCGGCGGCGGCGCTGTCGGCGCACGGCGACTACGCGCCGCTGCTGCTGCTCGAAGGGGCCACGGCGGTTCCGGCGGCGCTGACGCACTACCTCAGCGACATCGAGCCGGGCTACACCGAAGCCGTCCCGCCGGTGCGTGAGGTCTACAATCACGGCTGGCTGATCGGCGACGAAAGCGCGATCTCGGCGCGCGCGCAAGCCGAACTCGACACCGTGCTCGAGATCGCGCCGCGCCAGCCGTCGGAAGCCGAACAGTCAGTCACGCAAGCCGAATAGCGACCAGTCGAGGAAGCCGAACTTGAGCCAGGCAGAGGACCCGAGAACGATCAGCAAGGAGCGCTCCGGCGAAGTGACCGTCGAGGACGTTCGCAAGCTGATCGGCGCGTCGACTCCGCACTTCGCGCTGCAACTGCGCGAACGGATCGCGAAACTGATCGCCGGCCTGCCCGCCGCCGATCCGGCGCGTATCGAAGGCGAGCGCGAGATCGCTCGGCTGCAGCGGCTCGGTCTCGCCGGCGAGACGCGCGGCGAGGCCGGCCCTCCAGCCGAGCACACGCTGCCGTCACTCGACGACAGCGCGATCGTCCGAAGCTGAGCGCCCAACGAGCCACGAGCGTCGGGCAGAACTGAGCGTCCGGCGAGTCCTGAGCGCCGAGCGAGCCTTCGAGCGCCGGCGAGCCCGAGCGCCCGCTACTTTTCGCCGGCGAACACGCGCTCTCGCCGCGCATCGTGGAAGCGCCCGCGCAGGACTTTGAAGAGCAGCGCGAACAACGGCAACGCGAGCGCGAGCGGAGCGACCTTCAGTCCGACAGGCACCGGCGAGTCGAATGCGGCGATCACGAGCAACGTGCCGGTGTAGAGCACGACGGTCGGCAACAGCGCGAGCAGGATCGTGTGCGAGCGATAGCCGCTGCGATGCTCGCGAAACGAGAACTCGACGGTCCCGACGAGCACCGCGACGACGCCGACGATCAACGTCGCGCCGCCCGAAGCGAGGCCGTGTTTGAGTTTGACGAGACCGATCACCGTCGCGATCGCGCCGACGAAGATCAGCAGCTCGGAGAGCGGGAACGGATGCCACGGCGCGTCGGGCCGCTCGCCGAGCGACTGCGGGTCTTTGAAGCCGCGCGGTCGAGCCTCGGCGCGCGGCTTCGCGGCGCTCTCGGCGCGACTCACGGTACGCGCCTGCGAGCGCTCGACCGAAGTGGTCGCGCCGCTGCGCGTCGCTCCCGATCGACGACGCTTTCGCGAGCGACCGGGGCCGCCCTTGCTCCGATTCGCCACGATCTGCCGTCAGCGGCCGGGGGTGACGGGTGTGCGGCGGCGCATTTGACGTCGATCGTACAGCCTATGCTGGCCTTTGATGGCTGGCCTCGAGCTCACCGCCGAGCGCCGTAAGCGCGATCCCCGACAGTGCGCTCGCGGGGCCGTTCCCGGTCGGCGAGTACTCGGCGGCGCTGCGCGCGAAGCTGCGCTCGTTCGCGCGCGTGCAGATCGTCGGCGAGCTCGTCAACCTGCGCCCGTCGCGCACGCGCGTGTACTTCGAGCTGCGCGACGCCGAGCGGAGCGCTGCCGTGCGCGCGCGTGGCGCGACGATTGGGAGCGGATGCTCGCGCGCGGCGACCAGACGCCGGCGGAGGGCATGCAAGTCGTCGTCGCCGGCGGCTGCGACTACTACCCCGGCAGCGCGACCTCGTCGCCCGGCTTCTCGTTCGCCGTCAGCGACCTGCGGATCGCCGGCGAGGGCGACCTGTTGGCGCGGATCGACCGACTGCGCAAGCAGCTCGACGCGGAAGGGCTGTGCGAGCCGCAGAAGCTGCTCGCGCGGACGCTCGTGCCGCGCGTCGATCGGCGTGATCACCGGCGAGCAGGGCAAGGCGCGCGACGACGTGCTCGCGGCGCTCGGCGGCGCGGCTGGGCCGGGCGCATCGTCTGGGGCTTCGCGCCGGTGCAGGATCGCCATGCGGCGCCGGCGATCGTCCGCGCGCTCGGCGACCTCGCCGGCTCTGGCGCGCGTCGACGTCGTGATCGTCGCGCGCGGCGGCGGCTCGCTCGCCGACCTGCTGTGCTTCTGCGACGAGACGCTGTGCCGCACGGTCGCGCTGCTCGGCGTGCCGGTGATCGCGTCGGTCGGGTCACCACACCGACCGCACGCTGCTCGACGACGTCGCGGCGGTCAGCTGCTCGACGCCGACGCACGCCGCCGAGGCGGCCGTCGGGATCGACTGCCGGCGGGCGCGCGGCGAGCTGGCAGAGGCGGCCGCGCGGCTGCGCGAGCACGGCAACCGCACGCAGCGAGCGCGCGTCGAGCTTCCGCGCGCGGCGACGCGACTGCGCGAGAACGGCCGCCGCGCGGTGCTGACGCGCGCTCGCCTGTTGGCGACGCTCTCACGCGCGCCGAGCGCCCAGCTGGAGCGCCAGCGCGCACGGCTGCACCAGCAGCTGCGCGAGATGCGCGCCGGCTCGCACCGACGCGTCGACGGCGAGCGCGCCGTGACGACGCGGCGCGCGCTCGTGCTCGAGCGCAAGGCCGACGCGTCGCTGCTCGACTGCCGCGAGCGCCGTCCGCGCGAGCTGGCGCAGCTCGCGCTCGCGCTCGCCGCACACGACCCGCAGCGCACGCTCGAGCGCGGCTACGCGCTCGTCGAGTCGCCGAGCGGCGACGCGCTGACGAGCGCCACTGCGGCACGCGAGTCCGAGCAGTTGCGCGTGCGCTTCGCCGACGGCGTCGTGCCGGCACGAGTCGAGGAGCGATGAGCGCGATCGTCGCCAGGAGCCAGGCGTGAGCGAGCTCGACGAGCTGGGAGCGCCAAACGAGCCCGAGCGGCGGACGCCGCAGTCGCCGCCGAGCTACGAGGCGGCGTCGGCGCGCGTCGAGCAGATCATCCGCCGACTCGACTCCGGCGAAGCGAGCCTCAACGAGACGCTCGCGCTCGTCAAGGAGGGCAAGCGCTTGATCGAGCTGTGCGCGAGCGAGCTGAGCGCAGTCGGCGACGCGCTCGAGGAACTGCGCCTCGACGAGCTCGTCAGCCGCCTCGAGAGCGAGGCGGCCAGATGAGCGCTTGGGAGCTGCTCGCCGAGCTTCCGGTCGAGATCGACGACTACTCGCTCGAGCCGCTGCAGGCCGACGTGTCGAGCGAGTTCACGCGCAAGAGCACCGTGATCCATCTGCGCGGCGCCGGCGAGCAGGGCGTCGGCGAGGACGTCACGTACGACGCCGTCGATCACGAGATCCTGCAAGCGGCCGGCGCGAATCTGCCGCTCGACGGTCGCTTTACGCTGGCGAGCTTCGCCGAGCACCTCGCCGGTCTGTCGCTGTTTCCGCAGCCGCCGCAACGCGACGTGTCGGCGCGCTATCGCACATGGGCGTACGAGTCGGCGGCGCTCGACCTCGCGCTGCGCCAGGCCGGCACGAGTCTGCACGCGGCGCTCGCGCGCGAGCCGCGCCCGGTCCGCTACGTCGTCTCGCTGCGCCTCGGCGAGCCGCCGTCGGCGCAGCCGATCCAGGAGCGCCTCGCGCTCTACCCGAGCCTGCGCTTCAAGCTCGACCCGACGAGCTCGTGGGACGAGGCGCTGATCGCCGAGCTGCTCGCGACCGGCGCGGTCGACTCGGTCGACTTCAAGGGCCTGTACTCGGGCACGGTCGTCGACCAGCCGCCCGACCCGGTGCTCTACCGGCGCGTCGTCGAAGCGTTTCCAGACGCGTGGATCGAGGATCCGAAGCTGACGCCGGAGATCGACGAGATCCTTGCCGCGCACCGCGCGCGCTTCTCGTGGGACGCGCCGATCCACTCGATCGACGACATCCTCGCGCTGCCGTACCCGCCGAAGATGGTCAACATCAAGCCGTCGCGGCTCGGCGGCGTGCGCAACCTGCTCGACGCCTACGACTACTGCGCGGCGAACGCAATCGGCAACTACGGTGGCGGCCAGTTCGAGCTCGGCGTCGGGCGCGGTCAGATCCAGTACATGGCCTCGCTGTTCCACGCCGACGCGCCGAACGACGTCGCGCCGAGCGGCTTCAACCTGCCTGAGCCGGCTACCGGCCTGCCGAGCAGCCCGCTCGCGCCGACGCCGTCTGACGTCGGCTTTCGCTGGAGTTGAGCGCGTCTCGCAACTTCTGTAGCGCTCCGCGGTTTGCCAACTGAGAGCGGCTAACGTCCGATGCCGCCCAGCCGGGCCTGACCTGAGGCCCGCCGTCGAAAGGATTGGCCTGGCGATGATCGCCACCAACAAGCGATCCGCGGTTGGACACTCGTTCCGCGCTGCACAGCTTTCCGCGGCGCTGCTGTGCGCGCTGTTCGCGCTCGCCGCCGCGACGCTCGGCGCCACGTTCGGCGCCGCCGTCGCCAGCGCGGCGACGAGCCCCGGCGGCACGGCCTCGCCCGGCGACGCAGCGCCGCCGGTCGCGACAGCTCCGGCCAAGCGCGCGCCGGCGGTGAAGAAGCCGGCCGCGAACAAGCAGCCCGCGAAGACGCAGGCGACGAGCAGCCTGCACGTGACGAGCGTGCGCATCACGAGCGTCAAGTGCGTGCCGGAAGCGAAATGCAGCGGCAACCCGCACCAGGTCTCTGCGCACGGAACGTTGCTGATCGCCGGAAAAGGGATCGCGCGCGGGCAGCTCGATCGGCTTTCCGGCGAAGCCGGGCGGGCGGATCGGCAGCAACTCGCCGATCGCGCACGTCCGCAAGACGATCGCAGGGCTGATCCTGACGGTCCCGGCGAAGGCTCACTCGGGCCACGTGATGGTGCTGCTGAGCGGCTCACGGCATTCGAGCTCGTATGGCCCGATCTACGTCTACAACCACGCTCTGCACCCGCCGAAGCCGGTCGCGACGCCGGCGCCGGCGGCAGTCGGCGCGGTCAGCGGCTCGCCGTTCGAAAGCCAGGGCATGTGGATCTGGTACGTGAGCAAATCGAGCGGCGGCAGCGTGCCGGCGATCGTCGCGCAGGCGCACGCGGCGAACGTCTCGACGGTGTTCGTCAAGAGCTCTGACGGCTCGAGCAACTACTGGAGCCAGTTCTCGCCGCAGCTCGTCGCCGAAATGCACGCCAATGGGCTGAAAATCTGCGCCTGGCAGTACGTCTACGGCACGAATCCCGAAGGCGAGGCGAACCTCGGCGCGGAGGCCGTCGCGAACGGCGCCGACTGCCTCGTGATCGACGCCGAGGCCGAGTACGAAGGCCACTACGCGGCGGCGCAGACCTACATCGACGACCTGCGCGCGAAGATCGGCACGGCCTACCCGCTCGGACTCGCGTCGTTCCCGTACGTCTCCTACCACCCGTCGTTCCCGTACTCGGTCTTTCTCGGCCCGAACGGCGCGCAGTACAACGCGCCGCAGATGTACTGGAAAGACATCGGCACGTCCGTCGACACGGTCTACGCGAACACGTACATCGCCAACCGCATCTACGGCCGGCCGATCTATCCGCTCGGGCAGACGTACGGCGGTATCAGCGCAACCGAACTGCTGCGCTTTCGCGAGGAGGCCGTCGACTACGGCGCGACCGGGCTGTCGTTCTGGGACTGGCAGGAAACGCCGACTACCGGATGGAGCACGCTCGCCGCGCCGCTCGCGCCGCTGACGAGCGTCGTGCCGAACTCGTCCTACCCCGAACTGCACAGCGGCGCGAAGGGCGACCAGGTGCTGTGGCTGCAGGAGCACCTCGCCGCAGCCGTGCCGTCGCAGGAAATCACAGGTCTGTTCGGCTCGCGAGACGACCGCCAACCTGGAGAGCTTCCAGTCAGAACACGGCCTGACCGTGACCGGCGTCGCCGAACCGACGACGTGGGCGGCGCTGCTCGCGCTGACGCCCGCGCCGGTCGACTGGACCGGCGGCGGGCCTAGCAGCGGGTGAGGCTGTCCTCGGCTGGCTGAGGCAGTCCTCAGCGGGCGAAGCGGCGCTCAGCTCGGTTCGCGCAGCCCTCAGCTCGAATAAAAGTAGACAAGGCCGCATGCGGCCTTGTCCGACGGCGCGCATGCGCGCCGTCGCCGGGCGGCGCATGCGCCGCCCGGAACAGCATCACATTTAGAGGAGACTCAGACGCGCTGAATCAGCGTGCCCGTGCCGAGCCCGCCGCCGCAGCACATCGTCACGAAGCCGATCTCCTTGTCGGAGCGCTCGAGCTCGTGCAGCAGCGTCGTGATCAGCCGCGCGCCGGTCGAGCCGAGCGGGTGACCGAGCGCCATCGCGCCGCCGTTGACGTTGACGCGGTCCATGTCCGGGCTCAGCTCGCGACGCCACGCGGCGACGACCGGCGCGAACGCCTCGTTGATCTCGATCAGGTCGATGTCGTCGATCTTCATCCCGTTGCGGTCGAGGATTTTGCGTGTCGCCGGGATCGGGCCCTCGAGCATTTTCACCGGGTCGCAGCCGACCGTCGTCTGGTCGACGATCCGCGCGCGCGGCGTCAGGCCGAGCTCTTTCGCCTTCTCAGCCGACATCAGCAGCACCGCAGCCGCGCCGTCGGAGATCTGCGACGCGTTGCCGGCCGTGATCTTGCCGTCGGGCTTGAACGCCGGCTTCAGCTGCGAGAGCGTCTCGAGGCTCGTGTCCGGACGGATGCCCTGGTCGGTCACGATCTGCTGGCCGTCGACCGTCATCGGCACGATCTCGCGCTCGAAGCGGCCCTCCTCGGTCGCCTGCTGCGGCGAGGCGGTGCGAGCGAACGGCGAGCTCGTCGAGCTCTGAGCGTGGGATCTCCCACTGGTCGGCGATCATCTCCGCGCCGAGTCCCTGACCGACGATGTTGTGCTTGGCCATCAGCTCGGGCGTGAACGCGTAGCCGAAGTCTTCCTGCGTCTTCATGCCGGCCGCAAACGGGAAGTGGCCCATGTGCTCGACGCCAGAGCCGATCATCGCGTCGTGCACGCCGGCCGCGATCAGCGCCGCCGAGAAGTTGACGGCCTGCTGCGCCGAGCCGCACTGGCGGTCGATCGTCGTGCCCGGCGTCTCGATCGGCAGGCCCTCCTGCAGCCACGCGTTGCGCGCGATGTTGAAGCCCTGCTCGCCGAACTGCTGAACGCAGCCGGCGACGACGTCCTCGACCTCCGACGCGTCGATGCCCGCGCGCGCGATGACCTCCGAGTAAGTCTTGCCGAGCAGCGTGTTCGGATGCGTGTCCTTGTAGTAGCCCTTCTCCTTGTGCCCGCGTCCGATCGGCGTGCGCACAGCCTCGACGATGACGACCTCGCGGCCCTCTGCTTGCCTCATTTTGTCTGCCTCCTACGGAGTTGTTGCGCGGCGATTGTCGGAAAAGCGCGGGGCGATCTCGTTCGATTGGATCGCTTCGGGAAAGCTGCCCGGCCCCTGCAGCACATACTCTATCGCGGTCCAGCCAGCAGTAGATTGACTGGTCAGTCAACTTTTTGCGAGACCGAGGAGCAGCCTGACGTGAGCGAGCATTCAGAGGCCCCGAGCAAGCACCTTGCGATCGTCGGCAGCGGCGCGATCGCGTGCGGCCTCGCAGCGACGGCCGCGCACCACGGACCGGTGCAGCTGCTCGCGCGCTCGACCAGCTCGGCCGAGCGCGCGCGCGCGACCGTCGAGAAGACGATCGAACGGCTCGGCGGCGACGTCGATCCGACGAACGTGCAGATCGTCACCGACCCGAACGAGCTCGCGCAGCGAGGAATTCGTCGTCGAGGCCGTCGTCGAGGACCACGACGTCAAGGCCGCGCTGCTCGGCGAGCTGAACGCGCTGCTCGACGACAACGCGATCCTCGGCAGCACGACGTCGTCGCTGTCGATCGAGCGCCTCGCCGAAGCGAGCGGACGCCCCGACCGCTTCCTCGGCCTGCACGTGTTCAACCCGGTGACGAAGATGAAGCTCGTCGAGCTCGTCTTTCCGCGGTCGCCGCGAGCGCCGAGACGCGCGAGCGCGCGCTGTCGCTGTGCGCCGACTTCGACAAGACGCCCGTCGAAGTGCCCGACGTGCCCGGCTTCGTCGTCAACCGGCTGCTGTTCCCATACCTGTTCAGCGCCGTTCGACTGCAGGAAGAGACCGGCATGAGCGCCGGCGACATCGACGCGTGCATGAAGCTCGGCGCCGGACATCCGATGGGGCCGCTCGCGCTGCTCGACCTCGTCGGCCTCGACGTCTCGAAGGCGATCGGCGAGACGATCGACACGCCGATCCCGCCGCGCGTCGACGCGCTGATCGCCGAAGGCGCGCTCGGGCGCAAGAGCAAGCGCGGATTTCACAGCTACTGAGTCCCGCGCCGAAGTCCCGCCGCCGCGAGCGACACGCTCGACTTTGTGAGGATTCGCTCAGACTACTTTTAGCTGGCGTTCATCGCGCTGGCGATACTTGCTCATAGCGACGCAAAGTCGCAACGCACACCCGCCTCCTCCCAGTGCACGTGTTCCGGTCCGCTCCCCCCGCGGGCCGGACGCGTTTAAGGCCTCAGTCCTCGCGCCCGTCGCTTCGCCCCTCGCCGGTCGGCACTGGGCGGCGCTCGCGGATGCGGACGGCCTCGACGCGGTTGTCGCGGACCGACTCGACGCGGATCGAGAAGCCGTTCGCGCTGACCGTGTCGCCGCGGCGCGGCAAGCGGCCGAGCTCGGCGAAGACGAGGCCGCCGATCGAGTTGTACGCGTCGCTGTCGACCGGCAGGCGCAGGCCGTAGTCGACGAGGTCCGTCACCGCGACGTGGCCGCGCACGAACCAATCGCCGTTCGCGAGCTTGCGCACCTCGCCGCCGGCTGGGTCGGTCTCGTCGGCGATCTCGCCGACGACCTCCTCGATGATGTCCTCGACCGTGACGATGCCGACGACGCGCCCGTACTCGTCGACGATCACCGCCATCGACGTGCGCTGGCGCTGCAAGTCGGCGAGCAGGTCGTCGAGCGGCTTCGTCTCCGGCACGATCGGCGCGTCGTGGATCAGCGGTTCGATCGGCGCGTGCGGGCCGTCCTCCATCAGCTGCTGCACGAGTGTGTTCGAATGCACGATCCCGCGCACGCGATCGCGATCGTCGGCCTCGGTCACGACCAGCCGCGTGTGCCCGCTGGAGACACACAGCTGAAGCGCCGCCTCGACGTCCTGCGAAGCGTCGACCGTCACGACCGCCGGGATCGGCGTCATCACTTGGCGCGCGTCCTGTTCGTGCAAGTGAAAGACGCCCGTCAGCATGCCGGCCTCGCCGAGGTCGATGTGCCCGCCCTCCTGCGACTCGACGATCAGCCGCTTGAGCTCGTCGGCCGAGCCGCCCTGGCGCTCGACGCTCATGTCGACGCCTAGCCAGCCGCAAGATCCGGTCGGCGACGGCCGTCAGCGCGACGATCACCGGATGGAACACGACGCTGAATAGCCTCCAGCGGCGGCGCGATCCTCCGCGCGACCGCCTCGGCGCGATCGATCGCATAGAACTTCGGCACCATCTCGCCGGCGACGAGCTGCGCGATCGAGATCAGCACGAACGCGACGCATCACCGAGATGACGACCGCCGCGCCGTGCGCGAGCGTGCCGCCGAACGCGCCTTTCAATGCGTCGGCGACCGCCGGCTCGCCGAGCGCGCCGATCCCGATCGACGTCAGCGTCACGCCGATCTGCACGGCCGAGATGTACTCGTTGATGTTCGCCAGCTGGCTCAGCGCCAGACGCGCGCCTTTGACGCCTTCGTCGCGCATCTCTTCCAGGCGCGTGCGCCGCGAGCGCACGAGCGCGTACTCGGCGATCACGAAGAACGCGTTGATCGCGACCAGCACGGCCGCGAGGATGATCTTCAACGCAGTCACGCGGCGCTGAACACCCGTGCGGCGCGCAAGCGCCCGGCGATTGTGCGCCGCTGCGGTCGGCCGCGGCCGCGACGCCCGTCAGGGCGTCCCTACTTCGGGGAAGTTCTTCGTCGTCGCTCATCGATTACCGACACTGCAAAGGTAGCAAGCGCACAGCGTCGGATTCGAACGGCGCGATCAACCGCCCGAAGGATCCTCTCGAAGGCCGTCGAGCGTGCTCGCAAGATCGAAGTCGGCGCTCGTCAGTCCTCCTTCGGAGTGCGTCGAGAGCGTCAAGCGCAGCTTGTTCCAGCCGTGCACGAGGATGTCCGGGTGGTGATTCGCCGCCTCGGCGGCCTGCGCGACACGATCGACGAGCGCGATCGCCGCCGCGAAGTCGGCGAGCTCGAAGTCGCGCGCGATCGTCTCTCCCTCGCGCCGCCACTGCCGACGCTTGCAGTCGCTGCTCGATCTGAGCATCACTGAGCAATGCCATCCCTTCCGGCGAGCATAGCGAGCGTAAAGTGAGTCGCATGAGAATCGTCAGCCTCGTGCCGCACGCGACCGAACTGCTCTTCGCGCTCGGGCTCGGCGATGACGTCGTCGCCGTCACGCACGAGTGCGACTATCCGCTGCAGGCGCTTCAGCGGCCGCGGATCACGCGCGACGTGCTGCCGTCGGGCCTCGACGCCGCCGCGATCGACGCCGCCGTTCGCGAGCGCACGCTCGCCGGCGAGGCGATCTACGAGCTCGACCGCGACGCGCTCGCCGAGCTCGCGCCTGAGATGATCGTCACGCAAGCGCTCTGCCCCGTCTGCGCCGTCTCCTATGACGACGTCGCCGAGATCGCGCGTGAGCTGCCGTCGAATCCGCGCGTGATCGCGCTCGACCCGCATACGCTCGGCGAGACGCTCGGCGACGTGCGCACGCTCGCCGAGGCGACCGGCACGCGCGAGCGCGGCGTCGAGCTGATCGCCGATGTCGCCGCGCGCGTCGACCGCGTCAAGCTCGCCGTGCGCAAGCAGCCGCGCCCGCGCGTCGTCGCGCTCGAGTGGCTCGACCCGGTCTTCGTCGCCGGCCACTGGACCCCGCAGATGATCGAGCTGGCCGGCGGCGAGGATGTGCTCGGCCTCGCCGGCGAGCGCTCCGAGGTCGTCTCTTGGGATGCCGTGCTCGCCGCGCGCCCGCAGCTCGTCGTCGTGATGCCGTGCGGCTATGACGCGCAGCGCGCGCACGAGGAGGCGCGAGCGCTTCGAGCGTCCGCTCGCCGCGCTCGACGCCGAGCGGATCGTCGCCGTCAACGCATCCGCCTACTTCTCGCGGCCTGGCCCGCGCCTGATCGACGGCGTCGAGCTGCTCGGCCACGTGCTGCATCCCGAGCAGCTGCCGCAAGCGCCCGGCGAGGCGCTCGCCGTCGAGCTCTCCGACGCCGCCGCGAGCGGCGGGCGCTAGCAGCGCGGCGGCCCGGGTCGAGCGGCCGGGCCGGCGACGCTAACGCGGTTCGACCAAGCGGATCGGCGCGCTGCCGGCCGCTTCGCTCGACTTCGAGACGGCGATCGAGCCGGCGAACGCCGCGACGCCGATCGCGCCGCACGCGATGAGCGCGAGCCACGGTGCGCGCACGCGCGCGCTCGCCTGGAACGCGAGCGCCGCGAGCGCGCCGCCGATCAGCCCGCCGACGTGACCGCCCCACGAGATGCCAGGCAGCGTGAAGCTGATCACGAGGTTGATCAGGATCAGCCCGCCGACGCCGCTCTGCATGATCGGGATCTGGCGGGCGCGCATCTCGACGGCAGCCGCGCCCATCACGCCGAAGACCGCTCCCGACGCGCCGACCGTGACAGCGTGCGGCGAGACGATCAGCGCGCCGAGCGAGCCAGTCAACAGCGAGACCGCGTAGATCAGCCCGAAGCGCAAGCGCCCGAGCGCCGGCTCGAGCATCACGCCGAGCACGTACAGCACGTACATGTTGAAGCCGATGTGGATCAGGTTCTCGTGCAAGAAGCCGCCGGTGACGATCCGCCACCACTGCCCGTGCGCGACGCCGAGTGTCGGAATCCCTTCGATGCTGCCGAACAGCGCGCCTTTTTCGTAGACCGAGCCCGACGGGCTGCCGGTGATCGAGAAGTTGCCCTCGGCGAGGAATGCGATCACGTTGATCGCGATCAGCGCGAGCGTCAGCTCGGGGCGACGCACGGTGTTGCGAATCGTCTTGACCTTCGTGCGTTCGCCGGCGCACTCAGGACAGCGCATGCCGACCGGCGTCGTCGTCATGCAGTCCGGGCAGATCGGCCGTCCGCAGTTGGAGCACGAAACGCCTGTCTCGCGCGACGGGTGGCGATAACAGGTGGCCATCTCCGCGCAAGAGCCTAGCTGGGCGCGGGCGCGCTCAACGCACGCGCGACAGCGACGCCGACGACGACGACGACCGCCGCGGCGCTAACGATCGCCGAACAGCTTGCGCGTCTCGCGCCCGATGTCCTTGATCGTGCGCTCGGCCGAATCGCGATCGAGCGTCGGCAGCGTGAGGCCGAGCGGCCCCTTCGTCACCTGCGCGCGACGGCGCGCGCGCAGCACGACGAGCGCCGTGCCCGCAGCGCTGCCGGCGACGATCGCCGCCGCCGGCCGTGCCCAGTTGCGCGGGTCGCGCATCGTCGACAGCTCCCACGCCTCGAGCTCGCCGGCCGCCAGCTCGGTGATCGTCTGAAGCGCGCCCTCGAGACGCTCGGCGAGATCCTCCGGCGGCTCGACCGGGCGCAGCGCTTCGCGCAGCAGTCCCTCGAGGTTCGGCAGCGCCTCACTCATCGCTCGACTCCTTGCGCGGATCGCCGACGAGCTCCTCGAGCTGTTTGATCGCGCGATGGATCAGCACCTTCGTGGCGCCGTCGCTGCGGTCCATCGCACGCGCGATCTCGCGGTTGTCCATGCCGAGCGCGAAGCGCATGATCAGCGCCTCGCGGCGGTCGTCCGGCAGCCGCTGCACGCCGTCGAGCACCCTGCTCAGCTCGTCGCGTCCCTCGACGAGCTGCTCGGTCGTGTGCGGCGCCGTCAAGTTGCTGTTCTCGTCGATCGGCGTAGCCGGCTTGCGCGAGCGGTCGCGATAGAGATTCGCCGCGAGGTTGTGCGCGATCCGGATCAGCCACGGCCGCAGCGGGCGCCCGTTCGACTCCTGCTGCGCGCGCTCGAAATGACGGTACGCCTGCAGGAACGTCTGCTCGGTCAAGTCCTCCGCGTCGTGATGGTCGCCGACGCGGTAGTACGCGTAGCTGTACACGTCGCGCAGATGCGCGCGATAGAGGTCGGAGAACTCGGCGTCGAGCTGCGCCTTCGACTTCTGACTGGCTGGCTCGGTCACTCATCGCACACCCTATCCCCCGCTCGCGGCCGCTCACGCTCGACGACCGGCGAACCTGACGCTCAGGCCGCGCGGACTCCTCCGCGCGACGGCGCATCCGTCGTCGCATCGCCCGCCGCGTCGCGCCGCTCGCCGGCGAGCGAGCGTTCGCGTTCGCTCTCACGCACGAACGTCGTCGGCGTGCGGCGCCCGTGCGTCTCGGCAGCCTCAGCGCCTCGCGCCGGCTCCGTCGATACCTGGAGGCGCGCGCCGCCGCCGCGCGCTCGCCGCCGAGCCACTCCCACTGCAAGCTCACGCAAGCCCAGATCCGATCGGTCACAGCCTCGGCGAGCGCCGGTGACGAGCTGCCGGTCGTCGGGAAGCTCATCGGGCGCCCGACGCGCAGGCGCACCTTGCGCGGGCGGATCCGCCAGCCGCGACGGACGTGTTCGGAGCCGCGCACCGCGATTGGCACGACCTGCACGCCGCTCTCCAGCGCCAGGCGGCCGACGCCGCGCCGTGGCGAGCCGAGCGGGCCGCTGCGGACGCGCGTGCCCTCCGGGAACAGCACGACGCAGTCGCCGCGCGCGAGGATCGCGCGCGCCGTGTCCACCGCCGCGCGGTCGCCCGCGCCACGGTCGACTGGGAACGCGCCGAGCGCGTTGAGCACCCAAGCCTGCCAGCGCTTCTCGAACAGCTCGCGCTTGGCGAAGTAGTAGACCGGCCGGCGCACGAGCGTGCCGATCACGAACGGGTCGAGGAAGCTGCGGTGGTTCGACGCGAGCAGCAGCGGGCCCGCTCTTCGGCAGGTGCTCGCGACCGACGCGCTGCATCCGCAGGTAGATCAAGAACGCCGGCACGAGCAGCGCGCGCAGCGTCCAGTAGACCAACGGGTTGACGCCGCGATGAAGCGAGCGCTCGCGGAACCCGTCGAGGTTCGGCGCGGCGTCGCGATCGTGCTCCACGACTGGAGTACACCGCGCACGACAGGCGCGTTACAGCGGCCCGAGATCGACGACGCCGGCGAGCCGCGGACCTACAGCGGCGGCACCTGGTTGTTGACCTGCGGCGCCGTGGTTTGACCTGCGTGCCGTAGTGCGGACGGTCGCCGAGCTGCCGCGGCAGAGATCATCGACTGGCGGCGGGCAGGCACGAGTCGCCGCTGCGCGCGATGGGCGCGATCCAACTCGGCACGGCGCTGTCGATGCGAGACGATTCCGGAGCCGTGTCCGTGTACGACAGCGATCTGCTCGCCGCCGCGACGGTCCGCGGTCTCGACGCGCTCGCGCCTGGATGACGCTCACGACGACTTGCGCGTCGGCCCCAGCGCCGTCTAGCCTTGCCTCGCTGCCGGAGTAGCTCAGTTGGTAGAGCACCTGTCTTGTAAACAGGAGGTCAGGGGTTCGAGACCCCTCTCCGGCTTCGTTCGCCGACCGCTGAGCGAGGCTCGGACGACGATCAGTGCGGGCGTCGACACGAGCGCGCCAACGGCGGCGACGAAGTTCAGCGTTCGGCGCCTTGCTCGATCGTCGGTGCAACCGTGGAGGTCGTTACGATCGATTGACCAAGCCGCCCAGCCAGCAAAGAGAGGCCGCGATCAAGACGACGAAGCGGAAGGCGACCATCGGAGCAGACGATCCGCGGGTGGCCCGTCCTGTCTTTACGCTGCGCGAGACTGGTGCCTATCTCGGTATCCCAAAGTCGACGGTCCAATGGTGGGCTCGTCCTCCGAGCGCCAAGTCCCCTCTGATCAGTTGCCTTCCGGCGCATGGGCGCTCGGCTACGGTTCCGTTCATTGGCTTTGCGGAGGCGTTCGTGCTGTGGAGCTTCAGGCGAGCCGGTGTTCCCCTCCAGCGGATCCGACCCGCGGTCGAGGCGCTTGCCAAGGAGATCGGCGTAGAGCATGCCCTCGCCTCTAAGTCCCTTTACACCGATGGAGCCGAGGTGCTCTTCGACTACGCCAGCAAGCGTGGCGAGCGCGAGGTGATGGACCTCGTTGTGGTCCGCACCCAGCAGCGGCAGCTTTCCGAGGTCGTGAAGGAGTACCTGAAGGGGATCCAGTACGGAGGCGACGGATGGGCGGACGCCGTGCGCCTGCCTACATACGCGAACGCAGAGGTGATCGTCGACCCCAAGGTCGCGTTCGGGCTGCCGCTGGTGGTTCGTGGGGGGGCGCGAGTCGAGGATTTGGTCGACCGATTTCAGGCCGGCGACTCGGTCAGTGACATCGCGGCTGACTTCGGGGTTCCACCCGTCGAGGTCGAGGACGTGATCCGCGTCGCGACGCGCGCGGCGGCGTAGTCGTGCAACGCACGCGCCACGTCGGGTAGCCGCCGACGATGGACCGTCGAGCCGAGCAGCCGCCCGAGTTCTTCATCGACCGCAGCCTTGGCAGAAGCATTGTCGAAAGTCTGCGCGCCGCAGGATTGACCGTTCGCTCGATGGCCGACGCGTACGGCGAGGATCGCGCTCAGCTCCTGCCGGACGAGGTATGGCTGCGCGACGCCGGTCGGAAGGGCTGGGTCGTCTTGACAAAGGACGACGCAATCCGCCGGAGGCCCGCCGAGCGCGACGCGATGATCGAGGCAGCTGTGCGTGTGTTCTGCCTCACCAACGCCCAACTTCGCGGCGCCGAGCAGGCCGACCGCTTCGTCGTGAATCGTCACCGCATCGTTCGCCGATGCCGCAAGCCAGGCCCGTACATCTACGGCGTGTACGAGAAGGGGCTCAAACGACTCTGGCCGCCCGCGCAGCCGCTACAGCCAGCGCTTCACGCCGCCGTGATACGAGCACGTCCCGCTGTGGTGTTCGCTGAAGCTGAACGTTCCGTCTTCACATTCGGCGGTCGCGCCGGTCGGCGCTCCCGACGGGCTTTCCTTGGGTTTGCAGACGGTGTTGCCGGAGGAGTTGATGTACGTGCCGTTTGTGCATTCCGATTCGCCTCGTGAATCTTCCGATGGTTCATCTTCCGCTTGTGACGGCGCTTGTTCGGATTCGGGCGCTTCGTCTGAGCTCGATTCGTTCGCCTTCCTGCCGTACGGAACCGCGGGGTTACCGACGTCTCTCGATCGCGCGTAGGCGCTTGCCTGAACGGCCGTGTACTCGCTCACCGCAAGTTGCGGAAACGATGTGTAGATTCCCGTCGAGAGCGGTGAGCCCGTGCAAGCAACCAGACCGTCCCGTCTGTCGCAGAAGAGTTCATAGTCGCGACCAGTCTCGGGGCTATCAGCCATCACCCATTCGCTTCCGCTATCACTGCCCGACCTGTAGTACTCGTAGAAGGTGTTTTCGGCCAAGCCACAAGAGGTGGCCGCATTGGCGACGATATTCGTGTCGCAGTTGCGCTGACGTGATTGATTCAGGTCCGACGGTACCGCGGTCGTTGCGCGGCAAGCATGTCCGACCGCCACTTCGCTGCAAAGGGTTTCGGCTTCTGGATCGGCTGGCTGCGCAGGATTGTTAAGTGAAACGTTCCTCTCGGCGCCCCTTGATGCGCCCCGCGAGACCGAGCGTGATGACGGTGCTCGCGGAGTACGCTCGGTAACCGACTGCGTAGTAGCGCAGCCCTGTATAGCGAGCAGCCCAGAACCAACCAGCAAAGCCCCTATCCCCCGGCGAAGCATTGAAGCAGCGTATCCGAGTCAGATTCCGATAACCAGCAAGATCCCGATTCTCAATTCTGCAGACACGCGATCTCAGCCCGCGAGAGGTCGATGCCCGACGAAGCATGCGCAAAGCTAATCGCATGCCGAACATCGCCTTCTCGCTCTCTGCCGCAACCGCCTCGCTGCTGATCGCGATCCTGAGCGCAGCGAAAGGCGCGCCGGTCGTCGCGATCGTCTGGGGTGCGCTAGCGGTCGGCTTCGTGATTCGCGCGGCGTACGGCTACAAACGCCGCTGACGCGCGGTCACGACGCCGCGGCTGAGCGAGCCGGTGCGGACGACCCGGCTTCGCGTCGCCGCCGTCGCTTATGCTCCCGCTCGTGATCCTCGCAACGAGCTACCCACTGTTGGAAATCTTCTGGACGATCCTCGTCTTCTTCGCGTTCGTCGTCTGGCTGATGATCCTGTTCACGGTGCTCAGCGACATCTTCCGCCGCCACGACACGACGGGCACGGCGAAGGTCCTGTGGATCATCTTGATCATCGTGCTGCCGTACCTTGGGACGTTCGTCTACTTGATCACGCAGCACAACGGCATGACCGAACGCGGCCTGCGTCAGCAGAAAGCGGCGAAGCAGGAATTCGATCGCTACGTCGAGTCGGTCGCCGTCAAGGCCGACCCGACCGAGCAGATCCACAAAGCGAAGGACCTGCTCGACCGCGGCGCGATCAACGAGGCGGAGTTCGAGCAGATCAAGCGCCACGCGCTCGCCGGCGCGGCGCCGGCAGCCGACTGACGGCAGCGACGCGCGGGAAGCTTCTACGCGCAGCGGCGTCTTACACCGGTGAGACGAACAGAAAGGAACACGCCGATGAACTGCGATCTCCGCCGCACGCTCAGCTCGAGCGATCAAGCAGCAACCGAACGCCCGTCCGCGCGACCCACGCCGACGAGCCAATCGTCGCCGATCCGCTCGCGCCCGGCGCTCGCGGCAACGCTCGTCGCCGCGGCGCTGTTCGCGGCTTCGCTGACGGCGCTCGTCGCGACGCCGGCTGGCGCGAGCGCGCCGGCTCGTGCGGCGGCGGCGCAGAAGCTGCAGCTGCGTCACACGAGCCTCGGCAACATCCTCGTCGACGCTTCGGGCTTCACGGTGTACCACTTCTCGAAGGACACGAGCGCGCAGAACACGTGCATGTCGAACCGCGAATGCAACGCGACGTGGCCGGCGCTGACGAGCAGCGGCCGCCCGACCGCGGGACCGGGCGTGAAGTCGTCGCTGATCTCGACGATCGCGATCGCCGGCGGCAAGCGCCAGGTGACATACGCCGGGCATCCGTTGTACGTGTACGAGCCGGCGAGCGAACGCGGCGAAACGGGCTACGTCGGCGTGCGCCAGTTCGGCGGCACGTGGTACGGCGTCGGCGCGTCGGGGGCCAACGTCAAATAGGCGGCGCCGGCGCCGTGAGCGACGCTCTGCTCACGGCGCCGAGGAGTAACGTCTGCGGCCGAGGAAAGGGGCCGGAAGATGTACGACTACGTGATCGTCGGTGCAGGGTCGGCGGGCTGTGTGCTCGCGAACCGTCTCAGCGAAGACGCGGACGTGCAGGTGCTGCTGCTCGAGGCGGGGCCGCCGGATGTCAACGAGAACATCCACGTGCCGCTCGGCTACCTGCAGCTGGGCGCGACGGAGGTCGATTGGGACTACCACTCGGCGCCTGAGCACGAGTGCGGCGACCGGCGCATCACGCTGCCGCGCGGGCGCGTGCTCGGCGGGTCTTCGTCGATCAACGCGATGGTGTACATCCGCGGCAACCGCCGCGACTACGACGACTGGGGCGTCGGCGGATGGAGCGCCGCCGACCTGTTGCCGTACTTCATCAAGGCCGAGGACAACGAGCGCGGCGCGTCGCGCTGGCACGGTGTGGGCGGCCCGCTGCCGGTCAGCGACGAGCGCTCGCACAACAAGATCTCGCGCGCGTTCGTCGACGCGGGCGAGCAGGCCGGCTTGGCGCGCAACGAGGACTTCAACGGCGATCGTCAAGACGGCGTCGGCCTCTATCAGCTGACGCAGCGCGGCGGGACGCGCGCGAGCGCGGCGGTCGCGTACGTGCATCCGGCCGCCGAGCGGCCGAACTTGACGGTGATGCCGTACATGCTCGTGCATCGCGTGCTGTTCGACGGCACGCGCGCGGTCGGCGTCGAGGCGAGCCAGCTCGGCGAACTCCAGCAGCTGCGCGCCGAGCGCGAGGTGATCGTCTGCGGCGGCTCGTACAACTCGCCGCAGCTGCTGATGCTCTCGGGGATCGGCCCGGCCGAGCATCTGACGATGCGCGAGATCGACGTGCTGCTCGACCAGCCGCAGGTCGGCGAGAACCTGTCCGACCACCCGGCGGCGCAGCTCGTCTGGACGACGTCGGAGCCGGAGAGCCTGCTGCTCGCGCTCGAGCCTGCTGCGCTGGCCGAGTACGAAGCGACGCAGACGGGACCGTTCGCGTCGAACCTCGCCGAGGCGGGCGGCTTCGCGCGCGTCGGCGCCGGCGCGCCTGCGCCTGACATCCAGTTCCACGTCGCGCCGGTGCACATCGTCGAGGAGGGCCTGCGCGACCCGCAGGCGCACGGCGTGTGGGCGTCGCCTTGCCTGCTGACCGAGCAGAGTCGCGGCTCGGTGCGGCTGCTCTCGAAAGACCCGACGGCGAAGCCGGTCGTCCACAACGCGTTCTACACGGACACGGCCGGCGAGGACATGCAGCGGATGATCGCCGGTATGCGCGTGCTGACGGAGATCTGCGAGCAGCCGGCGATGAAGCCGTACGCGGCGACGCCGTTCAACACGCCGGCGGACGACAGCGAGCAGGCGCTGCGCGAACACGTCGCGCGCACGACGTTCGCGATCTACCACCCGGTCGGCACGTGCCGGATGGGCGATGACGAGGCGGCGGTGCTCGACGGCGAGCTGCGTGTCAACGGCGTCGACGGGCTGCGCGTCGTCGACGCGTCGGTGATGCCGGTCGTGCCGCGCGGCAACACGAACGCACCGACGATCGCGATCGCCGAGCGCGCGGCCGACTTGATCCGCTTCGGCAGCGCGCAGTCAGAGCCGATGCGAGCGGCGAGCGGCGGGGCGACGGCCGGCGAGCCGGTCTCGGCCTAGATGATTGATTCCACGCTCTGCCTAGGCGCAGTAGTCAACGAGCGCTCGACTGGGGCGCCCGAGCTGATGGTTCAGCGAGACGGCAGCGGCGAGGGTCAGCAGTCGCTGCAAGATCCGCTCTCTGAGCCCGGCGAGCGTTCGTGCTCCGTGTCGCTCAAGGGTGAGCGTTCCCGTGCAGCTCCAGAAGATCGACTCGATGCGCTGGCGGATCGGCGCGAGGTGCGGGCCTCTGCCGAGCTCGTCCTTGCGCGTGGGCCTGAGGATCACGGCGTTCATCTCGCCTACCGACTGAGCGAACGCCCTGCCGGCATAGCCCTTGTCGCCGATCAGCGTCACGGCTCCCTGGCGGCGGGTGCGGGCCAACAGCTCCAGGGCGACATCACGCTCATCTCGTTTGGGAGAGGCCACCGTGATCGCTCTGGGCGTGCCGTCGGGCGCGAAGATGCCGTGCAGACGAAAGCCCCAGAAGAAGCGGGAGTGGCTTTGGCAGTAGCCGTAGTCGGCGGCGTCGCCCAATGCCGAGCGCTTGACCGTCTCGCGGCTGCGAGCGCACTCGACTGGCGTGGAGCCCACGAGCAGCAGATCGTCATAGAAGCCCGGGCTCTGGCTGGCGAACACGCTCATCAACCACTCCAGGGTCTCTGTGAGCCTGCGGCGGCGCTTGAAGTAGCCGGCCTGCCCGGGAATCCTCGCGAACAGGTGGCGCAGATGCTTGTGAGCGACCGCCAGGAATCGCCGGTCAGACGGTATCCCCATGATCGCCTGCGCGACGCAGAGTGTGATGACCTCCGCATCTGTGACGCTTCGCCTGGCGTTCTGGGCCTTCGCAGGCAACAGGTCGTCGGCCGTGACGTAAACGGCGATGAGCAGCAGGTCGAGGTCGGCGTCCATCGAGGCCCCCTTCGGTCGGCGATGTTTCAGATCACCGCCGACTTCGACCCTGCTGCTCAGAAATCCTCGATATCCACGGGCTGGGCCGTGGAATCAGTCATCTAGTGTCCTGACGCATTAATTCGGTCCTAGCGG
Organism: uncultured Solirubrobacteraceae bacterium; assembly: GCA_963744165.1. Lineage (GTDB taxonomy): Bacteria > Actinomycetota > Thermoleophilia > Solirubrobacterales > Solirubrobacteraceae > Palsa-744. Next base: position 1,183,517 of record CAVUSM010000002.1, on the reverse strand, counting down.
GGTAGGCAGAATGTATGCCTATCTCTACGCCGGTTCAGATCGAAGTCTCCGAGCAGGAGCGCGCCCAGCTGGAGTCCTGGGCGCGTCGTCGAAGCAGCGCACAGGCGCTTGCGCAGCGCTCCCGGGTAGTGCTGCTGGCTTCCCAGGGGCTGAACAACACCGAGATCGCTGTGCGTCTTGGGGTGCACCGGGCGATGGTGCGCAAGTGGCGCTCTCGTTTTGCTGAGTTCCGCCTTGACGGGCTGATCGATGAGCCGCGCCCAGGCAAACCACGGACGATCAGCGACGAGCAGGTCGAGCAGGTGATCGTAAAGACGCTCGAGTCAACGCCGAAGGACGCGACGCACTGGTCGACGCGCTCGATGGCCAGAGAGGTCGGGCTCACCCAGTCAGCGGTGCACCGCATCTGGCGTGCGTTTGGGCTTGCGCCCCATCGCCAGGAGACCTGGAAGCTCTCCAAGGACCCGCAGTTCGTCGCGAAGGTCCGCGATGTCGTCGGGCTCTACCTGAACCCGCCCGAGCGTGCCGTCGTGCTGTGTGTCGATGAGAAGTCCCAGATCCAGGCGCTTGACCGCACCGCTCCGATCCTGCCGATGCTGCCCGGCACCCCCCAGCGCGCCACCCACGACTACAAGCGTTCCGGCACCTCGAGCCTCTATGCGGCGCTGGACATCACGAGCGGCCAAGTGATCGGCTCCCTGCACGCCCGCCACCGCGCGATCGAGTTCAAGAAGTTCCTCCAAACACTCGACCGTGAGGTCCCCGCAGAGCTCGAGGTGCACGTGATCCTCGAGGACAGCTCAACCCATAAAACGCCGGCGGTCAAGAAATGGCTGCTCGCCCACCCACGGTTCGTGCTGCACTTCACCCCGACCTCGAGCTCGTGGCTGAACCTAGTCGAGCGATGGTTCTCAGAGCTCACCAACAAGAAGCCACGGCGTGGCGCACACCGCTCGGTGCGCGAGCTCAACACAGACATCCGCGCCTGGATCGCCGACTGGAACGACAATCCCCGCCCCTACATCTGGACCAAGACCGCCGAGCAAATCCTCGAATCCATCAGCCGTTACTGCAACCGAATTAACGCATCAGGACACTAGGGGGTCGGGCCAGCGGCGCGGGCGTCGGCGCATAAACAGGGTCTGACATTATCTGAGTCCTCGCACGTCAACTACGGTGGCGGTGCGCATGGTGCTCCTGCACGTTGACGCCGCCACTACGCATGCCATCGCGCCTCTCGGCAGTCGACTACACCGCCGACTGCTACCGTTGCAAAACCTCCTGCCGGCACATGCTGGCGGCCGGCTTCACTCGAGGATCGCCCGTCCTGAGCCTAGTGTTGCTGCTCAACAGCGAGCTCGCCGCAGTGAGGGAGACAGTGACGCCGTTTCTTCGGAGGCAGGCCGCGAATCTCGCGACCTGGCGCCCAGCAGCCTGAGCCGCCTCCTCGGTCCGGCTCGCTGCGTTGGCTTCGACATTCCTCCTCCAGGGCCCCGCGATCCGGACGTGGCAGATTGCTTCGGCCGCCTCAAGGGACGCAGCCGGCACGACCTCTGTTGTCTCGACCTCGCCGCTACTGCGGACCGTCATGCCGTCGCGATGCATGCAGTCCACCACGCGCCGTTCGTGTGCCGCCGGCTTATCGATAGATAGTCCGGCGTGCCCGCTGGGCGCCGTGCCGGGAGACTTGGCCCCGCTATGTGGAATGATCGGTACGCGAGTTGCGCCTTGACCGCACCCTCCAACCCCGACGACGATGCACAGCGACGCAACTGCGGCTGCTCCGACTTGCGCATGCCTCATCGCGCTACTTAATCCCCCCTAGACGCCGGAATAGTGCTATCAGCACCGGCGGCGACAACCCACCAGCCCCACCGGCCCGCGCCGAGATCCCAGCGCACACTCACGGGGTGGCCACTGGTTCTGAGAGCAGTTCCGGCTTTCCGGTACAAAGCGACAATTCGTTTGGACCGTTCGGGGCTCTGATTGAGCCTGATCGCCTCGACCGCTTCGCCAGCGAGGAGCGTTTGCGCGGGGACGTGTCGACCCCCAGTGCCTGGCCGAGCGCTCGCGTCGCTTCCGCCCGCGCATGCGACTGTTCGGTCTCAAGACTCACTTCGCGCGCCGCGACTTCGCGTATGGTGGGCCGTCCGGTTGGGTGATAGAGGCTAAGGGCGCTCAGCACCTCTCTGGGGTTCACGCCGGAGAACCGTCCACATCCCAGCGCAGCCATGTCGCGCATCCACCGTCGGCCGATCGCTCCGCGTGGTTCAGCGCGCGTGATTGCAGGGACCTCCCGATAGCCGCTGCGCGCCCATACGTTGATTTGTCGACACACATCCGGTGGAGGCCCGGGACGCCTTTCGCGTTCAATCTGGGCGAACGTGCGGACGAGGTTAGTGATGCGCGAATCGCCCCAGCGGATCGAGGCTACGGTCGCGAAAAACTGGTGCGCCGCCGCGGCTAGCGGCTCCTGCTGAGCCGCTTCGAGGCTCTCTTCGAGTGCTAGGAAAAACTCAGCAGCGGCGAGCTGCGCGCGCTGCGCACTCACAGAGCCGGCTCTCGCAGAACCCGGAGCGCCGTTCTCGGACGTGCCACGCAGCGCCCCCGGGCAGCCCGTCCGAACTTGTGCCACGAGTGCGGCCATCGGGGCACGCCCCGCAGCGAGTTCCGCGGTCGATGACCGCAGAAAAGCTTCGCGCGCACGGAGATATGCAGTCGTCGCGCGGTAGCTAGCTGCCCGGTCCGCGGTCGGACTCGTTTGCGAGTTACACCCGGCGCAAACCACGACGACAACTGCCACCACCATTGCGCGGTTACTCCTCTTGACTCGGCTCACTGCTCCACCATCTCTTGTCGTTATCCTCAGCAAATGCCCCAACTCACGACGGTGTCACCCTACCACTCTGGGGGGCCACAGACCGGCGCGAAGCAGACCCCTAGTATGGTTCCCACCACCCCCGGTTGGAGAACGTCCACCATTTTTTATCTGATTCACACCACCACGACGACGTAGAATAGGTCACGGCGTTTTTGCCGACAAGGTAGCTAAAGCACAGATTCAGGCTCCAACCCGGTTCGATTACCTTCTGGGCCCGGAATTCGGTGAACGCAAAGTCGACGAGGCAGGTCTTTGAATAGTAATGCCCGTGGTATGTCCCGAGGTCGTGTACTTGGTGATAGCAACCTTCCAGTGCCGTGGCGAGGTTGCCATCTTCCGTTTCGCCCGATTCGAAATACAGTTCACACGCCTTGGGATTGAGCGCTTCACCGCAGTATTCTTCCTGGTTGTTGTAATAGTTCAGGTCCGACTTGGCTTTCTGCAACTGTGACGCGAGGGTCAGTGCTTCCTCCCCGGTCATCAGCCCCTCGGGATCGATCAGGGTAGCCATGGCGGCCTTGAGTGCCGCTTCTCGTTCTCTCGCGGCTTCTTTCCCCGGCGCTTCGGACGCGACTCTTTCCGCACCTTGCATATTCCACGGTTCCTCCTGCGCTGTGTACGGCGTGCCGACGCCGGAGCCTCCAGGCACACCAGGGGGTTCGACCTCTTCGCTTTGGAGCGGTCGGCCGGTCTGCGGGACATACGACGTCGCGCCGTACGTGATGACTCCGGTGGCTAGTGAGCTTTGTACATCGGAGGCTCCGAGCCACGCGAACGGCGGTGGAGCTTTCCCGGCGTTCGGCACGCCGAATTCCGTGCTGTTGTACGTCGACAGAAGTTTCGTTTCGGTCGTGTTGTCGGCGGCGGTCGCGACGACATCGCCCTCTAGGTCATGCAGTTGCAACACGACGGGCCCCGCGTTTGTCTGAACCGCCGCGAGCGTTCCGTCAATGCCGGGGATGTTGCGCGTATAGCTTCCCGCTTCGCATTCTTTCGTCCCAGACGCTACTTCGCAGGTCCACGCCACGGTTTCGCCAGATGCGTCGTAGTGTCTCATTGAGTCTTTAGCTCCGCTGAGCGTTTCGCGCACGCGGCCATTCGGATCGAGGAAGTATTCGTCCTTGGTGCCGTTCTGTTCCTGCGCCGCGACCGCGTTGTCAACATAGAAGCCGGTCTTCAATTCATGACCTTCTCCGTCAGCCACAGGAAGTGTGGTGATGTTGCCCAATGGGTCGTATTCGATTCCGGCGTCAGTGAGGCGATTCGCTTCATCGTACGCATGTTGCTGGACGGTGCCGCCTTCGGTCGCGCATTCTTTTTTTGCGTTTGGTTCGCGTGCCGTCTCGCTCGTTCGGTTCGATTCTTCTTCGTAGGCATAGCTGCGCGTTTTGCAGTATTCGCCGACGGGTGTTTCCTGTGCTTCGGTGAGCCGGCCGAGGGTGTCATACGTGTAGGACTCGCTTGCGAGGCTGCTCACGCGGCTCATCGTTTCGCCGCGTACCGAGGGGATCTTCGATTCGAAGAACCACACCGGGGCTCCCGCTTCGCCGCACGTCGCCGTCTTGGTGTATTCCATATGCGTGGCCTCGCCCATGGCGTTGTACGTGTACGCGGCGCACGTGTTGTTCGGGTAGGTCTCGCTTGTCAGCTTCCCTTCCGTGTCGTAGCTGGCGGTGAACAGGCCGCCGGCTGAGTCTTCCAACTTAATCATGGCCTTCGTGGTCGCGCTGTACGTGTATTTCTGGGTGCTCCGATTCGTGCCGCCCGCACCTTCGCCGCTGCTGTCGCTCATTTCTTCAAGGAGCCCGTCGGCTTCCGGAGCCCCGTACTTGTACTTCGCCACGTTGCCATCCGCGTCGGTATAGCTTTCGAGCTGTCCGAGCTTGTTGTACTTGCTCGTGATCGTCTTCGTTTTGCCGCCGATCGGGGCGCTCTGCGTTTCCAAGAGGCCCGTAGAGGCGCTGTATTCGTCGGTGACCTTTGGCAATGCGGTGTCTTTGGTCGACGTCGAGGCCGTTTCGCTGGTCTTGAGACGTCCGGCTTCGTCGTAGCTCTCGCTCTTCGTCCGTACTGCGGTCGGCTCGGTTGCCGTTTTGGCAATGGTTTCTTCGACCTTTTCAGGCTCGTCCCAGATGTTGTAGGTCGGCGTCACGTCGGGAAGCGCCGGAACCGCAGCCGTTTCCGCCGGCTGTTTACCGGGCAAGGTCTCGCAGATCAGCCCGGCCCATTCGGGGTGTTTTCCACAAGCCGCCACCCCTTCTTTGTTTTCTTCCGCGGTGTAGTAGACGCTCCGTGAGTCGTGCGCCGATTCTCCGCTCAGCCCCTTGGGCCCTCTCAATTCCTTGACCTCACCGCGCGCTTCCCCGGCTTCGACATACACGGTCTTGCGTTCCAGTTTCGCACCTTCGGCCTCGCTGGCGGCGATGACCAAGGTCGGCGCGCGCAGTTCCCACCCTAGCTTGCCCTGGCCGGAATAAGACGTCTTGGCGCGCCGCGATTCGTCTTCGCCTTCGGATTTTCCTTCGGCGTTGAAAAGCTGCGCAAGGACCTGTGTTTCTGTCACCAGGTCGTACTTTTCGCCCGCTGGAGGAGCCCCCAGCCCGGCTTCTTCGTAGTGTTTGGCGTCTTCGTAGTAGTACTTGGTGTGCTTGCGCGCAAGTCTTTCGACCTGGGTTGTATACCCGTTCGGCACGTACTTAACCGGGTGCTCCGGGCCCCACGTTTCGCACAGCCGCGTCCCTGGTTCCGCTTTTTCGGATTCCGGTTCGTCTGTTTCTTTCCGGCAACCGGCGGCTTCGTCCCACACGTTCGGTTCGTTGTACACGCTCACCGTATCCAGCAGGTGCGAGACTTCTGCCGACTGGCAGTGTTCGGGCGATTCGCAGGGGTCTGCGAGCACCGTCGCCCGGCTGTCGGGGGTAAGCATCCGGACGACGTCGTTGAATTCGTTGTATTCCGTGGTGGCGATGTCGCCGTAGGTGCCGGCGCTCGGTTCAGCGGTGTTGACGACGCGTCCGAGGCTGTCCAGGTAGTAGATGCTGGCTCGGGTGTAGCTCGTCGCCGGCCAACCCTGGGGGGAGTCCGGGGGAATGAGCGCGGTCGCTTCTTCCGGGGCCTCTGAGGCTTTCTGCCCCCACTTCGCGATTTCGTGTTCGCTCATGTTGTGCGGAGCACCACTCCCTACAACCGGGACGTTGTACTCGAGCGTGGTGCCGGGTCCGGGGCTGACGGCTTCGCCTTCCACCACTTTTTCCGGGGTCGACTTTTGAACGCGGTGATTGCCCGAGTCGGCGACCCAAGCGTTTCCGCTCGAATCGATCGCTACGCCCTCCGGGGCGCTGTATTGACCGTCTCCTTTGCCCTCTTGGCCAAAGCTCGTCTCGAATTCGCCGCTTTCGTTGAACCCGTAGATGTCATCTGCGCCGCGATTGGGGACCCATAGGTTGTTTTGAGAGTCGATCGCCAGTCCCCCGACACCCGATAGTGCGCCTTGGCCGGAGCCATACGTGCCGGCGACTTTCAGGAAAGACCCCGCTTCAGTGAGCTGCTGCAAATACTCCGATGGATTTTCGCGGTCGGCCACCCAAACATGGCCGTGTGAATCGACGGCAATTCCAACAGGTTCTTCGAATTCGCCGTGACCGTGACCCGTGCGGCCAAAGCGTCTGATCAGTTCGCCACTTTCTTTGAACTCTTCCACGTGGGTTGCTTCTTTGTCTGTCGGATTGGTCCAACAGATCGTAATCCAAACATTGTTGTGCGAATCAACGGCAACGCCGTATGGATCTCCTTCCCCTCCCCCAGTAGAGGTGCCTACGCACCCTAGGGAGGTCGCTTCTTCGGTGTACTCACACAGCCTTTTGTTCCCCGAGCTCGCGACCCATATGTCGCCTTTCGGGCTCACCGCCACGCCCTCGGGATACGATAGGCCGCTGATCGTTTTGAGTATTTCCCATTTTTCGCCGCTTAGTGCCCACTCCTTGAGAAAACCGGCAGAACCGCCCGTAGAGGTCCACACGTGTCCTTTTTTGTCCACGGCGACGCCCTGCACTTCACTTTCTGATTCTTTGCCGAATTGCGTCGCGTAAACTGGGGTGGCCGTGCCCCACACGATATGGGAGGCTGCGGTTGCCGCTGTCGTGGTGCCGCCGCCGTTTGCCGCGCTAACCTCCACGACCAGGGTGTGGCCCAGATCGGTCCTTGACGGAGTATAGTTCGGATTATTGGCACCCTGGATGATGGCGCATCCTGTGCCCGCGGTGTTGCAGTCCTCCCATTGGTACGAGTAGACGATTGGGTTGTTGCTCCATTTCCCGATCGACACGCTCATACGCTCGCCAGTCAACGACGTTCCGGCTATTTTTGGTTTGGGGAGCGGGCTGCCCGGCACTTTCCCACTCCAGAGTTCAGTCGATGCGGGGGCTCGCGTGGCCTTCACTAGCCGGCCCGTTCCGGCGTCACCCGTAGCCGACCCGTAGGTAAATAGCCACGGCTCCTGCCCCGGAGGATCGAGCGCCGTGACGTGCCCTTCGGCGTCGTAGCCGTACTCGGTCTGGAGCACTGGTGAGATACGCGGGTCCCACTCGGCGCGCAGGCGGCCCAGTTTGTCGTAGGCATATTGCGCGACAGGAATCGGCGTTGCGGTCATTCCTTTCGTGCCCGGGTTGTAGCCTTCGTAGGAGACCTTGATGAGCCGGCCTTCATATTCGCCCCATTCGCTAGGGCCTTCGCCGATTTCCGGCTTGGTGTGTTCGGCGTATGTGAACTTCAGGCCACGGCAGCCCGGCTGCATTTTCGGTGCGCAGGAGACTGCGGGGTGCGGCGCGAGCTCTTCAGTTGGTCGCGTGATCTTCTTTCCGCCAACTTCAACCGTCTGGTAGGTAAAGGTGACAGTGTCTGTCGCCTCGATGCCTTCCTGCACGGTCGGCACCCACTCTTTGCCGCCACCGACCGGAAGCGTAAACTTTGTCTTGGTATGCGCAAGCGCATCTTCAAGGTAGTACGCGATCTTTTCTTTTGTGCCGTTTTCTTCGAGCCGCACGGCCAAGTTCGAGTCGCCAGGAGGAGCTTCAAACTTGCCCGTGGGTTTGCCTTCAGCGTTGTGAAGGGCATTGAAGATCGTTTGGCCACCGTTTGCGAGGGTCACGAGTACACTTCCGTCGACCATTTCGGCGAGCGACTCACTCGTTCCCAGGCTGACGTCCCACTGCGGGCCGAGCGGGCCCAGTTCGCCCTCCGTCAGAGCGCGGGAGCTGTAGTTGCGGCTGACGGTCAGTCCCGCCCCCATCGTGACGTCGTTCGCGCTTAGCGTGTAATCGCCTGACTCTAGGTCGACCGACCCCGGGCCTAGCGTCACAGGCGTCGAATGACGTACTGACAACTCTTCCTCTTCGCGCCCTTCGTTCCCGGCGCGGTCCTTGGTCGTGATCACGATCCCGTGGTGTCCCGCGCCTAGTTCGGCACCGTTGATCGTATATTCCGCGCTCGCGGTGCATTCACCTTTCGCGGCTGAGCATTCGCCCGTGCCGCCCGTCTTGGTAATTTCCTTCTTTTCGCCTTTGCCGTTTTCTACGAACACCGCGATCGAGGCAACGCCCGAGCTCGGTAGGGTGGAGCCTTCGCCGTCCGTAGCGTAGGCCGTGACTTTGTAAGCTTTTTCGCTCAATTCATTACCGTACGGCAAACCGCCGAGGAAGATGCGGTGTGGCTTCGACGTATCGACTTTGACCGTCCCCGTGCCTTCACCGGCGAGGGATTCGGTTCCGGGCATAGCGTCGTGAGCTTTGTAACGAATTTTGTCTTCGCCATCGGGCAGTTTGCTCGGCAGCGTCGAGACTTCGGTGTGTTCCGGTGCGCACTGGACGCCCGTACATCCGCCTTCGGTTTCGAGATAGTTGTGTTCGACGATCTGTTCCCATTTGCCCGCGGCGTATTCGTATTCGAGTTTGGTCGCCGAAATGCCGATGCCGGGGTCTTTGGCGACGGCCTGGATCGCGCCACTGAACCCGCTTAGCCAAGTTGTTGAGCCGAACAGGGCGTTTCGCCGGTTTTGTTTGACTTTTTCGTGTTTTTCGTTTTCGACTTCGATTTCGAGGGATTCTGAGGTTTTATTGAGGCTGGTTGTCGAATGCGTACCCGTGGGCTCTGCTAGATAGACGAGCGCCTGTTCGCGGATGGAGTCAGAGAACGAGCAGCCGCTACAGGATGCGGTCGACGACTGCTGGAAGTGAACAGCATTGTGTTCGTGGCCGGTCAAGGCGAGGCATTTTTCGGTTTCGCTGGGACTCGCGCACAGCGTGGTGGGCTTGCCTTCGTATTCCGTGGTGCTTTCTGTTTCGTCCGAGAGCGGCGGCACCGTTTTGTTCTCAGTGATCCCTTTTTCGGCTTCTCCATATTGCAGTTCGAGCAGGCTTTCGATGTGGGCACCCGGATTGTGCGCCCAAGTCTTAGTAGTGACCTCATAGATATCGGAGTCGCCCTGGGTCTGGTACGCCCAGTACGCCAATTCTTCTTTGGTGTACGTGGCTCCTTCTGCGTATGTTTCCAGCACGCCCGAGGCGGTGCGTTCTTTAAAGGTGCCCCCTTTGCCGGGATGGAACTGCCAGTTCGTGCGTCGGGTGCCCGCGGTCGTCAGTTGTTCTTCGGTATATGTCGGGTCGGCCTCAATCGGGAAAAGATATTCCTGCGTGCGGTCGGCTATCGCCAGGGTGAGGATGTCGCCCTTCACCCCCATCGTGACCGGCACTGCTGTGCCCGCGGCGTCCACCGCGCTTGGCGCAAGCACCGTCCCGATGGTCACGCCTTCCTTCATGATTTCCACGGAGCCCGAACCGGCCTTTGTATGCACCAGACTTGCGCCGGCCGGCAGTCCGACCTGGAAGTGAAGCTGTTCGGGGCTGTCTACCGACAGGAGCATCGTGTCCGCCTCGAACCCCGTCGTCGTGGGCTTGACCACCATGTCCGCGTCGGTCTGGGTGTTCGCGTACACCACACTGGCGCCGTCGAGTTCACCTTCAGAGCCACCTAGCGGCGCCCCCGAACCATCGACCGGCGTCAGGGACACACCGCTTCGAGGCAGCTGCACCCCGGCGCCCAGCCGCTTCGGTATCCGCACCCCAACAAGAGGCGTCGTCGGTTCAAACGCGCCTCCGGCCCCGTTCAAGCTGAGATCAATCGGCGTTTGCCTCCCCGGCGATGTTTCGACCGCCATTGGCGCTGCCGATTCGATCAGTCCATACCTGCCGCCGCCGAGATCAACCTGCACGGCGCCCACGGTGGGATAGCCCACGATGCTCTGTCCTACCGGCAGCTTCGGCTTTCCGCCCGCCGGTTCGGCGATCCCGGGAAACGCTTCGGCCGCGACCTTGACTGCCTGTTCCGGACCAAGACCCTCGAACTTCGTGCGCGAGGCTTCGCGCTGAGCGACGGCTTCCGGGGTCGAACGCTTGGCTTCTTGCTGTGCCTGTAGCTGTTCGGCTTCAGTCGGTGATCCTGAAATCACCAGAGAGGCTTCACGCGACGAGTAGGTGCCCCCTTCGGGCGGAATTGAGGAGGCTTCCGACGACAACCTTTCCCCGAGCGCCGCCGCTGGCGAGGTCGCCAGCCCTGCCCCGCAGCACAACAGACAGGCCATAAGTCGTAGCCACGTGGTGCACTTCATGCCTTCTCCCTAGCCTTGAGCGAACAGGAAGCTGCCGAGTTGTCTGGACAAACAGAGTCGTTCAATGATTCTGGGCGATAGGACAGATTGCGAAGTTGCCAGATGAAGAGGCGATGTGGATCGACAAGCATCTAGCGAGGCCTCGAGCCCGTCCGCGTCCTGCCCTGGTACCGCCGCGCACGCCCGTTTTTCAGCTTGCGCGCTACCGACGCCTCCTTCTGGCAGTGGCCGCACGAGTTCGTCGAGCTCTGGACTCGGTTCTCCTGACGTCGACGCGGCAGACGTCCAGGCCGACAGCCCAGCCCAGGAGAGGAGAGGAGGCACGCGCAGACACCGATGACGGCGATCCCGCGAGGTCCGCGAGGCCGCGTTCTTTGAGAGACGGAGGTCGGCGTCGCAAGTAGAGCTTGCGGCCCCAAGTCTGAGTCTTTCGTCACGTCTCCCCTTTTGGTGTCAGGCTTCAGGCACTCACCATGTCGCGCCGTCGCCGTGCTGGCACCGATTCGGTTTGTCGCGATCTCGCGGAGACCGACCCCCTCGGTGTTGTCGTGTGGATCACAGTTTCAGGGACGCTAACGGAAGTCAATAGACAGATACGTCGCTGATAATTAGGACCCCCGTCGTCTATGCGCCTAACTGCCCTACCGACCCCTCTCGGCGCTACGGTTCGGGAAGTCCCGCTAGCAGATCGGCTACCGGAACGCTGAGCGCAAACGCGAACACATATAGCTTCGTTACGACCGTGTCGGCTTCGGCGCGCTCGATACGAGAGATCGTCCGCTTGTCAACGCCGGCGTGCTGTGCGAGCGCAGATTGCGACAGCCCCGCGCGCTTTCGAGCGCTTCGGAGATTCGTCGCGACGGTCTGCCGGACGACGCTCGTGTGAGCGACGAGCAAAGATTCATCGCGTCTGGGCGACGGCGCGTCGCTGTCGTCCTTTAACATGCTCACCAGCGGTCCCGCCAGGTCGCTTGATCAGAGCGTAGCGACCTGCAAGCGATCCGGGCGCGAGGGGAGCGCTCCTGCTCCCAATTCAACGCACGCAACGCGTGAGGTCGGGTGCTCTGTGACGGAATACGCGCGTTGTGGCTCAACGCGATACGGCACTGCCGCACTTGGCTCGACCGGAGTGAGCCGGTCAATGCTCGACGGACGCGCACCCTAGGGATTAGATTCGATCGGGTGGATCGAACTTCGGGCTTCCGGCCACGGCGCGTGGAACTCCGGGCCGCTTCGCACGGAGCCCCCCGGCTGCCCTCTCCAGCCCGGGCTTGGGGGAGGCGCGAAGGAGTTATCGGCCATCGCCTCGCTGTCGAGGGGGGCGCCGACACCTGACCTGTGCGGCGTGGCGCGCCGGCGCCGGCTTGACGTCCTCGCGGCCTTCGGCCGCCTCGCGGGAGGCGCCGGCACTTGACTTTACCTTGAAGGAAGCTCGGTAGAGCGACCCCGCGAGGTGCCATGCCGATGCGGTGCCGCAGCTCATCGGCGAGCTGCCCCAGCGCTCCGACGTGTGCTCGCGAGAGACGGGGCAGTCCTTCTTCTGCGGCGCGCTCCAGCCGCCGTTCCCCAATGGCTCGCTGGGTGTCGAGCGCCCAAAGGATGAGGTATGCCCAAGGCGCGAGCGGCAGCGTGACATCCGCTTGGTCCGGCCGGTCGTTGAAGCCGATCAGCTTCAGAACTTCGGCTGCTTGCGTGTACCGCTCCTCCGCCGGTGCATAAATCGCGAGGTCCACCTGCGGTAGTTCGGCCAAAACGATCATCGTCCCGAGGCCGACGAGCATGTGTCGTCTGATTCCCACCCGCAAGCGTGGTACGGGGTCAGCGGGGATCCTAAGCTTGCCGGTGGCGGTCATCGGCGGGGAGGCAGCCCTTCATGGAAAAGGCGACGCAGCTGCGTCGTAAGCTCCCTCGGCGTTATCCCGAGCATGAGCCCGATCGTCCCGCTCGGCACCCTCTCTCCGTAGAGCCCTCGGATCGCGGGGCGTAGCTCCTCCCAGGAGCGCCGGGCGCGGCTGGCGATTTCGCCTTCGCGTGCGCGGGGTCGGAGCCTCCCTTCCCTCACCAGTTCTTCGGCGCGGCGCGCCACCGCCTGCGGGCTTCGTCCCACGTAACGGCCAATGTCCCCGTCGTTCAAGCCGAGCGCCTCCTGCGAGTAGATGAGGGTCTGCGTCTGCAGCTCGGTCCACGGCTGCCCGCCGTCATCCGCGGCGAACCCGCCGCGAGCTGGCACGATGCCCGCAATGGGCTGATGAGCGGGCCGCCACGCCTCGACCGCGCCCGCCGAAACTTGGCGAACCCGTGATGACTCGCGTGTGCGGCCGGCTCGAGGGGATGACTTCGCGAGCCAGCGGGCGATGTCGTCGTTCGGTGTCACGGTGCGTATCCCTCCTCAACTTCGGTTTTTTCCCTGGGCGTGCGCTGGGCGCGCGGCGGTCGCGGCGCTTCGGGAAGAGGCAGCCCTCCGAGCAAGGTGTCCACTGAGACGTCCAGCCCGCGGCAAAGTCTGAGCACGGTTGTCAGGGAGGGATCAACGTGGTCTTTTTTCAGGTTTCGCAGCTTGTTCACGGATAGCTGCGATCGGCCCGCAAGCTGTTCCTCGGTCAGCTCGCGCTCTCCGCTGAGCGCGTCGACAATCGCGGCGAGCCTCACCGAGATTGAGCGCTGCTCTCTCCTTTGGGGGCCGTCAGCGCGTTTAGGCGACGTGGTACTCCTGGCCTTCGATGGTCTGTTCGTCGGGCAGGAACGCGTTTATTACCTCGACCCGATCGGCGGCTCGTTCGGTAGTGCCGGCGGCGAGTCGTTCTTCGCCCAGGAGGGCGACGGTCGCGTCGCGGTAGTCGGTGAGTGCCTCAGTTACGACTGCTATCTGGCCTAGTCCGCTGAGCTCGATCTCTGCGAGCGGCTCGCCTGGCAGCCCGACGATCTGCTGCAACTCGTAGCGCAGCCGGAGAGCAGCCATCAGCTCGCGGTAGGCAGCGCGCTTTCCTGGCCCGTCGGGATGCGAGAGCTTATCGGCTTCGCCGTGTAGATCGGCCGCAAGGACGCCGACGTCCTCGACCGCAGCGCCAGTCGCGCCGAGCAGCGCGGTCCGCAGGTGCTCTAGAACAGGCGGCGATACCACCATCACCGCGGCCGCCGTGCCGATCACAGCGACGTCTCCTGCAGCCGTCCGCAGGCGACCAACTCAGCGGTCCCGTCGGGATTGCGCCACCACACCAGGCACGCCGAGCGGTTGGAGTCGTCACGGGTGAGGCTGCACCACCACGCCTTCGATCCTTCGCCTCTTGTCAGTTGCGGCTTGCCAGGCGCCGGGCGCAGCGCGCCAGTCGCGAGAACGGTCGCCCTAACATCCCAGCGGCAGAGCACGAGCGCGCAGACCCGCGCGATCTCGTCAAGCGGTACGTCGCCGACACCGTGATGAACGTCTGCGAGGAAGCGGGAGGTAAGGGTGTAGTCGCGGAGCGGGTGCTTCTTTCGGTCGTAGGTCGGCGGGTAGCTGGCCCACTGTTCCTCGATCAGCGTCCGTATCTCGGCCTCGATGCGTGGCGCAGCCCGACGACGCCAAGGAGACGGCCGCCGGTCCGGGCAGTCGGGGGCCAACAAAGCCTGTGCGTACCGGCGGCGCAGGATTTTCGTCTCGCGTTTTCGGACGCGCTTCGTTTGTTCAAGATCGTGTTCGAGGACGAGGACTTGCTGTTCCGGGGAGAGGTGGGGCGGCCTCGCTCTCGTGGGCGTAAAGATGCGGCCGAGCCAATCGAGAATCTCCTCCCCGTACTCCCCGGTGGGGTCGTAGAGGAGCGGGTTGGCGAACGGATCGTCGTAGACACCGGGTCGGTACACCCGGAGCGCGCCGCCGTACACCTGCAGCTTTTCTGGCAGGAGCATCTGCAGGTGGGTAGCGAGCAGGCTCTTTAGGTGAACGATCGGGACGTTCGATCCGACGATTTCTCGGACCGCCGTCGGCGACACGGACGGCGTGACCTGATTTCGCCTGGCGGTGATGACGACGATCCAGAAGTCGCGCTTGTGGTGCGCGATTTCCCTCGCCAGCCTCTCCACATCCTCGGTCGTCTCGGGCACGGCCACGTCGGCACGCGCGAATTCGGCCCAATCGATCGGCTCGTCTCGCGACCGGTCCGGCAGCGGCGCTTCAACGCCGACGGATGCCATCTACAGCACCCGCTTCCTCAGCCAGGCGAGCGCCGTCGCCGCGGGCTGCGCGAGCCGGGGGCGCAGGGACGCGCTATGGCGGATGTACGTACAGGCTCGCTCCATGCGGACAACGACCATTGTTCAGCATATTGGGACCAAGGTTGGGGCGACTATTGAAAGTTGTGGGCGGACGAAATGAAAACGTCGCGTCCGCTCACGGTATGTCGCGAACGCTACGTTTCTTGCGCGGATGCAATTTCTCCTAGGCAAAAAAAACCGACGTTGGTTTCTGACTCTTGCGACGAGAGAGAACAACGCGGCCGCCTTCACCAGGAACGAGGATCGCGCTTCGCCACCGAGGCGGCTCGATCCTGCCGGCCGCTGGCAGGACGCGATGTTCGGCGAGCACCTCCTTCAGAACTGTGCGAAGCTCGAGCAGCGCAAAGTGCCGGCCGAGGCAGTGCTTGCGACCGCCGCCCCACGGCAGCCAGGTACGCGGGGCCCGGCTCTCCTCGATGAACCGCTCGGGCCTGAACTCGAACGGCTCGCGGTAGAGATCGGGGTTGTGGTGCATGAGGTACGTGCAGCCGGCGAGGTGCGCCGGGGGCCGGTAGGTGAAGCCGCCGATCTCCACGGGCATCATCACTTCCCTTGGGATCACGAACAAGAACACGGGCTTTCTTCTCATCGTCTCGTTGATCGTCGCCGTCAGGTACTCCTCCCCGTCGCCGCGGTCGATCTCGTCGAGCAGCCGGTCCTGCGCGGTCTGATTGTGGGCGAGTAGTTGGAACGCCCAGGCGAGCTCGCCGGTCGTCGTCTCGTGCCCAGCGAGGATCATCGACATCAGGTTGTCGCGGATCTCTCGCTCGGGCATCGGGGAGCCGTCCACTTGGCTCGCGTCGAGCAACAGGTCGATCAGCAGCTCGGGCTCCTCGCCGCGATCGTGGCGGCGGGAGCGCATGAGCGCGTAGAGCATCGAGTCGACCGCAGGGCGCTCCGTCGCGAACTCTCGCCACCCTGGCCGCCAGCCGGGCAGGTGCCGCAGCTTCGGCTCCTGCAGCAGGAAGCTCGCGCTGATGTTCAGGGAGCCGAGCAGCGCCGAGTGAAGCTCACCGAGCGACGTGTCCTCGCCGAAGATCGCTTTCAACACCACTCGTAGTGTGAGCGCGCGGATCCGCGGATGCATGGCGACGGTGGCGTTCTCCGGCCATGCGGCGATGTCTCGCTCCACGACCTCGTGAAGCATCATCGTGTGCTCGCTCACGACCGTTTGGTGAAAAGCGGGCGTGATCGTGCGGCGACTGAGGAGATGCTCGTCCTCCTCCAGCAGCATGAACGACCGCTCCCCGATCAGCGGGCGGAGGATCGCCGACCCGGCGCCTGGGTGAAGCACCGTCGGATCGGCTTTCAGGACCGCCCCAATGTCCTCCGGGTTTGAGAGGAATACCAGCGGCGGCATGTAGATCGGATACACGGTGAAGCGATCGCCGAAGCGGCGGTGCGCCTCCTCGAAGTAGCTGTAGGCGAACCAGCGGCAGCCGGCGGTCTGCAGCGTCGCCGGTAGCGTGCCGCTCGGCGGTAGTTCACCTTTGAGGCGGACCGCGAGCGATGGGGTTTTCGTGAACTGCATTGGTTGTGTCTCCTTTGTTGGGTTTAGGTGGAGCGCACGGCGTAGGCGGTTCGCCATAGCCGCAGGATTGGGAGCAGCAGGCGGGTCAGCGATCCACCGCTGGCCGCGAGCGCCTTGGTGTCGTCACGCAGCACGGGCGTGCGGGCGCTGTCCTTCGAGAGGTAAAGCGCGGTCATGCTCGCCGCGATGACGATGTGCTTCTCGCCTGCGTCAAGGCGGGATGCGTCGGTGAGGCAGCGCCGAATCAGCCAACCGATCCGGCCAGCCGCCGCTTCCCTGGACGGGTAGTGCGAGACGTAGATGTGGTCGCCCGACTCGGTGTCCTCGAGCTGGTCGACGTAGCTGTCGAGCATCGTCGCCGCGACTGCGGTCCACGGCAGGTAGGTGGCATACGTCCGCTCGATCTCTTCGATGCAGCAGCCCGGCTCGGCGGCGAGCGCAAGCAGCGCGAAGATCGTCAGCCCGGCTGAGCAGGCGCCGCTCAGCTCAAACCAGCGCGCGCCCTGCGCGCCGGCCGGGAACTCCGACGCCACCCATTCCCGGAGAGCAGCATCGCGCAGGGCGGGGTCGGGCTCGTGGTTCAGCGCGAGCACCTGCGCCCGTTGTGCCTCGCGCAATGCGAGGGGTTGCACGCTCGCGAAGCCGGGGAGCCGCTGGCAACTATGGCGGCAGACCTCGACCAGCGTGTCGAGGTAGCCGCCGTCGTCCTGCCACGGGTGGTGGCGGTAGTAGTCGGCGCGCGGCGCTCCTGGTCGTAGCGCGTCGACGAGCGCGAGGTGAAGTTGGCGGCCGTTGCGCTCGGTCGGGCAGCGCTCGTGGACGCTGTCGAGGTAGTCCCAGGTGAGCTGGTAGGCGATGAGGAACCGCAGGAGCGGGAGGTTCCGCTCGCGCGGCAGGATGGTGAACAGCGCCGCGCCGTCGGTCTGGCCTCGCTTGCGGGTGAGCGCATCGATCGCGTCCTGCCGGATCGCCGGCGCTGGGATGCCGTCGGCGAGCACGCGCCAGCGCTTTACCTCCCGGGCGACTGTCGGCAGTCCCCAAGCGAGCTCGCGGGCGGCCCCCGAGAGCAGCGCACACAGTTGTCTGAGCGTGAGGGGAGCCGGGTCTTGGGTGTTTCCTTCGATACCCCCTTGCGTGTCAGTACGCGGGGCTGTCTGGCCTGGCCCGCACACTGGCGGCGAAGTAGCCAGGGACCGCGAGGATCGCCACGGCGACCGGGCTGACCAGCGCAAAGCCAGTGATCGCAGCTACGCCTTCGACGTTGAACACGATCGGGAACCCGGTCACGACCGCGAGGAAGTGGCTGCCGAGCAGCTGCGCGTATAGCCCCCAAATCGCGCCAATAAAGCTGCCGGCGAGCAGCAGGACCGCACTCTCGAAAACGAGGGTGCGCCACAACACGCGGGGCGGGATGCCGTTCATGCGATCAAACGCGATCCGGTCGCGGCGCTGCCAGAGCATCGAGAGCATCGCGGCAATCAATGCGAGGATGGCCGAGACGATGACAAGGTGCCTGATCTGTGTCAGGCGCTCCAGGCCGGAAGCCGCGAGGGCATAGTGCAGTTGCATCCGCTGTGCGGAGGTTTGGACGGTGAGGCCGGGCCGGTCGTGCAACACCGCTGCGACACGTACGCGAACCGCAGCGGGGGCGGCGCCTGGAGTAGTCTGGACTTGGTAAGCGCTCGGGTTGGCGCTTTCCCAGCCGTTCGCGTATTCAGAGGCGTTGAGGACCACGGCGCCTGGCGGCCATCCTAGGTTCGTGAGGATCCCCGCGAGTCGTACAGTCAGCGGCCTGGGCGACGGCAGCAGGAAGGGCTGACCGACGTGTAGGTGGCGTTCGTCGGCGATGGCTTTGGAGACGAGCGCCCACCCGCCAGCCCGCAGCCGAGCGTCCGCGAGCTGGCGGTCGCCGGTGAGGAGCTGGCTCGGTGGCGCTGGGTGCGGCGAGCGGCGGTCGGGCGCGATTACCCAAAGCCTGCGCTGACCCCAATTGAGGAAGCTGCCGCGGTACGCGGCAACGCTCGCCACGCCAGGCACCCTCGATACGGCGGCGGTGTTGATCGGGTCGAAGCTGACTGTGCTCAGCAGGCTCGAGCTACCGCGGGGAGTTATCCAGACGTCCGCGTTCGAGTCGAGGTTCAGTGCGGAAGCGTCCAGACCGCGCTCAAGGTTGCGTGCGACCCCTTGGAACTCAACGACGCCGAGGACCGCGACGCCGGCGAGCGCGGCGATCGCGAGCGTGCGGACCCTGGTCTGCGGCACGTTCAGCGCGTCGACCGCGCCTTCCGCTCCAACGGCGCCGTGCACGTGGCGTACTACACGCGCGAAGCCGTGCAGCATTCCTTCGAACAGCAGCGGCAGCCAGGCGACGAGTGCCAATATCAGCGTCGCGTTGCCGAGCACGGCAGCGCGAGTGTCGGCGAGGAGGATGACCGTCGTGATCGCGAGACTGATCGCGCCGACCGCGAGCAGCCCGGCGCGCAGTCGGCGGGTGAGGTCCCACTGGTGCGGCGCGCGAAGGCGCCGACCGAGGATGTGCCGCACCGGCCATAGGACTCCGAACATCGCTGCGGCAATGCCTACGGCTATCGCGAGCGCTCCACTTTTTAAGGTCACCACGCGGGCGTTGCCGACGGGGAATGCGAACGACAGGTAGCCGGGCTGGGTGTGAAAGAAGAAGCGCGAAAGCGCGTCGCCGACGAGCAGCCCCAGGACAGAGGCAGGGACGCCCATAAGCAGCGCATCGGTGAACAGAACCTGCAATGTCGTCTTGAGGTCGGCGCCGTCCTCGCGAAGATCAGCGATCAACTTCCGCCGTGCCGGGATCGTGACGAGCATCGCGTTCAAGGCGAACATGAAGCCGACGAGCGCGCTGATCGCCGCGAACAAGTCCTCAGACTCGCTCTCGGGCGCGACCGCGACGCCGAACAGCGTCTTGTCGTAGTCCGCGGGTCGAAGCTGCACATGGTCGCGGTCGGCGATCGCCGCAAGCGCGCGGCGGCTCGCCGTCGCTTCGGCAGGCCGGTAGTGAATGAAGATCCTGGTGAGCCGGTCACCGCTTCGGCTGACCTTTTGCGCATACTCAATCGACGTCAGCGCGACTGGGCTATTAATCAGTGAGCCGATATCGGCGCGCGTCAGCAGCGCGCCGACGAGGGCGTGCACGACTTGTCCGCTGATCTCGAGCTTTGAGCTCAGCCCGGCGTGGATTTCGTTGACCAGCGGGGCGGGAAGCGCGATCCCGCGCGCTTTGTTCAAGAACTTTGTGGAGAACTGGCGAAGCAGCGGGATCGACCTGCTCAGCGAGGAAGGTTCAACGCCGATTAGATAGACCGACCTTTCGCCGCGCGAGCCGATCACGGTGGCCTGCCGCTCGATGACCGGCAGCGTGCTCGTCACCCCGGGTGCCGCACGCGCCTCGGCGAGCACGGCGGCCGGGAAGCCTTCGGGGCCCGGCGCGTCGAGCTGGACCTGCGCGGCACCAACCAGCTGGGTCGTGTTGAGCTGAGCAGCTGAGTGCGTGA
Source organism: uncultured Solirubrobacteraceae bacterium (assembly GCA_963744165.1). GTDB lineage: Bacteria > Actinomycetota > Thermoleophilia > Solirubrobacterales > Solirubrobacteraceae > Palsa-744. The sequence continues at coordinate 1,163,670 of CAVUSM010000002.1, read as the reverse complement.
GCGTGCTGCTGGCGATCTGCGTCCCGAATAGAAGCGCCACGCCGACGGACAACCCGAATGTCGCGAACGCGAGCTGCCAGAGCACCGAACGGGACCTGATGTGGCCGCCGAGGACGAAGGGGATGTTGCGGACCTTCATCGCGGACTACCGGGTCTCGGTCAGAGTCGCTTGCTGCGCATCAGCGTCCTCGTGCTCGCGCAGGCGACCGTCGCGCAGGTGGAGGACCTGGTCAGCGAACGCGGCGGCCTCGCGGTCGTGCGTGGCGAGTAGCAGCGCCAGCTTCCGTTCGTGGCAGAGATCCCGCAGCAGGGCGAGGACCGCCCTCGAGTTCTCGGTGTCGAGGTTGCCGGTCGGCTCGTCGGCCAGCACGAGCCGGGGGCCGGTCGACAAGGCCAGGGCGATCACGACTCTCTGTCGCTCGCCCATCGAGAGCTGCTCAACTCGGTGGCGCAGCCTCTCACCGAGCCCGAGCGTGACGAGCAGCGGCGCAACCGCTTTCTCCGCGTTCTTTGCGTCTGATAGCCGCAGCCGGATCGACGCAGCCCGGATCGCTTGGGCACCCGGCTGCAGCACCTCCGGGGTGCTAATGATTCCGAGCGTGTTCAGCCGATAGTCGTCTGCCTCGCGTCGGCTCATCTCCGCGACGTCGCGGCCGTCCACGTTGATCGTGCCGCGGGTTGGCTTGATGGTCAGCCCAGCGATCAACCTAAGCAGCGTGCTCTTGCCGGAGCCGCTCGGCCCGTACAGCGCGACGAATTCGCCCGGCGCGACCGAGAGCGTCACGCCCGCGAGCGCCGGCACACTCACGCGACCGGCTTTGTGCTGCATGAAAACGTCAACGACCTCAAGCACCTATCCACTACCTACGTCTCGGAGGGGGATGACCGTGGCGGCGGAGGCGTCGGGTTGTGGGCCGGAGCCGTGGACGAGCTTGCCCTTCTGCGTGAGCGCGCAGACGCGGTTCGCGAGCACGATCGCCGTCTCGGGGTAGCCGGCGGACAGCAGCACCCCGCACGGGCGCTTTGCTTCTTCGACCAGCGTGTGCAGGATGTCCGAGAGCCGGGCGGTATCGCGGCGGCCGTGCGCGTCGAGCAAGTCATCGAGGATGACCAGCTGCGGACGGCCGGCGAACGCCCTGGCGAGCCCGACCAGCGCCCGCTGATAGTTCGACAGCTCGCCCCAGCGTCGGCCGAGGCAGTCGCTCGCGTCCACGCGCTCGAGCGCCTGGCCGGCGAGCATCTGAACATCGCGTCTTCCGCCGGCTCCGCTGACGGCGAGCGGCGCGCCGACGAATTTGCAGACGTCGAGCTCCTGGTGCGGGCCGTCGCGCGTGACGAACACCACGTCGTGCCCGAGCGCCGGATCGTGATAGCCGCTACGGCGTGCCGCCCACCACTCTCGAACGCTGCGTCGCCGCGCGCGGATCGGCTGCCCGGCGATCGTGACCGTGCCCGCGTCCGGCGCCTCCAACCCGGCCACGATCTGAAGCAGCGTGGACTTGCCGCCAAGCCGACGACCGACCACCGCAACGACCTCGCCAGCAGCTACCTCCAGCGAAACACGATCCAGCACCACGAGATACCGACCACCCCGCTCATAGCTCTTGCAGATGCCGGTAATCGAGAGGAGATCACTCATCCCCACCCCCATCCTCGATGGAGCTGAAGGTCTTGTAGATTTCCTTCAGTTCCTCGACTGCTTCGTTCAAACGGTCGTGCATCTTGTATCCGAGGTTGACTGCGTCTTTCGTTTTCGCGATACCCAAGGCGAGGCGCCACGACGGCGGCTGGCTGCGCTTCTGTCGGTCGCGCCGGATGCGCTGTTCGGCCTGGAGCGTCTCGTGCGCGAGATCCGCCGAGGCGCCGAACGCAAACGCCTGCTCTTCGATGGCCTCGATAACCCCCGGCATGTCCTCGAATTCGAAGAACTCCAGCTTGCACTGCAGGACGTCTCGGACCATCGGCGGCAGTTCGGTCTGACGCAGCCACTCGACGAAGTAGGCCGAGCCCGAAGGCGTGATCCGGTAGCGAGCGAGCGTCCGTTTGTCGCCCTTTGCAACGAGTTCGATGTGGCCTTCTTTGACGAGGTTGTTGATGCTTTTGTTCGCCGACCCGCGCGAGAACTTCGCGGGAGCGAACCGGCGCCTCATCCGCTGATCGAGCCCCTGGATCGTGTCCTCTTGCTGATAAAGGAGACCAAGGCACAGTAGCGGCGCTGTGGTATCTCCGATCGCGGTTACGGACACGGCCCGCATCGTAGGCCAACCGCTCACTAGCCGGAACGCTCCCGGCATATTGGATAGGAGTAAACACGGTGGGAACAGCTTGCCAAAGCCGTAAGTTTACTTGCGCAGCCGACCGGCTGCCGGTAAAGGGTTCCGCCCGGCGTTTCTGACTATCCCCCGTGATCGTCGGCGGACTGCTGGAGGGGGATGACCGTGCCGGCGGAGGCGTCGGGTTGTGGGCCGGAGCCGTGGACGAGCTTGCCCTTCTGCGTGAGCGCGCAGACGCGGTTCGCGAGCACGATCGCCGTCTCGGGGTAGCCGGCGGACAGCAGCACCCCGCACGGGCGCTTTGCTTCTTCGACCAGCGTGTGCAGGATGTCCGAGAGCCGGGCGGTATCGCGGCGGCCGTGCGCGTCGAGCAAGTCATCGAGGATGACCAGCTGCGGACGGCCGGCGAACGCCCTGGCGAGCCCGACCAGCGCCCGCTGATAGTTCGACAGCTCGCCCCAGCGTCGGCCGATGCAGTCGCTCGCGTCCACGCGCTCGAGCGCCTGGCCGGCGAGCATCTGAACATCGCGTCTTCCGCCGGCTCCGCTGACGGCGAGCGGCGCGCCGACGAATTTGCAGACGTCGAGCTCCTGGTGCGGGCCGTCGCGCGTGACGAACACCACGTCGTGCCCGAGCGCCGGATCGTGATAGCCGCTACGGCGTGCCGCCCACCACTCTCGAACGCTGCGTCGCCGCGCGCGGATCGGCTGCCCGGCGATCGTGACCGTGCCCGCGTCCGGCGCCTCCAACCCGGCCACGATCTGAAGCAGCGTGGACTTGCCGCCAAGCCGACGACCGACCACCGCAACGACCTCGCCAGCAGCTACCTCCAGCGAAACACGATCCAGCACCACGAGATACCGACCACCCCGCTCATAGCTCTTGGAAACTGCCTCGATCTGCAGCAGCGGCGGCGCGCTCGACAGGGGAGCCCTCCCAAGGCGTCGTTTGTGCCTAGCCTACCCCTGCTTCTCGCGCGCGTGCAGCCGCGAAAGCGACCAGCCTGGGGAGCGGTCTGCGCTGAATCGGCAGCGCTTTAGCCGAGAACTGGCTCGGGCAGCACGCGTTCGAGCAGCGCGCCGGCCGGACGCGCTTCGACGTGCGCGCGCAGGTCCAGCCGGTAGGCGATCAGCGCGAGGCTCGGCGTGATCACGAAGTCGGCGACGTTGAGCTGCGGGCCGCCGAGCACGCCGTCGGCGATCCACTCATCGATCCGATCGAGCAGCGCCGGAAGCTCGTCGAGCAGCGCTCGCTCGGCGCCGGCATCGGCGCGGAAGATCGCTCGCGCGGCGATCTGCCCGTTGACCGCGCGAGCCCTCTCGCTGGTCGCGAGCAGCGGGCCGAGGCGGCCGTCGGCGCCGCGCAGGCGAAATGCGTCGAGCCCACGCAGCGCAGCAGTCAACGCGATCCGCCGGGCGGCCATCTGGAGCACTTGGTCACCCCACCGCTCGGCTGCTTCGACGGCGTCGCGTCGCTCAGCGTCGAGCGGCAGCAATGGCGGCTCTGGCCGAGCGCGGTCGAGAAAGCGCGCGATCGAGTGGTTCGTCTGCACGCGCGCGCGTCCGTAGCGCAGCGCCGGGACGGTGCCCATCCGATCGAGCAGCGCGAGCGAGCGGTGCGTCGCGCCGTCGACGCTGCGGATCGGCTCGGCGTGACCGGCGAAGCCGAGCGCGCGCACGAGCAGCGGGTGCGCGCCGGTCGGCAGCACGACACGACGGAACGAGATCGCCTTGTGCGCGAGCATCAGCATCGCGCTGCGACAGGCGTGCGAGCCGTGAATCACATAGAGAACGACGTCCTCACGGACGTCCGGATCGGCGTTCGCAGTGCTCGTGCTCATGCTTCGAGCAGCAACGTTACGGGGCCGTCGCCTACGAGCTCGACGAGCATCTGTGCGCCGAAGCGCCCGCGCTTGGCATCGAGCAGCTCGCAAAAGCGCTCATACAGCGGCTCGGCGTGCTCGCGCGGCGCTGCGGCGACGAAGCTCGGCCGGTTGCCCTTGCGCGTGTCGCCGTACAAGGTGAACTGGCTGACGCAGAGCACGTCGCGCTCGCCGAGCGGCTCGTTCATCGGCCGGTCGGCGTCGGCGAAGATGCGCAGCGCGCGAACCTTCGCGGCGAGCCGCTCGACCGCGTGCTCGTCGTCGTCGCGCGAGACGCCGAGCAGCACGAGCAGGCCTGGGCCGATCGTCGCGACGGCGGCGCCGTCGACTTCGACGCTCGCGCGCGTGACGCGCTGGAGCAGCGCGCGCACCGTCAGCCTGCAATCGCGAAGGACATCTCGCGGGAAGCGTAACCGGCCACGCGCGGCGTGCTGGTAAACGACCGCACGCGGTGCGAGGCTCAGAACAGCGCCGAGAGCGCCTCGACGAGGCCCGGCAGCTTGTCCGGGCCGCGCGCGAGATCGAGCTGGCGCACGGGGCGCGGCGTCGCAGCGAGGTTGCGCGTCCGACAGCGCGAGCAGCAGCGGCAGGTGCGAGCGCATCCAGTTGATCGCGCGCACGGCGCTTTCGGGGTCGGGCAGCGCGACGTGCGCGAACGTCGGCTCGCGGCGCGCGAGGCGAGCGCCCAATCGGACGGGTCGAGCAGCATCACCTCCTCCTCGACGCCGATCGTCCACGCGCTGTGCTCGGTCGGCGACCAGCGCGACCACTCGCCGGGCGCCGGCGCAACAGGCGCGGGCGCAGCGGGCGCGTCATACGCGTCGCGCGCATCGTCGCCGCTCAGCGCATCGACGCGCGCAGGCCGAAGCCGAGCCGATCGATCGCCTGGTGGTGGAACGAGTTGACTTCGACCGGGCCGCCGCCGGTCGTCTGCGCGAGGCTCGAGTCCGGCGCGACGCGCACCTCGTGGCTCGTCTGCGTGCCGGCTGCCGACTGGCGGTGCTCGACCGTGCCGTTCGTCAGCTCCGGCACGTGCTGGTGCAGCGTGCCTTGCAGCGCGACGTTGAGCAGCTGCGCGCCGCGGCAGATGCCGAGGATCGGCATTCGCCTTCTGTAAGCGTGGCGGCACAGCGCGATCTCGAACGCGTCGACGACCGGGTCGGTCGGGCCGAGCTCGGGATGCGATTGCGCGCCGTAGCTCGACGGGTCGAGGTCGGGACCGCCGGTCAGCAGCAGCCCGGAGAGGTGGTCGAGCAGCGCGTCGACGTTCTCACCGCTCAGCGGCGGCAGCGCGACCGGCAGGCCGCCGGCCATCTCGATCGCGCGCATGTAGGAGAGACCGAGCGTCATCTCGGTCTGCGAAGGGTCCGCGTGGCGCACCGGATGGACGCGTTCTTTGTTGCGGATCTCTGAGACCGTGACGCCGATCACCGGCCTGCTCATCTGCCGCTCCCCTGTCGTTCTGCGAAGCTCACGCGAGCACCCACGTGTCCTTGCTGCCACCGTTCTGCGAGGAGTTGACGACGAGCGCGCCGGCGTCGAACGCGACGCGCGTCAGCCCGCCGGGCAGCACGTGGACGTCGTCGCCGCCGGCGATCGCGAACGGGCGCAGGTCGACGTGGCGCGGCTCCAGGCGCCCGTCGCTGACGGTCGGATGCGTCGAGAGCATCACGGTCTCCTGAGCGACGAAGCGCTCCGGGGAACGCGCGAGCTTCGCGGCGATCGCACGCACGTCGTCGGCTCGCGCGTGCGCGCAGATCACGACGCCGTAGCCGCCGTGGCCGCTGCGCGGCTTGATCACGAGCTCGTCGATCCGCTCGAGCACCATCTCGAGCACGCCCGGTTGCGCCGGGTCATACGTAGCGACTGACGCCAGCAGCGGCTCCTCGCCGAGGTAGAAGCGGATCATCTGCTCGACGTACGCGTGCAGCAGCTTGTCGTCGGCGACTCCGGCGCCGAACGCGTTGACGCACGCGAGCGTGCCTTCGAGCACGGGCTCGAGCAGCAGTCGCGCGACGTGCGTCGGCTTGCCGCTGCCGTCGCGCAGGCGATCCTCGTCGGTGCGCCGATAGACGACGTCGACGGCGCGCTCGCCGCCTGGCAGGCTCGCGTACAGCCGTCCGCGGCGAACCGACAGCTGCTCGGCGAGCACGAGCGGCACGCCGATCTGCTCGGCGATCGTGACGTGCTCCCACAGCGCCGAGTTGCCGGCGCCGTCGCTCAGCAGCACGATCGTCGGGTGCTCGCCGGCGGCCTCGGGAGCGGCGCGGCGCAGCGCCTCGGCGAGCATCGCGAAGGCGTCGTCGAGCGGGCGCACGCTCAGCCCGCTCGTCGGCAGGTGCGCGTCGAGCACCTCGCGCGTAGCGACGGCGTAAGCGATGCCGGACGGCGTGCGCACGTTGTCCTCGAGCACCTTGAAGACGCCGTCGGAGTCGCGCACGATGTCGAGACCGGCGACGCTGATCCACGAGCGGACGAGCTCGCCGGCGCCGGCGAGCTCCGGCTCGTAGTGGCGCGCGCCGGCGAGCGCGCGCTCGGGAACGACGCCTTCGCGCACGATCGAGCGCGCGCCGTAGACGTCGCGCAGGAACAGCTCGAGCGCGCGCACGCGCTGGGCGATGCCGGCCGACAGCTCGCGCCACTGCGCGGCGCCGAACAGGCGCGGGAGCGGGTCGATGCGAAAGTCGCGCTCGCCGTCGGCCGTGCCGAAGTAGACGCCGCGCTCGCTGACGTCGCGCGCGACGGCGGCGCTCAGCTCGTCGAGCTCGACGTGCGCGAACGCGTCGCGCAAACGCCGGTCGGCGTCGGTCGCGCGCGGGCCGCTCGCGAGCCCCTCGCCGAACGGCTCGTGCAGCTGTGCGGGCGCGATCGTCGACATGCGCTCAATTGTGCTCGCGCGTCTTGCGCAAGTCGTTCGACTTGCGTCCAAAACGGCGTCCGGGCGCTTGGACTGCTCGCGTCGCACGCGCGCCGCCCAAAACGAGCGAAACGCCCAATAGCATCGGCCGTGACGGGCGCGCGAGCATCTCTTGACGCCACTGCCCGCGCAACTGCCGTTCTACTCGGAGGAGGCCAGATGCAGTACGAGACGCTGCTCTACGACACGGCGGACGCCGTCGCGACGATCACGCTGAACCGCCCGCAACGGCTCAACACGATCGTGCCGCCGATGCCGGACGAGCTCGAGGCGGCCGTCCATCGCGCGATCGCCGACGAGCACGTCAAGGTGATCGTCGTGCGCGGCGCCGGGCGCTCGTTCTGCGCCGGCTTCGACTTCGGCGACGGCTTCCACCACTGGGACGACGCGCTGAGCACCGACGGCGCGTGGGACGCCGGCAAGGACTTCGTCTTCGCGACGGCGCCGTCGGTCGCGCCGGTGCCGAAGTTCATGAGCCTGTGGCGCTCGCCGAAGCCGGTGATCGCGCAGGTCCACGGCTGGTGCGTCGGCGGCGGCAGCGACTTGGCGCTGTGCGCCGATCTCGTGATTGCGAGCGAGGACGCGCGGATCGGCACGTCGTACTCGCGCATGTGGGGCTGCTACCTGACCGGCATGTGGCTATACCGGCTCGGGTTGACGAAGGCGAAGGAGTACGCGCTGAGCGGAAAGCCGCTGTCGGGCGCGCAGGCGGCCGACGTCGGGCTGATCAACGCGGCGGTGCCGTTCGCCGAGCTCGAGCGCGAGGTCGCCGAGCGCGCTGCGCAGCTCGCGAGCATCCCGTCGTCGCAGCTCAGCGCGATGAAGCTCGTCGTCAACCAGGCGTACGACAACATGGGGCTCGCGTCGACACAGCTGCTCGGGCCGGTGCTCGACGGGCTGATGCGCAACACACCGGACGCGAAGGAGTTCGTCGAGCTGGCCGAGCGCGACGGCGTGCGCAGCGCCGTCGCGCGCCGCGACGGCTCGTTCGGCGACTACAGCCAGGCGCCTGCCGATGAGCAGCCGAACCCGGCCAACGTGATCGTGCCGTAGCGCGCCAGCGCCGATCGAGCGTGCTGTCGGCTGGAGGCGGCCGTCGTTTGCGGCGACGGCCGCCGTCTGGCTAGGCGGCGACCGCGCGAGCCTGCAGGTGCGCGCCGACCTTGCGCTTGACGCGCTGAAGCGCGTTGTCGACGGTCTTCGTGTCGCAGTCGAGGCGCTCGCCGACCTGCTCGTAGGAGTAGCCGTCGAGGTACAGCGAGAGCACGCGGCTCTCGAGCTCTGAGAGCGCGCTCGAGAGGCAGCCGACGAGCGAGCGCAGCTCCTCTGAGCTGATCACCTGGTTGACCGGGTCGTGCACGGTCGGGCCGGGCAGGATCTGGTCGAGCGTCGGCACGTCTTCGCCGGCGCCGGCGGGCGTCGAGGAGAACGAGACGTACTGGTTCAGCGGCGTGTGCTTGTTGCGCGTCGCCGTCTTCACGGCGGTGATGATCTGGCGCGTGATGCACAGCTCGGCGAAGTTGCGAAAGCTCGACTCGCGGTCGGTGCGGAAGTCGCGGATCGCCTTGTAGAGACCGACGAGACCCTCTTGGATCAGGTCTTCGGAGTCGCCGCCGGCGAGGAAGTACGACGAGGCCTTGAGGCGGACGAAACCGTGATAGCGGCGGACCAGCCGGTCATAGGCGTACCGGTCGCCTTGCTTAGCCAAGGCGATGAGATAACCATCATCAACCTTAGGTTCAGAGTTAGGGTTATGGGAGATTCGGGCCACGAGCAGATCCTTTCTAGCGGCCGCCCATGCGGGCAGGCCCTAAATTGCTCAGTGGCGCACTCCTCCCCTGGCGCCAAAGCTATGTAGGACTAAGGCTTTCTTCAACCTTAGGTTCAGCGTTATGTCGGCGCGAGCCTCGCACAGTTATGGAGAGTTGTCAAGACGTTTCTCGCGCTGCTGCAAGATCTCGTACAAGATCGCCGACGCGGCAGCGCTGACGTTGAGCGAATCGATCGCGCCGCGCAGCGGCAGCGCGATCAACTGGTCGCAGGCGCTGGCGACGCGCGGGCGCAGCCCGGCGCCCTCGCTGCCGAGCACGAGCGCGACGCCGGCCCCAACGTAATCGGGCGTGTCGTAGGCGACCGGGACTGCGGCGCCGGAGCCGCTGCGCGCGGATGCCTCGCGCCGTCCGGATGCCTCGCCGCGTGACGACGCATCCGCGGCGCGATCGTCCTGTTCGGCGCTTGCGCCGTAGCACCAGCAGCCGGCGCTGCGCGCGTCGGCGAGGAAGTCGGCGACGTTGCGCACGCGCGCGATGCGCAGATGCTCGACGGCGCCGGCCGACGCCTTGCACGCGGCCGGCGTGACCTCGGCGGCACGGCGCTCGGGGATCACGACGCCGGCTGCGCCGACGCACTCGGCGGTGCGGCAGATCGAGCCGAGATTCTGCGGGTCTTGGATCTGGTCGAGCACGACGATCAGCGGCTCGTCTCCGCCGAGCAGCTCCTCGGCGGAGACGTACGGGTAGCCGCCGGCCTCGGCGCAGACGCCCTGATGGGCGCCCGAGCCACAGCGGCGCTCGATCTCTTCGCCGGTCGCGAGCTTTGCGCCGGCCTGCTTCAGCCACGGCTCGCGTGCGGCGGCGCTCGTCGCCCAGACCTCCTTGACGGCGTGCGCACGGCGTCCGCGCAGCGCCTCGCGCACGGGGTTGCGCCCGTAGACGATCACTGCGGGACGAGCTCGAAGCCGCCGGCGACGTCGCGCACGACCCAGCCGTGCGCGACGATCTCCGCGCGCAGCCGATCGGCTGCCGCGAAGTCGCGCCCGGCGCGTGCCGTCTCGCGCTGCTCGGCAAGCTCACGCACGGCTGCAGGCGCTTTGGGCCCCGCAGCGAGCAGGCTCTCTAGACCAAGCACGCCGAGCATCTCGCGCAGTTGCCCGTCGCCGCACGGAGCCAGCGCAACGGATGTCGCATCGGCGAGCCATTCATTGAGGAGGCCAAGCGCTCGCGGCGTGTTGAAATCTCTGGCGAGTGCGTCGAAAAAGCTGTCACGTAGGCTGTCAAGGTCGGCATGCGACGGTGCCCCCGCCGTCAGGCGCCGCCCGGCTTCGCGGATTCGCACGACGTTCGCACGCGCCTGCTCGAGCGCGACTTCGGAGAACGCGAGCGGCTGGCGATAGTGACCGGAGATCAGATACATCACGACGGCCTCCGCGCCGTACTGCTCGACGACCTCGTGCAGCAGCGCGATATTGCCAACCGACTTGGCCATCTTCTCGCCGGTGAACTGGATCATGCCGTTGTGCATCCACAGCTTCGCGAGCTCACCCTCGCGCGCCGCGCGCGTCTGCGCCGCCTCGTTCTCGTGGTGGGGGAAAATGAGGTCAGAGCCGCCTCCGTGAATGTCGATCGGCAGCTTCAGTAGCTTCTCGGCCATTGCGGAGCACTCGATGTGCCAGCCGGGCCGCCCCGCTCCCCACGGCGACTCCCAGACGGTGTCCTCGTCGGGCTTGTGCGCCTTCCACAGCGCGAAGTCGAGCGGGTCCTCCTTGCGCGTCGCGCCCTCGATTCCCTCGCCCTGGTCCAAGTCATCGATCTGGCGATGCGAGAGCGTGCCGTAGTCCTCGTCGGAGCGCACACGGAAGTAGACGTCGCCGCCGACGGCGTACGCGTGATCACGCTGTACGAGCATCTCGATATGAGCGACGATCTCCTCGATTGTCTCGGACGCGAGTGGCTCGTGATCTGGGCGCCCGATGCCGAGTGCATCGGTGTCAGCGCGGTACAGCTCAGTCGTTTCGATCGCGAGCTCGGCACTCGGCCTGCCTTGCGCGCGTGCGGCGTCATAGATCTTGTCGTTGACGTCCGTCACGTTGATGACCAGCTCGACGTGACAGTCTTCGTGCTCGAGAAAGCGCTTGAGCAGGCTGAAGATGACGAACGGTCGCGCGTTTCCGATGTGGATGCGACTGTAGACGGTCGGCCCACACGCGTAGATGCCTACATGCGGTGGCTCGCCGGCTCGTCGCGGCACAGGCTGCAGCGGACGCAGCTCGCCGCTGAGAGTGTCGTGTATGCGGATAGCGCGCATCGCGCGGCAACCCTACCGCGAGGGCAGAGCGCCTACCGCTAGCGCCTCGCCATGCATGGCGTCAACGCTCGCGCACGCTCGCGACGGCGAGCGCGGCGACGCCCTCGCCGCGCCCGACGAAGCCGATCCGCTCGCCGGTGCTCGCCTTCACATTGACGCGACGCTCGTCCAGCCGCAGCGTTGCGGCCAGCGAGCTGCGGATCTCGGTCTTGCGCGGGCCGAGCTTCGGCCGCTCCATCACGAGCGTGCAGTCGACGTTGACGAGCTCCAGGCGCTCCGCGTCGAGCAGCGAGAGCACGTGCGCGAGCAGCTGCATCGAGTCGGCGTCGCGCCAGCGCTCGTCGCTGTCGGAGAAGTGCTCACCGATGTCGCCGAGGCCAGCGGCGCCGAGCAGCGCGTCGGTCAGCGCGTGCGCGAGCACATCCGCGTCGGAGTGACCGTCGAGGCCCTGGTCGTGCTCGAGCTCGACGCCGCCGATCACCAACCGCCGCCCGTCGGCGAGCCGATGCGAGTCATAGCCGATGCCGACGCGCGTGCTCACGTGACCGGCTCACTCGCACCGATCGGCTCCAGGCGCCGTTGGCGGTGCTCGAAAACCGACAGCTCGCGCACGCCGAGCGAGTCGAGCAGCTCGAGCGCGCGGTCGTAGTCGGCGCCGACGTCCTGCGGACGGTGCGCGTCGCTGGAGAGCGCGATCGGCGCGCCTGCTTCGAGGCACATCTCGAGGAACGCGGCGGCCGGATAGAGCTCGCCGACGCGCTTGCGCAGGCCGGCGGTCGAGACCTCGACGGCGATGCCCGATTCGGCGATGCCGTCGATCGCGAGCTCGTAGTAGCGGCGCAAGTCGCCTTCGGGCAGCGGCCGCTCGCCGCCCCAGACCTTGACGAGGTCAGGGTGCGCGAGGATGTCGAACAGGCCGCTGCGCGCCGCCTCGCCGACCGTCTCGAAGTAACGCTGCCAGATCTCCTCGACGCTGCGGCCGGAGTCCCACACGCTGTAGTCGTCCATGTCGACGGCGCCGTCGCGAATGAAGTGCACCGAGCCGACGACGTAATCGAAGTCGCGCGCCTGCAGCAGGTTCGCGATGCGGTCCTCGGCGCCCGGCACGAAGTCCGCCTCGATGCCGAGGCGCAAGTCGGTCTGCTCGCGCACGAATGCGCAGTACGCGTCGAGGTCGTCGTGCGCGAACGAGACCCAGAACGGGTGCTGCCAGACGTCGAGCACCTGCTCGAAGCGGTAGACGTGCTCGGAGACGCCGAGCTCGGCGATCCCGCGCTCGCTCGCCGCGGCGCGATAGCGCTCGGCGTTCTCGGCCGTGAAGTACTGCTCAGCGTGGGCGCCTTGCCCGTCGGGGCGCAGGTGTAGGTGGTAATCGGTCAGCACGGCGCGCAGCGATTCAAGCAGGAACTCATCCCGAAGCGGTCGCACGGCGCGCGAGCAGGCGCGCGGCGATCTCGAGGTCGAGCGGTCGTGTGACCTTGATGTTCTCGGCTTTGACGTCGGCGACGACGACGCGCTCGCCGAGACGCTCGATCAGCCAGGCGTCGTCGGTCGCGGCCGCGAGCACGTCCTCGGAGACGTCGAGCGCGCGCTCGAGCACGTCGCGGCGGAACACCTGCGGCGTCTGCACCGCCCACAGCTGTCCGCGCTCGAGCGTCTCGTGAACGCCGCCGCGCTCGTCGACGCGCTTGATCGTGTCGGTGACCGGAGCGGCTGCGATCGCCGCGGCGGCGCCGGCGTCGCGCTCCAGCGCGCCGATCGTCGCGCGCACGATCTCGGCCGTCAGCAGCGGACGGGCGGCGTCGTGGACGAGCACCGGATCGCCGTCGGCGGCGGCCGCGAGCGCCCTGCGCACCGAGTCAGAGCGCGACGAGCCGCCCTCGACGCCCGTCACACCGCTCGGCGCCTCGACGCCCGGCGGCAGCGCGACGACGATTCTCTCGATCTCCGGCATCGCCGCGAGCGCGTCGATCGACCACTGCACCATCGGCCGGCCGGCGAGCTCGACGAACGCCTTCGGTCGGTCGGCGGCGAGCCGCTCGCCGCGACCGGCCGCCACGATCAGCGCGATTGCCATCTGCGAGGGGACTGCCGCGCACGCCCCAGTCCCCAGTGCCGCCGTCGCCGGCGCTGGAGCGTGCGCGAAAGCCCGTTACTCGGCGGCCGCTCCGGCCATCTGGCTGGTCGCCGAAGCCGCGAGCAGCTCGTCCAGATAGCTCTCGGCGTCTTCCTCGTCCTTGTCGAGCGCGTACATCAACTCGGAAGCGAGGATCTTCTTCGTGCGCGTGAACATCTGCTTCTCGCCCGTGGAGAGTCCCTTCTCGCTCTCACGCAGCGAGAGGTTGCGCACGACCTCGGCAAGCTCGTAGATATCGCCCGTCTTGATCTTGTCGCGGTTGTGCTTGAAGCGCCGGTTCCAGTTCTTCGGCATCTCCGAGACCTCGTCGCCGAGCACGTCGAGGACCTTCTTGACCGTTTCCTCGTCGATCACGCGGCGCAGCCCTGCCAGCGCGGCGTTCTCGGTCGGGACCCTGACGGTCATGTCGTTGTGGAGGATCTTGATCGTGAGGTACTCGCGGCGTTCGCCGAGCATCTCCATCTCCTCCTTCTTCAGCACCTTGCCGGCGCCGTGATGCGGATAGACGACGTGGTCGCCGAGCTCGAACTCGATGAACTCGACTTCGCGCGTGACCTCGAGCTCGTCCTCGGGCGCTTCCTCTTGCGTTGCTTGTGGCGGAATGATCTTCTCCTTTTGTTCCGGTCGCCCAAACGGACGACCCCTTCTTCAAGTCTGCAGGTAACGATCGACGAGGTTGATCTCCTGCAGCCTGCGCAGGCCCTCGCGAATGTCCTTTGCCCTGATCTCGCCGACGCCCTCGACCGACTCCAGTTCGGCGTCGGTCGCGGCGAGCAGCTCGTCGAGGCCGCCGAACTCCTTGACGATCTCCGCGACGACGACCTTTGGCAGGCGCGGGATCCGTCCGAGCACGCGATAGCCGCGCGGCGAGACCGGGTAGTCGAGCGTGTTCAGCTTGCGGTCGTAGCCGAGCAGCTCGGCCAGGCGGCCGAAGTCGAGCAGATCCTGGTGAGCGAGCCGGCCGATTTCCTCGAGGCCGGCCGCGAACGCCTCGTCGGAGTAGTTGAACAGGTAGTCGCGCACGAGCGCCGCCTTTTCGGCAGCCGTCCCGACCGTCGTCTCCTCGAGCTGCATCTCGATCAGCCGCCCCTCGCTGCCCAGCTCGACGATGTAGCGCTCGATCTCGACGGCCATCCGCGTGACCAGCTCGGAGCGCTGCAGCACGGTCAGCACGTCGTGCAGCGTCGCGCCGTTCTCGAACTCGAGCGCCGTCAGGCGCGTCGCGACCTGGTCGAGGCGCGTGCGGTACTTGTCGAGCGTCGCGAGCGCCTGGTTGGCCTTCGCGAGCACGACTGGGATGTCCTCGAGGATGTACTTCGCGCCGTCGACGTACACCGAGACGACCTCGCGCCGCTGCGAGACGGCGATCACGAGCGCATCGGTCTGCTTGGAGACGCGCTCGGCCGTGCGGTGGCGCGTGCCGGTCTCGTGCGAGAGGATCGTCGGGTCGGGCATCAGCTGCACGTTCGCCATCGTGATCTTCGTCGCGTTCGCGTTGAGGATGATCGCGCCGTCCATCTTCGCCACTTGATAAAGAAACGCCGGCGTGTAATCGATCTCCAGCTTGATTCCGCCGGAGTTCAGGAAGCTGAGGTCTTCCGGCTCGCCGATCACGATCAGCCCACCGGTCTTCGCGTGCAGGATGCTCTCGATTCCCTCGCGCAACGCGGTCCCTGGAGCGATCATCTCCAGCGCCTTCATCAACCCCGGCTCCGGCCTTACTTCCGTATGAAAATCATCGCCGGATCGCAAGGCCACCCCTGCATTCTAGGGCATTTAGCGTTTTTCCAGCGTTTCGTAGCCGACCGGACGATCGCTTACGCCACAGCCTCGGCGAGGCGTCTCGAGTCGGACGGAAACGCGAGCGCGAGCGCCTCGCGCAACGTCGACGCCTCGCGCGCGCCAGCACCGCTGTCGGGCGGCGCGATCACGTCGGCGCAGCCGTGCTTGGCGGCCTCTTCCAAGCGGCGCTCGGGATGTCCCACCCAGCGCAGCTCACCGGTCAACCCGAGCTCGCCGAAACACGCGCGCGGCGTTCCCGAGGCGCCGCCGGCAAAGCTCGTCGTCGGCACGCCGCGGCTCGCGCTCGCGACGGCCAGCGCGACGGCGAGATCGCATCCAGGCTCGTCGACGCGCACCCCGCCGACGACGTTGACGAAGACGTCCGCTGCGCCCGTGCTGACGCGCCCGTGTCGCCCGAGAATCGCCAGCACGAGCGCGAGGCGGTTGCGATCGATCCCCGAGACGACGCGGCGCGGCTGCTCGAGCTCGGAGGGCGCGACGAGCGCCTGCACCTCGACGAGCAGCGGCCGCGAGCCCTCCATCGCCGCGAGCACGACGCTGCCGGGCGCGCGCGTCGCCTCGGCGACGAAGCGCGCGGAGGCGTCGAGCACCTCGACGAGGCCGCCTTGGCGCATCTCGAACAGGCCCGCCTCGTTCGTCGAGCCGAAGCGGTTCTTCAGCGCGCGAAGCTCACGATACGGACGCTCGCGCTCACCCTCGAACTGCAGCACGCAGTCGACGAGGTGCTCGAGCACGCGCGGGCCGGCGAGCGCGCCCTCCTTCGTCACGTGCCCGACGAGGATCACCGCGATGCCGCGCGCCTTCGCGAGCTGCATGATCTGCCCGGCGACCTCGCGCACCTGCCCGACCGAGCCAGGCGCGCCCGACAGCTCGCCCGAGTTGAGCGTCTGCACGGAGTCGATCACGCACGCGCTCGGCGCTTCGGCCGCGAGCGCGTCGAGCACCGTGTCGAGGTCGGTCTCGGCGAGGATCGGCACGCGCAGCGCACCCGGTCCGAGCCGCTCGGCGCGCAACCTGACCTGCTCGGCGGACTCCTCGCCGCTGACGTACAGCGTGCGCTGGCCGGCCTGCTGCAGGTGGCCGAGCGCCATGTTCGTCAGCGTCGACTTGCCGATCCCCGGCGAGCCGCCGAGCAGCACGAGCGAACCCGGCACGAGCCCGCCGCCCAGCACGCGATCGAGCTCGCCGATGCCCGTCGACATCCGCTCGATCGGCGCCGCGCCGACCTCGCGCAGCGGTCGCGCGGCGAGCGTCGGGCGGCGCTCGCGACCTCCTTGCCCGCCGCCTGCGCCGACGCCGCCACGCTTGCCGGCGCCTGCTCGCCGACGCCCGGCGCGCCCGTCGCCGCCACCGCTGACGCGCTCCTCGACGAGCGTGTTCCACGCTTCGCAGCCAGGGCACTTGCCGTGCCACTGCGCCGATTGCAGCCCGCACTCGGTGCAGCTGTAGATCGTCTCGCGCGCCATCGATCCAGCCTACGCGTTGGTGGAGACGCGACGGTCAGGCGACTCAGGCGCCGACGGCGCCGCTGCGCCGCTCGAACATCCGCACGTCGCGCCACGCTCCGCCGCCAGGCATCTGCCCGATCCGCTCGTACGTGCCGATCGCTCTGAAGCCGCACGCTTCGTGCAGTGCGATCGACGCATCGTTCTCGGGGAAGATGCCGGCGATCAGCGTCCAGAACCCAGCGCGCTCCGAGCCCTCGATCAGCGCATCCAACAGCGCACGGCCGACGCCGTGACGCGCGTGGCGCGGATCGACGTAGATGCTCACCTCAGCGACGCCGCGATAGACCGGGCGTCGCGAGTACAGGCCGAGCGCAGCCCAGCCGAGCACGTCTTCGCCGCCCTCGCGCGCGACCAGGCACGGGTCCGCGACGTGGCCATTGCGCCACTCCTCGAAGCTCGGCGCGGCCGGTTCGAACGTCGCGTTGCCACCGGCGATGCCCGCTGTATAGATCTGGGCGACCGCCGCCCAGTCCTTGGCGGTCATCTGCGCGATCGTCAGCGAGCCGGCGCCGCTGGGCGCTGCGTCACCGACAGCGCCGTCATCAGCCCCGACGGCGCCGTCGTCAGCCGCGCCGCGGGAGGTGACGGCGCTCAACTACTCCTCGCTGGACTCGCCGTGCTCGGGAGCGTCGCCCACCGGGGCGTCGTCGCCCTCGGTCAGCTCCTCCGCGACGCCTTCGGCGCCAACGCCGACCGGCGTCTTCTGCTTGACGATCGTCAGGCGCACCTCGCCCGCGTCGTCCTCGCCCTCCGGCGCGGGGTCGACCACGATCGTCGCGCCAGGAGTCAGCTCCTCACGCAGCACGAAGTCGGCGAGCGGGTCCTCGATGTAGCGCTGGATCGCGCGACGCAGCGGTCGGGCGCCCATCGATGGATCCCAGCCCTTCTCGACGAGCAGGTCCTTCGCCTCGCCAGTCAGCTCGAGTTGCAGCTCGCGATCGGCCATCGACTCGCGGATCCGCAGCAGCAGCAGCTCGACGATCTGCTTGATCTCGTCCTTCTGCAGCTTGTGGAAGACGATCACGTCGTCGATCCGGTTGAGGAACTCGGGCCGGAAGACCTTCTTCAGCTCGCCCATGATCCGCGACTTCATGTCGTCGTAGGTGATCCCCGTCTCGTCCTCGGAGACGGCGAAGCCGAGCGGCGTGTTGCGCGCGATCTCCGACGCGCCGATGTTCGACGTCATGATCACGATCGCGTGACGGAAGTCGACCGTGCGCCCCTGCGCGTCGGTCAAGCGGCCGTCCTCGAGGATCTGCAGCAGGATGTTGAACACGTCCGGGTGCGCCTTCTCGATCTCGTCGAGCAGCAGCACGCTGTACGGCTTGCGCCTGATCGCCTCGGTCAGCTGGCCGCCCTCGTCGTAGCCGATGTAGCCCGGAGGCGAGCCGACCAGGCGCGAGACGGCGTGCTTCTCCATGTACTCGGACATGTCGATCCGGATCATCGCGTCGTCGTCGCCGAACAGGAACTCGGCGAGCGTGCGCGCGAGCTCGGTCTTGCCGACGCCCGACGGGCCGAGAAAGATGAACGAGCCGGTCGGGCGCTTCGGGTCCTTCAGGCCCGCGCGCGAGCGGCGGATCGCCTTCGAGATCACCTCGATCGCCGGGTGCTGGCCGATCACGCGCTTGTGCAGTTCGTCCTCCATCCGCATCAGCTTCTGCGTCTCGGCCTCGGTCAGCTTGAACACCGGTATGCCGGTCCACATCGAGACGATGTCCGCGATCTCCTCTTCGCCGATCGACGGACGCTCGCCGGACTCGCCCGATTCCCACTCCTGCTCGAGCTCGCGTTTCTTGTTCGTCAGCTTGCGCTCGGTGTCGCGCAGCGCAGCCGCCTTCTCGAACTCCTGCGCCTCGATCGCGGCCTCCTTCTCGCGGCGCGTCGTCTCGACCTCGCCCTCGAGCTCGCGATTGGCCGGCGGCGAGGTCATCGACTTGATCCGCATCCGCGACGCGGCCTCGTCGATCAGGTCGATCGCCTTGTCCGGCAGGAAGCGGTCGGAGATGTAGCGGCTCGCCAGTTCGCCGGCGGCGCGCAGCGCCTCGTCGGTGATCTGCACCTTGTGGTGCTGCTCGTAGCGGTCGCGCAGGCCCTTGAGGATTTCGACGGTCTGGTCGACCGTCGGCTCGTCGACGGTGATCTTCTGAAAGCGCCGCTCGAGCGCCGAGTCGCGCTCGAGGTACTTGCGGTACTCCTCGAGCGTCGTCGCGCCGATCGTCTGCAGTTCGCCGCGCGCGAGCGCCGGCTTGAGGATCGAGGCGGCGTCGATCGCGCCCTTGGCCGCGCCGGCGCCGACGAGGTTGTGAAGCTCGTCGATGAACAGGATGATGTCGCCGCGCTGGGTGATCTCCTTCATCACCTTCTTCAAGCGCTCCTCGAACTCGCCGCGGTACTTCGAGCCGGCGACGAGCGCCGCCAGGTCGAGCGTGTAGATCTGCTTGTTGCGCAGCAGCTCGGGAACGTCCGAGCTGGTGATCCGCTGGGCGAGGCCCTCGACGACGGCCGTCTTACCGACGCCCGGCTCGCCGACGAGCACCGGGTTGTTCTTCGTGCGGCGCGAGAGGATCTGCATGATCCGCTCGATCTCCGTCTCGCGTCCGACGCACGGGTCGAGCTTGCCTTCGGCGGCGAGCTTCGTCAGGTTGCGACCGAACTGGTCGAGCAGCTTCGAGGACTTCTTGCCCTCGCCGGGCGCCGAGCCGGAGCCCGAGCTCGATCCGCTGGACTGGCCCTGGCGACGCCCGCCGGGGCCGGAGAGCATGCGGATCACCTCGTTGCGGATCTTCTCCGAGTCGGCGTCGAAGTCGAGCAGGATGCGAGCGGCGACGCCCTCGTTCTCGCGGACGAGGCCGAGCAGGATGTGCTCGGTGCCGATGTAGTTGTGGCCGAGGCTCAGCGCCTCGCGCAAGGCCAGCTCCAGCACCTTCTTCGCGCGCGGCGTGAACGGGATCTGACCGGACGTGACCTCCTCGCCGGAGCCGACGATCCGCACGACTTGGGCGCGCACGCGCTCGACGGTGATGTCCAAGCTCTCGAGCACGCGAGCCGCAAGGCCCTCCTCCTCGCGCAGCAGTCCGAGCAGGATGTGCTCGGTGCCGATGTAGTTGTGCTTGAGCGTTCGCGCCTCCTCCTGCGCGAGAACGACGACCTGGCGGGCCCGTTCTGTGAATCGCTCGAACATGCTTGATTCCTTCCTGCGAGGACGGTGCCTCTTGAGAGCTCTGTGGTCCGGTCTTGAGGGGTCGACGCCTCACCGGCAGTCTACCAACCGGCCATACGGCCCCGTGGGGGTCAATCGTCAGCCGAACCGCCCGGCTTGAGGCTTGACAACGCCGCGTTGCGCGCCGTGCGAGGCGTTTCTCGCTCAGTCGCGCATCGCCGGGAACAGCACGACCTCGCGAATCGACTCGCGGCCGGTCAGCAGCATCACGAGGCGGTCGATTCCGAGGCCGACTCCGCCGGTCGGCGGCATGCCCTGCTCGAGCGCCTGCACGTACGCCTCGTCGTACGGCATCGTCTCCGCCTCGCCGTCGGAGAGCAGATCGATCTTGTCCTGCGCCGTGAAGCGCGCGCGCTGCTCGTCCGGGTCGATCAGCTCGCTGAAGCCGTTCGCGATCTCCATCCCCGCCGCGAACGCCTCGAAGCGCTCGACGATCTCCGGGCGATCCGGGCGCGCGCGCGCCAACGGCGAGAGGTCCTTCGGGTAGTCGACGACGAACGACGGTCGCGTCAACGTCGGCTCGACGTACTTGCCGAGCAGGTCGTCCGCGAGCTGGAACCAGGCGACGTCCTTGCGTTTCGTCTCGATCGACAGGTTGCGCCGCTCGATCTCGCTCGCAAGCGCCTCGACCGTCGGGAGGTCCGACAGGTCGATGCCGGTCGCCTCGCGAATCGCATCGACGAAGCCGAGACGCGGCCACGGCGCGGCGAAGTCGAGCTCGCCCGCGTAGCCGATCGCCGCCGCGGCGGCGCGGACGATCGCTTCGGTTCGCTCCATCGCCGCCTCGTAACCGGCGTACGCCTCGTACCACTCGACCATCGTGAACTCCGGGTTGTGCTTGTGCGAGATGCCCTCGTTGCGGAAGTCCTTGCCGAGCTCGTAGACGCGCTCCAAGCCGCCGACGATCAGCCGCTTGAGGTACAGCTCGGTGGCGATCCGCAGGTACAGATCGCGGTCGAGCGCGTTGTGGTGCGTCGTGAACGGGCGCGCCATCGCGCCGCCGTAGAGCGGCTGGAGCACCGGCGTCTCGACCTCGACGAACCCGTCGCCGTCGAGCGCCGCGCGTACCGCCGAGACGATCCGCGCCCGATCGATGAACAGCCGCCGGCTCTCAACGCTTGAGATCAGATCGAGCTCGCGATGGCGGTAGCGCGTCTCGACGTCTGAGAGACCGTGATGCTTGTCAGGCGGCGGGCGCAGCGCCTTGCCGAGGACTTGAAAGTCCTCGACGCGCAGCGAGACCTCCCCATGGCGACTGCGCATCGCGCTGCCGTCGACCCCGAGCAGGTCGCCGAGGTCGAGCGACGTGAGCAGCGCGTAGCGCTCCTCGCCGAGCACGTCTTGGCGGGCGTGGAGCTGGATCTTGCCGGTGCGATCGACGAGGTCCAAGAACGCCGCTCGACCGGAGCCGCGGCGTGCCGCGATCCGACCGGCGACGCGATGGCGCTCGTCCGTTTCCTCGCCGGCCTGCAGGTGCTCGTAGGCCGCGACGATCGTCGCGACCGGCTCGACGTCGGGGAACGCGTGCGGGAACGCGTTCGGGTCGGCCGCGCGCAGGCGCTCGCGCTTGGCGCGGCGCTCGGCGATCAGCTCGGGCAAGCCGTGTTTTGCCGGCTCGCTTTGCGTGGAATCGTTCGTCGTGTCGTTCATCGCGTTTGTGACCGGCGTCCAGCCTTCTTGCCGAGCCGGCCTGCGCTCGTGGAATCGTTGATCGTGACTTTCATCGCGTGTGAGACCGGCATCCGGCCTTCTTGCCGAGCCGGCCTGCGCTTCTCGATACGACAGGAGACCGCTCCGGCCGCCACGGCGGTCACCGTTGCGGGCCATCCTGGCCCGCTTAATGTATGCCGACGGCGATGTGCGTGTGCGCCGACTGCGCTGTGCGCATTCCCAGGCCCGTCGTTGACGGGCCGGGGCTCGTCGCTACTTCAGGCCGACGTCGATCTTCGTGATCTTCAGCTTGCGCGCCGGGCCGCGTGGGACCTTGACGGCGACCGTCTCGTTGCGCTTGTGCCCGATCAGCGCGCGGCCGACCGGCGACTCGTTGGAGAGCTTCGCCTCCTCCGGCTTCGCCTTGGCCGAGCCGACGATCGTGTACTTGACCGACTTGCCCGTCTTTTCGTCCTTGACGTGCACGACCGAGCCGATTTGCACGACGTCCGTCGAGAGGTCCTTCGTCTCGATCACGCTCGCCATCCGCAGCTTCTCCTGCAACTGCGCGATGCGACTCTCGAGCATCGCCTGCTCGTTCTTCGCGTCGTCGTACTCCGAGTTCTCCGAGATGTCGCCGAACTCGCGCGCCTCCTTGATCCGCTCGGCGACCTCGCGACGCTTCTCTGTAGAGAGCAGCTCGAGCTCGTCTTTGAGCTTCTTCAGTCCTTCAGGGGTGAGGATTACGTCCTTCGGCATCTGGCCCTCGATCGCGTGTTGTAGTTGGGCCGTCGAGTGACGGGACCGCGTCCCCCCGGCGGGAATTTCGCGGCAGACGGCCCGAGCGAGCGCAGCAGTATAGCGAGCGCGAAAACGCCCGTATACGCGCGTCAGACGGCCAGCGCGACGGGCGCTGCGGCCACCTCGAGCAGCTCGCGCACGCGCGCGAGCGTCTCCGATTCCTGCAGCGCCGACTGCAACTGCTTGGCCTCCTGCGCATCGAGCTGCAAGCGCGTCACATACCACGGATAGAACTTGCGCAGGTAGCGCGTCGCGCGCGGCTCGCCGAGATGCTCCACCGCGCGATCGATCGTCCAGTCGAGCTCGCGCGCGACCTCCGCGCGCGCCGGCGCGCCTTCGCGCCCGTGCACGAGCTCGGCGAACAGCCACGGGTTGCCGAGCGCTCCACGCGCGAGCATCAGCGCGCTCGCGCCCGTCTGCTCGAACGCCGCGCGCGCGCTCGCCGCATCGCTGAGGCCACCCGTCAGGATCACCGGCGCGCCGAGCGTCTCGACCAGCCGCGCCGCGAGCGCGTAGTCCGGCACGCCCTTGTGCTGGGCCGCCGCCGAGCGCGGATGGAACGCAATCGCCGACACGCCGGCCTCCGCGACGAGGCGCCGCGCGAGATCGCAGCCGCTCGTCTCGCCGCGACGCACGCCCGAGCGCAGCTTCACCGTCACCGGCAGCCGGCCGTTCGGACCGACCGCGCCGGCGACCGCCGCGCTCGCCAGCGCGACCGCGCGATCCGGATCGTCGAGCATCGCCGCACCGGCGCCCGTCTTGAACACCTTCGGCACCGGACAGCCCATGTTGATGTCGATCGCATCGGCGCCGATCTCAGCGACGCGCGCAGCCGCCTCGCGCATGATCGCCGGGTCCTCCCCGAACAACTGGATCGAGACCGGCCCGCCGTCGCGCTCGCGCGGATCGATCCGCAGCATCTCGACGCACGTCTTCTCGTTGCCGTAATGGATCGCATGCGTCGAGACCATCTCCGACACCGCCATCCCCGCCCCGTAGCGCTTCGCCTGCAAACGCACGAACCAGTTCCCAATCCCCGCCAGCGGTGCGAGCAGCACGCGATTGGGCACGCGCAGCGTGCCCAACATCCATGGCTCTGTCAGGCGCCGGTCCGGAGGCATCGACGCATTATGGCCCCAGGCATGAGCTGTCCGAGCAACGCGCCGGACCAGTCGGTGGATGATCAGCCGTGCTGGCGATCGCCGCTCATCGACGCCGGCGAGCGCGATCTGTGGGTGCTCCGGCGAGGAATACAACCGCCTGCGCAAATGCAGTGGATGCTGGCGTTACTCTGAGAGCTATGAGTTCCAAGGGTCCGACCGCGATTGGCTCCTACACGGCCGCCGAGGTAGCCCGCCTAGCGGGTGTCTCTGCGCACCGCGTCGGAAGATGGGCGCGTGAGGGGATCATCTTGCCGAGCATCTCGCAGCACCCGAACGTGTACTCATACGCCGACGCCGGCGAGGCGATTGTCGCCCACTACCTGGTGGAGCAGGGCAAGGCGCCCAGGGAGATCAAGGAGGCCGTCCACAGCCTGCGCGAGCAGTATGGCGACTGGCCGCTGGCGACGGCGCAACTTGCCCACGATGGCGCCCTGCTTCTCGAATGGGACGCCGACGATGGATGCTGGCGCTCGGTCGACATCCCGGAGCACGAAGTTATGGAAGCGACCCTGATCGATCTCACTGGGATCAGCAAATCCCTTGCCCGCGGCGGCTGGGTGGCGATTGAGACGCCGCGCGCGCATATCGAAGTGGATCCCGACATGCATTCTGGAACGCCCGTCGTGAAGGGGCGTCGCCTACCGACAACCCTCGTCGCTGGCATAGCGAGTCGCGACGGCGGCCGCGCGACGCTGCGCGACGACTACGGGGTTTCGGATGCCGAGATTGATGACGCGGTCGACTACGAGGCGGACCTAGCGAAGCTTGCCGCCGCCTGAGCGACGCCGTCTCGTCCTCGATGAGGACATCAACTGGAAGCTTGCAGCCGAGCTGCAGAGACGTGGACGCTCAGATGCGACAGCAGTCGTCCCGGAGAACCTGGCAGGAACGAAGGACGCGGCGCTGTTCAGGCCCTCGCGGCCCGTGAGCCGTTCGTGCTCGTCACTTGGGACAACAAGATGTTCAGCGCCCACGCCGCCGAACTCAGTCATCACCAAACAACGGTCGCGATGATCGACGAACGCTGGTTCAGACAGCACGGTCTACCTTCTGCCGAGCAGGAACCTTATATCCGCGACGTCGTCCATCGGTGGCTGCATCGGATCGAGCGACTCGCACCTGGGAGCTGGCGCATTTACTCACCTGCTGGCTCTCGCTCCGGCTAGGAGCGCTAGCGGCCATCGGGCCCGAGCGCTGCGACGCGATGAGCCCAGGTCAACTTGCGCGACAACCCGTCACAACCACAACGAACGCCCGAGCGGCCTCCGGCCGCCATCGAAAGAGGCCGTTCGGCTTCAGCTGTTTTTCTCATGCAGCAACCGCAGCCCGGTCAACGTCAGCATCTCATCGACGTCGTCGAGCTCCTCCGCGTACGGCACGACGAGCCCCGCCAGGCCGCCTGTCGCGATCGCGTTCGTCCGTTCGCCGAGCTCGTCGTACAAGCGCCGCAAGATCGCATCGATCGCGCCGGCGTAGCCGTACACGACGCCCGAGCGGATCGCGTCGATCGTGTTCTTGCCGATCACGCTCTTCGGCGGCGCGAGCTCGATCTTCGGCAGCCGCGCGCCGCGCTCCGACAGCGCCTCCAGCGAGATCTCGATGCCCGTCATCAGCGCGCCGCCCAAGTACTCGCCGTCGCGCGAGACGACATCGAACGTCGTCGCCGTGCCGAAGTCGACGCACACCGACGATCCCTCGAAGCGATCGCGGATCGCGACCGCGTTGACGAGCCGATCGGCGCCGATCTCGCGCGGGTTGTCGTAGCGGATCGCCATGCCCGTCTTCGTGCCCGGCCCGACGACGAGCATCTCGTGGCGCAAGTAGCGCTTGGCCATCGTCGTCCATTCAGGCTCGAGCTGCGGCACCGTCGACGAGACGATCGACGCTTCGAGATCGCCGAAGCCGTAGCCGCGCAACTCCATCAAGTTGCGCAGCGCCGCGCCGAGCTGATCGGCCGTCGACTGGCGCACGGTCGCGAAACGCCAATGCTCGACGAGTTCCTCTCCGCGGAACATGCCGAAATGCGTCTGCGTGTTCCCGACGTCGACGACGAGCAGCATCGCCACGCATTATGCTCGGCGCAGCGATGGCGTCGACTCTTCCCAAGCTCTATGCGCTGCCAGCCTCGCATCCGTGCGCGGCCGTCGCCGCCGCGCTGCGGCTCAAGCAGATCGAGTTCGAGCGCGTCGAGCTGATGCCGCTGACCCAGCTGATCGTCGGGCCGCTGCGCTACGGCGGCAGCACCGTGCCCGGCATGCGCATCGACGGCGAGCGGATCGTCGGCTCACGCGCGATCATGCGCCGGCTCGATCAGCTCGTGCCCGACCCGCCGCTGCTGCCGCCCGTCGGCAGCCCGTCCTACGCGCGCGTGCTCGACGCCGAGCGCTGGGGCGACGAGCTGCTGCAGAGCGTGCCACGGCGCGTGCTCGACCTCAGCTTCGTGCGCCAGCCCGCCGCGATGCTGAGCTACGCCGCCGACGCGAAACTGCTCCTCCCGCTCGATTTGATGCGTCCGGCCGCGCCGCTCGTCGCGCGGCTGATGGCGATCCAGAACGGCGCGCGCGAAGCGGCCGTGCGCGCCGACCTCGCCGCGCTCCCCGCGCAGCTGCAGCGGATCGACGACTGGATCGCCGCCGGACTGCTCGGCGGCGAGCTGCCGAACGCCGCCGACCTGCAGATCGGCAGCAGCGTCCGGCTGCTTCGCACCGTCGCCGACCTGCGCCCGACGATCGACGCATACCGCGCCGCCGAGCTCGCCCGCCACTTCCCGCCGACGATCGGCGAAGTGCCGGCCGGCACGCTGCCGGCCGCCTGGATCGCGCCGGCCACACACGGCTAGCGCGGCGCTACAGTCGCCGTACGGTCACAACCGCTCGGATTCGACACAGCGACGATGCGCATCCTCGATCCACAATCACTCGGCAAGCACGTCGACCGCCTGTATCGCGCCGCCTGGGCGCTCTGCGGCTCGCGCGAGGACGCCGAGGACCTCGTGCAAGAGACATTCGCGCGCGTGCTCTCGCGTCCGCGCGCGCTGCACGGCGACGACGAGCTCTACTACTTGATGCGCGTGCTGCGCAACACGTTCCTGACGAACCGGCGGACGGCCAGCAGGCGTCCGGTCACCGTCGCGACGCTCGACGACGTGCTCGCGGCCGATCCGAAGCCGCTCGGACGCCCCGAGCGCGCGCTCGAGATCCAAGAGCTCTACGCGACGATCGCCGAGCTGCCCGACGACTTCCGCATGGCGCTCGTCGCGATCGACGTGCTCGGCCTCTCCTATCGCGAAGCCGCTCGCGCGCTGAAAGTGCGCGAGGCGACGATCACGACGCGGCTGTTCCGCGCGCGCAAGCAAGTCGCGCGCAAGCTGGCCGAGCCCGAGCCCGAGCGCGAGCCTGCGCCCGACCCTGAGCACAGCCGCGCGGAAGAAAAGCGCGCTCGCGGAGTCCTCTCAAGCGGGGACGTGCAATGAACGAGCCGATCGACCCACAGACCATTTCCGCGTCCGAGCGCGACGTTGCCGAGCTGATCCGCTCGATCGACGTGCGCGCGCCCGACGCGCTGCGCGCGAACGTCGACGCGATGATCGCCAAGCGCACGCGAGCGACGAAGCGCTCGGCGCGCGGCTCGCGCGCGAACGGCTCTCGCGCGGATCGCAGCGAGCGCGCGAGCGGCGCTCGGAGCGCTCCTCGCGACGGCATGAGCCCACGCTTCGCTCCGCGGCTCGCCGCGCTCGGCTCGATCGCCGCCGCGATCGTCGCGCTCGTGATCGTCGTCTCGCTCGGCGGCAGCTCGGCGACGTTGAGCGTCCACGACGCCTCAGCGCTGACGCTGCGCGCGGCGACGACGGCCGCGCCGCGCGAGAGCTCGACGAGTCGCGGCGAGCTGGCGGCGTCGGTCGAAGGCGTCTCGTTCCCCTACTGGAGCGCGCACTTCGGCTGGCACTCGACCGGGCAACGCACGGACAACGTCGACGGGCGCGAGATCACGACCGTCTTCTATGAAAACGAACGCCGGCAGCGCGTCGGCTACGCGATCGTCGCCGGCGGCAACGCGCCGCAGGTCAGCGGCGGCGTTGTCTCGCGTCGCGACGGCACGCCGTATCGGCTGCTGACCGTCAACGGCGCCGCCGTCGTCGCATGGACGCGCGAAGGTCACCTCTGCGTGATCTCCGGCCGCGGCGTCGAAGGCGCCACGCTGCTTCGCCTGGCCAGCTGGGACGGCGACCGCTCGGTCAGCTCCTGAGCTGAGCGCGTCGGACGTCAGCGCACCGCGCGCAGCGCACGCTCTGGCTAGCGCGCCGCCGCGCGCAGCTCCAACGGCGGCCCAGCCCAGCGCACGCCCTCCTGCAGCGAGAGCGCCGCGAGCGCGTCGGACAGTCGTCGACCGTCGGGCACGGCGAGCTCGAAGTCGAGCTCGAGCGCCGGGACGAGCACGAACCGGCGCACGAGCAACTGCTCGTGCGGCAGCGTCATCCGCTCCGTGCGCAGCTCGAGCTCGCCGAGCAGCAAGATGTCGATGTCGATCGCGCGCGGTCCGTGGTGCACGCCGCCGGCCGCGCGCCCGAGCTCGCGCTCGACGCGCTTGACCGCGTCGAGCAGCTCGATCGGCTCGAGCTCCGTCTCGACGCGCACGCACGCGTTGAGGAAGCTCCGCTGGTCGAGCACCTCGCCAACCGGATCGGTGTCGTACGTCGACGAGCTCGCGAGCACCGCGACGCCGACCGCCGCTAGCGCGTCGACAGCAGCCTGCAGCTGTTCGCGGCGCTCGCCGACGTTCGAGCCGAGTCCGAGCAGTCCGATGCGCGCCGGCACGGCGAAGACGCTACCGCGCGCGCTCAGGCGCGCGTCGCCTGCAGGCCGGCCGCCTGCGCTCGCTCGCCCATCGCCTGCGCGAACGGCACGAGCGCCGAGAGCGGCCGCAGCATCACGGTGAAATCGGCGATCAGGCCGTCCTCGTCGAAGCGCAGCAGGTCGATGCCCTCGATCTCACGATCGGCTCCCGCCACGCCCGCACGGAAGATCAGCGCGTGGCCGCCGTCCATCGCGAGCTCGTCGGTGTAGCGGAAGTCCTCGAACACCTGCGCCACCTCCGCGAGCAGCGCCGAGACCGTCTCGCGTCCGACGAACGGGTGGAACGTCACCGGGCTGTGGAAGACCACCTCCGGCGCGAGCAGCTCGCCGGCCGCGGCGAGGTCTTTGCGCTCGACTGCCGCGCGGAAGCGCTCGGCCGTCTTCGCCGCCGCGCTCATCCCTCGCCCTCGCGCCAGACCTCGACCGAGACCTCGTCGACGCTCAGCGGGATCGGCGGCTCGGGCTTCGTCGCCTTGACCCACACGCCTTCGAGGTCGTAGTCCGCGAGCAGGCGGTTCGCGATCGTGCTGCACAAGCGCTCGAGCGTCTTGTGCGAGCGCTGCTGCGCGATCAGCGCGACGAGCTGGCAGACCTTGGCGTAGTCGACCGTGTCCTCGATCGAGTCCGTCACCGTCGCGTCCGTCTCGCCGATGTCCAGACGCAAGTCGAGCACGAGCCGCTGGCCGACCTCGCGCTCGGCCTCGCTGACGCCGTGATGCGTGTACAGCGAGAGGCCGCTGATCTCGACCGTGACCGCCTCGGCGGCCTGCTCGTCGGCATCGTCGCGAGCGTCGTCGTCTAGCTCGTCGGCGTCCTCGCTCGGGTCTTCGCCGTCCATCTCGCGCCCAACGTAGCAGTCGCCACCAACAGCGCCTCGCGTGCCGCCGCGACATCGTGCACGCGGAAGACGCTCGCGCCGCGCTCGAGCGCGAGCACGTTCGTCGCGAGCGTCGCCGCGATGCGATCGGCGCCGGGCGGCGTGTGTCCGACGCGGCCGAGAAAGCCCTTGCGCGACGTGCCGATCGCGACCGGGCGTCCGATCGCGGCGATCTCGTCCAACCGTCGCAGCAGCTCGAGGTTGTGCTCGTCGGTCTTGCCGAAGCCGATCCCCGGGTCGAGCAGCACGCGCCGCTCGTCGACGCCTTCGCTCACCGCGAACGCGAGCCGCTCTTCGAGAAACGCCTTGACGTCGTCGACGACGTCCTCATAGCGCGGATCGTCCTGCATCGTGCCCGGCTCGCCGCGCATGTGCGTCAAGCAGCAGTCCGCGCCACCGTCCGCGACGACGCCGGCCATCTCACCGTCGCGCAGCGCGCTAACGTCGTTGACGAGCGTCGCGCCGGCCGCGAGCGCCGCGCGCGCGACCGACGCCTTGCGCGTGTCGATCGAGATCTGCGGCGGCGAGCAGCCGCTCCAATCAGCCGCCGCGAGGCCGGCCACGACCGGCTCGATCCGCGCGAGCTCCAGCTCGACGGCAACCGGCTCCGAGCCCGGCCGCGTCGATTCGCCGCCGACGTCGACGATCGTCGCGCCTTCGCCCGCGAGCTGAAGCCCGTGCGCAATCGCCGCGCCGGCGTCGCCGAAGCACCCGCCGTCGGAGAACGAGTCCGGCGTGACGTTGACGATCCCCATCAGGCGAAAGCCGTCGGGGTCGTCGCTAGGCGATCTCAGGGCCCTTCGGATCGCTGCCGCGCAGCTCGGCGGTGCCGCCGGCGAGGCCCGGGCGCGGGATCGTGCGCGGCGCTTCGCGCTCGGTCTTGCCGCGGTCAGCCGGGATCGACGGCGCCGGCAGCTCGGGCTTGGAGTCCTCTTCGACGCCGAACACCTCCTCCTCGCTCTTGCCGTCGAGCAGCGCGAGGAACTCCTCCTTCTCGATCGTCTCGCGTTTGACGAGAACCTTGGAGATCTTCGTGAGGTCGTGGTTGTGCTCGGTGAGGATCTCGCGCGCGCGCTGGTGCGCCGCCTCGATGATCCGCCGCACCTCGTCGTCGATCTCGCGCGCGATTTCGTCGGAGTAGTCCGGCTCGGTCTGGAACTCGCGGCCGAGGAACGGCTGGCCGTGGTCGTGGCCGAACACGCGCGGGCCGAGCTTCTCGCTCATGCCGAAGCGCATCACCATCTGCTTCGCCGTCGCCGTGACCTTCTCGATGTCGTTCGACGCGCCCGTCGTGATCTCGCCGAAGACGAGTTCCTCGGCGGCGCGGCCGCCGAGCGTCATCGCCATCGTGTCCTTCAGCTCGGCGCGCGTCGTCAGGAAGCGATCCTCCTGCGGCATCGAGATCGTGTAGCCGAGCGCCTGGCCGCGTGAGATCACCGAGATCTTGTGCACCGGGTCGGAGTGCTCGAGGAAGTGCCCGACGATCGCGTGGCCCATCTCGTGATAGGCCGTGATCAGGCGCTCTTTCTCGCTCATCACGCGCGTCTTCTTCTCGGGGCCGGCGATCACGCGCATAATCCCCTCCTCGAGCTCTTCCTGGCCGATCTCGCGCTTGCCCGTGCGCGCCGAGAGCAGCGCCGCCTCGTTGATCAGGTTCGACAGGTCCGCGCCGGTGAAGCCCGGCGTCTGCCCGGCGAGCGCGTCGATGTCGATCACCTTCGCCAGCGGCTTGCCGCGCGTGTGGACCTCGAGGATCTTCGCGCGCCCCTTACGGTCGGGCCGGTCGACGGCGATCTGGCGGTCGAAGCGGCCGGGGCGCAGCAGCGCCGGGTCGAGGATGTCGGGGCGGTTGGTCGCCGCGATCATGATGATGTTGTCCTTCGCCTCGAAGCCGTCCATCTCGACGAGCAGTTGGTTGAGCGTCTGCTCGCGCTCGTCGTGGCCGCCGCCGAGGCCGGCGCCGCGATGACGCCCGACGGCGTCGATCTCGTCCATGAAGATGATGCAAGGGCTGTTCTGCTTGGCCTGCTCGAACAGGTCGCGCACGCGCGAGGCGCCGACGCCGACGAACATCTCGACGAAGTCAGAGCCGGAGATCGAGAAGAACGGCACGCCCGCCTCGCCCGCCACGGCGCGCGCGAGCAACGTCTTGCCGGTGCCCGGCGGCCCGTACAGCAGCACGCCGGTCGGTATTCGCGCGCCGAGCGCTTGGAACTTCTTCGGGTTCTCGAGGAATTCCTTGATCTCGTGGAGCTCCTCGACGGCCTCGTCGACGCCGGCGACGTCGCGGAACGTGATCTTCGGCGAGTCGGCCGACAATCGCTTCGCGCGCGACTTGCCGAACGACATCACTTTCGAGCCGCCGCCCTGGACCTGGTTCATCAGGAAGATCCAGAAGCCGAAGAACAGGACGAACGGAATGATGTACGTGAGCAGGCTGAGCAGCGCGCTGCTCTTTTCCGATTCGACGTTGTACGCGACGCCGTCCGTGCGCAGTTCTTTGATCAGTTCCGGCGCGGCCTGGTCGATGTAGCCGACTTCGTACGTTTCTTTGTTCTTCAGCTTGACTTCGAGCGACTTGCCCTTGTTCTTGAACTTGACTTCGCGGACTTCGCCCGACGGCAGCTCTTTCGCGACGAGCGTCTGGTAGCTGTGCGTGCGGTGGTTGCTCGTGCCCGGATTGACGAGTTTGACCGCGAGGAACGCCAGCACGACGACGATCAAGATCGGGAACGCGGCGCTCTTGAAGAAACGGCTCATAGGGTCATCCTGGGCGGTCTGGCGCCGGCTGAGATCGGTGTCACCAGTCCGTTAGCGTACCATGAGGGTGCTGCGATTCCGGTACTTGCGGGTCGCTGGCCAGGAGTGTCAGAACGCGGTATCTAGCGCTCCAGCGCCGCGACATACGGCAGGTTGCGATGACGCTCGTCGTAGTCGAGGCCGTAGCCGACGACGAAGCGATTGGGGATCTCGAAGCCGACGTAGCGCGTCGGCAGGTCGACCTTGCGACGTTCCGGCTTGGTCAGCAGCGCGCAGACCTCGAGCGTGCTCGGGTTGCGCGAGCCTAGGTTGCGCATCAGGTACTGCAACGTCAAGCCCGAGTCGACGATGTCCTCGACGATCAGCACGTCGCGCCCTTCGATCGCCGCGTCGAGGTCCTTGAGGATCCGCACGACGCCAGAGGAGTCGGTCGCCGAGCCGTACGACGCGACCGCCATGAAGTCGACCTCGACCGGGACGCCGATGAAGCGCATCAGGTCGCTGAGGAAGAAGACCGCGCCCTTCAGCACGCCGATCAGCAGCAGCGAGCGACCGGCGTAGTCGCTCGTAATCTGCTCGCCGAGCTCGGCGACGCGCCGCTGCAGGTCTTCGGCGCTGACGAGCACCTCGCCCACCGTCGACTCCTCCACCGCTCGCACCGGACTCGCCACCGCTGAGAGTCTAGCCCGCGTCCGGCGGCGTCTCGACGCGCAACGAGCCGCGTGCGCGCCAGCGCGAGCGCTCGCTCCCTATTCGCGGCTCGCGCGCGCCGGCAGCGCGCGCATGCTCAGAACGCCGCCGTCGATCACCGCGCCGACGCCGCCGCCTACGTGCAGCTCGGCGCGCCCGCCGCGACGCGCCAGCGCGAGCAGCTCCTCGACGCGATCGCCGGCCTGCGGCACGAGCTCGCCGGCGGCGCGCTCGGCCAATCGCACGACGACCATCCGCGCGAGCGCCGCCGGCATCGACGCGAGCCGCTCGACCGCGATCGCACGCGCGCCGTCGAGCTCTGACTCGACGAGCGCGTCGAGCAGCTCGGTCTCCTCGCGCAATAGCTGCGCCGTGCGCAGCACGTTGGACTCGGCCGCCGGGTGGACCGTGCGCAGCGCCGGGACCAGCTGGTTGCGAACGCGCGCACGCGCGTAGCGCTCGTCGTCGTTGCTCGCGTCTTCGCGCCAGCGCAAGCCGCGCTCGTCGCAGTACGCCGCCGTCTGCGCGCGCGTGACGCCGAGCAGCGGACGGATCAGACGCCGCTCGGCCGCCGCCATCCCCTGCAGCGCGCGCCTGCCCGGCGACGCCGCGAGCCGGTAGAGGATCGTCTCGACCTGATCGCTTGCCGTGTGCCCCGTAGCGAACAGGCCGTCGCCGCGCTCGGCCAGACGCTCGGCCGCCGCGTAGCGCAGCTCGCGCGCCCACGCCTGCAGATTGCCTTCGACGCGAGCGCTGTCCTCGCCAGCGTCGACCCGCGCTGCGCCGCCGTGCACTGCGCCGCCGTGTGTCGGGCCGGCGCGTCTCGGGCCGGCGCGCTCGAGCGCCAGCTCGACGCCGAGCGCCGCGCACAGCGCCTGGCAGTGGCGCTCGTCCTCGTCCGCGTCGGCGCGCAGCCCGTAGTTGACGTGCAGCGCGCAGAGCTCGCGCGTGCCGCGCAGCGCGACGGCGACGTCGAGCAGGCACGTCGAGTCGCGCCCGCCCGAGAGCATCACGACGAGCGGCCGCCCGCCGGCGAGCAGTCCACCGGCGCGCACGCGCTCGTGGATCTGCTCGACGATCACGAGCGTCGCCTACTCGTCACGCGACGCGGCGATGAACAGCTCGGTCGGCTCGGAGAACCCCTTCAGGCCGACCTCGCCGATCCGCTCGAAGCGGACGTCGTCGAGCGCCGCCACGGCGTCGACGACGGCGCGCGTGACGAGCACCTCGCCGCCGCCGGCGCGCGCGACGACGCGCGCCGCCTGGTTGATCCCGCGTCCGTAGTAGTCGCCGTCGCGATACAGCGCCTCGCCGTAGTGCATGCCGATCCGCGATGGCGGATCGCCGGGCGAGCTCGTCGCGCTGAGCCTGACCGCCCAGCGCACGAGGCTGCTCGCGTCGGGGCCGACGACCATCACCTCGTCGCCGAGCGTCTTGATCACGCGCGCGTCGCTCGGCAGCGTGCGGCCGACCGCTTCGACGAAGCGCTCGACGGCGGCGAGCGCCTCCGCGTCGCCGCGCTCGACCGTCAGCCGCGCGTAGCCGGCGAGGTCGGCGAAGACGATCGCCACGCGCACGCGCCCCTGCTCTGCCGAGCTTTCGGCGAGATCGCTCTCCATGTGGCCGATCACGTCCTGCTCGACGAAGTACCCGAGCATGCGATCGTGCGTGTAGCGCAGCAGCGGCACGACGAACGGGATCAGCTCGCGCGCGAGCCCCTCCATCTCCTCGGCGATCTCGACGTTCGGCATCCCCTCGCGCATCAGCGGCTCGTGCACGTAGAGGTGGATCAGGCGCACCTCCGCTTCGGCGATCTGCGCGACCGCCTGTCCATAGACGCGCGCGAGCTGCAGGAAAGCGACCGCCGGCAGGCCAGCCTCCAGCACGGTCGCGACGTAGCGCATCATTTCGAGGTCCTCGTCGGAGAGCAGCTCGAGCTTCGGGCCGCCGATCGCCGGTCCGATCGCCGCGAGGATATGTTCGATCAGTCCCTGTTCGAGGCCCGTCTCGCGCGCGACCTCGCGCACTGTGTAGCGGCCTTCGGCGCCGCCGAGCAGGTCCTCGATCGGACCGACCGCGAGCTGGCCGTTGTCGCTCGCGCGCTTGATCTCGGCGAGCGCGTGCCCGCGCGCTCGCAGGCGCGCGACGACGCGAACGTACGCCGCCGCCGCCGGCGTCCAACGGCCCTCGTAGCCCGGCACGAGACCGATCGCGATCCACCGTTTGACCGTCGCCGGCGAGACGCCGGCGCGCGCCGCGACCTGCGCGAGCGTCGGCTCGGCGGCGCGCGGCCGTGCCGGCTCTGCGGGCTCAGCCACTCAAAGGCGACGCGACGGGCTTTCCCATGCGCCGCAGTCTAAAGTCGCCTCGCTGTGGCCGACGGCGCGAGCATCCCAGAGCAGGCGATCCACCTGCATCCGACGGCGCCGCTCGCCGAGCGCGTGCTGCTGCCCGGCGATCCCGGACGCGCGCTCGCGCTCGCGCAGGCGCTGCTCGCCGAGCCGAAGATGTTCAACCACAACCGCGGCCTGTGGGGCTATACCGGCGAGGCCGCCGACGGTCGCGCGCTGACGATCCAAGCGACCGGCATGGGCGGCCCGTCGGCCGCGATCGTCTTCGAAGAGCTGATCGCGCTCGGCGCTCGCCGGGCGATCCGCGTCGGCACGTGCGGCGCGCTCGACCGCGCGCTGCAGCTTGGCGAGCTCGTGATCGGACGCGAGGCGATCTGCGCGGACGGCGCCTCGCGCGCGCTTGGCGGCGGCGAGCGCGCGGCGGCGCACGGCGGGTTGAGCGACGCGCTCGCGCGCGCCGCGCCGTCGGCGCACGACGGCACGATCGTCAGCGTCGACCTGTTCTACGAGCGCGACGGCGCGCGCAGCGCCGAGCGCGACGCGCTGGCCGTCGAGATGGAGGCCGCGGCGCTGTTCGCGATCGGCGCTCATGCGCAGATCCCCGTCGCGTGCCTGCTGACCGTCACCGACACGTTCGGCGCGCACGGCGCGCGCCGGCGAATCGACTCGGCGGCGCTGCATTCCGCCGCCGAGCGGATGGGTGAGGCGGCGCTCGCCGCGCTCGCCGCGTAGCGCCCGCGGCGCTTCGCGCGCGTCAGCTTTTGCGAGCTTTCGCGCGGCCGGCTTTGCTTGCGGCTTTGCTTTTGCTCGCCGCCGCTTTGGCTTTGCCGGCCGCTTTGCCTGCCGCTTTGGCTTGCGCTTTACCGCTCGCCGTAGCTTTGCTCGCGGCTTTTTTGACGGCTTTTGCTTTGCTCGCCGCTTTCGCTTTGCCGGCCGCGGCTTTCGCTTTGCCGGCCGCTTTTGCTTTGCCGGCTGCTTTCGCCGGGCCACCGGCCCCGGCTTTCGCTTTGGCCGTCGCTTTCGCTTTCGCTTTCACGGCGGCTTTCGCTTTTGCTTTCACCGGGGCTTTTGCTTTCGCTTTGCTCGCCGGTTTCGCTTTGCTCGCGGCTTTTGCTTTCGCCGGAGCTTTTTTCGCCGCCGGTCTGGCTTTCGCGGCTTTTGCTTTGCCGGCTGATTTGCTGCGCGTCGCTTTCGCGGCGGCAGCGGCTGCGCGAGCCGGTCGCGCGGCCTCCGAGCCAAGCTTGCTCGTCAGTCGAGCGAGTTGGTCCTCGATCGCCGTCAGACGCGTTTCGAACGCACCCGGCGAAAGCGCGCGGTCGAGTCGGTGCACTCCGTCCTCGATTCCCTCGAGTCGATGTGAGACCGCTCGCAGCCGGCGCGTCAGCCGTTCGATGTCCGCAGCTGACGGAATGTTCAATGCACCCATTGCCACCTCCTGTGCTTGAGAAGCCTTCTCGCGCGCGTCAAACGCGCGCCCGATCGCTCCAGTGATGAGAGGATTTTCCAGCAGGTCGGAAAGCGCTTTCCCGACCCGCTCCTCAGTGTTCTCGCTCAACCGCTCGCGCAGGCTCTTGGCGACGTTGCTCGCATCGGACATCCTCGCGCTCCCGGTCTCGAGTTTGGCGGGCCGCGGCCCGCGGCGGCATCCGTCACCGCCAACGCGGAAGAATACGGTGCAGCGATGTCCGAACGTTGGTTCCTGTTCCTGCAACTGGAGTTCCCTTGGGAGCTCGGGCCGGCCGACGGCCGCTATCTGCTGCGCGCCGACGAGCAGGCCGACGCCGAACACGTCGTCGTGCTCGGCACGCACGGAGCCAAGCGCCAGCCGCCGCCGCGTGGAGCGCTGCGGCTCGCGCCGCCGCGTTCGAGCGCGCGTCGCCGCGACGTCGAGCCCGAGCCCGAGCCGGCGCCGGTCGCCACCGCGCGAGCGACGATCGTCGATCCGGTCTCGCTGTCCGCCGAGCGCCAGGCGAAAGCGTGGCTCTCCGAGCTCGACGGCGAGCGCGAAGTGCTGGCGGCGGTCGCAGTGCTCAACCACGTGCTGCACCTGCATCGGATCGCCGCCGCCGACGCTTACCAGCACGAGGTCTCGCCCGAGCAGGCGCTCGTGATCAGAGCCGGCTGGGGCGAGGGCGAGCAGGTCGCCGACGGCGTCTGGACGCACGCCGTCGAGCTTCCGTGGCGCGGTCGCGGCGGCGTGCGGCGCAAACGGATCGGAGACCGCGCGGCCGCGCTGCGCCCGCAGGAGCGGCTCGCCGTGATGCTCGGCGGCCGCGGCGTCGCGCTGCTGTGCGAGGAGCTCGTGCTGCGCGCGCGCGTCGACCTCGACCAGCAGCGACTTGCACACGCCGCGATCGAGCTGCGCGGCGCCTACGCCGCCGCGTTGGCCGAGTTGCCCGGCGAGCAGCGCGAGGACCTCGCGATTCGCATCGACGAGCTGCGCAAGCTGCGCGCCGGCGTCGAGCGTCAGGCGCGCCTCGCGCTCGGCGAGGATCGCCGCGGCGGCGCCGGCTCCGACGCCGACGAGGAGATCGCGCTCGACGCCGACGACGCCGGCGAGTCATTCGCGCGCTCTGGCGAGGACGAACTCGACGAGGCGGTCGTGCGCCACGCGCTCGAGCGCCTCGAAGCGACGTTGCGAGCGCGCACGGCGACGGGCTTTAGGCTGAAGCGGTGATCGACCCGACGACGAGCGCGATCGGCACGTGGAGCGGCGGGCGGTTCATGCACTTCGGCGAGCCGCTCGATGAGCATCGCTTGCTCGCGCTGCTGCGCCCAGGCGAGGGCATCGACACGGTGATCACCGCCGACGCGTACGGCGCCGGCGAGGCCGACGAGCTGCTCGGCCGCGCGCTCGCCGGAGCGCCGCGCGAGAGCTACTGCCTCGTCGGCGCGATCGGCCACGACTTCTACGACGGCGAGCGCGAAGGCGCGAAGGGCTTCCCGCGCTTCACCGACGCGCGGCTGCGCCCGGCGAGCGAGTACGGCTCCTACATCCGCATGGCCACCGAGCGCAGCCTGCAGCGGATCGGCGCCGATCGCTTCGACTTGCTGCTGCTGCACAACCCCGACCGCACCGGCTACACGAGCGACGCCGTCTGGGACGGAATGGCGGCCGTGCGCGACGCCGGCCTGACGCGGCTGCTAGGCGTCGCGCCGGGCCCGGCGAACGGCTTCACGCTCGACCTGATCGACTGCTTCGAGCGCTTTGGCGAGCTGATCGACTGGGGCATGGTCATCCTCAACCCGCTCGAGCCGTGGCCGGGCGAGCTGGCGCTGTCGGCCGCGACCGCGAACGACGTCAGCCTGATCGCGCGCGTCGTCGACTACGGCGGGCTGTTCCACGACGACGTCCTGCCGGGGCACTCGTTCGCCGAGTACGACCACCGCAAGTTCCGCCCGCAAGGCTGGGTCGAGCAGGGCCGCGAGCGGCTGGAGCGGCTACGCCCTTATGCCGAGCGCCACGACCTGACGATGCTGCAGCTCGCGTGCGCCTGGGACCTCGCGCACGAGCCGGTGCGCTGCGTCGCGCCGACGCTGATCCAAGAGAGCGGCGCGAGCGCGCGAGCGATCGAGCAGAAGCGCGCCGAGCTGGCGGCCGTGCGCAGCCCGTCGCCGCTGAGCGATGCAGAGGTGCGCGAGATCGCCGCGATCGGTGACAACCGCGGCTCGATGGCGTTGAAGGGCGCGAGCCCGGAATACAGCGGCGCGGCGGTCGCCGATCGCTGGGAGCTCGACGGCGAGCTCGCGACGCTGGCGACGCGCTGGCAGATCGAGCCCGCGCGCGACTTGCGCCAGATCGAGCATTCGACGGGCGACAGGCGAGTAGATCAACCTGGCGCGATGCACTAGCCGCCTGGCGCGATCGCGCTGGCCGCGCGTGCCTTTACGCTGGCAACATCTCCTTGATGAACTGCTCGAAGCCGCCCTCCGCCGTGGAGAAGTAGCTCGAGTGCGTGCGCTTGATCGTCTCTAGCGAGTCGGCTCCGAGCAGGACGATGTCCAAGTCGTCTCTACCCAAACTCTCCTTCTCGATCTTCTCGTAGGCGCTAAGCGCCGTGTCGTAGTCGTCGAACTCCTCGACGGTTGCCTCCGCGGCAGGCACGTCGTAGATCACGAGGAAGTGCCTGATCTCATCGAGGTTCATAGCTGTCTCCCATCGTATTAAGAAAGGTATGGGCCCGCAAGCAGGCGTCGGCGTTGCAGCTCTTTGCTGAAGTCATCGGAGGGCGTGATGGACGCTTCGCTCATCGCGAACAGCTCGCTCATGGCCACATAGAACTCGTGGACCTCTCGCCGGCCGACGCCCGACTTATAGTCGGTTCGCCTGCGGCGCGAGTCGCCCTCGACCTGGTTGGCCCATACATCTTGCAGGTAGGTGCGAAGCTGAACCTCGATCGGCAAACCCTGCTTGAGGACGATCAGGTGCAGCGCCCGGTAGCCGGAGTCCTTCGGGGATCGAACGTAGTCGCGATAGCGCGAGACCTTCCAGTTCTTCCTCAGTCGTCGAGATACGTCGTCAGCTGCATTCTGGTCGGGCACGACGGCGCGGACTCCGCCAATGTCCTCCATCTTCGACAGCTTCATAGTCGGGTATCGGCATTGCTTGTCGAGGATCGTCGAGAACTTCTTCAGCCGCTGGGTTACAGACACAATTTCCGGACGTCCCGCCGTATGGGGCTTGACGTAATGCCTGAGGTTTGCGTTCGCGTTTCGCAAAGGACCAGCGTGAGCTCCCCGCCACGCCTCGACGAGCCGAACATCGGCCATTAGCTGCCGCAGTTCCTCTTTGCCCAGCACGTGGAGGTCCCTTTCGCCCGCGAGCGCTTCCTTTCGGAGCTTTGCCAGGCGCCGGCATGCTTTATTGATCTCGCCGGCCGCGCTTGGTTTGGTCATCGGCAGTCATGATCTCATCTGGAAACGAGGCCCAAGGAGGTCCAGCAGTCGGAACTCACAGGCCGAGCAGCGCGGGACGCTCGGCGTCGGCATCGATCCGCGCGAGCGTCTCGTGCAGCGAAGCGCGACGTTCGCCCACAATCCTGTGCGCGGCGTGCGGAAGTCGGAAATGCCCGACGGCACCGAGATGCCGACGCCGCTCAGCGCGACGACCGAGCGCGCGTCGCGCACGCGCTCGGCCAAGCGCTCGACTTCGAGCGACTCGCGCTCGCGCTCACTTGCCGGTGAACTTCGGCGCGCGTTTGCCGAGGAACGCGGCGATGCCCTCTTTCGCGTCGTCGCTCTGGAAGACGTCGGCGAACGCGCGCTTCTCCGCCTCGACGCCCGCGTCGAGCTCGCCGGCGCCGGAGACGCGCTTGATCTGCTCGAGCGCGAGCGGCGCGGCCTGCGCGAGCTTGCGCGCCCACGCGAGCGCGGTGTCGAGCAGTTCGTGGTCGTCGACGACGCGGTTGACGAGGCCGAACTCGAACGCCTCGTCGGCGAGCAGCGGGTCGCCGATCAGGTTCATCTCGAGCGCCTTGTTCTGACCGACGAGGCGCGGCAGGCGCTGCGTGCCGCCGAAGCCCGGAATGATCCCGAGCTTGATCTCGGGCTGGCCGAACAGCGCCGAGCGCGCGGCGATCCGCACGTCGCACGCCATCGCGAGCTCGCAGCCGCCGCCGAACGCGAGGCCGTTGACGGCGGCGATCGTCGCGACCTGGCCCTCGCCGAGCTCT
This sequence comes from uncultured Solirubrobacteraceae bacterium, assembly GCA_963744165.1. Taxonomy (GTDB): domain Bacteria; phylum Actinomycetota; class Thermoleophilia; order Solirubrobacterales; family Solirubrobacteraceae; genus Palsa-744. The sequence goes on along the minus strand of CAVUSM010000002.1, from coordinate 1,123,027 downwards.
TTGAACAGCGCGTGCGTCTCGTTGACGAGCGTCTCGCCGGCGGCGGCGTCCATCTTCGTGAACGCCTTGATGTCGGCGCCGGCCGAGTACAGGAACGGGTTCGACGAGGCGATCACGAGCGCGCGCACGCCGGAGGACTTGATCTTGCCCCAGACCTCCGCCAAGTCGCCGGCGACTTGCGGCGAGATCGAGTTCATCTGCCCGTTCGCCAGCCACGCGATCGCGACGCCGTCGGCGCGCGTCTCGAGCTTGATCACCTCGGCCGGCTGCTCGGCGTCGGGCTGCGGGTAGGCGTAGAAGCCCTGGCCGCTCTTCTGCCCGAGGCGCCCCTGCGCGACGAGCCGGCGCAGGATCGTCGGCGGCGTGAAGCGCTCGCCGTAGCGCTCCTGCGCGCGCTCCATCCGCTCGAGCACCGTGTCGAGACCCTCTGAGTCGGCGCGCATGAACGGCGGCAACAGGCCGCGGCGCGGGTCGAGGCCGGCGCCGGCCATCATCCCGAAGTCGATGTCGCGGTGCGTCGCGACGCCCTCCTCGAGCACGAGGCACGCCTCGAGGAACGTCTTCAGCGAGAGCAGCTCGACGAGCTCGTCGATGTTCGGCTCGTTCTCGCCCGGCAGGTTCGGCTCGCCGCTCGGCGAGTAGAAGCCGTCGCCGCCGGTCTTCGCGCCGAGTTTGCCGTTGGCGACGAGCTTCTGCATGCCCTTCGGCGCGTAGAAGCGTTCTTCGCCGTATGACTCGAGCAGGTGCTCGGCGACGTGCAGCACGGTGTCGAGGCCGAGCAGGTTGATCAGCATGTACGGGCCGATCGGCAGGATCCCGGCGCTGCCGAGACCCTCGTCGATCTGCTTGATCGACAGCCCCTTCTCCTCCTGCTCGCGCCACACCTCGGCGATGCTCGAGTTGAGGATCCGGTTGACGACGAAGCCGGGCACCTCGGCGCACGTGATCGGCTGCTTGCGGATCGCCTGCGCGAACGTGACGGCCGTCGCGACCGTCTCGGCGGAGCTCTCCTCGCCCTCGACGATCTCGATCAGCGGCATGATCGACGCCGGGTAGAAGTAGTGGAAGCCGACGACCTTCTCCGGGCGCAGCGTCGCTTCGCCGATCTCCGAGATCGACAGCGAGGACGTGTTCGACGCGAGGATCGCGTGACCGGGCGTCGCGGCGTCGAGCTCGGCGAAGACGGCCTGCTTGATCTCCATCCGCTCGGGCACGGCCTCGATCACGAAGTCGACGTCTCCGAAGGATCGATATGAGGTCGTCCCCTCGATCCGCCCGACGATCTCGGCGATCTGCGCCTCGCCCTGCTCGGCCGTCAGGCGGCCCTTCTCGACCTGTTTGCCGACCTGGCCGCTGGTCACGTTGCGCGCCTCGTCGAGGCCCGCCTGCACGAGCGCGTCGTCGATGTCCTTGAGCACGACCGGGATTCCCGCGGCGGCGATCGTCTGGGCGATCTGACCGCCCATCGTTCCCGCGCCGACGACTGCCGCCTTGAATACGAACATGCTTTTTCGATCTCCTCTTCTGGCTGGTGTGGCCGGAGCCTAGCTGTCGCGAGGATCGTCGCCGCGGCGATACCGCACCGATCGAAGCTCACGCGGGTTTGAGGTGCTGAACGGCATGCGAGCGCACGGCGAATGCGTAAACGACGCGCGATCGTGGGTAGAGAGAGGCGTATGAGACAAACGAGCGAACTTCAACATCACAGAGAGCTTGCAGGGGGTGAGACGCCGCGGCGCCGGAGAGGGCTGAGAGGGCCGCGGCGTGGGCTGGCGCTCGGCGCGGTGCTGCTCGCCGCGTCGGCGCTGCCCGCCGTCGCCCAAGCCGCGGGCGCGCCGAAAGCGAGCACCGGCGGACCACGCGAAGTCGGCTACGCGACGGCGACGCTGACGGGCACGGTCAACCCGAACGCGAACAACACCTCGTACTACTTCCAGTACGGGCCGACGAAGGCGTACGGCAGCCAGACGGCGATCGCCGACGCGGGCTCTGGCACGAGCGGCTCGAGCGTGCGCTTGGCGATCTCCGGGCTGCAGCCGATCACCGTCTACCACTACCGCCTCGTCGCCGTCAACGGATCGGGCGTCGCGACCGGCGACGACCGCACGCTGAAAACCGAAAAGATCCCGCTGTCGCTGCAGATCCTCGCCTCGCCGAACCCAGTCTCGTTCGGCGGCACGGTGACGGTCCAAGGCACGCTGTCGGGCACCGGCAACGCGAATCGCACGGTCGTGCTGCAGGCCAACCCGTTCCCGTACACGGCCGGCTTCCAGTCGGTCGGCAACCCCGACGTCACGCTGGCTAACGGCGAATTCAAATTCGTCGTGCTCAACCAGGAACAGTCGACGCAGTTCCGCGTCTTCACGCCGACGAGCACGGCCGTGCTCAGCCCGGTCGCGACCGAGAACGTCGCCGTGCGCGTCTCCAGCCACGTCGCGCGCACCAAGCGTCCGGGCTTCGCACGGATCTACGGCACGGTCACGCCGGCCGTGATCGGCGCGCAGGTCGGAATGCTGCGCATCGCGCAAGGCCGCGGCATCCTCGCCGGCGGCACCGTCGTCAAGCCGCTCAACTCGATCAGCGGACGGTTCAGCCGCGTCGTGCGCGTCCAGAAGGGCGCCTACCGCGTGCTCGTCAAGGTCGCGCCGGGCGGCGTCGTCTCCGCTTACGGCACGCCGCTGCTGATTCGCTGAGCAGCACGGCCGATTCGCAGGACCGACCGAGCGCCGCCGCATGCAGGCGGCGGCGCTCGGCGGGCCGTCCGATTCCGAGTAGAGCCGGATGAGCTGGACGCGGCTAGACGGCGACGGTGTCGGCGGCGCCGACTTCGGTCGGCTGCTCTTCGCGGCGCGGCAGCAGCGTTTCGCGCGCGATCACGAGGCGCTGGATCTGCGAGGTGCCCTCGTACAGCTGCATGATCTTCGCGTCGCGAAACAGCTTCTCGACGGGGTAGTCCTTGATGAAGCCGTAGCCGCCGTAGACCTGCACCGCTTCGGTCGCGACCTTCATCGCCGTGTCCGCCGCGAAGCGCTTGGCGTGCGAGGAGATCAGCGTGTTGCGTTCGCCGCGGTCGAGCATCGTCGCGCCCTTCCAAGTCAGCAGCCGCGCCGCCTCGATTTCCGTCGCCATGTCGGCGATGATGAACTGGATCCCTTGGTGCATCGCGATCGGCACGCCGAACTGGACGCGTTCGCGCGAGTAGTCGGTCGCGAACTCGAACGCCGCGCGCGCGATGCCGGTCGCCATCGCGGCGACGCCTGGGCGCGTGCGGTCGAGCGTCATCATCGCGAGCTTGAAGCCCTTGTTCTCCTCGCCGAGCAGGTTCTCGGCGGGGACCTCGACATCGTTGAACGAGATCGTCGCCGTGTTCGACGCGCGCTGGCCGAGCTTGTCCTCCTTCTTGTCGACGACGACGCCCCAGTCGCGCTCGACGACGAACGCCGAGATGCCGCGGTGGCCGGCGTCCTTGTCGGTCTTCGCGTAGACCGTGTAGTAGTCGGCGTAGCCGCCGTTGGTGATGAAGCACTTCGAGCCGTTGATCACGTACTTGTCGCCCTGCTTGACGGCCGTCGTGCGCATCCCTGAGACGTCCGAGCCGGCGTCCGGCTCGGTCAGGCAGAACGACGCGAGCTTCGGCGATTCGGTCAGCGCGCCGAGGTACTTCCTCTTCGTCTCCTCCGAGCCGCCGAGCATGATTGGCGCCGTCGCCAAGCCGTTGCAGCCGAGCGAAGTCTGGATCCCGGAGCAGCCCCACGAGAGCTCCTCCTCGATCAGGCAGCCGTCGAGGTAGCTCGCGCCGACGCCGCCGTACTCCTCGGGCAGGTGCGAGTTCATCAGCCCGAGCTCCCACGCCTTCTGGATGATGTCGGCCGGCCACGTGCCGTCCTTGTCGTAGTCCCAGGCGACCGGGCGTATCTCTTTGACGGCGAAGTCGTGCGCCATCTCGCGCAGGCTCTTCTGCTCGTCGGTGAGCGTGAAATCGACCATTCTCGGAAGTCCCCCCTAGCAGGTGGCGGATGCGGATCGTACGTTGCGCTCTGTGCGCAGTGATTGACTGGTCAGTCAATCTTCGGAACAGGGTAGCGAAGCGCACGCGGATCGGCAACAATCGAGACGTGCTCCAAAGCGTCTTCCCGCTCGTCGTGTTCGGCGCCGTCGCGCTGTCGATCGTGATGTCGCTCGTCTTCCTGTTCAGTCGCGGCAGCGCTTATGACCAGATCGGCGACAGCGGCTTCGCGCCCGAACGCGATCCGGGCGACGAAGCGCCGGCGCCGCCGCCCGGCTCCTCGGCTCTGCGCAACGAGCAGGAGACGGAGATCCGCCAGATGCTGCGCGCTCGCAGCGAGCGTCTGGCGCGACGCGGCGAGCCGGCGCTCGACATCGAGGCGGAGGTCGCGCGACTGCTCGCGCCGGCGCAGCGCGCGACGCGCGATCCAGGCATCGAGCTCGAGGTCCGTCAACTCGTGGTCGCGCGCAACGAGCGCCGCTCGCGCCAGGGGCTCGAGCAGCTCGACGTCGACGCCGAGGTGCAGCGCACGCTGACGGAACTCGACCCGTAGGCGCGAGTCGGGTATAAACGCGGCGATGAAAGACGCGCGCCGCTTCCAGTTGGATGAGCTTTCGATCCGCCCAGGCACCTACTTCAACCCGTCGACGGAGGTGATGGTCGTCGTCGACGACTCGCCGGTCGTCGATCACGAGATCTTCGAGTCGGGCGAATTCGACAGCGACGACTGGGTGCTGATCTCCGACGACGCGCCGCTCGACGAAGTCAAGCGCGACGAGCTGATCGAGCGGTTCCAGGTCACGTACGCGCCGGGCGGCGAGCTGCTGACGGCCGGCGACGACGAGCTCGAGGACGACGAGGAGGACGAGCTCGAACCGGACGAGCTCGAGCTCGACGCCGAGTAGGCGCGCTTTGGGTCGCCGCGAAGCGGGCCGTCGGCTTTGCATTTTCGCAGCGCGATAGCAATCGTAGGTACGGCGTAGATACAGCTGCTATCGGCGCGCGAAATCGGAACTGGCCCTCCCGTCCAGCACGCGGCATGGTGCACAGCCGCTGCGCAACTAGCGCGCGCACAGCCGTGTTGCAGCAGGCGTGATCTCGCCTCGCGACCGACGCGCCGCACGTATCGATGCAAGGCGCGCTGCACGCTCGTCCTCGGCGCGGCGCGCGCCTAGCATGCGGCGCGTGCGCGCAAAGCTGCTGCGGGCGCTCGCCCTCGGCGCGCTGCTCCTCGCCGTCTCGATCACGCCTTCGCTGGCGAGCACCGGACACGCCCGCTCGCGCGCGGCCAGATCGGTCGCCGCGAAGCCCACCGCGGCGAAGAAGCCGACGGTCAGCTCGGCGCTGCAGAGCCTGCAGAGCAGCGCGCAGATCACGCCGGCCGAATACACGAAGTACGCGGCGGCGTACAGCGCGGCAAAGCGCTCGCTCGGCAAATTGAGCGGCACGCGTCGCGCGGAACTCGGCGCGGTGATCGCGAACGTCGAAGCGATGGCGGCGGGCGGCTACTTCATCGCGTCGCGCCTGCCGGTGATCTTCTTCACGCTCGAACACAACCGCCAGTGGTGGACGAGCGAACCGCTCGTCGGCAACGGCACGCGCGTGAGCTTTCCGGGGAGCAAGATCGTCTGGGAGCACTACGCCGGACAGGGAATCGAGATCCAGTGGCTCGGCACGTTCGGCGAGGCGAACGGCTACTACCTGTCAGGCCACGAAAACGCCAACCTGCAACAGCTGCTCGGCGAAGTGCTGCCGCTCGCGACGAAGCGCGCCGGCGGGATCGCGTGGGAGTACATGTTCCAGTTCGACGGCGGCAAGCCGCCGTGGACGAGCGGGCTGTCGCAGGGCACGGCGCTGCAGGTGTTCGCGCGCTCGTGGTCGCGCTTCAAGGAACCGGCGCTGCTGACGGCGGCGCAGCAGGCGCTCGGGATCTTCCAGACGCCGCCGCCGAACGGCGTGCAGGTCAAGACGGCGACCGGCAGCTGGTACGCGGAGTACACGTACGCGCCGAGCGACCGGATCCTCAACGGCTTCATCCAAGCGGTCGTCGGGCTGTACGACTACACGCAGATCACGAAAGACCCGCTCGGGCTGAAGCTGTTCGAAGCGGGCGACGCCGAAGCGCGGCTGGAAACGCCGCACTTCGACACGGGCGCGTGGTCGCAGTACGACCAGTACTCCGAATCGGACCTCAACTACCACGAACTGCTGACCGAATTCCTCCAGCACCTCTGCGAACGCACGCGCAAAGGGCCGCCGATCCCGGCCACGCCGGCGCCTGCTCCGACTCCGACGCCGACGACGACCACGCCGACGACGACGGCCCCGACGACGAGCACGCCTACGACTACGAGCACAACGCCGACGAGCACGACGACGACGCCTTCGGGCGGCACATCGCCGTCGGCTGTCGCGGCGAGCGCGCTCGCGCGCGCGGCGGCGAGCAAACCGGCGCCGACGCCGATCGCGGGCGACGAAACGTATTGCACGACGGCACAGCACTTCACGACGTACGAGAAGACGCCGCCGGTGCTCGCGCTGCTGAGCAAGACGTTGAAGGGCGGGACTCGCGCGGGCGTGCAGCTGTCGCTGTCGAAGGTCTCGACGGTGCGGCTGACGGTCAAACAGGGCTCGCGCACGATCTGGACGAACAGCGCGTACGTTGAACGCGGCAAGCCGAAGCTGTTGTGGCAGACGCCGTCGGGCGGCGGCACGTTCAGCGTCACGCTCAGCGCGACCGACCCGGCGGGCAACTTCGCGACGACGAGCGGCACGATCGTCGTCGCGAAGGGCTAGCTGCTCTGATCGCGCCGGAGCGCGCCTAGACTGCTCGGAGTGAGGCGATTCGAGGCGGCGCGGCTGCGAGGCGAGGGCGGATGACGCGCCTCGCCGACGTCTGGCGCGCGCTGGCGCCGGAGCGCCGCGGGACGGCGCTCGTCTCGCTCGGGCTGTTCGTCTCGATGCTGCTGCCGTGGTACAGCAAGACCGACACGCTCGTCGTCAGCGGCGCGGCGAAGGCGACCGAGCAGAGCCTCAGCGCGTTCCAGGCGTTCTCGTGGGTCGAGGCTGCCGTGCTGCTGGTCAGCGCCGGTGTGCTCGCGCTGCTGTTCGCGCGCGCCGAGCGGCGCGACTTCCAGCTGCCGGGCGGCGACGGCACGATCGTCACGATCGCCGGGTCGTGGGCGGCGGCCCTGATCTTCTACCGGCTGCTCGACAAGCCGGGGCTGTCGGGCAACGCGCGCGTCACGTCGGCGGTCGGCGTCCAGTGGGGCATCTTCATCGCGCTGCTGCTCGCGCTCGGCCTCGCGTACACGGGCAGGCGGATCCGCGCCGGCGAACGCGCCGAGCCGCCGCTCGCGCGCGCGGGACGCGGTCCCAGCCACGGTCGCTCGCCACGCAACGCCGAGCAGCAGGACGATGCGCGTTTCGCGGACGATTATCTGGATCCTTCGGACGATCCGCACGAGCGACGTGCGTCGGCGCCGCGCGAGTCGCTGACGGCGGCGACGCGCATCGTCGAGGCGCCGATCGCCGAGGCGCGGCCAACGCGCGCCGACGCCGGCGAGGCAGAGACGCAACCGCTGCGCGCGAGCACGCGCCCGCGAAGCTCGCGCCCACGGCTTCCGCCCGCGCCGCCGGCTTCACCGCAGCGCAGCGGCGCGCCGGCCGAGCAGATGTCGTTCGACGACACGCAGGCGGAGGAGTAGCTGCGGCTCGACGCGAGCGGCGGCTCGACACAGGGCCGCGTTCGAACGTAGCGCCGTGTCGACCGTAGGGCCGTGTCGAACGTAGGGTCGTGTCGAACGTAGGGTCGTGTCGAAACGTAGGGCCGCGTCGAGCGTAGAGCTGTGTCGAACGTAAAGCCGTGTCGGCGCAGGGCTGTGTCAGCGCGACGCCGAGTCGGCGCAGGCCGCTGCGACGCGGACGCCTATCATTCGAGCGCACGATGTCCGTCTCTCCGTCCGAGGCGTCCGGCGCCTCCGCGCCGGAGCCGAGCTCAGTCAGCGAGGTAGCTGCCGGCCTGCGCGAGGTCGGCTACCTGCCGGGCGAGTCGACTGCGCTCGTCGCGTTCCTCGCGACGAAGCTCGGCAAGCCGGTGCTCGTCGAGGGGCCGGCTGGCGTCGGCAAGACAGAGCTGGCGAAGGCGCTCGCTTCGCTGCTCGGCCGCGAGCTGGTGCGCCTGCAGTGCTACGAGGGGCTCGACGAGGCGAAGGCGCTGTACGAGTGGAACTACCGCAAGCAGCTCTTGCGAATCCAGGCAGAGGCTTCGGACACGGGCTGGGAGGCCGTGCAGGAGGACATCTTCGGCGAGGAGTTCCTGCTCGCGCGACCGCTGATGAGCGCGATCGCGTCCGAGCAGCCGGTCGTGCTGCTGATCGACGAGATCGACAAGACCGACCAGGAGTTCGAGGCGATGCTGCTCGAGGTGCTCTCGGACTTCCAGATCTCGATTCCGGAGCTCGGCCGCGTCGAGGCGCGCACACATCCGATCGTGCTGCTGACGTCGAACAACTCGCGCGAGCTGACCGAGGCGCTGAAGCGCCGCTGCCTGTACCTGTGGCTCGACTATCCCGAGCTCGAGCTCGAGCTGGAGATCGTCCGCCTGCACGCGCCCGATCTGAGCGAGACGGTCGCGCGGCGACTCGTCGAGGTGATCGGCATGGTGCGCGAGCTGGACTTGAAGAAGCCGCCGTCGATCGCGGAGTCGATCGACTGGGCGCGAGCGCTGCTGCTGCTCGGCGCCGAGGACATCGACACGCAGACGTTCAACGAGACGATGTCGGTGATCGTCAAGCACCGCGCCGACATGGACATCGTCGCCGAGCGCGTCGGGCTGAAGCTCTCGGCGCCGGCCGATGTCGCCTGAGCCGCGGCGCGCCGGCGGCGGCGGACCGAGCCTGAGGCCAGGCGCGCCTCGCGCGAGCGCGGCAGGCGACGCAAGCGGCCTGCCGGGGCCGGAGGGACTGCCGGCACGGATCCTCGAGCTGGGCGAGGAGCTGCGTGCCGAGGGCGTCGCGGTGGGCACCTCAGAGCTGCTCGACGCGTTCGCGGTGCTTCGCGAGATCAGCTGGACGGCGCAGGAGGACTTCCGCGAGGCGCTCGCGGCGACGCTCGCCAAGAGCCAGGAGGACCGGCGCGTGTTCGAGCTCGTGTTCGACCGCTTCTTCTTCCGCGCGGTCGAGCTCGCGGCGATCCGCGAGGGCGTGCGCGAGGAGGATCGCGCGATGCTCGACGAGCTGTCCGACGACGAGCTCGACGCGCTGCGCGCGGAGATCGCGGCGGCCGTGCGCGACGGCGCCGAGGGGACGATGCGCGACCTCGCGCGGATGGCGATCGCGGCGTTCGCCAAGCGCCAGGAAGGCTCGGGCGTGATCGGCGTCGACGTGCAGCGGATCCGCCGCGCGCTCGGCTTGCGCGCCGAGCCGCAGCCGGACCTTCCCGAGGAGGACCCGCGCCGCGACGGGCTGCCGCGCGATCAGCTTCGCCGCTTCGAGTCGATGCTGCGCCGCGAGCTCGAGCGCGCGCAGATCGAGCGGACCGGCAACCTCCCGCCCGCCCGTCCGCTCGGCGAGCTCGACCGCGCGCTGCCATCGGGTCCGCTCGCCGACCTCGCGGCCGTCCATCGCGTCGTCGCCCAGCTGCGCCGGCGCTTGGCGACGCAGGGCCTGCAGCTGCGCGGGCACCGCAAGCACGCGCAGGTCGACGTGCGGCGCACGATGCGCGCGTCGCTGCAGACCGGCGGCGTGCCGGTCGAGCTGAAGTTCCGCCCGAAGCGGCCGAAACGCCCGGAGATCTACGTGCTGTGCGACGTCTCGACGAGCGTCACGTCGGCGTCGGTGTTCTTCCTGTCGGTGCTGCACGCGCTGCACGACACGTTTCGCAAGATGCGCTCGTTCGTGTTCATCGAGCGGATCTCCGAGGTCACGGACATCTTCGAGCACGAGCGCAACTTCAAGACGGTCTCCGAGCGGATCGGCTCGGATGCGGGCGTCGCCGACATCTCCGGCTACACCGACTACGGCCGCGTCTGGTCGGAGTTCCTCGTGCAGGTCGAGGACGACCTGCATCCGCGCGCGACGGTGATCGTGCTCGGCGACGCGCGCACGAACGGGCGCGACCCGCGCGCGGACATCTTCGCGCAGATCGCCGCGCGCGCCGGGCGCACGTTCTGGCTGAATCCCGAGCCGCGCCTGTACTGGAACTACGGCGACTCGGTGATCGCGGCGTACGAGCAGTACTGCACGGCGTTCGAGTGCTGGACGACAGGGCAGCTCGAGGACTTCGTGCGCGCGCTGACGCGCCCAATCGTCTCTGCCTGAGCGGCGCGACTCAGTTCTCGGCCGCGACCGATCGGCGCCCTTTGTAGCGGCGCGCGACGTTTGCGAGCGAGCGATAGAGGACCGGCGGAAGGTCCCTCACCCGCTGCGGCTCGAGCCAGGTTCCGTCGGCCGTCATGAACGCGAGCGGGCGACTGCGCCGGCGACGACCGACGCGCCGCAGAGCCGTGGCGTCCCACTTCGCTCCTCGCAGGCTCAGCTCGACGAACCCGAATGAGCGCACACGCAGCTGCAGCTCGGCCTCTGTCAGCGCCTGCGGCTGCTCGACTGCGCGGATCGCGCGAAGCTCCGCGCGGCTGAAGCTGGAGCCGGGGCCGGATTGCTCGATCGAGCCGTCCGCTGCGGCGAGCCTGTCGAACAGGCCGTTCAGCTCGCGGCGCGCCTGCTGCGTCTTGGCGTATTCGACTTGCTCGCAGTCTTCATGCGGCGCGACCTGGACCAGCCCCTGAACCAGGATCGGTCCTTGGTCGACCCGCTCCGCCATCCGGTGAAAGGTGAACCCAGACTGGCTCTCGCCTCGGTAGATGCTCCAGCCGGTGGCCGCGACGCCTCGGTAGTGCGGCAGCAGTCCATCGTGGTAGTTGATCGAACGACGGCAGGCGTCGAGCAGCGGCGCGCGAAATATCTGGCCGACCATCAGAGCGAGCGTCGCGTCCGGCGCGATGTTGCGCACGGTCTCGACGAAAGACGGATCGTTGACGCGCCGCCCAGGCGGCACGAGAACCGGCGTTCGCCAGCGAGACGCGACCGATCTGCAGCTGGAGGTGAGCGGCCGCCGGGCGCGGTCGGTGACGGTCCGCGGGTTGAAGGCGCTTCGGATCCCCCACTTGGCGAGCTCGCTCGGAGCGTGGAACGGCGAGCGCCGCTCGGTGCCGGCATCGACGACCGCGGCGATTTCGATGTCGTCTCGCTCGGCCGCCTCGCGCAAAGTCGCGACGAGCAGGCGCATGCTGCTCGGGAAGTCCGGATCGGCGAACAGGACGAGTCTCAAGGCTGGCTCGCGAAGGCGCCCGAGACGTCCTCGAAGACAGTCTGCGAATCGACGCGCGGGTCGATCGCCGCCATCGGAGCGCGCCCCTTGAGCAGGATCTCCTGGTACTCCTCCTCGGCGTCCGACTGCATCACGATCGCGCCGCCGACGCCGAGCGTCGCGGTCTCACCGTCGAGCACGAGCGTCCTGATCACGATGTTCAGGTCGCAGCCGCCGCTCAGTCCGAGGTAGCCGATCGCGCCGGAGTAGACGCCGCGCGCGCCGCCCTCGAGCCGATCGATGATCTCCATCGTGCGCTTCTTCGGCGCGCCGGTCATCGACCCGCCGGGGAAGCACGCGCGGATGCAGTCGGGCGGCTCGACGTCCTCGCGCAGCAGGCCTCGCACGGTCGAGACGAGCTGATGGACGGTCTCGTAGGACTCGATGTGCATCAAGTTGGGCACGTGCACGGTCCCGACCTCGCAGACGACGCCGAGATCGTTGCGCAGCAGGTCGGCGATCATCAGGTTCTCCGCACGGTTCTTCTCGCCCAGGCGCAGCTCTTCGGCCAGGCGCACATCCTCGGCGGGCGTGTCGCCGCGAGGGCAGGTGCCCTTGATCGGCTTGGCCTCCACCCAGCGGTCGCGCCCGATGCTGAGAAAGCGCTCGGGCGAGGAGCTCAGCACGGCGCTGCCGCCGAAGCGCAGATAGGCGGCGAACGGAGCCGGGTTGACGCGGCGCAGCGTGCGATACAGCGCCAACGGCTCGGCCTCCGATTCGGCGGTGATCCTGTTGGTCAGGCAGATCTCGTAGGTCTCGCCTTCGATTAAGCGCTGCTTGCAGGTTTCGATGTCCTGCAGGTACTGCTGGTGAGAACGGCTGAGGCGGAAGGAGGCTCCTCGCTCGGCGGCCGCGCCGTCCCAGTCGGGCTCGGAGATCGGCGGCAGCGAGGCAAGGCGCACGCTCGTCTCGGCGATCCAACGATCGCTGTGCTCGGTGCGGCCCGGCTCGGTCACGCACAGCACGTAGGTGCATTGCTCGACGTGATCGAACGCGATCATCCGATCGGCGAACACGAACGCCGCGTCGGGCATCGACGAGCGGTGCGCGGCGTTGCCTTCGACGTCGGCCTTCAGCTCATAGCCGAAGTAGCCGACGAAGCCGCAGTTGAAGTCGAACGGGAGGTCGTGGGAGATGTAGCGCAGGCGACGCATCTCGCGGCTGAGGTAGTCGAAGATCGACTCGTGCAGGACCTCGTCGTCGTCATCCTGCGCACGTCGCACGCGCAGCTCGCCGTTGTTGACGTCGTAGAAGATCGTCGCCGAGAGCGGCCCGTCGGCTGAGCCCATGAACGAGAAGCGCGCTCGCTCGTCGATCTTGCTGCTGTCGAGCCAGAACGCCGTCTCGCTCGCGCCGTAGAGGTTGACGAAGGCGCGTTCGGTGTCATACAGCGTGTCCAGGCGCTTGACCTTGAGCACGAGATTCGCGCGGCTGGCGGCGCTCGCGCCCTGCGGGCGCTGGGCGGGAAACTCGACCCTGGCGGCGGGACGGCCGTTGCGAGCGGACGCGAACCGCTCGGTCAGCTCGCGGAAGTTGGCGAGCAGCCGACGACCGTATTCGGTGCAGATCGACTCGGGGTGGAACTGCACGCCCCACTGCGGGCGCGTGCGATGCGCGACCGCCATGATGACGCCGTCGCTGGTCTGCGCGATCGCTTCCAGATCGGCGGGCAGCGGCTGCTCGACGCATAGCGAGTGGTAGCGGACGGCCTGGAACTCGCGCGGTATGCCGGCGAACAGCGGCGAGTCGTCGTGCAGGACGGCGCTGATCCGGCCGTGCATCACCTCCGGCGCCGGCAGCACGTTGCCGCCATGCACCCACGCCAGGCCCTGGTGGCCGAGGCACACGCCGAGCAGCGGCGCCTTCGCCTGCTTGATCGCCTCCGCACAGACCCCGAAGTCACCCTCGTGGTGGGGGCTGCCAGGCCCAGGCGAGACGACGATGTTGTCGAACTCGAGCTTCTCCAGCTCCTCCCACGAAGCCGCGTCGTTGCGAACGACAGTCGGCTCGTCCCCGTTCGCCTCCGCCAGCAGCTGAAAGAGGTTGTACGTGAACGAGTCGTAGTTGTCGATCAGCAGCGTCTTCAAACCAGGTACTTCCTGAGGACCTTGCCGAGCGGGCTGGTGGGGATCTCGTCGCGGAATTCGACGGTCCGCGGGACCTTGAAGTTGGCCAGTCGCTCGCGACAGAAAGCGATCAGCTCGGCCTCGTCGCAGTCGCCGTTGGGCACGACGACGGCCTTGACGATCTCCTCGCCGGCAACCTCGCCGGCCACGCCCACGACGATCGCCTCGCCGACGGCGGGATGCGCGGCGATCACGTCCTGCACCTCGATCGGGTCGATCTTGTAGCCGCCGACCTCGATCAGCAGCTTCTTGCGCCCCTCGAGGTACAGCATCCCGTCCTCGTCGAGCCGGCCGAGGTCGCCGGTGAAGTAGCTGCCGTCGCGGAACGCCGCGCGGCTGGCCTCGTCGGCTCCCGCGTAGCCGCTGCTGGCGGCTGGGCTGGCGACCGCGACCTCGCCGATTTCACCCGGCGGGACGGCGTTTCCGTCGTCGTCGAGCACTCGCACGCTGACGCCGCTGACGGGCTCGCCGACCGACTCGAAGCTGCTGACCGGATCGTCGCTCATGTTGGCCGCGATCGGGCCCGTCTCGGTGCTGCCGTAGAGCTGGCGCACGAGCACGCCGAAGCGCTCGCCGAACGCCTCGAAGCTCTCGCGGGGCAGCGCGGTGCCCGCCGAGAAGCACAGGCGCAGCGACGAGAGGTCGGCCCCGGCCGGCGCTTCGGACATCAGGCGGAAGTTGAACGGAACACCGGGGAAGATCGTCGCGCGCTCGCGCTCGATCAGCTCCATCGCGTGACGGCGCGTGAGCAGGAACGGCTGCGGATCGCGCAGGATCACGAGCGTCGCGCCCGAAGCGGCGCAGCTGAACAGGCACGCGCCCATGCCCCAGGTGTGAAAGAAGGGGATCGCGCAGAAGATGCGGTCCTCGTGGGTCAGCCCGAGGGCCTTGTATATGCCCGCCTCGGCGGCGCACTGGCCATGCGTGCGCGGCACGCGCTTCGGCCGTCCGGTCGAGCCGGAGGAGAACTGGTAGATGAACGTCTCCTCGGGCGCGCGCGCCGGCAGGCGCTCGGCGCTGCCTTCCGCCAGCAGCGCGTCGAGCGTGTGAGCTTGGCCGTGCGCGGTGCTCGTCGTGATCACCTCGACGTCGCCGTCGAGCCCGGCGGCGATGCGCTCGCAGACGCCGGCCGCGCGCTCATCGCTGATCACCGCGCGCACGCCCGTGCTGGCGAAGTTGAACTCGAGCTCGGCCTGCTTGAAGGCTGGGTTCACGGGCACCACGACGGCGCCCAGCGCGGTGATCGCGAAGAAGCTGACGACGAACCAGGGGTCGTCGGGAAGCACGAGGGCGACCGCGTCGCCGGGCCCGATGCCGCGCCGAGAGAAGCCGCTGGCGAGGCGCTCGATCCGCTCGACGAGGTCGGCGAAGGCGATGCGCTCTTCGCCGAACACCAGCGCCGTGTGCTCGGGGCGCTCCTGCGCCTGCTCGTAGAGAAGCTGCATCAGCATTTTCTCTAGGCCCCCTTCTTGGCGACGAACGCCGCGATGCCGTCGATCGAGCGGAAGTTCTCTGCGTCGATGTCGTCGTCGTCGACCTCGATCGCGTACTTTTCCTGCAGGAAGGCGATCAGTTCGGTGATGCCGAGCGAGTCGATGATTCCCTCCGCGAGCAGGTCGCGATCGTGCGCGATCGACTCGATGCCGCGCCCGGCGACGATGTCACCGATGATGAACTGCTCGATCTCGACTGCAACGCTCACTGTGGGATCTCCATCTACGATGACTCGCGCGTGGTTCGCCAGACGGCCAGAACCTTTGTTCTGCGCACCGTCCACATCGGCACATATCCCCTCGTACTGTAGATCCAACGGGCAGGGCGGTTAGTGCTCACCACATAGCCCCAGAGTCGTTCGAAGCCGCGATCGCGCAGAGCGCTCTCGACCTTGAACAGAAAATCGGCGGCGAGCCCTCCCCCGCGATGCTCGTCGAGCACGTAGAAATCCGATCCGTACACGTCGCCGGCGCCGAGCTCGATGCCCAGCCCGAGCTTGCGCAGGTCTGGGAAGAGGGTCGGGACGTCGCGGTCGACCCACCAGTAGTAGCCGACCAGCTCGTCCTCGCGATAGCCGACGAATCCGTGAAAGCCGTGCCGCACGTAACTGGCAAAGCGCCGATCGGCGTCGGGTTGCGCGCGCTTGCGATTGAGCTCTGCCAGCGCCGGCAGGTGCTGGGAGCCGAGGTCCTCGAGGCGCAGTCCCTCGTCGCGCCACGGCTCGACGATCGAGTCGAGCTTGCGCACGATCACGATCAGCGACTCCTGCGTGTAAACGGCGTGCCAGAATCGGCGCGCCACGGCCACGGCTGTCTCTCGCGCGCCGTGCTCGCGCAGATAACGACTGAGCTTGGTGAGCATCGACGGCCAGAATGGCACAATGCTGCCGTGCCCGATTTCCTCTGGCCGGACCAAG
This sequence comes from uncultured Solirubrobacteraceae bacterium, assembly GCA_963744165.1. Classification (GTDB taxonomy): domain Bacteria; phylum Actinomycetota; class Thermoleophilia; order Solirubrobacterales; family Solirubrobacteraceae; genus Palsa-744. The sequence continues at coordinate 1,107,117 of CAVUSM010000002.1, read as the reverse complement.
CGATCGGGGTGTTCGAGACGCTCCTCGTGCTCGGCGGCGAGCCGGTCGAGCTGGACGCGCACCTGGAGCGCCTCCAAGCCAGCGTGCGCGAGCTGTTCGCGGTCGCCCTGCCGGCGCACGCTCGCGCACTGGTGCTCGAGCACGCCGCGGCGTTACCGGTGGGGCGCCTGCGCCTGACCGCCGCGCCCAGCCCCGGCGGAGTCCCGGCGATCGACGTCGTGACCGCCGCCGTGGGGCCCGAGAACGTCTTTCCCACATGGGAGCGCGCGAGCGCGCTGCGCCCGTTCATCGTCGAAGGGGGCCTGGGCGCGCACAAGTGGGCCGACCGCGACGGCCTGGCCTGGACGGAAGCGACCGAGCCCGACGGAGCGCTGCCGCTGGTGCTGGACATCGGCGAGGAGGTGCTCGAGGCGTCGCGCGCGAACGTCTTCGCCGTCGAGGGCGACCGCCTCGTGACGCCGCCGGCCGACGGGCGCATCCTGCCGGGCGTCGCGCGCGCTCGCGCGATCGAATGCGCGCGCGCGCTGGGCATCGAGGTGCGCGAGGAGCCGCTCAGCGCCGACCGGCTGCTGGGCTGCGGCGAGGCATTCCTGACCGGCTCAGTGCGCGGCATCGAGCCGGTCAGCTCGGTCAGCGGCGCGCAGTTCCAGCCGACCGGCGAGATCGTCGGCGCCGTCGCCGCCGAGCTGCGCCGGCAATGGACCGGCGGTCGCGCGGTGCAACTCGCGCAGACGAGCTGAGCGTCACCGCGGACGAGCTGAGCGTCACCGCGGACGAGCTGAGCGTCACCGTTCGCAACTTCGACGGACGGCCAGCAACGATAATGATTGGGGGATCGATGGTGAATGCCGGCCGAGCAACGCCGCGAGGCGCTTGGAGGGGGCGATGAGGACGCGTGTCCTGTCTGCCGCGGAACGCCCTGCGGCAAAGGCGGTGTGGACGGCGCTGCAGGAGCAGATCCAAGCCCCCGGCATGATGTGCTCGTGGGAGTGGACCGGGACTTGGCTCGATCACTACGCCGACGCCGTCGCGCACCGATTCGTCGTCGGCGAGGACGAGCGCGGTGTTCGCGGCATCGCGCTGGTCGTCGAGCAACGTGTCGGCGCTGCGCGTCCGCCTACGATCGCTCTGGGCACCGCCGGCGAGCCTCCGGGATCGTCGGTGTACGTCGAGCGCAACCAGTTGCTCGTGCGACCAGATGACCGTGCGGCGTTCGCTGCCGCGCTGCTCGTCGAGCTCGCGCGCGACCGGCGCTGGCACCGTCTGCGTCTCGACGGCATGGTCCCAGACGATGCCGAGCTGATCGTCGAGGGGCGACACGGCGTTCGCCGTCGCGTCGAGCAGAGCCCGGTGGCGAACCTCGCGGCAGGTGACGCCGATGACCCGCTTGGATCGCTGCCATCGGCCACCAGGCGGCGCGTCCGCAAGTCGCTGGAGAGGCTGGGGCCGCTCGAGACCGAGTGGGCCGAGACCGATCCCGTCGCGCGCGAGATCCTGGGACAGCTGGCCGAGCTTCATCAGGCCCACTGGCGCGCGCAAGGAGAGCCGGGGGCGTTCGCGAGCGGCCGGTTCAGCCGCTTTCATTTCGACCTCGTGGGCCAGCTCGTGCCGATGCGGCGCGCGGCGCTGTTCCGCGTTCGCAGGCAGGGAACGACGATCGCCTGCCTTTACGGGCTGATCGAAGGGACGCGAATTCTCTTCTACCAGTCGGGCCTGCTTCGTCACGACGACAACCGCATCCGCATCGGGCTCGCCGCGCATGCGCTGTTCATGCAGGCCTGCCGCGAGCACGGTCTGGCGACTTACGAGTTTCTCCCGCCGCCGGCGCGCTACAAGCGTGAACTGGCGCCCGAGTGCGAGCCGCTCGTCTGGATCGAGCTCGACCGACCCGGGCTTCGCCTGTACTTCGAGAAAACCGCCCGCAGCGCAAAACGGCGCCTCAGATCCGTCCGCTCGTGAGCGCGACGCGGGTGGGTACCGGGTAGCATCACAAAGCACAGCAACGACACCAGGGGGGCTGGCGAGAGGCCGGCTGAGATGGCGCCCGCGAACGCGACTGCACCGGCGTCGACCCTTAGAACCTGTGGGGTAATGCCCGCGAAGGGAGTGAAGTGGCGACCGAACTGAAGCCCCGCGCACAGCCGCCGATCGAGCGGTCGGGCGGTCGGGCGGCGATCGTCCTGCGCGCGGTCGAGCGCGTCTTCGACGACGGCCGCGGCACGCCGGTGCACGCGCTGGAAGAGGTGTCGCTCAGCGTCGAGCGCGGCGAGCTGCTTGCGATCGTCGGCCCGAGCGGCTGCGGCAAGACGACGCTGCTCGAGCTGATCTGCGGTCTGCAGGCGCCGCAGGCCGGAACGCTGCGAAGCGAGCCCGCGGCGCTGATGCCCCAGCGCGACCTGCTGCTGCCGTGGCTGAGCGCGCTCGACAACGCCGCGCTGGCGCTGCGCATCGCGCACGTGCCGCGCGAGCAGGCGCGCCGGCGCGCTGCGGCGATCTTCGAGCAGCTCGGGCTGTCCGGATTCGAGCGCGCCGCGCCGGCGCAGCTCTCGGGCGGCATGCGCCAGCGGGTCGCGTTCGTGCGCACGCTGCTGTCGGGCAAGCCGGTGCTCTGCCTGGACGAGCCGCTGAGCGCGCTCGACGCGATCACGCGAGCGGAGCTGCAGGAATGGCTGGCGCGCGCGCTGCAGCGCGCGCCGCGGACGGTCGTGCTCGTGACGCACGACGTCGAGGAGGCGGTCGTGCTCGCCGACCGCGTCGTCGTGCTCTCGCCGCGGCCCGGGCGGATCGTCGCCGAGCTGTCCGTCGAGCTGGCGCGACCGCGCGCTCGCACCGACGCGCGCGTGACGGCGCTGCGCGAGCGCGCGATGCAGGCGCTCGCGCTGGCTTCCGATCCGACGAGCGAACGCGCGTGAGCGAAGCGCGCGTGAGTCGAGCGAGCGCCGCGGCGGTGCTGGCGCCGCTCGCGCTGCTGCTCGTGCTGTTGGGCCTCTGGGAGGCGTACGCCGACTTCGGCACGACCAGCTCGTACGTGCTGCCGGCGCCACACGCGATCGCTTCGGCGCTGTGGCACAACGCGGGCCTGCTCGCCGGCAACCTCGGCACGACGGCGGAGGAGGTCGTGCTCGGCATCGCGCTCGCGCTGCTGCTCGGCTTCGCGCTGGCCGTGCTCGTACACCTCTCGGAGCCGCTGCGCCGGGCCGTGTACCCGCTCGCGGTCGGCTCGCAGGCGATTCCGATCGCGGTGATCGCGCCGCTGCTCGTCTTCTGGTGGGGCTTCGGCGTGCTGCCGAAGCTCGTCGTGATCGTGCTGATCTGCTTCTTCCCGGTGCTCGTCACGACCGTCGACGGCCTGCGCGCGGTCGACCGCGACCAGCTCAAGCTGCTGCGCACGCTCGACGCGTCGCGCTGGCAGGCGTTCCGCTTCGCCGAGCTGCCAGCGGCGCTGCCGGCGGCGCTCAGCGGCGCGCGGATCGCGCTCGCAGTCGGCGTAATCGGCGCTTACATCGCCGAGTCGCAGACCGCCACGAGCGGCGCCAACGCCGGTCTCGGACACGAGATCAACGCCGACCTGACGGCGCTGCAGACGCCGCGCGCGTACGCCGCCGCGTTCGTGCTGTTCGTGCTGGCGATCGCGTGCTTCTACGCCTTGACGATGGCCGAGCGAGCGCTCGCGCCGTGGGCCTACCGACAAACAGGAGAGACACATTGAGAGTCCCGTGCCGCACGCGCCGCGTCCATCCGATCCGACGACGCGCGCGCGCGCGACGCGCGCCGACGCGCGGCCTGCTCGCGCTGGCGTTCGCACTCGTCGCGCTGTTGGCGTTGTCGGCGTGCGGCTCCAAGCAAGACACGCTGACGGCCGCGAGCGCGAAGCCGTTCAGCGTGATGCTCGACTTCTTCCCGAACGCCGACCACGCGGCGCTCTACTCGGCGCTCGCGAACGGCGACTTCCGCGCGGGCGGCCTCGACGTCACGCCGCAGACGCCGGCCGATCCCTCCGAACCGCTCAAGCTGCTCGCGGCGGGCAAGGTCGACATGGCGATCTCCTACGAGCCCGAGCTGATGCTCGCGCGCGACGAAGGGCTCAAACTCGTCTCGATCGCCGCGCTCGTGCAGCGCCCGCTGACGTCAATCATCGCGCTGCCGCAGAGCCACGTCAAGAAGGTCGCCGACCTCGCCGGCAAGACGGTCGGCACGGCCGGCATCCCCTACCAGGCGGCCGAGTTGCGCACGGCCGTGCAGACGGCCGGCCTCAACCCGGCGAGCGTCAAAGAAGTCAACGTCGGCTTCAACCTCGTCCCGGCGATGCTCTCGGGCAAGGTCGCGGCGACGCTCGGCGGCTTCTGGAACTACGAGGCGATCCAGCTGCAGTTGCTGCACAAGCGCCCGCTGACGATCCCGGTCGATCAGGCCGGCGTGCCGAGCTACGACGAGCTGGTGCTCGTCGTGCGCGAAAAAGAGGCGAAGGAACACGGCGAAGAACTGCGCGCGTTCCTGCAGGCGCTGACGCGCGGCGAGCGCGAGGTGCGCGCCAACCCGAGCGCGGCGGCGGCGCTCGTCGTCAAAGCGAACCCGTCGCTCGAACCGAAGCTGCAGCTCGAATCGATCAAGCAGACGCTGCCGGCGGCCGTGCCGAGCGAAGCCGGCGAGCCGTACGGTTGGCAGAGCGCGAAGGCTTGGGCATCATTCGCCAACTGGATGTTCTCGCACAAGCTCCTGCACAACGACCCGAACACCGGCCTGCCGCCGTTCACCAACGAGTTCCTGCCGGGAGAAGGGATCGGCTGATGCGCGTCGGCCTGCTGACCGGCGGCGGCGACTGCCCCGGCCTGAACGCCGTGATCCGCGCGATCGTCCGTCGCGGGCTGGCCGAGCCGGGGCACAGCTTCGTCGGCTATCGCCACGGCTGGGCGGGCGTCGTCGAGAACGACGCGTCGGCGCTGACGCTCGCGAGCACGTCCGGGATCCTGCCGCGCGGCGGCACGATCCTCGGCACGTCGCGGACGAACCCGTACTCCGAAGGCCGCGACGGCACGGCGATCGTGCGCGCGGCGATGCGCGCGCACGACGTCGACGCGCTGATCCCGATCGGCGGCGAGGACACGCTCGGCGTCGCGCTGCGCCTGCACGAAGACGGCGTCCCGGTCGTCGGCGTGCCGAAGACGATCGACAACGACCTCGGCGGCACCGATGTGACGTTCGGCTTCCAGACGGCCGTGCAGATCGTCACCGACGCGGTCGACCGGCTGCACACGACGGCCGAGTCGCACAACCGCGTGATGATCCTCGAGGTGATGGGACGCCACGCCGGCTGGATCGCGACGTACGCCGGGCTCGCCGGCGGCGCCGACGCGATCCTCGTGCCCGAGCGGCCGTTCGACGTCGAAGAAGTCGCCGAGCACCTGCGCAAGCGCCACGCGCGCGGACCGAACTTCTCGATCGTCGTCGTCGCCGAGGGCGCGATCGCGCGCGAGGGCACGCTGCACACGCGCGAGGCGAGCAGCGCCGACGCGTTCGGTCACGCGCGGCTCGGCGGAATCGGCGTCGCGCTCGAGCGCGAGCTCGAACGGATCACCGGCTACGAGAGCCGCGTGACGATCCTCGGCCACGTGCAGCGAGGCGGCAGCCCGGTCGCGTTCGACCGCGTGCTCGCGACGCGCTTCGGCGTCGCCGCGATGGACGCGGCGATCGGCGAGCGCTGGGGCGCGATGGTCGGCCTGCGCGGCACGCGGATCGTCGAGACGCCGCTCGCCGACGCGCTGCGCGAGCCGAAGCTGCTCGACCCGGCGCTGTTCGAGACGGCGGAGCTGTTCTTCGGGTAGTGACGCGAGAAGAGGCGCCGTCATCGCGCTGATCGCGGGATTACGGGACACCCTGCGAGCGCTACAATGACGCACATGGAGTTTGTAGGCATCCGCGAGATGCGCCAGAACCTCAGCCGCTACGCCCGACGTGCGCGACACGGCGAGTCGTTTCTGATCACCGATCGCGGCCAGGAGATCGCGCAGCTCACGCCTGCGCCAGGACACGCGTCGGTGATCGACCGGCTCGTCGCCGACCGAGGCGCCGTGCGCGCACACGGCGAGCTCCTCGACGTCCTGGAGGAACTTCCCGCGCCGATCCCGGGCCGGCCCTCCAGCGAGGTGCTGGACGAGCTCCGCTCAGAGCGCCAGTAGAGCGCTTGCCCGACTACCTAGACACCTCGGCCTTCATCAAGCTCGTGCTCTCCGAGCACGAGAGCCCGGCCCTGCGAAGCGAGCTTGCCGGCAGAGAGCTCCTCAGCAGTGCCCTGCTGAACGTGGAGGGACGCCGCGCCGCCCGGCGCTACGGCGAGCTGGCAGCCAAGCGCGCCCGTGTTGCCCTCGCAGCTATCACGCTGATCCCGCTGGATCAGCCGGTGCTCGACGCGGCTGCCGAATTGGACCCGAGGGAGCTGCGCTCACTCGACGCCATACACCTGGCAACCGCCGTGAGCCTGCGGGAGAACCTCGATCGCCTGTACTGCTACGACAGTCGCCTCGGGAGCGCCGCGACAGCTATCGGCATCGAGGTCTCTCAACCGCATTGAACATCCCCGCCCTCCCTCATAGGGCGCAAAGAACTCGCGCACGCGGCGGTGCTCGTGCCGTAGTAGCGGTCTGCTGGCGACAACGGCTAGGACACAGCTGGCGCCGGCCGAGGGCCGCGCAAGCGATGCCGAAATCCTGGAACCGGCACGGGATCGGTGTCGACCCAGTCCGATGGGCCGGTGACGAGAGGGCCCATCTCCCGCAGACGACGGGCAGCGAGGCGCGCCCGGAAGCGGCGCCTCGCCCTTGCGACCAGCCCAGGAGCAGGCTCGTAGAGAAACTCGACACCGTCAGGCATCACAATCAAAACCGGTCGACCCTCATCGAACGCCGCTCGCGCAAACGACAATCCGAAAGTGGCAGAGTCTGCCGCGACGAACGCCGTGCGATCCGGATACTCGAACCGATCTTCCATCAATGCCAGCAGAGGTGTCGATGATGCCCGTGCGATCGGCAACGGAGCCTCGTCGATGAAGTCGTCGAAGAAAGGCTCAAGCGTCATCGTGTCCAGCTTTCGATGATCGAATTCGATGCCCGCACCAGATAGGCAACGGCCTTTGGCAGAACATCACGTGGATCGCCGACCTCGAACGATACGGCATCCTGCTTCACGCTCCCCGTATATCGGTGCATGTGGTGCATGTCGTGGACGTTGTCGATCAGCCGAATCGTGTGCCATTGACCAGCCTGTAGCACTTGAAGCATCGCCGCATAGTGAGCCATGGGCCGACCCCGGTGGCGAACCAGGATGCGGCCGTCCTCGCGCTCTAGCGGCACGGTCCATTCTCGCTCGAACTCGATCGTGCAGCAGATTGGCGCATGGTTGGGACACTTGAGCGTCTTGGCCAGATCAAGGCCTTGTTGGAGCCGAGCGGTTCAGGCGTGAGACACTCGCGTGCCTTGCGCCGACTTCTCGGAGCTGTTTGCTTGACCTTCGTCGCGCTGACGTGCTCGTCAGTGTCCGCGCAAGCGCGCGTCTCGGCGGACGACGCCGCTGCGACACATGCATATCTCGAGGCGACGATCGCGATGAAGCGAGCGCTCGTCGCCGACGTGCCGGCCGAGGTCCAAGGGATCGTGGCCTTCGAGGAGCAGGTCAAGGCCGACTGCCCGAACGTCTTGAGCGGCGCACCGCCGCGGATCAAAGACGAACCGACCAACGAGTCGGACTTCCAGATCAGTCTGGAGGTGACATTCGCCACCCTCGGCGTCGCAGAGGATGTCGAGCATCACGTGCTCGCGCGGTACGCCGCCACCGTTCAGCGTTTGCGCTGGAGCAATCGAAGGCTGACCAAGCTGCTCCGCTCGCTCGCAAGAGAACAGGCCGTGGAGTCCACGATTCCTTCGCCCAACCTGTGCTCAGACTTGAGATTCTGGGTTGCGAGCGGCTACACGGCAGTCTCACCGGGGTCCAAGGAGTTCCAGCGCCGATTGACCGCTGTCTCGTCGATCACCGTGATCGAACACGAACCGCACGAACCAGCCACGAACTTGCTCAACCCGAGTGCGATCGTTGCATATCGGCTCAAGCGCTACGAGAGCCGCGCGGACCGGCGGCTCGACGAGAAGACGTTGTCGACCGAGACGAAGGACGCCGAACTTGCGTCGAAGCCGCTGCTCGAAGCGGTAGACCAGATCGACGCCGACGTTGGCAGGCCGCAAGCACCGAAACTCTAGCGCCGAGCTACCTAGACGCTGGAGCCCGCTCAGAACCCGTAAGCGTGCGCAGCAGCGAGACCTGCCCACTCGTCATAAGGCGCGAAGAACTCGCGAACCTGCTGCTCCTCGGCGCGCGCATACGGGTCGCCACCGCTGAGCAGCCGCCCGACGAGCTTCAGCAAACCAACGTCGCCGGCCGGCAGCTGATCGTGGCGTCCTTGCCCGAGCAGCCCGAGCATCTCAATCGTCCAGCTGCCGATGCCGGGGATCGCGCGCAGCCGTCGCCAGCCGTGCTCGTGATCGGCGCCGTGCAGGTCGATGCGCCCGAGCGCGACTTCGCGCGCGGCGCGCACGAGCGTCACGGCGCGACCGGCGGCGAGGTCGAACGATTGGAGCAACGCCGGCGCCGTGCCGGCGATCGCGTGCGCAGTCGGCATGTCGCGCAGCGGACTGGGCGCGCCATCCCAGCCGACCCAGCGTCGCCCCAGCCGCGCCACCAGGCGGCGCTCGATCGCGGCGGCGCGCTCGTACTCGATCAGCTGCTCGCAGACAGCCCACGCGAGCGCCTCGAACGGCTCCGGCCGTCGGCTCACGCGCAGCCATGGCCGGCTCATCACCGAACGGCCGATCAACGGGTCGCGCGCGAAACGGCGATGGAACGCCGAGAGGTCGTCGTCGACGCCGAGCGCGAAGCGCATCCGAGCGATGCCGTGCGCCGTCGCTGCGTGCGTGCGTGCGCGAGCGCCGATCACGACGCGGTCGCGCGCCGGCTGCGCGGCGCGCACGAGCACCGGCTCACCGTCGGCGTGCAGCAGACGTTCGACGATGGCGCCGCGACGGCGCAGCAACCCATCCATTCCGCCGCGCGGCAAGCGGAACGGGCTGACAGGACGAATCTCAACGCGCTGCTCGACACTGCTCACGACCGCGCTGCCCGACGCTGTGGCCTAACTGCGGCCGCCGAGCAGGTGCACGTCGACGAGCAGCGAGCGACTCCCGACGATCTGCACGAGCTCGCCGGCGCTCGTCCCAGCGCCTCGCCGACGGCCGAGGCGCGGCTTGGCGCGGCTCTTCGTCAACGCCGCCGAACGACGCTGGCGACGTGTCACGAGCCCGACGACGGCAGCGCCGGCGACGAAGCCGCCGGCCGCTACGGCCGCGGCCTGCACGGCCGGGATCGCACCGCTCGACCGCGACAGCTGGCCTGAGAACGCATAGTCGCCGACGACGGTCGCCTCCTGCGCGAGCACGGGCAGCGCGTCGACCGTCTCGACCTCCTCGCTGGCTCCCGCCTCGCCCTCGTCGTCGCTGAAGTCGCTCACCGACCCAGTGTAAACAGGCGTTCAGACTCCATCGCCGGTCGACCCCGCGAGCTGCGACGACTCGCTCGCGCCCGCCACGAGCTCGCGCTCGTACATCCGGTAGCGCTTGACGACCTTGCCGCCCATCATTTCCATGCCGCGGTTCATCGGCTTGTTCGTCTCGAGGATCCAGCCCATCTCGCCGCCCTTCTGCGGGCGCGCTTCGGCGGCGTCGTAGTGCAACTGGTAGAGCCGCGCGGCGACGCCCGTGTGCTGGTACTCGGGCTTGACGCCGAGGAAGCCGACGCGCAGGCGCTTGATCATCCGGCGTTTGTTGAGCAGGTACCACCAGCCGAACGGCAGCAGTCGGCCGTTCATCTTCGCGAGCAGCTCGTTGACGTCGACGATCGTCATCGCCATCGCGACGACCTCGCCGGTGTCGATTTTTTCGGCGAGCATGAACCAGTGCTTGTCGAAGACGATCTGCAGCTCCTGCGCGAAACCGTCGAGATCCTTCTTCGAGTACGGCACGAAGTCCCAGTTCTTCGACCACGCCGAGTTGTAGACCTCGGCGAACGCGTCCATGTCTTTGCGCAGCTGCCAGCGGCGCATCGGGCGCACGCGGATGCCGTGCTCTGACTCGACCTTGTCGGCGAGCTCCCACATCACCGGCAGCACCTTGTCGCGGTCCTCGACGTCGAGGCTCCACATCAGCAGGTCGATCGCCTTCGTCAGGCCCGCCTGCTCGATCCGCTCGCGGTAGTACGGCGGGTTCCACGGCTGCGCGATCATCGGTTTCAGCTCATAGCCCTCGATCAGCACGCCGCTGTCGTCGTTCATCGTGAAGCTCGCCGGGCCGACCATCCGCTCGTTGCCGCGCGCCTTCAGCCAGCTCGCGGCGGCGTCGAGCAGCGCGTCGAGCACCTCCTGATCGTCCTCGAACTCGAGAAAGCCGAACCAGCCCCAGTGCTTCTGCTGGTGCTCGTTGAACGCATCGTTGACGTGCGCGCTGACGCGCCCGACGACGCGCCCGTCGCGCAGCGCGAGGAAATACTCGGCCGTGCCGTGGCTGAAGAAGGCGTTCATCTTGCGGTTGAGGAACAGGCGCCGCTCGATCTTCAGCGGAGGCACCCACAGCGGATGGTTAGCATGCAGCGCGTAAGGGAAGCCGATGAAGCGCTTCAGATCGCTCCCGCCGGAAACAGTCCTGATTTCGACTCCCACGGCCGAGGCACACTACATGCAGACCTCCACCGACGTATTCGCCAAGGTGCGCGACCACGAGCGCTCCGAGCTGCTCGCGGCGGCGCGCGAGGCCGACGTGCTCCCGTACTTCCACCTGCTCGACTCGCCGGCGATGCCGGTAGTCGAGATGGAGGGAGCCGAACGGATCATGCTCGGCTCGAACAACTACCTCGGGCTGACCGGCGACGAGCGCGTGATGAAAGGCGCTGAGGACGCGCTGCACCGCTTCGGCACCGGCCTGACCGGCTCGCGCCTGCTCAACGGCACGATCCCGCTGCACCTCGAGCTCGAGCGTGAGATCGCCGAGTGGATGCAGACCGACGATGCGATCGTCTTCACGACAGGGCATCAGGCGAACATCGGTACGCTCGGCACGCTGCTCGGGCCGTCCGACACGGTGATCGTCGACTCCGGCGACCACGCTTCGATCCTCGACGGCTGCCTGCTCTCGCGCGCGAAGCTGCGCCCGTTCCGCCACAACCGCCTCGACAAGCTCGAGAAGATGCTGCAGCGCGCGCAGGCCGACGGCGGCGGCGTGCTCGTCGTCGTCGACGGCGTCTTCTCGATGGAGGGCGACATCGCGCCGCTGCATGAGATCTGCGAGCTGTGCGAGCGCTACGGCGCGCGGCTGATGGTCGACGAGGCGCACGGCGCCGGCGTGCTCGGCGCACACGGCGCCGGCACGGCCGAACTGCTCGGCGTCGCCGACCGCGTCGACCTGCGCATGGGGACCTTCTCGAAGTCGCTCGCCTCCTGCGGTGGCTTCGTCGCCGGCTCGAGCGAGGTGATCGAGTACCTGCGCCTCTACTCGCGCGCCTTCCTGTTCACCGCCTCGGCTGTTCCGGCGGCGCTCGGCGCGGCGCTCGGCGCGCTTCGCGTGCTGCGCTCCGACGACGGCCCGGAGCTGCTGGCGCGCGTGCTCGAGAACGCGCGCCACCTACGCGACGGCTTGCAGGAGCGCGGCTTCGCCGTCGTCTCGCCGCAGTCGCTGCCACGCGAGGCCGGCGTCCAGCTGAGCGCGCCGGGCGTGCTCGCCGACGAGCCGGCAGCCGGCATTGCGAGCGACGCAGACCGCTCGACGATCGTCACGCCGATCGTGCCCGTGCTCGTCGGCGACGACTGGCAGGCGGCGCTCTTGTGGCGCGCGCTGTATGACGCCGGCGTGTTCGTCAACACGGCGCTGCATCCAGCCGTGCCACCCGGCGGCGCGATGCTGCGCACGAGCGTGATGGCGACGCACGACGCCGCGACGCTCGACCGCGCGCTCGACGCGTTCACGCGCGTCAAGGCGGAGTTCGAGACCGAGCACGGCCCGCTGCCGAGCTCGCACGACGGCAGCTGATCGCTCCCACGACGGCAGGCAGCGCTCGCCAGCCGACGTTCGAGCGAGACCGACGGCTGCCTTCGACGCGAGGACTTGTCCAGATCTTCACAAGATCGAGCGAGACAGAAAAAGGTCGCTTCTAGCGTACGAAGCACCGGACCCCGCTTGACCGGACGGGCCGCGCTGACATAGCTTGCGGGAGCGCTCTGCATGACGTCCGGGTTCGCCCGACACCCGCCATCTCCAAGGTCCCTCTTCAAGGTCGCAGCCGACGGCCTTGGGTGAGTCGCGGACGGCCATCGCCGAGCTGTACTCGTCAAAAATCAAGCACGGATGTCGCCGCCCTGGCAGTCAGGGCCGCGGCGGGGAGAGTCCACACATGAACGCGACAGCGACAATCGCCCCTGCGCCGCAGTACATGCGCGCACTGGAGCGCGCCAACAAGGTCAGGCTCGCGCGCGCCGAGCTCAAGCGCAAGATCTCGATCGACGCGATCGACGCCGCCGAGGTGATCCTCGCCTGCCCGTGGGAGGCGCAGAGCATGGCCGTCGCCGACCTGCTGATGAGCCAACGTCGCTGGGGCCAGACGCGTTGCCGCAAGTTCCTCTCGCAGATCCCGATGTCGGAGAAGAAGACGATCGGCTCGATGACCGACCGTCAGCGCCGGACGCTGGCCGCGAAGCTTCGCTGCACCAGTGAGCGGGGCCGCGCATGGAGCGCGACCCCTTGGGTAACGGACAGCCTGACGACAGCTTGAGCTGCCACCAGCCGGCGAGCATCCCGATCAGGCCGAGCCGCGGACGCACCTCCCAGACGCCGCAGCCGCCTTCGCCGAGATCGCGAACCGGCAGGCGCACGAACTTGTAGCGCCCCGGCTCGAGCTTGATCGCCTCGAGCAGCTCGCGCGAGCGCCGTTCGTGCTCGACGCGGGCTCGTGCGAGCCCGTGGATGTCCTGCAGCCGTCCGGCCAGCGCGTCGCGGCGGCGCTCGAGCTCCTCGAGGCCGAGCAGTCGCGGGCCGAGCTCCGGCGCGCCGTCTACAGCGCGCGCCGTATCGACGCCGATGTGCGGGAAGAACGCGGCGACCGTTCGCGACAGTTCACGCTCCAAGCGCGCGATCTGCGCGCGCAGCGAGCTGCGCGCGGCACGCTCGTCGACCTCCTCGACGGGCTGAACGCTCTGCTCGGCGATCAACTGCTCGATCTGGCTCACGCCTCCGACTCCTCCTGAAAACGCCGGACGCCGCGATTCTACCAGTGCCCGGCGACTTCGAGTGCACTGCAGCAATTCCACAGCGCCTCTTCGGCATACAACTGCGGCACGCCCGCCACTTGCACGGCGAACAGCACGAGCCGTTCGCTGCGCGGCTTCGCCCGGTGCGCCTGCGCGAGCTGGCCGAACAGCACGGCGAGCGGCGTCGTGGCGTCGGCGACGACGAGCTGGCCGGCCGGGAGCTCTGCGTCGCGTGCGTCGCGACCGAAGCTCTCGCCCGCCTCGCTCGTGCGAATCCCGATCGGCCCATCGACGCTTGCGGCATCGAGCGCCCAGATCGGCACGCCGGTATCGAGCAGCGCGATGAGCAGCACATCGGCCAGCAGCCCACGCGGCAAGAAGCCGCCTCTCATCATCCGCTCGAGCAGCGCCGCCTCGAGCGGCGTCCGCGCGACCTCCGGGTCGAGTCCGATCTGGCGGTAGAAGACGCGGTAGGCCGACGGCACCGGCTCGCGCCGCGCGGCGACTGCCGTCGCGCCGCGAAAGCGGTTGGAGAGCTCCCGCAGGCGGCGCTCGACGTCGGCCGGCGTGGCGCCCATCAGCGGCTCCGGCCGCCCGACGCGCACGTCCGCCGTCAGCAGTCGCAGGCCCGGCAGCTCCTGCTCGATCTCGCGCGCGCACCAACCCGGCGCGATCTCGAGCTCGGGCGTCATGCCGGTCCCTTCCAGCCCCGCTCACGTGAGCCGGCGACGAGCTCGCGCAGGCGCGCGCGCAGCGTCGCGCGCGACGGACGCGAGAGGATCGCCTGGCCCTGCGCCTCGCCGCCCGGATAGACGAACGTCAGCTGCGGGCAAGTCGCGACTTTGTACAACGCGGCCAGCGCGCCATCGCTGTCGAGGCCGACCGGCATCGTCAGGCCGCGCGAGTGGATCAGCTTGCGCACGTTCGCGCGTCCGCCCTTGATCGCGACCGCCGCGAAGCGCACGCCGGGGAACGACGGCGAGAGCGCCTGCATATCGCTGAGCACGTCCGGGCACGAGCCGCCGTCGACGAACAGCGCCAGCATCAGCGGCGCGCCTTCGTAGAGCTCACAGACGTTGAGGATTCGCGCGCCGCGCTCCTGACACGCCGGCACGCGCCCGGCCGAGCCTTCGTCCGCGTGCCTTGCCGTGTCGGCGTCGCCGCTGAGACTGCCGAGCGCCAGCGGCACGGCGAACGGCGGCAGCTGTTCGCCCGGCCGGAGCCCCTTCACGCCGTTCGGCTGCGTCACGATCGTGTTGATCGTGATCAGCACGAGGATCACCAGCGCGACGACTCCGACGATGCCTCCATAGCGAGGCGTGCGCGGCCGTGCGCCGTGTGGCGGGGCGGCGCCCGACGAACGCTGGCCGCCTGACTTGCGCTCCGCGCCGTCGCGCTCGCGGCCGCGAGCGCGACGGCGCTCAGGCCGGCTCATGGAGGGGCTCGCGCGGAGCGCCGTCGCGCAGTTCGAGCGCTCGCGTGTGTCTATCTGGCTCTGGCGCCGTACCGAACAGCACGAGCGCCGCCGGCAGCGCGATCAGCACGCCGAGCAGCGACACGGTGAGATCGATCAGCGTGACGAAGCCGAAGTCGCGCAGCATCCTGATGTCCGACAGGGCCAGCACGCCGAAGCCGGCGATCGCCGTGACGCCCGACGCCGCCACGGCGGCGCCCGTCTGCCGGTAGCTGCGCCGCAGCGCGTCGATCGTGTCGCAGCCGGCGAGCCGCTCCTGGCGGTGTCGCTCGGACAGCAGCACGCCGAACTCGGTCGAGATCGCGATCACGAGCGCGCCGAGCGTCACCGACATCGGGTTCAGCGGCACACGCACCGCGTACAGCACGAGCGCCGACCAGCCGCTCGCCAGCGCGATCGGCGCGAGCGGAACGAGCGCCCGGCGCCGGTCACCGCGGAACGCGATCAGCAGCACGAGCGCGACGACGATCAGGCTGAGCAGCAGCGTCAAGACGCGACGCAGCGGCGAGGAGACTTCGCTCGCCGACTTAGCCGCGAGCACCGGCAATCCGACGAGCTCGGCGCTGACGCCTTTCGGCGGGTGCAGGCTCGCGCGCATCGCTTCGATCAGCTGCTGCTGACGTTGCAGGCTCATCTCGCGAATGCCGAACGCGAGCGTCGCGACGTGACGATCGGCGGAGATCACGTCTTGGGAGAAGTACGCCGGGATCGCGCCGAGCAGACCTGTGACCTGCGCCTGCGTGAGCTTCTTCTGCTTGACCGCTTTGCCGGCGCCGGCCTGCACGTTCGCCGCGGCCTGCGCCGAGAATAGGTCGGGCAGCGAGAACGCCGGGCACAGGCGCGCCTTGCCGCAGCCACGCGAGGAGCTGTAGCCGAGTCGCTTCAGCACCGCACTCTGGTAGTGGCTCATCCATTCGATCGTCGCCGGCGTCGTCAGCGCATTCGAGCGCACCATCAGGTCGATCTCGCCGCCGACGCCGGTCGTCCGCTCGAGCACGTTCAGCGCTTCCAGCGAGCTGAGGTTCTGCGGCACGAGCTTCGTGATGTCCGTCTGCACGCTCGTCTGCGTGTCGAGCCCCCAGCCGGCCGCCGCCAGCACGAGACCGACGCCGAGCACGCGTCCGGGGTGGCGGACCGCGCCGACGAGCGCCGCGCGCGAGACGGCGCGCGTCAGCGCGTTGTCGCGCAGCAGCTCACCGGCGCCACGCCACGCCGAAGCGAGACTCGACAGCGCGCCGGCGCGGGCTCCGACGCGGACTCCGCCCCCCCCGCCCGCCGTGGCGTCTCCTCGCGCGGTCAGCGAGAGGGCCGCCGCGCCGGCGCTGAGCGCACAGAGGAACGCGACGACGACGCCGCCGACGAGCAGCGCGGCGAAGCCGCGCACCATCGGCACGGGCGACAGCAGCAGCACGAGCATCGCCGCGGCGCTCGCCGCCCCGGCCGTCGCGATCGTCGGCGCGCCGAGCGCGGCCGCGCGGCGAACCGCGCGCTCGCCGTCCAGCGCCAAGCCGGATGCCGCCGTCTCGCCGGCGCGCTCCGCGCGCATGCGCTCCTCCGACACGCGCGACTGAAACTGGATCGCATAGTCGACGGCGAGGCCGATCAGCACCGGCAGCACGGCGACCGACGCGAGCGTCAGCGACGCCCCGGCGAGCGAGAGCGCGCCGAACGTGATCGCGGTCGCGAGCAGCGCGACGGCGAGCGGCAAGAGGCGCGGGCGCCCGGTGAAGACAAGCGCGAGCGTCGCCGCCATCACGAGCAGCACGGCGAT
This sequence comes from uncultured Solirubrobacteraceae bacterium, assembly GCA_963744165.1. Taxonomy (GTDB): domain Bacteria; phylum Actinomycetota; class Thermoleophilia; order Solirubrobacterales; family Solirubrobacteraceae; genus Palsa-744. Next base: position 1,090,542 of record CAVUSM010000002.1, on the reverse strand, counting down.
CAGCAGCAGCTCGATCGAATGCGTGATCGAGTGCGTCAGGTCGGCGACGATCACCGGCACGCCCGTGACCAGATAGCTCTCGCCGTGCTGCAGCTTCCACTGCGGCATCGCGACGGCCTCGCGCACGAGCGCGATCGTGCGCGTGCGCTGCGCCTCGCTCAGCCCGGCGCGCATCCGCACCGAGACGAGTGCCGCTTCGCGGCTCGGGAAGAGGTAGGCGAAGCGCTGCTTCGGCGTGCCGGCCGGCTTGCTCGAGTCGAACACGAGCGAAGTCACGAATTCGTGGTTTTCGAGGCTCGGGCGCGACGTCAGGCCGTATTCGAGCGCGAGCGTGACGAGACCCTCCTGGAAGCGAGCCGTCGTGATCTTGCTCGCTTCATGTCCGAGCGCGTCGGCTTCGCTCGCGCTCAAGCCGCGCTTCAGCGCGGCGCCGCGCACCGTGCGTTCGGCCTGCTTGGCCTGCGCTTCGGCCTGTTTGGTCTGGGCCGCGAGCTGTTCGTCGATCTGGTTGGCGGCCTCATTGATGAACGTGCCAGGGCCGAGCACGACCTTGATCGAATGCGCTTTCGCCAGCTGACCGCACGGCCCGTCGACGCCGCCCTCGTTCGCGAGCGCGCTGCTCGGCACGTTCCCCGAGAGGCAGCCCTCGAGGCCGATCAGGCGATCGATGTCTTCGCTCAGCACGAGCCGCTGCAAGTTGCCTTTGACGAGCACCTCGATCGGTTCTTCGCCGAAGCTCGCGTAGTAGCGCTGCGTCGCCTCGTACTGCGAGCTCGAGCTCGACACGAACGTGCTCGTCGCCGCCGTCGGGCGCAACCGCAAGGCGAGCCCGGCGCCGCCGAGCGCGAGCACGACGACGAGCGCGATCACCGCGCGCGGACGCCGCGCCGCGCCGCCCGCCAGGCCCGAGAGAAGCCGTGCCGCGTTCACAGCTGAAGGCTAACCGCGCGCTGTGGCAACGCGCGCAGCAGGCGCTGCAATCACTCCATGCCGAGCGGGCCGGCCGATTCGCCCGCGAGGAACTGGCGCACGAACGGGTTTTCCGACGCAAACAGCTCCTCGGCCGGGCCGGACTCGACGATCCGCCCCTTCCACAGCACCGAGATGTGCTCGGCGACACGGCGCGCGCTCATGATGTCGTGCGTGATCACGACGTAGCAGCCGCCGTTCTCGGCGTGGATTTCCTTGATCAGCTCGCAGAGCAGCGCGGTGCGGACCGGGTCGAGGCCGGAGTCGGGCTCGTCGAACAGCACGATCTCCGGGTCGAGCACGAGCGCGCGCGCAAAGCCTGCGCGCTTGCGCATGCCGCCGGAGAGCTGGTTGGGCATCTTCTCGCCCTCGCCGCCGAGGCCGACCTCGCTCATCCGACGATTGACGATCTCGGCGATCTCCTCGTCGCCCTTCTCGGTGTGCTGGCGCAGCGGGAACGCGACGTTGTCCCACAGGTTCAGCGAGCCGAACAGCGCGCCGTCCTGGAACAGCACGCCGAACTTCTTGCGCGTCTCGAACAGGTCCGCGTCGGCGAGGCTCGGGATCGAGACGCCGTGCACGAGCACATCGCCCTCGTCCGGGTAGAGCAGGCCGACGATGTGCTTGATGCAGACCGACTTGCCGGTGCCCGACGGCCCGAGGATCATCGAGATCTGGTTGTCCGGCAGGCCCATGTTCAGCCCGCGCAGCACTTGGTTGCGCCCGAACGCCTTGTGCACGTCGATGAACTCGATCGCATCAGGCGTCTCAGACGCGCGCTGCGTGCCCGTGTGGTAGGCGAACTCCTTGGCTTCCTGCTCGCGCTCGACGACCTCGATGCGCGGGTCGCGCTCGACGCGTCCCGACGCCGGCGCGTCGTCGTCGGGCTCGGCCGGCGCGAAATCGGCTTCGCCGCCGGACTGCGCCGGAGCGTCGTGGTGCTCGATCTGCTCGTAGGACTCGCCGGCGCCGTCAGCGTCGCCGTGCGGTCCCGGAACGTCCTCGCGCGCCACGTCAGCCCCCGATCGGAGCGCGCGGATTGGCGCCCCAGAAGATCTGCGTTCCCAACATTCCGATCACGTGCACCAACACCAGGTTTAGCACCATCGACTTCGCCGTCGCACGCCCGACGCCGACCGGCCCACCACTGGCGTTGTAGCCGTAGTAACAGGCCACGAGGACGATCGCCGTCGCCATGAACATCGCCTTGATCAGGCTGTAGAGGAAGTCCGGTGGATTCTGGAACTGCCAGAAGATCAGGAAGTAGCCGCCGGAGGAGACGTAGCCGATCTGCTGCACGACGGCGATATACGACGCGAGGAACGCCGCGCCGATGCCCGCGAGGTACATGAACGGCAGCACCAGCCACGCGGCGAGCAGGCGCGTCGCGCAGAGAAACGTCATCGAGTTGATGCCCATCACCTCGAGCGCGTCGATCTCCTCGGAGATCCGCATCGCGCCGAGCTCGGCGACGATGCCGGTGCCGACCTTCGCGGCCATCATGTAGCCGAACGCGTATGGCGTGATCTCGCGCAGGTCGCACCAAGCCGTGAACACGCCCGAGTACGCCGGCGCGCCTTGCGCCGCGGTGAAGTACGCGCCCTCGATCCCGCACTGCAGGCCGAGAATGAACATCAATGTCCAGATGATCGTCGTCGAGCCGACGATCAGGATGCCCGCCTGGCGCAGCGACTCGCCGAAGAAGCGAAACACGCGCAGGCCGTAGACGTCGCCGACGATCTGGCCGGTGAACTTGCCGATTTCGCCGGTCGCCGCGAGCCATTCACGCGGCATTGCGAGCAGCTCGCCCATTACTTGATCACCAGGATCTGGGGGTGTGTGGCGAGGAGCGTCTGCGTGAAGACGTAGTCGAACGAGAAGATCGCCGTGAACGCGATCACGACGGCCTCGTTGACGGCGCGACCGACGCCCTCGGCGCCGCCGGAGGCGGTCATGCCCTTGTAACAGCAGACGATCGCGATGATCGCGCCGTAGATCGTCGTCTTCAACACCGAGCCCCACAGGTCGGTCGTCGAAGCGTTCGCGAACAGCGTGTTCCAGAACGGGCCGAGCGGCTGGCCGTTGACGAGCTCGGCGATGATCCCGCCGAAGATGCCGAACAGCAGCGCGTAGATGTCGAACAGGCCGGTGACGACCATCAGCGCGAGGAAGCGCGGAACGACGAGGTTCTTGACCGGGTCGACGCCGAGCACCTGCAGCGCGTCGAGCTCCTCGCGGACCTTGCGCGCGCCGAGGTCGGCCGTGATCGCCGTGCCGGCGACGCCGGCGACGACGATCGCCGTCACGCTCGGGCCGATCTCGCGCACGGCGCCGAGCACGAAGAAGCCGCCGAGCCGGTCGAGCGCGCCGAAGATCGTCAGGAAGTTCGCCGCCTGCAGGCCCGGCGCGGCGTAGCAGATGCAGACCGTCGAGATCAGCAGCGGGAACCAGCACAGCCGCAGCGCGAAGAGGAACTGCGAGACGAGCTCGCCGCCGTACGGGTACGGCGGTCGCAGCGCGGACACGATCGTCCGCCCTGTGAGGATCATCATGTCCCCGAATTCCTCGAGCACGTTGCGAACCGGGACGAATGCCCGGTCGGCGACGCTGCGAACCATCTCTGCCTACCCCTCCTCGGGTTGCCTTGGCCGTCGGATGAACTGTACGCGATGGATACAACACGCGCCAGCGGCGACCGACGACGGCATCCGATGACGGCATCGGCGATGCGCTCGCAGCCGCTCGCGCGCGCCAGTCCCACTGATAAGGTCCGACGCCCGTGAGGAGGCGAACAGTCATGTTCGGGGGGGTGCTGGCGGCGTCCGTGACGCTGCTGATCGCCGGCTGCGGCGGCGGCGCCAAGCAGACGTCCGGCGAAACGGCGCGAACCTACAAGCTCGAACTGAGCGACGTGTCGTTCCCGGCGCACCAGTCGATTGGGCGCCCGGCCAAGATGCGGATCGCGATCCGCAACGCCGACACGCACACCGTTCCAGACATCGCCGTCACGCTCGACTCCTTCTACTACACCGAAAAATACCCCGAACTGGCCTCGGACAAGCGGCCGATCTGGATCGTCGAACAGGGACCGGGCACGCTGCCGAAACCGCCGGTGCAGAGCGAGGAAGTCAGCCCGCCCGGCGGCGGGCAGACGGCTTATGTCAACACGTGGGCGCTGGGCGCGCTGGCGCCGCAGCACTCGCGCGTCTTCGAATGGACGGTCGTTCCAGTCAAGCCCGGCGAACATCGCGTCGCGATCCAGATCAACGCCGACCTCGCCGGGCGCGCGAAGGCGGCGCGGCCGAACGGTGGCGCGCTGAGCACCAGCTCGACCGTCCAGATCGCCGGTGCGCCGCCATCGCGGCACGTCAACCCGAGCACCGGTCGCGTCGAACTCGGAACGTTCCCGGCGCAGCCGTAGCGCGCTTGCCGATGCCGGCTCGCGGCTGAGCAGATGACGCGCCGCGCGATGCCGGACGCGCGATGCGCGCCGGGCTTTGGCCCGTTGTCGAAAGACGCCGCCGCGGATTTCGCCAGACGCCGGTTTGCGGACTCCCGCCGGGCATTACGATTGCGTTCGGCTTTTCCGACCCCTTTGCCCGACGCTCTCAGGAGGACTTGATTCCGCTCATGCCACGGACCCGCCAGCAAAACGTAACCGCCGCCCAGTGGAGCGCCAACGGCTCGGCGCTCGGCTCGCCCGACCTGACGCTCCAGGACAACCAGGTCTTCGGAGCGAACGTGTTCTCCGCCTCCGTCCAGCGCCACCGCCTGCCGAAGCACGTCTACCGTGCGCTGCAGGCGACGTTCGCGCGCGGCGAGGCGCTCGACGAGACGATCGCCGACCAAGTCGCCCAGGCGATGAAGGAATGGGCGATGGAGAAGGGCGCGACGCACTACACGCACTGGTTCCAGCCGCTGACCGGCTCGACGGCCGAGAAGCACGACTCCTTCTACGGCCCCGACGGCGAGGGCAACGCGATCGCCGAATTCTCCGGCAAGGAGCTGATCCAGGGCGAGCCCGACGCGTCGTCGTTCCCGAGCGGCGGGATCCGCGCGACGTTCGAGGCGCGCGGCTACACCGCCTGGGACCCGACGTCGCCGGCGTTCGTGCTCGAGAACCCAAACGGCACGCTGCTGTGCATCCCGACGGCGTTCACGTCGTGGACAGGCGAGGCGCTCGACAACAAGATCCCGCTGCTGCGTTCGATGGACGCGCTCTCCGGCGCCGCCGTCAACGCGCTAGGCCTGCTCGGCATCGACGACGCCAAGCACGTCTTCACGACGACAGGCTGCGAGCAGGAGTACTTCCTGATCGACGAGCAGTACTACTTCGAACGCCCCGACCTGGTCACGACCGGTCGGACGCTGTTCGGCGCGAAACCGCCGAAGGGCCACGAGCTCGACGACCACTACTTCGGCTCGATCCCCGAGCGCGTGCTCGCGTACATGCTCGAGGTCGAGCTCGAGCTGGCGAAGCTCGGCGTGCCGATCAAGACGCGCCACAACGAGGTCGCGCCGAACCAGTTCGAGGTAGCGCCGATCTTCGAGAACTCGAACGTCGGCTCCGACCACCAGATGCTGACGATGCAGGTGCTGCAGAACACGGCGCGCCGCTACGGGCTCGTCTGCCTGCTGCACGAGAAGCCGTTCGCCGGCGTCAACGGGTCAGGCAAGCACAACAACTGGTCGATGGGCACCGACACCGGCCTGAACCTGCTCGACCCCGGCGACACGCCGGCCGAGAACCTCTCGTTCCTGTTCTTCTGCTCGGCCGTGATCCAGGCCGTCAACCAGCACCAGGAGCTGCTGCGCGCATCGATCGCGAGCGCCGGCCAGGACCATCGCCTCGGCGCCAACGAGGCGCCGCCGGCGATCATCTCGATCTTCCTCGGCGCCGATCTCGAGAAGGTCTTCACGGCGATCGAGAAGGGCAAAGTGCAGCCGTCGAAGCCGGGCTCGTTCCTCGGTTTTGGCACTCCCGTGCTGCCAGCGCTGCCGCTGCACGGCGGCGACCGCAACCGCACCAGCCCGTTCGCGTTCACCGGCAACAAGTTCGAGTTCCGCGCGCTCGGCTCGAACTCCTCGCCGGCGTTCCCGAACACGGTGCTGAACACGATCGTCGCCGAAGCCGTCGACGACCTCGCCGGCAAGCTGAAGAGCGCGCTGAAAAGCTCGACGCTCGAGAAGGCCGTCACGTCGGTCGTCAAGCAGGCGTGGGAGGCGAACAAGCAGGTCGTCTTCGACGGCGACGGCTACTCCGAGGCCTGGCACAAGGAGGCCGAGAAGCGCGGCCTCGCGAACCTGCCGACGACACCCGACGCGCTGCCTTGGATCGTCGACAAATCGACCGTCGCGACGTTCAAGAAGTACAAAGTGCTGAGCAAGCGCGAGCTCGAGTCGCGCTACGACGTCTACACCGAGCAGTACGTGATGAACCTCAACATCGAGGCCGAGACGGCCGCGACGGTCGCGCGCACGATGGTGCTGCCGGCTGCGATTCGCTACCTCAACGAACTGCGCGCGACGGGGCTCGAGGAGCTCGTCGGCGAGGTCGAGCCGCTGATCAAGGAGCTCCACTTCGCGCTTCGCGAGCTCGAGGACGCGAACCTCGACGAGAACCATCCAGGTAACTCTTCGCAGAAGGAGGCGATCTACATGCGCGACGTCGTCATCTCGGCGATGGACGACACGCGCGAGGTCGCCGACCGTCTGGAGAAGCTCGTCGCCGACGACCTCTGGCCGCTGCCGAAGTACTCGGAGATGCTGTTCATCAAGTAGCCGGCGAATACATGCGCTCGATGACCGTCGCGTAGCGCTCGGCGATTCGAGCCCGGCGTTGACTCGCGCGATCGCAGCGGCGACGGTCGCGCGCGTCTCGTCGTCCCGCTCTCGGTCTGGGTCGATCGCGACGAGCGCCGAGAGGTGTGGTCGGCCGTCTCCACGCGCTCATGCGGCTGGCGCTCACTCGTCCACGGCGGCGCTGATGATCAGCTCCTTCTTGCGGTCGACGATCGTCACATAGCCGTCGTCGATCTCGGCGATGTCGCCTGTGTGCAGCCAGCCGTCGGCGTCGATCGGACACGTCGACGCGCGGGTCCGGGTCGACGCTGTGCAGCAGCTCGCCGTCGATCAGCAGTTCCGGCACGAGCGGGTCGTGGAAGTCGACCGCCGCGCCTTCCTCGAGCAGGCGCCGCACGATCTCGCGCGCCGGCGCTTCGCGCGCATCGGCGACGCCCGGCTTGTAGGACGCGCCGACGAGCAGGACGCGCGCGCCGGCAAGCGACTGTCCGGACTCGACGAGCATCTCGTGCGCGCGCCAGACGATGTGGCGCGGGCGCCCGGCGAGTTTGCGCAAGCCCTCCTCGGCGACCTTCGCCGGGCGCCCGGCGGCGCGCAGCGGGTGCACGAGGTAGTGCGGATCGACGCCGATGCAGTGCCCGCCGACACCGGCCGACGGGTAGTGCGCCATGAAGCCGTATGGCTTCGTCGCGGCCCCGTCGGTCACCTCGATCGGGTCGAGGCCGTAGCCGCGGCACGCTTCGGCGATCTCGAACGCGAGTGCGATGTTGACCGCGCGGAACGTGTTCTCGTAGAGCTTGACCATCTCGGCGGCCTCCGGCGAGGAGACGCGGTGCAGCCGCTCGCAGGTGTGACGCAGGACGGCCGCGGCGCGCCGGAAGCACGTCTCGCTGACGCCGCCGAGCACGCGCGGCGTCTGCACTTGCGCATGCGCCTCGACGCCCGGATCGATCCGCTCGGGCGCAAATGCGACGAACACGTTCTCGCCGGCGTGCAGGCCGCGCTCGGCCAGCGGCGCGACGAGCAGCTCGCGCGTGCAGCCGACATATGTCGTCGAGGTCAGCACGATCGTCTGCTCGGGCCGCGCGTGGGCGACGACCGACGCGCACGCCTGCTTCAGCACTCGCGGGTCGGGCTCGCGCTGCTCGTCGACCGGCGTCGGCACGCAGATCAGCACGAGGTCGGCCGCGTTGAGCGCCGCGCCCGCATCGGTCAGCACGAAGCCGTCGCCGTCGAGATGCTCGGCGAGCTGCTCGCGCTCGGCGTCGAGCAGCTCGGCCTCGCCGTCGCGAATCTGCGCCAGGCGGCGCTCGGAGCTGTCGATCCCGATGATCATGCAGCCGGCGTTGCGCAGCGCGATCGCCGTCGGCAGGCCCACGTAGCCGAGTCCGACGACCGCGACGACGGCGTGCTCGGTCTCGATCGCGACCGCGCCGGCGCGAGCCGTCGAAGCGTCTGCGGGCTCTGTCGGCTGCTCGACGGCAGACCCGACCGCAAGGTCTCGCAACATCATTCCCCCTTGTTGAATCTGGATTGTCAGCTTTGGAGTCGTCGATCGCCGCATCGCACGGCGATTGGCTCTTCGCGCTTCCGCGAACCCGGCGCGGATTTGTCCGATCCGCCGATCCGGTCCTCGTCGCGGCGCAGTCTGCACACGCCGACGGACTTAGCCAACGTGCCTGGACGGCCGTTCGAGCGGCGCGTGCGAAAGGACATACGGCGCGTCGTCCCGAGCGGGCGCGCACTGCCCGAAACGTGCAGCCGCCGACGTCGGCTAGCTAGCATTGCTTGATGGCTCGCGACTACATCCAGGCGATCTCCGAGCACGTCGTCGTCTACGACGGCGGCATGGGTGCGACGCTCGAGCAGTTCGAGCTGACGGCCGCCGACTACGGCGGCCTCGCAGGCAAGTGCCACGAGGCGCTCGTGCTCAACCGCCCGGACGTGATCGAGGGCGTGCACAGCTCGATGCTCGAGGCCGGCGCGGAAGTGCTCGAGACCGACACCTTCCAGGGCTCGCGGATCAAGCTCGAGGAGTGGGGCTTGGCCGACTACACGGTCGAGATCAACACGAAGGCGGCCGAAATCGCGCGCAAGGCGGCCGGCGAGAGCCGTTTCGTCGCCGGCTCGATCGGCCCGACCGGCTACCTGCCGGCCTCCGAGGACCCGACGCTCGGGCAGATCCGCTTCGCCGAGCTCGTCGAGGTCTTCGCCGAGCAGGCCGCCGGGCTGATCGACGGCGGCGTCGACCTGATCATCATCGAGACGGCACAGGACATCCTCGAGGTCAAGGCGGCGATCTTCGGCGCGCGCGAGGCGTTCAAAGGCACCGGGCGCACGCTGCCGATCCACACGTCGGTCTCGCTGCTGCCGAACGGCGGCAAGATGCTGCTTGGCACCGACATCTCGTCGGTCCTGTGCACGCTCGAGGCGCTGAACGTAGACGTGATCGGGTTGAACTGCTCGACCGGGCCGGAGGACATGCGCGACGCGATCCGCTTCCTCGGCGAGTTCTGCCCGGTCCCTGTCGCATGCATTCCCAACGCCGGCCTGCCGCTGCAGGGGCCCGACGGCGAGACGATCTTCCCCGAGCAGCCCGAACCGCTCGCCGAGGCGCTGAAGGAGTTCGTCGAGCGCTACGGCGTCGGCGTCGTCGGCGGCTGCTGCGGCACGACGCCGGCGCACATCGCCGCGATCGTCGAGCGCGTGCGCGGACGCGAGGTCGCGGCACGCCCAGCGCCGCGCCCGCCGCAGCTCTCGTCGATGATCGCCTCGACGCCGCTGCAGCAGGAGCCTGCGCCGACGATGATCGGCGAGCGCGTCAACTCGCAAGGCTCGCGCAAGGCGAAGGAGCTGCTGCTCGCCGACGACTACGACGGGCTCGTGCAGATCGCCGAGGACCAGGTGACCGGCGGCGCGCACGTGCTCGACCTGTGCGTCGCGCTGACCGAGCGAACCGACGAGGACGAACAGATGCGCCTGCTCGCGAAGAAGGTCTCGCTGACGCAGCCGGCGCCGATCCAGATCGACTCGACCGAGCCCGAGGTGATCGAACGCGCGCTCGAGCAGATCCCCGGCCGCGCGATCGTCAACTCGGTCAACCTCGAGGCCGGACGCGACAAGCTCGACCGCGTCGTGCCGGTGGCGCTCGCGCACGGCTCCGCGCTGATCGCGCTGACGATCGACGAGGTCGGCATGGCCAAGACTGCGGAGCGCAAGGTCGAGATCGCCAAGCGGATCCGCGACCTCTGCTGCGAGGAGCACGGCCTCGACCCGCAGCTGCTGATCTTCGACTGCTTGACGTTCACGCTGACGACCGGCGATCAGGAGTGGCGCCCGTCGGCGGTCGAGACGATCGCCGGGATCAAGGCGATCAAGGCCGAGATCCCACATGTGAAGACCTCGCTCGGCGTCTCGAACGTCTCGTTCGGCGTCTCACCCGGCGCACGCGCTGTGCTCAACTCGGTGTTCCTGCATCACTGCGTCGACGCCGGGCTCGACTTGGCGATGGTCAACCCAAACCACATCACGCCTTACGCGGAGATCCCGGACAACGAGCGCGAGCTGGCCGACGACCTCGTCTTCAACCGGCGCGAGGACGCGCTCGAGCGCTTCATTGGCCACTTCGAGTCCAAGGGCGAGGAGGAGGGCCCGGCCGGTGCTGCCGACCCGACCGAGGGGATGGAGCCAGAGGAGGCGCTGCACTTCCAGATCCTGCGCCGGCGCAAGGACGGCGTCGAGGACTGGATCGACCGCAGCGTCGAGAAGATCGGCGCCGTGCCGACGCTCAACGAGGTGCTGCTGCCGGCGATGAAAGAGGTCGGCGACAAGTTCGGCGCCGGCGAACTGATCCTGCCGTTCGTGCTGCAGTCGGCCGAGGTGATGAAGAAGGCCGTCGCGCAGCTGGAGAAGTACCTCGACAAGATCGAGGGCTACACGAAGGGCACGGTCGTGCTCGCGACCGTGTTCGGCGACGTGCACGACATCGGCAAGTCGCTCGTCAACACGATCCTGACGAACAACGGCTACACGGTCGTCGATCTCGGCAAGCAGGTGCCGATCCAGACGATCGTCGACGCCGCGCAGGAGCACGACGCGACCGCGATCGGCCTGTCGGCGCTGCTCGTCTCGACCTCGAAACAGATGCCGGCTTGCATCGAGGAGCTGCACGCCAAGGGCCTCTCCTACCCGGTGCTGATCGGCGGCGCGGCGATCAACCGTGCGTTCAGCTACCGCGCTCTGTACCCCGGCGGCAAAGACTCCGAGGACGTCTATGAGCCGGGCGTCTTCTACTGCAAGGACGCCTTCGAGGGGCTTTCGGTGATGGACCAGCTGGTCGACTCCGACGCGCGCGGCGCGCTCGTCGAGAAGCTGCTCGCCGGAGCGACCGAGTTCCGCGCCAAGGGCGAGGCGCCGCAGGAGGAGCTGAACTTCGCCGACGACTCGGTGCGCTCGTCCGCGCGCACCGACGTGCCGATCCCGACGCCGCCGTTCTGGGGAGTGCAGGAGATCGATGTCGAGATGGACGAGCTCTACCGCCACCTCGACACGCACGTGCTGTTCAAGCTGCACTGGGGCGGGCGCGGCGTCAAAGGCGAGGCCTGGCAGAAGCTGCTCGACGAGGACTTCCGCCCGCGCCTGGAGCGGATGTGGAAGCAGGCGATCGAGCGCCCGGAGGGCGATCGACCACTTCAAAGCGCCGACGGGAGGGAGGCGCGAGCACCCTATTTGCACCCGCGCGCGCTGCTCGGCTTCTTCCCCTGCTACGCGCTCGGCAACGAGATCGTCGTGCTCGACCCCGAGGACCGCACGAGTGAGCTGACGCGGTTCGTCTGCCCGCGCCAGCCGAAGGGAGACCGGATCTGCCTCGCCGACTTCTTCCGCCCGGCGCTCGACGGCAAGCCGCCGGCCGAGCTCGACGTGATCGCCGTGCAGGCCGTCACGGTCGGCTCGGAGGTAACCGAGCTGATGGCGAAGCTCGAGGCCGAAGGCGAGTTCGCCGAGCAGCTGTTCGTGCATGGGCTCGGCGTGCAGACCGCCGAGGGGCTCGCCGAATGGCTGCACTGGCGCGCGCGGCAGATGCTCGGCATCGACGAGGCGCAGGGCCGGCGCTACTCGTGGGGCTACCCGGCCGTGCCCGAGCAGGCCGAGCACCTGAAGGTCGAGCAACTGCTCCAGCTCGAGCGGATCGGCATGACGATCACCGATGGCTACGCGCCAAACCCCGAGCAGTCGACGCTCGCGATGATCGTCCACCACCCGCAGGCGATCTACTTCGGCACGCGCCAGGGCCGATTGCTGCCCGACGGCTCACCCGACGACCTGATCCGCGGCTCCAACCGCGATCCGTCGCTGTTCGGCGAGATCGGCGACGAGGACCCGGCGGAGGGCGCCGTCGAAGCCGAGGATCAGCCGGCGCTGACGTAGAACGCGGACCGCCAGAGGGCTGTCGACCAAGCGGGGCAAGGACGCAGGGAGCGTGGCGTGCGATAGCACGCGAGCGACTGAGGACGCGGCCCCGCGCCGAGTCGACGGCCCTCTGGCTAGTCGTCGTCGCGCGGCGGCGGGCGGAAGAGAATCCGCTTGACCTCCGAGGCGGTGCCGCCGCCGAGCCGCAACGCCGTCTGAAAGCCCTCCTCGCCGAGCTCGCCGGCGTCGAGCGCGCGGCGCAGCGCGTTCAGCGTCAGCAGGTCCTCCTCGGCGACCTGGTCGCGCGTCGTCTCGAGCAGGATCAGATGTCGCGGACGGCGCAGCGCGGCGGCGATACGGACGAACGGTTCGCGCTCGTCGCCCGCGAGGCCGTCGGCGGCGAGCACGACGGTGTCCTTGTTCTGCAGCCGCTTCGCGACGGCGGCGGCGAGCAGCTCCTGCGCGCGCTCGTCGATCTCCGCGGCGGCGACCTTGCCGGCGAGCAGGCCGCGCACCTTGGCCAGCGAGAGCAGGCTCGCGCGATCCTCGATCAGGCGCTTGACGAACGCGTCGCGCTCGCTCGCCGACGCGGAGACGACGACCAGCAGGCTGCCGGGCGAGTAACGCAAGCGGTCGATCGGCTTGAGCACGCTGCAATGCACCGAGAGGTTCGGCGGACGCTCCGGCGCGCCGTCGCGACGCGGGCGGTCCGAGGACCAGCCGGTGCGCTCATCGACGCCGATTTTGACGCTGCGCGAAGTTGGCCTGCTCGCTGAGGACTCGCCGGGCACTCCCCCATGATGACTGATCCGCCGACGCGCCTCGGGCGCGGCGCCGATCGGCCGTCGCGGGCACGGCGTGATCGGACGTTCGCGGCGTCCGTGTCAGGGCGCGCGCGCCGCGATCAACGCGAGCTTCGCGTGCTTGCGCAGACGCTTGATCCGAGCCTCCTCGCGCAGCGCCGCGCCGCGATCGGGCATCGCCGCCTCATAGACGAGCTCGACCGGCAGACGGCTCGCGGTGTAGCGGCTCGCCTTACCGGCGCGATGGCGCTGCAGGCGCCGCGCGACATCGGTGCTCCAGCCGGTGTAGAGCGAGTCGTCGGCGCAGCGCAGCATGTAGACCCACGCATCGCTCACGTCGATCGATACGCCATCGTCGCGAGGATGCCTGCCTGCGCGAGCCGAGCGCTACGCCGTGTCAGCGCTCGAGCCGCGTGGCGGCTGCAGCGGAGCGCGGCGGCGGACCGAGGCTGATCGGCGCGGCGTGCATCGTGCGAAGCCGGACCTCGCGCCAGGAAAGGCCCTCGTTGAGCAGCGCCGGCAGCCCCATCGCGAAGGCAGTCGCGAGCTCGATCAGCTGCAGCACGATGCCGTAGGCGATCGCGTCGGGCGTCGAGACGCGGTAGCCGCCGACGAGCACCGCGACGCAGGCGGCCTGGAAGACGCCGACGTTGGCCGGTGTCGCCGGGACGATCGCGGTCACGTTGACGGCGAACAACACGCCCGCGGCGGCCGCGGCGCCGGTCTGAGCGCCGAGCCCGAAGGCGATCAGCAGCAGCCAGCACGACAGCCACTGAAGCGTCCACGCGCCGAGCTGCGACGCCGTCGCGAGAGCAGCTTGGCGCGGATGGGCGAACACACGCGAGCCGTCGCGCAGGCGGCGCCGCGCGCCGCGCACGGCGCCGAGCAGCGCATCGGTCGCCTGCGCGCTCGACGCGCCGGCGGACGGCACGAGCGTCGGCGCGAGCCGCGTCAGCACGAGCGCGACGAGCGGCGCCATCGCGACGAGCAGCAGCGCGCGGTCGTGCCCGTCGAAGATGTCGACGCTCGACAGCGTCACACCGCCGAGGATCGCCAGCGCGAGCAGGTTGAGCATCGCCTGCGAGGCGATCGTGCCGAGCACGACCGGCAGCGTCTCGCGGGCGCGTCCGATCCGTCGCGCGACGATCAGCGCGCGCGAGGGCTCGCCGACGCGCGCCGGGAGCGTCGCGGACATCAGCACGCCGATGAACGTGCCCTGCATCGCGTCGCGCCGTCTCGCCAAGCGCCACGTCGGCGCGGCGGCGAGGATCGCATGCCACGAGATCGCGCGCGCGAACATCGCCGCGCACATCAGCGCCAGCGCGGCGACGATCAGGCCGGGTTTCGAGGCGAGCAGCGAGGCGAGCACGCGCGTCACGCCGACGCGCTCGAGCGCGAGCGACGTCAGCGCGCCGCCGGCCAGCCACATCGCCGCGACGCCGACTCGGCGCAGCGTGCGAACCCGCTTCTCGCGCCCGACGAGCGGCGGCGGCTCCGGCGCGAGCGACGCCAGCCGCTGCGCCGGCACGCGCGGCAGCAAGTCGGCCGGCGCAAAGCCGTGGCGCAGCGCCGTGCGCGCGATCGGGCCGCGCTGAACGCGCCGCGAACGCTCGCCGATCGCGATCGCCTGCTCATAGGAGTCGATCACTTCGGCCGCGACGTGCGGCCAGGCGAAGCGCTCGGCGCGCTCGCGCGCGGCGCGCGCCATCCGCTCGCGACCGGCGCGGTCGAACGCGAATCGCCGCAGCCCTTCGGCGAGCGCGAGCGGTTCTCCGGCCGCCACGAGCCGGCCATCGACGCCATCGCGCACGACGTCTCGATAGCCGGGGATGTCGGACGCGAGCACCGGCGTGGCGGCGGCGAACGCCTCGGTCAGGATCATCCCGAAGCTCTCACCGCCGAGCGACGGCGCGCAGAGCAGGTCGGCGCGCGCCAGCTCGGCGAGCTTGCGCTCCTCGGAGACCTTGCCGAGCGCGCGCACGCCGCGACCGTCGAGCATCAGGTGCGCGACCTCCGCCGGCGAGGCGCCGACGAGCGTCAACGTCGCCGGGACCTGCTCGCGCAGCGCCTCGAACGCGCCGAGCAGGACCGCCAGCCCCTTGCGCTCGACGGCCTGGCCGATGAACACGATCCGCAACGCGTCGCGCTCGCGCGGCGGCGCCTGGCTCGACCGATCGCAGCCATCCGCGTGGGCCGGCCGAGCGCGACTGGCCGCGTGCGCTAGCTCGGACTCGGTCGGGATCCGCACGCCGTTGGGCACGATCCGGTAGCGGCCGCCGTAGAAGCGTCGCGCGGTCCAAGCGGCGGCCTCGGAGACGGCGAGGCGAACGTGCAGGCGGTTCATCCGGCGGCGGCCGCCGAGCGGCACGGCGGCGAAGCCGTTCGTGATCACGTTCTCGGAGTACGTGTGGAAGGTGCCGACGAGCGGCAGCTCGCCGGCCGAGCAGAGCGCGTCCCAACCGAGCAGCGGCACGACCGGCTCGTGGATGTGCGCGACATCGTAGCCGCCGTCGCGCAGCTCACGCCGCAACGCGTAGAGCGAGCCGGGCGTCAGCGCCATGTTCGAGACCGCGCCGTTGGCCTGGATGCCGACGGTCCGCCCGAGCGAGACGAACGACTCGGGCGTCGGATGGCGCTGCGGTCGCGCGCCGCGGTGCAGCCGGCGTGAGAGCGCGTCGTCGGGGTCGAACGGCGCGAGCACGCGCGCGTCGTGGCCCGCTTCGCCCAGCTCGCGCGCGAGCGCTTCGATGTGGCGGGTGACCCCTCCCGGATAGGTCCAGGAGTACGGCGAGAGCAGCGCGATCCGCACGCGATAACTCTACCCGCAGCAGGAGCCGAGCATTCGCCGGCTGCGATAATCGCGCGATGAGCGCACGGCACTTCGTCAAGTACACGTTCCTCCAGCTCGACCCGGTGTGGCGGCGCCTCGACGCCGAGCAGCGCGAGCAGGACAAGCGCGAGTTCAGCGCCGCGTGCGAGGACTTCGCCGACGGCCACACGCTGCAGAGCTTCTCGCTCGTCGGGACGCGTGGCGACGCTGAGCTGCTGCTGATCGCCGAGGCGGAGAACCTCGACCGGATCCACGAGTTCCACGTCGTGCTCGCGCAGAGCGGCCTGATGAAGTGGGCGCGGATCTCGCACTCGTTCCTCGGCATGCGCAAGAGCTCGGAGTACTCCGAAGACGAGCGCGCCGTCCCGCGCGGCTTTCGCGGCAAGTACGTGTTCGTCTATCCGTTCGTCAAGTCGCGCGAGTGGTACGCGCTGGCAGCCGAGGAGCGCTGGCGGATCATGCAGGGCCACATCCAGGTCGGACGCGAATACCCAGGCGTCGACAACCACACGACGTACTCGTTCGGGCTCGACGACCAGGAGTTCGTCGTCGCGTTCGACACCGACGACGTCGGGACGTTCCTCGATCTCGTTCAGCGGCTGCGCACGACCGAGGCATCGCGCTACACGGTGCGCGACACGCCGAGCTTCACGTGCCTGGCGATGTCGCTCGAGCGCGCGCTGAACGCGCTCGACGGCGAGCCGGTCGCGCTGGCGTCGGGGCTGTAGGCGCCGCAGTGGGGCCGCCGCGCAAAGCACCGATGACGACAGCCACGCCGAAGGCGCGGCCCGAGACGCCGCGCAAAGCTCAGGCGACAGCGAAGGCGAAGGCGAAGGCGAAGGCGGCGACTACTGCGACGGCGAAGCCGGCGGCTCGCAAAGCGCCACGGAAGCCGTCGATGCGCAAGGCCGTCGAGCACCTGCGCGCAAGCGATCCGGTGCTCGCGCGGATCATCGACGATGTCGGCAAGCTGCCGAGCGTCCGCGCCGGGCGCCCGGACGCCGACGACCACTACGGCGCGCTCGTGCGCTCGATCGTCGGTCAGCAGCTCTCGGTGCTCGCCGCGCGCGCGATCTATGGACGCCTGAGCGAGCGCTTCGGTGGCCGTGCGCCGACGCCGCAGGAGATCCTCGACGACGATCCCGAAGCGCTGCGCGCCGCGGCCGGGCTCTCGCGCGCGAAGGTCGGCTTCCTGCGCTCGCTCGCCGAGCACGCGCTCTCCGGCGAGCTCGAGCTCGACAGCCTCGACGCGCTTCCAGACGAGGAGGTGATCGCCGAGCTCGTCGCGGTCAAGGGCCTCGGCGAGTGGACGTCGCACATGTTCTTGATGTTCCATCTCGACCGGCCCGACGTGCTCGCCGTCGGCGATCTCGGCATCCGCCGCGCGATCGAACGCGCCTATGGGCTGACGGCCCTGCCGAAGACGGCCGAGATGGAAGTGCTGGCCGAGCCGTGGCGCCCGTACCGGACGATCGCCTGCCGCTATCTGTGGCGCTCGCTGGACAACGAGCCCGGCTGACGGTCGCCGCAAGCCGGATGCGCTCAGCATCCGGCTAATCGTTCTGCTTCGCGACCTTCTTCTTCTTCGCCTTCTTCTTCGCGCCGTACTTCTTGCGCGCCTTCGCTGCGCACGACGCGCGCCTCTTCTTGCTGTGCTTGAACTGCTTGCGGCACTTCTTCAGCGCCTTCGCGAGCTTCGTCGCGCGGCTTTCCCTGATGCCCTTCACGGCCGCGCAGCCGCCGATCGCGATCTTCGTCTGCTGCTCGATCACGGCGCCGTTCTGGCCGGTGATCGTCGTCGGCATCACGAGTTTCTGCCCGCACAGGCTGAAGTGCCTGCTTTCCGGCACGTTCGAGGTCAGCGCCGAGTGCGGTCCCTCCGGAAGGATCGCTTCGAACGACGTGACCGGCGCGTCGGGCAGCGAGTTGAACGTCGACGTCGTGATGCCTTTTTTGATGTCCGTCTGGCCATCGAGCACGAGCGTGATCCCTTCGCCTTCGAGCACGAACTCGACGTCCGGGAAGGCGGCGTTGCCGTGCGAGACGAGGTATCCATTGCCCTTCAGCCGGCTCTGCAGCACCGGCGTGTGGACGATCGCTTCGCCGATCTTCGAGCCTTCGTCGCAGGCGCTGCCGTACGGCAGTTTTTCGAACAGCGCGTCGGGACATGCTTTCTGGATCGTCGTCAGGCGCGACGGGAGCTGGAGCGGCAGCACGAGCTTGGTCTTGCCGATGTTCGACTGGCCGGGGCCGGAGGTCACTTTCACGACAAGCGCAGCGCCGTTCGGTTTGCTCGCGTCGCCTTTCGTGCTCGCGCTCAACGTCGGCTTGAACGGCAGCGCCGAGCAGCCGGTGACGCCATAGGGGCTCGACACGCCGGCGCTCGCGTTGCCGACTCCGTCGAACCCCCCGAAGCCTGTGATCGTCGCGCTCACCGCGAGCGGCGCGCAGCTCGTCGGATTGAACTCGAATTCGGGCCGGTCGACGGTCACGTTGATCTGTTTGAGCTGGACGGGCACGCCGCGGACGAACTGCGGGAACGGATCGCTTTCGATCGTCACGGCGGCCGTGAACGGGTCGACGAAGATCTTCGAGCGCACGTCGACGTTGCCGAGATGGAACGGGCCGGCGTCGGCGGCCGTCACGACGAGCAGCCCGAACGGCGCGTTGTCGTAGCCCTTGGTCAGGTACACGGCGCCCGGAAGCGAGTACGGCGAGCCGCCGAGGCCCGACGTCGAGTCCGAGCGCCCGATCAAGCTGCTCGCTCCACAGCTCCATTCCTGCCCGGCCGGCGGTTCACGGCAAGCTTCGACGTGCGAGAGCATCGCGGCGGCGCCGATCGGCAGGTGCAACGTCAGACCGGAGAGCGGCTGGTCCGCATCGGAGTGCCCGAGCGTCATCGAGAAGCTCGTGTACGCGCCCGCCTGCGTGTTCGTCGCGCCGGCGCTGAACGACGGCGAGAGCCCGCTCGGGTTCGGGCAACCGCTGCCGCCAGGGCCTTCGCTGATCGCGAACGAGCTGCCCGCCTGCGCGGCGGCCTGCCCCGACCACGGGACGAACGAGCCGGTCGATCGGTAGGCGCCGCATTGCGCAGGGGTCGACTGCGTCGCCGTCGACCCTTCGAAGAAGTCGATCGTCAGCTCTTCGAACGGGACCTGCGGTGAGTTCTTGAAAGTCGAGACGAGCCGGCCCGTGCTCGGGTCGATGTGCACGTCGCCGACCAGCTTGACGCGCACGCCCGATTCTTCGTCGTAAGCCGTCAGGTACAGAACGAGTCGTTCTTCGAGCAGTCCGGTCTCTTCTCCGGGCGCGCCGGTGTCCTGCGCGGCGAGATAGACGCTGCCGTGAAGTTCGTTCTTCAGCAGCGGCGTCTTGATCGACACGCTGCCGAGCTTCGAGCCGTTCGGGCACTGCTCGGCCGCCGATGAGATGTCTTCGTTGTTCAGCTGCGCCGATTCAGGCGAGCCGAGGAAGCCGAAGCCGAAAGGTTCGGTCGAGGACAGCGCCGGGCACGTTTCCAGCCCGTTGGCGGCGCCGGGGCTCGCCATCACGCCGTTCGGCAGCGCGACGACGGTTTCTTTCAGATCGGCCTCCGCCAGGCCGGTCGGCGAGAGCGTCGACGCCTGCGGGACGTCGACTTTCACACCGAGCCCGGTCGGCGTGTCGGCGGCGCGCGTCGTCGGTTCGACGAGCAGCGACGGTTCGAAGCTCAGCTCGTCGCATCCGCTCAGTGCCGTGAAGCGGAAAGCGGCGGCGCTTTCGCCGCCGATCTCGAGTTCTTCGTGCCCGTTGAGCGGCCACGAGCGCCCGGTGACGGTCGTGAGCGGCGCTTCGGTCGGGCACGAGGTCGGCAGCGAGAGGAACGGCGGGGCGCTCGCTTGCCCGTCGTGCACGCACGGACGACCGGTCTCCTCTTCCTTGTAGCGTTCGTCATCGACGCATTCCCATCCGCGAGCGGCGTCGTGGCTGGGCGCTCCCGGCTGACCCCAGAACGTCACTTGCGAGGTCAGCACCTCGGCGGCCTCGGACAGGTTCGTCGAGCTCACTTCGACGGCGTAGTCATCGCCGGTTCGCACCGAAGTCGTCAGCGCGACGGTGACTTTGTCGAACTCGAAGCCGAACCGAGCAGGTTCGCCAGGCGCCGGTTCGAGGTTGAAGACCGGCACGGTTTCGGTCAGCACGCCTTTGTAGGTGTTCGGTTCGTTGATCAGCACGCGCGCGACGCCGATCGCTGTGTTCCCAGGACACAGATCAGTGGCTCCCGGAGCGATCGTCGAGAAGTCGACCGTCGAGCATCTCGGCAGCACGTTGACGTTGCCGAGCAGGCCGGCCGGCAGGACGAAGTGCAGATCTCTCAGCAGCGCCGGGGCGCCGGTCGAGACTTCGCTTCCTTCCGGGTCGACCTTGAGGATCTGGTTCATGTCGAGCGTCGTCGTCAGCTGGAACGGGTGCTTGCCGGCCTGGTGCTCGACTTCTCCCGCTTCGTCTTCGGGCAACAGCGAGTAGTTCTGGACTCCGAAACTCGTCGGCGAGCCGCCGACCGTGAGCGCGGCGAGCAGCGGCGCGGTCGCGGCGCCGCCGGTCAGCGTCACTTCGTTCGACAGCGTCGTGCCGGACGCCGCTGTGACCCTGACCGTCGCGATCAGTTCGATCGCGCCGTATGGCGATACCGGCGTCGTCGTCGTGCAGCTGACGAGCGGAGCCGCTTCTTCGCTGCACGTCACTTCATCGCCCGCCGGTTCTTCCGGGGTGCTCCGTTTGCGGCTGAGGTCATCGCCCTTGCCCGGCTGAACACCGTGCAACGAGCCTGCGACGAGCTGGACTCCGGCCGGAAGCCTGTCTGCGATCGTGACCCCCGAGCCGGCGTCTTCGTAGCCGAGATTGGACGCCGTAGCGACGATCTCGGCTTCGCCGCCCGACGGGAGGCTGCTCGGCGCGGCCACCGACGACAGCCGCCACCACGTGCCCGCGGCGTCGGCGGACGATGCGCCGGTAAGCGATGCCGCGATCAGCGCCAGGCCGACGATCGAGGCCAGCAGCGCCCCGCGCGATCGAGCCGACGCTTTCGCTGACACCACCCCGTCGCCGTTCACTTCTTCCCCTTCTTCACGGGCGCCCGCTTCTTTGCCTTCTTCTTCGGGCCGTACTTCTTGCGCGCCGTCCTCTCACACGAAGCGCGCGCCTGCTTCTTCTTCAGCTTCTTGCACGTCTTCAGCGCTTTTGCGAGCAGCTGCGCGCGTGTCGGCTTCTTCGGCGTCGGCTCGACGGCGGCCTTGCTCGGCAGGACGCCGGAGCTCGCGGCGAGGTTCCCGCTGCTCGGGGTCGTCACACTCGCCGGCGAACCGAACGAAGGGATCGGGCTCGACGTCGACGACGGCCGGCATTCGGCCGTGGAGCTGCACGAGGTCGGCGTCGTGCCGGGCGCGATCACGCACCCGCTCGCGCCGCACACGCGCGCGTCGTAGACGTCGAACCCGGAGTCGCGATCGGTGCTCACCAGGGCGGCCGACGTCATGAAGAACACGTCGTCGCCGCTCGCGCTCGCGTCCAAGAACGCCGATTCCCGATCTGAGCTGCCGGAGGAGATCAGCGCGGTGCACCCGCTCGCGCTTTCACACGTGCCGATCCCGTTGGGCTCGTGCTCGTACACGTCCATCTTCCCGTTCGTGTCGGCCGCCGCGAGCGGCTCGGTCGTGTTGAAGAACAGCCTGCCGCTGTCGGAGAGATAGCGAGATTGGTAGCTGGCCGTCTGCCCTTCCGACGCCGTCCAGCCGGGAAGCGCGCCGGCGAGCCATTTGCCTTCCCACGTCTCGATCCGGTCGGTGAGCAGCCCGAGGCCTTCTTCGCTGCGGACGCTCGAACCGCCGTCGAAGACACCCGACGGACGCGCGCCGCTGGCGTCGCACGAGGCGCACGTGAGGCTGCCGCCGCCGGCGCTGTCGTAGAGGAAGACCTCCTCGTCGCGCGCTTCGCGCGCCGCCGGCGAGACGTCGCGGTTGTCGTAGCCGGTCAGGCTGCGCTGAGACATGAACGCGAAGTAGCGACCGTCCGGTGAGACGCGCGAGGTCATGTACGCGAGATTTCCGTTTTCGTCCTGCCAATCGGACGCATCACCGGCGGAGAGCCGTCCGATGAAGATCGGCGCTTCAGCTTCTGAGGCGCCGCGCTTGAGGTACAGGTTGCAGGTGGCGCCGGCGACGGCTTCTTCCTCGTTCGACCTCGCCACGCAGTGACCGGGCGCGGCCGTTTCGCCGCTCGAGTTCGGCGCGGAGGTCAGCACGCCGTTAGCCACGAAGTAGACCATCGAGCCGTCTTCGCTGGCGCCGGGCACGAGGCCGAGCACCGAAGACCCTTCGGCCGTCTGCTTGAAGCTCGGGTCGATGCTGAGGTCGGTGAGCGTGCGCGTGTCGAGGTCGAACTCGAACAGGTTCCGCGACTTTTCCGTGACCGTCGCGTTCTCTGTCAGCTTGCCTTCGTCGGTGAAGAAGATCTTCGTGCCATCGCCGCTGGCCGTCTGGAACACCGCCGTCCCGCCGCTCCCTCCGGCGAAGTTCGGCGCGTCGACCTGCACTGTTTCGTCCGCGACCATGTCGCGGACGTACAAGTGGCCTTCAGCGGAGAAGATCGCCTTCGTCCCGTCGCTGGAGAGGGCATGCCTGGTGACGTGGTTGTCCCCCAGTTCCGCGGCGCCAGGTGTCGCTTCGCCCGCCATGCCAGGCGCGGGCGCCGGCAGGATGTTGACGAGCTGGAGCTGTTCGGCGGGCGTCGCCGGCGTTCCGTTCGGCCGGGTCGGCGACCACTCGTAGATGTTCGCTTCGGCTTCGACTTCGTCCTCGGTGAGCGGCACAAGCGAGTCGAACACGACGTGGCTCAAACTCGGCGTCGCGCTGACGAATTCGATCGCCTTCCTGGCGCCTTCAGACCCGCCGTAGCCGCTGTGCGCGACGTCGTTCGCGGCGTTCACGACCGACTCGTAGCACGTCGACGGCGGAGCTGTGCAGCCTTCGGTCTGGCGCGTGTAGATCGTCCGTTCCTGTTGTTCTCCGACCAGCGCCGGCGGCGCGAGCGGCGGGTGCGCCTTCGGCCCGAGCCCGAGCGGTTCGACCAGCGAGGCTTCGAGGTCTTCGGTGAAGAAGCGGTATTCCTGTTTTCCGTTACCGGTGATCGCGCCGCTCGCCGCTTCGCCTGGGAGCGTGATGTCCTTCGAGGACCAACTCGGCGCCCCGCTTTCGTCCTCGCCACGTTTCGAGAGCAGTTGATCGAACGTCGGCACGCGATTGCCTTCCGGGTTGGCTTCGTCGGGCGCGAGCGAGATGTAGGTCAGCGCATCGCCGCTTTCGGAGGCCTGGATCAGGCCGCCTTCTCGCGGGATCGATTCCAGCCCTGCGCCGCGTTTTTCCGGGGAGGAGACGAGCTCCCAGGCGCGGCCATCTGGCAGCTGGACGCTCGTCCCTTCGGTCGCGGTCGTGAAGCTCTCAGTCGCGCCGAGCACGGTGCTCGCGGCGCCCGCGCCGTAAGCGAGCACGACGCGATAGGTGTAGGCCGTGTTCGCGCTCAGGCCGGCGACCGGCTGGCTGACGGCGCGCGGAGCTTCGCCCGATCCGACAGACGCGCCGGGCTGCGCCGGCACGTCTACGCACGACGCGGCCTGGCACAGTTCGAAGTGGTAGCTCGTCTCGATGCCCGTCGGGTCGATCACGGCGTCGAGCACCGCATGCGTCGCGGCGACTTCTGCGACCGACTCCGATTCGATCGTCGGCGAGATCGCGCTCTTCGCAGGCCCGAACTCGTCGAGCGCGCCGGGCAGCGGTTCGAGGCCCAGTTCGGCGCGGCCCCGTTCGCGGTTGCGTTCTTCGGTCCTGTCGACGACGTAGAGGTCGCCGGCTTGATCGAGCGCCACGCCGAACGGTTCGCTGAAGCCACCCGACGGCGTGCCGGCGATCGATCCGATGAAGTCGCCCGAGCGGTCGAACTCGAAGACCGTGCGACGCGCCGCGTCGCTGGCGTAGAGGTTCCCTTCGGGGCCGACGGCCAGCCCAGTCAACATCGGTTCGACTTCGGCGCCGAAGCCCGAGAAGGCGCCCGCCGGGTGGCCGCTGATCTCGCGAACGAACGCGCCAGCGGAGTCGAACACGTAGACGAAGCCGAAGCCTTCGTTTTCTGCTTCGTCGAACGCCTGGCCCTGCGCGCCGACGTAGACTTCGCCGGTCGCCTGGTCGACCGCGATCGGACCGGTCAGCAGGCGTTCTTCTCCGGCGCGCCCCGGAAACGCAAGTTGCCGTTCGTACTTGCCGGCTTCGCTGAACACGTCGACCGCTTCGTGTTCGCGATCAGACACATAGAGCTGCCCCGTGCTCTGATCGATCGCGATGTGCAGTTCTTCGCCGAATTCCCCGGCTGGAGTTTCGGCGCCTGTGACTTCTGCGCCGGCGATCTTCTTGCCTTCTTTGTTCGTCGCGAAGATCTGCTTGCCTTCCCTGTTGAACGGGAAGACCGCGTGCTCGCCGCCGTCGGCGATGTCCAGCGTCGCGCTCCTGTCGTTCTCGGCCGTGCTGCAGAATTCTTCGAGTTCTTCTTTTTCAAATTTCGCCGAAGGTTCTTTTGGCGTTTTGCCTTTTTCGATTTCCTTCTTTTCTTTTTCTTCGCGTTCGGCTTGTTCGGTAGCGGTTTCTTCTTCTACGTACTGAACGCTCGAGATCTTGCGCAGGAACGCGCCCGTCCGATCGAACACTTCGACGCCTTCGACGCCAGGATCCGACACGGCGATTTCGCCACTGCCGGGATCGATCGAGACGCCGCAGACTTCGTCGCTGACGCCTTTCTTGTTCTTCGCGATCGTGCCGATGTACGGGTGTTCGAGCGCCGCGTCGGCGGCGCCGCTGCGGATCAGCACGCCGACGAGCATCGCTGCGCAGACGGCGAGCGACGCCTTCAACAGCCAGTGCCGCCCGCCGCTCAACCCGCCAACCCTCATCGACTCCCTCTCCTCATCAGTCCCCTTGAGACAAAGTCTAGCCGTAGGCCACTTCATGTCAAGTAGAGGCTCTAACGGTTGACGACATGGCGCCGCGTCGCGCGCCGGACGGCTCGGCGCCGTGCTCCGAACGGCGATGGGGCCCCGCTTGAGCGGGGCCCCATCGATCACTTCCAGAGATCAAGCCCTGCTTCGGACTTCTACGCAGCTGCTGCCTACGCTTTGATCTCGAGTTCTTCGCCCTTGTTGGCCGCTTCTGCCTGCTGGCCGGATTCAAACGGACCCGAGCCGTTGATCACCGACTCGAGCACGTGCGTCGCGCCGCCTTCGAATTTCGTCACCGTCTGCACGCCGCCACCGGTCACGGAGAAGACGTTTTCGGAGGACTTGCTGAAGACGTTGATGTCGCCCTTCTGTTCACCGATCACAGAACCGGACGTGACGACTGTGAGGCCTTCGCAGTTGAATTCGGCCAGCACGCTGCCCGATTCAGGCGAGAGCACCACGCCGACCTTCAGCGGTGATTTGCTGATGTAGCCGAGTTCGCCCTTCAGCGAGTTCGTCTTGATCGTGCCGGCTTTCTCACCGGGCGACATGCACTTTTTGCCGATGCTCGTGCAGGTCTTGAATTCCGAGATGACTTTGTCCTCGGTAGTCGGCGAGTTGATGAAGCCCGAATCCTTGAACGACTTGCAGACCACTTCGCCGCTCACGGCGGGAGTGTGCAGCGTGGCCGCGCCACCCTTGCCCTTGAACTGCTTGCCTTTGCCGATGCCTTCTTTGAGTTCGTATTTGTTTTTCTTGCCTTCGGTCTGTTCGGTCGGAGACGCTTCTGTGGCGCACGTCTTCACCGAGTATTTACCTTCGTATTTTTTCGTTGTCGGATTCTTGGCCAGCTTGGCGCATTCATAGAAAGCCGGCGTGGCCGCTGACGCGCTCGAGACGGCGACAGCCGTCAGCGCGAACAGAGCGACGAGGCACAGCCCCATCATCTTCATGCGACGCATCTAGTGCTCCTTTTCCCTCTTGGTACGTAGCCGGCACAAAGGCTCCCTATCGTCCAGTTCCCCGGTGCCAGTCCCTGCCTCTGAGCTGTACCCCAGCCAGCGGCCCTCCACTCTCGACCTTGGCAGAAAAAAACACTGCCGTCAAGATCGAGTCAAGCGACTTCAGGCTCTGCGCATCCTTGCCACACGGCGCGCATCCGTGCGAGTCGACACGCTCCTCATGCTGTCCGGGGCGAGCGTTCCGGCCCCATGACGATGCTTGACATCATGTCGCGGCGAAGCTACCACAGGCCTTGACGTAATGTCAAGTGTTTAGGAGTCCTGAGTAGGTTTCGTCGAGTCAACACCCGGCCCGGCGGCCGTTGACAACAGAAGCCGACAACTCGCCGACGCGCGGATCGGCGACAGGGCGGTCAGTCGCCGCGGCGCGCCGCAACTGTGCGGTCGGCCTCGGCGACGATCTCCCAGCGCTCGGCGCGTGCCGTGCCGCGCAGATACCTCGCCACGACCGCCGTCGGCCCCGGCAGGCCGCGACCGCCGTCGCGGTCGGCGCGCGCGTCGTGGAAGACGACGTGCCCGCCGGCGGCGACGAACCGGCTCCAGTCGAGCCAGTCGCGCTCGCAGCCGGCCTCCGAGTGGTCGCCGTCGATGAACACGAGGTCGACCTCGCCGTGCCAGCTCGCGGCGAGGTCGTGTGAGAGCGCGACGTGCCAACGCACGTCCGGCGCGGCCGCGCCGAGCTGCCGTCCGGCGCGCGCGACCAGGCGGCGCGTCGCTCGCTCGGTGGCGCCCCAGCCTCGCGGGAGCGCGTCGGGATGCCTGCCGAACGGGTCGACCAAGTGCAGCTCGGCGTGTGGGCCGAGCGCTCGTTGGAGCACGAGCGCCGAGGAGCCCTCGTAGACGCCGATCTCGACGACGCGGCGCGCGCCGGCGGCGGCCTGCAGCAGAACTCGCGCGTCGTCAGCCGAGTGCATCGTGCGCGGCGGGATCAGGCCGAACCCGACGGCGAGCGCGCGCAGGCGGACGTCGTCGCGCACGCTCTCCGGCGTCAAGCTGCGCACCGCTTGCGGAAGGATCGCCACGGCGCCAGCCTACGCGCAGAGCATCGACGGTGACGGCAGCGGCTGCCCTTGCGCGCGAGCGCGCGTGTAGCGAAGCCACAGCCAGTAGGCCGGATAGACGTGCTCGAGGTCGGCGCTCAGCAGGCCGACCGGGTAAGCCGGGTCCTCGCGGAACGTGTACTGGATGATCGTTTCGACGCGAGCATCGCTCGTCCAGCTCGCGAGCTGCGCGGCGAGCGCCAGACAGCCTTCGCGCTCAGACGCCGCTGTCGCTTCGCGCCGCGCGCCGGCGCGCGGCGCTCCGACCCCCGTCTCGGTGATCCAGATGCGCGCGCGAGCGCCACATTCGCCGCGCGCGTCGAGCGCCTGCTCGAACGCGTCGAGCGGCTGCTCACCCGATGCGCCGGCGCGATAGCTCGCGTAGAGGTGGATCGACCAAGTGTCGGCGAGGCAGATCGTGCTCGCGGGCAGCCGCGCGACGAAGCTTGCGATGCTCGTGTGGTGCGGCGAATCGCCGGTATACGCGCCGAGCTCGCCGAGCAGCAGGTGGTGGACGCCGCCTTCGGCCGCGAGCTCGTCGGCCATCGCCGTCGCGAGCTGAGCGTAGATCGCCGGCGCGAGCGACGGCGCGCTCGCCGTGCAGAGCGCTCGTTGCGGGCTGAGGAACTGCGCGTTGTTCGGCTCGTTCCACGGGCTCCACCAAGCCAGCTCGACGCCCTCGCGCGCGCCGAGCGCGAGCAGGTCGTGGATCAGCTGGCGATAGCCGGCGAGCCCGGCGGCGGTGATCGGCCGCGCGAACGACTGCGCGCCAGGCGGTTCGCAACCAGACGGCTCGTGCGCCGCCCAAGCCGGCGCGCCGAAGATCTCGAGCACGACTTCAAACGCGCGTTCGCCGTGCGCCTTCGCGGCGCGCTGCTGCGAACCGATCGCGGCCAGCACTTCTGCGATCCCGGCGTACGCGCCGCACGGCGCGACCGTGCGCGCGCAGCCGCTCGTCGGCTGTTCGAGCGCCGGCGCACGGGACGGCGAGGGCTGTAGCGCCGCCCAGTCGACAAGCAGGCGCACGTAGCTGGGGTGCAGCGCAGTGAGCGCTTCGCGTGCGGCGCTGAAGCCGGGTTGATCCGGCGCGCCCGGCGCCGCCGGGCTCCAGAGCACGTCGGCGTTGTCCTCGGTCAGCCCGAACGCCGGGCCGCGCGGTGGCGGCGCATAAGCGCGCTTGGCAGAGCTGGCGCTCGTGCTCGACGACGAAGAGCCGCCGCCGCAACTGCAGACCACCAGCGCCGCGGGCAGCAGAGCGCCCGCGAGCAACCTGCGCGCGCTCAGACTGCGGAGACCTGCTCTTCCTCGGCGACGCGGAACGAAGAGCCGCAGCCGCACGCGGCGACGACGTTCGGGTTGGACACCTTGAAGCCCGCGCCTTGCAGGCTCTCCTCGTAGTCGATCACCGAACCGCGGACGAACGGCAGGCTCTCGTCGTCGACGAGCAGCTTCAAGCCGTGGCTCTCGAAGACGATGTCGTTGTCGCGCTGCTCATCGAACGCGAGCTGGTACTGAAAGCCCGAGCAGCCGCCACCGCGAACGCCGACACGCAGGCCGGCGAGCGTCACGTCGGCGTCCTGCGCGGCGAGGAACTCGTGGACCTTCTCGGCACCCTTGTCACTGATCGTGATCATCGCTCTGCTCCTCTACGGGCCATCAAGACTTTCCAAAGTATAGCGGTCGCCGAGCGGCGTCGGCAGCGCTCTTGAAGCGGCGCTCGCATCCTCTACGCTAGGAGCCAATGCCCTCCTCCGAGCAGATCAGAGAGCGCATCGAGGCGGCGATCGCAGGAGCGCGCGCGGAAGTCGAGGACACGACCGGCGGCGGCGATCATTTTCGCGCGACCGTCACGGCGACAGTGTTCGCCGGCCTCAGCCGAATTGCGCAACATCGCCTCGTCTACGACGTCTTCGGCGCCGAGATCGGCGGTCCGATCCACGCGCTCTCGTTGAAGACGCAAGTCCCGCAAGAGCAGTCCGAGGCGGCGGTCCCGCACGAGCAGTCCGCGCCGTCGCCAACCCCCATCCCCTGAGCCAGGAGTTCGCCATGTCAAGCAATCCCGTCCGAGACCTTCCGATGTCGCCCGGCGCGCCGGCGCCGGGCGCCGGCCCAGCCGAGCCCACAACCGAGTCGAGCGAGTCCAACCCGATTCGCGACGCGATCGCCGAGGCGATCGCCGAGCACAAGGTGATCCTGTTCATGAAGGGCACGCCCGAGGCGCCGGCATGCGGCTTCTCGGCGCGCACAGTCGCCGCGCTGCAGTCGCTCGACACGCCGTTCGCGGCCGTCGACGTCCTGCCCGACGCGCGCATCCGCCAAGAGCTCTCGGCGCTCTCTGACTGGCCGACGATCCCGCAGCTGTTCGTCAACGGCGAGCTGCTCGGCGGCTGCGACATCGTCACCGAGATGTACGAGTCGGGAGAGCTCGCGCAGGCGTTGGTGTAGCGTCTCGCCGCGATGCCTCCCGTCGCGGTCGTCACCGACAGCACACATTACCTGCCGCGCGAGCTGGCCCAGCGCGAAGGCATCCACCAGGTCAGCCTCTATGTCGGCTGGGCTGGCGAGCCCGAGCGTGAGCTCGACCTGCCTGGCTTCGACGCGTTCTACGAGCGGCTGCGCACCGACCCCGAACTGCCGAGCACCTCGCAGCCGTCGATCGGCGATTTCCTCGCCGTCTGGGAGCCGCTGATCGAAGATGGGCACGACGTCGTCTCGATCCACCTCGCAGGCGGCATCTCGGGGACGTGCGAGGCCGCCCGCCAGGCGCACGCGCTGCTCAGCGAGCGCGGCCTCGGCGAGCGCGTCGAGGTACTCGATTCCGAAAGCGGCTGCGGCGGGACTGGCCTGCTCGTGCTCGCCGCATGCGCCGCCGCACGCGCCGGCGCCGATCGCGACGCGGTCGTCGCGCACGTGCGCGAGACGCGCAAGTCGCTGCGCATCTGGTTCTGCCTCGACACGCTCGAGTACCTGCGCCGTGGCGGTCGCATCGGCAAGGCGCAGGCGTGGCTCGGCGGCACGCTGAAGATCAAGCCGATCCTCTCGCTCGAGTACGAGATCACGCCGGTCGAGCGCGTGCGCACAGCCGGTCGCGCGTTCGAGCGGATGGTCGACTACGCCCGCGAGCTCTACGACGCCGGCGCCGACGGCTGGGTCGTCCAACACATCCAAGCGCCCGAGCAGGCGCAGCGCCTGATCGAGCGCTGCCGCGAGATCTTCGGCTCCGAGCCGATCTTCAGCTCCGAGGTCGGCCCGGTGATCGGCACGTACACGGGTCCGGGGCTGATCGGCGTCGGCGGCGTGCCGCGCGCGCTGCTGAGCTGAGGCTCGTCAGCTCTCGCTCAGCGCGATCCACTCGGCAAGGAATGGTTCGGCGATGCGATACTCGCCGCGGCCGATCCGGCCGACGAGCTCACCGGCGGTCAACGCCTCGAGCGCGGTCTGCACGGTCGCCGCCGAAGACAGCGAGTGGCGGCGTCGGTAGTCGCTGCTGAGCGGACGCCCCGGCTGCTCGGATGCGAGCGCGAGCAGGACAAGGCGCTGAGCGGCAGCGGCCCTTTCCCACAGCAGGCTGAAATGGGCGTGCTCCGACCGAAGTAGAGCCTCCAGCCCCCGGTCCAGGCGTCCACGATCCGCAATCTCGCCTGCCGGCGTCTGTTCCCAGAGAAAGTAGAACGCCTCCTGCGTGGCGTACGGGTGACCACCCGTCAGATCGAGCACGCCCGCGGACGCTTCCGCGGAGAGCTCGCGCGCGGTCTCTTTGAACCGCTCGCGCGCGTAGCGCTCGAATGGCACTCGCGGTATTGGTCCTAGCTCGAACTGCTTGGCGCTCCTCCAAAACGGCTCGTTCTCGTCGTTGAAGATCTGGCGCATCATGTGTCGCTTGCTGCCGAGATAGACGTGAGCCACCTCAGGCTGCTCCTGAAACACGGAGCGCATCAACTTCGGCAGCGCAGCGTCGATCTCGGCGATCTCCTGGAACTCGTCGAACACCAGCGCCACGCGCCGGTCGCGCTCGGCGGCCAAGCGCCCCGGCAACGCCAGGAGACCTTCGAGCGTGGCATCGAGGTCCTGCTTGCTCGCGCTCGCATCGAAGCCGAACGCGAGCGAGCCGTCGTCGGGGTCGATCGTCACGGCCGGTTTGACGCGCAGTCCGGCGAACACGCGCAGGCGGTCGCGTACGCGAAATAGACGTGAGGCGAGTTCCTCGTGAATCGCCTGTGCGAGCTTCTCGGCCAGCTTGGCCTTAGTCGGAGTGCGCATCAGATCAACTTGCGCAACGAGCACCCCTTCGGTGACGAGTTGCTGGGCGACGCGCCAGATCAGCGAGGACTTGCCGTAACGGCGGGGAGCAAAGACGACGAGGTCTTGACCATTGCGAACGTCCTCGACGAGCTCCACGACCTCTGTCTCACGATCGATGAATGCCCGGTCGAGTGCGAGCGCGCCGAAGCGAAATGGATTGGCTGGTGGATCGGAGATCTTGGCCACGGGCAGAGTATGCCATAGCACATAATCCTTTGAAGGATAAGATCAAATATCTATCAAGACATTATCTGTGCAAGCATAATCTTGCCGAGCATCCGCCGAGAGGGGACGCTGCGCGAGACCCACGTCAGCGAGCCCGCAGGAACGCTCTCGCTAGGTCCGGCGACGACGTCGACGGCCGCGCAGCAGTTTCACGCCGATCGCCAGGCCGATCAGCGCCGCGCCGGCGGTCAGCTCGTCTTTGTGGCGCTCGACGTGCCGGCGCCAGTCGGTCAGGTGCGTGACCTCGCCACGCAGGCGGTCGATCGAGACGGCGAGCTCCATCCGGTTGGCCTCGATCGAGCTGCGGATCTCCGCTGGTGAGCGCTGGGCCATCAGCCGCTCGTCCCCGCGCCGGTCGAAGGCGTCGCCGCCGTAGCGGCCGTGGCCGTGGCCGTCGCGGCGCCGGTCGATGCGTTAGCGCCATCGGAGCCCTTGCTGACGGTCTCCTTGATCTTCTGCGCCTCCTCGATCGCCATGCTCGGCACCGGCGGCGAGCCTTTTTTGACCGCTTTCGCCGCGAGCAGTCCGGCGAGCGCGCCGAGCAGCAGCAGGATCACGGCCATCGCGAAGAAGCCCCAGAAGTAGGTGAACTGGTTGCCCGGCAAGTAGTAGTAGAGCAACCAGGCGAAGCCGATCAGGGCGAAGATCACGGCCGTCACGACGAAGATGCCGGCGGCGACGCCGACGACGGCGCCCTTGATCAGCTTCGTCGCCTTTTCGCTGACCTCGGCCTTCGCCAGCTCGATCTCCTCGCGCACGAGCAGCGTCGCGCGCTCGGAGACGTCGGTGATCGCCGCGGCGATGTTGTGCGGCACCTCGCCGCTTGTCTCACCGGCGGGAGGCGTCGGCGGGGCGCTCACTCGGGCGGCTCCTCGGCGAACAGGCGACGCCAGACGATCGCGGCCGCGCGTTGCGCGGCGATGCTCGCGAGCGCGCCGAAGCCGGCGAGCAGGCCGGACCAGACGAGTCGCTTAACCATCTCGTTCTCCATCAGTGCAGGAGTCTATTGCCCGAGGTGGTCTACTCGGAAACGGCGCGAGTCTCGAGGCCGCCGCAGACCATCTCGATGACGAGGCGCTTGGCGCGCTCGAAGTCCTCCTCGCCCTGCGGACGCAGGTCGAAGATCCAGCCAGTCAGCAGTTGCTCGATCACTCCGTAGAACGCCATCGCGGCGAAGCGCGCCTCGATCTCCGGCCTGAACACGCCGTCGCGCTGCGCCTTTTCGACGATGCCGGCGATCAGCTCGTACGCGTCGCGGATCGTGCCGATGTGCGTGTCGCCGAACGAGTTCGCCGCGCGCGTGACCTCGACGATGATCACCTTCATCAGGTCGCGGTCGTGCCGGTAGCTATCGATGATGAACGACGCGATCGCGCCGAGCTTCTCGCGCACCGGGATCGGCTCCGCGTCGACGTCGCGAATCAGCTCGAGCATCACCTCCCAGCGCTCGAGGAACAGCGTGTCGAGCACCTCGTCCTTCGACGCGAAGTAGTGGTAGACGAGACCGTAGGCGACGCCGGCCTCGTCGGCAATATCTGACACGCGGCAAGCGTGGAAGCCCTGGCGCGCGAACACGCGCACGGCAGCGTCGAGGATCAACCGGCGCTTGTCCGTTGCCGACTTCGTCGGCTTCGCGCCGCCCGCGCGAGGCCGCGCGGCCGAACCGGCGCCCCCGGTCGATGTCCTGCTCGCGCTCATACAGGCGCCTCTTCCGGCCAGCTGTAGACGCTCGCGCGCCGGTTGGCGAGCGCCGGCAGCCGCGCTCGGACCTCGCGCTGACGGTCGAAGTCGAGCTCGGCGGTGATCTGGCACTCACCGTCCGGCGCCTGCGCGAGCACGATCCCCCACGGGTCGACGATCATCGAGCGCCCGCCCGAGCGGTTCCCGCCTGGGTGCTCGCCGATCTGGTTGGCGGCGATCACGAACGCCTGGTTCTCGATCGCACGCGCGCGCAGCAGCGTGTCCCAGTGGTCGCGCGTCGTCGCGAGCGTGAACGCGGCCGGCAGCGGAAAGACGCGCGCGCCGCGGACCGCGAGGATTCGATACAGCTCGGGAAAGCGCACGTCGTAGCAGATCGACAGTCCGAGCTCGACGCCGTCGTCGGTGCTCGACAGCACGAGCTCATCGCCGGCGTCCTCGAGGTCGGACTCGCGGTAGGCGCGCCCGGCGACTTCGACGTCGAACATGTGCACCTTGCGGTAGACGGCCTTCAGCTCGCCGTCGGCGCCGACGTGCACAGAGGTGTTCGCAAGCTTCTCGCGACCTTCGACGCGCTCGACGATCGATCCCGCGACTAGTTCTACGCCGAGCTCACGAGCCGTCGCGCGCGCCCAAGCGATCGCCGGCCCGTCGAGCGTCTGCGCGGCCGCGCGCAGCTGATCGTCGTCGCCTATCGCCGTCCACTTCTCGGGAAGTACGATCAGCGTGGCGCCGTCGGCGGCGGCGGCGCGCGTCAGGCGCTCGGCCGAAGCGAGGTTTGCGGCCGGCTCGGCGCCCGAGTTGAGTTGGACCGCGGCGACTCTCAAGAGCGTGACTCCTCCGACCGACTCGTGACCGCACGCAACTCGCGCACCTCGATCCAGAAATAGATTGACTGGTCAGTCAACAACGAACAGCATAACGGGCGACGCACGGCCGAATCGGCACAGCGCCGCTGGACTGCGCTCTCGCATGCCGATCTTCAGCGGTATGCGGCCGCTCAAGCGCTGGCGCTACGTCGGCGTCTTCAGCGAGCAGTTGATGGCATGCGCGGCGCTCGTCCAAGTCGGTCCGGCGCGCCAGTCGTTCTGGGCGCTGTACCGCCGCGACGCAAACGAGCTGCGCGAACGAACCAGGCTGCTGCCGCGCGAGCATGAGCTGCGGCTGGACGCCGGCCGTCTGCTGCTCTGCGACCGCGGCATCACGCTCGACTTGCGACTCGACGAAGCCGCCGGGATCGAAGCGCGGTGCGCGAACGGCCGAAAGCAGGTGTGGACGCGCAAGCAGGCCGGCATCGACGCGCGCGGCACGCTCGCGCTCGACGGCGGCGCCGCGCGCGAGCTACGCGCGCTCGCCGTGGTCGACGAGACGATCGGCTATCACGCACGGCGCACCGAGTGGTGGTGGTCGGCCGGCGTCGGGCAGGCGCCCGACGGGACGGCGCTCGCGTGGAACCTCGTCAGCGGCGTCAACGATCCGCCGAGCGGCTCCGAGCGCGCCGTCTGGGTCGGCGGCGTGGCGAACGAGCCGCCCGCGGTCGAGTTCTCCGCAAGCCTCTCGCGCATCGGTTGCGCCGACGGCTCGATACTGCGCTTCCATCCCGAGGCCGAGCGCAGCCACGATCAGAACCTGCTGATCGTCAAGAGCGAGTACCGCGCTCCGTTCGGGACCTTCTCCGGGATGTTGCCCGGCGGCGTCGCGCTCGCGCACGGGCTCGGCG
Source organism: uncultured Solirubrobacteraceae bacterium (assembly GCA_963744165.1). Taxonomy (GTDB): domain Bacteria; phylum Actinomycetota; class Thermoleophilia; order Solirubrobacterales; family Solirubrobacteraceae; genus Palsa-744. Next base: position 1,055,703 of record CAVUSM010000002.1, on the reverse strand, counting down.
TCGTCGAGCATCATCGCGCGCTGTGGTGAGCGCGAAGCTGGTCGTCAGCTCAGCCTACGCCGCCGCGCTGTGAGGAGCCGTCGGCTGGGGCAGCGCTTCCAGCAGGGTACGAGGCAAACGAGTGCTCGCGTCCCACACCTCGATCGCAACGAGCACACGAGACGCGCGATCGTACTCGCGCAAGCCACCCGGCACGCGCTCGCTCACGACATCGTCGGACTCGCCGGTCGGGAACCAGGCGATGTCTGCCTCGTGGTCGTAATAGGCAAACATTCTCTGCCGAGGTTACCGCGTGCGCCGGGGCCGATCATCGAACTTGCCATGCCGAGACGATGCGGACCGTCGCCCAATCGCCTGCCACCGGATGGTCGTAGACGACTTCGACGCGCGCCCCAACGGGCGTGACACCGACGGCCAGCCAATCGGCTTGGCCATAGTCGTTGCCCAACCGCTCGTCGTGCCCGCTTCGCACGATGTCCTCCACCTCCGCGCTACTCAGCCCGCGCTGCTGCAACCTGAGCAAGGCATGCGAGGTCCAGATGAAATGCTCAATCAGCGTCGCGCGAGCTTCCATCGGGCACTGTGGAGCCGTCGGCGATTGACCAAGCTTCTGCAGTCAGAGCGATGATGAGCTCCCGGACGCCATCTGGAAGCCTGTATCTAGTGCGTCGGCCAACTCCATTAGGCGTCTCGGGGTAGTCGACTTCGTCGAGTCGCACAGGCACTTCGATCCCCTTCTCCTCGCGCCATTTCTTCGCAGCTCGACCGCTTGTGCGATGAAGGCTGCGGACGGTCGCGTATGGCATGCGCAAGTTGGTGGCGACGTCCTCCAACGTAAAGCCTGGTCCATTGAGCCCTTCGATGGCCGCCGCAGCCCGGAAGACTTTGCAGCTGTTGCCGCTGAGGTAGTGACGCCAGTAGTCGCGCACGGCATCAGCTGGGCTGATATCTGGGGCGACGGCCGATGGCTCGAGTCCCTCGATTTTGACCGAGACCCCTTCGGGGATCTCAAAGATGAGCCGGACGATCTGAGCCATCACGGCGAATTCTACTAACACCAGCACAGACCATCTACGCTGGTATGTGTTTCCCGACTACAGTCTGCTCGTCACACGCGACTCCCGTCGCGCTGCCGTCGCAGCTCCGCCAGCAGCAGCTTCGAGTGCATCGCGCCGAGCAGCTCGCGCAACGGCTCGACACCCGCCGTGACGATCTCCATCGCGCGCTCGACGTCGACCTCGCCGGCGAGGCGCGCGAGCAGCGCCTGGACCTCCTCGGCGACGAGCGGCTCGAGCGCTTCGCGGTAGCGCAGCGTGTCGTAGACGGTGAAGCCGAGCGTCTCCTCGTAGCCGCCGGCGCGAAAGCTCGCGATCGCCTCGATGATCTTCACGTCGTCCTGGTCGTAGCCGTTGCGAGTCGGACTGAGCACGCCGATCTCGGCGAGGCGGTCGAGCACGTTGCGCGGGATCTCGTAGCGCTCGCGCACAGCCTTGATCGAGACGCGCTTCGAGTCCTTGGCGCTGGCGAGCGCTCGCTCGAGGATGCGGTCCTCGAGCTCGATCAGCGCGCGCACGCGCTCGGGCTCCTCGTCGAGCGTGCTCTTGATCACGCGCAGCGGCATGAAGCGCTTCTCCTGCAGGCGCCTGATCAACGCGATCCGCTCGACGTACTCCGGCGGGTAGTAGGCCATGTTGCGACTCGTGCGGACGATCTCGGCGCCCTCGCCGAGCAGTCCCTCGCGCAGGTAGTAGCGGATCGTGCCGGCGCTGACGCCCGAGCGCTCGGCCAGCTCGCTCATCTTCAGCAGCTGCCGATCCTGCGTCCCGTCGCCGGCGCTGCCTACCGTGGCGCTCATCGCACGTATCCCCACTTCAAGCCCGGAAGGAGACGCCCTGCGGCGCTCCTGCCGACCCGGCCGCAGCGCCGTCGGCGAGCAGCTCGGCGACCTCCTGCTCGGTGTAGCCGGCCGCGCGCAGCACCTCCTCGGTGTGCTCGCCGAGCGCCGGCCCCGGCAGCCGCGCGTGATCGCCCGGCGTGCGCCCGAGCTTGACCGGCAGGCCGAGCAGGCGCACCGCGCGCTCGGCGCCGGGCTGGTCGATCTCGACGACCATCTCGCGCTCGCGCACGAGCTCGGAGTCGAGCGCCTCGTCGAGCTCGAGCACCGGCTCCAGGCAGCAGTCGTGCTCACGCGCGAACGCCTCCCACTGCTCGCGCGCACGGCCCTTGAATATCTCCTGCACTTGCGCGTGCGCCTCAGAGCCCGGACGCTCGAACTGCGCGCCGATCAGCTCGTCGCGGCCGACACCGCGGCAGAACGCCTGCCAGAACTTCGGCTCGAGCGCGCCGAGCGTCACCCACCCGTCCGCGCACTCATACGGGCGATAGCAGATCAACGAGCCGGCGAGCGGCAAGTCGCCACGGCGCGGAGCCTCCTCGCCGGCGAAGTGGCTCGCGGCGACCATCGCCAGCCACGACAGCGCGCCGTCGGCCATCGAGACGTCGACGAGCTGGCCTTCGCCCGAGCCGCCGCGCGGCGATCCTGGACCGCCGCCGTCGCGCTCGCGCAGCGCGGCGAGGATGCCGAACGCGGCCATCAGCGCGCCGCCGCCGAGGTCGGCGATCTGACCGGCCGCCTGCACCGGCTCGCCGCCGCGCTCGCCGGTCAACCCGAGCAGCCCGATCAAGCCGAGGTAGTTCATGTCGTGCCCCGACGCGTCGCGCTTGGGGCCGTTCTGGCCGTAGCCGGAGATCGCGCAGTAGACGATGCCTGGGTTCTCCTCGCGCATCCGCTCGTAGCCGACGCCGAGCCGGTCGAGCACGCCCGGCCGGAACGACTCGAGCACGACGTCGTACTCGCGCACGAGCCGCAGCAGCGCCTCGCGCCCGCGCTCGTTCTTCAGGTCGAGGCGGATCGAGCGCTTGTTGCGGTTCAGCGAAAGGAACAGCGCCGAGCGCGCGCTCTCGTGCGCGCCGTCGTAGAACGGCGGCGACCAGCGGATGTAGTCGCCCATGCCGGTGTCCTCGACCTTCAGCACCTCGGCGCCGAAGTCGGCGAGCAGCAGCGAGCAGAAGCCGCCCGGCAGCAGGCGGGAGAGGTCGAGCACGCGGATGCCTTCGAGCGGCAGGCTCACTTGTGCCCCGCTGGGTATGCGGCGCGCCCGACGCGCTGCGGGACGTTCAGCATCGTCCGCGCCTGCTCGACGCTCGCCGGACGCCGGCCGACGTCCTCGGTCATCTGCCGCGCCTTGGCGATCAGCTCGCCGTTGGAGGAGGCCATCGTGCCGTCGGGTAGGTACAGGTTGTCCTCGAGGCCCACGCGGATCGAGCCGCCGAGCGAGAGCGCGGCGCCGACGAGCATCCACTGCTCGCGCGAGATGCCGATCACGCCCCAGTGCGAGCCGGCCGGAAGGTTGTCGACCATCGCGGCGAGGTTGCGCGCGCTCGCCGGGATCCCGCCGACGACGCCCATCACGCAGTCGACGTGCAGCGGCGTCTTCAGCGTGCCCATGTCGATCAGCGGCGCGAGGCTGCCGACGTGGCCGATATCGAAGCACTCGTGCTCGGGTTTGATGCCGAGCTCGTTCATCGCCTCGAGCAGCTCGATGATCTCGTCGAACGGGTTCGCGAAGACCATCTTGAAGACGAAGTCCTTGCGCGAGCGCGAGTACTTCGCGTAGTTCATCGAGCCCATGTTCAGCGCGGCGACCTCCGGCCGGCACGCGCGCAGGTACTCGATCCGCGTGGCGGCCGGCACGCCGACGGTGCCGGTCGAGAAGTTGACGATCGCCGCGTCGCCGACCTCGCCGCGGATCGCTTCGGAGATCGCTTTGAAGTCCTCGATCTCGTAGCTCGGCGTGCCGTCCGGTTTGCGCGCGTGGATGTGGATCATCACGCCGCCCTCGTCGACGATCCGCCGCGCCTCGGCGGCGTACTCCTCGGGCGTGTACGGGATCGCCGGGCACTGCTCGCGGTTGGCGATCGCGCCCGAGATCGAGCAGGTGATCACGACCGGATCGTCAAGGCTCATCGCTTCTCTCTCCTCATCGCTCTCATCGGTTCAGACCGGGACGACGCCCTGGCGCTTCCACGGCCGCTCGATTTTCTTACCCGCGGCCATCTCCAGCCCGCGGCAGATCGTCGCGCGCGTCTCGCGCGGGTCGATCACGTCGTCGATCATGTCGTTGCCGGCGGCGATGTAGACGTCGATGATCTTGCGATAGGCGTCGATCAGCTCGGCCTTCTTCGCGTCCGGATCGTCGGCTTCCTCGACCTGTTTGCGCATCACGATCTCGACGGCGCCCTCGGCGCCCATCACGCTGATCTCGGCGCTCGGCCAGGCGACGATCAGGTCGGGCTCGTAGGCCCGACCATTCATCACGTAGTAACCCGCTCCGTACGCCTTGCGCGTGATCACGGTGATCTTCGGCACGGTCGCGTTGGCGACGGCGTAGAGCATCTTCGCGCCGTGGCGGATGATCCCACCGGCCTCGACCTTCGAGCCGACCATGAAGCCGGGGACGTCCATCAGGAAGACGAGCGGGATGTCGAACGCGTTGCAGAGGTTGACGAAGCGCGCAGCCTTGTCGGCCGAGTCGTTGTCGAGGATCCCGCCGAGCTGCTTCGGCTGATTGGCGACGATGCCGGCCGGGCGTCCGCCGAAGCGCGCGAAGCACGTGATGATCGTCTTCGCCCACTGTCCCTTCATGTCGAAGTAGAAGCCGTCGTCGGCGATCCGGCGAATCACCTCGTACATGTCATACGGCTTGCGATTGGACTCGGGCAGCACGTCGAGCAGCTCGTCGTCGCCGCGCTCGATCGGGTCGGCGCTGGCGATCACAGGCGGCTTGGCTTCGCAGTTCTGCGGCATGAACGAGAGGTACTGCTTGATCGCTTCGACGCACGCCTCGTCGTCGGCGACCTCGAGATCGCCGACGCCTGACTTGCGCGTGTGCACGCGCGAGCCGCCGAGCTCCTCCTGCGTGACGTCCTCGCCGACGGCCGCGCGCACGAGGTGCGGTCCGGCGAGCGCCATCGAGCCGCGGCCCTTGACCATCGGGACGAAGTCGGCGAGGCCGGGGATGTACGCGGTGCCGGCCGCGCATGGGCCCATCAGCGCGGCGATCTGCGGGATCACGCCGCTCATCACGACCTCTTCGCGGAACAGGTGCCCGGAGCCGGCGAACAGCGAGCCGACGGCCTCCTGAATCCGCGCGCCGGCCGAGTCGAGCAGCCAGATGAACGGAATCCGCTTCGTCAGCGCCAGCTCGCGCAGGCGGCCGACCTTCAGCTCGCCGGTCATCCCCATCGAGCCGGCCATCACGGTGAAGTCGTACGCGCAGACGGCGACGAGCCGGCCGTCGACCTTGCCATAGCCGGTGATCACACCGTCGGCCGGCGCGACCTTGCCGTCCATCGCGCGCTGCGCGAAGTGCGGACGGCCGTGGATGCCGAGCTCGACGAACGTGCTCTCGCCCGTGCGCTCGTCGGCGTCGATCAGCAGCGCGAGGCGCTCGCGCGCGGTCAGCTTCTCGGCGGCGTGCTGCTTGGCGATCTTCTCCTCGCCGCCGCCGAGCTCGATCTGCGCGCGTCGCGTGAGCAGATCGTCGACGAGCGGGCGCAGCAGCGACGTCTCGCCGGGCAGACGCCGCGCGCCGGCGTCGTTCGGCGGCTGCTCGCCGCCTGCCGGCTGTTGCTCGTGCGTGCTCATCAGCGTCCTTTCCACTGCGGCTCGCGCTTCTCGAAGAACGCGCTGACGCCCTCGACGATGTCTTCGGTCGACTGCGCGAGCGTCAGCTGCGCGCGCAGGTAGTCGAGCGCGTCGTCGAGCGGCATGTCGAGCTGGCGGCGCATCGCCTGCTTGCCGAGGCGCATGATCACCGGCGACTTGCTCGCGAGCTTGCCCGCCCAGTCGGCGACGGTCGCGTCGAGCTCTGAGTCGGGCACGACGCGGTTGACGATGCCGGCCTCGCGCGCCTGCTCGGCGCTCCAGCGCTCGCCGAGCAGCAGCAGCTCGTTGGCGCGCTTGCGCGGCACGTTGCGGTAGATCAGCGCCATGATCATGAACGGGAACGCGCCGATGTTGATCTCGGGCGTGCCGAACGAAGCCTGCTCGGAGGCGACGATCAGATCGCACGCGAGCGCGATGCCGAGCGCGCCGGCGAGCACGTGGCCGCGCGCGGCGACGATCGTCGGCTTGCCGAGCTCGCCGATCAGCTTGAACAGCGCGACGAAGCGCTCGCCGGCGAAGTGCTTGTGCACGAGCGCCGTCTCGGCCGCGAAGCCGCTGAGGTTCGCGCCAGAGGAGAACGTGCGCTCGTGCGAGGAAGCGAGCACGACGCAGCGCGCGCCGTCGTCGTCGCGCGCGCGCTCGAACGCGGCGGTCAGACCGGCGAGCATCTCGGCGGACAGCGCGTTGCGCGTGTCCGGCTCGTCCATCGTGATCGTCGCGACGCCGGCGTCGTCGAGTGCGTAGAGAACCGGTCCGTCGCTCACGCGCGCATCCTAGCCCGGATGCGCGCTGAGCGCGGAGTAGGTAGCTCTACTACTTACTTTTTCTTGTGCGTCACGCCGTTGTTCTCGATGAACTTTTCGGCGGCGCGCTTGCCGATCGTCTGACGCTTCGGCGGAGCCTTGACCGATACGCGAACGTTCAGCGCAAGGGCTTCGACCGTTTCGACCGGAGCGTTCGCGTCGGGGCCGTAGGTGCGAGCGACGCGCAACGGCACGCCGGCTTCGGAGACGAACACTTCCATGCGCGTGCTCGATTCGGCTTCGCTCAGCCCGGTCAGGCCGCCGCCCTTGACGAGCGCGAGCGGCTGCGCCGTCGCGGTGATCTCGGTCGTCTGCTGGCCGGCGACGGTCGCCGGCCCGACGACCTGCACGTCATTGGCCGTAGCGAGCAGGTTGAGCAGTTCGGCGTACGGACCGCTGCCGCCGGCGTTGACTTCGGAGCTCGAGCCACCGTGGAACGGGAACAGCGTCGTGGCGCTCGTCCCCGGGGACTCGACCCACGGCTTCGCGCGTTTGCCGGTCAGCGCCGCGTCGTTGATGTAGACCGTCGAGCCGATGCCGACCTCGGCGAGCGGTCCCGATCCGCCTTTGCGGTAGACCTTCGCGCGCAGCGGCGAGAGGCTCGCTTCGCCGATCGTGACGCGTTTGGCGGTCTTGCCCTGTCCGCCGTTCTTGCTCGGCACGGTTCCGCTCAACGTCACCGAGTAGCGCTCGCTCGTGACCGCAGCATGGGCGATCTTCGCGACGAGCGGCTGCGCCGTGGCGGGGATGTTCGCGACGTTCGGCGCGAGTGTCGCCGGCGGCGTCGCCGCGGCGATGGCAGGTGCGGCGGCCACGCCTGACAGCGCGGCAACGATCAAGGGCGCGCCGAGGAGCGGCGCGAGACGGCTGGTGGCTTTCATTTGCTCTCCTAGAGTTGGCCTCGTCGGCGGCTGCGCGCGTCGGCCAGCCGCTTGCCGTCGTTGTCGGCCGCCGCGCGCGTGCGCTTTAGGGCTGAGAGGCCGCGTGAGTCGCGCGTAAAGTAAGAAGCTCTACTGTTTACTTTCGCGCGGCCGTGCTCTAGCGTCTGCGCGAGGCGCGCCGGCCGCTCGGCTCGCACGAAACCGCACTGCGACGACGACAAGGAGACCGCGCGACATGGCGACTGCCGAGAGCGTGCTGAAGCCCGACTTCGGGGCGACACGCAAGCACTTCATCTTCACCGACGAGCACGAACAGCTGCGCGAGTCGATTCGCAACTTCGCGATCAAAGAGCTCGCACCGCACGCCGAGGAGTGGGAGGAGACGACGTTCCCCGACTCCGTCTTCCGACGGATGGGCGAGCTCGGCTTCCTCGGCCTCGACAAGCCCGAGGCGTACGGCGGGCAGGGCGGCGACTACTACTCGGCGTTCGTGCTCGCCGAGGAGATCACGAACGCCAACTCGGGCGGCCTGGCGATGGGCGTCGCGGTGCACACCGACATGGCGATGCCGCCGATCCTCGCGTTCGGCTCAGAGCAGCAGAAGCAGGAATGGGTCGTGCCGGCGATCAAGGGCGAGAAGATCCTCTGCCTCGGCATCACCGAGCCGGACGCCGGCTCGGACGTGTCGGGCATCAAGACGCGCGCGGTCGCCGACGGCGACGACTACGTGATCAACGGCTCGAAGACGTACATCACGAACGGCCACCGCGCCGACGTGATCGTGCTCGTGACGAAGACCGACCCGGACGCCGGCCACGATGGCTTCACGCTGTTCCTCGTGCCGATGGACGCGCCCGGCGTGATCCGCGAGAAGCGTCTAGAGAAGCTCGGCATGCACGCCTCGGACACGGCGCTGCTCGCCTTCCAGGACGTGCGCGTGCCGGCTTCGGCCGTGCTCGGGCAGGTCGGCAAGGGCTTCTACCACATCATGTGGGAGCTCCAGGGCGAGCGCCTGATCGGCGCCGCCGGGATGGTCGCGGGCGCGCAGAAATGCTTCGAGAAGACGATTCAGTACGCGCACGAGCGCAAGGCGTTCGGCCGCGAAATCGGCAAGTTCCAGGTAATCCGCCACAAGTTCGCCGAGATGGCGACGAAAATCGAGTCGGCGCGGCAGATGACGTACATGACCGCGTGGCGCTTCGCCAACGGCGAGTACCCGGTTCGTGAGATCTCGATGTCGAAGCTCGTCGCCTCGCGCGTGCTCTGCGAAGTCGCCGACGAATGCATCCAGATCCACGGCGGCGCCGGCTACATGAAGGAGTACGGCGTCGAGCGCGTCTGGCGCGACGCGCGCCTGAACCGGATCGGCGCGGGCACCGACGAGATCATGCTCGACGTGATCGGGCGCTCGTACGGGCTGTAGGCCGAGCGCAGGATGCAGCTACTCGATGTACGAGACGTCGACGCCGATCGCCTCGTACGCCTCACGCGCGCGGCGGTCGGCGCTGAGCAGCGTCGCGCCGTGCTCGCGCGCGGTAGCGGCGATCAGCGCGTCGTACAGCGCGCCGCCGCGCAGGCCAGCACCGACCGCGCGGCGCAGGCACGCACGTTGCCCTCTCGCGTCGAGTGCGAGCCACGATTCCGGGAAGTCGATGTCGAGGGCGTCGCGCACGGAGACGGGCGTCGTGCGAAGCCCTTCGGGCATCCGGCTGAGCACGGAAGTCGTCTCGAATGCGACATGGGAGATCAGCCGCGGCGAGCGGCCGGCCAGCGCCGCAACGCAGCGTTCGTGCCCATCGAAGGAGCTCGCAAGCGCTGGGATCAGCACGCTGGAGTCGGGTGCGATCAACGGCGCGAACGTTCGATCTCTTCGCGCACCATCTCGGTCGTGAGCGTCGGCACGGGCTGGTCGGCAACGATCACCGTGAAGCCATCGCGATCCTCAAGGTGGGCCTTGATGTACGGCACGGTCAGCTCGAGCGCACCATCCCGCTCGGTCAGCTCCAGCTCCGTGGGCCCGTCGATCCCCAACGCGTCTCGCATCGGCTTCGGGATCACGATCCTCCCCACACCATCGATGGCAACTCGCATACCATCAGATTACCAATCACGCTGTTCCGCGATCCATTGAGCTTTCTCACTCCCCCCTTCTCCGACGAGCATGAGCAACTGAGACAGTCGATTCGTGGATTCATCGAGCGCGAGCTGGCGCCGCACGCTCAGCAGTGGGAGGAGGACCGCTGGTTCCCCGACGACGTATTCCCGAAGCTTGCCGCGCAAGGCCTGCTCGGCCTGAAGTACCCGGTCGAGCTCGGCGGACAGGGCGGCGACTATCTGCACGAGTCGGTGCTGTGCGAGGAGCTGGCGCGGATCGGCTCAGGCGGCACGGCGGCCGGGCTCGGCGCGCACATCAACATCGCGACGCCGCCGATCTGGAAGTTCGGCACCGACGAGCAGAAGCAGCGCTACCTCGTGCCGTCGATCGCCGGCGAGCTGATCGGCGCGCTCGGCATCACCGAGCCGGGCGCCGGCTCGGACGTCGCCGCGATCACGACGCGCGCCGAGCGCGTCGACGGCGGTTGGCTGGTCAACGGCGAGAAGACGTACATCACCAACGGCGTGCGCGCGCAGTTCATCGTCACCGCCGTCAAGACGACTGCCGACGGCGGACACCACGGCATCTCGTTCCTGATCGTCGACCGCGGCGAAGGCGTCACGTCATCGAAGCTCGACAAGCTCGGCTGGCACGCGTCCGACACGGCGACGATCGCCTACGACGACGTGTTCGTGCCCGAAGAGAACCTGCTCGGCGAGCTCAACGAGGGCTTCAAGCTGATCATGGCCAACTTCCAATGGGAGCGGCTCGCGATGGCGCTCGGCGCCGTCGGCGCGATGGCGCTCGCGTGGGAGCGCACGGCCGAGTTCGCGCGCGAGCGCCAGACGTTCGGGCGACCGCTCACCGGCCACCAGACGATCCGCCACAAGCTCGCCGACATGGCCACGTCGGTCTACACGTGCCGCTGCGTCACCTACGACGCGCTGCGCCGCTTCGTCGCCGGCGAGGAGCCGCTGAAGGAGGTCTCGATGGCGAAGCTGCTGACCCAGCGCGCGTCGTTCGAGCTGATCGATGAGTGCCTGCAGATCTACGGCGGCGCCGGCTACATGCGCGGGGACGGTAGCCCGTCCGCCTGGGTCGAGCGCGCCGCGCGCGACGCGCGGCTCGGCCCGATCGGCGGCGGCAGCGACGAGATCATGCGTGAGATCCTCGGCCGCGTGCTCGCGCTCTGAGCACCGGCTTGCTCTGAGCACGAGCCGATCTGATCACCGGCCCGCTCTGCAGTAACTCGTCCAACCTGCGCAAAGCGGCTCATGCGGTCATGCGGCCGCTCCGATGAAGGCGTATGGACATCGGGCGAGGCAGCGCGGTCATCCACCGCCAAGCGCGCCGCGCATGCGCGTGCGCGGCGCTGATCGCGCTCTGCGCCGGCGGTAGCGCGCTGAGCGCCGCCGGCGCCGGCGCTGCGCCGCCGGCGAAGACATCGGCGAGCCACTCGACGAGCGCGCCGGCTGCGCACAAGCGCGAGCACAGCTGCGCGAAGCGCGCGAGCTTCAACTCGACCAGCGGCTACACGGGCGAACCGGCCAAGCCGCACGGCAAGCGCCATGCCCGCTGTCGCACGTATCGCAAGCGCGCCAGGCGCCACGCTGCCAAGCGCCATGTCGCCAAGCGCCGCTCGAGCAGCCGAACGTGCTCGAACACGCAGCTGCGCCCGCAGCCGAGCAACCTCGCGCTGGTCGACGCGGCGACGCTGTGCCTCGTCAACCGCGAACGCACGAGCCGCGGCGAGAGCGCGCTGCGCGCCGACGCCGACCTGCAGCATGCCGCGCAGACGCACTCCGGCGAAATGGCCGCCGGCGACTACTTCGATCACATCGCGCCGAGCGGCTCGACGCCGCTGGCGCGGATGCGCGCCGCCGGCTACATCTTCAGCTCTCGCATCGGCTACGCGATCGGCGAGAACATCGCGTGGGGCACGCTGGGGCTGGCGACGCCGGACGCGATCGTCGCCGGCTGGATGGCCTCGCCCGGCCACCGCGCGAACATCCTCGACCGTGCGTTCACGGAAACGGGCGTCGGCGTCTCGCCGCACCCGATCTCCTCGCTCGCGCATGGTCAAGCCGGCGCGATCTACACGCAAGATTTCGGCGTCCTGATCCGCGGCTGAGCGACGCGCGCCGCGCTCGCGCCGGCCCGGCCGGCGAGCGGCGTCGCGTCTGGCCCCGCCGAGCGCCTACACGTCCGGCCCTGTCGGGCGTGGCCGCCCGATGCGCTCGGATAACCTCCGACGCTCACAACGACAAGGAGACGGAACGGACATGGGAGTACTCGACGGCAAGTCGGCGATCGTCACAGGCTCGGCGCGCGGAATCGGACGGGCGACGGCGGAGCTGCTCGTCGCGCAAGGCGCGCAGTGCCTCATCAACGACCTCGATGGCGACGTCGCCGAGCAGGCCGCCGCGGAGATCGACGGCGATACGGCCGTCTACGCAGGCGACCTGACCAAGCCAGGCGCCGCTGACGAGCTCGTGCAGAAGGCGATCGACTCGTTCGGCAAGATCGACATCATCGTCAACAACGCCGGCTACACGATCGACGGGCCGGTGCACAAGCTCTCCGACGAGCACTTCCAGGCGATGCTCGACATCCACACGGTCGTCCCGTTCCGCGTGATCCGCGCCGCCGCGCCGTACCTGCGCGAGCCGGCCAAGAAAGAGCGCGAGGAAGGCAAGGAGGTCTTTCGCAAGATCGTCAACGTCTCCTCGACGTCCGGCACGTTCGGCAACGCCGGCCAGGCGAACTACTCAGCCGGCAAGGCAGGCGTCGTCGGCCTGACGAAAACCGTCGCGAAGGAGTGGGGGCAGTTCAAGGTCAACGTCAACGCCGTCGCGTTCGGCTTCATCGACACGCGCCTGACGCAGGCGAAGGTCGACGAGAACACGATGGAGAAGGACGGCGAGAAAATCCAGCTCGGCATTCCCGAGCAGATGCGCCAGCTCGCCTCGGCGATCATCCCGCTCGGCCGGCCCGCTTCACCCGAGGAGGCCGCCGGCGGAATCTTCCTGCTGTGCACGCCGTGGGCGAACTACATCCACGGCCAGACGCTGCACGTGACCGGCGGCATCTTCGGCGGTATGACCGGCTGAGCCGCTCCGGCGCCCCGGCTCGCTCCGGGGCGCCGCCGTGCTGGCGAGCACAGCCGAGCGCGTCGCCGTAGTCGGGGCGGTGGGCGCCGTCTTTGTGGCCGCTCAGCGCGCGCCGCCCTGCGCGGACGTGCCGCGCAGATCGAGCAGGCAGCCCGAGAAGTAAGCGCCAGCCGGCGAGCACAGGTAGGCGCAGAGCGTCGCGACTTGCTCGCTCGACGTGCTCGCGCCGGGCGCGATCGTCGCCGTCGCGACGTCGTAGCGAGCCCACTCGATCGACAGCGTCCGCGCGAGGTTCTCGAGCCCCGCGCGCGCCGCATCGGCGAGCCCGTCGGCGTCCGCATCGTGTGCGCTCGCCGGCGCGATGTAGACGATCCGCCCCGGCCGGCGCGCTGCGATGAACGCCGCGTTCGCGACCGCGTGGCTGACCAGCCACGCGCCGTCGAGGCACTCGCGCAGCGCCGCGCGCGCGATCTCCTCGCGCCCCGCGGCGACGCCGTCGACGCGCGTGACAGCGGCGAGTGCGCCGGCCTCGAACAGGGCCGCGCCGTCGACGACGAGCCGATCGACACCGTCCGGCGCGCCGGACTCACCGACCTCGCCCACCTCGTCGGCTTCACCGGCCTCAGCCGCATCGCCGCTGCTCGTCCGCACGCGCGCGCCGAGCGCAGCGCAAGTCGACGCTACGTGCGCCGCGAACGCCGGCCGCGCCGCCGCCGCCCGCTGATCCGCCGCGCCGGCGACGAGCACCGTGACGCCGTCGAGCACACCGGCGCGCAACAGCTTCGCGGCGTCGACGATCGCCGGCATCTCGAGCGGCTCGGGCGTCTCGCCGACGCTCAGAGCGGCGCCGGCGGGTCCGCCGAGACGCCGCCACCGCGCAGCCAGCGCAGTTCGAAGTAGAGCACCGCGGCGGCGAGCGCGGAGACCGGGCCGATCAGCACGCCGAGGATCACGCGCACGACGATCCCAACGCCCGTGCTCGCCGATTCGGCGGCGGCGTCGAGCGCCGCGGCGACGACCTCGATCAACACCGCGAGGACCAGGACGACGCCGAATGTCTGCCAGCCGTTGCCGCGCACGAGCTCGCGGCTGCGTCCGAACGAAGCGAGCACGCCGGGGCGCTCGAGCACGACGACCGGCGCGACGACGGCCCAGATCGTCAGCAGGATCAGGCCCGGCACGACGATCAGCGTGAAGCCGACGCCGATCCCGATCGCGGCGAGCACAGCGACGGCGAGCAACTGGCCGAGCACCGGCCCGATCGCTTTCAGCAGCTGGCCCGCCGAGTGATCGCGTCGCCCGTCCTGCACGTCGGCGACGAGCTCGACGATCATCCCCGTGAACAGCGCTCCGGCGACGAAGCTGATCAGGAACGCGATGATCGCCAGGCCGTGCCCAGCCGCGACGAGCAGCGACGCGACGATGCCGGTGATCACGAACACGACAGCCGACGCGGGCAGCAGCACCGGCGCCTGGTCGACGTAGATGTCGAACACGCGACGGATCACCGCGCCGACGTCGAGCCGATCGCTCATCTGGCGCAGCAGCCTACCCGCCGCTCAGGCGGCGAGCGCTTTCTCGCCGGTGCGCCGCTCGGCGCGCAGGCGCTCGCGAACGCCCTTGCGACCGTGCTGCTCCAGCCCGGCATACAGCCGTCGGATCTCAACGAGCACTGCGTCGGCGACCGCCTGCTGCTGCTCGCGCGTCGCACCCTCGATCCGCTCCCAGCGGATCGGCTCGCCGAACTGCACCGTCACGCGCGGGAACTGCAGACGCTTCCAATTGCGCACGTGCGACGAGCCATGGATCGCGATCGGCACGATCGGCGTGCCGGTCTCGAGCGCGAGCCGTCCGATCCCGCGCTTGGCCTGCTCGGCGAGTTTGCCGGTGCGCGAGCGTCCGCCCTCGCAGTACATCGCCATCGCGCCGCCGTTTGCGAGGATCGTCTCGGCCGTCACGAACGTCTCCTCGTCACCTGCGCCGCGGCGCACCGGGAAGACGCCGCCGTGCGTGAAGACGAACTGCATCGGCCGCTTGAACAGCTGCGACTTCGCCATGAAGCGGACCTTGCGACGGATCGCGCTGCCGACGAGGAAATGATCCATGAACGAGAAGTGGTTCGGCGCGAGGATCGTCGCGCCACGTCCAGGCACGTTCGCGGTCCCGATCGTGCGCGCGCGCAGGAACGTCCACGCGTACAGCGAGGTGAGCGTTCGCACGAGGTCGTAGACCCAATCGGGCTCGCGCGTGCGCGCTCGCTCGTGGAAGCGGTCGAAGTACTCCTTCGGCCGCGGGTCTGAGTAGACCTGCTCGCGCATCGGGACGAGATCGCTCATCTGTGCGCTGTACCTCCAGCGCCCCGCAAAGTTACGCGTATCGACATGCCCGACATTCTCGCGCACGACGGCGAGAGAACTATCGGCCGCCGCTGCGCGCTCGCGCGAGCGCATCCGCCCAGCCCGCAAGCAGCCGCGCGCGCTGGCGCTGATCGATCCGCGGCTCATAGCGCGGCGGCCCAGACGCGGCGCCGCTCGCTCGTCCGGCGCCGCCGGCGAGCTCGCGCACATCGCTGAGCGTCCAGCGATCGGCGCCGACGCCGGCCAGGCACGCGGCGCCGAGCGCCGTCGTCTCAGTCATCGCGCCGATCGCGACCGGGATGCCGAGCACGTCGGCCTGGAACTGCATCAGCCACGAGTTCGTGCTCGCGCCGCCGTCGGCGCGCAATTCGCGCAGCGGCTCGCCTGCGACCGACTCGATCGCGCGAACGGCGTCGACCGTCTGGTAGGCGATCGCCTCGAGCGTCGCGCGCGCGAGGTGCGCGCGACCGCTGCCGCGCGTCAGCCCGACAATCGTCCCGCGCGCATGCGCGTCCCAGTGCGGCGAGCCGAGCCCGGTCAGCGCCGGCACGAAGTAGACGCCGCCGTTGTCGTCGAGACTGCGCGCGAGCGCCTCAGTCTGCTCGGCGCGCTCGATCACGCCGAGCCCGTCGCGCAGCCACTGCACGGCCGCGCCAGTCACGAAGATCGACGCCTCGAGCGCATACGCGCGCGTCTGCCCGATCGCGCACGCGACCGTCGCGAGCAGACCGCGCGGCGCTCGCGGCAGCTCGCAGCCCGTGTTGACGAGCACGAACGAACCGGTCCCGTAGGTGTTCTTGCCCATCCCCGGATCGACGCACGCGTGGCCGAACAGCGACGCCTGCTGGTCTCCGGCCACGCCAGTCACCGGCACGGCGTGCCGATGCAGCGCGTCCGGGCGCGTGACGCCGAACGGCCCGGCGCTCGCCTGCACGCGCGGCAGCGCGCGCTCAGGCACGCCGAACAGCTCGCACAGCTCCGCGTCCCAGCGGCCGCTCGAGATGTCGTAGAGCATCGTCCTCGACGCGTTCGTCGCGTCGGTCACGTGCTCTCCGGTCAGCTTGAACAGCAGCCACGAGTCGACCGTGCCGAACAGCGCGCGGCCGTTCTCCGCACGCTCGCGCAGGCCGTCGACGTGCTCCAGCAGCCACTGCATCTTCGTCGCTGAGAAATACGGATCGAGGACGAGGCCCGTGCGCGCGCGCACCAGCTGCTCGTAGCCTTGCGCGCGCAGCCGCTCGCAACGCTCGGCCGTGCGCCGGTCCTGCCAGACGATCGCGTTGTGCAGCGGCTCGCCGCTCGCGGCATCCCACACGCAGACCGTCTCGCGCTGGTTCGCGATGCCGAGCGCCGCGATGTCTCCCGGTCGCGCGCCGGCGTCCGTCAGCGCCTCGCCCGCGACCGCCTGCGTCACCTGCCAGATCTCGAGCGCGTCGTGCTCGACCCAACCAGGGCGAGGGAAATGCTGCGCGAACTCACGACTAGCCGAGCCGATCGGCTCGGCTTGCTCATCGAAGACGATGCAACTCGTGCCGGTCGTGCCCTGATCGATCGCCAGGATCATCGCCGCGCGAGCCTACCCCGGCCGAGCGCTCCGCGCGCGAGATAGACACGGACGAAGTCGACGAGTTGGCGTGCGCGATGCGCAAAGCCCGCGAGCGTCCTGCCACTCGCGCGATGCTCCAGCTCCAACTCGAGCTCGACGACGCGCTCGCCGGCGCGCACGGCGTCGATCGTCATCCCGATCTCCATGCCGAAGCCGTGCGCGAACGGCAGCACGTTGGCCAGCGCGCGCTCGCTCAGCGCACGCTGGCCGGAGATCGGCGCGAGCGTCTGCAGCCCGCAGCGCCGGCGGATCGCCCAGCGCGCGAAACCGAGCGCGAGCCCGAAGCCGCCGCCGACGCGGCGACTGAACGCGGCGACGGCGATGTCCGCATCACCGCGCTCGACCGCCTGCGCGAGCGCCGCGAGCGCGACGGCCGACGCGCCGAGATCGCCGTCGCAGAGCACGAACGTCGCTTCGGCGGCGCCCGAGCCGGCCGCGTCGGGCTCGGCGCGGGCGCTGCTCAGCGCCTCGCGCGCCGCGAGCGTCGCCGCCTCGCCCTTGCCGACCGTCCGCTCGCTGCGCACGACACGCGCGCCGCGCGTCGCGGCGATCTGAGCGGTGTCATCGGTCGAGCCGTCGTCGCCGAGCAGCACGCGCGCGTGCGGGAACGCCGTCGTCAGCGCGTCGAGCGTCGCCGCGATGCGGTCAGCCTCGTTGTACGCGGTGACGATGGCGAAGGTCTGCGGAGGCATCTCGATTGTCGGCTGCTGCGGTTATTGTCCGGCCGGTCACTGGCGATCGGCTTCCTGGAGGTTCACATGTCTGCGGTAGAGGCACACATCACCGGCACCGTATGGAAGATCGAGTGCGCCGTCGGCGACGCGATCGAGGAGGGCGACACGGTCGCGATCCTCGAGTCGATGAAGATGGAGATGCCAGTCGAGGCCGAGGACTCCGGAACCGTCTCGAAGATCCTCTGCGAGGAGGGCCAAGCCGTCAACGAGGGCGACGCGCTCGTCGAGCTCGCGTAGCAGGGCTCGCGCGACCGTCGCGTCGCGATGGCAGAGCATGCGCTCGCCCCCGCGGTGCTCCGGGCGCCGCGTCCCGCCCGGTGCTCCGGGCGTCGCGTCCGGACTCGCTTCACTAGCCTGTCGGCGCGATGTCCGAGGACACTTCCCCCGTCGAGCTAGCCGGCGGCAAGCTGCTCGTCGACCGACCGGCCGACGGCGTCGTGCGGCTGACGATCTCCAATCCGGCGAAGCGCAACGCGCTCGACCACCCGATCCTCGACGCGATCGCGGCGTCGCTGCAGGAGCTCGCCGGCGAGGCGCGCTGCCTGATGATCACCGGCGCGCACGGCATGTTCTCAGCCGGCTATGACATCGGCGAGATACCCGCCGAGGAGTTCGAGGAGCGCGCCGAGCGGCTCGTCGCGCATCCGTTCACCGAAGCGATCGACGCACTCGAGCGCTTTCCCTACCCGACGCTCGCAGTGCTGCCGGGGCACACGATCGGCGGCGGGCTCGAGCTGGCGCTGTCGTGCGACCTGCGCGTCGCGCAGGACGGGATCAAGCTCGGCATGCCGCCGGCGAAGCTCGGCCTCGTCTACTCGCACACCGGGCTGCGCCGCTTCCTCGACGCAGTCGGCGCCGCGCGCACGCGAGAGCTGTTCCTGCTCGGCCAGCACATCGACGCCGAGACGGCGCTGCAGTGGGGGCTCGTCACGCGCGTCAGCGCACCTGAGCGCCTCGAGCAGTTGGCGCTCGAGATCGCCGCCGAGCTCGCCGGCAACGCGCCGCTCTCGCAGGTCGGCAACAAGCGCGTGATCGCGTCGTTGCTCGCCGCCGAGGGCCAGCTGGCCGACGAGGTCGAAGAGGAGCTGATCGAGCTGCGCCGCGCGTCGTTCGCCTCGCGCGACATGCGCGAGGGGATGCGCGCGTTCGCCGAGCGGCGCGCGCCGGTCTGGCAGAACGAATAGCCGCGCCCGCACGCGGCGCCCAGCCGTGGATAGCCGTCCGCAACGCTCCATAACCTCACCGCCATGCCGCCGCTGATAACTCGCGAAGAGGCTGTCGCGCTCGGCGAGCTCGAAGACCACGGGCAGATCGAAGCGCTGATCGAGCGCGCCTGGCAGGCGCGCGTCGAGCGCTTTGCCGACGCGACCGACATGTGCTCGCTCGTCAACGCCAAGTCAGGCGGCTGCGCCGAGGACTGCGGCTTCTGCGCGCAGTCGCGCTTCGCCGACGCCGAGACGCCGATGCACGCGATGATGGAGCCCGAGCAGATCCTCGAGCACGCGCGCGCCGCCGAGGCGGCCGGCGCGCACCGTTTCTGCATGGTCACGCAGGGGCAGGGGCTGTCCAAGCGCGACTTCGACAAGTACCTCGACGGCGTGCGCCTCGTCTCCGAGCACACCAACCTGAAGCGCTGCGCGTCGGTAGGGCACATCTCGGCCGCGCGCGCCAAGTCGCTGCGCGACGCCGGCATCCAACGCGTCCATCACAACGTCGAGACGTCGAAGAGCTACTACGACGAGGTCACGAGCACGGTCCGCTACGAGGGGCGCCTGCGGACGATCGACGCCGTCAAGGAGGCTGGGCTGGAGACGTGCGTGGGCGGCATCCTCAACCTTGGCGAGACGCGCGAGCAGCGCGTCGAGATGGCCTTCGAGCTCGCCGAGATCGACCCGACGAGCGTGCCGATCAACATGCTCAACCCGCGGCCCGGAACGAAGTTCGGCGACCGCGAGTACATGGATCCGTGGGAGGCGGTCAAGTGGATCGCGATCTTCCGCCTGATCCTCCCCGAAGCGCTGTTCCGCCTGTGCGGCGGCCGCGTCGAGAACCTCGGCGAGCTACAGCGGCTGGCCGTTCAAGCCGGCATCAACGGCGTGATGATGGGCAACTTCCTGACGACGCTCGGCAACGAGCCGGAGACTGACCGCGAGATGTTCGAAGAGCTCGGCTTGAACGTGGCGCGCCAGCCCGACAACGCCGCCAACCCGCGTCCGGACAACCGCTCCGGCTGGCTCGCCGGCGAGACGCCGGACCTCGTCGAGACGCTGCTCGAGCAGTCCCCCGAAGCCGCGAGCGCCTCGCCGGCGTCGGCTGCGGGCGGTGGCCTGACGATCCGGCTGTGGGACCCGTCGACGCAGCTTCGCTACCGCGCGAAGCGATCGGTGCCGCCGCGCCCCGACGGCGCTCCGAATCGACGCGCCCAGCAGGCGTCGCGCGAGCTGCGCAACGCGGGCGAGCCCGCCGAGAGCGCTCCGGTCGGCGCCGGCTGAGGCACTGAAGACCAGCGAGGGAGGCTCGATGCACGCAGAGACCGGGACCGAAGAGATCGAGGAGCGGCTGGCGGAGCTCGAGCGCGTCGGCCTGAGCCGTCGCCTGCGACTCGTCTCCGGGCCGCAGGGACCGACGGTGCTGCTCGACGGCAAGCCGGTGCTGCTGCTGTGCTCGAACAACTACCTCGGTCTCGCCGATCACCCACAGGTCCGCGAGGCGGCGGCCGACGCGGCGATGCGCTGGGGCGTCGGCGCCGGCGGCTCGCGACTGATCTCAGGCACGATGACCGTGCACCGTCGCCTCGAGGAGCGCCTCGCGACGTTCGCCGGCAGGCAGGCGTGCCTGCTGTTCGGCTCGGGCTACCTCGCGAACCTCGGCGTGATCGGCGCGCTCGCGAGCAGCGGCGACACGGTCTTCTCCGACGAGCTGAACCATGCGTCGATCATCGACGGCTGCCGGCTCTCGCGCGCCGAGGTCGTCGTCTATCGACACCGCGACACCGAACACCTGCTGTGGTGCATGCGCCACCACGGACGTCGTGACGGCGACGCGCGCAGCCTCGTCGTGACCGACTCGGTCTTCTCGATGGACGGCGACGTCGCTCCGCTGGAGGAGATCATCGAGCTCGCGCACGCGGTCGGCGCGCGCGTGGCGGTCGACGAGGCGCACGCGATCGGCACGTTCGGCCCGGGAGGTCGTGGCGTGCTCGCGCAGGCCGGTCTCGACGGCGAGGTCGACGCGATCGTCGGCACGCTCGGCAAGTCGCTCGGCTCCTACGGCGCCTACGTCTGCGCCGACGAGGCGACTGTCCGCTACATGCTCAACACGTCGCGCTCGTTCATCTTCTCGACCGCGCCATCGCCGCCGGCGACCGCCGGCGCGTTGGCCGCGCTCGAGCTGCTCGAAGAGCGCCCGCACCGCGTCGAGCGCCTCGCCGCAAACGCGCGCGCATTGCGCCGGTCGCTGGCGAGCGAGGGCTTCGCGGTGGCTGAAAGCGAGATGCACATCGTGCCGCTCGTCGTCGGCGACGAGCGCGACACGACGCGCCTCTGCCAGGCGGCGCTCGAGCAGGGCGTCTTCGCGCAGGCGATCAGGCCGCCGACGGTGCCGGCCGGGACCTCGCGCCTGCGCCTCGCGGCGATGGCGTCGCACACGTCGAGCGACATGCGGCTGGCCGCGGGCGTGCTCGCCACCGCGGCACGTAAGCTCGGGCTGCAGCTCGACGCGCTCGGCACGCCGCCGGCGGACGACGACCCGGCCCCACCGCCGCTCGAACCGCTTCAGCCGCACGAGCGGCGACCGGCGTTCGCCGGCGAGCCGTCGGCGATGCCATTCGACGTCGATCGCCAGGCAAGCGCCGCCGTCGCGGCGACGCGCTCGGCGCCGTTCGACATCGAGGCGCCGCGACCGCCTCGCCCGCCGGCGCCTGCCCGCGGCGACGCGAAGGCAGCCGGCGCGCCGTTCGACGGCGAGCGCGAAGGCGCCGTCGCACACGCGGCCTAGGGCCACGGCGACAGCGTGCGGGGGCTGCTCGTCACAGGGACCGACACGGGCGTCGGCAAGACCGCGCTCAGCGCGTCGCTGCTGGCCGCGATGCGAGCCGCCGGCGAGCCTGTGAGCGCGCACAAGCCGGCCGTCACCGGGCTCGACGAGCCGCCGCCGGACGACGGACCAGCGCCGTGGCCGGCCGACCACGAGCTGCTCGGCGCAGCTGCCGGGCTCGCGCCCGAGCAGGTCGCGCCGCTGCGCTATGGGCCCGCGGTCTCGCCGCAGCTCGCCGCCGAGCTGGCGGGCGAGCCGCTCTCGCGCGAGCGCGTGCTCGAGTCGGCGCGCGCTGCGCTGGCCGCGGCGTCGAGCTCGACAGACGGCGAGCGCGGCGCCGACGACGAGGCGCGCACGCTGATCGTCGAGGGAGCCGGCGGCCTGCTTTCGCCGCTCGCCGAGGAGCTGACCGTCTGCGACCTCGCCGTGGCGCTGAGACTGCCGCTGCTGATCGCCGCGCGCACCGGTCTCGGCACGATCAACCACACGCTGCTGACGCTGCAGGTCGCGCGCGCTCACGGACTGGACGTGCGCGCGGTCGTGCTGACGCCCTGGCCCGACCGTCCGTCGACGCTGGAGCGATCCAACCGGACGGCGATCGCGCATCTCGGTTTCGTCGAAGTCGCCACGCTCGCCTACGCCACGACGCCGGCGATCGACGAGCTCGCGCGGGTCGGCGGCGAGCTCCCCTGGCGGCGCTGGCTCGGCGAGCGCGCGCGCGTCTCGCAAGCCAGCTGAGCACGAAAGTGCGCCGCGATCTCGACGGCCGCCCGATCGACGAGCGACTGCGCGCGCTCGACGACGTCGTCGGCCGGCTGCGCTGCCCGAACTGCGCGGCTGCGCTGCGCCTCGCCGATCGCGCTCTGAGCTGCGCCAACGGCCACTCCTTCGACGTGGCGCGCGAGGGCTACGTCGCGCTGGCGCCGCCGCGACGCAGGCTCGCGGCAGGCGACTCGGCGGGAATGGTCGCCGCGCGCGAGCGATTCCTCGCCCTGGGCCACTACGCGCCGATCGCCGTAGAGCTCGCCGCCGCAGCGAACGAGGCGCTCGCGGGACCGGCCGTCCGCGCGCCACTCGCCGTCGATCTCGGCGCCGGCACCGGCTACTACCTGGGCGTGCTGCTGAGCGAGCGGCCCGAATGGCGCGGCGTCGCGCTCGACTCGTCGCACTTGGCGCTGCGTCGAGCGACGCGAGCGCACCGGCAGATCGCCGCGGTTCGTTGCGACGTGTGGCAGGAAGTGCCGATCCGCGACGGCTGCGCCGAGCTCGTCATCAACGTGTTCGCGCCGCGCAACGCCGCCGAGATCGGCCGCGTGCTCGCGCCCAGCGGGGCGTTCGTCGCCGTCACACCGGCGCCGAGCCATCTGCGCGAGCTCGTCGAAGCGCTCGGACTGCTCGAGATCGGAGCGGACAAGCAGGAGCGCCTGCACGAGGCGCTCGCGCCGCGACTGGAGCCGGTCGACATTCGTCGGCTCGAGCTCGCGATGGAGCTCGATCGCGACGAGGTCGGCGCGCTGGTCGCGATGGGACCGAACGCGCGCCACATCGCCGAGGGCGAGCTGCGAGAGCGGATCGCGAAGCTGCCGGAGCGAACGCCGGTCAGCGCGTCGGTCGTGATCGAGACCTTCCGCGCGAGCGCGAGCGCCGGCGAGGCAAGCGCAGGCTGAGCACAGCGCGCCGCCGTCTCAGGCGAAGCTCGCGCGCGCCACGGCGACGGTCGGCGCGAGCGGGGAACGTCACGTCGCGGCGCCGGCGCTCGCCGCCGCGACGATCGCGCGACTGACGCGCGCGAGATCCTCGCCGTCGATCACGTAAGGCGGCATCGCGTAGATCAGGTCGCGAAACGGACGCAGCCAGACTCCGTGCGCGACGGCGGCGTCCGTCGCAGCCGCGACGTTGACGTCACGGTCCAGTTGCACGACGCCGATCGCGCCGAGCACGCGCACGTCGACCACGCCAGGGAGCTCACGCGCTGGCCGCAGGCCGTCGCTCAGGCCCTGCTCGATCGCGGCGACACGCTCGCGCCAAACGCCGTCGCCGAGCAGCTCGAGCGAAGCGAGCGCGACCGAGCATGCGAGCGGGTTGGCCATGAACGTCGGACCGTGCATCAACCCGTTGCCTTCCCCGCGCGAGACGACGTCGGCGACCTCGCGCGTGCACAGCATCGCGGCGAGCGTCAGATAACCGCCGGTCAGCGCCTTGCCGACGCAGATCACGTCCGGCGCGACGCGCGCGTGCTCACTCGCGAACAGCGTGCCCGTGCGCCCAAAGCCCGTCGCGATCTCGTCGAGCACGAGCAGCAGCCCGTGCTCGTCGCACAGCTCGCGCAGCAGCCGTACGCACTCGGGCGAGTGAAAGCGCATCCCGCCTGCGCCTTGGACGACCGGCTCGACGATCACCGCCGCGAGCTCGTCAGCGTGACGCGCGACGAGCTCGCGCACGCCGGCCGCCCAGCGCTCGTCGAGCCCCGACTCGAAGCCGTCCGGCGGATGCTCGGCGAAGACGTGCTCCGCCAGGACGCCGCTGAACAGGCGGTGCATGCCGCCGATCGGGTCGCATACGGCCATCGCGCCGAACGTGTCGCCGTGATAGCCGCCGCGCACCGTCAGCAGGCGCGTGCGCGCACGATGCCCGCGCGCGCGCTGGTACTGCAACGAGAGCTTGATCGCGACCTCGACCGCAACCGAGCCCGAATCGGCGAAGAAGACCCGCTCCAGGCCGTCAGGCGTCAGCTCGACGAGCCGCTCGGCCAGGCGCACGGCCGGCTCGTGCGTCAGCCCACCGAACATCACGTGCGCCATCTCGCCCAGCTGCCGCTCGATCGCGCCGTCGAGCGCCGGATGGCGGTAACCGTGTATCGCGCACCACCACGACGACATCCCGTCGATCAGCTCGCGCCCGTCGGCCAGCCGCAGCCTCACGCCCTCGGCCGAGACGACCGGCAACGGCGCAACCGCACCCGGCAGCGCCCCATACGGATGCCAGACGTGCTCGCGATCGAATGCGAGCAGTCGATCCCAGTCGCTCATCGAGCCAGCCCGCATGCGAGCGACTGAGGACGCCGCATCGCGAAGGCCAGCGACCGTCCTAGTCCTCGTAAGGGACGAAGTCGCGCTTACGCGCGCCGCAGACCGGGCAGAACCACGTCTCTGGAATGTCCTCGAACGCCGTGCCAGCGGGGATCCCGCCGTCGGGATCGCCTTCATCGGGGTCGTAGATGAATCCGCACGACTCGCAGATCCAGCGCTGAAGTGTCTTCGTGGAGGTGCTCATGCAGCGAAGACTACCGCCCGATAGGGTCAGCCGATGAGCGCGCGCGGGGAGAGCGGAGCTTCACGAGGCGGGCCGGCGCGCGGCGTCGAGCCTGCCGGCGGACCGGCGGTTGGCGAGCGTCACAACCGCGGCCCGGCGACGACTCCGCGCCAGGCGGCGAGCGTGATCCTGCTGCGCGACCATGCGCACGAGCTCGAGCTGCTGCTCGTCAAGCGCACGCCGAAGGCGCGCTTCATGGGCGGAGTCTGGGTCTTCCCCGGCGGCGCCGTCGACGCCGCCGAGGGCGACGGCGATCGGGCGCATCGAGCAGCCGCCGTGCGCGAGCTGCGTGAGGAGGCCGCGATCGTGCTCGACGACACTCGTTCGCTCGTCAAGTTCTCGCGCTGGATCACGCCGGCGCAGGTGCAGATCCGCTTCGACACGCACTTCTTCCTCGCGCGCCTGCCCGACGGCCAGCAGCCGGCGGTCGACGGCGAGGAGGTCGTCGAGCTCGGCTGGTTCACGCCACGCACGGCGCTCGACGCCCACCGCGACGGGCGCATCGCGCTCGTCTTCCCGACGATCAAGCACCTCGAACAGCTGAGCGACTTCGAGTCGGTCGAGCAGCTGATCGATCACGCGCGCCAGCGCGACGTCCAGCCGGTCGAGCCGAAGGTGCTGCTCGAAGGCGAGGTCGCACGCGTGCTGCTGCCCGGCGACGACGGCTACTGAGTCGCCGCCCGCGGCGCGAGCGCTCAGCTCTGACGCTGAGCGTCGATCACGTGCGTGACGGCGTTGATCAGCGCGAGGTGCGTGAACGCCTGCGGGTAGTTGCCGAGGTGCCGGCCGCTCGAAGCCTCGAGCTCCTCGCCGTACAGTTCGAGCGTCGAGGAGTAGGACAGCAGCCGCTCGCAGAGGTGTTCGGCTTGGCGATCCTCGCCGATCTCCGAGAGCGCCGAGACGAGCCAGAACGAGCAGATCAGGAACGTCCCCTCCTTGCCGTGCAGGCCGTCGTCGGTTTCTTCGGTGCGATAGCGCATCACGAGGCCGTTCTCGGTCAGTTCGTCGCGGATCGCCGCGACCGTCGCGCACACGCGCTCGTCGTCGGGCGGCAGGAAGCGCACGAGCGGAACGAGCAGCGTCGAGGCGTCGAGCGCGTCCGTGTCGTAGTGCTGGCGAAACACGCCGTCCTTGACGCCATTCGCCAAGATGTCCTCGCGAACTTCGTCGGCGATGCCCTGGAATTCCTTCGCCGCTTCGTCGTGGCCGCGACGTTCGCCCAGGCGCGCGCCGCGGTCGAGCGCGACCCAGCACATCAACTTCGAGGAGACGTAGTGCTGCGGCTTGCCGCGCGCCTCCCAGATCCCCTGGTCGGGCTCCTTCCACACGTCCGCGGCGCATTTGACCTGGTCGATCAGCACCGGCCAGAGGCGCTCGGGAATGTGATCGCGCTGCTTGGAGTGCAGGTAGACCGAGTCGAGCACCGCGCCGAACACGTCGTTCTGGCGCTGGTTGTAAGCGCCATTGCCGACGCGCACGGGCTTGGCTCCTTCGTAGCCCTTGAGATGGTCGAGCGTCGACTCCGCGAGGTCTTTCTCGCCTCTGACGCCATACATGATCTGCAGCGAGCCATCCTCGTTGCGCGGGACTTCGGCGACGTACTCGATGAAGTCGTCGGCCTCCCAGTCGAGTCCGAGCGCGTGCAGCGCCCACAGCGTGAACGACGCGTCGCGCATCCAGCAGTAGCGGTAGTCCCAATTGCGCTCGCCGCCGGGCGTCTCCGGCAGCGACGTCGTCGGCGCTGCGACGAGCGCGCCGGTCGGCATGAACGTCAACCCCTTCAGCACGAGCGCCGAGCGCTGCAAGTGCGCGCGCCAGGGATGGTCCGGGTAGGTGCCTTCGGCGAGCCAGCCGCGCCAGAAGTGACCCGTCCGCTCGATGATCTGCTGAGCTTCTTCGGCGGTGTGCGGGCCACCGCGCGACTCGGTCCAGGAGATCGCGCAGAAGCGTTTCTCGCCTTCGACCATCGTGTGGCGGCCGTGCGTGCGGTTGCCCTCGATGCCCATGCGGATGTCGCTGAACAGCCGGAACATCGTGCGGCCGTCGGAGGCGTCCATCGCAATCGCGTCGTGCGCATCGGGAGCCTCGGGCGCGTCCGTCTCGAGCTCGACCTTCCTCCACTCGGCCGGCGTGGCGCCGTAGTCGAGCATCGGCTCGCAGACGATCTCGACCTGCACCTGGCCCTGGACGCATTCGACCATCCGCACGAGCAGGTGGTCGGCGTCGAAGTCCGTCGGCGGACGCGTGTGGCTGGAGCCGTGCTCGTTGTCGTGCCATTCGCCGATCGCCAGCGCGTCGACGACGCGGATCCAGCCCTGCGGTGTCATCCAAGTCGTCTCGATCATGTTCGTGCCGGGCACATAGCGCCGGCCGACCGGCACGTACAGCCCATATGGCCCGACACGCCAGGAGCCCGCGCCACGGTCGAGCAGCGCTCCGAAGATCGACGGCGAGTCGAAGTAGGGCAGGCACATCCACTCGATCGAGCCGTCGGAGGCGACGAGCGCGCCGGTATGGCAGTCCGAGAGGAAGCCGTAGTCGGCGATCGGCGGAAACGGCGAGCTCTTGCCGAAGTTGCGCGACGCCGGCGTGCTCGCCGGACCCGCGTCGGACTTCGGCCTGCCACCCGCACCGGTGCCGTCGCCGGAGCTCCGCGCGCGCCGGCTGGAAGAGGGAACGCGCGGGGCCATCCGCGACACGGTAGCGGGGCAGGCGACGTGGTGGGCCGTCGCGGCGGGTAGGCTTCGCGACGAGTCGCCGTGACCGATCGGACCTTCGCACTGCGCCCTGCCGACGCCCGCCTGCTGGACGGACGCCGCGCGCTCGTCACCGGCGGCGACTCGGGCATCGGCCAAGCCGTCTGCTACGAGCTCGCCTCACACGGCGCCGCGGTCGCCGTCAACTATCTCGGCGCGCCCGACGAAGCAAATCGGATGGTCGCCGAGATCGAAGCCGTCGGCGGCAAGGCGCTCGCCGTGAAGATGGACGTCGCCAGCGAGAGCGACGTCGAACGTGGCTTCGCCGAGGCCAACGACGCGTTCGACGGCGTCGACCTGCTCGTCAACAACGCCGGCGTCGAGAAGCCGTTCGTGCTGCTCGAGATGCCGCTGGAGACGTGGCAGAAAGTGATCGACGTCAACCTCACGGGCGCGTTCCTCTGCGCGCGCGAGGCCGCGCGCACGATGCGCGACCGCAAGACGCCGGGAGTGATCGTGAACATGTCGAGCGTCCACGAGCAGATCGCGTGGGAGCGCTTCTCGCACTACTGCGCTTCGAAGGGTGGCATGAAGCTGTTCGCGCAGTCGATCGCGAAGGAGCTGGCGCCGCTCGGCATCCGCGTCGTCAACGTCGCGCCTGGGGCGGTCGACACTCCGATCAACAAGTCCGTGCTCGAAAACGCCGAGGAAAGCGCGGCCGTCCTCGACGAGGTGCCGCTCGGGCGCTGGGGCCATGTCGAAGACATCGCCAACGCCGTCTGCTGGCTCGCCAGCGACCAGGCTTCCTACGTGACCGGCGCGACGCTGTTCGTCGACGGCGGCATGACGCTGTACCCGCGCTTCACCTGAAGCGCGCCGGCGGCGGCGTGTCGAGCGGGCCCGACGGCCGAGCGGGCCTCACCACGGCCTGTTCTCGTCGAAGCTCGGTCGCTGCACGCCGCGCGGCAGCACTTCGTCGTCCTCGAGCTTGTCGAGATGCGCCGCGAGCGTCGCCGTCGCGGCCGGCCGCAGCTCCTCCGGCACGTCGCCCCAGACCGCGTCGAGCAGGTCGGGCACGCTGCGCAGGCCCGAGTTGAGCGCCAGGATCAAGCGGTTTTCGCGGTCGATCCGGTGCGCGACGTACTCCTCGAGCTTCTCGCGCGCGTCCCACACGATCTCGCCGTGTCCCGGCAGCAGCACGTTGAAGTCCTCGCGCAGCCGCAGCCGCGTCAACGCGAGCAGGTAACCGGCCATCGCGCCCGGATGCGGCGTGATCAGCACGCTGCCGTCGCCGAGCACGGCGTCTCCCGTGAAGCAGGCGCCATCGGCGATCAGCGCGTAGTGGTCGGGCGCGTGCCCCGGTGTGTGCACAGCCTCGAACGGCCCAAAGCGCATGTCCTCGGCGAGCACCACGTCGACGTCGCCGCGCCCCGCGGCAAGCGGCGCCGGGTGCACTTCGAGCAACGTCTCGACCGCTTCGCCGTGATCCTCGTGATCGTGCGTCAAGACGACGCCGCCGAGGCCGCCGCGCGCGTCGATCGCCGCCATCAGGCGACGCAAGTGCGCGTCGATCAGCGGTCCTGGGTCGACGACCCAAGCCGGACGCCGCCCGACGACCCACGTGTTCGTGCCCGTCAGCGTCAGCGGTCCCGGATTGGGCGCGCGCAGGCGCAAAATGTCGTAGTCGCGCAGCAGGCCCGCATCCGAGCGGGCATCAACCGGTCCCGAGCCCTCCGAAGGCTCGGAATCCGGCGAAATCGAACCGTTCATCGGGCGCGGACGTTATCTAACAAGACGAAGCGCCGGATCGCCGACGAATCGAACGCTCGCCGGTCGATCGACCCGCCAATCCTCACCAAAACTGTCCAACTCCGCGTATCAGCCTTTCGATCTAATCCGGCTTCGCTACTTCTACCCCGCCTACTCCAGGTTCGCCATCACGTGCTTGACGACCGTGTAGTCCTCCAGCGAATAGACGCTCAGGTCCTTGCCATAGCCGCTCTCCTTGAAGCCGCCATGCGGCATCTCGGAGACGAGCGGGATGTGGTCGTTGATCCAGACGCAGCCGAAGCGCAGCGCGCGCGAGACGCGCAGCGCGCGGCCGACGTCGCGCGTCCAGACCGATGACGCGAGCCCATAGCGAGTGCTGTTCGCCCACGTGATCGCCTGCTCCTCGTCGGCGAAGCGCTGCACGGTGATCACCGGCCCGAAGATCTCGCGCTGGATCATCTCGTCGTCCTGCTCGAGCCCGGCGACGACCGTCGGCTCGAAGTAGAAGCCGGGCCGGTCTGGCTCGCTTCCGCCGGTGACGATCTCGGCTCGCCCCGGCCGGCGCTCGAGGAAGCCCTCGACGCGCTCGCGCTGGCGCGCTGAGTTGACCGGACCGAGCGTCGTCTCGGGCGCGAGCGTGTCGCCGATCACGAGCTCTCGCGCCTGCTCGGCGAGCCCGGCGACGACGTCGTCGTAGACCTTCGCGCCGGCGAGCACGCGCGTCGCGGCCGTGCAGTCCTGGCCAGCGTTGTAGTAGCCCGTGCTCGCGATCGTCGCGATCGCGCTCTCCAGCGAGACGTCGTCGAAGACGACGACCGGCGCCTTGCCGCCGAGCTCCAGATGGACGCGCTTGAGCGTCTCAGCGGCCGTGCGCGCGAAGTGCCTGCCGGTGTCGACCGAGCCGGTCAGGCAGAGCATGTCGACGTCTGGGTGCGAGATCAGCGCCTCGCCCGTCGGATCACCCGGTCCGGTGACGACATTGAGCACGCCCTTCGGCAGGATCTCGGCCGTCAGCTCGGCCAGTCGCAACGTCGTCAGCGGCGTCGTCTCGGCCGGCTTCAAGACGACCGTGTTGCCGGCTGCGATCGCCGGCGCGAATTTCCAGATCGCCATCATCAGCGGGTAGTTCCACGGCGTCACCTGGCCGATCACGCCGACCGCTTCGCGGCGCGTGAACGACGTGTAGCCCTCCATGTACTCGCCCGCCGCGCGGCCCTCGAGCACGCGCGCGGCGCCGGCGAAGAAGCGCAGGTTGTCGGCCATCGCTCCCAGCTCGTCGCTCTTGACCGCCTCGATCGGCTTGCCCGCGTTGAGCGCCTCCAGCCGCGCGATCTCCTCGCCGTGGCGCTCGAGCACGTCGGCGATCGCCAGCAGCGCCTCGGCGCGACGCGCCGGCGTCGTGCGCGACCAGCTCTCGAACGCGCGCCGCGCGGCACCGACCGCGCGATCGACGTCGGCCGCGCTGGAGATCGGCGCGCGCGCGAGCGTTTCGCCCGTCGCCGGGTTGAGCACCGCTTCGGCGCCGTCGCCCTCTGCGTCGATCAGCTCGCCGTCGACGAAGTTCCGAAGCCTCCCTACGTCGCTCGCCATCGCTGCCCCCTCCTATGCCGCCTGCGGAACGCCGAGCGCTTGCGCGACGGCCGGATGTGTGATCTCGCCATCCTGCACGTTGAGCCCGTGGCGCAGCGGCTCGCTGCGCTCCAACGCGTCCGCGACGCCGGACTCGGCCAGCTCCAGCACATATGGCAGCGTCGCGTTCGTCAGCGCGTACGTCGAAGTGATCGGCACCGCGCCGGGCATGTTCGTCACGCAGTAATGCGTGATCCCGTCGACTTCGTACGTCGGCTGCGAATGCGTCGTCGGGCGCGACGTCTCAAAGCAGCCGCCCTGGTCGATCGAGACGTCGACGAGCACGGCGTTGCGCTTCATCAGCTTCAGCTGCTCGCGTGTGATGACGTGCGGCGCGCGACCGCCGTGCACAAGCACGGCGCCGATCACGAGGTCGGCCTGCGCCAGCATCTGCTCGATCGCGAGCGTCGAGGAGTAGACCGTCGACGCACGGCCGCCGAACGCGACTTCGAGCTCGCGCAGCCGATCGATCGAGCGGTCGAAGACGAACACGTCCGCCTCCATCCCAATCGCGATGAACGCCGCGTTCATGCCGACGACGCCGCCGCCGATCACGAGCACCGTCGCCGCCGCCACTCCCGGCACGCCGCCGAGCAGGATGCCGCGCCCGCCGAGCGGCTTCTCGAGCATGAACGCACCGGCCTGCGTCGCGATCTTGCCGGCGACCTCGCTCATCGGCGCGAGCAGCGGCAGGCGTCCGGCGGCGTCCTCGACCGTCTCATACGCGATGCACGTCGCGCCGGACTGCTGCAAGCCGCGCGCGAGCTCCGGCTCGGCCGCGAGATGCAGGTAGGTGAACAGCGTCTGCCCCGCGCGCAGCATCGCGACCTCGCTTGCCTGCGGCTCCTTCACCTTCAGGACCAGTTCGGCCTCGCCGAACACCGTCTGCGCGTCCGCGACGATCCGCGCTCCCTGTGCGCCGAACTGCTCGTCGCCCATCGCGCTGCCCTCGCCGGCGCCGGCCTGCAGCAGCACCTCGTGGCCGCGCGAGGTCAGCTCGCGCACGCCGGCCGGCGTGATCGCGATGCGGTACTCGTCCGACTTGATCTCGCTCGGAACACCGATCTTCACCGTGCCAGCTCCCTTCCTCGCAGTGCCAACCAAAACTCGATCCGATCGCGCGCGCTGGAGAAGTCGCGGCCGGTCAGCGCTTCGACGCGTCGCACGCGATAGCGCAGCGTATGACGGTGGCAGTACAGCGCGCTCGCCGCACGCTCCCAGTGGCCGTTGTGTTCGATGAAGGTGTCGAGCGAGCGCAGCAGCTCCTCGCCGTAGTCGCCGTCGCCCTGTTCGACCGGTCCGAGCACGCCGCGACAGTAGGACAGCAGCGCGTCGTCGTCCTGCAACGAGAGCAGCAGCTGGAAAGCGCCCAGATCGCGATAGGAGGCGACCTCGGGAGCGCTGCCGTTCTGCATCCGCACGGCCTCGAGCGCGCAGCGCGCCTCGTGGAAGACGAGCCGCAGCGTGTGCGTCGCGCCGGCGCGGCTCGCGGCCGCGCGGACCGTGCCGAAACGCGCGCTCAGCTCGCCGCGGAGCGCCCGCGCGAGCTCGATCGGATCGACGCCTCGCGCGTCGATCACGGCGCACAGCAAGCCCCCGCGAATCGCGACCAAGCTGTTCGCGCGCTCGCGTTGCAGCGCGCGTTCGAGCGTCGCCGCGGCCGGCGCCGGGTCCTCGAGCGCGAACGCGAGCACCGCGACCTGATCGCCGATCCCGAACGGGCGCAGGCGCGCCTGCAGATCCTCCGGGTAGAGGTGGCCGGTCAGCGCCTCCGCGAGCACGTCGCCGGCCATGTTGCGCTGCAGCATTTCGTAGCGCTCGTTGACGAGCTGCGCGAACGCGCGCTCGGTGATCGCGATGAACGGCAGCTCGTACGGGACCTCGAACAGCGGGAAGCCGCGCTCGCGCGCCGCCACGACAAGCGCCGCCGGCAGCCGTTTGTGCGTAAAGCCCGTGCCGAAGCCGAGCCCGGCGATGCGGTGCTCGACGAGCCGCTGGATCAGCGCGCGCTGGCTCTTTGGGCCGTTCAGCTGGATCCCCGTCGTCAGCAGCAGCTCGCCACCGCGCAACCACGGCGTCGGGTCCTCGAGCTCGGTGCTGTGCACCCAGCGGACGTGAGCCTGCGCCGCCTCCTGGCCGCTCGCCAGCTCGAGCCCGAGCTCGGCGATCAGGCTCTCGACCGTGAGCTCCACTGCTCCATCCGCTCGGACGCCTCGCCAAGCACCGTCCGCAAGATCGCGCCGATCTCCTCGAACTGCTGCTCGCCGGCGATCAACGGCGGCGAGAGCTGCACGATCGGATCGCCGCGGTCGTCGGTGCGACAGATCAAGCCTTCGTCGTACAGCGCGCCGGAGAGAAAACCGCGCAGCAGGTGCTCGGACTCCTCGGCGTTGAACGTCTCCTTCGTGCTCTGGTCCTTGACCAGCTCGAGCGCCTGGAAGTAGCCCGCGCCGCGCACGTCGCCGACGATCGGCAGGTCGCGCAGGCCGTCGAGCGTCGCGCGCAGCTTGCCCTCGTTCTCGCGCACGTGCTCGCAGAGCCGCTCGTCCTCGAGCACGTCGATGTTCGCGAGCGCGACCGCGCACGCCATCGGGTGCCCGCCGAACGTGAAGCCGTGGTTGAAGATCTCCTTGCCGTGCAGGAACGGCTCGGCGATGTGGTCGCCGGCGATCACCGCGCCGAGCGCTGCATACGCCGAAGTGATTCCCTTCGCCGTCGTGATCATGTCCGGCTGATAGTCGAATCGTTCGCAGCCGAACATGTGCCCGATCCGCCCCCACGAGCAGATCACCTCGTCGGAGATCAGCAACACGCCGTGGCGGTCGCAGATCTCGCGCACGCGCTGGAAGTAGCCATCCTGCGGCACGAAGCAGCCGCCGCCGTTCTGCACGGGCTCGAGGATCACAGCCGCGACCGTCTCCGGCCCGGCGAATTCGATCGCCTCCTCGATCGCGTCGGCCGCCCACAGCTCGTCGCGGTCTTCCCGCCAGCGATAGGAGTTCGTGTTCGCCACATGGATGCCGCCCGGCGTGAGCGGTTCGAACGGCGTGCGCAGCGCCGTCAGCCCGGTCGCCGTCAGCGCGCCCATCGACGTGCCGTGGTAGGCGAGCTTGCGCGAGATCAGCTTGTGGCGCCGGTCTTCGCCGCGCGCGTGGTGGTAGGCCTTCGCGAGCTTCCACGCCGACTCGACCGCCTCCGAGCCGCCCGAGGTGAAGAACACGCGGTTGAGGTTGCCCGGCGTCAACCCGGCAATGCGCGTCGCGAGCTCGATCGAGCGCGGGTGCGCGTAGCTCCAGTTCGTGTAGAAGCCGAGCTCCTCAGACTGGCGCGCGGCGGCCGCGCCGAGCTCGGAGCGGCCGTGCCCGACGTTCACGCAGTACAGCGCCGAGAGCCCGTCGAGATAGCGCTTGCCGTGCTCGTCGTAGACGTAGCAGCCCTCGCCGCGGACGATCACCGGCACGTCCGCTTCGGCGTAGGAGCCCATCCGCGTGAAGTGCATCCACAGGTGGCGCTTGGCCTGTCGCTGCAACTCGCTGGAAGTCGTCTCGGCGAGCGCCGGTCCGCTCGGACCGGGAGCGTCCGCCGCGGCGGTCGAGCCGGCGGAGACCGCGCTGCTCGAGCCGCTCTCGTTGACGTTCGTCGTGCTGGCCATCCGATCCTCCCGTTCGCTTGAGCCGGCTGTCACATAGACACTCAGGACAACCGTACTGCGCCGAGTTCCGCTGCTCAAGTACGTCTGCGGTCAATTGGGTTGCAACCGATTGGACAAACAGCACAAGACAGCATCGCCGTTTTGGGAGTTGTGCCCCTTGTGCGCGCCTCGCCCGAGGCATAGGTTCTGTTGGTCGGGCGACAGCTTGGACGACAACGACAGGGAGGAAGCCGATGGCCACCGAGAGCGGCGCCGCCGTACCCGCAGGATCCGCGCACGAGGGCGTCATGGACAAGGGCCTGAAGCAGGGCGCGATCGGCTACGTCTCGAATATCGTCATCGGCGTCGCCTCGACCGCGCCGGCCTACTCGCTCGCCGCGACGCTCGGCTTCATCGTCGCCGTCAAAGGAGTCGGCGTGCACGCTCCGGCCGTGCTGCTCGTCTCGTTCATCCCGATGCTGCTGATCGCGGCGGCGTACAAATACCTCAACCGCGCCGACCCCGACGCCGGCACGACGTTCGCGTGGACGACGCGCGCGTTCGGTCCGGGCATGGGATGGCTGAACGGCTGGGCGATCTTCCTCGCCGACGTGATCGTGATGGCCTCGCTCGCGGACATCGCCGCGATCTACACGTTCAAGCTGTTCGGCTTCACCGAACTAGGTGAATCGAACGCGGCGATCATCATCGCCGCCGTCGCCTGGATCGCGATCATGACGTGGATCTGCTGGCGTGGGATCGAGCTCTCGGCGGCGATCCAGCGGGCGCTGCTGACCGCCGAGGTGCTGATCCTCGGGTTGTTCGCCGTCGTCGCGCTCGTCAAGGTCTACGGCAGCGGCGCGCCGGCCGATTCGATCAAGGTCTCGGCCGACTGGTTCAACCCGTTCGCGATGAACTTCAACGACCTCGTCGTCGCGATCCTGCTCGGAGTGTTCATCTACTGGGGCTGGGACTCCGGCGTAGCCGTCAACGAGGAGTCCGAGGACCCCGCCGAGGGGCCCGGCAAGGCGGCTGTGATCTCGACGCTGCTGCTCGTCGTGATCTACCTGATCGTCTCGGCCGGCGCGCAGTCCTTCCACGGCACCGGGTTCCTCGAACACAACGCCGAAGACGTGCTCAGCGCGCTCGGGCGCCCGGTGCTCGGCGGCGTGCTCTACAAGCTGCTGATCATCTCCGTGCTGACCTCTGCTTCGGCCTCGACGCAGACGACGATCCTGCCGACGGCGCGAACGACGCTCTCGATGGCGCACTGGAAAGCGGTCCACAGGGCGCTCGGCAAAGTCCACAAGACGAACTTGACCCCCGACGTCTCGACGATCGGCATGGGCGTGATCTCAATCGTCGTGACCGTCGTGCTGCTGCTGCTCTCCGAAAGCGTGCTCGCCGACTCGCTGACCGCGATCGGCTTCCCGATCTGCTTCTACTACGGGTTCACCGGGCTCGCCTGCGCGGTCTACTACCGCCGCGAGCTGCTCAAGAGCGTGCGGAACTTCTTCCTGCTCGGCCTGGCGCCGCTGCTCGGCGCGGCGATCCTGTTCGGCGTCTTCGTCAAGGCGCTGTTCTACTACGGCCATGCGGCGAACGTCGAATCGGCGCCGATCGCGGGGATCACGCTGCCGTTGTGGATGGGCATCGGCGGGATGGTCCTCGGCGGCGTCTTGATGCTCGCCTCGCGTCCGTTCTTCCGCGAGTTCTTCTCGCGCAAGACCGAAACCGCGCCGCCCGGAATCCTCGAACGCCCGCCGGCGCAGACGATCCCGGCGCCGGTCGACTTCTAGACCGCCAGCTCCTTGACGCCGTGCGGCGCGCCGAGCTCGGCGAGGCGCTCGAGGAACGGCTGCGGGGCGAACGCCTCCGGGCCGAGCACGCCGGCGCCCTTCCAGAGCCCGTCGTCGAGCAGCTCGAGCGCGACGACCGGATTGACGGCCGTCTGCCAGACGACCGCCTGACTGCCGTATTCGCGCATCGTGTCCTCGTTGTCGACAACGTGGTAGAGGTAGGTCGAGCGCAGCTCGCCGTCCTTGCCGACACCGCGCACCCACGTGCCGGCGCACGTGCGCCCGGTCATCCGCTCGCCGAGCGTCGCCGGGTCGGGCAGCGCCGCCGCGACGACGTCGCGCGGCGCGACCTTCGTGCCGCGCACCGAGACCGGCTCGGTCGAGTCGAGGCCGAGCTTGTGCAGCGTGCGCAGCACGTCGATGAACTCGCCGCCGAGGCCGTACTTGAACGTGACGCGCTCGCAGTCGACCCAACGCGGGATCAGCACGACCTCCTCGTGCTCGACGTTGACGCACTCGACTTTGCCGATGCCCTCCGGGAACTCGAACACCTCCGGCTCGGAGAACGGCGCCGTCGTGTAGAAGCCGCGCTCGCGCTCCCAGATCAGCGGCGGGTTCAGGCACTCCTCGATCGTCGTCCAGATCGAGAACGTCGGTGCGAAGTCATAGCCGTCGACGACGAGGTCGGCGCCGTCGCGCACACCGATCTCCTCGATCTTCGAGAACAGCTCCTGCGCGGCGTACGCCGCGAACACGTCGGACAGCCCCGGCTCGACGCCGATCCCGACGAGCGCCAACAGCCCAGCCTGCGCCCACGACTCGTGCTCGGCCAACTGGCGATCGCCGAGCATCTCGCCGGGCAGCTCGTACGGGCGCTGCTTGTGCGGATGCGACAGCGTCATCGCCATATCGAGGTACGCCACGCGCGCCTCGAACGCCGCCGCGAAGATCGGCTCGTTGAAGCGCGGATCGCATGCGTTCAGCACGGCGTCCGGTCGCACGCGCGCGATCAGCGCGACGAGCTCGTCCCTGCTCGACGCGTCGACGCGCTCGGCCGAGAAGCGCCCCGGCTCGCCGAGCGCCGCGACGACGGCCTTGACGCGTTCGGTCGAGACGTCCGCGAGGACGATTTGAGTGAATTTAGGACGGCGCTGCGCGATCGCCGCGAACGCCGCACCGACGCCTCCGGCGCCGACCACGAGAATCTTCATCATCGCCAGTCTGACGTAAATCGACTGATCCGTCTGGCGCACGTCGTCGCGAGCGGTGCGCCGCCGTGTCCAGGCCGGCTCGATGCGCGGCGCGAGTGTGGGCGCCTCCCGTATGCTGCGGCGATCGATGGCGAGCGCGCTCCTGGAACGACCCTCGACCACAGCAGCATCCGCGCGACGCGAAACCTGGAAGCCCTCGCCGCAGATCGGCCGCGCCGAGCTGCTCTGGGTGGTCCTCGCCGGCGTCGCGCTAGCCGTGCTGACGAGCTGGCCGCTCGTCCTGCACCTCTCCTCGCGGATCTCGCCTGACCTCGGCGACCCAGTCCGCACGGCCTGGCAGGTCGCGTGGGTCGGGCACGCGATGCTGCACGACCCGCTGCACGTGTTCGACTCCAACGCCTTCTACCCGCACCCGCTGAGCCTCGCCTTCTCCGACTCGCTGCTCGGCTACGGCCCGGCCGCGTTCTTCGGCTCGGGAACGATCGCGGCGCTCGTCCGCTACAACCTGATCTTCCTGTTCATCTGGTCGCTGTGCTTCGTCGGCGGCTATCTGCTGGCACGCGAGCTCGGCCTGCGCAAGCTCGCCGCCGCCGCCGCCGCCGCCGCTTTCGCGTACGCGCCTTACCGCGTGACCGAGGCCGGCCACTTCCAGGTGATCTCCTCCGGCGGCATCGCGCTGGCGCTGTTCCTGCTGCTGCGCGGCTACCGGCGGCGCTCGCGCGGACTGCTGATCGCCGGCTGGCTGGTGTCGGCCTGGCAGATCAGCCTCGGCTTCACGCTCGGCCTGCAGTTCGCTTACCTGCTCGCCGTGCTCGCCGTCTTGGCGGCGCTCTACTGGTGGCGCGCCGGGCGCCCGGCGCTACCGCGCGCGCTCGTCGTGATCACGTGCGTCGGCATGCTCTTGACCGGCGCCGTGACCGTCTATCAGTCGCGCCCCTACCTGAAGGTCGCCGACGAGTACCCGACGGCGAAGCGGACGAT
Organism: uncultured Solirubrobacteraceae bacterium; assembly: GCA_963744165.1. Lineage (GTDB taxonomy): Bacteria > Actinomycetota > Thermoleophilia > Solirubrobacterales > Solirubrobacteraceae > Palsa-744. The sequence continues at coordinate 1,017,325 of CAVUSM010000002.1, read as the reverse complement.
CAAGGAAGTCGAGAACTACTCCTCCGGACCGGCCGCGTGGATCTCGGCGTCCTCGGAGAACCGCGTCTGGGGCGGCGTCACGGCCGGCGCGCGCGAACACGTTCACTCCAAGAACGAGGACGTCTTCTTCGCCGGCGGCCTGATCCTGCTGCTCGCGCTGATCGGCCTCGCCGCGCCGATCTACACCCGACGATTGCGCATCGGCCTGCTCGTCGGGATCGTCGTCTGCGCCGTGCTCGCCTGCGGGATGGGGCTGACCGGCGCCGGCTATCCGTACCGGCTGCTCTACGACTACGCGCCCGGCTGGGACGGCGTGCGCGTGCCCGGACGGATCTTCACGCTCGCGACGCTGTTGCTCGCGCTGCTCGCCGGCGCCGGAGCGCAACTGCTCGCGGGCAAGCTCGGCGAGCTGGCCACGCGTCGGCGCGCGGGCGCCCAGCCAGACCGTGAACCGGTCGCGGCGGATCGCGAGCGGACGGGCGCCGACGCGGTCGGCGACGATCGGCGCCAGCGGCGATCCACGGGCCCGCGATCGCGGCTCGCGACGATCACCGCGCTGGTCGGCGTCGTGCTCGTGATCGGCATCGTCGGCGAAGGCGCCGGCCACCTCGGACACCCGCTCGTGCCGCAACAGGCGCGCGCCGAGATCGGCCTGCGTGGGCCGGTCTTCGACCTGCCGACTGACGGCACGCTCGACCGCATCTGGCAGTACTTCTCGACGAACGGCTTCTACAAGATCCCGATCGGCAACAGCACGTTCGACATGCCGCAGGTCGATGACCTGCGCGGCGGGATGAACGGCTTTCCAGACAAGGCGAGCGTCGAGAAGCTGCGCTACTACGGCATCCGCACGGTCGTGCTGCACACGGTGATCCCGAAGGAACTGCCGCCCGAGCACGGCCTCGTCTTCGCCGAGCCGCCGAACCCGGTCGCGGCCGCCGCGAAGCCGATCGCCGGCCTCGGCGTCACGCGCCGGCGCGTCGGCTCGATCGTGATCTACGAGATCGGCCCCGGGCCGAAGTCGCTGCACGGACACGACTGATGAGCGCGCAAGCGACTAGCGCTGATCGCGATCGTCTTCGTCGGGCTCGCGTACGCGACGCTGATCCAGAGCTTCTCCTGGAACCAGACCTCGCACTACGACCTGACGCGCTCGCTGAACGTCGAAAAGACGAACATCGACGCATACCAGGAAAACACCGGCGACAAGGTCTTCTACAAGGGCCACTGGTTCTCCGCGCGCGCGCCCGGATTGGCGCTGTTCTCGATGCCGTTCTACGACGTGCTGAAAGGCCTCGACGCCGAAAAATGGGCGCGCAAATCGGAAGCGCTGCGCGGCGAAGACGAGATGATCTACCTGCTCGGCCTGTGGGGCAACGTGCTGCCGGGGCTGCTGCTGCTGGTGCTCGTCTGGCGCGTCGCCGAGCGCTTCGAGCCTGGCTTCGGCGCGGCGGCGGCCGTCTCGCTCGGGCTCGGCACGATGGTGCTGCCGCTCTCGACGCTGCTGTTCAGCCACGTCTTCACCGCGTTCCTCGGCTTCGCCGCGTTCGCGTTGATGCTGCGCGAGCGCGACGGCCCGCCGGCGCCTTCGCTGCTGGCGATCGCCGGGCTGCTGATCGGCTATGCCGTCGGCGCGGAGTACCCGCTGTTCTTCGTCGGCGCCGTGCTCGGGCTGTACCTGCTCTCGCGTCGTGATGCGCTGAGCCTGCGCCGCGTGCTGACGCGCGCCGGCTCCTACATCGGCGGCGGCATCGTCGGGATCGTGCCGCTGCTGCTCTACAACCACTACGCGTTCCACTCGTGGACGCATCTCGCCTACTCCGACGTGCCGCGCCAGCAGAAAGGCTTCTTCGGGATCGGCGCGCCGAGCCTGAAGGTGCTCGCGACGCTGCTGTTCGACTCGCGCGGCCTGCTGACGATCTCGCCGGTGCTGATCATGGGCGCGATCGGCACGGTGCTGCTGTACCGACGCGGCAAGCGCGCCGAGGCGCTGACGATCGGCGGCATCTGCCTCTGCTACGTCGGCTACAACTCCGGCTACTACCTGCCGTTCGGCGGCGGCTTCATGGGGCCGCGCTTCCTCACGACGATGCTGCCGTTCCTCGCGTTCCCGATCGCGCTCGCGTTCAAGCGCTTCCCGGCGCCGACGATCACGCTCGCCGCCGTCTCGATCACGACCACTGTGATCGCGACGATCACGCATCCGCTCGTCGGCTACGAGAACGAGACGGCCGTCTGGACGCGCTTCCTCAGCCAGGGCTTCTTCCAGCCGACGATCGCCTCCGCCTACGGCGCCGGGCGCGGATGGGGCGGCATCTGGCCGTTCCTGCTCGCCGCCGCGATCGGGATCGCGCTCGCCGCGCTCGCCAGCTCACGCGTGCGGCTGACGCCGGCGGCGCTCGCTTGGGGACTGCTCGCGCTGATCGCCTGGGCGCTGTTCGCCGCGATCGCGCCGACCGCGCTCGGCATCGACCATCAGGGCCTGCTCAGCATCGTCGGCGCGGGCGACAAGACGGCGCTGAACCTGAAGCTGCACAGCGGCATCCGCTACCCGTTGACGCACCTCGTGCTGATCGCCGGCGTCGTCGGGCTCGTCGCGCTCGCCGCAGCGCGGCTGTTCCGCAACGCGCGCGCGCCTACCGAGTGCACGCGCGAGACACGCCCAGCCGAACCGCAGCTCAGCGGCTGAGCCGCGCGCGCCGGAGTCACGGCCGGCGAGCGCCTAGCTCGCCGGCTTCGCGACCGCGCTCAGTGGTTGCTCGTCTTGACGTTGCATTTCGCGCCGCGCAGCTTCTTGCAGACGACGACGTAGCCGGGGCGCGGCACGTAGTGGCTGTCGGTCAGGCCCGCGTCGAAGCGCGTCGACGCGGTCCCGCCGGTCCAGTCGTAGATGTACAAACGCTTGATCTTCGCGTGCGCGGCAGCGACGTTGAACATGTAGCTGAGCACCTTCGCGGCGCGCCGCAGCCCCGAGCCGTTCTTGTTCGGGAAGCCGCCGCCGAATTTGACGATGCCGCCCGTCTCGGTCAGCCACACCTGGCCGCCGAGCGCGCCGATCAGTTCGCGCGTGCGCCAGCTTTCGAGGCGGTTGATGTCCGAGTAGTTGTGCAGTCCCCAGATCTTCGGCATCACCGTGCGCAGTTTGCCGATCTCTTTCTTGAATTCGGAGATGTACTGCAGCGTCGGTGAGATGTTTTCGGCGTCGAGGATGTCGAGCCCGAGCACCGTGCAGCCCTTGCAGACGCGGATCAGCGCCTGGTAGTACTGCGCCGCGGCCGACGCCGACGGGCTCGCGAGCACGCCCCTGATGTTGCCGCGGTTGGCCTCGTCCCACGACTGGTACTGCTTGACGTGCGGGAAGTCTTTGATGAACTTCTGCACGTCTTTCTGATAGGTCGCGACGCTCGGCATCTTCGTCGGCGTGTACTCGGAGTGGTAGAAGGCGACGAGCACCTGCTGGTGCGCCGCTTCGGCCGCTTTGATCCAGACCTTCGCCTTGTCGAGCGAGTACGAGTGCGCGACCGCGTCGTACGGCGCGATGTAACGAGCGATTTTCGTTTTCAGCTGCGTCCAGTTCGGGTCGGTGAACATCTCCGGCGCCTCGTCGCCGATCCCGGTCAGGTAGGTCGAGGCGGCGTGCGCAATCGGCGTGCGCTCAGCCGCGGCTTTCGCGCTCGGCCGGGCCGGCGACTTGGCGCTGGCCGTGGCCGAGTGGCTGAGTGCCAGCGCCGTGAGCGCGGCGCAGATCAGCGCGAGCGCGACGAGCAGCAGCGGGCGGTGGAGGCGGTGTGTCTGAAGATTTGGCATATGCACGCGGGAACAGGGTCGAGGGCAGAGGGTTGCGGCGTTACGCCGCACTGCAACGAGTCTTACGCGGCCTTTACGCCGCCACCTGCAAGCGGCGCGCGATCTTTACGGCGCTTTTACGCTGCGCGAGCCGTCAGTCGGCGTCGCCGTCGAGTAGCGCGTCGTGCCCGCCGCGGTGCTCAGAGGCGGCCGTGGGAGTGGGCTCGGCGGCACGCCCGCGTCGCATCGTCGGATCGGCGACGATGCGCACGTCGACGCCCGGCAGCTCGCGCAGCAAGCGGTCGAGCAGCGCGCGGTCGGGCCCGTCGCTCGCGCCGCGCAGCCGTGCGATGCCGCGCCGCTGCGATGGCGTGCCGATCAGCACGTAGGTGGTGCCGAGCTCGCGCGCGGCTGCGATCGCGGCCGCGGCGACGTCGTCGTCCTCCTCGACACGCAAGCGCGCGCCGAGCATCGCCGAGAGCCGGCGCAGCGCCTCCAAGCGCTCGCGGTCTTGCGGGCTCGGCGGGCGCCCGGGCGGACGCACGACGAGCACGTCGAGCGTCGCGTCGAGCCGCTGCGCCGAGCGCCACGCGCGCCGCACGACGCGCTCGGAGTCGACGTTCAGCGTCGCGAGCGCGAGCAAGCGCTCGGCGATCGCCTGCGGCTGGGACTCCGCTGGCGCCGGCAGGCCCTCCTCGTCGCGTCGCACGATCGGCGTCGGCTCGCGCACGAGGCGCTTGACCTCGACATCCTCGGCGACCTGGCGCAACGCCGTCTCGCGCAGCGCCGCGAGGTTCTCGATCTTGAAGAAGTTGTTCAGCGCCGCCTGCACGCGCTCCGGGCGATAGACCTTGCCGGCGCGAAGACGGCCGATCAACGCCTCCGGCGTGATGTCGATCAGCACGACCTCGTCGGCCGCCGAGAGCACGGCGTCGGGAATCGTCTCGCGCACGTGCGCGCCGGTCAGTTGGGCGATCTGGTCGTTGAGGCTCTCGAGGTGCTGCACGTTGACCGTCGAGAACACGTCGATTCCGGCGTCGAGCACGTCGCGCACGTCCTCGTAGCGCTTCTCGTGCTCGAGGCCCGGAGCGTTGCTGTGCGCGAGCTCGTCGATCAAGCAGAGCTCCGGACGCCGCGCGAGCACGCCCGGCAGGTCCATCTCCTGCAACGTGCGTCCGCGGTAGATGACCTCGCGACGAGGGACCAGCTCGAGCCCGTCCGCCTGCGCGAGCGTCTCGGCGCGACCGTGCGGCTCGAGATAGCCGATCGCGACGTCGCGGCCGCTGTCGGCTTCGCTGCTGCCCTCTTGCAGCATCCGATAGGTCTTGCCGACGCCCGGCGCCATGCCGATGAAGACCTTCAGGTGCCCGCGCTCGTCCGCCATGCGCCTATTCTCACCGCCCGCGCAGCGCGCCGCCGAGTCGCCGCGCGCCGACCCGCGCGCCGCGCGCCGCGCGGTGCGACTGCGCTCAGTGGCTTGACTGCGGCGGCTGCGGCGCGAGTGGGCCGCGGACCGGCGCCGTCTGCTCGGGGACGCGCCCGGCGTCGCGCGCACGAGCCGTGCGACGGCGCGCGGGAGCCGGCGCCAGATCCGCTGGCGCGACGACCGTGAGCGCGCGGCGGAGCCCCAAGTGTCCGCTTGCGTGGATCATCCGCCAAGCAGGTTGTGAACGATCAGGTCGATCAGCTTAATCCCGATGAACGGAGCGACGAGGCCGCCGAGGCCGTAGATCCAGAGGTTGCGCCGCAGCAGCGCGCTCGCGCCGATCGGCCGGTAGCGGACACCGCGCAGCGACAGCGGGATCAGCAGCGGGATCACGATCGCGTTGAAGATGATCGCCGAGATGATCGCCGAGCGCGGGCTGCCGAGATCCATCACGTTGAGCACGTGCAGCGGCCCCTTGCCGCCCGCCGTCGTCGCGTAGGTGCTGATGAAGATCGCCGGCAGGATCGCGAAGTACTTCGCGACGTCGTTGGCGATCGAGAACGTCGTCAGCGCGCCGCGCGTGATCAGCAGCTGCTTGCCGACCTCGACGATCTCGATCAGCTTCGTCGGATTCGAGTCGAGGTCGACCATGTTGCCGGCCTCGCGCGCGGCCTGCGTGCCGGTGTTCATCGCCACGCCGACGTCGGCCTGCGCGAGCGCCGGCGCGTCGTTGGTGCCGTCGCCGGTCATCGCGACGAGGCGGCCGTCCTGCTGCTCGTCGCGGATCAGCGCGAGCTTGCGCTCGGGCGTCGCTTCGGCGAGGAAGTCGTCGACGCCGGCCTCCTCGGCGATCTTCGCCGCCGTCAAGCGGTTGTCGCCGGTCACCATCACGGTGCGGATGCCCATCGCCCGGAGTTGGTCGAAGCGCGCCTTCATCCCCTCCTTGACGGTGTCCTTCAGGTAGACGACGCCGAGCACCTGGCTGTCGCGCGAGACGGCCAGCGGCGTGCCGCCCTCGTTGCCGATGCGATCGAGCTGGACCTGCAGCTCCGGCGGCGGCGTGCCGCCTTCGCGGCGGACGAGGTCGATGATCGCGTCGCCGGCGCCCTTGCGCAGCTGCTGTCCGTCGTAGTCGACGCCGCTCATCCGCGTCTGCGCGGTGAACGGGACGAACTCGGCGTCGAGCTGCGACATGTCGTGCTCGCGGATGCCGTACTGCTTGGCGAGCACGACGATCGAGCGGCCCTCGGGCGTCTCGTCGGCGAGCGATGAGAGCTGCGCCGCTTCGGCGAGCTCGGACTCCTGGACGCCGGGCATCGGCACGAATTCGGACGCCAGGCGGTTGCCGATCGTGATCGTGCCGGTCTTGTCGAGCAGCAGCACGTCGACGTCGCCGGAGGCCTCGACGGCGCGCCCCGACAGCGCCAGCACGTTGCGGCGCACGAGTCGATCCATCCCGGCGATCCCGATCGCGCTGAGCAGCGCGCCGATCGTCGTCGGAATCAGCGCGACGAGCAGCGCGATCAACGTCGTCTCGGAGATCGACGTGCCGGAGAAGAGGCCAAACGGACGCAGCGTCGCGACGACGATCATGAAGATCAGCGTCAGCGCCGCGAGCAGGATGTTCAGCGCGATCTCGTTCGGCGTCTTGCGCCGAGACGCGCCCTCGACGAGCGCGATCATCCGATCGAGGAACGATTGACCGGGTTCCTGGGTGATTTCGACGACGATCTCATCGGAGGTCACGCGCGTGCCGCCTGTGACCGCGCTGCGGTCGCCGCCGGACTCGCGGATCACGGGCGCCGACTCGCCGGTGATCGCCGACTCGTCGACGGTCGCGATGCCGTCGATCACGGTGCCGTCGCCGGGGATCAGCTCTCCGGCGGCAACGACGACGACGTCTCCGCGTGAGAGCTCCGCAGCGGCCTTCGTCGTGCCGTCGCGCAGCGTCGCGACGGTCTCCTTGCGCATCGAGCGCAGCGTGTCGGCCTGAGCGCGGCCGCGACCCTCGGCGAACGCCTCGGCCATGTTCGCGAACACGACCGTCAACCACAGCCAGATCGCGATCGTGAACGTGAACCAGGCCGGATCGCTTGTGCCCCCCGGGGTATTGCCGCCGCCGAGCGGCTTGCCGCCGAAGACCTGGATCAGCCACGTGACAGTCGTGATCAGCGAGCCGATCTCGACGACGAACATCACCGGGTTACGGACCTGCACGCGCGGGTCGAGCTTCTTCAGGCTGTCGATCAGCGCGCGACGGACGATCTCCGGCTGGAACAGCGAGATCGCCTGGCGCTCGTTTTTGGGGGCCCCGCCCACCCTCTGTGCGGACATCAGCTCTTTCCTTCGGACCCAGGGCTGCGCCCTGACCCAGGGCTTCGCCCTGTGTGCCCCCCGCGGTCGAGCGCGAGGTTGAGCTCGAGCACGTTGACACCCGGTTCGCCGGAGAAGCCAAGCCCACGCGCGTCGGTGTAGTCGGAGATCAAACGGTCGACGGCGCTCAGCGAGATGCCGCGCTTGGCGGCGACGCGGTGGGCCTGGATGCGCGCGTTCGCCGGTGAGATTTCGGGGTCGAGGTTCGAGGCGGACGTGTTGACCGCGTCGACCGGGATCTGCGCGACGGTCAGCGTCGGGTCGTAGGGCTTCTCCAGTTCGAGGTAGGCCTTGATGTTTTCGGCGTCTGCTTCCTCGGTCGCCTTGTCGTTCGGTCCGCGGTTGGAGAACGTGCTCGCCGCGGCGTTGTAAGCGCCGCCTTCGGTCGCCGACGGGCGACTCTGGAAGTAGTTCGAGTCCGGTTCGGTGACGGGTTCGCCTTCCTTTTCCTCCGGCTTGCCGTTCTTACCCCCTCCGGGAGAAGGAACCCTGAAGCTCTGCCCGATGATCTTCGAGCCGACGAGCTTGCCCTTGACGTAGACCTTCTGGCCGTTCGCGTTGCCGGGGAACGCGACCTGGCTGACGCCGGTTATCACCAGCGGGTAGACGAGCCCGAGCAGGACCGTCAAAACGATCATCCCGATCACCGATGTGACGACGTCGCGGCGCATCTCAGTAGAGGTGTCCGGTCAGGCCCTGAACGACCGGGCCGAGCAGCAGGGCGGGGAAGAACGTCAGCGCGCCGACGAGGATGATCACGCCGATCAACAGCACGACGAACGTCGTGTTGTCGGTGCGCATCGTGCCGAGGCCGGCCGGCGTGATCCGCTTGCCGGCGAGCGCGCCGGCGACGGCCAGCGCGAACAGGATCGGCGCGTAGCGCGCGAACAGCATCACCAGCCCGCCGAGCACGTCGGCGAAGGTGACGCCGTGCGCGCCGAGATTGCCTGCATTCGGCTGGATCAAGCCGGTGTACCCGGCGAACGCCGAGCCGTTGTTGTTCGCTTGCGAGAGGTATGCGTAGAAGCTCTCGGAGAATCCCTGCGGGCCCTTGCCGAGCGTGGAGATCGATGCGCGACCGGCGTGGCTCGCCGTCGCCAGCGCCGTGGCGAAGAGCGCCGCCAACGGCGTGATCAGGATGCCGAGGCCGGCGAGCTTGATCTCCCTCACCTCGAGCTTCTTGCCGAGCCACTCCGGCGTTCGTCCGACCATCAGGCCGCCGATGAACACCGCGAGCAGCACGTACAGCAGGATCGAGTAGAGGCCGGTGCCGACGCCGCCGAAAATCGTCTCGCTCGCGGATAGGTTGGCAAACGGAACAGCTCCGCCGATGCCCGTGAACGACTCGAGCGCGCTGTTCACCGCGCCGCACGAGGTGACAGTCGTGACGACGTCGAACAGCGCCGAGCCGGCGATCCCGAAGCGCTGCTCCTTGCCTTCCATGTTGCCGCCGCCGGAGCCTGCGATCGCGTGCGTGTGAAGTCCGGCGGCGTGCTGCGCCGGCGAGCCGTGCGCCTCGGCGATGTACGCGACGATCACCGCGCCGAGGAACATCACCATCATCGTCCCGAAGATCGCGTAGCCCTGACGGCGGTTGCCGGTCATCCGCCCATAGGTGAAGACGAGCGCGGCCGGGATGATCAGCACCAGCAGCATCTCGAAGAAGTTGGTGAAGCCGGTCGGATTCTCGAACGGGTGCGCCGAGTTGACGTTGAAGAAGCCGCCGCCGTTCGTGCCGAGCTCCTTGATTACCTCCTGTGAGGCGACCGGTCCCATTGCGATCGACTGCGTCACGCCGGTCAACGTGTGCGCGGTGAGGTACGTCGAGAAGTTCGCGATCACGCCCTGAGAGACGAGCAGCAGCGCGCCGATCACCGAAAGCGGCAGGAGCACGTAGAGGATCGTGCGCACGATGTCCTGCCAGAAGTTGCCGAGGCTCTTGCCGCTGCGCGAGACGATCCCGCGGATCAGCGCGACGGCGACGACGATCCCGACGCCGGCTGAGAGGAAGTTCTGGACCGTCAGCCCGAGCATCTGCGAGAAGTAGCTCATCGTCGTCTCGCCGCTGTAGAACTGCCAGTTGGTGTTCGTGAGGAACGAGGAGACCGTGTTGAACGTGACGTTCCACGGCGCCGAGTGATACGCGCGCGGGTTGAGCGCGTGCGGAACGAAGAAGGCATCCTGCGTGCGCAGGATCAGATACAGCAGCAGCCACCCCGCGAGCGAGAAGACGATCAGGCTTTTCGCGTACTGCTTCCAATCCTGCCCGCGCTCGGGATCGGCGCGCAGGACTTTGTAGAGAAGTCGCTCGGCCCACCCGAGCAGCGGCGTGAGGAAGACTCGCTCGCCGCCGTAGACCTTTGCCATGTAAGTCCCCAGTGGCATCGCCAGGGCGCTGAGGATGACGACGAAGAGAACGATCGTCAGCCAACCGGAGAACGTCATCTAGAGCTTCTCTCCTCGAATCAGCGTGTAGAACAGATAGGCGATGATCAGCACGGAGACGACGAGGCCGAAGAAGTCGGCGCCGCTCATGTGCGCGACGAAGAACGCGAGAACCGGCGCGCTCATACGCGGTCGATTCCCTCGATCAGCAGCAGCAGGAGCGCAAATGCTCCGATGCCGATGATCACTGCGACGACGTCCATGGCGATCACTATCGCTGTGGCCGCATCACGGACCCATTACGAATCGATCCGCGCGCATAACGATTGTGTGACGCGGACCGCTCCGCGTGCCTGGGTGAAGCGCTCGGCGCTACTCGGCGAAGCGGTAACCGACGCCTGGGTCGGTGACGATGTAGCGCGGCGCGGCGCTGTCCTCAGGCTCGATCTTCGCGCGCAGCCGCGCGATGTGCGTACGCAGCGGCTGGATGTCGTCGACGTACTCGGGCCCCCACACCTCGACGAGCAGCTTGCGGTGGGTCATCAGCCGCCCGCGGTTACGCGCAAGCACGCGCAGCAGGTCGAACTCGATCGGCGTCAGATGAACGAGCTCGCCGTCGCGACGCACGACGCGCGCGCCGAGATCGATCTCCAACCCGTCGGCGAGGACCTTCGGCTCCTCGTCGATCCGACCCGCGCGGCGCAGCGCGGCCTGCAGCCGCGCGACGAGCTCGCGGTTGCCGAACGGCTTGGTGACGTAGTCGTCGGCGCCGGCTTCCAGCGCGCGGACCTTCTGCGACTCCTCACCGACCGCCGAGAGCACGAGGATCGGCATCTCACTCCACTCGCGCAGCCGACGGGTCAGCTCGATGCCGTCGAAGTCGGGCAGCACCAGATCGACGATCGCCGCCGCCGGCGGGCGCACCGCGGCGAGGTCGAGCGCCTCCGTCGCCGTCTCCGCCGCGACCGCCTGAAAGCCGGCCTCGCGGAGCACGACTTTCAACGCGCGCACGATCTGCGGCTCGTCGTCGACGACGAGCACGCGCGGCGGCGTCGACGGGCTCGACTGGGCGTCGGCGCTCACGTCGGCGCCCCGCCGCCGCGCGGCGCCGTCTCGCGCGGTGAGGTCGCGTGCGTCTCGACGCCGCTCGGCGCCACGTCGCCATCGTCGTGGTCGACGCCGTCGAGCGACTCTTCGAGCGGCAGCTCGAAGACGAACGAGGCGCCTTGACCGGGCAGCGACTCGACGTGCAGCGTGCCTCCGCTCGCCTCGGTGAAGCCGCGCGCGATCGCCAGGCCAAGGCCCGAGCCGCGATGGCCGCCGCTCGCCGTTCCGGCGCGGTAGAACGGCTCGAACACGCGCTCGAGCTGCGCCGGCGGAATGCCCGGGCCGCGATCGACGATCCGCACGAGCACGCGATCGCCGGCGCGACCGCGCACGGCGCGCGCGCGAACCGACACTGGATGCCCGCCAGAGTGGCGCCGTGCGTTCTCCAAGACGTTGACGAACGCGCGCTCCATCTGCACGGAGTCGACGCGCACGAGCGGCAGCTCGCGATCGATCGACAGCGTGAACTCCGCCGGGCGCGCGGCGAGCTCGGACAGCGCCGCGCGGATCAACTCCTCGACCGACGTCCAGTCGCGGCGCGGCTTGGCCGCGCCGGCTTCCAGGCGCGAGAGGTCGAGCAGGTTGTCGACGAGCCGCGAGAGCCGGCGCGCCTCCTCCTGGATCACCGTCGCCATCTCCTCTCGCTCGGCCTGCGAGAGCGTCGGCGAGGCGACCGCCTGCCCCGCGGCCAAGATCGCCGTCAGCGGCGTTCGCAGGTCGTGCGAGACGGCGCGCAGCAGCGCCGTCTTGACCGTGTCGGCGCGGCGCAGCGCCGCCGTCTCGACGACGTCGCCGAGCAGTCCCTCGCGCTCGAGCGCGGCGCTCAACAGCGCCTCGAGCGCCGGCACGACGCGCTCCTGCAGACGCCGCAGGCTCGCCTCCGAGGTGTCGGCGCCGACGAGCAACGTGCCGAGGCGGCTCGTTCCGTCGCGCAGCGCAAACGCAATTCGTCGCTCATCGCCTTCGACCGCCTCCATCTCGATCGCGGCCGAGCTCAGCTCGAGCGCCTGCGCGAGGCGCGCCGCCGCCGTCGGCAGCGCCGCCGTCAGGTCGTCTCCGCGCAGTAGCAGCCGCGCCATCTCGGCGGCCAAGTCCGCCTCGCGCCGGCGCGCATCGGCCTCGCGCGTGCGCGCCCGCGTCACCTCGGCGACCGAGCTCGCCAGGCCGGCGACTACGAGGAACGCGATCAGCGCGACCCAGTTGCTCGACTTGCGAATCGCGAAGTGACCGACCGGATCGATGTGGAAGAAGTTGAGCGCCGCCGCGCTGAGCACGGCCGTCGCCACGCCGAGCCAGCCACCCCAGGTGACCGAGATGATCAACACTGCCGGCAGGTAGACGACCGACAGCGAGACGACTGGAGCGACGTGCTTCAGCGGATAGACGATCAGCGTGCAGAGCGCGACGACGAGCAGCGCGACGAGCGCGCCGACGCGTCGCGGCGGCGGATCTGGTGAGAGCAGGAAGCCGAACGGCGATGACATCGCGAGATCCAGCCTAATGTGACGCGAGGCGACGGGCGATGAGGCACGAAGCGGCGCACCGCGCTTGATCGACGGTCAGCGTGTTGGTAGGACGTGCGTCTGCGCGCGACTGTGGCGCTCCAGTCACGGGTATCGAGCGTCGAGCCTAAATGGAAGCAAGACCTGATGAATCAACGTAATCCGATCCGGCGCCGGCGAGGCGAGCTTGACGCTGGCGCCCGTTGGCCGCCGACGCGCGTCGCCGGCGTGCTGCTCTCGCTCCTCACGCTCGTCTGCGGGCTACTGATCGGCGCGCCGACGACGCTCGCCGCCGCGTCCGACGACGCCGGGTTCACCGTCAAGCCGCTCTGCTCGGCGCCGGCGCCCGGATACTCGAGCTGCCTGGGATTGGCGTTGAAAGCCGACGAACCGCTCGCCCAGCCGGGCACGCGCGCCGTAGCGCAGAGCCCGTCGGAAGCCGGTGCCGCGACGCAGGGCGACGCCGCCGGCGAAGCAGCTGGCGAAGACGCCGGCGAAGGACAAGGACTGCCGCCGGGCGAGGCCGCCGAACACAGAACACCCAGCGCCCGCAGCCTCACGCCGGAAGACATCCTCAGCGCCTACGGCCTGACCGGGGCGCCAGCGCCGGGCGAGCAGACGATCGCGTTGATCGACGCGTACAACGATCCGGGCGCCGAAGCCGACCTCCAGGTCTTCGACGAAGAGTTCGGGCTGCCTGAATGCACCGGCGCGGCCGGCAATGGGTGCTTCGAGCAGGTCAACCAGAGCGGTGAAACGACGCACCTCCCATTTCCGACCACGGCGCACGAATTGAAAGCGGCTCGCGAAGGCAATGGCGCCGAACGCAAACTGGCTGAACAGGCGGCCGGTTGGGCGCTCGAGATCTCGACCGACATCGAGGTGGCGCACGGCGTGTGCCCGAGCTGCCAGATCCTGCTCGTCGAGGCAGACACGAACAAAAACGAAGACCTCTACACGGCCGAGCAGACCGCCGCGCGCAGCGCACAGGAGATCTCCAACTCGTGGGGAGGCGTGGACGAAGGAGTCGAATACCCGCAGTTCAACCATCCGGGGGTCGCGATCACCGCGTCGGCGGGCGACTCCGGCTATCTCGACTGGCTCAAAGAACCGACGGAAGTGGCTGAGTACCCGGCCAGCTCGCCACACGTCGTCGCCGTCGGCGGCACGCGGCTGACCCTCAACCCGACGACGAAAGCGCGAGAAGGCGAGACGGTCTGGAACGACGGCGGCGGTCATGAAACGAGCCACGGCGTGTTCCGCTTCGAAGGCCATGGCGCAACGGGCGGCGGCTGCAGCCTGCGCTTCGAAGCTCCTCCGTGGCAGCAGGAACTCGCCGACTGGTCGTCGGTCGGATGCGAAGGCAGGCGCGCGGTCGCCGACATCTCCGCCGACGGCGATCCCTACACGGGCGTAGCGATCTACGACTCGACCGAATACGAAAGCGAAAAGGGATGGGCGACGATCGGCGGCACGAGCGTCGCCTCGCCGATCATCGGCGCGACGTTCGCGCTCGCCGGCGGCGCGCACGGCGTCGCCTACCCGGCGCAGACGCTGTACGAAAACGAGCGCTACGACCCAGCGTCCCTGAACGACATCGAATTCGGCTCCAACGGCGAGTGCCTCGAACGCCCCAAGGCGACTACGTACGAATCGTCATGCACGCCCGAAGCAGAGGCGCAGAGCTCCTGTTCGGAGCAGGCGATCTGCTTGGCAGGACCCGGCTATGACGGACCGAGCGGCGTCGGCACGCCAAACGGCCTCGCCGCCTTCAGCCCGCTCACCGAACATGGCAACGAAAGAACGGTGGCCCCGGGGGGCGGCGGTGGTGACAGCTCGCCGCCGGCGCCCGGCTCCAGCGAGCCTGGCGCCGTCACGTCAGGCGGCGGCGACCCAGCCGGCGCCGCGACGACCCCGACACCGGTGATCGGCGCGCTGAAGCTCACGCACACCGCGCTCGCGGCGATCGCGCGCCGGCGCGCAAAGCTCTCCCAACTCGGTTTCAGCTTCAAGCTGAGCGCAGCCACGCGCGTGCGCGTGACGCTCGCCGAGCGCGTCCGCGTGCGCGGACGCCTGCGCTGGCGAACGATCTCGGCGCCGCTCTCGTTCCTCGCCTCCCGCGGCGCGCAGTCGCGTCATCTCAGCGGCCGCGCCGCGCTCGCGCCGGGCCGTTACCTGCTGACGCTCACGCCGACGCACGGCGCCGCGAAGTCGCTGCAGTTCCGGATCGCGTGAAGGCACGCTGCAGGCGAGCGCCCGCGCCTTGAGATCGACACGGCGCCTGGCTAGCTTGGGCCGCCGATGCTCGGCAGTCCCTTGCACCGCGCGCCGGCGCCAGCCTCGCGCCGCGCGCGCGCTCGTCGCTCTCGCGCGCGCCATTCGACTCGCGCGCGGCTGCTCGTGCGCGAGTCGGCGCGCGCGCACGCCGGCCTGCTCACCGCGCTCGTGCTCGTGCTCGCCGCCGCGGCCGCGATCGCGACCGTCGCCTTCGCCGCCTCGTCGAGCTCGCTCGAAAGCAAGATCTCCGCTTCGCAGTCGAAGGAAGGCGAGGTCCGCTCGGGGATCGGCGCAGACTCGCACCAGATCGCCGGCTTCCAGGGCAACATCGACGACCTCGAGACTCGCCTGTCGGCGCTCGAAACGAGCCTGGCGGCCGAGCGCAGCCTGCTCGCGAGCATCCGCTCGCAGCTGAGCGTCGCGCGCACGCGCCTGGCCGGCCTGCAGGTCCAGCTCGGGCACGACCGCAAGGTGCTCGTCGAGCAGCTCGTCGCTTCCTACGAGGCGCCGCCGCCGGACATCGCGACGGTGATCTTGCAAGCGCACGGCTTCGCCGACCTGATCGAGCGCTTCGACGACCTCAAGGCGATCTCTCGCGAGAACGCTTCGGCGACGACGAACGTGCTCGCGACGCAGCAGGCGGTCACGGCCGAAGCGAAGCGCCTCACGACGCTCGAGAGCACGCACTCGCGCGAGACGCGCGCCGTGCAGGTCCAGCGCGACGAGGTCGCCGAACTGCACCTCGCCGTCGTCAAGCGCCAGCTCGCGTTCGTCCACGCGCGCGACGCGAAGAGCGCCGAGCTCGAAGGGCTGGAGTCGCACAAGCACTCGCTCGAACACGAGCTGGCGCACGTGCAGGCCGCCGAACTGGAGGCCTCCGGCGTCACCTACTCCGGCCCGATCGGCGAATTCAACGTGACGCCCGAAGGCGAATACGGCTTCTTCCCGGCGCCGGGCACGAACTACACGATCGGCGAGGAGCCGACGCTCGCCGAGCACCTCAACACGATGGGCAAGGCGCTGCACCTGCATCTGATCGGCATCTCCGGCTATCGCTCGCCCGAGCACTCGGTCGAGGTCGGCGGCTTCGCCAACGACCCGCACACGCGCGGCGAAGCGTCCGACACGCCCGGCGTCGAGGGCGTGCCCGAGTCGACGCTCGCGCAGTTCGGTCTGATCCGCCCGTTCCCGGGCGCTGCCGAGGCCGACCACATTCAGTTGCTCGGCAGCAAATACTGAGCGAGCGCTAGTTCGCTCGCTCGCTCGAGCCTCGCGTCGCCATTCCGACGTCTCTCGGGGGCGGAGCTTGTGCAGCGGCTACGAAAACGTAGTTCGGTCCACGTCTTGCGCCACACTAGGCACGCCGCTACGCTGAACGTCCAGGTACGGGGCAGATCAGTCGCCCTCCAACGCCGTCACCCGATGCGTTCCTGGGTTCATCACGACATCGGAGGAAGAATGGCCGCAGTCCAGCAAGGCCCAGAAGTTCTTGAGGACCTAACGAAGTACGCCGGAAGCTGGGTTGCTATCCGAGACGGAAAGGTAATCGCCGACGCACTCGACTCGGTCGAACTACGCGACAACCCGGACGTACGCGAAGATGACTTTCTAATGCCTGTTCCTGACGCCGGCGCGGGCGCGTTCCTCTTGTAGACGGTCCGCGTGCCAACGGTCACAGTCGCGTATCGCGCCTTGGCCTTGGCGAGCTTCGTCCGTACTTGGCGTTGACAGTAACGGGCCCATCTGGTGCTAAAGGGTCAGTAGCCGGCCTGATCGACTCCGGTGCGGACGGGACCGTGCTTCCGGCTGGATATGCGTCTCTGATGGGGTATGCGTCGGGTGACCTTGTCGCCGAACAAGGCACGCAAGTGGGCGGCAGCGTGACGATGTGGCAAGCGACGAAGCCTGCACGCGCATTCGTTCCGGAGGTGGCAGAGGTCGTCTTCGATCTTCATCCGTGCTTTGTGCATGGATGCCAGACGGCCCTCTGGGGTCGGAGAGACCTAATGAACCATTTCGACGTCGCGATCATGGAGCGGCGGAAGCAATTCTCGCTCACGACTGCTTGAACGGAGCGCCAGTGATAGCCACCTCCGCTGGCAGCTAGTCGCGAGCTGGCGCCAGCCGCGCCGGAGCGCCATAGCCGACGAGCACGCCAGGCAGCTCGACCGAGCCATCTTCCTGCTGCCCGTTCTCGAGCAGCGCGACGATCGTCCGCCCGACGGCGACTGCCGTGCCGTTGAGCGTGTGCGGCGTCCGCGTGCCCTTGCCGGCGCCCGTGCCACCGGCGCCGCCACCACGCTCGCCGCGCATGCGGATGCCGAGCCGACGCGCCTGGTAGTCGGTCGTGTTCGAGCACGACGTCAGCTCGCGGTAGCGCTCTTGGCTCGGCAGCCACGCCTCGCAGTCGTACTTCTTCGCGGCCGAGTTGCCGAGATCGCTCACGGCGATGTTGAGCACGCGGTAGGGCAACTCCAGCTCGCCGAGGATCTCCTCCTCGATCGCGAGGATCCGCTCGTGCTCCTCGCGCGAGTCTCCGGGAGCGACGAAGCTGAACATCTCGACCTTCTCGAACTGGTGCACGCGGAAGATCCCGCGCGTGTCGCGCCCGGCCGCACCGGCCTCGCGGCGAAAGCACGGCGAGAAGCCGGCGTAGCGCAGCGGCAGCGCGTCGGC
Organism: uncultured Solirubrobacteraceae bacterium; assembly: GCA_963744165.1. GTDB lineage: Bacteria > Actinomycetota > Thermoleophilia > Solirubrobacterales > Solirubrobacteraceae > Palsa-744. The sequence continues at coordinate 999,793 of CAVUSM010000002.1, read as the reverse complement.
GTCGACGATCTCGTCGGCGTGCAGCGAGGCGAGCGCGACCTCGGAGGTGCCGAGCAGGAACAGCTCGTCCTCCGGCAGTGCGTAGATCTGCTGCTCGGTGTCGGGCAGGAAGCCGGTGCCATACAGCGCGCGTTCGCGCACGAGCACCGGCGGGATCACCGGTTCGAAGCCTTTCGCGCGGAGCTTCTGCAGCACCCAGCCGACGAGCGCGAGCTCGAGCATCACGAGATCGCCGCGCAGGTAGGCGAAGCGCGCGCCGGACAGCTTCGCGGCGTGGTCCATGTCGATCATCCGGCCGGCGAGCTCGAGGTGGTCGCGTGGCGTGAACGACAGCGTCGGCGGCTCGCCGACGGTCTTGACGAGCTCGTCCTGCGACCCGTCGGCGGCCGTCGGGTCGGGCAGGTTCGGCAGCCGCGCGACGAGCTCATCGAGACGCTCCTTCGCGCTCGTCGCCCGCTCGCTGTGTTGCTTGACCTGCGTGCTGAGCTCCTGCATCGCCACGCGCAGCTGCGGCGCGTCCTCGCCGCGCGCCTTCGCCGCGCCGAACTCCTCTGAGCGCGTCTTCTGCTCGGCGCGCAAGCGCTCGGCCGAGCTCGTCGCGGCGCGCCACTGCGAATCGGCGCTCAGCAGCTCGTCGACCGCCGCGCTCAACCCCGCGCCGCGACGCGCGAGCGCGGCGCGCACGCCGTCGGGGTCGTCCCGGATGCGCTTGAGGTCGAGCACGCCCGCCGCCGCCTCGCGGCGACCTATTTCGTCGAGAGTTTGATCGGCGTGCTCGGCGCCGACTGCTTTTCGGCGCCGGAGTACTCGGCGAGGAACTGCGCGACCGCCTTGGCGTCGTCGCCGACGACGATGTTCTCAGGCATGATCGCTCCGGAGAAGCCGCCATTGCGGATCGCGTAGAGGACCTGTTCTTCGGTCTCCGGGCGGATGTTGAAGTTCGGTCCGTTCGTCTTCACGCGGTTCTTGATGCTCGTCGCCGAGCCCTTGGCGCCGACTGTTTTGAGCGTGTGGCAGCCGGCGCAGTGGTCACGGAACAGCACCGCGCCGCGGTAGTACGGGCTCGACTTGGCGACGCTGATCCCCTGCGAGCCGCACGCGCTGAGCGCGATGGCCGCCGCGAGCAGGGCCGCGATGCCGGCGACGAACTTCGCATTGAACCTAAGCCTCATGCGCCGCGGAATATATAGATCAGAACCCGTGAGCCGTTCCGGCGGCTCTCAGCGCGAGGAAGACGACGACGAGCGCGGAGAGCGCCATGATGCCGATCTCGCGGCGGACGATTGCGCGAACGACAGCACGCTGCTCGTCCTCGGAGAGCTTGCCGACAGCCTGCGCGTTCGGGCAGCTCTTGCTGCTCGAGGATCGTGTCGGCGGAGGTGACGCGCAGCTGCTCGGCGATGAAGCCGATCGCGAGCGGCAACAGCGCATAGAGATAGAAGAGGTGTTCGGTCGAGTAATTGCCGGCCGCCGCGAGCGAGCCGACGGCGATCGCGAGCACGAGCGCCGAGCCCTGGCCGGCGCGCAGCAGGACCCAGAAGGCGCGCGCGCCACGCTCGCCGGGCGCGCCGTCGTACCAGAGCCATCCGCCAAGCACGCCAGGCAGGAGGTTGATCGCGGCGACGGCGATCGCGCCTGCGACGACGGCTTGCGTCATGCGCGCGCGTTCGGCGGATGGGCAGGAGCGGCAGGTTCGCGGTCGGGCGACGCACGCCGACGGCCGGCAGGCGCCGGACGCGAGTTCGAGCGAGCCGATTTTCGACCGTCGAAGCGGGGTGATTTCGAGCCGATTGCCACTATGTAACACATTGCCACAAGGGTGATATAACAGCGACCGGTGCTACGTAGCTATCTCCCGGCGATCGTCTTCTTGATCCTCGGCGGTGCTGTCGGTGGGGCGTTTGCGGCGCTCAACACCTACATCGGCCCGCGGCGGGCGACGCCACACAAGCAGGACCCATACGAGTGCGGCCTGCCTTCGGAGGTCAAGCGTGGGATGCGCTTCGGGATCAGCTTCTACCTGATCGCGATGCTGTTCATACTGTTCGACATCGAGGTCGCGTTCCTCTACCCGATCGCCGTCGAGCTGCGCGCGTTCGGTAGCTACGCGCTGGCTGAGACGATCGTCTTCATCGTGCTGCTGTTCGTCGCGTTCGCATATGTCTGGCGACGAGGAGCGCTCGAGTGGAAGTAAAACGCCAGCGCGTCGACGCGCCGGGGCCAGACGAAGCCGCCGGTTCCTCGCCGGTCGACCCCGGCACGCTGCGCGTGCGCCAGATGAACGCGCGCCAGCTGCTGCGCGGCGGCGACATCGAAGGCCTGACGCCGGCGATCGAGCTGGAACGCAACGACGACTTCGACCTCGAGCGCCACGTCGAAGAACGCGTGCTGACGACGACGCTCGACAAAGCCGTCGCGTGGGCGCGTTCGAACTCGTTCTTCCCGGCGACGTTCGGCCTCGCGTGCTGCGCGATCGAGATGATGTCGATCGTCGCCGCGCGCGTCGACGTAGCGCGCTTCGGCTTCGAGGCGTTTCGCGCCTCGCCGCGACAAGCCGACCTGCTGATCCTCTCCGGGCGCGTATCGATCAAGATGGCGCCGATCGTCCGGCGCATCTACGACCAGATGCTCGAGCCGAAGTGGGCGATCTCGATGGGCGCGTGCTGCTCGTCGATGGGCGTGTTCAACAACTACTCGCTCGTGCCGGCCGACAAGTTCATGCCGGTCGACGTGCACGTGCCGGGCTGCCCGCCGCGTCCGGAGGCGCTGATGCACGGCGTGCTGAAGCTGCGCAAGATGGTCCAGGACGACCCCGACCTCGGTTGGCGCGAGCGCTACGACGCGGTCGGCACCGAGGAGACGCTCCGCGGTGCCTGACGCAACCGGGCTGGAGCTGATCCGCCAGGAGCTGGGCGACGCCGTGATCGATACCAGCTTCTTCCGCGAGCAGGCACAACTAGAAGTCCGCCCGCAGAGCGTGCGCGAGGTGCTCGCGGCGCTTCGGTTGAAAGGCTATGCGTTCCTCGCAAGCGTGCACGGCGTCGACTACTACCCGCACGAGCCGCGCCTCGGCGTGATCTACGAGCTGCTCGACATGTCGCGCGTCGATCGCATCTCGGTCAAGCTGCGCGTTGCGACGGACGCGCCGGCGGTCGACTCGATCGTGCCCGACGGCAGCGGCGCCGACAGCGAGGGCGACGGACACCTTGGCTGGCCGGCAGCGAACTTCCAAGAGCGCGAGATCTACGACATGTTCGGCGTGACGTTCAACGACCACCCCGACCTGCGCCGGATCTTGATGCCGGAGGACTACGAGGGCAACCCGCAGCGCCGCGACTTCCCGATCGGCGGCGAGCCGATCATCTTCACCTACAACGAGTCGCCGTCGCTCGAGGGGTCTGAGTGAGCACGTCGCCGTCCGCCTCGGAGTACCGCCGGCGCGAGCAGAGCATCACGCTCTCGCCGCTTGGCGAGCAGCTCGAACAGCCGGTCGACGGCGGCGAGGACGCGACGCAGGAGCTGCTGACGCTCAACTTCGGTCCGCATCACCCGGCGACGCACGGCGTGCTGCGGCTGCTCGTGACGCTGCGCGGCGAGGTCGTGCACGACATCAAGCCGATCGTCGGCTACGTCCACACGGGGATCGAAAAGACGGCCGAGGACAAGTCCTACTGGAAGGTCATCCCGGTGATCGAGCGGATGGACTACCTCGCCTACCACTTCAACGCGCTCGCGTACATCGGCGCGGTCGAGAAGCTCGTCGAAGTGACCGTGCCGACGCGCGCGGAGTACCTGCGCGTGATCCACATGGAGCTCAACCGGATCATGTCGCACCTCGTCTGGCTCGGCACGAGCGCGCTCGATCTCGGCGCTATCTCGATGTTCTGGTACTGCTTCCGCGAGCGCGAGCAGATCCTCGACCTGTTCGAGATGTCGACCGGACAGCGGATGCACACGCGCTACTTCCAGATCGGCGGCGTCGCCGAGGACATCCCGGTCGGCTGGGCCGAGAAGCTGCGCGGCTTCGTCAAGCGGATGCCGAAAAGCCTCGATCAGTACGGCGACCTGCTGAACAGCAACGAGATCGTCCTGCAGCGCCTGCGCGGCACGTGCGCGCTCGACGCTGAGACGCTGCTCTCGCTCGGCGTGACCGGGCCGCTGCTGCGCGCGGCCGGCAAGCCGTGGGACCTGCGCAAGGCGCAGCCGTACAGCTGTTACGCGGACTTTGACTTCAAGATCCCGGTCGGCACGGTCGGCGACAACTACGACCGCTACGCGGTGCGGATGGCCGAGATGTACGAGTCGGTCAAGATCATCGACCAGGCGCTCGCGGGCCTGCCGGAGGGGCCGTACATCACGACCGATCGCAAGGTCGCGCTGCCGCCGCGCCACGAGTTGGCGACGTCGATGGAGGCGCTGATCCACCACTTCAAGCTCGTCACCGAGGGCCTTCGCGTGCCGCCGGGCGAGGCTTACAACGCGATCGAGGGCCCGCGCGGCGAACTCGCGTGCTTCGTGCGCTCCGACGGATCGTCGAAGCCGGCGCGCGTGCACATGCGCGACCCGTCGTTCATCAACCTCCAGGCCTTCTCGCAGATGGCCGAGGGCGCGTACATCGCCGACATGATCGCCACGCTCGCGATGCTCGATCCGATCCTCGGAGGCATTGACCGATGAGCCCCGTACCGAGGCTCCCCAGCGGCGAGCGCGCGTCCGGTTGGGACCGACCCGCCGACTTGGAGAAGGACCCGGCGCTGATCCCGGACCTGGCGAGCACGAACGTCCCCGATGAGTTGCGCAAGCAGGTCGAGGAGCTGATGACGCGCTATCCCGATCGCCACTCGGCGGCGATCCCTGCGCTGCATGCCGCGCAGGAGCTGCACGGCTGGTGCTCGCCGGACGCGATCGAGCAGGTCGCCGCGGTGATGGGAGTGACGCCCGCCTACCTCGACTCAGTCGCGAGCTTCTACGACATGCTCGAGAACCACCCGGTCGGCAGGCACAGCGTGTACGTCTGCACGAACATCTCCTGCTCGCTGCGCGGCGCCGACGCGCTGCTCGAAGCGGTCGTCGCGGCAGCCGGCGACGACGCCGAGTTCAACGTGCGCGCGTTCGAGTGCCTCGGCGCGTGCGACATCGCGCCGATGGCGTCTGTCGACGGCGTCTACGTCGGTCCGATCGAGCTGAGCGACGTGCCGCAGCTGCTCGACGACACGCGCAGCGGGCGCCCAGTGCTGCCCGAGAAGCAGCTCGCGACGAAACTCGTCGCCGACCCCAACGCCAACTCACAGCAGTTCCCGCTGCACGCCGTCGAGGAGGGCCGCTCGTGAGCGAGCTGCTGCTGTTCAAGGACATCGACCAGCCGGCGCTGAACACGCTGTCGGTCTACGAAGCGCGCGGCGGCTACTCCTCGCTGCGCAAGGCGCTGGCGATGACGCCGGCCGACGTGCTCGCCGAACTCGAAGCGTCAGGCCTGCGCGGGCGCGGCGGCGCCGGCTTCCAGATGGGCAAGAAGGTCTCGTTCCTGCCGAAGGGCGCGATGGACAAGTACCTCGTCTGCAACGCCGACGAGTCTGAGCCGGGCACGTTCAAGGACCGCGAACTGCTGCAGAAGAACCCGCACGTGCTGATCGAGGGGATCGTGATCGCCTCCTACGCGGCCGGCGCCGAGCGCTCGTTCATCTACATCCGCGGCGAGTACGTCCACCAGGCCGACATCCTCGACGCGGCGCTCGTCGAAGCGCGCGCGGCGGGCTTCGTCGGCGAGCGGATCCTCGGCTCCGAGCACACGCTCTCGCTGCACGTCCACCGCGGCGCCGGCGCGTACATCTGCGGCGAGGAGACCGGGCTGCTCGACTCGCTCGAAGGCAAGCGCGGCAACCCGCGGCTGAAGCCGCCGTTCCCAGCCAACCAGGGCCTGTACCAGGGCCCGACGCTGATCAACAACGTCGAGACGCTCTCGACGGTGCCGAGCATCATCGCGATGGGCGGCGGCGAGTACGCCGAGCTCGGTGTGCAGACGTCGACCGGCACGAAGCTCGTCAGCGTCTCCGGCCACGTCCAGCGCCCAGGCAACTACGAGATCGAGCTCGGCATCCCCTCTCGCGAGCTGATCTACGACCTCGCCGGCGGCCCGCTGCCGGGGCACGAGATCAAGTGCTGGTTCCCCGGCGGCTCCTCCTCGCCGGTGCTGACGCCCGCCGACCTCGACGTCCCATACGACTTCGACTCGATGGCGAAAGCCGGCTCGATGCTCGGCTCGGGCGCGATCATCGTCGTCGACGACTCGACGCCGATCGTCGACCTCGCGCTGAAGGTCGCGAAGTTCTACCGCCACGAGTCGTGCGGCAAGTGCACTCCCTGCCGCGAGGGCACGAACTGGACCGTGAAGATGCTCGAGCGGATCGACAACGGCGAAGCGACGCCGATGGACCTCGACATCATGGCCTCCGTCCAAGACCACATCATCGGCAACTGCCTATGTGTGCTCGGCGACGCGATGGCGATGCCGATCGGCTCGCTGATCGCGAAGTTCCGCGGCGAGTTCGAGCAGCACATCGAGGCCGCGCGCGCTCGCGGCGAGCTGGCGCTGGCCGGCGTCGCCGGCAGCGGCGGCGCGCACGACGCCGAGCGGATGCAGCACCCGAACGTGAGCTACGACAGCGCACAGGCGCTCGGCGAGGAACTGCGCTGATGCCGCGTCCCGAACCGAAGACGATCACGTTCACGATCGACGGCCGCGAAGTGCAGGCGCCGGAGAACGCGATGCTCGTCGACGCCGCCAAACACGGCGACGTCGAGATCCCGGTGTTCTGCTACGAGCCGAAGCTCGGCAACCCCGTCGGCGCCTGCCGCATGTGCCTCGTCGAGATCGAGGGCATCGGCAAGCTGCAGACCGGCTGCTCGACGCCGGTCAAGGACGGGATGGTCGTCAACACGCAGTCCGAGCGCGTCAAGGAGGCGCAGCGCTCGGTCGTCGAGTTCCTGCTGATCAACCACCCGCTCGACTGCCCGGTCTGCGACAAGGGCGGCGAGTGCCCGCTGCAGGACATCAGCTTCGGCTGGGGCGGCGGCATCTCGCGCTTCATCGAGCCCAAGCGCCACTTCGTCAAGCCGCTCGAGCTCTCGCCGACGATCGCGATCGACCGCGAGCGCTGCATCCTCTGCTACCGCTGCGTGCGCTTCTCGCAGGAGATCTCCGAGGACTACCAGCTGGTGCTGCTCGAGCGCGGCGCGCACTCGTTCGTCTCGACGTTCGACGGCCACCCCTACGTCGCGCCGTTCAGCGGCAACATCGTCGAGCTGTGCCCGGTCGGCGCGCTGACCTCGCGCTCCTACCGCTTCCGCGCGCGGCCGTGGGACATCGAGGACGCCGGCACGGTCTGCACGTTGTGCCCGGCGCAGTGCAACGTCAAGCTGACCGTGCGCGACGAGCGCGTGATGCGCGTGCTCTCGCGCGAGCACTCCGAGGTCGACGACGGCTGGCTGTGCGATCACGGCCGCTTCGCCTACCCGGCGCTCGCCGAAGGCGCCGCCGTCAACGGCTCGAACGGCAACGGCACGAACGGCAACGGCGACGGCCCGAGCGTTCACGTCGGCATGCGCGTGCGCGAGCCGCTGCTGCGCGACGGCGGCGAGCTGCGCCCGGTGCCTTGGGAGCGCGCGCTGAGCGAGGCCGGCGTCGCGCTGAAACGCGCCGGCGCGAACACGGCGGCGCTCGCCGGCGGCGGCACGACGAACGAGGAGGGGCTGCTGCTCGCGCGCCTGCTGCGCGAGGGTCTCGGCTCGCCGCACATCGACTCCCGCGCGAGCTCCTCGCTGCCGCTCGAGCTCGCGCGGCAGCTGGCCGAGCCGAACCTGCAGGCGAAGGTCTCCGACCTCGAGTTCGCGCACGCCGTGCTGCTGCTCGACTGCGAGCCGCTGCGCGACGCGCCGATCCTCGACCTGCGACTGCGCAAGGGCGTGCGCCGCCACGGCCTGAAGCTCGAGCGCGTCGCCGGCGAGGACCCCGACGTGCTGCGCGAGGCCGCGACGCGCCTAAAGCAGGACGCCGGCGAGGAGCTGGTGATCGTCTGGGGCGAGCGTTTCGCCGCGGGCGCCGATGGCGCCGCGCGAGTGCGCGCGCTGCTCGACCTCGCGGCTGAGCTGTCGCTCGATCAGACCGACGGCGCCGGGCTGCTCGAAATCCCGGCGACCGCGAACGGCCGCGGCCTGCGCGAGGCCGGCGTGCTGCCTGACGCGGCGCCAGGTCTGCAACCGGCCAGCAACGACGGGCTCGGCACGCGCGCGATCGCCGAGGCGCTCGCGCGCGGCGAGCTGAGCGCGCTCTATCTGATGCAGACCGACCCGCTCGCCGAGGGCGACCCGTTCGCTAGCGCTGGCGACGACGCGCCGTGGGCCGCCGCGCTCGAGCGCGCGAGCACGGTCGTCGCGCACGCGACGCTGCTGACGGCTGGCGTGCACGAGCACGCGAACGTCGTCTTCCCGGCCGAGTCTTACGCCGAGCAGGAGGGCACCGTCACGCACCCCGACGGTCGCGTCCAGCGTGTGCGCCAGGCCGTCGCGCGGCCCGGCTCGACGCGCGCCGGCTGGCAGGTGCTCGCCGAGCTCGCCGAGCGTGTCGGCCTGCAGACGGGCGTGCGCAACGAGCGCGAGGCTTCACAGGAGCTGTTCGACGCAGTGCCGTTCTACGGCGAGTTGACGCTCGAGGAGCTCGGCGGCCGCGGCGTGCGCTGGCCGGAGCGCGAGCATCGCGCGCTCGCTACGACTGCGGCTTCTCCCGGGCGCGGTGGCGCCGGCGGCGCCGGCGGGCACGCCGACGCCTCCACGCAGCCGCCGCCCGAGCCGGAGGCGTTCAGCGGCGCCGAAGTCGAGCAGCACCCCTCCGACGCCGAGGGCGGCGCATGACCTTCGCGACGCCGGCCGTCGTCGGCTACTTCGAGCCGTGGTGGATCCAGATCATCAAGGCGATCGTGATCTTCGCCGTCGGCCTGCAGCTCGTGCCGGTCGTGCTGATCGCCGAGCGCAAGCTGCTCGGGCGCTTCCAGGGTCGCTACGGCCCGAACCGCGTCGGCCCATACGGCGCGCTTCAGCCGCTCGCGGACATCCTCAAGCTGCTGACGAAGGAGCAGTTCCGCCCGACGACGTCGGTCGGCTTCCTCTTCGCGCTCGCGCCGACGATCTCGATCCTCACGGCTGTCGCCGCGTTCGCGATCATCCCGTTCGGCAACACGCAGGACATCTTCGGCACGAAAGTCGGCCTGTACGGCGTCGACGTCTCGATCGGCCCGCTGTACCTGTTCGCGTTCGGCGCGGTCGCGTTCTACGGGATCATGCTCGGCGGCTGGTCTTCGGGCTCGAAGTACTCGTTCCTCGGCGCGATGCGCGGCGCGGCGCAGCTGATCTCCTACGAGGTCTCCCAAGGTCTCGCGCTCGTCGGCGTGATCATCACCTCGCAGACGCTCTCGCTGACGGGCATCGTCACGGCGCAGAAAGGCATGTGGTACTTCATCCCACAGGCCGCTGGCTTCCTGATCTTCCTCGTCGCAGGCTTCGCCGAGACCAACCGCGCGCCGTTCGACTTGACCGAGGCCGACGCCGAGCTCGTCGGCGGCTACAACACCGAGTTCGGCGGCGGGCGCTTCGCGTCGTACTACTTCGCCGAGTACCTCAACGTGCTCGTCGTCTCGGGGATCGTCACGACCGTCTTCCTCGGCGGCTGGCTGCTGCCGTTCGGCATCCACCCGCCCGGTTGGGTCGACCCGATCGTCGTCCTGTTCAAGATGTCGCTGATCACGTTCTTCTTCATCTGGGTTCGCGCGACGCTTCCGCGCCTGCGCTACGACCAGCTGATGAGCTTCGGCTGGAAGGTGCTGCTGCCGCTCGCGACCCTCAACGCACTCGTCACGGCGATCGTCGTCGTGGCCACCCACTGATGCCCGACGCCCCCGACAACACCACCGAGGAGGCGCTCGTGCCCGCGCTCAACGTCAACGAATGGACGCCCGGCGACGATGTGATCGAGGTCACGCGCAGCCCCAAGCCGGGCGCGACGCGCAGCGCTTGGCGCACGTTCCGCGAGACCGCGCGCGGGTTGAAGACGACCGCGGCGCGGATCGTCGAAGGCCCGTCGACGATCCAGTACCCCGAGGAGAAGGTGCCGGTCTACCCGCGCTTCCGCGGCCGCCACAAGCTGCACCGCTTCGAGGACTCGGGCCTGGAGAAGTGCGTCGGCTGCTCGCTCTGCGCCGCCGCGTGCCCGGCCGACTGCATCCGCGTCGTCGCCGCCGAGAACACGCCGGAGAACCGCGTCTCGGCCGGCGAGCGCTATGCGGCGATCTACGAGATCAACCTGTCGCGCTGCATCTTCTGCGGCTACTGCGAGATCGCTTGCCCGTTCGACGCGATCACGATGGGCCACGACTACGAGCTCTCCGACTACGACCGCCACGACCTGATCTTCACCAAGCCGATGCTGCTCGCTGAGCCGCTCGAGCGCACGCCGCTGAGGAACGAGGGCGAGTGAGCCAATTCCTCTTCTTCCTCGCCGCGATCGGCGTGATCTCGGGCGCCGTCGGCGTCGTCGTCCTGCGCAACCCGTTCTACGCGGTGCTCGCGCTCGTCGGCCACCTGCTCTCGCTGGCGGTGCTCTTCCTGCTCTTGCGCGCCGAGTTCGTCGCGGCGATCCAGGTCGTGATCTATGCCGGAGCGGTGATGGTGCTCTACGTCTTCGTCGTCGCTTACGTCGGCGATCAGAGCGAGCCGATCGGCGAGCGCCTGCGCAGTGGCGGCGGCGGCGCGATCGGCTCGCAGTTGCGCCTCGGCGGCGCGATCGCCGCCGGCGCGCTGCTCGTCGAGCTGCTGATCGCGCTGCTTGGCACGGGCCTCGAGGCGATCACCGGCAAGGGCGCCCCGTACGCCCCCGGACCACAGGCGTACGGCACGCCGGCGTACATCGGCAAGCTGCTGTTGACGCGCTTCCTCTTGACGTTCGAGATCGCCTCGTTCCTGCTGCTCGTCGCGGCCGTCGGCGGTGTCGTGCTGGCGCGCCGGCGCCACGGCATCGACGAGGACGAGCAGGAGAGCGCGCTGATGCCGATCGACGTGCTGCATCGCGGCGCCGTCGGCACGATGTCCGAGGGAGTCGGTCGCCGATGAGCATCGCCTGGTACCTCGCCGTCTCGGCGATCGTCTTCTCACTCGGCGCGGTCGGCGTGATGACACGGCGCAACCCGCTCGTCGTGCTGCTGTGCCTCGAGCTGATGCTCAACGGCGCCAACCTCGCGCTGATCGCGTTCTCTCGCATGTGGGGCAACGGCGACGGGCAGATCCTCGCGATCGTCGTGATGACCGTCGCCGCGTGCGAGGTCTGTATCGGGCTCGGCATGATCGTCGCGATCTACCGCCGCAGCCTGCCGATCGACGTCGACGAGCTGCGGGAGCTCCAAGGATGACCCAGACCACGTTCGGCTGGCTGGTGCTCCTGTTCCCGCTGCTGGGGACGCTGATCATCGGCTTCGGCTACCGCGTGCTGCCCGGTCGCAGCGCCGGCTGGATCGGCACGGGCGCGATCTTCCTCGCGTTCCTTGCCGCGCTCGGCGCGCTGATCAAGATGCAAGGGCTCGCGCCGGAGCACCGACAGGCGGTCTCGGCGCTGTGGAACTACGCCTCGACGGTCGGCGTCGACGCGCAGCTGTCGATCCTCGTCGACCCGCTGTCGGTCTTCATGATCCTCGTCGTGACCGGCGTCTCGACGCTGATCCACCTCTACTCGATCTCGTACATGACCGAAGACCGCGGCTTCGCGCGCTACTTCGCGTACCTCAACTTCTTCGTCTTCTCGATGCTCGTGCTCGTGCTCGCGGGCAACTTCGTGATCCTGATCGTCGGCTGGGCGTTCGTCGGCGCGGCGTCGTACCTGCTGATCTCGTTCTGGTATCGCCGCCAGACGGCGACGCGCGCCGGGATCAAGGCGTTCGTGATCAACGTGCTCGGCGACGTCGGGCTCGTGCTCGGCACGTACTTCATCTTCAAGCACACGCACACGCTCGACTTCCTGCGCGCGTTCCACGCGGTATCGAGCCCCACCCACCCCGCGTTCGGACACGGCACGAACAACGGCGACCTCGTCGCCGGCTGCGTGCTGCTGCTCGTCGGCGCGTTCGCGAAGTCGGCGCAGATCCCGCTGCATACGTGGCTGCCCGACGCGATGGAAGGCCCGACGCCGGTCAGCGCGCTGATCCACGCCGCGACGATGGTGACGGCCGGCGTCTACTTGATCGCGCGCATGCACCCGCTGTTCGAACTCGCGCCTGCGGCGCAGGACGTCGGCGCGGTCGTCGGCGCGGTGACGCTGCTCGTCGCCGGCACGATCGCCGTGACGCAGACGGACATCAAGCGCGTGATCGCCTACTCGACGATGTCGCAGATCGGCTACATGATCATGGGCGTCTCGGTAGGCGCCTACGCGGCCGGCCTGTTCCACTTGATGACGCACGCGTTCTTCAAGGCGCTGCTGTTCATGGCCGCCGGCTCGATCATCGGCGCGATGGCCGGCGAGCAGTCGCTGGAGAAGATGGGCGGCTTTCGCAAAGCGATGCCGTTCACGTACGGCGCGTTCATCGTCGGCGGCCTCGCGCTGTCGGGCATCCCGCCGTTCTCGGGGTTCTTCTCCAAGGACGACATCCTGCTCGTCACGGCCGAACGCGGCGGCTGGCACTGGGCGCTCTACGTCGTCGGCTACATCGGCGCGCTGCTGACGGCGATCTACACGTTCCGGATGATCTTCCGCGCGTTCCACGGCGATCCGGTGCCGGAGGCGGTCGAGCTCGAAAAGGGCCATCTCGCGCACGCCGAGCAGCCGCGCAACCCGGCGAACGGCGAAGTCGAGGACACCGACGTCGGCTTCCCCGGCCCGTTCCACACGATCGCCGAGCGCGCGCTGCCGATGCGCCTGGCGATGGGCGTGCTCGCGCTCGGCGCGGTCGGCGCCGGGCTCGTGCAGATCCCGCGCGTCGACTTCGTGATCGACGATTTCCTGCGCCCGAGCTTCGCGAACTCGCCGCTGTACGCCTCCGAAGCGCACTCGCGCACCGGCCTCTTGCTGTTCGGCATCGTGCTCGGCACGGTGCTCGGACTGACCGGCATCGCGATCGCCTACCGCGTCTGGGTCGTGCGGCCGGGCACGTCGACGCGTGTGCGCGAACGCCTGCGCCCGCTGTATCAGCTGTTCGTCAACAAGTGGTACTTCGACGAGCTGATCGACGCGCTCGTCGTGCGACCGGCGGCGATGATCGGCGGCTTCGCGCGAGGCACGTTCGAGCGCGTGTTCGTCGACGAGACGCTGATCGGCGGCACGACCGGGATCGTGCGCGTCGGCTCGGCCGCGGTGCGCGCGGCGCAGAGCGGCTTCGTGCGCTACTACGCGGCGCTGCTCGTGCTCGGCCTCGCCGGCGTCGGCTTCTACTTCCTGCTGCAGTCGTGAGCCCTGTCTGATGCCGCCGCTTTCGATAATCCTCTGGCTGCCGGCCGCGTGCGGCGCGATCGGCGCGATCGTCTCGCTGCTCGGCCATCGCGCCGGCGCCGAGCTCGAGCCGATGCCGGCCGGCGAGACGAGCAGGCCCGCCGACCTGCGCTCGCGGATCAGCCCGTCTGGCGCGATCGCGCTGCTCGGCTCGCTCGTCGCGCTCGGCCTGGCGATCGGCTACATCGCCGACTACTCGCCGAACACGCACGGCCTGACGCACGTCACCGACGTCGTCTGGATCGCCGAACTCGGCATCCACTACAAGCTCGGCATCGACGGCCTGAACGTGTTCATGGTCGGCCTGACGACGCTGCTGTTCGCTGCGGCGGTGCTCGCGGCGAACCTGCGCGAATGGGAGCGCCCGCGCTTCTTCTACTTCAACTTCATGCTCGCCGAGACGGCCGTGCTCGGCGCGCTGCTGTCGCAGGACCTCGCGCTGTTCGTCGCGTTCTTCGACTTGATGCTGATCCCGTTCTACTTCCTCACCGGCGTCTGGGGCCGCGAGCCCGGCCGCGTCAAAGCGACGATCAAGCTGGTCATCTACACGCTCGTCGGCTCGCTGCTGATGCTCGCGGCGGCCGTCGCGACGGGCGTGCTCGCGGCGCAGCAGGGCGGCGGGCACATCACGTTCGTGCTCTCGGCGCTGCAGCACATGCCGCTGAGCAAAGGCTCGCAGGAGTGGATCTTCCTGTTCTTCGCGGCGGCGTTCCTCGTGAAGATGCCGGCGTTCCCGCTGCACGGCTGGATGCCAGACGGCTACAAGGCGATGCCGATCGAGGTGCTGATGGTCTTCTCCGGCGTGCTCTCGAAGATCGGCGCGTACGGCTTCCTGCGGATCGTGCTGCCGCTGTATCCCGAAGGCGGCCGCGCACTTCCAGACGCTGATGCTGCTGATCGCGCTCGCGCTCGATCCTGTACGGCTCGGTCGTCGCGTTCACACAGACCGACGCGCGGCTGATCGCCGGGTACTCGTCGGTCGCGCAGCTCGGCTTCATCACGCTCGGGATCTTCTCGCTGAACCCGCAGGGCGCGCAGGGCGCGCTGCTGCAGATGGTCAACCACGGCCTCGTCGTCGCGCCGCTCTTGTTCATCGTCGGCCTGCTCGCGCAGCGCGCAGGCGGCTCTGAGGACGTGCGCGAGATGGGCGGCATCGCGTTCCGCGCGCCGGTGCTCGCGACGATCTTCCTGATCGTCTCGCTGGCGACGCTCGCGATGCCCGGCTCGTCGAACTTCGTCGGCGAGTTCCTGATCCTGCTCGGCGTCTTCAAAGCGAAGCTTGCGATCGCGATCATCGCATTCACCGGCGTCGTGCTGGCGAGCGTCTACGCGCTACGTCTGTTCATCCGCGCGATGCACAACCGCGTCGGCAAGGACGTGCAGTCGCGCGACATCACCGTGCGCGACGGCCTCGTGCTCGTGCCGGTGATCGGCGTGATCCTGTTCATGGCGCTGTACCCGCAGCTCGCGCTGCACCGCAGCGAATCGTCGGTCAAGACGGCTGTTGCGGGAGCGCATGCCGACGCGATGCTGCCGAGAGGCTGAGAAGGCGGCTGGCGAGCACCGAATGACCACGCTTACGGACTCGCCACCGCCCACCTGAAAGGCCCGCACGTCGACTTCGGCGGCCTCTCGCCGCTGATCGCGCTGCTCGGCGGCGCGGTGCTCGCGCTGCTCGTCGGGCTCGTCCGCTCGCGCTTCGTGCGCTCGCAGGTCGTGCCGGCGCTGACGCTGGGCGCGCTCGGCGCGGCGGCGGGCCTGTCGATCTGGCAGTGGAACGAAGGCAAGTCGATCGTCTCTGGCGCGCTGCGCGTCGACGACCTGTCGCTCGTGCTCAACTTGATCCTCGTGACCGGCGCGGCGTGCGCGGTGCTGCTGGCGTGGCGCTCGCTGGCCGCGCGCGAAGCCGCGCACGGCGAGTTCCACGCGCTGCTGCTCAGCTCGGTCGCCGGCATGTCGCTGCTCGCGGCGGCGCAGAACACGGTCGCGCTGTTCGTCGGCCTGGAGCTGCTGTCGATCCCGCTGTACGTGCTGTGCGCGACCGAACTGCGCCGCGAGCATTCGCTCGAGTCGGGGCTGAAGTACCTGATCGTCGGCGCAGTCGGCTCGGCGACGCTGCTGTACGGGATCGCGATGATCTACGGCGCGACTGGCGCGACCGACTTCGGCGCGATCGCGACGAAGCTCTCCAGCGGCAGCCTCGCGACCGACCCGCTGACGCTGACCGGCGTCGCGCTGTGCGTCGTCGGGCTCTGCTTCAAGGCTTCGGTCGCGCCGTTCCATCAGTGGACGCCGGACGTCTACGAGGGCGCGCCGACGCCGATCACGGCGTTCATGGCGGTCGCGACGAAGGCGGCCGCGTTCGGCGTGTTCCTGCGCTTCTTCGACGTCGCGCTCGTCAGCGTGCAGGGCGACTGGGGCCCGGCGCTCGCGGTGCTCGCGACGATCACGATCGTCGTCGGCAACGTCGGCGCGCTCGGTCAGTCCTCGCTGAAGCGGATGCTCGCGTACTCGTCGGTCGCGCAGGCCGGCTACATGCTTGCGGGCGTCGTCGTCTCGACGAAACTCGGCGTGCGCGCGACGGTCTTCTACCTCGCCGTCTACGTCTTCATGAACATGGCGTCATTCGCCGTGATCGTCGCGCGCGAACGCGAAACGAGTCTCGGCGACTCGGTCCAGGCGCTGCAAGGGCTCGGCCGCTCGCGGCCGCTGCTGGCGTGGCCGATGACGATCTCGATGCTCGCACTCGCCGGGATCCCGGCGACGGCGGGTTTCGCCGGCAAGTTCTACTTGATCGACGCGGCCGTCTCGGGCGGCTACACGTGGCTCGGCGTCGTGATCGTGATCGGCTCGATGATCTCGCTCGGCTACTACCTGCCGGTGATCGCCGCGATCTGGATGCAGAAGGCGCCGGCCGCCGCGGACGGCTCGCTCGAGATGGGCGGCCCGCTCGGCACGCCGGGCCCCGGCCCGCTGCCGGCGCTCGCCGGCGGCTCGCCGGAGCTCGATGACGCGGCGCTCGCCGCGACAACCGAAGCGCGGCGCCCGCAGTTCGAGGTCGTGATCGTCGCGACGATCGCCGGCGCCGCTACGCTGTTCTTCGGGATCGTTCCGCAACCGCTGTTCGACCTCGTCCACCACGCTGGCAGCGCCCTGGGAGGGCTGTTCTGAGCACGAGCACTGAGAGCACCGGACCGTTCGGCGTGCTGCTCGACATCGACGGCGTGCTGTACGTCGGGGACGAGCCGATCGACGGCGCGCACGACGCGCTCGCCGAGCTGCGCCAGATCAGCGCAGGCCTGCGGCTCGTCACGAACACGACGTCGCGGTCGCGTAATCAGGTCGCCGAGCACCTGCGCCAGCTCGGCTTCGAGACGTCGATCGACGAGATCCTGACGCCGGCGGCGATGGCGATGCGCCACTGCGAAGAGCACGGCCACGAGCGCGTCGAGCTGATCGTCAGCGACGGCTTGCGCGAGGACCTCGCCGCACTGCAGACGCCGTCGCGCGGCGCGAGCGTCGACGCGGTGATCCTCGGCGACGTCGGTGAGCGCTTCGACGCGGAGCTGCTCAACCACGTCTTTCGCCTGCTGATGGACGGCGCGGAGCTGATCGCGCTGCAGCACAACCGCTACTGGCGACGCAAGGATGGGCTCGCGCTCGACGTCGGCGCGTACGCAGCAGCGCTCGAGTACGCGACGCGCCGCGACGCGGTCGTCGTCGGCAAGCCATCGCCGGAGTTCTTCGACGCGGCTGTCGCCTCGCTCGAGACCGAGCGCAACGTGATGATCGGCGACGACGTCGAGGCGGACGTCGGCGGCGCGATGTCGGCCGGCCTCGCCGGCGTGCTCGTGCGCACCGGCAAGTTCCTGCAGAACGCGCTGCCGCCCGAAGTGACGCCTACGGTGATCGTCGACTCGATCGCCGACGTGCCGGCGATGCTCGAGCGGATCTTTCCGGGCTGAGAGCAGCCAGCGCCGTGCTGGTGACGGCGCGTCAATGCCCTGACAAGATGCGCATCACGGCTCGCCGGTGAGTCAGAATGCCCCTTTTGCCAAAGATCGTCGCAGATGCCTACTTCTACGCGTACACGGCCGAACTAGGAGTTTGCTAGACAGCGCGAGCATGGTAGCCGCTGGTCCGGGGGTCAGCGACGACGTTGAGGCCGGCGCCGGGCCGCTATTTCGTCAATACGGGATCGGCGAGGATGAAGACGCTCTGGCTGTCCGGCTCGGAGTCACCCTTGGTCCATACGAACACTATGTCGGTGGCTCCCTGGAGTGCGAAGTCCATCTTATGGACCTCGCTCGGACCGTGGAACGAGGCTTGGTAGAGGACTATGGAGTTAGGAGAACTGCCGTTGTTCTTGTAGACAGTCAGCTTGTAGTACGTTTCCGCGTTGGCGATGGTCTCGAGACCAATGGCCTTCGAGCTCAGGCGGCTAAACCCAGGTGTGGGGAGTTGGAAGCTCGCCGTGTTGCCGGCACCGTCGTTGTTTATGTTGAACACCACGGCCTGCTGATAGACCTGACCCTGTAGTTCCTGCTTTGATGGTTCGTCTGAGAGTGAGACTTCACTGGCATCGCCGTTGAGCTGTTCGGAGTTCTGGCCCGCAAGATATTCTGCTAGGAACTGCTGCCCAGCTTCAGGAGAGGTTTCGCCGGACGAGCTATTGCTGTCAGTCGTTGTGCCGACCGCAGGAGTCGTTGTCGTGGCACTCGAAAGGGGTGTCGCGGCGGGGCTGGTCGTCGTGATGGTAGAGGAAACCGTGACCTTAACCGTCTTCGTCTTCGTTTTCCCCCCGACAGCGACTCCGACCGCGAGACCGCACACGGCAACGATGATCGCGCCGACGAGACTTGCTTTCCAGTTCATAGACCCCTCCCGAGAAGGTATGCCGCAGCCCAGACTGGCGCATACGCAGCGGCGGCGAGCAATGGAGCGCGCAGTTGACGGCTCCAGGAACGTTCAGCGCTCTGACTCTCGAGGTGCTCGTTCTCGAGCATCCCTTCTCCCGAAAGCCGATCGGAGAGTGTGGCGAGCGACGGTTGCGCCGCCGCCCAGCGCATCAGCGCGCCTGCCGACATTGCGCGCTTTGTTGGGTCCTTCTCGAGCGTCCGTGCGACCACGACGTCGAGCGGCTCCGGTAGATCTGCTGCCTTCTGGCTAGGGATTGGCGCTGGCGCATTGATGTGCGCGAGCAATGTCGCCGTGCGCGTGTCCCGCCGATATGGTGGTTCGCCCGTGAGACACCTGTATGCAACGCAGCCGAAGGAGTACACGTCGGCGCGGCGGTCGAGTTGGCCGCCATCGATCTGCTCAGGAGCCATGTAGTCCACGGTGCCGAGCATCTCTCCCGGGAGCGTGTGCTCGCTCCCCTCTGCGTTCGGCTTCGCCAGACCAAAGTCAGCGAGGAAGGCATGCCAGCCGTGCTCGTGGCGTTCGAGCAGCACGTTGGCGGGCTTCACGTCGCGGTGCACGAGGCCTCGATCGTGGGCGGCGTCGAGCGCATTTGCTATTTGAGTGAGGATCGTGACCGCGTCGACAACGCCGAGTGGTC
Source organism: uncultured Solirubrobacteraceae bacterium (assembly GCA_963744165.1). GTDB lineage: Bacteria > Actinomycetota > Thermoleophilia > Solirubrobacterales > Solirubrobacteraceae > Palsa-744. The sequence continues at coordinate 980,711 of CAVUSM010000002.1, read as the reverse complement.
CGTGATCTCGAAGCAGACTGGCGAGGTCGGGGCCGTCCACGAAACGCATGGCCAGGAAGAGCAGCCCATTGGACAGCTCACCGGCCTCGTAGACGGGGAGGATATTCGGGTGGTCGATTGCCGCGCCCGCACGCGCCTCGCGCCGAAACCGTTCGCGGAAGCGCTCGTCTGCTCCGAGCTCACGAGCGATGAACTTCAGCGCTACGCGGCGGTCGAGGGAGAGCTGGACCGCCTCATATACAGCCCCCATGCCTCCACGGCTGATGAAGCGCACGATGCGGTAGCCGGCGAATTCATCGCCGGGGGCAAAAGCTGCGTCTTCGTTCATCTCGGTCCCGAGAGCGGTGGCTGCGGTTTGACGGAGGCCGACTTCGGCTCGCTAGCAACGTTCGGCTTGCGACGATGCTGCGCTTGCATGCTAACGAGACCACCTACAGCTCCGACCGCGGCCCCACCGAGCAAGAATGTCCCGAAAACGCTGCCGCCATCCGCGCGACCAAAGATGTACTTGGCAATCAATGCGTTGATGACGACGACCGTGACGGCCCAGATCGGGCCAACTAGAGCACCCCAAGCCGCAGCCGAGAGCGGTGTCGCCGGCTGCTGCGCCTGGGCGAGCGTGTAACCAGCGCTGAGCGCCAGCAGCAGCGCGCTTGCAAGCAGGAAGAGCAACAGCGGCGCGAACGTGTAGACCGGCATCGCGGGGCTGAGTCCGAATAGCCTGTAGTCACCGGATCTGTCCGATTTGATCTTGCTCGGATTCCCGAGCGGTACTGGGACCGCATCGACGCTTGTGCCATCGGTGCCTATCCGGAACTGAGACAGACTCGACAGCTCCGCCCAGTGCACGCCGTGCTCGACGCCGTACAGAAGCGAATCGATCGCTGCTACGGGGGCCGAGCGACCTTCGCGGAGATCCGACTTGAACAGCGTCTCGGCAGTCCACGTCGCCGTACCCGCGAGCGTCATCAGCACTAGCAGCAAGGCCAGCGGTCGTAGTGCGATGTAGACAACTCGTGCGGTCGGACGAGCGGCGGTGGGTATCAAGCCAACGAAAAACCCAGGCTCCAACGCTGTGCGCATGATGTAGTAAGTCCCGAGCAACCCGCCGCAGACGCCGAAGAAGACGCCGAGCAGCACCGTTCCGAGAATGTCGGGTTCGACCGTCGAGGAGCCACCTCCGAGCCCGCCGGCGCCGAGCGCAGGCACGAGCATCAGCAGCCCGAAGACCACCCCTACGCCCGCGCCGCTGAGCAACCGCGCGGTTGCGCCCAGCCCGAGCGTCCTACGTGCTTGCGTCGCGGCTGCCACTGCACAAGCGCCAACCGGGAAGACGACGAAGATCGCCGGGCCGAGCTTTCCGATCCCGTCCCCATAGCCAGCTTGCACGAAGTTGAGCATCTGAGCGAAGCCCGACGTGAACACGCCTTTGCCCTGATCTACTGCGCCAGCCAGCGAATGATCCGAGAGCACGACTGCGAGCACCAAGCCGATCCCGAACGTCACGACGGAGGCAAGTGCTCCACCGATCAACGCCATCGCGACCGCCGGAGTCTGAAGCTGCGAGGCCAGTTGAGAAGCTAGGTCACCGGTCCCCGGTGCTACTGCGTCGAGCCGCTTCAGCGGAGAGGCATCGCTCGCCAGCTTCGGCATCGCTGACTTCAAGGGGCCCTCGCGATCCTCGCGCTCGGTCCCGCAGTGCTCGCAAAAGCGCGCGTCGGCGGCCAAGGACTCACCGCAGAAGCGGCAGATGCCGTCACTCATCTCCGACAGCCTCGTCGACTGTCAGCTTCTTGCACGGCTCGCATAGAGCATCGCCTTCCTCGGTATCAGCACCACAGATCGCGCATCCCCCACGGGCAAACAGCAGTGAAGAGTCATTCAACGACGCCGAAGGCGACAAATCCGGCGTGATCGACACCTCCGAATCATACTGATATCCCGTCACGGTGACACTTTCCTCCCCAGCTTCCGTGCCTCCGGGCGACGGCGAGGCCGGGAGCGCACGACCACACGCCCGGCAAAACCTTGCAGCCACCGAGGTAGGGGCAGCGCATGCCGGGCACTTCCGGCTCATAGGTCGCGCTCCCTTACGAGCCCAAGTTGGAAGGCACACTGCACTAGCCTGATCCGTTTTTGGTTTCTTGCGAGATGCGCAAGCTCAAATCGCACGTAGAGAACCTTGAGATGCCCCTTCACGGCATCTAGGCTGAGGTGTAGCTCTCGCGCCACCTGGGCATTGGTCGCAGGAACCGCACATTCGCGGCCTGCCTTGTACGGACGCGCCAACGCCGTGAGGATCGCTCGCTGCGTTCCGGTCAAGCTGGCCAGGTCGAGGCGCGCTGCAGCAGGGGCCGTGAGCACGGTCGACCCGGCGGCCGGTCGGCGGTACTCGACCACGGTTCGACCAAAGCGAATCAGGTCGCCGTCATCGAGGCGTCGGCGCCCTGAGATCCGCTCGCTCACGATGAACGTGCCGTTGCGCGAAAGCCCCTCGTCTGCGACAGCCCAGTCTCCCGCCACCGGCTCCAGTTCTGCGTGGACGCGAGAGACCTCCGGATCATCGGCAAGAACGATGTCGTTGGAGGCGCGCCGGCCCACAGTCAACCGGCGCCCAGCCGACAAGACGGCGATCTGCTGCAACCCGCCGCTGTCGCGCCATATGACAAACGGAACTCCGGCCCGTTCGACCGCGATGATGTCCTTCAGCTCGGAGGCGGAACGGGCGTGCAGAGCCGGTTGGGTTGTGGTTGGGACCTCTTGCTCCATCATGCCGGGACCGGCCTCTCGCCGGGACGCCGATCCTAACATCGGTCTAATTCGAATTGCTCGGTGTGGATATCTCACACCTGAGAGCGGCTCGAAGGACGCAGGGTCGGGCATAGATTGGAGCCGTGATTCAGCTCCCGGCCACCCAGCGCGAGGACACGAGATGAGCGGCGTGATTGCCTTCCTGGCGGCCTCTCTGTGGCCAGCGATCGCCGCCGCTCTGTTCGTCGAGGTGGCGAAAGCCGGCATTCTGGGCAGGCAGCGCCGACAGCCCGCTATGCGTCCATCGACGCGGCTCGAACGATGCTCAACCGAGCTCACGATCGAGTTCCGCATCACGCTCACGACCGATCATCGCGAACGGACGTTCTCGACGATCGAAGCACCCGGACCGGATGAGGGCAATGGGATCACACAGCCCGCGCCTGATACAGCCGCTGGTCGGGAATCCGCCGCACCTTCGTCTGCTTCGGCGCGGAGAACCCGGCCTCGGCGAACCACACCGCAAGCTCGTCGGGGCTCGGCAGGTCGGCGCCGGAGGTCAGATGGAAGAACAGGCCCAGCCCGGCGGCCGACGCCCGCTGGCGCTTGGCGTCGGAGCGGAACATGTCGAGCACGGCGAGCGTTCCGCCGGGCTTGATCGCGGCACGAATCCGCTTCAGCACGATCACGACCTGCTCGCCGCCGAGGTGATGCACGATGTCGAACAGCAGCGCGCCGTCGTACGGTCCGCCGAGCTCTGACTCGAACATGTCGCCGTCGCGGTGCTCGACGCGATCGGACATGCTGGCCTTGGCGATGATCTCGCGTCCAACGCGTGCGCTGCCAGGCAGGTCGAGCACGGTGGCCTTCAGCCCATCGTGGCGTTTGCACAGCTCGGCCGAGAACCAGCCGTGTGCGCCGGCGACATCGAGCAATGCGGTCGGCCGCGCGGGCAGCTCGACCGCCTTCGCGACTTCGCCAGCCGACAGCCGCGCGAGCTCGTATTGGCCGGTGATGTACACGCGCCAGTACTCCTGCTCCTCGGCCGGCTCGCGATGGATCTCGAAGCTGCCGCCGTCGCGCACGATCCGCTCGAGGTCGGCGTACCAGTCCCAGTAGGTCGTGCTGTGCTCGAGCCACGTGCCAATGTAGGTATCCGATGCTGGGTCGAGCCACTTGCACGCGCGCTTGGCGACCGAGAACGTGTGGCCGTCCTGATCGAGCACGCCGAGACCGGCGAGGTTCTCGCAGAGCAGCCGCGTGCCGGCGACCTGCAGCTCGAGCTCCTCGGCGACGCGACCGGCGGTCGCCGGGCCTTCGAGCAGCTTCGCGAACACGCCGAGCCGCTGCGCGACGCCGACGATGCGGCCCGCGACCATCCCGTACATCGCGTACGCGGCCGGCATCGGCGCGAGGTTCATCCGGAGCGCGATCCGCTCCAGCAGGTCATCGGGCGCCGCCTTCAGTTTCATGCCGCGAGCACCCTAAGCGCTCGTGCGCTGCGCTACAAGCGCCCGGACGCCTCGGCGGCCGCTTCTGCTTGCTGCAGCTGCCGCTCGACGAGGTCCAGCCCGGCATCCCAGAACCCGGGATCGGCCAGGTCGATCCCAACGATCTCGCCCAACTCCTCGGGACTCTTCGACCCACCGGCGGCAAGCATCGCCAAATACCGCGGCACCATCTCGGCGCCAAGCTCCTGATAGCGCTCGTACACCGACAGCGCGAGCAGTTGCCCGTAGGCGTACGCATAGACGTAGCCGGGCGTGCCGATGAAGTGCGGGATGTAAGACCACCACGACCGGTACCCCTCGGTCAGCTCGACCGAGTCGCCGAGCAGCTCGGACTGACTCTCGGCCCACAGCTCGCCGAAGCGCTCGACCGACAGCTCGCCGTCCTCGCGGCGCGCCGTGTGGACGAGGTCCTCGAAGCGGTTCATCGCGACCTGGCGGAAGACGGTCGCGATCGTGTCCTCGAGGTTCTCGGCGAGCAGCGCCAGGCGCGAGGCCGGCGCGCTGTCCTCTTCGAGCAGGCGCCCGAAGACGACCGTCTCGCCGAACACCGAAGCGGTCTCGGCGAGCGTCAGCGGCGTGCTCTGGTGGAAGACGCCCTGCTTGGCGGCGAGCGCGAAGTGCACGCCGTGGCCGAGCTCGTGCGCGAGCGTCAGCACGTCGCGTCGCTTTGACGTGTAGTTGAGCAGCACGTACGGGTGCACGGAAGGCACGCCCGAAGCGCAGAACGCGCCGCCGCGCTTGGCCGGTCGCAGCGGCGCGTCGATCGCGTTGCGCTCGAAGAAGCCACGCGCGACGTCGCCGAGCTCCGGCGAGAAGCCGGCATAGCAGTCGAGCACGATCTCGCGAGCGCGCGAGAACGGGAAGCTGACTTCGTCCTCGGTGACCGACGCCATCCGGTCGTAATCGGCGAGCCGCTCGACGCCTAGCAGCCGCGCCTTCAGCCGATACCAGCGTCGCGGGATCTCGTAGCGCTTGCGAACGGCGTCGATCAGCGCCTGCACCGACTCGTCGCTGGCCTCGTTGGCGAGGTTGCGCGCGGCGAGCCAGTTCGGGTAGCTGCGCAGGCGGTCATCGACCGACTTGTCGGCGAGCAGCGTGTTGAACAGGAACGCGCGCGTGCGCAGTCCCGGCGCGAGCGCGGCGGTGACGGCCTCGGCGGTGCTGCGGCGCAGCTCGCGGTCGGCCAGCTGCAGGTTGCTGAGCGCGACGTCGAGCGCGACCGGCTCCCCGCCGTCGCCGCCGAGCTCGACCTTGATCGAAGAGGTCAGCTCCTCGAACAGCCGCGTCCACGCGCCAGCGCCGGTCAGCGACTTCTCCGAGATGATCTTCTCCTCGGGTTCGCTGAGCAGATGCTCGCGGTAGCGGCGCACGTTGCGCAGGTGGTGGGCGCAGAACTCGAGGCCATCTCCGGAGAGCAGTCGCTTGACGTGCTCGTCGTCGAGCGCCGCCCACTCGAGGTCGAAGAACAGCAGCGTCGTCTCGATCGCGGTGCCGCGCTCCTGCGCGGCCTGCATCAGCGCGCCAATCGCCGGATCGGCCGTGTCGACGGAGAAGCGCAGCGCCGCATACGTGCCGGCGCGGCCGATCAGGTCGTAGATCGCGGCCAGCTCTTCCATCGCCTCGCGCAGCCCGGTGGAGTCGAGCTCTACGAGCTTGCCGGCGTAGCGCTCGGCGAATGCCTGGGAGCGCTCGAGCGCGCTCGCGAGCCGCTGCTCGACGCCGTCGGGGCCATCGCCTTCGACGAGCGGCTCGAGATCCCAGGCGGTCGCCTGGAGCTCGGGATCGGTCGACTCGGGGGCGGCTGCTGCCATCGCCCCGGCAGCTTAGCCGCGTCGAGCGCCGGCGGCGCCTCCGCGGCAGGGCGCACGGCGCCTTCGGCCGCACCCTCCCGCGGCTCTACCCGCGGCGGCGCTACTCGGCCGCGAGCGCGTCGAGCACTTGCAGCTTCGCGGCGCGGCGCGCGGGGAGCGCCGCGGCGAGCAGCCCGGCGACCGCGGCGATCACGAGCAGCACGATCAGCGTGCCGACGGGGATCGTCAGCAGATAGCCGCTGCCGGACAGCGGCCAGACGGCGACGACGATTGCGGCGACAAGCCCGATCAGCAGCCCGAAGACGCCGCCGATCAACGCGGTGATCACGGACTCGTAGCGGATCATCTGGCGCACCTGGCGCCGCGAGGTGCCGATCGCGCGCATCATGCCGAGCTCGTGCGTGCGCTCGTAGATCGAGAGGATCAGCGTGTTGACGATGCCGAACAGCGAGACGATCACGGACAGCGCGAGCAGCACGTAGATCAGCGCGAGCACGGTGTTGATCTGTTCGGACTGTTCTTTGCGGAACTGTGCAGAGGTGCGTGAGCGCGCCTGTGGGAACTGGGCGTTGAGCACGCGATCGACGGCCGGCTGGACCTGCGCGTTGCTCGCGCCGGAGGAGTAGGTGACGAAGTCGAGCGCGTCTTCGCGCAGGCCGAACGCCGAGTCGGCGAGCGTCCGCGTGATCGTCAGGTCCTGCAGCAGCCCGAACGATTCCTTGACGATGCCGACGACGCGCAGCGAGACGCGCTTGGTCGTCGGCGTCAGCACTGAGATCGTCTGACCAACGCCGATGTGATGGCTTTTGGCGAAGGCTTTCTTGACGATCACGGCGCCGTCGCCGAGCGAGGAGAGCGTCGCTTCGCTCGAGCCGCTCGCCCATTCGATGTGGTAGACGCTCGCGAACGTACTTGGTTCGACGGCGGTGATCACCGCGTTGCCGCTCGTGCCCTTGACGCGGCCGACGGCGAAGGCCAGCGGCGTGACGCGCGCGACTCCGGGCACGCCGGCGACGGCCGCCGTGACGCCGGTCGGGATCCCGTGTTCTTCGCTGCCTTGCGAGTTCTCGACGATCAGATCGCCGGCGAACGAGCGGCTGACGGTGTGGTTGATCGTCGCCTTGATGCCGGCGGCGAAGACGGAGATGAACGCGACGAGCGCGATGCCGATCGTCAGCGCGGCGGCGGTCACCATCGTGCGGCCGGGCTGGCGGATCGTGTTCTCGCGCGCGAGCACGCCGGTGATCCCGCGCCAGGTGACGAGCACGCCGAGCGTGCGCGCGAGGAACGGGACGACGCGGTAGCGCTTTTCCGGCCGCGGGCCGCCGCGCCGCAGGCGCACCCACAGCCTCGCGCTGCGCGCCACCCAGACGATCAAGACGATGATCGACAGGCCACGGATGAAGATGCCGAGCACGACGACGACCGCGAGGCCGACGAGGAAGCGATAGATCAGGAACCTGCGCGTCGGCAGCGGTTTGCGCGGGATCTCGACGCCCTCGCGCAACGCGGCGATCGGCGGCACGCGCGTCGCGCGCAGCGCCGACGGCAGCCCGGCGAGCACGGTGACGACGATGCCGACGGCGAGCGAGACGACGATCGTGCGCGTCTCGAGCACGGTGCCGTTGTCGGGGATGTCGGCGCCGAACAGCTTGAACAGCTGGTCGAGCGCAGGCGCGAGGCCGATGCCGGCGAACAGGCCGAGCACGGCGCCGAGCACGCCGAGCAGCAGCCCTTCGCCGATGACGGTCTGCATGATCTGCCGGCGCGAGGCGCCGAGCATCCGCAGCAGCGCGAATTCGCGCGTGCGCTGCGCGATCGTGATCGAGAACGTGTTGAAGATGATGAACGCGCCGACGACGAGCGCGATGTAGGCGAAGACGAGCAGGAACGTGCGCAGGAAGCTGAGGTTTTCTTCGAGGTTGGAAGTGTTCTTTTCGGCCTGTTGCGCGCCGGTGCGCACGTCGACGGTGTGCGGCAGCGCGGCGCGGATCCGCGCGCGCAGCTGTTCGTCGGAGACGCCGGGCGCGGCGGCGACGTCGAGCTGGTCGAAGCGACCGGGCTCGCCGACGACGCGCTGGGCCTCGGGCAGCGTCAGCAGCGCGACGCCGGCGCCGCCGAACGATTCGCCGCCGGCGAACTTGACGACGCCGACGACGGTGTACTGCTTGGCGGCGGCGCGCCCGGCGACGATGATCTGCTGGCCGATCTCGACGTTCTTGCGTTCGGCGGTCGCCTGGTCGATCGCGACTTCGCTCGCGCCGGAGGGCAGTCGCCCTTTGACGGGCTTGAACGACTCGAAGCGCGGCGGCACGACGGCGGAGACGAACCCCGGAGCATGGCCGCTCGTCAATCGCTTGCGGTTGGTGTCGAGGAACGTTCCTTCGGTGAAGATGCCGCCGGCGGCCTGCGCGACGCCGGGCGTCGCGCGCACGCGCGCGAGCATCTGCTCGGTGATCGGCGACGTTTCGGTCTGCGTGCGGTTGCCGAGCGCTTCCGACGGGCTGACGACGACGGAGTCGCCCTTGGCGGCGGTCTTGAAGATGCCGGCGAACGACTGGTTGATCGTGTCGGTGAGGATGTACGTGCCGGCCATCAACGCGACGCCGAGCGCGATCGCGATGGCGGTCAACGCGACGCGCAGCTTGCGCTGGGCGAACCCGCGCAGGACGAGCTTGTTCATCTCAGCCGATCGACTTCATCAAGTCGAGCGCCTCGTCGCTCGAGACGGACGACTTGTCGTGGACGATGCGGCCGTCGGCGAGCACGAGCAGGCGGTCGGCGAACGAGGCAGCGTGCGCGTCGTGCGTGACCATCACGACGGTCTGGTCGAAGTCGTCGACGGCGCCGCGCAGCAGCTCGAGCACGTCGTTGGACGCCTTGGAGTCGAGGTTGCCCGTCGGCTCGTCGGCGAAGACGACGTCCGGGCGCGAGACGAGCGCGCGAGCGACGGCGACGCGCTGCTGCTGGCCGCCGGACAGCTCGGCCGGGCGGTGCGTGAGCCGATCGCCGATGCCGACGATCTGCACGAGCCGCTCGAACCAGTCGCGGTCGGGCTTGCGTCCGGCGATCGACAGCGGCAGCAGGATGTTCTCTTCGGCGTTGAGCACCGGCAGCAGGTTGAACGTCTGAAAGATGAAGCCGATCCGATCGCGGCGCAGATCGGTCAGGCGCTTGTCGTCGAGGCCGGTCAGCTCGACGTCGCCGAGGCGCACTGCGCCGGCTGTCGGCCGGTCGAGTCCGGCGAGGATGTGCATCAAGGTCGACTTGCCCGAGCCCGACGGGCCCATGATCGCGGCGAAGCGCTGCGCGGGGAAGGCGACGGTGACGTCGCTGAGCGCATCTACGGCTGCCTCGCCCTCGCCGTAGCGGCGGGACAGGTCGTTGGCCTCGACGATCGTCTGGGCGCCGTTTACGCTCGTCGCAGACTCCACTGCCGAGCAGCGTACAACGCCGTGCGGGGGTTTGATGATCTGCGCTGACGCGCCTCGACGTTTGTCTAGTGCGCCAGTCCGCGAACGGACCACAGTCCGCGGATTTCGTCGCCCTACGGCCTCCTCGCTGCGCCGATCTACGCGGCGCAGGCGCTCGTCAGCGGCGTCCGGGCGACGGCCTAGCATCGTCGCCCCGGATGCACGAGACGACACCGCAGGTCTTCCTCATCGCACGCCCGTCGATCGACGTCGAGGGCGTCCGCGGCTACCTGGCGGACGTCGGCGGCGAGTCGTGGCTCGACCGCCGTCTCGAGGAGGCCGACGGCGCGCCGAACGGCGGCGAGCTGATCGTCGAGTTCGGCGGGCGCGCGTGCTACCGCAGCTGGGAGCCGGGGCTGAACGCGAACGTCACGCGCGTGCGCAGCGACCAGCGCGAGTACTTCGCGAACATCCTGCGCTCGGCGCACGGCAGCGTGATGGAGCACGCGAACTACTCGTTCGTGATCCGGAATTGCTCACGCGTGTTCACGCACGAGCTCGTCCGCCATCGCGCCGGCTCGGCGTTCAGCCAGGAGAGCCTGCGCTACGTGCGCCTGACCGACATCGGCTTCCGCGTCCCGCCGGCGCTCGAGCCGGTGCGCGAGCAGGTGCTGTCGATCGTCGAGCAGCTCGAGCAGTTCCAGCTGACCGCCGCCGCCGAGCTGGGGATCGACGAGGAGGGCGTGCCGTTCCACGTCAAGAAGGAGGTCACCTCGGCGCTGCGCCGACTCGCGCCGATCGGGCTCAGCACGGACATCGTCTGGACGGCGAACGTGCGCACGCTGCGCCACGTGATCGAGATGCGCACGGCGCCGGGCGCGGAGGAGGAGCTGCGGCTCGTGTTCGACGTGATCGCGCGGATCATGCAGGCCGAGGCGCCAGGGCTGTTCCAGGACTTCGCCCAGGACGACGAGGGCTCGTGGGTGCCTGAGTACCGCAAGGTCTAGCCGGTCAGCGTCCATCGTGGGCGCCGGAGTACCGCAAGGTCTAGCCATCGGGCGTCCATCGTGGGCGCCGGGAGCACCGCAAGGCCTAGCGCTCAGGCGTCCATCCGGCGCGTGCGCCAAGCGCCGAGCGCGACGAACACGACGAGCCACACGGCGACGACGATCAGCGCGACGCCCTGTGGCACGGCGACGCTCTGCCCGCGACTGCCGGTGTCGACGGGGCTGAAGTGAGCGATCGACTCGCTGAGCAACCCGCGGCGGGCGCTGCCGAGCGAGTCGATCTGCGAGATCAGCGGGCTGGCGACGAGCTGCCAGCCGATCAGCGCCGTGATCGACGCCGCCTTGGAGCCGCTCAGCGAAGCGAAGCCGACGGCGATCGCGCAGATCGCTCCGGTCGAGAGCAGCGTGAAGCCGAGGCCGTTGAGCACGAGCGCCGCGCCGGGCGTCGGGCCGCCCGAGGCGAGCAGGTAGCTGCCGAGCAGCAGTAGCGCGAAAGCGCCGAGCACGACCGTCCAGCAGAGCGCCAGCGCGGCTGGGATGCGCGAGGCGAACAGCGCCGTGCGTGAGCGTCCGGTGATGACGAGGTCGCGAAAGACTCCGGCCGATACGTCGCCGGCGCCGGCCTCGACGCCGATCAGGATCGCGGCGAGCGGGCCGAAGAAGATCGCGACCGCGCGCAGCCCGTCGCGGTAGCCCTCGAGGCCGCCGGCCGCTCCGTGTTCGAGCGGGTTGGACGAATGCTGCACGGCCTTGACCACGAAGAACACGACGACGGGCGCGAGCGCGAGCACGAGCGCCCAGATCAGCGTGCCACGCTTCTTGCGCAGCTTCAGCAGGTCGGCGCCGAACATCTGCAGCGCGACGTCGCTCATCGGACGGCCTCAGAGCCGGCGAGCAGCTCGCTCGGCGAGTCCAGGCGCGAGGTGATCTCGAGGAAGCGCCGCTCGAGGCTCGCGAGCACAGGCTCGACGCGCAGCACGCCAACGCCGCCGTGCACGAGCGCCGCGGTGACGCCGGCGGCGGACTCGAGCTCGCCGCTGAGCACGATGCGCAGCGCGCCGCCATCGATGCGGTGCAGCTCGTGGACGAGCTGCGAGCGCTCGAGCGCGACGACCGCCAGCTCGACGTCGTCGACGCCGACGATCAGCTCGTTGCGACTGCCGTCGCGCGCGAGCTCGGCGATCGGCCCCTGCGTGACGATCTTCCCGCGGTCGACGATCGCGGCGGCGTCGCACGTCCTTTCGACCTCGTCGAGCAGGTGCGAGGAGATGAACACGGTCCGGCGCTCCTGCTCGACCATCGCACGAATCATCTCGCGAAACTCCTGGATGCCGCCGGGATCGAGCCCGTTCGTCGGCTCGTCGAGGATCAGCAGCTGCGGATCGGCGAGCAGGCAGCGCGCGACGCCGAGGCGCTGGCGCATGCCGAGCGAGTAGCGCTTGACCTTCTCGTCGGCGCGCTCGGCCAGACCGACGCGCGCGAGCGCCGGAGCGATTTGCGCACGTGCCGCCGGACCGCGCGCGGCGGCGACGATCCGCAGGTTCTCGCGGCCGGAGAGGTACTGGTGGAAGCGAGGCTCCTCGACGATCGCGCCGACGCGCTGCAGCGCCTCGGCGCGCTGTGCCGGCACCGGCCTGCCGAGCAGGCTCATCGTGCCGCCGCTGGCTTGCGTCAGGCCGAGCAGCATCCGGATCATCGTCGTCTTGCCGGCGCCGTTCGGCCCGAGAAAGCCGAACGCCGCGCCGCGCGGCACATGCAGGTCGACGGCGTCGATCGCCGTTCGCGCGCCGAAGCGCTTGGTCAGCTGGCGCGTCTCGATCGCGGCTGAGCTCGACCCTTGGCCGGTGGCCGGGCTTGCGCTCGAGCGATCCGGCTGCTCGTCTGTCGCGTTTGGCGTCTCGTGCATCGCCAGCACTGTGAACGCTCGCGGCGACCGGCGCAATCGGGGATCGCCCTTAGGGTCAATCGAGGCTGACGAGGCGCCGCTGCAACGCCCAGCGGCTGAGCTCGTGGCGGCTGGAGAGCTGCAGCTTGCGCAGCACGGCGCCGACGTGCGCCTCGACGGTCTTCACGGAGATGTCGAGGCGCAGCGCGATCTCCTTGTACATGTAGCCACGCGCGATGTGGCGCAGCACCTCGCGCTCGCGCGGCGTCAGCTGGTCGAGCTCGCGATCGTCGACGTCGGGCGCGGCGTCGGCGAACGCGTCGAGCACGAAGCCGGCCAGTCGCGGCGAGAACACGGCGTCGCCTTCGGCCACGCGCGCGACCGCGTCGGCCAGCTCAGCGCCTGAGATCGACTTCGTCACGTAGCCGCGCGCGCCGGCGCGGATCACGGCGATCACGTCCTCGGCGGCATCGGAGACCGACAGCGCGAGGAAGCGCACGTCGGGCTGCTCGCCGCAGACTCGGCGGATCACCTCGACACCGCCGCCATCGGGCATGTGCACGTCGAGCAAGACTACGTCGGGGCGACTCGCACGGATCGTCGCGACCGCCTCGGCGACGCCGGCGGCCTGACCGACGACGTCGAGCAGGTCGCCGAGCTCGGCTCGCACGCCGGCGCGAAACAGGTCGTGATCGTCGACGATCACGACACGCACGCCGCTCGGCGCGCGTCGATCGCTCACGAGAGCCCGACCGGGCTCATCGCGACCAGCGCACGCTCACCGCGCGCACGCTCGAGCACGAGCTCGACCTCGGTTCCGGCGCCGGGCTCGCTGCGGATCGACGCGTGGCCGCCGTATCGCTCGATCCGACCGACGATCGAGTCGCGCACGCCGCGACGATCCTCGGGGATCGCCGCGGGGTCGAAGCCGACGCCGCGGTCGCGCACGAACGCCTCGACGCGCGCCGGACCGATCTCGGCGTACAGGTCGACGCGCTCGGCGCCGGCGAACTTGGCGGCGTTCGTCAGCGCCTCGCGAGCGGCCTGCGCGAGCGCCTCCAGACGCGCGTCGACGGGCGCGTCGCCGACGACGACGAGCTCGACGGCGACGCCGTGCAGCTGCTCGACTTCGGCGACGACGCGTTCGAGCAGCGCCTTGACGCTGTCGCCGCACTCGCCGCCGGGGCGGTCGAACAGCCAGCGGCGCAGCTCGCGCTCCTGACGGCGCGCAAGGCCGGCGACCTCGCGCGGCTCGCCGGCGCGCTTCTGGATCAGCGCGAGCGTCTGCAGGACCGAATCGTGCAGGTGCGCGGCCAGCTCGGCGCGCTCCTGCTCGCGAATCCGCGCGGCGCGCTCGAACGACAGGCTGCGCACGAGTCGCATCAGCCATGGGCCGAGCAGCAGGCCGAGCATCGTCGTGACGATCGCGACGGCGCTGAGCGCCTTGCCGAGGTTGCCGAGCACGCCGAGCCCGTGAAGCAGCGCGGCGGACGCGAACGCGACGAGCACGACGCCGACGACGAGGCGCGGCCGCTCGACTCGCGGACGCCGCAGCAGGTCTCGCGGCGAGCGGATCCGCCGACCGGAGACGTGGCCGCCGAGCGCCGTCGTTGGGCGCCAGACGAGAACCAATCCAAATGTCGCAAGCACGAGCGGCAACAGCATCGAGTCGCCGAGCAGCAGACCGACGCGACGCAGGCCATAGAGCACGGCGAGCGCCGCGATGACGATCACGAGCGCCTCGTGCCAGGCGCCGCGCCGTCGCTCGACGCCGACGCTCTCGGGCGCGACGGGGAGCAGCGCCCAGGCGAGCGCGTACATCGCGACACCGACGCCGCCGGCGGCGAGCGTCAGCACCATCGCAAAGCGCACGAGCCGCAGCGGCAGATCGAGCTGCTCGGCGACCCCCGCGCCGACTCCGCCGAGCACGCCACGGTCGGGGTAGCGCTGCAGGCGATGACGTGTCGCGTGTCGCGAAGGCGCCGCCGGGCCGGAGGGCTCGCTCTCCGGCTGCGCGTGCGGCGCGGCCACGGCCGTCTGCGGCGCAGATGCCATTGCTGCATGATCGCACCGCTGAACGGCCGACCCTGTAGGGGATTTCCCTGATCCAGCATTCGAGCTCACGTGTCGAAATGCGCCGAGACGCGATCGGCGAGCCGTCGCGGCGGCGCGCGCGTCGGCGATCAGCAGGCGCCGGCGGCGACGCGCAGGTCGGCGATCAGCGCTTCGCGCGCGGCGTGGCGCGCGGCGTCGTCGCGTTCGCGCAGGACCGACGACGGGTGCGCGGTGAGCAGCGCCGTCGGCGCCAGCTCGCTCTCGATCGGCCGGCCGCGGTCGCGGTCGATCTTCAGCTCGCGGCCGAGCAGCGCGTGGCCGGCCGTCAGCCCGAGGCAGACGAGCACCGACGGGCGGATCAGCGCGAGCTCGGCGTCGAGCCATTGCCGGCAGATCGCGATCTCCTCGGCGTTCGGGCGCTGGTGGATCCGGCGCTTGTCGCGCGCGCGGTACTTGAAGTGCTTGACGACGTTCGTCAGATAGACGTCGCGGCGCTCGATCCCGGCCGCCTCGAGCGCGGCGTCGAGCAGCGAGCCCGCCGGGCCGACGAACGGCCGCGCCTCGCGGTCCTCGCGATCGCCGGGCTGCTCGCCGACGAGCACGATCCGCGCGCTCGACGACCCTTCGCCGAAGACGGTCTGCGTCGCGTCGCGCCACAGCCGGCAGTCGCGACAGCCGGCCGCGCGCTCGCGCAGCGCGCCAAGGCGCTGCGCCGCGCTTGCGTGTGCGTCTTCTCGCGGCAGCTCGGCTTCAGTCCTCTTGCGCCTGCAGCTCCTTGACGCGCTCCTCGAGCTGCTCGGTCACGGCGGGGTCGCGCAACGTCGTGACGTCGCCGAGCGCGCGACCCTCGGCGATGTCGCGCAGCAGGCGGCGCATGATCTTGCCCGAGCGCGTCTTCGGCAGGTCGTCGGCCCAGATGATCCGCTTCGGCCGGGCGAACTTGCCGATTCGCGCGGCGACCGTCTCGCGGATCCCGTCGACCGTCTGCTCGTCGCCGGCGAGATCGCCCTGCAGCGTGACGAACGCGACGATCGCCTGCCCGGTGTCCTCGTCGTGCTGGCCGATCACGGCAGCCTCGGCGACGTCCGGATGCGCGACGATCGCCGACTCGACCTCGGCCGTCGAGAGGCGGTGCCCGGAGACGTTGACGACGTCGTCGATCCGTCCGATCACCCACAGGTAGCCGTCGGCGTCGCGGCGCGCGGCGTCGCCGACGAGATACGTCTCGGCGCCGAAGCGCTTGAAGTACGTCTCGACGAACCGCTCGGGCTCCTTGTAGAGCGTGCGCAGCATCGACGGCCACGGCCGCGTCAGCACGAGCAGCCCCTGCCCCTGCTCGATCGGCTCGCCGGTCGACTCGTCGCGCACCTCGGCGAACACGCCCGGGAACGGCTGCGTCGCCGAGCCGGGCTTCGTCTTCGTGATGCCCGGCAGCGGCGTGATCATGATCGCGCCGGTCTCGGTCTGCCACCACGTGTCGACGATCGGAGCGCGTTCGCCGCCGATCACCTTGTAGTACCAGAGCCACGCCTTCGGGTTGATCGGCTCGCCGACCGATCCGAGCAGCCGGAGGCTGCTCAAATCATGTTTACCCGGCCAGTCGGCGCCCCACTTGATGCAGGCGCGAATCGCGGTCGGCGCGCAGTAGAGGATCGTCACGCCGTAGCGCTCGACGAGCTCCCACCAGATGCCCTTGTCGGGGTAGTCCGGCGCGCCCTCCCACATCACCGACGTCGCGCCGTTGCAGAGCGGCCCGTAGACGATGTAGGAGTGCCCGGTGACCCAGCCGACGTCGGCCGCGCACCAGTAGACGTCGGACTCCGGCTTGACGTCGAACACGTAGCGGTGCGTCGCCGAGACGCCGGTCAGGTAGCCGCCGGTCGTGTGCAGGATCCCCTTCGGCTTGGCCGTCGAGCCGGACGTGTAGAGGATGTACAGCGGATGCTCGGCGTCGAGCGGCTCCGGCGGGCAGGCCGGATCGGCGGCGTCGCAGATCTCGTCGTAGAAGACGTCGCGACCGTCCTTCATCTCGCAGTCCGCGCCGGAGCTGCGCACGACGACGATCCGCTCGAGCGTCTGCAGGTCGCCCATCGCCTCGTCGACGCGAGCCTTGACCGGCGCGATCTTGCCGCGGCGCGCGGCGCCGTCGACGGTGATCAGCAGCTTCGCCTCGGAGAACTCCATCCGCTCGCGCACGGCCTCGGCGGAGAAGCCGCCGAAGACGACGTTGTGCGGCGCGCCGATCCGCGCGCACGCGAGCATCGCGACGACGACCTCGAGGATCATCGGCAGATAGATGCCGACGACGTCGCCCTTCTGCACGCCTTGGTCCTTCAGCGCGCTCGCAAAGCGTTCGACGTCGGCCAGCAGCTCGGCGTACGTGATGTCGCGCTCGGAGCCGTCCTCGCCGCGCCAATGGAAAGCGACGCGCTCGCCGCGGCCGGCGATCACGTGGCGGTCGAGGCAGTTGTACGAGACGTTCAGCGAGCCGCCGGTGAACCACTTGTAGAACGGCGGATCGTCGTCGTCGAGCACGCGCGTCCACTTCTGGAACCAGTCGAGCTGCTCGGCCTGGGCGACCCACCACGCGAGCGGATCGCGTGCGGCTTCGTCGTAGACGGCCGGGTCGTTCAGCAACGCGTGCTCCGCGAAGGCAGCCGGCGGGTCGAACGTCTCGACGTCGAGTAGCGTCGCCAGCTCCCTGTCGAGCTCCTCGCCGGTCGCGCTGTCAGATTCGCTCGCCATTCGCTTCTCCTCTCGCTGCCTAGGTCTCCTCGCTCAATTCTCCCACCGGCGCGTTCCACGTGGAACGCGCCGGTGGCGCATCACGGCCGTCCGCTCACCGTTTGGGAGCGAGCGGTACGACCGGCAGCACGGTGCGTCCGAACGTCGAGTTCGTGACGGCGGCGAACGACGCGTACCACGCTGCGGCAGCCGTTGCGAGGCCGAGATAGCCGCCCCAGTGGGTCACGTCTTCGTGCGGGCCGACCGCGCCGATCGCGAGCAGGACGAACGTGATCGTCAGCAGCACGAAGACCAGCAGCACCGCGCCACTGGTCCGCATCGCCGCGATCGTCATATACGCGGTGAAGATCGCCCATGCCCACAGGTAGACGCCGACGGCGTGTCCCGCGTTGCCGCCGATCTGCTTCGCGTAGAACACGTTGAGCGCCCAGAAGGAGATCCAGAACGCGCCAAAGGACGTGAAGGCCACGGCCCCGAAGGTGTTGCCGGTGCGGAACTCCCACATGCCGGCGAGCAGCTGTGCGATCCCGCCATATACCAGCGCCAGACCGAACACGACCGGCAGGCCCTTCACGTCGACCAGATTCGAGTTGAACATCGAGAGCACGAACGTCGTCATCGCGAAACCCGCGAGCCCCAGCGGCCCCGGATCGGCCGGTTTCCAGCCGGCTGACGTAGCTGCCGGTTCCTCCTCCCGGTGCATTGATCCTGCCTCCATCGGACCCTCCTTCCCGTCGCCCTCGCAGGGCGGCTACGAATCTCGGCGAGCGCAGGAGAGCCGCACGCGCGCTCACCAGATTCGCTCACAGAGGGTGTTCCCGTTTGACCGAGCAACTAACCATTCGCACACGCGCACGGGACCGCTCAGAGCGGTTGCGCGTCGCCGCGAGAGCGTCGCAGCGTGAGCGGTCGCGTCGGCCCTTCGTCGGTGCGTCAGCGCGTGCCGTCGCCGTCGCGCGCGCCGCGCTTGCGCCGCTTGCGCCCGGCGCCGCCAGAGGGCTTCGTCGGTTCGGGCGTCACGTCGCCGGAGCCTGTCGCGAGCGCCGGCCGCCCGCGGCGCGGAGCGCCTGCTTCGCGTTGCTGAGCACGCGAGGGCCACGGTCGCGCCTCGCCGGACTCCCACGCCGGCGGCTGGCCGTTGGGCCATTTGCCGACGTACAGGATGCCCATCGCGACGAGCCAGAACGATGGGATCACCTCGAGCGTGGCGCCGCCGATCGGCAGGAAGATCAGGATCGCCGAGATGATGCCGACGACGCCGAGCCAGCGCGTGACCAAGCCGACGCGCATCGCGTTGACCATAATCACGATCATGCCGACGGCGACGGCGAGCCCGGCGAGCAGGTCGAGGTACTGCGTGATCACGTTTGGCGTGCTCTTCGCCAGCGCGTTGTCGACGGCCTGACTGGTGAAGTCGTGGCCGATCGCGAAGCTGTGCGTTTCGATCGCGAGAACCGCCTGGTGGACGATGCTGATGACCGCGAGCGCGATGCCGCCGGCGAGGATCAGCGGCCGCGCGATCGGCCACATCCCAGGACGGCGGAAGCGCGTCGCGGAGCTCAGCAACAGCAGCACGAGCGTCAGCACGACGATCGCGATCGCCGCGATCACGCTGGCGATGATCAGCGACGAGGCGTGATGGCTGAGATATTTGACTTCGGGCGCGCGTGGGCTGTACGCGGGGCTGGCTTCGCCTTTCAGCGCCGGCGCGAGTCCCTGCAGGACGCCGACGGTCGGCGCGCTGCTGGCGACCGAGTTGGTGATGATGCCGCTCAGCAGATAGAAGACGCCACCGGCGAACGCCGGCACGGCCAGCCGCGAGCGCCAGTTCGTCTCGCGCGCTACCTGCTGGGAGATCTGATCCTCGCCGGACATCGAGCCGGTCAGTCTATGATGAGTCGATGGAGGGCGGCGGCCTGGGCGACTTGTTCGGAGATCCAGAGGAGCTCCAGCGACGCCTCGCGGAGTTCGCCGATCAGATGCAAGGGCAGCAGCGGCTGGCGTGGGCCGACAACGCGATCAAGCTCGCCGTCGACATGACCGTCGCCGCCGTCGAGCGGATCAACCTGCAGGGAAACGCCGAGGCGCAGGCCGAGCAGATTCGCACGGTGATGGCGCTGATCTTCCCCGAGGCGGTCACGCTCGTGCGCGAGGCGCGCGCGGGTCTTCAGTAGCGCGCGGCCGGAGCGCGCCGCTCGGCCGCCAGTCGCTCGGCCTCACGCTGTTCGGCGCGCTCCTCGTCGCGCGAGGCGCGCCCGGCGGCGATCACTTCTTTGAACGAGCGAAAGCGGAAGATGAAGACGACCGCACAGAGCCCGACGATCGCCGTGAACGCTGCGATCGCGATCTGCTGCCCGACCGAGTAGGCCGCGACGACGGCCGTCGGCGCGTTCTTCGCGAAGACCTTGACGAGCAGCGCCTGCTGCACGCCGGCGCCACCCGGCGTGAACGGCACGGCGCCGGCGACTTGGTTGACGCCGAACACGAGCAGCACGTTCTTGACCGAGCCGCCGACGCCGAACGCGTCGAGCAGGAACCAGAAGGCGGCGAACCGCGCGAACCAGCCGAGCACTTGCAGCGAGGCGACTTCGCGCAGGTAGCGCGGGCGGTCGGAGAGGATCGTCACGCCCTGTCGGACGCGCGCCCAGAACGCCTTGACGCGCGAGGACAGCACGGCGAACGCGACGAGGCCGAGCACGGCGATCAGCGTGATCAGGAAGAGCGTGAAGCGAAAGTGCTCGGCGAAGTACGAGATTTCGAACGCGTCGAGCTTGGAGAAGTCGGGCGGCTTCGGGAAGACGCCCTGCGAGAAGGCGAAGATCAACACGAACACGCCGACGCTCGCGTCGAACACGGACTCGACGAAGAACGCGGCGGCGACCGTCGGATAGCTCGATCCGGGGATCGAGCTGCGCGTGAGGAACAGCTTGATCACGTCGCCGCCGCGCGCCGGCACGACGTTGTTGAAGCCGACGGCCGCCGAATAGGCGCCCCACACGCGCCGCCATTGGAACTTCACGGCCGGATAGGCCGCGCGCAGGCTGTGGAAGAAAGCGCGCGAGCGCAGCGTCAGGTTCAGGCCGAAGCACAGCAGTCCGAGCAGCAACAGCCCCCAGTGGACCGCGGCGAGATCGGAGAAGAACTTGCCGACGGCGTCGAAGAACGAGCTGATCGTGTCGCCGATCGACGCTGATGCGAGCAGCGCGAGCACGACCCAAGCGTACGGTGATACAACCGTCCTATGGCCTCGCGCACGTCCAACAGCAGCGGCCTGACGGTCGCCGTGACCGGTCCGACCGGCGAGATCGGCCAAGCGTTCGTCGCCGCGCTCGAGCGCTCGCGCGAGGTGCATCGCGTGCTCGGGATGGCGCGCCGGCCATTCGATCCTGCGGCGCACGGCTGGAAGAAGGTCGTCTACCGGCGCGGCGACGTGCTCGACAGCGCGGCCGTCGCCGCGTTCGTGCGGGATGCCGACGTCGTCGTGCACCTCGCGTTCATCATCATCGGCAGCGCCGAGGAGAGCCGCCGCGTGAACCTCGAGGGCTCGCGCAACGTCTTCGCGGCCGCGGCGTCCGCCGGCGTGCAGCGACTCGTCTACGCGTCGTCGGTCGCGGCATACGGCTACCACGCGGACAACCCGCGACCGCTCACCGAGGACGTGCCGGCGCGCGGCTCGGACGGCCACTACTACTCGGCGCAGAAGGCCGAGGTCGAGCAGGCGCTGCGCGAGGCGCTCGACGCGAGCGCGACCGACTCCTACGTGCTGCGACCTTGCATCGTCGCCGGGCCGGACGCGCCGATGCTGATCGACAGCCTGCCGTACACGCAGATCTCCGAGCGGCTGCCGCGCGCCGCCTTGCGCCTGCTCGACGGCGTGCCGATCCTCAAGCCGGTGTTGCCCGACCCTGGCGTTCCGTTCCAGCTCGTGCACCACGACGACGTGGCGACGGCGATGCGCGCAGCCGTGCTCGGCCGCGGCTCGCCCGGCGCGTACAACCTCGCCGGCCCCGGCCAGATGACCGTCGCGCAGCTCGCCGACGAGCTCGGCTGGTACTCGATCCCGGTGCCCGAGCTGGCCGTCGACGCGCTCGCCGAGATCGTCGCGCGGATCGGCTTCCTGCCGGCGCAGGCGCAGTGGATCAGCGCATTTCGAGAGCCCGTGCTGATGGACGCGAGCAAGGCGCGGCGCGAGCTCGGCTGGCGCCCGCGCTACGACGCGCTGCAGACGCTGCGCGCGACGATCGCCGCCGCGCGGATGGACCCGCTGATCCGCTAGCGACCGCGGAGTCATAGACGGGCAAGCGGTCGGCGCGCCGGGGCGCGAAGGGCCGTAGGGTTTGCCGTCGGATGAGCGCCATCTCACACGCCGACGGAGCGACGCGGCGTGACGTCGCGCTCGTCACCGACACGACTCCGTACCTGCCGCGCGAGCTGATCGAGCGCTGGCGGATCAGCGAGGTCAGCCTGTACGTTGGCTGGGACGGCGAGCTGCGCCGTGAGGACGACTACGCCGATCTCGACGAGTTCTACGCGAGGCTGCACAGCTCGGTGCAACTGCCGACGACCTCGCAGCCGTCCGTCGGCGACTTCCTCGCGTGCTACCAGCCGCTCGTCGAGAGCGGTCGCGACGTGCTTTCAGTCCACATCGCGAGCGGCCTCTCGGGGACGTGCGAGAGCGCGCGCGAAGCGGCGCGTCTGATCGTCGAGCGCGAGCCGACGGCCAGCGTCCGCGTGATCGACGCCGAAACTGGAGCCGGCGGCCTCGGCTGCCTCGTGATCGCCGCCGCGCGAGCGCTCGAGCAAGGCGCGACGCTCGAGACGGCGGCAGCGGCCGTCACGGCCGCGCGCGCGAGCCTCGACATCTGGTTCTGCCTCGACACGCTCGAGTACCTGCGACGCGGCGGGCGGATCGGCGCGGCGCAGGCGGTCGTCGGAACCGCGCTGAAGATCAAGCCGATCCTCACGTTCGGCACCGAGATCGCGCCGGTCGGACGTGTGCGCACGCGCCGCCGCGCGTTCGAGCGAATGAGCGACTACCTCGGCGAGCTGCACGAGCGTGGCGCGACCGACTGGATCGTGCAGCACGCGCAGTCACCCGAGGACGCCGAGCGGCTGGTCGCGCGAGGTGTCGAGATCTTCGGCTCAAAGCCGCTGTTCTGCACAGAGGTCGGGCCCGTGCTCGGCGCGCATCTCGGGGCGGGAATGCTCGTCGGCGGGATGACTGACGCGCCGTCGCAAGGCGGCAACTGACGCCCGCGGCCTTAAAGGGACGCATCGCCCCCGACTTGCTGTGGGCTGAGCGCCGACGCGCGGAGGGTCGAGAGCAGTCGCCCGGTGACGTCTTCGAGATCGCGACCGATGCGGTCTGGTGTTGGCGAGATGTTCGCCGGGATCCCGGCGAACGCGAGCATCGGGCGGATCGACTCGAGGAGGTCGCGCGTGCGGCTCGCCTGGAGATAGTCCGACAGGCCTTCGAGGGCTGGGTCGGCGCTGAAACGCAGGATCATCCGCAGCGCTCCGAGCAGCTGTGGCCAGTCGAGATGGGCCGGGAGCCTGTCCGGCGGTTCGCGCAGGAGTGCGGCCCACGCCGCGTGGTCGGCGGCGTATCGGCCCTGATTGCCGACCGTGACGGCCCTGACGACACCGGCGGCGGCAAGGTCTGTGAGCGCATCCTGGACATTGCGCTTGGAGAAGGCGCTCGCGCGCGCCAAAGCCTGTGCGGTGACCCACGGAGCGTCGATGCCGAGCAGCACTCGGACGACCTCCGCGCGGATCCCGACGCCGAGGATCTCCCGCAGGCGAAACGCAAGGTTGATCGGTTTGCTCGAGTCTGGGGCCCTCGACTTATGGGACGGCTGCAGCAGCGGCCGGGCGAATCCGGCCGCTGCGAAGCTGGGGTCGTTCTCGGCGCTCGGTCCAGGCGGGCGGAACAGCTGCATCGGCACCGCCGGCGGCGGCCCGGGATCGCGCCGAGCGAGCCGGGCGCGGGGGCGATGCAGCGCCAGCCACGCGAGCGTTGCCGCCAGCAGCGCACGGTCCGTGTCGTCGATCCGCATCGCGCGGAGCCGTCGCACGCTGAGCAGCGACTCGTTGACGAGCATCCAGTCGAGCATCTCGTCAAACAGTCGCGGCTCGCTACGAGCCACCTCCAACGTGAAGAGGATCAATGCCTCGGGATCCTGCGCCCAGGTGCTGTGCTCCTTGACGGAAGCAGCGATGCCGATCTGTGCCCACTGATCCCAAGCGAACGCGATCAGGTCGTGCTCGAGCTCGCGGTTAAGCGTCTGCAGGTCCACGGTCTACTCCGAGGTAGGTGAGGATCCGGGTGAGCTCGTCCCGGTAGCCCTCTGATATGTCGTGGGCTTCGCTCCACGCGGCGGCGGAGAGGAGCTCGCCGGCCGTCGGCTCGAGCGCCCGGAGATCTGTCAGGTGCTTGCCGACCCCTTGGTCGACGGTGGCGTACAGCTTCAGATGGATCTGATCGAGACGAGACGCAAACGCGACGCTGAGGCCAGGGCCGTACTGACGGCGCTCGGCACGCTCGTAGAACCCGTCCGGGAGCCCGAACTCCAGGAGCGAGGTCGGCCCCGCGTTCAGCCAGCTCTCGGTGAGTGTGAAGTCGCGTGCCACGACACGCGCCGCCTGCAGAAGCCCGTCCGGCAGCGGCTGCGCAGAGGTGAGCGTCGTGCCGTCGAGGAGCCCGACGACATCGACATCGGTGGTGGCGCGCGAGGTCAACTCGAGGGCGAGGAGCGCGGAGCCGCCGACGACGGCGATGCTGAAGTGCTCGCCGCGGGCGTGGACTTGATCGCCGAGCGCGGCAAGCAGCTTATTTGCGCCAGCAGCATCCTGAATCACGATGTCAGCCATCTCGATACGAGATGTTAGCAGCCGCGCCCGTGTAAGTTGCCGCCCAGAGGTTCGAGAGCGCCGGCATCCTCCGCCGGCGAAGAGGCAAGCTCTACATCTACGACGAGCGGCTGACGATCCTCAACGAGGACACCGAACCCTCTAGACGAGCGGCGGATTCGCCTCGCCTAGTGCGGCCAACACAAGCGCGTCATGCTCCCCGGGCTTGACCTTGTGCAGCACCTCGGCGACTACGCCGTCACCGTCGATCACGAACGTCGTGCGCTCGTTGCCCATGTACTTGCGCCCGTACATCGACTTCTCGACCCAAACGCCATAGGCCTCCGCCACCGCATGATCCTCGTCGCCGAGCAGCGAAAAGTCGAGGTCGTACTCGTCGGCGAACTTCTTGATCTTCGCCACGGGGTCCGGTGAGACGCCGAGAACGACAGCGCCGGCTCGCTTGTAGTCGGTGCCATGATCGCGAACGCCGCAAGCCTGCGTCGTGCAGCCAGGCGTGCTCGCCTTCGGGTAGAAGTAGACGACGACCGGCTGGCCGCGGAAATCCGAGATCCTGACGAGTCGGCCATCCTGGTCGGGCAGCTCAAAGTCCGGCGCCTGCTCACCCTTCTCGATCACGGCCTCGATCGTATCCGCAGACGCCGCTCTCGGGCTCTGCGGCTGCACGGTGGTTGGTCGAGGTCGGCGACGATGCCCACCGGCCTGAAGATCAACTTGCTCACTTCAGCTCTCTACCCCATGCCGCGGCAATCTCAATCTCGCGTGACGCGCGAGTCCGCGAGACCGTGAGAAGGCTCCGCGTCCTCGCACCCGAACAGCTCAACCGGACGGCGCGTCGGCGAGCCGCTTGCGCGCGATCGCGATCTCCTCGATCGCATCCTCGCGCGAGCGCCAGCCCTCGATGCTGACCTGCTTTCCCTCGAGGTCCTTATAGATCGTGAAGAACTGCTCGATCTCCTGGCGCAGCAGCAGCGGCAGTTCCTCGAGCTGGCGATAGCCGTTCCAGTACGGATCGTGCACGGGCACGCAGATGACCTTGTCGTCGATGCCCTTCTCGTCGCGCATCATGAACATCCCGACCGGCTTGACCGGGATCAGGCAGCCGGGGAACGTCGGCTCGTGCAGGCAGACGAGCGCGTCGAGCGGATCGCCGTCCTGTCCGAGCGTTCCGCGCAAGAAGCCGTAGTCGGTCGGGTAGGTCGCGGCGCTCATCAGCAGCCGGTCGAACTTGATGCCGCCGAGCTGCGCGTCGTACTCGTACTTGTTGCGCGTCCCCTTCGGGATCTCGACGACGCAGACGAGCGACTCGTCGTGCTCGGGCGGATCCTCATCGCTCATGCGATGACCGTAGCGTTTCGCGCGCCGAGCGCCAGCGCCGCTCAGCGCAGCAGGCGCGACAGCCGCCGATCCTTCAGCACGCGCCCGTCGGTCTGGTCGTGCGGGCAGTAAGCGATCACATAGTCCTCGAAGTGGACAGCCTCGAGCGTCGTGCCGCAGCGCGGGCACGGCTCTCCCTCGTGGCGGTGGACTTTCAGCGGCATCGGCAGCTTGTCGGGGATCGGCAGCTCGACGACCTCCTCGTAGTGTGCGATCGCGTCGCCGAGCACGCACACGATCGCCTCGCGCAGCCGCGCGCGCTCGTCCTCGTCGAGGTCGCTCGCGCGCTTGAACGGCGAGAGCTCGGCCGCCCAGAGGATCTCGTCGACCCACGAGCGACCGATCCCGGCGATCGTGCGCTGGTCGCGCAACAGCGAATGCAATGGCCGTGGCGCATCGAGCAGCGCGGCGAGCGCCTCGCCGTCAGGCGGATCGGGCCACGCTTCGGGTCCGAGCGTCGCAAG
Organism: uncultured Solirubrobacteraceae bacterium; assembly: GCA_963744165.1. Classification (GTDB taxonomy): domain Bacteria; phylum Actinomycetota; class Thermoleophilia; order Solirubrobacterales; family Solirubrobacteraceae; genus Palsa-744. The sequence continues at coordinate 954,822 of CAVUSM010000002.1, read as the reverse complement.
CGCCTCGTCGAGCTCGAGCTCCGCCGCCGCCAGCAACTTGACCCACGCGGCCTGCTTGGAGCCGAACTCGCGCAGGCGCAGCTCACGACCGTCGACGAAGCGCACGAGCAGGCGCGACGTGCGATCGCGCGGGCCGGCGCGCTTCTCGTAGAGCTGCAAGCGTCCAGCCGACATCAGGTGGATCAACAGCGCCAACTCAGGCGCGCCGCCGGCGCCACGCGCTTCGACGATCAAGTGCTTTCCACGCCTGCGCACCGACGCGATCCGCTCGCCGGCAAGCGCCGTGAGCGGCGGGTCGAATGTCTTCAGCGCATTGATCCCCGGCGCGAGCGCCGACTCGATCTCAGCGCCGGCGAGCGCGCGGTCGAGCAACCGCGCCGTGATCTCGACCTCAGGCAGCTCCGGCATCGCCCTCAAACTTTAGGAGGGCGATGCCGGCGCTTGCGTTCAGCCCGCTTCTATTCCCGGGCCTTCGTACTTGACGCCGGTCGGGCTGACCCAGCGCACGCGCCAATGCGTGCCCTTCGTCGCCGAGCTGAGCGTCCAGTAGCCGAGGCTGTTCGTCGTGACGGTCTTCAGCGTCTTGTACGTCTTCGAGCCTTTCGGCTGCACGAGCACGGTCAGCTTCGTCGCGCCGGTCGCCGGGCGGATCAAGCCCCACAGCGAGTAGCCGTGTCCCGTTTTCGAGACGACGAGCGGCACAGGCCAGGCGCTGTACAGAGGCTTCGGCTTGCCGCCGAGGTACTCGAGGCCGGTCTGGAAGCCGATCGTGCCGCCGTTGACGCTCGATCCCGGCTTGCCGCCGAGCGGATCGTCGACGAGCAGGTACTGCGAGAACGCCGCGACGCGCGAGTTGTTCCACGCGATCTTTTCAGCGATCGCGTCGTATTCGGCCTGCTTCGCAGCCGACACGCCGAGGTACTTGTTCGGCTTGCTCTGCACGCCGAACTCGGTCAGGTAGATCGGCAGGTTCGACGTGGTCGCGTGCGCCGCGAACGCTTTGCTGAGCGCGCTCGACAAGCGCGAGAGCACGGCGATCGTGACGTCGTCCTTCGGCCACTTCGTGTACAGCGGGCCGGCTGCCGTCGAGTACGCGTGGTGCGCATAGCCACTAGCCGTCAGCGGCGTGCACGAGCCCGATTTCTTGTACTTCGCGTTGAGGCACAGCGTTTCGCGCAGGAACAGCAGCGGCGCGACGTCGTGCAGCAGCGCCTTCGATTTTTCGCGCTTGTAGTTGACGCTGTCATAACCGGTCGGCGCGGTCTCGCCGATCAGCACCTTCGGGCTGGCGATGCCGCCGGCTTTCAGCCCGGCATAACCGGCCTGATAGAGCGCGCGGTAGATCCGCGGCGAGGCGGGCGTTCCGTTCGTGTTCCACTGCGGCTGCAGGAACGCAGGGTGGTTCGGCTCGTTCCAGATCGAGAACAGCGAGACGGTCGAGCCGAACGCTCCGCTCGGACCGTAGTGGCGCGCGACGGCCGTCATGAATTCTTCGAAGTCTTTCGGGTCCGGTTTGGTGACGTACGGCGCTTTCTTGTTCGACGTCGCCCAACGCGGCACCGGCGAGGTGACCGTCAGCAGCACTTTCCAGTGCAGTCGTTGCGCTTCGGCGATCAGCGCTGTCGTATTCGCCCCACGCGTAGTTGCCGGGGTTGGTCATGTCGAACGCCGGCTTGGTCGCGCTCGTCGGTATCGGCGCGACGTCGTACCAGTTCAGCTCGATGCGCAGCGCTTTGACGCCGAGGTGCTGCAGCTGTGCGATCGCTTTCGGGCGCGTCTTCGCGCTGAGCAGCGTCGTCGAGCCCTCGAAGTAGACGGCCTGCGAGTGCGAGGCGAGCGCCGGGGCGGCGCCAAGCGAGATCGCGGCGAGGCCGCAGACGGCTGTGGTGAGGAGAATCTTGCGGATTCGGAGCATGGTGGCTTGAGACACTCGCGCGAGCGGAAGGTTGCGGTCGCTCGGTCCGTGGTCCCTCTGTTCCCGCATGCCGTGCGCCGTGTAGCGTTGCGCCAGTGAGTACAGCCATCGCACCGGACGACATCGTGCAGACGGCAGCCGAAGGCAGTCGCAACGAGCGCCCACCGCTGCTCGTGCTCGAGCCGCTCGAGAGCGTTCCTCGACGCGCATCGGCTCGGCGAGGGCGAGATCGAGGCCGAGCCCGATCGGCGAGGGGCACTCGAACGTGACCTACCTGATCCGCCGCGGCAGTCGCGAGATGGTGCTGCGCCGCCCGCCGCGCCCGCCGCTGCCGCCGAGCGCGCACGACGTGCTGCGCGAGGCGCGCCTGCTGCGCGCGCTGGCCGACACGCCGGCGCGCGTGCCGGGCGTGCTGGCCGTCTGCGACGAGGAGTCGGTGATCGGCTGCCCGTTCTACGTGATGGAGCTGATCGACGGCGAGGTGATCGTCACGGAGATCCCCGACGAGCTCGACACGCCGGCGCAGCGCGCGCGGATCAGCGACGAGCTGATCGACGCGCTCGTCGAGATCCACGCGGTCGACTGGCGCGCGGTCGGGCTCGAGGGCTTCGGCAAGCCGACCGGCTACCTGCAGCGCCAGTTGCGCCGCTTCGGCGGTCTCTGGGAGCTGAACCGGACGCGCGAGATACCGGCGGTCGAGCGCGTCGGCGCGTGGCTCGCGGAGAACATGCCCGAGTCGGGCGCGGCGACGATCGTGCACGGCGACTTCCGGCTCGGCAACACGATCTTCGCGCCAGGCGCGCCGGCGCGCCTGGCGGGCGTGCTCGACTGGGAGATGGCGACGATCGGCGATCCGCTGGCCGACGTCGGCTACCTGTGCATGATGTGGACCGAGCGCGGCGACCCCGAAACGGGCTTGCGCGAGGCGCTCTCGTCGGTCACGCGACGCGAGGGCTTCCCCACGCGAGAGGCGCTGATCGCTCGCTACGAGGAGCGCTCGGGACGCTCGATGCGCGACTTGCGCTGGTACACGACGCTCGCCGTCTGGAAGTCGGTCGTGTTCATGGAGGGCAACTACAAGCGCGCGATCGCCGGCACGACCGACGACCCGTATCTGAAGTCGTTCGGCGACGGCGTCGTCGAGATGGCGCGCCAGGCCGAGCTGATCGCGCATGGCGACTGAGCCAGCCGACGCCGCGCCCGACGCACGCGCGGCGAGCGACGGCGAGCGCTCGCCAGGCGCCGTCACTGCGCCCGGAGCCGAGCGCAGCGCGCTGCTGATCGACTGGGGCGGGGTGCTGACGAGCAACCTGTTCGACTCGTTTCGCGCTTATTGCGAGCGCGCCGAGATCGATCCTCAGACGCTGCGCGGGCGCTTCGGCAGCGACCCGGCGTTCCGCGAGCTGCTGATCGCGTTGGAGAAGGGTGAGCTGCAGGAGCCGGACTTCGAGCGCCGACTGGCAGAGCTGCTCGAGGTCGACTCCGACGGTCTGATCGACGGGCTGTTCGCCGGCGTGCAGCCGGATGTCGCGATGGTCGAAGCGGTGCGCAAGGCGCGCGAAGGCGGCGTGCGCACGGCGCTCGTGTCGAACTCATGGGGCGTTCATCGCTATCCGCACGACCTCTTCGACGAGCTGTTCGACGGCGTCGTGATCTCGGCCGAAGAGGGCACGCGCAAGCCGTCGCGGCGGATGTACGAGCTCGGCGCCGAGCGCGCCGGCACGACGCCCGAGCAGGCCGTCTACGTCGACGACCTGCCGTTCAACCTGAAACCGGCCGACGAGCTCGGCATGGCGACGATTCACCACACGAGCGCCGAGACGACGATTCCCAACTCGGAACGCGTGCTCGGTCTCCGCTGTCCTGAGCGAGCGCTCAGCGCCCGAGCAGGCCCGCCTGGACGGACGTCTGGCAGGCGATTTCATCGGCTCATGCGACGGCTCGTTTGAGTCGAGAACACCGCTATGTCTGGGGAGGCGTGCGCTGCTGACGCCGCGACGGTCGACGCGCGGCTGGCGCGCGCCGACGCGCGGTTCGACCTGGCGCTGAGAGCGCGAATCCTCGCGGCGCTGTTCGCGGCCGGCGCGACGCTCGCGCTGCTGACGGCGGCGCTCCCGCACTCTTCGCGCGCGAACGTCACGGGCGTGCTGGCGGTCGTCGGCGTCGCGTACGCGACGGCTGGGCTGCTGTTCTGGAGCGCCAGGCGCGTGGTCGCCGGCGTGCTGCCGCTCGCGCTCGCCGGCGGCACGACGTTGATCACGCTCGTCTCGTACTTCTCGGCGGAGAACCCGAGCCCGCTGTCTTCCTCTACCTGTGGGTGTTCCTCTACTCGGCTTACTTCTTCACGACGAAAATGCTCGTCGCGCAGATCGCCTACGTCGGCGCGACGTTCGCGATCCTGCTGACGGAGCGCTCGCCGCTGGAGCGGATCACCGCCTGGTGGCTCGTCGGGATGGGCACGCTGGCGGTCGCCGCGATCGTGATTCGCGTGATGCGCGAGCACGTCGAGCTGCTGATCGCGCGGCTGTACGACTCGGCTCGCAGCGACCCGCTGACGCAGTTGACGAACCGCCGCGGCTTTCGCGAGGCGCTCGATCTCGAGCTCGCGCGCGCTCGCCGCCGGGATGGCGAGGTGACCGTGATCGTCGGCGACGTCGATCAGCTCAAGGAGGTCAACGACCGCTCCGGCCGGCAAGTCGGCGACGCCGCGCTGCGGCGGATCGCGCGGCTGCTCGATCGCGGCAAGCGCGAGGGCGACTCGCTCGCGCGCGTCGGCGGCGGCGAATTCGCGCTCGTGCTGCCGGACACCGATCAGCACGGCGCGTTCGTGATCGCCGAGCGGCTGCGCGACAGCGTGCGCGAGGAGTTCGCCGCGAACGCCTCGCCGATCGCGATCAGCTTCGCCGTCGCCGGCTACCCGCGCCACGGCGAGACGGCCGCAGCGCTGTTGCGCGCGAGCGGCGAGGCGCTGCATGCGGCGAAGCGCAACGGCGGCGACCGCACGATGCTGCACAGCCCGGCGATGCGCCTCGCGGCGCAGCTCGACGGCGAGAGCGAGGACATCGCCGCCGAACGGCTGCTCGCGGTGATGCTCGACCTCGCCGAGGCGGTCGACTTGCGCTTCAGCGGCACCGCGCGACACTCCGAGACGGTCGGGCGCTACGCGGAGATGATGGCGCGCGAGCTCGGCCTCTCCGAAGCGCGCACCGGCCGCGTGCGCCTCGCCGGGCTGATGCACGACATCGGCAAGGTCGGCGTGCCGGACTGCATCTTGCAGAAGCCCGCGCGGCTGACCGACGAGGAGTTCGCGGTGATCAAGCGCCACCCCGAGCTGGGCGCGCAGATGCTCGACCATCCGAGCCTCGCCGACGTCGGCGCGTGGGTCGGCGCGCACCACGAGCAGCCCGACGGGCGTGGCTATCCGAACGGCCTGAGCGGCGAGTCGATCCCGCTGGAGGCGCGGATCATCGCCGTCGCCGACGCTTACGAGGCGATGACGAGCGACCGCGCATACCGCTCCTCGCTGGACCACGTTGCGGCGAGGCAGGAGCTCGAGCGCTGCGCCGGCACGCAGTTCGACGCGCGCGTCGTGCAAGCGCTCAGCGCGCTGCTCGACCGCGAAACCGAGAGCGCGGTCGCCGCGCTCGGGCATAGCTAGCGCGGCGCGGAACGGCGCGAGCCGCCGCGGCGCCCGGCCCGGAGCTTGCGCGCCGGGCCGGCCCCATGCGTCGCTAGTCCCGCCGACCTCTGCCGTACAGCAACTTGAACAGACCTGCGAGCAACTTCGAGTTGCGCGCCTTGTACGGGTACATGTGCGGTTCGCGCTTCAGCGCGAGCTTCGGCGTGACGACGATCGCCTGCTGGGAGGTGTACTTGCGGATGCCGCCGGCGCCGTGGCGCGAGCCGAGCCCGGACGCCTTCGCGCCGCCCATCGGCAGCTCAAGCGCGGTGTAGTTGATCATCGCGTCGTTGACGTTCGCCGCGCCCGTTTCGAGCCGCCTCGCGACGGCCTCGCCGCGCTCGGTGTCGCGCGAGAAGACCGATGCGCCGAGCCCGTAAGGCGAGTCGTTCGCGAGCCTGACGGCCTCGTCGGTGTCGGCGACCTTCATGATCGGCAGCGTCGGCCCGAACGTCTCCTCGGTCATGCACTTCATCGTGTGATCGACGTCGACGAGCACGGTCGGCTCGTAGAAGCGCCCGCGCGCCCTGCGCGACGGCGTGGCCGCCGGCGAGCACGCGCGCGCCCTTGTCGACGGCGTCGGTCACGTGGTCTTCGATCGTCTGCAGCTGCGGCGGGAACGTGATCGCGCCGACCTCGACCGAGCCCGGCCCGTTCGGCTTGCCGACGCGCAGCTGCACGCACTTTGCCGGAGACTTTCTCGACGAACTCGTCGTAGACCGGCGCCTCGACGTAGACGCGCTCGATCGAGATGCACGTCTGTCCGGCGTTCTGCATCGAGTAGTACGTCGCGAAGTTCGCCGCGCGCTCGAGGTCGGCGTCGGAGAGCACGATCATCGGGTCCTTGCCGCCGAGCTCGAGCGATGCCGGGATCAGCCGCCGGCCGGCCGCTTCGGCGACCTTGCGCCCGGTCCGCGTCGAGCCGGTGAACATGATCATGTCGACCTGCTCGATCAGCGCAGCGCCGGTCGGCGCCGCGGCCGGTCGCAACCTGGAAGACGTCGTCGGGAAGTGCCGCACTCGCGCAGCCCTTCGGCCATCAGCATCGACGTCAGCGGCGTCACCTCCGACGGCTTCAGGATCACGCTGTTGCCGGCCATCAACGCTGGGATGCAGTCGCCGAACGAGTTCGTCAGCGGATAGTTCCACGGGCCGATCACGCCGATCAGCCCGAGCGGGCGGTGGCGCAGCATCGAGCTTCTTGCCCTTGACGAGCAGCTGGCTCGACTTGACGCGCTCGTCGGCGAGGTACTCGGCGGCGTGCTTCGCCCAGAAGCCGAACGCGTTGCCGGCGTAGGAGATCTCGGCCAACGAAGCGTCCTCGAACGTCTTGCCGGTCTCCGAGCAGATCGTCGCGATCATCTGCTCGGCGTTGTCCATCAGTCCACTTCTGCGCGCGCAGCATGATCCGCGCGCGACCTTCGAAGCCGTATGCCTCCCACGTCGGCTGCGCCGCGCGAGCGCGCGCCGGCCATCGACGCGATCACGTCGGCGTCGAGGTCCGGCACGGTCGCGACGATCTCGCCGGTCGCCGGGTTCTCGACCTCGATGCCGGCGTGCTCCGACGCGCTGCCGTTCGGCGCGCTGGCGTTCAGCGCGCTGCCGTTCTCGCTCGCGGGTGCTGCTCGACGGTCTCGGCCTGCTCGACGGACGCCATCTGACTCTCCCCTGTCTCGCTCGCTCTTAGTGATCGCTCTGTGCGATCAAGACTACTCCCTAACCGAGCTCGATCGAAGAGATCCCGATCGGCTCGACCGGGCGGTCGCCGCCGTCGGTCTCAGTCGCCTCGAGCTTGTCGACGACGTCCATGACCGTCGGTGACCTGGCCGAAGACGGTGTGCTTGCCGTCGAGCCACGGCGCGGCGGCGGTCGTGACGATGAAGAACTGCGAGCCGTTCGTGTTCGGGCCGGCGTTGGCCATCGCCAGCGCGCCGCGCACGATCTTGTGCTCGTTGAACTCGTCCTCGAACGTGTAGCCGGGGCCGCCGGTGCCGGTCCCCAGCGGGCAGCCGCCCTGGATCATGAAGTCCTTGATCACGCGGTGGAACGTCAGCCCGTCGTAGAAGCCGTCGCCGGCGAGCTTGCGGAAGTTCTCGACCGTCTTCGGCGCGTCCTCGTCGAACAGCTCGAAGACGATCGGGCCCTCTGTGGTCTGCATCGTGGCGGTTGACATTCGCTGCTCCTCGGCGAGGCTGCGGCGCCTCGCGGTCGTGTGTTGGTGTCGGGCGCCAAGCGCCCTGAAGCTGTGCGCTCAGAGGCCTCGACGCGCTGCAGGCTGAGCTCGTGCCCGCGCACCTCTTGGCCGTCGAGCGAGTCGATCACGCGGTCGGCCTCGCCGGCGGGCACGGACAGGAACGAGAAGCGGTCGAGCACGAGCACGTCGCGCACCGCCTCGCCGTCGAGCCCGGCAGACGACGTCACGGCGGAGACGATGTCGGCGACGCTGCAGGCCGCTGGCGCGGCCGCCGCCGAGCACGAGCTTCACGTATGGCTCCTGCTCGTCGCGGCGCGAGATGCGCGGCTTGGAGTGGCGGCGCGGACGCTCGCTTGATCGGCGTCGGCGCCGCCACGGCGCCCTGCTCCCATTTGGCGATGCTCGTGCCGATGTGCTTTTCGATCGCCTCGAGCTCACGCTTCTGGCGGTCCTCGACGAATGTGATCGCGCGCCCGGAGCGCCCGACGCGGCCGGTGCGCCCGATCCGGTGGACGTACGTGTCCGGCGACGTCGGCACGTCGTAGTTGATCACGTGCGTGACCGTCGAGATGTCGAGTCCGCGCGCGGCGACGTCGGTCGCGACGAGGATCGGCACGCGCCCGCCCTTGAACGCGAGCATCACGCCGTCGCGCGAGCCCTGCGACATGTCGCCGTGCAGCGCTCTGACGTTCATCCCGCGATCCTTCAGCGTGCGAAACAGCTGGTCGGCGCGAATCTTCGTGCGCACGAAGACGATCGCCTGCTCGGGCTGCTCGGCCTGCAGCACTTCGACGAGCTTGTCGGCCTTCGCGCGCGTCTCGACCGGCAGCTGGAACTGCGCGACCGTGTCGATCGTCAGCGTCTCGGCTTCGACCTTGATGATCTCCGGGTCGTACATGTAGCGGTCGGCGAGCTTGCGGATCGGCGGCGGCATCGTCGCGCTGAACAGCGCCGTCTGACGGCTCGACGGCGTCAGCGAGAGGATTTTCTCGACGTCTTCGAGGAAGCCGAGGTCGAGCATCTCGTCGGCCTCGTCGAGCACGAGAAAGCGGCACGGCGTGCAGCACGAGCGAATGGCGCGAGATCAAGTCGAGCACGCGTCCGACGGTGCCGACGACGACGTGCCCGCCACCGCGCAGCTGCGCCTGCTGCGTGCGGATCGGCGCGCCGCCGAAGACCGCGACGACGTCGACGCCGCTGCGCGCGCCGTACGTGCGCAGCGCCTGCGTCACCTGGATGCACAGCTCGCGCGTCGGCGTCAGCACGAGCGCCTGCACCTCGCTGTTGCTCGCGTCGATGTACTCGACGATCGGCAGGCCGAACGCGGCCGTCTTGCCCGTGCCCGTCTGCGCCTGCCCGATCACGTCGCGGCCTTCGAGCAGCGCCGGGATCGCCTGCTCCTGGATCGGGCTCGGCGACTCGTAGCCGACGTCGGCGAGCGCTTGCAGTGTGTTCTCGGAGAGCCCGAGTTCGGCGAAGGACTTAGCCATGGATCAGTGCGCCAGCTTACGCATCGCGCGCCAAAGCCGGGTGGCGACGTCCGCTGACGGCGGCGCGAGCGCTGGCCGGCGACGACGCTCATGCGGCTCGGATCGAGCAGCAGCTTGCCGGTCGTGCGCCGCTCGCGCAGGTCGCGATCTGCGCCTGCGCGGCCTGCTCGAGCGGGTACGTGCCGCCGATCACCGCGCGCAGCTGACCGCGCGCCGCCCGCGCGAACAGGTCTTCGAGCCCTTCGGCGAACATCCCCGGCCGCTCGAAGACGTGAAACAGGTAGAAGCCGACGACGGCGCGCGAGTGGCGCAGCAGCGAGCCGCTGCGCAGCTCGTTCTGTTCCTGCGTCGCGATGCCGCAGACGACGAGCCGCCCGAAGTGCGCAAGCGCGGCGTAGGACGCGTCGAACGACGCGCCGCCGGCCATCTCGAAGACGACATCGACCGGCGCGCCGCCATTTGCCTCGAGCAGTCGCTCCCGCAGGCCATCCGGCTCGGAGTCGATCGCGACGTCGGCGCCGAGCTCGAGCGCAAGCGCGCGCTTCTGCTCACTCGACGCCGTCGCGATCACGCGCCCGGCGCCGAGCGGGCGGCCGAGCTGCACCGCGAGCGAGCCGACGCCGCCGGCGGCCGAGTGCACGACGACGCTCTCGCCGGCGCCGACCTTGCCGGCCGTCCTGTACAGATGCCACGCGGTCAGGCCCTGGATCACGATCGCCAGCGCCGTGCCGTCGTCGAGCTCGTCCGGGATCGGATGCACGAGCTCGCGCGGCGCCGTCGCCCACTCGGCGTAGCCGCCGTCGCCGACGAGCGCGACGACGCGCTCGCCAGTGTCCTCGCGCACGCCGGCGACCTCGCTGCCAGGCACGAGCGGCAGCGCTCGCCTTCTTCACGTACGAGTTCGTCCGCGTGTGCGTGTCGGCGAAGTTCAGCCCGGCGCGCGTGACCTTGATCAGCACCTCCGTCGGCGGAGGCTCTGGCCGTCGGCAACTCGACCAGCTGCAGCACCTCGGGCCCGCCGAACTCGCTGATCTGGATCGCTCGCATCTCGGCGCCGAGGCTAGCGGAGGGCCACGAGACGTCTGTGGCGCCGTGCGCGCGCACTTGCCACCAGGCGCGCCTGCCGCGCAATCGTGCTCTAAGGTGCGCGCCAATGTCAATCACGGTTGTCGGCTCAATCGCCTATGACGCAGTCAAGACGCCGTTCGGCGAGCGCGAGCGCATGCTCGGCGGCGCGGCGGTCCACTTCGCGCTCGCCGCCGCGTTCTTCGAGCGCGTGCACGTCGTCGGGCCGGTCGGCGACGACTTCGGCGAGGCCGCAGCTCGCCGTGATGAGCGAGCGCGGCGTCGACGTCTCCGACGTCGAGCGGATCGCCGGCGGCCAGACGTTCTTCTGGCGCGGCGAGTACGGCTGGGACCTCAACTCGCGCGAGACGCTCGACACGCAGCTCGGCGTCTTCGAGGGCTTCCAGCCGAAGCTGTCCGACGCCTCGCGCGCCAGCGACGTGCTGTTCCTCGCGAACATCCAGCCCGACCTGCAGCGCGACGTGCGCGCGCAGCTGCCCGCACGCGAAGTTCGTCGCGCTCGACTCGATGAACCTGTGGATCGAAATCGCGCGTGACTCGCTCGTCGCCGCGATCGAGAGCGTCGACTGCCTGATCCTCAACGACGCCGAGCTGCGCCAGCTGACCGGTAAGCCGAACCTCGTCTCAGCCGCGCGCGAGATCCTCTCCTGGGGACCGAGCGTGATCGTCGCCAAGCAAGGCGAGTACGGCGCGGCGCTGATCACGCGCGAGAGCTTCTTCGCGCTGCCGGCCTATCCGCTGGAGACGGTCGATCGACCCGACCGGCGCCGGCGACACGTTCGCCGGCGGCTTCGTCGGCTACATCGCCGCGAGCCTCGCCGACGCCGGCGCCATGTCGCCGCCAGCGGCGAGCTCTCCGACGAGCTGCTGCGCCGCGCGATGGCCTACGCGACGGTGCTCGCGTCGTTCAACGTCGAGCAGTTCGGCACCGAGCGCGTGCAGACGCTCACGCGCGCAGCAGATCGACGCGCGCGCCGCCGAGCTGCACGCGATCACGCAGTTCAGCGCCGTCGCCTGAGCGCGCGAGGACGGGCGCGCTTGTGCGGCGCCGGCACGCGGGTATACCATCGCTGCGAGTGGACGCGTGGACCTTCATCTGGCTGATGTTCCTGCTGAAGATCCCGGTCGTCGCGCTGTTCCTGATCGTGCGCTGGGCCGTACGGCAGACGACCGAGCCGGCGGGCGGCGAGGACGGCGGCATCGGCCCGCGCCCAGCGCCGCATCACCCGCACCATCCACGCAGTCGCCGACCGCGACCGCCGCGTCGCGGTCCGCACGGCGAGCAGGCGCTGCCGTCGCCGCCGCGCGTGCGCACGCTCGTCTCGCGCAAGCGGCTGCCACAACGCTGACGCAAGCGGCCGGCCGCTCGCCTGCGGCCAACTTCGGCCCGGCGCATTGCGCTGTCGCAGCACGTCCGCCAGCACGACCGCCGGCTCGCGCGCGCGCTTGTCGCATAATCGAGGTCGGAGATCCCTACGCGGCGATTGGAGAGCAGATGAGCACGGAGACCGAGGCGGACACGAAGGGCAGGCCGGCGGGACGCGGCGTCCGCGAGCGGCGGCGAGCAGGCGAGCAACGGCGGAGCGCCGGCTGACACGCTGACGGTCACCGACAACCGCACCGGCAAGTCCTACGAGCTGCCGATCACCGACGGCACCGTCCGCGCGATCGACCTGCGCCAGATCAAGGTCGACGACGACGAATTCGGGATGATGTCCTACGACCCGGCGTTCATGAACACGGCCTCGTGTCGCAGTTCGATCACCTACATCGACGGCGACGCCGGCATCCTCCAGCACCGCGGCTACCCGATCGAGCAGCTCTGCGAGCACTCGACCTACCTCGAGGTCGCCTACCTGCTGATCAACGGCAGGCTGCCGAACAAAGTCGAGCTCGACGGCTGGATCGACGAGATCACGATCCACACGTTCGTGCACGAGAACGTCAAGGACTTCATGCAGGGCTTCCGCTACGACGCGAACCCGATGGGCATGCTCGTCGCCTCCGTCGGCGCGCTCTCGACGTTCTACCCCGACGCGAACAAGATCAAAGAGGAGCGCGTGCGCGCGATCCAGATCATCCGCCTGCTCGCGAAGATGCCGACGCTCGCCGCGTTCGCGTTCCGCCACAACATGGGCCAGCCGTACGTCTACCCCGACAACGACCTCGAGTACGCCGGCAACTTCCTCGGGATGATGTACAAAATGACCGAGCTCAAGTACCAGCCCGACCCGCGGCTGGCACGAGCGCTCGACGTGCTGTTCATCCTGCACGCCGACCACGAACAGAACGCTTCGACGAGCGCCGTTCGCTCGGTCGGCTCGACACATGTCGACCCTTATTCGGCCGTCGCCGCCGGCGTCGCCGCGCTCTACGGGCCGCTGCACGGCGGCGCCAACGAGCAGGCGCTGCGGATGCTCAAACGGATCGAGACCGTCGAGAACATCCCGGACTTCCTCGAGGGCGTGAAGAAGGGCGACGAGCGCCTGATGGGCTTCGGCCACCGCGTCTACAAGAACTACGACCCGCGCGCGCGGATCATCCGCAAATACCTCGACGACGTCTTCGAGGTGCGCGGCAAGAGCCCGCTGCTCGACGTCGCGACCGAGCTCGAGAAGCGCGCGCTCGACGACGACTACTTCACCTCGCGCAAGCTCTACCCGAACGTCGACTTCTACTCCGGCCTGATCTACGAGGCGCTCGGCCTGCCCGTCGCGATGTTCCCCGTGATGTTCGCGATCGGCCGCACGAGCGGCTGGATCGCGCAGTGGAAGGAGCTCGTCGAGGATCCCGAGCAGAAGATCGCGCGTCCGCGGCAGATCTACACCGGCGCGCGCGACCTCGACTACGTGCCGATCGATCAGCGCGGCTGATCGGTCGCCAAGCCCCAGAGGGCGTGCTCCCGGCGCGGCCTACAGCACGAGCGTCGCGCCGTTGACCCGCAGCCAGTCGCGGTCCTCGCGGTACTCCGGCCACCAGCGCTCGAGCAGCGCCCAGTAGCGCGGCGAATGGTCGAGCACCTGCAAGTGGCAGATCTCGTGCCAGACGACGTAGTCGAGCACGCGCGAGGGCGCCAGCAGCAACCGCCAGTTGAAGCTCATCGCGCCGCTCGCCGAGCACGACGCCCAGCGCGTGCGCTGCGCGCGGATCGACAGGCCGCCGTAGGGCGTGCCGGCGAGCGCGCTTGCGCGGTCCAGGCGCGGCGCGATCTCCGCGCGCGCCGCGCGCCGGTAGTAGCGCTCGAGCGCCGGACGCGCATCGCCGTCGGGGACGAGCAGCCGCTCGCCGCTGCGGTGCACGCGCGTGCGGCCGGCCTCCGGCACGAGCCGCAAGTGCTCGCCGAGGTACGGCACCGTGCCGGCGCGCGCGGCGACGCGCGCGAGCGCCGCGTGCGCCTCGCCGAGGCGCTGCTCGATCCACGGGCGCAGCTCGCGCACCGCGGCAGCCGCCGCCCGCTCGGGCGCGCGCGTCGGCAGCACGACCTCGACCTCGGCGTGCGCGTGCACGTTGACGCGCACGCGACGAGCGCGCGACGAGCGGCGCACGGTGTAGGCGATCTCGCTCACGAGCCGCAGATTACGCGCCGCGTCGGTGGCACTCCGCCCGGCGAGTGCATAATCCTCGCACGATGCCGAAATCGCGGGTGCGACTGCCGCGCGACGTGCGCGAGCCCTACCAGGTCTACCTCAACGGCGTGCCGCAGCGGCTCGGCCGCGACTTCAGCGTGCGCGAAGGCGCGCTCGTCTTCGAGCAGGACCTGCGCAAGGACAAGATCAGCGGCTGGCGCTGGCTGCTCGGCGCGTGGGGCGTCGGCACTTACCGCCAGAACGACTCCGTCGACGTGCGCTACGAGGCGCCCGACGGCTCGCCGCGCGTCGCCGAGGGCTTGGAGATCGACGCCGGATAGATCGCGCGCTCCCACGGCCGCGCGAGCTTCAGCGCGCTGAGGATCGCGCGCGTCGCCGGCGAGCGGTTGAGCGTGTAGAAGTGGATTCCCGGCGCGCCCGCCGCGAGCAGCTCGGCGCACTGCAGCGTCGCGTAAGCGACGCCGAAGTCGAGCACCGCCTCGGCGTCGTTCGCGCGCGCGTGCAGCTCGCCGCGCAGCCCGTCGGGAATCTGCGAGCCGCACATGCTCGCCATCCGCTCGACCTGGCCGACCTTCGTGATCGGCATCACTCCGGGAATGATCGGCACTGTGATTCCCGCAGCGCGAGCGCGAGCGACGAAGTCGAAATAAAAATCGTTGTCGAAGAACATCTGCGTGATCAGGAAATCGACGCCCGCGTCGACCTTCTCGGCGAGGTAGTCGAGGTCTGACTCGGCGCTCTCGGCGTGGATGTGCGTCTCCGGGAAGCACGCCGCGCCGATCGCGAACTCGTAGTCGCCGCCGATCAGCTGCACGAGCTCGCGCGAGTACTCCAGGCCGCCGTCCGTCTTCGTCCACTCCTCCTCGCCCTCCGGCGGGTCGCCGCGCAGCGCCAGCACGTTCTCGATCCCCGCCGCGCGCATCTCCTCGAGCGTCTCGCGCAGCTCCGGCACCGTCGCGCCGACGCACGTGAAGTGCGCCATCGCCTCCAGGCCGAGCTGCTCCTTGATCCGCTTGACGATCTCGATCGTCTTCTCACGCGACGAGCCGCCGGCGCCGTACGTGACCGACACGAACGACGGTTCGAGCGCCTTCAGGTCCTCGAGCGCCGCGTACAAGTTCTGCTCGCCCGCGTCCGTCTTCGGCGGAAAGAACTCGAACGAGAACACCGGCGTCTCGGCCGCGAGGATCTCACTGATGCGCATCTGCTGATTATGCAGCCCAGCGCTCAGGATCTCCGGCGATCCGCCGCACGCTGCCGACGGCCTGGAGATGCGTCAGATAGCCGAGCGTCTGCGACAGCAGCCAGTGCGCGCTCTGCTGCGTGACGTTCGCGCCGTGCATCTGCCTGACGACCTCGAACGCCGTCAGCTCGCCGTCGCCGATCGCGTCGAGCACGCCCTGCAGCTGCTGCTCGACGAGGCTGCGATTGCCCGCGATGTGCGTCTGCACGTCGCTGAACGTGCGCCCGTGCCCGGCCAGGCAAAGGCGCGCGCCGAGACGCTCGACGACCGTCAGCGACGAGCGGAACTCGCCGACCGGGTCCGGCGAGTAGCCGAACTCGAAGTACAGCGAGATCCGCCCGAGCAGGTGATCGCCGGAGATCAGCAGCCGCCGCTCCGGCTGGAACAGGCAGACGTGCGACGGCGAATGGCCAGGCGTCTCATAAGCGACCCATTCGCCGACGTCCGTGCCGACGACGACGCCGTCGAGCAGCTCGCGGTCCGGCGCGATCGGGCCGGCGATGCCCGGTTCCAGCGAGCCGCGCTGTGCCTCGTAGCGGCGCAGCGCCTCTTCCGGGACGCCGCTCTGGCGCGCGATCTCCAGGCGCCGCGCGAGCACCGACTCCGGGTCCTCGACCATCCGCGTCATCAGCTCGTGGCTCGGGTGCATCCACAGCTCGCAGCCGACGCGCTCGACGATCGTCGCCGCCTGGCCGCAGTGGTCGGCGTGCGCGTGCGTGCAGACGACGAGCTTCGTGTCGTCCAAGCGCAAGCCGCACATCTCCAGCGCGCGCTCCAGATCGGCGAGTGAGCCCGGCTGCTGCATGCCCGTGTCGAACAGCACGAACCCGTCGCCGGCGGTGACCGCCCACGCGTTGCAGTGCGGCACGCCCGGCCAAGGAAGCGGCAGGCGCAGCCGGAAGACGCCCGGCAGCACCCGTTCGCCGCGGCCGAGCTCGCGCCGGCGCTCCGCTCGCGGCGCCGCCTGCGCGGAGCTCGCTTTTCGCGCCTCGGCCACGCGCCGGAGACTAGACTACGTCCACTCGAGTCACAGCTAGGAGGGAGCGATGGCCGAAGGCGACAGCGACAGCGCGAGCGACGCTGCGACAAAGGTCCAAGAGGCGGCCGCGAACGTCCGCGAGGCGCGCGGCGCGCGCCAGCGGATCACCAAGAGCACCCCAGAGTCGGTTGCGCGCCGCTACTTCGACGCGATCGCCGCGCGTGATCTCGACGCCGCCGTCGCGCTGTGGGCCGACGGCGGGCGCGACAACGTGCGCGGACAAGTCGACGTGCTCGCGCCCGAAGGCGTGCGCGAGTTCCTCGGCGAGCTGCTCGACGCCGTCCCCGACCTCGACTTCAAAGTGCTCTCGACGACGACCGAGGACGATCGCTGCGCCGTTCAGTGGCGCCTGTCCGGCACGTTCGCCGGACCCGGCATGCTCAACGGCATCGCGCCGACCGGCGACCGCGTCGCGCTCGACGGGATCGACCTGCTGCGCGTCGGCGACGGCCTGATCCAGGGCAACGACGCGTTCCCCGACTCGATCGGCCTGCCGCGCCAGATCGGCATGATCCCGCCGCCCGGCTCGCGCGCCGACCAGCGGCTGCTCGGCGCGTTCAACGCCAAGACGCGCCTCAGCGCGCGGCTCACCGGCGGCGACGCGCAGATGATCGCCGACGGCGTCTGGGTCGTGCAGGGCCAACCGGCGCGCTGCAACGTCTACCTGATCGAGGACGACGGCGGCGTGACGATGTTCGACGCCGGCGCGCGCACGATGGCGCGCTCGCTCGCTCGCGCCTGCGCCAAGCTCGGCGGCCTGACGCGGATCGTGCTCGGACACGGTCACACCGACCATCGCGGCGCCGCGCCGAGCTTCGATGTGCCCGTCCTCTGCCATGCCGACGAGGTCGTCGACGCCGAAGGCTCCGGCGGCTTTCGCTACTGGCCCGCAGGCCTCAGCGGCCTCGGCTTCCCGCATCGTCAGCTGCACAAGCTGCTGCACCGCCACGCGTGGGACGGCGGCCCCGTGACGATCGCCAGCACGCTCGCAGAGGGCGACCGCATCGCCGGCTTCGAGGTCGTCGAGATCCCCGGCCACGCGCCTGGGCAGATCGCGCTGTGGCGTGAGCGCGACCGGCTCGCGCTGAGCACCGACTGCTTCTACACGCTCGAAATCTGGGGTCGCGACTGCGCGCCGCGCCTGCCGATCGAGACATACAACTACGACACCGAGCAGGCGCGCGCGAGCATTCGCAAGCTCGCCGCGCTCGAGCCCGCGATCGTCTGGCCCGGCCACGCCAAGCCCGTCAGCGGCGACGTGCGCTCGCAGCTCGAACGCGCCGCCGACGCCTGAGCGCTCGCGCGCCGCTCCTACGCTGCCTGCGATGGGCAAGCGCAACCGCAACAAGCAGCGCAGCGCCGGCGGCGTGAGTCCGCAGCTGCGCGCGCCGAGCAGCGACTACGCCGACGCCGACGGCAACGTGCTGACGCTGCGTGGCTCGCTCTCGCCCGCCGCACGGCGCGACTACGCCGAGACGCTCAGCGGCCGCGGCAGCAGCGCGCGCGCCGCCGCGACCCGCGACGACACCTGGCAGCGCGCCGTCGAGCTGCTGTTCGAGCGCCTCGCCGTGCGCTGGAGCATCGCCGGCGCGCCGATCGAGCGCCAGCGCGAGCTGCTCGCGCGCTTTCGCGTCGCCAGTCCGGCCGAGCGCGCGTGGGTGCGCGAAGCGATCCGCGAGCACTGCGCCGAGCACTTCCCCGACGTCGACGCGCCTTAGCCTGCCGCTTGCGACGAAGCGCGTACGGCACCCGCGCGCGTCAGTCGCCGAGCAGCTCCAGCCGTGGCCCGTGCGCGCCGTCGGCTGAGACGAACCGCGCCGTCGCCGGGCTGAGCACGAACGCGAGCGTCTCACCGCTCTCGCAGCGAACTTCGACGCGTCGCTGCTGATCGCTCAGCGAGACGACCGTCGCGTGCTCGAAGCCACCGCCGAAGTGCGCGACGCGGGCGCGCGCGCCGACGCGTGGGACTGGACGCGAGGGACCGAGCATCCACGAATGCTACGTCGCTCCGACGCGCGTGAGGCCAGCTCTCGCTACGGTGGCTGCCGATGCGCCGCACGAAGATCGTCGCCACCATCGGACCGGCCTCGCGCGAGCCGGAGACGCTGCTGCGCATGGTGCAAGCCGGCATGGACGTCGCGCGGCTGAACTACTCGCACGGAACGCTCGACGAGCACGCCGAGACGATCCGCCGCGTGCGCGATGCCGCCGGGCGCGCCGGACGGCCGGTCGCCGTGCTGCAGGACCTGCCCGGCCCGAAGCTGCGGATCGGCCCGCTGCGCGACGGCGTCGTCGAGCTGACGCCTGGCGAGCGGCTGACGATCAGCGCCGACGGCGACGAGATCGAGGGCGACGCCAGCCGGATGAGCGTCACCTGGGCCGGGCTCGCCGACGCGCTGCAGGAGAGCGCCGTGCTGTACCTCGCCGACGGCTCGGTTCGCCTGCGCGTCGTCGCCTCGCGCCCAGCCACTCACGAAGTCGAGACGGTCGTCGAGGTCGGCGGCGCCGTCGCCTCGCGCCAGGGCCTGAACATCCCCGGCCCGGTCGACTCGCTGCCGGCCGTGCCCGAGGAGGACTTCGAGCTGCTGCGCCACGGCGAGTCGATCGGCGTCGACATGGTCGCGCTGTCGTTCGTGCAGCGCCCCGAGGACGTCGAGGCCGTGCGCGAGCACACACGCCTGCCGCTGATCGCGAAGATGGAGAAGCCGCAGGCCGTGCAGCGCGCCGCCGAGATCCTCAAAGCCGCCGACTGCCTGATGGTCGCGCGCGGCGACCTCGGCATCGAGCTGCCGATCGAGCGCGTGCCGATCGTGCAGAAGCAGCTGCTCGAGCTCGCCGGCTGGATGGCGCGCCCGTCGATCACCGCGACGCAGATGCTCGACTCGATGGTCTCCTCCTCGCGCCCGACGCGCGCCGAGGTCGCCGACGTCGCCAACGCGATCCTCGACGGCACCGACGCCGTGATGCTCTCGCAGGAGACCGCCGTCGGCGCCTATCCGGTCGGCGCCGTCGAAATGATGGCCGCCGTCGCCGAGCAGGCCGAGGCGATCGCGCCGTACGAGCGCTGGAACGACTCGCGCGTGCGCCGCACCGAGTCCGACCCTGCTTACACGATCGCGCACAACCTCGCGATCGCCGCGCGCGAGCTGCGCCTCGACGCGCTGATCGTGCCGACGCTGTCAGGGCGCTCGGCGCGGCTCGTCTCCGCGCACCGCCCGACCGTGCCGATCTACGCGCTCTCGCCCGGCAAAGAGACCGTTCGCCGCTGCGCGCTGATGTGGGGCGTGCAGGCCGCTTCGATGCGCCGCCACGAGACGACCGAGGCGCTGATCGCCGACGCCGCGCGGCGCGTCGTCGAGCTCGGCTGGTGCGAGCGCGGCAAGCGCGTCGGCATCACCGCCGGCCTGCCGTCAGGCAGGCCGGGCACGACGAGCCTCGTGCAGATCCAAGTGCTCTGAGCGCCGCCGCGCTCAGCCCTGCGCCAGCTCGAACCAGACTTTCGTGCCCTCGCGCGACTCGACGCCCCAGCGCTCGGCGACTTTCTCGAGCAGGTACAGGCCGTAGCCGTCGTGCGTGCGCGCCGGGTCGCGTGGTCGCGGCGTGAAGCCGACGCCCGAGTCGGTCACGGTCACGCGGATCGCCTTCTCGCCAAACGTCGCGAGCAGCTCGACTGGCGCGTTTGGTTCGGCAGCCGAGTGGCGCACGGCGTTGCTGACGACCTCCGAGACGAGCAGGATCAGCGACTGCCTCAGCGAACCGTCGAGCCCGAGCGCCTCGCAGTGCTCGGCGATCGCCGCGCGCGCGAACGCCGGCGCCTGGACGTTGCGCTCGAGCGTCAGCTCGACGCGCGTCGGGCCCGGCCCGCCTCTTGCCGCGCCGCGAGCGCGACGCGTGCGCTCGCCGGCGCGAGCGCCTTTCGAGCGCGGCGCCATCACGCGGCGCTCGCGCCCTCGACGAACGGCAGGTTGTCCTCGACCCCGCTGATGCGAAACACCTTCAACGCCTGCGGTTCGGGCCTGACGAGCGCGAGCTCCCAGCGCTCGGCGCTGGCGCGCTGATCGAGCACGATGAACAGGCGCAGGCCGGACGAGTCGACGAAGCCGAGCCGCGCGAGATCGATCGTCAGGCGCTTGACGCCATCCCGCAGAAGCGTGTCGACGGCCGCTTCGACGCGCGGCGCCGTCGCGATGTCGAGCTCGCCGAACAAGGTCAATCGTCCTGTTTCCCCGTCATGCGCGCTCTCCATCTCAAACGGCGCTGTAGGCACGAAATCCTCCTTTACCCGTTTCGTCGCAGGCCCACGCCCGGCATTTCGTCGAGGCCCGGCCCGGCCCGGCGCCCGGCTGTCGCTGAGCGGCGCCCCGCGCGCCGCAGCAGCTGATTATCGCGCTCGTTCTATCGACAATCGACGCGCGAGGCTGAAGCTCAGCGTGCGCCGACGCTCGAACGTCCGTAGAACTCCGCCTCCTGGCGACCGAGCTCTGTGACCGGCGGATCGCCATACATCCACTCACGGGCGATCCGGTGCCAGTTCGCGCTCGCGCGCAGTTGCGAGAGCACGGCGAGCGTCAGCATCTCCATCCGCCTGCCGAACAGGTGCTCCGGGCGCATGTCCTGGTGGCGCATCTCGCGGAAGTGCTTCGAGCGCGGGTCCGAGCTCTCGATCATCACCTCAGTCGCGATCTCCGGCGAGAGCTGCACGACCTCGTCGGTCGTGTACCACCAGATCGCCGCGTCGATGAACGCGATCAAGTGCTCGGCGTCGACGCGCTCGGGCTCGGGCAGGAAGCCGGACTCGGAGAGCAGGCGGTGCAGCGCCGCCGCGTTGCGCTCGACGACCGCGCGCTGCGCGGCCAGCTCGAGGTCGACCGGGCCGGCGTCGAGGCGCTTGAACAGGCCGAAGTCGAGGAACGCGACGCGCCCGTCGTCGAGCAGCAGGAAGTTGCCCGGATGCGGGTCGCCGGAGAACTGGTGGTGGCGATAGAGGCAGCCGAGGAAGAAGCGAAAGACGATCTCGCCGAGCCTGTCGCGCTCGGCCTGCGAGCGCTGCTTGAGCTCCTCGAAGCCGATGCCGTGCACGAAGTCGCTGACGAGCACGCGCTCGCGCGAGAGCGAGCTGACGACGTCCGGCACGACGATGAACGGGTGCCCGGCGAAGATCCTTGCGAGCGAGCGCTGGTTCTGCGCCTCGAGCTCGTAGTCGAGCTCCTCGACGATCCGCTCTCTGACCTCCTCGGCGATCGCCTTGACGTCGAGGCCCGGCGTCATCCGCTTGAGCAGGCGCATGATCAGGTCGAGGTTCTGCATGTCGGCGCGCACCGCGCCGGCGACGCCCGGGTACTGGACCTTGACGGCGACCTCGCGGCCGTCGTGCAGCGTCGCTTTGTAGACCTGTCCGATCGACGCCGCCGCGATCGGCTCTTGATCGAACGACGAGAAGACCTCCGCGATCGGTTCTTCGAGGTCGTCTTCGATCACCTTGCGCATCTGCTTGAACGAGACCGTCGGCGCCGCGTCGCGCAGCTTCGCCAGCTCGCGCTGGAACTCCTCGCGGTGCTGCTCGGGCACGAGGCCCATGTCGAGGAACGACATCACCTGCCCGAGCTTCATCGCCGCGCCCTTCATCGTCCCCAGCGCGGCGACGATCTGCTTCGCCGTGTCCAGCTGGCGGCGCGCCATCGCCTCCTCCGACGCCTCCTCGCCGCGCGTCACGTTCGCGGCGCGCGTGCCGAACTGCTTGACCGCCTCGCCGGCCGCGAGCGAAGCGACCTTCGTCGTGCGCCGCACGCGCGACGTCGGGATCTTCTCGTTCTCGCGCGCCATGACTAGATCCTACGAGCCGCCGTATGCGTGCCACGGGTGGCGCCTGGACGCGCTGGACGGAGTCGCAGGATGCGCTAGCCGCTTCGCTCGACGCGCGAGCCCGGCACGATGTCGTCAGAGCCGTCCGGCCAGCGGATCCACGCCTTCGTGCCGCCGTCGTAGTCCTCGCCGAGCAGCACCAGCGTCGCCGGCTCGCCGAGCGCGATGCACGACTCGGAGCCCTCCGGGTCCAGACCGCGCCAGACGCGGATGAAGCCGTTCGAGTCCCACTCGCGCGCGACGCTCGTCGCGCCGGCGTGGCCTGGGTAGATGACCGTCTGCGGCGGCAGCTCCATCAGCGTGCCCATGATCGAGTCGCGCAGGTCCGTGTACGTCGTATGACCGGGCGCTTTGACGCCGCCGACCGAGTTCTTGAACAGCGTGTCGCCGGTGAAGACGACCGCATCGCCGCCGCTGAAGCCACCGGGCGCCGGGCTCGCCGAAGATCGGCGCGGCGCGCCGGCGCCCGCGTCGGCGCGCTCGCCGACGAGGAACGACAGCATCCCGGCCGTGTGGCCGGGCGTGCTCAGCGGCAGCACGTCGAGCTCGCCGAAGCTGAGCCGCTGCCCGGCGACGATCGCGCCGATCGCGTCGCCGGCCGGCTGCTCGGCGCCAGACTCCGCCGCGGCCGCCGCGATCAGCTCGCTCTCGACCGGGTTGATCAGCACCTCGAGCTTCGGCCAGCGCTCGCGCAGCTGCCCGACGTCGCAGACGTGGTCGTAGTGGTGGTGCGTCAGGAGCACGTGCGTCGGCGTCAAGCCGAGCCGCTCCGCAGTCTCGATCAGCGGGGCGACCGGCCCGCCGGCGTCGATGAAGAACGCCGGCCCACCCTGCCCGTCGGCGACGAGATACGTGTTCGAGAGGAACTGCTCGTTGCTAGCCGTCTCGACGATCACGCGGCCATCCTTGCACGAAGGCGGCTACGCGGCCCCGACCAGCCCGCGCAAACCCTGCAGATAGCGCTCGTCGCCGACCTCGCGCCGCCACTGCAGCGTCGGCACCAAGGACGCGCAGGCGATGATCCGCTCGTGCGCAGCCGCGAGCGTCGGCGCCGTCGTGACGAGCGCGACCGCTCGCGAGGTGCCGACCGTGCGGTAGCTGTGCTCGGCGAGCGCTACCGAAGAGGCGAAGAACACCTCGCAGCCGGCGCGCTCCATCGCAGCGACGTCGAGCTCGAACTCGTACGTGCGCGGCGGCTTACCGGTCGCGAGCGCGTAGTCGGGCGAGACGAGATACAGCGCGAGCGAGGCCTCCTCGCGCAGCGAGACGTCCTCGCGGGTGAGCTCGCCCGCGCAGATCCGCTCCATCACGAGCGGCCAGCTGCCATCGAGCAGCGCCATGATGTTCATGCACTCCGGATCGCCGAAGCGCGCGTTGAACTCGATCACGCGCACGCCGTCGGCCGTCGCGAAGAAGCCGCTGTTCATCACGCCCGTGAAGCGCCGGCCTTCCTCGCCGAGCCGCGCGATCACGCGCTCGACGATCGAGCACGCCTGCGCGTAGTGCTCGCCCGTCATGAACGGCAGCGTCGCGCTCGCCATGCTCAGCGAGCCCATCCCGCCCGTGCCCGGCCCCTCGTCGCCATCGAAGCGGAACGGATAGTCGTACGTCGACGGCGGGAAGACGACCGTGCGCCCGTCGCTGATCGCCTGGATCGTGAACTCGGCGCCGACGATCTTCTCCTCGATCAACACCGACTCGCCGCGCTTGGCGTCGCGCAGCAGGCCGCGCGCGTAGTCGGCCGCCTCGTCGTGGCTGGCCAGGTGCGGCCCCATCACCTTGACGCCCTTGCCGCCGGTCAGGCCGGACGGCTTGACGACGATCGGCGTCGCGCCGAACGACGCGATCGCCTCCTCGACCTGCTCGACCTGCTCGATCACGCGCAGCCGCGGCGTCGCCTCCGGCGCGACGTCGAGCAGCAGCTCGCGCGCGAACGCCTTGTTCCACTCGATCTCAGCGCCCGCGCGCGTCGGCCCGACGGCGCGCGTGCCCTGCGCGAGCAGCGCATCGACGACGCCCGCCTGCAGCGGTTCGTCGGCGCTGATCATCGCGATGTCGATCGCCTGCTCGCGCGCGAACGCCGCGACCGCCGCGGCGTCGCAGACGTCGCCCGTCTGCAGCTTGCCGCCAGACGCCCGCGTGTAGCGCACGAGCGACGGGTTGGCGTGCCCGGCGAACGCGTGCAGCTCGCCGTGCTCGGCCATCCGAGCGGCGAGAGCGCTCTCGCGCCCGCCGTGACCGACGATCAGAGTTCGCACGCGCGGCGAGTATACGGTCGCCGCTCGCGCGAGGATCGCCCGCAAGCGCGCCTCGCGAGGACTCGGAAACGACGAGCCGCAGGTTCACGAGCGCGAAGCCCCGCGCCTGCGGCGCTTGCGCCTCGGCGACAGCGGCGAGCGTCGCGCCGCCGCGAGTCGCCGGTAGCTTCGTCGCACCCTCCCGCCTCAGATCGGAAAGGAGCTCGATGAGCCCTCCGCAAGCACCCGCCGGCGCCGGCGTCGCCGCCGAGACGCCGATCCCGATCGGCTGGTACGTCCAGTCGGCGAGCGTCCTCGACGGCGCCACGCTGCCGGTCACGTTCCCGGCGAGCATCGGACAGGCGTTTGCCTTCGTCTCCGGCTTCAGCTTGTCGTACTCGGGCCAAGACCATCACGTGCGCACGATCGCCGTCGAAGCGCAAGCGACCGCCAACAACTCGACGATCGTCCAGGTCACAGCGCACTGCGAGATGAACGACGACAGCGGCCACAAGGCGACCGCGGCGCTCGCGGTCACCGTCATCGGACTCGCAGCGCAGCGAGGCGCGTCATGAACAAAATCTATGAAGAAGCGCTCAACGGCACGCTCAAATCGTCATTAGGCGCCAACATCGGCGATGTCATCTTCTACAACTACCTCCCGGTAGGCGTCGAGGTGACGTTCATCGATTACTCGGGCGTCGCAGATGGTGAAAACAGCCTCAAGGTGACGGCCGCCAGCGGCGGGACGCCGGGCTCGGCGAAAGCCGCAGGAGTGGAAGTCGGCAACTACTTCCTGCTCCAGCTGATCGCCACGGGCGGCTTCGCCGGCGTGATCGCGACGACCGCCGGCAAGAGCTCCTACGCGATCGTCGACGCAACTCTGCTCGCGCCGAATGACATCGGACGATATCCAGTCCCCGCCAACACGATCCTGATTCCGCAGGACTCCGAGCGCAGGACCGTCGGCGCCGGGCTGCTGCCGACGGGCCAGGTCGTCGTGCGCGAGCAGTACTGGCATCGGATGCCCGAGTCCTACTCGCTCGCGCCCGGAGAGACGAAGGTCGTGAGCCTGACGACGACCAGCGGGATGGAGCAGACCTCCTCGCAGCTCGAGACCGTCGCGGCGTCGCTCAACGTCTCGGCCTCGGCCGGCTGGGGCGTCGTCTCGGCGAGCCTCTCGGCCAGCCTGTCGAAAAACTGCACCACCTTCCAGCAGGTCACGATCACCGAGCAGTCGGTCGCGAGCTCCAGCGACCAGCTCGAAAACAAAGAAAGCACGCCAGTCATGTACCTGAAGTGGCAGCTGACCGAAGCGCTCACGTTCTTCGACGCCAAAGGACCGGTCGCGTGCATCGAACTCGGCCAGGACCCGGTGCTCGTCGCCGGCCCCTACCACCCCACCGCGCTGCTCGACGGTCCACGCGAGAGCAGCCGTCAGGAAAAGCTGGAGGGCAGTCCCGCGGCCGCTCGCGCCGCGGCGCAGAGCTGAGCGTCGGCGATGGCGTACATGACGTGGAACCAGCTCGGCGCGCAGGTCGCCGCCGCGATCCTGATGAACCGCTTCCAGGGGCGCCTGTTCAACCCCCACTACATCTGCCTGCAAGAGGCCGGCAACCCCGGCTGGGGCGGCGCGATCATGAAACCGCTGCCGCTGCCCGCCTGGGCGCCGCCCGCCAGCGAACTGTTCGCGCTCCAGGGCCTGTTCCTGAGAGGGAAACTCTACGACGGCTTCTACCTCTACTGGGTCGGCAAACCAGGCGGCAACCCGCGCTGCAGCCTCGCCGTGCTGCACCTCGCGACGCTCGGCCCGCACGTGCCCGGCGGATGGTGGGACGGCAACAAAAAACACCGGCCCGTCCTCTGGACGCGGCCCGCCGGCGGCTGGCACGCGATCGGCTGCGTCCACGCGCCGTCAGGAGGCAATCCGGTGTATGTCCGCGTCGCGGTAGAAGCGATGCTCGCGAGCTTCCCGGGCGCGCTCGGCCTGACCTGGCGGCTCGTCGGCGACTTCAACTTGCACTACCCAGAACTGGTCTTCTTCGTCCAGCCCGGCTGGCCACCGCCGCTGAACGCCCTTCCGTCGAACAGCAGCGGCGGCCAGACGCAGCGCTACGGCGGCGACTTCGACTACAGCATGGGCACGCTGCCCAACACCGCGCACTGCGTTTCGGCCGATTCGTACATGTTCGGCTCAGACCATCTCGCCGTCGCGTTCTGGTGACGTGTCCGTGGCGTAGGCTCGTGACGTAGACTGCGCGCATCGCGCTGATCCACACCTGCTACCGAATCACCGACATCGACCGCTCAGTCGCGTTCTACAACGCGCTCGGCTTCGACGAGATCGGCCGAATCCCGATCAAAGACGAGGCCGTCAACGTGTTCATGAACCAGCCGGGCGACGGCGACATGCCGCGGCTGGAGCTGACGCACAACTTCGGCGTCGACTCGTATGAGATCGGCACCGGCTACGGCCACATCGCGATCACCTCGCCCGACCTCGACGCGACGCTCGCGAAGCTCGCCGAGCAGAGCATCGAGCCGGAGAAGCCGCCGTACTCGGTGCGCGAGGGCGGCTCGCGGCTCTGCTTCGTGCGCGATCCGGATGGGTACCGGATCGAGATCATCGAGCAAAGCTGAGCGCCGCGCGGCAGATCGCCGCAGATCCTGTCTTGTTTCACGCGCTTGCGTCGGAACAAGGGTCGTGAGCGCTCTCGCATCGACCCGTTCTCCGGTTGTGCTACAACATGACGCACAATGGCGTCGACTACTCCGAAACCCAAAGTCGAGACGGTCGGAGTGCGTGAGCTGCGCCAGAACCTCAGCCGCTACCTCGAACGCGTGAAGGCCGGCGAGACGTTGGCGGTGACCGAGCGCGGCGTCGAGGTCGCGAGGCTCGCGCCTTCGCGTCCGGAGATCGATCCTTACTACCTCAAACTGGCCGAGAAGTACGGAGCGACGATCCCGAAGGGCGATCTCGTCGAGGCGATCGAAAGCCTGCCGCGACTGAGGAAGCCGGCGCCGGCCGGCACGACGGACGCGATCCTCGCGGAGGACCGTCGCGAGCGGTTCTGAGGCACGTTTGGATTCAACGGCGTACGTCGATACGAGCGTCCTTGGCCGGGTCCTACTCGATGAGCCCGGCGGAGACGCGATTCGACGTGAGCTGCAACGGTTCGATCGGCGCGTCGCGAGTCGACTGCTCGGCGTCGAGCTGCGCCGTGTCGGACGCCGCGAAGATGCGCTCGAGGACGCGGAGCAGCTCCTCGAGAACGTCGTGCTTCTACCGATCGACGAGCGCGTCTTGACCGCTGCCGAGGCCGTTCCTCCGAGGACCGTCGGAACGCTCGACGCGATCCACTTGGCGACAGCGCTGCGCCTCGCCGAAGCTGACGAGCTGGACGTACTGATGACATACGACAAGCAGCTCGCGAAGGCCGCGCGCGAGCACGGTCTCGCGGTCGTCTCGCCGAGCTAAGCGCCCGCGCGCCAGACGAACACGCCGCCGACCTCCTCGCCACTCAAGCCCAGCTCGCGCACGGCCTCGCGCACGCCGGGATACGCAGGATGGCCGTAGTCGTGGAACACGACGACAGCTCGTGGCGCGAGCGCGTCGCGCCACGCGGCGAACGCGGCGAGCACCGGCTCGCGCTCGTGCTCTGAGTCGATGAACAGCAGCTCGACGGGCTGATCGCCGGCGTGCGGGCCGGCGCTGTCGGGCTCGGCGCGCAGCTCGATCCTCGCGCGCGTGTCGGCGCCGGCGAGCGCGAGGTAGGCGTCGCGCTCGACGCGCACGCTCGGGTCGTAGCTGACGATCGTCCGCGCGCGATCGTCGAGCGCGATCGCGAGCGCGCTCCACGCGGTGCCGGTGCCGAGCTCGACGACGACGCGCCGCCCGCGCGCAAGCGCGAGCAGTTGCGCGAGCTCGGCCGGCCGCGCGGCCGACGCGATGCTGAAGCGGTCGTCGTCGCGCAGCGCGTGCCGCCACGCGTGCCAATAGAAACGCGCGACGCGCCACGGCAGCACGCGCAGCGCCAACAGCAGGCGAAGCTTCGCGCGCGCGCTCACGCGGCCATGCTACGCACGCGCCGGACGCGGACGGCTCTGGCGCGTCGCCCGGCGAGCAGGTATCGTCGCTGTCGCTCGTCGTCTACGCGGTGCACGTGCCGGTGCTGATCGCGTTCACGGTCGCTCGCTACGCGGACTCCGAATCAGAGCCGCAGAGCGACGTGCCGAGCGGCGCGCACGCCCCGAGCGGCGCGCACGCCCCGAGCGGCGCGCACGCCTAGCGCGAAGCGATCGCGATCGTCGGCCTCACGAGAGCACGCGGCTCTCGAACTTGCGCAGGCCGAGCGTGAGGAACGTCGCGCAGAAGCCGATCAGCACGGGATAGATGATGTAGAGGTGCATGTGCGTCGCGTGCGTGAGGCCGGCGCGCATCCCCTCGGTGACGTAGATCAGCGGGTTGACGAGCACGAGGATCTGCAGCCAGTGCACGCCACCGACCTTGACGGGCGCGAGCTTCGTCCACTGGTAGTAGGTGCCGCCGAGGAACGTCAGCGGCAGCACGACGAAGCCGAACATCAGGCCGAGGTTGCGCGCCTCGAACAGCGTGCCGAGCAGCAGGCCGAGCGAGGTCATCGTCACGCACGCGAGCGGGATCAGCGTCAGCACGACGGCCCAGTGCACGTGCAGGTGCGCGGTGACGCCGTGCGCATGGACGACGGCGGCGATCGGGAAGACGATCAGCGCGGCGATCAGCCCTTGCGTGGCGCCGGAGAGGACCTTGGCGACGGCGACGAGCCAGATCGGGCAGGGCGCCTGCACGCGGTCCTCGATCTCGCGCGTGAAGCCGAACTCCTGCGCCATCACCATCGCGACGGCTTGGATGCCTTGGAACATGATCGAGATGCCGACGACGCCGGCGACGAGCACGGTCGCGAACTCGGACTCGGCGGCCTTGCCACCGCCGCCGCCGACGCCTTGGCCGATCGTCGGGAAGACGTAGAGGAAGACGAAGACGAGCAGGAACGGCTGCACGAGCGTGCGCACGACGAACTCGCCGAAGTTCTTCTTCAGCACGACGAGATCGCGCAACACGAGCGCGCGCAGCGCAGTGCGGCTGGCGGCGAACGTCGAGCGCGTCGGCTCGATCGCGATCGCGGTGCGCGGCGGCTCGGACTGCGCGGACTGCTCGGGCGGCGCCGAGGACGCGGACGGCTGGGCGGCGGCGCTGGCCATCAGTCGCGCAGCTCCTTGCCGGTCAGGTTGATGAAGACATCCTCGAGGCTCGGCTCGGCGACGGACAGGTCGGCGAGCTCGAAGCCGGCGGCGTCGGCGGCCTCGACGACACGCGGCACGAGCCGCGGCGCTTCTTTGACGTGCAGCTCGACGCCGCCGTCGATCGCGCGCGTCTGGGAGACCTCGGCGATCGCGTCGGACAGCTTGGCGGCGAGCGCGTCGAGCTCGCCGGCGGCCTTGATCGTGACAATCGCCTCGGCGCCGACGGAGCGCTTCAGCTCGGCGGGCGTGCCGAGCGCGAGGATCTTGCCGTGGTCCATGATCGCGAGGCGATCGCAGAGCTCGTCGGCCTCCTCCATGTAGTGCGTCGTCAGCAGGATCGTCTGGCCTTCGCGGTTGAGCTCGCCGAGGATCTCCCACAGCGCGAGGCGGCTCTGCGGGTCGAGGCCGGCGGTCGGCTCGTCGAGGAACAGCACGGCCGGGCGGTGGAAGATCGCGCGCGCCATCATCAGCCGCTGCGCCATGCCGCCGGACAGCGCGTAGACGGACGCTTTGGCCCATTTCGAGAGGTGCATCTTCGCGAGCAGCTCGTCGGCGATCCGCCGCGAGTCGGCGGCGCCGATGCCGAACAGCCGGCCGTGGAAGTAGAGGTTCTCCCAGACGTTCAGCTGGCGGTCGAGCGTGTTCGTCTGCGAGACGATGCCAATCAGCTGCTTGGCGAGCGCCGGCTGGGCGACGACGTCGATCGCGCCGACGTGCGCGCCGCCGGACGTCGGGATCACGCGCGTCGTGAGCATGCCGGCGGTCGTCGTCTTGCCGGCGCCGTTCGGGCCTAGCAGGCCGAAGATCTCGCCGGCGCGAACGCTCAGGTCGAGCCCGTCGACGGCGGCGAAGTCGGCGCCGTCGTAGACCTTGCGCAGCGCAGCCGTGCGGATCACTTCGTCGGTCGGCACCGACCTATCTATAGCGATCGCGAGCGCGCTCGCGCGCTACTCTGCGAAAACGATGCCGGACACGGGCAAGGTCGCGAAGAACCTCGAGCGCTTCGCGCAGGCGGTCGCGGCGCACGATCGCGAGAACCCGACGCACACGGCGCACGGCATCGGCATGGCTCATTTCGACATCGAGCGGCTCGGCTTCGAGGAGGGCGAGGAGATCCTGCCGGGGATCACGATTCACGCCGACAGCGGCGTGACGGGCAACTTCCGCGTGCTGTGCGACGGCCAGCACGACGAGGCCCGCGAGGAGGTCGAGCAGGAGGTCGTCGAGGCGGTCTCGACGCAGGCCGTCCCGAGCGGCGCTCCAGCCGCCGCGCCGTATCCGTTCGAGCAGTAGGCGGCGTTTCCGGCTTTCGAGGATTGGCCGCTTTCGCGGCCTGCGTGGTTGCGCGTCGCAACCGTGGCAGGCGGGAGGCTCGCCGGCGGTCAGTACGTAACGAGCCACCTCACCGCCCGACTTCGTTTGGCGTCGACCCAAGTATTTCGCCGAATACTTTGGTCTAGCCGCCCAGAGCCAAGTTGCCTTGGGCCGTCAGCCGTCCAACCCCTCGACGCGCGCGAGGATCATCGCGACGAGCCGCTCGATCGTCGGGCACTTCAACCCGTGGCGCGCGGCGGCGCGCAGCACCGAGCCGGGAATCGCTTCGAGCTCGGGCGGGCGACCGGCGGCGATGTCGCGCTGCATCGAGCTGCCGAGCGTCGCGTGCGCGCGGTCGAGCTCGGCGATCGCTTTGCCGGCGTCGACGTCGGCGCCGTCGGCGCGCCCGGCGGCGGCGGCCTCGTCCATCGCGCCGACGAGGTCGGCGCGCAGCGCCGGAGTGTCGCGGATCTCGCCAAGCAGCTTGTCGTAGGCGCTCGTCGTGCACGCGAGCGCGTTGAGGCGGACGAGCTTCGACCACATCACCTGCGCTTCGGAGGCTGGCGCGATCGGCCAGTCGCCGCGCGCCGAGACGCCGGCGCGGTCGAGCGCGCGCGCGAGCGCGCGCATCGGCGCGGCGGCAGCCTGATAGCGGCTGGCCATTTCGATCAGCAGGAACGGGCTCGTGTGGACGACGACGCCAGGCTCGGGCCGGTCGGCCTCGACGCGAATCGTGCCGGCGAGCACGCGCTGCTCGCCGAAGCGCTCGCGCAGCACGGCGATGTGGTCGAGGCCGTTGAGCAGCGGCAGCACGACGCCGGGCTCGGCGTCGATCCGCGCGAGCGCCGAGGCGAGGCCGGCGGCCTTCGTCGCGACGAGCAGCGCGTCGACGGGCTCGCTCAGCCGCGTGAGCGCTCGCGGGTGGGCGACGAAGTCGCCGTATTTGACGCTGTCGATGCGCACGCCGTGCTCGTTGATCGTGTTCGCGGTCGACTCGCGCGCGATCAAGCGGACGTCCTCGCCGGAGCTTTCGAGCGCGCCGGCGAGCAGCCCGCCGACGCCGCCTGGGCCGAGGATCGCGAGCTTCACGCCGGCGCGGCCGGCGGGTCGATCAGCACACCGGGGTTCATCACGCCGCGCGGATCGACGGCGGCCTTCGCGCCGGCGAACGCCGCGGCGAAGACGTCGGGACGCTGCTCGTCATACCAAGGCCGGTGATCGCGACCGACGGCGTGGTGGTGCGTGATCGTCGCGCCGGCGGCGATCAGCTCGTCGGAGACGGCGCGCTTGATCTGCGCCCACTGCTCGACCTCCTCGCCACGGCGCGCCGCCGCGATCACGGTGAAGTACACGGCAGGGCCGTCGGGGTAGACGTGCGTGAAGCGCGTCGAGATGCCGCCGCCGTCGCCGCAGACCTCGCGCAGCGCCTGCTCGGCGGCCGCGACGACACGCTCGTGCATCGCGTCGAATCGCTCCCACGTGATCGCGGTCTCGAACGTCTCGGCGAGCACGCCCATCGCGACGAGCGCGTCGCGCGTGTAAGGGGCGGCGAGAAACGCGTCGCGCCACGAGTCGACTGCCGCACCGCCGTCGCCGCCGGCCGCTGCGCCGCTGTCGGCCTCGCCGGCATCCGCCCCGGCCACGTCCGCCGACCCGGCGCCGGCGCCGCGGCTCGCGGGCGCGTCTGGCACGAGCCCGCCGTGCTCGCGGCAGATCGCGAGTGCGCGCGCGAGCGCGTCGTCGACCGGGTGATCGGTCGACTCGAAGCCGAGCACGAGCAACGCGTATGAGCCGTCGCCGGCCATCGTGATCTTCGCTTCGCGCGCATCGATCAGACGGCAGTTGCTCGGATCGAGGCCCGACTGCGAGATCTCGCGCACGCACTGCGCGCCGTCGGCGAAGCGCGCGAAGCGCACGCCGGCCGAGCGCTTGTGCGCCGGACGCGGCTGCACGCGCATCCACGCCTCGGTGATCACGCCGAGCGCGCCCTCCGAGCCGGCGAGCATCCGATCGGGGCTGACGCCGGCGCCCGAGCCGGGCAGCCGTCGCGACTCCCATGCGCCGCGCGGCGTGATCGCGCGCACCGACTCGACGAAGTCCTCGATGTGCGTGCGCACCGTCGCGAAGTGGCCAGCGGCGCGCGTCGCGATCCAGCCGCCGAGCGTCGCGTACTCGAACGACTGCGGGAAGTGGCGCAGCGTCAGGCCGTGCTCGGCGAGCTGGCGCTCGAGCACCGGCCCGGCGGCGCCGGCCTGGATCCGCGCGGCGCGCGAGACCGCGTCGACCTCGAGCACGCGATCGAGCGCGCGGAGGTCGAGCGTGACGACGCCGGCGTAGCCGCTCGGCACGTCGGGCGTGACGCCGCCGACGACCGACGTGCCGCCGCCGTATGGGATCGCGGCGACGCGCTCGGCGACGCACCATTCGAGCACGCGCTCGACGTCGTGCTCGTCGCGCGGGCATGCGACGAAGTCGGGTGGATGCGCGAAGCGGCCGCGGAAGCCGTCGACGACGTCGCAGTAGGACTTGCCGAGCGCATGCGAAGCGCGCGCGTGATCGTCGCTCGCGCACAGCTCGGCGAGCGACGCCGGCGGTGCGATGCGCGGCGCGGCCAGCGTCAGCTCGCCGAGCGCGACCGGCTGCTCGACGTCGCCGATCGCCAGCCCAAGGTGCTCGGCGACGACCGGCACGGTCGCGCGCAACTGCTGGAGCGTCGGCTGTTGGTCCTCATAGCCCCAGCCCCAGTGCTTGAAGCGTCGATCGGTCACGCGCGCGAGTCTATGCTCACTTAGGCTTGGCGCGAAAGCGAAGCGGCTCTTCGACGATGTCGACACGAACCGACCAGACAACCGCCGAACAGCCCGAGATCCTCGCGCGCGGACCGTGGGAGCTGGAGCGGATCACGGCGCACTGGCGCGAGGAGCGGTTCGAGCCCTCGCCGCGGAACAGCCGAGGAGGCAGACGCGGCGATCAAGGGACTGCGCGAGCGCGGCTCGCCGAGCCACGACGGCGTCGCGGCGCGGCTCGTCGACTTCACGGCCGACGCCGACGGCATCGCGTTCGAGCTGCAGCCGCTGCGCTGGGCGCTGCGGCTCGTCGCCGGCGACGCCTCGCACAGCATCGCGGCGCTGTGCGTGACGCGCTCGGCCGACGGCCGCTGGCTGGCCGGGCGGCGCGCGCCGTGGGTCGCCTCGTGGGCCGGCCGCTGGGCGCTCGGCGCCGGCGGCGCGGTCGACTTCGGCGAGAGCCCTGCCGACACGCTCGTGCGCGAGCTCGACGAGGAGTGGTCGGTCGCGCCGGAGCGCGTGCGCGGCGAGGCGCTGATCTGCCTGCCGCAGAGAATGGTCATGTTCGTCGGGCAGGCGTGGATCGCGGCCGGCGACGAGGACGCGGTGCGCCCTGACGAGGAGCACGACGAGTTCGCGTGGTGGCCGCGCGAGATCGACGAGTGGCCGGCAGAGGCCGGCGACGCGCTGCCACGAATGGCGCGCTGGCTGTCGGAGTGAGCGCTCCCGTGCGCGACGAAGCCCTCGCCCAGCCGCCGCTCGTGACCGCAGCCGCGCGACGCACCGGCGCCGGGCCGCTGACGTTCACGCGCCTGAAGTGGACGTCGTTCGTCCACTCGTGCGTCTACCTCGCGCTGCTGATCTGCGCGTTCGCGGCGGGCAACCCGCAGCCGCTGACGTTCGTGCTCGGGCTCGCGCACGGCCTCTGTGGATCTTCGATGTCGATCGCCTGCCTGACGGCCGCGCGGCTGCGAATCGTCTCGCTGCGACTGGCCGTCGCGGTCGCCGTGCTCGGCGGCATCGGGCCGTTCTTCGGCAGCTATGAGTTCATCCGCGAGCAACGTCGCGCAGGCCGCAGCTCGAGCGCAAGAAACGCCGGCGCGTCGCGCTAGAGTAGAGAATCGATGGCCACAGGCACCACGGCGCAGCAGATAGTCGACGTCGTGACGCCGGCCGCAGGCGAGTCGGTCACCGAGGGAACGATCCTCGAATGGCATGTGAAGGTGGGCGACCGCATCGGGGTCGATGCGACGATCGTCGAGATCTCGACCGACAAGGTCGACGTCGAGCTGCCCTCGCCGGCGACCGGCATTGTCACTGAGCTGCTCGTCGAAGAGGGCGACACGGTGACGGTCGGCCAGGTGATCGCGCGGATCGCCGTAGGCGAGGCGAACGGCGCCGCGACGCCCGCTGGCAACGACCACGAGCGGGATGACGCCGCCGCGAAGCCCGAGGACGGCGCGCCGACAGGCTGACGCGAACGGAAACGGCGCCGGCGGTGGCGGCGGCAGCAGCCGCAGCGACTGCCGACGGCGGGGCGACGGGCGACGATCCGGCGAGCGGCAAGCTCGTCGACGTGCTCACGCCGGCCGCCGGCGAGTCGGTCACCGAGGGCACGATCCTCGAATGGCGCGCGAAGGTCGGAGACTTCATCAAGGAGAGCGACACGATCGTCGAGATCTCGACCGACAAGGTCGACGTCGAGCTGCCGTCGCCGGCGAGCGGGACGATCAGCGAGCTGCTCGTGGCGGAGGGCGACACGGTGACGGTCGGCCAGGTGATCGCGCGGATCCTCGTCGGCGACGCCGCGTCGGCGTCGGCCGGCGGTGCGCCCGACGCGACCTCGCAGAGCAGGTTGGGAACGGCAGCCGCGCCCGACGGCGCGAAGGCCTCCCCTGTCGCCGCGCGCGTGGCGGCGGTCGAGGGCGTCGACCTGAAAGGCGTCGCCGGCAGCGGGCCGGCCGGACGGATCACGAAGTCGGACGTGCTGTCGGCGGCGGCCGGCAACGGCGCCGCGCAGGGCGCAGCTGCGACGAGCAACGGCGCGGCAGCCGCGAACGGCTCAGCCGAGCCGAAGCTGATGAAGGGCGGCGCGGCGGCGCTCGCGCGCTACATGGAGCAGTCGCGCTCGATCCCGACGGCGACGAGCTTCCGCACGTTTGCCGGTAACGATGCTCGACGCGCGGCGCAAGGAGCTGAAGACGGCGGGACGGAAGGTCTCGTTCACGCATCTGATCGCCTACGCGATCGCGCGCGCGGCGGACGACATGGCGCGTGATGGCCGACCACTTCGTCGAGCTCGACGGCAAGCCGCATCGCGTGCACGACGGACAGGTCAACATCGGCCTCGCGGTCGACGTCGAGAAGAAGGACGGCACGCGCACGCTGATGGTGCCGGTGATCCGCGACGCGGCGCGGATCGCGTTCGCCGACTTCCTCGCGGCGTACGACGCGCTCGTCGAGAAGGCGCGCACGAACACGCTGACGGCGGACGACCTGCAGGGCGGCAACATCACGCTGACGAACCCCGGCGGGATCGGCACGATCGCGTCGGTGCCGCGGCTGATGACCGGCCAGGGCACGATCGTCGCGACGGGATCGATCGCCTACCCGCCGGGTCTCGCGAACATCGGCGCGATGGTCGGCGCGGAGAAGGTCATGACGATGACCTCGACGTACGACCACCGGATCATCCAAGGCGCCGAGTCGGGCCGCTTCCTGAAGCTGATCGAGGAATACCTGCAAGGCGAGCACGGCTTCTACGACGGCGTCTTCGCCTCGCTCGGCGTCGAGCTCGGCCCGACGCCGGCGCTGCCGGCGCCCGCCGCTGCCGCGTCGGCCGCGGCGGAGGCGACGAGCGACGCGGCAAGCACGCCGGCGACGAGCGAAGAGCTGCTCAAGGCGCGTCCAGGCGGCGACGGTGCTCGTCAGCCGCTACCGCAGCCACGGCCACCTCGCGGCGCGGCTCGACCCGCTCGAATCGGAGCCCGAGGGCGATCCGGGGCTCGATCCGGAGTCGCTCGGGCTGACGCCGGAGATCGAGGCGAAGATCCCGGCGAAGGTGCTGAACATGTACGTGCTCGGCGCGACGCTCGCCGACGCGCTGCCGCACCTGGGCGAGACCTACTGCGGCACGATCGCCTATGAGATCGAGCACATCGCTTCGCATCGCCAGCGGATCTGGCTGCGCGAGAAGATCGAGTCGGGCGCGTTCCGCGAACCGCTGACGAACGACGAGAGCCGCTGGCTGCTCAGGCGCCTGGTCAAGGTCGACGCGCTCGAGCGCTTCATGCACAAGGCGTACCTCGGCCAGCACCAGTTCTCGATCGAGGGACTCGACATAGCGGTGCCGATGGTCGACGAACTGATCCGGCTGTCGGCCGCGCACGGCGGCAAGGAGGTCGTGATCGGGATGGCGCACCGCGGCCGCTTGAACGTGCTCGCGCACAACCTCGGCCGCCCGTACGACACGATCTTCGCCGAGTTCGAGGGCGCGTCGACGCTCGAGGCGGTCACGACGATCCCGCAGGG
Source organism: uncultured Solirubrobacteraceae bacterium (assembly GCA_963744165.1). Classification (GTDB taxonomy): domain Bacteria; phylum Actinomycetota; class Thermoleophilia; order Solirubrobacterales; family Solirubrobacteraceae; genus Palsa-744. The sequence continues at coordinate 917,576 of CAVUSM010000002.1, read as the reverse complement.
CGGCACGGGCGACGTCAAGTACCACCACGGCGCACAGGGCTCCTACGACCTCGAAAACGGCGAGTCGATCCGCGTCAACCTCGAGTCGAACCCGAGCCACCTCGAGTACGTCTATCCGGTCGTCGAGGGCGCGACGCGCGCGGCGCAGACGACGCGCCAGGGACCGCACGCCCATCAGGACACCGACGCGGCCGTGCCGATCGTGATCCACGGCGACGCGTCGTTCCCCGGCCAGGGCGTCGTCTCGGAGACGCTCAACCTGCAGGCGCTCGACGGCTACAAGGTCGGCGGCACGGTGCACATCATCACGAACAACCAGATCGGCTTCACGACCGACCCCGACGACGCGCGCTCGACGCGCTGGGCCTCAGACCTGGCGAAGGGCTTCGACGTGCCGATCGTGCACGTCAACGCCGACGACGTGCAGGCGTGCATGAGCGCCGTGCGCCTCGCGTTCGCGTTCCGCCAGGAGTTCGGCCACGACGTGCTGATCGACTTGATCGGCTACCGCCGCTTCGGCCACAACGAGTCCGACGAGCCCGCGTACACGCAGCCGGAGATGTACGCGAAGATCAAGGCGAAGAAGCGCGTCTCGGAGCTGTGGGCCGACCGCCTCGTCGCCGAAGGCGTCGTCACGCAGGAGGAAGTCGAGCGCCAGGCGCAGGAGGTCTGGGACGACATGACGCTGCTGCACCAGCGGCTGAAGGCGAAGATCGCCTCGGCGGCCGAGCACGGCGGCTCGCACGCAACGGGCGAGTACGAGCTCGACCGCTCGCCGAGCCCGGAAGTCGAGACGGCGGTGCCGGCTGCGCGGCTGCGCGAGCTCGGCGAGGAGCTGCTGCGCGTGCCGGACGGCTTCACGGTGCATCCGAAGCTCGTCAAACAGCTCGAGCGCCGCCGCGAGGCGCTCGGCGACGCCGGCGGGGTCGACTGGGCGCACGGCGAGGCGCTCGCTTACGCGTCGCTGCTGACCGAGGGCACGCCGATCCGCCTGACCGGCCAGGACGTCGAGCGCGGCACGTTCAGCCAGCGCCACATGGTCCTGCACGACGCGAAGACCGGCCAGACGGTCTGCCCGATCCAGAGCCTGCCGGACGCGCTCGCGCCGCTGGAGCTGCACAACAGCCCGCTGTCGGAGCTCGCGTGCATGGGCTTCGAGTACGGCTACAGCCAGGAGGCGCCGGAGACGTTCGTGCTGTGGGAGGCGCAGTTCGGCGACTTCGTCAACTCGGCGCAAGTGATCGTCGACCAGTTCATCGTCTCGGGCCTGGCCAAGTGGGGCCAGACCTCACGGCTGACGCTGCTGCTGCCGCATGGCTACGAGGGCTCCGGCCCGGAGCACTCCTCGGCGCGCCTCGAGCGCTTCCTCGCGCTCGCCGCCGAGGGCAACATCCGCGTCGCGAACCCGACGACGCCGGCGCAGTACTTCCATCTGCTGCGCCGCCAAGCGCGAATCGCCAAGCAGCGGCCATTGATCGTGATGACGCCGAAGTCGCTGCTGCGCCTGCCGCAGGCGACGAGCTCGATCGCCGAGATGGCCGAGGGCACGCGCTTCCAGCCGGTGCTCGCCGAGCCGGGCGTCGACGACGCGACGGTCACGCGCCTGCTGCTGTGCACGGGCAAGGTGTACTACGACCTCGTCGGCCACCCCGACCGCGCGTCGCACCCAGGCCTCGCGGTCGCTCGCGTCGAGCTGCTCTACCCGTTCCCGGAAGCTCAGATCCTCGAGCTGATCCGCCGCTACCCGAACCTCAAGGAGGTCGTCTGGGTGCAGGAGGAGCCGCGCAACGTCGGCGCTCGCGCGCACATGTTCCCGCGCCTGATGCAGATCATGCCCGACGAGATCCGCTTCGGCTTCGTCGGACGCCCCGAGCGCGCGAGCCCTGGCGAGGGCTACCCGGCGGCGCACATCGCCGAACAGAACCGCATCGTGACTACGGCGATCGACCTCGACAAGGCGATCTCGCAGTACCCGCGAAAGACGCCGGGCGAGCGCTGATGTGGGCGCTGTGGAAGCGGTTCCTGGAGATCCGCCGCCAGCGCAAGCGCAAGAAGCTCGGGCGCTAGCTCCCTAACGGCCTTTCCAGACCGGCTCGCGCTTCTCCTTGAACGCGCTGGCGCCCTCCTTGGAGTCCTCGGAGGCGAACACCGGCCCGGAGATCGCGCCTTGCTTCTCCCACATCTCGGCGGTGCTCCAGTCGTACTGCTCCTGCAAGATGCGCTTGGAGGCGATCACGGCGAGCGGACCGCTTTTTGCCAGGCGCTCGGCGAGCTCGATCGCGACGTCGACGGCCGTCCCTGGCTCGGCGAGGCGGTTGACGACGCCGAACTCGTAGAAGCGGTCGGCCGGCAGCAGGTCGCCGGTCAGCGCGAGCTCCATCACGACGTGGTACGGCATCCGCTGCGGCAGGCGCAGCAGCGCGCCGCCGGCGGCGACAAGCGAGCGCTTCGCCTCGGGAATGCCGATCTTCGCGCCTTTCGCGGCGACGATCAGATCGCACGCGAGCGCGATCTCCATGCCGCCGGCGACCGCGAATCCTTCGATCGCGGCGATCAGCGGCTTGCGCGCGGAGCGCTGCGCGATGCCGGCGAAGCCGCGGTCGCCGAACCATGGCGATTCGCCTTTGACGAACGCGCCGAGGTCCATGCCTGCGCAGAAGAACCCGCCGGCGCCGGTCAGCACGCCGACCGACAGCTGCCCGTCGGCGTCAAGCTGCTCGAGCGCGTTCGCGATGCCCTCGGCGACGGCGCCGTTGACGGCGTTGCGCACCTCCGGCCGGTTGATCGTGATCAGCAGGACGTTGCCACGCCGCTCGGTGAGGACGGCCTCGGTCGAGGCGACGGCTTGCTCAGCGCTCATCTGCGGTGCTCCTTGGTCGAAAGAGGCGGTTGCGTTGAGCCTATTCGGCGCCGGGCGCGTCCGCCGGCTCGCCGGACGACGGCGCCGGATCGACAGTCGGCGCCGCGGGCGACTCAGAGCCGGGCGCAGGTGCGGCAGCGCTCGAAACGGTCGTCTCTGGGGCCGGCGCCGCTACGACCGGCGCAGGCGCCGGCGTCGAACTGGTTGCCGTAGCCGCAGCGACGATCTCGGTGACTGCCGGCGTCGTCGTCACGTCGGTCGCTTGCGCATCGGGCGGCGGCGCGGGTGTCGAGGACGACGCGGCCGGCGCCGAGACGATGCTTGCGGCCGGCGACGGCGGGTGCTCGGCTCCGCTCGCGCCGAGATCCATCGACTCGCGGAACTCGCGGATGCCCTGCCCGAGCGCTTTCGCGAGATCGGGCAGGCGTTTCGGGCCGAGCACGACTAGCGCGATGACCGCGATGAAGATCAGGTGGACGGGACTCTCGATGCCCATAGTCGCCTGTCGCGGTCGCCGGCGCACTCGCGCGAGGGCCGCTGCTGTCAAGGCTAGCGCTACCGGCCGGGTCGAGCCGTAGGCTGCTGCTCGTGGCTCTGCAACCGCCGGCGCAACCCGCTGGGCGCCAGTACCCGCCGCCGCCCGACAGCGAGCCGTTCTGGCCGGCGCAGCTGACGGTGCTGGCGGCGATCGGCATCCAGCTGCTGCTGCCCGAGCGGCTGACGGTCGGCCCGCTGTGGCTGGTGCCTTCGCTCGAGGGCGTGCTGCTGATCGGGCTGATCGTCGTCACGCCGAACGACATCGAGGACGAGCACCCGCGACGACGGCGCACGGCGCTGTCGCTGACGGCGTTCGTCAGCGCCGCGAACATCTTCTCGCTCGGCGCGCTGACCCACTTCCTGCTTGCACCACAACGTTCAGGACGGACGCGGACTGGTGATCGCCGGCGTGCTGATCTGGCTGACGAACCTGCTGATCTTCGCGCTGTGGTACTGGGAGATGGATCGCGGCGGCCCGGGCCTGCGCTCGGCGGCACGCGACCGGCGCGCCGGACTTCCTCTTCCCGCAGATGAGCGACGACCGGATCGAGCCGCGCGACTGGCGGCCGAAATTCATCGACTACATGTACGTGTCGCTGACGAACAACACGGCGTTCTCGCCGACCGACACGATGCCGCTGACGCCGATCGCGAAGTGCATCATGGGCGTGCAGTCGGTCGTCTCGCTGATGACGATCGGATTGATCGTCTCGCGCGCGGTCAACATCCTCTAAATCGATCGACTCAGACCAAGCCGCATGCGGCTTGGTCGGCACGGCCGCATGCGGCCGTGCCTCGGAGCCGCACATGTGCGGCTCCGCGAGCGGCGCATGCGCCGCTCGAACTACAGCTCGCGCTCAGACTGCCGAGACGGCGCTGCGCGGCTCGAGCGCGAGCGCCTGCTCGATCAGCTCGTGAAGCTCCGCTGCCGCCGCCGAGCCGCGAGGCTTCGCGCAGCGCCTGCAACGTGCCCTCGCGGTCGAGCAGGCGCAGGCGCAGGCGCCCGAGACGCTCCCACGCGGCCGGGTCGCTCGGCCCGCGGTCGACCGCGCGTGCGGCGGCCTCCTCGGCGAGGTCGATCGCGCCGATGTCCTCGTAGATGCGCGACGCGAAGCGGTGCGGCGCCGGCTTCGCGCCGTCGACGCGCGCCCAATCGCGCACGGCGCGCGCGGCCTCGTCGAGCTTGCCGGCTTGCCAGAACGCGAGCGTCATCAGCCGCAGCACGGCGACGTTGTCGGGCTCGGCGTCGCGCGCGTAGATCAGCCGCTGCGCGGCGAGCTCGTATTCGCCTTCGGCCATCGCGCGCTGCGCGGCGAGCATGAAGCGCTCGACGCGCTCCTCGCCGGGGTCGGGCTTGGAGAAGTCGACGAAGCGCATGCTGCCGGCCGGCACCGTTCGCACGCCGTGGCTGAACTTGACGCGCGCCCACTGCTGCACTTCCTCGCCGCCGTCGGGGTCCTCGGTGAAGTAGATGCCGGCGACCGTGCCGACGCCCCACTCCGGATAGGACAGGCAGCGCGCGTAGCGATGCACGACCGAGTGGTCGGGCACACGGCTGCCGAACGGGTCGTGTTTCGCTTTGTCTGCGGCCTGCGCGCGGGCGCGCTGCTCGGTTTCGTAGTTGCGCCGCCCGGCTTCCTCGCGCTCGCGCCGCGCGGCGCTGGCGCTGGCGCGGACGGCGCTGCGCGAGACCTTGCCGCCGCGCATGCCCTCGGCGAGGCGCTCGAGCTGGTCGGCGGCCTCGTTGATCGCCTTCAGATGGCGCTCGTGCTCGAATTGGCGCCCGGCCGGCGCGATATCGGGGTGCCAGCGCTTGGCCATCCGCCGGCGAGCGAGCTGCACATCGCGCTTGTCGAACGGCGCCTCCAGCTCCAGCAGGAGCATGTGCTGCTCGACGTCGAGGACGGTCGTGGGCATGACTCGACAACGTTAGCGAGCACGGCGACCTCCTATCCTGCCTTGCCAATGTCCTCTCAGTACATCTTCACGATGCACCGCCTGTCGAAGACGCACCCGCCCGACAAGAAGGTGCTCGACGACGTCTCGCTCGCGTTCTACCCCGGCGCGAAGATCGGCGTGCTCGGCTACAACGGCGCCGGCAAGTCGACGCTCCTGCGGATCATGGCGGGCGTCGATCAGGAGTACCGCGGCGAGGCGCAACTCGCGCCTGGCGCGAGCGTCGGGATGCTCGAGCAGGAGCCGCATCTCGACGAGTCAAAGGACGTCAAAGGCAACGTCGAGGACGGCGTCGCCGCGACGAAGGCGCTGCTCGACCGCTTCAACGAGCTCGCCGCGAACTACTCCGAGGAGACGGCCGACGAGTTCGGCCGGATCCAGGCGAAGATCGAAGCGGCCGACGCGTGGAACCTCGAGACGCAACTCGAATACGCGATGGACGCGCTGCGCCTGCCGCCGGCAGACGCCGACGTCGGCAAACTGTCCGGCGGCGAGCGCCGCCGCGTAGCGCTGTGCCGGCTGCTGCTGAGCGCGCCCGACCTGCTGCTGCTCGACGAGCCGACGAACCATCTCGACGCCGAGTCGGTCGCTTGGCTCGAGCAGCATCTGAGCGAGTACAAGCGGCGCGATCGTCGCGGTCACGCACGATCGCTACTTCCTCGACAACGTCGCCGGCTGGATCCTCGAGCTCGACCGCGGCAAGGGCATCCCGTACGAAGGCAACTACTCGAGCTGGCTCGAGCAGAAGCAGGTGCGCATGGCCCAGGAAGAGCGCGCCGAAAAGGGCCGCGAGCGAACGATCGCGGCCGAGCTCGAATGGGTGCGGACGAACCCGAAGGGCAAACGCACGAAGTCGAAGGCGCGCTTGGCGCGCTACGAGGAGCTCGTCTCCGAAGAGCGCAACGTCAAGCTCGACGAGGTCCAGATCCACATCCCGCCGGGGCCGCGCCTTGGCGAGAAGGTGCTGCAGCGCCAACGACTTGCGCAAGGGATTCGGCGATCGCCTGCTGATCGAGGACCTCAGCTTCGATCTGCCGCGCGCCGGCATCGTCGGCGTGATCGGCGCCAACGGCGCCGGCAAGACGACGCTGTTCCGGATGATCACCGGCCAGGAGTCGCCCGACGCCGGCACGCTCGAGCTCGGCGAGACCGTCCAGCTCGCCTACGTCGACCAGTCGCGCGACGCGCTCGACGCCGACAAGACCGTCTGGGAGGAGATCTCCGACGGCTACGAGCACATCAAGGTCGGCGAGCGCGAGGTCAACTCGCGCCAGTACACGGCCGGCTTCAACTTCAAGGGCTCCAGCCAGCAGGCGAAGATCGGCAAGCTCTCCGGCGGCGAGCGCAACCGCGTGCACTTGGCCAAGCTGCTGCGCAGCGGCGGCAACCTGCTGCTGCTCGACGAGCCTACGAACGACCTCGACGTCGACACGCTGCGCGCGCTCGAGAACGCGCTGCTCGCGTTCCCCGGCTGCGCGATCGTGATCTCGCACGACCGCTGGTTCCTCGACCGCATCGCGACGCACGTGCTCGCGTTCGAGGGCGACTCGCAGGTGACCTGGTTCGAGGGCAACTTCGAGGCGTACGAGGAGCACCGCCACGAGCTGCTCGGCGCCGCCGCCGACCGGCCGCACCGGATCACATACAAGCGGCTCGTCCGTGGCTGAGCCCGACGGCGCTGCCGGCGCGCGCCAATCGACGGCGCCGCGGGCCGAGACGACGGCCGCCGCGAACGCTTCAGCCGGCGCCGCGACGACGACGGAGTTCGATCGCGACACGGCCGTCGCCGTGATCGAGCGCATCGAGACCGGCGGACAGGCGAGCGGCGCGGTGCTCGCGGCCGACGTCTCGCCCGACTGGCGAGCCGGGCGCGGGCCGCACGGCGGCTACCTCGCGGCGATGCTGCTGCGCGCGCTGCTCGTGACCGTCGACGACGCCGCGCGGGCGCCGCGCTCGCTGACGATCCACTACGCGCGAGCGCCGCTGCCCGGGCCGGTGAGCATCCGCACGACGATCGAGCGCGCCGGGCGCTCGCTGAGCACGCTCTCGGCGCGGATCGAGCAGGACGGCACGCTCGTCGCGCTCGCGCTCGCCGCGTTCTCGGTGCCGTGGACGGCGCCGGAGATGTCCGATCTGGCGATGCCCGACGTCGCGCCACCGGACCCGCTGCGCCAGTCGGGCAAGCTGCTGTTCAAAGGCGCGCCGCCGTTCACGCAGCATCTCGTGCTGCAGCCGCGCATCGGCGTCGTCCCGTTCCAGGGCGCGAGCGAGCCGATGGAAGTCGGCGCGTGGCTCGGCCTCGCCGAACCGCGCCCGCTCGACGCGCTGTCGCTGGCGTTCCTCTCCGACGCGATGTTCTCGCCGCCGTTCATCCGCATCGACGGGCCGGCGACTTCGCCGACGATCGACCTGACGATCCACTTCCGCTCCGCGCTGCCGACTACGCCGGCCGGCAAGCGCCGGCGAGCGCGATCCCGACGAGCTGTGCTTCGCGCGCTTTCGCTCCGGACGCGTGCACGAAGGCTTCTTCGAGGAGGACGGCGTGATCTGGGGCGCCGACGGATCGCTGCTCGCGCAGTCGCGCCAACTGGCGATCTTGATGCCGCTCGCGAAACGCTAGAGACGTCGAGACCGCTCGGAGCGACGTCTCGCGCTCGACGATGTAGGATCGCGAGATGCCCGACTACACAGCGAAGCGACTCGAGGAGATGCAGGCCGCGTTCGGCGGCGGGTTCGTCAAGGTGCGCGCCGAGCTCGGCGTCAGCGCGTTCGGCATGCAGGTGATCCAGCTGCCGCCCGACTACGCCGACTATCCCGAGCACGATCACGCCGAGAGCGGGCAGGAGGAGGTCTTCGTCGCGCTGTCCGGCTCCGGTTGGATCGAGATCGACGGCGAGCGCGTCGAGCTCGACGGCGAGACGTTCGTGCGCGTCGGCCCAGCCGCGCGACGCAAGGTCATGCCGGCCCGCAGGGCCTGCGGCTGCTGGCGATCGGCGGCGCGCCGGGCGAGCCTTACGAGATCGTCGCGAGCACCGAGCTCGAGCGGCCTGACGCTCAGCGCGCTGAAGCTTCGCTCGGCGCCGAGCCGCAACGCGGCCGCCGCGATCAGCCGCGCGGTCGCCTCGACGTCGTCGAGCTGCACGAGTTCGACCGGCGAGTGCATGTAGCGCAGCGGGATCGAGATCGAGCGCCGTCGGGATGCCGCCGCGCGCGAGGTGCACGGCGTCGGCGTCGGTGCCGGTCGCGCGCGCGGTCGCCTCGAGCGTGAACGGGATGCGCTCGGCCTCGGCCGTCTCGTGAAGATCAGCTCGAACAGCTCGTGATTGAGCGTCGCGCCGCGGCTCAGCACCGGCCCGGAGCCGAGCTCGTGCTTGCCGGCCTCCTTGACGTCGATGCCCGGCGCGTCGGTCGCGTGCGTCACGTCGATCACGATCGCCGCGTCGGGCGCGAGCGCGAACGCGCTCGTGCGCGAGCCGCCGAAGGTGATCTCCTCCTGCACAGCCGCGACGGCTGCGACCTCCCACTCCGAGCCGCCGGCCTCGGCGACCAGGCGCGCGGCCTGCAGCGCGACGTAGGAGCCGAGTCGGTTGTCGAGCGCGCGCGAGACGATCCGCCCATTCGGCAGCGACGCCGGCTGCGCGTCGATCACGGCGACGTCGCCGATCCGCACGCGCTCGCGCGCCTCTTTGCCGTCGCGCGCGCCGATGTCGATGTGCATATCGCGAATGTCCGCGACCTTCTTGCGCTCCTCCTCGCGCAGCAGATGGATCGGCTTCTTGCCGACGACGCCGGTGACAGGCCCCTCGCGCGTGTCGATCACGAGCCGCTGGCCGACGAGGATCTGCGCGTCCCAGCCGCCGACGCCGCGAAACCAGAGGAAGCCGTCGTCGTCGATGTGCGTGACGATCAGCCCGATCTCGTCGATGTGGCCCATCACCATCAGCCGCGGCGGCGAGGACTCGAAGCCGTGCTTCGGCGCGACGAGCGCGAGCGGCGTGCCGACGACGTCGATGCTCGCCTCCGCGAACTCGCTCGCCGCCTCGCGCCAGACGGCCGCCGGCGCCGCCTCGTAGCCGGACGGCCCGCGCGCCGAGAGCAGCTCGAGCAGCACCGGCGGAATGCCGATCGGCGCCTTGCCGTGGCCCTCGAGGTCGTCTTCGCCGCCTCCCGGCGCGTCGATGCCAGGCGCGTCGCTCATGCGGCGAGCAACTTACGCAGGACGTACTGGAGGATGCCGCCGTGGCGGAAGTACTCGCTCTCGCGCGGCGTGTCGATCCGCAGGCGCGCCTCGAACTCGACTTGCTCGCCGTCCTCGCGCTCGGCGCGGACGCGCGACGGTCTGCGCGCCGTTGCCGTCTTCGCACCGCGTCGACGGCATCGGCGATGCCGGCGACCGAGAAGACCTCCTCGCCGCTCAGCCCGAGCGACTCGGCGCTCTCGCCGTCGGCGAACTGCAGCGGCAGCACGCCCATGCCGACGAGGTTCGAGCGGTGGATCCGCTCGTAGCTCTGCGCGATCACGGCGCGCACGCCGAGCAGTCGCGTGCCCTTCGCCGCCCAGTCGCGCGAGGAGCCCGAGCCGTACTCCTTGCCGGCGAGCACGAGCAGCGGCACGCCTTCCTCGGCGTAGCGCATCGCCGCGTCGTAGATCGACGTCTGCTCGCCGAGCAACGGACCTCCGTGCGTCGGCGCCCGCAGATGGCGCGTGACGCCGCCCTCGGTGCCCGGCGCGAGCTGGTTGCGCAGGCGGATGTTCGCGAACGTGCCGCGCATCATCACCTCGTGGTTGCCGCGGCGCGAGCCGTAGGAGTTGAAGTCGCGCGGCGCGACGCCCTGCTCCTGCAGGTAGGCGCCGGCCGGGCCGTCGCGCTTGATCGCGCCGGCCGGCGAGATGTGGTCGGTCGTGACGCTGTCGCCGAGCTTCGCCAGCACGCGCGCGCCGGACAGCTCGGTGACGCTCTCGCGGCTCGGCCGGCATCCCGTCGAAGTACGGCGGCAGGCGCACGTAGGTCGAGTCTGCGTCCCACGCGAAGCGCTCGCCCTCGGGCACGTCGAGCCCGTTCCAGCGCTCGTCGCCGGCGAACACCTCGCCGTAGCTCTTGCGGAACATGTCGGCCTGCACCGCCTCGCCGACGGTCTTCGCGATCTCCTGCTCGACGGCCAGATGTCGCGCAGGTAGACGTCCTCGCCGTGCTCGTCTTGGCCGAGCGGGTCGTGCAGCAGGTCGACGTCCATCGTGCCGGCGAGCGCGTAGGCGACGCACAGCGGCGGCGAGGCGAGGTAGTTCATCTTCACGTCCGGGTTGATCCGGCCCTCGAAGTTGCGATTGCCCGAGAGCACCGAGACGACGGCCAGGTCGCCCTCGCTGACGGCGTCTGAGATCTCCTGCGAGAGCGGCCCGGAGTTGCCGATGCACGTCGTGCAGCCGTAGCCGACGAGGTTGAAGCCGAGCTGCTCGAGCGGCTCGGTCAGCCCGGCGCGGTCGAGGTATTCGGTGACGACCTTCGAGCCGGGCGCGAGCGAGGTCTTGACCCACGGCTTGCTGCTCAAGCCCGCGCGCGAGCGCGTTGCGCGCGAGGATGCCGGCGCCGACCATCACCGACGGGTTCGACGTGTTCGTGCAGCTCGTGATCGCCGCGATCACGACGTGGCCGTGGTCGAGCTCGAACGTCTCGCCGTCGACGGTCACGCTCGTCGCCGTGCCGTTGTGCGGCAGCGCCGTCGCCGTGCCGCCCTCGGGCAGTTGCGGCGGCTGTGCGGCGCCGACGAGCTCGACATGGCCCGGCTCGTTGGCCGGCGGATCGGACGCGGGGTAGGACTCGGCGACGGCCTCGTCCTGCGCGTCGGCCTGGTCGCCGTCGCTCGGGATGTAGTCGCGCAGCGCCTCCTGGAAGACGACCTGCGACTCGCTCAGCGCAACGCGGTCCTGCGGGCGCTTGGGCCCGGCGAGGCTCGGCTCGACGCTCGCCAGATCGAGCTCGATCTCGTCGGAGAACGTCGGCTTCTCGGAATGCTCGTCGTGCCACAGTCCCTGCTCCTTGGCGTAGGCCTCGACCAGCGCGATCTGCTCCGGCGGACGCCCGGAGAGCTCCAGATAGGTCAGCGTCTCGGCGTCGATCGGGAAGATCGCGCAGGTCGAGCCGAACTCGGGCGACATGTTGCCGATCGTCGCGCGGTCGGCGAGCGGCAGCCCGGCGAGGCCGGCGCCGTAGAACTCGACGAACTTGCCGACGACGCCGCGCTCGCGCAGCATCTCGGTGACGGTCAGCACGAGATCGGTCGCCGTCGCGCCCTCGGGCAGCTCGCCGTGCAGGCGGAAGCCGAGCACCTGCGGGATCAGCATCGACATCGGCTGGCCGAGCATCGCCGCCTCCGCCTCGATCCCGCCGACGCCCCAGCCGAGCACGCCGAGGCCGTTGACCATCGTGGTGTGCGAGTCGGTGCCGACGAGCGTGTCCGGGTAGGCCTGGCCGGTCTTCGCGTTCGGAGAAGACGACGCGCGCGAGGTACTCGAGGTTGACCTGGTGGACGATGCCGGTGTCCGGCGGCACGACGGCGAAGTCGTCGAACGCGCCCTGACCCCAGCGCAGGAACGAGTAGCGCTCCTGGTTGCGCTCGAACTCGCGCTCGGCGTTGACGCGGAAGGCGTCACGCGTGCCGAACGCGTCGACCTGCACCGAGTGGTCGATCACCAGCTCGGCCGGGACGAGCGGGTTGATCTGCGCCGCGTCGCCGCCCATCGCGGCGATCGCGTCGCGCATCGCCGCGAGATCGACAACCGCGGGCACGCCGGTGAAGTCCTGCATCAGCACGCGCGCCGGCGTGAACGCGATCTCGTTGCTCGGCTGCGCCTTCGCGTCCCAGCTTGCGAGCGCTTCGATGTCGGCCGCGTCGCCCGAGCCGTTGCCCTCGGTGCGCAGCAGGTTCTCGAGCAGCACCTTCAGCGAGAACGGCAGCCGCGCGACGTCGAAGCGCTGCTGCAGGGAGTCGAGACGGAAGATCTCGTAGCTGCTCTCGCCGACCTCGAGCGTGCTCTTCGCGCCAAAGCTGTTCTCCGTCATCTACGTCTCCCGGGCGTTCTCGCTGGACATTGCCGACTACCAGCAGTCTCGCAGAGTCCCGCGCCACGACCGGCGAAACGCTCGCCTCAGGCAGGCTGCTCGGCGGCGCGCGTGACGCGGCCCTTGCCCTCGCGCTTGGAGCGCAGCAGCGCGAGGTCGCACGCTTCGAGCAGCTCGTCGGTGCTCATCGGCGCATGCCACTCGGCGACGCCGATCGACGCGGCGATCCCGAGCTCGCCGTGCGACGTCACGACCAGACGCAGCCGGTCGAGCGCGCGTGTCGCCGCCGCCGCGGCGTTGCGCAAGTCGGCGTTCGGCAGGATCACGACGAACTCGTCGCCGCCGTAGCGCGCGACGCGATCGGCCAGGCGGAACTCGCCGACGAGCGTCTGCACGACCTCGCGCAGCACGGCGTCGCCGGCCTGATGGCCGTGCTGGTCGTTGACGAGCTTGAAGTCGTCGAGGTCGATCAGGATGCACGAGAGCGGGCTGCCGGCGCGCGTCGCGCGCTCGATCTCCTCGTCCAGGCGCCGGCGCATCGCGCGATGGTTCATGCAGCCGGCGACCGCGTCGGTGCCGGCCTCGGCGCGCGCTCGCACCAGTGCGAGCGCCGTCGCGGCCTGGTCGACGAGCGTGCGCGCCAGCTCGACCGAGCGCTCGTCGAACGCGGGCGAGACGCGGCGGACGAGCGTCACGATCGCCTCGATCTCGCCGTGCTCGACGAGCGGCAGCAGCAGCGCGCAGTTGGCCGGGCCGGTCGCGGTCAGCCGCGGCATGCTCTCGGCGAGCTTGTCGGCGCTTGCGATCAGCAGGTTGCGGCCGGTGTGCGCGACCCAGTCGACGCCCGGCGGGCGCTCGGCGCGCGGGGTCGAGTAGCTCAGCCGCCCTTCGCCCTCGAACAGGTAGACGACGACCAGCTCTTCGTCGTCATCGCGCGAGAGCTGGTGGACGTGCACCTCCTCGGCGCCCGGCGAGGCGAGCAGCTCACGCGACAGCGCGCGAAACACCGCGTCGACGTCGCGTGCGCCATCGGCGAGCAACGTCAGCCGCCGCACGCCCGCGAGCAGCGAGTCGCTCGGCGACGCTTGCGTCTCGGTATCCATACCCGTGAGAACGCCCATGAAAATCAATCTAGGGCATCGCGACGCGGTAGGCAAGCAGCGACCGCCAGAGACGCCGAAGGCGGCCACGTGGGCCGCCTTCGGAGGTCGCTACTGCCGAGCGGTTCGGCTCAGAAGCGCACGGTGACAAACGCCACCGAGCTCCTGGCGCCCTTCGCCTTCGGCACGAAGCCGACGCGGAGCTTGACCTTGAACGGCTTGCGCTTGCGCGACCGCCACGCGAGAGCGGCACCTTCAGCGTCACCTTTTTCTGCGCCTTGCCGAGCTTGCGGAACGCTCTCCGCCAGGTTGGCGCCTTTGCCGCTGATCGCGTCCGGCGGCGAACGTCTGCACGGTGATGTACGCCGTGTTGCCGACGACCTTGTGACCGACGATCCGCACGCCGCAGTTCGCGACGGCGATTTTCGTGTTCTGCTTGACGACCGTGCCGTTCTGGCCGGTGATCGTCGTCGGCATCACCAGCGAGTTGGCGCACAGGTTGCCGTTCGCCGCCAGCGCGCTGTGCGCGCCGAGCGGCAGGTTCACCGTGATGCTCGACACCGGCACGTCCGGCGTCGAGGCGAACGTCGTCGTCGTGATGCCCTTTTTGATTTCCGTGTTGCCGACCAGGATCGTGCGGACGCCGTTGGCTTCCATCACGAGGTCGAGGTCGGGGAACGCGGCGTTGGCGTGCGAGACGAGGATCGCCGGGCCCTGAGTTTGCCGGGCAGCGTCGGCGTGTTGGCGCGCGCGCCGCCGACGAACGAGCCGGACGGGCAGTGGTACGGGTTCGCTTTCGAACGTCGCCGCCGGGCACGCTTTCTGCAGCGTCGTCAGTCGCGACGGCAGCTGCTTGGGCAGCTGCACCTTGACCGACTTGATGTTCGACTGGCCCGGCACCTCGTTGATCGTCGTTTCGAGGCTCGCGCCGTTCGCTTTCGAGGTCCTCGCGCTGGTCTTCGCCTTGAACGTCGGCTTGAATTTGAGCGCGCTGCAGTTGCCGAGCTGGAACGGGCGTTCGGCAACGCCTGCGTCGCGCCGAGCGTCGAGATGGCGGTCGTTTCGGTCGCCATCGCCGCGCAGCTCGTCGGGTTCAGCAGGAAGCCCTGCTTGTTGATCGAGACGATCACGCCACGCAGGCGGATCGGAATCCCCTTGACGATCGTCGGCAGCGTCGCCGTCGTCGTCACGCGCGCCGTGTATGGGTCGATGTTGATCGTCGCGCGCGTCGTCACCGGGCCGAGGTTGAACGGGCCGGCGTCGGCTGGCACGACGATCGACAGCCCGAACGGAGCTCCCTTGTACGGGCCCGTCAGGTAGACCGCGCCGCTGTTGAACGTGAACGGCGTCGGACCGGAGCCGGATACCGCCGCGGCCGTCCCGATCTGGCTCGTAGCCGGGCAGGTGTTGCTCGATGCCTGCGCTTCGGTGCACTGCGTCGCCTTCGGGATCTGCACCGACGAGACCCGCCGGCAGCGTCGTCTTGATCTGTGACAGTACTGGTTGCCTTCCGGACGTCTCAGTTTGAACGTGTAGCTCGTGTTCCCGCCGGCAGTCGACGTCTGGTTCGACGTCGCCTGCCTGAGCGAGAACGGCGGCGACGGGCGCATGAGCCGCTTTGCCGTCGTTATCGACGATGAACGGGGTCATCGACGGTGACGACGAGCTTCCGGTCCGCATACCGGCGCGAAGCTCGCTTGGCTCGCGGCCGTGCCGCACGCCAGCGGGTTCGCGATCGGCGCCAGCGCGCCGCCCTTGAAGTGCAGTGTGAGGTCGTGAACGGCTGTTCCGGGGTTGTCCGGGAGCGCTTCCGAAGGTCGCCGTCACCGCCCGGTCGTTTCGTTCGGTTCGTTTCGCCTTTGAGGCGCACCGAGACGCCATACTGTTCGGACTCGGCGTCGACGTAGATCGTGTACGGCGGGCCCGTGATCGGACCGCTTTCTTGCTCCACCGAGGTAGACCTTGCCGGTCAGCGATCCAGCCGGCAGCCCGGGCACGTTGAGAGTCGCCGTGCCGATTTTCGAGCCGGCCGGGCAGCTGACTGGTTGCGCGTGCCGATCGCGCTCTGCGCCGGCGTGCACGCTTCGTCACTTCGCGCGCGGCGGACGGGTTCAACGTCATGCCTTCCGGCAACGTGATCTTCGCCGACTTGACCTGCGAGGTGTCGATTCCGGTCGCGGTCAGGTCGTGCGCCTCGCTGACGCTCGTCGTGATCCCGTCCGGCGCGTCGGATTGGGTCGTTTCGGGCGTCAGGCCGAGGTTCGGGCCGACTCCGAAGCCAAACGGCACGGCGCCGCAGTTTTCGGATCCGACCGGGCCCTCGTATGTCGCGGTGCCCGTCGTTTTGGACGCCGATTCGAGCGTGATCTTGCTCGTCGTCTGCGGGCCGATTCCGGTGCAGCTCGTCGGGTTCGTCAGGAACCCGCCACTGCCGATCGGCGCTTCGCCTTCACCGATGTTGCCTTTGAAGACCAGGCGCGAGGAGACGAGCGGAAGTTTTGGGGAGACTTCGATTTCGAAGTAATCGTGGTAGTCGCTCGCCCATTCGACGTGGCCTTTGATGAACGTGTGCGCAACCACTCCGGCCGGAGCGCCAAGCGGCGCCGCATCGAGTGCGACCGCAAACAGCGACGAGAGACCCTTCGTCGGCGTCAAGTTGTAGACCGTGCCGGTCAGTTCGACATCCGGCGTCGCGCCGGGAAAGATTTTGACTTTGTTTTCGCCGATCACGGCTGCGGCGCAACCGGCCGCCGGCGGCGTGAAGAGGCCTTCGGCGACTTCGACGCCGTTGAATTCCGCTTCCGTGCACTGCGGCACGGCTTCCGGGTTGGTGCTCACGCCGGGAGCGACGTCGGTGCGGATTTTCGTCACTGGACCTTCGGTCGCGATGCCGCTGGGGATTTCGCCGCCGGGTTCGGTGTTGACCGTGAAGTCGGTGATGCCGGCCGGCGGGTGCCCACCTGCCTGGGTGAACGCTTCCGCGGTCACGTCGCCCGGTTCACAGGCCGCCGTCTTGCAGTTCGCGGCGAAGAATTTGCCGACGCCGAACGCGGCGTTGGCTGCCGCAGGCGCGGCGACGGCCACGATCACACCGACAAGCAGCGCGAGAAACGAAAAACGGACGCTAGACCTCATCCCAAACCTCCCAATTGACCGGGCCCGATGCCCATTACGACTCCTCTCAACCCCAAAAGTTGCGATCCAATGGCCGTATTTGGACGGATCGGCCGAGATTCCTGCCCGCTGGAGCAATTTGAGGCAGTCGTGGCCGACGTGATGCAGGCCGGCCGGCCTATCGAGCTCGACCCGGCGCGGTTCGACCGGGCCGCGCTCGAGCGCCTTCCTCGACCGGCTCAGGCTGCAGCGATCGCCGCGGCGCTGCCTTGACAGTCGTAGAGCGCGGCGCCGCCAGCCGTCCCGGTCGAGCTCGTCGCGGCTGTCCCAGCCGCCGTGCTTTCGCTCGAGAACAGGCTTGCCGCTTCGGCGCCGCCGGCGCCGGCCGTTTCGTTTGCGCCCGCCGAGAGCGCGACGCGCTTGCACGCTTTCGCAGCCGCGCTCATCGCCGCTTTCGAGCCGGCGCGAGTGTCGCCCGGCAGCGCCGCGCCGCCGCGTTCTGCCGCGCCCGCGCCGAAACCAGACTGTTCGACGAGCACCCAGCGGATCGCGCCCGAGCTGACCTCCTGCGCCAGCCAACTCGTCGCTCACGTCGCTCTCGCGACCGGAGAAGCCGCCGATGCCGGCGACTTTCGCGCCGCTCGCGATGATCGCCGAGCGCCGCGCTCGACTGGCTCGACACGGCGACCGTGCCGCCGCCGTGCGGCTTGGCGTAAGCGAGCGCCTGCGTGATCGTCTGGTCGTTGCCGAGCGGCGCGCCGCTCGCTGCCGCCAGGCCAATGCCCCCGCGAGCACCGGCGGCGCGCGAGCGGCCGCCGCTCGGGGCCGCCGGCCGCGCGCTCCGGGCGCAGCGAGCGCGCCGGGCGCGCCGCCGCCGAGACCCGGCGCGCCGCCCGCCGCCGGGCGCGAGTGCCGCCTGACGCGCCGGCTGCGCCGCCGGGTGCAAAGCCGCCGAAGCCGCCGCGCACACCTGCGCGGCCGCCGGGACGACCGCCGTGACCGCCAGGACCGCCGAACATGCCGCCGGCGCCCTGAACGTCGCCGGGGCCGCCTTCGGGGAACGTGCCGCTAGTCGCGTGGCCGAGCGTGTCGACCGCCCAGACGGCCGGCGCGAGCAGCAGCACGCCGAGCGCGACGGCGACCGCGATCAGCGCGCAGACGCCTGACGCGCTGCAGCGCGAGCGCGAGCGCCGACAAGCGCGCAGAGCGCGATCAGCACCGGCGCCAGCCAGCTCAGCTGGCCGGGATAGTCGTGCAGCACGGCGAGCTCGCGTTGCGACGCCGGCGGCGAGCGCCAGCGGCGCGAGCACGCGCGCATGCAGCCCGCCGCCGATCAGCTGCGCGGCGCCGGCGCCGACGAGCGCGGCGACGAACGGCGCGAGCAGCGAGACGTAGTACGGGTGGAAGATGCCGCTCGCCGAGCTGAACAGGACGGCGGTCGTCAGGAACGCGCCGCCGACGGCGATCAGCCAGCCGCTGCGCGCGTCGGCGCGGCGCAGCCGGCTCGCGACGAGCAGGCCGACGCCGCTGACGCAGCGCGAAGCCGAGCAGCCAGCCGGCCTGCCCGCCGAGCGCCGAGTTGAGCAGCCGCAGCGGGCCGGCGCCGCCGCCGAACACGCTGCCGCCGCCGACGCCGCCCGGGACCGCCGGCCTGCCCGTCGACGCGACCGAGGCCGTTGTATTCGAAGATCAGCGAGAGGATGCTGTTGTCGCTCGTGCCCGAGATCCACGGCCGGTCGGCGGCCGGAGTCAGCGCGACCAGCGCCGGCCAGGCGCCGCCGACGACCAGCATCGCGATCCCGCCGGCGAGCAGCTGGCGCAGCGCGCGCAGCCTGCCGCGCGGCGCGACGTACAGATAGGCGAGCGCGATGCCCGGCACGACGGTCAGCGCGACGAGCATCTTCGTCTCGAAGCCGAGGCCGACGCGACACGCCGGCGAGCACGAGCCAGCGCGTGCGGCCGTCGTCGAGCGCGCGCACGGTGAACCACAGCGCGGCGACGCAGCAGAGGATCAGCAGCACGTCGGGGTTGTTGTGGCGCGAGATCGCGACCGTGATCGGCGTCAGCGCGAGCGCGAGCCCGGCGACGAACCCGCCGATTCGGCCGAAGCGCCGCCGCACGAGGTCGTAGAGCAGCGCGACGCTCGCGACGCCCATCAGCGCCTGCGGCACGAGCATGCTCAGCGGGTGATAGCCGAACACGCGAACCGACAGCGACTGCACCCACAGGTCGAGCGGCGGCTTGTCGACGGTCATCACGCCGCTCGGATCGGCCGAGGCGAAGAGGAAGTTGTGCCAGCTCGAGCTCATCGAGCGCACGGCGGCGCTGTAGTAGTCGTTCGCCCAGCCGTTGCGGCCGAGCGCCCACAGGTCGAGCACCGCCGCGAGCACGATCAGCGCGCCCAGCTCCGGTCGCGGCAGGCGCCCGGTCAGCGCGCGCAGCCGCGCGCGCAGGCTCGCGCCAGCGCCAAGCGACGGCGCGCCTGGCGCGGCGGGCGTGGCCGACGACGCGGCCGAGGAGGACTCCCACGAATAGCTCACCGGCGCAGCGTGCTCGTGCGCGTGTAGGAGCAGCGTGTGAGCTTGCTGAATGTTGCTCAAGCGCTCGCAGGCCGTCGCGTGGCGCCGGCGCAGACGCGCCAGCGGCTGCGCCGAATGTCCAGGCGCGCTCGCGCAAGTTCATACGGCGGTCCATATTCGCCTCGCCGCGATCGGGCGAAGCTGATGTCAGTCGTTCGAGCCACGTCGACCGAGACAGCGGGAGTGCGAGA
This sequence comes from uncultured Solirubrobacteraceae bacterium, assembly GCA_963744165.1. GTDB lineage: Bacteria > Actinomycetota > Thermoleophilia > Solirubrobacterales > Solirubrobacteraceae > Palsa-744. Next base: position 898,179 of record CAVUSM010000002.1, on the reverse strand, counting down.
CGAGACCGATGCGATCGCAGAACGCCACAGATCGTCGCCCTCGGAGGCGGCGGCTTCTCGATGGAGCGCGACAGCTCGCTGCTCGACGACTACGTCCTCTCGCTGACCGACGCCGAACGCCCGCGCGTCTGCTTCCTGCCGACGGCATCCGGCGACGCCGACCACTACGTCGTGCGTTTCTACCGCCGCTTCGCGGCGAGCTGCGACGCCAGCCACGTCTCGCTGTTCCGCCGCGACCAGGGCACGGGCGGCGTCGAGGACGACCTCGCCAGCCACCTGCTCGCGCAGGACCTGATCTACGTCGGCGGCGGTAACGTCGTCAGCATGCTCGGCGCCTGGCGCGCGCACGGCCTCGACGACGTGCTGCGCAAGGCCTGGCGCAAGGGGATCGTGCTGTGCGGCCCGTCGGCCGGCTCGCTGTGCTGGTTCGACGAGGCGCTCAGCGCCTTCCATGGCGCGCCGCGCGGCGTTCGCGGCCTCGGGCTGCTGCCGTACTCGAACTGCGTCCACTACGACGCCGAGCCGGCACGACGCGCCGAGTACCACCGCTTCGTCGGCGACGGCATGCGCGCGGGCTTCGCCGCCGAGGACGGCGTCGCGCTGCACTTCCGCCGCACGCGCCTGAAGCGCGTCGTCAGCTCGCGGCCCGGACGGCGCCGCCTACCGCGTCGAGCACGCTTGCGACGGCGTCGTCGAGACGCCGCTCGATGTCAGCTACCTCGGCGCGGACGCTGCCCACGTCCGAGCGGACCGGCGACGCCGTCGCGCCGGCGCGGCGCACGCGCCGGCGGCGGCGCGTCGCGCCGCAGCGCCGGGCAGCGCCGAGCGAGCGCCGCCCGGCAGCGCCGGAGACGACGCCGGCGCCGGTTCCGGCGTAGAGCGCAGTGAGCGCGCCGGCCGAGATACCGCTCGAGCAGCGCCAGATCTTCGCGATGGGCGGCGGCGGCTTCACGATGGAGCCGACCAACCCGCTGCTCGATGACTTCGTGCTCTCGCTGACGCGCAGCGAAGCAGCCGCGCGTGCTGTTCCTGCCGACGGCCTCGGGCGACACGACGGCGCAGATCAACGCCTTCCAAGCGCGCTTCGCCGATCGCTGGTGCGTGCACGAGCATCTCTCGCTGTTTCGCATGCGCGACAGCACGCGACCGCTGCACGAGATCGTGCTCGAGCAGGACATCATCTACGTCGGCGGCGGCTCGATGCGCAACCTGCTCGGCGATCTGGCGCGCGCACGGGCTCGACGAGCTGCTCGTGCGAGGCTTGGCGCGCGGGAACGGTGCTCGCCGGACTCAGCGCCGGCGCGATGTGCTGGTTCCAGGGTGGCGTCACGCGCTCGAGCGGACCGCCGGAGCCGCTCGCCGGGCTCGGCCTGCTCGACGGCTCGCTGACGGTGCACGCCGACGGCGAGCCCGAGCGGCTGCCGGTCTGGCTCGCGAGCGTGCGCGACGGCACGCTGCCCGGCGGCTGGGCGCTCGACGACGGCGTCGGGCTGCTGTTCAAAGGACTGCGGATCGACGCGCGTCGTCAGCTCGCGCCCTGGCGCCGGCGCGCAGCGCGTCGACCAGGTCGCCGGCGAGCTCGTGCGCCATCGCTCGAGCCGGAGCTGCTCGGCGACGGCGGGGCCGGGCGCGCTCGTCGTCGAGGACGAGGCGATCCAGGAGCTGCGCCGCGTGCAGCGCATGCGGCGCGGGATCGGCGAACGCTGAGCGCTGCACACTGAGCGGTGCAGGAGTGATCCCCTTTTCAGAGCGTGGTAGCAAATGCATACACGGCGTATATACATTTGCTACCGCGACTCGCAGACGAGAGACCCAGTCCCGGCCCTTTACATCCTCCAGCGCCCTGACGCACAGCGTCGGCCGGCTCGCGCCGACGCGTCAAGCAGCAGAGTCGCGTGGCGCGCTGCTCAGGTACGTCGCGCTCAGATCTTCCTCGCCGTGCGCCGGCACGGCTTCGTCCATCCGCTCGCGCGATCGCCGCGAGCACCGGCACGTCGAGCTCGCGGCGTGCCGCCGCGTCGGCCGCCAGCTTCGCGTCCTTCGTCGCGAGCTTCAGCGCGAACGTCGGCTCGAAGTCGCGGTCGATCATCGCCTTTGCCTTGATTCGCGCATAGGGAGCGTCGAGCGGACCGCCTTCGATCGCTTGCAGGAACAGCTCCGGGTCGAGCTCGAGCCCCTGCGCGCGAGCGCGACCGTCTCGGCGACGCCCTCGACGACGCTGACGAGCCACGCATTCGTGACGAGCTTCAGCCGGCTGCCGGCGCCGGCCTCGCCGACCCACATCGTGCGCCGCCCGACGGCGTCGAAGACCGGCTGCAGGCGCTCCCGCAGCTCGCGCTTGCCGGAAGCCATCACGACGAGCTGGCCTTCGGCGGCGGGCTGCTTCGTTCCGAGCACCGGTGCGTCGACGAACTCGATCTCGTGCTCGCGAGCGAGCTCGATGCAGCGCGCCGTGCCCTGCTCGCCGATCGTGCTCATCTGCACCCAGACGTTGCCGGCTCGCGCTCCGGCCAGACCGCCGTGCTCGCCTCCCATCGCCGCGAGCACCGCGTCGGCGTCGGACAGCATCGTCACGATCACATCGGCCGCGGCAGCCGCTTCGGCAGCCGTGTCGCAGACGCGCGCGCCGTCCTCAGTGAGCGGCTCGGCCTTCTCGCGCGAGCGGTTCCAGGCGATCAGCTCGATGCCGGCGCGCGCGATGTTGCGCGCCATACCGGCTCCCATCGTGCCGCCGGCGCCAAGCACTGCGACTGCGTCGGCCATGCGCGCCCTCAGGGCTCAGGGACGAACGTGTCCGGATCGGGCCCGATCCGCGTGCCGGCGTCGAGCGCGTCGATCGCCTGCATCTGCTCATCGCTCAGCTCGAAGTCGAACACGTCGAAGTTCTCGACGATCCGCGACGGCGTGACGGACTTCGGGATCACGACGTTGCCGAGCTGCAAGTGCCAGCGGACGATCGCCTGCGCCGGCGTCTTGTCGTGCGCGGCGCGCGATCTCGACGATCACCGGGTCCTCGAGCTCGAGGCCCTGTCCGAGCGGGCTCCATGCCTCGGTGAGGATGCCGAGCCGCTCGTGCTCGCGGCGCAACCCGACCTGCTGGAAGTGCGGATGCAACTCGACCTGGTTGATCGCCGGCGTGACGCCGGTCTCGGCGATCACGCGCTCGAGCTGCTCCGGTTCGAAGTTGGACACGCCGATCGAGCGCACGAGCCCTTCCTGTTGCAACTCGACGAACGCCTTCCACGTTTCGACATAACGGTCAAGCGCCGGCGCCGGCCAATGGATCAGGTACAGGTCGAGGTGGCTCAGCTCGAGCCGCTCGAGGCTCGCGCGGCAGGCCCGCTTGGCCTGCTCGTGGCCCTGGTCGTCGTTCCAGCACTTCGTCGTGACGAACAGCTCGTCGCGCGGGATGCCAGAAGCTCGCAGCGCCAAGCCGACGCCACCCTCGTTGCGATATGCCGCCGCCGTGTCGATCTGGCGATAGCCGGCCGCGAGCGCTTCGGCGACCGGCTGCTCGGTCTCCTTCGGCGGCACCTGAAAGACGCCATAGCCGAGCTGCTGGATCCGCTCGCTGGCGCCGAGCGGCAGTGTCGGGACCTGTTCGGCTTGGCTGCTCATGCGAAGTCGATGCCCACTATGCCCGATGCGAAACGCCGGTGCGCGGCTGACCGCCGAGCAGGCTCCCGGACGGCCGTCGTCGCCGGGGCGCTCGGCCGGCGAGCGCGCGGCGCGCGAGCGTCACTGCTCGCTCACCGCTCGGCCAGCAGCGCGCGCACGAGCTCGCTCCAGCCGCTCGCGAGCTGACGCGGCGTGAGTTGCTGCTCGCGGCGCTGAAACAGAACGAGTTCGCTGCTCAGCGCGGCGAGCAGCACGTCCGCCAGGTAGCTGGCCTCGCCGGCATGATCGCGCTGCTCGAGCAGCGCGATCAGGTGCGCGCGGTAGGCGGCGTAGACGCTGTGGCGCAGGCGCTCGCCGGGGGCGCCGTTCTCGGCGGCGAGCAGCAGGTCGCCTTGGATCTCGATGTGCTCGTACATCCTTGCGCCGAACGCGATCAACCGCTCGCACGGCGGCGCGCCCGGCCCGAGCGGCGCCGGGCCGCGGATGAACTCCTCCTGAAACGCCCGCTCGCGCTCGTCGAGCAGCGCGCGCATCAGCCCACAGCGATCGCCGAAGTGACGAAACAACGTGCCCTTGCCGACGCCTGCGCAGTGCGCGAGACGATCCATCGTGATCGCGCTCGCGCCCTCGGCGGCGACGAGCTGCTCGGCCGCGGCGAGGATCGTCGCGCGATTGCGAGCCGCGTCGGCGCGCTCGTGCCGCACGCCTCCGAGCATCGGCAGCGCGAGCGGATCGACGATCTTCGGCACGCCGGCGAGTCTATTCTCGATGCTTAGCGGACTACGGTCCATTTGTGTTAGTGTAGCGATGAAACGGACCGCAGTCCGCTAGCCGGCGCCGGTGACGTCAGCCGATCAACAGCGATACAAGGAGCCCCCAATGTCAGCCCCAGCAGGCACGCAGACGCAGCTTCCGGTGGGAACGTGGAAGCTCGACCCGACGCACTCCTCGGCGAGCTTCGCCGTCAAACACATGGTCGTCGCGACATTTCGCGGCCGCTTCGAGCAGCTCGACGCGACGCTGACGGTCGACGAGAACGGGAACGGCCAGTTCACGGGAACGGTCGACGCCTCGTCGATCCACGTCAAAGACGAGAACCTGCAGGCGCACCTCGGCTCGCCGGATTTCTTCGACACCGAGCGCTACCCGGAGCTGAAGTTCAGCTCGAAGGAGATTCGCCGTAACGGCGAGGAGCTCGTCGTCGACGGCGAGCTGACGATCAAGGACCAGACGCATCCGGTCGAGGCTCGCGGCACGATCACCGACCCGCACGAGACGCTCGGCGGCGCGATCAAGATCGGCGTGACGCTGGAGACGGTGATCGATCGCACGAAGTTCGGCCTGAACTGGAACGCGCCGTTGCCGAAAGGCGGCTTTGCGCTGTCCGACGAGGTCAAGCTGACGGTCGAGCTCGAGCTCGCTGAGGACAGCGAGTAGGCGATCGCGATGCGTGTGCTCGGAATCGCCGGGTCGCTGCGGCGCGACTCGCACAACGGGCGCCTGCTGCGGGCGGCGGCGGCACTGCTGCCACCCGACGTCGAGCTCGTCGAGTTCACCGCGCTGAAGGCGATCCCGCCGTTCGACGAGGACGACGAGGCGGCGCCGGCGGCGGCCGTCGAACAGTGGCGCAAGGCGCTCGTCGAGGCCGACGCGCTGCTGTTCGCGACGCCCGAGTACAACCACTCGATCCCAGGCGCGCTGAAGAACGCCGTCGACTGGGCTTCACGGCCGTTCGCGACGGCGGCGCTGCGCAACAAACCGGCGGCGGTGATCGGCACGAGCACCGGCATGTTCGGCGCCGTCTGGGCGCAGGCCGAGCTGCGCAAGTCGCTCGCAGCCGCCGGCGCGCGCGTGATCGATCGCGAGCTGCCGATCGCCGAAGCCGAGAACGCGTTCGACGGCGACGGCGCGCTGCGCGAGCGCGATCAGGAGCTCGAGCTCGGCGAGATCATCGCCGAGCTGCTCGCCGAAGCGCGCGCGAGGACTGCCGCCTAGCGCGCGCGGCTTGGCGCAGCGGCGTGATGCCGCGGCCCATGGAGAATGCGCGCATGGCGGCAGATCAGCAGCTCGCGCCGGAGCGTGTCAGCGATCAGCTCGAACGCTGGCTGACGAGCGATGGGCGCAAGACGCTCGGCGGCCTGATCGACGCGTTCGGCGAGGGCAGCTTCGCGCTGATCTTCGTGCTGCTGATGGCTGTGCCGGCGCTGCCGCTGCCGACCGGCGGCGTGACGCACGTGCTCGAGGTGATCGTGATGCTGCTGGCGCTGGAGCTGATCGCCGGGCGACGCAAGGTCTGGCTGCCGCAGCGCTGGCGAGCGGTCGAGCTGGCCGGCGCCAAACAGCAGAAGTTCATCGACACGCTGTTGCGGCGGATTCGCGCGCTCGAGCGCTTCTCGCGTCCGCGCGGTCGCTGGCTGTTCGGTCATCGCCTCAGCGCCGGCGTGTTCGGCGCGATCGTGCTCGGGCTGGCGCTGACGGCGTTCCTCGCGCCGCCCTTCTCCGGGCTCGACACGTTGCCGTCGATCGGCGTCGTCGTGCTCGCGCTCGGCTATCTGCTGACCGACTTCGCGCTGAGCGCGATCGGCGCGGCGATCGGAGCGCTCGGCGTCGTCTCGGTGATCTTCCTCGGGAGCATCGCCGTGAAGTTCTTCGAGAGCATCTTCTGAGCTCAGCGCACGTCGCTTTCGATCGCCTTGGCGAGCTGGACGAGCGTCACGTCGAGCGCTTCGGTCAGCCGCCTGACGGTCATCCAGCCGGGGTTGTTGACGCCGCGCTCGATGCGCGAAAGCGCCGATGCCGTGATCCCGGCTTCGAACGCGAGCTGCTCCTGCGTGATCTCGCGATCCTCGCGGAGCTGTTTGAGCATGTCGGCGAGGGCAAGGTCGGGTTCGTCGTGCACGTAAGAAACATCGCGTAGTCCTAGGGTCAATGTCTAGGGTTTCTAATCCTAGGACTGAAAGCCTGTATATTTCGTTCGCTGCACGAATCATCCCCACAGATGGTCGAGTGCATCCTCCGTATGAAGCGGCCGCGACCGCGGGCCTTCATCCGGCCCGCCAGAGGCCTCCGGGAGCTTGCCCCCCGGGGGCCTCGGCGAGGGCGTGGGGGCATTCGCGCAAGCGCCGCCGTCGAGTCGACCGCGACCGCGACCGCGACCGGCCGGTCGATCTGGCTGCACTGCGCGCCTCGACGCGCTCGCGCGCGCTCGTTCAGGAGCGGAGGGGGAGGGATTCGAACCCTCGTCGGAGGAATCTCCCCCGAAACGGTTTTCGAGACCGCCGCATTCAACCGCTCTGCCACCCCTCCGGGCCTCGCGCGGGAGGACGAGCAGGATCTTAGTGGCTCGCGCGCGGCGCAGAGCGCGCGAGCCACTAGCGTCGCGCGGCGAAGAACGAGCTGAGCAGCTCGCCGCACTCGAGCGCGAGCAGACCGCCGGCGACCTGCGGGCGATGGTTCAAGCGCGGCTCGCCGGTGACGTCGAGCACGCTGCCACAGGCGCCTGCCTTCGGGTCGCTCGCGCCGAAGACGACGCGTCCGACGCGGGCGAGCACGAGCGCTCCGGCGCACATCGCGCACGGCTCGAGCGTCACGTAGAGGACCGTGTCGAGCAGGCGCCAGCGTCCACTCGCGCGCGCGGCGTCGCGCAGCGCGAGCACCTCGGCGTGCGCCGTCGGGTCCTGGCGCAGCTCACGCTCGTTGCGCGCGGCGGCGAGCAACTCGCCGTCGTGCACGACGACCGCGCCGATCGGCACGTCCTCGTGGGCCGGCGCCTGTTCGGCCTCGCGCAGCGCCAAGCGCATGAAGTAGTCGTCGCGGGAGGAGAAGCGCTCGCTCATCGATTCGCCGAACGCTCTGCGACAGTGCTGCCGCCTGGAGACGTCGAGCGCATCATCATTATCTGACATCGCCCGTGACAGCGCCCGCCCGACAACTTCACGCTCGCGACCACGGCTCGCGAGCCAGCGACAGCCGCCGCGAAGCGTCGCGCGCGGCGCGGCGCTCGCTGTCGACACTCGCGCTCACGCTCGTCTGCTGCGGGCTCGCGACGGCGCTGCCGGTTGCCGCAAGCGCCGCGCCTGAGCAATACGCGCCGACGCGGGTCATCGTCAAGTACGTCACGGCGACGCCGGCGCGCGCGCGCATCGTTACGGCGCGCTCGGCGGGCGGCCTCGACCCGGTCGTCACGGCGCCGCACACGCGCGTGATCGAGCTCGCGCGCGGCGTCAGCGTCGGCGACGCGCTGCGCCGCCTGCGCGGCCACCGCGACGTCGCATGGGCGGTACCGGACTACACCGCGCACGCGGCCGAAGCGACGCCGCTCGTGCCGAACGACGTCGGCTACGGCACGCAGGCGGGCGACTGGCGGCAGCTGCAGTGGAACTTCTCCGGCCCGTTCGGCGTGGGCGCGCCGCAAGCGTGGGCGAACGTCGCGGCCGACGGCGCGCCAGGCGGCAAAGGCGTGATCGTCGCCGTGCTCGACACGGGCGTCGCCTACGCGACGCACGGCCGCTTCCCACGCTCGCCGGACTTCTCGCGCTACGGCTTCGTCGGCGGCTACGACTTCATCGCGCACAACCGCTTCCCGAACGACCGCAACGGTCACGGCACGTTCGTCGCCGGCACGATCGCCGAGGCGACGAACAACCACTACGGCCTGACCGGCCTCGCGTTCGCCGCACGGATCATGCCCGTGCGCGTGCTCAACGGCCAGGGCGAAGGCGAAGCGTCGACGATCGCCGAAGGCGTGCGCTTCGCGGTCAAGCACGGTGCGCAGGTGATCAACCTGAGCCTCGAGTTCTCGAGCAACGTGACGGCGTCAGACATCCCGGAGCTGATCGAAGCGCTGCGCTACGCGCGGCGCGAAGGCGTGCTCGTCGTCGCCGCGGCCGGCAACGAGGGGCACGCGGCGATCGCCTATCCGGCGCGCGCGCCGGACGTCGTCGCGGTCGGCGCGAGCACTGAACACGGCTGCCTCGCCGACTACTCCAACGACGGCTCGGGCCTGACGCTCGTCGCGCCGGGCGGCGGCGCCGACGCGAACCTGCCGGGCGACCCGAACTGCCACCCTGAAGCGCCGGCCGGGCGCGATGTCTTCCAGGTCACGTTCACCGGCTCCTCGCCACGACGCTTTGGCATGCCGAGCGGCTACGAAGGCACTTCGATGGCGGCGCCACACGTCGCCGCGACGGCCGCGCTGATCATCGCCAGCGGCGTGCTCGGCCGCCATCCGACGCCGGCGCAGCTGATCGCGCGCCTGCGCGCGACGGCGCGCAAGCTCGGCGGCGGCGGTGACGAAGCGCTTTACGGCGCCGGGCTCGTCGATGCGGCGGCGGCGACCGCACCGGGCGGCCCAGGCGCGGTGTCGCGCTGAAGCAGCGCCAACCGGCGCTCACGCGTCAAGCCGAACAGAAGCTACGGGTATGATCCGCACGTGGTTTGTGAGCTTGGCGCCGCGACGTGAGCACGCGCGCTTTCTACCTCCGTAGCGGAGAACGATCGGTCTTCGCGCTCTACGACCGCCCAGGCGGACAGTCGCCGTCGGACACGTCCGTGCTGCTCTGCCCGCTGTTCGGGAACGAAGAGCTGTGCGCCTATCGCGCCAAGCGCACGTGGGCGCAATCGCTTGCGAGCGCGGGGCACGCCGTGCTGCGCATCGACCTTCCCGGAACGGGCGACAGCCCCGGTGGGCCAAACGATCGCGGGCTCGTCGATGCGTGGATCGAATCGCTGTCGAGCGCCGCCGGCTGGCTGAAGCGGGAGCGAGACGGCGCGCGCGTCGTCGCCATCGGGCTCGACCTGGGCGGGATGCTCGCCTACTGCGCGGCGGCCGCGGGCGCTGCGATCGACGATCTCGTGCTCTGGTCGGTGCCGTCTCGCGGTCGGACTGTGGTGCGACGCCAGCGCGCGCTCGCACGGATCGAGTCCTCGACCGAGCAGAGCGACGGCGAGCGGCAGGTCGCGCCGATCGACGACGGCTCGCTCGCGAGCGCCGGCTTCCTGCTCAGTCGCGAAACGCTCGGCTCGCTCGAAGGACTCGACCTCGCCGCGCTCGAGCTGCCACGCGCGAACGAGCGTCGAGCGCTGCTGTTGCAGCGCGACGGGCTGGATGTCGATGCGCGCCTGCGCTCGGCGCTCGAAGACGCGGGAACGGACACCGAGGTGCTGCCTGGCCCCGGCTACGGCGAGATGGTCGCCGTCCCGCAGGCTTCCTACCCGCCGCTCGAGGTGTTCACGACCGTCGAGCGCTGGCTCGCGCGCCCTGCGGATCAGCGCCCAGCGCGGCGCGGTCCAACGGCGTCGCAATCGGCGGACGACGACGATCAAAGCTGCTTGGAGCTGACCGAAGCGGGGACGCTCGTGCGCGAGCGTCCCGTGACGATCGCGGCGGGCGACGTGAACATGTTCGGCATCCTGGCCGAGCCAGTCGCGTCGGATGCGCCGTCGGAGTTGTGCGCGGTCCTGCTCAACGCCGGCGCGATAAGGCACATCGGGCCGGGGCGCATGTGGGTCGAGATCGCGCGCCGGTGGGCCGCGCGCGGCGTGCCTACGCTGCGCATCGATTACGCCGGCATCGGCGACGCGGAAGGCCAGCCGGAGGCATTGCGCGAGAACGGCGAGTTCTACGTAGAGCGCGCGATGGATGAATCGCGAACGATGCTCGGCGCGCTCGCCGAGCACGGCCTGGCACAACGCATCGTGCTCGCCGGCCTGTGCTCCGGCGCATATTGGGCGCTGCATGCCGCGGCGCAGGACGAGCGAGTCGCCGGCGCCTACCTGGTCAATCCTCGCGTGCTCGTCTGGAACGACGATCTGCTCGGGATCCGCAATGCGCGCAACTTGCGCAAGGCGCTCAAGCCGCGCACCTGGACGAAGCTGGCGCGCGGCCAGATCACGCGCAATCGGATCCGCGACATCACGAGCGGCGCCGTCGTCTCGATGCGACGACTGCCCGCCGCCCATCAGCAGGCCGCTCACGAGAGCGAAGTGCTCGACGACGTGCTCTCGAGCGTCCAGGCGGCGGGAACGGAAGTGCTGATGCTGTTCGGCGAAGGCGAGCCGATGCTCGAGGAACTCGAGCGAGACGGAACGCTCGAGCGGCTCGCGGAGCGGCCGAACGTGCGAGTCGACAGGATCGCCGGGCCTTCGTCGCACACGCTCGAGCCGCTCTCCGCGCAGCGCGCCGTGCACGAAGCGCTCGATCAAGCGCTCGGCCGGCGCATCGCGGCCGCGCAGACCGCCGATCGCGGCGTCGAAAATCCCGCGCTCGCTCGTGCGCCGCGCGGCCACGACGCGGAGTGACCCGCGAGACGCGCGTCTCAGGCTAGGAGCTGGAGCGCGGGAACGCCATCGTGCGCAGCGCGATCAGCTCCTCACGGGACATCGACCAGAGCACGGCGAGGTAGATCGCGCCACCGAGCGGTATGCCGACGATCAACTCGAGCACGGGCGGGCCGATCACCTGCTGCAGCGCGATCAACGCGCCGGCCATCACGGCCGCGGCGATCAGCGGCGGCGTCATCACGCGGACCGACGACAGCGGTGAGAGCTTCAGCTGCCGCGACACGATGAATATCTGCAGCGGCGCGACCGTCGTCTGCAGCACTGAGGTCGCGAGCGCCACCGCGACGATCCCCTGGTTGGTGAAGATCACCAGCAAACCGATCAACGCGAGCAGGAGCGGTATCGCGAACGCGATCATCAACGGAATCCGTCGCGTGACCTTCAGCACCGTCCCAGGCGGGATCGAGAGCGTCGCGAAGAGCGTGTAGCCGGCGATCGCGCGAGCGACAGGAATCGAGCCCGTCCACTGATGCCCGAATACGACGAGAATCATCGGACGGGCCAACGCGACGACGCCGGCGGCGAGTGGCATCGTCAGCATCGTCAGGTACCTGAGCGACTTCAAGTAGCCGTCGCGCAGCCTTTGCGGGTCGAGCGCCGAGTAGGCCGGGAAGAGGACGTCGGCCGCCACGTGCGCGACGTTCAGGATCGCCAATTCCGGAATCCGGAAGCCGATCGAGTAAAGCCCCAGCGAGGAAGCGCCGAGGATGCGCCCGATGAACAGGTAGTCGGTGTTCGCGATGATCACCGAACCGACATCCACGAGCGTCAGCGCGCCGCCGAACTGCACCATGTCGCGTAGGTGAGTCCGCGTCAGGGCCAGTCGCGGGCGGAAGTCGACCTGTAGCCACAAAGCTGTCGTGCTGGCCAGGACGCCGGCGACGAAGCCGATCACGAGGCTCCAGACCCCGGCGCCAGCGAGCGCCAGCCCGATGCTGACCCCGCCGCGCACGACGACCTCGGAGATCTCGCTGACGGTCCGCACGCGGTAGTTCAGCTGCTTGCGAGCGAGCGCGTAGTGCGTCGCGCCCAGCGCGCGCAGGAAGAAGTTGAAGCCGAGCACCGGCAGCAGGTCGGCGAGCTGCGGCTGATGGAAGAAACCGGCGATCGGCGATGAGCACGCGGCCATCGCGATCGTCAGCGCCAGACCGAGGACGACGCTCCAGGAGAACACCGTCTGCGCGCGCTCGGCTTCCTCGTCGACGGCGGCGACGATCAGCGCTTGGCCAAGACCGAGTTCGTTCAGCGATTCGAGGAACGTCATGAACACGAGCGCGAGCGCGACGACGCCGAACTCGCGCGGCGTCAGCAGGCGCGCGAGGATCGCCGTCGAGACGAGCACGACCGCGCGACCGCCGCCGAATGCGCCATACGCCCATGCCATCCCTCGCAGCGTGCGGGTGGCGAGCGCTTGCTCAGGCGCTTGCTCAGATTCGTTCATCGAGCGCTCATTCGGCGACCGTGCCGCGCACACCTGCGAGCCGAGATGGCGTCACGTTGCTGCCTTGCGGGGGCGATTCCACGCGCCTCGCGCGTCGCACGACCTCAAGTCGTGCGGATGATCAGCACCGAGCAGGGCGCGTGATGGGAGACCTTGTTCGGCACCGAGCCGAGCAGGAAGCGCTTGGCGCCGGTCATGCCCTTGTTGCCGACGATGATCAGGTCAGCCTCCTGTTCCTCGGCGACGTCGAGGATCGCGTCCGCGGGATCGCCCTGGCGCGCATGCAGCTCGACCGGGACGTTCGCATCGCGCACCAACGCCGCGGCGGCCTCGAGCGTCGCGTCGACGTCCTCACGCGGGTTGATCGCCCACTGGAGGTCCTCCGGCGCCTGGCGACGTTCCTCGCTCAGGCGCTGCTGGGAGACCGGAGCGTACGCGCTGACGAGCTCGATCTTCGCGCCGACGGCGCCGGCGAGATCGGCGGCTTGCCGCACGGCCTGCGTCGCCGTGTCCGAGCCATCCGTCCCTACCACGATCGAGCTGAACATGATCCTCCTAGCGTGTCTGCAGAGACCACCGTCGCGCGCCGCACTGGATCATACCCGTGGCTTGCGCGCAGCTCGCGAACGCAGCCCGCGAGCTCACACCATCAGGCAAGCCTGACGATCGCGATCACCATCCCGATCAGCACGAAGACGACAATCGCGATCTGCATCCAAATCCACGTCGGCGACATCGCGTCGTTAGCGTAGCTAGTCGAAGCGGCGGCTGGTTCCGCGCCGATGAGTAAGGTTCGTTGGATCCGAACGCGAGGACACAAACGGCCGGCAGCGCTGGCGCTCGCGCTCTGCCTGCTCGCCTGTTTCGCGCAGACGGCCGCCGGATCGCAAGCGCATATCGCAGCCGTCGCGCCACCGCTCGGCGGGGTCGACATCGACGGACTGACGTCCGGCTCGACGCCGGCGCAGGCCGACCAGTCGATCGCGCTCGCGAGCAGTCTGCGCGCGAAGATCGTCCGCGTCGAGTTGCCGTGGTCGGTGCTCGAGCCGAACGGTCCCGGCCAGCTCGACGCTCGAGCGCTCGCATACACCGATCGACTGTTCGCCGACGCAGCGGCACGCGGCATCGGCATCATCGTGATGCTCGACAGCTCACCGTGCTGGGCGACGTCCGCGCCGGAAAGCGTCCAGCGCAGCTGCGTGCCCGGACGACGCAGCGAAGCCAACGGCTATCCGCCGAGTCAGCCGTCTGACTTCGCGGCGTTCGCAACGACGCTAGTCGAACGCTACAAAGGCCAGATCGATGCTCTGGAGGTATGGAACGAGCCCGATCAAGCCAACGAGAAGTACTTCGCCGGCCCGGAAAAACCGCAGCGTTACGCCGCCCTGCTGAAGGCGACGTACCCGCTCGTGAAGGCGGCCGATCCGGCTGTGAACGTGCTTGCCGGCTCGTTGGTCGGGTTTAACGGAGTGTTCTTGCGCCTGCTCTACGAAGCGGGGATCAAGGGCTACTACGACGGTCTGGCGGTCCATTACTACACGCTGACGCTGGCGGCGATCCGCTCGATACGAGCCGTTCAGCTGGCCAACGGCGACTCCAAGCCGCTGTGGCTGGATGAGTTCGGCTGGAGCGACTGCTACCCGCGCCTGAAAGTGCAAGAGGAACAAGCGTGCGTCTCGGCCGCGGTACAGGCGAAGAACATCACGAACATCTACCGCTCGCTCAGCACCACCGGATACATGCAGGCGATCACGCTGTACCAACTCCAGGACGGCGACGGCGACTCGTTCGGCGTCGCATCCGCGCAAGGCGCGCGCAAGCCCGCGTTCTCGGCGCTCGCGAGCGTGCTCAGCTCGCCGATCGGTCCGGTCAGCCCGGTCACGCTCAGCCTGCGGCGGGTCGGGTCGGGGATCGTCGCGAGCGGTGAAGGCCCGGTCGGCGATTACATGCACATGGAAATCTTCAAGAACGGCGTGCTGCGCTACAAGGTGCTGTTCACGCTGAACAGCTTCAATCGCTACTCGTTCAAACTGCCGCGCGCGATCGGCGCGCGCGCGGTGCGAGTGCGCGTCTTCCAACAGTGGTCCGGATCGCGCCGCGCCGCGCAGCGCACGACCTAGCCGCACGACGCTCGCACGAGCAGGACGCTCGCGCGAGCGGCCGGCTCATTCCGCGCTTCGGACGAGCGCGACGAACGTCAGCACAAGGATCTTCAAGTCGAGCCCGAGCGACCAGTGGGCGATGTAGTAGTTGTCCCACTCGACACGCTCGGCCAACGATGTCTGCCCGCGCAGGCCGTGCACTTGAGCCCAGCCGGTGATGCCCGACTTGACCCGGTGACGGTCGCCGTAGCGGACGATGTCCTGTTTGAAGATCTCGACGAACTCGGGCCGCTCGGGGCGCGGGCCGATCAGGCTCATCTCGCCGCGAAGCACGTTGAGCAGCTGCGGCAGCTCGTCGAGCGAGGTCCGGCGCAGCAGACGCCCGACAGCCGTGCGGCGGTCGTCGCCCTCGACACCGCCCGGCGCCGTATCGCCGCCGAGCAGGCCCTCGAGCGGACCGGCGACGTCGTCGTCAGCCGCCTGCGCGCCCTGGATGCGCATCGAGCGAAACTTGTAGAGGTCGAACGCCTTGCCGTCGCGCCCGACGCGTCGCTGGCGGAACAGCACGGGCCCGCTGGAGCTCAAGCGCACGGCGAGCGCCGAGAGGACGAGCAGCGGCGAGAGCACGACGAGCAGGATCAACGCGAACACGCGATCGAAAGCATGCTTGATCGCGAACTGCGCGCCTCGCGGGTCGACCATCGTGAACGACATCAGCGGCAGGCCGCCAACCGTGTCGTAGCCGACGCGATTGTTGATCGTGTCGAACATTCGCGGCACGACCGATACCTCGACGCCGAGTTCCTGGCAGCGCTGGATCAGCCTGCTGACGCGCTCGTCGGCGACCGACGAGAACGCGACGATCAGGTTGCGCACGCCGGTGTGCGCAACCGTCGTGTCTAGATCCTCGACCGTGCCGAGCACCGGCAGGTCGCGTCCGCCGACCTCGGCGATCGAGCGAGGCTCCTCGTCGAGGAAGCCGACCGGCGCCAGACCGTACTCAGGATGCGTCTGCAGGCGCCGAGCGACCTGCGCGCCGACGACTCCGGCGCCCATGATCAGCACCGGCTTGCCGACGAGCCGGCGAGCTCGCGCCAGACGCTGGGCCGAGGACAGCGCGATTCGCCCAAAGCCGACCCCGAGCAGCGCGAACAGCCACATGCGCACGGTCGTCGCCTGCGTCGGCGCGCTGCCGTTGATGAACAGGCCCAGCACGGCCGCCGCCATCGCCCCAATCGACACCGCGCTGATCACCGGCACGATCCCGTCGAGCACGAGCGCCCGCAGGCGCGTTCGATAGAGGCCGCGCAGATAGAACAGCAGCATCACGAACAGCGGGAAGGCGAGCAGCGGCGCGCGCATCGACGACGGGTCCGTCGTCGATGCGACGCCCTGAGCGAGGATCAGTGCGAGCAGCAGGAAGACGAAGTCGACGCTCGGGCGCAAGATGCGCCAGCCGGCGTCCTCGAGCGCCCACTGCAGGGGACCGCGAAAGCTCGCTCCGCCGATCGCCGTCGGCGCGGGGGCCGAGCGCGAGCGCTCGCCCTGGAGTGCCAGCGTCGTCGATGTCTGCCGGGTGATTGGAGTGTGGGGCATTGTGCGTTGGAGGCGGCTTCAGTACTTAGTCGGATCGCAAGCGCGATGCCTTTAGCCACTTACCTCTCGGGCACCGGGCGTGCCAAGCGCACGAAGAGCGCTCCAACCAGCAACAGCACGACCACGCCGCAGAGCATGTCGAGCAGATTCGAGCCCGAGAAGCCCAACAGGCCGCCGGACGCGTCGGACGGAATCCGTTCGGCGGTCGGATAGAGCGAGGTGATCGTGGCGGGCGGCGCAGCGGCTCGGCCGGCGGCCGAGCGCGAGCTCGAGCTCCCGGAGGAAGGCGAAGTCGAGGCGCCGCCCGAAGCGCTCCCGGCGCCTGCCGTGGCCGGCGAGCGCGGTGAGGATTCCGGCGCGCTTTCAGCGCTTCGCGCCCGGCTCGGCGAGGCGCCCGACGCGCCGCTTTCCGGCTCGGCGAGGCTGCTGACGTCAGGGCCCGAAGATCCGCTCGGCCCCGCGCCGCCGGCGCCACCGCCCTTGCCTCCGCCGATCGGCGTCGATCCGAGCATCGCTTGGCTGCCCTGACCGGGGCCGCCATAGCCGCTGAGCACCGACGTTGCGCCCGCGCAAGCCGCCAGCGATCCCAGCGCGCCCAGCGCGGCTACCAGCACTCCGATGAAGATGGTGGTGCGATGCGATCTCATGCTTCCTTGCCTTGGATCTCCCAGCGCGCGCAACGACCCCGTTCTGCTGTATCGCTGCCCGACTCCAGGTCGCCCCGACAGATAGTCATCCGAACTGCGCTCCGCCGTTGCAGCCTCATCCGAATCGTGCGACGACCTTGCGTACGGTAGCGAACAGCGGACGCGATGTCGAGTGCGTTTCGAGTGCAGATATCCGAATTTCGGCAAACCACGGGGACCTCAGGCAATTTGTTGCGCTTTGAACAGAATCACGCGATTTATCGATTCGATGTCCAAGCGCCGCCGGCCCCGAACAACCTTCAGCGCATCGCGAGCGAGCTTATCTTGAGGCGTCAGTCGGACGGTCCGTTCGAGCAGCGCGCGCGCCTGCGCCTGACGCCCCTCGGCTGAAGCGATCGCGCCGCGCTCGAGCGTCGGATATGCGTCGTCGCGATTGCGTTTCAGCGCGAGCGCGAACTCGTGGTCCGCGCGCGCGAGGTCGCCAAAACGCAGCGCGATCGTGCCAGCCAATGAGTACGGTTCGTCGCTGAGCGGATTCAGCCGAGCGGCGTCTTCGAGTTGCCGATACGCCGCGCGAGGCGCCGTCGACCAGATGCTCGCCGCACGCTCGATCCGCAGCTGGCTCGACCACGGCGCGATCAGCGATGCGGCGGCCGCGAACGCGACGAGCGAACCCAGCGCCAGGGCGCCGCGCCGGGCGCGCGGCCGCGAGCGCGCGTCGCGAGCGCCGTCAGCCGAGGCCGAGATGGCCGCCTCCGACTGCCCGCCGGGCGGCTGCTCGACGGACGCTGTCCGCCTGCGCGGCGCCAGCGCGCACGCGGTGCCGAGCAGCGCGAACGCCGGACCGCCGAGACCGGCGAACTCCCAGAGCCAATCGAACGAGCCGTGCGCCGCCCAGTAGGCGAAGCCGGCCAGCGCCGCGGCCGCGACGATCGCACCGAGCGGGTCCGTTCGGCGCGCAAATGACGACAACGCGGCGCGGCCGGCGGCGATCAACGCGGCCACGAGTCCGACGACCGCCAAGATCGTGCCGACGATCCCGGTCTGCGAAAGCGTCCGCAGCTCGACGCTGTGAGGGTAGTGCGGCGTCTGTTCGTCATGCCCGCGCGCGAGGTACTGCTCGGCGAAGTTGTCCGCGCCGATGCCGACGATCGGGTGCGCGAGGAATTCGTCGAGCGCGACGCGATAGAAGTCGTAGCGGCCGCTGCCGAGGCCGCTCACGAGCCGGTCGACGTGCGCGTTGTCCGCGCCGTAGCCGCCCTTGAACGTGTGCCACGCGTGTTTGGCGCGAGCGACCGGGTCGCCGACCGCGATCCACGCGCCGGCGATCCCGGCGATCAGCGCGACGATCGCAACGGTTCCGATTGCGCGACGCAGTCGCGCCGCGGCCGCGTCGGAGATCGCCAAGCGCTGTTCGATCGCACAGCCGAGCGCGACGAGCAGACCGACGGCGACCGCTGCGATGAAGATCGCCGCGGTCGCTCCGTGCACGGCCGCGTGCACGTCTCCACCGTGCAGCAGGCGATGCCCGACGCGCAGCACGAACGGAGCCGATGCGCCGACGCCGATCGCGACGGGTGCGATCACGAGCAAGCTGCGCACGCGCGTGGGCAGCAGCGCGAAGACGAGCACGAGCATCACGACGGTCGCGAACAGCGAGCCCCGGCTCTGGCTCAGCAGCGCGAGGTCGGCGAGCACGACGGCGCCGCCCGTCAACAGGCCGCGCAGCGGCCAGCTCACGCGGCCGCTGCTCGAGAGCAGCAGCGCCGGCCAGAGCGCGACGCACCAGACCGCGGCGCACGCGTTTTCGTACGCCGCCGGGTACCTGAGGCGGCCTTCGCTGAACAGCGCCGCGGGCGTAGCCGAGCCGTTGATGTGCAGCAGCACGAAGACGGCGAGCCCGATCATCGCGACGACCCATGCGCCGAGCATCAGCGCCGCGACCGTCCCGCGCTGCGGCCAGAGCGCGAACAGCGCGAACACGAGCAGGTAGAGGAGCGTGCGGTTGGCCCCTTCCCAGGCGTCGGCCGGGACCTGCGCCCAGAGGATCGACAGGTAGCTCAGGGCGGTGAACAGCGCGAGGCAGAGCACCGAGACGCGCACGGCGATCGGCACGTCGCTCAGGCGCAGCGGCACGGCCAGCAGCGCGACGCCGAGCAGCGCGATCAGGATCAGGCCGCCTGGCGCCCAGTGCGTCACGGGGTACCCCGCTTCGCTGCCGGCCCAAATCACGAACAGCGCAAGCGCCGCCAGACCGAGCAGCGCCACGGGCGTTTCGCGCAACCTATCGATCAGCTTGGTGGAGTGCACGTCGAATCACATCCCGGCCGGCACGCAGTGCCGCGGAGCATCACATCAGCGTGATCACAGTACTGCCGGGCTCGGGCCTTACATCGGCCGGACGATCGGCGCTGATCGCCTTGCAACGCAACTGGCATGGCCGCGCGGAGATCGGTCTATCGTCTGGAACGGATGTCGAGCGCGTGCAAGGATGCCGACGCGACACCGAGTCACGTCGTGCGGCTGTTCGAGGAGGACGACGCGCCTGGCGTCATCGCGTTGCTGAACACGGCCTTCGGTAGCTGGCCGCACGGCATCGAGAGCCTCGACGCGGCTGAGTTCTTCCGCTGGAAGCACACCGAAAGCCCGTTCGGCGAATCGCTGCGCGCCGTCGCGGTCGCCGATCAGCGGATCGTCGGCTTCGCCGCGCTGATGCCCTGGCGCCTGCGCGCCGGCGATCGCCTGGTCTCGGCGATGCGCGGCGGCGACATCGCGGTCGACCCGTCCTATCAGCGTCGCGGGTTGTCGCTGTCGCTGATCAAAGAGGTCGCCGCGATGCGCGAGCGCATCGCGCCTGGCTTATATGACTTCGTCTGGACGAACCCGAACGCGCTCAGCCTTTCGCGCACGATCGAAGGCGGCTATCGCGGCGCCGGCGCGCAGCCTCGCTACATGCGCCTGCACGTCCCGACCCGTCTACGCGAGTCGATCCGTCGTCGCGCACGCCGCGCGCCACGAACCGTCCAGCCGCTCGGCGAGCTGCCGACAGCTCGCGAGGCGCTCGCCGGCGACGTCGATCCGCGGCTGCTGAGCGCGCCGGCGCGAGACCGCCATCCGCGCTTGGAAACGGTCAAGGACTTCGACTATCTGCGCTGGCGCTATGGCGCACTGACCGAGTACAACGCCGTCCGTGTCAAAAGCGGCGAGGAGCTCGCGATCTTCCGCGCCCGCGAGATCGGCGGCTACCGCATGATCGAAGTGTGCGAGCTGCTGATCGAGCGCGGCGACCTGCTCGCCGCGCGACGGCTGTTGCGCGAGGTCAAACGCGCTTGCCGCGCCGACCTGATCGCGTGCTCGTTCGACTCCCCCTACTTCGCGGCCGCGTGCGGCTTCGTCCGCTCGCCGGGTGGCGCCGCGCTGACGATTCGCCCGCTGCGCGACGATCTGTCTCCGGACCCGACCGATCACAGATCGTGGGCGCTGTCGCTCGGGGACCTCGAGCTGATCTAAGCTCGCGGCCCGCGCAGGCTCGCGCACGCGTTGAAGCTCGCCGCACGCGGGCCTCGCCTCGCATCAGGCTCGCGGCACGCGGGTCGCGCCTCGCGTCAGGCTCGCGGCCCGCGCAGCATCAGCCCGACCATCCAGGCGTGACGGCGAAGCGGCGGAACGGCCTTGAACAGCAGGCGATCGAGCGATGTGAGGCCGCCGAGCACATGCGCAAAGCCAGGACGGTCGCGGAGCGGAACGGCAGCGAGCGTGGTGAGCGTGAAGTAGCGCGTCGAGACGTCGTCGAAGAAGCGCCGCGCGAGCTCGAAGTCGCCCATCAACAACGGGTGCTCGTCGACCGTGCGGAATCCGGGCGTGCGCCGGCGGTAGGCGTTGATCGCCGGATTGTGCCCGAGCGGCTCGGTGAAGAGACCGACGCCGGCCGGCCTCAGCACGCGCGCGATCTCGGCGAATGACGCGCGTCAGATCGAGGTGATGCAGGATGCCCGAGCCGCAGACGAGGTCGAAGCTCGAATCGGCGAACTCGAGCTGCTCGGCGTCCATCACGCGAAACTCGAGACGATCGTCGAGGCCCTCGCGGCGACCCTCCTCCGTGGCCTGTTCGATCGCCACCGGCGAGATGTCGATGCCGACGACATGCGCGCCCTGGCGCGCCAGCCTGAACGCGCTGCTGCCGGGACCGCAGCCGTACTCCAGGGCGCGCGCGCCGTCGGCGAACGCGGCCAGCTCGCCTAGGTACCAGTCGTGCATCTCGCCGTTGACGACGTAGAAACGTTTCGCGGGCGCCCGCACGTTGTCGGCGAAGGCCCGGTCGTGGTACTCGCGCTCACGCTCGAGACGGCCGCTCATCGCGAGCCATCGTACCGGCCGCGCCGGAAACGTCTCTACGATGCTCGACGAATGACGTCGCAGCCCGATCGTCGCCGATGAGCCGTTCGCGACGCGAGTCCGCCGCCGCGCTGCTGACGAGCCGGCCGATCGGCGCTGTCGCGCGGCGCCTGGCGCGTTGGCAGGGCGTGATCGTGCTCAACTACCACCGCGTCGGCGAGTGCGCTGGCGAGCCATGGGACAGGACGCTCTGGAACGTCGACGCCGAGACGTTCGACCGGCAGCTGGCGACGCTCGCGGAGCACGCCGACGTGATCACGCCGCAGCAGGCGCTGCAGCTGGCCGACGAGCCGCGTCCTGGACGCCACGTGATGCTGACGTTCGACGACGGCTATCGCGACAACTACGAGGTCGTCTTCCCGCTGCTGCGACGCCACCGCCTCCCGGCGACGTTCTTCGTCGCGAGCGGGTTCCTCGACGAGCGGCGCGTCGCCTGGTGGGACGAGCTCGCGTGGATGGTGCACCGCGCGAGCCGGGCGACGCTGGCGAGCGGGCCGTGGGCCGCCACGCCGCTGCCGCTCGGCGCGCAAGCGGATGACACCGTGGCGACGGTCGTCGAGCACTACAAGACGCTGGCGAGCGCGGAGACGGAGCCGTATCTCGACCGCGTGGCCGAGGCGACCGGCTCGGGCCGTTGCGCCGCGAGCGACGCGCGCTCGCTGTGGATGACATGGGAGATGGTGCGCGAGATGCACGAGGCCGGCATGTCGATCGGCGGCCACACGGTCACGCACCCGATCCTCGCGCGCGTCTCGGCCGACCGGCAGCTGAGTGAGATCGCCGGCAGCCGCAAGCGACTGCGCGAGGAGCTGGGTATAGAGATGGACTGGTTCGCCTACCCCGTCGGCTCGCGCGACGCGTTCACCGAGGAGACCAAGCGGATCCTGCGCGAGCAGCGAGTCAAGCTCGCGTTCAGCTTCTACGGCGGTTACGCGCGCCCGGGCGCGTGGGACCCGTTCGATGTCCCGCGCATGCACGTCGGGCGCCGCCACGGCCCGGAGGTGCTGCGCGCGATGCTCCTGCTGCCACAGCTCTTCACGCGGCCCTGATCGCGTGCAGCACGGCTTGCCGCGCGGCGCGTCTGCGATGCTGCCCGGCGTGCCGCGACCGAACGCACGCCGGTGAGTCGCTCTCGCACCGCGCGTTCGGGCAAGCCGCTCCGCGTGCGCACGCGGCGCGACTACACCGTCCAGTACACCGTCGACCTCGGGCAGCGCAACGCGACGTTCATCGAACGCCCGTTCACGCCGCTGCGGCGGGTCTTCAGCTGGGCGGACGCGTTCGCGCCGCTGCCCGAACGGGACTACGACCTCGTGCACGCGCTCAACGCCGTGCCGGTGCTGACGCGCCGGCCCTCGGTGATCTCCTTCGAGGACTACCTGCCGCGCGTGCCAGAGGACCGCTACGTCGGCTGGCTCGAGCGGACGTTGCAGCGAAAGCTGCTCGACGACCGCTACGTCGCGCTGCTCGCGCTGTCGAAGTACGCCATGCGTCAGTTCCGCCGCCAGAACCGCGGGTTCGCCGGGCTGCCGCAACTCGAGGAGAAGCTCCGCCTGCGCTACCCGGCGATCGCGCTGCGTCGCACCGAGCCGAAGCCGGCGCTCGGCCAGACGCTGCGGCTGCTGTTCGTCGGGCGCGACTTCATGCAGAAGGGAGCGCCGGCGATGCTGCGCGCGCACGAGCTGCTGCGGCGCGGCGGCGTGCCGGTGCAGACGACGATCGTGTCCTCGCTGCGCTGGCGCCAGGACGAGGCTTACGCCCATCCGCGCGAGCCGGAGCTCGTCGAGCGCACGAAGGCGCAGCTCGCGCAAGAGGGCGTCGTGCACCACTTCGAGACGCCTCATGACGAGGTCATGCGCCTGATGGACGAGGCCGACTTCTTCGCGTTCCCGACGCTGCACGACACGTTCGGCTACGTTGCGCTCGAGGCGCTCGCATGCGGCACGCCCGTGCTCGCGAGCGCGACGAACGCGCTGCCCGAGGTGGTCGAGGACGAACGCAACGGCTACCTGCTGCCGCTCGAGCTCGACGGCGAGCTCGGGCGTTGGGCGTGGACGTACCGCACGGAGGAGCCGGGGTTCGTCGGGGCCTACGAAGACGCGACGCGCAAGCTCGGCGACGCGATGGCCGAGCGGCTGGCCGAGCTGTGGGAGTCGCGCGATCGCTACGTCGAGCTGAGCGCGGGCGCGCTCGCGATGGTGCGCGAGCGGTTCGACCTCGCGACGGCGCGCGCCGAGCTCGAAGCGCTCTACGAGCGGCTTCGCTGAGCGCGCGAGACGAGGACGTCGTCGTAGACGTCGCGTAGGCGCGCCGCCCAGCGCTCGGCGGTGAACTCGCGCTCGAAGCGCGCCCGCGCGCGCGCCGCAAGCGCCGTGCGCAGCGCCGCGTCCTCGAGCAGCGGCGCGACGCGCTGAGCCAGCGCGCTTGACGTCACGGGCGGATCGAGCAGGAAGCCGGTCTCGCCGTCGGCGACGATCTCCGGGATGCCGCCGACCCGGCTCGCGACGACCGGCACGCCCGCCGCGCCGGCCTCGAGCAGCGCCGTCGGAAAGGCGTCCATCCGACTCGGGTGCAGCAGCACGTCGGTCGCGGCGAGGACGGCCATCACATCGGCGCGATGACCGGTCATGACGACGGCGTCGCCGAGCGGCCGCGCGATCCGCGCGACGTCGGGACGAGCCGGCCCGTCGCCGAGGATCAGCAGGCGCACGCCTGGGAATCGCCCCTGCAGCCGGCGGAGCGCATCGATCGCGACGTCGTGGCCCTTGCCCGGCCGCAGGACCGTGACGGTGCTCAGCACCAGCGCATCCGCGGCGATCCCGAGCTCGCGTCGGACCGCGGCGCCCGCCGCCGGCTCGGCCGAGCGCGCGATCCCGTTGTGGACCGTGACGACGTGGCGCGGCTCGTCCCAGCCCGTCTCGAGGTAGGCGCGGCGAGCGGCGTCGGAGACGGCGATCACGCGCGCGCCGGCACGCCGGCGCACGAGCGCCGCGAGGCGAGCGCGGACGTCGTCGCGCGCGCCGCGGTCGGGCCTGCCGGTCGGCTGGCGGGCAAGCAGGTGGAGCGTCGAGACCGCCGGCAGCCCCAGCGAGCGCGCCGCGAGCGTGCCGAGCACGTCGGCCAGCCCTAGATGGGTGTGGACGACGTCGGGCGCCACCCGCGCGAGGTGCCTGCGCAGTCGCACGAGGGCGCTGGCTTCGGCCATCCGGCCGACCGGGACGAGCTCGGGCTCGACTCCGAGAGCCCGCAGCGCCGGCGCCGCCGGGCTCCCGTCGATCTCCGCCAGGTACGCGACGGACAACTCGATCGCAGCCGACGGCGCGCCGACCGCGATGTCGGCGAGCAGCATCTCGGCGCCGCCCCACGTCAGCGAATCGATCAGCGTATGCACGCGCAGAGGCGCCGACGGGGCGGACACGAGCGCTGAATGGTACGACGGCCGGCCGCCGACCTCGGGGCGCCGGCGGCGCCGCCGGCGCCGCGATCTCGGAGCGCCCGGCCGGCCCCGCCGGCGCCGCTAAGCTCTCGCCCCTGGACCGCATGCGCATCGCCGTGATCGAACCGCTGCCGGTCGGCGGCCTACTGCATTACTCGACGCAACTCGCCGACGCGCTGGCGGCGCGCGGGAACGACGTCGACCTGATCCTCGCGCGCGAGAACGAGCTGGCCGACCGGCAAGGGCCGGCGCGGCGGCTCGAGCTGCTGCCGCCCGACCCGCCGCCGGCGCCGGGCGACGCGTCGCCGCTGCAGCGACGGCTGCGCCGCGCGCGAACGGCGGCGCGCTTCACCGAGACGTGGCTGCGGATCGCGCGCGAGATCCGCCGTTCGGACCACGACGCGGTGCTGCTCGGCGGCAGCTTCGACTTGGCGTTGACGGCAGCCGGCGGCCTGCTCGCGACGCACGTGCGGCGCGACCTGCCGATCGCGCACGTCTGCCACAACGTCAGGCCGTTCGATCGCTGGGGCGGCGAGAGCCTCTACATCAGTTCGAAGCCGACGCTCACGCTGCTGCGCCGGCTGTACCCGAGCTTCGAGCTGATCCTCGTCCACGGCGAGCGAAGCCTGCGCGAATACGAGCAGACGTGGCCGGCGCCGCGACGCCTGGCGGTGATCCCGCACGGCAACGAGGAGCTGTTCGGCGACGAGCCGCCGGCGCCGTCCGCGCAGGCACGGATCCTGTTCTTCGGCGCGTGGCGCAAGATGAAGGGGCTGCCGGTCCTGATGGAGGCGTTCGACGCGCTCGCCGAGCGCCTGCCCGAAGCGCGGCTGACGATCGCCGGGCCGCCGGTGCCGGAGGAGGGCGAGTCCGAGCGCGTCCTCGCATGGGCGAGCGAGCGTCGCGAGCGCGTCGAGATCGTCGCCGAGTACGTCCCGATCGAGCGCGTGCGCGAGCTGTTCGCACAGGCGCGCGTCGTCGTGCTGCCCTATCGGACGGTCAACCAGAGCGGCGTCGCGCACCTGGCGATGACGATGGCGCGCGCAGTCGTCGCGTCGAATGTCGGCGATCTGCCCGAGATCGTCGCCGACGGGCAGACGGGCCTGCTCGTCGCGCCGGGCGATTCGCCGGCGCTGACGGACGCGCTCGCCCGCGTGCTCGCGGATCCGGCGCTGGCCGAGCGGCTGGGACAGGCGGGAAGCCAGCGGATGCGCGAGAGCGCTGGATGGCCGGACGTCGCCGAGCGTCTCGAAGACGAGCTGCGCGTAGTCATCGAGCGCGCTTGAGCCGCCCGCACCGCGCGTTAGCGCGCTGCTGAAGCGAACAGCTCGAGCATCTGCCCGGCGGAGCGGTCGATGTCGAACTCGGCTTCGATCAGGGCGCGGCCATTGCGCGCGCGCACGATCGCCGCGTCGGGGTCGTCGAGCAGCCGGCGGAACGCGCCGGCGAGCGCATCGGCGTCTCCCGGCGCGACGAGCAGGCCGGTCTCGCCGTCGCGCACGAGCTCGGGGATGCCCGACAGTCGCGACGCGATCACCGGCAGCCCCGCGGCGAGCGCCTCCATCAGCGCGACCGGGATGCCGTCCATCTGGCCGTTGGCGGCGACGATGCTCGCCAGCACGAACACGTCGGCCGCGTCGAGCAGCGCCGCGACCTCGCCCTCGGAGCGGGTGCCGTGAAAACGCACGCGATCGCCGATCCCGAGCCGCTCGGCTCGCGCACGCAGCGCGTGCTCGAGCGGACCGCTGCCGACGAGGTCGAGCTCGACGCGCTCGAGCCCGTCATGCGCGAGCGCGTCGAGCAGCACGGCGTGGCCCTTCATCTCGTTCAGCGTCGCGACGCAGATCGCGCGCACCGGGCCGCTGCGCGCGGGGGAGCGCGGGCGGAAGTCGTACGCGGCTGGATCGACGCCGCAGTGCACGACGCGCACGTCGGTCGCGCCGCCGGCGCCATAGGGCTCGAGGAACTCGCGATTGAACTCGGAGATGACGGCGACGCCGGCGGCGTCGCGAACCAGCGTGCCGAGGTGGAGCTGATCGATGAAGATGTCGTGCGCGTGCGCGGTGAAGCTGTACGGGACGTCGAGCAGGCGGCTCGCGAGCCACGCGGCCTGCGCCGGGTACGTAGCGAAGTGCGCGTGGATGTGCTCGACGCGACGCGCGCGCATCGAGCGCGCATGTCCCGCGGCCACCGCGAACGTGACGAGCGCCCTCGCCAGGCGCGACGGTTGACGCGCATACGCGGCGAGCGTCGAGGACAGCGCGGCGCTGGTGCGCAGCGGGCGGCGAGCGAGCCACCAGAGCACGCCGGCGCACGCCTGCCGAGCGGAGCTGCGATGCGCGCGCTCGACCCACGGCGCCGCTCGCCTGTGAACGAACGCATGCTTCGGGCGGAACAGGACGTAGAGCTCGGTGTCGGCGTTGAGCGCGGCGACGCCGATCAGCTCGCGCAGCACGAACGTCTCCGACGGGTCGGGAAAGCGCGAGACGACGTAGGCGATCCGCATCGGGCGCGCAGCGTAGCTCAGACGGCTGCCGCGTCCGCAGACGCGAGCGGCGTCCGTCGCCCCGCAGCCGCCGCTCAGGCGGCCGCCGGCCTCAGCTCGACGGCGGCGCGAGCACGCGCAGGTACTTCGACCATTCGACGCCGCTTGCCATGTTGAAGACATAGTCGCCTTCCCACTTTGGCAGGCCGTTTTCCTTGGCGAATTCGACGAGCGGGTCGGGCAGTCCGAGCGCGGTGTAGGAGGTGCTCGATTCGAACATGAAGCCGAAGCCGGAGCCGCCGGTGTCGCCGACGTAGCCGCCGTAGGTGGCAAGCGCGGTGAGGATCGTCTTCTTCCAGCTCGGCACCGCGAGCGCCTGGATTTCGGTGCTCGACATCGCCAGCTGGAAATGGGCGCCGAGCGGCGGCATGTTCTTTTCTGAGCTGCTGCAGACCGAGCCGCCGTGCGTCGCCGGGTAGACGTAGCTGGAGGCGCTGCCGTTGCTCGTAGCGGTCGTGCCGTAGCCGAAGCTCGTTCCTTGAGCGGCGCACTTCAACACCATGAACAGCGCGTGGTTGATGTGACCGGCGGCGAGTTCCGGCGCGCGGATCATGCCGGCGATGTTGCCGAAGCCGGCGGCCGTGCCGGCGCTGCCGGTGCCAGTGCCGTCGATTCGCGTGCGCCCGCCCCAGGAGAAGTTCAGCGTGCCGCCGCCGGGCGGCGGGGTCTGCGCCTGCCACAGGTCGTACTCCCAGCCTTCGGGCGTGACGATCGTCATGTGGCCGTCGCCGCCGCCTGCCGGCCGCGCGTCTTCAGGGACCGGGATCTGCATGCCGTTGAGCACGTTCGCGCCCCACGGTTCGGTCGCGTGCAGCGTGTAGATCGGATCGCTCGGCTGCGAGAAGAAGACCGGGTGGCCCCAGTCATCGGAGGTTTCTGCGGTGCCTGCGACGAGATTGCCGGGCGCGCCGTTGGCGAGCACGGCGTTGACGATCGCTGCGGAGTTCGCCGCGACGGGAACGCCTTCGGTGCTCTGGTTAAACGGCGAGGAAGGAGCGTACGGGCGCCAGTTGGCGCCGGGCAGGACGCCGCCGCCGAAGCCTTCCCAGCCGAGGCCTTGGCCGCCGCCGGAGGTTCCGGAGCCGGAGCTGCCGGAGCCGCCGCCGGAGCGTTTCGCCGCTGCTTCTTCGGCTTCTATCGCGCGCCGTTCTTCGCGTTCGGCGGACCTCTGTTCTCTGCGTTCCCTGCGTTCTCTCGCTTTCGCGGCCCGCCGTTCTTCGCCCGCCTTGCGCCGTTCTTGTGCTTCTACGGCCCCTTCTTCGCCGGACGATTCGCTGAGGACTTCTTCGATCGGCGTGCCGATCGGCGATTCTTCGGGTTCGCTGGACGTAGGCGATTCTTCGGGTTCTTCGGATTCGCTCGACGCAGGCGCTTCTCCGGGCGTGCTCGACGGCGGCGCGAGCACGCGCAGGTACTTCGACCATTCGACGCCGCTTGCCATGTTGAAGACATAGTCGCCTTCCCACTTTGGCAGGCCGTTTTCCTTGGCGAATTCGACGAGCGGGTCGGGCAGTCCGAGCGCGGTGTAGGAGGTGCTCGATTCGAACATGAAGCCGAAGCCGGAGCCGCCGGTGTCGCCGACGTAGCCGCCGTAGGTGGCAAGCGCGGTGAGGATCGTCTTCTTCCAGCTCGGCACCGCGAGCGCCTGGATTTCGGTGCTCGACATCGCCAGCTGGAAATGGGCGCCGAGCGGCGGCATGTTCTTTTCTGAGCTGCTGCAGACCGAGCCGCCGTGCGTCGCCGGGTAGACGTAGCTGGAGGCGCTGCCGTTGCTCGTAGCGGTCGTGCCGTAGCCGAAGCTCGTTCCTTGAGCGGCGCACTTCAACACCATGAACAGCGCGTGGTTGATGTGACCGGCGGCGAGTTCCGGCGCGCGGATCATGCCGGCGATGTTGCCGAAGCCGGCGGCCGTGCCGGCGCTGCCGGTGCCAGTGCCGTCGATTCGCGTGCGCCCGCCCCAGGAGAAGTTCAGCGTGCCGCCGCCGGGCGGCGGGGTCTGCGCCTGCCACAGGTCGTACTCCCAGCCTTCGGGCGTGACGATCGTCATGTGGCCGTCGCCGCCGCCTGCCGGCCGCGCGTCTTCAGGGACCGGGATCTGCATGCCGTTGAGCACGTTCGCGCCCCACGGTTCGGTCGCGTGCAGCGTGTAGATCGGATCGCTCGGCTGCGAGAAGAAGACCGGGTGGCCCCAGTCATCGGAGGTTTCTGCGGTGCCTGCGACGAGATTGCCGGGCGCGCCGTTGGCGAGCACGGCGTTGACGATCGCTGCGGAGTTCGCCGCGACGGGAACGCCTTCGGTGCTCTGGTTAAACGGCGAGGAAGGAGCGTACGGGCGCCAGTTGGCGCCGGGCAGGACGCCGCCGCCGAAGCCTTCCCAGCCCGTTGCGGCCTGCGCGGCCGGCGCGGCCGAAAGGACCAGCGCCGCGACGATCGTCGGCACGCAGAGCGCCGCGGCGCGCAGGCGAGCCGTCCGCCGGCGACACAGCTTCGACATCACGTTGACAGGCTCAGCTTGCATGCAGATCTCGACTTGGCCTTCCTGGCTCGCGCATCGCGGGGCTCGGCGATGCGTCCGGCTCGTTTGCAGGACCGATTCGTTTGGCGAGTAGAACCTACCCAAACCTCGGCATTCCTATGCTTACTTGTTGTAAACGAGCGTAGCCGAGCGGTCGACGCGGCGAGCAGGCAGCGCCGAGAGCTCGACGCGAGCGGCTGTCGGACGGGACTACGACAGGGCGCTGCCGGCGCCGCGCCGGCGCCGGCATGTCCGCCCGAGTTTCATGCGATTTCCAGCAGCTTTGTTGAGCTCAGCTCGCAGCCGCCGCTCAGCTCGACGGCGGCCTCAGCTCGACGGCGGCGCGAGCACGCGCAGGTACTTCGACCATTCGACGCCGCTTGCCATGTTGAAGACATAGTCGCCTTCCCACTTCGGCAGGCCGTTTTCCTTGGCGAATTCGACGAGCGGGTCGGGCAGTCCGAGCGCGGTGTAGGAGGTGCTCGATTCGAACATGAAGCCGAAGCCGGAGCCGCCGGTGTCGCCGACGTAGCCGCCGTAGGTGGCAAGCGCGGTGAGGATCGTCTTCTTCCAGCTCGGCACCGCGAGCGCCTGGATTTCGGTGCTCGACATCGCCAGTTGGAAATGAGCGCCGAGCGGCGGCATGTTCTTTTCTGAGCTGCTGCAGGTCGAGCCGCCGTGCGTCGCCGGGTAGACGTAGCTGGAGGCGCTGCCGTTGCTCGTAGCAGTCGTGCCGTAGCCGAAGCTCGTTCCTTGAGCGGCGCACTTCAACACCATGAACAGCGCGTGGTTGATGTGACCGGCGGCGAGTTCCGGCGCGCGGATCATGCCGGCGATGTTGCCGAAGCCGGCGGCCGTGCCGGCGCTGCCGGTGCCGGTGCCGTCGATCCGCGTGCGCCCGCCCCAGGAGAAGTTCAGCGTGCCGCCGCCGGGTGGCGGGGTCTGCGCCTGCCACAGGTCGTACTCCCAGCCGTCGGGCGTGATGATCGTCATGTGGCCGTCGCCGCCGCCTGCCGGTCGGGCGTTTTCAGGGACCGGGATCTGCATGCCGTTGAGCACGTTCGCGCCCCACGGTTCGGTCGCGTGCAGCGTGTAGGTCGGATCGCTCGGCTGCGAGAAGAAGACCGGGTGGCCCCAGTCGTCGGAGGTTTCGGCGGTGCCTGCGACGAGATTGCCGGGCGCGCCGTTGGCGAGCACGGCGTTGACGATCGCCGCGGAGTTCGCTGCGACGGGGACGCCTTCGGCGCTCTGGTTGAACGGCGAGGAAGGAGCGTACGGGCGCCAGTTGGCGCCGGGCAGAACGCCGCCGCCGAAGCCTTCCCAGCCGAGGCCGCCGCTCGACGGGACGATCGACACACCGCGGCCGGGAGTCGTCGGTTCGGTGGGCGCCGGCGCGACGGGAGGGCTCGACGGAGCGCTCGGGGTCGTCGCGGTCGGAGTCGGAGTCGGCGTGACGACACTGCCGGGTCGCGTCGGCCGCGTCGGCGGCGGCGTCGCCGACGGGCGCGGGTCGCGGCGCACACGATCGGTCGAAAGGCTCGGAGCTGTTCGCGATCTGCCGTGCGCGCGGCACGACGAAGCTCTTGCGATCCGCGAAGCTCTTGCGATCCGCCCGACTCTGCTCTGCTTGCCGTGCGGAGCTCCGGCGCGGCAGGCTGTTCTCGAATGGCGC
The DNA here is from genome assembly GCA_963744165.1 of uncultured Solirubrobacteraceae bacterium. GTDB lineage: Bacteria > Actinomycetota > Thermoleophilia > Solirubrobacterales > Solirubrobacteraceae > Palsa-744. Next base: position 866,871 of record CAVUSM010000002.1, on the reverse strand, counting down.
GTCGGTTGGCGGTGCTCGTGGCGCCTGCCGGCCGACGACTTCGCCAGCGCAGACCCAGCGCCGAGCGTCGACACCAGGGCGAGGACAAGCAGCGCAGTCGATACGACGATCGAGCGGGAGAGCAGAATGCGGAGTCGTGTTTTCATCCAGCCGCATCGACTGCGGCCCCTGGGCGCGAGAGCCCGCGGCGGCGACCTGGACGTCTGTTCGAGGACGTCCGCGCAGCGTCGTTTTAGACGGCGCCGGCGGCAAGCAGGCGGCGATCGAAGTCCAGCGGCGGCGCGAGCTGCGCGACGCTGTGCGCCTGCCGGTTGGCGATCTTCCACATCACCGGCCCAAGCGCGAGCAGCACCCACAGCTGCCCGACTTCGAGATCGGAGAGGAAGAACGAGGCGATCAGGATGCCGAGCAGCGCCAGGATCGTCGTTCGGGCCATCGAGGCCATCTCGTCGTCACCGAGGACGCTGAACAATCGCACGGCGCGCCAGCCGGCCGCGAGCGAGCTGAGCGTGGCGGCGACGAACAGCGACAAGCCGACGATTCCGTCCTCAGCCCACAGTTGGAGGTAGGCGTTGTGCACGACGATGTGCTTCTCGATGATCAGCTCGGCGTATTCGAGCACGCCCGGTTGCAGCACGTAGTGAGGCGAGACCTGCGGGAACTGCGCGAGGCCGACGCCGAAGATCGGGTGCCCTTGGACGATTCTCCAGGCGACCGTCCAGATGTCGAGCCGCCCGCTGCCGTGATTTGACTCCTGGACGCGGTGCAGCGCGGACGGATCGCTGATGAAGTAGCCGACGACCGCCGCCGCCGCGAGCAGCAGCAAGACGAGGATCAGCGCGCGGCGTCCGCGCCAGATCAGCAGCGCGACCACCGAACAGCCGAACGAGGCGATCAGCCCGCCACGCGACTGCGTGGCGGCGATGCCGGCGGCGATCACGATCGTCGCGACCGCGAGCAGGGCGCGTCGCGCGAAGCCCTTGCGGATCGCCACGCCACCGACCAGCATGATCGCCGGCACGAGCACACCGGCAAGGTAATTGGGGTCGCCAACGCCCCCCTGGAAGCGTCCTTCGAGGTCGTTGACTTCACTCCGGGCCGCTCCGGCGCCGAGATCGAGGCCGCCTTTGCTCGCTCCCCACAGCACGGTCAGCGCCGCGCCGGCGACGAACGCGAGCATCAGCCAACGCACATCCTCACGCTCGTTGATCGCGCCGAGCACGAGCAGGAACCCGAGCGCTGCGTAGAGCAGTTCCTTGACCGGACGTTCGGCCGCTGCCGGGTCCGGCGCCCATGCCACGCTGAGGATCAACCAGGCCACGAACAGGCCGACGAGGACGGCGACCATCTGGTTGCCCTCGAACGCTTCGCGCAGGCTGGCGCGTCGGCCGAGCAGCAGGCCGATCCAGCAGACGGCGATGAACAGCAGGATGCGGTTGGTCACCGCGTCGAGCGCGGACGTCCGCGAGAAGAACAGCAGCAACGCCCAGGCGCTCATCGCCAGCGGCAAGCGCAGCAGCGCCAACGGCACGAAGCACAACGCGAGGATCATCGCGACGCCGAGCTCCGGCTTGATCGCGAGCGCGCTCGCGCAGATGACGGCCAAGCCGAGCGCCGCGATCGGCACGATCAGCGACTCCACCTCGATTCTCAACCTGGGCAGGGCGCGCCGAGACGGCGAGGGCCAACCGGGCATCGCCAAGCCCTAGGTGGGGAGACGCGGAGCGCCCCGAGCAGGAGAGCGCGTCGAGCGACGATCGGCGTCCGCCCCATCGCTGACCTTGGCGTGCGTCTCGGCGATCGGCGATCGGCGGCCACCTCTGCGCTCGGAGCGGCGGGGGGCGAACGGCTCGTCCGCGAGCTCGCGCTCGGCGCCTCTGACCGGCGCCTCGGGGTCGAGCCCGTACACCGCGTAGGCGTCGCCGACGGTCTGCTCGCCGATCACGATCAGTCCGTTCGGCGTGTGGTCCATTCGATCGAGCAGTTCACGCGTGTGCTGCAACTCGACGCGGCTCGTGTTGCCGGGGCGCGCGACGAGGACGATGTCCTCGACGACCATCGCCGCGCGCAGGCCGTCGCTGATCTGACCGAGCGGAGGCGTATCGATGATCACGTAGTCGGCGAGCTCGCGAGCACGGCGCACGAGCTCGGGCAGCTGGCGCATGACGGCTTCGACGAGAGCCGTCGCCGCGCCCTCAGAGCCCGAGCTGAGCACTTGCAGGCCGGGAGCTTGCGCCGGCTCCTTCAGCAGGTCCTCGAGCTGTGCGCCGGAGCGGAACAGCTCGGTGAAGTCAGAGCTCACCCCCAGGCGCCTGCCGACGTCCGGGCGACGCAGGTCGAAGTCGATCAGGATCACGCGGAAGCTCGCCGCGGCGAGCACGAACGCGAAGTTGATCGCGGCCGAGGTCTTGCCGTCGCCGGCCGATGCGCTCGTGAACATGACCGCCCGCCCATCGGCCGATCGTGACTGCGGCAGCTGTGGCTGGAGAGTTCGGAAGGCCTCGCGAACCCCGGCCGGCACCATCCCGGGCGCGCCGGTTTGACGCGCGCCGCGCGGAATGATCGGGACGCGCGCGAGCACCGGCAGCGGGTAGACCGAGAGGATCTCGTCTTCGTCGCGCGCCCGGCGGTTGAGGTAGTCGGTGATCACGGCGGCGCCGACGGCGATGACGAGGCCGGCGAGCAGCGCCAGCGCGAGCATCACGGCCTTCGAAGTGCCCGTCGGCGCGGACGGTGGCAGCGGCAGTTGCAGCAGCGAGAAATTCGGGTCACGGCCAACCGCGACCGAGCTGAGCGCGGCGAGCCGCGAGCCGATCTGGGCCGACTCGGCGGAGCCTTCGGCGGCGCTCAGCTGACGCGTGCGCGCCTCGAGCTGCTTGATCAGCAGCGTGGCTTCGTTGCTGAGCAGTTTGGCGTGAAGCGATAGCGCGGCGCGCGCGTATGTGCCGGCGACCGTCGCCGCCTGCGCCCCGCTGCCGCTCTTTGCCGTGATCGAGATGACGTTGCTTTCACCACGAGGGGCCACGGCGACGCTCGAGGAGACCTGCTGCTTAGTCGCTCCGTGGCCGAGCTGGCTGGCTGTGAGCGCAGCCGCCGCAGGCGATTCGAGGATCGACGTGGCCGTCTGGATCGTGCGCGACGGATCCGAGGAGGACGAAGTGACGATCGACGGCAGGCCGGTGTAGGCCGATTCTTCGGCGACCGGTGAGACGAGGACTTGCGCGCTTGCCTGGTACTGAGGTTTCTTCGACGTCTGCCAGAAGATCGCCGCTACGAGCGTGACGAGGATGATGCATCCGACGAGAAACGGATGAGCACGCACCGAACGGACATATGGAACGTAGGCGCTCTCCTGATGGGAGGGCAATGGAGGGGACGCGTAAGACAAGGGAATCTCCGTAGTCTGCCGGTAATGTCCCATCTTAGTCGGCAACCAGGGCGGGACTCATTAGCGTAGCCGACGGATTTTTGCGTTTGCGGCGCTCTCATGCGCCAGGCGCGAGGCAAAGGCGGTCAGTCGAGTTCGCGTGATCGACGAGACGCGTGACGGTCGCGCCCGAGCGAAGCCGCGCTGGGCTCGCGCGCCTATCGCTCGCCTATCGTCTGCACCGTGATCGATCTCCATAGCCACGTGCTCTTCGGGATCGACGACGGTCCGGCCACGCGCGAGGCCTCGCTTGCGCTCGCGCGCGACGCCGTCGCTGCCGGCACGCGCACGATCGTCGCGACGCCGCACGTCAGCACTCGATACCGCAACGACGTCGCGACGATCGCGGCGGCGGCGGACGAGCTGACGGCGATGCTGCGCGAGGAAGACTCGCCGCTGCGGCTGATCGCCGGCGCGGAGGTCGCGCTCGCGCGCGTGCATGAGCTCGAGCCCGACGAGCTCGCCGGCCTCTGTCTCGGCGACGGCGGCTGGCTGTTGCTCGAGCCTCCGTTCGGCGCGAGCGCGCCAGACCTCGAGCCGGCGGCCGAGCAACTGCAGAGCCGCGGACATCGCATCGTGCTGGCGCATCCGGAGCGCTGCCCGCTGTTCTACCGCGACATCGGCCTGCTCGAAAGGCTCGTGCGCAACGGCGCGCTGAGCTCGGTCACCGCCGGTTCGCTGACCGGCTCGTTCGGCGGCGCCGCGCGCAGCTTCGCGCTCCAGCTGGCCGAGGCCGGGCTGGTCCACAACGTAGCTTCGGATACGCACGATCAGAGCGCGCGACCGCCCGAGATCGCAACGCACCTCAGGCGCGCGGGGCTCGCGGGCCTGAGCGACTGGCTGACCGAGGAAGTTCCCGCGGCGATCCTCGCCGGCGGCGAGATTCCACGGCGTCCAGATCAGTCGATCTCGACCTCGCGCCGGCGGACCGTGCTGTCGCGTCTGCGTGGCAGGCCGACGCGTTGAAGCTCGCGTTGCGCCGAGCGCAAGCTGACACGCCAAAGCGCGCATGACGCTCGTGTAGGCTCGGGAGGTTCCGTCACACGCGGCGAGCGGCGATCGAGCGCGAGCGCCTGCACGGGCCGGCGCGCCGGCCGGCTTCGACGTCCGCACGATGCAAGAGGGCACGATGCAAACGCTCATGTACCACGACATCGCTACTGCGTCGACGCGCGAGAGCGTCGGCTTTCCGGGCCCGCTCGCGGCGCGCTACAAGCTCGATCCGGAGGCGTTCGAGCAGCATCTGGAGGCACTGGCGCAGACGGGGCTGCAGGTCGGCACGCTCGTGCCAGGATCGCCGGCGCCGGAGCTGGCGCTGACGTTCGACGACGGAGGGGCATCGGCGCTGCTCGCCGCCGAGGCGCTCGAGCGTCGCGGTTGGCGCGGTCAGTTCTTCGTCACGTCCGGACGCTTGGACACGCCGGGCTTCCTCACCGGTCGGCAAGTGCGCGAGTTGGCCGACCGCGGTCACGCGATCGGCAGCCACTCGCACAGCCACCCGACGTACATGGGGCGCTTGAGCGAGGCCGAGCTGACAGAGGAGTGGACGCGCAGCCGCACGGCGCTCGGCGAAGTGCTGGGCGAGCGGCCGCTGACCGCTTCGATTCCAGGCGGCTATCTGTCGCCTGCGGTCGTCTCGACCGCGGCCGCGGCCGGCTACGAGTTGCTGTTCACTTCCGAGCCTACGGCGCGCGTCTACGAGTCGGGCGTGGTCGTTCGCGGGCGCTACACGATCTGGGCGAGCACGCCGGCGCGCGTGGCGGCGGCATACGCGAGCGGGAGCAGATACGCCCGCGGGCGCCTGTGGCTCGAGTGGAACACGAAGAAGCTCGCGAAGCACGTCAGCCCAGACGCGTATCAGTTCCTGCGCCGGGTCCGCGCGCGCGTCTAGCGCTGCTTGTCCAGCGGCTGCTCGTGCAGCGACGGCGCGTAGACGCTCGCGGCGGACGCCTGTGCCGGCGCGGCGCCGCGTCGGGCGAGACCGGCGAGCGCAGCGAGCGGAGGCCCGAATCGCGCGAAGCCCTTCAGCGTGCCGAAGCCCCAGCCGAGATGCATCGCGGGCAGCACGGCGAGCAGCAGCGCTCCCTCACGACGCTGCTCGCGGCGCGCGCCGACGCTCGCTCCGGTCGCAACGAGCGCGAGCAGGTACGGAACGAGCGCGAGCCTCGCGCTCGAGCGCAGCGGCCGCGGGCTTGCGACGGCGGCGACGAGCGTGAGCGCGAGCAACGGCGCGAACAGGTGCGAGCGGCGCATGCTCTGCGGATGGCGGCGGAAGGTGCGCGCTCGGTAGAAGCCGTAGCGGAAGTACTGGCGCGCAAGTGACTTCAGCGAGTCGCGTGGAGCGTAGTAGCCGGCCATCTGCGGCAGGCAGACCAGGCGCGCGCCGCGATCGAGAAAGCGCGATGCCATCTCCGAGTCCTGGTTGATCGGCCAACGCTCGTCCCAGCCACCGACGTCGAGTAGTCGCTCGCGCCGCCAAACGCCGCCGAAGACGCCGGTGTCCAGCTCGACCTCTTGCGCGCTCGCGAGGTCATCGCTCCACTTGCGCGAGCCGCCGCGACCGAGCCACGAGCCGAGCGCGAGCGCGACCGCGCGCGAGACGGCGCCGACCGGCCGCGGGATCGCCGGGCCGCTGACCCACTCGGTGTCGCCGCGCCGCAACCGCTGCACGCCGGCGGCGATGTAGCTGTCGGCGTAGATCGTGTGCGCGTCCATCCGCGCGACGTACTCGCCGCGCGCCTCGCGCAGGCACACGTTGAGGCCGCTCGCGGTGTGGCGCAGCGGGTTGTCGAGCACGCGGATCCGCGGATCGCGCTCAGCGAGCTCGCGCAAGATCTCGCGCGTGCGATCTTCGGAGCGCCCGTCGGCGAACAGCAGCTCGACGTTCCCATCGAAGCGCTGCGCCTGCATCGCGGCAACGCTCTCGCGAATGTGCTGCTCCTCGTTGAGCACCGGAATCAGCACGCTGACGTCGACTCGATCATCTTCGGCGATCGCACGCTCGGGCTGCATCACATGGTCTCTTTCGGCGTGTCGCTGGCTTCGCTTGAGCGCGGCCTCGTCGGTCGGCCCGAAGCGTTCCGAGCCACGCTACGCTCGCAGAATGCTCGCCGCGATCAGGCTAGCGTTCGACGGCCGCGGACGTGACGATCGGCCATCAAACGAGTCCGGAGATGTCTGACGCTATCGCCGACACAGCCGGCGCGAGCGACGACCTCGTCGGCTTCTACGACGCGGCGTACACGGCAGACCCGGCGCTCGCCGCCGTGTACGCGCGCTGGCGGGCGCTCGGCGCGCTCGGCAAGGCCGATCACGTGATCGCGCTGTGTGCGCGCGCGGGCATCCAGCCGCGGCGGACGCTCGAGGTCGGCTGCGGCGACGGCGCGCTGCTCTGCGAGCTGCACGCGCGCGGCTTCGGCGGGGCGCTGTCGGGCGTCGAGATCACCGAAGCGGCGGTCGCGATCGCGCGCGAGCGCAAGCAGATCGAGTCGGTCGCGCGCTACGACGGCGAGCGCCTGCCATACGCCGACGGCTCATATGAGCTCGGCATCCTCTCGCACGTGCTCGAGCACGTGCCCGATCCGCCGGCGCTGCTCGCCGAGGTCTCGCGTGTGTGCGGCGCTGTGCTCGTCGAGGTGCCGCTCGAGGCGAACGTGTCAGCACGGCGCGCGGGCAAGCGCGAGCACGCAGTGGAGGTCGGCCACTTGCAGCGTCTCGATCGAGACGCTGCGCGCGCGATCATCGCGCGCGCCGGTCTGCGGGTGGCGGGCGAGCTGGAGGACGCGCTGCCGCTGAGCGTGCACCGCTTCTTCGCGTCTGACGCGCGAGCGCGCGCGCAGGGCACGGCGAAGTGGGCGATCAGATCGTCACTGCACAGCGTCGCGCCGGATTTGGCTAGGCGGTTGTTCACGGTGCACTACGCGTGCCTCTGCGTGCCGGCCGGCGCGAACGAGAAGCGCTGACTCGCTGGCTACTTCTCGGCTGGCTTCGCAGCGGCGGCGAACAGCAGCGAGAGCACGTTGCCCATCAGCTCGTCAGGCACCGCATTGGGGTCGGCCAGACGCTGGCGCGCGATGCCGTCGGCGATCGCGTCGACGGCGATCGCGAGCTGCTCGGCGGGCAGCGCGAGCTCGAGCCCGAACTCGCGCACTCCGTCTTCGATCAGCCTCGTCAGCAGTCGGCGAACCTGCGCGAAGCGCTCGGCGACCTTCGGGCGCACTTCGGCGTCGCGCACGCCGTAGGCCCAGAACTCGGTGAACAGCAACAGCAGCTCGGGCTCGCGCTCGATCATCGTCATCCACTGGCGAGCGCCGCCGGTCGCGCGCTCGGCGACCGAAGCGCGCTCGCGCACGGCGTCGGCGATCTCGCGCGCGTGCGCGTCGATCTCGCGCTCCATCAGCACGAGGAAGAGATCCTCCTTGCCATCGAAGTTCGAGTAGAGCGCGCCAGTGGAGAAGCCGGCGCGCGAGGCGATCTCGTCGACCGAAGCTCCGTTGAAGCCGTTGCTCGCAAAGGCGCTGCGCGCGGCGGCGAGCAGGCGCTCGCGCGTATTTGCCTTGCTCTGCTCGCGCGTCAGGCGCGGAGTTGGCGCGACGCTCGCCAGCGGATCGTCGACTGTCTGCACCGCTCTCACTCGCACATCGTACTTGACAGAGCGATCGCTATTCGAATAACGTCTATTATCGATTTAATATGATGATCGCGACGAGCGGCGCGGGCTGATCGGGCGATGGCGGCGAGCCGGCCGCGAAGCTCGCCGAACGAAGCGACCAACGACCTGACAGGAGCTGTCCATGGCGCGCGCCACCACGACTTCAGCGGTTCCCGACAGCGCGGTCGGCAGCCTGCCGACCGACGCGATCACCTATACGGACCTGTACGCGCGCTGGGAGCGCGGCAACTGGAAGGCGACGGAGCTCGACTTCACCGAGGACGCGCGTCAATGGCGCGAGGACTTCACGGAGTTCGAGCGCCAGGCGGCGCTGTGGAACTACTGCCTGTTCTTCTGGGGCGAGGACGCGGTCGCGGACAACCTCTCGCCGTACATCGACGCGGCGCCGCTGGAGGAGCAGAAGTACTTCTTGACGACGCAGCAGGTCGACGAGGCGCGCCACGCGGTGTTCTTCAAGCGCTTCATGCACGAGGTCTGCGGGATCGGCGACGGCTCGATGGCGAGCGGCCTGGCCGAGATCAAGCCGCAGCTGACGCCGGGCTTTCGCAAGATCTTCGACCGCCTCGACACGATGGCCGACGAGCTGCGCGCCGATCGCTCGCCGGCGAAGCTCGCGGCGGCGGTGACGCTCTACCACGTGATCGTCGAGGCGACGCTCGCGCAGCCGGGCCAGCATTTCATCTGCCGTTACCTCGAGGAACGCGACCAGCTGCCGGCGTTCCGCGCGGGCATGGAGAACATCGCGGCCGACGAGCAGCGCCATATCGGCTTCGGCGTGAAGCTGCTCGCGGACTTGAATCGCGAAGACCCGGTCGGCGTGCCGAAGGCCGTCGCGATCCTGCTGCGCGAAGTGACGCCGTACAGCTCGCAGGTGCTGATGCCGCCAAACTGGGACGAGCGCTACGTGACGGTGTTCAACTCGTCACTAGACGAGGTCGGCATGGAGGGGCTGACGTCGCTGACGACCAAGCTGCGCTCGGCGGGAATGCCGATCGAGACGCTGCCGGGGCCGCCGGTGCTGCCGCCGGGCCTCGACCCGCTCGAACTGACGCAGCGCGGCCATGCGATGGCGAAGGCGGGCATCATCGGCGTGCGCGAAGGGCCGTCGCAACGCGACCCGGAGACGGTCGAGATGCTGTTCGACATGATCCGCCGGCAGGTCAATCCGCGCCACGGCTTGAAGCGCCCGACGACGTTCCAGTGGGAGTTCACCGACGCCGACGTCGCACCGTGGTACTTGACGGTCAACAACGGCTCGAGCACGGTCGCGCGCGGCGCGTCGAGCGATCCGGACCTGCGCATGCGGGTCTCCTATCAGGACTGGGTCGACATCATCGGCAACCGCCTCGATCCGTTGCGCGCGATCGCGACTGGCCGGCTGCGCCCGCGCGGCAATCCGCTCGCGCTGGCGAAGCTGGCGAAGGTCTTCCCGCGCGCTTAGCCTGGCGCGAACTCGCGCTCGGCGGCTGGCGCGCCGCTCGACGCCGCGCGGTCGGGACCGGCGTCGCCGGAAGCCGGCGCGCGCGGCGCGACGGGTTCGCCGCCGCCGCTCGCGGGACGCGTCGACGCCGCATGCGCGAGCGTCCGCTCGGCGGCGGTGCTTGCGCTCGCGCCGCCGGCGCTCGCGGGCTGCTCAGGGCCGAACTCGCGCGCGGCCCGTTCGGCCGGCGCCGGCGCCGGCGATGCGCGCGTCGCCGTGGTTCCAGCCGAACCGCGCGACGGAGGCCGGTCGGCGAACGCGCTCGATATTGCGGCGCTCGGATCCGCTCGCGTGGCCGCGGCCGCGCGAGCGAGCGCCGATCGCCGGCGGTGTCGATGCGAAGCGCTGCCGCGATCGCCTGCGTGCCCGCTGAGCGCGACGCAGCCCGCGCCGACGCCGACGCCGAGCGCGAGCAGGCAGCCGGCGGCGAGCTTTGCGCCGAGCGAGCCGGCCAGCCACCAGCCGCCGCCGGCGGTGCTCACGCCGGCGGCGCCCGACGCCGACAGCGCGCTCGTCGCGAGCGCGGGGCCCGTCGGAGCGGCGCCGCCGGCGGCCGTCGCGGCCGAGCCGGCGGCGCCGCCGGCGCCGCTCGAGCCGAGCAGCAGCGCGAGCGTCGAAGGCAGCGGCGGCAGCGCGGCGGCGAGACCGCGCAGCGAGAGCACATAGGCGCGGCACGCCGGGCACTCGCCGTAGTGGAGCTCGGCCAGCTCGTGGCGCTCGCCGGACGGATCGAGGATGCCGTAAGCGAAGCCGCGCATCAGCGAGCCCTGCTCTTCGCACCATCGGCCGGCGACGATCGTCTCGACGAGCGCGCCGACCTTGCCGGCTACGCCTGGCGAGCCGCTGCCACGACCTTCCATCAGCTTGCGCATGCGCGCCTGGCTGACGCCCATCCGCTCGGCGGCGTCGGCGCGCGAGAGCCCTTGCAGGTAGCAGAGCGCCGCAGCTTGTCGCTCGCGCGCGTTCAAGCGCGCGCGCAAGCCCTCGAACAGCTGGCGCAGCCTGATTCGATCGTCGAGCTCGTCGACGAGATCGCGCTCGCCGCCGACGCCGTCGTGATCGGTCGAATCGAGCGCCAACCGTGCGATGCGGATCCGCGAACGGTGCTCGTCGAGCGCGCGTCGGTAGGTCACGAGCGCGAGCCACGCCGAAGGGTTGGCGACCTCCTCGCCGTCGAGCACCGACGCGTACAGGCCTTGCCAGGCCTGGGCGTAACAGCTCTCGATGTCGCGCTCGTCGAGCTGCACGCCGACCGCTCGCAGCCGCGAAGCGACGCCTCCGACGACATTCCTGCGCTGCTGCTCGAACTGCTCGCGCAGCAGCCGCTCGGCTCGGTAGCGACGCAGGGGAAGCGGGCTCATCCCCGAAGACTAGGGATGTTGCGAAACAGACGAATTCTGTTATCTGGCCGGCCGTTTAGTATTCGGATTTACGCATTCGTCCAACACTAGGAGGGGCTGCATGCTGAAGGTGCGCTGTTGGGTGGTGTCCTCGCTGGTCATGCTCGGACTCGTCGCGAGCGCCGCCTCGGCGCAGGCGGCGACGCTCGTCGAGCACAACGTCCAGCCGCTCGGTTTGACGCCGAACGCCGGCAGCCCGCCGGAATTCGGGCGCTGCATCAAAACGGTCGGCGGCGAATTCGAAGACGCCGGCTGCACGAGGGTCGCCGGCAGCCCAGGGGGCGGCTACGAATGGCGTCCCGCGTTCGGCGGCGTCGCGCCGCTCGAAAAAGCCGGCTTCACGATCGCGATCAAAGAAGGCACCGTGTCGATGCTCGAAACGAGCAGCAAAACGGAGATGCTGTGTGAAGGCGCGACCGCGAGCGGCGAATACACGGGCAACAAAACGGTCGGCAAAGTCGTCGTGACGTTCACGAAATGCTCGGCGTTCGAAGCGTCGTGCGCGAGCTCCGGCGCGGCCGCCGGCACGATCGTCACGCATACGCTCGAAGGCACGCTAGGTATCGAAGAACTCGGGGCGTCACCGGTCGAAAACGCGATCGCCGAGGACCTCTACCCGGTCGGTCACTCGGGCGCGATCGCCGAATTCACCTGCTCGGGACTGCCGGTGAAGATCACCGGCTCGCTGATCGCGCCGGTCCCGAGTAACTCGATGAAACCGACCGTGCCGATCAAATTCAAAGCGTCGAAAGGCAAACAGAAACCGGAAAACTTCGTCGGCGAACCGCCCGACGTGCTGTTCACGAAGGTCGGCGCGGAAGGCCCGCTCGAACAGGCCGGCGAGACGATGACGGTGAACCAGTCGAACGAAGAAAAGATCGAGGTCAACTCGGTCGTCTGAGGATCCCGGCAGGCGTCGCTATCGTCACGCAATCGCGACGCCTGCCGCAGCCAGCCCGAAGCCGCCGCCGCAAAAGCCGCTGACGGCGGAGATCCTCGGCATCCCGCTGGCGGTCTCCGACTACGAGCAGGTGATGGACTGGATGGACGCGATGATCGCGTCCGACACGCGCGGCTACATCACGGCGGCGGCCGTCAATCTCGTGATGTCCGCGCAAGAGCAGCCGGCGACGCTCGCGGCGGTGCTCGACGCGACGCTCGCGGTGCCCGACGGCCAGCCGCTCGTCTGGGCGCTGCACGCGCTCGGCCATCGACGCGCGACGCGCGTTTACGGCCCGGACCTGATGGCCAACTACTGCGCGCGAGCGGCGCGCAACGGCACGCCGATCTACCTGTACGGCGGGCGCCACGACGACGCCGCGCGCGAGCTGCTCGTCAGCCGCCTGCGGGAGCGGTTCTCGGGCTTGCGGATCGTCGGCGCCTCCTCTCCCCCGTTTCGCAAGCTGAGCGCGGCCGAGGACGAGCGCGAGCTGGAGCTGATCAACGCGTCCGGCGCGGCCGTCGTGTGGGTCGGCACCGGGCAGCCGAAGCAGGAGCAGTGGATGCATGCGATGCGCGCGCGCCTGCAGCCGCCGCTGCTCGTCGGCGTCGGCGCGGCGTTCGACTTCCACGCCGGGCTGATCTCGCAGGCGCCGCCGTGGATGCAGCGCAACGGCCTGGAGTGGAGCTACCGGCTCTCGCGCGAGCCACGGCGCCTGTGGCGACGCTACGCGCGCTACAACCCGCGCTTCGTCGTCGGCTTCACGCGTCAGTACGTCGCGCACCGCTCGACGCGGCGAGCAGACGACGGCAACCGATGAGCCGCGTGCTGATCACCGGCGGGACCGGAGCGATCGGCGCCGCGCTGGCCAGGCGCCTGCTGCGCGACCCGGCGTATGAGGTGAGGATCTCCGACGATCGCCCGGCGCCGCAGTGGATGCGCGAGAGCTGCGAGCTGCGCAGCGGCGACCTGCGCGTGCCGGGCGAGGCGCGCGCGGCGATCGAAGGCTGCTCGCACGTCGTCCATCTCGCTGCGGCCGAGCATGCGAACGTCGAGCTCGACGGGCTGGCGCTGACGACGATCGAGCACGACTTCGCGACGACGCTCGCGACGATCCGTGCGGCGCTCGAGCTCGAGCTCGAGCGTTTCGTCTACGTCTCTTCAGCTCGCGTGTTCGAGCGCGCCGAGCGGTTTCCGACGCCGGAGGACTACCTCTCGCAGTGCCCTACGGCGACGTCGGCGGGCGGCTTCGCCGCGCTGAGCGGCGAGCGCGCGTGCCGCGCGGCGTATGGCGAGCACGGGCTTCGCTTCACGATCTGCCGGCCGTTCGACGTCTACGGCAGGCCTGTGGCGGCGGCTGGCGAGGCCGACGTCGAGGCCGAGAGCGAGCTCGATCGCATGCTTGGCGAGCTCGCGCGTGGCGCGGTCGCGGATCGCGAGCGACTGGATCTGTCGGTCTCGCCGGCGGACACGCGCACACCGACGCATATCGACGACATCGCCGAGGGGCTGCTGCTCGCGCTCGGCTCGCCGAAGGCGCTCGGCGAGGACGTCAACTTCGGCGGCGCGGACGAGCTCGCGATCGCCGAGATCGCGCGGATCGCGTGGGAGGCGTGCGACGGCCGAGCCGACGGGCTCTCGTTGCAGCCGCCGCACGGCCAGCCGGGGCGTCAGCGCAGCTCGCCATCGACGCAGAAGGCTCGGCGGCTGCTGGGCTGGCAGGCGCGCGTGCAGGCGCACGACGGGATCGCGGCGAGCGCGCGTCAGGCGCTCGACGCGTCGGCGAGCGCGGCGCTCGTCTGATCGAGCGCACGGCCGAAGCATCGGCGCGGCTATATAGGGTGGCGCTCATGTCTGACGCTCGCAAAGCATTGATCACCGGCGTGACCGGCCAAGACGGCTCGTACCTGGCCGAGCTGCTGCTCGAGAAGGGCTACGAGGTCCACGGCATGGTGCGCCGCGCCTCGACGGAGAAGTTCGAGCGCATCGAGCACATCCGCGAGCGCATCACGCTGCACCAAGGCGACCTGCTCGACCAGCGCTCGCTCGTCGATGCGCTGCGCGCGTCGACGCCGGCCGAGATCTACAACCTCGCGGCGATGTCGTTCGTCGCCGTCTCCTGGATCCAGCCGACGCTGACCGCCGAGTTCACCGGCGTCGGCGTCACGCGGATGCTCGAGGCGATGCGCGAAGTGTGTCCCGAGGCGCGCTTCTATCAGGCCTCCTCGAGCGAGATGTTCGGCAAGGTGCTCGAGGTCCCGCAGACCGAGACGACGCCGTTCTACCCGCGCTCGCCGTACGGCGTCGCAAAGGCCTACGGGCACTTCATCACGGTCAACTACCGCGAGTCCTACGACCTGCACGCGACGTCGGGGATCTTGTTCAACCACGAGTGCGTTGCGGTGAACACGCCGCTGATCGTCCGCGAGCTGGGGAACATCGCGATCAGGACGCCAGCCGATCTCGTCGCGTTGCGCCGCAAGGGCCCCAGCGTGCAGAGCTTCACGCCGATGAACGTCGTGGAGATCTGGGACGGCGAAGACTGGACGTACGTGCGAGCGATCACGGCGACCCGTCGGCGGCGCACAGACCCGGACCACGAGTTGCTCAGCGTTCAGGCGCGAGCTGGCGTCGTCGACGCGACGGCGCACCACACGATGCTCGACGAGGACCGCGCAGCCCGTTCGGGCAGGAGACGTTGGAGAGGGCGACTGCCTCGCAGTCGCCCAGTGCATGCCCGACGCGCCCGGTTGGAGCGCGATCACGCCTGAGCTCGCGGAGCTGCTCGGCCTGTTGGCGGCCGATGGCTACGTGTCTCGCGACGGATCACGCGTGCGACTGACGAACAACGATCTACATATACGCGGGCGGGCGATGGAGCTCTGGTCACGAGTGTTCCTCGGCGTCTCGCGCGAGTGGATTGGCACCTCGGGCTTCGATCGAGGATGCGTCCGTCCACGCCGTGAACTTCTCGGGCACGCCGTCGATCGGGCCGTGGCTGCGCGAACAGCTCTACACGGCGCACCGGCCTTCAAGCAGGTTCCGCCGGTCGTGCTCAACGCCGACGCCAAATTGCAGCGCGCATTCCTCGACGGTTATTACGCGGGTGACGGTCTGAAGCGGGGCAACGGCGAGTCGATCAAGACCAACAGCTCAGTTCTCGCGCAGGGCTTGTGCCTGCTCTACCTCATCCAAGGCCAGCCGGCATCCGTCTACGTTGAGCATCGCGACGGGACCGACCTATTACCAGCTCAACCTGAGCGTCGGCGGCACGTGTCGGCGCGCGGGCGCCCATCTCGCTAGGCAACCCGGCCGAGGTGCGCCGCATCGCGCCGGCAACCGTGCCCGATGACGACTGGGTCTTCGACCTCGAAACAGAAAGCGGCGTGTTCTGTGCCGGCGTCGGACGCCTTGTCGTGCACAACTCGCCCCGCCGCGGCCTGGAGTTCGTCACGCGCAAGATCACGTGGCACGCCGCCGCGATCAAGCACGGTCTGCTGAACGAGCTGCGCCTCGGCAACCTCGACGCCGAACGCGACTGGGGATACGCGAAGGACTACGTCGAAGCGATGTGGCTGATGCTCCAACAGGACGAGCCGGAAGACTTCGTGATCGCGACCGGCACGGCCAACTCGGTGCGCGAGTGCTGCGAGATCGCGTTCGACGAGGCCGGGCTCGGCGACTTCGAGCGCTACGTGACGATCGACCCGGCGTTCGTCAGGCCGGCCGAGGTCGACCACCTGATCGGCTCGCCGGCGAAGGCCGAGCGCGAGCTCGGCTGGACCCCGCAGACCTCGTTCGAGGAGCTGATCCGGCTGATGACGCGCGCCGACGTCGAGCTGCTGCGAGCCGAGCTGAGCGCAATGGCGGTCCCGCTGTTCGACACCGCGGCGCCGCTCGCCCCGCTGCGCGAGGAGCTGCGCGCGGCGATCGACCGCGTGCTCGACTCCGAGCGCTTCATCCTCGGCCCCGAGGTGGCGGCGTTCGAGTCGCGAGTTCGCGGCTTACTGCGGCGCAGCGCACGCGGTCGGCGTGGCGAACGGCACCGACGCGATCACGATCGCGCTGCGCGCGATGGGCGTCGGCCCGGGCGACGAGGTGATCGTGCCGTCGTTCACCTTCTACGCCTCCGCCGAGGCGATCCCGCCGACCGGCGCGACGCCGGTGTTCTGCGACATCGACCCTGCACACCTACTGCGTCACGGCCGAGACGGTCCGCGCGGCGCTGACGCCGCGCACGAAGGCCGTGATCGTCGTGCACCTGTTCGGCAACGTCGCGCCGGTCGCCGAGATCGAGGCGCTCGGCGTGCCGGTGCTCGAGGACGCCGCCCAGGCCGCCGGCTCGGACTCGCCGCGACGGACGCGCCGGGCAGCGCTCGGCACGGTTGCGACGTTCTCCTTCTATCCGTCGAAGAACCTCGGCTGCTTCGGCGACGGCGGCGTCGATCACGACCTCTGACGAGCGCATCGCCGAGCAGGCGCGGATCCTGCGCTTCCACGGCTCGCGCGACAAGGTCGACTACGAGCAGCTCGGCTACAACTCGCGCCTCGACGAGCTCCAGGCGGCGATCCTGCGCGTGCAGCTGCCGCACCTCGACGCTTGGGCCGACGGCCGGCGCGCGGCAGCGCGCCACTACAAGGAGGCTGGACTCGGCGAGCTCGTCGCACTGCCCCGAGACCGTCTCGGGCAGCTCACCGGCGTGGCACCTGTACGTCGTCGGCCACGACGAGCCCGAGCGCCTGCAGGCGGCGCTCGCTCGGCGCCGGGATCGGCTGCGCGCCGTACTACCGGACGCCCGTGCACCGCCAGCCGCCGATGCGCGCTTGGGCGCACGGGCTCGAGCTGCCGTTCACCGAGCGCGCGGCGGCGACGCATCTCGCGATCCCGATGAGCCCGCTGCTGACGCGCGGGCAGGTTGATGAGGTCGTGGCGGCGGTTCGCGCGGCCTAGCGCCAGTGCTCGAGCAGGTCGCCGGGTGGCACGTCGCGCACGACGCGTGCGGGCGCGCCCATCACGACGACGCGCGGCGGGACGTCGTGGGTGACGACGGCGCCGGCGGCGACGAACGCCTCCTCGCCGATCTCGATTCCGGGCGTCAGCACGGCGCCGCCGCCGATCCGGCAAGCGCGGCGAAGCGTTGCTCCGCGCAGCGGCTCGCTGCGGTCGTGTCGCGCCATCGTGTCGTCGTTCGTCGTGACGACGCCCGGTCCGACGAAGACGTCGTCCTCGACGGTCGTGAAAGCGGTCAGGTAGACGTTCGTCTGCACACGCACGCGCTCGCCTAGCGAGACGTCGTTGTCGACGACGCTGCCGCGCCCGACGGTCGAGCCGGCGCCGAGCGAGGAGCGCTCGCGCACGAACGACTGGTCGCCGACGAGCGAGCCCTCGCCGAGCGTCGCGCCGGCGAGCACGATCGCGCCGGCGCAGACGGTGACGCCGCGCTCGAGGCGCAGCGCGGCGACCTCGCCGTGCGCTGTCGAGCTCTTGGCCAGTCGCGGCGGCTTGCCGAGCACGACGTTGTCCTCGATCACGCAGTTCGTCGCCGATCACCGTGCCGGCGTGCACGATCACATTGGCGCCGAACGACACGCCCTGACCGATCTGCACGTCGGCGCCGAGCAGCAGTCCGGGGAGCGCGCGTCGGCGCTCAACATCGCCGAGCTTGCGCGCTGTAGCCGCCCGCTCGCCGCGGCTTCGCTTCGTGCGTCACAGGCGGACCACGCTGGGCGACTCGGACGCGCGCGTGACGCCGCGCAGGTCGAGCACGAGCCGCGCGCGCCGGGCGACGTCTTCGTGGTCGATGCCCGGATGTGCGGTGACGATCAGCGTCAGGTCAGCATCGCTGACCGCCTCCTCGAGCGGCCGGCTCTCGAGCCCGAGCTCGGTGAGGCTCGCGACGTGCGGATCGTGGTAGCTGACCTCGGCGCCGAGCCCTTTGAGCAGCTCGATGATCTTCAGCGCCGGCGACTCGCGGATGTCGCCGACGCCGGGCTTGTAGCTGACGCCGAGCACGGCGATCCGCGAGCCTTTGACCGACAGGCCCGCGCCATTCAGCGCGTGCTGCGCCTTCTCGACGCAGTGGTAGGGCATCTGCTGGTTGACCTTGCCGGCGAGCTCGATGAACTCGGTCGCCATGTCGAACTCGCGCGCGCGCCAGCTCAGATAGAACGGATCGACCGGGAGGCAGTGCCCGCCCATGCCAGGCCCAGGCTCGAAGCGCATGAACCCGTACGGCTTCGTCGAGGCCGCCTCGACGACCTCCCAGATGTCGATTCCCATGCGGTCGGTGAGCATCGCGAGCTCGTTGACGAGCGCGATGTTGACCGAGCGGAAGATGTTCTCGAGCAGCTTCGTCAGCTCGGCCGCCTCGGGGCTCGAGACGCGCACGAGCTCGTCGCAGACGAGTCCGTAGAGCTCCTCGGCGCGCCGCAGGCAGGCTTCGGTCAACCCGCCGAGCACCTTCGGCGTGTTGCGCAGCGTGTAGTCGGTGCGCCCCGGGTCGACGCGCTCGGGCGAGAACGCGAGGTGGAAATCGCGCCCGGCGGCCAGTCCCGACTCCTCGAGCAGCGGCGCGACGCGCTCGCGCGTGGTGCCGGGGTACGTCGTCGACTCGAGCACGACGAGCTGGTCGGCCTGCAGCACCTCGGCGAGGCCGCGCGCCGAGTCGATCAGCGGACCGAGATCGGGCTCGCGATTGCGCGTCAGCGGCGTCGGCACGCAGATGATCACGGCGTCGGCCTTCGCCAGCCGGGCGTAGCGCGTCGTCGCGTGGATCCGCTCGGCGAGCCCGGCAAGCAGCTGCGACGGGACGTCCTCGATGTAGGACTCGCCGGCCTCGATCGCGTCGATCTTGCGTGGGTCGACGTCGACCGCGATCACGTCGCAGCCCTCCTGCGCGAACGCGACGGCGAGCGGGAGGCCGACGTAGCCGAGCCCGATGATCCCGACGGTCTTCACTTCGGGTCAGTGTAAGGGTCGCGCTTCACCGAACCGTGATCGGCGCTGCGAGGGCGAATCTTTAGCGCGGGACCGATTCAGCGCGTGCTCGCTTCGAGCGCGCGCAGGTCGGCGCGCACCATCCGCTCGACGAGCTGCTCGAACGACAGGCGCGGGGCCCAGCCGAGCCGTTCGCGCGCCTTCGTCGGGTCGCCGATGCTCAGCGTACGCTCGGGCGCGCGCACCAGCGCAGAGTCGACACGCACGTAGCGATCGGCGTCGAGGTCGACGCAGGCGAACGCCGTCTGCGCGAGCTCGGCGACCGTATGGCCGATCCCGCTGGCGAGCACGTAGTCCTCGGCGTCGTCCTGCTGCAGCATCAGCCAGGCCGCCTCCATGATGTCGCCGGCGAACGACCAGTCGCGCACGGCGTCGAGCGAGCCGAGCGCCAGCTCACGCTCGCGTCCGAGCGCGATCGCCGCTGCCGCGCGGCTGATCCTGCGCGTGACGAACTGCTGTGGGCGGCGCTCGGACTCGTGGTTGAACAGGATCGCCGAGCTCGCGTGCAGCCCGTCGTGCTCGCGCAGCGCGCCGACGAGCTCGTGCGCGCCGAGCTTCGCGATCGCGTATGGCGTCGTCGGGCGACACGGCGTGTCCTCGCGCTGCGGGCTCTCCGGCGCCTCGCCGAAGATCGCCGCGGAGGCGGCGACGAACACGCGCGCGTCCGCGTCGTGCCCGCGCACGGCCTCGAGCAGCGCCGCCGTCGAACCGGCGATCGCCGCGAACGTCTCAGCGGGCCGCTCCCACGAAGCGGGCACGAACGACGGCGCGGCGAGGTGGTAGATCTCGCTCGCTCGCTCGCGCTCGACGGCAGCGCGCACGCTGGCGGCTTTCGAGCAGGTCGCCGCGCACGAGCTCGACGCGGTCGCGCAAGTGCTCGGAGCAGCCGAGCGAGCCGTCCGGGTCACGCGCCATCGCCGTCACCGCGTAGCCGCGCTCGAGCAACAGCTCCGCCAGGAACGAGCCATCCTGCCCGCTCAGGCCGGTGATCAGCGCGGTTCGCTCGCGAGCCACGCGCGGAGCCTAGTGCGGCGCCGCGCCCGCGTACACGCCGGCGAGGCGCTCGGCGACAATCGCCGGCGCGCACAGCGAGCTGACGCGCTCGCGCCCGCGCTCGCCGGCGTCGCGATCGCCGGCAAGTCGCGCAATCGCCTGCGCCAGCGCGCGCACGTCGCCGGCCGGCACGAGCGCGTCGTCGTCGAGCAGCTCCGCCAACGCGCCGATCCGGCTCGCTGCGACCGGCAGCCCGGCGGCCATCGCCTCGGCCGCCGCAAGGCCGAACGTCTCGGCCGAGCGAGACGGAGCGAGCGCGATCGATGCATCGGCGCGCAGCCGCGCCAATTCGGCGTCGTCGACGCGGCCGACGAAGCGCACGCTCGCGCCGGCGACGCCGCGACCGCTCGCCGCGCGCGCTTCGAGCTCGGCGCGCTGCGGGCCATCGCCGGCGACGACGAGCGAGATCCCAGCCGAACGACACGCGTCGATCGCCACATCGACGCCCTTCTCCGGCGCGAGCCGCGAGACGACGAGCGCATAAGTCGCTGGGCCGGGCTCGGCCACGCGCGGCGGCGGATCGAGCAGTGCGCGAAGCGGCGGCGCGAGCACGTGCACGCGCTCCCACGGCAGCGGCGCGCCCAGCTCGCGCAGACGCTCGCGCGCGAACGCGCTCGGCACGACGATCGCGTCGGCCTGCTCGACCAGGCGGCGCTGCCACAGCGCGAGCGACGCGCCGTAGGCGAGCGCCTCGGGCGCGCTGCCGCGGCAGTTCAACCGCACACCGGCGAGCGTGTTGCGCCCGTGGCAGCGCGTGCACTCGGCGCCACGTGTGAAGCAGACGCCGATCGCGCAGACCAACCGATACTGATGCAAGTGCAGAACGGTGCGTGCGCCAGCGGCGCGCGCGGCGGCGAGCGCGCGCCAGCCGAGCGACGGCTGCAAGTTGTGCGCGTGCACGACGCGCGCGCCGCTCTCGCGAACGGCGCGCGTCACCTGCTCGGGCTCGAGCCCGCCGCTGAGCAGGCCGAGCGCGGCGCGCGCCGGTGAGAGCTCGCTCGAGTAGCGCTCGAGCAGCTCGGCCGGCTCACCGAGCTGCTCGCGCACGAGCCAGACGATCTGATCGACGGCGCGCTCCTCGCCGCCGGTCGTGCGATAGCGATTGTGCAGGAAGAGGACCATCGAGAAGAGGTCGGCCGCAGACGTGCTCGTCGAGGCG
Organism: uncultured Solirubrobacteraceae bacterium; assembly: GCA_963744165.1. Taxonomy (GTDB): domain Bacteria; phylum Actinomycetota; class Thermoleophilia; order Solirubrobacterales; family Solirubrobacteraceae; genus Palsa-744. The sequence goes on along the minus strand of CAVUSM010000002.1, from coordinate 845,743 downwards.
CTGCGTGCGCGCCAAATGCGCAAACCGGGTGCAAATCTAGACTGTCCCGACGATGATGCCGGCCTCGATCGTGATTCCGACGCGTTTGCGTCTCCCCTACCTCGAGGTCGCGCTCGCTTCGATCGCGCCGCAGGCGCTCGCGGCGGGCGTCGAGCTGCTCGTCGTCGACGACGCCGGCCCCTCGCGCGAGGCGCGCGAGCTGAGCGAGCGCTTCGGCGCTCGCTATGAGCCGCACAGCGCTCCGCGTGGATTGAACGTCGCGCGCAACACGGGCGTGGCGCGCTCGAAAGGAGCGCTCGTCGTGTTCGTCGACGACGACGTGCGCGCTAGCTCCGGTTGGCTCTCGGCGCTGCTCGACGCAGCGCGAAGTCATCCCGACGTCGATGTGTTCGCGGGACCGATCCACGCCGCGCTCGAAGGCTCCGCGCCACGCTCGTGCGGTCGCGAGCGCCCGCCGATCACGACGCTCGAGCTCGGCTTGCGCGATACCGACGCGCGCTACGCGTGGGGCGCGAACATGGCGATCCGTCGCAGCGCGCTGGAGCGCGTCGGCCCGTTCGACGAGTCGCTCGAGCACGGCGGCGACGAGCAGGAGTGGCAGGATCGCCTGCGCGCGCTCGCGGCGCCGAGCGGCGAGCGCGCGCGCGTCCTCTACGTCGCGAACGCTCCGATCGAGCACCGTCGCGTTGGCCGCGACGCGCGCCTGCGCGCGCTCGCCCGCTCGCAATACGCCCGCGGCCGCGCCGCGCGTCGCTTCGACGCGCGGCAACGACGCGCGCCGTCATTGCCGCGCGAGCTGCTGACGCTCGCCGGCTGCGCCGGCCACGTCGTGCGCCGTCGCTGCCCGGCGGGCCTGACGAGCGTCGCGCACAGCACGGGGCGCGTGCGCGAAGCACTGCTGGAACGGCACGGCGGTCCATCTCCGCCGCCGCCGGGCCTCGCCGACAGCGCCGGCGTGGGCCAGCCGACGAACACGGCTGGCGACGAGGACTTCCTCTCAGGCGCGAGCGGCACCGTCGGAGGCTTCGACGCGACGCTGCGCGAGGCGCGCGACGTGACGCTCGACGCGTGGGAGCTGGCGAGCGGGCGGCGGGCGCGCCTCGCGCTCGGCGCGCGCAACGAGCCGCCGCGGCGACGCGTGCTCGTGCTCGGCGTCGTGCGCGAGGAACACCGCGAGCTGGCCGAGCACGCGCAGGCCGAGCTGGCGCGGACGCGCCACGAGCTGGAGCTGCGTACCGGCCCGCCGGGCGCGCTCGGCAAGTTCGAGAACCTCAACGCGCTGCTCGGCGCCGCTGGCAGCGACGAGCGCAGCCGCGCCGAGCGCGCCGACTGGCTGCTCGTGATCGACGACGACGTCGAGCTGCCGCGCGGCTTCCTCGACCGCTTCGTGTTCCTCTGCGAGCGCTTCTCGCTACAACTCGCGCAGCCGGCGCACCGGCTCAACTCGCACGCGGCTTGGCCACAGACGCGACGTCTCGCGCGCAGCTTCGTGCACGAGACGCGCTTCGTCGAGATCGGTCCGGTGACGGCGTTCGCGCGCGCGACGTTCACGACGCTGCTGCCATTCCCGCAACTGCGTATGGGCTGGGGGCTCGACGCGCACTGGGGCGCGCTCGCGCGCGAGCACGGCTGGCGCTGCGGCGTGACCGATGCCGTCGCGATCGGCCACCGCGCGGCGCCGGCCGCCGATGCTTACTCGCGCGAGGCGGCGATCGCCGAGGCGCACGCGTTCCTCGCCGAGCGCCCGTACGTGCGCGCCGCCGAGGCGAAGCGCACGCTGCTGACCCATCGCCGACTGGCGGGACGTCGATGAAGGCGCTCGTCGTCGCCGAGTTCTACCCGAGCCGGCGAGATCCGGTGCTCGGTATCTGGGCGCACCGCCAGGCGCTCGCCGCGCGCGACGCCGGCGCTGAGGTGCGCGTGCTCGTGCTGCACCGCCTCGTGCCGCCACGCGCGACGCTCGCCGCGGGCCCGGCCGCCGGCGCGCGCGCGCTTCGCCCAGCTCGCGCGTGAGCCGCGCTCGCAGACGCGCGACGGCATCGAGGTCGCTTACGTCCCATACGTCTCACCCGACCGCCGGCGCGCCTACGCCGCCTGGGGCGCGTGGGCCGCGCCGGCGCTCGCCGCGGCGATGGCGCGCGTGCACCGCTCGTTCCGCTACGACGTCGTGCACGCGCACAACGCCGTGCCGTCCGCCGACGCCGTGCGCCGCGCGTTCGCGCTGCGCGCCGCGCGCGCGCCGCTGCTGGCCTCGGTGCACGGCGGCGACGTGCTCTACACGGCCTCGCGTGTGCGCGGCGGCGAGCAGGCGGTGCGCCGTTCGTTCTCGGCCGCGCGGCTCGTGCTCGCGAACAGCGAGGGAATCGCCGAGCTGGCGCGCGAGCACGGCGCGCGGGAGACGCTCGTCGTGCACCTCGGCGCCGACGTGCCGGCCGCCGCGCGGCCGACACGACGCGGCGGAGCGCCGGCGCTCGTGACCGTCGCACACCTCGTCGCGCGCAAGCGCCACGCCGACGTGCTGCGCGCGCTCGCGGTGCTGACGCCGCGCCATCCGACGTTGCGCTACGAGATCGTCGGCGACGGCCCGGAGCGCGCTGCGCTCGAGGCGCTCGCCGAGCGCCTCGGCGTGCGCGAGCGAGTCGACTTCCGTGGACAGCTGGCGCCGGAGCAGGCGGTCGCGCAAGCGCGGCAGTGCACGCTGTTCGTGATGCCGTCGACCGAGGAGGCGTTCGGCGTCGCGTACGTCGAGGCGATGGCCGGCGGCGTTCCGGCGATCGGCTGCCGCGGCGAGCCGGGGCCGGAGGAGATCGCGGCGGCCGGCGACGGGCTCGTGCTCGTGCCGCCGGGCGACATCGAGCGCCTGACGCAGCGGATCGACGAGTTGCTGTCGGACTCGCATCGCCTGCACGAGGCGCGCCAGCGCGCGCGCACGACCGTCGCGTCGAACTTCACCTGGGAGCGCTGCGGCGCGCAGACGGTCGCCGCCTACGAGCGCGCGCTGCGATGAAGCCGCTGCTGTTCGTAACCGGGCACGCGCCGGCGTACCGGATCGGCGCGTTCGCGCAGCTGCACGAGCACGAGACGATCGAGCTGGCGCTGTTCGGCGGCCGCTCCAAGCACGGCGGCGAGGTGTTCGAGGGAGAGATGCCGTTCCCGCACCGACACGTCCGCCCGCGCGAGCTCGCGAGCCTCGCCTCCAGCGGCGCCTATCGCGCGGTGGTCTGCCCGACCGGCGGACGCCTCGCGCCGCTCGCGACGTGGCTCGGAGCGCGCCGCGCGCGCGTGCCGCTGATCCTCTGGGCTTCGCTGTGGGCGCACCCACGCAGCGCCGCGCATGCGCTCAGCTACTTGCCGCTGCGACGGCTGTACCGATCGGCTGACGCGGTCGTCACCTACGGCCCACACGTCAGCGACTACGTGCGCGAGCGCGGCGCGCGCAACGTCTACGTCGCGCCGCAGTCGGTCGACAACGAGTTCTGGAGCTCACCGGAAGTCGCGCCGCCGAGCGCGGCGCAGTGGCCGCGCGAGGCGCGCGCGCGGTTCCTGTTCGTCGGCCGCGCGGCGCGCGAGAAGGGACTGGCGACGCTCGTCGAGGCGTGGCGCATCGCCGGGTTGCAGCGGTCGCAGGCGGCGCTCGCGCTGGCCGGCGTCGACGCCGAGGAGTCGCCCGTCGCGCCGGCCGGCTCGCGTCACACAGAAGATTCGGGCATCGTCGGGCTCGGCGGCCTCTCGGCGATCGAGCTGCGCGACGCGTATGCGGCGAGCAGCGCACTCGTGCTGCCGTCGATCGAGACGCGAACGTTTCGCGAGCCGTGGGGCCTGGTAGTGAATGAGGCGATGAATCGCGAATTGCCGGTGATCGCCAGCGACGCCGTCGGCGCGGTCGCGGGCGGGCTCGTGCGCGACGAGCTCAACGGCCTCGTCTTCCCAGCTGGCGACAGCGTCGCGCTCGCGCGCGCGGTGGCGCGCCTCGCCGACGACGAGCCGCTGCGCGCGCGCCTCGGCGCTCGCGGCAGGCAGGATGTGCGCGGCTATACGCACGAAGCGTGGGCGCGCGGCTTCTCTGCGGCGCTCGCGAGCGTCGGCGTCTCCCGGAAGCGTTGGTAGGTTGCGGGGCTGATCGATGGGAATCGCCCTCTCTCACAGGCGAGCGGACGGAGCCCGGCGCCACAGCGTGGCGAGCGGCAGACGCTTCGGCGTCGCGACGCTCGCAGCCGTGCTGCTCGCTTCTGCCTGCCTGACCGCAACCGCCGACGCCGACGTCGGCGAAAAGATCATCGAACGATGCACCCACGGACAGAGCCTCAGCGGCTTCAGCCAGCAGGCTTATCGCCGCGCCCTGCAAGAGCTTCCGACGGAAGTCGAAGAGTATTCGGACTGCGGCAACCTGATTCGCCACGCACAGCTCAGCGCGGCAGGAGGGCAAGGCGGCTCGAGCGGCGGCGGCAGCGCCCCGGCCGTCGCGACGCCGCTGAGCAGCAGCGACCGCCGCGCGCTGAAACGGCTGGGAAAGACCGGCGCGGCGCCGCTGCACGTCGGTAAAGCGCTCGTGCGCCCGGGCGTCGTGCACGCGAACGTCTCCTCGGCTTTCAGCTCGCTGCCCGATCCGCTGCTCGCGATGCTCGCGTTCCTGCTCGCCTGTGCGCTCGCGCTCGGCGGACGGGCGATCGGAAGGAGCGTGCGTGCCCGCCGCTCCGACTGAGCACGTGTCGGCCCGCGGCGCGGCGCAGACGTCCGAGCGCGCGATGAGGCCGCCGGCGATCGATCCGAGCGTCGAGGAGCGCTTGCTCGACCACGCGGTGGCCGAGATCGCGACGCCACGTCGCGCCGGCGCGAGCGGCTGGCCGGCGCGGCTGCTCGGCTGGTGGCCGACGCTGCTGATCGCCGGCGTGATCTGCTTTGTCACGTTCGTCGCCGGCGGCGGGCTGAACCTCGCGCAGATGACCGTCGTCGAGCTGACGTTGACGATCGCCGGCGGCCTGCTCGTCGCCGCAGCGGTGCTGTTCGGGCGCGGCGGCGCTCGCGCTTACGGCGCTTGGTCGATCGCGCTGTTGCTCGCGTTCACCGCGCTCACGGCGATCTCGGTCGTCTGGTCGGTCCAGCCTGACGACAGCTTCAAGGACGCCGGCCGGATGCTCTCCTACTGCGCCGTCTTCGGCGCCGTCGTCGTGCTCGCCCGGACGATCCCGGCGCGCTGGCCGGCCGTGCTCGGCGGCGTCGTGCTCGCCGCCGTAGTCGTCTGCGTCTATGCGCTGTTGACGAAGATCTTCCCGGCGCATCTCGACTCAGGCGACATCTACGCACGCCTTCGCGCGCCGTACAACTACTGGAACGCGATCGGGCTGACCGCGGCGATGGGCGCGATCGGCTGCATCTGGCTCGGCGCGCGGCGCACGGGCCACGCCGTGCTGACGGCAGCGGCATATCCGGCGATGGGCGTGATGCTGCTGACGTTGATGCTCGCGTACTCGCGCGGGGCGCTCGTCTCGCTGCTGCTCGGGCTCGTGCTGTGGTTCTGCATCGTGCCGCTGCGCCTGCGCGGCGCGGCGGTCCTGATCAGTGGCGCGATCGCCGCGGGCTGCGTGATCGTCTGGGACTTCTCGACGGCGGCGCTCGACGACGACAACGTCGCGCTCGCGGCGCGCACGCACGCCGGCCACCAACTCGGCGTGCTGGTGCTCGCGATGGTCCTCGTGCTCAGCTTCGTCGGCGTCGCATTCGGCTTCTGGACGAGCCGCGAGGCGCCGTCGATCGTCAGCCGCCGTCGCGCCGGAGCCATCCTGTTGAGCCTGCTCGTGCTCGTCGTGCTCGCGTTCTGCGGCGCGCTCGCGGCCAGTCATCGCGGTTTCACCGGCACGATCTCGCACACGCTGCACTCGGTCACCGACCCGCATGCGCCGGTGCCGTCGAACGGACCGGGGCGCCTGACGGCCGTCGGCAGCGTGCGTGCGCGCTACTGGAACGAGGCGCTGAAGGTGTTCAAGGCGCATCCGCTGCTGGGCGCGGGCGCCGAAGGCTATGCGACGGCGCGCCTGCGCTACCGCACCGAGACGCTCGACGTGCGCCACGCGCACGGCTACATCGTGCAGACGCTCGCCGACCTCGGCGTCGTCGGGCTCGTGCTGACGCTCGCGCTGCTGCTCGTCTGGATGGTCGCGGCCGGCCGCAGCACGCACCCGTTCAACCGTCGCTGGACGAGCTGGGAAGCGGTCTCGAACTGGCTGCGCCGTCGCCCCGGCGCGCGAGCGCCGGCGTGGCGACGTTTGGCGGTCAACGGCCGTCCGGCGCCGTACACGGCCGAGCGGGTCGCGATGCTCAGCATGTTGTGCCTCGTCGTCGTGTTCGGCATCCACTCGCTCGCCGACTGGACCTGGTACGTGCCCGGCGATGCAATCGTCGCGCTGCTGTGCGCAGGCTGGCTGGCCGGTCGCGGACCGATCGAGACGGGCAGCTCGGCGGCGAGCGCGCAGACGCTGTCGTTCGCGGCGCTCGCGGCGAGCACGTCGGGCCCCGCCGGCGCGAGCGATCCGATCGGCGGCGAGCGGGTGCGCTACGGCGTCTGGCTGCCGGACCTGCGCGAGCGCCTGCGCCCGGGCGCGCTGCGCGCGCTCGGGGCGACGCGGATCTGCATCGCCGTGGCGGCCGTGATCGGCGCGCTGATCGCCGCATGGGCAGAGTGGCAGCCGCAGCGCTCGACGAACGCCTCGCAGCAGGCGCTTGCGCTGCTCGCTCACGACCCGCGCGGCGCGCTCTCCGAGGCGCAGACGGCGGTCTCGCGCGATCCGCTCTCGGCACAGGCGCTGTTCACGCTCTCGGCCGTGCAGCAGGAGACCGGCCGGCGCGCGCTCGCACGCGCGACGCTGCAGCGCGCCGTGCGCTTGCAGCCGTCGAACCCGCAGACGTGGCTGACGCTCGGGCAGTACGACCTGACGAGCGATCCGCTGGCGGCCGTCAGCGAGATCGGCGCGTCGATCTACCTCAACCCCGAGTCGGTCTCAGCCGAAGCGATCGCACAAGGCAACCCGGAAGCGATCCAAGTGCAGAACGACTACGTGCAGGCGCTGAGCGCCGCCAACGCCCAAGCCGAAGCTAGAAGCGCGAGCGAACGGCTGCGGCGAGCAGCACGCGGCGCGCGCACGGCGCTCCGCCGACGCCACGCAACTCGATCTGCTCGAAGCCGAAGTCGAGCAGCAGGCGCGTGAGCGTGGCGCGGCTGTAGAAGCGCACGTGGTCCGAGCGCGGATCGAAGCGACGCTCGAACGCTCGCGGCGAGAGCGCCGCGCCGAGCAGCGCCAGTGGACTGAGCGCCGGCGTGCTCAGCAGCAGACGCCCGCGCGGGCGCAGCACCCGGCGGACTTCCGAGAGCCAGCCGATCGTGTCGAGCACGTGCTCGACCGTCTCGCCGGAGAAGACCGCGTCGAAGCTCGCGTCGTCCAGCGGCCAATCGCGCTCGTCGATCAGCCGCACGTCGAGCTCGGGATGCTCGCGCCGGGCGCGGCGCAGCGGCTCCTCGGCGATGTCGACGCCGACGACGTCGAAGCCGGCTCGCGCCAGCTCAGCAGTGATCTGCGCTTCGCCACAGCCGACGTCGAGCACGCGCAGCGGCGGCGAGCCGCTGCCCGCGCGCTCGCTCGCGCCGCGCAGCCGCGTGAGCGCGAACGCCAGGCGCAGTTGCAGATCGGCCGGCTGCGAGCGCGCGGGAATCGCCTCCCAAAGGCTCTCGTGGTAGCGCGAGGGCATCGGTCGAGACTAGACGCGCCCGCCCGAGACGGGAGCGCAAGTTCGCCTTCATCGATGCACAAAGCTGAGCAAAGGGAATATCTTGGCGGCGTGCTTGGGGAGCGAGACGCGAGTTCGGTCGGCCGTTCGTGAACGTCGCGTTCGACAGCCGTCCGACACGTGATCTGCAGGGCGTCGGACGCTACTCACGCTGCATCCTGCAGGCGCTGCGCGAGACGGCCGTCGACGACGCGCAGATCGACGAGACGAACCGACCGCGCCGCGCCGACGTGTTCCACGCGCCGTGGATGAACGGCGCGCTGCTGCACAGCCCGTGCCCGATGGTCGTCACGCTGCACGACCTGACAGCGCTGAAGCGGCGCAGCGAGCTGCTGCGCGCGGGCCTGCGTTCGCGCCTGCGCCAGCTGGCGGTGCAGCGCGCGGTGCGCGTGATCGTGCCGACCGAGGCGCTTGCGCAGGACGCGCTCGTGCGCCTCGGGCTCGAGCGTGAGCAGATCGACGTGATCCACGAGGCGCCGGCAGCGTCGATGTACGCGCGCGACGCGCGCGAAGTCGCCAACGCTCGCGAGCGCTTCGCGCTGCCGGAGCGCTACCTGCTGTGGGTCGGCGGGCTGCGCCACGCGGACCCGGGCAAGCACGTCGCAAAGCTCGTCGCGGCGCCACGCGAGCTGCCGCTGGTGCTCGCCGGGCCGACGAGCCCGTGGGCGCACGAGCTCGCCGACGTGGTCCTCACGGGGCAGGTCGCCGACGACGACCTCGCCGCGCTCTACACGGGCGCGCACGCCGTCGTCGTCGCATCGCAGCACGAGAGCTTCGGGCTGCCGGCGGTCGAGGCGCTGGCGTGTGGCACGCCGGTCGTCGCGTGCGAGGCGCCGGCGCTGCGCGAGGTGCTCGACGGTCGCGTCACGTTCGTGCCGGCCGGCGACATGCGCGCGCTGATCGCAGCGGCCGAAGCGATCGAGCGCCCGGCGCCGTCGACGCCGCCGTGGACGTGGCAGGACGCTGCGCGCGCGACATGGCGCACTTATGAGCAGGCCGTCACCGAGGGCGCTCGCGCGCGCACGGCCGGACGCGTGCGCCGGCGGCGCGCGCAAGGCCACGGGCCGAACGCCGGCCGGCCGCTGACCGGGCCGCGATAGGCAGCGGCGTCAGTAGGCGCCGCGACGCGAGACGACCGCCGGGATCGTCTTCAGCAGGATCGTCAGGTCGAGCGCGAGCGACCAGTGCTCGAGGTAGATGAAATCGAGGTGCACGAGGTCGTCGAAGTCGAGCTCGGAGCGTCCTGAGACCTGCCACAGCCCGGTGATGCCCGGCAGCACGAGATAGCGCTTGCGGTGCCAGTCTTCGAGCATCTCGTAGTCGCGCTGTGGCAGCGGCCGCGGGCCGACGAGCGACATCTCGCCGCGCAGCACGTTGATCAGTTGCGGCAGCTCGTCGAGCGAGAAGCGCCGCAGGAAGCTGCCGACGCGCGTCAGACGCGGGTCGTCGCGGATCTTGAACAGCGCGCCGGTCGCCTCGTTGAGCTCTTCCAGGTCGGCCTGCTGCTCCTCGGCGTCGGTGTGCATCGTGCGGAACTTCAAGCACGGGAACGGGCGCTGGCCGATGCCGCGACGCGCCGAGCGGAACAGGACCGGGCCACGTGAGGAGACGCGCACGGCGAACGTGATCGCGAGCAGCAGCGGGCTCAGCAGGAGCAGCAGGATCGACGCGCCGATCAAGTCGAAGATGCGCTTCAGCGCGAAGTCGACACCCTCGAACACGGGCGGGCCGAGCTCGAACAGCGGCACCGACTGGCCCGGCACGAACTCGGCGCGGTGGATCAGGATCTCCATCGTCGACGGAGCGACGCGCACGCGCACGCCACGCTTGCTGCACTGATCGACGAGTTCGAGCGCGTCGACCTCCGGGAAGTCCGGGTCGGCGATGATCACCTCGTCGATACGTTCGCTCGCGAGCACCGCGTCGAGGTCGCCGAGCCGGCCGAGCAGCCGCAGGTCGTCGTCGGCCAGCGCGCCTGGCGCGAGGTAACCGACGACCTCGATCGGCGAGTGCGGCGCGTCGCCGAGCGCGTGCGCGACGTCGATCACCTGCTTGCCTTTGCCGACGAGCATCGCCCGTCGCCGATAGCCGGCGGCGCGCAGGATCACGCCGGTCAGCCACTCGTAGCCGGCGCGTAGCGAGGCGACATAGAGCAGCGCGAACGCGAGGCCGCCGTAGAACAGGTAGTAGCTGGAGAAGTGTTCGCCGGAGACGACCGCGAACAGCAGCGCGACGAACGCGACCTGGAACAGCGAGCCGACGATCCGCGAGAGCCCCGGTCGCTGAGCGCGCTCGGCGTACAGCCCCGAGCGCGCGAACAGCAGCGCCGTGAGCAGGTAGGCGAACGGCACGATCCGTTCGGTTTCGCGCAGCGCCGGGTGGAACTGCACGGCGCCGTCGAGCACGAGCGCCTTGAGGATCAGCGACGTGAAGATCGCGAGCGCGATGCCGACGAAGTCGAGTGCGAGCAGCGAGAGCACTCGTGCGCCGCGGCGAGCGGTCGACATGCGCAACAGCAGCGACAGCGCCGGCGGGCGCTTGCGGCGCATGTCGTGATCGCCCGTCTCACGGCGCGCGGTCACCTCGGAGAGCACCGTCCTGGCAGCGGGCGGCAGGCCCGTGCTTGCCGCTCCGCGCCCCAGCCTCGACGAGCCAGCGGGCGACGGCGACGACGATTTGCGCGGAGTGGGCGGAGCGGACGTTCGCGTGGAACGTGGTCCCATCTCACTGCTCACAACGCCTCAGACTGGCAGATGTAGCGGTCGCGTGACCGTTTGGCGAGCGCCCGGCTCAGTGCGAATCGCCGACGAGCAGCTCGACGCCGGACTGCTCGATCGTGCGCTGCAGACCGTCGCGCAGCGAGACTTCGGGCGACCAGTCGAGCAGTTCGCGCGCGAGCGTGATGTCGGGCTTGCGCTGTTTCGGGTCGTCGACGGGCAGCGCCTCGTAGATCAGCTCCGAGCCGGAGCCGGTCAGCTCCTTGACGGTCTCGGCTAGTTCGAGCAGCGTGAACTCGTCGGAGTTGCCGATGTTGCACGGGTCGTGGTAGCCGGACTCGGACAGCGCGATGATCCCGCGGATCAGGTCGCTGACGTACGTGAACGAGCGCGTCTGGCTGCCGTCGCCGAAGATCGTGATCGGCCGGCTCGCGAGCGCCTGGCGCAGGAACGTCGGGATCGCGCGTCCGTCGTGCGGGCGCATGCGGCTGCCGTACGTGTTGAAGATCCGCACGATCGCCGTGTCGACGCCCTGTTGGCGGTGGTAGGCCATCGTCAGCGCCTCGGCGTAGCGCTTGGCCTCGTCGTAGACGCCGCGCGGGCCGATCGGGTTGACGTGGCCCCAGTAGCTCTCCGACTGCGGGTGCTCCTTCGGGTCGCCGTAGACCTCGCTCGTCGACGCGATCAAGAAGCGCGCGCGCTTGGCCTTGGCCAGGCCGAGCGTGTGGTGCGTGCCGTAGGAGCCGACCTTCAGCGTGTGCAGCGGTAGGCGCAGGTAGTCGATCGGCGACGCCGGCGAGGCGAGGTGATAGACGAAGTCGACCGGCTCGTCGACGAAGTACGGCTCGATGATGTCGATGTTCAGATGGACGAACTCGGGCACGCGGATGTGCTCGATGTTCTTCAGCGAGCCGGTCTCGAGGTTGTCGACGCAGATCACGCGATGCCCGCGCGAGAGCAGCTCGTCGCAGAGGTGCGATCCGAGGAAGCCCGCGCCGCCGGTGACCAGGCAGGTCGACATGGCCGGAGAATACCCTTGTCAAGCCCTCCGGCGCGAAACGCCGCCGTCGCCGAGCACGCGCCGCGAGCCGCTGGAGCGACCGCCGCAACCCAAGCGGTCCTTATCATTCGCTGCATGGCATCGACAGACGAGCACACCGAGGAGCATCTGACCGTCGCGCCGATCGTCGGCCCTGACGATCCGCGCCGCTTCACCGACTCGGGCATCGAGATCGACGAGCTGTACACCGAGGACGACCTGCCCGCCGAGCTCGACCTCGGCGAGCCGGGCCAGTTCCCGTACACGCGCGGCGTGCACCGCGAGATGTACCGCAAGCAGACGTGGACGATGCGTCAGTACGCCGGCTACGCGTCGGCGAAGGAGTCGAACGAGCGCTACCGCTACCTGCTGTCGAAGGGCTCGACGGGGCTGTCGATGGCGTTCGACCTGCCGACGCAGCTCGGCCTGGACTCGGACAACCCGCGCTGCCTCGGCGAGGTCGGCCGCACGGGTGTCGCGATCGACACGATCGACGACATGCGCACGGCGTTCGACGGCATCCCGCTCGAGGAGGTCTCGACGTCGATGACGATCAACGCGCCGGCGTCGTGCCTGCTGCTGCTGTACGAGCTCGTCGGCGAGGAGCAGGGCGTGCCGTCAGAGCTTCTGCGCGGCACGACGCAGAACGACGTGCTGAAGGAGTACATCGCGCGCGGCAACTACATCTACCCGCCGCAGCCGACGATGCGCCTGACGACGGACCTGTTCCAGTACTGCCACGAAAACGTGCCGAAATGGAACACGATCTCGATCTCGGGCTACCACTTCCGCGAGAAGGGCTGCTCGGCGGTGCAGGAGGTCGCGTTCACGCTCTCCTCAGGCATCGCGTACGTGCAGGCGGCGATCGACGCCGGCCTGTCGGTCGACGAGTTCGCGCCGCGCCTGGCGTTCTTCTTCAACGGGCACAACAACGTCTTCCAGGAGGTCGCGAAGTTCCGCGCCGCGCGGCGGATGTGGGCGCACATCATGAAAGACCGCTTCGGCGCGACGAACCCGAAGGCGACGATGCTGCGCTTCCACACGCAGACCGGCGGCGTCACGCTGACGGCGCAGCAGCCGGAGAACAACATCGTGCGCGTCGCGCTGCAGGGCTTCGCGGCCGTCTGCGGCGGCACGCAGTCGCTGCACACGAACGGCTTCGACGAGGCGCTCGCGCTGCCGACCGAGCGCGCGGCGAAAATCGCGCTCCGCACGCAGCAGGTGCTCGCCCACGAGTCGGGCGCCGCCGACACGGTCGACCCGTTCGCCGGCTCGTACTTCGTCGAGTCGCTGACCGACGAGATCGAAGCGCGCGCGAACGAGCTGATCGAGAAGGTCGACGCGCTCGGCGGCTCGGTCAACGCGATCGAGTTCATCACCGGCGAGATCGACGAGTCGGCGTGGGGCTATCAGGAGCGCTACCGGATCGGCCAGGACATCGTCGTCGGCGTCAACAAGTACGAGGAAGAGGGCATCGAGGTGCCCGACCTGCTGCGCGTCGACCCGCAGTCCGAGCGCGAACAGCTCGACCGTCTGGCGAAGTTCAAGGCGGAGCGCGATCAGGCGCTCGTTGCGCAGCGCTTGGAGGAGCTGCGCGTGCTCGCGCACGGCTCGGAGAACCTGCTGCCGGGCATCCGCCAGGCACTGAAGGATCGCTGCTCGATCGGCGAGGTCTGCGCGGCGATGCAAGACGTCTTCGGCAAGTACGCGCCGACGTTCTGATCTTCCATTTGGGGGTCCGGTCCGCATGCGGACCGGCTGGCAGGGTCGCCATGCCACCCTGCCTCGGGATCGTGCATGCACGATCCCGCCGGACGGCGCATGCGCCGTCCGGTCCATTACGATCGTCGCCGATGATCGTTGCCGTCACGTTCTACACGTTCGTCCTCGCGGTCCACATCGCGTCGATCGTGATCGCGTTCGGCATCACGTTCGCCTACCCGGTGATGTATGCAGTCGGCATCCGCACCGAGCCTCGCTCGATGCCCGGCGTGCACCGGATCCAGGACAGCGTCGGCAAATTCGTGATCTCGCCGTTCATGGGACTGGCGCTGCTCGCCGGTATCTACCTAGCTTCGAAACTGCACAGCTGGAGCGACTTCTATGTGCAGTGGGGCATCGCGATGATCGTGATCCTCGGAGCGCTCGGCGGAGCGTTCTTCGCGCCGCGCGAGCGGCGCTTGGCGGAGCTGGCGGCAAGCGACATCGCCGCCGCCGACCAGACGTCGCCTGGCAGCTCGATCGTGTTCGGCGAGGAGTACAAACGGCTGCGTCTGCTCGTGTTTCGCGTGAATGTGCTCGCCAGCGCGCTGATCCTGCTGACGATCTATTTCATGACCGCGCAAACCGGCGCCTAGGCGGCCGCTGGCCGGCGCGAGGCGGCGTCCTCGGGCGCTCGCCACTGCGAGGCGGTGCCCCGGGGCGCGCGCTGCCGGCCGCGAGGCGTGCGTTCGTTGTTCGTTTTTGCGGCGCGATAGCAGCCGTATATACGTCGTACATACACGTGCTATCGCGCTTCGTTTTTCGAAGCCCAGCGCCCGCGCTACTCTGACGCGACCATGAGCGAGGGCTATCGAGTCGCCGTCGTCGGCGCAACCGGACAGGTCGGCACGCTGATGCTGAAACTGCTGCGCGAGCGCGAGTTTCCGGCGCGCGAGATCGTGCCGTTCGCGTCGGAGCGCTCGGTCGGGCGAGAGCTCGACGGAGGCCTCGTCGTACAGGCCCTCAACGACGAGTCGGTTCAAGGCTTCGACCTCGCGATCTTCTCCGCCGGCGGCTCGACGTCCGGCGAGTGGGCGCCGCGCTTCGTGCAAGCCGGCGCCGTCGTCGTCGACAACTCATCGCACTGGCGGATGAGCGAGGACGTGCCGCTGGTCGTCGCCGAGGTCAATCCGGACGCGCTGGAGACACACAACGGGATCGTCGCGAACCCGAACTGCTCGACGATGCAGATGGTCGTCGCGCTGAAGCCGCTGCACGACGCGGCCGGTATCGAGCGGCTCGTGATCAGCACCTACCAGGCAGTCTCGGGCACCGGCAAGCGCGCCGTCGACGAGCTGCTCGACCAATCGCACGCGCTGCTGCACGAACGCGAGATCGAGCCGCCGGGCTCCTACGCGCACCAGATCGCGTTCAACGCGCTGCCGCACGCCGGCAGCTTCGCGCCAGGCGACGATCACACCGACGAGGAGCGCAAGCTGATCAACGAGACGCGCAAGATCCTCGGCGACGACGCGATCGCGATCTCGGCGACGTGCGTGCGCGTGCCGGTCGTCAACGGGCACTCGGAGGCGGTCAACGTGCAGACGCGCGAGCGGCTCTCGCCAGAGCGCGCACGCGAGCTGTTGCGGGCGGCGCCGGGCGTGAGCGTGCTCGACGATCCAGACGCGGCGCTCTACCCGCTGGCGATCGACGCGACCGGCAGCGACGAGGTGTTCGTCGGCCGGATCCGCCGCGACGCAGGCGATGAGCGCGCGCTCGACTTGTGGATCGTCGCCGACAACCTGCGCAAGGGCGCCGCGACGAACGCCGTCCAGCTCGCCGAGTTGCTCGACGCGCGCGGTCTGCTCGGCTCACGCGAGTCGAGCGCCGAGCGGACGACGTCGGCCGCGTAGCTCGAGCGCCGCGGCGGCTTTCAGCTGCCGATCGGTGAGCGCTTCGAGGCCGCGCCGGCGCGCGGCGCGTGGCGATCGATGTGCTCGAGGAAGTCTCCGCGACGGCGCGGGATCGTGTAAGCCGGTTTGCCGTCCATCGATACGTCGAAGCCGCGTGCCTCGACCTCGCCGAGCTCGTCGCGAAGCCGCTGGAGGTCGTCGCGCAGATGCAGGAACGCCGCGACTACGCGCGGGTCGAATTGCGTTCCGGCCGCGCGTTCGATCTCGGCGAGCGCCTGCTCGAACGGCCATGCCTTCTTGTACGGACGGTCGTGGATCAACGCGTCGAACACGTCGGCGACGGCGACGATTCGACCAACGAGCGGGATCGACTCGCCGGCGAGCCCGTGCGGGTACCCGTTGCCATCCCAGCGCTCGTGATGCGTCGCGGCGATCAGCGCAGCCATCTGCAGCACGGGCGAGCTGCCACTCGAGAGCAGGCGCGCGCCGAGCTCGGTGTGCGTCTTCATCACCTCGTACTCCTCGACGGTCAGCTTGCCGGGCTTCAGCAGGATGCGGTCGGGGATCGCGAGCTTGCCGACGTCGTGCAGCGGCGCCGCCTGGCGCAGCAGCGTGACCTGACCGGCCGGCAGCTCGAGCCCGAGTGCGATGCGCGCGGCGACGTGTCCGACGCGCTCGGTGTGCTGATAGGTCTCGTCGTCGCGATACTCGGCGGCGAGCGCGAGCTGGCGCAACGTGTCCATGCGCGCGTCGTCGAGCTCACGCGTGCGCTCGACGATCATCGCTTCGAGCGTCTTCGCGTTGTTCGCGAGTTGCTGCTCGGCTTCGCGTAGCGCGGTCACGTCGCGCGCGATCGCATGGATCGCGCCACCGGTGATCGAAGCGTTCCATTCGAGCCATCGGTAGCTGCCGTCGGCGGCACGGCAGCGGTTGCGAAAGCCGATCATCGCCTGGCCGTGCTCACACAGCTGTCTCGCCTCGGCTTCGGTGCTCGGCCGATCGTCGGGATGCACGAGGTCGATGAACGTCATCTCGTAGAGCGTCTGCGGCGAATACCCGAGCGTGCGCTCCCACGCCGGATTGACGCGCAACAGGCGTCCGCGCCGGTCGCCGGTCGCAAGCAGGTCGAGCGACGCGTCGTAGTAGCGCAAGATGCCCGCTTCGAGCCTGCGCCGATGTTCGACGAAAGTGCCGAGCATGATCGCGACGGCGAGCAGCGTGACCGCGCGGACGATGTAGCCGGTCGTCAGCAGATGGACGCCCGAGTCGACCTCGCCCCAGACGATCACGAGCGCAAGCGCGACGAGCGCGCCGCCGAGCGCGCCGCGCAAGCGGAACCTCAAAGCGAGCAAGGCAATCGGAACGATGAACAGCGCCCCCTCGGCGTCGCCGACGTTCGAGTCGCTGAGGCGCAGCGCGAAAACGACCGCGAACAGAACTGCCGCGAGCGCGATCGTGAGACGCGCCGCCAGCGTTGGCCAACGGCGCATCTCGCGCAGTTGCGGCAGGTGCCGCTCCGTAAGCATGCGTATCTATCGTCTAATTCGGACAGGAACGCGAGTGCGCCTCGCGCGCGGATTGAGTTCGAGTGTTCGTTCGACATCGCGAGTGCGATTCCTCACATGCCTCCACGCCGCGCTGAGCGCACGTGCTTCGCTAGCACTACCCGCGTGATCGTCCGAAAAGCGAGCATGGACGCCTGTTCGAGCATGCGAATGCGTACGCGCGCCGAGACCGTCTCGACGCGCTCGACGAGTGCACGCGGAAGGACTCGCGCGCGATCGCTCGAAACTGTGCGCGATGGTTTCCTCGGAGGTGCAGCGCACGCTCGTCAAGTCCCCGCCGGAGTTGTGGGCGGAGATCAGCGATCCTGAGTCGCTCGCGCGCCACCTCGGCGAGTTCGGTGAGATCCGCATCACACGCGTGCATCCGGAGCAGAAGGTCGAATGGGAGGCTGACGACGCGCGCGGCAGCGTCGTGATCAAGCCTTCCGGATGGGGCACGAAGGTCAAGTTGACCGTGATGCGCGAGCTGCCGACGTCCGACGCTGAGCCGGCGGCGCT
This sequence comes from uncultured Solirubrobacteraceae bacterium, assembly GCA_963744165.1. GTDB lineage: Bacteria > Actinomycetota > Thermoleophilia > Solirubrobacterales > Solirubrobacteraceae > Palsa-744. The sequence goes on along the minus strand of CAVUSM010000002.1, from coordinate 828,531 downwards.
CGACGCCGAACCGAACGACGTCGAGCCGGAGCCTGAGCACGACGCCAGCGCCGAGGTTGCAGTTCAACCCGAGGCCGACGCGACGGCCGAGCCAAATGCCGAGACCGAGCTCGCGGACAGCCATCCGCTGGACGCGCTGCTCGACGATGCGCCGCGAGATGCTGAGATCGAGCTGGACGAAGCGACGCCGGTCATCGAGCCAGCGAAGGTCGCCGAGTGGAATCCCGAGCCCGCGCCGCGCGGCGGCTTCTTCGCTCGTCTGTTCGGCCGCCGGCGCGGTGTGCGCACCGCGCTGCGCGAAGCGGCCGAGACGACGGCTCGCGCGAGCGACGACGACACGCCGGCCGCGCCGGACGATGACGCGGCTGCCATGGCAGCCGACGCGCTCGCTGTCGAGCCGACGCGATCGACAAGCGAGCCAGCGCCATCGCCCGCGCCGGCGGTCGCACCCGAGCCCGAGCCAACGCCTGAGATCACGGCGGCCGTCGAACACGACGCGCCGCCGGCGACGCCGCAGGACGCGCCGTCTGCAAGCGCAGCAGTCGATGACGATCCGGCCGCGGACGTCGCCGTAGAGCCGCCGGCTGACATCGCGACAGAGATCCTCGCCGCCGAGGAAGCAGCGGCAGAGCAGGTCACGGCCGTGCTGACGGGCGTGCTCGACCGGCTCGGCTCGGCGCACCACCGGCCGTTCTCGCGTTCCTGACGCGAACGCGCCGCTGACTCGCTGTCGGCGCTAGCGCCGGCGAGCTCCTCCGAGCGTCTGCCGAGTGCCGCGAGCCCCGAGCCCCGAGCCGCACGGCGCAAGCGCCTCGCACTGTGGCTCCGGACCAAACGGCAATGCGTCCACTGGAACTCAAGTCTTCTCACCGGATACCGATCAAGATCCGGTATTCGGAACTTTAACCATTCTCTAGAGGATCATTGGAGGCACCAATGACCGGCAAACGAGCATTCCATGCGCTCGCGATCGTCTGCACGTGCGCGCTCGCGCTGTCAGCGGCGGTCGCTCGAGCGGCGACGCAAGAAGATCACACGCAGTTCTCGGTCACAGCGGGATCGCTGTCGTTCTCGACTGCGCCGGCGCTGCCGGCGCTCGGCGCGGTCGCGCTGACCGGGCAGGCGCAGACGACGAACAGCACAATGACGAACTTCGGCGTCGCCGACGCGACAGGCAGCGGCTCGGGCTGGAACGTCGCGGTCGAAGGGCAGTCGGGCACCGGCAAGAGCCCGGTCTTCGCGCAGTACTGCCCGAAAGCGAAATGCGGCAGCGAAGCGGAAGGCTACGTCGCGGGCGGTCAGACGCTGGCCGCCGGCTCGTTGACGTTGAACAGCACCGGCGCCACGTTCTCGCCGCAGAACGGCACGAGCGGGACGCCGCCGACGCTGCAATGCGCCGCTTCGTGCGCGCTGGACCACGGCTCGGCCGTGAAGGTCGCGTCGGCGGCGAGCGGAGCGGGCATGGGCACGTGGTTGACGAGCGGCTTCTCGGCGAGCAGCCTCGCGCTGTCGACGCCGTCGACGCTGAAACTGCTGCCGAGCGAAGAGGTCTACCGGCTGAACCTGCTGTGGACGCTCAGCACGGGACCGTGATGCGCGCACTTACGCTCGCGCTCCGTGGCGGCGCTCTCACGTGCATCGCGCTCGTCGCGATCAGCGCTCCTGCGCTCGCGTCGGGCGACGGTGGCGCAAGCGGCCTCGTCGTGATCCCGCGCTCGGCGAGCGAACCGGCGCTCAGCTACCTCGAGCTCGCCGGCAAGCGCGGCCACAGCGCGAGCGCGGGCGCGATCGAACTGGTCAACGCGAGCTCGCATGCGATGCGCGTCGCGCTCGCGCCAGTCGACGCCGAGACGCTCGACACGCTCGGCTCGAGCTACCGCCCGAGCGGCGCCGGCGCGCACGGCGCGACTCGCTGGCTGGCGCTCGGCAAGCGCAAGACCGTGCTCGCCGGACACGCGCGCACGATTGTGACGGTCGACGTGCGCGTTCCTCGCAACGCGAAGCCGGGCGACTACCTCTCGGGCGTCAGCGTCGAAGCGCTCGACCAGGCGCCTGTCGAGCAGCGCGCGCGCCGCAGCCGCAGCCGCAGCCGCGGCCGCGGCCGCGCGGCGACGGCGAGCGTCGTGCGCTACGCGATCGGCGTCGAGACGACGCTGCCGGGCGCGCGCCACGCCCGGCTCCGCTTCACCGCGGCGAAGATCCAGCGGGCGCCTGCCGGTTTGACGTTCATGCTCGACGCGCGCAACGACGGCAACGTGATCCTCAAAGGCGTGCACGGCGAGGTGCGGATCGTTCGCGCCGGCCGCGTGGTGCTCGCGCGAGCGATCGCGGCGGGCACGTTCGTGACGGGCACGAGCATCGCTTACCCGGTGCCGGCGTTCGCTCAGCGCCCGAGCGAAGGCACGCGCTACCGCGTCGAGGCCGAGCTGCGCTACGCGGGCGGCGTGGCGCGGATCGACGAGCTGGTCGCGTTCGGCCACCGTCAGGCGATCGTGCAGCAGAGCTTCGGCGGCCCGCCGGCGGGCCGCCGCGGCAGCAACTGGTGGAAGCTCGCGCTTGTCCTCGCGGCGGTCGTCTACGGCCTGCTCACAACGGCGCTGCTGCTGCGCCGGCGCCATCGCGACGCGCGCGACGAGAGCACGCGCGCGCAGGCGAGCGCCGCCCGCGGAACGCTCCGCGTCGACGAGCCGCGAAGGTGAGATGTCCGCTCGCGCACACTCGCCGGCGCTCGCGGCGGCGGCGCTCGCGTCGCTCGCGCTGCTGACCGGGCTGATCGTGCCGGCGCGCGCGGCGGCGCTGCTCGAACTGCGATTCGTCACGCCGCCGGCGCTGCCAGCGCTGCCAGCGCTGACGCTCAACGGGCGTTCGCAGTCGCCGACGACGACGATGACGCCGTTCTCGGTCGAAGACCTGCGGCTGACCAAATCCGGCTGGAACATCACCGCGCAAGCTCAGAGCGGCACGGGCAAGAGCGCGGTGTTCGCGCAGTACTGCGCGAAAGCGAAATGCGGCAGCGAAGCCGAAGGCTACGTAGCCGGCGGCGCGATGCTGCCGGCGAGCTCGCTGACGCTGAACAGCAGCGGCGCGTCGTTGAGCGGCGGCCTCGGCACGGCGCCGGAACTGCAGTGCGCGACAGGCTGCGCGCTCGACAGCCCGGCGCCGGTCAAGATCGTCTCGCAGGGCACGGGGCTGCTTTCGGGCGAAGGCATCTGGACGACGAGCGGCTTCTCCGCGAGCAGCCTGACGCTCGCCGCGCCGACGACGCTGCGCGCGCTGCCGAACGAAGAGATCTACCGCGTCAACGTGCTCTGGACGCTCTCGACGGGTCCATAGCGCAGGCGCGCCGCAACGCCTCGCTCGCCGCAGGCGACACGCCGGCGAACGGCGAGCCGTGTCGCGGCGAGCACGGGGCCGACCGAGCGGCACGGATAAGATCCGCGCCCTATGGCCACGAGCTCACACGACAGGCAGACGGACGCGGCGCTGCTCGCGGCATCGCGCAGCGGCCACCGCAAGGAGCCGCGCCAGAAGGCGCCGGAGACCTACGAGGAGAAGCTCGCGCAACTGCACGAGCTGCGCGAGGCGGCGCTGCACTCGGCGCCGGAGGCCGAGGAGAAGCAGCACGCGCGCGGCAAGCACACGGCGCGCGAGCGGATCGAGAAGCTGCTCGATCCGGGCTCGTTCCAGGAGCTCGACACGTTCGTGCGCCACCGCACGCACGACTTCGAGATGCAGAAGAACCGGCCATGGGGCGACGCGGTCGTGACCGGCCACGGCACGATCGACGGCCGCACGGTGTGCGTCTTCAGCCAGGACTTCACAGTGTTCGGCGGCTCGCTCGGCGAGGTGATGGGCGAGAAGATGTGCAAGATCATGGACCTGGCGGCGAAGATCGGCTGCCCGGTGATCGGGATCAACGATTCGGGCGGCGCGCGGATCCAGGAGGGCGTCGTCTCGCTCGGCGCGTACGGCGACGTGTTCGTGCGCAACGTCAAGTGCTCGGGCGTGATCCCGCAGATCAGCTTGATCATGGGGCCGTGCGCGGGCGGCGCGGTGTACTCGCCGGCGATCACGGACTTCATCTTCATGGTCAAGGAGACGTCGCACATGTTCATCACGGGGCCTGACGTGATCAAGACGGTCACGGGCGAGGGGGTCGGCTTCGAGGAGCTCGGCGGCGCGATGTCGCACAACACGAAGTCGGGCGTCGCGCACTTCGCCTCCGAGGACGAGGACGCGTGCCTGGAGGACTGCCGCTACCTGATCGGCTTCCTGCCGCAGAACAACCTGCAGAAGGCGCCGCGCGTCGAGCCGACGGACGATCCGCAGCGGATGGACGCCGAGCTCGACACGGTCGTGCCGGACAACCCGAACAAGCCGTATGACATGCGCAACGTCGTCAAGCTGATCGTCGACGACGAAGAGTTCTTCGAGGTCCACGAACACCATGCGAAGAACATCATCTGCGGCTTCGCGCGACTCGACGGCTACTCGATCGGCGTCGTCGGCAACCAGCCGGCGCAGCTCGCGGGCGTGCTCGACATCGACGCGTCGGCGAAGGCGGCGCGCTTCGTGCGCACATGCGACGCGTTCAACATCCCGATCGTCACGTTCGTCGACGTGCCGGGCTTCCTGCCGGGCACGAGCCAGGAGTGGGGCGGCATCATCCGCCACGGCGCGAAGCTGCTGTACGCGTTCACCGAGGCGACGGTGCCGAAGCTGACGGTGATCACGCGCAAGGCGTACGGCGGCGCGTACGACGTGATGGCGTCGAAGCACATGCTCGCCGACTTCAACTTCGCGTGGCCGACTTCGGAGGTCGCCGTGATGGGCCCGGAGGGCGCGGTCAACATCATCTACCGTCGCGACATCGCCGGCAGCCCGACGCCGCAGGAGCGCCGCGAAAAGCTGATGGAGGACTACAAGGCGCGCTTCGCCAACCCGTACACGGCCGCCGAGCGCGGCTACATCGACGACGTGATCGTCCCGCACGAGACGCGCCCGAAGCTGATCACGGCGCTGCGCACGCTGCAGAGCAAGCGCGAAGCGGGGCCGAAGCGCAAGCACGGAAACATTCCGCTGTGAGTCGAGTGCGGCTGATCGCCCCGTCGGCCTCGCCCGAGGAGGCAGCTGCGGTCGTCGCGGCACTCGAGCGCTTCATCCGCGCGACGGCGCCGCCGCTGCAAGCGTCCGCCGCGCCACCAGACGAGTGGCAACTCGCAGCGGTCGCGGAGGGCGTCGAGCGCGAAGCGCACGGCGATCTGGCCGATCCGTGGCTCGCCGCCTGAGCCACCTGAAGAAACACCTAAAAGCCGCTAGGCTTTAGCCTCAATCTTCTGCCCTACCGGCCGGCGATAATCGGCCGACGACGAACGCAACCGGGGCCAGCGCGCGCCCGGATCAGGAGGTCTTTCGTAGATGGAGCCAGTTTCGGTACCTGCCCAGCGCGGCACGCTCGAGGACCCGGAGGTGCTCCAGAACGTTCCTGGGCACGTGATTCCGATCCTGCAGCGCGAGTACGACGACTTCAAGACGGAGGCGACGAAATTCCTCGAGGGCCAGATCGAGGAAGACGAGTTCATCAAGTTCCGGCTCAAGCAAGGCGTCTACGGGCAGCGCCAGGCGGACGTGCAGATGATCCGCGTGAAGCTTCCGTTCGGCGGCGTCACGCCGGAGCAGATGGAGGCGTTCGCGAACGTGGTCGAGAAGTACGTGCCGCTGAACAAGGGGCACATCACGACGCGTCAGAACATCCAGATGCACCACGTGCCGCTGCTCGAAGCCGAGCAGCTGATCCGCGAGCTCGGCGAGTCGGGGCTGTCGAGCCGCGAGGGCTGCGGCAACACGATGCGCAACGTCACTGGCGACCCGTGGGCGGGAGTGGCGAAGGACGAGCTGTTCGACATGACGCCTTACGCAGGCGCGTACGTGCGCTACTTCGTGCGCCACCCGACGACGCAGATGATGCCGCGCAAGGTCAAGACGTCGTTTGACGGCTCGCCGCGCGACCGCGCGATCAGCGGCATCCACGACGTCGCGTTCCGCGCGCGCGTGAAGCAGATCGAGGGTCGCGGCGAGGTGCGCGGCGTGGAGATGCTGGTCGGCGGCGGCACTTCGATCATGCCGCGCGTCGCGCCGGCGCTGTACGACTTCCTCGAGGTGGACAACGGCGAATACCTGAAGGTGACGGAGGCGGTCATGCGAATCTTCGACCGCCAGGAGTGGCTGCGCGTCAATCGCGCTCGCGCTCGGATCAAGGTGTTCGTCGACAAGTACGGCATCGAGGAGTTGCGCCGGCAAGCCGAGGAGGAGCTGAAGGGCGAGTGGGTCGCCGAACGCGACTTCTCGATCGAGCACCGTCTGTTCCTCGACGACGAGCGCGAGTCGGCGCCGTCGGCGCCTGCGAGCTACGGCAGCCCGAACGGCGATCTCGCCGAGTTCGACCGCTTTCGCGCGGCGAACGTGGCCGAGCAGAAGCAGGAGGGCTTCGTCACGGTCGAGGTGAAGGTCACGCGTGGCGACCTCACGCCCGAGCAGTTCCGCGGCCTGGCGCAGGTCATGCGCGACTACGCGGGCGGCTACGCGCGCACGACGGTGCAGCAGAACTTCGTCCTGCGCTGGGTGCGCGAGGAGTGCGTCTACGACCTCTGGCAGGCGCTGTTGAAGCTCGACCTCGGCGACGCCGGCTCACGCGAGATCGGCGACGTCGTCTCGTGCCCTGGCACGGACTCGTGCAAGCTCGGGATCACGAGCTCGATGGGACTGAACCAGGCCGTGCAGGAGCGGATCGAGTCGCTGCAGATCACCGATGAGCTGACGCGCAAGCTGAACATCAAGATCAGCGGCTGCCCGAACGGCTGCGGCCAGCACCACGTCGCGAGCATCGGCTTCACAGGCGCTTCGATCAAAGTCGGCGACCACACGATCCCGGCGTACATACCGCACGTCGGCGGCGTGTTCGAAGGCGGTGCGGTGCAGTTCGGCACGCGGCTGAAGCTGCGGCTGCCGTCGAAGCGGGTGCCAGACGCGATCGAGCGCTGGATCGCCCAGTACGAGGCCAATCGCGAGGACGGCGAGGAGTGGAACGCGTACTTGAGCCGCGTCGGCGCGGCTGAGCTGGAGAGCGCCGTCAAGGACCTGTCGATGCCGGTCGACTTCGGGCTGGAGACGATGAACACGTTCATCGACTGGAATCGTGATGTTCCGTTTGAAGTGGTTCGCGGCGAGGGCGAGTGCGCGGTATAGAGCAGATGCGAAACGACCGGCGAAAGCGATCAGATGACACCAACGACGCAACTCAATAGCCAGTTGTCGGCGAGCGACTCCACTGTCGACGTCGCGCCGGGCCTCACGCACACGCTGCGCGAGGCGGCTCGGCACGGCGAGAAGGCGGTGCTGCTGTGCTCGTTCCAGAAGGAGGAGTCGGTGCTGATCGACGAGCTGCTGCGACTCGACCAGGGCACGGGCGAGGCGGTGCGGATCGTGACGATCGACACGGGCGTGCTGTTCGAGGAGACGCTGCAAGCGTGGCGCGCGTTCGAGCAGCGCTTCGGCGTCGAGATCGAGGTCGTCGATGCGAGCAGTCGTGACGTTCGTTGGAGCGGCCCGGAGCACTGCTGCTCGGTCGCGAAGGTCGCTGCGCTCGAACGCTCGCTGGCCGGCGCCGAGGGCTGGATCACGGGGATCCGCCGCGAGCAGGGTCCGACGCGCGCGAGCGCTGAGCTGATCGAACGCGACGAGGTGCGCGGCCTGTGGAAGTACAACCCGCTCGCGCACTGGAGCGACAAGGACCTGTGGCGGCGGATCAACGAGCGCGACCTGCCGTACAACGCGCTGCACGACCAGGGCTATGAGTCGATCGGCTGCGCGCCGTGCACGCAGCCGGGCAGCGGCCGCGAGGGCCGCTGGGCGGGCACGTCGAAGACCGAGTGCGGGCTGCACGTCGAAGTAGTCGATCCAGCCGCCTGAGATGGCGATAGCGACGCGCCCACAGCTGAGCCACTTGCGGGCGCTCGAGTCGGAGGCGATCCACGTGATGCGCGAGGTCGCGGCCGAATTCGAGCGGCCGGTGCTGCTGTTCAGCGGCGGCAAGGACTCGATCGTGCTGCTGCGGCTCGCCGAGAAGGCGTTTCGGCCGGCGCCGTTCCCGTTCCCGCTGATGCACGTCGACACAGGGCACAACTTCGCGGAGGTGATCGAGTTTCGCGACCGGCGCGTCGCTGAGCTCGGCGAGCGGTTGATCGTCGCGAGCGTGCAGGAGTCGATCGACAACGGACGCGTCGTCGAGCAGACGGGACCGCGCGCTTCGCGCAACCAGTTGCAGACGGTGACGCTGCTCGACGCGATCGCCGAGCACGGCTTCGACGCGGCGTTCGGCGGCGCGCGGCGCGACGAGGAGCGCGCTCGCGCGAAGGAGCGCGTGTTCTCGTTTCGCGACGACTTCGGCCAGTGGGACCCGAAGAACCAGCGCCCGGAGCTGTGGAACTTGTACAACGGGCGCGTCAAGAAGGGCGAGAACGTGCGCGTCTTTCCGATCTCGAACTGGACGGAGCTCGACGTGTGGGAGTACATCGACTCGGAGCGCCTCGAGGTGCCTTCGATCTACTTCTCGCACGTTCGCGACGTGTTCCGCCGCGACGGGATGATCTACGCGTGGCGCGAGGGCACGGAGCTGATCGACGGCGAGGAGGTCTTTTCGGAGACGGTCCGCTACCGCACGGTCGGCGACATGAGCTGCACGGGCGGCGTGCTCTCGCAGGCGAGCACGCTCGAGCAGGTCGTCAGCGAGATCGCGGCGACGCGCGTGACAGAGCGCGGCGAGACGCGCGCTGACGATCGCGTCTCGGAGGCGGCGATGGAGGATCGCAAGAAGGCCGGCTACTTCTGATGCGCCGTCCGCTCTCGCGGGTCTAGTGCCGGCGACGACTTCTTCTGATTGCGCGCTTCGCGCGCGTGCGTGCGTTCGTCGTGCGAAGGACGCGCGATGACGTTCGACCTGCTGCGCTTCACGACGGCGGGCGCGGTCGACGACGGCAAGAGCACGCTGATCGGGCGGCTGCTGTTCGACTCGAAGCAGGTCTTCGAAGACCAGCTCGAGCACGTCGCGAAGGCGAGCGAGCGGCGCGGCGGCGCGGGCGCGATGGACCTCGCGCTGCTGACTGACGGGCTGAAGGCCGAGCGCGAGCAGGGCATCACGATCGACGTCGCGTATCGCTACTTCGCGACGCCGGCGCGGCGCTTCATCATCGCGGACTGCCCTGGCCACCAGCAGTACACGCGCAACATGGTCACGGGCGCTTCGACTGCCGACCTCGCGGTCGTGCTCGTCGACGCGCGCCGCGGCGTGACGGAGCAGTCCAAGCGCCACGCGTTCATCAGCGCGCTGCTCGGGATCCCGCAGATGGTCGTCGCGATCAACAAGATGGATCTCGTCGAGCACTCGCGGGAGCGCTTCGAGGAGCTCGTCGCGGAGTTCGCGGAGTTCGCGGGCGGGCTCGACGCGATCACGGGAAGGCGCTCGGCGGACGGCGACGGCGCGAGCGAGACGAGCGACGCGAGCGCGATCGGGCGCGCGGCGCGGCTCTCGTACATCCCGATCTCGGCGCTGAACGGCGACAACGTCGTCGAGCGCTCGCCGGCGATGCGGTGGTACGGCGGGCCGGCGCTGCTCGAGCTGCTCGAGACGGTCGATGTCGCGTACGACCATCCGTTCGATCGCCCGGCGCGCTTCCCGGTGCAGTGGGTCGTGCGCCCGGCGTCGGGCCCGCTCGCCGACTACCGCGGCTACGCCGGCCAGCTCGCGAGCGGCGCGCTGCGCCGCGGCGAGGAGGTCGCGCTGCTGCCGAGCGGCGCGAGCACGCGGATCGCGGCGATCGACACGTACGACGGAGAGCTCGAGGAGGCGATCGCGCCGATGTCGCTGACGCTGCGCTTCGAGGACGAGCTGGACGTCTCGCGCGGCGAGCTCGTCTGCCGACCGGAGCAGGCGGCGACGGTCGCGCGCGAGCTGCAGGCGGACGTCTGCTGGATGACCGACCGGCCGCTGCGAGCGGGCGGGCGCTACGCGCTGAAGCACACGTCGCGCAACGCGAGCGCGGTGATCGACGCGATCGAGGACGTCGTCGACGTGCACACGCTGCAACGCACGAGCCCGGCGGAGCAGCTCGCGCTAAACGACATCGGCCGCGTGCGCCTGCGCACGAGCGTGCCGCTCGCGTTCGACGCATACACGAGCAATCGCCGCACGGGCAGCTTCATCTTGATCGACGAAGCGAGCAACGAGACGGTCGGCGCCGGGCTGATCGCGGCGACGCCTGCCTGACGCAGGGCACCGGCTGCTCAGACGTCTCGAAGCGGCTCGCCAGCGACCACGCCGACTGGCGCGAGCGGACGCGAAGGGGCGTGCGCTCGATCGAGCAGCTGGCTGACGAGCTTGATCTGCGCCTGCGCGGCGTCGCGCTCGTCGCCGAGCACGCCGGAGGCGAGGATCAGCCCGAGCGAGCGAACGAGCGGGCGCGCGAGCGGCACGAGGTGGACGATCGGCGTGCGGCCGACGCCGAGCGCGTCGCTCGCGGCCTCGCCCAGCCAGCGGCGCACGAGCGCCTCGATCATCGGCGTCAGCGCGAGCCTGGCGGGGCCGACGCCCCAGGCCGGCAGCAGGTCTTCCAGCGGCAGCCCATATCGCGTGAGCGCATGCATCAGCGCCGGGCCGTCGTCGTTGGGGCCGTGATCGAACACCGACAGCGTCTCGATCAGCCGCTCGGCCTCGCGCCAGTTCGCGGGCAGCAGCGCGGGCGGCACTCCGATCACATAGCCGACCCAGCGCCACAGCGCCGTGCGCGCCTCGCGGTCGGCGGCCGTCGCGTCGGCGCCAACGTCCGTCAGGGCGCGCTGCGGGACGATCGCGAAGCCGCCGATCGCGGTGGCCATCATCGCGCTGGCGCTGATCGGCACCCCCCAAGCGTCCACGTCCCATTCGTCGCTGTCGAGCAGGCGACGGCGCAGCAGCGCGTGCACGAGCCGCACTCTCAGGCTGCTGCGCCAGCCGTCGCCGCCAGGCGCCATCGCGCCGGGCGTCGTCACCGCGAGCACCCAACGCGCGGTCTCGCCGAGGCGCCGAGGCGCCATCCGCTGCAGCCGCCCGGTTGCCGCGAGCGGGCGCGACATGTCGCCGTACTGATAGCCGAACGCGAGCGAGCCGTAGATCAGCGACGGCGCGAGCGCCGGCAGACCGACGCGCCAGAAGCTCGTCGCGCCGGCATCGACGAGGTCGAGGTCGAGCCAGGCGGGCGGTCGCGAGGCATGCTCGAGCAGCGCGCGCAGCTCGCGCGGGGCGTCGCCGACGGCGTCGACGCCGTGCTCGAGCGCGCGCTCGAACAAGCCCCAGCCGGCGCCGCCAGGAAGCTCGCGGAAGCGCTCGACGAGCGCATCGGCCAGCGGATCGCCGAGGTCTCGCCCGGCGACGATCCGCTCGCGCAGCTCTCGCTCGCCGAGCGCGGCGAGGCCGAGCGTCTCGCCGGCGAGCCCGCAAGCGGAGCGATGCGGGTCAGAGGTGTATGCGATCGATCCAGACACAGGTGCTTCCTGATTGTACTCGAAGTGGAAGCAGTCGTTTCCTGAACGGTCGTTTCGTGAATGCGCACGCGGAAGAACGGCCGCTGCCAAGCGCGCGCGGAGCGACAAACGAGTCGAGGCTCGCGATCGTTCGGCAGCGTGTGAGAATGGCCTGATGACGACCGAGCGCAACTACGCCGGGCGCTCGGCGCAGGAACGCAGGGAGTCCCGGCGCCGGGCGCTGCTCGACGCGGGGCTCGAGCTGATCGGCACGCAGGGCTGGACGCAGACGAGCGTGCGCGGCGTCTATCAACTCGCGGGGGTCAGCCCGCGCTTCTTCTACGAGAGCTTCGAGAGCCTCGATGCGCTGGCCGTTGCGGTCTACGACGAGATCGTCAGCGAAGCGACGGCGGATGTGATCGCGGCCGTCGCGGCAGCCGGCGAGGATCGCCACGATCGGGCCGAAGCGGCGATGCGCGCGGTTCTCGACGGTCTCACGCGAGACGCGCGACGGGCGCGCGTGGTGTTCATCGAGGCGCTCGGCAGCGAAGCGCTCGCACGGCGGCGCAGAGAGACGTTGCGCGAGCTGTCGAGCGTGATCGAAGCGCTCGGCGAGGCGAGCTACGAGGTGCTGCCTGCCGATCCGCTGACGAAGGTCACGTCGGTGCTGCTCGCCGGCGGCATCGTCGAGCTGCTCGTCGCGTGGATCGACGGCAGCATCGAGGTGAGCGAGCAGCAGCTGGTCAGCGACGCGGCGGCGTTGGTCGTCGAGCTCGGCGACGCGGCGACGGCGATCGGCGCGACGCGGATCGTCTCAGGACCGAGAACGCGGGAACGCTAAGCTTCCGCCGCCGATGTTCAGCAAGGTACTCATCGCCAATCGCGGCGAGATCGCGGTCCGCATCGCGCGCGCGCTGCAGGAGATGGGCATCGCGAGCGTCGCCGTCTACTCCGAGCTCGACCGCGACGCGGTGCACGTCAAGCGCGCCGACGAGGCGTACAACCTCGGTGACGGGCCGGCGGCCGAGAACTACTTGAGCGTCGAGAAGATCCTCGACGTCGCTCGGCGCTCGGGCGCCGAGGCGATCCACCCGGGCTACGGCTTCCTCGCGGAGAACGCGCCGTTCGCGCAGGCTTGCGAGGACGCTGGGATCGTCTTCATCGGGCCGCCGGCGAGCGCGATCGAGGCGATGGGCTCGAAGACGCGCGCGCGCGAGCTGATGCAGGCGGCGGGCGTGCCAATCGTGCCGGGCACGACCGAGGCGGTCGCGACGGTCGCCGACGCGCTGCGCATCGCGAAGGACGAGATCGGCTTTCCGGTCGCCGTCAAGGCGGCTGGCGGCGGCGGCGGCAAGGGCTTTCGCGTCGCGCTGTCAGAGGACGAGCTCGAGGGCGCGTTCGAGGGCTCGAGCCGCGAAGGCGAGAAGTTCTTCTCCGACGCGACTGTCTACCTGGAGCGCTACCTGCACGACCCGCGCCACGTCGAGGTGCAGGTGCTCGCCGATCGTCACGGCAACGTGATCCACCTCGGCGAGCGCGACTGCTCGATCCAGCGCCGCCATCAGAAGGTGATCGAGGAGTCGCCGGCGCCTGCATGGGTCGTCGACGCGGCGATGCGCGAGCGGATCGGCAAGATCGGCGTCGACGCGGCGAAGGCCGTCGACTACGTCGGCGCGGGAACGATCGAGGGGCTGTTCTCGGCGCGCGAGGGCGCCGAGCCGGAGTACTTCTTCCTCGAGATGAACACGCGTGTGCAGGTCGAGCACTGCGTGACCGAGCTGACGACGGGCGTCGACATCGTCAAGGAGGGGATCCGCGCGGCCGCGGGCGAGCGGCTGTCGTACGCGCAGGAGGACATCGAGCTGCGCGGGCACGCGATCGAGTGCCGGATCAACGCCGAGGACGCGTCGAAGAACTTCGCGCCGGCGCCGGGCAAGATCGGCGCGTATCGCGAGCCGAGCGGTCCAGGCGTGCGCGTCGACTCGGGCGTCGAGGCCGGCGGCGAAGTCTCGCCGATGTACGACCCGATGGTCGCGAAGCTGATCGTCTGGGACGCCGATCGCGAGCAGGCGACGCAGCGCATGCGGCGCGCGCTCGACGAATACGAGATCGAGCAGCTGAAGACGCTGATCCCGTTCCACAAGGCGCTGCTCGCGACCGAGCAGTGGGCGAAAGGCGAGACGTGTCGCGACCTGCTCGAGGACAAGCAGTGGTTGAAGACGCTCGCGTTCGACGCGCCGGCCGCCGCGTCGCAGGACGACGAGGAGCCGAAGGTCGAGCAGACCTACGCCGTCGAGGTCTCGGGCAAGCGCTTCGACGTGCGCGTCGTCGGGCCGCCGTTCGCCGGCGGCGGCGCGAGCGCGGCGGCGAGCAACGGCGCGGCGCCCGGCGCGAAGGCGCCGAAACGCTCAGCGCGGAAGTCTTCGAGCGGTGGCGGCGCCGATCTGCTGACGGCGCCGCTGCAGGGCAACATGTGGAAGGTGCTCGTCAAACAGGGCGATACGGTCGAGGAGGGCCAGCTGCTCTGCATCATCGAGGCGATGAAGATGGAGAACGAGATCACGGCGCACAAGGCCGGCGTGATCGCGGAGCTGCCGATCGCCGAGGGCGAGCCGATCCAGGCGGGCGCGCCGATCGCGACGATCACGGCGGCGATCGAGAGCGAGGGCTAGAGGCGCGCGACGTTCTGCGCGTGCAGCTTGCGCTGCGCTCGCGAGCGTCGTCCGTCGGGCAACTCGGCGTCGGCGCCGCGCTCGCGCAGCGCGAGCAGGTAAGCGCGGTCCTGCTCGAGCACTGCCAGCGCGCGCTCGCCGTCGAGCACCGGCCCGTGGCCGGGAACGACGTGCGCGGCGGCCGCGACGAGCGGCTGTAGACGATCGAGCGTCGCGAGGTATGCGGCGAGCATCTCCTCGCCGGCGCGATCGCGCTCGCCAAGGCTCGGCAGCTCGATCGGCGATAGGTAGTCGCCGGCGACGAGCACGCGCGCCCAGCCGGCCCAGACGGCCATGCCGTCGGCCGTGTGCCCAGTCGCGGCGTGCAGCTCGAGCTCGGCGGCGCCGATCGCGCAGCGACCAGGCACGGCGAGCGGCTGGAGCGCTGCGAGCGAGAGCGGGCGGCGCTCGATCAGCAGTTGCTCGTCGAAGCTGCGCAGCTCGCGCTGCACGGCGCCGGGCTCGGCTCGCAATCGCTCGGCGCTGCTCTCGGCGCATCCGAACGTCGCTTCGGGGAACGCGATCGGCGCGAGCACATGGTCGAAGTCGGCGTGCGTCGCAAGCAGCCCTTGCGGCGTCGGGAAGCCGGCCTGCTCGACGAGCGCGGGCAGCAGTTCGAGCTCTTCGGGCAGCACTGGCGAGTCGATCGCGAACGCCTCGTCGACCGTGCCAGCGCCTGCTCCGCCGAGACGATCCTCCCCGTCGGGCCGCCATTCCGAGACGGTCAGTTCTCCGACGGCGCTCGACGTCGCCTGCTCGCCGCGCGGTCCTCGCACGAGCGTGCAGTGCGCTTGGAACAGCTGACTCGTGACGACGATCACGTCACGGTGCAGCGATACGGCTCTCACGGACGCGCTGGTTCCGCTAAGTGACGCCGAGCGCTTTGGCGGCCTCTTTGAGGTTCGCCACTTCGAGCGTCGGCTTCTTCTGCGAGGACTCGAGCGTCTCCTTGCTGCGATTGACCCAGATCACGGGCACGCGCGCTTTGACGCACGGCGCGACGTCGTGGTAGTGGCTCGAAGCGACGTGCACCCATCCGCGCTTGCCGCCGACCCGCCTGGCGCACTCGGTGAAGTGCGCCGGTTCGGGCTTGTAGGAGCGGACCTGCTGCGCGGTGACGACGAGGTCGAAGTCGACCGGGATGTGCCGGCGCGTCTGACCGAGCAGCTTGTCGTCGATGTTCGACAGCAGGCCGAGCTTGTATTTCTTGGCGAGCTTCTGCAGCTGCGTGTTGGTCTCCTTGAACGGCTTCCAACGCTGCACGGAGTCCGGCAGGAAGCCCGAGCGCGAAGGCTCGAGCGGCCACTCCAGGCGTTTGGCGATCTCGATCGCCGTGCGCCTGAGCACCTTGGCGTAGAGCTCGTAGGAGCCGCCCTCGATTTCGCGAGAGATCTCGTGGAACAGCGCGATCAGCTGAGTGCGGTCGATCTCGAAGTCGTCGCGCGCGGCCTCTTTCGCGAACGCTTCGTAGATGCCCGTCTCCCAGTCGATCAGCGTGCCGTACACATCAAAAGTTACGAACGTGACGTTCTTTGGAATTGGCATTCGGCGGGCATTATGCCGCGCAATGGCTCGCGAGCGCGGTCCGACGTCAAATGACGGCGTGAGAAGCGATTTGCGTTAGAGTCTCGCGCCGCATGGATCTGTTGGAGTACCAAGGCAAGCAGCTGTTCGCGCGGCACGGGCTGAAGGTCTCATCGGGCGAGGCTGTGACGAGCGTCGAGGACGCGATCGTCGCCGCCGACGAGGTCGGCTATCCGGTCGTCGTCAAGGCACAGGTCCTGATCGGCGGGCGCGGCAAGGCCGGCGGCGTCAAGCTCGCGGCGAACGAGAGCGAGGCGCGCGAGCACGCCGGCAAGATCCTCGGCATGGACATCAAGGGACACGTCGTCCGCACGCTGTGGATCGAGCACGCGTCGGACATCGCGACCGAGTACTACGCCTTGGTCCTGCTCGACCGCTCGGCCAAGCAGCCGCTCGTGATGTTCAGCACGGAGGGCGGCGTCGACATCGAAGAGGTCGCCGAGCAGACGCCCGAGAAGCTTGTCCGCCGACACGTCGATGCGCTCGCGGGCCTCTCGCACGAGGACGCGGCGCAGATCGCGCGCGACGGCGGCGCCGACTCCGACGTGGTCGACGGCGTCGCCGACGCGCTCGTCGCGCTGTACGAGGTCTGGCTGCAGGAGGACGCGACGCTTGCCGAGATCAACCCGCTGATCGTGACGCCCGAGCGCGAAGTCAAGGCGCTCGACTCGAAGGTCTCGCTCGACGGCAACGCGCTGTACCGCCACCCCGAGAACCAGGGCCTGTCCGATAAAGAGAACGAAGACCCGCTCGAACGACGCGCGAACGAAGAGGGCCTCCAGTTCGTCAAGCTCGACGGCGACGTCGGCATCCTCGGCAACGGCGCCGGCCTCGTCATGTCGACGCTCGACGTCGTCTCGCAGGCCGGCGGCGCGCCGGCGAACTTCCTCGACGCCGGTGGCGGCTCGAACGCCGAGACGATCAAGCAGGCGATCGACCTGATCCTCGCCAACGAGAACGTCAAGGCGGTGCTCGTCAACATCTTCGCCGGCATCACGCGCTGCGACGAGGTCGCGCGCGGCCTGATCGCGGCGTTCGGCGAGATCGAACCGACGGTGCCGTTCGTCGTGCGCCTCGACGGCACGAACGACGTTGAGGGCCGCAAGCTGCTCGCCGACGCCGCTCTCGCGGGCGTGCACACGGCGACGACGATGAACGACGCGGCCGAGATGGTCGTCGCGCTGGCGGCCGGCAAGCCGGTCGAGGCGGGCAAGTCAGTCGAGGAGAAGGTCGGATGAAATCCGACCGGTCAAGGGCGGCTGGAAGCCGCACGTTCGGCTCATATCGCGGCGCCGGATACGCCGCGGAGGTGACTCTCTGATGTCGGTCCTGATCGACGAGAGCACGCGCCTGTGCGTCGCCGGCATCACCGGCCGCGAGGGCAGCTTTCACACGCTGAACAACCGCAGCTACGGCACGAACGTCGTCGGCGGCGTCACGCCGGGCAAGGGCGGCCAGGACGTCGAGGGCATTCCAGTGTTCGACAGCTGGGCGGAAGCGGTCGCCGAGGCGCAGCCGAACACGGCGATGATCTTCGTCCCGCCGCGCTTCGCGGCGGACGCGATCCTCGAGGCGGCGAATGCCGGCGTCGAGCTGATCATCACGATCACCGAGGGAATCCCGGCGCACGACGAGCTGAAGGTCTACAACACGCTCGAGCGCGATCATCCGCGGACGCGGCTGATCGGGCCGAACTGCCCCGGCATCCTCTCACCGGGCAAGGCCAACGTCGGGATCATCCCGGCATCGTTCTTCGAGGCCGGCAACGTCGGTGTCGTCTCGCGCTCGGGCACGTTGACCTACCAGATCGGTAACGAGATCGCACGCGCCGGCTTCGGCTGCAGCTCGATCGTCGGCATCGGCGGCGACCCGGTGCCCGGCTCGTCGTTCGTGGACATCCTGACGCTGTTCGAGGCGGATGACCAAACGGAGCTGATCGTGCTCTCGGGCGAGATCGGCGGCTCAGCCGAGGAAGAGGCGGCGGAGTACATCGCCGAGAGCGTCAGCAAGCCGGTGATCGCCTACATCGCCGGCTTCACGGCGCCGGCCGGCAAGCAGATGGGCCACGCCGGCGCGATCGTCTCGGGCTCGTCGGGCACGGCCGCGGCGAAGGCGCAGGCGTTCGAAGCGAAGGGCGTGCGCGTCGGTCGCACGCCGACCGAGGCCGCAGCGATCGCCGTCGAGGTGCTCGGCGCGTCGTCGGTCGGCGCCTGACGGCCAATCGCGACGAACGCGACGGTCACCCGCAGCGCCTCGCCGCACCGCCTACCGCTGGACGTGCGACCGCTACGCTAGGCGCTCGTGGACCGTCGTGAGATCGTAGACACGCTGGGTGAGCTCGAGCGCAAGCTGCGCGAGCTCGAGCGAGCGCTCGGCGGCGAGCGAGACACACCGCCGGGCGCCGCCGCGCCGAGCCTGACGTACGTTCCCCCCGCTCCCGCTCCGCCATCCGCTCCCGCTCCGCCACGCACTCCGGCTCCGGCTTCGGCTCCCGCGCCCGGCGGCGGCCGACTCGTCGACGAATCGACCGAGCGCGGAGCGATCGCGCCGACAGACCGTGCTTACTCGCCGCCACCGCCAGGCGCCGCGCGCCACGGCGCGCAGCCGCTGGCGACTGCTCTAGCTGCCGAGCAGGCCGTGCCGGACATCGCGCCGCAGATCGAGCGCTCGGGTGGAGCGCGTCCCGGCGCGTCGTTCGGGCGGCGCCCGCCGCGCGAGGCCGACCGGACTCGGAGCACGGCAGAGCTGCTTCGCTTCCGCGAGCGCCTCGAGCGGACGGCGCGCGAGTTGACGCATGACTACGACGAGTTGCTCGGACGCATAACCTACGCAGCCGTGCCAACGCCAACCGGACCAACGATCTCATTCGCGCGCGGCGCGCCGTCGCTCGACATCGTCGACGTCGACGGCCTGCGTGACGCGGCCGTGCGCGCGTTCGAGAGCGACCCAGCCGGGACGACGGGCTACGGCACGTCGGTCGGCTACCCGCGGCTGCGCGCGTGGATCGCCGACCGCCACGGCGTCGAGCCCGAGCGCGTGCTCGTCACGAACGGCTCGATGCAGGCCGACGCTTTCCTGTTCGAGAGCCTCGTGCGCCCTGGCGACGATGTGATCGTCGAGCGCCCGTCCTACGACCGCACGCTGCTGTCGCTGCGCGAGCGCGGCGCAAGCCTGCACGCGATCGAGCTCGAGCCTGACGGGATCGACACGGACGCGCTGACGCGCCTGCTCGCGGCCGGACAGGCGCGGCCGAAGCTCGCGCACATCATCCCGAACTTCCAGAACCCGGCCGGCTACACGCTGTCGCTGGCCAAGCGCGAAGCGCTGCTGACACTGGCCGCGCAGCACGACTTCGTGATCTTCGAGGACGACCCGTACGTCGCGCTGCGCTTCAGCGGCGAGTCGCTGCCGACGATGGTCTCGATCGACCCGCAGCGTGTCGTCTACGCGTCTTCGTTCTCGAAGACCGTCTGCCCGGGCATCCGCGTCGGCTACCTCGTCGGCCCAGCCGAGACGATCTCGCGAATCGCGAAGCTCGCGACGAACACGTACATCTCGCCGAACATGGTCGCGCAGTCGATCGTCTACGAGTTCTGCGCCTCCGGCGCGATCGAGCGCTCGATCGAGACGGTCCGCACCGCGCTGGCCAAGCGCGCGCTGACGCTCGCCGAAGCGCTCCGCCGCGAGCTGCCGGAGGCCGAGTTCGTGCAGCCGGACGGCGGCTACTTCATGTGGGTCACGCTGCCGCCGGGCACCGACGTCGCGCGCCTGTTCGACGCGGCCGCCGAGCTGGGCGTGGCGTTCGTCAAGGGCACCGACTTCCTGCTCGAAGGCGGCGAGAACACGCTGCGCCTCGCCTACTCCGGCGTCACGCTCGAGCAGATCGACGAGGGCATCACCCGCCTCGCCGCCGCTTACCGCTCGCTGTAGCTCGACTCCGACCGAGCACGCGACTACCTTGCCGGTGCAATGCGCGACCGCGGCGAGACTCGATGGTGATCCTGACGATCGTCACGGTGCTCGGCGGCTTTGCGCTGGGCGCCTACCTGGCCTACCGCTACTTGCCGAGTCTCGCTCAGAGGCCCGGATCGACCGCGGTCGGACTCGTGATCTGCATCCTCGTCGGAGCGGCGTCTGGTCTTGCGTGCATGCACGTGTACTTGACGATCCACGACATCGTCTCCCAGTCAGCGGTCGGCGGTGGCCTGGCGCGCGAAGCCGGCGGTGCTCCAAGCGCCTCGACCGACGCGCAGACGCTCGCCGAGGCGACGATCGTGATCGCGACTCAAACCGGAGTGCTGCTCGCGCTTGCTGCGACGACATTCCTGCTCGCGCCTGCACATCGCCGCGTCGAGAGCTGATGTGGGCGCGCTAGTCATCTGCGTGCTCGCGATCGGCGCCGGCGGCGTCGGCGGAGCGATCCTCGGCTCGCGGCTCACGCGACACCTGCTCGCAAGCACTCGAGAACGGATCGCACGTTCGACCGTCATCCTGCTCGGCGGCGCGTCCGGGGCGCTGATCGCAGCGCAGCTCGACCAACTGGTGCGCCAACTCGAAGCCGCCAGCAGCGTCGCTTCGTCCTACGGCTTTCGCCGATTCACGACCGCCCTCGAGACGCTCGCGGTCGGCGAAGCGTCGCACGGCATCCTGCTCTACGGCGGCATCCTGATCGCGCTCGCCGCGATCATCACATCGCTGGCGACCCGCGGTCAGCCCAACTGAGGACGCCGTATCGCGCCGGCTCTCGGCCGTCAGCGGCCGTAGCGCTGGCCCAGCACCAGCTGGTCCGGCAGCGCCGTGCGCTCGGGCGGCGACGGATCGGCGATCACCGAGACGGTCTCGGCGACGCTCGGCGTGACGACGCAGCGGCTGCCGTCGGCGGCCGCGACGACGACCTGCTCATCGTCGCGCTCGGCGAGGCGGCCTTCGAGGCCCGGCTCGAGGCCGGACTCCTTGAGGTAGTGCAGCAGGTCCTCGGCCTCGTTCTCGAAGCGCAGGATGCGCACGTTCGCGCCGACCTCGACGTCGCCGAGCGGCACGCCGGCGAGGCGCGCGCCGGCGACGATCGGATGGCCGTGCGGACACGTCTTCGCGTCGCCGATCGCCGCGAGCATGCGCTCCTCGAGCACCGGCGACATCGCGTGCTCGAGACGCTCGGCCTCCTCGTGGACCTCGTCCCACGGCACACCGAGCACGTCGGTCAGGAAGCGCTCGATCAGCCGGTGGCGGCGGACGATCTGCTCGGCGTGCTCGACGCCGGACGGCGTGAACGCGATCGCACGGCCCTCGTCGCGCGTGATGTAGCCGTCGCGCTCGAGCCGGCCGACCATCTCGTGCACGGTCGGCGGCGAGAGCTGCATCGCGCGCGCGACGTTCGCGCCGGTCATCGGCAGCCTGGCCTCGTGCAGCCAGAAGAGGATCTGCAGGTACTCCTCCTCGGCGACTGTCGCTGTGTCGCTGCTCACGCGCTTGATCCTAGACCACGCCGGATCGCCAGCGCTCGCGAGCTGGAGAGCGGCTCTCATCGGTCGAGCTGATCGTATGTGCAGGCGCGCGGGTCCTTGTCATCGCGCCAGCGACGCAGCTTCGAGCCGTGCCGGATCCGCCCAGCCGAGACGTGGTCGAAGTCGATCTCGACGACCAGCTCTGGGCGCAGCCCGACCCACTCGAGGTCCTTGCCTGCGCTCCAGCGGCTCGGATCGGCCGAGCCGCGCTCTCCCGACTCGTAGTCGGCGAAGAAGCCGACCAGGCGTTTCTTCTCCTTCGCCGACAGCCCCGAGCAGTGACCGACGACGCGCAGCTGATCGCCGTCGTAGAGGCCGAGGATCAACGCGCCGACCGTGCCCGCTTCCTTGCCCGGGCGCCAGCCGACGATCACGGCGTCGATCGTGCGAACGCGCTTGACCTTGAACATCCCCTTGCGCTCGCCCGCCAGATATGGAGCCGCGCGCAGCTTCGCGATCGCGCCCTCTGCATTCTCCAGCCACGGCTGCGCCTGCTGCGCCGTCTCGGCGGTCTGCATCAACTCGAGCGGCGCCTCGGCGAAGCGCTCGCCGGCCAGCAGCCGCTCGAGCGCCGCGCGGCGCTCGCTGAACGGCGCCTCCAACAGCACGTCGTCGTCGCACGCGAGCAGGTCGAAGACGACGTACACCGCCGGCGTCTCGTCGGCCAATCGCTCGATCCGCGAAGCCGCCGGGTGGATCCGCTGCCCGAGCGCGTCGAAATCCTCACGGCCGTCCGCGTCGCGCACGACGATCTCGCCGTCGAGCACGTAGCGCCCTGCCGGCAACGAGCCCGGCAGCGCCAGCTCGGGGAAGTAGCGCCCCAGTTCCTTGCCGTTGCGCGACTGCAGATAGATCTCCTCGCGATCGACGAACGCCAGGCAGCGGAACCCGTCGAGCTTGACCTCGTAGACGTAGTCCTCGCCCTCTGGCAGCTCCTTGCGCGAGAGCGCCAGCGCCGGCTTGATCGGCGGTTGCAGCGGCAGCGTCATGCGCTCTCACCGGACTCGCCGCGCGGTTTGCGAGCGCTCGCGTCGTCCTTGCGCGCAGTCGAGCGATCTTTGCGCGCACGGCTCGGCTGCACGCGCTTGGGCTCGCCTTTCTGCTTGGCGAAGTGCGGCGGCCACGGCGCGTCGCCGAGGCCGTCGCGCTCGTCGCGCGCGGCGAGCTCGAGCAGCGAGCCCAGCCGCGCCGGCCGCTCGTCGATCCGCTCGGCCGGGTCGCCGCGCTCGCGCAGGCGCGCCGGCACGGTCTCGAGCGTCAGCTCGGCCGGCT
This sequence comes from uncultured Solirubrobacteraceae bacterium, assembly GCA_963744165.1. Lineage (GTDB taxonomy): Bacteria > Actinomycetota > Thermoleophilia > Solirubrobacterales > Solirubrobacteraceae > Palsa-744. The sequence goes on along the minus strand of CAVUSM010000002.1, from coordinate 805,907 downwards.
CGACGTCGGCGACCTCGTCCCACTCCAGCGGGCACGAGACGCGTGCGTCGGGCACGGCGCGCACGGAGTAAGCCGACGCGATCGTGCGGTCGCGCGCGTTCTGGTTGTAGTCGATGAACACGCCTTCGCGTTCCTCCTTCCACCAGCGGCTCGTCGCGCGCCTCGGCATCCGGCGCTCGACTTCGCGCGCGAGCGCGAGCGCGGCCGTGCGCACTTCGAGGAAGTCGTGCTCGGGAACGAGCCGCACGTAGATGTGGATGCCGCGCGAGCCGGACGTCTTCGGGAAACCCTGCAGCCCGTGCTCGTCGAGCACCTCGCGCACACCGAGCGCGACCTCGCGAACCTCTGAGAACGGGACGTCCGGCTGCGGATCGAGATCGACGCGCAGCTCATCCGGATGGTCGAGGTCCGCACGGCGCACCGCCCAAGGGTTCCAATCGATCACGCCGAGGTTCGCGCCCCAGACGAGATGCGCGGCGTCGTTCGGCACGAGCTCGCGCGCGTGACGGCCGCTCGGGAACGTGACGGTCGCCGTCTGCAGCCACTGCGGGGCGCTGTCGGGCACGCGCTTCTGGAAGAACGGCTCGCCCTGCACGCCGTCGACCCAGCGCTTCATCACCGTCGGACGGTCGCGCAGACCGCGCACGACCGCGTCGGCGCACTCGACGTAGTAGTTGACGAGGTCGAGCTTCTTCAGGCCGCGCTCGGGAAAGAACGGCTTGCTCGGGCTGCTCACGCGCAGCTCGCGCCCAGCGACCTCGATCACGACAGCCTCGGCGTTCTTCGCGGCCATTGCTGGAAGGATGACCGATGATGCTCCCGCGAACCCTGCTCGTCGCCGGCACGGCTTTCGATCAGCGACTCGACGCCGAGCGCGTGACGAGCGCGATCGCGCTCGGACTGGTCGATCGCGGGCGCTCGGCCGAAGCGTGCGCGATCGACCTCGACGCGCAGCACCGCGCCGGCACGGACAACGCCACGCTGCTCGCGTCGCTCGATTTCGACGCGCGGATGCGCGCGGCTCGCGCCGTCGTGCTCGCGACTGCGCGCCTGCGAGAGGAGACGCTGGCCGGCAGCATCACGTTCGAGATCGCCACACGCGCGAGACAAGCGGGCGTGCCTGCATATGCCGTGACCGGTGAGGACATGCTCGACTCGTTCGACGCGCGCATTCTCGACCTACAGGCGATCTTGCGGGCGCGGACTCATCGCTCGCTGCGCAGCGCCGGGCGCAAGCTCGCCGAGCTCGTCTGAGCCGACGCCACGCGACGCGAGCCACGCGACGATCCGCGCCCGCAGTGGCGCGCCGCGCCGCGCCGCATCACCGGCGGCTGCGCCCCCGCTTCGCAGCTGACGTCCGGGACCCTTCGCAGCTGACGTCCGGGACGCCCTTCACAGCTGACAGCCGGGACGCCCTTCACAGCTGACAGCCGGGGCACCAGTAGGTCATGCGGTTGTCGTCTCCCTGCCCGTGGCCGCGAATCGGCGTGCCGCAGCGCTCGCACGGCAGGCCGGCGCGCTTGTAGACGGCGCGCGGACGCGTGCTGAAGCCGTCGATCTCGGCTGAGCGCGTCATCCGCTCGTTGGCGAACTCGACGATCGCGAGCGCCTCGTCCTCGCCGAGACGCGCGAGCTCGCGCCATGGGTTGACGCGCGCGGCGAAGCACGACTCGGACTTCCACACGTTGCCGATGCCAGCGACGATGCGCTGGTCGAGCAGCGCGTCGCCGATCGCGCGCGTCGGCGGCTGCGCGCGCAGGCGCGCGAGGAACGCGTCGGCGTCGAAGCGCTCGCCGATCACGTCGGGGCCGAGCGCGACCAGGCGCCTGTCGAAGCGCGTGCGGCTCTCGCGCACCAGCTCGAGCAGCGGCCCGTCGAACTCGACGACGCTCCACTCGCCGGCGCGGATCACGATCCAGGCGCGGTGACGCGCGCGCTTCCAGCGCGCGCCCTCGCGGTGCACGCCCCACGAGCCGGTCATCCGCAGGTGCGAGTGCAGCGTCAGCTCGCCGTCGAAGCGGATCAACAGGTGCTTGCCGTGCGCGTCGACCGAGCGCACCGCGCGATCGGCGAGGCGCTCCGGCCAGCGGTCGAAGCGATGGCGCGGATGCGGCGTCAGGATCTGCTCGGGCTTGCGCCCCAACAGGACCGCGCGAATCCTGCGCGCGGCGTGATGGATCGTGTCGCCCTCGGGCACGCTCTCACGATCGCAGAGCCTCGTCGAGCGCTCGCGGCAGGTGGCGTGCCGCGTCGAGCACGAGCCGAGTCGCGTCGGCGACGCTCGCGTAGTCGAGGTTATCCGGGACGTCGCTCGCCAGGTGGTAGTTCGCCGGCATCCGCCAGTCGGTGATCGAGACGAGCGTCGCGATCGCGTAGCCCGCGCGGCTCGGGATCACGCTGTCGGTCGACGCGCGCGCGCGAAAGCCGCGCTGCAGCTCGACGCCGAGACGCTCGGCGCCGGCGGCGATCAGCTCGCGCATCCACGGGCCGCGGTAGTCCTCCATCCAGACCGGCCCCTCCCCCTCGAGCATCACCAGATGCGGCGAGCCGACCGTGTCGAGGTTGACGAACGCCGTGCGGCGCGGATCGAGCTCGTCGCGATGACGCGCGACGAACGCGCGAACTCCGTCCTGCAGCGTCTCCTCGGCGCCGCACGAGACGAGCCACACGCGCACGCCCGCGACCGGCTCGCGCCGCAGCAGCTCGGCGAGCCCGACCAGCGCGGCGACTCCCGAGAGGTTGTCGTTCGCCCCCTGCACGGTCTCGTTGCGCCAGATGTCGGCGACGATCGCCGTGCCGAGCGTGCCGAGCGCGAGCGCCAGCCGCGCGAAGGCGCGCCTGCCCGAGAGCGCGGCGCTCAGCGTCGCGAGCGGTCCGGCGAGCCCCACCCACCACTGTGGAAACGGCGTCTTGAAGCGCTCGAGCAACTGCGGCGCGCGCGCATACAGGCGTCGCTGAAGCGTCTGGTCGAAGACCGCTCCGCTCTGCGGCGCGTCGTGGTGCGCGAGCACGACGAGCGTGTCGCGAGCGGTCTGCTCGCCGACGCGCGCGATCACGTTGACCGTCTCGCGGCGGCGACGCACGATCCGGCGCAAGATCCGCGGACCGTTCTGCGCCTCGTCGACGATGCCCGCGAACGTCGTCAGCGCGAGCGGCCCGGCCGCCATCCGCTTGCCGCGCAGCGCGAGCGCCGCCGCGAGCATTCCAGCGACGCCGAGACCGACAGCGGTCGGCGGGAACGTGCCCCACGAGGACTCGCGCTCGAGCGCTGCGCCGGCCACGCCGAGCGCTCGCATCCGCGCCGCGAGCCACTCGGCGGCCTCGCGCTCGCCCGGCGAGCACGGCGTGCGATCGAGCGGCGCGAGCGTCTCGACGACGTCACGCAGCAGCGCCAGCAGCTCCACGTCCGGCGCCGCTGGCGAACTCGAGCTCACAGGAAGCATCGGCCCTCGCCGCGATATGTCGGGGCCTCGCCGACGAGCTGATCGCCTTCGAGCAGATGCACGCTGGCGAAACGCTCGCACAGCTCGCCGGCCTTCGCATGGCGCATGTACACACGATCGCCGATCGCGAGCCGATCTGCGGCGGCGCCGATCAGCGGCGTCTGCACCTCGCCGGCGCCCTCTTGACCGTCGAGCCGCAGCCCCGCCGGCAGGTAGGCGCGCGGCAGCCGCGCGACGTCAGCCGGCCCCGACGCCACGTATCCGCCGCCGAGCGCTGTCACGACGCCGAGCCGTGGGCGTCTGACAATCGGCAGCGCGAACAACGCGGCGGGACGCGGCGCGAATGACCGGTAAGCGTCGAACAGCGTCGGGCCGTACAAGCCCGAGCCGGCCGTCAGCTCGCTCAGCGCGCGCTCGCGCGAGGAGCGCTCGAGACTGCCCGTGCCGCCGCCGTTGACGAGCTCCAGCGGCGCCTGCCCGGCGCGAGCGAGCGCGGCTTCGACGGCGTCGACGACGGCTTGGCGGCGGGCGCGCAACTCTCGTGCCGAGAGCGTCTGGATCGCGCGGATCGCGAGCGAGCGCAACGCTCGCCCGGGCGGGCTGTCGCCGAGACCGGCGATCTGCGCCTCGTACATCATCACGCCGACGACACGAAGCCGATCGCGAGCGGCGATCGACTCGACGAGCTCCGCCGCCTGCTCGGGCGTATGCGTCGGCGAGCGCTTGACGCCGACTCGCACGCGACCGCCGAGCGTCCGCCAGCCGGCGTCGACGTCGACGCAGACGCGCAGCGTCGCCTGCTCGATTCCGCCGAGCGCCCGTTCGAGCGGGTCGAGCTGCTCGACCGAGTCGACGATCAACGCGATCTCGCCGGCATGCGCGCTCGCGGCCAGCGCGCGGACCGCGCTCGCGTCGGCCGTCGGATACGCGACGACGATGTCGCGCGCGCCGACGCTCGCGAGCCACAGCGCCTCGGGCAGCGTGAACGCGAGCGTGCCGCGGAAGCCGGCTCGCTCGAGCACGCGTTCCTGCAGCTGCCGGCAGCGCAGCGACTTGCTCGCGATACGGATCGGCACGCCCGCGGCGCGGCGTTCGAGATCTTCCGCGTTCGCGCGCAGCGCGTCGAGGTCGATCAACGCGAACGGCGCCTCCAGCCCGGCCGTCGCGCGCTCCAGCCGCGCGTACGCCGCGGCGGCGTCGATCGGCGCCGACGGCCGCGCCGGCGCCGACGGCGAAGACGACCGCCGCTGGCTCGCCGCGCTCATCGCGCGCCGCTCGCGACCGGCCCGAGCACTCGCTCGGTCCACGCGTTCGCAAAGCGCCCCTGCGGATCGAGCCGCGCGCGCACGGCCTGAAATCGGTCCCACGCCGGATAGCGCTCGCGCAGCGTCGCGGCCGTCTGGAAGTGGCGCTTGCCCCAATGCGGACAACCGCCGAGCTGGTCCATGATCGCCTCGACCGCGCGGAAGTACGGCTGCCACTCCATCCGCTCGAACATATGCACGGCGATATAGCCGCTGTCGCGCTCGGCAGCCGTGCTGAGCAGCGCATCGTCGGCCGCGACCGTGCGCACCTCGATTGGGAACGGCACGGCGAGGCCGCGCCGCTCGATCATCTCCAAGACGAGCGCGACCGCTTCCGGCGTGCGCTCGCGCGGCAGCGCGTACTCCATCTCCGTGAAGCGCACGAGCCGCTCGCTCGCGAAGATCGACGCCGAGCGTTCGACGCGCTCGCTGCGTCCGGCCAGCCGTGTGACGAGGCGGTTGAACTGTGGAATCAGGCCCGGCAGGCGCCGCCCGGCACGGCAGAACAGGCCGAACGCGTGGTTGGTCAGCAGCACGTCGTTGACGTACGCGTCCACACGCGCGCGCGGCCGCGGCGGCTGCTCGGTGCGGTTGTTCGTCCGCGTCAGCGCGACGTCGGCGTACGGAAAGACGTAGAACTCGAAGTGGTCGTTGCCGAGCGCCAGCTGCTCGAAGCGCTCGAGCGTCTCCGCCAGCGGCGCCGGCGCGTCGATCGCGCGCAGCGTGAACGCCGGCACGCACCTCAGCGTGACCTCGGCGACGACGCCGAGCGAGCCGAGCCCGACGCGCGCGGCGCGAAACAGCTCGGCGTCGCGCTCCGGCGAGCAGAGCAGCGTCGAGCCGTCGGCAAGCACGAGCGTCAGCTCGACGACCTGCGCGGCGATGTTGCGCAGCCGTGCGCCGGTTCCGTGCGTCGCCGTCGAGATCGCGCCGGCGATGCTCTGCGCGTCGATGTCGCCGAGGTTCTCCATCGCCAGGCCGTGCGCGTCGAGCCGGCGGCTCAGCTCGCGAATCGAGATACCCGCCTGCACGCGAACGAGACCGCTCGACGCGTCGACGTCGAGCACGTCCGTCAAGCCGTCGAGGCGCAGCAGCAGCCCGTCGCTGCACGCGATGTCGCTGAACGAGTGCCCAGCGCCGACCGCGCGCACGCGCAAGTCGCGATCGGCGGCCCACTCGATCGCCTGCGCGAGCTCCGCGATCGAGCGCGGTCGCCGCAGCTCGGCCGGCCGGCACAGCTCGTCGCCGGCCCAGTTGCGCCAAGGCCGGTCGCGCTCTAGTGGATCGCTACGCTCGCTCATCAGATGCCCGAGCCCGAGCCTACTCCGAGCCCGGCAGCCCGAGCGACGCGCGCGCGCTCGCTGCCGACGCCCGGCGCGCGGCGCGCGACGGTGATCGGCGCCGGCTCGTTCGGCACGGCGCTCGCCGTGCTGCTCGCGCGCGGCGGCCTGCGCACGACGTTGCAGACGCGCACGTCCGAGCAGGCGCAGACGCTCGAGCGCGAGCGCGAGAACATCGCCTACCTACCCGGCGTCGAGCTGCCCTCGCAACTTCGCATCGAGCCCTCGACGGCCGGCGTCGAGCGCGCCGACTACGTGTTTCTGGCAGTGCCGTCACGCGCGCTCGGCGAGGTAATCGCGACGCTCGGCGCGTCCGGCCTCGGCCGGCGAGCCGCGGTCGTGTCCGTCGCCAAGGGGCTCGTGCCGCCCCAAGGCAGCCCGCCGACGACAGTGCTCGAGGCGGCGTTCGGCGCGCAGCGCGTCGCCTGCGTCGGCGGCCCGGCGCACGCGCAGGAGATGGTCCACCACGGCGCCGGGCTCGTCGCGGCGTCGAGCGATGAGGAGCTGACGCGCGCGATCGCGCAGGTTTTCACGCGCGCCGGCGTCGTCTGCGAGCGCTCGAACGATCCGATCGGCGTCGAGCTGGCAGGCGCCGCGAAGAACGCCGCCGCGCTCGCCGCTGGCGCGACCGAGGCGCAAGGGCTGAACGCCGCCGGCGCCGCCGCCGGGCACATCTTCGCCGAGGTCTGGCGCTACGCCGAGACGCTCGGCGCGCGCCCGGAGTCGATGATCGGCCTCGCCGGCGCCGGCGACCTCGTCGCGACGGCGCTCGCGCGCGAGAGCCGCAACCGCCGCGCCGGCGAGCTGCTCGCGGCCGGCGTGCCGGCAAGCGAGATCCCGCGGCGCGTCGGCCAGGCCGTCGAGGCGCTCGAGTCGGTCCCGCTGCTCGCCTACGCGCTCGAGCGAGCCGGCATCGCCGCGCCGGTCACGAGCGCGCTCGGGCGGCTGATCGCCGGCGAGCTGCCGCTCGACGAGTGGGTCGCGCTCGTGCGCGCGACCGTGCCGCCGCCGGCGATGTGGCGCCGCCGCCCACAGCCGGGCGTCTGGCGGCGGCTGTGGCGGCGGATCAGCCGCGGCGCCTCGCACCAGTAGGTCATCCCCGACGCGCCACGCTGACCGGCTTCGGAAGGTGCGTTGATTGTCGGTCTTCTTTTTTTGATCGTGATAGCCGTCGTATGTACGTCGTACACACAGCGGCTATCGGCGACGAAAACAAGGATGCCGGCCTCCACGTCGACTCGATCGGCCTTCTGCGTCGCGTCTCTGCCAGCCGCCCGTTGTCCAGTTGACGTCGTCGCGGTCGTATAGACGAGCAAGGGCAATCACTCCACCGTACATACAACTGCTATCGCGACACAAAGGAGAGAACATCGACGAGCTGGAGGAGGCGCTCGCGGCGCTCGAGCGAGATGCCGGCAAGCGCGCCGGGGCGACATTCGACCCAACCCATCGGCTGCGACTCGAGCCTGACTGGTTCCTCGAGCAGGAGGCCCGGCGCGAGAAGGCGCTGAGGATGCAGGACGCCGTCCGGCCGGGCCGCACGACGGCGATCGCGCTGCGCCTCGACCGCTTCACGCTGAAGCGCCTGAAGGCGCTCGCTGCGCTGCGCGGGATGCGCTACCAGACGCTGCTGAAGCAGTTCGTGGTCGAGCGCCTCTACGAGGAGGAGAAGCGCGCCGGGATCATCGACGGTTGACGACCGACCGTCCCCTCGCCTCGACCGACCGTCCCCTCGCCTCGACCGACCGTCCCCTCGCCTCGACCGACCGTCCCCTCGCCTCGACCGACCGTCCACTCGCCGAGTCGCCGCGCGTCCAACGTAGGCTCACGACTCGATCAGCGTGCTGACAACGGCCTCGTAGACGCCCGCCCCATGACCCGCCTCGGCGACTCGCACGTTCTCGCGCCCGGCGATCGCGTCGCGGATCGACGGGTCGCGCTCGATTGCGTTCGCGACGAGCCAGAACGTCTGCACGTGCTCAGCGCACGTCATGTCCTCGCGCGAGTCGCCGACGGCGAACGTGTCCTCGCGCGAGTAGCCGCGCGCTTGGCGGTGGAACGCGACCGCTGTCGCCTTCGACGCGCTGATCGGCAGCAGGTGATAGCCGCGCACTTGCGGGAGCGCGGCGAGCGCCGGTGAGCGCCGGCTGACCGTTCCGTTGTCGAGCAGCCTGAGGTTGCCGTGGCCTCGCGCAGCGAGCAGCTCGTCGGCCTCCGTCGCGTCGACGAGGCCGCGAAACAGGTGCGAGACTTCGCGCTGCACGTGCCACGGCTCGTGATACTCCAAGCGCCCGGCGTAGTGCTCGAGCAGCAGCTCCGGCGCGCCCGAGCGCTCGATCTGCTCGGCGATCGTCAGCTCGCCCGGCATCAGCTCACCGGTCAACCAGTGCTCCTCGCCGTCCAGCACGACGCAAGCGCCGGCCTCGTAGATGAACGAGCTCTGCCCGAGCAGCCGCGCGTCCTCGTAGACCTGCGCTCGGCGCCGGCCGGACATCAGCACGACCTCGACGTCAGCGCGCAGGCACACCTGGATCGCGCGCACGCCGTCGAGCGTCACCGCGCCGTCGCCGTCGTGCAGCAGCGACGCGCCGCGCCCGAGCAGCGTCCCGTCGAGGTCGACGTACAGGCAGCGCGCGCTCATCGGCTCGCCAAGCTCGCGATCGGCGGTCGCTCGAGCGGCGCGTTCGCCGCGATCGGGTCGACCGCAGCAGGCCGAGCGTCACGCTGCGAGCCTGCGCGGCCCGGCTCGTCATCGCCGCGACGCCCGCCGCCGGCGCTCGGCGTCAGCCGGCCTTCGCGCTCGACGCGCCGCGCGATCGTCGCGAGCACGGTCAGCGCCATCGGCGCGAGCTCCGCGAGCGACTTGTGCTGGTTGTAGTGCTCGTCGAGATCGACTTGCGCGAGCGCGTCGATCCCGACCGTGCGCCACGCGTCGATCAGCATCGCGATCTCGACCCCGTACCCGGTCGCGAACGGCAGCCGTTCGAGCAGCTCGCGCCGCGCCGCGACCTCGCCGGCGAGCGGCTGGCGGATCTGCGCGAGCTGCGGGTAGAGCAGCGCGAGCGCCGGGCGCGCCGTCAGGTGGTTGACGCGCCCGCCGCCTTCCGTGCTGTCGCCGCCGAGCAGTGCGCCCCCGTGCAGTGCGCCTCCGTGCAGTGCGCCTCCGAGCGCCGCCGCGGGCGCGCCCAGCGCGACGGCAGCGTCGCTCGACGCCGCATCCAGCATCGCCGGCGACGCGAGCGGCCGGCGATAGAACGCCTTGACGAACGAAACGTCCGGCTCGCACAGCAGCGGCCCGAGCAGCCCGGTCGCGAAGTGCGCCGAGAAGCGCTCGCTGTCGGCGTCGAGAAAGCAGACGAGCTCGCCTCGCAGCGCGCCCAGCGCGCGCCACATCGCATCGCCCTTGCCGAGCACCGGCCCATGCTCGGGCATCAGCTCGGCCTCCTGGCGCACGTCCGCGCCGGCGCGCTCGGCGAGATCCGCCGTGCCGTCCGCTGAGGCCGCGTCGACGACGAGCAGTTGGTCGATCGCGCCCGCCTCGCGCAGCGGCTGCAGCGCAGCGACGACCCGCCCGATCGTGTCCGCGCATTCGCGCGCCGGCAGGCAGACCGAGACGCTCAGCCCGCGCTCGGCGCGCGCCGCCGCGATCCGCTCGACCGAGAACTCCGAGTGGTGGAACGAGCGCGCTTTCGCACGCTCGTTGCTCGCATCGCCTGCTGCCCGCCCGTCAGCCGTCGCCATCGCCTCTACTATCGCAACCCGTGGCCAAGCAACGCATCATCGAGCCGTGGAGCGCGCTGCTCGACGAAGGGCGCGCAGACGGGCGACTCGTGCGCGAGGCACGCGAAGGACCCGGCGATCCGCGCCTGGTGGATCCTCCGCAAGAGCTCCATCCCGACGTGCTCGCGGCGCTCGCGCGGCTCGGCGTGCAACAGCTCTACTCGCATCAGGCCGAGGCCGTCTACGCCGCCGCCGAGCGCGCGACGATCGTCACGACCGGCACCGCCTCGGGCAAGTCGATGTGCTTCAACCTGCCGACGCTGCACATGCTCTGCGGCGACGCGCGCGCCCGCGCGCTGTACCTCTATCCGACGAAGGCCCTCGCGCAGGACCAGGCGCGCGCACTCACCGCCTTCGGCCTGTCCAAGCGCGTGCGACCGGCGATCTACGACGGCGACACGCCGCGCGAGGCGCGCGCCGAGATCCGCAAGCGCGCGAACGTCGTGCTGACGAACCCCGACATGCTGCACGTCGGCATCCTGCCCAACCACGGCGCGTGGGCCGACTTCTTCGCGAACCTCGCCGTCGTCGTGATCGACGAGGCGCACGTCTACCGCGGCGTGTTCGGCTCGCACGTCGCCAACGTGCTGCGCCGGCTGCGCCGGATCGCCGCCGCCTATGGCACGACGCCGCGCTTCCTCTTGACCTCGGCGACGATCGCCAACCCGCTCGAACTGGCAGAGCGGTTGACCGGCCTGCACGACGTCGCGCTGATCGACGACGACGGCTCGCCGGCACCGGCGCGGCGGATCGCCGTGTGGAACCCGCCGCTGACCGACGAGGCGCTCGGCGCGCGCCGCTCGGCGCTCGGCGAGGCCGCCGAGCTGCTCGCACGCCTCGTCCGCGAAGGCGCGCGCACGATCTGCTTCATCAAGTCGCGCAAGGCCGTCGAGCTGCTCAGCCGGCTCGTCAAAGACGACGTCGCCGAGACGCACCCCGAGCTCGCCGAGCTGATCGTCCCGTACCGCGCCGGCTACACGCCGCAGCAGCGCCGCGAGCTCGAGGCGCGGCTGACGCGCGGCGAGCTGCGCGCCGTGATCACGACCGACGCGCTCGAGCTCGGCATCGACATCGGCGCGCTCGACGCCGCCGTCGTCGTCACGTTCCCCGGCACCGTCGCTTCGCTGCGCCAGATGTGGGGCCGCGCCGGGCGCTCGAGCGTCACGCAGCGCGGCAACGGCCTCGCCGTCTACGTCGCCGGCGAGGACGCGCTCGACCAGTTCTTCTGCCGCCATCCCGAAGAGTTCCTGCAGCGTCCCGTCGAGGCCGCGATCCTCGACCACGAGAGCCCGCTGATCTTCCGCCGCCACCTGCTCTGCGCCGCGCACGAGGGTCCGCTCGCGCACGACGACAGCGAGTTCCTCGGGCCGCGCTGGGAGGCGCACGCGGAGACGCTCGTCAGCTCCGGTCAGCTGCGCCGCCGGCCGGTCGCGAGCACGACGAACGCCGATCCGAATCAACAGAAAATCCTCGCCGACGAGCCGCAGCCGGGCACGTACGTGCCGCGCGCGCATGGCTCCTACCCGGCCGCCGACGTCTCGCTGCGCTCGGCCTCGCCCGAGCAGTACGCGATCGTCGACGTCTCCTCCGGCGAGCTGCTCGGCTCGACCGAGTCCGCGCGCGCGCACTCGACCGTGCACGACGGCGCGATCTACCTGCACCAGGGCAAGACATACGAGGTGCGCGAGCTCGACCTCGAGCGCCGCCGCGCGCTCGTCGCGCCGTTCTCCGGCGACTGGTACACGCAGCCGAAGCGCACGACCGACACCGAGATCGTGCGCCTGCTCGACCGTCGCGAGGCGCTCGGCGTGACGCTCTCGTTCGGCGACGTCAGCGTCACCGACACCGTTCTCGCCTACCAGCGCAAGAGCGTCGCAGACCACTCCTTCCGCGACATGCACCCACTCGACCTGCCGCCGTCGAGCTTCCAGACGCAAGCGCTGTGGTTCGAGCTCGACGCCGCAGCGCTCGAAGACGAGATCCCACTCGAGGCGCTGCTCGGCGCGCTGCACGCGACCGAGCACGCGCAGATCGCCGTGCTGCCGCTGATCGCGATGTGCGACCGTTGGGACATCGGCGGGCTGTCGACGAACTTCCACCCGCAGACCGGCAAGCCGACGATCTTCATCTACGACGGGCATCCCGGCGGCATCGGCATCACGCGCACCGCCTACCAGCGCTTCGACGAGCTGTGCCGCGACGCGCACGCGCTGATCGCCGAGTGCCCGTGCGCGAGCGGCTGCCCGTCGTGCGTGCAGTCGCCGAAGTGCGGCAACCTCAACGAGCCGCTGTCGAAGGCCGGCGCGCGCGCGCTGCTGCAGCGGCTGCTCGCCGCCGCCGCCGACGGAGTCGCCAGCGCCGACGGAGTCGCTTCGCGCGAGGCGACCGACGGCGCTCGTCGCCCCGTGATCACCGCCGCGCGCGTCGAGACGCGCCGCTCCGAACGCGACTCGTCGTTGTTGAAAGCTTGACCATGCGCATCTCCGTGAAGAACGTGGCGCTCGCCGTCGCGCTGACCTGCGTCGCGCCGGCGAGCGTCGCCGTCGCGTTCGCGTCAGAACCGTCGCCGAGCAGTCAGCTGCCGGCGCCGACGCCCGTGCAGGCCGTCGCCGGTCCGGCGCCGAGCACCGAAGGGCCGACCGGACGGACGCTGCTCTCGCGCTGGACGCTCGCGCTCGACCCGTCAGACCGCGGCCTCGCGCGCGGCTGGCAGCGCGGCGGCTTCTCCGGACGCAGCGTCACCGTGCCGAACGACGTCGACCCGACGCAGTACAAAGGCAGCGCCGGCCAGCGCAACTACGAAGGCTCCGTCGCGTGGTATCGCACGAGCTTCAGCGCAGCGACAGCCGCGACGTACGCGTTCGACTTCAGCTCGGCCAACTTCGCCGCGAGCGCATACGTGGATGGCAAGGCGATCGCTTCGCACCGCGGCTCCTACCTGCCGTTCGAAGGCCGCGCGGCGCTCTCCGCCGGCCAGCACACGCTCGTCGTGCGAATCGATTGGCGCGACCCCGGCGCGCAGAGCCTCGAGGGGTTCCACCGCACGTGGTTCAACTGGGGCGGCCTCAACGGCCCTGTCACCGTGCGCGCGATCGGCCAGAGCGAGCTGCTCGAACCGAGCATCGACACGACGCTCTCGCCCGACTCGCCGAACGCCACGCAGGCGAGCGTGCGAATCGGCGTGCGCGTGCGCAACGACGGGCCGACGCGCTCGATCGCGCCGACCGGCACGCTCGTCGACGAAGCGCAGACGATCCCTGTCCAGTTCGCCGCACAGACCGTCGCCACCGGCGCGAGCGCGAGCTTCACGACGACCGTCTCCGTCGCCAACCCGGCGCTGTGGTCGCCGAGCAGGCCGAGCCTGTACGAACTGAGCCTCGCCGTCGGCCAGGAGAGTGGCTACTTCGCGCACGTCGGCCTGCGTCAGCTGACGTGGCGCGCAGGCCGCATGTTCCTCAACGGGCGGCAGCTGAAGCTGCACGGCGCGTCGATCCAAGAGGACGTGCAAGGGCATGGCGACGCGCTGACGCCGGCCGACCAGAACCGGCTGATCGCCGAGCTGAAGGCGATCGGCGCGAACGCCGTGCGCTCGCAGCATCCGCTCGACCCGGCGATGCTCGAACGCCTCGACGCGTCCGGCTTCGTCGTCTGGCAGGGCATCGGCCCGGTCGAAGGCGCGAGCGAGTGGCACTCCTCGACGCCGACGCTCAACCGCGAAGCCGAGCAGCAGGCGCGCACGGCCGCGATCGCCGCGCAGCTGCACCCGTCGATCATCGCCTGGAACCTCGTCGACGAGGTCGCGCACAACGGCCACGACGCAGCCGAGATCAGCTACGTGCAGACGCTGACCAACTGGCTGCACGAACGCGACCCGACGCGGATGGTCGCCGTCGACGTGTGGGGCGATCACCCGCCGACGCAAGCCGGCGCGCTCTACCGCAACGTCGACGCCGTCGCCGAGACCGACTACACCGGCTGGTACGACTCGCCCGAGGACTCAGCCGCCCAGCAGCGCGCGCTGATGCGCGCGCGCCTGAGCGCGCAAGAGCGCACGTTCGCCGGCAAGGTGCTGATCGTCAGCGAGTTCGGCGCCGAATCGAACACGCTCAACCCCGGCGGCGCGCCCGGCAGCTACAGCTTCCAGTCGGCGCTGCTCGCGCGCCACATCGCCGTCTACTCGGCCGACCCGAAGCTCAGCGGCATGCTCGTCTGGGACCTCAACGACTATCCGCTCGTGCCGACTTTCGAGGGCGGCTCGATCCACTTCAAACTGCCGCGCGTGAAGCTGATCGAAGGGCTCAACCAGAAGGGGCTGTTCACGTACGGCGGCGCCGCCAAGCCGGCCGTCGGCGTCGTCGCGCGGCTGTTCAAAGCGCTGCCGGCCGACTGAGCGTCGGAGTCGGTTCTCTTCTTTCGAGCGTGATAGCACGCGTATGTACGACGTGTATACGTCCGCTATCACCGCGCGCGAAACGTGATCCACACTCGCCCGCTCAATGCGCGACGAGCACGTACACGCCGACCGTGCCTTCCGAGCTCGGCGCGCTGAACGAGCTGACTTCGTAGTGCACCCCATGCCAGCGCAGCGCGCCTGACGACGGCAACTTCCTCGGCGTCGTGCGCGTGCTGCCGGCGAGCGTGTGCGAGCCGGAGCGGACGTAGACGAGACCGTGCGTCATCGTCTGCACGAGCGTGATGTAGCCGGCGAACGCCGCCGCCGAGAGCTTGAAGCGGCGCGAGATGCGCTGCGCGACGAGGCCCAGCTCGTCGGCCTTGACTCGCGCGCAGCTGTCGGCCTGCAGCGCGCGGCTGACCGGCAGCAGCAGCGAGACGCGCAGCCTCCCGCTCGGGTATGCGTCGGCGTCGAACGAGTACGCCTGATAACTACCGCCGCGGTAGGAGACCGGGCCGTGATCGGGGATCGTCGCCGGGCCGGGGCTCAGCAGCCCTTCGACCGGCACCGGCCCGGCTTCGGTGCGCAACACGAGCGGCACGCCGAGGAAGCGCGTGACGAGCTTGACGTAGCCGAGGTCGTCTTGCACCGAGAAGACGAAGTGGCCGAGCGTGTCGCCGTGCGAGCGCAAGATGCCGCTGACCGGCGCGAGGATGTACGGGCCGCCTTCGTCGAACAGCAGCTGCGAGCCGCGATCGACGCGCAGGCGCACGATGTGCGTGTGCGAGTAGACGAGACTGTGAACGGCCGCTTCGATCGCCGTCTGCTCGCCGCTTTCGACGGCGCTGAGCAGCGGCGCGTACGTTTCGATCTGGCGTTTGTCGCTTTCGACCTCGGCGCTGTGCTGCTCGGCGGCGTAGATCCGCTGCGCGACGGCGCCGGCCGTCAGCGCGAGGACTTCGGCGCCGGCCCGCCCGCAGGTTTCGCGCGCGGGCGCTGTCGCGGCGGGCGCAGCGGTCGGCGCAAGCGCGAGCGCGAGCGCGAGCGCGGCGAGCGCCGCGCCGACGGCAGACCTCGCCGCGCTCGCGCTCATCGGCGGAGCCTACGCGCGGTTTCCGCGCGCGATCTTGCGCAGGTCGATCGTCTCGTCGTACAGCTTCGCGTCGACGCCCTCCTCGAGCGCGACGTCGCGCAGCGGGCGGCCGGAGTCGGTCGCCTTCTTGACGATGACAGTTCCCTTGTCGTAGCCGATCGCGCCGTTCAGCGCGGTCGCGACGGCGAGCGTCGAGCCGGCCGAAGCGGCGACGCCGTGCTTGTTGACCTGGATGCCGTCGACGCATTTCTCGGCGAGCGCACGCGAGGTGCTCGTGAGCAGCTGCAGCGACTGCAGCAGGTTGCGCGCGATCAGCGGGATCCGCACGTTGAGCTCGAACTGCCCTTGCATGCCGCCGATCGTGATCGCCGCGTCGTTGCCGATCACCTGCGCGGAGACCTGCAGGACGACCTCGGGGATCACCGGGTTGACCTTGCCGGGCATGATCGACGAGCCCTTCTGCAGCTCGGGCAGGAGGATCTCGCCGATGCCGGCGCGCGGGCCGGAGCCCATCAGCGCGAGGTCGCCGGCGATCTTGCTCAACGACACGGCGATCACCTTCAGCGCGCCGGACAGCTCGACGAGCGCGTCGCGGTTGGCTTGCGCCTCGAACGCGTCGAGCGGCGCGGCGATCTGCTTCAGGCCGGACTCTTTCTTCAGCCGCGCGCGAACCTTCTCGGCGAACTTCGCGTGCGTGTTCAGGCCGGTGCCGGTCGCGGTGCCGCCGAGCGGGATCTGCCCGACGTGCACGAGCGCGCTCTGCACGCGCTGCTGGCCGAGCGCGATCTGCGCGGCGTAGCCGCCGAACTCGTCGCCGAGCGTCACCGGCACGGCGTCCATCAGGTGCGTGCGGCCGGACTTGACGACGTTCTGGAAGCTTTTCGACTTCTTCGCGAACGAGCGCTCGAGCTGCTTCAGCGCCGGTAGCAGCTCGTTCTGCGCGACGTCGAGCGCCGCGAGATGGACGGCCGACGGGAACACGTCGTTCGAGGACTGGCCCATGTTGACGTGGTCGTTGGCGTGCGCGCCGTCGCCGGCGAGGTTCGCGATGACCTCGTTGGCGTTCGTGTTCGTCGACGTGCCGGAGCCGGTCTGGAAGACGTCGATCGGGAACTGCGCGTCGTGCTTGCCCGCGGCGATCTCGTTCGCGGCCTTGACGATTTTCTGCGCCGTGCGCTTGGGCAGGAGGCCGAGCTCGCCGTTGACGGCGGCCGCGGCGCCCTTGATCCGCGCGAGCCAGTGAACGACAGGCAGCGGCACTGGCTCGCCCGAGATCGGAAAGTTCTCGACGGCCTTGCTCGTCTCGCCGCCCCACAACTGCTTGTCCGGCTTGTCCGGCATCTGATCTCCTGTCAGCAGGTGTCGTTCTGATGTTCGCGTTCCGCGAGGCGATAGCCGTTGCTATCGCTGAGCGCGCGGAGTATTAGACCCTACCCGCAGAACGCTACGAGCTCGCGCGCCAGGCCGACGGGATCGTCGTAAGCGAGCAGGAAGCCGGCGCTCTCGAGCACGCGCAGCTGGCCGTCGGGCAGCAGCGCGAGCGCTTCTTCGGCGATCCGCAGCGGGTACATCGGGTCGCGGTCGGCCCACAGCAGCAGCACGGGCATCTGCAGGCGCGGATAGAGATCGAGCAGGTGCGCCTGCTCGCGGCGCGGCCACGCGCGCGCGCACTTCGACCACGCGCGCGCGAGGTTCGCGTTGCCGGGGACGTCGGCGAACGCATGGCGGACGAGATCGGCCGCTTCGGGGTTCTCGCGCGCCGACAGCCGCATCCCGCGCGCAGGCGAGAACAGGACCGGCGCGAGATGCGTCAGCAGCCGGTCGAGACCGGGCACGGCGCCGGCGCGCGCGCTCTCGCGCCACAGCGCGCGCAACCGCGCGCGCTCCGCTCGCGCGTGCATCCGATTGCTCATCAGCACGAGCCGCGACGGACGCACGCTGCCGGTGCGGACGGCGTGCAGCAGCACCTCGGCGCCGGCGTCGTGGCCGGCGAGCATCGGGCGCGCGCCGAGCACCTCGCGCGAGAAGCCGCCGAGCACCTCGGCGAACCAGTCGAGCGTGTACGGGTGGCGCGGGTGGTCCTTGGAGTCGCCGTGCAGCGGCAGGTCGGGCAGCACGACGCGAAAGCGTTCGGCGAGCGGCGCGACGGCCGGTTCCCACTCCTTGTGCGAGAGCAGCCCGGAGTGCAGCAGCGCGAGCGGCGGGCCGGCGCCGAGCTCGCGATAGGCGACGCGCGCGCCGTCGGAGTGGTGATAGAGGCGTAGACGCACGCTCTCATCGTAAGTAAGCGTGGCGAGGCACCTGGCGAGCGCACCTAGAATGGGCCGCCGCATGGCCGACGAGCGTCGACATCCGCTGATCCCGCGTCGCGAGGTCGATCCGCGTCGCGAGCTGCCGGAGATGGAGCGCGACGTGCTCGAGCGCTGGCGCGAGCGCGACGTGTTCGCGGAATCGCTGCGCGCGCGCGAGGGCGCGCCGCGCTGGGTCTTCTACGAGGGGCCGCCGACGGCGAACGGCCCGCCGGGCTCACACCACGTGCTCTCGCGCGTGTTCAAGGACATCTACCCGCGCTTTCAGACGATGCGCGGGCGCCTGGTCGAGCGCAAGGGCGGCTGGGACTGCCACGGGCTGCCGGTCGAGATCGCCGTCGAACAGGAGCTCGGGATCGAATCGAAGGCGCAGATCGAGGAGTACGGGATCGCCGAGTTCAACGCGCGCTGTCGCGAGTCGGTGTTCTCCTACGTGCAGGAGTGGAACCGGCTGACCGAGCGGATCGGCTTCTGGCTCGACCTCGACGACGCGTACCGCACGCTCGACGAGAGCTACATCGAGTCGGTCTGGTGGGCGCTGTCGCAGATCGATCGCCGCGGTCTGCTCTACGAGGGTCACAAGGTCAGCCCGTACTGCCCGCGCTGCGAGACGACGCTGTCGTCGCACGAGGTCGCGCTCGGCTATCGCGACGTCGTCGATCAGACGGTGTACGTGCAGCTGCCGGTGAGCGGAGGCACGGAGAAGCTGCTCGTCTGGACGACGACGCCTTGGACGCTGCCTGGCAATGTCGCTGTCGCGGTCTCCCCTACCGCCACCTACGCGAAGGCACGTCTCGATGATGATGACTTCGTCCTCGTGTCGGACCGTGTCGCAGCAGTGCTCGGCGATGCAGCCGAGATCGTCGAGCAGTTCTCGGGCGCGGAGCTGGTGGAGCGCTACGGCAGCTACGACGGACCGATCTTCGCGGCGAGCGATCGCGAGCCGGGGCCGCTGCCGATCCTCGCCGACGAGTTCGTGACGACTGCGGAAGGCACGGGCATCGTGCACCTCGCGCCGGCGTTCGGCGAGGACGACTACCGCGTGTCAGCAGCCGCAGGCCTGTTCCGCGGCGACGAGCCGCGCACGCTGTACAACCCGGTGCGCGCCGACGGCACATACGACGAGCGCCCGCACAGCCGCGACGGCGAGCCGTACGCGGGGCGCTTCGTCAAGGACGGCGCGCTGACGAAGGAGCTGATCGACGATCTCGACGCGCGCGGCCTGCTGCTGCGCACGGCGCCTTACGAGCACTCCTACCCACACTGCTGGCGCTGCGGCACGCCGCTGCTGTACTACGCGAAACCGTCGTGGTACATAGCGACGACGAAGTTGCGCGACGAGCTGCTGGCGGGCAACGAGACGGTCGACTGGCACCCGCCGCACGTCAAGCACGGGCGCTTCGGCGACTGGCTCGGCAACAACATCGACTGGGCGCTGTCGCGCGAGCGCTACTGGGGCACGCCGCTGCCGGTGTGGCGCTGCTCGCGCGGGCACGTGCACGTCGTCGGCTCGTTCGAGGAGCTGGAGGAGCGCTCGGGCGGCGAGCTGGCCGACCACCACCGGCCGTTCGTCGACGAGATCGAGTTCGCGTGCCCGCACGAGTCGTGCGAGGGCGACGGCGGCGTCCATCGCGAGGGCGGGGTCGAGGGCGGTGGCGCGTGCGGCGAGCCGATGAAGCGCGTGCCGGAGGTGATCGACGTGTGGTTCGACTCGGGCGCGATGCCATTCGCGCAGCACCACTTCCCGTTCGAGCACGCCGAGCGCTTCGAGCAGCGCTTTCCGGCTGACTTCATCTGCGAGGCGCAGGACCAGACGCGCGGCTGGTTCTACTCGCTGCTCGCCGTCGCGACATTGCTCGGCGAGGACGCGCCGTACCGCAACGTCGTCTGCCTCGGGTTGATCCTCGACGAGCAGGGCCAGAAGATGTCGAAGAGCAAAGGCAACACGGTCGAGCCGTGGCAGGTGCTCGACGAGTACGGCGCGGACGCGTTCCGCTGGTACTTCTTCACGTCGAAGCAGCCGTGGGACGGCTATCGCTTCTCGGCGGAGACGATCGGCGAGGGCGTGCGCCTGTTCCTCAAGCAGCTGTGGAGCACGTACTTCTTCTACGCGCTGTACGCGCATGCGAGCGCCGAGCAGCTGGGCGCCGCGCAGATGAGCGAGGAGCCGAGCGACGAGCTCGACCGCTGGGCGCTGTCGCGGACGGCAGGCACGGCTGAGCTCGTCGCCGAGCGGCTCGACGCATACGACGCGACGACGGCTGGGCGCGCGATCGCCGAGCTCGTCGAGGACCTCTCGAACTGGTACGTGCGGCGCTCGCGCCGCCGCTTCTGGGACGGCGACCCGGCTGCGTTCGCGACGCTGCGCGCGTGCCTCGTGACGGCGTCGAAGCTGCTCGCGCCGTTCTGCCCGTTCATCGCCGATGAGATCTACGACAACCTCGACGGCACGATGCAGAGCGTGCACCTGTGCGACTTCCCGAAGCCCGGCGATCGCGCCGTCGGCGCGCGCCTGTTGCGCGACGAGCAGCTCGAGCGCGAGATGGCGCTTGCGCGCGAGACGGTGCGGCTCGGGCTCGGCGCGCGCGGCAAGGCGAAGATCAAGGTCCGCCAACCGCTGCACGAGGCGGTCGTCGTCGCGGCCGGGCGCGAGCGCGAGGCGATCGAACGACTCGCGGACATCGTGCGCGAGGAGCTGAACGTCAAGCGCGTGCGCTTCGTCGCGGCCGCCGACGAGCTCGGCAGCTACGAGGTCAAGGCCAACTACCGCCGGCTCGGGCCGATCTTCGGCAAAGCGATGCCGCTCGCGGCCGACGCGATCGCGGCGCTCGACCCGGCGCGCGTCGCGGCGGCTGTCCGCGACGACGGCAAGCAGTCAGACGGCAGCGGCGCCGGCTCGATCGGCATCACGGTCGACGGGCACGAGCACACGCTGACGGCCGACGACGTGATCCTGACGATGCGCGCGCCTGACGGCTACAGCGTCGAGCGCGAGGGCGCGCACGCGGTCGCGCTCGAGCAGGCGATCGACGACGAGCTGCGCGAAGAGGGCTGGGCGCGCGAGATCGTGCACGCCGTGCAGAGCGCGCGCAAGACCGGCGGGCTGGAGGTCGAGGACCGCATCGCGCTGCGACTGGGCGGCGACGGCGCGCTGCTTGCAGCCGCGGCGAAGCACGACGAGTATGTCTCCAAAGAGACGCTTGCGGTCGACTTCGAGCTCGGCGAGGACGCAGCGCCGCTCGACGCGCCCGACTACGCCGCCGAGATCGCGATCGACGGCTTGAAGCTGTCGATCACCGTGCGTCGCCTCACTTAGAGAGGCGCTCGTAGAGAGCGCGCTCCTCCTCGTGCCGGCGATGCAGCCGCTCCTTGAACTCCTTGTCGCGACGGCGCTCCTCGATGTGGGCGTCGATCGCCGTCCGGACGGCCTCCGTGACCGTCTGGTCATCTGCGCGCGCAACCAGGTCGAGCGTTGCTGCCTGCTCGTCGGTGAGTCTCAGGGTCATCGTCTTGGCCATCGAGCTGCTCCTAGGAGGATTCAATCTTGCCATTACACGCCAATAATGCTTGCTTGCTTGCATTCACGATACCACGCTTTTAAGCTCGCTACATGCAGCGAATCGAGCTCGGCGACTTCCTTCTGATCGCAGAGACACACACCTACATCAGCGCGAACCGATTGGCGCGGATTCCGCGCGTGGTCAATCTCGCCGAGGCGGCGCTGGCTGCGCCGTTCGCGGGGTTCGGCGAGTATCAGGCGTTCCCGGCGATGCACCAAAAGGCCGCCGTGTACTGCTCGCGGATCGCGACCTACCATCCGCTGCCGGACGGTAACAAGCGCACGGCTTACGATGTCATGCGCGAGTTCCTGGACCGCAACGGCGTGCCGTTCACGCACCCGCCCGACGGGCTGGATGGCACTGCTCAGGCGATCGAGGAACTGGCCGCAAACGCCTTAGCCGAGCGAGACTTCATCGCTTGGGTGCTCGCACGCACCGACGCTTAGGCCGGTGCGGCGCGACATCACTTTCAGTCGAGACGCTCAAGCCGCGCCGAGCGCTGGCTCCAGCTCCTGCTCGAGCTTCTTCTTCGGGTACGCGCCGACGACCGTCTTGACGGGCTGTCCGCCCTTGAACAGGATCATCGTCGGGATCGAGAGCACTTGGAACTGAGCCGCCGTCTGCTGGTTCTCGTCGGTGTTGAGCTTGACGATACGCAGGTCCGGGCGCTCGGCGGCGATCTCCTCGAGCACGGGAGCCACGACGCGGCACGGGCCACACCAAGGCGCCCAGAAGTCGACCAGCACGGGGCCGTCGGACTCGATCACCTCGGCCTGGAAGTTGCTGTCGGTGACTTCACTGAGACTGCCTGCCATTGCTCTCCCTTTCTCGAACGCTTTCTTATCACTATACAAAGTAAAGGAGGGGCTGAGGCGTCAGTGCACGACGACGGTCCATTCGCCCGACTGCCGCACGATCGGCGGGTGGATGTGGGTCAGCGCGGTGAACAGATGCGGCGAGACGTAGACCTCGATGAACGCGGCGAGCACGAGCACGGGGATCGAGATCGCGAGCGTGACGACGGTCGCGGCGAGCAGCTGGTCCCACTCGCCGCGGCGGCTGGCGATGATCCACGCGGCGAGCGGCAGGAACAGCGCGATCAGCTCGGGGATCGCGTGCGGCAGCACGCCGAGCAGCAGCGTGCCGGGCGCGACGCGCAGGAACGCGGCGAGGCCGCCGAGCGTGTGGCCGAGCAGGTATGCCTGCGTGCACAGCGAGAACGTTGTCGCGGCGACGACGAACGCGATCGCGATGCGCCCGCCGTGTTCGTGGACCCAGCGCGAGACGCCGGAGCGCCCTTCGACTTGCATCGGCAGCGAGCTGCCGGCGATGAAGCCGGCGACGCACGCCATCGCGTGCAGCGCGAGGACGAGCATGTTGCGCGAGAGCACGCTGACGACGTCGTCGAGCTTGCCGACGGCGAACGGCGGCTGCAGCCGGATGACCTGTTCGAAGCCGTTGTCGAGCGAGGCGATCGCCCAGACGGCGAGCAGCAGGCCGGCGGCGGCGAGCGCGGAGCCGGCGAGCCATCGCGCGAGCACGCGTCCGGGGTGTTCCTGCCAAGCGCGCAACGTCTCGCGCGTATGGCGCACGCCGTGCGTGAACGCGTATGCCGAGGCATCCATCGCTCCTGCATCGGCCGTAGCGGCGCTGCTCTGAAGCGCCAAACCGGCTGCGGCGGATCGCGCGTCTACTTGAAGCGCAGCAGCGGCACGAGCCAGATCGCCTCGGCGGCGATCTTCCACGACATCTTGCTCGTGCCCTGCTGACGGTCGCGGAAGACGATCGGCAGCTCGACGACACGAAAGCCGGCGCGCACGGCGCGATAGGTCAGCTCGACTTGAAAGGCGTACCCCTGCGAGCGCACGCCGTCGAAGTGGATCGCTTCGAGCACCTCGCGGCGGAAGCACTTGAAGCCGCCGGTCAGGTCGCGCGCCTGCAGCCCGAGCACGAGGCGCGAGTAGGTCGAACCGCCCTCGCTGATGAAGCGCCGCAGGACGCCCCAGTCGCTGACGCGGCCGCCGGCGATGTAGCGCGAGCCGAGCGCGAGGTCGGCGCTGTCCGGGCGGTCGCGATCGACGGCCGCGAGCAGGCGCGCGAGGTCTGCCGGGTCGTGTGAGAAGTCGGAGTCCATCTCCATCACGTAGCCGGCGCCGTGCTCGAGCGCGTGGCCGAAGCCGGCGAGATACGCCGGCCCGATGCCGTTCTTCTCGACGCGATGCAGCACGTGCATCCAGTCGTTCTCGGCGCCCAGCCTGTCGGCGATCGCGCCGGTCCCGTCGGGCGATCCGTCGTCGACGACGAGCACGTGAAAGCCGCCGCCGAACGAGCCGTCGGCGGTCGCCGCTCGCAACACATCGCTCGCCGCGCGAACGATCGGCTCGATGTTCTCGGCCTCGTTGTACGTAGGCAGGATCAACCACGGCTCGCCGGACATGAGGCGGCGTAGCCTAGAGCGTCGGACGGTGGCGGCGCGTCAAGCGGGCGCTCGCTCGCGCATGCGCATACGCTGGGACGGTGCCGCCCGTCGAGCTCTCGAACGCAGCGATCGCCGACGCGCTCGACGAGCTCGGCGACCTGTACGAGCTCGACGGCGCGATCATCCATCGCGTCCTCGCCTACCGAACGGCCGCGCGCAGCGTGCGCGACGCGTCGGTGTCGGTCGCCGGGCTCGCGCGGCAGGGGCGCGCGCACGAGCTGCCGGGGATCGGCGCGACGCTCGAAGCGAAGATCCTCGCGCTGATCGAGACCGGGACGATCCCGGCGACCGAGCGCCTGCGCGCAAAGTTCCCAGCCGGCCTGATCGCCGTCACGCGACTGCCGGGGCTCGGCGCGAAGCGCGCGCGGCTGCTGCACTCGGAGCTCGGCGTCGAGTCGTTGCAGACACTGCGCGAGGCGGCCGTCGCGCAGCGGATTCGCACCGTGCGCGGGCTCGGTCCGAAGCTCGAGGAACGCGTGCTGGGAGCGCTCGAGCAGGGCGCAGGCGAGCGCAAGCAGCCGCGCCTGCTGCTGCCGAAGGCGCTCGAGCTCGGCGAGCAGCTCGCCGCCGGGCTGGCCGAGCGCGGCGACGCCGAGACGCGCGTGCTCGTCGCGGGCTCGGCGCGCCGAGCGGCCGACAGCGTCAAGGACATCGACTTGATCGCCGTGACGAGGCGCCCGACCACGCTCGCGAAGAGCCTCGTCAAGCTCGAGCAGATCGAGAGCGTCGGCTCGGCCGGCAAGGCCGGCGCGCGTGCGCGCACGAACTCGGGCATCGGCGTCGACCTGCGGATCGCCAAGCCGTCGCAGCTCGGCAACTTGCTGCAGCACTTCACCGGCTCCGGCCGCCACAACGCGGCGCTGCGCGAGACGGTCGTGCGCCGCGGACTGCACGTGTCCGAGTACGGACTGCTCGACGACTCGATCGGCCGCACTCGCACATGCGAGAGCGAGCGCGAGCTGTACGAGCTGCTCGGCCTCGCTTACATCGAGCCGGAGCTGCGCGAGGATCGCGGCGAGCTCGACGCGGCGAAGCTCGCCGGCGGCGCCGGGCTGCCGCGGCTGGTCGAGCTCGAGCAGATCCGCGGCGACTTGCACACGCACACGGTCGCCTCGGACGGGCACGCGACGATCGGTGAGATGGCGCGCGCTGCGCGCGAGCGCGGCTACGAGTACCTGGCGATCACCGACCACTCGGCGACGCACGGCTTCGGCAACGACGTCTCGCCAGATCAGCTGCGCCGCCAGATCGAGCTCGTCCACGAAGCGAACGCGGAGCTCGACGGGATCGAGCTGCTCGCCGGCAGCGAGGTCAACATCCTGCCCGACGGCTCGCTCGACTACGACGACGAGCTGCTCTCGCGACTCGACTGGATCGTCGCGAGCGCGCACACGTCTTTCGGCATGTCCGAGCAGGCGATGACCGAGCGCATCGTCGCCGCGATCGAGCACCCGCTGGTCGACGTGATCGGCCACCCGACGGGGCGGCTGATCGAGCGCCGCGAGCCTTACGCGCTCGACCTCGACGCGATCTTCGCCGCGGCTGCGCGCACGGGCACGTTCCTCGAGATCAACGCGAACCCCGATCGCCGCGACCTGTCAGACGTCAACGCGCGCGCCGCCGCGCGCGCCGGCGTCACGTTGACGATCGACTCCGATGCGCACCGCACGCGCACGCTGGCGAACATGCGTTGGGGCGTCGCGACGGCGCGTCGCGCGTGGCTGACGCGCGACGACGTCGCCAACACGCGCTCGTGGCCGGAGCTGCAGCGCCTACGCAAGCAGTCGCGGCAGTAGCTGCTCGGCGACGATGCGATCGATCGCCTCGTACGTGTACGGCGCGAGCGCGGCGCGAGCGCGCGCGGCGTAGTCGCGCAGCGGGCTGTCGAGCGCCGCGCGCAGCGCCGGCGCGAGATCGTCGCCGACGAGGCGCGCGTCGAGCTCGCGCGCGATCGCCAGCGCGACATACGGTCCGGGCGCCGGCGTCGTGACGAGCTGGCAGCCGTCGGCGAGCGCCTCGAGTTGCGCGATGCCGTAATCCTCGCGCCGTGGCGCGCAGACGAAGACGCGCGCGCGGCGCAGCAGCGCGCGGAAGTCATCCGGCGCGAGCGCGCCGACGACGCGCACGCCCGGCTCGCCCGGCTCGACGAGCTTCATCTGCGCGAGCTGCGCGGCCGAAGCGCCGCCGATCACGAGCTCGTCCGGCGGCTGCTTCGCGCCGGCTCTTTCGTCGCGCACACGCCGCCATGCGTCGAGCACGCGGTCGAGCCCCTTCTTCGCCGGGTTCGCCGCATACGTGACCGCCGCGATGTCGCGCAGCGTCGATGTTGGCGAGGACGGCGCGACCGGCACGGGGAGCACGAGCGCGCGATCGCGTGTCCGCTGATCGCCGAGCTCGCGCATGCCGCCGTCGCTCCACGGCAGCAGCAGCGGCGCCTGGCGCAGCCGCCTGCGCTCGAGCGGGCGTTGCCACAAGCCGTGACGTCCGCGACGGTTGGCGGCGGCTGTCGCGTCGAAGCGGATCGCGCCCGGACGCTTCCACAGCAGCGCGGCGGTTGTCGTCGAGTAGATCACCGCGCGCGCCGGCGCGCCGCGCTGCTGCTCGATGATCTCAGCGGCCGCGCGTCGCGCGGCCTGCGCCCAAGCGAGGTCGGTCAGCATCAACGTCGGCAACGACTCCGGCGGGAACGGACGCGCGACGGCGACGTGCGCGCCGGCGCGCCGCAGCGAGTCCTGCAGCTCGTCGTCGGCACGGCGCAGGCCGGCGGTCGAGCCGAGCGAGACGAGCAGGACATCGGCGGCGTGCGTGCGCACGATCAGCTGATGGCGCCGTTCGCCCGTTCCGGTCGCAGCGCCTTGAAGCCGGGCGTTCGCTCGAGCGCCATCGGCCGCACCGGCGAGGTGCGCAGCACGTAGAAGAACGCGCCGTCGCGTCCCTCGATCGCCGCGACGGCGGCGTCCTGGCGCCGCCACGCGAGCGCCCAGATGATCGCGAAGCCGGCTGCGATCCCGGGCACCTGCGGCGCCAGGAAAGCGAGCCCGCCGCCGACGAGCGTGAACAGCAGCAGCGGCCACAAGCGGTTGATCAGGATCGCGCTCGGATAGTGCTCAGGCAGCGCGTTGCTCGTCTTTGCGTTCGCGAGCAGACGCGCGATCGGCGGGCTCGTCTCGGCGCGCCGGCCGAGACGCAGGCCGACGATCGTCGCGATGATCCACCAGCCGATCGCGATCGGCAGCATGTGTTCGTCGGAGTTGGTGCTCAGCGCGAGCACCGTCACGAGCGCGAGCGCGGTCGCCGCACCGGCGCTGAGCATCACCGTCGCTCTAAGGAAATCGACGAAGCGCACGCTTCAGCTCAGAGCAGCGCTTCGAGCAGTTCGCGCACGCCCGCGGTGCCGTCGAGCGTCAGGTCGGCCTCGCGCGCAAGCTCTGGCGGAGCTTCGTCGGAATCGACGGCGACGCACAGCGTCGTGGAGAGCGCGCCGGTCTGCGCGAGCTCGCGCAGACCGCGAAACGCGTCGAGGTCGGTCGTGTCGTCGCCGACGTAGATCGCCGCGTCGACCGGCGCGTCGCGCAGCAGCAGCGCGATGCCGATGCCCTTGTCGAGCGCGACCGGCGGGCGGACCTCGAGCACCTTGCGGCCCCAGTGCACGGCGAAGCCCTCTGCTTCGGCCTGCACGGCGATCCGCCGCACGGCCGCCTCGGCGGCCTGCTCGTCGGGCGCGCCGCGCCAGTGGAACGCCGCGATCACCTCCTTGTCCTCGCCGCGGACTCGCAGCCGCTCGTTCTCGGCGCTCAGCGCGCGCGCGGCGAACTGCCGGATGCGCGGCGTCCACTCGGCCAGCTCCGCGTCGACTTCCGGCCGCGTCGCGCCTGCTCGCAAGAGCTCGCCGCCGTGGTTTCCAACGTACGCGAGCGTTCCGATCGCGACGATCTGGCGAGCCGTCGCGGCGCGGCGTCCGCTGACACAGCCGACGAGCCGGTAGCGCTTGGCGATCTCGATCAGCAGCGTCCGCGTCGCCTCGGGCACGTGCGC
Source organism: uncultured Solirubrobacteraceae bacterium (assembly GCA_963744165.1). Taxonomy (GTDB): domain Bacteria; phylum Actinomycetota; class Thermoleophilia; order Solirubrobacterales; family Solirubrobacteraceae; genus Palsa-744. The sequence goes on along the minus strand of CAVUSM010000002.1, from coordinate 778,171 downwards.
GTCGGCCGCGTGGCGGACGATCGGCGCGAGCGTCCCATCGATGTCGAGCAGAATCGCACCACGATCGGGGTCTGCGTGGATCGGCTCGAGCGCCTCCACGAGCGTGGCAGCGGGGGACACGGTCTCTAGTATGGCGCGCATCGTGGCCAGCCCGTCCGCTCGCAAGCGTGGTTGCTGAGGCCGCGCGCGAGCCGTCGCATCGCCGCTCGCTCAAGCTGGCCGCAATCGGCACCGCGGCCGGCTTGTTCAGCGGTCTGTTCGGCGTCGGCGGCGGCAGCGTGATCGTGCCGCTGCTCGTCCTCTGGCTCGGCTACGGCGAGCGCGCGGCAACCGCGACATCGCTCGCGGCGATCGTCTTCGTCGCGTCGTTCGCCGCGGCGACACAGGGGCTCTACGGCAACGTCCACGTGCTCGACGCGCTGCTCGTCGGTGGGCCGGCGGTCGGCGGCGTGCTGTTCGGGACGTGGCTGCACCGGCGACTGCGCAACCGCGCGATCTCGCTGCTGTTCGCCGCCGTGCTGCTCGCTAGCGCCGCGGAGCTCGTGCTGAGATGATCGGCGCGATCGCGATCGGCCTCGCCGGCGGCGTGATCGCCGGGCTGCTCGGCGTCGGCGGCGGCGTGCTGTTCGTGCCCGGCCTGGTGATCTTTCTCGGCCTCAACCAGCACCAGGCCGAGGCGACGTCGCTGCTGGCGATCGTGCCGGTCGCGCTCGTCGGCGCTTACGACCACGATCGGCACGGAAATGTGCGTCGCGCCGACGCGCTCGTGCTCGGACTGCTCTCGCTCGCCGGCGCGGCCGGTGGCGTGGTTCTCGCGAACGCGCTTTCCGGCGTCGTGCTGCGCGACGCTTTCGCGGCGCTGCTGGTGGTCGTCGCGGCGCAGTTCGTGCGTCGCGCGATCGACGGCGCCGGCTGAGCGATCGGCTAGACTGTGGTCGGAGATGGGGCTGGATAATCCACTTCACATCGCGTTTCTCGTTGTAATCCTGCTGTTGGTCTTCGGCGCCAAGCGGTTGCCTGAGATCGGCCGCTCGCTCGGTAGCGGAATGCGTGAGTTCAAGTCGTCGGTCACCGGCGAGGCGACAGCGCACCAGACGACGCTGCCTCCCGCCCAGCAGCCGGCGACCGCCGCGCAGCCGGCCGTGCCGGCGGCGCAAGCGCCGGCGCAGCCCGTTCCGACACCGGCCGCGGCGCCTCCAGCGCCGGCGCCGGTCGAGCAGCAGCAGTCCTAGCCGGCCCGAGCAGCAGTCCTCGCCGGCCCGGCTCGAGCGCCAACGGCAGTCGCCAGCCGACCAATTCGGGGCTGCTCGGCGGCAGCAGTCCCGACCGACTAGCTCGGCTGCTCGTCGTCTTGTAGGACCGACGGACGGGCCTCCTCGAGCAGGCCGGCGCCGCAGTGCCAGCAGAACGAAGCGCCGCGGCTGTGCGCGGCGCCGCACGAGCGGCATTGACCGTGCACGCCACCCTCGGCGCCCGACAGCAGACGCTGCACCTCGGCGAGCTGCGCGTCGGCCTGCTGCAAGTCGGCGGCTCGGCGCGCGAGCACGTCGAGGCGGTAGTGATCGCGAATCGCCATCTCGTAAGTCAGGCCGCCGAGATCCCAGGTCAGCTCGGCGACGCGCTCGGCGAGCTCGTAGCGGCGGCGGCGCAGCTCGGCGAGCGAGCCGTCGAGCGTCGGGCGCGTCGCCGCGAGGCCGCCGACGGGCACGATCGCGGCGGACGCGGCCGGACCAGCGCCTTGATTGGCGGTCGAAGCCGTCGTCGCGGACGCCGTTGCGGCGGCGACCGGCGCGAGCCGCTGCGTCTTCGCGTCAGCCGGGTCCGGCAGCGGCACGTTTCCGTTCGAGCTGCTCATGCGATCGCGCGCGACAGCGCCTCAGCCGGTTTCGATCGGCGTCGCGCCGAGTTCGTTGATTTCTTTCTGGTGCTGCGCGCCGCTCGAGTTCGTCAGTTTTTTGATCTGCGTCGGCGCGACTTTCTTCGGTTTCGCCGGCGGCGCTTTTTCGGCCTTCGTTTCTTTCGCCTGTTCCTGCTTCGCTTCGGCTGCTTCCTTCGCCGTCGCTTTCGTTTCGGCCGGTTCGGTGCTCGTCGTGCTCGGCGTCGTCGTCGCAGCTGCGGCGGGCGCCGCCGAGAGACCGGACAGCCCCTTGACTTCGACGACCTGCTTCGCCGGCGCCTTGTCGCCGTTGCCCTGGCTGACCCAGTGACCGACGAGCAGACCGACGATCAGGCACAGCACGAGCACGGCGATCAGGCTGAGCAGTCCCGAGTTGCGTCGCAGCCAGCCGTTCGCGCCACGCGCGTCGCCGAGCGGTATGTAGCCGGCGGGCGTCATCTCGATCGCCGGCTGCGCGCCGCCGGCCGGATCGCTCTGCAGCACGTCGAGGAACGCGAGCCGCACCGGCGAGGCCGGCTCGCCACACGAGAGGCAGTAGCGCTGGTCGGCGACGAGCGCGGCGCCGCAGTTGGAGCACGTCGCTCCGGCCTGCTCGGACGGGACTGGCACGAGGCTCACTTCGTCAGCTCCTCACGACGCCGTCGCGACGGCCGTCAGTTCGATTTTGGCTCCCGCCGCGCTGCCGACGAGCGCGACGTGGAACGGCGCCGAGGCGCCAGGATGCCCGGCGAGCGAGGAGACGAGCGCGCGCCCGGCCGCGACGACCTTGCCGCCGCGCAGCGCGACGATCGACACCGGCACCTTCTTCAGCGCGACGCGCGAGTGGTTGACGAGCACGCCGTCGAGCGAGCTCGACGCCGATCCGCCGTCGACGCGCGTGACTTTCGCGGCGAGCAGCGGCTGCTGCGCGTCGCGTGACGGCGGCGTGCCGGCGCCAACGCGCACTTTCACGGCACGCGTCGTCTGGTTGGCGAGCACTTGGTCGTCGACCCACCACGCGCCGGCGTGCGAGCGCAGCAGCGCGAGGTGCTGCAGCGAAGGTTCGACGCCGCTCTCGTTCGTGTACGCGAGCCTGCCGCCGGCCGCCGTCACTTCGACGAGCACCGGCAGCTCGAGCTGATCGCGCGCCGAGCTCGACGTCAGCTTGACGGCGACCGCCTTGCGACCGGCAGCGCTGAGCAGCGTCGCGTCGGAGACGCGAACGCTCTTGTTGACCGCGCCGAGCTTCAACGCGCCCGGTTCCGATTCGCGCGACTTCACCGCTTCGCGTTCGATCTTCGCGCTTTCGCTCTCGGTGCTCTCGCAGGCAGCGAGCGTCACGGTCAGTGCTCCGCAGGCGACCACGACGAGCGCCCGCTTCAGGACTCCGGGCCGCATGACGTGGCCGGGCGCGCGAGTGGCGAGCTCATCCGAACGCTCCGCGCACGTAGTCGCGCGTGCGCGTCGCGCGCGGTTCGTCGAAGACTTGCGCCGTCGAGCCGTACTCGACGAGGTCGCCGAGATACATGAACGCGACCTTGTCGGCGACGCGATGCGCCTGCGCGAGGTTGTGCGTGACGACGACGACCGCGAGGTCGCGGCGCAGCTCGCCGATCAGCTTCTCGATCGTGCCGGTCGAGATCGGGTCGAGCGCGCTGCACGGCTCGTCCATCAGCAGCACCTCCGGGCGCGGCGCGATCGCGCGCGCGATGCACAGCCGCTGCTGCTGGCCGCCGGACAGCCGCAGCGCCGGGCGATCGAGATCGTCGCCGACCTCCTCGTACAGGCCGGCGCGCTTCAGCGCGTCGATCACGAGCGGCTCGAGCTCGCGGCGGCGCGGGCGCTTGCGCGACTGTTCGCGCAGCGCGAACGCGACGTTGTCGAAGATCGACATCGGGAACGGGTTCGGCTGCTGGAAGACCATCGCGACGCGCGAGCGCAGCGTCGTGTCGGCGATCCCGTAGATGTCCTCGCCGTCGAGCAGCACGTTGCCGGCGCGCGTCGCGCTCGGCGTCAACTCGGTCAGCCGGTTGAGCGTGCGCAGCAGCGTCGTCTTGCCGCAGCCCGACGGGCCGATCAGCGCGAGCACCTCGCCCTTGTGAATCGACAGCGAGACCGACTTGACGGCGCGTTTCTCGCCGTAGCCGATGCTGACGTCTTCGAGACGCAAGCGCTCGGCGCCGGGCGAGGACGCCGCGCGAACCGCCTCGCGCTGGCGCGGCGGGACGACCGGCTCGGGCGCGCGGTCGACGACGATCGTGCGCACCGGCGGCACCGTCTCGACGCCGGGCGCGGTCTCGACGGCCGGCGCGGCGCCGGCGCTCGGCGCCGCGTCGCGCGGCGCGGCGATCGGCTGCGCGTGTGCGCGTTGCGCGGCCACGCGCTGATCGTCGTCGTTGATCACGAAGCTTGGCGGGTCGAGAACCATCTCATCGGGACTCATCGAGCACCTTCTGCACCGGAGTTGTCGGACACTTTCTCCATCGAATCGCTCAGGTTAGCGGGGTATCCGGCAGTTGTAAAGCCCCAAGCGGCCGCGTCGCCGCCCGGCGCGAGGCGCCGTCGCGGCGCGCTCAGACGACGGCGCCGGCAACTGTCATGCCGGTCGCGTCGGCCGACGAGCGCCCGATCCGATCGACGATCAGGTTCAGCGCGAGCACGAACAGCAGCAGCACGAACGCGGCCGCGTAGGCCTTCTGCGGCGCGGCGCCTTCGCCGGCCGGCGAGTTGCCGTAGACGTAGCTCGTCAGCGTCGAGCCGGTGCCGCGCAGCAGTCCGAGCACCGGCACCGAGTTCTGCGGGTCGAGCCGGAACGTTTCGCCGAGCAGCAGGACGATGATCGCCGTGTCTCCGATGATCCGCGAGATGCCGAGCGTCACGCCTGTCGCGATGTTCGAGCGCACGCTCGGCAGCAGCACGCGGCGGATCGTCGCGATGCGCGTCTTGCCAAGCGCGAACGCCGCCTCGCGCATGTGCGCCGGCACCGCCTGCAGCCCGTCGCGCGTCGCCGTGAACATCGGCGGCAGCGCGATCAGCGACATCATCGCGCCGGCGGCGATGAACGATTTGCCGAACACGCCGCCGCCGCTCGCCTTGAACGAGAACGGCGCGAACAGCCCGAGCTGGAAGATCGACAGCCCGAACAGCGCGATCACGATGTCGGGCGTCCCGGCGACGATCTCGATGCTCGACTCGACGACGCGCGCGAGCCATGTCGGGCGCCCGTACTCGGCGATCCAGATCGCGCCGCCGACGGCGAGCGGGACGGCGAGCAGGATGCCGATCAACGTCAGGATCCCGGTGCCGAGCAGCGGGTCGAGGAAGCCGCCGGAGCCCTTCTGCGTCGTGCTCAACGCGGGGCGCTGCACGAGCAGGCTCGGCCGCAGGTACTCGATTCCGCGATAGCCCATGTAGATCACGATCGCGGCGGCGATCAGGCACAGGCCAATCCCGGCCGTCCACGCGAACGCGAGCGCCAGGCGATCGAACCAGCGCCAGGTGAGCGGCGAGGACTGCTTGCCGCGACCGCCTTGCATCGGCGGCCCCGGCGGCAGCGTCGGGCGCCACTCGCCTACCGCGCTCATCCGCGCACCTGGAACTTGCGCAAGGGGAGCTTGATCAGATAGCCGCCAACCGACAAGACGAACGCGGCGAACAGCAGCAGCAGCGCGAACGCGTAAAGCGACGCGCCGAGCGGCGGCGCGCCGATCCCTTCGTGGAAGTCGACGATGCCCGACGCGAGCGTGCGCAGCGGCTCGAACAGGAAGACGAGCCCGTCGGCTGGCTTCGGCACGAAGAAGCGCGAGCCGGAGACCATCGAGATCATGATCGCCTCGCCGAGCGCTCGCGCCGTCGCGAGCACGGCCGCGGCGACGATCGCCGGGCGCGCCGCGCGCAACGTGACGGCGAGCATCGCGCGCACCGGATTGACGCCGAGCGCGATCGCGCCCTCGCGCCACGAGTTCGGCACCGAGGCGAGCGCCTCGCAGATCAGCGCGACCATGATCGGCGTGATCATCACGGTCAGGATCACGACCGTCACGATCAGCCCGGCGCCGGTCAGCTCGACTACGTTCTGCACCGATTCCTTCTCGGTCATCGTGATCAGGTGGTTGCCGACGAACGGCACGAGCACGAGAATGCCGATCAGCCCGTAGATCACCGACGGCACGGATGCGAGCAGGCGAATCACCGGGATCGCGATTCGCCGTAGCCGCGTCGAGGCGAGCTCGACGATGAAGATCGACGAGAAGATCGAGACCGCCAGCGCGAGCACGACGGCCGGGATCGTCGACAGCAGCGTGCCGTAGACGACTGGCCACGCGCGCAGGTGATATGCCGACGCCGGCGGGTGCTGCGTCGTGTTCTGCATGTCGGCGAACTGGCGCCCGAGATCGCGCCCGGAGCCGAGCCAGCTCAGCCCGTTGTGCTCGAAGATCGGCCAAGCGTGGATCGCGACGAACACGACCATCGCGACGACGAGCGCGCAGACCAGCAACGAGACCGCGCCGAGCGTTCGCTCGGCGCGGCTGTCAGGCCAGGGCCGCCTGAGGCGTTCCAGCATCTGACTTCAGCTCAGCTCGCCTCAGGCCGCCGTGACTCAGCGACTCAGATCGTCAGCCACTGCGTGTTGATGATCTTCGCCGCCGCGGCCGATTTCTCGATCCAGCCGATGAACGCCGAAGACGCTCCGGTCGCCTTGCCTTTGCTCACCTCGTAGAAGCGAGCCGTGCCTGCGTACGTGCCGGCTTTGACCGTTTCGTGGCTGCACGCGACGCCGTTGTAGCCGACGGAGTTGACCGTGCCTTTGTCCGACTGGTAGTTGGACACGAAGCCGATCGAGTTCGGGTCGCTTTCGACCTTCGCGCGCATCAGACCCTCAGACGGTTCTTCGGCGGCCTTCGTCGAGACCTTTTTGCTTTCGAGGAACAGCGTCTGGAAGTTCGTCAGCACGCCGGCGACGGACGTGCGGCTGATCAGGTCGATCGGACCGCTCGCCGTGGCTCCAGGCACTGCGCTCCAGCTGACCGTCTTGCCGGTGAAGATCGACGAGACCTGCGCCGAGCTGAGGTTCGAGACGGGGTTCGACTTGTTCGTGATCACGCAGATGCCGTACTTGGCGATCGGGTAGAAGACGAGGCCGGCCGGGTCCGACGCGATCGGGTCGCGCGAGACGTCGCCGATCGAGACGCGCCCCGCGGCGACGTCGTTGATGCCGATCTGCGCGCCGCCTTGAGTGATTTTGAACTTCACTTTTTTCGGGAACACCTTGTTGTACTTCTGCGCGAGCAGCGAGACGAGCGGGTAGGAAGCCGTCGCGCCGCTGATCGTGATCGTCGAGATCGCCGAGGCGGCCGCGGGCGCCGCGACCCCCACGACGCCAGCCACCGCGAAGGCGAGGGAGAGACGGCGGATTCGGTTCATTGAGGAGTTGCTCCGTTCTGGTCTTTGACAAACAGTTGACAGCGCCGAGGCGCGAACATACCATAATCCCCATAGTTCCGATGCAGATAAGCTAGTTTGTCTGCATCGTCGGGAATTGGTTTGGTCAACCCGCCTTACGCCCGCAAGTTGCGACGCCTTCCCAAAACATGGACAACTCCTCCGATCCGCCCGCTCGCTCGACGCCGGACCTCCCGGCAGCGCCTCCGCGCGCCGGGCTGAACGACGCCTCGGCGGCGCGTGCGTCGACGCGCAGCGCGCGCACGCGGCTGCCTTCGTTCCGCGCGAGCGCTGCGCTCGCCGTCGCGATGCTGACCGTCGGCGTCGGCGTCGGAGCGGCGATCGGCCCGACGCCGGCGAGCTCGCTCGCGGGCAGCGGCGATGTCGTGCAGAAGCTGCCGGCGCTGATCGCTTCGATCGCTGCGCGCGCTCGCGCGCAGCAGGAGCAGGCGCAGACGGCGGCGGCGAGCAGCACGGCGAAGCCGCCGGCGATCAAACGCCAAGCGACTCCCGCGGCGAGCGCCGCGCCGAGCAGCACGACGACGACGACGACGACGACGAGCACGACGCCGGCGAGCACGCCGAACAGCGAATCGGAAACGAAATCGCCGGCGTCGACGAAAGCGAACGGCGGCGGCGGCTCGAACGTGCCGCCGATCACGAGCGTCTGGCTGATCGAGCTCGCCGGCGGCTCGTTCTCCGAACCGCTCGCGAACGCCGCGGCGGCGCCGTACATCACCGGCCAGCTCGTGCCGAAAGGGACGCTGCTGAGCGGCTGGTCGGCGCTCAGCGCGAGCGCGTTCGCGAGCGACGCGGCGCTCGTCGAACACAAGGCGACGCTCGGCGGCGCGCCGCCGGTGCTGCACACGATCGTCCAGCCGCCGTGCGCGGAAGGCGCCGCCGGCGCGAGCTGCCTGACGGGAACGCCCGGCGCGCTGACGGCCGCCGATCAGTTCCTCTCGGCGACGCTCGCTTCGATCACGTCGACGACGAGCTACTCCGAACACGGCGTCGTCGTCGTCACGTTCGCGACCGTCGCCGACCCGGCGAGCGTCGAACTGCCGGCGGCGGCGACGTCGGCGACGCTCGCCTCGACGCCGCCGGCCGGCGCCGTGCTGCTCTCGCCGTTCGCCAAGGCCGGAGCGCGCTCGTCGGTCGTCTTCAACCCGACTTCACCCAAGCAGAGCCTCGAAAAGCTCCTGCACTGACGTACCGCTGATCCACGTCCTACGACAACGAACGGAGACCCCTGTTGCACGCATCTCGAACTGCCCATCGAAAGGCCATGCTCTGGCTGGCCGCGATCATGGGCGTGGCCGCCCTGTCGCTCGCGGCTCCGGCGCTGAGCCAGGCCGAAGAATCGAACCCGAACAACTACAACTGCCTCGGCAGCACCTCCGCCGGCCAGCCGGAAGCGGGAAGCGAAGAACAGCAGGTCGCGTACACGTTCTACTGCAACGGCCCGATCAGCGGCTACCAAGTGCAGTCGCAGGTCCCGGTGACCGGCGTCGCGAGCCCGCCGATCGTCACGAACGCAGAAAAAAAAGAACTCGCCGACACGTTCCAGTGCTCCGGTGAACTTCCTGGCTGGGCCGCCAACTGCGTCGGCGCGGCGCGCGCCGGCTACGAGACGATCACGGGGCGGATCGCGATCGGCACGAAGCTGTGCGTCGAGCCGCGCGTCGACCTGCTGCTGACCGTCACGTACGCATACCTCGAAAAGGGCGTCGTCACGCAGGCGATCTCCGGGCCGTACGACCTCGGCCGGCCGAAAGGCTGCAAAGCGGACTTCTACTCGACACTGGAGCCGGTTCAACCCGCAGCCACTGCCGCAGCAGAAGCAGCCGGCGAAGAAGAAGTCGAAAGGCAAGTCGAAAGGCAAGTCGAAGAAGCACGCGTCGAGCAAGAAATAGGCGCGACAGAGCACGCAGCAGCACGGGCGATCGTGGATCGGCGTGCCACAGGGGCGGCGCCGCGGCAGCGGCGCCGCCCCTAGGCTTGCGGCGTGAGCCGCCGCCGATCGCTGACGCCGCTGCTCCTGCTCTCGCTCCTCTCGCTCGCGCTCACGGCCTGCGGCTCCTCGCGCGGCAACGCGCGAGCATCGTCGAGCGCCGCCACGCCGACGAGCGTCACTGCATCGACGTCGATCGCCGGCGACAGATGCCCGGCGCGGATCGCAAACGCGACCGGCGAAGTCGCCGCGCGGATCTACCGCGAGGCGTCGAGCGGCGCTGACGTTGGCGAGGCGGTGCATCGCGTGCAGGGCTCGCGCGCGCTGCGCTCGGCGATCGCAGCCGGCAGCGCACGCGCGGCCGACGCCGTCTTGAACGGTCTGCTCGTCAACCAGATCGTCGGCATCGAGATCGTCAAAGACGGCGCTGTGTTCGCAAGCGCCGGCGCCGGCAGCGCGATCGCTCCGGCACGTGGCGCGATCGGGGGCACAGACGCGCGTTTCGTCCTCTCGACGCAGGCGGCGCACACGTACACGCAAGTCGTCCAGCAGGTGACCGACGCCGACGTGCTGCTGCTCGGCGGCGCAGCGCCAGGCGCATCGGCGGCGCCAGGCACATCGGCGGCGCCAGGCGCATCGCAGACGCGGCAGATCGCCGGCACGCTCGCCGTAAGTGCGCAGACCGGCCGAATCCCGACTACCGGACCGATCGAAATCGAGAAGCAGCAGTACGAGGTGACTTCGCTTGCCGGCTCGGTCTTTCCAAGCGGCGCGATGCGGATCGCGCTGCTCGTGCCGAGCGGCGCCGTCGACTGCGCCGGCTCGGGCGAGCAGACGCGCATCGAAACGCTCGGGCGCGTCGGCGAACGGATCTACCACGAGGAGGCGCACAGCGTTTACGTGCTCGCAGTGCTGCGCAAGATCGAAGCCGACGCTTCGTTCCAGCGCGCGATCGCCGATCGCGACGTGCCGGCGATCCGCGCGGCGATCGTCTGCTTCTTCGCCGCGCACATCCACGTCGTGCGCGTTCGCGTCTACGCCGTCGAGCCGGGCGGCGCAGAGCGCCTGCTCTACGACCTCGGCGGCCCGTACGTGCTCGCGCCGGTGCACGGCGACGTGCGCAGCGCCGGCAAGCTCGTCGGGCGCTTCTCGTTCGCGATCCAAGACGACGCCGGCTACGCCAAGCTCGCGCACCGCTTCACCGGCGCCGAAGTGCTGATGCGCCGCGGCGCGACGCAAGTGATGGGCACGCTCGATCCCGGCCCAGCGCACGTGCCTGCGCACGGCGCGCTCGAATATCGCGGTCGTCGCTACGAGGCGTACTCGTTCACCGGCGAAGCGTTCCCGAGCGGACCGCTGCGGATCTCGCTGCTCGTGCCGAGCCGCGCGCCGGCCGGCGGCTGACGAGCGCTGGCTGCCAACGATCGCCGGGAGCCGACGGGCGTGGTCCTCGACGAGCGCCGGCAGCCGACAAGCGCTCGTCGACGACGTTCGGCCTCGGCCCTACAGCAGGCTGTTCGTCATCCGTTCGACCTCGGCGATCGACGTGAGCCCTTCGCGGACCTTGTCGATGCCGTCGTCGCGCAGCCGGCGCATGCCTTCGCGCACGGCGACGGAGACCATCACGTCGACTGACGCGCGCTCGAGGATCAGCTCGCGGATCTGCTCGGAGACGCTCATCACCTCATAGACGCCGAGACGCCCGCGATAGCCGCTGCCGCCGCAGCGCGAGCAGCCGACCGATTCGAACGGCTGCGCGCCGCTGAGGCCGTGCTCGGCGAGCACCGCGTCGGAGATCTTCTGCGGCTTCTTGCAGTGCTTGCAGAGCGTTCGCACGAGCCGCTGCGCGACGATGCAGTCGACGGCGGACGAGACGAGGAACGGCTCGATGCCCATGTCGATCAGGCGCCCGAGTCCGCTCGGCGCGTCGCGCGTGTGCAGCGTGCTCAGCACGAGGTGGCCGGTCAGCGCGGCCTCGACGGCGATGTGCGCCGTCTCGCGATCGCGGATCTCGCCGACCATGATCACGTCGGGGTCGGCGCGCAGCATCGAGCGCAGCCCGACGTCGAACGTGACGCCGGCCTTCGGCGCGATCTGCATCTGCTTGATGCCGGCGATGCGCTGCTCGACGGGGTCCTCGATCGTCAGGATGCTGCGTTCGCCGTCGTTCAGCGCGTGCAGCGCGGCGTACAGCGTCGTCGACTTGCCCGAGCCGGTCGGGCCGGTCACGAGCACGGCGCCGTTCGGCTTGCGGATCGCGCTGCTGAACTGCTCGAGCGCCTGCGCCGGCATGCCGAGCCCGTCGAGGCCCTGCACGACCGTGCCCTTGTCGAGGATTCGCAGGACGACGCCCTCGCCGTAGACGAGCGGCAACGTGACGACGCGGATGTCGACGCGGCGGCCGTCGACGGTCAGCGCGAAGCGGCCGTCTTGCGGCACGCGCTTCTCGGAGATGTCGAGGTCGCCCATGATCTTGATCCGCGAGACGACGCCCATCGCCATCTTGCGCCGCACGGTCGCGGCCGGCGCGAGCACTCCGTCGACGCGGAACAGCACGCGCGTATCGCCCTCTTCGGGGTTGACGTGGATGTCAGACGCGCCCTGCTGCACGGCCTGCGCGACGATCGAGTGCACGAGCTTGATCACCGGCGCGTCGGTGTCGGCGTCGTCGAGCTGCAGGTCGGCCTCGTCTTCGACGTCGCCGACGTCGTCGACGATGTCGGCGATCGACTCTTCCATGCTCGACAGGCGCGTCAGCAGCAGGTTGAGGTCTTCGACCGACGCCGCGACCGGGCGCACGCGGCGGCCGGTCATCATCGCGACGTCGTCGATCGTCAGCACGTTCGTCGGGTCGGCCATCGCGAGCAGCAGCGTGCCGTCGTCGGTGAAGCCGATCGGCACCGCCTGATAGCGCTTCGACGCGTCCTGGTTGAGCAGGTTGACCGCGCCCATGTCGAGGTCGAAGACGGCCAGATCGACGTAGTCGAGGCCGAAGCGCTCGGCGACGACGCGCGCCAGCTGGTCGTGGCGCAGCACGCCTTGCTCGACGAGCACGAGGCCCGTCGGGCGCCCTTGCGAGCGCGCCGTTTCGACGGCGTCGTCGACCGTCTGGCGGTCGGCAAAGCCGAGGTCGACGACGACTTCGCCGATCATCCGCGTCGAGCGCCCGCTGCGCCGGGGCGGATATAGGCCGGTGCCGTCGCCGGCCGGCGGTCCCTGCTCGACGCTCGCGGCCGCGCCGCCGTCGACGCTCGCGCCGCCGTCAGCGCCGTCAGCGCCGTCAGCGCCGTCAGCGCCGAGCGTCTCGTCGAGCTGGTCGTCTGCTGCCGTCTCGGCGGTCGCCGCGCCGATCTCGCTCATGTGCTCTACATCGGCATCAAAGCTGCGCAGCTTGACCCGGCGAGCCGCAGGCGCCGCGGCGACGACGGCGCGCGCAGCGTAGCTAAACGCCAGCTAAAGACGCGCTAAAGACGCGCAGATCGTGTCTTGCATTTGCTCAAGCGATAGCAGCTGTATATACGACGTATAGACCGCTGCTATCGCAGTACAGAAAAGAGACCACGCAACCCGACCGCTCAGATCAGAGGCTCGCGGCGCCGAGCCCGTGCTCGAACGCGCCCTTGACGCTGGCGTCGAGCGCGTTGATGCGCTGCAGCGCGAGCGCCTCGGCCGACGCGAAGCGCGCGCCGCCGGCCGAGTCGGCGCCGTGATGCAGCAGCACGCAGTGCTCGAGCGCGAGCCGGCGCTCGGCGGGCAGCGAGCTCGGCAGATGCGGCGCGATCGTGCGCAGGCCGAGCTCGATGTGCCCGAGCATGCGCCCTTCGGCGCTGCGCGCGATCTCGGCGCCGTAAGTGAACTCGCGCGTCTTGCCGAGATCGTGGACGATCGCCGCGCTCAGCAGCAGGTCGCGGTCGAGGCGCGCGTGCAGCGCGCACAGCTCGAGCGCCATGCTCGCGACGGCGACGGTGTGCTCGAGCAGGCCGCCGAGGTAGGCGTGGTGCGCGGAGCGCTGCGGCGATGGGATCGAGCACGGCGCGCGGCGCAGCTCGCGGCGCAGCTCGCGGTCGCCGAGCAGTCGCTCGAGCAGCAGCTTCAGGTCGCGATCGTAGACCTCGCGCGCGAGATGCTCGAGAAAGCCGTCGAGCTCGTCGATGTCGCGATATGCGCTCGGCAGGAAGTTGACCGGGTCGGCGTGCTCGCCGTCGGCGCGCGCGATCGACTGCACGGCGACCTGCAGCGCGTCGCGGAAGCGCTCGACGCGACCATGCACGCGCACGAGCTCGCCGCGCTCGAAGCGCCCGGCGAGCACGTCGGCGTCGCGAAACGCGCGCCCGACGATCGAGCCGGTGCTGTCGGACAGCTCGACGGTCAAGTACGGCGAGCCGGCGCGCGAGATCTGGCGCTCCTTGCGCGTGCACGCGAAGACGCCGTCGACCTCCTGCTGATCGCGCAGCGTCGCGATCGTCTGGCGCTGCGGCGGCACGACGTGCGCGACTGCCGCCGGCATCGACGGCGCGGAGGATCGTTGGACGTTCGCCTCGGGCTCAGGCTCGTGGCGGAGGCCATCGGCTCATGATGTACGGTGGTTCGGATGCAGCCGTTGATCTGGGACCGCCGTCCGGAGAGCCTCAGGGCGCCGGCGATGGTCTGTGCGTTTCAGGGCTGGAACGACGCCGGCGACGCGGCGTCGAGCGCCGTCTCGTTCCTCGCCTCCGCGCTGCACGCGCGGCGTTTCGCGCGGATCGACTCGGAGGAGTTCTACGACTTCCAATCGAACCGCCCGTCGGTTCGCTTCAACGAGGAGAACGAGCGCGAGATCGTCTGGCCGACGGTCGAGGTGTTCGAGGCGCAGGCGCCGCGCGCGCCGCGCGACCTGGTGCTCGTGCAAGGCGTCGAGCCGTCGATGCGCTGGCGCTCGTTCACGGGGCATATCGTCGATCTCGCGGAGGCGCTCGGCGTGCAGGTCGTCGTCTCGCTCGGCGCGCTGCTCGGCGACGTGCCGCATACGCGTCCGGTCGCGATCTCCGGCCATGCGACCGATCCGGCGCTGATGGAGCGCCTCGGCATGCACGGCTCTGGCGCGTCGAGCTACGAGGGGCCGACGGGGATCGTCGGCGTGCTGCATCAGGCGTGCGCGCAAGCAGGGCTGCCGTCGGCGAGCCTGTGGGCGGGCGTGCCGCATTACGTCGCGGCGGCGACGAACCCGAAGGCGGCGCTCGCGCTGGTGCGCCGCGTCGAAGGGCTGATCGGCGTCTCTGTCGACGCGTCGGAGCTGGAGTCGGCGGCGGCTGACTACGAGCGCCAGGTCGGGCTGGCGGTGCAGAGCGATCCAGACATCCAGGCGTTCGTCGAGCGCCTCGAGCAGGCGGCGGAGAACGAAGACGAGGATGACTGGCGAGGACGTGCCCGTCGGGCGACATGCTCGCGCGCGAATTCCAGCGCTTTCTCAAGCAGCGCGGTCGCGAGAGCTCCTGATTTTCGAGGGCGGTCCGCGCGTCGCGCAAGCGGCCTGACGGCCGCGCGGTCGCGCGGCTGCTAACGGCGAGCGCGCGGCACGACGTCGACGGCCGCGGCTCGCTGCGGCCGTCGCGTGCCGTCGAGCGGCGGCGCGCCTAACGCTCGGCGGCCGGGCAGACGATCCGGTAGTCGCAGATCGAGCAGGCGGCGTGCGACGGCGTCGGCTCGAACGCTTGCGCGAGGATCCCGTCGCCGACGGTCATGACCGTCTCGGTGACCGACGCCTCGTCGCGCTCGCCGCACGGCACCGGCACCTTGACGTCGTCGAGCACGTAGTAGTAGGCGGCGCGCGAGGACGGCAGCTTCCAGTCCTCGCGCGCGGCGATCGCATAGAGCGAGAGCTGGACGTCGTCCTGCAGCTGCTCGGCGGTCTTCGGGCGCGAGGTCTTGTAGTCGATCAGCTCGTACTCGGCGGCGTCCGCGGCGGCGTCGCCGCCGACGACGCGATCGACGCGATCGACGCGGCCGCGCAGGTGATGCGGGCCGAGGCGGAACGAGAACGAGCGCTCGAACCAGACCGGCTCGGAGTCGCTGCTTGCGCAGCCGCGCGTGATAGCGCGCGAGCGCCGCGCGGCCGACGTCGAGCAGCTTGCGCTCGGCGTCCGACTCGCCGAAGCCGGCGCGGCGCCAGCTCGCGTCGAGCAGCTCGTTGATTCGCGTCAGCGTCTCCTCCTCGCCGCCGTGGAAGCGCTCGAGCACTTGGTGGACGGCGATGCCGAAGCGCTGGTGCAGCGTCTGCTCGGTCGGGATCCGCAGGACGCGTGCGAACTTGTAGCGCAGCGGACAGCTGCGGTATGTCTCGATGTCCGACGCCGACAGCGCCAGCCCGACGCCCTTGCGCGGCAGGAACGGATCGAGCGAATGCTCTTCGCGAGCGCCGAGCGGCGCGAGCTCGACGAGCGCATCGTCGAGCGCCGAGGTCTCCAGGATCTCGCGCTGCAGCGGCGTGGCGGCGGCGAGCAGCCGCGCGTTGACGTCGCCGATCGCGTCGCCGATGGCCTGCCCGCTCGGACGCTGCAGCAGCGCGGCGAGCTTGATCAGCTCGAGGTAGCGGACGATGCCGTGCGAGACGTCGAGCTCGGTGTCCAGGCGCAGCTCGCCGAGGCGCCCGCCGATTCGCGCGACGCTGTCGAGCACGTCTTCGCGCAGCTGTTGGAAGGCGGCCTGCAGATGCGCGTCGGGCGAGTCCGGCTGCGCCGATGGCGCGTCGCTGAGGTGAGCAGGCGCGTCGCGGTTGCCGGCGGCGATCGCGCTGCGCGCCTCGGGCACGACGGCGGCCAGCCGTCGCGCGAGCTCGCGCGTGCTCGGACGCGGCTCGGCGCGCGCGATCTCGCCGGCGAGCTCGCGCAGCCGCTGCGAGGCTCGCGCGCTGCTCGGCGACATCTTCGCGCGTCGAGCAGCGAGCGCCCGGGCGTGCCGAGCAGCTCGATCAGCTCGCAGAGGAACTCGTCGGGCGGCCTGCGCTCCATCGCCGTCGACGCGCTGCGGTGCAGCGCGACGAAGCGCGCGATCCGTTCGCGCGCCTCGGGCGCGACCTGCGGCGACTCGCTCGCAGCGCCGAGCCCGGCGACGAGGTCGAGCTTGCGTCGCCGCGCGACTTGGATCACTCGCGCGAGGTGCGCTTGGCGCAGTTCGATCGGCGGGCGGCCGAGCGCGCGAACGACGGCGGCGGCGTCTTGCGGGTCGACGAGCAGGCGCACCCAGGCGAGCACGTCGCGCACCTCGGCGCGGCGCAGGAAGCCGGCGTCGCCGGCGGCGGCTACCGACGCGGCCGCGGGCGCGCCGTCGGCGACGATCTCGCGATCGGCGGCGTCGACGCGCTCGGCGGCGCCGGAGCGCGCGGCCGGATCGAGGCCGACCGAGTCGCCGAGCGGCGCCGGTTGATCGGAGACACGCGCGCGCTCGAGCGCGCCACGGCCGCTTTCGCCGGCGAGCTCGGGTGCGATTCGCGAGGCAGGCACCGTCCAAGGATACGGCGCTCAGGCGAGCTGTCGAGGGCGCCACGCCGATCGTGGCGTGCGCGCGGCGCGGCGCGGCGCGCACGATCCTTAGCGAGCGCTGATCGCGGCGGGCTACGCTCTGTTGCGTGGACGTGATCGACTGGCGCCTGGCGCAGCGGGTCGGCGAGCGCGTGGCCGGCTCGCCGCCGCCGGGTGGCGTGCGCGCGTCGGCGGTCCAGCCGCGCGCGCACGAGTTCGCGCGGCGCGTCGAGCGAGTACAGCGGGCTGGCGCTGAACGGCGAACTGCCACCGCTCGAGGCGGTCGACCGCGCGCTTGGATCGCTGCGAACCTGCGCACGATGCGGCCGCTGCTCGGCGGCTTGAGCCAGAGGATCGGCAAGAGCGCGGGGCCGCTCGCTGCTCCGCTGCGCTCGGCATCGGGGCTGTTGATGGGCGCGCAAGTCGGCGCGTTGACCGGCGTGCTCTCGCAACGCGTGCTCGGCCAGTACGACCTGGCGCTGCTCGACGAGCAGTCGCCGCCGCGCGTGCCGCCGCGTCTGTTGCTGCTCGCGCCGAACCTCGCGATCGCCGCGCGAAAGCTGTCGGTCGACCGCGAAGAGCTCGTGCTGTGGGTGAGCATCCACGAGATCACGCACGCTGTGCAGTTCAGCGGCGCGCCGTGGCTGCGCGAGCACCTCGGCGGGATGCTGCAGCGAGCTGATCGACGGGCTCGAGGTGACGCTGCTCGGCAGCGACTCGCACGACGAGGACGGCGGCGGCGGCGCGAAGGCGACGAACGGCGCGTCGAACGGCCGTTTCGCGCTGCCGAAGCTGCCCGATCCGGCCGAGCTGCGCACGATCGTCGAGCGCGCGCGTAACGGCGAGCTGCTGCGCCTGACGCTCGGCGAGGACCGCTGGGAGCTGGTCGAGCGGATGCAGGCGGTGATGTCGCTCGTCGAGGGTCACGCCGAGCACACGATGGACGCGGTCGGCGCCGAGGTGCTGCCCTCGCTGCCGAAGCTGCGCCGCGCGATGAACCGCCGACGGGAGTCACGCGGGCTGCCGTGGCGCGTGCTCGAGCGGCTGATGGGGCTGGAGATGAAGATCCGCCAGTACGAGGTCGGCCGGCGCTTCTGCGACGCGGTCGTCGCGCAAGGCGGCCCGCAGGCGCTCGCGCGCGCGTGGAGCGGACCGGAGCAGCTGCCGAGCGCGTAGGAGCTGACCGATCCGGCGGCATGGCTCGCCAGAACAGCCGTTCAGCCGCTCCCAGCGGTCGAACGCACGTTCCTCCTGTTACAAGCTAGCGGTTGTGAACGCCCGTTTACGTGGGCGCCTGGAGAAGTGGTAGGCTCCACTTGTAACAAACTTCGAGGAGCGGGTTACAAACAGGTGTTCGATCCGTTGCAAACGGGTATCGAGCGACAACAGACCTGAACCCGCGCCGCCTCGCACAGCGAGGAAGAAGAGGAGACCCACTTCAGATGCCAACTGCACCGACCGCCACGAAAAGCTCGAAAACGAGCGCGAAACCGGCTAAAGCGCGTAAACCTACGCGCAAAGCCGCACGACGACGCAGTCGAAATCGACGACTGCGAAGGCTGCGCGCACACGCGCGATCCACCAGAGCGAGTCGGCCGCCAAGCAGGCGCAGACGGCGACGCGCGAGACGGTCGGCGTGTTCGGCGACTACGCCGAGCGCGCGGTGCTGATCCCGGTCGGCGTCGCGCTGACGGCTCGCGACAAACTCGTCACGACGGTCAACGACACGATCTCGACGTACTCGACGACGACGAAGGCGCAGGCGCAGCTGCGCCGCTTCGAGCGCCGCGGCGCGACGGCTCGCAACCGCCTCGAGCGCGAGGTGCGCAAAGCGCGCGTTCGCGTCGAGCGCGAACTGCGCCAGCGCCGTCGCGAGATCGAGAAAACGGTCACCGACCTCGAAAAGCGTGGCGAGACGGTCGCGAAGAACGGCTCGGAGCTCGCTGACAAGGTCCAGGAGCGGATCCTCAGCCTCGTCTGATCGCGTAACCAGCTTCCCCGCCCGGCTCGGAGAGACCGGTAGCGGAAAGTCTGTCGGCCTCATATCCCGCCGGCAGTAGTAGCACCCTCTCCTCCCTCGACCCGCCGGGCGTCCCCATCGCCCGGCGGGTCATTTTTTGGCCTGGGCGCAGTCGAGTGATGGACGTCGCTCTTCAGCAGCCAAAGCACTACGGCAAGCAACGAGCAAGCGCCCGCTGCCACGCAGAGAACGAACACGAGGCGAGAGTCGACCGTCGCGATCGAAGCGAGCACGGCGACGGCGAGCTCGCCGAGCGCGAGCAGCACCTGGATCGCAGTTCGCTGCTTTGAGCGCACACCGTCGATTCGGCCGGCCAAAGCGACGAAGATCAGGCCGAGTCCGCCGAGGCTCGCGAGCACCCAGGGAACGACGTCGGCGAGCGAGGTGACGAGCTCGTAGCGCTTGGCTGACGGTTCATGCCAATTGCTCGCTGTCGGACTGGCGAACGCGAGGTGCGCAGCGTCTTCCTGACAGCCGAACTGACCGAGGCGCCGGCCGCCGACGCTCCACGAGTCTTGGAATACGGCGCGACTTTCAGGTATTTGGACGAGTTGACCGAGCGAGCCTCGCTCGGTCAACTCGATCGCTTCCGATCCTCGTTCGTAGGCGAGGGCATATGAGGCCACGTGCTTGCGACTGCGAACTTGGAAGGTCAACGTGTCTTCCTTCTTCAGCCAGCCGAGGTCGACGGTCTCGTGGCTGACTCGTTCGCCACGGAACACGTACGCGAGGCGACACTCGACGAACACCTGGACGATCGCGTTCTGGGCTGAGAGCTTCACGCGGATGTGTGTTCGGCTGGCGTGCGCCTCGTGCGCGAGCAGCAGCAGCGCGCACTCGACGAGGAGCGCGAGTAGCGCTACACCCGCCAGCAAGCGGCGGCGCAGCAAGCCGCTTCTCAGGTGTTCCGGCACTCCAGTACGCGCTTGTGTGCGCCCGTCGAGCTGGACGGCATGGTCGCGCGCTGGCGAATCGCGATCGTGAAGCTGTATTCGAGCACGACATGCCGCCGCGGCCGATCGAGCGCAGCTTTGATCAGATATCGCCCTCGCTGGCAGAGCTCGCCGAGGGTGATGCAGTAGACAAAGCTCTTCAGCTGCGTTTCGCTGTCTTCGTAGACGCTCGTGGGAGAGCCGCCGCTCGAATCCGCACGCCACACAGCGACAGTCGCGCGGTGTTGGTCTGCCCCTGGCGGCAAGGCAGCGCCACAGCGCAGCCCAGGCGAGAGTCGCTGCTTCGCGATCGTCAGCCGGGCTTCAGCGCTTTTCGAGTAGGCCTGGGCGATGTCCGCTTCGGTGTCGCGCAGCAGATAGGGCCGCTTCGGACATGGCAGCACCGTGAGCCGCCACTTGACTTCGTCCTTGCCGCCTTCGAGAGCGGTGACGAACAGGTCGCCGACTTCCTGATGGCTCAGCGTCTCGACACGATCGGCGAACTGCACGATCGGCGCTGGCTGCCCCGAGCCAGCTGCGCTGAGTACGACGAAAAGCACAACGCTGACGAGCACGCACGCCACGATCGGCGCCACGAATCGCGGTCGCAGCCGACGAGCCCGCCTTCCGGCGGCGCGAACCTTCTCCCTCACTGCAGCCATCGAGCTGACCTCATTCCCCACGCCCATTCTCATCTGCGCCGACGCTCGCGACCGCCGTCAGCCCTCTTGTGCTGAGCTGCGCCGGCGCGGCTAAACGCCCAACAAGCTGCTCGGCGCCGCTCTCTAGACCAACGCCGCAGTTGTGACCGTGCCCGAGCGAGACAGGTGTCTCGCTCGGGAGCCTCAGCGGCTCCCGACCCGGTCAGCGCTGCGATCCGTCACGGTCAGGCAAGCCCCCTGCCCAGTCAGATCCGACGCGACGAACAGCTACTCTCTCTCCAAACCCCTCCATACCTCGGTATGTGGTTTCCATGATGACCACCCGGCTGGGCCGATCCAACCGTCGTCCCTGTTGAGGCTCTTTGTATGCGGCGCGACGCTCGCGAGTCGCGAGCGAGCTTCGAAAATCCTCTGCGCAACGCGAGCTAAAGTCCTTTATCAGCGCGCCGCCTCGGCCGACGACGCTCTTTTGTCACAATGACCCCGTGCCAAGCAAGGATGACATAACCCAGGCGCTCACGGTCGTCATCGACCCTGAGCTGCACCGCTCGATCGTCGAGCTCGACATGGTCCGCTCGATCGACGTCGGCGCGAACGGGGTCGTCGACGTGACGGTCTCGCTGACGACAGCGGGCTGTCCGATCAAGGGTCACTTCCAGACGGCGGTCGCCGAGGCGGTCTCGGCGCTCGAGGGCGTGACGCACTGCAACGTCTACTTCGACGTGCTCGACGACGAGCAGAAGCAAGCGCTGCAGCAGAAGCTCGGGCGCGGCAGCCTGCCGGCCGGCTCGCTCGCGCAGGTGCAGAACGTGATCTGCATAGGCTCGGGCAAGGGCGGCGTCGGCAAGTCGACGCTGACGGCGAACCTCGCCGCGGCGCTGTCGGCTGAAGGCAAGCGCGTCGGCGTGCTCGACGCGGACGTCTGGGGCTACTCGATCCCGCGCATGTACGGGCTCGGCGCCACGCGCCCGCCGGTCTCTGCGCAGCGCAAGATCCTGCCGCTCGACGCGCACGGCGTAAAGGTCATGTCGATCGGCTTCTTCGTCGAGGAGGACGCAGCGGTCGTCTGGCGCGGGCCGATGCTGCACAAGGCGCTGACGCAGTTCCTCCAAGACGTCGACTGGGGGGCGCTCGACTACCTGCTGATCGACCTGCCGCCTGGCACGGGCGACGTCTCGATGACGCTCGCGCAACTGCTGCCGCAGGCGCAGTTCCTGATCGTCACGACGCCGCAGGCGACGGCGCAGAAGGTCGCGCGCCGCGCCGCGCAGATGGCCGAGAAGGTCGATCTCGAGATCGCCGGAGTGATCGAGAACATGTCGGGCTTTACGACGCCGAGCGGCGAGCGCTACGCGATCTTCGGCGAGGGCGGCGGCGAGGCGCTCGCCGACGAGCTCGACGTGCCGCTGCTCGGCACGGTGCCGCTGACGATGCCGCTGCGCGCGCAGGCCGACGGCGGCGTGCCGCTCGTCGCGATCGAACCGGACGACCCGGCCGCGCAGGCGATCCGCCAAGTCGCGCGCGGACTGATCGCGCTCGCTCCGATCGCGCTGCCTACGCTGCCGCTCGTCGAAGTCGGTATTCCGGCCGCTGCACCGCCCGCTCAGCCAGAGCGAAAACCGGCGGGCATGTCGCTGCCGATGGCTTAGTCAGCGCGCGCAGGCCCAAAGCACGTCCTGCTCGATCGCTTGACAAGCGAAACCGCTCTGAGAGGATCGTCGCAATGTCCGCAACTGGACATCAGCAGGAGGGAGCCGGGGGAACTGTCGACGAGGCGGAAGCGCCTCGCGATGACACGACGGCGCGCGACGCTGCGCGCAACGGCGTCGTCGAATTCGACGAGCGCCGCAAGAAGATGGAACGGCTGCGCGCAGAAGGGGTCGAGCCATACCCGGCGGTGACGCTGTGGGGCCGGCGCACGCGAGTCATCGAGATCATCGGCGCTCACGATCCAAGCGCGCTGGAGCACGGCGCGCACCCGGAGATGCGCTACGTGATCGCCGGCCGGCTGATCTCGCGCCGCGGGCACGGCAAGACGGCGTTCATCGATCTGCGCGACCTCTCAGGATCGATCCAGATCGTGCTGCGCGTCGACTCGCTTGGGCAGGACGTCTATGAGCGGATCTTGAACTTCGATGTCGGTGACATCATCTCGGTCGACGGCTGCGTCTACGTGACCCAGCGCGGACAGCTCGCGCTCGAGGCGGTCGAGTGCACGCTGCTGACAAAGTCGCTGCGCCCGCCGCCGGACAAGCATCATGGGCTCGGCGACACTGGCACTCGCTATCGCTATCGCGAGCTCGACCTGATCGCCAACCAGGAGACGCGCGACCTGTTCGTCACGCGCAACAAGATCGTCCTCGGAATTCGCGAATGGCTCGCCGAGCGCAACTTCATCGAGGTCGAAACGCCGGTGCTGCAGTCGCTCGCCGGCGGCGCCGGCTCGCGGCCGTTCACGACGCATCACAACGCGCTCGACCGCGACCTGTACCTGCGCATCTCCGTCGAGCTGTTCCTCAACCGTCTGATCGTCGGCGGGATGGAGAACGTCTACGACATGGCGAAGGTGTTCCGCAACGAGGGCATCTCGCCGAAGCACTCGCCCGAGTTCACGATCATCGAGTTCATGTGCGCGTACTCGGACTACAACGACGTCGCGACGGTGACCGAAGAAATGTTCCGCGACGTCGCGCAGAAGGCGCTCGGGCGCACGACGATCAAACGAAACGGCGAAGCGATCGATCTCGCGAAGCCGTGGAAGCGGATCACGATGCGCGAGCTGATCGATGAGCGCTTCGGCGTCGACTTCATGGAGTCCACGCGCGAGCAGCTCGCGGAGATACTCGACGAGCCGATCGATCCTGCCGCGACGTGGGCTGAGGTCGTCAGCGACATCTACTCGGAGAAAATCGAGTCGACGATCAACCAGCCGACGCACGTCTTCGACTTCCCGCTCGAGCCGTTCCCGATCACGCGGCGCCATCCGCTCCACCCCGAGCTGGCGGAACACTTCGACGCGGTGATCGGCGGCATCGAGCTGGTCAGCGGCGACACCGAGCTGAACGACCCGGTCGATCAGTGGCAGCGCTTCGTCGACCAGCGCAAGCGGCGGATGATCGACGACGAGGACGTGCCGCACCCGAACGACGAGGAATACGCGCGCGCGATCGAGTACGGCTACTCGCCGACGGCCGGCGGCGGCATGGGCGTCGACCGGCTGGTGATGATCCTGACCGAACGCGAGACGTTGCGCGAGGTGATCCCGTTCCCGATCGTGCGGGATCTGAAATGAGCCCGCAGGGGAAGCTCGATCTCGATCGTGGCGTAATCGCGTCGTGCCGCCAGGCGGCTGCGCAGATCGCGGCGCAGGTCGGCGAGACGATCGCCGGCAAGACGACGGTGTCGGTCGAGCGCACGCTCGCGCGCCTGCTCGGCGTCGACGGCGCGAACGAGCTCGACGCGCCGCTGCCGAATGTGCTCGTCGACCACGTGCGCGACCACGGCGAGCTGAGCCGCGGGATCGCGTATTGGATCGGCAACGCGCTGATCGCCGACGCCGACGCGACGCCACAGTCGATCGCGCAGGCCGTCAATCGCGGCGAGCTCGACCTGGTCACGCGGCCGCGCGCGAGCGACGAGGCGATTCGCGCGCGCATCGTCGACGAGTACGAGCGGCGGATCGGCGAGATCGCCGCGCGGATGAGCGAGCGCCGCGAACGCCGCGAACGGATCGGCGAGAGCCCGCCGCCGCTGCGTTACGTGCTGACGGCGACCGGCAACGTCTACGAGGACGTCGTGCATGGCCTCGCCGTCGCTCAGGCCGGCGGCGACATCGTCGCGGTGATCCGCTCGACGGCGCAGAGCCTGCTCGACTACGTCCCGTACGGCGCGACGACCGAGGGCTACGGCGGCACGTTCGCGACGCAGGAGAACTTCCGGATCATGCGCGCCGCGCTCGACGAGTGGTCTGAGCGCAACGGGCGCTACGTGCGGCTGTCGAGCTTCTGCTCGGGGCTGTGCATGTCGGAGATCGCCGCGATGGGCGCGATCGAGGGCTTCGACAACATGGTCAACGACGCGCTCTACGGCGTCCTCTACCGCGACATCAACCCGGTTCGCGGACTGATCGACCAGCGCGTCTCGCGGATGATCAACGGCTACTTCGGCGTCGTCATCAACACCGGCGAGGACAACTACCTGCGCACGGCCGACGCGATCGAGGCCGCGCCGTCGGTGACGGCGTCGCAGTTCATCAACCGCCAGCTCGCGCTCGACTCGGGCGTGCCCGACGAGCAGATCGCGCTCGGCGACGCGTACGAGATCGACCTGCCGGTGAAGAACAGCCTGCTGCTGCAGTGGGCGCAGGCGCAGCTGACGCGCGAGCTGTTCCCGGACTGCCCGGTCAAGTACATGCCGCCGACGCGCCACATGGACGGCAACCTCTACCGCACGCACGCGACCGATTCGCTGTTCAACCTCGTCACGATCGCGACCGACCAGGGCATCCAGACGATCGGCGTGCCGACCGAGGGGATCTTCACGCCGCACATGCACGACCGCGTGATCGGCCTCGAAAACGTCAACTACACGTTCAACGCCGCGCACGACCTCGGCGAGGAGATCGAGTTCAAGCGCGGCGGCATCATCCAGACGCGCGCGCAGCAGGTGCTTGCCGGCGCGCACGCGCTGCTCGAGCGGATCGCCGACGTCGGCCTGTTCGCGGCGCTCGGCGACGGCGTGTTCGGCGACGTGCCGCGCCAGATCGACGATGGTCGCGGCATCGAGGGAATCGTCGACGTCGGCGAGAGCTACATGAACCCGGCGAGCGAGCTGATGCGCGGGGCATCGAGTGTCGTCTGACGGCGAGCTCGGCGGCGCCGGCGCGACGCGCTCGGGCGCAGTGAGATCGGCGCCGGACGCCGGCGCGGCGCACTCGGGCGCGGCTGAGCCGACGCCGGGCGCCGGCGAGCGGACGCGCAAGCTCGACCTGACGAAGGTGCGGCCGTACGCCGACCACCTCGGCGATGGGCTCGTGCAGATCAGCTTCACGCTGCCCGTCCCGTACGGTCTCGCGGCGCGCAAGGCCGCACAGGAGTGGGCCGCGAAGATCGGCTTCGAGCAGCCGGAGGTCGTCCATTACCAGGAGCTGACGCCCGGCTACACGTACTTCGTGATGTTCGCCGAGAGCAAGCAGACGGTCGACTACGAGTCGCTCTCGCACGAAGGCTTCGACATCGAGTACATGAGCGAGGAGGAGATCGAGGAGTTCGCGTCAGAGCGGATCGGCCGCCCGGTCGTCGTCGTCGGCGCGGCGACGGGGACCGACACGCACAGCGTCGGAATCGACGCGATGCTCAACTTGAAGGGCTTCCACGGCCACCACGGGCTCGAGGGCTACCGCTCGTTCCAGACGCACAACCTCGGCAGCCAGGTGCCGAACAGCGTGCTCGTCGCGCGCGCGATCGATCTCGGCGCCGACGCGATCCTCGTCTCGCAGACGGTCACACAACAGAACCTGCACGTCGCGAACCTGACCGAGCTCGTCGAGATCGTCGAGGCGGAGGGACTGCGCAAGCGCCTGATCCTCACGTGCGGCGGTCCGCGCGTGTCGAACGAGCTCGCCAAGGAGCTCGGCTTCGACGCGGGCTTCTCGAAGGGCACGTACCCGTACCACGTCGCTAGCTTCATCGTGCGCGAGCTGGCCGCACGCAACGGCACTGCCGCAAATGCGTGACGCCGCGCCGGCGCGGCTCGGCGAGCTCGTCGCTTCGGCTCGCACGCTGGCGCTCGTCGGGCTCGCGAAGAACACCGGCAAGACGGTCACGCTGCGCGCGATCCTCGCCGAGCACGCCACGGCCGGGCGCACTGTCGGTGTCACGTCGATCGGCCGCGACGGCGAGCGCCATGACGTGATCGACGCGCGCATCGAGAAGCCGAGCGTCGAGTTGCAGGCTGGAGACCTCGTCGCGAGCACCGGCGCGCTGCTGCGCGCGAGCGGAGTCGAGCACGAGCGCTTGGAGCAGACCGGCGTGCGCACGCCGCTCGGCGAAGTCGTGCTCGCCCGGCTGTTGCAGCCCGGCGCGATCGAGATCGCCGGCCCGAGCGCGGCGAGCGACGCGCGCGCGGTCGCCGAGCGAATGCTCGCGCTCGGCGCCGAGCAGGCGCTGATCGACGGCGCGATCGACCGCCGCGCGGCGTCCTCGCCGGCCGTCGCCGACGCGCTCGTGATGGCGACCGGCGCAATCCTCGCCGAGCAGCTCGACGAGGTCGTCGCGCGAACGAGCGACGCAGTCGATCTCGTCAAACTGTCGCGCGCCGAGCTCGACGGCGAGCACGTCACCGTAGCGCGAGCGCTCGTGCTGAACGCACAGCCCGAACAGATCGCGGCGCTACTGCGCACGCATCCGCGCGCGAGCGCGTTCGTCGTCGACGGCGCGCTCGACGAGCGCTTCCTCGACGGCCTGCTCGCGGCGCGGGGCGAGCGCGCCGGGCGCGAGCTGCGAATCGTCGCGGCCGATCCGACGCACGTGTTCCTCTCGCGCCGCGGACCGCGCTGGTATGCGCGTCAGGGAATCGCGATCGAGGTGCTGCGGACGATCGAGCTGAAGGCGATCACCGTCAATCCGATCGCGCCGCAATCGCACAGTTTCGACTCGCGCGAGCTGCGCGAGTCGATCGAGTCGGCCGTCTCAGACGTGCCCGTGCTCGACGTGCTCGACGCTTCCTACTTGGCGCTCGCGAAGTGATCGCTTAGACCGAGCAGGCGCGAAGCGCCTGCTCGGAGCCTCACTCGCTTGGCGTCTGCAAACTACTTGGCGTTCGCGAAGTAGTCGGCGTTGATCTGCGTGTACTTCTGCCACTCGTCCGGCAGCTGATCCTCGGCGAAGCACGCGTCGACCGGGCAGGCCTCGACGCACGCGTCGCAGTCGATGCACTCCTCCGGGTCGATGTACAGCATCTCGGCCGCGTCGTATCCGGGCTCGTCGGGCGTCGGGTGGATGCAGTCGACCGGGCACACCTCGACGCAGGAGTTGTCCTTGGTGCCGATGCACGGCTCGGCGATCACGTAGGCCATTCGCTTCTTTCCTGGTTGGTTTGCGGTTGTCCGTCTTGGGGACTTCGGACGAGCGCCGTATTTTAGAGGTCCGAGCGCCGGTGCCCCCGCCAGAGCGCTCCGCTAGGTTTGGCGGATGCTGCTGCTGACCGGTGCGACTGGCTTGATCGGCTCGGCGCTGCTGCGCCGACTGCTCGGCGAAGGCGAGCAGGTGCGCTGCCTCGTGCGCGACCCGCGCCGGCTCGGGCCGCAGCGCGTGCGCGTGCAGATCGCGCTCGGCGATCTGACCGATCCGCCGTCGTTTCGCAACGCGTTGCGCGGCGTCGACACGGTCGTGCACCTCGCCGCGACGATCCGCGACCAGCCGGACGGCTCGATCGAGGAGCTCAACGGCATCGCGACGTGGCGGATGGTCCAAGCCGCGGAGCGCGCCGGCGTTGGGCGCTTCGTCTTCTTCTCGGCGCTCGACGCCTCGACGCACCATCGCGCGCGCTTCTTTCGCGCGAAGGCGCTCGCCGAGCAGGCGGTCGAGGAGGCCGGTCTCGAGTCGATCGTCTTCGCGCCGTCGATCGTCTACGCGCCAGGCGACCCGTGGCTGACGCTGCTCGAACGTCTCGCGCTGCTGCCGCTGATGCCCGTCTCCGGCCGCGGGCAGGCGCTCTACCAGCCGATCTGGGCCGAGGACGTCGCCGACTGCGTGATCGCGGCGCTGCGCGCCGGCGCGACGCCGGCCGGCGATTCGGTCGAGACGAACGGCGCGCCGCGCGTCAGGCCGACGTCCGGCCGCCACACTCGCTACGAGCTCGCCGGGCCGGAGACGCTCAGCCACGACGAGCTCGTGCGCACCGTCTTGCGCTCGATCGGCCGCTCGCGTCCGCTCGTGCACGTGCCGACGCCGATCGTCTCGCGCTCGCTGCGGCTGCTCGAGCGAATCTCAGGTCCGAACGCATTCGCGACGTGGGACGAGGCGGAGCTGATGGAGGTGCCGATGGTCACGACGCGCGAGACGTCGGACGTCGAAGCGCTCGGCAGCGTGCCGGCGCGGATGGCGGCGGTGCTCGGCGCCGGCTGAGCTGACGCAGGCGTCCAGTCCCGAGCCTTTTCGTCGGTGTAGCTCCTAGGAGTTACACTGATGTCCGTGCCGAGCAACCACCGACGAATCGCCGTGACGGCCGATCCCGAGCTCGGCGATGCGCTCGAGCGCGTGCGTGCCGCGACCGGCACCGGCGAGGCCGATGCGACCCTGGTCCGCCGGCTGGCGATGCTGGGCGCGCGGGCCGAGCTGGATGGCGGCCGCGATCGCCGGATCGCGGCCGAGGCGCTGTTTGCGGCGATGGACGGCGGCGGGTTCGACCTCGACCTCGACGCGATCGACCAGCTCAACCAGCCTGTCGCAGCGTGAGCGCAGCCGCCGTGTGGGACGGCGGTGGCTCCGTGCTCGCCGACACGTCGGCTTGGATCCTCGCGCGACGTGTTCCTGAAGCACGCGAGCTGCTGCTCGCGGCCGTGGCGCGAGGCGACGTCTCGTGGTGCTGGCCGGTGCGCTACGAGCTGATCGTCGACGCACGCGGCTCGAGCGGCATCGCCGCTGTCGATCGGACGCTCGAGGACCTCCGAGAGATCGCCGTCGATCGCGCGGTGCAGCGCGGCGTGCTGTCGACGATGCGCGAGCTCGCGCGCGATGGATCACGTGGAGCGCACCGGTTGCCGCTCGCCGACATCACCGTCGCCGTCGCCGCTCAGACGTCTGGCCTCACCGTGCTGCACTTCGATCGGCATTTCGAGCGCCTTGGCGAGCAGCTGTCGGTCGATACGCGATGGATCGCCACGCCGAGTGATTGACCGACCACCGCCAGACACATCGCCGCCCCCCGGAGCCCTCGAAGCCCCGATCGGCGCCTGCTACTCGCCGGCGATCACCGGACGCCGCGGCGCCCAAGGCCGTGCTGCGTCGGCCCGCGCCGCTTCGAGCTGCGCGGCGAGCGCGAGCAGCTGCGCCTCGCCTGCCGGGCGCCCGACGATCTGCACGGCGAGCGGCAGCCCGTCGGCGCCTTCGTAGAGCGGCAGCGAGATCGCCGGCTGCCCGGTCGCGTTGAAGATCGGCGTGAACGGCGTGAACAGGCCGGACGCGGTGAACGTCGCCATCGGGTCGGGCGCGGCCGTGTCGAGTGAGCCGAGCGGCAGCGGGCGCGCGGCGAGCGCCGGCGTGAGCAGCGCGTCGTACGGCTGCAGGAACGTGACGAGCCGCCGCGCGAACTGCTGCAGGCGCGTCGCCGCGGCCATGCTCGGGACGGCGCCGAGCTTGCCGATCATCGAGTAGATCGCCCAGCTCATCGGCTCCATGTCGGCGGCCGTCGGCTCGCGGCCGGCGACTCTGCCCGAGTAGGCGATCGACAGCGCGATGTGGCTGGAGAAGACGACGCCGAACAGCTCGCTCAGCTCCTCGTCCTGCCACGGCGGATCGACCTCCTCGACGTCGTGGCCGAGCGAGCGCAGCAGCTCGGCCGCGTCGGCGACCGCGCCGGCGCAGAGCGGATCGACGACCGCGTCCGGCTGCGGCGGCAACGTCGTCGCAGCGATTCGCAGCTTGCCCGGATCGCCGGCGGCCGCGACGGCGAACGGCTCGCTCGGCGGCGGCGCCCATGTTGCATCGCCCGGCACATAGCCCTCGAGCACGTCGAGGATCGCCGCCGTGTCGGCGACCGTTCGCGTGAGCATTCCGTCGATGCCGAGCTCCGAGTCGCCCAGCTCGGGCGCCGCCGAGATCCGCCCGCGCGCCGGCTTCAGCCCGACGAGCCCGCAGCAGGCGGCGGGGATCCTGATCGAGCCACCGCCGTCGTTGCCGTGCGCGACCGGCACGATGCCGGCGGCGACGGCCGCGGCAGCTCCGCCCGATGAGCCGCCGGGCGTACGTTCGAGGTCCCAGGGGTTGCGCGTCGGGCCGAACAATCGCGCCTCGCTCGTCGGCAGGATGCCGTACTCGGGCAGCGTCGTCGTGCCGACGATCACGAAGCCCGCGTCGCGCAGTCGGCGCGTGACGTTGTGGTCGTAAGCGGCGATGTGCTTGGCCATCAGCGAGCAGCCGTACGTCAGCCGCATTCCGTTCACCGGTCGGTTGTTCTTGATCGCGAGCGGCACGCCGGCGAACGGACGTGGATCGCCCGGCCCGATCTGCGCCGCCGTCGCGAGCGCGCCGTCCTCGTCGACCTGCACGAACGCGTTGAGCGCCGGGTTCAGCTCTTCGATCCGCTCGAGCGAGGTCCGCACGAGCTCGCTCGCGGAGAGCTCGCCCGTGCGCACCATCGCGGCCAGCTCGACGGCCCCTTGGAAGATCAAATCGCTGTCGCTCACGGCCGCTCCTCGAACATGGCTCGCACGGGCCAGACGCCCGGCGTCTGCTTCAGCTCGCAGCCTACTTGCACGCGCAATCGTGCGACGATGTGTGCCTGCCCACAAGGCAGCATCTCCCGTCAAGCATCAAGCTCAGAAAGCGAGTGCCATGAGCGCGGTAACAGCACCAGAGGTCCAGTCGGGCCTCGAAGGAGTCGTCGCCTTCGCAACCGAGATCGCCGAGCCCGACAAAGCGGGTGGCGCGCTGCGCTATCGCGGCGTCGACATCGAAGAGCTCGTCGGCAACATCCCTTACGAGCAGGTCTGGGGCCTGCTCGTCGACGGCAAGTTCAAACCGGGCCTGCCGCCGGCCGAACCGCACGCGCTGACCGTGCGCTCCGGCGACCATCGCGTCGACGTGCAGTCGGCGCTGGCGATGCTCGCGCCGGAGTGGGGCTTCGGCCAGCTGATCGACATCACCGACGAGGAGGCGCGCGACAACCTCGCGCGCGCATCGGTGATGGCGCTCTCGTTCGTCGCGCAGTCGGCGCGCGAGCCCGGTCAGCCGCCGGTCCCGCAGAACGAGATCGACCAGGGCCGCACGATCCCCGAGCGCTTCCTGATCCGCTGGCGCGGCGAGGCCAACCCAGACCACGTCAAGGCGATCGACGCCTACTGGGTCTCGGCGGCCGAGCACGGCATGAACGCCTCGACGTTCACCGCGCGCGTGATCGCTTCGACCGGCGCCGACGTCGCCGCGGCGCTGTCTGGCGCGGTCGGCGCGCTGTCCGGTCCGCTGCACGGCGGCGCCCCTTCGCGCGTGTTGAAGATGCTCGAGGAAGTCGAACAGAGCGGCGACGCCGAGAAGTGGGTGTCCGACGCGCTCGATCGCGGCGAGCGGCTGATGGGCTTCGGCCATCGCGTCTATCGCGCCGAAGATCCACGTGCGCGCGTGCTGCGTCGCACGGCGAGCGAACTTGGCTCGCCACGTTTCCAGGCCGCCGAGGCGCTCGAGCAGGCGGCGCTGGCCGAGCTGCAGGCGCGTCGCCCCGATCGGGTGCTCGCGACGAACGTCGAGTTCTGGTCGGCCGTCGTGCTCGACCTCGCCGAAGTGCCGCCGGACCTGTTCACGCCGATGTTCACGTGTGCGCGCGTCGCCGGCTGGTCGGCGCACATCCTCGAGCAGAAGCGCGAGGCGAAGCTGATTCGCCCGACGGCGAAGTACGTCGGCGCGGGCCCGCGCTCGGTCGACGCCGTCGAATAGCGGCTGCGCCTCGCAGCGGCAGGAGTCGGAAACACCATGTAATCTCCGGTTTAGTAGCGCATATGGTCGGGTATCGCAACTGCAATGAGCGTCGTCTGGATCGTCATCGCCACCTGGTTTGCGTTGCTCGCGCTGTTCGTCCTGCTGCGGCTGCGCGCGACTAAGCGACGCTCGCACACGCCGTCAGGCGCGCGACCGCTCAGGCGCTCGGCGAACGTCACGCCGATGCGCGCGCCTGCCGCGCCGAAGGCTGCAAGGAACGCCGGCGCGGCGCCATTCGCCGCGGCAGGCTCGCGGCGCTGACGCCGAAGTCGCCGACGCCGACGGTTCTAGATGCCGCCGAGCAGGTGGCTGAATCGCGCGGCGGCGCGCGTCGCGAAAACGAGCTGCTCGCGGCGGTAGACGAGGCCAGCCGCCGAGAGACTCGCGACGGCGTCTACCGTGCGCAGCTCGTCGCCGAGCTCTCGCGCCAGCTCGTCGATCGACCATAGCTGCGGCGGCGCACCGGAAAGCAGCAGCGTCAGCACGACGAGCTCGCTGTGCTCGTCGAACGA
Organism: uncultured Solirubrobacteraceae bacterium; assembly: GCA_963744165.1. Taxonomy (GTDB): domain Bacteria; phylum Actinomycetota; class Thermoleophilia; order Solirubrobacterales; family Solirubrobacteraceae; genus Palsa-744. Next base: position 745,590 of record CAVUSM010000002.1, on the reverse strand, counting down.
CGTGCGCTCGGGCGTCGTTGGCGTCATCGACCTTCAGCTACGCTCGCGCAGACAAAAAGCCTCCATTTTGCGGCCTACTGGCGTGAAATGGCTCGGATCTAGGCACGCCGGGTGACGACGTTGGGTACGGTTGTCAGCACTCAGCTGAGCGTGGCGCTCGGCACTGTCGCTCCCGGCGAGGGGCCGGGTGGGCGACAGCGCCGGGGCTCAGGATCGGGAGGGTCTGTCGCTCGCGACGGCAGACCCTCCCGGCCTCCTCTCCCGCCGCTGATGATACTCATCTGTCTGTAGACTGTAAAGTAGCAAGGCGGCAGCTTCTGTCGCGTGGAAGGTCAGCTGCAGCGAGCGTTCGGCGAAAATCTGCGCGCTTACCGAAAGCGCGCGGGGATCAGCCAGGAAGCGTTTGCGCAGCAGCTCGAAATACACCGCACGTACCTCGGCGGGATCGAGCGCGGCGAGCGCAATCTGACGCTGAACGTCGTCGAGCGGCTCGCCGCTCGCGTCAAGCTCGACCCGCTCGAGCTGCTGTCCGCTCGCCGCTGAACAGCCACGGATTGCGCTGTCCGATCACCTCACCGCGAAAGCGCTTGCGCGAGCCGTAGACGACCCAAGTCGTGTCGACGGCGCCGTAGCGCTCGACGAGGCGCAGCGTCTCGGGGTGTTCGTCGGCGTGATGCGAATGCGTCAACCCGGCGTCGTAGTCGCCGGCCAGCAGGTGGCGCGCGACGACCGGCTTCGACGGCTCGTCGACGATCGTCTGAAAGCGCGAGAGGTCGAGGTAGCCGCGCGTCGCGTCGACGATGCCAAGGCTCCGCGCGTGCGGCCGGTCCTTGCGCACGAGCAGCGCGAGCTCCTTCGTCGGGTAGAGGAACGTATCGATCACGAACACCTCGTCGTGATAGCGCTCGGTCACGAGATGAACTTGCAGATGCGCGCTGCACTGCACGAGAAACGTGTCCGCGCGCTCGCGCACGCGCGCAATCGCGCCGAGCAGATCTTCCTCGAGGATGACGTCGAACTCGTCGATGCCCTGGAACTCGAGATAGTGGCGCAACGCGTTCTCGTGACACGTCCCACTCGGACCGAGCGTGATGAAAGCCGGCCGGCTCAACGCTCGGACACCGCCTTTCTGCGGCCTGCGACCGGTCGTCGCGCCTGCGACCGGTCGTGCGGGAGAGGGTCGGGCCCGCCTGTCACAGCAGCGTCCATCAACTCGTCCTCCATCTTGCACGTCGCGGCGATCACGAGCTCGAACAGGTCGGCGCTGAACTGCGGCGGCAGATCGACGTCGGCGCCGCGCGCGAGATAGCGAGCGCGGACCTGCTCGACGCGCCCAGGTTGCATCATCGCGATCTCGTGCGCGCTCTTGTAGCGCGCGATCGCGCGGCAGATCTCGAAGCGTTCGCCGAACCGTCGGGCAATCGCATCGTCGATCGCGTCGAGGCGCCGGCGGAATCCGTCGAGGCCCTCGCTCATGAGACGATCCGCCGCATTCGCGGGCCGAGCCGCGCGAAGTCGTTGTCGCGATAGAAGCGCTCCGTCGCCGCGATCGCGCTGAAGCTCTCGCTCGGCAACCCGACCTCGATCCGCGCGATGTCGCGATCGCCGACGAGATCGACGAGCGCGTCGATCAGCTCGGCGCCGACCGAGCGGCTGCGCCACGCCCGATGAACCCACAGGTCTTGGATCGTCGCGTAGCGCCCCGGCACGTGGATCGCGAGCTGCCAGCTCGCGGCGAGCACGCCGACGATCTCGGCGTCGGATCGCGCGACGATCACCGCGCCGGCGCCTGGATCGTCGATCAGCTCGGCAGCCGCTCGCTGCAACGCGAGCGCGTCCGGCGGCGTGCCGCCGAGCTCGAGCAGCAGCTCTTGCACGGCGACGACGACGCCGCCGAGGTCGGCGCGCGAGGCGAGCTCCACGACCCAGCTCTTCGGCCGCGATGGGGCGATCGGATCCGCCGAGCGACTCATGCCGCCTGCCGTGCGCGCTGATGCGGCTCGAGCTCGATGCTCCAGGCCTCACGCGCGTCGCTGCCGGTCACCGCCTGTGCGATCGCGCCGATCGGCGCGCGCGCCTTCAGCAGAATCTCGTCGAACTCCTCCTCGGCGTCAGACTGCATCACGATCGCACCACCGGCGCCGATCGTCGTCGAGCCTGGGCGCATCACGATCGTGCGGATCACGATGCTGAGGTCGACGCGTCTGTCGAGCGAGAAGTAGCCGATCGCGCCCGAGTAGACGCCGCGCGCTACGCGCTCGGTGTCATCGATGATGTCCATCGTGCGCAGCTTCGGCGCGCCTGTCATCGAGCCGCCGGGGAAGCACGCACGCACGCACTGTACGGGCGTGCGGCCACTTTCGAGCACGCCAGTGACCGTCGAGATCAGCTGGTGGACAGTCGTGTACTGCTCGACGACCATCAGCTCGGGCACGCGTACGCTGTCGATCTCACAAACGCGGCCGAGGTCGTTGCGCAGCAGGTCGACGATCATCAGGTGCTCGGCGTAGGTCTTTTCGTCGCTCGTCAGCTCGGCGCACAGCGCGGCGTCCTCGACGGCGTCCGGCGAGCGTCGCGTCGTGCCCTTGATCGGCCTGGCCTCGACGCGGCGCTCGCGGTCTACCGAGAGGAAGCGCTCGGGCGAAGAGCTCAGCACGGTCAGCTCGCCGAGCTTCAGGTACGCGGCGAACGGAGCCGGGTTCGCGCGGCGCAGCAGGCGGTACAGCTCGAACGGGTCCGGGCTCGCGTCGGTCGAGATCTGGTCGGTCAGGCATACCTCGTAGGACTCGCCCGCGGCAAGCGCCGCCTGACAGCGAGCGATGTCCGCGATGTACTGCTCCCGCCCGCGCCCGCAGCGGAAGCTCACGCGCTCTGCGCCGAGCTCGCCACCACGTTCGCCGGGCTCGGTCGCGCTCGCGCGGACGGGCGCGTCGGCGACGGGCGCGTCGGCGAGATGTGCGTCGAGCAACTCGCGCACGGCCGCCTCCGCCTGATCGAGCCACGCCTCGGCGTCGTCGTCGCCGTCGCGGCAGACGGCGATCACGTCGGTGCGCCGCTCGATGTGGTCGACCGCGACGAGCCGGTTGGCGAGCATCAGCACCGCGTCGGGCACGTCGGAGCGGTGCACGTTCGGCGAGCCGCAGTCGGCCTTGCACTCGTAACCGATGTAGCCGACGAAGCCGCCGAGCAGGCCGCGCGTCGGAGCCTCCACGGCGTCGATCGCGCGCGCCGCCAGCTCGCGGTCGAGCACGTCGAAGATCGAGCGGCGCTCGACGCTGCTGCCGCTTGCATCGCGTCGTACGACCGTCGTCTCGGCGACGTCGTATTCGAGCACGCAGCGTTCGCCGCCCGCGCTCGTGCCCAGGTACGAGCACTGCGCGAGCCGCGTCGGCGCGTCGGCGCTGTCGAGCCAGAACGCGTGCTCGAGCTCGGCGAACAGGCGCTCGAAGAGCGGCTCGGTCGGCGCCTCGCCGGCGATCGAGCGCATGCGCAGCCGCAGCCCCGGCTCGGAAGCGCCCGACGCATCGGCATCCGCGGTTGCCGCCTCGCCGAGCGAACCGACGCGTGCGCGTCCGGCTCGCGCACGGTCGCGATTCGTGACGCGCGAGCGCGCGCTTTGGCGCTTGTAGAAGTTCTCGACGATCCGTCGTCCATGCTCGGTCGCGACCGACTCGGGGTGAAACTGCACCCCCCACAGCGGGCGCGTGCGATGTTCGATGCCCATCACGACGCCGTCGTCGGTCCACGCCGTCACACGACCGTCCGGTCCGAGGCCGGTGACCGCGAGCGAGTGATAGCGCACGACGGAGAAGCCCTGTGGGATGCCGGCAAACAGGCCCGTGTCGTCATGATGCACGCGGCTGAGCCGTCCGTGCATGACGATCGGCGCCGAGCCGACGTTGCCGCTCAGCAGGTTGCCGATGCCTTGATGGCCCAAGCAGATTCCGAGCACCGGAACCTTCGCGTGGCGGAGGATGTCCGCGCAGACCCCGAAGTCGTGCCAGCGCTGCGGCCGGCCGGGGCCAGGCGAGAGCACGATCGCGTCGAAGTCCCAGCGCGACAGCGCCTTCCACGAGATCGTGTCGTTGTGCGCAACCTGCGGCTCCTCGCCGGTGACGGCCGCGAGCAGATGGAACACGTTGTACGTGTACGAGTCGTAGTTGTCGACGAGCAGCGTGTTCACCGCGCCGCCTCGAATCCGATGACATCGACGAGCAGCGCGCTCACCGCGCCGTCTCCAATCCGAGGCCGCGCGCGCTGCGGTCGAGCAGCGTCTGCACGACGCGATCGACGTGTTCGCCGTGCTCGGACTCGAGCTGCCAGCGTGCGAGATGTCGCAGGTAGAGCGCGAGCGGTCGCAAGTCCAAGCGCTCGACCGCGAGGCGCAGGTGGCGGCGGTAGAGCTCCGACTGCACGACGGCGAAGCGATAGGACGGGTCCTTGGCTGGCTTGCCGCTCGTAGGGCGCTTGACGCCGGCGCGCCGCGCCTGCGCGCGCGCGACGTCCCAGCCGAGGCTCTCTTCCTCGCGCAGCAGCTTCTCCGGCGCGAAGTCGACGTCAGGCGCCGCGGGATGAGGCAGGAAATACCCGAGCGCGATCTGCGCGGCGAGGCTTTCCGGCGCCGGATGCGCGCGGCGAACCTCGTGACGCTCGCGGTCTGAATCGATCTGCTCGTCGACCCATTCGATCAGGTCGTCGATCAGCTGCGCGCCGGCGCTCGAGGTGACGGTGCGCTCATCGCTCGAGACCATCCCGTGAAAGATGCTGCGGCTCGGGTGAAAGCCGCCGTTCAGCCCCGGCTCGAGCTCCTCGGCAAGCTTGCGGATGCACGCCAGATGCGAGACCCACTCGGCGCCGGTCACCTGCATCGAAGTCATCCGCTCCAGTTCTGGTGCGCACAGCGCGTACGTCAGCGAGCGCATGTGCTGAGTCGAGAGCCCGTCGGCGCGAACCAACGGCAGCTCTTCCAGCTCCTTCAGCCCGGTCGCGTAGACGACGACGCCATCCTCACGACGGCGCAACGTGCCGCTGCGCAGCCCGCGCTCGGCGAGCTCTGTCGTCTCGCGCAGGAAATCCGACTCGAAGAAGACCCGATCGAACGCGATGCCCAGTCGCGAGAGCGTCTTGCGCTGCCCGGCGATCACCCACGCGCGCGTCTTGTACCAGAGCTCGAGCGCGTCGCGCTCGCCGTTCAGCACGCGCTTGATCAGCTCGTCGGCCGCGTCGTCCTGCACCTGCACCTCGCGCGCGAGCGAGTCCTCGGCCTGGTCGGAGCCGTCCAGCGCGATCACGCCGGCGGCCGCGACGTAGTCGGCGTAGCACGCGCCGACGAAGTGATCGCTCTTGCCGTCTCCGTCAGACCAGCCTTCGGCGTGACGTCCGCTCTGCACGACGCCGGCCATCGCCTCGCCCATCGCACGGCCCATGTCGGAGATCCGACTGCGCCGCTCGACCTGCGCTCCAGCCTGCGCGAGCGCCGCCGCGACGCCGTTGCCGATCGCGAGGTTGCGCAAGTGCCCGACGTGCAGCGCCTTCGTCGCGTTCGCGTCCCAGAACTGGATCGAGACGCTGCGCCCGCCGGCGAGGTCGCGCAGGTGCGTCTCGGCGCTGCCGCCCGCCTCGAGCGCCGCGCCGGTCAGCTCGATCCAGCTGTCCGCGAGCGTCAGCTTGACGGCGTCGCGCTCGCGCACGACGCGCTCGACCCACGGCTCGCGCTCGACCTGCTCGAGCACGCGCAGCGATGCGGCGTCGTCGTGCCACTTCGCCGAGCGCGGCACGAGCTTCAGGTCGAAGTCGCGCTCAGGCCGACGCGGGGCTCGCGCGGCCCACGCCAGGCGTGCTCCCCCCTGGGTCTCAGGATCCTCGAGATAGTCGAAAAGGTTCGTCGGCATTGGCGGCTGCTCGTGATACGCATCGAGACATGCACCAGCCGGGGCTCGAACCCGGATCACCGATGTTTAAGACCGGTCCTTTCACCGATTAAGGTACTGGTGCTCGAGGAACTGGTTGATTCGTGACGACTCCTCCGCGTCGACAAGTCGACCTCACTGTCGCGCACGATATTTTTCGCCCGGCGTGAGTCAAGGATCGCGCCGCGCCGCGCTCGTCCGCGCTGTGTGAGAGCCGTGGTCACGAGCACCTGCCGGCCCGGAAAACATGGCCCTGCGCGCTACCGTCGCGAGCCTGCGCGGCGCGCGGAAAACAGAGACAGCTCTGCCATATGAGCGATAGAAACGAAGGCGAACGCAAGAGGGCCCGGCGTCTGCCGGGCCCTCTTCACTCGCCTGATCGACGAGCCAACTGCACTGCGGCTGCTGCTTACATCATCCCCGACATGTCAGGCATCCCGCCACCGGCCGGAGCGCCTTCCTTTTCAGGGAGCTCGGCGACGATCGCCTCGGTCGTGAGGATGTTCTTCGCGATCGATGCGGCGTTCTGCAGCGCCGAGCGCGTGACCATCGCCGGGTCGATGACACCGGCGGCGACGAGATCGACGATCTCGTTCGTCGCGGCGTTCAGGCCCTGGCCTTTCTTTGCCTTGCGCACGTCGTTGACGACGACCGACCCCTCGAGGCCGGCGTTCGCCGCGATCTGACGCAGCGGCTCCTCGAGCGCGCGCAGGACGATGCGAGCGCCCGTGCGCTCGTCGTCCGAGCCGTCGACCGAAGCGCCGTTGTCGCTGATCGTGACCGCCGAGGCGGCCTGCAGCAGCGCGACGCCGCCACCCGGGACGATGCCCTCCTCGAGCGCTGCGCGCGTGGCCTGCAACGCGTCCTCGACGCGGTGCTTCTTCTCCTTCATCTCCGTCTCGGTAGCCGCGCCGACCTTCACGACGGCGACGCCGCCGGAGAGCTTTGCCAGGCGCTCCTGCAGCTTCTCGCGATCGAAGTCCGAGTCGGTGTTCTCGATTTCGGCTTTGATCTGGTTGATCCGGCCTTTGATCGCCTCACCGTCACCGGCGCCGTCGACGATCGTCGAGGTGTCCTTGCCGACGACGACGCGACGGGCGCGACCGAGCTGGGAGATCTGCGTGTTCTCGAGCTTCAGCCCCATGTCCTCGGTGATCACCTCGCCACCGGTCAGGATCGCGATGTCCTCGAGCATCCGCTTGCGGCGGTCGCCGAAGCCCGGCGCCTTCACGGCAACGCCCGTGAACGTGCCACGGAGCTTGTTGACGACGAGCGTCGCGAGCGACTCGCCCTCGACGTCCTCGGCGATGATCAGGATCGGCTTGCCCGACTGGATGACCTGCTCGAGCACCGGCAGCACGTCGCGGACGGAGCCGATCTTCGAGTTGGCGATCAGGATGTACGGGTCCTCGAGCGTCGCCTCCATGCGGTCCTGGTCGGTCACCATGTACGGCGAGATGTAGCCCTTGTCGAACTGCATGCCCTCGGTGAACTCGAGGTCCATGCCGAACGTCTGGCCCTCCTCGACGTTAACGACGCCGTCCTTGCCGACCTTCTCGATCGCGTCGGCGATCACGTCGCCGATCTCCTCGTCGCCGGCCGAGATCGTCGCGACGCGCGCGATCTGGTCCTTGCCGGAGACCTCCTTCGACTGCGAGGCGATGTTCTTGACGACCTCGTCGACCGCCTTCTCGATGCCGCGCTTCAGCGCCAGCGGGTTGGCGCCCGCAGCGACGTTCTTCAGGCCCTGGCGAACGATCGCCTGGGCGAGCACCGTCGCCGTCGTCGTGCCGTCGCCGGCGACGTCGTTGGTCGCCGTAGCGACCTCGCGGACGAGCTGTGCGCCCTGGTTCTCGAAGACGTCCTCGACCTCGATCTCACGAGCGATCGTGACGCCGTCGTTGGTGATCGTCGGCGCGCCGAACTTCTTGTCGAGCACGACGTAGCGGCCCTTCGGGCCGAGCGTGACCTTCACTGCGTTGGCAACCGCGTCGACGCCGGCCTCGAGAGCCGAGCGCGCCTCGCTGTTGTACTTGATCTCCTTGCTTGCCATGTTCTCTAAGTCTCCTTATGCCTCGACGAGGGCAAGGACGTCAGACTCGCGAAGCACGAGCAGGTCCTCTCCGTCGATCTTGATCTCGGTCCCGCCGTACTTGCTGTAGAGGACCTCGTCGCCCTTCTTCACGTCCAGCGGGATGCGCTTGCCGTCATCGTCGAGGCGACCATCGCCGGCGGCGATGACCTCGCCCTTCTGCGGCTTCTCCTTGGCAGTGTCGGGGAGCACGAGACCGCTCGCGGTCGTCAGCTCCTCCTCGATTGCCCGCACGATCAGACGATCGCCCAGGGGCTTCAGCTTCATCTTTGCAATACCTCCATCTAGAGAGTGCTTCGGGCGCCAGCCGCGAATCCCGACCCTCTGCCGGAAGGCTGAACGCCTCTGGCACTCTCAGCAGAGAGTGCCAACGGTGCCGTCAGTGTAGAGGCCGACCGGCGGCTTATCAAGGCAGATTGGCACTCTTCGACGAAAGTGCCAGCGACGCTGCTAGTTCTGCGCGCCGCCGAAGCCCTTCATCGCCGCCGTCATCCCGCTCGGGTTCTCGAGGATCTGCGAGAAGCGCACGACCGTGACCGTGTCCTGCGTCGTGACCGATCGGTCGTAGATCTGCTCGAGGAAGTTGATCAGCTCCTCGTGGCGGCGGAACTCCGGGTTGTCGTGCTTGATGTCGCGCGGCGAGAGGTCGGCGAGCCGCATCACCTCGACCTGGTCGATGACCGCCTCGAAGATCCGTTCGCGCGGCGAGTACTGGTAGCCGATCGTGACGAGCACGAGCTGGTTCTTCTTGTACTTGCCCGACTTGTCGCCGAGGCGAATCGTCGCCGTCTTGCGACCGCGCTTGAGCTCGTCGGCGAAGATCGCCGAGTAGAAGTTCAGCACCTGCATGGAGCGCAGGCTATCGGTCTTTGCGCTGTTCCTCCAGGTGCGCAATCGCGCGATCGACCATTTCGCGCTCGGCCGCATGGCTGAGCTGCTCCTTGGCCTGCGCGAGCGTGATCCAGCGCGCCTTCTCGACCTCGTCGTCGTGATCGTCCGTGTCGCCTTCGACGAACTCGAACAGGAAGAACACGACCGACTTCGGGATCGTCTGCCCGTCCCGGCGGTACCAGTAGCGCGCCTCGCCGAGCTCGAGCACCGGCTCGCCGACGATCCCCGTCTCCTCGCGCACCTCGCGCGTCGCCGCCTGGATCGGCGTCTCGCCAGGGTCGATGTGGCCCTTCGGCAGCGCCAGCACCTTCGACCCGTCCGACGCCAGCCGCGTCGGAACGATCACGACGATCTCCTCGCCGCGCACGACGACGCCGCCGGCCGAGCGCTCGCGCGCAGGGCGCTCGTGCGCCTCGCGGCGGCCTTTGCCCGAGCGGCGGCGCCCGCCGCGCCCGCCGCGCGACCTAGAAGACATACTGCTTGAGCGCGTCGCGATCGTGCACGATCGAGCCGCCCCCTCCCCTGCGAGATCACGCCGGCGCGCTCGAGCACCGCGAGAAAGCGGCTCGCCGACTCGCGCGAGGAGCCGGCCAGCTGCGCGAGGTCGGCCTGCGTCGCCGTCACGAGCACGTCGCCCGAGCGCTCCGGCGAAGCCTCCTGCTCGACGAGCTCGGCGAGCACGACCGCAACGCGGCTCTGCACGGTCTGGAACGACTGACGCGAGAGCCGTTCGTTCGTTTCGCGCAAGCGACGGCCAAGCGCGATCACCAGGCGTGCGGCGATCTCGGGGTGTTCGGACATCAACCGCCGCATGTCCGGCCCGAGCACCGCGAGCGCGCTCGTCGACTCGATCGCCTCGACCGTCGCCGAGCGCTTCTCGTCCTCGAACAGCGCGAGCTCGCCGAAGATGTCGCCGGGACCGAACGTCGCGAGCGTCAACGTGCGACCACCGGCGTGCGTGCGCACGGCGCGCGCACGCCCAGAGCGCACGATGTAGCAAGTGTCGCTCGCGTCGCCCTCGCGAAAGACGACCTCGCCCGGCTCGAAGTCACGCGGCACGGCGAACTGCGCGATCCGCTCGAGGTCGTCTTGCACGAGCGTCGAGAAGACCGGGACGCCGCCGAGCAGCTCGACGGCCTCGGCTGAGCTCATTCCGGCCATCGGGCAGGCATATCACAACGTAGACAGCGCGTTCCGCGCGAGCCAATCGCGCGCCGCAACTGCGGACGCCGCACGGGTATCTTCAGACATATGCGCAGATCTCTCACAAGCTCGCCCGTGCCGCAAGGCCGAGTCTCTCTTCGCCGGCGCGATCGCCGCGCTCGCCTCAACCGCCGTGCTGCTGGCGCTGCTCCCAGGAGCGAGCGTCGCCGGCGCCGCGACCAGCACGCGCGCCGCGCCACCGACCGATCCGCAAGCGTTGTTCAAATCGCGCCTGCTGTGGGCGACGATCGACGTCTGCAACGCGACCGACCAGCCCGACACGCTCGGCGTGCGCGGCTCGATGCCCGGCGACGGCGAGGCGCACGACACGATGTCGATGCGCTTCCGCCTGCAGTATCTCGATGCGACGAAGAAGACTTGGGTCGACCTCGCCAGCAGCATCTCGCCGCACTACGCGAGCGTCGGCACCGGCGCGTCCGCTCGTCAGGGTGGGCGCAGCTTCCAGTTGAGCCCTGTCGCCGGCCAGCCGGCCGTGACGATGCGCGGCGTCGTCACGTTCCAGTGGCGTCGCGGCAGCACCGTGGTCGCGCAGACCTCGCGTCCGACGAGCGCCGGACGCAAGAGCCTCGCCGGCTCCGACCCCGAAGGCTTCTCCGCCGCCAGCTGCGTGATCGGCTAGCTCGCGGCGGCGAGCTGCGCGATCGCCCAGCGCCTCGACGGCTAGCGCTTCGGCGCGAGCGCTGAGGAGTCGAACAGCCGCGGGTCGTTCGTGATGATCGCGTCGACGCCGAGCGCGCTCAACTTGGCGATCCGCGACGCGTCGTCGACCGTCCACACATACAGCTCGCCGCCGCCCTCGCGCACGCCGCGCACGAGCGCCGGCGTGACGACGCGCCAATGCGCCATCAGCGCGTCGAAGCGCCCCGCGCGCAGGCCCGCGAGCGCGCGACGCGGCAGCACCGCGCGATAGCCGGTGAGAATCGCGAGCGCCGGAATCGCCGTCAGCAGGTGCGTCGTGTAGTCGCGCTTGACGCGCGGCACCGACCAGCCGAGGCGCAGCGCCGGCTCGAGCGCGCGCACACGGTCGAGCGACTCCCCGAACATCGTGCTGAGCAGTGAGCGCTCGATCACGCCGTGCTCGCGCAGCGCCTGTACGACGCGCTGCTCGTAGCCGGGGATCTTCACGTCGACGTCGAAGCCGACGTTCGCAAACGCCTCGCCGGCAAGATGCGCGAGCGCCTGCTCGAACGTCAACGGCGAGCGCGCCGCGATGTCCTCGTAGTCGTGCGCGACCAGTAGGCGGCCGCTGCCGTCCGCTCGCTCGCTGAGCACGTCCAGCTCGATCATCTCGACGCCGTGGCGCAGCGCCGCGTCGAAGCTCGCGAGCGTGTTGCCCGGCTCGATTTTCGCCGCGCCCTTGTGCCCGACGCGCAGCGGCCGGTCGCGTCGCGGTGTGCTCGTCACAGGCCCGGCCATCGGGCCTCACGATCGCAGACTGCCGCGCTAGTAGTCGCTCGGCAGCGGTTTGCGCGCCGCCTCGATCGTCTCCATCGCCGGCTTCGCGCCGATGTACGGCGCGAGCATGATGAACGACAGCTGATCGACCAGGCGCGGCAGCTGGCGCACGCGATCGTGCGCCGTGTAGCTCGAGACGATCCCCCAGATCGCTCCAGTGATCGCTTCGCGCGCGACGAGCGGTCCGCGGCGCGGTTCCGGGCCGAGCTCGTCGAGCAGCTTCGTGAAGTCTTCGATCGAGCGCGTCATCCGCCCGATCATCCCCGGGCCGACGTCGAAGATGTCGATGAACGCCATCCGGCTGAGCGCCTCGTGCGCGGCGAAGTACTCGACCAGCGCGCGCACCGCGAGATGCACAGCCTCCGGCCAGTCGCGCGCGTCGGCGACCGCTGCCTTGACCGCTTCCATCGCTTCGGCGACGAACTCGTCGAGCACCGCCAGGAAGCACGCCTCCTTCGTCGCGAACTGCTTGTGGAACGCCTCCGTCGAGATGCCCGCGAACTGCGCGATCTGCGGATCGCTCAGCTCCGCGTAGCGTTCGTCGAGCGTCAGGTGCACGAGCGCGCCGAGCGCTCGTGCGCGCTTGTCGTCCGCCGCCAAGAACGCCGCCGGCTGCGGCTCGACGTCGGCCGGTTGCACGAGCCCCGACACGTTCAGCCGCCGCGCGACTGGCGAGCGGTAGGACTCGATCCAGTCGAGCACCTCGTCGGTCAGCGTGTACAGCTCCTTTTCGCGCTGTTCGTACATTCGCGTGAACGCCACGTGCCGGATCCCGGCGACGATCGCGCGAATCGTCAGCGGCGAGAGATCGACACCGTCCGGGTGCGACTCGAACGCCATCGCGAGCACTCGCTCGAACGTCGTCGACGCGAGCGTCATCCGCTCCCGCGCGCGAGGCCCGATGCCGAGCGAGTCGACGAGCACCAGACGCGGTCCCTTCGGTCGCTCGGCGACGTCGTCGAGCAGCGCCTTGCACGCCGCGTGCAGGCGGTTCGCCCAGCCACGTTCGTTGCCCCACGAGTCGAGCACGAGCTTGCGAGCGCGCGCGACGATGATGTCGTACGTCGCCAGGAAGCACGCTTCCTTGTTCTGGAACTGCTCGTAGAACGCCCGGCGCGAGACGCCCGCGTACGCGATCACATGCGCGACCGTCGTCTGCGGATAGCCACGCTCGCTGACCGCCTCGACCATGCCCCCGTACATCCGAGCCCGCTGGTTGCGTGCGACCTCGTCGCGCGCCATCCCGTTGGGTCCGTGAGGCAGCCGCCGGTACAACGGAGTGGGCCCCCTATGAGTTCCGCTCATCCCCACGATTCGAGACAATAGATCATACCTAACAGAAACGCAAGCCTACTTTTGGTGTCCTCTGCATTCTTTATACCGGAATCCGCCCGCCCGTTCTAGCAATGTCTCCTGCCGCCAAGTTGGAGACATGGCGCGATCGCCGACGGCCGTATTTCGACTGAGCCGAAGGCCGCTCGAGGCCGAGCCGTCCGGCGTTCGCGCGATGTTTATGCGTTGAGCGTCAGGCGCCGCGGGCCGGCCGCGAAGCCGAGCTCGAGCAGCGTGCCCGCGAGCGGCGAAGCGATCGCCGAAGCGCCGTCGATCCGCTCGAGCGCGAGCTTCGGCACGCGTCCCGCGCGGACTGCGTCGGCGAGCGCTCCGAGCGCGTCGAGGACGACCTCGCGCGCGCCCGCGTCGCCCGCCGCGGTCGCGCCGTGCGTCGGGCTCGCGGCATCGTCGACGAGCGTCAGCAGACCGCGCCCGCCGCGCTCCACGTACAGCGCCGGCGCGTCGTCGACGAGCACGACATATGCGCCTGCGACGCGCGCTGGGCGGCGTTCCTGGCCGTCGCGCTTCGGCCACGGCAGCGCCGCTCCGTACGCCTGAGCCGGGTCCGCCGCCGCGAGCACGAGCGTCCGCCGGCGATCCGCCGAAGCCGTCGCGCTCGGCCCGCGCGCGGCGCGCAGACGCTCGACCGCGCCCGGCAGCGCGAACTGCGCACCGCCCATCCCCTCGACGAAGTAGCCGCGGCGACAGACGCCGAGCGTCTCGAGCTTCGCGAACGTGTCGTAGAGCATCGCGAAGCCGCCTTTGACGCCCTCCGCGAGCACCTGCTCGCGCGTCACGATCCCGTAGCGCTCGAGCAGCAGCTCGGCGAGCACGCGCCGGCGCTCAGGGCCGGCCGCGCCGCTCGCGAAGATCGCGCCAGTCAGCGACCAGCGCCCCTGCACCTGGCCCTGCGCGCCGGTGCGGCGCGAGCCGAAACGCCGGACCGACGTTCGATTATTCGAACGTTCTTGGCGCGCGCGCGCGAGCGTCAGACGCGGCGCGCGCAGCGGCGCCCAAGCATCGTTCGTCGCCTCGCCGGCCCAGACGAGATCCCACAGCGCCTCGCGCAGCGCCTCCGCCGGCAGCTCGACTTCGGCGATCAAGTCGCTGAAGAAACACGGGCCCTGCGCCAGGCGCGCGCGGATCAGCTCGTGATCCGGCGTGTCGGTCGACGAGGATGCCGCGATTGGCGACGCGGCGCCAGCGAAGACGTCGGCAGCGCGCCCGCTCGGCGTGGCGCGCTCGCTCGGCGTGGCGCGCTCGCTCGGCGTGGCGCGCCGGCTCGACAGCGGCGGGCCGATCAGCGGCGCGTCCTCGCGGAAGTACAGCGCGACGCGGCCCGAGCGACCGGTCGGGCCGGCGCCGACCCAGACGACCTCGCCGCTCGCGCACAGGCTGTCGAGCCACGACGGCGAGTACGCGCCGATCCGCCGTGGCAGCACGTCGCGCTCCCACGTCTCCGCCGGCAACGCGAGGCCCTGCAGCGGCACGAGCGCCTCGCGCAGGCGGTCGACTCCGGCGCCGGCCGGCGGATGACGATCGACGCCCTGCCACGACGGCAGGAACGCAGCCAGGTCGCGTTGGTCAGACGGCTCGATCTCCTTGCGCAGCGCCGCCAGCGACGCGCGGCGCAGGCGACGCAGCACCTCGACGTCGCACCACTCGCGCCCGCTGCCGCCTGGGCGCAGCTCGCCGCGCACGACGCTTCCGTCGCGCTCGAGCTCACGCAGCACCGCGCTCGCATCGACGCCATAGCGCTCGCGCAGCTCGTCGGTCGTGAACGGCCCGTGCGTGCGCGCGTAGCGCGCGACGATCACCGCCAGCGCGTCGGGCACGTCGGCGAGGAACGCCTCCGGCAGCCCGCCAGGCGGCGCCGCGCCGAGCGCGTCGCGGTAGAGGCCCGCCTCGTCCGCCGCGACCCAGCGCTGCTCGCCGCCGACGCGCAAGCGGATCGCGCGCCGTTCGCGCTCGAGCTCTGCCAGCAGCGGCGCCTCCTCGACGCCGGCGAACGTGCGCGCGGCGATCTCTTCGTCGCTCAAGTCGCCGACATGGCGCAGCACGTCGTGCACGCCGTCGCGGCCCGTCGCCTGCGTCAGCTCAGAGCGATGCTGGAGATCGTCCTCCACGCGCGCGAGCGCGTCGGCGTCGAGCAGCTCGCGCAGCTCCTCCTGGCCGAGCAACTCGCGCAGCAGCTCGCGGTCGAGCGACAGCGCCGCCGCGCGGCGCTCGGCGCTCGGCGTGTCGCCCTCGTACATGTACGTCGCGACGTAGTCGAACAGCAGCGACGACGCGTACGGCGACGCCGTCTGCGTCTCGACCTCGACGAGCGCGATCTCGCGCGTCTGCAGCGCCTGCAGCAGCGCTTCCAGACCCGGCACGTCGAGCACGTCGCGCAGGCACTCACGATACGTCTCGAGCACGATCGGGAAGTCCGCATAGCGGCGCGCGACCTCCAACAGGTTCTGCGCCTTCAGCCGCTGCTGCCACAGCGGCGTGCGTTTGCCTGGGTACGCTCGCGGGATCAACAGCGCGCGCGACGCGTTCTCGCGGAAGCGCGCGCCGAACAGCGCCGAGCCGCCGAGCTCTGCGACGATCGCCGCCTCGACGTCGGCCGGCTCGATCATGATCAGCTCGGCAGCCGACGGCAGCGCCTCGGCTTCGTCCGCATCGAGGTCCGGCAAGTGCAAGACGATGCCGTCGTCGGAGGAGATCGCATCGGCCTCGAGCCCGATCCGCTCACGGATCCTCGCGCTCAGCGCCAGCGCCCAAGCCGAATGCACGCGTCCGCCGAACGGCGAGAGCACGCACAGCCGCCAGTCGCCGATCTCGTCGCGAAAGCGCTCGAGCACGATCGTGCGCTCGCTCGGCAGCACGCGCGTCGCCTCCTGCTGCTCGCGCAGGTACGCGAGCAGGTTGCGCGCCGCGCGCTCGTCGAGGTCATAGCCGTCCTGCAGCGTCTGCGGCTGCTGATCGACCGCCCAGCGTGAGAACGCGCCGATCGCCTCGCCGAGCTCCTTCGGGCGCCCGACCGAGTCGCCCTTCCAGAACGGCACCGCCCCCGGCGCGCCTGGAGCCGGCGTGACGATCACGCGGTCGCGCCCGATTTCCTCGATCCGCCAGCTCGACGCGCCGAGCAGGAACGCCTGGCCTGGTCGCGCCTCGTAGACCATCTCCTCGTCGAGCTCGCCGACGCGCCGCCCGTCCGGCAGCGTCACCGCGTACAGGCCGCGATCGGGAATCGTGCCGGCGTTCGCGACCGCCAGCTGACGCGAGCCCTTGCGCGCGCGAATCGTGCCCGCGACGCGGTCCCAGACGATCCGTGCGCGCAGCTCGCCGAACTCCTTCGACGGATAGCGCCCGTCGAGCATGTCGAGCACGTTCTCGAGCAGCTCGATCGACAGCTCGGCGTAGGAGTGGCTCCCCGTCACGAGCGCGTGCAGCTCCGCGACCGCGATCCCACCCTCGCCCTCCTGCCCTTTGACCGGTTCAGCCGCGACCGCGATCGCGACGATCTGCTGCGCGAGCACGTCGAGCGCGTTGCGCGGCACGACCGTCGGCTCGATCAGTCCTTCGTGCATCCGTCGCGCGACGACCGCGCACTCGAGCAGGTCGCCGCGGAACTTCGGGAAGATCCGCCCGCGGCTGACGTCGCCGACGCTGTGCCCCGCGCGACCGATCCGCTGCAGGCCGCGCGCGACCGACTTCGGCGACTCGATCTGCAGCACGAGGTCGACCGCGCCCATGTCGATGCCCAGCTCCAGCGAGCTCGTCGCGACGAGGCACGGCAACTCGCCCGCCTTCAGCAGCTCCTCCACCTTCGTGCGCTCCTCGCGCGCCAGCGAGCCGTGATGCGCTCGCGCGATCTCCAGCGGCGCGACCGGTCCCATCGCGCTCGCCGTAGCTGCGCCAACCGGCGGCTCTGCCGCGCGCGACCCCGAGCCGCCGGAGGCGGCAATCTCATCCTGCTCAACCTGCTGTTTGCCCGCCAGCTCGTTCAGCCGCAGCGCGACGCGCTCGGCCGAGCGGCGGTTGTTGACGAACACGATCGTCGAGTTGTGCGACTGCACGAGCTCGAGCAGCTCTGGGTAGATCGCCGGCCAGATCGAGTTGCGCGTCGACTCGCTCCCCGGAACGGGATCGAGCGGATCGGCGTTTGCATCGACCGCGCCGCCCGGTTCGCTCATCGACTCGACCGGCACCTCGATGCGCAAGTCGAGCTGCTTCTTCTGCCCCGCATCGACGATCGTCACCTCGCGGCGCGGCCCGACGAGGAAGCGGCCGACCTCCGCCAGCGGGTTCTGCGTCGCCGACAGCCCGATCCGCTGCACCGGCCGCCCCGCCTGGCGCTCTACGCGCTCGAGCGTCAGCGCCAGATGCGAGCCGCGCTTGCTCGCCGCGACCGCGTGGATCTCATCGACGATCACCGCCTCGACGTCGTCGAGCATCGCGCGCGCCTGCGACGTGAGGATCAAGTACAGCGACTCAGGCGTCGTGATCAAGATGTCCGGCGGCTTGCGCGCCATCGCCGCACGCTCGCGCTGCGGCGTGTCGCCCGTGCGGATGCCGACCGTCACCTGCTCCGCGCCGATCCCGCGCAGCGGCGTGCGCAGGTTGCGCTCGATGTCGTACGCGAGCGCCTTCAGCGGGCTGACGTAGACGACGCGCGTGCCGCCTTGAGCGCGCGTGCCGCCTTGAGCGCGCGTGCCGCCTTGAGCGCGCGTGCCGCCTTGAGCGCGCGTGCCGCCTTGAGCGCGCGTGCCGGCCTTGACGCGCGTGCCGGCCCGGCGCGTGCCCGGCGCCTGCTCAGCGCCAGCCGCGGCGACGCTCGAATCGCCCGCGCTGAGCCGGTCGAGCGCCCAGAGGAACGCCGCGAGCGTCTTGCCCGAGCCGGTCGGCGCCGACAGCAGCACGTTCTCGCCCGCCGCGATCGCCGGCCACGCCTGCTCTTGCGCCGGCGTCGGCGCGTCGAAAGCTCGTTCGAACCATTCGCGCACGCGCGGCGTGAAGTTTGCTAGAGCCGGCGCGCGCACTCAGATCAGGCTAGCGACGCATCTGCCAGGCGACCGGCAATCCTCGCGAGCTGAGAGTTTGATCCCAGTCAGAAACAAAATCAAATTCGTTTGCGCAGCGAACTACCGGGTATTGAGGTTCTAAATATAGGAATCTAAGTTTCTCCGATTCTCGGGTATAAGGCGAGCGTCACGTGACGGTACGTGCGCGTACGCTTGCTCTTATGGGGGACGTAGCGGGGACCCACCAAATCCGGCCGAAGCAGCTGACTTCGCTGCGGACTCATCGGCAGGCGACACCGCTCGCTCAGGCGCTCGCGGCGGCAGGCGATCGTTGGACGCTGCTGATCGTGCTCGCCTGCTCTGACGGCACCGTTCGCCTGAACACGTTGCGCAACCGTCTGCCCGGTGTCAGCTCGGCCGTGCTCGACCACCACGTGCGCCAGATGGTCGCGCTCGGGCTGCTCACGCGGCGGCGCTTTCGCGAAATGCCGCCTCGTGTCGAGCTGACGCTGACCGACAGCGGCGTCGCGCTGCTGCCGATCGCCGCCGCGCTCGCGCGCTGGGGCATGCGCTACCGCTGGAGCGAGCAAGAGACCTGCGAGCACATCGACGCCAATGCGATCCTCTGCCAGCTGCCGGCGCTGCTCGATGGCGCGACGCTGCCCAAAGGCGTGCTCGAGGCCGTGATCGACGACGGCGAGGAGCTTGCCAGCTACCGCTTCCAGACCGTCGCCGGAAAGCTGCAGCCGCTGCGCCCGGCGACGGTCAACGCGGCGAACGGCGCGACCGTCGCGATCAAAGGCGACACGGCCGCTTGGACTGCTGCGCTCGGCCCTCAGCGCGACTACGCGCGGCTGCGGTTAACCGGACGCGGAGCGCTCGCGCGACGGGTGCTCGACGCACTGCCCGCGCCGTCGCCACGCGCCGCCCAGCCGAACGCTCGCGGCGGCGCCGCCGACGGCAGCGCCGGCTGAGCCCGTTTGCTCGCGCCGGCGACTGGGAAAATCAGCATCAGGCAAACCGCGCGCGCATAGAGCCGCGCCGGTTCCCGCAGGCCCACTATGGCGTCGATTGAGATCTCCGAGAGCAACCTGGCAGCAAGCCTCGCCGAGCGAACGCTCGAGCTGATCGATATCGCCTCCGAATCGGGCCGAGAGAGAGACGTGACGGCGCATCTGCTGAGCGTCCTGCGCGACGGCCGCGTGCCGGCGCGCGACGCCGGCGACTCGTGCGTGATCGCCGGCGCGAGCAGTCGCCGCGAGCTCCCGTTCGTGCTGCTCGCCGGCCACCTCGACACCGTCCCCGCGCAGCACAACTGGCCCGGTCGGATCGACGGCGAGCACGTCTTCGGCCTCGGCGCCAGCGACATGAAGGGCGGCGTCGCCGTGATGCTCGAGCTGGCCTTGAGCCGAGCGTCTGGCGCGTCCGACGGTGCGTGCGACATCGGCTACCTGTTCTTCGGGCGCGAGGAGCTCGCGTCGAGCGAAAGCGCGCTCTTTCCGTTGCTCGCGCGCGAGCCCAGCCTGCGCGAAGCCGACCTGGCGATCATGCTCGAGCCGACGAGCAACGTCGTTCAGGCAGGTTGCCTCGGCAACCTCGACGCGACCTGGACGTTCGCCGGGCGCGCCGGGCACTCGGCCCGCCCGTGGCTCGCCGAGAACGCGATCGACCGCGCGATCGACGGCATCCGCGCGCTGCACTCGATCGAACCGCTGCGCAGCACGATCGACCGACTCGACTTCACGCAAGTCGTCTCAGCGACGACGTTGCACGCCGGCCTCGCGCGCAACGTGATCCCAGGTTCGGCCGTCGCCAACGTCAACTTCCGCTACGCGCCCGCAACGAGCGCCGAGCGCGCCGAGCGCCAGTTGCGCGAATGGTGCGAGCCATACGGCGAGCTCGAGATCGTCTCGAACTCGCCAGGAGCGCTGCCGCCGCACGCCAACCCGCTGCTCGATCGCCTGCTCGAGATCACCGGCGCCGCCGCCGAGCCGAAGCAGGCCTGGACGCCGGTCGCGGAATTCGCGGCAGCCGGCATCGAGGCTGTCAACCTCGGGCCCGGCGACCCGGCGTTCGCGCATCGCGCCGACGAGCGGATCTCGCTCGCGGCGCTAGCCCGCTGCCACGAGATCCTGAGGTCGTTCTCGTGCGCTTGAACCAGCACGTCGAGCAGGCGCCCGGCTACCCGTTCCTGCGTGTAGCCGAAGCGCGCGGCGCAGCGCAAGCGCGCGGGATCGACGTCGTCGACCTGAGCTTGGGAGCGCCGACCGACCCAGCCCCGCAGGCGGTGCGCGACGCGCTCGTCGACGCCGCCGCGACGCTGCCGTTGTGCGACTACCCGTCCGCGGCGGGACTGCGCGCGCTGCGCGCGGCGATCGCCGCGTGGATCGAGCGCCGCTTCGCCGTCGCGCTCGAAGCCGACGACGAAGTGCTGCCGACGCTCGGCGCGAAGGAGCCGATCGCCGTGCTCGCGCGGCTGTTCGCGCGCGAGCGAGACACGATCGTCGTCTGCTCGCCGTCCTATCCCGTGCCCGAGCGCAGCGCGCGCGCCGCCGGGCTGACGCTCGAGACGCAGACGCTGAGCGAGCAGCGCGGCTGGTTGCCCGATCCCGAAGCGATCGACTGGCACAGCGTCGCGATCGTCTGGGTCGTCAACCCGCACAACCCGACCGGCGCGACGGCGTCGCTCGAGCTGCTCGACGAGCTCGCCGAGCGCTGTCGCCGTCGCGGCGCGATCCTCGCCGTCGACGAGACCTACTCGGAGTTCTGGTTCGGCCGCACGCCGCCCGTCTCCGCGCTGCAGCTAGCCGACCGCAGCGGCGTCGTCGTGTTCAACTCGCTCTCCAAGCGCTCTGGCCTCGCTGGCCTGCGCTCGGGCTTCGTCGCCGGCGATCCGGCGATCGTCGCGCGCATCCGCCGTCACCGCAGCGATATCGGCACGACGCCGCAGGCGTTCGTGCAGCGCGCGTCGATCGCCGCGTGGGAAGACGAGACGCACGTCGCGCAAGCTCGCGCGCGCTACGCCGAGAAGCGCACGCTGCTCGCGACCGCCGCCGCGCGTGCAGGCCTGCTCGACGCCGGCAGTCCCGCCGGGATCTTCCTCTGGCTCGGCGTGCCCGGCGGCGATGACGTGCGCGCCTACGAGCTGCTGCTCGAGCGCGCGCTGCTCGTCGTGCCAGGCTCCTACCTCGGCGTCGGCGGCGAGGGCTACCTGCGGCTGGCGCTGACGCCGCCCGCCGACGACGTCGTGCGTGCGGCCGAGCTGCTGACGGCCGGCGCAGCCGCGCTCGTCGGCAGCGCCTGACACGCGACGTCGCCGCGCGCTCCACGTTCGCCTGGCGGCCCGCCGCCTCGCGCTCAGCCGCCTCGCTACAGCGCCGCGCCGTGGTCGCGCACGTACTCGTTCAGCTTGACCTTGTCGTGGCGCTCGCCCTGACCGAGCCGCTTGACGACGAGCACGCAAGGCAGGCCGAACTCGCCGCCCGCGAACGAGCGTGAGCGCGTCGCGCCGATCGCGACGCTCCACGGCGGGATCCGCCCGCGCGAGATCTCCTCGCCGCTGTCCGCGTCGATCACCGGGATCGTCGGCGAGAGGATCACGCCCGCGCCGACGACCGCGCCCTCGCCGACGCGCGCGCCTTCGATCAGCATGCAGCGGCTGCCGATGAACGCGTCGTCCTCGACGATCACCGGGCTCGCCTGCAGCGGCTCGAGCACGCCGCCGACACCGACGCCGCCCGAGAGGTGCACACGATCGCCGATCTGCGCGCACGAGCCGACCGTCGCCCAAGTGTCGACGAGCGTGTCGCGGCCGACGTGCGCGCCGACGTTGACGAAGCTCGGCATCAAGATCGCTCCCGACGCGAGATGCGAGCCGAAGCGCGCATACGCTCCCGGCACGATCCGCACGTTCGCCGCGCCCCGCTTCGGCGGCAGGCGATCGGCGAACGACATCGGGCCGGCCTCGGTGCGCTCCATCGGGCAGACGCGAAACAGCAGCACGATCGCGCGCTTCAGCCACTCGTGCACGACGATCTCGCCAGCCGCGTCGAGCTCGGCGACGCGAACGCGGCCGCGATCGAGCAGGTCGATCACGTTCAGCACCGTCGCCTGCGTGTGCGGATCGCGGTCGTCGAGCTCAGCGCGACGCTCCCACAGGCGATCGATCTGCTGGCGCAACGAGTCGAGGCCACCGAAGTCGGCGATGCTCGCGAGCGTCGCCATGCTCAGCGTGCCTCGGCCGTCGCGACCGGCGCGCCCGCATGCGGCCCGCGCTCGTCCACAGCGCGTTCGCCGACCGCGCGTGCGCCTCCGGCGCGTTCCCCCGGCACGAGCACGTCCGGCTCGAACCGCAGCGTCGCGAAGTAGTCGCGACGCACCTCCTCGCGACGGCGAATCAGCTCGACGCTGCCGTCGTCGCGCAACAACAGCTCCTGCGGGCGCAGGCGGCCGTTGTAGTTGAAGCCCATCGCCAGGCCGTGCGCGCCCGTGTCGTGGACCAGCAGCAGATCGCCGACGCGCAGCTCCGGCAGCTCGCGCTGGATCGCGAGCTTGTCGTTGTTCTCGCACAGCGAGCCGACGACATCGACGCGCTGGCGGCGGCGCTCGCCGCGGTCGCCGCTCAGCGACACGTGGTGATAGGAGTCGGGATAGAAGGCCGTGCGCAACAGCGCCGCGATGCCCGCGTCGACGCCGGCGTACTCGCGCCACTTGCTCATCCGGTTGATCACGCGCGTGACGAGCGCGCCGTGCGGACCGGTGATGAAACGGCCGGACTCGAGCAGCAGCGTCGGCCGGCGCCCCGTGCGCTGCTCGTGCGCGCGCAGCAGCTGTCCGGCGCCAAGCCCGAGCGCATGCACGTCGAGCGACTGATCGGTCGGCCGATACGCAATCCCGAGACCGCCTCCCGCGTTGATGAACTCGAGCTCGATCCCGAGCTCGCGCTGCAGGCCGTCCTCGAGCGCCAGCAGCATCGCGATCGTCGCGAGCAGCGGCTGCACGGTCAGCACGTTCGACGCGATCATCGCGTGCAGGCCGAAGCGCTCGGCGCCGAGCTCGCGCGCCGCCGCGAACGCGACGCTCAGCTGGTCGCGACGCAGTCCGAACTTGGCCTCCATCGGCGAGCCGATCAGCTTGTCGCCAAGGCGCTCCGGGCCGGGGTTGAAGCGAAACGAGCACACCGCCGGCGCGCTCGGCAGCTTCTCGATCAGCGAGATGTCGTCGACGTTGACGATCGCACCGCGCCCGAGCGCCGCCGCGAACTCCTCGCGCGTCGTGTTGTTCGACGTGAAGAAGATCTGCTCGGCGCGCGCGCCGCAGTCGCCGGCCAGCTCGAGCTCGGCGATCGAGCTGCACTCCATGCCGAGGCCGTGCTCGCGCAACAGCCGCAAGATCGTCAGGTTCGGCAGCGCCTTGACGGCGAAGTACTCGTGGAACGGCAGCCCGGCGAACGCCGCGTCGAGACAATCCGCGGCGGCGAGGATGCCGCGTTCGTCATAGATGTGAAACGGCGTGCCGAAGTGCTCCGCGATCTCCTCCAGCGACGGCTCCAAGCGCCGCGTGAAGTCCTCGCTCATCGGCATTGCCGCGCCGCGCTCCTACGCGCTGCGATGCGCCGTGATGATCGCTCGCGTGCGCAGCCCCGACAGCGGCCGGCGATAGTCGAGCGACGCCGTCGAGATCCTCGTGAAACCGGCGCGCTTGAGCTCGCCGGCGATCCACTGCTCCGAGAGCCAGTAGAAGCCCGGAACATTCGCCGACTGCTGCACCGGCTCGTCCGTTTTCGGCGCGTCGTTGGAGATCACGACGGTGCCGCCTGACGGCTTCAGCCAGCTGTGGAACAGGCGCAACGCCGTATGTGCGCCGTCGTGCCCGTCGTGCAGGTGGCCGAGCAGCCCGTCGGCGTAGACGACGTCCCAGTATTCAGGCTCCGCGTCCCACGCATAGAGGTTCTGGCAGATCGCCGGCACGCCGGCGCGGCGCGCCAGTTCGACGGCCTCCTCGAGCGCGTCGACAGCCAGCACGGGATAGCCTTCGCGACCGAGCACGCGCTCGATGAACGCGTTGCCCGAGCCGAGGCTCAGCAGCAGGTTTTTGCGGTCGCGGTCGAGCGCGTTGCGCAGGTGCTCGAGGATCCACCAGCGATACGTCGGCGAGCACGTCGACGGCGTCGTCGAGTCGCCCCTGGCGATCCCGTGCTCCCATTCCTCGAAGATGCTCATCTCCTCGCTGCCCGTCAGGTAGAACGAGCGCAGGTCGTTCTCCAGCGCGTTCGGGTCCGCTATCGCAGTCTCGTGGCGAGCGGTCGTGTCGAGCGTGGCCATCAGCTGTTCACCTCCTGGATTCGGATCAGGCCGAGGCTGCCGAGGCCGCTCGACAGCAGCGAGCGCATGATGCGACCGACGGCCGGGTCGGTCTCGGTGCTCAAGTACCAGTTGCCGATGCGCGCCAGGAAGCGCACGAGCCGAAGTCCGTCGAGGCCCTTGACAGCGCGATCGACGAGCGGCAGCAGCTGCGACTGCGCGACGAGCGAGCGGTAGTGCTCGTCGTCGGCCAGCGGCAGCGGGCCGCCGTCGTTGCGCGGGTCCCACGCCTTCATCCACGCGCGCGCAAACGTCCAGCCGGTGTTCTCGCCGTCGAGCACGCGTGCGGCCGTGATCGGCAGCGACTCGTGCAGCGGATGATCGAGACACATGCCCATCAGCACCATCGCCGCGAGGTCCTGCGCTGCGCAGCCCGCGCGCTGCTCGATCGCCAACTCGCGCAGCCGCTCGTGCTCGAGCAGCATGTCCAGCAGATCGTCGATCAAAAGCGTGCTCTCGCCACTCGGCCCGACGTCCTGATCGGTGACGACCTCCGCGTGCAGCACGGCCGTCGGGTACACCTTCCCGCCCGGCGCGAGGCCGCGCAGGATCTCGTCGAGGTTGTCGCGACGTTCCTCGCTCGTCAGGCGGACGAGCGTCACGTCGGTCATCTCCGTCATCAGCGAGCGCCAGATCGTCAGCGCGCGAAGGTCCTTCGTCGGACGCCCGTCAGCGTCGATCAGCGGCAGGTGGACAGGCGTGCGACCGTTCGTCTCGAACACGAGCGGTCCGCCGAGCGAACCGCCGATCACGCCCTGCGCGAGCGCGAGGCGGACGAGCGGCTCGATCCGCGGCACGTACTGCGAGTCGAAGATCGTCCGCTCGAAGCGCACGCCGAGGCGCGCGAGCGTCTCGTTCTGGCCACTCACCGCCCAATCGCGGACTGCGTGCCACAGCGCGTGCGTCTGGCGATCGCCGGCGGCGAGCAGCGCCAGTTGTAAGTCGCACAGGCCGTCGTCGTCACGATCGTCGCCCTGCACTCGATTCGCGTACAGGCGGCCGACGAAGCGGTCGCTCTTCTCACCCGTCTCCGCCGGGTCGGACTCACGCGAGTAGCGCAGATATCCGGCCATCGCTTCGCCCATGTCGCGTCCCGCATCGGCGATCTGCGTCTGGCGCGCGACGTGCGCGCCGGCGGCCTCGAGCGTGCTCGCCAGCGCATGCCCGAGCGCGATGTTGCGCAGGTAGCCGACGTGCAGCGCAGTCGTCGGCGTCGGGTCGCAGAAGTCGACGACGAACGGCGCTCCGTTGAGCAGATCGCGCGTCGCCGGCAGCGGCCGCCGGCCTGCTCCGCGCGCGTCGCGCTCGGTCGCTCGTGAGTGCTCGAGCTGCGTCGCAGGCGTCGCGAAGAGCAGGTCCGGCGGTGCGTCGAGGTGTGCGATGTCGATAGCCATGACGGTGCGGCGAGGCTAGCCAGAGACGGCCAGAAGTCAACTTGCGTCGTGAGGTGAATCGGGCGCTTCGCCGCGCGAGATCGGCAAAACGCTGAAAACTCAGGCGATCGCTCGGGTGGCGACTTGGAAACAGATCGCACCGACCGTCTGCGACGGTGAAAGAGAGACATCTCGGCGCGTTGCCGACGCCGCGAGACGGGCCGATTCGGACTGCTTACACGCAGTTGCGAAGCCGCGGCAGCCCACTGGTTACGCTCGCCGCACGATGGACTGCAAGCTCGACTTGGACGTCGGTGTGATCGAGGCATGCCGCCTGGCGGCGAGAAGCATCGCCGACCGCATGGCCGAGGAAACCGCGAATCGCACGACGCTGTCAGTCGAGCGCTCGCTCGTGCGCTTTCTCGGCGTCGACGGCATCACCGAGCTCGACGTGCCGCTGCCGAACGCGCTCGTCGAGCACGTTCACGACCGCGGCCGGCTCGCGTGCGGGATCGCGCCGTGGCTCGGCAACGCGATGATCCAGACCGGCCGCGACGCCCAGCACGTCGCCGACGCCGTCGGCGCCGGCGCGCTCGACCTGCTCGAGCTGCCGCTCGCCGAGCAGGGGGCGATCCACGAGCTGCTCAACGAGCAGTGCGCGCGCCGGATGGGCGAGCTGCGGCGGCGGATGGACGCGCGGCGCGAGCAGCGCGAGCGGCTCAGCGGCCCGCCGCCGCTGCGTTACGTGCTGAGCGCGACCGGCAACGTCTACGACGACGTCGTGCACGCGATCGCCGTCGCCGAGACCGGCGGCGACGTCGTCTCGATGACGCGCTCGACCGCGCAGAGCCTGCTCGAACACGTGCCCTACGGGCCGACGACCGAAGGCTTTGGCGGCACGTTCGCGACACAAGAGAACTTCCGCATCCTGCGCGAGGCGCTCGACGATTGGTGCGAGCGCAACGGCCGCTACATCCGCCTGTCGAGCTTCTGCTCGGGGCTGTGCATGACCGAGTTCGCGACGCTCGGAGCGATCGAGGGCCTCGACAACATGGTCAACGACGCGCTCTACGGGATCCTCTACCGCGACATCAACCCGGTGCGCACGATGATCGACCAGCGCATCTCGCGAATGATCACCGGTTACTTCGGGATCGTGATCAACACCGGCGAGGACAACTACCTGCGTACCGCCGAGGCGATCGGCGCCGCCTGCTCGGTGACCGCGTCGCAGTTCATCAACTACCAGCTCGCGCGCGACTCGGGCATGCGCGACGAGCAGATCGCGCTCGGCGACGCGTTCGAGATCGAGCCGCCGACAAAGAACGGCCTGCTGTACGAGTGGGCGCAAGCGCAGCTGACGCGCGAGCTGTTCCCCGGCTGCCCGATCAAGTACATGCCGCCGACGCGGCACATGGACGGCAACCTGTTTCGCACGCACGCCTGCGACACGCTGTTCAACTTGATCACGATCGCCACCGGCCAGGGCATCCAGACGGCCGGCGTGCCGACCGAGGGCGTCTTCACGCCGCACCTGCACGACCGCGTCGTCGGCTTGGAGTGCGTCGACTACGTGTTCAACTACGCGCACGACATCGGCGAGGAGATCCAGTTCAAGCCAGGCGGGATCATCAACACGCGCGCGCAGACCGTGCTGCGCGAAGCGCACGAGCTGCTCGAGCGAATCGCCGACGTCGGCATGTTCGGCGCGATCGAAGACGGCACGTTCGGCGACGTTCGCCGCCGCGTCGACGAGGGTCGTGGGATCGATGGCATCGTCGCGACCGACGAGCGCTACTTCAACCCCGCGATCGAGCTGATGCAAGGAGTGAACGTTGCCTAGCGACGTCCATCACGTCGATCTGACGCGCGTGCGTCCTTACGGCGATCACCTCGACGACGGCATCGTGCAGTTGAGCTTCACGCTGCCCGTTCCCGATGGAGCGGCCGCGCGCAAGACCGCGATCGAGCTCGCGGCGAAGCTCGGCCTCGACCGCCCCGAGGTCGTCCACCATCAGCGCCTGCTCGACGGCTACACGCACTTCCTGCTCTACGCGCATTTCCTCGGCAGCGTCGACCACACCGCGCAGCAGGCCGGGCAGCTCGACGCCGAGTACATGAGCGAAGACGAGATCGACGCGTTCGCATCCGCGAACGTCGGGCGGCCGATCGTCGTCGTCGGCGCGTGCACCGGCTCGGACACGCACAGCGTCGGCATCGACGCGATGCTCGACCTGAAGGGCTTTCACGGCAATCGCGGCCTCGAAGGCTACGCCGCGTTCGACGCGCACAACCTCGGCAGCCAAGTGCCCAACAGCGTGCTCGTCGCGAAGGCGATCGAGCTCGACGCCGATGCGATCCTCGTATCGCAGACGGTCACGCAGCAGGACCTGCACGTCCACAACCTGACCGAGCTCGTCGAGATCGTCGAGGCCGAGGGCCGCCGCCGGCGGACGATCCTCGCCTGCGGCGGCTCGCGCGTCACGAACGAGCTCGCCAAGGAGCTCGGCTTCGACGCCGGCTTCTCGCGCGGCACCTACCCGGTGCACCTCGCGAGCTTCCTCGTGCGCGAGGTCGCCGCGCGGCTCGATCGAGACGCGGTGGCGGCGTGAGCCGGCAGACCTGCGCCGGCAAGGCTTCGGTGGCGGTGTGAGCCGGCAGCCGAGCGCCGGCGAGACCGCGGTCGCCGTCGATCCGGTCCCCGCGAGCGATCCGCCGCTTCGGGCTGGCGCAGGGGCAGGCGCAGGCACGGGCGCAGGCGCAGGCACGGGCGCGGGCTCCAGCGATCGACAGCTCGACGCCGGTGAGGCGCCGGTCGGCGCCGACGAACGACGCGCGAAGCTCGAGCGCCTTCGCGGCGACGGCATCGAGCCGTTCCCGCACATACGACGCGACATGCCGCGAACGTGGATCGCCGACGTGCTGGCGGCGCACGACCCGGCCGAGATCGCGCCTGGCCTGCACGACGGTTTGCGCTATCGCGTCTGCGGTCGCCTGATCGCGCGACGCGCGCACGCGAAGACGATCTTCTTCGACGTGCGCGACCAGTCCGCGACGATGCAGGTCGTCGTGCGCCACGACGCGACGACCGACGAGGCGTACGCGCTGATCGCGGGTCTCGACATCGGCGACATCGTCGACGTCGAGGCGAGCGTCTACGTGACACGGCGCGGCGGGCTGACGCTCGGCGCGAGCCGCTGCACGCTGCTCGCGAAGGCGCTGCGACCGCCGCCGGACCGCCACCACGGAATGGACGACGCCGGCTCGCGCTACCGCTATCGCGAGCTCGACCTGCTGGCGAACGCCGACACGCGCGAGATGTTCTTCAAACGGACGAAGGTGATCGAGGCGATCCATCAGGTGCTGCGCGAGAAAGGCTTCACGCAAGTCGAGTCGCCGATCCTGCAGACGCTCGCCGGCGGCGCGTCCTCGCGGCCGTTCGAGACGCACCACAACGCGCTCGACATCGACGTTCACCTGCGGATCTCCGTCGAGCTGTACATGAACCGCTGCGTCGTCGGCGGCCTCGAGAACGTCTACGACCTCGGACGCGCCTTTCGCAACGAGGGCATCTCGCACCGCCACAGCCCTGAATTCACGATCCTCGAGTGCATGAAGACCTACGCCGACTACCTCGACATCGCGCTGTGGTGCGAAGAGGTGACCGAGCAGGTCGCACTGCGCACGCTCGGCACGACGAAAGTCGAGCAGTACGACGGCCGCGTGATCGAGCTGGCGAAACCGTGGGCGCGGATCTCGCTGCGCGACGCGATCAAAGACGCCGTCGGGATCGACTATCTCGATGCGTCGAGCGAGCAGCTGCTCGAGCACCTCGACGGCTCGCAAGAGCGCGACAAGACGTGGGCGAAGCTCGTCGAATCCGTCTACAGCAAGCACGTTGAGCCCTATCTCGTGCAGCCGACGCACGTCTTCGACTTCCCGCTCGACCTGTTCCCGATCTGCAAGCGCCACTCACGCGACAGTCGTCTCGGCGAGCACTTCGACACGGTGATCCGCGGCATCGAGGTGCTCTCCGGCGACACCGAGCTGAATGACCCGCTCGATCAGCGCGACCGCTTCGTCAAACAGCGCCTGCAGCGCCCCGGCGACGATGGTGAGCAGCCGCACCCGCACGACGAGGGATACGTGCGCGCGCTCGAATACGGGATGGCGCCGACGTCAGGCGGCGGGATCGGCGTCGACCGGCTGCTGATGATCCTCTCGGGCGTCGAGTCGATCCGCGACGTCGTGCCGTTCCCGACGCTGCGCGAGCTGCGCTGAGCCGACGACAGCCGCGCACACCGCGCACGAGCGCAGCATCCGACAGTCGCGCGCACCGCGCATGAGCGCAGCGTCCCCGCGGCGCTCTGGATCCGGGTCTTCACGGACACCGCAACCGGGCGAAGAGCTGCGGCGCCCGCGGAGACCCGGCATCGAGGGGGTGATACCTACGGTCTCGCCTCGGGCATCGCCGGAGAGGGAAGAACGATGCCCAAGATCAACGCCCCCTTCGCTTCGATCGTCATTGGTCGACAGGAGCCGGCGCGCGATCATCCCCACGTACGCGACGTTTCCAGTGAACACGCTACTTCCACATATCCGCGTCGACCAGTCGCGTCTCCTACTCGCGACGGCTTCGTGCGGCTGGCGTCCACAGACTTCTGGCGTAGTGGAAGAGCGAGCGCGGCCGTGACGAGCAGATCTGCGACAGATGCGCCGCTCGACGTGCCCGCGTCGGCGCCACGCGACGCCGCCGGCGGCGACGGTGGCGCTCGCGGCGGCGGTGTGCTCCCGGCGCAGCGCCTGCGCGAGGCGATCGAGCGCGAGTGGCTGCTCGCCGGCGCCTGGCGAATCCCGGCGGAGTCGGTCCAGCCGGCAAGCGTCGACCTGCGCCTCGGCGAGCGCGCGTGGGTGTTGCGCTGCAGCTTCCTCCCGACAGCGATTCGACCGTCGAGCAGAAGGTCGAGGACCTCGCGTTTGGAAGGTCGAGGACCTCGCGTTTGAAGAGATCGACCTGCGCGACGGCGCGACGCTCGAGCGCGACCGCCCGTATCTGGTGCCGCTCGTCGAGGAGCTGCGCCTGCCCGACGGCGTGCGCGCGAAGGCCAACCCGAAGAGCTCGACTGGGCGCCTCGACGTGTTCACGCGCGTGCTCACCGACCGTAGCCATCGCTTCGACGAGATCGCCGCCGGCTATCACGGCAAGCTCTACCTGGTGGTCGTCCCGCGCACGTTCGCGATCCGCGTGAAGACCGGTCTCGCGCTCAACCAAGTTCGCTTGATCGACGGCGACGGCCGGCTCAGCGACAGCGAGCTGATCGAGCTGCACCGGCAGACGCCGCTGTTGCTGCGCGACGGAGAGCCGGTCGCGCAGGACTCGCTCTCGCTCGGCGACGGCCTGTTCCTCAGCCTGGACGCCTCCGGTGGCCGGGACAGCACGGTCGGCTATCGCGCGAAGAAGAACAGCCTGCCGATCGACCTGACGAAGGTCGGCGCGCTGCGCTGGCAGGAGTACTGGGAGCCGGTCCACCCCGAGGCCAAGCGGCGGATCGTGCTCGAGCCGGAGGTCTTCTACCTGCTGCTCTCGGCTGCGGGCGTCAGCATCCCGCCCCGCTACGCCGCCGAGATGCTCGCGTGCGACCCGACAGCCGGCGAGCTGCGCACGCACTACGCCGGCTTCTTCGATCCCGGTTTCGGCTACTCGCGCGAGCGTCGCTCCGACGGCTCGCGCGCGGCGCTCGAGGTCCGCGCGCGCGACGTCTCGTTCATGGTCGAGCACGGCCAGCACGTCTGCAAGCTCGCGTTCGAGCGGATGGCCGACGAGCCCGACGTGCTCTACGGCGCCGACGTCAAATCGAACCACCAAGGCCAGCAGGCGATGCTGAGCAAGCGGTTCCTCGCGCGGCCCGCAGACGTTCGCCGCGACTGACGTTCGTCCTATACGGCGTGCTCAATCTGTCGAAACGGCGCGCGCATTCGCCTGGTGCGTACGAAATAAACGACCATTGACCGGTCTATCGTTCTCTAGTACCACACTGTTTATGATCGTCTGACAGTCGCGGCTCGGCCAGTCGCGAAACCGCACTATTTCGAGGGATTTTCCAGGACGAGGAAGAGCCCCCGCCCCCCAAAAGGACAGGGACCGAG
The DNA here is from genome assembly GCA_963744165.1 of uncultured Solirubrobacteraceae bacterium. Lineage (GTDB taxonomy): Bacteria > Actinomycetota > Thermoleophilia > Solirubrobacterales > Solirubrobacteraceae > Palsa-744. The sequence goes on along the minus strand of CAVUSM010000002.1, from coordinate 713,793 downwards.
ATACACATGCCTAGAACTAGTTCAAAAGCGCCAAAAGCACCGTCTTCCACGCAAGAGCCTGCATGGTCGATTCCGAGCCTCCGCGAGCCGCGCTACTCGCAGTCGCTCGAGCGCGGCCTGGCGATCCTCAGCTGCTTCACGCCGAAGCGCCCGGTGCTCGGCATCGCCGACATCGCCGACGAGCTCGGCATGAGCCGCTCGACGACGCACCGTTACGTGATCACGCTGCTCGCGCTCGGCTATCTCGAGCAGGGCGCTTCGCGCAAGTACCGCCTCGGCCTGCGCGTGACCGACCTCGGTATGTCGGCGCTGAACTCGACCGGCCTGCGCGAGCACGCCGCGCCGTACCTCGAAGAGCTGCGCCAGCGCACCTCCTACACGGTCAGCCTCGCCGTGCTCGACGGCCCTGAGGTCCTCTACGTCGACCAGGCGCGAAGCTTTCGCCGCGGCCAGGGCCAGACCGGCGTCGACGCGCGCACCGGCTCGCGGCTGCCTGCGTACTGCACGGCGATGGGCAAGCTGCTGCTCGCGAACCTGCCGGAGTCCGACCAGCGCGAGCTGATCGGCTCGATCAAGCTGGGCAAGTACGGGCCAAACACGATCACGAGCAAGAAAGCGCTGCGCGACGAGCTCGAAGAGGTGCTCGAAGCAAACTTCGCCGTCGACGACGAAGAGCTCGCGAAGGACCTCTACTCGGTCGCCGCGCCGGTCCGCAACGAGGCGCGTCAGGTCGTCGCCGCCGTCGACATCGCCGTGCCGAGCGCGACGATCTCGCTCGGCGAGCTCGTCGACGCGCTCGGCCCGCATCTCGTCTCGACGGCCGACCGCATCTCCGCGCGGCTCGGTTACCGCCGCGACGACGAGCAGAGCTGAAAGCAAGCCAAGTCGAGCCATGTGCCGGGGGGCGGCGTCGTCTCCCGGCCCAGTCACGTACTCTCTGCGGCCGAATGAACGTCCTGCACAAGCGCGCCGTCGCGCTGTTCTGCGCGCCGGCGCTCGCGCTCAGCCTGTCTGCCTGCGCGGCGACCGTCTCGACGTCCGGCCTCAAAGGCGAAGCGAAGGCGGCAGCCGAAACGGTCAAAGACCTGCAGAGCAACGTGACCGCCGGCGACAACAAGAAGATCTGCGAAGACGACCTCTCGGCGAGCGTCGTCAAGCGCCTCGCGGGCTCCGGCGGCTGTCAGGAAGCGATCAAAAAACAGCTCGCCGAGATCGACTCGGTCGAAGTCACCGTCGAAAGCATGCAGGTCAGCCGCGCCACGGCGACCGCGCGCGTCAAAAGCATCTACTCCGGCAAGAAGACGATCTCCACGATTTCGCTCGTCAAGGAAGGCGGCGCGAGCAAGAGCAAGTGGAAGATCTCCGCGTTCAGCTGATTCCGTCGAGCAGCTCGCCCGGCGAGGAGAGCCCGAGTCCTTTCGCGAGGATCACGATCGTCTCCAGGCGCGGCGAGCGCTTGCTGCGCTCGAGCAGGCTGATCTCAGTGCGATGCAGGTCGCAGATGTCCGCGAGCGCCTCCTGCGAAAGCCCAGCCTTGCCTCGTTGGCGCTTGAGGTTCTCAGCAAACTGCTCACGTGTGCTTGGCATGCGCGCAGTCTCCTGTATGGCGGACAACTAGTTCCACAGACAATCGTCTCATCCCAAATCATTCGTCAGGAGCGCTGCTAGGCGAGCGAGCGGCCGTACTGGCGCTCGTAGTACGCGCGGTAGTCGCCCGAACGAATCGGCTCCCACCACGACGCGTTGTCGCGATACCACGCGACCGTCTGCTCGAGCCCCTCGGCGAAGCGCACGCGCGGCTCCCAGCCGAGCGCGCGGACCTTCTCCGAGCTGAGCGAATAGCGGCGGTCGTGCCCAGGGCGGTCGCGCACGTACTCGATCTGCGACTCGCTCGCGCCCGTCGCCGCGATGATCCGCTTGACGACGTCGATGTTCGCCTCCTCGTCCGGACCTCCCGCGTTGTAGACCTCGCCCGGCACGCCGTGCTCGAGCACAGAGCCGATCGCGCGCGCGAAGTCGGTCGCGTGGATCCAGTTGCGCACCTGCATCCCATCGCCGTAGACCGGCAGCGCGTCGCCGTGCAGCGCGTTGAGCACCATCAGCGGGATCAGCTTCTCCGGGTACTGGTACGGCCCGTAGTTGTTCGAGCCGCGCGCGATCGACGCCTGTAGGCCGTACGTGTGGAAGTAGCCCTGCACGAGCAGGTCCGCGCCCGCCTTCGTCGCCGAGTACGGCGACGAAGGCGCCAGCGGCGACTGCTCTGTGAACGAGCCCGACTCGATCGAGCCGTAGACCTCGTCGGTCGAGACCTGCACGTAGCGCAGCTCGCTCGCGCGCGCCGCCTCGAGCAGGACGTATGTGCCGAGCGCGTGTGTTTTTACGAACGCGTCAGGCTCGGCGATCGAGCGATCGACGTGTGTCTCCGCGGCGAAGTTGACGATCGCCTCCGGCGCCGCCAGCTCGATCGCGCTCGCGACCGCCGCCGCGTCCTCGATCGCGCCGTGCGCGAAACGAAACGACGCGCTCTCGGCGAAGTCGTCGAAGTTCTCCTTGCGTCCCGCATACGTCAGCTTGTCGAGCACCGCCACCTCATCGCCGTGCTCCAGCAAGCGCTGGCGCACGAACGTCGAGCCGATGAAGCCAGCTCCGCCGCAGACCAAGAGTTTCATTCAGCCTCCTCGAGTTTCCTGTCCGATGGGCACGTAGGGCAAGCTGGGCAAGGACGCGGGGAGCGTGGCGCGGTTTGCGCGCGAGCGACCGAGGACGCCGATCCAGCGCAGCCGTACGTGCTCATCGGAGCATTCCAGCACGCATCGCGAGATACCCCGCCAGCCCGTCCTGCCACGGCGGCATCGGCAGCACGTCGTCGCGCTCAGAGGCGAGCGCCGACCACGCCGGGCGCGGCGCCGGTCGCGCGACCTGCTCGCTGCTCGCCGGCTCGACCGCGCAGTCGATCTCCGCCTGGCGAAAGATCTCGTGCGTGAACCCGTTCCACGACACCTCGCCGCCGCCGGTCAGGTGCGCCAGTCCGCTGACGCCACGTTCGAGCATCCCGAGCAGCGCCGGCGCAAGATGCCCCGACCACGTCGGCGAGCCGATCTGATCGGTCACGACTTGCACGGCGTCGCGCTCGCCGGCCAACCGCAGCATCGTCTCGACGAAGTTCTTGCCGTCGACGCCATACAGCCATGCTGTGCGCACGACCGTGTTGCGCGGCGATGCGCCGAGCACCGCCCGCTCGCCTTCGAGCTTCGTCGAGCCGTACACCGAGCGCGGCCCGGTCGGGTCCGACTCGACATACGGCCGCGGCCCGCCGTCGGCGTCGAGCGGCGCGACGCCGTCGAACACGTAATCGGTCGAGATGTGCAGCAGCTTCGCTCCGACGCGCGCTGCCGCGCCGGCGAGAACTTCCGGCCCGCGCGCGTTGACCGCACGCGCCTGCTCGCGCTTGCTCTCCGCACCGTCGACATCGGTCCATGCGGCGCAGTTGACGATCGCGTCGAGCGAGCCCGACTCGGCGCTCAGCCGCCCGAGCAGCTCGTCGACGGCGGCCTCGTCGGTTATGTCGAGCTCCGGCAGATCGACGAGCACCAGCTCGTGCCCGGCGCGCTCGCCCGCGCGCTGCACGTCGTGGCCGAGCATGCCCTGCGCGCCTGTGACAAGCAGCCTCATGCGCCGCTCACAGGATCGAGATGTCGGAGTTGTCCCCGACCATGAAACGGTACGCGCGCGGCTGGCGCTCGCCGCGGCGCACGGTCACGTTGCGCCCGAGCAGCGAAGACTCCATCCGCCCGTCGAGCTCCGAGACGACGCAGCCGGCGAGCAGGATCGAATGCTCGACCTCCGATGCGCTGATCTGACAGCGCTCGCCGATCGCCGTGTACGGGCCGATGTAACAGTCGCTGAGGCGCGCGTCGGCGCCGATGATCGCCGGCCCGCGCACGGTCGTGCGCTCGAGGCGAGCGCCGGCCTCGATCACGACGCGGCCGTCGACGCGCGAGTCGATCAGCTCACCATCGATGCGCTCGGCGAGGTTGTCGAGGATCAGCCGGTTCGCCTCGAGCATGTCCTCCAGGCGCCCGGTGTCCTTCCACCAGCCACGCACGACGTGCGGCTCGACACGCAAGCCGCCGTCGACGATGTGCTGGATCGCATCGGTGATCTCCAGCTCGCCACGCGCCGATGGCGCGATCGCGCGCGCCGCGTCGTGGATCTGCGCCGTGAACATGTACACGCCGACGAGCGCCAGGTCGGTCGCCGGCTCACTCGGCTTCTCGACGAGGCGCACGACGCGACCGACTTCGCCGGCCGGCGCCGAAGCGAGCTCGGCGACGCCGTAGTTCTCCGGGTCGGGCACCGGCGTCAGCAAGATCAGCGCATCCGGCTCGTGCTCGACGAATGCCGCGACGAGGTCGGCGATGCCGCCCTGCAGCAGGTTGTCGCCGAGGTACATCACGAACGGGCTCGTGCCGAGGAACGGCTCCGCCGTCAGCACGGCGTGTGCGAGGCCGAGCGGCTCGGCCTGCGGAATGTAGGTGATTCGCACGCCGAAGCGCGAGCCGTCGCCGGTGATCTGTTCGATCTCAGCGCCGGTCTCGGGCGCGATGATGATGCCGACCTCCTCGATGCCCGCGTCGGCCATCGCCTCGATCCCGTAGAACAGCACCGGCTTGTTTGCGACCGGCACGAGCTGCTTTGCGCTCGTGTGCGTGATCGGGCGCAGGCGCGTGCCCTTGCCTCCCGAGAGAATCAGTCCCTTCAACGGCTCCATCGCCGCGTGAGCCTATCGGCGCGAGCGCCCGCGCGGCACGCCTAGCTGGCCTGCGCCCGCGACCACGCGTCTCGGCGTCAATAGACGCCGCCGAGCTTGCGGTGGTCCCAGCTGACGCGGCGCAGCTCGACGAACTCCAGCCCGACGCGTTTGCCGGCCTGCGCCGCGACGACGTCGCGGGCCTCCTGCGGCAGGTCCTCTAGCGGCGGCTCGCCTCGCGCGACTGCATTGCGCATCATGATCTCGGCGCCGAGCCGCACGATCTCGGTGACGTCGCGGTGCACGACGACGTCGCATTCGAGCATCACGCCGCGCAGCTCTTGGTAGACCTCGCCGGACTCGACCTGCAGCGTCGCGCGCGCGTCGCGCTGGATGTTGCGCACCTTCTGCGAGGAGCCGTAAGTCCACGACCAGATCCGCGGCCCCGGTTCGCCGGCCGAGTGCCCACGCAGCACGTACCACAGCGGCATCAGGTGCGGCCAGCCGTCCTTGCCGACGGTCGCGCACGTGACCGTGCGCTCTTCGGCGAGGAAGCTCGCGACCTCCGCCGCCGTCATCTTGATCTGCTCACGCCGCTTCATCGCTGCAAGCCAGTTGTCAAGCTGTCAGCCGTCCCACCGCTTGTTGTCAAGCCGGTTGCAGCTTCGCGCGTCGTTCGGCCGTCCGTCGCTGCGCCGGCTTCGCCTGCGCCTCGCTCAGCCGCACGGCCGCGTCGCGCACGGCCTTGCGCGCATCGGCCGGCTCGAGCACGGCCGCGTCGCCCGCTTCGCGCACGACCTCGCGCACGAGCCAGTCGACGCCGGCGAAGCTCAACTCGACGACGACGGCGCCGTCGCTGCGCTCCTCGACGACGCGTCGCGCCTCGCGCGCCCAGCGCGCACGCTCGGGCGCGACCCACACGCGCGCCGTGCGCGAGGTCTCGACCTCGCCTGTCCGCAGCCAGCCGTCGACCTCCGCCGCCGGATCGACCTCCGGGCGCGGCTCGAACGTCTGATCGGTCACGTTCACGTGCCTGATCCGATCGAGCCGGAAGTGACGCATCCCGTCGCGCTCCGGATCGAACGAGGCGACGTACCAGCCCTCGCGGCCGTTCGTCAGCGCGTACGGCTCGACGCGACGCTGCGAGATCTCATCCTCGTTCTGCTTGTAGTACTCGAACTCGACGAGCCTGTGCTCGACGATCGCCTCGGAGATCTCGCGCGCGACGCTCGAGTCATCGCTGCTTGCGCGCGCGACCTGCAGACCCTGGTCCATCGGGTCCTCGCCGAGCGCCGCGACGATCTTCTCGCGCGCCGACGCGAGCGATCCCTCGGGGATGTGCTCGCCGATCAAGTCGATCGCCGCTACGAGCGCCTTCGCCTCGACCGGCAAGAGCCGCGCCGGACGGTCGAAGTTGTCGCTATATGGCTCCGGGTCGACATCGATCTCGCCCTTCTGCTCGTCGATCTCCGCATACAGCACATACGAGCCGCCGCCGAAGTTGACGACGTTCAGCACGTTGACGTCCTCCCGCAGCTCCTCGTCGCTCAGCTGCAGGCGCTCGCGCAAGTCGGCGATCGAGACGCGCTCGCCGGCGCGCCCAGCGCGAATCAGGATGCTCGCCAGCGTCACCAGCCGCGCGAAACGCTCGGGCCGGATCGCCGCGTCCGGGCGCGCCTGCGCGTCCTCGTCGGCGTCCGCAGCCGACCTGCGTCCACCGCGCGCGCGTGCCGGCGCCGCTCCGCGTCCAGCCGTGCCGCTCGCCGACGTCGCCGTCGCCTCAGCGCCTGGCAGGACCCGGCCGTGGCGCTCCTTCAGCAGCTTCAGCCGACGAGTCATCTCGCGCGTCAGCTCGTCTGGACCCTGCAGCCGGGCGTTGACGCCCAAGCCGAGCACCCACGAGACGAGCCCGCGCACGTTCGAGTAACCCGTGCGGAACAGCACCTCGCCGTCCTCGTCCGGGACGATCTCTCCGTAGCGGCCGAAGTGGCGCTCGATCTGCCATGCGATCCGCTCGGAGATCACGATCTCGGCGACGCCGCGCTCCTCGCCGAGCTGCCAGTCCGCGCGGCTCGCGTACGCGCGCGGATCGAAGTCCTGCGGGCGGCGGAAGTCGTGCTCGGCCTTCGTCGCGTAAGAGACCTTGCCGCGGATCCGCGTCAGGCGGAAGACGCGAATCGCCTTGCGCTCGTGCGAGTAGCCGAGCAGGTAGAACTGCCCGCCCTGGAACAGCAGGTGGTAGGGATCGACGCGGCGCGGCCCTACCTCGTCGCGCTCCATCGTGTAGTACTCGAACAGGATCGTCTTGTTGCGGAAGATCGCCGTCTCGACCTTCGCCAGACGCGCCGAGAGCTCGTGCCCGCCGGCCGAAGCCGTGATCCCGAGCGCGACCGAGCGCTGCTCGGGCGCGCGCAACGGGCTCGGGCGCCCCCACGTGATCTGCTGCAGCGCGAGTCGCAGCGGCTCGGCGTATGCGAATTCTCCGTCGAGCAGGCTCAGCGAGGTCTGCAGCGCCGCGAGCTCCTCCTCGCTGAACTCGATCGCCGGCAGGTGGAAGTTCTCCGGGCGCAGCGAGTAGTTCTCCTGCTCCGCCGCGCCGTCAGCCGGCCGCTCGACGGTCAGCTGGATGCGCAGCGATTCGAGCTCGGATCGATCGGCGTAGAAGCGCCGCGCGAACGCGTCTTCGTTCATCCCGCTGTAGCCCTCGACGTCGCGGCGGATCTCGAGCGCCGTGACCGGGCGCCGCTCGGCCATCAGGTACGAGATCAGCGACAGCTGGCGGATCAGCTTCTCTGTGTCCTTGGCCATGAAGCCCTCACCATAGAAGTTGGCGGCGAGACGATTACCGCGAGAGCGCGTGCGCGAACCGCTATTTGCGGCTTTTCGGCGAAGCGGCGTGGTCAGGCGGCTTCGCGCGCCGGCGCATCGGTCAGCGCGATCTGCGCGCCGACTTCCGGAGCGGGCGGCACCGGAGCTTCCTCGGCCACTGGCGCCGGCGCCGCGGTCGCAGCGGACACGGCGTCGATTTCGAGCGCCTCGGCGAGCTCGCGCTCGGCGAAGTACGCGCCGCCGCCGATCGCGCGGTCGAAGCTCGACCAGCGCTTGCCCGGAGCGAGCTCCTTCTCGAGCCGGTCGAAGCTCCCCAGGCGCCCGCCGAGATTGTCGATCATGTGGACGAGCGTCGCCTCGCGCGTGCACGGCACGACAGGGCTGCCGTGCTCGAGCGTGCCGTGATGAGAGAGGATGATGTGCCCGACCTCGAGCGCCAACTGCGGCGGGAAGCCGTCGATCTCCTCCGTCGCGCGTCGCACGCGGTAGTAGCCGAGCGCGATCTCGCCCTGCAGCTTGCCGGCGTCGGTCAGGTCGATGCTCTGCTCGTCGCCGTCGTACGCCTCGAGCTTGCCGATGTCGTGCAGCAGCGCGCCCGTGATCGCCACGTCGCGATCGATGCCGGGAAACGTCGCGCTGATCGCGCTGACCGCCTGCGCGACGCCAAGGCAGTGCTCGAGCAGTCCGTGGCGATAGGCCTGGTGGTAGTACTTCGCCGCCGGCGCGACGCGATAGGCGGCCCACAGCTCCGAGCGCTCGCCGAACACCCGCTCGAGCAGGATCCGCAGGTGCGGCTCCTGGATCGTCTCGATCAGCTCGCGGACCTCACGCTCCATCTGCTCGACGCCGCGAGCCGGTCCATCGAGCAGATCGTCGAGACAGAACGTCGCAGGATCGGCCTCTTCGAGGCCACGGAGATTGATCTGCGGGCCAAACCGCGGATGCACGGTGTAGCGACCTCGGACGCGAACCGGCGAACCTGCCTTCGCCAGCTCCTCGACCTCGGCGAGCTCGTCCCAGACCATGCACGCCAGCGCGCCGGTGCGATCGCCGAGCTGCAGCCGCAGATAGTCGCCGCCGTCGCGGCGCTGGCGGCGCTCCGCCTGGCGCACGAGCAGGACCTGGTCGATCTCGAGTCCGTCTGTCAGCTCATTGACGAGCATGCATTGAAAGTAGATGGGCCCGCGGACGGGACGCTGCGGCGAGTGGTTCGCGATCGTGCCGTCAAGCGCGGCGCTCGAAGCTCGCGCTCGCGCTCGGCTCGAGCTCGCGCAGGCGCGTCGAGAGCTCCTCGAGGCGCGCCATGATCGCGCCATCGCCGGCGCCGATGCGCGCCTCCTCGGCTTCCACCTCGGGCACGGCGCGACTTGCGACGAAGCGCTGCGCGACGGCCGCCGTCAGCACCGAGAAGACGCCGATCCCGGTCAGCATCAGCACGATCGCGATCGCTCGCCCGGCGTCGGTGTGGACGGTCGAGCTCTGACCGTTCGTCGTCACGAATCCGACCGCCCACCAGATGCCGTCCCAGTCCGACACATGCCTGGCCATCGTCGTTTCGACCTGCGCGCCCGGCCCGATTCAGGCGCTGCGCGCCGCGCGTCGACGGCAGCGGCCGTTGTGCTGCGAAACCTCATCGGTATCTGTTCGGATGCTGTCAGTCGCGGCTTTAGCGACGCATCGGTCTGCTAAGGCAGAAGCGTCCATGTCGCCGCCTTTTCGACTCTCCGTTCTCGACCAGTCGCCGATCGCCGAAGGCTCGACCGGATCGCGGGCGCTGCGCAACACGATCGACCTCGCGCGCCTCTGCGACGAGCTCGGCTACCACCGCTACTGGGTCGCCGAGCACCACGGCGGTCCGATGCTCGCCGGGCCGAGCCCGGAGGCGCTGATCGGCCCGATCGCCGCGGCGACGTCGCGCATTCGCGTCGGGTCGGGCGGCGTGATGCTGCCGCACTACAGCCCGTTCAAGGTCGCTGAGACGTTCAGCCTGTTGGCGGGGCTGTTTCCGGGGCGCATCGACCTCGGCCTCGGACGCGCCGCCGGCACCGACCCGATGACGACGTTCGCGCTGCAACGCGACCGCCGCCAGGCGGCAGCCGACGACTTCCCGCAGCAGCTCGCCGAGCTGCTCGCATACCTCGACGACAGGATGCCCGAAGACCATCCGTTCGCGCGACTCGCGAAGACGCTGCCTGGACGGCCCGAGCGACCCGAGCCGTGGCTGCTCGGCTCCTCGCGGCAGAGCGCGATCTGGGCGGCCGAGCTGGCGCTGCCTTACGCATTCGCCGACTTCATCAACTCCGGCGGCGCTGACTTCGCGACGCTCTATCGCGAACGCTTCGTCGAGCACGCGAACGCGAACGCTCGTCCGCGGACGGCCGTCGCCGTCTGGACGATCTGCGCGGAGAGCGACGAGGAGGCGCGGCGGCTGGCCGCGAGCGGGCGGATGGCCTTCACGATGCTCCGCCGCGGCGAACTGATCGCCGTCCCGCCGCCCGAGCAGGCGCTCGCGTTCCTCGCGAGCGAGGAGCGGCCGGCGCGAGGCGCTGCCGCATCGCAGGGAAGCGCCGGCGCGCAGCGCGCTCAGCGCCGTACGGTCGTCGGCTCGCCTGACGTCGTCCGCGCCGAGCTCGAGGACGTCGCCGTCGAATACGGCGCCGAGGAGGTGATCGCCGTCAACATCGTCTACGAGCACAGCGCGCGTCGTCGCTCGTACGAGCTGCTCGCGAGCGCGTTCGAGCTCTGAAGCTTCGCACCGCCTGAAGCGGTTCGCACGCTGGAGCATTCGGTTTGTCCTGGCCAAAGCCCGTTCGTCGGAATGTCCGACAGATGGAACTCAGCTCAAGAACGGGACGGCTGCCGCCGACGATGCTCCCATGCGATCACGAGTGATGACGCTGCGTCGCGACGACGTCTGCCGCGCTTGCGCACATGAGCTCGTAAAAGGCACAGAGGCGTATTGGGACGCCGACGCGCGCACGGTCACCTGCCTCGACTGCCGCGATGCGCGGCTCTGTATCGACCCTACGAAGCCGATGCCGCCGGCGAGCGACCGGTTGGACGACGAAGCCGCGCCGTCGCGCGGGGCGCCGCTCGACCGCGGCCATCCGGGCGCAAGCGCCGCGCGCGAGCATCGGCGTCGCCGCGCCAGTCGAGAAGCTCGCACGCGTCGCCGACACCCGCTCGTCGGTCGCCTGCTGCTCGGCCTGCGCCGCGCGCCGCAACACGAGCGCGCGTGGGAGACGGGTGGACGCGGCGAGGAAGCAGTCGGGCTCGCGCTCGACCGCCGCACCGCGGGCCGGCCGGCGATGATCCTGCACGACCGCCGGATGCCAGGCGGCTACGGCAACATCGATCATCTCGCCGTTGCGCCGAGCGGCGTCTTCGTGATCGACGCCAAGGCAGTCAGAGGCAGGGTGCGAATTGCGCAGCCGCTCTTCGGCAAACCGAGGCTGATGATCGCGGGGCGCAACCGCACGAAGCTGATCGACGGACTGGATCGTCAAGCCGCCGCCGTGCGGCAGGCGCTGGCCGAGTCCGGCCACGGTGACGTTCCCGTGCACGGGGTGCTCTGCTTCACGGAGGCCCAGCTGCCGGCAACGATCTTTGGCGCCCGTCAGGTCAGGGGATACCGCCTGGACTACTGTCGTGGCACAGCGCGAAGAGTGAACCGCTCGGGCCAGTACGGCCAGCACGCGATCGACCAGCTCGCGCGCCAGCTCGCGGACGCCTTCCCGTCCGCTTAGCTCGCTAGCTCTCGCCGCGCTCAGCGAGGAACGCGTCGAGCAGCCGCTTCGGCGCGCGCGCCATCCAAGCCTCGGTGACGACCTCCTCCAACTCGTCGAGCGCGATTCGCTCGAGTCGCACGAGGATCGCCGCGTAGCCGTCGAAGTGCGGCGTCGTGAAGTAGACGCGCGAGTCGTCGTCGATCAGCGCCTGCTTGGCGCCGACGTGCTCGACGCGCGCGCCGAGGATCGCGCCATCCGGCGCGTCGTCGCCGAGCTCGGCGACTTCTTTCGGTCGCAGCGGACGCTCCCAGACGAACAGCTTGTCCTTCACACGCCATTGGCGTTGCTCGCGCGAGACGCGCTCGTCGGTCTCGGGGAGCGCGAGCGCGAGGCGGCGCACGTCATCCCAGCAGGGCATCGGGAATCGCTAGCGGCTAGGTGACTCGGGCTTTGGGGCGGGACGCGGGCGAGCGCCGCCCTGCATCTCCTCGATGCCTATCGAGGTGGACGGGGTTTTGAGCTCGCTCGACGGGCGCGGTATCGGTGCCATGAGTTCAGCTTACCGCCAGCGCGACCAGCCACGCAAGTGTTTGAGCCACCATCAGAACGCCAATCGCCGACGAGATCTGTGACATTTTCCGGACTTCACAAGATTGCTCTCTCTCAATGCCTGATCGCCAAAACCAGCTTCTGCCAGCCAGCCGAGCGTTCCATTGGCGGCTTCAGCAGACGCCTGCCGAACTAGTTCGTCGTACAGCGCGCGTGCGTCCATCGCGAACTTGATGCGCCACGTGCCGAGCACGATTGCCGAGGCGGCCAATCCGAGCACGAGCAGAACGACTGCGAGCCAAGCGTAGACGTCCAGTCCGCCTACTTGAACGACCGACGACCCGAGAAACGACGCGACCAAGGCCTGCCCAGCGAGAAGCGTTCCCGTGCGCTGGCGGATTCCCTCCACGAGCGCCTCCTGGTCGGCGAGGGCCGATCGGCCCGCTTGGTATGTGACCTCCTCGAGCGTGAGCATCCGGCGCGATGTTAGGCGCGCCTTGCGATGCGACTCTCGACGTGCGCGCCTACGGCTCCAACCGATGCGGCCCGCGGTACAGGAACGTCACCTCGCGCACGTTGTCCTGCCCGAGCATCTGCATCAACAGCCGCGTCAGCCCGAAGCCGTAGCCGCCGTGCGGCGGCGCGCCGAAGCGGAAGAAGTCGAGGTAGTAGCTGATCGCGTCGGTGTCGACTTTCTTCTCGTGCGCCTGCGCGAGCAGCTGCTCGTAGCGGTGCTCGCGCTGCGCTCCGGTCGTCAGCTCGATGCCGCGCCAGAGCAGGTCGAAGCTCTTCGTCACGGTCGGCCGATCTTCGTAGCGCATGTGGTAGAAGGGCCGCACCGACGTCGGGTAGTCGGTGACGAACGTGAACTCGTGACCGTGGCGCTGCTTGACGAGCTCCGACAGCGCGCGCTCGCTCGGCGGGTCGAGATCGTGACCGTCGCCCGGCACGCCGTGTCCAGCCTCGCGCAGCATCTGCTTGGCGTCGGCGAGCGTGATCCGCGGGAACGGCAGCTCGGGCACGACGAGCTCGGCGTCGAACGTCTCGGCGATCCGCTCACCGTGCACGTCCTTGACGAGCGCGAGCGTGTGCGCGAGCCAGCGCTCCTCGAACGACATCACGTCCTCGTGCGAGTCGATCCACGAGATCTCCGTATCGACGCTCGTGAACTCGGTGTCGTGGCGTGAGGTGAACGACGGGTTCGCGCGGAACACCGGGCCGACCTCGAAGACCTTGCCGAAGCCGGCGGCCATCGCCATCTGCTTGTAGAACTGCGGCGACTGCGCGAGCGTCGCCATGCGATCGAAGTACTCGAGTTTGAACAGCTCGGCGCCGGACTCGGTCGCGGCGCCGGTCAGCTTCGGCGAGTGCAGCTCGATGAAGTCTTCTTTCGCCCAGAACTCGCGCATCGCGCGCTCGGTCGTCGTCTGCACTTCGAAGATCAGCTTGCGATCGGGCCGGCGCAGGTCGAGGTAGCGCCAGTCGATCCGCTTGTCGAGCGCCGAGTCCGGCGCGATCGGCAGCTCTGGCTCGGCGAGCGAGTCCACGTCCAGCTCCTCCAGACGCAGCTCGAGGCCCTTCAGCTTCACGCGCTCGTCAGCGACGATCGTGCCGGTCAACGTCACGGCGGACTCGGGCGTCAGCGCCGAGACCTGCTCGTTGAGCGCGCTCGGCGGATCGTCCTTGCTCAGCACGATCTGCGCCATGCCGGCTTCGTCGCGCAACACGATGAACTGCACGCGCTTCTGATCGCGCAGCGCGTTGACCCAGCCACGGATCTTCACCCGCTCGCCGATCTTCCCCGGCAGCTCGCTCGTCAGCGTTCGCTCCATCGGCGCCACCCTATCTGAGCACGTGCGGATCACGGCTCGCGACGAGCGCGATTCACATAGCTTGACTCGCTGTCCTGCGCCGCGTACTGTGGGCCGCGTTCACACCGACAACGTGAATGATTCGTGAAGCCGGGGGGCTTGAATGAAGAGGTTCGTAAGCGGTGTCGTCGTCTGCGTCGTGCTGTTCGTCGGGCTGCTGTTGGGCGGCGTGGTGTCCGTTCACGGCCACGCGAAGCACCTTGGCTCCTCGCCGTCGCTGGCCGAACCGGACGTGCCGCCGCTGGAGTTCGCCTATCTCGACTCGGCGCGCGTGAGCGAGTACCTCGGTCAAGCTGAGAACGGGCTCGTGCGCAGCGAACAACGAGGCAAGGCACTGAAGCAGTCGGTCAACGCCGCGCTGTCGGCCGGAGGCAACGCGTCGCTGGGGGGCGACGAGCAGAACGAAGAAAGCACGACGGCGACAGTCGAACCCGACGGCGCCGATCGCTTGTACACGTTCTTGAGGCTGCTGCACGCCGAGCCGGCCGGCGACGCTCGGCCAGGAGCGCCGCGTGCGAGCTGCGCCGGATCGGACCACGTCAAGGGATGGCTCACCGACGTCGACTTCGGCGAAAGCGCGAAGAAGGTCGTCAAGGAGTTCGGCTGCATCGGCGTCGGCAACTTCGTGCGGATCGACGACGTCGAGCTGTTCGTTCCGCCGTTCGCGCAGGCGCTGCCGCGCTTGCGCAGCGCGAACACGTTCTACGGCTCGCTGCCGGCGCCGAAGTACCGCTTCACGTCTCCGACGCAGTCGGTCGCGCTGCGGCACGCGCTGACCGACTACGTCGCCCGCTTGGGAACCGCGGCGCGAGTCCCTTTCGTCGGCGCACCGTATGGCGAAGGCAGCCAGCTCGGAACGAAGATCCCGATCTTCATGCCGACCGAGTACCGCGACATCACAGAGGAGCCGAGCCTGCTGGCCGGGCCTGTCACGGTCGTCGGCAAGCTCGTCTACGCCGAGTTGGCCACGCCCGCGGTCAAGCACGTCCATGGCCGCAGGCCGAAGCCGGCTCCGCCGGCGTACATCGACTACGCGACGGTCGACAAGTTCGGCCAAGCGCTGCTGCGCTCACGCCCGATCTTCCGTGCCGATCTCGGCGTCTGCTCAAAAGCGCCGACGCTGCAGACACGTGCTCAAGCGCCGCTCGGGACGACGCTTCCACTGACGGGCAGCAACGCGTCGAGCCGGGCTGCGCAACGTGAGGCGGCGCAGTCGGGAAGCGAGCGTCGTGCGAGCGCGCGTAAGGCCAAGCGCCAGTGCACCTCGAGCCAGGCGATGATCAACGAAGTCAAGAAGGACGTCAGCTTCAGGCCGCCGATCGTGATCGTGCTGCCGCTTGCGATCTACGACTGAGCGGGCGTGCGGTTGGCCGACGTCACCCGATCGAGCGGGCGGACGGGCGGTCGCGGCGAGCCCGATGGCGGCTCGCCGCGTACTACCCCCGCGCTAGGTCCAACGGCTCGCTTCGATCAGCTCGGGCAGAAGAACGTCCAGCTACGCGGGATGTTCTTGCCTGGCTTCTTCGCGCCGGTGAAGGTCAGCGCCAACTTCGCGTAGACGGTCACGCCGCCTTTGCATTTTTTCGAGCCGGTCGCCTTGGCGGTGACCGGGTAGCTGACGTTCTTGCCTTCGGCGCAGTTCGGTTCGCACGTGTTCGTGACGAACGTACCCTTGCCGGCGGCAGTCGCGCCACCGAAGCTCGTCCAGCTCATGCCTTTGAGCGCGGTGTTGCCGTCGCCGCACGTCAGCGTCAGCAGCTTCGGACGCGACGCCGACTTGTTGCAGTTCGTGATCTTCAGCGGTGCCGCCGCGGAGGCAGACATCGCAAAGGCGGCGGTCACTAGCGCCGCGGCGAGCAGAGCGCTCGCGATTAGATGGAGCTTTCTGATGGTCATCCGCGGATATTCCACGCGCTCAGTCGGCTTCCTCTGCGAGCTCGACCGTGACCGCCAGCTCGTCGGCGACCGCCGTCTCGATCGTCTCGATCGCACCGGCTTGACGTAGATCGTCGGCGGCCAGCTCGAGCGCACCGAGTCGCTCGGCGCTGTCGTGCACGACGACGCGTGCGACCGGCGCGCGCATCGGTCGCCGCGCTTGCGACTTCGCCTTGCGGACCTCGCGCAGCACGTCGGCGGCCAGCGCGAGCGCCAGCTGCTCGCCGTCGAGCGCAGTGGGCGCGTCAGGCGCGTGCGCGCCGCCGAGCGCATCGAGCAGCTCGGCGGCATCCGGCCAGCTCGCGTGGTGGACCGAGCCGGGCTGCCACCACGACCAGACCTCTTCGCAGACGAACGGCAGGAACGGTGCGAGCAGCCGCTGGAAGACCGACAGCGAGCGACGCAGCGCGCGGCTGACCGATGCGGCGCCGGTGCGAGCGGCGTCGGTCTCGCCAACGTCATAGCGGCGGCCCTTGACGAGCTCGAGGTAGTAGTCGCAGTACCACCAGAAGAACACCTCGGTGCGCTCGAGCGCGCGCGCGTAGTCGTAGGAATCGAAGCTGCTCGTCGCGTCGGCGACGACATCGGCGAGGCGCGCGATCATCGCGCGATCGAGTGGGCTGCTCAGCTGATCGCCTTCGTCGGGCAGGTCGGCGAGCGCGAACTTCGACGCGTTCAGCAGCTTCACGGCCAGCCGCCGGCCGACCTTCATCTGCTGCGCGTCGAACGCCGTGTCGGTGCCCGGCCGGCCGCTCGCGGCCCAGTAGCGCACGGCGTCGGCGCCGTACTCCTCGAGCAGGTGCATCGGCGTGACGACGTTGCCCTTCGACTTCGACATCTTCTTGCGGTCCGGGTCGAGCACCCAGCCGGAGATCGCCGCGTTGCGCCACGGCAGCGTCTCGTAGTCGAGCTGTGAGCGCAGGATCGTCGAGAACAGCCAAGTGCGGATGATGTCGTGCGCCTGCGGTCGGACGTCCATCGGAAAGACATTGGCGAACAACTCGTCGTCCTCGCCGGCGCCGCCGGCGATCTGCGGCGTCAGCGACGAGGTCGCCCACGTGTCCATCACGTCGGGATCGCCGACGAAGCCGTTCGGCTGCGCGCGCTGCTCGGGCGCAAAGCCGTCGGGCACGTCGGTCGACGGGTCGACCGGCAGCTGTTGCTCGCGCGCGACGATCGGCTCGTCGTAGAGCACGGCGCCGCTCGCGTCGAGTCGATACCAGAGCGGGAACGGCACCCCGAAGAAGCGCTGGCGACTGACGCACCAGTCGCCGGTCAGGCCGTTGACCCAGTCCTCGTAGCGCGCGCGCATGTGCGGCGGGTGCCAGCGGAGCTCGCGCCCGCGCTCGATCAGCAGCTCGCTGTGCGAGGTCGTCCGCACGAACCACTGGCGGCTGGTGACGATCTCGACCGGGCGCTCGCCCTTCTCGAAGAACTTGACCGCGCGCGTGATCTGCGTCGGCTCGCCGACGAGCTCGCCGGCCTCGCCAAGCAACTCGAGGATCCGCTTGCGCGCCTGGTTGACCGTGCTGCCCGACAGCTCGTCGTAGTCGCGGCGCGCGCGCTCGACGTCGTCGGACTCCCAGCCGCTCGCGCCCCAGGGCACGTCGGTCAGGCGGCCGTCGATACCGAGCACCGAGCGCACCGGCAGCCCGAGCTCGCGCCACCAGACGACGTCGGTCAGGTCGCCGAACGTGCAGACCATGACCAGGCCGGTGCCCTTCTCTGGGTCGACGAGCGGATGCGTGAGGACGGGCACGCGCGTGCCGAACAGCGGCGTCAGCGCGTGCTTGCCGACGAGCTCGCGCTGACGCTCGTCGTCGGGGTGCGCGAGCAGCGCGACGCACGCCGGGATCAACTCCGGCCGGGTCGTCTCGATCAGCGCGTCGGCGCCGTCGACGGTCCGGAAGCGCACGCGATTCATCGCGCCCGGCCGCTCGCGGTCCTCGAGCTCGGCCTGCGCGACGGCCGTCTGGAAGTCGACGTCCCACAGCGTCGGCGCCTCGAGCTGATAGGCCTCGCGGCGCGCGAGCAGGCCGATGAACGAGCGCTGCGAGATCCGCTGCGCGCGCTCGCCGATCGTCGTGTAGGTCATCGACCAGTCGACCGACAAGCCGAGCTTGCGCCAGAGGTCCTCGAAGGCGCGCTCGTCCGTCTCTGTCAGACGCAGGCAGAGCTGGACGAAGTTCGGGCGCGAGATCGAGACGGGGTCCTTTTCGGACGGCTCGGCCGGCGGCTCGAAGTCGGCGTCGTACGCAACCGATGGATCGCAGCGCACGCCGAAGTGGTTCTGCACGCGCCGCTCGGTCGGCAGCCCGTTGTCGTCCCAGCCCATCGGATAGAAGACGGCGTTGCCGCGCATCCGCTGATAGCGCGCGACGGCGTCGGTGTGCGTGTAGGAGAAGACGTGACCGACGTGCAGCGAGCCGCTGACGGTCGGCGGCGGCGTGTCGATCGAGAAGACGCGCTCGCGCGGCGCGGAGCGATCGAAGCGGTAGCAGCCATCGCGCTCCCACGCCTCGCCCCACTTCTGCTCGAGCCCGTCGAGCGTCGGGCGCTCGGGGACCTCGGCGGCTACGGCCGCCTGCGCGTCTGTCGCTCGATCGGCCACGGGGCAGCAGATCGTATCCGCCCGCCGCGGCCCAGTGGCGATGTCACATCACGCGCGCAAGGGGGGTATGGGCGCGCGTGGGGCCGCGACGGGCGGACGTTCCGCCTACTGTCGCCGCTTACGCGGCCAGTGGCAGCTCGTAGACGATCTCGCCGGCGCCACAGCTCTCGCCGGGGCCGCTGATCGCCGCATGCGTGCGCGCTGCGCGCCGACTGTTGTGCGACGGGCAGTAAACGCCGCGCACGTCTCCGCTGGCAAGGCCGTAGGCGAGCCACACGCCGCCTTCCCAGATGAAGTGGAAGAAGCGGTCCTCGCGCGCGTTGCCGGCGTCGAGCTCGCGCTGCCACGCGGCCGTCACGACGGCGGACGGGATCGACTGCTGGCAGCAGCAGCCGTCGAGGCCGCTCGACACGCAGCGCGACTCGGCGTGGGCCCGGCGCTGCTCGTCGCGGCGCAGCAATGCGAAGACGATGCTCGCGAACTCGCCGTCGCCGAGACCCTGCTCGCGTGCTTGCACGCCCGCCAGTGCTGTGCTCATCGGTGAGCCTCCCCATCGCGTTGTGCCCCAACGAGGCGACATCGTGTCGTCGTGCGCTGTTCCAATCGGGCAGTTCATGTCGTCCTTTTCGGCCGACGCGCGTGTAGCCGTTCGGACGCGGTCGATTTTTGGACACGTGTCCGAGTGGTCCAAATCGGCCGCCTGAGTATGGAATCGCGCCGCGGAGATCGCGCCGCGCGAGCGCTGCCTGCGTTCAACCGAAGCTCGCCTGCGCTCAGTCGTTGGCGGTGAGCGTCTCGAGCAGGCTCGCGAAGCGCTCGCGCGCCTGCTCACGCCGGCGCGGCAGGTACTCACTCGGGACTTCGCCGGGCGGCGGCGCATAGCCGCCGAGGATCCGGCGCGCGACGGTCTGGCGATGCACCTCGTCGGGGCCGTCGTAGATCCGCGCGGCGCGCGCGAAGCGGTACATCTGCTCGAGCGGAAGGTCGGTCGAGTAGCCGAGCGAGCCGTGCGCCTGCAGCGCACGGTCGACGACGTCGTGCAGCACCTTCGCGCCGTAGAACTTGATCAGCGCGATGTCGACGACGGCCGCGCGCGCCCCTTGCGTGTCCATCACCCAGGCGGCGTGCAGCGTCATCAGCCGTGCCGCCTGCATCTCGGCGGCGCTGTCGGCGATCCAGTTCTGCACGGTCTGCTTCTCGGCGAGGATCGAGCCGTGCGCCTGACGATAAGTGGCGCGCTCGCACATCATGTCGAACGCGCGACGCGCGACGCCGAGCCAGCGCATGCAGTGGTGGATGCGCCCTGGGCCGAGGCGCTGCTGGGCGAGCATGAAGCCACCGCCGACGGGGCCGAGCAGCGCTTCGGCAGGCACACGGACATTCTCGTAGAGCACTTCGGAGTGACCGCCGTAGGCGCCGAACTGCTCCCACGGGTGCTCCATCGTCGGCACGTCGCGGACGATCTCGACGCCGGGCGTATCGGTCGGGACGATGAACATCGACGCGCGCTGCGAGCCGCGCGCGTCGGGATCGGTGACGGCCATGACGATCAGGAAGTCGGCGATCGAGCCATTCGAGGTGAACCACTTCTTGCCGTCGATCACCCACTGCTCGCCATCGCGCACGGCACGCGTGCGCAGCTGCGTCGGGTCCGAGCCGGGCGTGTTTGGCTCGGTCATGCTGAACGCGCTGCGCAGGTCGCCGGCGAGCAGCGGGTGCAGCCAGCGATCCTTCTGCTCGTCGCTGCCGGCGAGCGCGAGAATCTCCGAGTTGCCGGAGTCGGGCGCGGCGTTGCCGAACGCCATCGGCGCGATCGGCGAGCTGCCGAGGATCTCGTGCATCAGGCCGAGCTTGACTTGGCCCAGGCCCTGTCCGCCGAGCTCGGGCGGCAGGTGCGCGGCCCACAGACCGCGCGCCTTGACGCGCTCCTGCAGCGGACGCATCGCGTCCTGCAGCGCGTCGTAGCCGAGCTCGCCCCAGATCGTCTCGAGCGGCCAGATCTGCTCGCGCACGAGCTCTTCCATCCAGTCGAGCTGCGCTTGGAAGTCGGGCTCGGTCGAGAAGTCCCAGCTCATCTTGGCGTCCTTTCGTCGTGCTGTCGGCGGCGGCGCTTACAGGCTAAGGCCAAAGCAGACCGGCTCCAAGCAGACCGGCTCGAACGGACTGGTCCAATGCGCGAGCGGGGACTGAGCCGATGCGCGAGAGAAAACTGAGCGCAGTGAAAAACGAACGCAGTGAAAGTACCGTCGGGCGTCGCGACCAGAGCCAGGTCACGACGCCCTCCGGTGGAAAAGACGCTCACGCCAGGGAGGGAGCGGCGCCGAGCATCGCTCAAGGTGACCGGACGAGGGAGGCCACTCTCGAATACTCAAGATCCCACAGCAAATAGTCCGTGTCAAGGTCAAAGTAGGCTACTGTTTATAAATCAATCGATCGATTTACGATTGTCTCTTCAGCCGCAGCTTCTTGTGCTGCAAGCTGCGCGAACTAGTCCAAAGATTGCCCAGAGCTACCGAGTGAAAATGCCAGCAAAGGCCACGCCAACGAGAGCGAGCGCCAGCTCGCGTAAGCCGACGGGCTCGCTCGCGCGCGAACAGTCCCGCCTACAGCAGCGCGTGCGCCTGGCGCTCGCTCTGATCGATTCGATCGGCGACGGCGGCTACCGCGCGACGCGCGTCGCCGACGTGATCGCGCGCGCAGGTATCTCGCGCAAGACGTTCTATGAAAATTTCGAGAACAAGCAGGAGCTGCTGCTGTGGACGTTCGACGTGATCGCAGCCGAGCTGACACGGCGGATCGAGGACGCGTATCGCGAGACCGATGGCTGGCCGGGCCGCGTCGAAGCGGCGATCGGCGCGCTGTTCAGCTCGGCGATCGACAACCCAGGCGCGCTCCGCCTCAGCCTGCTGGAGATCGCAGCGGTCGGACCGGCGGGGATCGAGCGCCGCGAGCGCTCGATCGGTCGCTATGAGCGCTTCCTGCACGACGCGCTCTCGCTCGCGCCCGGCGAAGGCGCGGTGTCGGACACGATCGTCAAGGCGGTGATCGGCGGTTTCAATCGCGTGCTGTATGGCCGCGTGCAGGACGACGACGCGTCGGCGCTGCTCGCGTTGGTGCCTGACCTCTCGACGTGGGCGGCGTCGTACTATCCGGCGCCGGCGGCGATGCTCGCCGAGCCGAAACGACTGTCGCGCTCGCAGCGCACGGCGATCGCGCTCGAGGGCGGACGCGCTCCGGGCACGCTCGCGCCGCATTCGCTGCTCGGCGGCCGTCGCGGCCTGCCGCGCGGCGACCAGAACATCTCGCGCAGCTTCGTCGTCGAGAGCCAGCGCGCGCGGATCCTCGACGCCGTCGCGAATCTCGTCGCGAGCGAGGGATACGCGGGCTTGAAGGTCGAAGAGATCGCTGAGCACGCGGCGGTCTCGCTGGTCGCGTTCTACGAGCACTTCACCGACAAGGAGGACGCGTTCCTCGTCGCTTACGAGATCGGACTCGGCAAGGCGCTGGCGAGCGTCGAACGCGCATACGCCGCGCAAGACGATTGGCGTCTGGCGATTCGCGGTGGGATCGGCGCGCTGTTTCGGTTTCTCGCGACGGAGCGCTCGTTCGCGCACATCGCGCTGCTCGACGGCTTGATCGCGACGCCACGGACGGCGGAGCGTTCGCACTACGGCGTCAGCGCGATCGCGCGGCTGCTCGTGCCGAGTGAGGAGCAGACGCTCGGACTGGCGCCGCCGGCGGTGACGGTCGAAGCGATCGCCGGCGGATTGTTCGAGCTCGGTCTGCATTACGCGCTGACGGGGAAGCTCGCCGACCTGCCGGAGCTCGTGCCGACGGCGACGTACATCGCGCTGGCGCCGTTCATCGGCGGCGAGCAAGCGGCGCTGATCGCGACCGACCGGCCGCTCTCAGCACTCGTCTGATCGCGTCGAGCGTCAGCGGGCGACCGATTCGCGCACGTCGCGCGCGCTGATCACGGCCAGCGGCACGGCGAGGCCGGCAGAGCGCTTGACGGTGACGATGCGTCGCCTGGACTGCACGGCGTCGCGCGGCTCGCCGGCGTGCTCGCCGAATGCGGCGACGGTGCGCTCGAGATCGCCGGAGCGCAGCGCGAGCCCCCACAGCCGCGCGGGACGCTCGCGCTCGGCCTCGCCACGGCGCGCGAGCGCCTCGTGGGGCTCTTGCACGAGCTCGAGGATCTCGGCGCCGAGGCGAAAGAACGCCTGGCGCGGCGCGCCTGCGGGCGTCGGCTGCTCTCGGATCCTGCGCAGGTCGAGGCCGGCGTCTCCCAGCACGCGCACGCTGCGGTCGAGCGCGGGTGTCATCGCGACGACGTGATCGATCGCTTCGACGCCGTTCGGATGCGCCGGGGCGGGCGCGGGCGGCGCGCTCGAAGAAAGCGTCGTCGGCAGGCCGTCGAGCTCGGTCGAGGCGATCGCGCGCAACGACCACTCGAGCACGCGCGATCGGCCGCTCGCAGGCGCGCGGCCGCCGATCAAGCGCACGAAGACGCTGCCGAGCTGGAGGCGATCACGCTCGACGGCGAAGCCGAGCGAGCGCCAGCGCTCGGGCTCGTCGGCGAGCGCGATCTCGTCGATCGTCACTCGCGAGGCTGCGCCAGCGATCTGCTCTGCGCCGGACATCGCCGGCAGCATCGCAGCTCGCGGCGGCTCAGCGCTCGAAGACGAGCTTGCACCAGTCGCGCTCGAGCAGCGCGTCGGCCGCGTCACGCCACGCGACGGTTCTCGTGGTCACGCGCTCGGGCGCGATCGCGCCGCTCGCGGCGAGCTCGAGCACGTGCGGCATCGCCGGGCGCGCGTGCGCGCGGCCGGTCTTGAAAGTCGCGCACTTCGTGTACATCTCGAGCAACGGCAGCGCCGGCTGCTCGCCGAAGTAGATCGCGGTGCTCGTGCACGTGCCGTCGGGCGCGGTCGAGCGCAACGCAAGCGCGAGCCCGTCGGGGTCGGCGCTCGCGTCGACCGTGATCGGGAACGGACCGAGCCGTTGCGGCGTCTCGGCGACGGTCCGCGCGCCGAGCGACTCAGCCGTCGCGCGGCGCGCCGGATCGGCGTCGACATACGTGACCGACTCGGCGCCGAGCGCGGCGGCGAGCGCGACGGCATACAGCCCGATCGAGCCGGAGCTGGCGCCGCCGACGACGAGCACGGGCGCGCCGGGCTCGTCGGCGAGCGGCGGCGCGACCGCGCGCCAGGCGTCTGAGATGTTGTCCGACGCGCTGGCGACGGCCGCCGGCGCGAGGCCGTCGGGCAGCGGCACGAGCATGTGCTCGGCGTAAGGAACGTTGACGATGTCAGCCAGGAAGCCGCCCCAGCGCTCGACGGCCGGGCCGAAACCGTAGCTCGACATGAAGCCGACGCTCGCGCAGTTGCCGGTTCGCCCACGTCGACACGGCGCGCACTCGCCGCAGGAGATCTGGAACGGCACGCTGACGAGCGCGCCGCGCTCGAATGAGCTGACGCGTTCGCCGGCGTCGAGGACTTCGGCGACGCACTCGTGGCCGATCGGGAACGGCGGCGCGAAAGGCGACTCGCCGGCGATGATCAGCGCGTCGAGATCACATGTCGCGACGGCGACCGGCCGCACGAGCGCGGCCGCGTCGGAGTCGAGCTTCGGCTCGGCGGCTTCGCGCCAGTGGAGCTCGTGTGGCGCTGTGTAGGTGAGTTGCTGCATCGGCTGCCTCCGCTGTCTTGATAGATCGATCGCTCTATGGTCGCGGATCCTTGCCGCCGCGGTCGTCCGGTCTCGCCTCGCGCCGGGCGCTCGCTACGGTTGAGCCGAGATGTGGGCGCAACGCGAGCTTCGCCTCGACCCGCTGCCGCGCGGCTTTCACTTGATCACGCGCGAAATGCTGAGCGCGCTGCCGGAGATCGCGCAGCTGCGCGTCGGCCTGCTGCACGTGTTGATCCGTCACACGTCGGCGTCGCTGACGCTGAACGAGAAGGCGAGCGCCGAGTCGCTACTCGCCGGCGTACGCGCCGGGCTTCGGCCGCACGTGCCCGCCGGGAAACGCGAGCCGCAGGATCGTCCGATGCACGCTGCCGAGCTGCTTGCTGAACGGGCCGGTGTTGTACGGCAGTCCGTAGCGCCGGCAGACGTCGCGCACGCGCGGCGCGATCTCGGCGTAACGCGAAGAGGGCATGTCGGGGAACAGGTGGTGCTCGACTTGGAAGGAGAGGTTGCCGCTGAGGAAGTGAAACGGCGCGCTGCCTTCGATGTTGGCGGCGCCGAGCAGCTGGCGCACATACCAGCCGCCACGGGTCTCTTGCTCGACTTCGCGTTGGGAGAACGTGTACGTCTGGTCGGGGAAGTGGCCGCAGAAGATGATCGAGTAGGCCCAGACGTTGCGCACGATGTTGGCGGTGAAGTTGGCTTTGGCGGTCGCGGCGAACGTCTCGCGCGCGGCGTCGGCGACTGCGCCGGCTCGCGCGCTGGCGCTCGACCGATCGGCCGGCCGACGGGCGGGCCGGCGCGCACTGCGCTCGCCGCGATCGCGTCGCTGGCGCCGAGCGGCGAGCGCGCCGCCGACGGCGCCTGAGAGCGCGGGAAACGCGAGGTAGTCCTTGACGATCTGCCGGCGCGCCTTCAGGCCGATCGCCTTGAGCTCTTCGAGCGCTTGCGCCTTGGGCTTCTCGCCGGAGTGGATCGCGTCGCGGTTGAGGTCGTGCAGCGCGACGCCCCACTCGAAGAAGCCCATCAGCAGCAGGTTGTAGAGCGGCTGCAGGAGGTAGACGGGGTGCCACTTCTGGTGCGGGTCGATGCGCATGATCTCGTAGCCGAGATCGCGATCCTTGCCACGGATGTTGGTGAACGTGTGGTGCTCGTAGTTGTGGGAATGCCGCCAAGCGTCGGCGGGCGAGGCGGTGTCCCAGTCCCAGTTGCGCGAGTTGATGTCGGGGTCGTTCATCCAATCCCATTGGCCGTGCATCACGTTGTGGCCGATCTCCATGTTCTCGAGGATCTTGGCGAGCGAGAGCGCGGCGGTGCCGGCGAGCCACAGCGGCCGCTTGCGCGAGCCGAGCAACAGCAGCCGCGAGGCGAGGACGAGCTGGCGATGCAGCTTGATCGTGCTGCGGATGTAGCGCGCGTCGCGCTCGCCGAGCTCGGCGTAGACGTCGTCGTGGATCGCATCGAACTCGCGGCCGAGCTCGTCGAGCTGCTGCGGCGTCAGGCGCGCGAGCGGGTTCGCGGGCTCGTCGATCGGCGGCGCGGCGCGCGGCTGCGGTGCGCTCGTCGGTCGCTGCTCAGCGGTGGCGGACATTGCTCGTTCCTTTTTGTGTTTGAGGATGGATGGGCGTTCGGGCGGCTTGCTCAGAGGTCGATCTCGATCGCGCCTTCGGGCGCGTTGACGCAGGTCCGCAGCAGCTCACCGGGCTGACCGTGCACGCGGCCAGTACGCAGGTCGCGGACTTGCCCGGAGCGCAGCTTGCCGACGCAGCTGTGGCAGATGCCCATGCGACAGCCGAACGGCATGCTCGCGCCGGCGGCCTCGCCGGCGAGCAGGATCGGCTGCTCGCCGTCGCTGGCGGCGTCGATGCGACTGCGGCACAGGCGAATCGCGCCGCCGCGGCCGCGCTCGCCGTCGCCGATGCTGGCGCTGGGCTGGAAGTGCTCGACGTGCAGCCGCGCGGGATCGCCGTCATCGCGCCAGCGCTCGCCGAGCGTCTGCAGCAGCCCGGCGGGGCCGCAGAGAAAGCTCTCGCGCTCGCGCCAGTCGGGGCAGAGCGGCTGCAGCTCATGCGCGCCGATCCGGCCGAACTCGCCGCTGAGGCGCAGGTGCAGGCGGTAGCCGCCATGCGCGCGGCGCAGTTCGTTCAGCTCGCGTGCGAAGATCACGCTGTCGGCGTCGTGCGCGCAGTGCACGTGGACGACGTCATGCAGCTCGCGCCGCTCGGCGAGGTCGCGCAGCATGCTGATGATCGGCGTGATGCCGCTGCCGGCGCTGATCAGCAACAGCCGCGCGGGGGTCTGCTCGGGCAGCGTGAACGTCCCTTCGACGCCGCCGAGGCGGACGATCGCGCCGGGCTGCAGACGCTCGTTGAGGAACGGCGAGACCTTGCCGCCATCGACGAGCTTTGGCGTGATCGAGATGCAGCCGTCGGCGCGGCGCGGCGCGGACGTGAGGGAGTAGGCGCGCCAGTGGTGGATGCCATCGACGGCGACGCCGAGGCGCACGTACTGCCCAGGCCGGTGCCCGGGCCACTCCCAGCCGGGCTTGATCAATACGGTCACGGCGTCGCGCGTCTCGCGCTGCACGCGCACGACGCGGCCGCGCAGCTCGCGCGTCGACCACAGCGGGTTGACGAGCTCGAGGTAGTCGTCGGGCAGCAGCGGCGAGGTGAACGAGCCGATCATCCGCAAGGCTCGACGCCGCGCGGGTGAGACGTGCGGGACGGCGCCGCGCTCAGCCATCGCTCGGAGGTGTCGGTGCAGGCGAGATCATGACGTAGATCGATGTTACCTCAAACGAGGTTACATCAAACGTAGTATCGTTATGTGAGAGATGGCACAGACGACGAGCGAGCGAGAAAGCGCGCGGACGAGCAAGCCGGCGAGCGCTGGCGGCGAGCGGAAAGCGCCGCGCACGCGAGCGGCCGGCACGAGCGGCGGGGCGGCGAATGGCGCTGACGCAAATGGCGTGAGCGACTTGACGATCGAGCAGCTTGCGGCAGCGGTCGGCATGTCGGTGCGCAACATCCGCAACCACCACACGCGCGGCCTGCTGCCGCCGCCGGAGGTGCGCGCGCGCGTCGGCTACTACGACGCCGAGCACGTCGCGCGGCTGCGGCTGATCCTCGACTTGCAGGCCGACGGCTTCAACTTGGCGGCGATCGAGCGCCTGCTGAGCGGCTCGAACGGGCTCGCCGAGCGCCTCTCTGGCCTGCGCCGCGCGGTCACGACGCCGTTCGAGCCCGAGCAGCCGGAGCTGATCACGGCTGAGGAACTACAGCAGCGCTTCGGCGAGCTCTCGGCGAAGGACGCGGAGCGCGTGCGCAAGCTGAAGCTGCTCGTCCCGCTCGGCGACGGGCGCTTCGAAGCGCCGAGCCCGGCGCTCGTGCGCGCGGCGGAGCAGGTCGTCGCGCTCGGCGTTCCGCTGCATGCGGCGCTCGTGCTCGTCGAGCGGATCAGCCGGGAGTGCGACTCGGTCGCGCGCGACTTCACGAAGCTGTTCGTGCGCGAGCTATGGCAGCCGTTCGACGAAGCGGGCCAGCCTGACGAGGGCTGGGACGAGCTGATCGAGGGCGTCGACGGGCTGCGGCCGCTGGCGTCGGAGGCGCTGCTGGCGCTGTTCAAGCTGCGCATGACGAGCGAGCTGGAGCGCGCGTTCGGCCGCGTGATCGAGCACCAGGCGAAGCAGTCGAGGCGCAAGTAGCGCTCGTGCGCGTTCGTATCCCCGTCTAAGCGGCGCGCTGAAAGCGATCGCTCGAGTGCTGGCTGCCGATAGGAACGCCAGCGATGCAGCGGGCAGAGGAAATACGACAACTCGTGCGCGACTCGCAGTACGTGATCGACGAGCAGCTCGTCGCGGCGGCGATGATCGCTCGCGCACAGCTGCGCCGTGCGGTCGCGGACGCGTCGTTTCGCAACGACTTGCGCGCAGTGGCCGAGCCGCGCAAGGTGCGCTCGTTCAGGCCGAGCACGCAGATCCGCTCATTTCGCCGGTGCACGCAGCGCGACTCGCGCGATCGTCGGCGCGTGCCTGCGCATCTCGTGCATCTGGGGCTGATGTAGGCGATGCTCGAAGTATCGATTCCGATCGCATACGAGCTGCTCGCACAATGCATCAAACAAGGTCAGGCGCTCGTCCAGCGCGCGAGCCTGGTCGGCGACTTCAGCGACTACGAGAGCTGGAAGGCGGCGCGCAAGCAGTGGCTCGACCCGACTGCGCAAGCGCTCCAGCACATGTACGCAGGCGAGCGCGAGGCGCGCGACTTCGCCGAGACGGTGATCTGCGCGGAAGGCGCGAAGCGCTGGCAGGAGCAGTACGCGGCTGATCTCAGCTGCGTCAAGAGCTCAATCGACTTGCTGACGCTGTTGCAAGGCGAGCTCGCGTTCGACGCCCAGCGCCCAGCGCCGTCGGCGCAGGCGCTCGGCTCGCCTGGCGAGCGCAACGCGCCCGCACTCGCACCGGCGGAGCGCGAGCAGCCGGCGCACGAGCAGCCAGCGCACGAGCAGCTGGAGCGCGAGCAGCAACGCTCGCCGCCTGGCGAGCGCGAGCTCGAGCCGGCTGCTGTGGCCGACTTGACGGATGTGACGGATGTGGCCGACGTGACGGATGTGGCGACGGTCGACCGCGGCGACTACGACGAGCGGCCGCCTAGCGCGCCGACCGACGGTGGACGAGAGGCGGGCGACGTGCACGCGCCGGCCGAACGGATCGACGAGTCGCCGCCGCGCGCGGTCGGCTCCGAGCTCGCGGCGCGCGCGGCGCTGCCCAGCGCGCAGCTCGCGGCGCAGCACGACGATCCGCCGCTGGCGGAGCGCGTCGAGACTTCGATGCCGGAGCGGACTCGCGCGCGCAAGGTCTTGCTCGCTCACGGACGCGACGATCGCTGGGCGCAGGCCGTCGCGCACCTGCTCGAACAGGCCGGCTCGCACGAGCTGACGATCCTCGACCAGCGCGCCGAGCAACGCGCGGAGCTGTTGGAAGATGCCGGCGACCAGCGCGCGGCGCCACGCTACGCGGTCGTGCTGCTGACGGCGGATGACATCGGCGGTCCGCGCTTGGAGTCGGCGGAGGAGCCTTACTTCGCGCCGCGCGCGCATCAGGACGTCGTCTTCGAGATGGGCTTTCTCGCCGCGGCGTTGACGCCGGCGCGCGTGTGCGTGCTCTACGAAGAGGGCGTCGAGCTGCCTTGCGAGCTCGACGGGATCTCGCTCGTACGGCTCGACGTCGCCGGCACGTGGCAGCCGAAGCTGCTGATGAAGCTGCGCCGAGCGGGCTTCGACTACGACCTGAACCGGCTTGTCTCGGCCTGAGCGCGGCTCGTCGAGGGACGAGCGGAGCGGCGCGCGCAGAGCGCCGCCGCTGGACAGCGCACGACGGTTGACAGATACTTCACGTGATGCAGGTCGACTTCTGCGGCGTGCGAGGATCGCTTCCCGCGGTCGGCGTCGAGTTCGCGCGCTACGGCGGCCACACTTCATGCGTCGCGCTGACACGCGACGGCGAGGACGCGCCGTCGTTGATCCTCGATGCCGGCACTGGCGTGCAGCTCGCGGCGGAGCTGCTCGGCGAGGCGGCGTTCGACGGCACGATCCTGCTCAGCCACTTGCACTGGGACCACGTCCAGGGCCTGCCGTTCTTCGCCGGCGGCGATCGCGTGGACGCGCGCGTCGACGTGCTGCTGCCTGAGCAGGAGAGCAGCGCGAGCGCAGTCGAGGTGCTCGCCGGAATGATGTCGCCGCCGTACTTCCCGATCGATCCGACACAGCTGCGCGGTCAGTGGAGCTTCGCGACGATCGCGCCGGGCGCGCTCGAGCTGGATGGCTTCGACGTGCTCGCGCGCGAGATCCCGCATCGCGGCGGGCGCACGTTCGGCTACCGGATCAGCGACGGCCACTCGTCGGTCGCGTACCTGCCCGACCATCATCCGACGGCGCTCGGTCGCGGCGAGGACGGCTTCGGCGCGTACCACGAGGCTGCGCTCGAGTTGGCGCGCGACGTCGACTTGCTCGTGCACGACGCGCAGCTGCTGCCTGACGAGCTTTCGAGCGAAGGGCACTTCGGGCACGCGGTCGCCGACTACTCGGTCGCTCTCGCCGAACGCGCCGGAGCGCGCTCGGTCGCGCTGTTCCACCACCGCCTGAACCGCACCGACGACGAGCTCGACGCGCTCGCTGTGCGGCTCGGCGGACGCTCGGCGGCGGTCAGCGTCGCGACCGAGCGCGTCACGCTGCGCCTCTAGAGCCGTGCCTCGGGACGGAGAGCCACGCGAGCGGCAAGGCGCGGGCGACTGAAGCGCGAGCGAGCGTGCGGCGCTAGTCGACGCGGCGAGTCAGGCCGCGCCGGCGGCGGTCGGCGCAGTCGGGTCGCCGCCTGCCTCGCCGGGCTGCTCGCGCGCGAGGTAGTCCTCGATCTTCGACGCGTCCTCGCGCGAGCGCTCGGCGACGCGCAGCAGGCCGCCGATCGTCGCGACCTCCTCGACCTGCTCCTTGATGAACCACTGCATGAACTGCTCAGAGGCGAAGTCGCCGGCCTCGCGCGCGACGGCCGACAGCGCGTTGATCTGCTCGGAGACGCGCTGCTCCTGTTCGAGCGCGACGGCGATCGGCTCGACGATGTCGGCGAATATCGTGCGCGGCGCTTCGACGCCTGGCGTCGTCACTTCAGCGCCGGTGTCGAGCAGGTACTGGACCATCATCATCGCGTGGCCGCGCTCCTCGAGCGCCTGGCGATAGAAGAAGCGCGCGAGCTGCGGCAGCGCCTCGGAGTCGTAGAAGACGGCGCACGCGACGTACTGCTGGTGCGCGGCGAACTCGTTGGCGATCTGCGTGTCGAGCTTTTCGGCGAAGGCTTTGGCTGGCGGCATCGCGCAAGCCTAGCGTGGCGCGCTCGCTAAGCGCTAGTGCTCGGATGCACGACGACGGCGGGCGCTTCGGAGTCGTCGAGCTCTTGCGGGCGCATCGGCACGCCGGCCGCGGCGTAGGCGTCGATCGCGTCGAGCGTCTCGGCTTTCAGCAGCGCCTGCGCGAGGCTCTCGAGCTGGTCGCGGTGCTCGCTCAGCAGGCGCGTGACGTGCTGATGCTCGTCATCGACGATCTTGCGCACCTCCTCGTCGACGATCCGCTGCGTCTCCTGCGAGGTTTCGCTGGCGCCTGGCAGCAGCGGTCCTTGATCGTCGGACGGGAGCACGGTCAGCGGGCCGATCGCGTCGCTCATCCCCCAGCGGCCGACCATCTGGCGCGCGATCTGCGTGAGCTGCTGCAAGTCGGACTCGGCGCCTGTCGTGATCGAGTCGTAGACGACCTCCTCGGCGACGCGCCCGCCGAGCGCTACGCGAATCTTCGCGTAGAGGTCTTCACGCGAGTAGGACACGCGGTCTGAGTCGGGCGTCGAGAGCGTCACGCCGAGCGCCATGCCGCGCGGGATGATCGAGACCTTGCGCACCGGGTCGGCGCCGGGCGTGAGCATGCCGACGAGCGCGTGACCGGACTCGTGATAGGCGGTCCGCTCGCGGTCGGCCGGCGAGAGCAGGATGCCGCGTGG
This sequence comes from uncultured Solirubrobacteraceae bacterium, assembly GCA_963744165.1. Taxonomy (GTDB): domain Bacteria; phylum Actinomycetota; class Thermoleophilia; order Solirubrobacterales; family Solirubrobacteraceae; genus Palsa-744. Next base: position 682,292 of record CAVUSM010000002.1, on the reverse strand, counting down.
CGAGCCGAGCATGATCTTCTCGAGCGAGTCGGTGAAGTCGCTCGTCTGCACCTTCTCGTGGCCGCGGCGCGCGGCGAGCAGCGCGGCCTCGTTGGCGAGGTTCGCGAGGTCGGCGCCGACCATTCCGGGCGTGCTCGCGGCGAGCGCGCCGAGGTCGACGCCGGCGTCGAGCGGGATCGAGCGCGTGTGGACTTCGAGGATTTCCTGGCGCCCTTTGCGGTCTGGCGGCTGCACGGCGACGCGGCGGTCGAAGCGCCCGGGCCGCAGCAGCGCGGAGTCGAGCACGTCGGGACGGTTCGTCGCGGCGAGCACGACGACGGCCTGCGAGCTTTCGAAGCCGTCCATTTCGGTGAGGATCTGGTCGAGCGTCTGCTCGCGCTCGTCGTTGGAGCCGCTGACCGAGATCGAGCCCTGGCGCGATCGTCCGATCGCGTCGAGCTCGTCGATGAAGATGATCGACGGCTCGGCCTCCTTCGCCTTGGCGAACAGGTCGCGGACACGCGAGGCGCCGACGCCGACGATCGCCTCGATGAACTCGGACGCGGAGATCGAGAAGAACGCGGCGTGCGCCTCGCCGGCGACGGCGCGAGCCAACAGCGTCTTGCCGGTGCCCGGCGCGCCGGACAGCAGCACGCCGTGCGGCATCCTCCCGCCGAGCCGCCCGTAGCGCTCGGGGTCGCGCAGGAAGTCGACGATCTCCGACAGCTCGGCCTTCGCTTCGTCGATCCCGGCGACATCGTCGAACGTGACGCGAATCGTCTCGGGGTCGACCTTGCGCGCCTGCGAGCGGCCGAAGTTGCCGAGCGCGCCCATCCCGCCGCCGGCTTTCGCGGCGCGCCGCGCGATCAGCACGAACAGCCCGACGATCAGCAGCGTCGGGCCGAAGCCGAGCAGCAGCTCGGCGAGCAGCGATTTGCTTTCGCTCGTCGACTTCGCGTTGACGGTGACGTTCTTTTCTTTCAGCAGCGTCGTCAGCTGGCTGCCGTTCCAGAACGTCGGCACTTGCGTCGTGAACAGCTTCGTCGAAGGCGCTCCTTTCTCGTGCGCCGGGTATTTGACTTTCGCCTTCAACTTGCCTTCGACGGTGTCGCCTTTGGTCGAGATCATCTGGACCTTGCCGTTCTGGACCTGTGTCAGGAAGAACGGTTTGAACGGCACCGTGATCCGCGGTTCGCTGGTCGTCGGATGGATCAGCAGCAGCGACAGCCAGTTGATCGCGACGAGGATCAGCACGAACCAGAGGAAGCCCATCCGCCGGTGCGCCGGCGGCCCGCTCGGCTGCTGCTCGGGCATGCCGCGCCCATCGGGCGCCGGAGCTACCTGCCACCCGCGCTTGTCGCGCGGCATCGGCGGATGCGCGTCGCGGCGCGCGGCGCCCGACGACGGCGAGGCGCTCGGCTGCTCGGGCGGCTGCTCGTCGGGCATCCGCTCATCGTACGCGCGCGGCGGTCCCGGTCACGGCAGCGACGCGGCGTGCGCGTGCGCGACGTCGCGTCTACACGCACGCCGCAGCGCCGGGCGCGCGCGCTACAACGGCCAGTAGCGCTGCAACTGCGCGATCGCAGCGGCCGTCTCGCGCAGCTCGGCCGGTGCGCCGCGCGGCGGCTGCGCGTCGCCGAGCGCGAGCATCGTCTCGCGCACGGACTGCGCGAGCGAGACCGGTTCGTAGCCGCCCTCGAGCACGAGGCCGAGCGGCGCGCCGCAATCGATCGCGAGGTCGCGCACATGGCGTGCGAGCTCGCCGAACGAGCTCGTCTGCAGCAGGCAGCCGGCGAGCGGGTCGGCGCGATGCGCGTCGAAGCCGGCTGAGACGAGCACGAGGTCTGGCGCGAACGCGCGCGCGGCCGGCACGACGACATGCTCGATCAGCGACAGCCACAGCTCCTCTTCGGATCCCGGCGGCACGGGCAGGTTCAGCGTGTAGCCCTCACCGGCGCCGGAGCCGACGTCGCGCAGCGGCCCGCTGCCGGGATACAGCGGCGACTGGTGGATGCTCGCGAACAGAACGTCTGAGCGCGTGCGAAACGCCTCGGCGGTGCCGTTGCCGTGGTGCACGTCCCAGTCGAGCACGAAGACGCGCTCGGCGCCGAGCTCGGCGATCGCCAGCGCGGCGGCGATCGCGACGTTGTCGAACAGGCAGAAGCCCATCGCGCGATCCGGCTCGGCGTGGTGACCGGACGGGCGCAGCATCGAGAAGCCGAGCGGCGTCTCGCCGGCGAGCAGCACGCGCGCGAGCTCGCATGCGCCGCCGGCGGCGTGCAGCGCCGCGCGGTAGGACGGCGGGCAGACGAGCGTGTCGGCGTCGATCGCGCCGCCGCCGCCGAGTGAGAGCTGCTCGATCTGCTCGATGAGGCGCGCGCTGTGCACGAGTTCGAGCGTCGCGCGATCGGCGGCCGGGGCCTCGCGCCGCTTCCAACCAAGCCGGCGCTCGGTCGCGAGCATGCGCTCCAACGCGAGCATTCGATCGGGCGTGTCCGGGTGGCCGGGCATCAGCACGCGCGGGTCGTGCTCGAGCGAGGACGGGTGCGTGAAGTAGACGCCGGTGCGCCGCGCTTCGCCTGCCATCGACGTGAGTCTGCCAGCGCCGGCGGCTCGACGCTGGCAGTCGAATCAGAAGACGACGGTCGTCTCGCCTGCGCGCAGCACGCGGTCTTCGCAGTGCCAGCGGACGGCGCGCGCGAGCACGGTGCGCTCGATGTCGGCGCCGAGGCGGATCAGCGCTTGCACGTCGTCGCGGTGGCTGACGCGCACGGTGTCCTGCTCGATGATCGGTCCGTCGTCGAGCCGTTCGGTGACGTAGTGCGCGGTCGCGCCGATCAGCTTGACGCCGCGCGCCTTTGCCTGCGCGTACGGCTTCGCGCCGGCGAACGCCGGCAGGAACGAGTGATGGATGTTGATCACGGGCACGGCGAGCGCGTCGAGCAGCTCGCCGCTGAGGATCTGCATGTAGCGCGCGAGCACGATCAGGTCGACTTCGCCCTGCAGCATCTCGAGCAGACGCCGCTCGGCGTCGGGCTTGCGACCGGGCTCGACCGGAACGTGCTCGTAGGACAGCCCGAACGACTCGACGTCTTCGCGCAAGTCGGCATGGTTGGACGCGACGAACGGCACGTCGATCGGCAGCTCGCCGCGCCGGCGGCGCCAGAGCAGGTCGAGCAGGCAGTGGTCCTCGCGCGAGACGAGGATCGCGACGCGCTTGCGCGCGTTCGCGTCCGACATCAGCCACTGCATCTGCAGCGGCTCGGCGACGTCGCGCGCGAAGCGCGCTTCGAGCTCGGCGCGCGCCGATCGCGAGAGCTCGAGGTCGAACTCCATGCGCATGTAGAACGTGCCATCGCGCGCGTCGGTCGTGTGCTGGTCGGAGTGGACGATGTTCGCGCCGGCGTCAGTCAGCAGCCGCGACGTCGCGGCGACGATTCCGGACTGGTCCGGGCAGGAGATCAGCAGGCGCGTGATTGCCGGCACGCATCGAGCATAAGCGGATCGGCCGTGGACGACCGGTCGCGCTTGCGGCTCGCTCAGGCGTTCGCGCGCTGCGGGTATTCGTGCACCGAGACGAGCCTGACGGGGCCTTCGACCACGCGATAGGTATGCGGCTGGTCGGCGCGGAAGCTGATCAGATCGCCTTGCTGGAGCACCTCTTGGAAGGAGTCGTTGCTGATCTCGACCTTGCCGGCGGCGACCGTGACGTGCTCGAACAGGCCGCTGACGTGCGCCTCAGCTTGGCGCACGGCGCCTTCGTCGAGCACGAGCGTGTAGATCTCGATCAGCGCGCCGCCGGTGCGCGTCAGCATGTGCCGCACGACCAGCCCGTCTTGCTCGAGGCCGGCGTCTTCGACGGCGATCACCGAGCCGTCGTCCTCGCGCACGACCGACACGTCGTCGGCCGGCGGCTCGTCGTGGAACAGGCTCGTGAACGGAACGCCGAGCGCCGACGCGAGCGCCCAGACGGTGTCGATCGACGGGTTGCCCTGCCCTCGCTCGATCAGCGAGACGGTCGACTTCGCGACGCCGGCCTGCTCGGCGAGCGCCGACAGCGTCATCTCACGCGTCGTCCTCCAGCGGCGCAAGTTCCGCGCGATCGGCTGAACGGCACCGGGCACGGAGCTAGTTGTACCGCAAGCGCGCATGGACGAATCGGCCGAGTGAATGGGATAGAATTTTTTATCGGTCGCACGGCCGCGATATCGAACACCCGGGTGAAGTCCCCCGCGGCGCGCGCCTCAAACGGTCTCGACGGCGCCGCCCTCGCGAGCGAGGTCGGCGAGCGCGCTGCTGAGAGCCGCGCTCGCCTCGTCGACGTGCTCGTCGGAGACGGCGGTGCAGATGCCGAACTCGCCTCCGCTTCCGTAGTAAACGCCGTGGTTGGCGGCGGCTACGTGCAGCAGTCGCGTCGCGGTCCAGTCGATCTCGCCGTCGCGGCCGTCGAGCACGTAGAGGCCGAACGCCGAACCGACGCCTGGCGTGCGGATCGCCACGCCGAGCTCGGCGGCTGCGGCGGCGAGGGCGGCGCGTAGGCGCTCGGCTTGCGCGTCGATTCGCGCGATCGCGTCGGCCGTCAGCTCGCGCACGGCGATCTGGCCGGCGACCATGCCGAGCAGGTTGCCGTTGAACGAGCCGCCGTGGTAAAGCGAGCTCTCGCTGCCGTCGGGCAGATCGAACGGAGTCATCAGCTCGCTCGCGGTGGCGATCGCGCCGACCGGCAGGCCGCCGCCGACCCACTTGCCGAGGCACGTGATGTCCGGCGCGCTGATCGCGAAGCGCTCGGTCGAGCCGCCGACGGCCAAGCGCGACATCACGCAGTCGTCGAGGATGAACAGCACGTCTTCGCGTCGCGCGAGCTCGCGCAGCTCGGCGAGGAAGCCGTCGGGCGGCGGCGTGACGACGCCGGTGTACTGGACGGGCTCGACGATGATCGCGGCGACGTCGCCGGCGTTGCGCGCGAGCGCGGCCTCGTAGCTGGCGAGCTCGCCGAAGCGCGCGAGCGCGACGCGGCCGGGCAGCTCCTCTTGGCCCTGCAGGCCGACCTCGAGATCGTCGTAGGAACCGTGGTACGCGTCCCATGCCTTGATCACGATCTGCCGTCCGCTGAGATGTCGCGCGAGTTTGACGGCGAGCATCGTCGCCTCGGTGCCGGTGTTCGTGAAGCGCACCTGCTCGGCGCCAGGCATGCGCTCGCAGAGCAGCGCGGCGAAGTCGACCTGCGCATCGCTCGCGCCAGGCCACGCGGCGCCGCGCGTGAGCGCAGCGCGCAACGCCGTGTCGATCGGCTCGTAGGCGTGACCGTGCATCAGGCTGAGCCCGTTGCCGAACATGTCGATGTAGCGATTGCCGTCGACGTCGAACGCGTTCGCGCCGGCGCCGCGCTCGAACACGACGGGATATGGCGCGAACCACGCGAGCGTGCGCGTGACGCCGCATGGCATGAACTCGCTCGCGCGCTCCATCAGACGCGCCGATCCTCGCGTGCGCGCCCTGTACACCTGCTCGATCGCCGTCAGCTCGCCTTCGGACACCTGTACCTCGCTCTCGTCGACTGAGCGTCGCTCCCTAGACATCTCAGTCGCTTTTGTATATCGACCGTTTGGTTTTTGTTAATATATATTCGTTCGACGTGGCGCGCAAGACGCGTGCTCAAGCACCGCTCGCGGCGGCGCGCAACTCGCGCGGTCTCGCCGGTGAAGACGAGATCGCCGGCGCGCACGAGGCTGACGTCGAAGCTCGTGCCGCCGGTGTCGCAGACGATCGCATCGCCGCTGCCCGTCTCGGCGGCGGCGAGCGCGCGCGCGGCGACCGGCGCGAGCGACGGGCCGGAGCGGACCGACCACAGCGGGCTGTCGATCAGCTCGCCGATCGGCACGACGCCGCCGGCGGAGCTCGCCGCGAGCAGCTCGCCGGCGAAGCCTTCGCGCTGCGTGCGCGCGCAGCTCGCGCGCACGCGCCAGCTGGGCGACGGCGGCGGGCTCGTCGAGCCGCTTGACGACGTTCCCGTCGGCGTCGATCCGCTCGGGGATCTCGAGCGTCAGGCGGCGCGGGACATACGGCGCGGGAAACTCGCGGCTGTAGTCATACGGCCGCAGCGAACCGCCCTCGCGACGCACGAGGATGTCGGGAAAGCCTTCGGTGCAGAGGAACACGGTTCGTGCGGTCGTGCCCTCGAGGATCGCGTTCGTCGCTTGCGTCGTGGAGAAGATGAACAGCGACGTGCGTCCGAGCAGTTGCGCGAGCGGCTCGCCGAGTACGCTCGCGGCGCGCTCGAGCGCCGCGAGCAGGCCATCGAACAGGCGCGCCGGCCGCGTCAGCGCCTTGGCGATCGTCAGCTGACCGCTCGCGTCGCTGACGACGACGTCGGTGAACGTGCCGCCGATATCGCATGTGATCCGCGCGCTCGTGTCGCTCACCGGCGCGGCTCCGCCGCGAGCACGTACGGTGCGAGCCGATCGCTGATCTCGCGCGAGCGGTGCTCGACGTCGAGCAGCTCCGGCACGGCGGGCGGTCGCGCGGCGAGCTCGGCGCGGCGCGCGGCCGTCGCGTCGGCGTCGAGCGCGCCGTCGCGGACGATCACGCCGTAGACGTCGGCGGCCTGCTCGGCGCTGACCCAACCGTCGGCGACGTCGTGCAGCACGCGGCCGAGCGCACGCTCCCACGGCGGCCCGTAGCCGGCGCCGGCGGCCGAAGTCGCGAGCACCGTTTCGCCGGGCGCGAGCACCTGCTCGCCCCAGCCGGGCAGCGGCTCGACGGCGCCGTCGGCGCGGCGCAGGAACTGGCGCGCGGGCGCGCCGGGGTAGCCGCCGCGCGCGCCGATCGCCGCGTGCACGTAGCCGTCGGTCGACCACATCGCCTCGATCTCGGCGCCGGCCGGCCCATACTCGACGTAGCAGGCGGGCGCGCCGCGAAAGCGGCCCGGACCGCCGCTGTCGGTGACGATCCGGTCGGCCCAGATGACGATCGGGTAGAGCAGCTCGTCGACCTCGGTCGAGTCGCGCATCATCAGCCCGCCGTCGCCGACCTCGCCGGAGACGAGCCAGCCGTCGCCGCGCGAGTGCCCGGCGCCGCACGTCAGCCCGAGGATCATCAGGTTGACGAACGGCTCGTCGCCGTGGCGCGGGTCGCGTCCGGAGATGTCGGCGACCGACGCCGTCAGCGTGCCTGTCTCGGCCATGCCGAAGCCGTCGGCGAGCTCGGCGATCGCGCGTTGCGTGGCGTTCGCGACGCGATCGGCGATGCCGGTCGTCGCCGTCGAGCAGCTCGCCGGGTGGCGCGGGATGCCGGCGACGCAGTTCTCGCGGATCAACACGTGCAGGCGGCGAAACGCTCCGGCGTTCTGCGGCACGCTGCTCGGCAGGCTGTTGAACACGCCGATCATCGCCGCGGTGCGGCTCGTCGCCTCGGTCAGGTTGATGCCGCACGGCAGGCAGTCGGGGTTCTCGCGCAGGTCGACCTCGACGCGCGCGGCGTCGGGATCGACGGTGACGATCACCTTCACCGGGACGCCGTCCTCGGCGCCGGCGACGGGCATCGGGTCGTGCTTGTTGCGCGCGACGCTGCGCCCGGCCGGCATCCGCCGGATCGCCGCCGGCCATCATCTGCTCGCTGTAGTCGAACCACGCCGCGGTGTAGGCGTGGAAGCGTCGTCCCAGCCGAGCTCGCTCGCCGAGGCGGCGCAGCTCACGCTCGCCGATCCGCGCTGCGCCGACCATGCCGATGTAGTCGGCGTACCAGACGTCTGGCACGCGAATCCGCGTGCGGCACATCTCGATGATGTCGTCGATGTCGCGGTAGTCGCTGCTGGACCTTGACGCCGGGGAAGATCAGCGCGCCCTCGTTGTAGACGTCGCGCGGGCCGGCCCACAACGTCGTCGGCAGCGAGTTGCCGATGTCGGCCATGTGCGCCTTGACGATCGCCGTGAAGTGGTGCTCGCCGCCGCGTCGAGCACGGGCACGATCAGGCAGTGGTCGCCGGCGTGCGAGTTGCCGTGGTAGGGCGAGTTGTGCAGGAACGCGTCGCCGGCGCGCAGCTCGGGGTGCAGCTCGCGCGAGCGACGCCGAGATCGAGGTCGGGGCCGCTCATCACGTGGATCGGCAGGCTCTCGGCGGTCGCGAGCAGCTCGTGCTCGCGCGTGACGATCGCAGCAGGAGAAGTCGCGCGCGGTGTTCAGCACCGACGAGCGCGCCGTGCGGAACAGCGTGTTCGTCATCCGGCGCACGATGCCCTGGACGCGGCTGGTGATCACGGCGAGCGCGACCGGGTCGAAGCGCTCGCCTGACGCGCTCGGCGCGTCAGCTCCCGACGGCGTTGACACTGGCGTGCCCTCCCGCTCGATCGACTGCTCGCGCGAGCGATCACGACGGCCCGCTCGCGGCCCTCCGCTCGGCCTGCGCGCCGGGCTCGATCACGACGGTGCGTGAACGGCGACTCGACGATCGCCGGACCGAGCAGCGTCTCGCCGTGGGCGAGCGTGTCGAGCGAGCGCACGCGCGCGCGCGAGCCGTCCGTGCCCGGAGAAGTAGACCTCGCGCTCACCGTCGATCGCGTGCGCCGCCTGCTTCAGGCGCCCGCTGCGAGCGGCTCTCGCAGCGGGCAGACGACACGCGCGCGCAGCGCGACGATTTCGACGGCGGAACGCTCGTCGAGCACGGCGAAGATCTCCTCGTGCAGGCGGCGGAAGTCATCGATCAGGGTCTGCGTCGGCGCGGCGGTCGCCGCCGAAGCGCTCGACGCCGCAGCGGCACGTCGAGCTGCCAGACCTGCCGCGCCAGGCCGCGCCTCGGCGATCAGCTCGATCGAGTGCGACTCGGCGCCGAGGAGCTCGGCAAACGCTTGGCAGCGCTCGCGCAGGCCGTCGAGCACGCCGTCGACGCGCGCGTGCGTCGAACGCGTCGCTGGAGGTGAAGCAGGCAGCCGAGAACTCGGCGCTGAGATCGGCCATCAGCGCGCCGACGGCGCTCAGCGCGGCGCCGGTCTCGGGGATCATCAGCGCGCGGCAGTCGAGCCGTCGCATGATCGCGCCGCCGTTCAGGCCGGCCGCGCCGCCGCCGCCGATCAGCACGGCGCTCGCGCGGGTCGATGCCGGGTCGACGTGATCTCGGCGATCGCCTGGACCATGTGCTCGGTCGCCAGCGCGAGGATCGCCGAGGCGGCCTCGTCGACGTCGAGGCCGAGCGCGTTGGCGACGTCGCGCTCGATCGCCGCGCGCGCGCGCGCGACGTCGAGCTGCATCGCGCCGCCGAGGAAGCGCGCCGGGTCGAGATAGCCGAGCACGACGCAGGCGTCGGTCACGGTCGGCTGCTCGCCGCCGCGCGCGTACGCGGCCGGCCCGGGCGTCGCGCCGGCGCTGTGCGGCCCGACGTGCAGCAGGCCGCCCGTCGTCGATCCACGCGATGCTGCCGCCGCCGGCGCCGATGCTCTTGACGTCGATCGCCGGAAAGCCGGTGATGTGCCCGGTCAGCGGCTCGCCGAGCCAGGTCTCGCGCGTCATCGGGATGCGCCGGCCGCGGACGACGCGGACGTCGTAGCTCGTGCCGCCGGTGTCGGCGACGATCGCGTCCTCGGCGCCGTCGAGTACGCGGCGGCGAAGTGGCGGCCCGGCGACGGGCGCCATCGCCGGGCCGGAGTTGATCGAGTGGATCGGCGCCGTCGCGGCCTCGCGCGCGTGCATCAACCCTCCGCTGGTCGAGACCACGAGCAGCTCGCCGGCGAAGCCCGGCGCCGCGCAGCTCCCGCTCGAGGCTGTCCAGATAGCTCGTCATCAACGGCTTCAGCGACGCGTCGATCGCCGCCGAGGAGGCGCGGCGGTACTCGCGCAGGGTCGGGTTCAGCGCGTGCGAGAGCGTGTACGGGACGCCCGCGAGATGCTGCTCGAGCAGCTCGCCGATCCGCAGCTCGTGGCGCGGGTTGACGATCGACCACAGCAGGCAGACGGCGACGGCCTCGACGTCGAGCTCGGCGAGCGCGCGCGATCAGCGCGACCGTCGCCGGCTCGTCGAGCTCGCGCAGCACGCGGCCCTGCGCGTCGATCCGCTCGGGCACCTCGAACGTCAGCGCGCGCGGGATGTAGGCGTCCTCGTACTCGACGCTCCAGTCGAACGGCGCGGCTGCGGCCGCCTTCGCGCAGCAGCAGCATGTCGCAGATGGCCGAGCGTCGTGATCAGCGCGGTCCTCGCGGTGTTCCCGGTCAGCACGGCGTTCGTCGCGCGTGTCGTGCCGTGGATCAGCATGGTGATCTTCGCGAGCAGCTCCTCGCGCTTCAGGCGCAGCCCATCGGCGGCGAGCGCGAGCACCTCGAGCATGCCGACGACCGGATCGTCAGGCGTCGTCGAGCACTTGAAGATGCGCGACCTCCCCGCTCGTGCTCGAGCGCGAGGTCGGTGAAGGTGCCTCCGGTGTCGATTGCGCAGCGCACTGCACCTCTCCAAGTCGGTTCAGCGCCGCCCGTCCAACCGCGTCGGATTGGTCACGCGCGAGCTATGTCGATCGATCGGTCAGGGCCGACCGGCAGTCAGCCAAGCGCGATCGTCTCATCCCTCGGGAACGAACGCAACGGCGTCGATCTCGAGATGCGCGCCGACGAGCAGCCCCGAGACCTCGACGGTCGCGCTGGCCGGCAGCTCGTCGCCGAAGCGCTCGGCGCGGACCGCCGCGTACTCGGGGTATTCGTCGAGGTCGGTGAGGAACGCGTTGACCTTGACGATCTGCGAGAAGTCGGCGCCGGCCGCCTTGAGCACGCGCGCGATGTTGTCGAACGTCGCGCGCGCCTCCGCGGCCATGCCGCCGTCGACGACCTTGCCGGCGGGCCCGAAGCCGACGTTGCCGGACACGTAGATCGTGCGGCCGCTGCCATACGTGGTGACGGCGTCGGCGAAGCCGGCGGCGGGGTCGGTGCTGACTCGCTCGATGCTCATCTTGCGCTTCCCTCCAGAGGTCTGCGACGACCGGCGTCTGGCGGCCGGTCGACGGAAGTGGTGTTTTGCAAATCGATCGCTCGATATGCGACTATAGGCGCGCGCGGAGGGGGACGCAACAAGTTCAACCACGCGAATAGGTCGCTCTGACAGCCGATAGCATCCGGATCTCTCGGGCTGGGTCGCCGCCTCGCACGAGCTCGACCGACTGAGCCGGCGAGGACGAACCGGCAGGGAATCGAAGGAGGGTCCGTTGTGCCAAAGCTCGGAATGGGGCCGATAAGACGAGAGCAGATCTGCCGCGCGGCGGCTAGCGTGATCGCGCGCGAAGGCTTCGCGGGCACGACGATGCGGATGGTCGCCGACGAGGCGGGCGTCAGCACGGGCATGCTCAACCACTACTTCGCCAACCGTCAGGATCTGCTGACGCAGGCGCTCGTGTTCGTCTCCGAGCGCACGCAGAACCGCTACCGCGAAGCGATCGAGGCGGTCCCTGCAGGCCTCGATCGGCTGAGCGCGCTGCTCGACAGCGCGCTGATGGAAGACGAGCAGATGATCGAGACGTGGCGGGTCTGGATCAACGCGTACGGAGAGGCGGTGCGCCTGCCCGAGCTGCGACACACGATCGATGCGCGGCTGGCGAGCTGGTACGAGTTGATCGACACGGCGCTCGAAGGGCTCCTCCCGCCGGACCCACCCGGCACGATCCCGGCGAGCTGGCGGTTCGACGCGCTGCTGAACGGGCTCACGCTCCAGGCGCTCACCTCCGAGGCTGCGCTCGACGGTCGTCAGATTCGCGAAGAAGTGATCGCGATGCTGCTCGGTCAGAGCGCGAGCGGCGCGGGCGGGCGCGCGCGATCGAGCGCCGGCTAGCTGCGTGGCGTGGCGCCCACCGCCGCCTCACCCGGAAAGTGGCAAGCCGCCCAGTGCCGCTCGCCATGCTGCGCGAGCGGCGGCCGCTCGCGCTTGCAGACGTCCCTCCCCCTCCCGACCGGGCAGCGCGGCTCGAACGGGCAGCCGGTCGGCCGGTCGACGACGGAGCTGATTTCCCCGATCGGTTGCGCTCGCTCGGCGCGGCGCGAGCGCCCGCCGGCGCGTGGCACGGGCACGGCGGAGAGCAGCGAGACGGAGTACGGGTGCAGCGGTTTGCGAAACAGCGCGTCGCGGTCGGCAAGCTCCATCACCTGACCGAGGTACAAGACGGCGACGCGGTCGCAGAAGTACTCGGCGACGGCGAGGTCGTGCGAGATGAACACATAGGTCAGCCCGAGCCGCGTCTGCAGGCGCCGCAGCAGGTTGAGCACTTGCGCCTGCACGGAGACGTCGAGCGCGGAGATCGGCTCGTCGAGGATCACGACGTCGGGGCGCAGCACGAACGCGCGCGCGATGCCGATCCGCTGGCGCTGCCCGCCGGAGAACGCGTGCGGCCGGCGGTCGGCCTGCTCGGCGGTGAGGCCGACGTCGGCGAGCATCTCGAGCGCGGCGACGCGGCGCTCGTCGCGATCGCCGAGCTCGTGCACGAGCAGCGGCTCTTCGACGAGCTGGCCGGCGGTCATGCGCGGATCGAGCGAGGCGAACGGGTCTTGGAAGACGAACTGCATCCGCCGGCGCAGCGCCCGCAGCTCCTCGCGATCGAGCTCGGCGAGGTCGCGCCCGTCGAAGCGCACGCGCCCGGCGCTCGGTTCGAGCAGCCGCAACAAGCAGCGCGCGAGCGTCGACTTGCCGCAGCCGGACTCGCCGACGAGCCCGAAGCTCTCGCCTTTGCGCACAGCCAGCGAGATGTCGTCGAGCACCGTGACCGAGCTCTTGCGCGCGAAGCGATCGTGGCTGCGCACGTCGAACGCCTTCGACAGCCGGTCGGCTTCGAGGATCGTCTCGCCGCTCGCGCCAGGCGCCACCGTCCGCGTCGCGCCGGCGGGCGGCTCGGCTGCGCTCACGCTCTCGCCCGCGCGCTGCGCTGCTCGGCGAAGTGACACTCGACCGCGGCCGGCCCGGACGCGGTCGCGACGCGGTGCGGGCGCGGCGCCTGCTCGTGGCACTGCTCGACGTCGCGTCCGACCGGGCAGCGCGGCGCGAACGAGCAGCCGCTCGGCAGCTGCGCGAGGTCGGGCGGAAAGCCGGCGATCGCCGGCAGCGGCCCGTCGGCGAGCCGCTCGGGGTTCGGCACGCACTTCAGCAGCGCCTCGCTGTACGGGTGCGTCGGGTGCAGGAAGACGTGGTCGACGCCGGAGGTCTCGACGAAGCGCCCGGCGTACATCACCGCGACGGAGTCGCAGAAGTCCGAGACGACGCCGAGGTTGTGCGTGATCAAGATCACGGCCGTGCGGTGCTCCTCGACGAGCCGGTCGAGCAGCCCGAGCACCTGCGACTGCGTCGTCACGTCGAGCGCCGTCGTCGGCTCGTCGGCGATCAGCACGCGTGGATTGTTCGCGATCGCGATCGCGATCGCGACGCGCTGGCGCATCCCGCCGGAGTACTGGTGCGGGTAGTCGTCGAGCCGTCGCTCGGCCTGCGGGATGTCGACCTCGCGCAGCAGCTCGGCGGCGCGCTTGCGCGCTGCGCCGCGGCGCAGCTCCGGTTGATGCGCGACGACCGCCTCGGCGATCTGCGAGCCGATCGTCTTGACCGGGTCGAGCGCGCTCATCGGATCCTGCAGCACGAGCGCGATGTCGTTGCCGCGAACGGCGCCGAGTTGGCGATCGGACAGCTTCGAGATGTCGCGGCCGTCGAGCAGGACCTCGCCGCCGAGCACCTTGCCAGGCGGCTCGATCAGCCCAAGGATCGACAGCGCGAGCGCCGACTTGCCCGAGCCTGACTCGCCGACGACGCCGAGCCGTTCGCTCGGGCGCATGTCGAAGCTGACATCGCGCACGGCTTGCACGGTGTCCTTGCCGTCCTCGAAGACCGTGCTGAGGTTGCGCACCGACAGCGCGAGCTCGCTCATGATGTCGCCACCGAGCGAATCCGCACGCGCGGATCGATCACGGCGTACAGCAGGTCGACGATCAGGTTGACGAGCACGAACATGACGGCGCTGAGCAGGATGAACGTCTGCACGACGGCGTAGTCCTGCTTGACGATCGCGTCGAACACGAGCGAGCCGACGCCGGGCCAGTTGAAGACGCGTTCGATCAGCACGCTGCCGGCGAGGAATTCGCCGAGCACGAGCCCGCCGGCGGTCAGCGTCGGCAGGAACGCGTTCGGCAGCGCGTGACGGCGGAACGCCGTCCAGCGGCGCAGTCCCTTGCCGCGAGCAACCGTGATGAACGGCTCGCGCGAGATCTCCAGAAGGTTTGCGCGCAGCAGCCGCACGATGAACGAGAACGAGGAGAGCCCGAGCGCGACGCCGGGCAGGATCAGGTGCTCGATCGCCGACCAGAAGGTGCCGAACCGCCCGGCGATCAGCGCGTCGAGCGTGTACATGTGCGTGACCGTCGGCGGCGCGCTCTGCTGCAGGCCGAGCCGCCCCTCCGGGCCGGGCAGGATGTGGAAGGAGCGGAAGAAGACGATCAGCAGCAGCAGCGCGACGAAGAACGGCGGCGTGCCGAAGCCGAGGTAGGCGACTGCGCGCAGGATCCGGTCGGCGACCGGCCGACGCTTGTACGTGACGAGCAGCGCGAGGACCACGGCGAAGAGCATCGTGATCGCGAACGAGAAGATCGCCAGCTCGATCGTTGCCGGCAGCCGTTCGCCGATCAGCGAGCTGACCGACTTGCCGTCGGCGTAGGAGTAGCCCCATTGGCCCTGGAAGAAGCGTGAGATGAACAGCCAGTACTGCGTGAAGATCGGTTTGTCGAGACCGATCTGATGGCTGACCGAGGCGAGCGCCTGCGGCGTCGCCAGAGGGCCGACGATCAGACGCGCCGGATTGCCTGGCAGCGCGCGCAGGATCACGAACGCGAGGATCGTCGCGCCGAGGATCGCTCCGAGCGAGCCGACGATCCGCCGTGCGATGACACCGCCCACCGCCTACAGCCTCGCGTACTCGCCGCGCGGGTCGAGCAGGTCGCGCATCCGGTCGGAGAGCATGCTGGCGGCGGTCACTGTGATCAGTAGGCCGACGCCGGGGAAGATGCTGATCCACCACTGCCCGGTCAGCGAGTAGGAGAGCCCTTCGGTGATCAGCGCGCCCCACTCGGGCGTCGGCACCTGCGCGCCGAGCCCGACGAAGCTGAGCGAGGCGAGCCCGAGCACGGCGTAGCCGAACGCGGCGGCCATCTGGATCAACAGCACCGGCAGCATATGCGGCACGACATGGCGCGCGATCACGCGCGAGCGCTTCATGCCGATCGCGTAGGACGCTTCGATGAACGGCAGCGAGCGGATCCGCAGCGCCTCGCTGCGCAGCAGTCGCGCGTACCACGGGACCGAGACGAGCGCGACGCCGATCGCGGCCGTGTCGAGGCCGATCCCGAGCCCGACGGTCACGGCCATCGCGAGGATCAGCGGCGGGAATGCGAGGATCGCGTCCATCGCGCGCATCGCGACGCCGTCGCTGACGCCGCCGATCGTGCCGGCGAGCAGGCCGATCAGACCGCCGAGCAGCGCGCCGGCGACCGTCACGAGCGTCGCGACGAGGAGCGAGATGCGCGCGCCGTCGGCGACGCGCGCGAAGACGTCGCGCCCGAGCTGGTCGGTGCCCATCGGGTGCGACAGCGACGGCGCTTGCAGCGAGTGGATCAGGTCCTGCGAGTCCGGGCCGTGACTCCAGAGGATCGGCGCGAAGATCGCGAACAGCATGAGCAACAGCAGCACGATGCTCGGCACGGCGAGCTTGCGGTCGGCGAGCACCGTGCGCGTGGCGCGCCGTGCGCGCCCGGATGCCGCCGAGCGCGCCGGCTCCAGTGGAGCTTGCGGGCGCAAGCTCGGCGCGCCGTCGGCGCCGAACGCGAGCGGGCGCGAGCTCATCCGCGCGACCTCGTCCATCGTTCGATCTGCGAGCCCGGCATCGTCACGAGCACCTTAACCAGCCGACAACGGACCGGCAGTTGATCGCTGCTCGACGATCGCGAGCGCCAGGCGCCGCCCCTAGAAACAAAGCCAGCGTTTCTCGCACGGTCGAGTAGGTTGCGCTATCCGCGAGGCCCAGTGAACAGAACAGCACCCGCTATCGGCACTATCGATGGAGGCCGGATGACCCGCACCAGCGATCGAGGGCAGATCAAATCCAAGGCAGCTCCGCGCGCGCGAACGCAGCGCATGATCCTGGCGAGCGCGATCGCGATCGTCACGGCGGCGGTCGTGCTCGCGGCGTGCGGCTCGAGCTCCAGCTCGAGCTCCTCGAGCGGCTCCGGCGCGGCGAGCGCGGGCGGGTTGAGCAAAGCCGCGAGCGATCCGAACGCGACGCTGATCGTCAACAACGCCGTGCCGATCGCGACACTCGACCCGGGACTGACGACGAACGACCAGGACCCCGGCTTCGACGGCGCGATGTACTCGACGTTGACGCAAGTCGCGCACGAACCGGGCAAAGTCGCCGGCACGACGCAGCAGAACCTCGGCGTCAGCGCGGTCAAGCCTTACGTCGCGAAGTCGTACGCGTTCAGCAACGCCGACAAGACGCTGACCTTCCAGATCCGCCCGGGGCTGAAGTTCCCGAACGGCGAACCGGTCGACGCGAAGGCCGTCGTCTGGTCGATCGAACGCGACATCAAGCTCGAAGAGGGCGGCTACTCGGTGCTCGAGGAAACGGACTACACGCCGCCGTTGATCAAGTCGGTGAAGGCAACCGGTCCGCTGACGGTCGTCTTCCAGTACAAGCGGCCGGCGCCGAACCAGCTGCAGGTTCTCTCGACGCCGACGGCCGGCGCGATCTATGACCCGAAGCTCGTCGAAGAACACGGCGGTGTGAAGAAGGCGACGCCGAACGAATGGCTCGCCAGCCACTCGGCCGGCTACGGCCCGTATGAGATCAAGAGCTACTCGGCCAACCACCAGCTGGTGCTCGAAGCGAACCCGGACTTCTTTGAACCGCCGAAGACGAAGAAGATCATCCTCAACATGATTCCTGACAACGAAACGCTGCTGCTCGACGCGCAATCGGGCGCCGCGGACATCACGCTCGGGCTGACCAACCAGGCGGCGCACAGCCTCGTCGGCAACGCTTGCTGCACCGTCGCGTCGTTCAAGTCGCGTCAAGCGGAGACGTTGAACTTCCCGCAGAACGCGCGCAAGCCTTGGCTGAACGGCAAAGACCCGTTCTTCAAGAGCCAGGACTTCCGCCAAGCGCTGACATACGCGTTCCCGTACGAAGCGGTGCTGCAGAAGGTCGCTTACAACTACGGCAAGCTGTACTTCGGCGAGTGGATGCCGTCGTACTCGTGGTATGACCCGCAGGTCGGCGCGCCGCGCCCGACGGACCTCAGCAAGGCCAAAGAACTGCTGAGCAAGTCCGGTGTCAAGACGCCGGTCAGCTTCACGATCTACGTCGGGCAGGGCGACAACATCGGCAAGGAAATCGCGACGGCCGCGGCCGGCGCCTGGCAGCCGCTCGGCGTCGACGCGAAAGTCCAGGTCGTCTCGGCTTCGGCGTTCCTCGAAGTCGTCTACACCAACCACGACGGAGCGAGCGTGTTCCTCGACGGACCGCAGGTCGTCGCGCCGGACTACCACTGGGCGTACGACCTGCAGTGCCCGCCGAACAACCAGTTCAACGACACCAACACGTGCGTGCCGGCGGCCGACAAGGTCATGAAAGAAATCCCGTACGTGACGCAGGAACCGAAGCGCCAGGAACTGCTCAACGAGGCCGACGAGCTGTATATCGAAAACTCGCCGCGAGTCTGGGCTTACGACACCGAACTGGTCGCCGTGCTCGGCAAGGACGTGACGAGCTACTACTCGTCAGACCTGCCTGACATGCGCTTCTGGGCGAAGCGCTGAGCGGCCCTCCTCGACGCACCCTGCACCGCGCCCGGACCTCGCGTCCGGGCGCCGGCTGCGCTTAAGGTGGCGGTTGTGAGCGAGGTGTCCACAGGGGAGCTCGTGCAGCTGGCTTGGGACGCACTGCCGTCGCGTCACCGCCAGCTACTCACACACGTCGGCGCTTCTCAGTGGGAGGTCGTAGATAGACCTTTGGGTCGCGTAACGGCAGACCTGCTCCAGTCCGCGGGGCATGGGGTCACAAATGCGGAGCAGTCACGATCGGACGACAAGGCGCTCGGCATCTGGGTTCCAGCGCTTCGCCTGGTGCTGATCAACGATGCCCATCCGGCGCTTTCGAACGCTGATCCGCCAACACGCGAAGCTCTGCTGACTTGGGTTGCATGGCACGAGTGGGGACACGCGCTGAGCGTTACCGGCCGCACGCCACACGATCCGAGCGAGGGCACGCGGCTGCTGGCTGTCGCGCCGGACGGCATACGCGAGCGCATCCGGCAAGGCGACTATTCTCGCCGTGAGTACATTCATGAGCTGATCGCTGAAACCTACGCTCTGCTGATGCGCGAAAGTATCGAGGGGAGGCCAGGACAGCCGACATGGCTACCGAACGAGATCTACCAGCTGATGACGAGGATCGGGACATGATCACGCGAGCGCGCGGATTTACACTCGGTCGCGGCGAAACTGCGCAGCAGTTTCTCGCAGTTCGAGACGAGCTGCTGCGGAGTGCGGGCATCGAGCCGAACTGGCCTGGTGCGACAGAGATCAGGCGGAAAATCGAGGCAGGCGAGCTGGGCGCTTAGAAGCACCGGCTCAGCCGTGCGTGACGCGGAGCTGCTCGGCGACCGCCGGCCCGTCTTCCGCCACTCGCCCACGCCGCAACGCAACGAACCCGCCGAGCAGCGCGAGCGCCAGCACGGCGTAGGCGACGCGCTGCCCGACGGCCTGCGCGATCGCGGCGCCGCCGGCCGAGCCGATGATGTTGCCGGGCGGCCAGGTCAAGTCCATCATCGCGACGACGACGAGCTGCGCGACGCCCTGGGCGGTGCACGCGTCGGAGAGCATCACCATCACGGGCGCCCACAGCACGCCGATCAGGATCAGCGCGAGCACGACGAACGCGGCCGTGCCGAAGCGCGTGTGCATCCACGGCACGACGAGCACGAACGGCGCGCACGCGAGCAGGCCGAGCCGCACGGGACGCAGCGGCCCTCGGCGGTCCGACCAGCGCCCGTAGAACGGGCGCACGAGGATGCCGAGGATCGCGGCGACGGAGAACGTCACGGCGATCTCGCCTGGGCCGGCGCCGAGCTGGTGCTGCTGCAGCGGCGCGAGCACGCTGATCGCGGCGAGCGCGATCGCCGGCAACAGCGTGATCCACATGACCTTGCGGATCCGCGCCGAGGCGAGCGCCGGGCCGAGCCGGAGACGCTTGTCGGCCGGCGCCGGCGGCGCCGAGAAGCGCGTCGTGATCAGCGCGAGCACGACACAGAGGACGGCGATCGCGACAAACGTGCTCGCGCGTCCGGCGGCTGCGGCGACGCCGCCGGCGGCCGGACCGGCGATCGCGCCGACCTCGCTGACGCCGAAGGCGACGCCGAGCAGCTCGCCGCGGCGCTGCAGCGGCGCGGCTTCGAGCAGCCAGAGCATCGCTGCCGTCCAGCACGCGGCGCCGGCGATGCCCTGGACAAAACGCGCGGCGAGCAGCGCGTCGTAGCCGTGCGCGAGGCCGAACAGCACGCTCATCGTCGCGAACGTCGCGAGGCTGACGAGCGCAGTCGCGCGCACGCCGAGGCGCACGACGACGAGCAGCGCCGGCAGCGCGCCGACGGCGCAGCCGACGGCGTACGTCGCAACGAGCAGACCGGCCTGCGTAGTCGACAGCGCGAGATCGGCCTTGAGCCCCGGCAGCAGCGGTGAGAGCACGCTGAAGAAGACGAGCTCGAGGAACATCAGGGCCGTGGTCAGAGCGAGCAGACGACGCACCTGTCGATCGTAGTCGCCGAAATATTTGGCCGCACAGCCAGTTTGTTACACGGCTAGGATGCTCGCGTGAGGGAGGGTGAGCCGATACCGAGTGAGCTGGCGGTGTTCCCCGGATACCTGCTCGCGCGCCTCGGCGATACGTCGCGGCGTCGCTTCAGCGCGCTGATCGAGCCGACCGGGCTCGACGGACGCCACTTCCGCGTGCTGACGATGGTCGGCGTCCGTCCGGGCACGACACAGCAGCAGCTGCACGAGAAGACGTCGATCGACACGAGCTCGATGGTCGCGGTGATCGACGAGCTGGAGACACGCGGCTTCGCCGAGCGCCGCCAAGACCCGGACGACGGCCGCGCGAAGACGATCTACCTGACGCCGGCCGGCGAGCGCGTGCTCAAGCGGACGACGCGTCTCGCCGACGAGCTGCAGGACGAGTTGCTGGCGCCGCTCGATGCGGAGGAGCGCGTCGTGCTGCATGCGCTGCTGCGCAAGCTCGCGGGCGTCGAGCAGTGAACTGGCGGCGGGCGCCATGGCGCCCGCCCGCGGCCGGCGCGACGCCGGCCAGTCGCGTCGCTCAGCCGGCGCGCTCGGCCGAAGCGAGCCCGCGACGCGCCCAAGCGGCCATCAGCGCGCTGCCGGCGAGCAGCAGGACGAACGCGAGCAGCAGCTTGACGGGCGAGCCGGCGATCAGCCCGCGCGCGGCCTCGAGCGCGACGGTCGCGGGGTTGTAGCGCGCGACGGCGTGGATCCAGCCGGTCAACAGCTTCAGCGGCACATAGACAGGCGCGAGGAAGAGGATCACGAAGACGGGCATCTGGATCAGCGAGCCGGCCTGTTCGGTGCGCAGGAACATCGCGACGCCGCAGCCCCACAGCGCGGCGACGAGGTTGACGAGCACGCCGAGGCCGAACAGGCCGAGCAGTTCGATCGCCGTTGCCGTCGACGCTCATGCCGGCGATCAGCGCGGCGACGGTCACGACCGTGCCGGTCGCGAACCAGCGCACGAGCGCGCCGATCGCATAGCCGGCGATGATCCCGCTGCGCCTGCGGCGCGCACAGCAGCAGCCGCCGGGCGAAGCCCGAGTCGAAGTCGCGCGCGACGGCGAAGCCGGTGAAGACGCCGCCGAACGCCGAGGACTGCAGCAGCACGAAGGCGAACTGAAACGCGGTGTAGCCGGGCTTGTAGTCGAAGTTCGGCACGTCGGAGATGCTCGACAGGCCGCCGGCGAAGGCGGCGAGGAAGAACAGCGGGAAGATCATCGACGGCAGGAGGATCGCCGGGTTGACGAACGTGTTGTGGACCGAGCGCCAGGCGACGCCGCGCGCGACGAAGTAGAAGCGCCTCACGTGCGCACCAGCCGGTTCTTCATCGCGACGCCGGCGAGCGCGAGCGTGATCGTGCTGAGCGCAAGCGCGAAGCCGAAGCCGAGCGCGAGCGCCTGCGCGTCCCAGCCGGTGATGATCAAGCTGCGGATGCCCTCGATCAGGTAGGAGACCGGGTTGTACGTCGCGACGTCGCGAAACCAGTCGGTCTTGATCAGCGTTGCGCGGCAGGCTCGAGGAGCTGAGGAAGACGGTGACGAACAGCAGCGGGAAGATCCCCTGGACGGCTTCGCCGGAGCCGAAGCGCAGCGCGATCAGCGCGCCGAGCCCGGCGAAGCCGAACGCGATCAGGATCGAGAGCGCGAGCAGGACGAGCGCGCCGCCGACGCCGCTGGCGACGCCGACGCCGCTCGCGAGGCCGACGAGCAGGTAGACGACCGACTGCACGCACGCGACGACTGCGGCGCCGCCGAGCTGACCGGCGAGCAGCGCCGAGCCGCGCAGCGGCGTCAGCGCGAGGCGGTCGAAGAAGCCCGATTGGATGTCGCGCGCGAGGTCGGTGCCGGCGGTGACGGCGACGAACAGCGCGCCTTGGATGAACGGCACGGCGAGCGCGAACGTGCGGTAGCTGACATCGGGGAAGCCGGGAATTTTTCGCGCGGCGCTGAGCGAGCTGCCGTTGATCGCGAACAGGATCAGCGGGAAGACGAGCGGGAAGACGAGCAGCGCGCGCTGGCGGAACGTGCGCATCACCGAGCGGCGCGCGATCGCGCCGACCTGCTCGAGCAGGCTCGGCGGAGTCAGCGCGAAGCCGGCCGACCCAGCGCCGGGTCCGGACCCTGTGCCGGCGCCGGCGAACGCGGGCGCGCCGCTACTGCTGCTCATCATCGTCGCCGGCGCCCTCGAGCTTGCGTCCGGTCTTGGCGAGGAAGACGTCGTCGAGCGAGGGCTGGTGCAGTTGCAGCGAAGCGACCTTGATGTTCGCGCTGTCGAGCGCACGGACGATCTCGGCGAGCTGCAGCTCGCCTTCGGGCAGCGGCGCGCTGACGGCGCCGCTGGCGTCGTGCGCGACCTCGCCGAAGCGCGCGAGCTGCTCGGCGAGCGCGACGCGATCGGCGGCGTCGGCGGGCACGACTTCGACGCTCGGGCTGCCGATCTCGCCCTTCAGCTGCGCGGGCGTGCCCTCGGCGACGATCTTGCCGTGGTCGATGATGCCGACGCGGTCGGCGAGCGCATCGGCCTCCTCGAGGTACTGCGTCGTGAGGAAGACGGTCATGCCCTCGTCGCGCGCGAGCCGCGCGACCTCCTCCCACAAAGCGCTGCGGCTCTGCAGGTCGAGGCCTGTCGTCGGCTCGTCGAGGAACAGGATGCGCGGGCCGTGGACGAGCGCGAGCGCGAGATCGAGGCGCCGCTTCATCCCGCCGGAGTAGCCGCCGACGCGGCGGTCGGCGGCTTCGGTCAGGCCGACGCGCTCCAGCAGCTCCTGCGAGCGCTCGGCGCGCAGCGACTTCGGCATGCCTTGCAGCGTCGCCTGCAGCATCAGGTGCTCGCGCGCGGTCAGGATCGCGTCGAGCGCGGCCTCCTGCAGCGCGGCGCCGATCGACGCGCGCACGTGCGAGCCGTCGTGGACGATGTCGTAGCCGCCGACGGTCGCGCGCCCGCTGGTCGGCGGCAGCAGCGTCGTCAGCATCAGCACAGTCGTCGACTTGCCGGCGCCGTTCGGGCCGAGGAAACCGTAGATTTCGCCGGGCGCGACGGCGAGGTCGATGCCGTCGACGGCACGCGGTCCCTTCTTGAACTCGCGGACGAGCCCTTCGACCTCGATCGCTGATTGGCTGATGCGCGTGCTCATCGGCGAGCCAGCCTAGCGTCGCAGCGGCGGGAGCTCATGCCGAGCCCTCACCGCGTGCCGCGCGCGGCGGCAACGACGGCTCGACACGCAACAGCCGCGCGGGCCACGACGGCAGCCACCAGTTCCAGCGCCCGAACAGCGAGACGACGGCGGGCACGAGCAGCGCGCGGATCACGGTCGCGTCGAGCAGGATGCCCGCGGCGAGGCCCGTCGCGAGCACTTTGATTTCGGTCTCCGGTCCGGACGCGAGCGAGACGAACGCGAGGAACAGGATCAGCGCGGCGCTCGTCACGAGCCGCCCGGTGCGCCCGATCCCGCGCACGACGGCCATGTCGGTCGAGCCGGTCGCGTCGTACTCCTCGCGCATGCGCGCGAGGATGAACACCTCGTAGTCCATCGAGAGGCCGAACAGGAAGGCGAACACCATCAGCGGGATCCAGGCGACGACGGAGCCCGTCGCGGAGATGCCCCAGATCAGGCTCGGAGCCGTGCCCGCGCTGCCAGACGAGGTCGAGCACGCCCCAGGCGGCGCCGACGCTGATCACGTTCAGCAGCACCGCCTTCAGCGGCAAGCAGCAGCGAGCGGAAGGCGCGCGCGAGCAGGATGAAGGTGATGATCGCGATCAGCGCGATCATCAGCGGGAAGTTGCCGTAGACGGCGTGGATGAAGTCGCGTTCCTGCGCTGGGCGCCCGCCGACGCGCACGTCGCCGCCGGCGGCGCGAGCGGCGGCGCGAACGGCGAGGAAGGTCGAGCGGCCGCTCGACGAAGAGCCGTCGGGCGTCGAGAACGCGTCGACGATCGCCGCGCCAGGACGGCGCCACTGCGGCGAGTCCGGCGCGACCGCGCCGTGCACGCCTGGCACGCCGGCGATCGCCTGCGCCACTCGCTCGGGCGCGGTCGTCGCCTTCGACGAGCGCCTCCGTCGGCAGCAGCGCGCCGGAGCCGATCCCGGAGCGCTCGAGCGCGAGCAGGCCCTGCTTGGCGTCGCCCTGCTTGGCGATCGTGTTGACGTTGGGCAGGCCCGGCTGCAGGCTGGTCGCGGCGAGCACAAGCGCCGCGAGCACGAGCGCCGCGCCGATCGCGGCGATCCAGCGACGGCGCACGACGAGCTTCGCCCAGCGCGTCCACGCGCTGCTGGCGTTGTCGTCGCTGCGCACGTGCGGCCAGTCCAGGCGCGGCCCGAGCTTGGCGAGCACGACGGGCAGCAGCGTCGTCGCGACGATCACGCTGATCAGCGGGATCAGCATGCCGCCGTAGCCGACCGAGCGCAGGAACGGCAGCGGCAGCGCGACGAGCGCGAGCAGGCCGATCGCGACGGTCGTGCCGCTGAACACGACGGCGCGCCCGGCGGTCTCCATCGCGCGCTGGATCGCCTCGTCGCCGTCGCGTCCGTGGGCGCGCTCCTCGCGCCAGCGCACGACGACGAGCAGCGAGTAGTCGATCGACACGCCGAGGCCGATCAGCGCGATCAGGAACTGCACGATCGGCGAGACTTCGGTGATCGTCGTCAGGCCCCAGACGACGCAGGAACGTCGTCAGGATCGAGACGATCGCCATCATGATCGGCACGATCGCGAGGAACGAGGCGAACACGAAGGCGAGCACGAGCAGCGCGCCGAAGCCGCCGAGCAGCGCCTCGACGAGCACGCCGGGCCCGTTGCCGCCGCCGCTCTGCACCGACAGCGCGTCGAAGCCGGTGACGTGCACGGGCGCACCGGCGACGGTCGCGCCGGCGAGCGCAGCGCTCGCGTGTTCGGCGGCTTTCGGGTTGTCTTCGAAGGTCTGCTTGCGGTCGGGCGGCGGGTAGGCGACGATGAACGTCGTGCGCTGTCCTTGGAGACGAACGAACCGCTGCTGCGTGCTCGCGTAGCCGGCCAGACGCGTGCCGGGCAGCGCGCGCTCCAAGCGCGCTTCGACGGCGGCGAGTTCGTCGCGCACGCCAGGCGAGGCGACGGACTTGCCGGCGGGCAGCGTGACGACGGGCAGCAGCGGCGAGCTGTTGCCGCCGGTGCCGTGGAAGTCGCGGGCGATCTGCTGGTTGGTGACCCAGCCTTCCTTGCCGGGCACCGAGAATTTCTGCTTGAGCGCTTTTGTCGCCGAGCCGGCGGAGGCCATGCCGACGAGCGTCAGCACGAGCCAGAAGACGACGACGATGCGCTTGTGTGCGAGGACCCAGCGTGTCAGCGATGCCATGCGCGTTCCTTCGTTCGATTTGCGTCTCCCCTAGGACGGCGCACCGAGCGGAAACTCATCGTGGTGGCCGGCGATCGAACCTTCCAACGATCGATCTTTGCTTCGGGGTGAGGATGATTTGTATCACAAATGATTGAGATAACGTAGAATGAGGCCGGATGTGGGAGCGAGGGCCGATACCCAGTGAGCTGGGCCAGTTTCCGGGCTACCTGCTCGCGCGCCTCGGCGAGGCCTCGCGCAGGCGCTTTCAGAAGGCGCTCGAGCCGGAGCGCCTGCACCCGCGTGACTTCGGCGTGATGACGATGGTCGCGGCGCAGCCGGGGATGAGCCAGCAGCAGCTGCACGAGAAGACGGCGATCGACCCGAGCTCGATGGTCGCCGTGATCGACGAGCTCGAAGCGCGCGGTCTGGCCGAACGCCGGCCACATCCGGAGGACAGGCGCACGCGCGCAATCTTCCTCACCGACGACGGGCAGGAGGCGCTCGCGCGCGTGCGCGTGCTCGCGGCCAACCTGCAGCGCGAGTTCTTCGGCGCGCTCAGCGCGGACGAGCGACGCACGTTTCACGCGCTGCTGCAGAAGCTCGCTGGGACGGTCGAACGCAAGCAGCCGCCGGCGAGCTGAGGCGCGCGAATCAGGCGGCGAGCGTGCGGTTGAAGCGGCGCAGCGCGAGCGGGACGACGATCGCGAGGATCAAGACGCACCACAGCGCCATCGCGAGCTGCGGGTGTTCGAGCTGCCAGGAGCCGGTGGAGTGCGTGCCCTGGGTGAGTCCGCGGACGCTGGCGACGAGCGCTGAGATCGGGTCCCACTGCGCGATCGCGCGTGGCACGGCGTCCATGCCGGCGATCGGCACGAACGTGCCGGCCATGAAGCTGAGCGGGAAGATCACGATGAAGCCGATCCCCTGCATCGCGTCGGGCGAGCGCACGAGCATGCCGAACAGCACGCCGGCCCACGTGAAGGCGAACATCGCGAGGACCATCAGCCCGGCGAGCTCGAAGCCGTGCGCGAGCGTCAGGTGCGGGCTCCAGCCGAGCGCGAGGCCGAAGCCGACGACGATCGCCATGCCGAGCAGCGCCTCGCAGAACTGCCCCATGACCTGCCCGGTGATGATCGACAGGCGGCTGATCGGCATCGAGCGGAAGCGGTCGACGACGCCCTCGGTCATGTCGTTGGACGTCGCGACGCCGGCGCCGATGATGCCGAACGCGAGCGACTGGCCGATGATGCCGGGGAACAGGTAGTCCTTGTAGCTGATCCCGTGCACGTGGATCGCCGAGCCGAACACGTAGAGGAACAGCAGGATGAAGACGATCGGCTGGATCGTCACGTCGAGCAGGCGCTCGGGCACGCGCGGGATCGCGCGCAGGCTGCGCCAAGTCAACAGCAACGTGTCGCGCACGTAGCGCTGCGGCGCGAAGCCGGAGCGCGAGATTCCCGTCGCGGTGGCGTTCATGCCGCTACCTCCTCGGCGGGCGCGTCTACGCTCGCCTGGTCGTTGTCGTCGTCAGGAGCGCTCGCCGGGTGGCCGGTCAGCGCGAGGAACGCGTCGTCGAGCGTCGGGCGGCGCAGCGCGAGCTCGTCGACGGCGATGCGGCTGTCACGCACGGCGCCGGCGACGCGCGCGAGATCGGCGGCTTCGTTCGGCGCCGGCACGGAGACCATCCGCTGCTCGCGCGCGACGGTCGTCGCGAAGTCGCGGTCGAGCAGCGCGACGAGTTGATCGAGCGCGGCGCTGTCGGCGGCGATCACGTCGACGCGCTGCTCGCCGACTTGCGCCTTCAGCTGCGCCGGCGTGCCGGCGGCGATCTCGCGGCCGTGGTCGATCAGCACGACGCGGTCGGCGAGCGCGTCGGCCTCGTCGAGGTACTGCGTCGTCAACAGCAGCGTGACGCCTTCGCTGACGAGCTCGCGCACGGTCGCCCAGACGACTTGGCGGCTGCGCGGGTCGAGGCCGGTCGTCGGCTCGTCGAGCACGAGCAGCTGCGGGCGGTCGATCAGCCCGGCGGCGAGGTCGACGCGGCGGCGCTGCCCGCCGGAGAGGTTCTTGACGAGCCGATCGCGGAACTCGCCGATGTCGAAGCGCTCGACGAGTTGCTCGACGCGCGTGCGCACAGCGCCGCCGCGGTGTCCGCGCAGGCGCGCCATCAAGCGCAGGTTCTCGACGGCGGTGAGGTTCTTGTCGAGCGCGGCGAACTGGCCGGTCAGCGAGATCACGCTGCGCACGCGCTCGGCTTCTGCGACGACGTCGTGCCCGGCGATCCGCGCGCTGCCGGCGTCGGGGCGCAGCAGCGTCGCGAGCATCCGGACCATCGTCGTCTTGCCGGCGCCGTTCGGTCCGAGCAGCGAGACGACGGTGCCGGTCTCGACGCGCAGATCGAGCGCGTCGACGGCGGTGAAGTCGCCGAAGCGCTTGGTCAATCCAACTGCGTCGATCGCCGCGGCGGAGGCGTTGTGGTTGCTGCTGTCATAGGTCATGGGCGGAAACCTACAGCAACTGAAAAAATATTGCAACTGAAATATTTTTATTAGGATATGGAGATGGCTGACACGGCTGAAGCAGCGGCTGAGGACGAGCACGACGGCGAGCTGATCGACGATCTGTCGGGCGCGGCGCGAATTCACAAGCTGCTCGCGCACGAACTCGGCGAGGAGATGGCCGACGCGTTCGCGCGCACGCGCCAAGTGCAGGAGCAGATCGCGCGTCGCGAGCACCCGCACGAGGGGCTGCGCGAGCGCAAGAAGCGGCTGACGCGCCAGCAGATCTCAGACGTCGCGACGACGCTGTTCGTCGTGCGCGGCTTCGACCGCGTGACGGTGTCGGAGATCGCGCGGATCGTCGGCGTCTCGGAGAAGACGGTGTTCAACTACTTCCCGACGAAGGAGTCGCTGCTGTTCGATCGCGCCGACGAAGGCGTCGAACGCCTGGCGAGCGCGCTGCGCGAGCGCGACGCGGGCGAGTCGCCGACGAAGGCGATGCTGCGCGCGCTCAGCGAAGAGCCGGAGGAGCTCGAGCAGCTGCCGGACGAGATCCAGATGTTCGTGCCGCTGTTCAGCGAGATGGTCGCGACGACGCCGGCGCTGCACGCTGCTTGGCTGGAGTTGCACGCGCGCCTGGTCGAGGTCGCGACGCACGCGCTCGCCGAGCACGCCGAAGTCGATCCGCGCGATCCCGAGCCGATGATCGCCGCGCGCGCGATCGTCGGGCTGCTCGAGGTCGAGTACGCCTCGCGGATCCGCCACATCGAAGCGGGCTTGCGCGGCGGCGAGCTGCGCGACGCGGTCAACGCCGATCTCGAGCGCGCGGCGCGGATGCTCGACACGGGATTGTGGTCGTTCGGCCTGCTGACGCAAGGCGCGCGTACGCGCAAGCAGCTACGCGACGCCGCCGAAGCAGCCGAGGCGGCGCGCACGCAGGTCGTCGATGCGCTGAAGCACGCGCGTGCGGCATGGCAGGAGCTGCGTCAGGGCGAGCAGGAGGACAGGCGGGCGCACGAGCGCGAGTGGCGCGCGCAGGAGCGCGAGGCGCGCAAGCGCGAGCACGCGCAGCTCAAGCAGGAGATCAAGCAGGCGGCGAAGCAGGTCGCCGCGGCCGAGCGCCGCGCGGCCAAGCAGAGCGCTTCGCGCGTCGGCGAGGCGGCGTGGAAGGCGGCGCGCGAGCAGGGCAAGAAGTCTTTGCGCGACGCGCACGCGACGGCCGAGCGCGCGGCGTTCGAAGCGTTCCGGCGCAAGCTCGGCGAGCGCCACGAGGCGGTGCGCGAGCGCGACGCGGCGATCCGCCGAGCGGCCGGCGAGCAGCCGGACTGAGGCTCGTCCAGCGGCCGGCGGGGCGTCGGCGCGGCGCTCGACCAGACGATCGTCGCGACGGCGCTGCCGACGATCGTCGGCGATCTCGGCGGCCTCAGCCACATTTCGTGGGTCGTGACGGCTTACTTGCTCGCGCAGACGGTCGTCACGCCGCTGTACGGCAAGCTCGGCGACCGGCTCGCGCGCGAATTCTTCGTCGACGACTCGGCGCTGCGCGCAGCGCTGGCGACGACGAGCTGAGCTACAGGTCGACTTCGCCGCTGATGCAAGTCATCGTGCGGCCGCCGACCCAGATCGTGCCGTCATCGTCTCGCGACACATGCACGCGGCCGCGGCGGCCGAGCACGGCGCCTTGGCTGACGACATACGGCGCGTGCGCGCGGCCGCTGCGCAACAGCCAAGGCGCGAGCGAGGCGTTGAGGCTGCCGGTGACTGGGTCCTCGACGGTCGTGCCGGCTTTCGGGAAGAACGCGCGGACCTCGAACGCGGCCGGCGAGCCGGGCGGGTAGGCGCCGACGACGCCGACGTCGAGGTCGACGAAGCCGGGCCGCATCGCGAGCACGGCGTCGGCGTCGGCGAGCAGCACGGCGACCCAGCCGGGGCCGTTGTCGACCCACTGGGCATCGACGATCTCCTCGCGCGACAGCGCGAGCACCGCGGCGATGTGCTCGATCAGCGACTCGTCGACGGGCCCTTCGCGCAGCAACGGCGGCGCGGCGAACGCGATCCGCTCGGGACCGGCGCGCAGTCGCACGAGCCCGGCGCCGCACTGCTGCACGATCTCGCCTTCGCGGGCGCGCGGCGGTTGCCGCTCGAGCCACGAGTGGCACGTGCCAAGCGT
Source organism: uncultured Solirubrobacteraceae bacterium (assembly GCA_963744165.1). GTDB lineage: Bacteria > Actinomycetota > Thermoleophilia > Solirubrobacterales > Solirubrobacteraceae > Palsa-744. The sequence continues at coordinate 652,505 of CAVUSM010000002.1, read as the reverse complement.
CGGATGCCCGGCGAACGGCAGCTCGAGCACGGGCGTGAAGATCCGCACGCGGTAGTCGGCGCGCGGATCGCTCGGCGGCAGCACGAATGTCGTCTCGGAGAGGTTGGTCCACGCGGCGTAGCGCTGCATCTGCTCGCTCGACAGCCCTGTGCCGTCGAGCACGACGCCGACGGGGTTGCCGAGGTACGGCGTGTCGGTGAAGACGTCGACGACCGTGTATGCGCGCACCGAGCCGAGCATATGGCCTGTCGCGCGCGAGCGGCCGGCCTCGCCACCGCGACGGTCGCGTCCGCAGGCCGAGTCTGGGGACGAGCTCGTGCGCGGCTCGAATAAGCTCGCCGAGTGGAGCACGTCGAGGTGAGCGAGCACGACGAGGGCATCGCGCTGTTGAGCGTCGACCGGCCGCCGGCGAACGCGATGGATGTCGCGCTGCTGCGCGACGTCGTCGAGTCGGTCGCGCTCGTCGCGAGCGAGACGCCGCGCGCGCTCGTGATCGCCGGTCGCCCGGGCTGCTTCTCGGCCGGCGCCGACCTGAAGGCCGTGCCGACGTACGGCCCGGCGGAGCAGCGCGAGATGGTCGCGGGGATCAACGCGATGGCGCTCGGCGTGTACGAGCTCGAGTTTCCGGTCGTCGGCGCGATCACCGGGCATGCGATCGCCGGCGGGCTCGTGCTCGCGCTGTGCGCCGACGCGCGCGTCGCGTCGAGCGCAGGCCGCTACGGGCTGACGGAGGTGAAGGTCGGCGTGCCTTACCCGCAGGCGGCGATCGGCGTCGTGCGCGCCGAGCTGACGCCGCAGGCGGCGCGCCTGCTGGCGCTCGGCGGCGAGCTGACGGACGCCGCCGAATGCGAGCGCCTCGGCGTGTTCGACGAGGTGCTCGACGGCGACGAAGTGCTCGACCGCGCGCTGCACGTCGCTCGGCGCCTCGCCGGCCTGGCGCCGGAGACCTACGCGCAGACGAAGCGCGACCTGCGCTCGCCGGCGCTCGCGTGGATCCGCGCGGCGGTCGATGACGATCCGCTGCTCGATCGCTGGGTGCCGTGAACGGCGCACCGCCGCCGCGAGCGGCGACGCTCGCGCGCGTGCGTCATCCTTAGGACGATGAGCGACCCGACACGCCTGCTCGTCGCCGAGCTGCACGGACTGAGCGGATCGCTGCCCGAGCTGCGGCGGCTGCTCGACGAGCTCGCCGACGGCGCGCGCCAGGAGCCCGGCTGCGCCGGCTTTCGCGTGCTGACAGCCGAGCAGCCGGGCGAGCTCGTCGTGCTCTCGCAATGGGCCGACGAGGACGCGCTCAGCGCGCACTATGCGACGCCGCACTACCGCCAGTACCGCGAGCAGGTCGGACTGCTGCTGGCGCGCCCGAGCGACGTCGTCGTGCATCACTTGAGCGCGAGCTTCCGCGCGCTCGACCCGAACCCGCCGGACCCGAGCGAGTTCGACTGAACGCAGACGCCGCATCGCGCGCGATCAGGCGCGTGTCGGCGCGCGCGGCTCGGCGGCGGCGGCGCGCGCCAGGAGCCCGGCTGCGCCGGCTTTCGCGTGCTGACAGCCGAGCAGCCGGGCGAGCTCGTCGTGCTCTCGCAATGGGCCGACGAGGACGCGCTCAGCGCGCACTATGCGACGCCGCACTACCGCCAGTACCGCGAGCAGGTCGGACTGCTGCTGGCGCGCCCGAGCGACGTCGTCGTGCATCACTTGAGCGCGAGCTTCCGCGCGCTCGACCCGAACCCGCCGGACCCGAGCGAGTTCGACTGAACGCAGACGCCGCATCGCGCGCGATCAGGCGCGTGTCGGCGCGCGCGGCTCGGCGGCGGCGAGCAGCTCGGAGATCGCCGGCGCGGCGAGCGGTCGATGGAAGTAGAAGCCTTGCGCCAGCTCGCAGCCCAGCTCGGCGAGCGCGCGCGCCTGGCGCTCGTTCTCGACGCCCTCGGCCGTCACCTCCAGTGACAACGCGTGCGCCATCCGCACGATCGCGGTCGTGATCGCGGTGCTGCGCTCGTCGCGAGCGAGCTCCTCGACGAACGAGCGGTCGACCTTCAGCCCGTCGATCGGCAGTCGCGTGAGGTAGGCGAGCGAGGAGTAGCCGGTGCCGAAGTCGTCGAGCACGAAGCGCACGCCGAGACGCGACACGCGCGTGATCATCTCGCTGACGCTGTCGGGCTCCTCGAGCAGCACCGACTCGGTGATCTCCAAGCAGAGGCTCGACGGCTCGATGCCGCTGCGCGCCAGCGCCTGCGCGACGGTCGCCTCGAGGTCACGCTGCGTCAGCTGGCGCACGGAGAGGTTGACGGAGATGCCTAGCGGCCTCGCGTCAGGTCGCCGGGCATGCCACCGCGCGGCTTGGTCGCACGCCTGCTCGAGCACCCAGCGGCCGATCGACTCGATCAGCCCGCATTCCTCGGCGACGGCGATGAAGTCGCCTGGCGCGACGAGCCCGCGCTCGGGGTGCTGCCAGCGCACGAGCGTCTCGACGGCCGTGATCGAGCGATCGTGCAGCGAGACGATCGGCTGGTACTCGACGCGCAGCTCGTCGCGCTCCAGCGCGCGGCGCAGGTCGTTCTCCAGCGAGAGGCGCGCGACCGTGCGGATGCGCATCGCGCGATCGAACAGCTCGAAGCCGCCGCGGCCGTTGCCCTTCGCTTGGTACATCGCAGCATCGGCGTCGCGCACGAGGCTCGCCGGCACGCTGTCGGACTCATCGGCGATCGCGATGCCGAGGCTGGCCTTGGCGAAATGCTCGCCGGCGCTCAGCTGGAACGGCACCTCGAACGCGGCGACCATCCGTTCGGCGACGCGCGTCGCCGCGCGCGCGTGCGGGATCTGCTCGAGCAGCACGACGAACTCGTCGCCACCGAGTCGCGCGATCGTGTCCGACGGGCGCAGCGCGTCCTTCAGTCGCGGCGCGATCTCCATCAGCAGCTCGTCGCCGGCGCTGTGGCCGAGGCTGTCGTTGACGAGCTTGAAGTTGTCGATGTCGAGCAGCACGACCGCGATCTCGGCGCCGGGCCGCGACAGCGCATGGCCGAGGCGGTCCATGAACAGGACGCGGTTCGGCAGTCCGGTCAGCGGGTCGTGCAGCGCTTGGTAGCGGATGTCGTCTTCGGTGCCGCGCTGCTGGATCGCGTCGGCGAGGATGTTCGCGAGCGCTTGGACGAAGTCGACGTCGGCGGCGCCGAACTCGCGCGAGCGCATCGTGCCGAGCCAGAGCGTGCCCCAGTGCCCGTCGCGCCCCTCGATCTGGCCGGTCAGCTCCGCCGCGGCGTCATCTGGCGGCTTCGCGCGCCGCGCCGGCGCCGGCGTCAAGCCGAGACCGGCCTTGAGCATCGCCGCGGAGCCGTCCGGCTGGGCTTCGAGCACGGCGCCCAGCTCGACGCCGAGGATCCGCGCGGCCTCCTCGAGCGCGTCGTGCATCAACGCGGCGACCTCGGTGCCCTCGAGCGCGCGCTCGCCGAGGCGCGCGACGGCGGCCTGCTGTTCGGCGCGCCGCTCGAGCTCGGCCTCGGCGAGCTTGCGATCGGTGATGTCCGACAAGACGCCGTGCCAGCGCGAATTGCCGTCGCTGTCGGTCACGAGCGCGGCTTCGTCGCGGACCCACACCGTCCGCCCGTCGCGGTGCACGATCCGGTATTCCTCCGGCACGCTCGGCTCGAGCAGGTCATCCTCGCGGCCGAACACGCGCTCGCGATCGTCGGGATGCACTTGGCGCGCCCACAGGCCGGTGTCGCTGAGCCACTGCTCGGGCGTGAAGCCGAGGATCTCTGTCGCGCTGGAGCTGATGTAGTGCCAGCGCCCGCCGACGCCGACGTCGGCGACATAGAGGATCGCCGGCAGCCGATCGATGATCGCGCGCACGGCGACCTTGGCCGCCATCGGCCGCGCGTCGCTGTCGGCCGCACGGCGCGCGCGCTCGCTCGCCTGCTCAGACGAATCCATTCTCCTTCGCTTATCGGCTTTCTTCGCCAGCTAGCTGAGCCTCGCGGCCCGGCACTGGCCAGGCGCTAGGCGAGGGCGTTGCCGAACGTGTTGACGTACTTCGCCGGATCGAACTCGGCGAGGAACGCGCGCGCCGCTTGCTCGCCGCCGCTCAGCAGCCTCTGCTTGCGTTCGTCGCTGAGCTTGAATTCGGTCGTGCCGACGTCGCCTGTCGGGATCGGGCAGGTGCGCACGAGCGTCGAGTGCGACATGAACCGCTTGTCCCACGCCTCGCTGGCCGTGTGGAAGATGTCGGCGCCGAGCCGCACAGGCCAGCCGAGCCCGTCGACGATGTGCCCGAGCGCGCCGCCGATGCCCTTGCCTCCGATCAGGTGGAAGCCGAACGTCGGGCGCTGCGGCGCACGACCTTCGACGTCGAACAGCCAGACCGGGAAGTTCGAGAGGACGCCGCCGTCGACGATCGTCGACGGCGCGTTCGTTTCGATGCAGTCGAGCACGACAGGTTGGAAGAAGTACGGGATCGACATGCTCATTCGCACGGCGTCGGCGACCTTGAAGCTGTCCGGATCGATCGGGCCGGAGCCACCGGGCTGGCGATATTTGACGAGGTCGGCCGGCAGCACGAGCAGTTCCCGATTGGTCACGTCGGTCGCGATCATCCGCAGGCGGTAGTCGTCGCCGGTCTTGTCCGCGCCGGCGCTCGGCGGGCGCTTGAGGTCTTTGAACGTCGCTTCGCGCAGTTCACGGTCGAGCCACTTGCGGAAGTACTCGCCGTGCGCGAGCCCGTGGTGGCGCGCGAGGTTGAACAGGCCGCCGGCGACCTCGCCGCCCGGCCCCCAGTCCTCGAACTTCTCGTACGGCATTTCGCTCATCAGCGCTTCGAGCCGTTTCGGCGTCCAGCCGAGCGCGAGGAACGCCGCGACGATCGCGCCGGCGCTCGTGCCGGCGAGATTGACCCACTCTGCGATCGCGACATTCGCGTCGCCGCGTTCGAACTCGAGCAGCGCGCCGACGAGCGCGAGCCCCTTGACGCCGCCGCCCTGAAACACGGCATCGGCCTGTTCGATCGGCATGCAGTCCCCCGGCTTCCCGACGCGGCGCCGCCAAGACGACGACCGGCCGCTCGAACGATTCCAGTTCACCGACTCTACACCGCCGCCTGGGACGAACACCGCTCCGGCCGCCGCCGGGGAGCAGTGAGTCGACGCGCTCAGACGGAGATCGCGCGGACCGCCTCGAGCACGCGATCGGGCGCGTCCCACATCAGCATGTGGCCACAGTCCGGCCAGGTCTCGACCGCGGTCTGCTGAGGCAGCTGATCGAGGTTGCGCGACTTGCGCGCCAGCGCGATCCGGTCGCGGCCGCCCCAGACGATCTTCAGCGGCGCGTCGACCTGCTGACCGCCGCAAAAGCGCAAGACGCGCGTCTCGCGGAAGTGGCGAGGGAAGCTGAGGGACACCGCTCGCTCGCCTCCGCTCACGGCCAGTGAGCGCCGGCCGCGGCAAAGCTGGCGCCGGGCGCGTCGGCGTCGTCACTCACCTCAGCGAGACCTCCATCACGAAGTGCGATCCGATCGGTGCGATCTCGAACTCCTGCGAGGTCGCATGAAAGCCGGCGCGCTCGTAGAACGCGCGAGCGGGAGCTCGCGCGTTGCACCACACGCGCGTCGCGCAGCGCTCGCGCGCGTGGAGCAGCAGGCGCTCCAGCACCGCCGCGCCGTGACCTTGCCCGCGCGCCGCGGCGACCGTCGCCATCGCGCGCACTCGCCACGAGCCCGGCGGGCCGTCCGGGGCGATGAAGCCGACGGCGAGAGGCGTTCCATCATCGTCGAGCACGCCGGCCGCGAAGACCTCGGCGGGCTCTCCCGCGGCGAGTTGCGCGAGGCTCTCGTGCGGGCGCAGGATCGACTGGCGCAGCACGCGCGTCTGCTCGACCGCGATCTCGTGAGCGCTCGCGCCGGACATCTGAAGATCGTAGGCGTCGGCGCTCGGGCGCTCTATCTCAGCCGACGGCGGTCGCGCGTCAGTCGACGTCGATCGTGCGGAGCAGCGTGCGCGTGCGCTGCTCGAGCAGTGGCAGGCCTTCGTCGAGCACGTAGCGCTTGAAGTGAGCAGAGGCGCCGTGGGCGAGGAAAGCCGCCTCGTCGTCGTAGATCTCGAGGATCGTCATTTCGCGGGCGTCGTCTGGGTCGACGGTCGGCTGGAACAACGGCAGCCGGGCTCGTCGCGTGTCAGCTTGGCCAGCTCGACGAGCAGCGCGCGGGCGCGGTCCTGCTCGCCTGCGCGCGCTGTCCAGCGCGCGATCACGACGTACGCCATGTCGGCGAAGACTACCGGCGCGCTGTGTGTCGGCGAGCGGAAGCGAGCCGGCGAGATGCGGCCGCCGTCGGCCGCTCCAGGAGAGCTGCACCACGCGCCGCCCTCTTGTTCCGCCAGACGCTAAGCGCGATGCAGCGTGTAGGTCACGTTCGCGCTGCACGTCCCGGTCAGCGTTTCCGGCTCGATCGAGTCGGGGACGTTGGTGATCGTGAACGTCCCGGTGATCGTCGCGTTGGCCTTGACCTGGAACGATTCGGTGATCTTCGCGCCGTCGCTGCGGACGCTCGAGTAGTGGATCTTGCCGTTCGCCGGCACCGGCGTGTCGAACGGATCGATGTAGTCGTTCGTGCTGGCGCCCGGCGGGCATGTGAGCGTGACGTAGCCCTGCGTGACGTCGAACAGGCAGAGGCCGTGGCCGTGGCCGCACTCCGAGACCTTTGCGAGCTTCAGCGAGAGCTTTTCGCCTTGGCTGGTGGTGCCTGTGTAGACACCCGTCTTGAACGTCGAAGCCGCCGCCTGTGCAGCCGTGATGCCGCCTACGGCGACGAACAGCACTGCCGCGACAGCGGAGGCGCGCGCGTTGCCTGCCCTCATGCGCTTCCTTTCTCGTCCTGAGCTGAGCTGGCGGAGCGGAGCGAGCCGCACGCGCCACGATGCTCGCGGACGCTACCAGCGCGCGACACGCGCACGGCGCGCCGGTCGCTCGCCGCTACGCAGCGTCAGTACGCAATCGCGCTAGAGCCGTGCGACCGCATCGGGGACGCCGTCTCGCGCGGTCGCGAAGCGCGGCGCCCAGTCGAGCTCGCGCTTGATCTTCGCGTTCGACGAGCGCGCCGAGCGCACGGCGGCGGCAACCGCGTTGCGCCCCGCGACGAAACTCGCGAGCGCCGCCGGCGTCCGGCGAGGAGGGCCGAGCGCGAGCTCGCGCGCGGTCAGCGCGATGAAGTCATAGAACGTGATCGGCTCGTCGTCGACGACGTGATAGGTCGATCCCGGCGGCGCGCTCTCGACGGCGAGCACGAACGCGGCGGCGACATCGTCGACGTGCACGACGTCCCACAGGTTCTCGCCCGAGCCGATCACGGCGAAGCGGCCTGGCCGGCGCAGCTGCGCGATCAACTCGCTCACGTACCAGCCGCCCGGGCCGTACACGTGCGACGGACGCACGACTACCGCCGGCAGGCCCGATTCGAGCACGAGCCGCTCGCCGTCCTGCTTGGAGCGACCGTAAGGCGTCTGCACCGGCAGCGGGCGGTCCTCGCTCAGCAGCTCGCCGTGCGCGTCGCCGGTCACGACGGTCGAAGCGAACACGAATCGCGGCCCCGCGCTCGGCTGCTCGCGCGCGAGCGCCAAGCAGGCGTCGAGCAGCCGCGCCGTCCCGTCGACGTTGACGTCGCGCAGCTTGCGTTCGCTGCGCTGCGAGGCGATCTCCGCCGCGAGGTGCACGACGCAGTCCGGCCGCTCGCGCTCGAGCAGCTCGGCGAGCCGTGTCGCGTCACCGAGATCGCCGACGAGCGCGCGCGTCTGCGGCGGATGCGAGCCATCGCGCCGCACGAGCGACGCGACGTCGTGGTCGCGTCGCACGAGCTGAGCGCACAGCGCCCGCCCGACGAACCCGCTCGCGCCCGTGATCAGGATCCGCATTCGCGCGAGCCTACTCCAGCGCGCCAGGCGCCGATCGAACGGCGCGTCGGCCTGACGCGCGTTCGGGCCTGACGCGCGTTCGGGCCTAACACGCGATCGGGCCTAAACTGCTTGCGAGGTCAGCACGATGAGCGTCACCGCACCGCTACGCAAGCTCTCCGACGGCAACGAGATCCCGATGCTTGGCCTCGGCGTCTGGCAGGCGCCGAACGGCGCTGAGTGCGAGAACGCCGTGCGCTGGGCGCTCGAGTGCGGCTACCGCCACGTCGACACGGCGCAGGCGTATGGCAACGAGGAGAGCGTCGGGCGCGCGCTGCGCGACAGCGGCGTGCCGCGCGAGCAGGTCTTCATCACGACGAAGTTCTTCCCGCGCGGCAGCGATCCCGCGGCGGATGCCGAAGCCAGCCTGCGCCGGCTCGGCGTCGACTACGTCGACCTGTACATAGTCCACTGGCCGCACGGCGGGGCTACGTGGGCGTGGCCGGGGATGGAACTGGCGCACGAGCGTGGCCACGCGCGCTCGATCGGCGTGTCGAACTTCAGCGTCGCCGAGCTCGACAAGCTCGGCGCCGTAGCGAGCATCGCGCCGGTCGTCGACCAGGTTCAGTTCAGCCCGTTCGAGTACCGCCGCGCGCTGCTCGAGCGCTGCGAGCAGGGCGCGATCGCGCTCGAGGCGTACAGCCCGCTCGGCACCGGCCGCCACCTCGACGCGCCGGCCGTCGCCGAGATCGCCGCGCAGCTCGACCGCGCGCCCGCGCAGGTGCTCGTGCGCTGGTGCCTGCAGCGCGAAACGATCGTGATCCCGAAGTCGACGCACCGCGAGCGGATCGAGCAGAACGCGCAGGTCTTCGACTTCGAGCTCTCCGACGAGCAGTTGGCGAAGCTCGACGCGCTCGACGAGACCGGCGGAACCGGCGCGGCGCGCGAGCAGGGCTGGTGGTAGGCGGCGGCGAGCAACGCTCGCCGCCGCGCTAGAAGCCGATCAGATTCCGGGCGCCGCGCACTTTTCTTCGCCGAAGCCCGAAGTCCCGGTCGCGTAATCGATCATCGTGATCGTGTTCGGAGCGATCGTGTTGTAGAGCGCGACCTGCGTGCCTTGCGGCAGGATCGCCGCCGGTTTTTCCTTTTTCGCCTTCGCGCCTGCCGCGCTGTCGTACAGCGAGACGCTCGGGCACGTGATCGTCGCCGGCACGGCCAGCCCGCCGCCGTTGCCACCGACTTTCGTCGCCGCCGCGAGCACCTTGACCTTCAGCACGTACGGCGCGCGCTTGGAGAACGACACGGTGATCTTCGTCGTGCCGACGGCCGACGGCGCCGCTTCGCCGAACTTGCTGCAGGCCGGCCGCGCGATCGGCGCGGGCGAGAAGCAGACCTTCGTGATCTTGCCCGGTGAGGGCTTGCGTGAAGACGCGATCACAGCGACGATCTGGCCGACGCGAAACGGCGCTTTCGCGTTGTTGTCGAAGATCGCGTGCACAGTGGCCGGCGGGCTCGGCTTGGCGGCCGGCGCGCCGGACGCGAATGCGCCACAGGCGATCAGGGCGAGCGCAACAGCGACGCTGCGGATGACTGCGGCTCGGGAGAGTCTGCCTGACGCGATGCTCACGGTTCTGCCTCCTGTCGACAGCGACGCTCGCGTCGCCCTTGGCCAATGCGACGGAAGCCTAACTTCCGAGTCAGCGGCAAGCGCGCGCTCGATCAGGCCGAGCCGGCGCTCGACAGGCCGAGGATCAGCGCGAGCGAGCGCTCGACGTCCGCGAGCGTCGCGGCTGGCAGCTGTCCCAAGGGGCGCAGCAGCCGCGTAGGCGATACCGCTCTGACGCCACGGCAGATCGCCCGACTGGGGCGATCGACTCCCGCCACGCTCACCTCTGGGCGCAATGCCGATGGAGCACGCGAGCTCGACAGCGGCACGACGACGATCAACTCGTCCTCGCGCCCGGCGTTCAGCTCGTCGACCGAGATGACGATCGCCGGTCGATTCTTGCCCGCCTCGCCCGACCGCGCGGCGTCAAGCGAGACGAGCAGACCTCGCCGCGATGCGGCTCAGGCGATGCCATCGCTCAGCGTCGCGTTCCAGTCGCCGTTCTCCTCGCGCGTCGCAGCGCTGGCCGCGTCCGCGCTGCTGGCCGCGCGCTCCGAGCGCCAAATCTCGGCGTTGTGCTGCTCTCGCGCGAACCGCGCCAGCAGCGACGACAGTGAGACGCCTTCTGCGCGCGCCTGCTTGGCGAGTAGGTCGCGCGTGTCGCGGCGAACACGAATCGTGGCGGTGTCGCTAGGCATAGCGCCACATTTTTAGCGCCTAATATCTCATCCCATTGTCGAGGCTCACGCGGCGATAGCCAACGGCGTGCATCAGCTCCGTGCCGCGAGTCGCCAGACGCCAGGCGTTCGCTCGCCCGAGCGCCTGCCCGTCGCCGACGTTCTCGAGCAGGCCGAGCTCGCCCAGGCGCGTGAGCAGCTTCGAGATCTGCCCCTGATCGGCGATGCCCGCGAGATCGCTGATCTCGCGGTTGCTGAGGCCGGGTCGGTCGGCGACGACGCTCAGCACGCGGCGCGTGCGATAGGTCATGCGTACGCCCGCGCGGACCGGCAGCTCGCTTCGTTGCCGGCGAGGCGCCATGTCCGCGGTGGCAGGTAGCGGGCGCGTGAGCTCCCTGTGTGAGGCGGCCGGGCCGAGATAGGGCAGCGCGACGATCGCCATCAGCTCGTTTCGCCGGAGGATCAGCCGCTGCTCCGGCGCGCGAACGAGCTGCGCGTGCACCACCTCGACCAGCCCGCCGATCACGCCGTGCGCGATCGACGACGCCAACTTGCGTGTAGGGCGCTCCGCGTTGTAGCCGTCGTCGAGCTCGCGTGCGAGCAAGTCGATCAGCTCCGCGCGAGCAGCGAGCGTCTGCTTGCCCGCGGCAGTCGCCTGCACGAAGCACAGCCGCGCGAGCGCAGGCTGCTCGTCGAAGTACTCGAGCGTCGCCGTCAGGCCGGCGCGAACGCGATCGATCCAGCGGCTCTCGGCACGATATGCGCTCGACACGTGCTCGCCTGCGCTGGCGAGGATCTGCTCGAACGCCGCACATAGACAGTCGCCGCAATCGTCGAACAGCTCGTAGAACGTCCGCCTGGAAATGCCCGCGCGCCCGATCACGCGCGAGACCGTCGTTCCGCCGACGCCGTGCTCGCACGCGACGATCGTCGCCGCGGCGACGATCCGATCGCGCTGGAAGTCGCCGGCCGTCAGCCGCAACGAGCGCGTCTGCCGCCGGCGCTCACGGGCGTCAAGGCGCGCGCGAGCTGTCACCGCGACGTGTGGCTCGCTGGGCATTGGGCGATGATCGCCGGCCTTCACCGCACGGCACAAGTCAAGCTCTAGAAGGTTCTAGGGCGTGGTTGCGACGATTCTTACGTTCGCGACCGGCGCTAGACGCGCCTGAGCGAGCGATCGAAACGGCCGGGCTCGCCAATCAACCGCCGGCGGTCACCGCGCTCGGCTCGTCGAGCGCGGCTCACGGCATCGCTCGCGTGATGCGTCCGAGCAGACGCGCCATCGACGGAGCGGGAACGGGACGCCACAGCGACGCGGCTTCGAGCGGAGCGACGTAACTCGGGACCCCGCCGTGTACGAGCTGCTCGAGCGCAGGCTGGTCGAGCTCTCGCGCCGACCACTCGTAGAGCGGCTCGAGCCGTGGCAGGATCACGCCATAGTCGAGCAGCCGCCCGAGGTTGTTCTCGGCGTTGACGTAGCTGCGAATGTCATCGGCGACCGGATAGCGCACCGGCAGGATCCGCTCCAGCGAGAGGAACGCGCCGGCCATCCCGAGCCGCGGGTCGCCGAGCGCTCCGCCGAGCGGCGCGAAGCGACCGAGCGACAGTCGCGGCGCGGCGACGAGCGAGTGCGCATAGAGCACGCGCATCAGCACGACGTTCATGAAGAACCGCTCGACCGCGCTCTCCCGCTCGGCGAGCGCGCGAAACTCGAGGTACGCCGCGACGATGCTCGCGTTGTGCGCGCGGTACCAGCTGCGCGCGCTCGGAGCGGCCGCGAACTCCATCCACAGCTCGACCGTCGCAGAGGACGGCGTCCCGCCCAGGCCGTCGCGGCGCGCGAGCATCTCGCAGCAGTCGCGCAGCAGGCGCTCGTTGACCGCTCGCCACCAGCGACTGCCGGGGACGTCGGCGTCGAGCGGGACCAGCAGGCCGCGAGCGACCTGCCATCGCATGAACGAGAGCGCGGCTCGCCGGAAGCGGAGGTGCCGCGCCGAGCGGTCCGTCGGGTCCTCGTAAGTGCGGGCGCACAGCGCGAAGCGCGCGCCGGGATCGTCGCGAACGGCGGCGACCAGCGCCATCGCGCGCTCGGCGGCAGATTCGGCAGCGGGCATCGCGGCTGATGATGCCGGGCGCCGCCCCACATCACCGCGCGTGGAGTTGCGGCATCTGCGCGGGGAGCCGCCGCATCACGCGTAAGGGCTGCCGCATCAGCGCGTGAGGAGCCGCCGCATCACTGCGCCCGGAGCTTGCGCGTCACCGACGCGCGCGGGGCTGCCGCGTCACGGCTCAACTGAGTTGCCGCATCAGCGCGTGAGGAGCTCTTGCTCGACGTCGCGCAGCGGAGCGCACACGCCGTGAAGCAGGATCTCGAGGTGGCGGTGCCAGCTCGCGCCGCCGGGCTTGTAGTACATCGTCGAAGTGATCCCGCACATCACCATCGCAAAATCCTCGAAGTCGAAGTCCTCGCGCACGACGCCGGCGGCGACGGCGCGGGCGATGATCCGGCCGACGACCTCGGCGAGCGCGGCCTTCTGCTGCTCGATTCCGTCCCACTCGAGCTCGCTCGAGCCCATCATCGCCAGCTGGAAGCCCGAGTCGCCCTCGACCGCCTCGGCAGAGCCGCGGATCACATGCTTGAGCGCGTCGAGCGGATCGGCGATGTCCTCGGCGGACAGCGCGATCTCGGCGAACTCCTGAAAGCGCGCGCGAACCATCTCCGTGAGCAGCGCCTCCTTGGTGGGGAAGTGCCGGTAGACGGTGCCGATGCCGACGCCGGCGTGCGCGGCGATCTCGTCCATCTGGGCCTCCGGGCCATCCCGCGCGAACAGCTCGCGGCCCGAGACGATGATCCGCTCACGGTTGCGACGAGCGTCGGCTCGAAGCGCTCGCTGATCGGTGGATATCGTCTTCACAAACGGAATCTTACCTCCGTATGCTGCTAGAACAAGGGGAACCGTACTTCCGCTTCCGCATTTCCTTGCGCTTTCCGACACCCGAGAGGACGAGCATGATCACGATCCAGAGCCGAACAGCGGTGCAGCGATGATGGCCTCGCGCGAGCCTAGAGCGGCTGCCGACCTCAGCACGCAGCGCGGCAAGAACCTGGCGCTGATCCTGCTCGCGATGACGCAGTTCGTCGTCGTGATCGACGCGTCGATCGTCAACGTCGCGCTGCCGTCGATCGGCTCTCACCTGCACTTCTCGCGCGACGATCTCTCATGGGTCGTCAACGCGTACACGCTGACGTTCGGCGGGTTCCTGCTACTCGGCGGGCGTCTCGCCGACCTGCTCGGGCGCCGCAGGATGTTCATGATCGGCCTCGTCGTCTTCTCGCTCGCTTCGCTCGCCGGCGGCCTCGCGCAGTCCGAGGCGTGGCTGATCACGGCGCGCGCCGTCCAGGGTCTCGGCGCGGCGATCGTCTCGCCGGCGGCGCTGTCGATCATCACGACGACGTTCGCCGAAGGCGCCGAGCGCAATCGCGCGCTCGGGATCTGGGGCGCCGTCGCGGGCGCCGGCGGGGCCGCCGGCGTGCTGCTCGGCGGGATCCTGACGAGCGGCCTGAGCTGGCGCTGGGTGCTGTTCGTCAACGTCCCGATCGGCCTCGTCGCCGCGGCGCTCGGCCCGCGGCTGCTGCTCGAGAGCAAGTCCGAAGACGGCACCGAAGGCTTCGACATCCCCGGCGCCGTGACCGTCACGGCAGGGCTCGCGCTGCTCGTCTACGCCGTCGTCGACGCGGTCAACGTCGGCTGGGGCTCGACCGGCACGGTGCTGCGGCTCGCCGGCTCGCTGATCCTGCTCGCAGCATTCGTCGTGATCGAGCGCCGCCAGCGCCACCCGCTGCTGCCGTTCTCGATCTTCCGCCTGCGCACGCTGCGCGGCGCCGACATCGTCGGGTTGCTGATCGGCATGTCGCTGTTCTCGATGTTCTTCTTCATCTCGCTCTACCTGCAGGACGTGCTGCACTACTCGGCGATCAAAGCCGGGCTCTCCTACCTGCCGCTGGCCGTCGGCATCATCATCTCGGCCGGCGTCGGCTCGCAGCTCGTCACGCGGATCGGCTTCAAGCCGGTCCTGATCGGAGGCCTCCTGTTGATCACCGGCGGCCTACTCTGGTTCTCGCGCGTGCCCGCGCCCGGCGGGACGTTCGCGGCCGACGTGCTCGGGCCATCGCTGCTCGCCGCGTTCGGGCTCGGCTTCTCGTTCGTCTCGGTGACGATCGGCGCCGTGACGGGGACCAAGCCGCACGAGGCCGGCCTCGCCTCAGGGCTGATCAACACCTCTCAGCAAGTCGGCGGCGCGCTGGGGCTCGCGATCCTCGCGACCGTCGCCAACAGCCGCACGCAGAGCCTGCTGAGCGGCGGCGTGCACAACTCGTCGGTCGCGCTGACGAAAGGGTTCGACCGCGCGTTCCTCGTCGGCGCCGGCTTCGCGATCATCGGCGCGGTCCTCGCGGCGCTGCTGATCTCCTCGCGTGACAGCCGCGAGCAGGCCGAAGCGGCGCGGCGCGGCGAGCTCGACGCGGTCACAGTCTGAAAGATCGACTGTCGGCAGTCGCGATTGCCCCATGTAGATGGCTCAGCAAAAGGCGTCCGCTACAGTCCGACAGTTGAAATGGCAGATCCGACAGTAACGGATTCCAGATGCTCAATTCTGTGAGGAACGGCGGACCGCGGCGTCTGCGCGCTGCTTGGCTGGCGAGCGCCGTCGTCGCTCTCGCCGGAGTTGCGTCGGTCACTCGGCTCTCGAAGCCGCTCGATCCAGCTGGGCGCGCACGTCGCGGGTCAATTGCTCGCTTGCGATGTAGCGTGTAGCGGGCCCCCTCCCTTGCTGAACGATCAGCCCAGCATCGAGCAGGCGCCGTAGGTCGCCGCTCGCCGTCGGAGCCGAGACGTCGGCCTCGGCGATGTAGGCCGTTCGATCGGTGCCTTGGAAGAGGCTCTGCTCGAGCGCGATAACGAGACGATCCGGCCAGTCGCGCCGTACCACGAGCTCCTCGAGGTACGCCCACCGCGCGCCGGCCTCGGCGAGCTGCCGCAGGCGTTGACGAGCTTGCGCCAGATGGGCTTCGACGCAGAGTCTCACGAACGGCGTCGCATCGCGCTCAGGCCGATAGGACCCTCCCTGCACCGCTTGCAAGGCGGCGTAGTAAGCGGATGTGTTGCTGCCCAGGTACTCCTCGATCGAGACGAACTCGGGGGCCAGCAATCCGCCGCGCGCGAGCGCCAGAGACTGGACGATCCGTGAGATTCGCCCGTTGCCATCTGCGAATGGGTGAACGCAGACGAGATGGAGGTGAGCCATCGCGGCGCGAACGATCAGATGGGCGTCGGGGTCGCCGTGGTCGAGCCAGACGATGATCTCGCTCATCAGCGGCGGCACCTGCTCAGCTGCAGGGCCGACGTAAGCGGGCGGTCCGCCGGTCGGAGCAGTGACCTCGATGGCGCGCTGACGATACCGACCGGGGTCCTTGTCCTTCTGGAAGTAGCACGCATCGAAGTGAAGGTCGAGCACGACACGATCCGTCCAGCGAAACTGCGGATCGTCGGACATGACACCGACGTGGTCCAGTGCTCGGGCGTAGCAGGAGAGCGCCATGCGATCCTCGTCCGTTGGGTCAGTCGGCCCATTGCCGCTCGCTACGGCCAGCGTCTCCTCCTCGGGCACGTGGAACCCCTCGATCTCGATCGAGCTCTCGGCTGAGGCCGCACGCCACTGGCGGCGCAAAGTGCCGAGCCATCGCCCGGCGACTTCGGCCTGGTCGCCGAGCTCGTTGCGTAGGGCGTCGAACTCGGCGAGCGCGGCTTCCAGCGCCGCGTCAGGACGAGGAGTGCGGTAGATCATGGATCAAAGTATAGACGATTAATCGTATTATCGCGTATACGATAGATGCGTAGACCGCTCCGGCCACAGTCGGCGCGGCAGCGAACTGGAGCTCTACTCGCGAGCTACGCTCAGTGCGCTCCGGTCCAGTTCCAGCTCCGGAGAGCCGCCCGACGAGCGATGACCGACGCTCTGTATCAGCTGCGCGCCGGCACGATCCAAGCGCCATGCGTTAGCGGCGCCGCGTGCCTGGCCCGCGCCGCTGTTCGCGATCAGCCCGAGCTCGCCCAGACGCGAGAGCAGCTTCGACACTTGCCCCTGGTCCATGATCCCGGCGCGAGCGCCGATCGCGCGATTGCTGAGGCCTGGGCTCTCCGAGATGACGCTGAGCACGCGGAGTGTGCGGTAGGTCAGGCGCACCGGCGGACGGCTCGGCAGCGCTCTGCTGTCATCGAGTCTCGTCTGCGTTGGCGATGGCGATGGCTGTGGCTGTGGCTGTGGCTGTGGGGCGATCGTGCGCGCAAGCTCGCGGCGCGCCGCGGCTCGGCCGAGATAGGGAAGCACGACGATCGCCGTCAGTTGGCTCGACAGCTCCGACAGGCGCGTGCCATCGGGGGCGAGCAGACGAGTCTGCACGATCTCGAGGACACCGCCGAGGAACGCCTCTCCGGCGAGGGCGAGCCCCGGCAGAACGCGCGAGGAGCGTTCGGCCGCGTGGTCTCGATCGAGTCGTTCGGCGATGGCGCGAACGAGCTTGGCGCGCGAGACGAGCGTCTGCTCGCCCGCCGCCGGAGCTTGGACGAAGCACAGCCGCGCGAGCTCTGGCTGCTCATCGAAGAACCCAAGCGCAGCTTGGAGGCCGGCCCGAACGCGATCGGCCCAGCGCGCCTGGGCCTCGTAGGCGGGCGTCGCGCGTAAGGACGCCCGGCCAACGATCTCCTCGTACGCGGCGCAGAGACAGTCCTCGCGATTGGCGAACAGCTCGTAGAACGTGCGTCGCGCGACATGGGCCCATTTGGTCACGCGCGAGACCGTGACGCCGGCCACGTCGTGCTCGCACGCGACCGCGATCGTCGCGGCGATGATTCGTGGCCGCTGAAATTCGGCAGCCGCCGCAGGTCTCGGCTCTGGGTCAGGCATCGGTCACTCAGCCCCTGACGGCGACCAGCCGACAGGGAGCGCGGGTCTCAGCCGATCAACACGGTCGCGGCGCCTGACAGCTTCGCGCCTTTCTTCGGCGTGAACTGCAGCTTGACGCGGAGCTTCAGCTTGCGGTGGCGGTGACGCGCCAGGAAGGCCTGCTCTTTCTTGTTCAATTTCAGCTTGAGCGTGACGCTCTTGGCGGCAGTCACGGTTTTCGCGGCCGACGTCAGCCCGGCGCCTTTGGCCGTGAGCTTGCCGGCCGACGGCACGCTGACGACGAGCGTCACAGCGTTGCCCTTGACCGTCCCCTTGGTCACTTTGATCGAAGGCGCACAGCCGGTGACGGTAATCGGAGTGCTCTGTTTGAGCACCGCGCCGTTCTGCCCCGTGAGCGTCGTCGGCATCTTCAGCGCCTGGCCGCAGAGGTTGTAGTTGTCAGCGCTCGGCAGATTCGCCGTGAGGATCGAGTGCGGACCCGTCGGCAGCACCGTTTCGAAGCTCGAGATCGGCGCATCGGGCACCGTTTCGAAGTTCGAGTAGGTGATGCCTTTCTTGATCTGCGTGCCGCCGTCGAGAACGATCTCGATGTCGCCGCCGCGTTCGTCGGCCTGCAGCACGAACTCGACGTCGGGAAACGCCGCGCCGCCGTGGGAGACGAGGTACGCGGGGCCGCTGAGCGGAACCTGCAGGATCGGCGTGTGCGCCGTGGCGCTGCCGATCACCGATTCAGCCGGGCAGGCCGCCGGGTTGGCGTTGAACACCGCTTCGGTGCACGCTTTCTGCAGCGTCGTCAGGCGCGAGGGCAGCGTCACCGGCAGCTGCAGGTTGACTTTGTGGATATTCGTTTCGCCTGGTTTCGCGGCGATCTTCACGGTCAGCGAGGCGCCGTTGGCTTTGCTGGCCTTGCCGCCCGTGCTCGCGGAGAGCGTCGGCTTGAACGGCAGGGCGGCGCAACCACCGACCTGGAAGCGGTTGGACGGGCTCGCTGTCGCGCCGTTGGAGCTGCCGATCGAGGCCGTCACGGCCATCGCCGCACAGCTCGTCGGGTTGAGCGTGAAGTTCGGGCGGTCGAGCGTGATCGCGACCGAGCGCAGCTTCAGCGGGATGCCTTTGAGGATCGTCGGCAGCGCGTCGGACTTGGCCGTGATCTGCGCCGTCGCGGCGTCGATGAACAGCGGCGCTCTGACGACGACGTCGCCGAGGTCGAATGGGCCGGCGACCGCCGGCGTGATCACGACCGCGCTGAGCGGCGCGCCCTCGTAAGGCCCGGCCATGTAGGCGTGGCCGCCGACGTGGATCGGTTCCGAGCCGACACCGGCGGCGGCGTCGACCGTGCCGATCTGGCTCGCCGCGGGACAGCTCGGGCTGGCCTGCTCGGCCCTGCCCGACTTCGACCGCGCGGCTTCGATCGCCGCGTCGGAGCAGTACGGGACGCTCGCGAGGTTGCCGATCAGCCCCTCCGGGAGGGTGAAGTTGAGACTCGTCAGTTCCTGTTCGCCGTCGTTGCGGTTGACCTTGATCACGAGCGGGCTGTAAGAGCCGGCGACGGGATTGGTCGTGCCGGCTTCGAAGCTCGGCGCGAACGGCCGCGCCGAGCTGGACGCCGCGCACGAGCCGCTGACGGTGAAGCCCTGTTCATCGATCTGCGCGGCTTCACCCGCTTCCGCGGACCACGGCGTCAGCGAGCCGGTCGTCTTGTAGGAGCCGCAGACTTCGGGCGTCGCGAGCTCCGAGCGCCCACCGCCGCCTCGGAAATGCAGTGTTAGGTCTTCGAACGGCAGCTGCGGGTTGTTGTCGAAGGTGGCAGTGAGCTGCCCGGTGTTCGGGTCGGGCCGCACTTCGCCCGGCAGCTTCACCGTGATGCCGAAGCGAGGGCTTTCGATCACGAGATACAGCGCGATCAGCGAATGGAAGGGATTTTCTTCCTGTGACGCGAGGTAGATCGTGCCTTCGAGCTTTTCTTCGAGCAGCGGCGTCGCGATTTCGAACGTCCCGAGCTTCGAGCCGTCCGGGCACGCCGCGGGCGATTCGTTGAAGCGGGTCGGGTTGGGTGAGGGAAAGCCCGAGCCGAGAAAGCCGATCTGACTCTCGCTGCAGGCTTCCAGGCCGTTGGCCGAGGAGGGGTTGAGCGAGAGACCCTGTGGCAGCGTCACGACCGCCTTCTTCAGGTCGGATGGCGCGAGCTTGTTCGGATCGGTCAGCCCTTCCTGGGAGATGTGCAGATGGGCGGTCGCGCCGGTCGGGCTCGAGCCCTGCGTGGTCGTCGGCTGGAAGCTGAAGGAGGGCTGTTCCTTCTCGGGTTCTGGCCCGTGGCCGAGCCATGCTTCAGTCAGCGGCTGACAGCCGGCGAGCAAGGGAAGCGAGTCTGAGGAGTGCGCGAACACCGTCGGCTGTTGCCAGGTCGTGTCCGAGACAAGCGTCGCCGGCCCCCTGCCCTGAGCGGCTTCTTCTTGCTGTTGGGCGCAATCGGTCGGATTCGCCAAGAACGCCTTGCCGTGCGCGGCCGCGGGCTCTCCTTCAAGAGCCACGAAGCTGCCGTAGATCTTCTGATAGCTCGGGTTTTGCGGCGCCGTGACGCGAATTCCGTAGTCTTCGGAGCTGCGCACCGAACCGACGAGACTCTGCAGCGGGATCAGCACCCTCCCGGTGAACTCCGCCGCCGTCCCTTGGGCTGGGACATCGTTGAAAATTGGTTGCGGACCGAAGTCTGTATGACCGAAGGATTCGACCACCGGGCCGAACTGGCCTACGTGCTCTTCCAAGCCGCACTTCGCGCTTTCTTCATTCTGGAGACTGGTGAGGAGCGCCTGCGGGCATCGTTCGGTGACGAGCGGGTTCCCGAGAAAGCCGGGAGGGAGATCGACGTCGACTTCCTTGGAGTCATCGGCCGGGATGATCTGTCCGCTCGGCGCTCGTACCGTGTTCAACTCGAGGTCGCTGACCGCGCTGGCCGGGTGCCCGCCGGCTTGGGTCGACGGTGTGCCGTCCGCTTCGAAAGCGCCCGCCCAGAAAGCCTGCACACCGGCAGCCGCCTGCTCGTCTGAGATGACGATCGGCATCTGGACGGTGGTCGAGCCGCCTTCCGGGCTTGAGACAGTGACCGGTGCGCTCGAGCTCGACGCGATCGTCGACTCGACTTCGACTGGTACGCCCAGCGGGAGGGCCGGACCCGGACCGGTGACCGATTGAGTCGAGGTGCAAGTCACGGTGCTTTCGTGCACGCCTTCAGGGCAACTCCATTCGAGGCCGTGGGCCAGGCCAGAGGTCACGACGCCGGGCGGGAGCGGACCCACTTTGATCGTGAGGGGCCCCGAGGTTGGGGCACCGCCTACGTTGCTCGCGTAGACGGCGATTTCGCCCGTTCCGTTCCCGCCGGGCACGGTCGTGCGAACTTGAACGTTGGCGTGTTCGCCGAGCAGAGAGCTGCCGTCGGCGACGAGTTGGGCGACATTCGTCTGCGCGTACGGGCCGCCGAAGACGACGAACCACGGGTGTTCGGCGTCGCCGCCGGGACCGCCGCTGACGCTGACCGCGCCACCTGCAAGGACGGGTAGGGCTTCAAGAGCGCTCTGCACGGCCGCCGCCGAGGCGTCGTGGTCGATCAACGCAGTGCCCTCGGTCGCGGTAAGGGTGGTCGTGCCGCCGGACGTCGGATATTCGGAGAGGGTGAGCACGCCGCTGCCCACCGAGACAACGGTCGCTCCCGCGGGGATGCCGCTCCCCGCGATCGCATCCCCGACATGAAACTCACCGGCGGAAGTCGATACCCCAGTGACTTCCTTCGACGCGGCGCTCAAACGCGTGAGTTCGCTGCTCGTCGCGGCGTTCGAAAGAACGAGCGTCGAGCCGCTGACCGCCGCGATCGTCGTGCCGGCGGGTATACCAGACCCCGAGACGGCCATCCCCGGCGCGAACGCACCTTCGCCAAAACCGAAGAGAGCCGCTTCATCGCTGCCTTCGGTCAAGCTGAAGAGCGCCGAGGCGAACCCCAACGTCCCTTCGCCTACAGTGGTCGCGCTGAGCGTGAACGTGCCGCCAGTGGCTTCCACCGTGACACGCTGGGTCTCCGACTGCTTGGGCGGCAGATTGGTCGGGCCGGTGAACGCGAGGAGCTTCCAGGCCACCGACGGAGCCGCCAGAGCACCCGTTGCAAGCGTCGCCGAGCCCATGAGCGCAATCGCCAGGATGAGCAGCAGCCTCGCCCGAAGTCGGCGGGGCGTCGCCGCGACCCTTGCCACGGCGACGGCGGAGGCCGGGATGTTCTTCAACGGCATGATTACTTACCCCTCTTCCGCTTGGCGTTCGCCGTCTTGCGCTTGGCCTTCGCTTTTGGTTTTGGCCCGAACTGCTTCCGGGCCCGCTTTTCGCACGACAGCCGCTTGGACTTCGACTTGTCTTTACGGCATTGCTTCAACGCGATCGCAAGCTTCTGGCTGCGAGTCGGCGGCTTCGGCTTCGCCGCTTGCCCAGGGATCGACGGGAGCAGGTTGCCGGCGCCGGAGAAAGTAGCGCTCGCCGCCTCGGACGCCGTGGCCGACGCCGAGGACGCGGCGCCCTGACAGGAGCCTTCGCTGTCCGGCTCACACGGGCTCTGCGGCGCGGGCGGCTCCGGGAAGCCACCGCCAATGCGCGCGTCATAGACAGATGAACGCTTGTCGCCGTCTTCCCAGGTGAGCGCTTCGGGGGTGGCAAAGTACAAGTCGCTGCCATCGGCGCTGGCGCCCACGAACTGCAGCGCCCGTTTCGCTGCCGGGAAGCCGGTCGGTTCGCTCGTCAGGAGAAACACTTGACCGTGAGCCCACTCGTAGAGGTTGACGGCATCTTCCGTCGCCCCGTCGTCAAGCTTGTTGGATGAGGAGAAGAAGACGGTCGCCTGTCCTTCATGCTCAGCAAGCGTTTGCTGCGGATGCAGGGGATTGAGCCCTTCTATTGGATCCAGCGGCGTGTAAGGACCTCTGACGATCGGAGGCCCGCCATCCTGGCGACAGGAAACGCATACGGTGGTTTCCGGCCCAACGGCGTCGTCGTCGAACAGGTAGGCCTCCGGAGCCCCGCCGCTTTCATAGCCGGTCACTTTCGCGCTCGATTCGAAGGCCAGGTAACGGCCGTCGGAGCTAACGCGCGAAGTCCAATCAAAGTTATTTGTGTTTTCCGCCAGATCCGTGAATGCCACTCGGGCCAAGTCGGCGGAGTGAACGGCGGCGACGTAACGAATGTTCCGGCCCGAGACCGCGTAGATCGAATAGGTGTCAGCTGCCTCGTTTTCAGCGAACGTCATGCCCTTGCCCGGGGCAAGTTGCCCTCTCGCCGCGAAGTAGACGGCCGAGCCATCTTCGGAGCCGCCGATGAAGCCGCCCACATCAGCGCCCCCCGTTTCGCTGTCGATCGAGAGATCGCTCAGCGCTTCGGTCTGGAGGTTGTATTCGTAGAGGTCGGTTCCTTCCGAGCTGGTTTGCCTCGTCAGCCCGGCGTTGGCGGTGAAGAAGACCCGCGACCCGTCCTTGCTGGCGTACTGATAGCTCGCTCCGAGGTCGGCGCGAGCCCCTTGTGACTGTGAGACGTCGCGAGTCCTCTTTCCGTCTTCGCGAACGAAGATCGCTTTTCTGTCGGTTTCAAGCGGGTCTTCTTCGGTCTGACGTTCGGCGCTGAAGAAGACCCGAGAGCCGTCCTCGGAGACCGCGTTCTGGCCTTGGACCCTCGCTGCCTGGACTGCGATTTCACCATTTGGTCCCGGGACGACACCTACGTTGCGCAGCGTGCCTTCGTTCCATTCATAGAGGCGTTCTGTACCGACGCCGGCGACGCCGGGATAGTGGTGCTCAGTGCCGAACACGACCTTGCTGCAGTCGCTCGAGATTCCGATCGCCGTGTATTCCTGAAAGAAGTCGGCCGTTGTGGATACAGGATTTTCGGGAGGCAGCTTGGTGATCGCCGTGTAGGAGCCGTCGGCGCCGCGGCGGTAGAGGTTGGTTCCGCCCCCTTCGACGACGGCCCGGGTGCCGCTGTCGTTGGTCAACGGCTGTGGGCTCACTACGACTCCGCAAGAGAGATCGTCGGAGATCGCCACGGTCACGCTCCCGAGACTGGTCCCGTTCGTCGTTTCGCTACGAGCCGTGACCGGGGGGCTGAGCTGGGTGGAGCTCCAGCCGCCCGACGAACGGGTGCCGCGGTACAGGGGTTCGCCGCCGACCGTTGCATCGGTCAGACCGTTTTCGACCGTGTAGGCGACCGCCCCGGGGCCGGACGTGGCCGCCTGGAAGTGCATATCCCCCGTTCCTTGGAACTGGCCAGGGTTGGCGACCAGGCCTACTTCAGGGGGAGACACCAGCTCGAAGCAGCGCCCCTGCGGAAGGCCGCAGCTGTCGAGGCTTTCAACGATCTGATCCTGGCTGGCGGTGTCACGTCCTTCGCCGCTGCTCGCGACGAGGCGGTAGTGATACGCCCCCCCAGGGGTGAGGCCGGTCAGCGCGGCGGTGACGAGCACCGGCTGAGAGCCCGATCCCACGTCCGCGGGCTCGGCTGGGACGACCTCGCCGTAGCCGGCGCCGGCCCCCCATTCGAATCGATAGGTGGTGTCGAAGCCGCTTGGGTTGATCTTCGCTTCGAGCGTCGCCGAGTCCTGGCTCGCATTGCGCGCCCTGACTTCCGCGATCTGCGGCGCTCCCTTCGTTTCAAAGGTTGCGTCTTTGCCCCTGCTGACGATTTCGTTCGCGTTCGCCGCCGCCACTCGGAAGTGATAGACAGTGTCGCTCTTCAAACCGGAGACGTTGACGCTGACCGGATGGGCCTCTTCGTCGGCGGGCAGCACCTGCGAGCACGGCGCCGAGCGTCCGTATGTGGTGTTGGTCCCATATTCGAAGCGGCATTCGGTGCCTGGTTCGCCTTCGGGGTTGACCGAGCCGTTGAGCGTCGCTTCCGTCTCGGCGACGGCGCTCGCCGCTTCGGTCGTGACATGTGGAACCTTCTCCGGTTTCGTAGCGAAGACCGCGACGCTCGCGTTCGCTCCGTCGGAGACGTAGAGCTGTTCGGTCGCGGAGTTCACGGCCAGAGACTTGGCTCCGCTGAGGATCCCGGCGCCAAATTCTTGTTCCTGTACGAGCGTCGTTGCGTTGTAAGCGACAACCTTCGTTGCGGACACCACGAATAGAGTGTTAGAGGCGGGATCGACGCCGACCCCAGTAGCGCCCGTCACTCCTTCGACCTCTACAGGCACAGTGCCCGGTTCGATTTCGCCGGAGAGGTTGGCGCCCCACTTGTAAACCGGATTGACCCCGCTGTAACCCTGCACGAACAGATCCCCCGCGGCGTCGACGGCGACTCCGCTCGGACGACCTTCCGGCAGCGCCGACGCGGTGCTGATTCTGTTAATTTCTACGCTGGCGGGATTGAACTCGACGACCGCTTCGTTGCTCCAGTCGGCGACGAAGACATCGCCGCGGGTGTCGACCGCCACGCCGAGGACTTCGCCAAAGCTGGGAGATGCCGTCAGCTCACCTGTCACTTCATATTGTTCGGTGCTGGAGTTTCGGGTAAGCACCTCGAGCTCGGCGCGCAAGGTGTTCGCGACGTAGAGAGTGCCTTTCGCGGGACTGCCTGCCGCGTTGTCGAATGCGGCGCCGCTTGGTTCGCCACCGAAAGAGAACCCAGGTATGGAAAATGGCGAGGTGAGCCCAGTCGGTGCGCCCCGTCGCCGCCGAGAATCGCCACGACTTCACCGCTGGTTCCGTCCTCCACGAAAACGTTCCCGGTGGTTTCGTCGACAGCGACGCCAGCTGGCGTGTGAAGGCTCAGGTCGGAGCCGGAGCCGGTCAGCGGCGAGAATGGCTCGGGCAGGTAGTTTGCGGCGGAGGCCGTAGTCGCCGCGACGAGCACGCAGAGGAGCGTGCACACCAGCGCGCAGAGCACGATCGGTGAAGTAACGAGCCGCCTGTGACCATTCATCAAACCGACTCCCTTACCTCGTACCCGATACAAGACTGTGTTCTCTCAGCGTTGTGCCTCGTTCGCGAGACGCACTCGACGCGGTGAAAGAGCTGTGTGACTTACCCGATGGAGGGCGTGCGGCGTTGCGCGTCCGAGGGCGTGCGCCCAGCATCCGAGACGCCGACCGTTCAGTTCGACGGAACTCCCCTCTACTCACACGCATCACTGCTCCCCTCCACCTCATCTGCGTGCATCCTCGCGGCCTCGCAAGCCGCCCGCAAGCCCAGCGCTAGAAGATTCTAGTTCGTGAATCGTGCTGTAGCGTGACCAGCGACTGCCGCAGCTCGTGCCGTGTAGGGTGAAGTGAATTGCTGGCTTGACCGACGCACTCGCAAAGACATCGCGAGCGCGGGGTCGGCGATCCGATTCGGCTGCGCCCGAGGCCGCGTCACCAGAGCCCGGTGACTTCGCGAGTCAGAAAGTTCTACTTCGTGAATAGAAGCCTTGTCTCCACGAATCTACCCCCTTACGATGTATGGTGTTCGTGGCGATGCTTGGGAGGGCTGTCAAGGACTTGGCTGGGGGTGCGATGCGCTCGCCCGTGAACTGGGCCGTGCTCGGCCTGACGATCGAGCGGCCAAGCTACGGCTACGAGATCCTCCAGCGCTTCGAACGCAACTACGGCGAGCTGCTGCGGTTGAGCAGCCCGTCGCAGATCTACACGGCGCTCGACAGCCTCGTCGACCGCGAGCTGATCGAAGCGACGATCGAACCGCCCACCGGCGCCGCCTCGCGCCAGCCGCGGCTTAACAACAGAGCGACCGAGGAAGGGGTTCGGCGCTACCAAGAGCATCTGATCGGCCAGGCCGAAGAGGGACGCCGGCGCGCCAGCCTGTTCGCGCGCGAACTGGCGGCGCTCGCGCCCGACGCCGCGCTTGCCGTGCTCGACCAATATGAGCAGTCGTGCCTCGCACAGGCGACGGCGACGCGCCCGGCTGATGGTACGCCCGGCGCATCCGAGGCTTCGGCCTCGCTCGCCGACCGCCTCGCCGCCGAGGAGGAGCGCCTCGCGATGGAAGCGAAACTGCCGTGGATCGAGTACGCGCGCCGAGAGCTCCGCGCTTTAGTGGATCGGGGCCGGAATGGGTCTGCTTGAGCTCGCCGGCGTCGGCAAGCGCTACGGCCGTGGCCGGCTCGAACGCGTTGCGCTACGCGACGTCTCCTTCGAGTTGGGACGTGGCGAACTGGTCGCGGTCTGGGGCCGGCGCAACTCCGGGCGCTCGACGCTGCTGCGCGTCGCCGCCGGGCTGGAGGCGCCCGACCAAGGGACCATCTCGCTGGACGGCCGCGATCTGAATGCTCGTGGCGGCGAGGCCCTGCGCGAGCGGATCCGCTACGTCCGCAAGACATATCGCGCAACCGAAGGCCAGCTCGTGGTCGACCGGCTGGTTACGGCGCAACTGACTCGCGGCATCCGTGGGGTACAGGCACGCGCACGCGCACACGAAGCGCTCGAGCGCACGGACGCGTCGCACTGCGCGACGCTCAAGCCAAGCGAGCTCGACATCGCCGAGACCGTCCTCGTCGGCGTCGCGCGCTCGCTCGTGCACCAGCCGGAGCTGCTGGTGATCGACGAGCCGACGCTCGGCGTCGACGCGGCCGACCGCGATCGGATCCTCTCGCTGCTCCGCGGCCTCGCCGACGAAGGCGTTTCGGTGCTGATGAGCGTCGGCGAGACGACCGGCCTCTCGGGCGCCGACCGCGCGCTCTCGCTCGCCGGCGGCGAACTGCACGGCGAACTGCAGCCCGCGGAGCTCGCTCCCGTGGTTCAGCTGCGCGCAGTGAGTGGCCGAGCGGTGAGCGCGTGAGCGCCCACCTGCGGCGATGAGACGGTAGCCGCGCCGGTGTTGCAGCTCGAGGGTGTCGTCAAGCACTACCGTGGCGCAGGCGAGGAGATCCGCGCCGTGGACGGCATCGCGCTGGAGGTCCGCGCCGGTGAGATGGTCGCGATCCACGGTCCGAGTGGCTCCGGCAAGACGACGCTGCTGCTGATGCTCGCGGCGCTGCTGCAGCCCGACAGCGGCACGATCCGCTACGACGGACGCGACCTCGCCTCGCTCTCGGACAAGCAGATCAGCGAGTACCAGCTTCGTGACGTCGGCTTCATCTACCAACGGTTCAGGCTGATGCCGACGGCGAGCGCGCTGGAGAACGCGGCGCGCAAGCTGCTGCTCGGAGGCGTGCGGATGCGCGAGGCGCGAGCTCGCGCAAAACCGTGGCTCGAGCGGGTCGGGCTCGGTGACCGGCTGATCACGCGGCCTCGGAGATGTCCGGCGGAGAGCGCCAGCGGGTGGCGATCGCTCGCGTGCTGGCATGTCAGCCGCGGCTGATCCTCGCCGACGAGCCGACCGGAAACCTCGACAGCGCGCGCGGGCACGAGATCGTGCGACTGCTCGGAACGATCGCGAAGGAGCAGCGCGCCGCGGTGGTGCTGGTCACGCACGACCTCGCCGTGCTGGACCTCGCCGATCGCAGCTACGCGTTGCGCGACGGCAAGCTGATCGGCGCCGATCGTCCAAGCTCGGAAAAAGCGGGCGAGCGGGCGAGCGGGCCAACCCGAGACGTTCGCGGCGAGCGGAGGTGAATCGAGTGTCGGCGAACGAGCGACCGAACCTGCGGTCGCGTCCGCTGATGGGCGCATATGCGCTCGTCTATCTATACGTGAACCGGCTTCGCGTGCACGCCGCACAGGAGCTGCTCGCCGGCCTCGGCGTCGCCGTCGCCGTCGCGCTCGTCTCGGCGACGCTGATCGCCAGCCAGAGCATCGCCGGATCGGCCGGCGAAGTCGTTCACGCGGTGATCGGCCCGGCCAACTTGCAGGTGCGTGCTCGCGGCCCGGAAGGCGTCAGCGAATCGCTGCTGGGCGAAGTCGAACGGATCCCAGGAGTCCGCCGGGCGGCGCCGCTGCTAGAAACGACCGCCACGCTCGTCGGCCCCGACGGCCATCGCGTCGCCGTCTATCTCGCTGGAGCGAACATCGGCCTGGCGACGCTCGACGGGCTTGCGCATACGCTGCCTCGCCAAGCGCTCGCCGCCGGCGGCATCAGCCTCAGCACGGCCACAGCCAGCGCACTGCACCTATCCGATGCGAGCACCCGCGATGGAAGCGGCGCGCGGTTGTCGCTGCTGCTTCGCGGCCGTCGCTACTCCCGCCCGATCTCGTCGGTGCTCGGGCATGAAGCCGCCGGCGCGCTCGCCAGCGCGCAGATCGCCGTGATGCCGCTCGCCGAGCTGCAAACGCTGTCCGGTGAGCGTGGGCTCGTCTCACGCGTCCTGATCGAGACGGTGCCCGGAGCCGAAGCCGCGGTCCGCAAGGCGCTGGTCGCGCGCACGGGGCGAACGCTGACGGTCGCGCGATCGGACCAGGATCTCGCGCTGCTGCACCAGGCGCTCGGGCCGAGTGATCAGGCGAGTCGGCTGTTCGCGGCGATCAGCGCGCTGCTCGGGTTCCTGTTCGCGTTCAACGCGATGCTGCTGACGGCGCCGGAGCGCCGGCAGACGATCGCCGACCTTCGCATCGACGGCGCCAGACGCGGCGCGATCACGCAGATGGTCGTCTTCCAGGCGCTCTGCCTCGGGCTCGCGGCATCCGCCGTCGGCCTGCTCGCCGGATACGCGCTCGCTGCGGGGCTGTTCTATCAGTCGCCTGGCTACCTCTCGCAGGTGTTCGCGCTCGGCTCCTCGACGGTCGTCGGCGTCGGCCCGATGCTGATCGCGCTGGCCTGCGGATTGCTCGCGACCTGCCTGGGAGGGGTTGCCACGCCGCTCGTCGACCTTCGCCGCAGCCGCGCACTCGACGCCGTGTACGCCGACGACGCGGCGCCCGGAAACCAGCTGAGCCGGGGCATGCGCGCGAAGCTCACGGCAATCGCGGTCGCGCTGCTGTTGGTTGCGAGCGCGTTGTTCGCGCTCGCGCCGTCGGCGGCCTTGGCCGCAATGGTGCTGCTGGCGCTGGCGACGATCCTCGCGGTCCCAGCGGCCTTGGCCGGCGTCATCCATGCAGCCGGCGCGCTCGCGCGACGCTACGAGCGCTTCACGATCCTGCCGGTCGCGGTGACCGGACTGCGCACCACGACGCTCCGCTCGATGGCGCTTGCCGCGACGGGCGCCGTCGCGTTGTTCGGCAGCATGGCGCTCGGCGGGGCGCGCACTGATCTGTTGCGCGGGATCGAGCAGGTCGCGCACCGCTTCTCGGGCAACGCGCAGCTCTGGGTGATCAGCCCGCTGGACAACCAGGCGACGGTCCCGTTCGGCGCACGCGACTACGAGGCACGCGTCGCGACGGCGCCGGGCGTGGCGAGCGTGGCGGCCTACCAGGGAGGCTTCTTCGACTGGGGCGGCAGGCGACCGTGGATCATCGCGCGACCGGCCGGCGCGACCGAATCGGTGCTGCAGGATCAGATCCTTCAGGGGCAAGCGCAGACGGCCGCCGAGCGACTACGCGAGGGTGGCTGGATCGTGCTCTCCAAGCAGATCTCGGACGAACATCACCTGAAGGTCGGCGGCCTCGTGCAGATACCTACTCCAACTGGCATCGCGCGGTTCCGACTGGCCGCTACGAGCACAAACTTCGGCTGGCCGACGGGTGTCATCTTCATAAGCACGAACGACTACACGCGAGCCTTCGCGACGTCGGCGCTCACCGCTCTTGGCATCGACCTCGCGCCGGGCGCCGACGCCGACGCGGCGAAAGCCGCGATCGAACACCGGCTGGGACCGGGCGCCGGCCTCGAACTGATCACGCCGAGCACACGTGCTGCGCGAATCGAGTCCTCCGGCGGCGAAGGGCTCGGCCAGCTCGGCGAGATCGCGACGTTGCTGCTGATCGCGGCGATCATCGCGATGGTCGCCGCGCTCGGCTCGAACATCTGGCAACAGCGCGTATCGCTGGCGTCGCTGCGACTCGAAGGCACGCGGCCGTCCCGACTGCGACGCCTGCTGCTGGTCGAAGCGCTCGTGATGCTCGGCGCCGGCTGTGCCGTCGGCGCCTTGGGCGGCGTCTACGGTCAGTTGATCATCGACCGCTACCTCAAACACGTGACCGGCTTCCCGGTTGCCACGCTCGTCACCGCCGCACGCCCGCTCGAGATCTTCGCGCTGGTCGTGATCGCCGTGCTGGCGCTCTCGGCGATCCCCGGCTATCTCGCCTCTCGCGTCCCGCCCGCGCTCGCCTTCGGGGAAGAGTAGGCGCGATGCGCAACCCCTCGACCGAGAACCGCGACGATCGATCGGCGGTCTTCGCCGCTCGCCGCGACATGGCGGCCGCGGGCTGGGCGCTCCTCGCGGCGAACGCACGCTACTGGACGACGGTCGCGCCGAAGGTGCGCGCGGAGCTCGGGCGGTGGGAAGCGCGCGCGAGCCGGATCGGTCAGCCGGAACTGCGCGAGCTCGCGCTCGGCGCGTTGCGCGAGGAGGGCTTCGCCGCCGAGGTCGCGGCGACGCTCGCCACGCTCGCGTCGCCTCGCCGACGAACGACGACGCTGCGCGCGATCGTCGCGCTCGAGGTGATGTACGACTTCCTCGACGCGCTCACCGAGCTGCCCGCGCCCGCTCCGCTGGCGAACGGCCGCGAGCTGTTCAGGGCGTTTACCGACGCGCTCGATCCGCAGGCCGCTCTCGACGAGGACTACTACCGCCACCACCCCTTGGGGCCCGACGGCGGATATCTGAACGAGCTCGCGGCGACCGTCAAGCAAGCGCTCGCGGCGCTTCCGGGCACGGCAGCGCTCGCGCCGACGATGCGACGGGCGGCGGCGCGCTGCGCGGAGGCCGAGGTGCTGACCCACGTGGCGACCCTGACGAGCGGCTCGCAGGCCGAGACGTGGGCGAGGCAGACCGCAAGCGGCTCCGGTTTGGAGTGGCGCGAGTACCTGGCAGGCGCCGCGTCGTCTGTGCTCGCGATCCACGCGCTGATCGCTCTCGCCGGGGATAAGCGCATGACGCCCACACAAGCCGAGACGATCGACGAGGTCTACCTCGCGCTCGGCGTCCTCAGCACGATGCTCGACAGCGTCGTCGACTACGAGCAGGACGCCGCCGACGGGACGCTCGCCTACATCAACCACTATGAGGACAAGGCAGAACTGGGAGAGCGTCTGGCCTTCGTCGCTCGGGAGGCCGCTCGACGAGCACGTGACGCGCCCGCGAGCGCCCACCATCTGATGACGTTGACGGGCGTCGTCGCCTACTACACCTCCACACCAAGCGCCACGGACGAGCTCGCCTGGCCGGTCACGAGCCGCGTGCGGCGGGAGTTGCGGCCGCTGATCACGCCGACGCTCGCAGTGATGCGCGGCTGGCGGCTAGCCAAGCGTCTGAGGGCGCGCTTCGACGTCGCTTCGACCGCGAGCGCACGGCTGTGATGATCACGAGCGCCGCACAATCCGAAAGCTCACCGTCGCGTGCTCGACACGTCGCGATCGTCGCCGACGGCAACCGTCGCTGGGCGCGCGCGCAAGGATTACCAGTCGCGGCCGGCTACGAGGCCGGCGCCGACACGCTGAAGGCGACGCTGCACGACGCGCTCGAGCTGCAGATCGAGGAGCTGACGGTCTACTCGTTCTCTACCGAGAACTGGTCGCGCCCGGCCGAGGAGATCCGCGAGCTGATCTCGACGCTCGCGGCGCGCATCGAGCGCGATACGCCGGAGCTGCACGAAGAGGGCGTGCGCATGCGCTTCATCGGCAGGCGCGACGACACCGCACAGGAGATGGCGTCAGCGATCGACTGGGCCGAGTCGCTGACGAAGGCCAACCGCCGCATCACGCTGTGTGTCGCGTTCGACTACGGAGGACGCGCGGAGATCCTCGACGCCGCCAGGCGCTTCCAGGGAGGCGACGAGGAGGACTTCCGCCGCTGCCTCTACGCACCCGACCTGCACGATCCGGACCTGATCATCCGCACCGGCGGTGAGCAGCGCCTTTCGAACTACTTGCTGTGGCAGGCCGCCTACTCGGAGCTCGTCTTCCGCGAGGAGATGTGGCCCGACTTCACGCGCGCTGCGTTCGAGGACTCGCTCGCGCGCTTCGACGCTCGCTCGCGGCGCTTCGGCGGCAGGGCGGGCACGGACCTGTCGGATCCCGCGGCCGGCGGAGCGCATCGACCCGACCCGCCACGCGTTAGAACTGACGTCGACGATCGGAGCATCAGATGACCCGCCGGTTTCGCCGCGCGCAGATCGCGGCACGTTGCGCGACGCTCACCGCAGGCTGTCTCATCGTCGCCGCGCAGATTGGCCTCGCGCCCGCCTACGCGGCCCGAGCGCTTCCGGGGGCGCGTGCCGCGCGCGTCCTGAACGCGACCGACACGGCCCATCTGCGCTACGTCTCCGCATCCGGATCGCTGCTGCTCGACGAAGGCAGGGCGACCGGTGCGCTGCCTGGGAGCATGCGCGTGCACCTGAACCTGGGGACGACGTTCAGCGGCAGCTTCACGATCACGACGAGCGGGGGGTCGATCACGGGCCACGGCAGCGCCACGCCGCACGGGTCGGGCGCCTACGAAAGCTTCGCCGGAACTTTGACCGTGACCGGCGGCACTGGTCGCTACGTACACGCGCACGGACGCGGGAAGCTCTACGGCACGTTCAATCGCAGCAACTACGCTCTAGTCATCAAGACGACGGGCAGCCTCACTTATTGACGCTTGCGTGTCCAGCTCGGGTCGATCCGGTCGCTCGCTCCTGGCCGGGCTCGCCGTCGCAGTAGCGGCGCTCTGCCTATCGTCCGCGGCGTACGCGGAGCCGTCGGTTTCGCTCGGCGCTTCGTTATCGCCGGATCGGCTCGGTGCCCGCACGACGGTCGCGCTCAGCTTCCAGATCGGAGCGCCTTCCGGGGAGATCCCACCGGCGCTCACCGAAGCCGAAGTGCGCTACCCGGCGAACCTCGGCTTCGCGCTCAGCGGGCTCGGGCTCGCGGTCTGCGCGCCGGTGACGCTCGAAGTTGCCGGCACGAGCGGATGTCCAGCCAACTCGCTGATGGGCCGCGGCGAAGCCGTCGCGGAGCTTCGCTTCGGGGCGCAGCTCGTCAGCGAGAGCGCCGGGATCTCAATTGCTCGCGCGCCCGACGAGGAAGGCCACCTCGCGCTGCTGCTCTACGTGTCGGGGCCGAGCCCGGTCAACACCCAGATCCTCTCGCCGGCGCAGCTACTGCCGGCGAGCGGGCCGTTTGGCGGGCGGCTCAACATTCAGTTGCCGTTGATCGCGAGCGTGCCCGGAGCGCCGTATCTGGCGATCGTGCGGATGCGCGTCACGCTCGGGCCGCAAGGTCTGACGTACTTCGAACGGCTCGGCGGGCAGACGCTCGCCTATCGTCCGAAGGGCATCCTGCTACCTACGCGATGCCCTCGTGGTGGGTTCGTGTTCGCGGGAGTGTTCACGTTCGCGGACGGGAGTCGTGTGGCCACGCGCACGGCGGTGCCGTGTAGACGTTGACGCCCCCACCTACTCTTGCTGCGGCGCCGCCGGAATATGCACCTCAGCCGAGCAGAACGGTGCCCCGCCTGTCTCCGGCACAGTGCACTCCGTCACGTTCGGTTCGATCGCGAAGTCGATGAACTTGGCGATGGTGTAGCCGATGATTTCGACTTCGATTTCCGCGTAGCTGATCTGACAGATGTTCAGCGGTTTGCCAAACGCGTCTGAGCGGTTGTTTTCTGAGCACTTGATCAGCTTCTGCCCGGCGCGGCTGAGCCAGGAGAAGGCGTCGTTGAGGCCGAGTTCGGCGCCGAAGGCGCTGCCCGCCAGGTCGATCACTTCGGCGGGGACGTCAAGCAGCGAGCCGACTTCGGCCAGGATCTGCAGGTTCAGGAAGGTTTCGCCCATGGCGCGGGCCCTTGTCCGGTTCATCGTTTTCTCGGGGTCGATGATCCGTGCCCCGGCGATCGCCGCTTTCATCGCCGCTTCATAGGCCGCCTGTTCGCGCGCGGCCTGAAGCCCGGGAGCTTCCGCGGCGTTGCTCGTCGGGTAGCGCACGATCCGCTCGCCAGAGGAGAGCTGCGGGACGCCGGCGGCGCTTGCGCCAAGCAGCGCCGGGAAAGCGCGTTTTGTCTCGCTGAGCGCTGCGCTCGTGGAGAGGCCCTCAAACGCGGCGTGCGAGGCTCTGCGGCGCGCGATCGCGGCTGGAGCGTCGCGTCGGGCGCTCCGCGCCGACTGCGCCTGCTCGCCGCCAAGCAGCTGGTCGACTGAGGGCACGACGAGCGAGTCGGCGAGTTCTGGGTCGCTCGGCGTGGCCGCTTGCGCAGGCGCCGACTTGCTCGCGGCGGCGCCGGTCGCGCTGAGCGACGCGCAGAGCACGAAGAAGAGAACGCATCCGATCGAGGACAGCAGCGTGATACGGGCATTGCGTTTACGCCAGCGCGTCGTCCTGCTCATGACCGGCCCTCCCCTTTGGACTCTCGAAGGAGCGCGCCTACCTGAGAGCACGCACGAGCGCGGCTGCGCGCCTCGTGCGTAGCGCTGTCGTCGCGATGCGACGTGACGCCGATTCTCTGGCTTGCGTCTGCTCCCCCCATTGCGAGCGAGATACTCGTCGCTGGCCGGTTGCGAAATCTAGTCCAGCTGAGAAAGGTTCTAGAACATGAGGGGGCTGCGTCTCGGCTGACGTCGAGAGCGTGTGAGACGAGCGGGATTCGACCGGCTTGCGCTCGACATCTCGTCCACGCCTTGCCGTATAGCCGACTCGTTCGGTTATAGTCGCGCGCCGATGCTGCAGGGCGCAATCAAGCGACACGCCGTGTTGGCGCTGCTCGCGCTGACGGTCCTACTGGCGCTCGGCGCTTTGACGGGTCAAGCCGCCGCATACACGCCCGGCTGCGGCGCAGTCCCGATCGTCTACGGGATTCCGCCGTGGGGCTTTCATACCGGCTCGCCGGGCGAATCCAGCTTCGCGCGCGGCCACGGCGAGATCGATCTCGACGCGAACACCGTCTCCGGCGTCATCTGCCAGGAAAAGAGCTCCGGGTCGATCACGATGACTGTCGAGCACCACCTCGTCTACCACTCGCACGTCGCGACGATGTGGGGCTATCCAGGGAACATCATGAAGATCGTCGTCCGCGTGCAGGCGAGCAATGATCCGCGATGCGAAGTCGGCACCGTCGGGCGCGTGACTCTGTTCGCGAGCTACAACGGCGTGCGCAGCGACAGCGTCCAGTTCTTCTTCCCGGCCGCTTGCAAGGATC
Organism: uncultured Solirubrobacteraceae bacterium; assembly: GCA_963744165.1. Taxonomy (GTDB): domain Bacteria; phylum Actinomycetota; class Thermoleophilia; order Solirubrobacterales; family Solirubrobacteraceae; genus Palsa-744. The sequence continues at coordinate 617,217 of CAVUSM010000002.1, read as the reverse complement.
AGGATCACCTCTACCACGGCGCCCAGGTCAACAATCAGGTTCCACCGCTGTAGCCGCCGCCAGCGCGCTGGCATCTCACGCCGGCGCCAGCTGTTGCGAAGGCGCTCGCTCAGGCCACGATGACGCTCGCGGCGTCCAGAGAACGATCGTGTCGATCAACTGCCTGTTGCTGTCGTGTGTCGTTCAGCCGCGGTAGTCCTCGGCGAGGATCACCCACTCGATTCCGACGAGCGCGCGCTGCAGTGACCGGTCTGCGGTGACGAGCTTGCTCTTCCGTCGCTCCGCAAGAGCGACATACACCAGGTCATAGATCGGATGATTGTCATAGCGACGAGCGAGCTCCCATGCTCGCTCGAGATCTCGAGGCTGATCATCCAGGCGTACGGGCAACGTCATCAGCGATGCGTGCGCCTCATCGGCCTGCGCGCCGCTCCAACGCCGCCGTCGGACGCCGGTGAGCAGCGCATTTGACACCTCCTCGATCAAGAGCCTCGGCGCGTGCAGCTCCTCCTCGGCATCCGCGAGCTGACGCAGGACGCCAAGCGCCGGTAGTGAAGGGTCGGCGTCTGGTGCGATCCAGTCGACGACGACGCTCGCGTCAACGACCGTCACGGCTTTCGTGCGAGCGCGCTCGACGATCGCCGATCACGAGATCGGCGGCGCTGTCCGAGCGAGCATCCTCGCCTCGATCATGGCCACGCAGCGAAAGGCCGGCGGCCCACTCCTTCAAGCCGACGTCGTCGTGACCGGCGCCGCCCGCCGCGACCGTTGCCAGTTGGGCTCGATCGAGAAGCAGACGATTGCCCTTCCGTCGGGCGGCTACTCGGCCCGTCCAGACCCACCGTCTGATCGTCTCCGGATGCCGTTGCAGCACCCTTGCCGCGTCTCGCACGCTGATCTCCTCGGCGTCCTCGCGATCCGGCATACGGAAAGTCTACTACAACATCGCGCTGCCATGTTGTTGTTATGGCCGGTCGACGAGGCTGCTATTACGCCGGTATCGCGGCTGCGACGCCTGCCTCATCCGACGGGGCGCTCCCGTCACGCTGGCGCAGCATCACGCGTGCGCCGCGTGACGGACTGATCGTGATGCTCCGCCGCCGCGCGACCTCAGGCCTCGCGTCGACGGCGACGATCTCGCAGCGCTCGAGCACGGCGCGCAGCACGACTTTCATCTCCAGCAGCGCGAAGCTCGCGCCGATGCAGCGTCGTCGCCCACCGCCGAACGCCAGCCACGTGTAGGTCCCGGGCGCACGCTCCAGGAAGCGCTCGGGGCGGAACGCGTACGGGTCGGGGTAGATCTCCGGGTCGTGATGGACGAGATGCGCGTTGACGACCAGAACAACACCAGGCGGATAGGTGAAGCCGCCGATCTCGACGCGCTTCTTGACGAGCCGCGGCTCGGCATTCGGCAGCACCGGACGGCGGCGCATGACCTCGTTGATCGTCGCAGTCAGATACGTCTCGTCCTCGCCCGCGTCGAGCTCTTCTGCTAGGCGCCGCCGCACGTCTGGAGCGCGGCACAACAGGGCGAAGGCCCACGCGAGCTGCGAGGCGGTCGTCTCGTGCCCTGCGACGAGCGCGGTCATCAGCTCGTCGCGCAGCTCGGCCGGACTCATCGGCGAGCCGTCCTCGTGCTTGGCCGCGAGCAGCAGCCCGAGCACGTCGACGCCATCATCATGCTCCCGTCGGCGCTCGTCGATCAGCTCGAAGATCAGCGCGTCGGCTTGCTCGACAAACGACCGCAGGCGTGCCAGCGGACCGCGGCTCCGCAGCAGCGGCTCCAGCCACGCGGGAGGGGGAGGCAGCAGCGAGAGCGGGCTCTCGCTGAATCGGAGAATTTGTGTGAGCAGCTCGCGCAGCTCGTCGAGGCGCGCGCCGCGCTCCAGGCCGAAGACTGCGCGCAGGACTATCTCGAGCGTCAGGCGCTGCAGGAGCGAGTGCAGTTCGAGCGGCTCTCCGAGCGGCCAGTCGGACAGCTCGCGCTCGGTCAGCTCTCGCATCAACCCGGCGAGATCCTGAATCGCTTCACCATGAAAAGCAGGCAGCAACAGCTTGCGCTGCTCCAAGTGTGGAGCCTCGTCGAGCAGGATCAGCGAGTTGCGCCCGACGAGCGGTTCGAGGATCCGCGCGCCCTCGCCTGGATGCAGGACGTCGGGCGCGGCCATCAGCACCTGCTTGATCTCATCCGGATCGGAGAGCACGACGAACGGCGGCTGGCCGAGCAGGCGGATCGTGTAGCGCTTGCCGTAGCGCGCGCGGTTTCGTTCCAGGAACGTGATCGGACGCGTCCAGGTGCCGAGCGTCTGCAACGCAGACGGCATTCGCGGGCCGGGCGGAAGCTGACTGTTCATCGCGACTGCTCCTCACGCTAGACTCTGATACGAATGAGTATATCTACTAGTAAGCGCAATGTAAAGTCGCCTCGATTCGGCACTCCCGCTGGATCGCACGCGCGCGATCGCGAAGCCCATCTCCGTACCCAATCGTCGCGTCGCCACAGCCCTCGGAAGAGCTGATGCCGCGCGGCGAATACGACCGCAGTGTCCGCAGTGCGCAGACGCGCGCGCGCCTGCTGGAAGCAGCGGCGCAGGTTTACGCGCGCCAGGGGTTCGCGGGGGCGACGCTCGATGAGGTCGCGGCCGAGGCCGGCTTCACCAAGGGCGCCGTCTATGGGCACTTCGGCAGCAAGGAGAACCTCCTCGTCGCGCTCGTCGAGGAGTACCTCGCAGGCCAAGTCACCGAGCAGCTCGCGCTGTTCGATCGCGATCGCGCTACGTGGGAGCGGCCGCTAGCCGGCAGCGAGCGCTGGATGGACCGCTTGGCGGAGCGTCCACAACGATTTCGCTTGTTCGTCGAACTGTGGACCTACTCGCAGCGTGACGAGCGCCTGCGCGCACGCCTCGCCGGCGGACTGGCCACGCTGCGCGCGACGCTCGCTCGCTTCGCCGCCGACAGCTCAGCCGACGCCGGCTTCGACGCGCCAGCGGGCGTTCCGGAGCAGTTCGCGAACGTCATGCTCGGCCTCGGGCTCGGCCTGTCGATGCTCAAGCTGACCGAGCCCGACGTCGTATCCAGCGAGCTTCTTGGAACCACCCTTTCGGTGCTGATCCGCGCAACCGAGTCGAGCGCTCAGGCCCAGCAAGCGTTCAGCGGCCTCGCCTAGCGCCCTGTCACCCAGCGGGCAGCTGACAGGCGAGCGCAAGCGCGTGCTACGCTGTGCGACATGCGGACCGTAACGCATCGTGAGATGCGAAACCAGAGTGGCGAGATCTTGCGTCAGGTCGCCGACGGAGAGACGATCCAGATCACCAATCACGGCCGTGTCGCGGCGCTGATCGTCCCACCGAGCACCGATACGCTCGAGGACCTCGTATCGCGCGGGCAAGTGCGGGTGGCGCGAAAGCCGCCCTCCAGCTTGCGATCGGTCATCCGACGCAAGAGCACGGCTTCGAGCCGGGCGATCGTGGCCGACGTTCGCGGCCGCTGGTGACGATCGCCTATCTGGACACCTCAGCCGCGATGAAGCTCGTTCTGGACGAGCCTCAGTCGAGCGCGCTGACCGCCGAGCTGGCGGAGCGCGACGACCGGCGGCTCGTCTCGTCCTGGTTGCTGCACACCGAGATGCACTGCGCCGCGGGGCGCCACCCTCGAGACGTCGAGCTCGGCGCTGTGCGAACCGTGCTCGATTCGGTGAGCCTGATCGATCTCACGCGCGGAGACCTGCTCGCTGCCGGCGCCCACGCGCCGCTTCGATCCAACGACGCGATCCACCTCGCCGTCTCGCTCAGGGTCGGTGTGGATGAGATCGTCACCTATGACGAGGAGCTTGCCCAGCGGGCGACAGCGGCCGGCTTGCCCGCGCTATCGCCGGGAACCTCCTCCTAGCGACGATGAGCCGGTGGGGTTTGGCCGATCCGTGCTCGCCTGCCAGAGCTGCCTTACCGATTCGTGCTGAAGCTGATGACCCTGGCCGGTTCGCCGATTGGGATCGACGAAGAACGCCGCGGCGATGCAATACCCCGACAGCTATAAGACCTCGACATTCTGCTCGCGAGCTTCACCAACTCCAGCCAACTTCGTCTGCTGTGGCGAGACCGGGACTCGAACCGGGGACACCACGATTTTCAGGGACCGCCAGGGCGGGAATATGCGGGAGAAGTCCCTGCCAATCGTCCGTATTTCAGTCACGGCATTCTTGTCTCCATATCCGCGATTGCGGCGGACGACTGTGCCGTTGGGACCTCGAACGGGCGGCGGCGGCGACGGTAGCCCGCGTTTTGCCGCGGTGCCTGGAATCTCGCCCGGAGCGCCTACCCATCGGACGTGCGAAGCGGTACGACGTGCCGGTTCGATAGACCTGTGGCATGCCTGACACGATCGCCGAACTGCTCGTAACCGAGATTGCGATCGACAAGCTCGGCGCCCGCGGCATCACGACCCACGATGCGCGCCAGATCCCTCGTAACGCTCACGTCCTCGTGCGCAACCCGAACAAGACATCTCCCGGCAGACGTCGACTGCTGATCGGACGCACCGACGGCGGTCGAGCCATAACGCTAGTCATCGAGCAGACCGTCGACCCGACAACCTGGCTGATCGTCACGGGCTGGGATTCCTCGCCGCGCGAGCGTAAACTGCTTAGGAGATGAGCGTGGCGGACGATCCTTGGACAGATCCTGATCCCCAGCCCAGCGACTTCGATGCCGACCTGACGGCGATCGATCCGCGCTACGTCGAGGCTCATCGCGGCAATCCTGACGCCAAGCTGACGATCGTCGTCGGCGTCGAGGATGAGGCCGCCGAGCGACTACAGCAGCTTGCCGCGCACCGCCACCAGCGTCCTGCCGAAGTCGTCGCAGACCTCCTCCGCAGCGCGTGATCAACGACCTACAGAGTGAACCTATGGCGAGACCCGGACTCGAACCGGGGACACCACGATTTTCAGTCGTGTGCTCTACCAACTGAGCTATCTCGCCGCTGGCGGATCGGCAGCTCGACGCGCTCGTCGGCCGATCCTGCGAAGCATCGATCCTACCGGCTCGAAGCGTCTACGAGCGGTTCTCGCGACGATGCGCGAGCCCGCGCTATGCGCCGCGTTCCCAAGCTTCGAGGTAAGGCAGCGGATCGATCGAGTGGCTCGCGCTCGATTCGTGCCAGCCGTCGACCCACATCTCGAAGTGCAGGTGCGGCGCGGTCGCGTCGCCCGTCTGGCCGGCCTGGCAGATCGGCGAGCCCGGTGAAACGGCCTGGCCGGCGCTGACTACGGTCGTTGCGGCCTTGCAGTGCGCGTACATCAAGTCGAAGCCGATGCTCGTGTGCTCGACGATGTAGTAGCCGGCGCCGCCGGCCTGGTAGTCGGTGTCGCTGACCGTCCCGCCGAGCGGCGCGACGACCGGCGTGCCTTCGGCCGTCAGCACGTCTTGGCCTTCGTGGAAGTAGCCTTCGCGCGGCGCGCCGTAGCGGTTTTCGGGCCCGCCGAAGTTGTGCGCGCCCTGCACCGGGAAGACCGCGCCGTCGGCGACTGTCTGCGCCGGCGTCGGCACGCCGGCTTCGAGCGCAGGCGCCGGCGGGCTCGTCGCGACCGGCGCGAGCGCCGGCGCCGCGACAGTCAGCGTCGCGACGCCCGAGCTGTGCGCCGTGCGCGTGAGGTTGTGGTCGTAGCGATCGTGCGCGCTGATGCTGACGTGGTACGTGTCCGCTGCGAGCGTCGCGCCGCGCGGCCAGACGACGGCTGTCGTGCGCGCCGTGCGCACCCAGCCCATCTGCGCGACGACCGCCGCTTTGCGCGTCGTCAGGTTGTGCACGGCGACAGTCAAGTCGACGCGCGTCTCGCCCGGCTCGTCGATCCGGTACGTCACGCGCGGCGGGCGCCCGGCCACGGACGTGCTCGGCGCCGTCAGGCTCGCCACGACCGGACGCGGCGTCGCCTGCGCCTGCGCGTGCGGCGTCGTCGCGAGCAGAGCGAGCGCCGCCACGAGCGACGCGGCGACGACGCTCGCGCGAAGCGTCGATGCCGTGCCGCGAGCCGCTCTCATGCGCTTAACGTCGGCAGCCATGCATCCTTCCAAACACATGCGCGACGAATTGCACTCGGTCGGGGTCGGCGGCTACTCCTGCTCGAAGCTCTCGACGAGCGCCTGATAGGTGCGGCGCAGGCCGTCGCCGATCGGCACGTTCGGCGTCCAGCCGAGCTCGCGCTTGGCGCGTGAGATATCGAGACGGCTGTGCTGCAACTCGCCTGGGCGCAAGTCGGCCAGCCGCGGCTGCAGCGCCGCTGGATCGCCTGACGCGCCGGGGATCTCGCTCGCGGCGCGCTGCAGCTCGCTCCAGACCGTGCTCACGTCGGTCTCGACTTCGGTCGCGACGTTGTACGTGCCCGACTTGCCGGACGCCGCGAGCAGCGCGCTGACGACGTCGCCGACGTAGACGTAGTCGCGCGTCGGCTTGCCGTCGCCGTACAGCGTCGGCGTGCCGGCGCTGTAGAGCAGGTACGAGAAGATCGCGACTACGCCGGCCTCGCCGTGCGGGCTCTGGCGCGGGCCGTAGACGTTGCCGAGCCGGCACACGGCGTGTGGAATGCCGGACGAGAGCGACCACGTGTTGACGTACGACTCGGCTGCCCACTTCGACGCGCCGTAAGGTGACAGCGGCGCCGGGATGCGGTCCTCGGGCGTCGGCATCGGCGCGGCGTCACCGTACAGCGCGCCGCCGGTCGACGTGAACACGACCGGCGCGCTGACGGCGCCTGCCGACTCGAGCACGTTGAGCGTGCCGCGCACGTTGACTTCGCAGTCGCGCCCCGGGTTCTCGACCGAGACGACGACGCTCGACTGCGCCGCGAGGTGGAACACGGCGTGCGGCTTCACTTCGTCGAACAGCGCCTCGAGCAGGTCGAGATCGACGATGTCGAGCTCGCGCAGCTCGGCGCCCGACGGAACGCGCGCGGCGTCGCCCGAAGACAGGTCGTCGACGATCGTCACCTCGTCGCCGCGCGCGAGCAGCGCGTCGGCGACGTGCGAGCCGATGAAGCCGGCCCCGCCGGTGACGATCGCGCGCTGTGCCACGTCGCGCAATCTACAGCGAGCCGGCGCGCGGCCGCGCCGCGAGCTGCTGCTCGACCGCTTCGACTGCCTCGTCGATCCGCTCGAGCACGCGCATCCCGTTGCGCGACCCCGGCAGCGCGCCGCCGACCGCCGCGCCGCCGAGCACGATCGGGATCTCAGGGCGCTCGGCGTGCACGCCTTCGACCGCCGCCGTGATCGCCGCGTAGTCCTCGCCGTCGGTCGCGCCGAGCACGATCACGTCCGGCGACTCCTCGGCGACGACGGCGCTGAGGCGGTCGATCGTCAGGTCGGCGTCGAACACCGTGCGGAAGCCGGCTGCGGCGATCTGGTCGTGCATCATCTGCAGCTCGAGCGCGTGCTCGTCGCCTTCGAGGCCGGCGAGCAGCACACGCTCGCGCGTCGGCTCGGCGTTGCCGACCATGTAGCGGTACAGCGTCGCGAGCACGCGCCGCGTGATTCCCTTCGCCAGTCGCTCGCGGTCGGCGTCGATCTCGCCGGCGCTGCGCAGCTCGCGAATCCGCTGAAGCGCCGGCGCGATCACCTCGCCGTGCAGCGTCGTCGCCGGGATGCCCTGCTCGATCGCCGTCGCGATCGAGCCCTCGGCCGTCTCGGCGTCGCCGCGTTCGAGCGCCGTGCCGTACACCTCGAGCGTGCTCTCGGCGAGTTCGCGCGGGTCGACGCGCGTGCTCTCGCGCGCATCTGGACCGGAGCTGTCGAGCACTTCCATGAACGCGTCGAGCAGCACCGGGTCGAAATGCCGGCCGCGCTGTTCGCGCATCATCCGCGTCGCCTCTTCGACCGAGAACGCCTTGCGGTAGACGCGATCGCTCGTCAGCGCGTCGAACACGTCCGCGATCGCGACGATGCGACCCTCGATCGGGATCGCCTCGCCGCTCAGCCCGCGCGGGTAGCCGGTGCCGTCCCACTTCTCCTGATGGCTCAGCGCGATCGTCGTCGCCAGCTCGAGGATCGAAGACGACGACCCGCGCAGCAGCCTGTGGCCCTCCTCGGCGTGCGTCTCGACGATCGCGCGCTCCTCGGCCGTCAGCGGGCCGGGCTTCAACAGGATCGCGTCAGGGATCGCGACCTTGCCGACGTCGTGCAGCGGCGCCGCGTGGCTGAGGCGCTCGCAGAACTCCGGCTCCATCCCGATCTGTTCGGCGAGCAGCGTCGAGAGTCGCCCGATCCGCTCGATGTGCGCGCCGGTGTCCTCGTCGCGGAACTCGACTGCCATCGACAGCCGCCGGACGGTCTCGGTCTGCGCGACCTCGAGCTCGGAGAGCGCGCGCCGCAGCTCGTGCGAGCGACCGTCGATCTCCTCCTCGAGCGCCGTGCGACGGCTCTCGCCGAACGCCCACCCGAGCAGCGTCGCGGCGATCGCGAGCACGGCGAAGCAGATGATCTCGACGACCGAGCTCGACGTGACGAGCGCGCCGGCCAGCGCGGCCACGGCGAGCGCCGCCCACGGCGCCCACAGCAGCACGCGGCCCGTGCGCGGACCGTCGTCGGATGGCTGCTGCCCCGGCGCGCCCGGCCCAGCCGTGGACGTGGCTCCTCTGCGCTCCACGAACCCGAGCTTACCCTTCGAGGATGCGGACGATTCGATCCCGTTCTGGCCGCGTCGTTTTCCCTCGCGAGGAGCGCTCGACCCGTCGTCGAGACGAGTCTGTGACGCCCCGCGCCGGGCGGGCCGTCGAAAACTGGCTTGGATAACTCCGCTCACTATCGCGTCGGGCAGTCGAGATCGGGTGCTTCGCGTGCACTGTCGCGTTCGGCCTCGCCGGCGGCGCGCTTGAAGGCGCCCGAACGGCGTGGACAGATAGTCGAGTCGAGCGCCGAGGCGCCGCGCGTTCGGCTGGCGCTACTTCGACGCGGCTTGCAGCGCGGCGACGTCGATCGCGTTCGCCGGCGCCGACAGCGTCAGCTCCTCGTCCCAGCGATCGAACGTGATGCTCCCTGTGCCGGAGCCGCTCTTCGTGATCTCGACCGGGTACGGCTTTCCGGTCGCGGCGATGTACAGCGTGCCGCCTTTCGTCTTGTCCGTGATCCCGACGACCTTCTGCCCTTTGACCGTCGTCGTGCCGCTGTTGCTCAACGAGCCGTGATCGCTGAGCGTCTGGTCGATCAGCGCGCGGAGGTTCGTCAGCTGCCCGAGCGAAGCGAAGCCCGAGCCGCTCGCCGGCGCCTTCAGCCACTTGCCCTGCAGCAGCTGCGCCGCCGCGCTGCCGCCGATGTGCTTGTAGAACGCCTTGCTGCCTTTGATGTACACCGTGCCGCCGACCTCGATCAGTTCGAACGACAGCCCGCTCTGCGAGAGCTGGCCGCGGCCGCCCTTGCCCGCGAGCAGGTTCATGTCGAGCGTGATCGGCGTGCCGCCGCTGATCAGCGAGCCCGACACGTGGACCGATTTCGCCGTGTCGGCGGCCGCTTTCGTCGCGGCGATGATCGCCGTCGGCGACTTCGCGGCGACGCCGTTGCCCGACGAAGACGATGACGAGCCGCCGCCGCAGCCTGCGAGCAGCGTCGTAAGCAGCGCGAGCAGCAGCGCGCCGAGAACTGGTGAAAGGCGTCGTGAGTTCATTGCCGCGGCACTCTATCGACCGCTCCCGGCGCCACCGGCGGCGCAGCGTCGCGGCGATGCGCAGCTGTAGCGCGGCGCGGCGTACCTGCGCGGCGTGCCGCTACGCGCGGCGCGGCGTCCTCGGGCTCTGCGGCTAGGGTACGGCGATGCTCGCCAAGTCGACGAAGCGCCGCTTCGCGAGCGCCTTGCGCCCGTTTCGCGACGACAAGCCCGAGCGCGACGTGCGCGCGATCTACTACAAGTACTTCGACGACCGCCGCAAGGAGCGCCAGCTGTTCTCGACCGGCGCGTTCTTCGTCACGTTCGCGACAGTGCGCGCGATCACGCACGCGATCCGCGCCGAACGTGGGCCGTTCAAGAACGTCAAAGGGCCGGGCGGCAAACACATCCACCACATGACGTTCGGAATCGTCGACCTGCTCACCGTCGGCTACCTGTGGATGCTCGAGATCGGCGTCAGCGAAGCGCGGAGCTCGTCACGAATCACGTCGGCCGTGTACGGCAGCGGCGCCGCGCTGACGCTCGACGAGTTCGCGCTGTGGCTGAACCTCGAAGACGTCTACTGGGCGAAACAGGGCCGCGAGAGCATCGACGCCGTCGTGCTGTTCGGCTCGCTCTCGGTGCTCAGCGTGCTCGGCAAGGGCTTCCTGCTCGAGCTGCTGCGCGGCGGCGATCCGCAGCCGCGGCGCTTCTCGCGCCTGCGCTCACGACGCTGAGCGCGCGGCGCGCTCAGATCAACGCCATGCCCGGCGCGACGTCGACTTGCACGAGTCGTGGGCCGTCGGCGGCGAGCGCGTCGGAGAGCGACTCCCGCAGCGGCTCGCTGGCGTCGACGGTGCGCGACGGAACGCCGTAGCTCGCGGCGGTCGCGGCGACGTCGAGCGCCGGCAACTCGAGCGCCGGCGCGTCGTCGATCTGCTCGAGCGTCGAGAACCACTTGAGGATCGAGTACTCGCCGTTGCGCAAGACGAGGAACTTGACCGGCACGTCGTACGCGGCGGCCGTCCAGAAGGCGGTGATCGCGTACTGCGCCGAGCCCTCGCCGAGCACGCAGACGACCTGGCGCTCAGGCTGCGCGAGCTGCACGCCGACGGCCGCGGCGAGGCCGAAGCCGAGCCCGCCGCCGGCGCTGAAGTAGTACGAGCCGGGGCGGCCGAGCCGCAGCCGGTTGCGCAGCGCGGCGGTGCTCGACGGCGACTCGAGCACGACGATCCCGTCGCGCGGGAACAGCTCGGCGAGCACCGCATGGACGTCGCCGCCGGACAGCTGCTCGCCGCTCGGCGGCGCGTCGTGCTCGACGCGCGCGGGCGGTGGCGCGCGCCCGTCGACAGGCTCGCGGAGCTCGTCGGCGAGCGCGCGCAGCGTCAAGCCGACGTCGGCGACGATCGCGTCGCCGACGGGCGCGCGCGCGGCGTCGTCGGGATCGCTCGTGATCGCGACGAGCTCGGCGCCGTCGGCGAGGAACTCGCCTGGGATGTTCGGGTAGTACGGGAAGATCGACGTGCCGGCGGCGAGCACGAAGTCGTGGCCGGCGAGCGTCTGCGCGAGCGGCCCGACGGCCGGCGGCAGCACGCCTTGGAACGCGGCGTGGTCCTCGGGGAAGCCGATCCGGCTGCCGGCGGTCGCCGGCGAGGCCCAGACGGGCAGCCGCTGGCGCTCGACGAGCTCGACGGCCGCTTCCCAACCGCCGGACGCGTCGATGTCGGGGCCGGCGACGAAGACGGGTGAGCGCGCGGCGCGCACGCGCGCGGCGAGCGCGGCGATCTCGCTCGCCTGCGGCTGCGCTCGGCCGCGGACGGTGCGCGCGACTTGCGTCGCGTAGTCGTTCGGCTCGAGCTCAGCCGACCAGTTGTCCATCGGGATCGAGACGAACGCGGGGCCGGCAGGCGGCAGCGACGCGCTGTGGATCGCCTGCGCGAGCGCGAACGGCACGTCGACGGCGCGCGGCGGCTCGAAGCTCCACTTGACGTACGGGCGCGGCGCGTCGACTGCGTCGCGGTTGGTCAGCAGCGCGCCCATCGTGATCAGCGAGCGCGCCTGCTGCCCGGCGGTGATCAGCAGCGGCGCGTGGTTCGCGCGCGCGCCGAAGATCGCGCCGACGCCGTTGCCGACGCCCGGCGCGGTGTGCAGGTTGACGTGCGTGACTTTGCCGCTGGCCTGCGCGAAGCCGTCGGCCATCCCGACGGCGACTGCCTCTTGCAGAGCGAGCACGTAGCGGAAGTCGTGCGGCAGCGGGCCGAGCATCGGCAGCTCGGTCGAGCCGGGGTTGCCGAAGATCGTCGTCATCCCGTGCTCGCGGAACAACTCGAACGCTGCGTCGCGCACGCTCGTCATCGCGCTAAGTCGCGAGCGCGACGTACTTCGTCTCGAGGTACTCGCCGATCCCCTCGAAGCCGCCCTCGCGCCCGAAGCCGGACTGCTTGACGCCGCCGAACGGCGCGGCGGGGTTCGAGACGACGCCTTGGTTGAGCCCGACCATGCCGGTCTCGATCGCCTCGCAGACACGGAAGGCGCGGTCGAGGTCGCGCGTGTAGACGTAGGCGACGAGCCCGTACTCGGTGCGGTTGGCGGCGGCGATCGCGTGCTCGTCTGAGCTGAACGTCGCGACGGGCGCGACTGGGCCGAAGACCTCCTCGGCGAGCACGCGCGCATCGTCGGGCACGTCGGCGAGGACGGTCGGCGCATAGAAGTAGCCGCGCTCGCCGAGCGGCTTGCCGCCGAGCAGCAGGTGCGCGCCGCGGGCGGTGGCGTCTTCGACGAGCTCGGCGACCTTCGTGCGCTGCGCGTCGTCGATCAGCGGCCCGACGTCGACGTCTGGCTCGGTGCCGCGACCGACTGTCAGCTCGCGCATGCGCGCGGTCAGCCGCTCGGCGAACTCGCCGGCGATCGACTCGTGCACGTGGAAGCGGTTAGCGGCGGTGCACGCCTGGCCGACGTTGCGCATCTTCGCGAGCATCGCGCCGTCGACGGCCGCGTCGAGGTCGGCGTCGGCGAAGACGAGGAACGGCGCGTTGCCGCCGAGCTCCATCGAGACGCGCAGGATCTGCTCGGCGGACTGCTTGATCAGCTTGCGCCCGACGTCGGTCGAGCCGGTGAACGAGAGCTTGCGCGTGCGCTCGTCTTTCAGCAACGGCGCGATCACGTCGCCGGACTTCGACGCGGTGATCACGTTGAGCACGCCGCCGGGCAGCCCGGACTGCTCGAGGATCTGGGCGAGCGCGAGCATCGACAGCGGCGTCTGCTGCGCGGGCTTGACGACGATCGTGCAGCCGGCGGCGATCGCCGGCGCGATCTTGCGCGTGCCCATCGCCGTCGGGAAGTTCCACGGCGTGACGAACACGCACGGGCCGACCGGCTGGCGCATCGTCAGGATCCGGCCTTTGCCGGTCGTGTTGACCATGTAGCGGCCGTGAATCCGCACGGCCTCCTTGGAGAACCAGCGGAAGAACTCGGCGGCGTAGGCGATCTCGGCGCGCGACTCGGCCAGCGACTTGCCCATCTCGAGCGTCATCAGCAGCGCCAGCTGATCGCTGCGCTCGACGATCGCTTCGTATGCGCGGCGCAGGATCTCGCCGCGCTCGCGCGGCGCGCAAGCGGCCCACTCGGCCTGCCGCTCGGCGGCGGCGGCGAGCGCCGCGAGCGCGTCGTCGGGTTGCGCGTCGGCGACGTCGGCGAGCGTCTCACCGCTCGACGGGTCCTCGACGGCAAGCGTGCGCGCGCCGGTCGCGTCACGCCACTGGCCGGCGATGTACAGCTGCTTGGGCACGTCGGCGAGCACCGCGCGCTCGTCCGTCGCGAGAGCTCCGTCGCTCATCGGCTGGCCTGCCGGCATGGCGGCGCCCACCAGCGCGTCGGGCGCGGCCGGCGCACCCGCACCGGCCGGCGCACCCGCATCGTCTCTCGCGCGCGAGGCGCAACGAATCTTGCGGCGTCTAGACGAATAGCCCGTCTGCCGCCGGGGCGCTCAGGCGCCGATCGAGCCGTTCCGATCGAAGCTGCGTGCAAGAGCTGGACTGCCAATCGGCGGACGCTCGGAAGACGTGAGCCAAACGGAGCAAGGATGCTCGTCACCGGACCAACCTACCACCGCTTTCTACGCCGCTCGGCGATCTCGTTCGCGACGCTGACGAGCGCGTTTCTGCTGCTGCTCGCGAGCGCGTCGGCGTCGGCAGCGGCGCCGCGTGCGACGGCGCAGGAACTCGTGATCGAAGGCGCGGGCTACGGTCACGGCGTCGGGATGAGCCAGGAGGGCGCGCTCGGCTACGCCGAACACGGCTTCTCTTACGAGCAGATCCTCGCGCACTACTACAGCGGCACGACGCTCGGCGCGACGCCGGCGAGCACGAAGGTGCGCGTGCTCGTCGGCGGCAAGGTCGAGTCGATCGCGCTCGAAACGTACGTGCGCGGCGTCGTCTCGGCGGAGGTCTCGGCGAGCTGGCCGCTGGCGGCGCTCGAGGCGCAGGCGGTCGCGAGCCGCACGTACGCGCTGACGGCGCACGCGGGCGGAGCGAAGTTCGACGTCTACTCGGACACGCGCTCGCAGGTCTATCGCGGCGTCGCGGCGCAGACGCCGCAGACGGACGCGGCGGTCGCGGCGACGGCGGGGCAGATCGTCACGTATCAAGGCCAGGCTGTCGCTACGTACTTCTTCGCGAGCTCGGGCGGGCGTACGGAGAACGACGAGGACTCGTTCGTCGGTTCGCAGCCGGAGCCGTGGCTGCGCGGCGTCGTCGACCAGTACGAGCCGCGCGTCGACCACCACACGTGGAAGTCGACGCTGAGCTTCGCGACGGCGGCGTCGCGCTTGCGCGGCGTCGTCGACGGGAGCTTCGAGGGCATCGAAGTGGTCAAGCGCGGCTTCTCGCCGCGAATCGTCTCGGCGTACGTGCTCGGCTCTGGCGGGCGCACGGCGATCAGCGGCCCGGCGCTCGCCGAACGGCTCGGCTTGTACAGCGCGTGGGCGTACTTCAGCACGCGCGAAGGCCAGTCGCTGAAGCCGGAGCCGGATCGCAGCGGCTGGTCGGCGACGCTGACGAGCCCGGCCCCGGCGGCGTCGCCGGCCGCGCCGAGCAGCGAACAGGGTGGCGCGCCAAGCGAAGCGTCGGCGAGCGCGGCATCGTCGAGCGGGTCGCCGTCGAGCGCCGAAAGCGACACGCGCGGCGGCGCGGTCGCGCCTGGTTGACCGTCCGCGGCAATCCGGCGCGACGATCTCGCGATCGATTTCGATTGAGCCGCTTTCGCGGCTCTGATTGATCTGCCGCGATCGGGGCATCTGTGCTCGCGAAGCTACGCAAAGAACAGCACTGCTCGCCAAAGCCGACAAGCCGGTCGCACAGCGCGCGCTACGTTCGCGCACGCTCGTCGCTGCGCTGGGCGGCGTTCTCGCGGCGCTGATCTTCGCCGGCGGCGCGAGCGCGGACCAGCCGGTTGCGGCGCTGCTGGGCACGGTCACGTCGAGCACGACGCGCGCGCTCGCACCGGCGGCTCAGGTGGTCCAGGGCGTCGTGTCGCCATCGCCGCCGTCGCAGTCGCCGTCACCGCCGTCGCAGGCGCAGGCGCAGGCGCAGGCGCCGAGCATCCAGCCGCGTGCGACATCGACAGCGCCGCCGCAGGCTCAGTCGGACGCGGTCGCGCCGCTCGTCGATCGCATCGTCGCGGTCGCTTCGAGTACGACGACGACTGGCGGCTCGACGCTCGAGCGAGCGGTCGCCGCGCGAGCGCCGCGCACGAGCGCGCCGGCGAACGGTGACGCGGCGCGCATCGCAACGGGGCGCGAACGCCGCGATCGCGTCAGCGCGATCGTGGTAAGGCCACAGCGGCTTGCGGAGGCGACTGCGTCAGCGACTGCGGCGAGCGCCGCCGAACAGTTCTCGCGCGCGAGCACGAGACGCGGCGGTCTGTCGCCGGCCGCGACGGCGCGAATCGGCGCGACTGCGCGAATCGGCGGGAGTGCGCGAATCGGCGCGAGTGCGCATACGGCCAGCTCGCGCTCGCACACGCCGATCGAGCGGCTCGTGCACGTCGCCGCGCAGACGCGGCTCGCCGGCGCGCCGGGTCAAATCGCGCCGGGTCAAATCGAAGGCTCGGTCGCTGGCGCGCTCGATCGTCTCGTCACGCTCTGGCCATTCGCCACGCTCAGGCCGGTCGTCACGCTCGGGCCGGTCGTCACGCTCAGGCCGGTCGTCACGCTCTGGCCGGTCAGTACGTTGCTTGCGCTGTCGGCTAGCTTGCTTGCGCCGCGCGTATCGCTGCTCGCGCCGACGCTCGCGGCGCTTCGGCCGCTGCTGAGCGTCGTCGTCGCTCCGCTCGGCGAACCGCGCGTGTCGCCGCTAACGGCCGTGCTGCGGCCGCCGGAGAGCTCGCGGTCGGCGACGCTCAGGCCAAGCGCATCGGCAGACGTCGCGCCGCGCGCGCCGGCCGAGTCGCTCGCGCCGCAACCGCGCGCCGCGCTCGACTCGCGCGCTGAGACAAGCGAGGCGATAGCGACGACAACCGGGCTCGCGGCGTCGTCGGATGCGAGCGGCGAGCGAGGAGCGATCTCGGGTGCTGGCGTCATGCGTCTGCGGCCGGCGCGAAGCGTGGCGCTCGGTTCGCGCGTGCGCGCGAGCACGGCGGCGGCGCCTACCGGTCGGCTGCGAGCCAGATCAACGCACTCGGGCGCGCTTGGGCAAGCGCAGACGATCGGCGTGGCGCCGTCGGGCGGGCTCGCCGCCGGCTCGTCGGGCGGCGGCGTCGCGAGCGGCTTCGGCGGCTCGCTCCAGTTCGCGTTCGTCGCGCTGTTGCTCTCGCTCACGCCGTGTGCGTTGGGCCGCATACGCGTCGCAGCCGCACGCCGGCGTGCGGCTCCGCCGCGGCTGATCCCGACTCGCCCGGGCTAGCTCCGCTCGCATCGAGCAAGCACGCGCGGCCGCACGGCCGCGCCGCGCGCGAGCCGACGTCTGTCGGCGTCGCTGCGTTCGATCGGTCTTCTCGAAAGGAGCTGCAAGTCGATGTACACGCTGGTCCTCGTCGGCGAACTGGACAGTTCTTCGACTACAACGCTGGAAGCGGCGATCGAGGGCCTGTGCGAAACGGACGTCGCGGGCATCACACTCGATCTGAGCAAACTGACGCGGATCGACGCGACGGGCGTCGCGGTGATCGTGTTCCGCAGCGGCTGGTGTCAGCGCCACGGCTACGAGTTCGCGCTCGTGCGTGGCCCGGCGTCGGTCCAGGCGGCGTTCGCGCAGGCCGACGCGCTGCGGCGGCTGCCGTTCGTCGCGCGAGCGCCGGACAGCGAGGAGGGCTCGCGCGTGCTCGTCGCACGAGCGTAATCTGCGCGCATGCCATCGCGCCGCCGACTGCTGATCGCTGACGTCCCGTGGCTGCTCTACCGCGCGTTCTTCGCGCTGCCGAAATCGATCGTCGGCGCCGACGGGCGGCCGGTCAACGCGCTGCTCGGCACGGTCAACGCGCTGCTCGGCGCGATCGACTCGTACGCGCCTGAGGCACGGCCGCGCGCGGTCGTCGCGTGCGTCGGCGCCGAGCAGGCGGACTATCGCGTCGAGCTGTATGCGCCGTATCATGCGCATCGCGATCCGATGCCGGCGGAGCTTCGCTGGCAGTGGGAGCGCGCTGAGCAGCTGCTCGCGAGCTTTGGCTGGATCGTCGCCGGCAGCGAGTCGCTCGAGGCCGACGACGTGATGTTCTCGTACGCGCGCGCCGAGCAGGCGGACGGCGGACGGGCGCTGTTGATGACCGGCGACCGCGACCTGTACGGCGCCGTCGGCGAGCGCGTCGCGGTGCTCGAGCTCGTCAAGGGCGGCGCGAGCAACGAGCTCGGCCCGGTGCAGGTGCGCGAGCGCTACGGCATCGAGCCGGCGCTCGTGCCGGACTTGATCGCGCTGCGCGGCGACCCTTCCGACGGCATCCCCGGCGCGCCGGGGATCGGCGCGAAGACGGCGGCCGAGCTGCTGCGCCGCTACGGGCCGCTCGAGGATGTGCTCGCGGCGGCGCACGCGCTCGCGAGCAAGGTACGCCGCGAGGACGGCGAGATGCGCCCGCGAGCGGCGGCGTCGCTGCGCGAGAACGACGCGCTGCTGCGCGATTTCAAGCGGATCGCGACGCTGCAGCAGATCGACGTGAAGCCGCCGCTGGACGCGCCTACGGACTTCGCCGGCGGCGCGAGCGCGGCGCGCGAGCTCGGCATCAAGCGCCTCGCCGAACGGCTCGAGCAGCTCGCTACGGAGTGAACTTGACGGTGATCACGTCGCCGTCGGTCATCGCATAGTCGCGACCCTCGAGGCGCAGCGTGCCGCGATCGCGCGCGCCGGCGTAGCCGCCGGCGTCGACGAGCTCTTTCCAGCCGATCACTTCGGCGCGCACGAAGCCCTTCTGGATGTCGGAGTGGATCTCGCCGGCGGCGTGCCACGCGGTCAGCCCGTCGCGCAGGTGCCACGACTGCGCCGGCTTGGCCTCGCCGGCGGTGAAGAACGCGATCAGCCGCAGCAGCGCGAACGCCTCGCGCACGACGCGCTGCAGGCCGGACTCGCTGACGCCGAGCTCCTCGCGCATCGCCGCCGCATCGTCGTCGTCGAGCTCGGCGAGCTCGGCCTCGATTCGCGAGGAGATCGCGACGGAGCGTGCGCCGAGCGCGTCGGCGTGCGCGGTGATCTCGTCCGGGACCTGCTCGGAGCCCTCGTCGACGTTCGCGACGAACAGCACCGGCTTGGCCGTCAGCAGGCCGAGCTCGCGCGCCACATGCGGGGCGTCGTCCGGCAGCGGAACGCCGCGCGCCGGCCGTCCGGCGCTCAGCTCGCCGACGACTTGCTTCAACCACGCCTCCTCGGCGACCGCCGCGCGCTCGCCGCCGCGCGCCTGTCGCGTCGCGCGCTCCAAGCGGCGCTCGGCCTGCTCGAGGTCGGCGAGCACGAGCTCGGTCTCGATCGTGTCGATGTCGCGCAGCGCGTCGACGCTGCCCTCGGGATGGATCACGCCCTCGTCGCCGTGCGCGCGCACGACGTGGACGATCGCGTCGGTCTCACGGATGTTCGCGAGGAAGCGGTTGCCGAGCCCCTCGCCGTCGTGCGCGCCGGCGACGAGCCCGGCGATGTCATGGAAGTCGATCGTGTCCCAGACGATCTCCGACGCGCCGACCGTCCGCGCGAGGAGCTCCAAGCGCTCGTCGCGCACGGGCACGACGGCGACGTTCGGCTCGATCGTCGTGAACGGATAGTTCGCCGCCTCGGCGCCGGCTTTCGTCAGCGCGTTGAACAGCGACGACTTGCCGGCGTTCGGCATGCCGACGATGCCGATGCGCGTGCTCACGCGGCCCTCCACGCGGGCGTCGCGAACGCGGGCGTCGCGTGGCCGCTGCCCTGCGCGACCGCATCGGCCGGCGCCGGCTGCGCCGCGTCGGCGAGCGAAGCGCGCTGCGGCGACACAGCGACAGCGCCGACGACCGTGCCGAGCAGCGCGCCGGCGAGCACGTCAGACGGATAGTGCACGCCGAGGTACAGCCGCGAGTAAGACAGGCCAGCGGCGAGCGCGAAGAGCGGCAGCGCCGGCAGCCCGGCGCGCGAGTACGCAAGCGCGCCGGCAAACGCAGTCGACGCGTGCGCGCTGGGAAAGCTCAACGTCGTCGGCGTGCCGACGAGCGCCGGTAGGCCGCGCAGCTGCGGGCGCTGGCGACGTACGACGAGCTTCGTCGCCGTGTTCAGCGCGTACGTCGCAGCGACGGCGCCGGTCGCACGCCGCCAGCGCACCCGTCGCGACCCGTCGAGCGCCTGACCGGCGGCGCCGATCGCCAACCACAGCGCGGCGTGCTGGCCAAGCAGCGTGAACCGCGCTACCGCACGATCGCGCGACGGCGTGTGCCCGCGAGTGCGAGCGAGCCGCAACAACCGCTCATCGAGATCGTCAAGCGCCACTCAGCCCCCTAGGCGGCCGTTGGGCAGGCGCGCATCGAGCAGCTGTTCGCCCAGCGTCATCAGCTCTCCTAGAGGGCTGATGGTCAAGCGAGGCAAGGACGCAGGGAGCGAAGTGTGCGAAAAGCACACGAGCGACTGAGGACGCAGCATCGCGCCGGCCAGCAGTCCTCTAGGCGCCGAAGCCGACGCGCAAGTCGTTGCTCTCCGAGCGCACGTAGACGACCTGCGCGAGGTCGAGGCGCACGGGCCCCTCGTCGCTTTCGAGCTCGTGCCAGCCCTGCTCGCCGAGCGCCTGCTGCAACGCCTTCAGCTGCTGCTCGCCGACGCGCAAGGCGAGCACCTGGCCGCCTTGGAAGCCGATGCTGATCTGCTGCTTTCCCGACGGCGCCATCAGTGCGCCGCGACCTTCGCCGGCTCGACGATCTCGGTCAGCACGCCGGCCGTCGAGCGCGGGTGCACGAACGCGACGCGCGAGCCGCGGATGCCGGCTCGCGGCTGCTCGTCGATCAGCGCCAGGCCGGCCAGCTTGAGCGCGCCGAGCGCGTCGTCGATGTCGTCGACTTGGTAGGCGACGTGGTGCAGGCCGGGCCCGTTCTTCGCGAGGAAGCGGCCGACGGGCGTGTCGGGCGAGAGCGGCGCGAGCAGCTCGACGTGGTTCTCGCCGACGTCGAGCAGGACCGCCTCGACGCCCTGCTCCTCGACGACCTCGCGGTGGGCGAGCTCGAGCGCGAGGGTGCCGCGATAGAGCTCGAGCGCGGGGTCGAGCTGCTCGACGGCGACGCCGATGTGGTCGATCCGCGTGAACATGCCTTGCAGTCTATTCGCGAGCGCCCGCCGAGGCTGGCATGCGTTTTGCGTGAGCTGATAGCAGCTGCATACACGCCGTATATACGACTGCTACCGCTCGACGATTTACGCGATACACAACCCGGCTACTCGCCGCCGCCGGCGACGTCGACGGCGCTCGCGGCTGCGACGACGCGCAGGCCGACGCCGGGCGCGCGCTCCATCCGCGGCACGCCGGACATGATCCGCTCGATCCTGTCGCGCTCGAGCACCTCGCGCTCGAGCAGCTCGCGTGCGAGCGCGTCGAGCTGCCGGCGGTGAGCGACGACCAGGCGCAGCGCCGCGCGGCGCGCCTCCTCGACGAGGTCCTGGCGCTCCTCGTCGCGGATCCGCAGAGTCGTCTCCGACAGCTGCACGTCGCCGGCCGGCGAGCGCCCGATCCCGGCGGTGCCCATCGCGAAGTCGTTGACCATCTGGTGGGAGAGCTCGGCGACGCGCGCGAGGTCGTCGGAGGCGCCGGTCGTGATCGAGCCGAACACGACCTGCTCGGCGACGCGGCCGCCGAGCAGCACGGTCATGTAGTCGAGCAGCTCCTCGCGCGTCTTCAGGTAACGGTCCTCGGCGGGCAGGTTGAGCGTGTAGCCGAGCGCCTGGCCGCGCGGCACGATCGAGATCCGGTGCACGCGATCGACCGACGGCAGCAGCTCGCCGCACAGCGCGTGGCCGGCCTCGTGGAACGCGACGACGCGCTTCTCGTGCGCGTTCAGCACGCGGCGCGACTGCACGCCGGCGATCACGCGCTCGATCGCCGCATCGAAGTCGGCGTTGCGCAGCTTCGTCGCTTTGCGGCGCGTCGCGAAGATCGCCGCCTCGTTGCAGATGTTCGCGAGGTCGGCGCCGGTCAGCCCGCTCGTCTGCTGTGCGATCAGGCCGAGGTCGACTTCCTCGAGCGGCTTGTCGCGCGTGTGCACTTCGAGCACGCCTTCGCGCCCGCGCACGTCCGGCGGCGCGACGAACACCTGGCGATCGAGCCGGCCGGGGCGCAGCAGCGCCGGGTCGAGCTTGTCGAGCAGGTTCGACGCGGCGATCACGACGACGCGCCCGCCGGAGGCGAAGCCGTCCATCTCGACGAGCAGCTGGTTGAGCGTCTGGTCCTTCTCGCCGGAGATGTCCATCCCGCGGCGTCCGCCGACGGCGTCGAGCTCGTCGATGAAGATGATCGCCGGTTCGTGCTTGCGCGCGATCGCGAACAGGCGGCGGATGCGCGCGGCGCCGAGGCCGGCGAACATCTCGACGAACGAAGCGGCTGACTGCGCGAAGAACTGCGCGCCCGATTCGTGCGCGACGGCCTTCGCGAGCAGCGTCTTGCCGGTGCCCGGAGGCCCGTGCAGCAGCACGCCCTTCGGCACTTTCGCGCCGCGTTCTTCAAACGGCTTCGGGTCGCGCAAGAACTCGACGATCTCCTCGAGCTCGGCCTTCGCCTCGTCGACGCCGGCGATGTCGGCGAACGAGACAGCCTGCTCGGAAGCCGGCTTGATCTGCTGCGGCTTGACGCGCGGCATCACCTTCAACGTGCGCCACATCAGGAAGATCAGCGCGGCGAAGAACAGGATCATCACGACCGGCGACCAGTTGTAGGCGGCCGTCTGGATCTGCTGGATGATCGACGTGCCAGGCGTCGCCGCGGCGACGATCGGCGCGTGGACGGTCGCGACGGGGATCAACGTGTGCGGCTCCTTTGCATATTCGACGAGCGCGGCTTCCAGGCGCGCGGGCGGCGAGTCGATCAGGCGGCGAACGGACGCGTCCACTCCGGCGTTCGTGTGCTGCAGCAGTTCAGCCATCCTTGACATCAGCGCAGTATTGCTAATCGAATGTTCTATTGCCACCGATTCTCTCTACTCAGAGAAAAGATTTTGGTGTGAAACGTGCGCAACGTGTGACAAACCTCCGCAGCGCTTCGCACGTCGCGCCGCAGCGCTGCGCACGCGCCGTGGCCTCGCTCGACCGCGATCACCGTCGCGCGCGGCCGCGCGCGACGCTCAGCCGAGCGTGCGCGTCGCGAGATCGGTGAAGAAGTCTGTCGCGAACCGGATGTCGCGAACGTCGATCCGCTCGTCGGCGCCGTGCACGAGCGGCTGCGTCGCCGTCATCGACTGGTGGAACTGCGGGAAGAAGCCGTACGCGACGCACTCGGGGAACGCCGCGCGGAAGTGGCGCGAGTCGGTGAAGCCGGGCAGGATCACCGGCACGACCGTGGCGCCGGCGTCGCGCTCGCCGATCCAGCTTCTGATCGCATCCATCAGCTCCGACTCGATCGGCGAGCGGTTGCCGGCGACGCGCTCGGTGAACTCGACGCGAAAGCCGTCGTCGCCTAGCACTTCGGCGATCCCCGCGCGCACCTCAGCCTCGCCGAGCCCCGGCGGAACGCGGCAGTCGACTTTCAGCTCGGCGCGACTCGGGATCACGTTGATCTTCTCCGACGCTTTGATCCGCGTCGGCGTGAACGTGACGCCGAGCATCGGCTCGAACATCGTCGCGAGCAGCTCGTCGTCGGCGCGCAAGCGCGCGACGGCGGCGGCCGGGTCGGCCGGGTCCTCGCCGATCGCGCTGAGCATCGCGCTCGGCTCGGCCGTCAGCCGATACGCCGGCTGGCGTCGCGCGAGGCGCTCGAGCACCGGCGCGAGCTTCAGCAGCGCGTTCTCGCCGATCGCCGGCATCGAAGCGTGGCCGGCGACGCCGTCGGTGATCACGGTGAAGCGGAAGACGCCCTTCTCGGCGCAGCAGACGCCGTAGTAGCGCTTGCCGCGGTACTCGAAGACTTCGCCGCCGCCCTCGTTGAGCAGCAGGTCGCAACGCACCTTCTCCGGGTGGTTCTTGCAGATCCACTCGGCGCCGAGCGAGCCGCCGGTCTCCTCGTCGACGACCGAGACGATCAGCAGCTCGCCGCGCGCCGGACGCCAGCCCGAGCGCGCGAGCGCCGCGCCGGCGGCGATCTCGGCGGCGCCTTGCGACTTCATGTCGAGCGCGCCCCGCCCCCAGAGGAAGCCGTCGGCGACGTCGCCCGACCACGGGTCGTGCGTCCACTCGCGCGCGTCTGCGAGCACCGTGTCGACGTGGCCGAGATAGCACAGCGTCGGGCCGCCGCTCGCCGGCTCGTCCGGCGGCGGGCCGTGTGCCGGGCGCAGCCGCGCGACGAGGTTCGGGCGCTCCGGCTCGGCGCCGAGCAGCTCGCAGTGAAAGCCGGCGCGCGTCAAGTGGTCGGCGAGGTACTCCTGCGCCGCGCGCTCGTTGCCGGGCGGGTTGACCGTGTCGAACTGGATCAGCCGCGCCAGCAACTGCTCGGCCTCGCCGCCGGCCGACGCGGCGCTCGTCGTCTGCGACGCGCTCATCGCGCAGATCGTACGCCGAACGCGCCGACTTCCTCGCGCGTCAGCGGGAAGTGACACGCCGCTTCGGCGCCGGCGTACGCCCCAGGCGGTATGCCCTTGTCCTCGAGCGGCGGATCGTCGATCGAGCAGCGCTCTTGCGCCTTCGGGCAGCGCGTGTGAAAGCGGCACGCTCGCGGCGGGTCCGCCGGGCTCGGCACGTCGCCGCTGAGCAGCGTGCGCGGCTCGCCGCGCAACTCCGGATCGGGCACCGGCACGGCTGAGAGCAGCGCGCCGGTGTATGGGTGTCGCGGAAAGCCGTACAGCGCCTCGCTCGAGCCGATCTCGACGATTCGCCCGAGATACATGACCGCGACGCGATCGCACATATGGCGCACGACCGACAGGTCGTGCGCGATGAAGACGAGCGTCAAGCCGAGCTGGCGCTGCATTTCGAGCAGCAGGTTCAGTACCTGCGCCTGGATCGAGACGTCGAGCGCCGAGACCGGCTCGTCGGCGATCAGCAGCTTCGGCTTCAGCGCGAGCGCGCGCGCGACGCCGATCCGCTGGCGCTGCCCGCCGGAGAACTCGTGCGGGTAGCGGTTGTAGTGCTCCGGGTTGAGCCCGACCGTCTCCATCAGCTCCTGCACGGCGCGCTTTCGCTCGCCCTTGCCGTCGTTGAGCCCGTGGATCACGAACGGCTGCGCGATCGTCGCGCCGACCGTTTTGCGCGGGTTCAGCGACGAGTACGGGTCCTGGAAGATCATCTGCACGTCGCGGCGGATCGCCTTCAGGCGCGTGCTCTTCAACTTCGTGATGTCGTGCCCGTCGAAGCGGACTTCGCCGCTCGTCGGCTCGAGCAGGCGCATGATCAAACGCGCAGTCGTGCTCTTGCCGCAGCCGGTCTCGCCGACGATCCCAAGCGTCTCGCCGCGCTTGACGTCGAAGCTGACGCCGTCGACCGCCTGCACGGCGCCGACTTTTTTCTGCACGAGCACGCCGCGCGTGATCGGGAAGTGCTTGACGAGGTCGCGAACCTCGACGAGCGGCTCGCCGCTGTCGGCGGCGCTCACAGGCCGACCTCGGGCGCGTCGCCGACCGTCTCGGCGGCGGTCGTCTCCGGTTCCTGCAGCGCCGGCAGACCGACGCTCGCGCGCGCCTGCTCGGGCAGCTTGCCGGCGCGCAACTCGGTCCACAGCTGCTCACGCACGCTCGCGTCGAGCAGGCACGCGACCCGATGCGCCGGATCGCCGGCGACCGGCTGCAGCTGCGGATCGATCCGCGCGTGGTCTGGCTGCGAGTACGGGCAGCGCGGATGGAAGTGGCAGCCGGGCGGGCGGTTGATCAGGCTCGGCGGCGAGCCGGGGATCGGCACGAGCTGCTCCTTGCGCGTGCCGCTCAGCGAAGGGATCGATTTCAGCAGGCCCCACGTGTACGGGTGCTCGGGGCCGGCGAACAGCAGCTTCGTCGAAGCGCGCTCGACGATCCGCCCGGCGTACATCACGGCGATCTCGTCAGCCGTCTGCGCGACGACGCCGAGGTCGTGCGTGATGATCACGATCGCCATTCCGAGCTCGCTCTGCAAACGCTCGAGCAGCGCGAGGATCTGCGCTTGCACGGTCACGTCGAGCGCCGTCGTCGGCTCGTCTGCGATCAGCAGCTTCGGCTCGTTGCAGAGCGCCATCGCGATCATCGCGCGCTGGCGCATGCCGCCGGAGAACTCGTGCGGGTACTCGTCGAAGCGCCGCGACGGGTCGGGGATGCCGACGAGCCCGAGCAGCTCGATCGCGCGCGCCTTCGCGGCCTGCTTGGAGACGTCCTGATGCACGCGCACGGCCTCGACGAGCTGCGCGCCGACCTTGAAGAACGGGTGCAGCGACGAGAGCGGGTCCTGGAAGATCATCGCGATCTCGTTGCCGCGAATCGCGCGCAGCTCGGCTTCGGAGAGCGCGACGAGGTCTTTGCCGTCGAACACGATCCGCCCCGCGACGCGCGCGCCCTGCGCTCGCGTCAGCCCGAGCGTCGTCAGCGACGAGACGGTCTTGCCCGATCCCGACTCGCCGACGATCCCGAGCGTGCGCCCGCGAGCGACGTCGTAGGAGACGCCGTCGACGGCGTGCACGACGCCGTCTTCGGTCGGGAACTCGACGCGCAGGTCTTCGACGCGCAGCAGCGGCTCGGACGAAGTGCTCGAGCCGGCATCCGGCCGGCCCTGCTGACGGGAACGGTCGCCCTCATGGCGACCTTGACCGGGACTGACGTCCCTCACGAGTACCTGACCCTCGGATCGAGAAACGCATACGCGATGTCCACGACGATGTTCGCGACGACGACGACGAGCGATGCGAACAGCACCGTGCCCTGCACGATCGGGTAGTCGGAGTGCGTGATCGCGACGTAGTTCAGCCGCCCGATGCCGGGGATGTCGAAGACCGTTTCGACGAGCACGGAGCTGCCGAGCAGGATCGCGATGTCGACGCCGAGCACGGTCACGAGCGGGTTGATCGCGGCGCGCAGGCCGTGGCGCAGGACGACGGTGCGCTCGGGCAGGCCCTTCGCGCGCGCCGTGCGGATGTAGTCCTCGCCCATCGTCTCGAGCAGGCTGCCGCGCAGCAGTCGCGCATAGATCGCCGCGGTGCCGGCGGCGACGACGAGCCACGGCATGATCAGCGACGTGAACCATTTGCTCGGTTCGGCCGTCAAACCGACGTAGCTGCCGGCGCCGGGGAAGACGTGGACTTTGCCGATGTCCGAGGCGAAGAAGAACAGCATCAGCAAGCCGAGCCAGTATTCCGGGGCGGAGACGAGCACGAGCGCCGTGCCCATCGTCGCGCGGTCGAGCTTCGAGCCGGCGCGCCTGGCCGAGACGATGCCGACGCCGAGGCCGGCGACGAACCAGATCACGGCGCCGCCGAGCACGAGCGAGAGCGTCGCCGGCAGGCGGTTGAAGATCAGTTCCTTGACCGGCGCGTTCGAGTAGTAGCTGTAGCCGAGGTTGAAGTGCAGGAAGATGCCCTTCATGTAGATCCAGAACTGCTCGGGCAGCGACTTGTTCAGGCCGAGATCGACGCGGATCTCGTGGATGATCTTCGGGTTGCCCAGTCGCCCGGCGCGGAGCTTCGCCGGATCGGCCGTCGGCAGGATCCGGAACAGCACGAACGTCAGCGCCGAGACGACGATCAGCAGCAGAATGCCCCACAGCACTCTGCGGATGACGTAGCGGCTCATTGAGCGGTGGTGAGCATCGTCTGGACTCCAGTTCGTTGCGGCCGGCTTGCGCGGTCGCGGCGCGTCGCTGCATCGGAACCGCCCCGGGAGGACGGGCGCGCGGCCCGTCCTCCCGAGCGCTGCTTGGGGCTCGCTACTTCAGCGACGTGAACGCGTAGTCCCACGTGCCGCTGTTCCACAGCTGGCCGACGCCGGCCACGTTCTTCGACTCGATGTTCGGCGACTTGCTCCATTCGTACGGAATCGCGACCGCTTCTTCGACCAGTTCACGGTCGATCTTCGCCCACGCTTCGCCACGCGCCTTTTCACCGGAGACCTTCGACGCGGCTTCCATCGCGGCGTTGATCTTCGGGTGATTGACGAGGCCCCAGTTGGAGTTCGTCCCGGTCTGCGTGATCAGGTTGCCGTTGAACGGCACGTCGAGCACGGCCTGCGGGTCGCCGAAGTCGGCGATCCAGCCGACGTTCGGACAGACGTCGATCTTTTCGGTGACGACGCCGCAGTACTTCGAGTACATCACCGTGTGCTCGACGAGGTTCAGCTTCGTTTTGAAGCCGAGGCTCTTCAGCGTGCTGTTGACCGCTTCGGCGACGTTGTTCGCCGGAGCGGAGGAGTCGCCGACGACTTGCAGCGTTTCCGAGCCGGTGTACTTCCCGCTTGGGTAGCCGGCGAGCTTCATGTACTTTTCGGCGACCGGCATCGAGCCTTGCGGGTGTTCGTTGTAGTCGACTTTCGGCCCGGCGACGCCACCGGCTTCTTCGAAGCCCGGAACGCCTGGCCACAGGTAGTGCGTCATCAGCTGCGTGACCAGCTTGCCGCCGCGCAGCCTGTCGAGGTCTTCGCGGTCGATCGCCGCCCAAAGTGCCTTGCGCAGGTCGACGTTCTTGAACGGTCCGTCGCTGTTGTTGACCGCGATGTAGCGATCGCCTGCGCCGGGTGAGATCTGCAGCTGGCTGCGGTGCTGTTCATAGGCCAGCTTGACGATCGGCGCGGCCGGCGTGTCGGCCTGTACGAAGCCGCTTCCTTCGAGCGTCTGGCGTCCGATCACGTTCGGGTCGCCGCCGATTTCGATTTTGATTTCGTTCAGGTAGGCGGGGCGGAAGTCGGTGCTCGCGTTCCAGTTCGGGTTGCGCACGAGCGTCGCCGACTTGCCCGGCTGGTATCCGACTCCGAGGATCTTGCCTTCCGCGTTCGCCTTCATCATGTACGGACCGGATGAGACGACGTAGTTCGAGTATTCACTCGGTTTCTTTTCGTCGAGCTTCTTCGCGTATTCTTCCGGCACCGGAACAGTGTAAGGGAGCACCATCGAGGCGATCACGATCGGCGCTTCCGGCGAGGTCAATTTGATCTGCAACGTGTCCTTCCCGGTCGCCTTGACGCCGGGGATCGGACCGCCTTTGGATGTCTTCATCCCTTCCACCGAGCTGAGGTAGCCCAAGTAGTAAGGGTTGGCGACGTTCGGGTTGGCGACGCGGTCCCACGCGTAGACCTCGTCGGCGGCGGTCACTTCACGATTGACAGGCGGGCTGAAGTGCACGCCTTTGCGAATCTGAATCGTGATCAGCTTGCCGCCGCCGGAGACTTTCGGTTCGCCTTCGGCGAGGTCCGGCGAGGCTTTCGAGAACGTGTTCGGCTTGTACGAGTAGAGGTAGTGCTGCGTCGCGTCGAGGATCTCGTAGTCGAGCTGGAAGTACGCCTGCCCTGGATCGAGATGTTCGAAGTCCTCGTTCTGCAACGAGGTCAGCGTCCCGCCCTTCTTGCCGCCGGTGAGCGACTCTGACGCCGGCGTGGCGACCCCCGCCGGCACGCCGCTGGATTCGCCCGGACTCGAGCTGCTGCTACTGCTGCTACTGCTGCTGCTCGAGCCGCACGCGGCCAGCGCGACGGCCAGCACGGCCGCGACCGCTACCAGCAGAATCGTTC
Organism: uncultured Solirubrobacteraceae bacterium; assembly: GCA_963744165.1. Lineage (GTDB taxonomy): Bacteria > Actinomycetota > Thermoleophilia > Solirubrobacterales > Solirubrobacteraceae > Palsa-744. The sequence goes on along the minus strand of CAVUSM010000002.1, from coordinate 588,353 downwards.
TTAGCGACCTCATACGGGACGCCTCCTTTTGTTGTCGTGTGTCATCCAGCTCACCGCGCTGTCCTTGGATTCAGCGCATCGCGCAATCCGTCGCCGAGCAAGTTGAAGGCGAGCACTGTCAAGAGCAGCGCCGCGCCGGGGAAGACCATGTACCACCAGGCTGTGGTGAACGTCGGGGTCGCCGCGGCGATCATCTGCCCCCAGCTGGCGGTCGGCGGTTTGACGCCGACGCCGAGGTACGAGAGCGCCGCCTCGATCAGGATGTTCAACGGGATCTGCAGCGTCGCGTAGACGATGATCGGCGCGACGAGGTTCGGCAGGATCTCGCGGAACATGATCCGCAGGTCGGACGCGCCGAGCGCGCGCGCCGCATCGACGAACTCGCGCTCGCGCAGCGAGAGGACGAGGCCGCGCACGATCCGCGCGAAGGACGACCACGTCGCGAACGCGATCAGGAAGATGATCACGCCGACGCCCGGCTCGATCGTGCCGCCGGCGCAGCCGCGAACGGCGCACGCGGCGCCGATCCCGAGCCCGAGCAGCAGCACCGGGAGCGACAGCGTCGCGTTGATCACGAACGAGATGATCGAGTCGACCCAGCCGCGGTAGTAGCCGGCGATCAGGCCGAGCACGACGCCGATCGTGGCCGCGATCGCGGTCCCGACGACGCCGACCTCGAGCGACACGCGCGTGCCGTAGATCACGCGCGAGGCGATGTCCTCGCCGAGCGTGTCGACGCCGAACGGATGCGCGGCGCTCGGCCCGAGCGGTTCGCCGAACGGCCCGGTCAGGTTGGGGTTCTGCGTGTACGGGCTCGGCAGGCCGGCGAGTTTGACGACGAGCGGCGCGAAGATCGCGACGAGGATCAGCAGCACGATGAAGACCGCGGCGGCTTGCGCGACGCGATCGCGTCGAAATCGCCGCCAGAACAGCTGCAGCGGCGAGCGCGCGGCGATCTCGCCGCCGGACTCGAGCAGCCCGAGGCCGCTTGCGGCCCCGGAGAAGATCTCGGCGGCGCCAGCGCTCATCTATCGGATTGCCCTGATCGACGGCTCTCTGCGAATAAACATCGGACGTACAAGTTCGACACCCACGCCTGGCCAACCTCCTGAGCTGCTCGCATACACACCTGTCCAGCCTCGTCCGCGAGCCGCACCGACCCGTCTCTCCCACTTCCCGCTTTGCCGTGTTGTTATGCGGTTTCTCCTGGTTTGTACGCGGTTTCTCCCGGCTTGCCCGTCAGACTCGACGGATAGGCGCTCGCGCGATACTCAGCCGTGATGGACAGCCTGTTCGATCCTGAGCCGCAAGATCGCCCTCCGCGCGAAGCGCGCGCGGACGGCGAACGAGCGGCGCGGGCGGGCGAGGATGCGAACGCCGGCGACGTCCGCCCGCTCGCCGTGCGCGTGCGCCCGCGCAGCCTCGACGAGTTCGTCGGCCAGTCGCACCTGCTGAAGCCGGGCTCGGCGCTGCGCACGGCGATCGAGCAGGGGCGCGCGCACTCGATGGTCCTCTACGGACCGCCCGGCTCGGGTAAGACGACGCTCGCGCGGATGCTCGCCGAGCACTCGCGCGCGGCGTTCGAGGAGCTCAGCGCGGTGCAGGCCGGGCGCGCGGAGGTGCGCGCGGTGATCGAGCGCGCCGAGCACCGCCGCTCGCTCGCCGGCGATCGCGGCGCGCAGACGGTGCTGTTCCTCGACGAGATCCACCGCTTCAACAAGGCGCAGCAGGACGCGCTGCTGCCGGCCGTCGAGGAAGGCCTGCTGACGCTCGTCGGCGCGACGACAGAGAACCCCGCGTTCGAGGTCAACGGCGCGCTGCTCTCGCGCGTGCGCGTATATGCGCTGCAAGCGCTGACGCCAGACGACGTCGCGACATTGCTGCGCCGCGCGGCCGGCCCCGAGGTCGACGAGGACGCGATCGAGTTCCTCGCGGCGCGCAGCGAAGGCGACGCGCGCACGGCGCTCAACGCGCTCGAGCTGGCGACGGCGACGGCCGCCGAGACGGTCGGCGACGGAGCGGTCGGCGCCGGTGCGGCGGGCGCCGGCGGAGCAGCCGACGAGCAGGCGGCGCGCGACGGCGGCGCGCAGCCGCCGCGCGTCACGCTCGCTCGCGTCGAGGACGCGCTGCAGCGCCGCGCGGTGCTCTACGACAAAGGCGGCGATCGCCACTACGACTACATCTCGGCTTGGATCAAGGCGACGCGCGGCTCGGATCCCGACGCGTCGCTGTACTACCTCGCGGTAATGCTCGAGGGCGGCGAGGATCCGCGCTTCATCGTCCGGCGGATGGTGATCCTCGCGTCTGAGGACATCGGCAACGCCGACCCGCAGGCGCTGTCGCTCGCGACTGCCGCCGCGGCCGCCGTCGAGCACGTCGGCCTGCCTGAGGCGACATACGCGCTCGCGCAGGCCGCGATCTACCTGGCGCTCGCGCCGAAGTCGAACGCAGCCGGCAAGGCGCTCGGCGCGGCGCGGCGTCACGTGCGCGAGCATGGCGCGCAGCCGGCGCCGCCGTGGCTGCGCTCGGGGCCGCGACCGGGACAGGACAAGCGCGAGTACGACAACCCGCACAACCACGCCGGCCACGTCGCCGAGCAGCAGTTGCTGCCGCAGGGACTCGAGCGCGAGCGCTTCTACGAGCCGGACGACGCCGAGGCCGAGCTCGCCGAGCGCCTGCGCGAGATTCGCCGGGCGCGCGCGATCGAAGAGCGATAATCGGTCGATGAGGACAACTGGCGGCCGGATCGAGGATCGATGAGCGCGACCGCCGACCGTGTCGAGGCCGAGACGCGCCTGCACGCGCGCGACCCGGCAACCGGCGCGGCGCTCGGCAGCGTCGCGGCGACTTCGCCGTCGCGAATCGCGGCGCTCGTCGAGGACGTCGCGAAGGTCCAGCCGCTGTGGGCGCTGCTGCGTGTGCAAGACCGCGCGCGCTACATGCGCCGGATGGCGCAAGCGGTGATCGACGACTTCGACGAGCTCGTGCCGGCGCTCGCGCGCGAGCAGGGACGCCCGGCAGCGGAGATCGCGGCGCTCGAGCTGCTGCCGGCGATCGACGCGCTGATCTGGATCGCCGACGACGGCGCCGAGCTGCTCGGTGGGCGGCGGATCGGCGTCAGCCACTCGCTGGCGATCGCCAAGCGCGCGCGCCTGGCGTTCGAGCCGTACGGCGTCGTCGGTGTGATCGGCGCCGGCTCGGCGCCGTTCGCGCAGCCGCTCGGCCAGATCGCGGGGGCTCTGCTCGCGGGCAACGGCGTCGCGTTCAAGCCGGCCGCGCGCGCGGCGCTCGCCGGCGAGCGGATCGCGCGCGTGCTCGCGCGCGCCGACCTGCCGGAGGGGCTCGTGCGAATCGCGCACGGCGGCGCGGACGTCGGCATCGCGCTGGCGAAATCGCCGGTCGAGAAGATCCTCTTCACCGGCTCGCCGGCCGTCGGGCGCGTCGTCGCCGGCGAGGGCGTCGCGCGCGAGAAGGAGGTGACTGTCGAGCTCGGCGGCAAGGACGCGATGCTCGTGCTCGCCGACGCGCGCCTGCCGGGCGCGATCGCCGGCGCGCTGTGGGCCGGCTGCGCCGGCGCCGGTCAAGCGCGCGGCGCGGTCGAGCGCGTGTACGTAGCGCGCGAGGTCCACGACCGCTTCGTCGACGGGCTCGTCGGCGCCGCGCAAGCGCTGCGCGTCGGCGATCCGGCTGATCCGCGCACCGACCTCGGGCCGCTCGCCTCGCCACGACGGCTGAAGCACGTGCGCGGCCTCGTCGACGACGCCGTCGCGCGCGGCGCCACGTTGCGCTGCGGCGGCCCGATCAGCCCGGCCGGCTGCGAGGCCGGCTCGTTCTACGCGCCGGCCGTGCTGACTGGCGTGACGCACGAGATGGCAGTGATGCGCGAGCCGATCGAGGGTCCAGTGCTCGGCGTGATCGCCGTCGACTCGGTCGCCGAAGCGATCGCGCTGGCGAACGACAGCGACTACGCGCTCGGCGCGTCGGTTTGGACGGCCGACCGCTACCAGGCGCTGCGCATCGCGCGCGAGCTGCACGCCGGCATGGTCTGGCTCAACGACCACCTGCCGTGCCCGACCGTCTCGCGCGGGCCGTGGGGCGCGGCGGCCGGCGGCGGGCTCGGCCGCACGCTCGGCGCCGCCGGCTTGCGCGCGTGCGCACAGGAGAAGCTGATCACGTGGGACCCGCCGAGCGTGCGCGGGCTGTGGTGGGGGCCGTACGACGCGCGCACGAGCGGCGCCGCGCGCGCCGTCGCGAAGATGCGCTCCGGTCGCGAGCGCGACCGCGAGCACGCGTGGCGCAACGGCGCGCTGGCGCTGACGCGCGTCGGGCTGCGCGCGCTCGGGCGTGGGCTGCCGCGGTGAAGCTCCGGGCGACTACCCTTTAGGCCATGCCCGCCCAGGCCTACGCCGGCAAGCAGTGCGTCTGTCAGCTGCGCAAGGGAGTCTGCGACCAGAGCTGCGTGCAGGGGATGCTCGACACGCCGTTCTACATCGCCTGCCTGAAGCTCAGCGGGCGGCGCTGCGTCGTCGTCGGCGGCGGTGAGATCGGCCTGGAGAAGGTCGACGGGCTGCTCGCGTGCGATGGCGAGGTGACGCTGATCGCGCCCGAGGCCGAGCCGGCGCTAGCGCAATACGCGAGCGAGGGCTCGATCCGTTGGGAGCGTCGCGAGTACGCCGGCGCGAGTGACCTCGACGGCGTCTTCATGGCGATCGCGGCGACGAACGACACCGACGTCAACATCGCCGTCTATGACGACGCCGAGCGCCGCGCAATGCTCGTCAACGTCGTCGACGTGCCGCCGCTGTGCAACTTCATCCTGCCGGCGATCGTCCGCACCGGGCCGCTGGCGATCGCGATCTCGACGGCCGGCGCCTCGCCGGCGCTCGCCAAGCGGATGAAGCGCGAGATCGAAGCGCAGTACGGCGCTCCATACGCGCGGCTCGCGATCCTGCTCAACGACGTGCGCGGCTGGGCCAAGGGCACGCTGCCGACCTATCAGGACCGCAAGGAGTTCTTCGAGGGGATCGTGGGCGGCGAGCCCGATCCGATCGAGCTGCTGCGCGCCGACGAGGCGCCCGGCGGCGCCGGCGAGCTGGCCGTGCGCGAGCTGATCGCCGCGGCGCAGTCGCGCGGCGAGCGAGCGCCGCAGGTGTCGAGAGCCTGAGCATGGCCGCGGTCGAGGTCGCAGGCCTCGCGCGGCACTACGGCGAGCGCGAAGCGCTCAGCGAGGTCACTTTGTCGCTCGCCGATGGCCAGACGCTCGTCGTGTTCGGCCCGAACGGCGCCGGCAAGACGACGCTGTTGCGCGTGCTCGCGACACTGCTGCGTCCGCACGCCGGCAGCGTGCGCGTGCTCGGCGAGAGCCTGCCGGGCGACGCATGGGCGGTGCGCGGGCGGATCGGCCTGCTCGGGCACGAGCCGCTGCTCTACCGCGAGTTGACGGCGCGCGAGAACCTGCGCTTCCACGCGCGCCTGCACTGCGTGCAGGAGCAGCGCGTGCAGGACGTGCTCGAGCTGATTGGCATCGCACATCGCGCCGACGAGCCACTGCGCACGCTCTCGCGCGGCATGGTCCAGCGCGTCGCCGTCGCGCGCGCCGTGCTGCACGAGCCCGAGCTGCTGCTGCTCGACGAGCCGCGCTCGAACCTCGATCCGGCCGCCGTCGAGCTCGTCGAGCCGCTGATCGGCGCGAGCTCGGGCTGCACACGAGTCGTCTGCAGCCACGATCCCGGCAGCGGCCTCGCCGAAGCCGACGTCGTGCTCGGACTGCGCGCCGGACGCGTCGCGCTGCTGAGCGACGCCGCCGACGTCGCGCCGGACGAGATCGTCGAGCTGTACCGGTGAGCGCGACGATCCCCGGCGCATCGGGCGGCGGCCAGCCCGGCGCAAGTGGCGCGTCCGGCCAGCCCGGCGCGCAGCCGGTCGGGCGAGCCGGCCGCGCCGGCGCATCGCGCCCTCGCGCGGGCACGCTCGCGGTCGTTCGCGCGCTGCTGCGCAAGGAGCTGCTCGTCGAGCTGCGCACGCTCGAGTCGGTGCCGGGAATGGCGCTGTTCGCCGTGACGACGTTCGTCGTCTTCCATTTCGCGCTGAATCGCAACAGCGTCGACGGCGATCTCGCCGCCGGCATCCTCTGGGTGACGCTGCTGTTCGCCGCGATCCTCGGCATCAACCGGCTGTTCGTCGCCGACGCCGATCAGGGCGGCTTCGACGGGTTCCTGCTCGCGCCGGTCGACCGCAGCGCGATGCTGTTCGCGAAGGTCCTGACGCTGCTCGCGTTCCTCGTCGTGCTCGAGCTCGTCGCCGTGCCGGCGTTCGGTCTGCTGCTGCTCGGGCCATCGCTCGGCCACGCGCTGCCGGCGCTGATCGGCGTGCTCGCGCTCGGCGACGCCGGCATCGCGGCGATCGGCACGCTCGTCGCGGCGCTCGCCGTGCAGACGCGCGCGCGCGACCTGCTCGGGCCACTGCTCGCGCTGCCGCTGCTCGTGCCGATCGTGATCGGCGGCGCGCGCGCGAGCTCGCCGCTGCTCGCGCTCGGCCACGCCGGCAGCCCGTCGGCGCGCTGGCTGTTGACGCTCGGGCTCTATGATCTGGTCTTCGGGCTGATCGCCTTCGCCCTGTTCGACTTCCTCTTGGAGGATTGAAATGAGCCCCGCACGCCGGTATTTCGCCGGCGGCTCCGACACCACGCGCAGCTCCGCAAGCGCCGCCCGCTACGGCACGGGGCTCCGCGCGCTGAGTGTCGCGACGATCGTCGTGATGGCGGTCGCGCTCGTGCTCGTCTTCTTCTGGGCGCCGCTCGAAGCCGAACAGGGCTTCCTGCAGAAGATCTTCTACGTGCACGTGCCGCTCGCGATCACGGCGCTGTGCGGCTTCGTGCTCGGCGGCATCTTCGCGATCGCGTACCTGCGCACGCGCGACTCGCGCTGGGACTTGCGCTCGTACGTCGCGATCCACATGAGCCTGATCTTCGGCGTCGCGACGCTGATCAGCGGCTCGATCTGGGCGAAGGGGTCGTGGGGGCACTGGTGGGTCTGGGACGAGCCGACGCTCGTCTCGTTCCTGATCGTCTTCCTGCTCTACGCGACCTATCAGCCGCTGCGCTTCGCGATCGAGGACCCCGAGCGCCAGTCGCGCTACGCGTCGGTCTTCGCGATCACGGCCGGAGCGTTCGTGCCGCTCAACTTCATCGCCGTGCGGATGTCGAGCGCTTACCTGCACCCGCGCGTGCTCGGCGCGACGTCGAACTTGCCGTGGCAGATGGCGCTGACGTTCCTCGTCTCGCTGCTCGGCATCGTGCTGCTGTTCACGACGCTGTGCAAATACGAGCTGACGGTCAAGCACACGCGGATCCAGCTGCGCGCGCTGCGTCGCCTCGCCGAGCGCCGCGAAGACGTCATGGCCGGCGTCGCGCCGGCGCGACGCTCGCGCAGCGCCACGCCAAGCGTGCACGCGACGGCGATGAGCGCCAACGCGTCACCCGCGGCGAGCGGCTCCGGCAACGCGACCGGCGCGTTGAGGCCGGGCTCCTGATGGCCGTGCTGGTCGCCGAGCTGCCGGCGCTGCCGCTGCACACCGCCGGCAAGTACGTCGCCGGCGCTTACATCGTGCTGTTCGCGCTCGTGCTCGGCTACGTCGCGATCATGGCGGTCCGTCAGGGCCGGATCGAGCGCGACCTCGCCGAGCTGCTCGAGCGCGAGCAGGCCGCTGAGGCGGCCGAGCGCGAGTCCGCGCAGCGGGAGTCGGCGCAGGCATGACCGAGCTGATCGCGCTCGGCATCTCGCACAAGACGGCGCCGGTCGCGCTGCGCGAGCGCCTCGCGTTCACCGAAGCCGAGGGGCTCGACTTCGCGCGCCTGGCGACCGACACGCCGGAGGTGCGCGAGGCGGTCGTGATCTCGACGTGCAACCGAACCGAGATCTATCTCGTCGTCGGCGATCCGGTGCGCGCCGAGTCAGACGTGCTCAGCCTGCTCGCGCAGCGCGCGTCGATTCGCCCGACGGAGCTCGCCGAGGCGATCTACTCGCCGCGCAACTGCGACGCCGCGCGCCAGCTCTACCGCGTGACGGCCGGCCTCGACTCGATGGTCGTCGGCGAGGCCGAGATCCAGGGGCAGGTCAAGCGCTCTTACGAGTCGGCGATGGCCGCCGGCTACACCGGTCCGCTCTGCAACCGCCTGTTCGCCGCGGCGCTGACGACCGGCAAGCGCGTGCGCAGCGAGACCGAGATCGGCTCCAGCCGCGTCAGCATCCCGTCGGTCGCCGTCGACCTCGCGCTGAGCGTGCTCGGCGGCCTCGAGGACCGTCACGTCGTCGTGCTCGGCGCCGGCGAGACGAGCGAGCTGACGGCGCGCGCTCTGTCTGAGCAGGGCGCCGGGACGATCTTCGTCGCCAATCGCCACGCCGACCGCGCGCTGAGCGTCGCGCAGCGCTTCGGCGGCGTCGTCGTCGGCCTCGAGGAACTGCCCCACCAACTGCTGCACGCCGACATCGTGCTCTGCTCGACGTCCTCGCCGCATCCGATCGTCGGCCGCGAAGAGCTCGAGCTGGTGATGCGCGAGCGCCGCGAGCGGCCGCTGCTGCTGATTGACATCGCCGTGCCGCGCGACGTCGAGGCGGCGTGCGCCGAACTGCAGGGCGTCAGCCTCTACGACATCGACGACCTGCAGGCCGTCGTCGCGCGCAACCTCTCCACGCGCGAGGGCGAGACGCCGCGCGCCGAGCAGATCGTCGAGCAGGAGATCCGCCGTTTCGCACGCTGGCTCGGCCAGCTCGAGACGCTGCCGACGGTCAGCGCGCTGCGCGAGCACGGCAACGAGATCGTCGAGCGCGTGCTCGCCGAGAACGCCGGGCGCTGGGAGTCGACTTCGCCGCGTGACCTCGCGCGAATCGAGGCGGTCGCGCGCTCGGTGATGAGCCGGCTGCTGCACGAGCCGACGATCCGCCTGCGCAGTCTCTCCGAGGAGCGCGGCCACGCGAGCCTCGAGCTCGTGCGCGAGCTGTTCGCGCTGAGCGATGAGGCGCCGACGGCGCACGAGCAGCCGGCGGAGCTCGCCGAGGTGCACGACCTGCCTGCGCGCGCGCCCGACGGCGGCGCCGCGGCGCGAGCGCGCCGGCGCCGCGAGGGCTGATGCGCGTCGGCACCCGTGCCAGCGCGCTCGCGCTGGCACAGGCGACGCTAGTGCTCGAGGCGCTCGGCGAAGGCGAGCTCGTCCCGATCGTCACGCGCGGCGACCGCGAGTCGGCCGGCGTCGATGACTCCGCCGGCGCGATCGCCGGCGACGGCGCGCTTGGCGAGCCACCGCCGGGCGAGGACAAGTCGCGCTGGGTCTCAGAGCTCGAGCGCGCGCTGCTCGCCGGCGGGATCGACGTCGCCGTGCACTCGGCGAAGGACGTGCCCGGCGAGCTCGCCGACGGGCTCGCGCTGATCGCCGCGCCAGCGCGCGCCGCGGCCGAAGACGCGCTGTGCGGCGCGAGCAGCCTCGATGCGCTGCCGAGCGGCGCGCGCGTCGGCACGAGCAGCGTGCGCCGCATCGCGCAGCTGCGCGCGGCGCGCGAGGACATCGAGCCGGTCGCGATGCACGGCAATGTCGACACGCGCCTGCGCAAGCTCGCCGCCGGTGAGCTGGACGCGATCGTGCTCGCGCGAGCCGGGCTGCAGCGACTCGGGCGCGACGACGCCGTCGGCGCGACGCTCGATCCGCTGCGCTTCGTGCCGGCGCCTGGGCAGGGCACGCTTGCGCTGCAGGCGCGTGCCGGCGATACGCGTGTGCACGACACGCTGAGCGCGATCGGCGACGACGCGGCACTCGCGTGCCTGCGTGCCGAGCGCGCGCTCGCGCGCGAGCTCGACGCGAGCTGCGATACGCCGCTCGGCGCGTGGGCGACGCTCGACGGCGGCCACGAGGCAGGGCGTCTGCGGCTGCGCGCGTGGATCGGGCTGCCCGACGGGTCTGCGTGGATCGCGGACGAGTTGAGCGGCGATCCGGGCGATCCGGAGGCGCTTGGGCGCGAGGTCGCTGGGCGTCTGCTCGCGGTCGGCGCGGCCGAATTGCTACAGGCTGTGCGCTAGCTTGTCGCCATGCGGTTGCAGATCAGCTTGGACGGCGACCTCGTCGACCAATTGGACAGGCGCGTCGGGCGACGCCGTCGGAGCGCGTACATCAGCGACACACTTCGTCGGGCGCTCGACGGAGAGCGCCGCTGGGACGACATCGAAGCCGGCTTGGGCGCACTTTCCGGGCGCGAGCACGAGTGGGACGCCGATCCAGCGGCTTGGGTACGAGCGCAGCGCAACAGCGATCTGAGCCGCGTCGGCTGACGGTTGGCGCTGCTGCTCGAAACGACCGTCCCGATCGACGCAGCCGCCGTCGCCGTCGACGCCCATTTGATCACCGGCAACCCCAAGCACTTCCCGATGCCAGAGCTCGAAGTGGTGCATTGGCCGGTCGGCGTATGAGCGGGCGCGTCCACCTAGTCGGCGCCGGCCCCGGCGACCCGGGCCTGCTGACGGCGCGCGCGCTCGAGCTGATCGCCGGCGCGGACGTGATCCTCTACGACCGCTTGATCGGCGCGGCGTCGCTCGACGGCGCGCGCGAGGACGCCGAGCTGCTGTACGTCGGCAAGGAGGGCGGCGGCGCGTCGGTGCCGCAGGCCGAGACGCAGGCTCTGCTCATATCGCGCGCGCAGGAAGGCAAGTCGGTCGTCCGCCTGAAGGGCGGCGACCCGTTCGTGTTCGGCCGTGGCGGCGAGGAGGCGCTCGCGCTGCGCGACGCCGGCATCGAGTTCGAGGTCGTCCCTGGTGTGACGGCCGGCGTCGCGGCGCTCGCGTACGCCGGCATCCCGGTCACGCACCGCGGCCTCGCGCGCGCCGTCGCGTTCGTAACCGGGCGCACCGGCGACGAGAGCGAGCTCGACTGGCCAGCGCTCGCGGCGTTCCCTGGAACGCTCGTCTTCTACATGGGCGTCGGCCGGCTCGCGCGGATCGCCAGCTCGCTGATCGCCGCCGGACGAGCGGCGGACGAGCCGGCGGCGGTCGTCGAGGCCGGCACGATGCCAACGCAGCGAACGGTGCTCGGCACGCTGCAGACGATCGCCGCGCAGGTCGAGCGCGAGCAGGTCGGCTCGCCGTCGATCACCGTCGTCGGGCCGGTCGCGGCGCTGGCCGAGCAGCTGTCGTGGCTGAGCGCTGCGCCGCTGGCCGGACGCACGGTCGCCGTCACGCGTGCGCGCGCGCAGGCCAGTGGTCTCGCGCGCGAGCTGCGCCAGCTCGGCGCGAACGTCGTGCAGGCGCCGGCGATCCGCGTGCGGCCGCTGCCGATCCCACCGCTCGACCCGAGCCGCTACGACGTCGTCTGCGTGACGAGCGCCAACGCGGCGAGCGAGCTGTTCGCACGCCTGGCCAGCGAGGGGCTCGACGCGCGCGCGCTGGCCGGCGCGCGAATCGCATCGATCGGCGCCGGCACGAGCAGCGAGCTGGCCGCGCACGGGATCGCGGCCGACATCACCGCCGAGCGCTCGACCGGCGAGGGACTGGCCGAAGCGCTCGCCGACGTGCCCGTCGAGCGCGTACTCGTCGCACGGGCGCGAGACGGGCGCGACGTGCTCCCTGAAGCGTTGCGCGAGCGTGGCGCTCAGGTCGACGTGCTCGATCTGTACGAGACGGTCGCCGAGCCGCTTTCGGCGGAGACGGTTGCGGCCGTGCGCGCCGCCGACTACGTCACGTTCACGTCGTCGTCGACCGTGCGCAACCTGCTCGACGCGCTCGACGCGGATGCCGTCGCGGAACCGGCATCAGACGACGAGCGCGAGCGGCGTGGGCTATCGCCGCGGACGCGCGTCGTCTCGATCGGGCCGGTCACCAGCGAGACGTTGCGCGAGCACGGCATCGCCGTCGACGTCGAGGCGGGGCGGCACGACGTCGACGGTGTGCTCCAGGCGCTGCTCGCCGACGCCGCCGCACGCGAGCGGTGAGCGCGCTCGGCCACCCGCGCGTCCACCTGCGCCAAACCGACTCGACGAACGAGCGCGCGCGCGATCTCGCGCTCGCCGGCGCGCCGCACGGAACGCTCGTGACCGCCGCCGAGCAGCGCGCCGGGCGCGGCCGGCAGGGCCGTCGCTGGTCGGCGCCGGCCGGCAGCGCGCTGCTGCTCTCGCTCGTGCTGCGCGAGCCACCGCCGCTGCTGCCGCTGATCGCGGCGCTCGCAGTCGCCGACATCGCTGGTGAGGACGCGTGGATCAAGTGGCCGAACGACGTCGTCTTCCGGCGCGATCGATCGATCGAAGGCGATCACGGCGACGCCGGCCGCGACGATGCGGCCAGCGATGTGGGCACACTCGCGAAGGTCGCCGGCATCCTCGCCGAGGGCCGTCCGTACCCTCACGGGCACAGGCAGGAGGGCTGGGCGGCGCTCGGGATCGGCGTCAACGTCGCCGTTCGCGTCGAGGACCTCCCGGCCGAGCTGCACGGCACGGCCGCGACGCTCGGGCGCTCGCCGGCGGAGATCGAGCCGGCGCTGGCGGCGCTGCTCACAGCACTCGAGGGACGCTTGGCCGAGTCGACCGACACGACGTTGCAGGCTTGGCGCGCGCGCGACGCGCTGCTCGGGCGTGCGATCGGCTGGAGCGGCGGCGAAGGCGTCGCCGATGGGATCGACGGCGACGGGCGGCTGGTCGTCGCGCTCGCCGACGGTGGGCGCACGGCGCTCGACGCCGGCGAGGTGCACCTCAGGCGCGTCGACTGACGCGGCGAAAGTTCAGGATGCGGCGGGCGCGGCGTCTTCCGTCTGTGCGGAAGCGCCGTTGACCGCGCCGCCACCGTTGGTCGTGGCGGCGCCGTTCGCGCTGCCAGCGCCGTTCGCGGCCGCCTTGACGTTGCCCGGCGCGCCGTTGCCGCCCGCTCCGCCACCCCCCTTGCGCCGCCGCCGCGAGTTGCGCGCGCGCCGCTTCGGGAAGTTGCGCAACAGCTCACGAGCGAGCGCGGGCGGCTTGCGCGCCATCCGCGTGCGGGCGCCGCGCAGCGCCTCCTCGGCCTCTGGCGTGTGCGCGAGCGCGGCGGCGAGCAGCGCGGCGGCGAGCCGGCGGTCCTGCTTGCGCGCGGCGTGGATCAACCGCCGCGCGTTGCGCGCGTGCGCGCCGCCGGCGGAGTTGACGAGCAGCCCGAGCAGCCGCTTCGTCTCGGGCCAGCGCTGCACGGCGTACTCCTCGTGCACGTCGCGCGTGTACTCGGCCAAGCGCCAGATCCACGCGTTCGCCTGGTCGCGGCGGCCGATCCGCCGCTCGACGAGCGCGCGCAGCATCAGCTTGCTCGCCTCGCGGCGCTCGTCGCGCGGCCAGCCGCCGATGATGTCGATCGCCTCGTCGAACGCGTCGGGGTCGCGCAGCGCGGGGATGTCGGCGAGCGCGCGCAGGCGCAGCTGCGCGTTCTTGTTGCGCTTGACGGCCTCGATCAGGAAGCGGCTCTTCAGCTCGCCGCCGCGGTCGAAGTGCAGCATCGCGCGCGCGCGGCGCCAGCCGCTCGGCGCCACACGGGCGCCCGCGAGGGCCGCCCACAGGTGCTGCTCGCCGTAGTCGAGGTGCTCGACGGCGATCCGCCACAGCTCGCGCTCGAAGACGGCGAAGCGCCGCTCCTCCTCGGGGCAGACGGGCAGCACGCGGCGCTCGACGCGCATCCGCCGCCCGCGCCCGCGGCGAACCGGGCCGACGACGATCGCGCCGCCGCGGTAGACGTCGCGGTCGAGCAGCGAGTGCAGCGTGACGACGGGGTCGTCGTGCTTCGTCGCGGGGTGGACGAAGTCGACGACGAGGCCGGCCTCCTTGCCTGGGTGCCGGCGTGTGACGCGCCCGACGCGCTGCTGGTAGATGCGCTTGGAGGCGGTCGGCGCGAGATGCACGCAGACGGTCGCGCGCGGGCTGTTCCAGCCCTCGGCGAGCAGTTGCGCGTTGATCAGCACGTCGATGTCGCCGCGCTCGTAGCGCGCGAGGATCTCGGCGAGCTCGCGCTTGGGCGTCTCGCCGGAGACGCCCTGCGCCTTGATGCCCTCGGCGCGGAACGCTTCGGCGAGGTTGTACGCGTGCTTGACGCCGGCCGCGTAGACGACGCCGGGGACGCCGTTGAAGCGCGTCTTGTAGAGGTTCGCGACGGCGAGGTTGAACGGCTGCTGGTCGAGCAGTTTGGCGAGCTCGTCCTGATCGAACTCGGTGTCGATCTCGCCGCGGCGCAGCGGCACGTTGGCGATCGTGCGCACGCCGACGCCGGGCGAGATGCGCACGCAGCGCAGCGGCGCGATCACGCCGCGGCGCGCGGCCTGCGCGAGGTCGAAGCGCGACGTCTGCGTCGGGAACAGGTCGGTCACGTGGCGCGCGATCAGCGCGCCGGTTGCGGTCATGCCGATGAAGATCGGGCCGGTCCACTCACGGATCGCGGCGCTCGTCTTCTCGCCGAGCGCGGTGTGCGCCTCATCGCAGATCACGATCGTGTAAGCGCTCGAGATCTTGCCGGCGTTGCGCACGAACCACTGGTAGGTCTCGACCGTGACCGGCCCGCGCGAGGAGTCTTCGCCCTTCAGCAGCGGTTTGCTGATCCGCTTGGTGTAGCCGCGCTCGCGCAGCTCGCCGTTGAACTGGTCGACGAGGTTGCGCCGGTGCGTGAGGATCAGCACGCCGCCGGTCTGCGACGCCTCGACGAAGCCGAGTGCGGCGACGGTCTTGCCGGCGCCGGTCGCGTGCTCGAACCAGAAGCGCTTCGCCGCGTTCGGGTCCTCGGGCTGGTCGGCGAGCGACTCCTCGTCGTCGTCCTCCGACCAGTCGCGCGGCTCCTCGCCATCGCTCTCGGCCTCGACCTCCTCGACCTCCTCCGCGTCGTCGTCGTCCTCGTCAGCTCCGAGCTCGTCGTCTCCGAGCCCCTCGTCGTCCTCCTCGTCGTCGTCGTCATCCTCGTCAGGCGCGGCGCGCTGGACCGGGCCGAGCTCGTCCTCGTCCTCGTCCTCGTCGTCCTCATCGGCGTCGGCCTCGTCGGGCTCGTCGTCTTCGTCGTCCTCATCGGCGTCGGCGCGCGGCTCGGGCTCGTCGCTCGCGCGGGCGGCGCTGGGCGCTTCGTCGAGCCCGAGGATCTCGGCGGAGGCAAGCAGCTCGGGCGAGGCCGACGCGGCGGCGCGGCCGTTGCCGTTCGACGCGTTGGCGGCCTGCGCGGCGGCGAGCAGCGCGGCGAGCGTGCCGGACAGCGCGTCGACTTGGTGGGCGGAGAGGACGGTGCCGTCGGCGAGCTTCGGCTCGTCGTCGGAGAGCACTCGTTCGAGCCCGAGCAGCAGCGAGAACTCACGCCGCCAGGCGGTCGACGGGTTCTTCGCCTTCGGATCGGCGTTCAGCTCGGCGAGCGCCATGTCGAGCGCGCGACGGCGCGGCTCGCCGGGCGCGAGCGCGACGGCCGGGTCCTCGCCGTCGTGCAGGAATCGCTCGCGCACGAGCTTCTCCGCGCGAGCTATTTCGGCGGAACTGGGAATCGGCGCGGCCGCGAGGGCCACTGAGGTGGACTCGGCCATGACAGGCTCTGGACTTCGAGACGGAGTCGCTGCCAAAGTGGCTTCGGCGCGACTCGATGGGACTGGCGCCAGAGTGGCGCCGTTTGCCGGATGCTCGCGGCGAACCGGCGTCTGCGTGCCTCCAAGATATAGCACGTCGCGGCGCGCCGGTGGCGCGCTCGCGGCGGCCTGGCGGGCGAGGCGATCTGCCAGGCTTACGCGTGATGACGCTCAAGCGCGTGTCGCTCGCAGCCGGCGGAGCAGCGCTGCTCGCGCTGCTCGCGGTCGGCCTGATCCAGCTCGCCGGCTCCTCGTCGCCGCCGGCGCGCCGCTCGAAGCTGACGCTCGCGCAGATGCAGGCGTCGCTCGCGGGGGCGCCGGCGCCGCTGGCGGCGCTGCACGCGCAGGCGAGCGAGCTGCTCGAAGGCGGCGCGCCGGCGCTGAAAGCGCGCCTCACGGCGCTGCGCGGGCGGCCGATCGTGATCAACAAGTGGGCGTCGTGGTGCGTGCCGTGCCGCGCGGAGCTCGGCGCGTTCCAGCAGGCGTCGCTGGCGCTCGGGCGCGAGGTCGCGTTCGTCGGGATCGACTCGGCCGACACGAGCCGCGCGGCGGCGCGGTCGTTCTTGCGCAGCTTTCCGGTCAGCTATCCGAGCTACTACGACCGCAGCGGCTCGCTCGGCGCGAAGATCACCGACTCGACGTTCACGCCGGTGACGGTCTTCTTCGATCGCGCGGGCGCGGAGTACATCCGCCAGGGCCCGTACCCGAGCGGCGCGAAGCTCGAAGCGGACGTGCGGCGCTACGCGCTCGACGAGAAAGCGGCGTGAGCTTGCCCGCGGCCGCCGTCGAAGCGCGCGGGAGCGCGTGTGCCTGAGATCCGCATCGATCCGCTCAGCGGGCATCGCACGATCGTCGCCGGCGAGCGTTCGCGGCGTCCGGGCGGGGCCCCGGGGTTGCCGGCGAGCGTTCGCGAGACGCCGCCGATTGATCCTTCGGACGATCCGTTCGCGGAGGGCGCCGAGGCGCGCACGCCGCCGGAGCTGTATGCGCTCAGGCCGGGCGGCGGCGTTCCCGACTCGCCGGGCTGGACGGTTCGCGTCGTACCGAACCTGTTCCCGGCGCTGAGCGAAGCCGCGGGCGAGCTCGCGGCGCCCGGCGGCGAGGCGACGACGGGCCAGCGCGGCTCGGCGAGCGCCACAGGCGAGGGCGACGCGGAGCGCGCGCCGTTGCGCGGCGACGCGCGTGGCGAGCTGCTGCGCTCGATGCCGGCGCGCGGCGCGCACGAGGTGATCGTCAACGGCCCGCAGCCGGTGCTCTCGCTCGCCGAGCTGCCGGTCGAGCAGGTCGCGGCGGCGCTCGGCGTGTGGCGCGAGCGGATGCGCGTGCACGAGCAGAGCGCTTACGTGCAGCTGATCGTCAACGAGCGGCGCGAGGCGGGAGCGTCGCTGCCGCACACGCACGCGCAGCTGTACGCGCTCGACTTCGTCCCGGCGGCGGTCGCGCGCGAGCGCGAGCGCGCGGGCGCGTATGCGACGCGCAACATGGGCCAGAACCTGCTCGGCGACCTGCTCGCCGAAGAGGTGCGCCTGCGCGAGCGGGTCGTCGCGATCGACGAGGACGCGGTGCTGCTCGCGCCATACGCGTCGCGGCTGCCGTTCCAGCTGATGCTCGTCCCGCGCCGGCCGCTGCCGCGCTTCGAGCAGGACGGGCCGACTGGCGCGGCGCTGCTGCACGACGGCCTGCGCCGCCTGGCGCGCCAGCTCGGCGCGAGCCCGCCGCTGAACATGTGGGTGCGCACGGCGCCGCGCGGCGCCGAGCACTTCTGCTGGCGGATCGACATCGTGCCGCGGCTGACGCATCTCGCCGGGCTCGAGCTGTCGACGGACGTGAACCTCAACATCGTCGCGCCGGAGCACGCGGCGGCGCTGCTGCGCGACGCGTGAACTAGGCTGCCGGGCGTGCCCGTCGAGGAACGCTTCGTCCCGCGCTTCGCAGCCGAGCCTCCGCAGGAGGAGCTGCCGTACGGCCGCTGGGCCGAGCGGCTCAGCGAGGGCTTCCTCAAAGCGGCGGCCGGGCTCGACGCGGACGGCGTCAAGTTGGGCGAGCCGGAGGAGATCCGCTGGTACCCCGATCGGACGTGGCACGGGCGCACTTACGTGCCGGGCACGGCGAGCACGAGCGAGGGCTACGAGCTGTTCGGCTACGTGCGCTTCGTGCCGGCCGCCGAGGACGGCGAGCCGAGCGACTTCCTCGCGTACGTCGACTTCACCGAAGAGACGGCCGAGCGCAATCCGGACTGGCAGCTGGACCTGTGCGACGAGGTGATCGGCAGCTGGCGCGGGCAGGCCGGCGCGGTCGCGGCGATGACGCTCGTCTGGGGCCGCCCGCTCGTCTCAGGCGGACGCGTCGCGACGGCCGAGCTCGCGTCGCTGACGGTCGACCAGTGCGAGCTCGTCAACGAGCGCTTCACGCTGATCGCGCCGGACGACTACCGCCACGACCTGCTCGAGATCAAGCTGTTCAACGTCAAAGGGCAGCAGCTCGCGAGCGAGTCGCTGTACGACGACGGCGTCGAGGGCGAGGACGAGTAGGGCCGAGCACAACGCTGGCCGCCGGCGGCGGGCTACTTCGCCGCTTCGTGTTGTTGCTGCTGCTTGTAGCGCGCGGCTTCTTGCGCTTCTTCCTTGGCGAACTGCCCGCGCGCGGCTTTTTCGCTCGGCGTTTCTTCGCCTTTCTTCGGCTTCGCGCTGTTCGTCGTCTTGCTCTTCTTGCGCTTGCCGTGCGACTGGCCGCTGGAGTGCTTGCTCGCGGCGTGCTTCTGCTTCGTCGACTTCGGCGCTTCGCTCTGCGCTTTCGCGATCGCCGCTTCGACGCGCTTGCGTTTGGCGATGACTTCGGCTTCTTCGCGCTTGGCCGACGCGAGTTCGCCGGCGCGCGTCTTCGTCGTCGTCGCGTGTTCGGCCGCTTCTTCGCGCTGCGCCGCGGCGGCGCCTTCGTGCGCTTCGGAGCCTTTCGCGCCGCTGCCTTCGCCGCAGCCGGCGACGATGAGGCCCAACGCGAGCACGACGAGTGCGAGCAGCGTCAGCCGCGCCGCTCGCGCGCGCCGCGAACGCGTACTGACGCGGCCGCGTGGACGACGCTCGTCGCCCCGCTCGCGGCGCTCGCCGGGTACGCCGCTCACTGGCCCGCTTCGCCGCTCGGCGCCGGCGCAGCCGGCGCAGTCATAGTCGTAGTCGTCGTTTGCGTCGCGACGCGTTCAGCTTCCTGCTTGCTCACTTCCGCTTCCCTCTGCTTCGCGGCTTCGCGCTGCTTGTCGGCTTCGGCCTTCAGTCGTTGTTCCTGCTGCTTCGCTTTCGCGATCGTCTGCGCTTCGCGCTGCTTCGCCTCCTGCTCGGCCTGCTTCGCTTTAGCTTCTCGCTTCTTCGCCTTCTCCGCGGCAGCTCGTTCGGTGCTCTTCGCGACGGTTTCGGCCGCTTCTTCGCGCTTCTTCGCTTCCAGCAGCGAAAGCAGTTCGCGGTTTTTGACGGCTTCGGAGGCTTCTTCCTGTTTTTCGGCCGTCGCTTCTTCGTTGATTTCCTGGTCGGCGCCGGACACTCCGCTCGCTTCGGCCGGTGCGCTCTTGCTCGACGTCGAGCCGCAACCGGCCAGCGGGGCGGAGATCCCGACGACGAGCAACAGCGGGAGGGCGGCGCGCAGAGCCCCGCCGAATTTCACCGGCGTTCCGCGACGCGCCGCGGCGTTTGCCCCCCGCTCGTTCGACACATCGGTCTGCAAGCTAGCAGTAGCGAACGGCGCGCTCAAGCGATCGACGCTTGAACGCCACCACGCGATTGGCGACGGTCGCGAAAGCTCATCTTCGTTGCGCTGAGCGCGTCAACAGCGTGGTGCGGCCTAGCTTGGTGCTACTCGCGCGTCACCCCCTCGACACGCTCCGGCCCCGAAGCGCTGACCGACGAGCGAGGACCGACGCTCTGTATCAGCTGCGCGCCGGCATAGTCCAAGCGCCATGCGTTCGCGGCGCCGTGCGCCTGACCGGCGCCGCTGTTCGCGATCAGCCCGAGCTCGCCCAGACGCGAGAGCAGCTTCGAGACCTGGCCCTGGTCCTTGATTTCGGCGCGATCGCCGATCGCGCGATTGCTCAGGCCGGGACTGTCTGAGATCACGCTGAGCACGAGGAGCGTTCGGTGTGTCAGGCGCATCGGCGGAGGGCTCAGGAGCGCTCCGCCGCCGTCGAGCGCACTCGACGACGCCGCCGGCGGGGCGTTCGTGCGAGCAAGCTCACGGCGTGCCGCGGCGGGACCGAGATACGGCAGCACGACGATCGCCGTCAGTTGGCTCGAGAGCTCCGCTAGGCGCGCGCCGTCGGGGGCGAGCAGACGCGTGTGCAGGATCTCAAGGACACCGCCGATGAACGCCTCGCCGGCGAGGGCGAGCGCCGGCGGCACGCGCGAGGAGCGTTCGGTCGCGTAGTCGCGATCGAGTCGTTCGGCGACGGCGCGAACGAGCTTCGCGCGCGAGCGAAGCGTCTGCTCGCCGGCCGCCGGAGCTTCAACGAAGCACAACCGCGCGAGCTGTGGCTGCTCGTCGAAGAGCTCGAGCGCCGCCTGAAGCCCTGCGCGGATGCGATCGACCCATCTCGACTGCGCTTCGCAGGCGAGTGTCGCGTGCGAGAGCACCAGGCTCGCGATCTCCTCATACGCAGCGCACAGGCAGTCCTCGCGATTGGCGAACAGCTCGTAGAACGTGCGTCGCGACACGTGGGCCCGTTTGATCACGCGCGAGACCGTGACGCTGCCGACGCCGTGCTCGCACGCGACCGCGATTGCCGCGGCGAGGACTCGCGCTCGCTGTAACTCGGCGGCCGGCGCGGCGGGTCTCGGGGCTGGGGCGGGCATCGGTTCTCAGTCGCTGGCGACGGAGGGGCCGGCGAGGGCGGGATGGTTGCTCAGGCGATCGGCACAGTCGCGGGAACTAGCGGGCGCCGTGGCCGGAGAAGGCCACGGCGCCGCCACGACAACCCTCAGCGCGCGCGAGCAATGAAGCACGGCGAAGGGCTCCCGAGCGCCACGAGAGGGATGATGGCGCTCAAGGCTGATGATCGAGTCGCTCGACGTCTCGCCGCACATCCTGCAGCCATGAGAGCTTCGCGCCGACAGTCAAGACGTTCTCCTCAGCGAGAACTCGGGCCACGAACGTCCCGCATCCGGCATCGTCGTCCACGTCGTCAGCCGCGCAATTGGCCTCGACGCCCGTCATCCGCCACGCCTGTTCGTAGCGATCGAGGATCTCCAACACGAGCTTTGGCTGAGTACCCAGCACTGACACCTGCAGCACGACCATCAGTTGTCGGCGGCGGTCCTCGTCGACCTGGCTTACGATCCATTCCGCGTAGCCCTGAACGCCTCGAGCGGTCGCTCGATAGCGGGGTCGCGGCTGGCGACCTGTGCGCGTGCTCGGCACCTCCTCGATCAGCGCACGGTCCTGCAGAGCGCCGAGCGCCGTATAGACGTGCGACTTGCTGCTCAGCGAGAGGACGTCTCGATACGTGCGCTCGAAGCGCCGCGCGAGCTCGTAGGCGTAGCTGGGACGCTCGATCACCAAGCCGAGGAGCGCCCAGTTCACGGGCGAACGCATCGGCGCTTCGGACAGATCGCTCACCATTGGCCTTGCTCAGAGCGTCGATCGCGCCGAATTCACGTCTTGATCAGACATCCGGGTAAGACCGCCCGCTCTGCGCGAAACGCGATCTTCCTAGCGACCGCTCCCCGCTTTACGCCTGGCCTTCGCCTTCGACTTGCCAGGCTTCGCCTTGGCCTTGCTCTTCTTCTTCGCCTTTGTCTTTGCCTTTGCGCAGCCGGTGACGGCGATTTTCGTCGACTGTTTGACGACCGCGCCGTTCTGGCCGGTGATCGTCGTCGGCATCAGCAGCGGTTCGGCGACAGTCTGCTTGACTTTCACCGTGACGCGCTTGTTGCGTCCATGCACCCGCTTGGTGACTTTCCGCGACGTCGTCACCGTCTTGGTCGGTGCGCACAGGTTCTTGGGCGCCGCGAGCAGCGCGCCGGCGCCTCCGGGCAGCTTCAGCTCGAACGCGCTGATCGGGGCGTCGGGCACTGTTTCGAAGCGCGAGTAGGTGATGCCCTTTTTGATGTCGGTGTTGCCGACCAGGTCGATCGTGATCCCTTCACCTTGGAGCACGATGTCGAGGTCGGGGAACGCGGCGCCGCCGTGGGAGACGAGATAGGCCGGCCCGCTCAGCGGCACGTTCAGGATCGGCGTGTTCGCCGTCGCCGTGCCGACGACCGAGCCGGCCGGGCAGCCTGCCGGGTTGGCGGCGAACTGGGCTTGCACACACGCCTTCTGCAGCGTTACGAGGCGCGAGGGCAGCGCCAGCGGCAGCTGCGTGTCGACCTTGCGGATCGCCGGTTCGCCCGATCTCTGTGCGATCTTCACGTCGAGCGTCGCCGAGCGGAAGTTGCCATTGCCCGCGGTGCTGGCGGCGAACGATGGGCTGAACGGGAGGCCCTGACAACCGCCGACCTGGAAGCGATTGGAGAGCTGCGCGAGCTGATTCGACGTCGAGAGCACTTCACCGCCGATCGTCTTTGCTTCGCAGCTGGTCGGGTTGAGCGTGAATTCGGGTCGGTTCATGTTCAGCGCGACCGAGCGAACCTGCAGCGGGATGCCGTCGAGGATCGTCGGGATCGGGCCGCTGACCGCGCGGACCTGAGCGGTGAACGGATCGATGTACAGCGCGACGCGGACGACGACGGTGCCGAGATCGATCGGTCCGGCGATCGCCGGCGTGATGACCGCCAGGCTGAGCGGCGCGCCCTGGTAGGCGCCTGCGAGGTACACCTTGCCTTGCACCGCGTACGGCTGCGCGCCGGCGCCGACGGTGACGTTGACGACACCTACCTGCGAGGCGGCGGGGCACGACGGCGCGGATTGCTCGGCTGCGCCTTCGCCTTCTTTGCTGCGGGCGGCGGCCGCCGCGATCTGTTCCTCGGAGCAGTGTGGGATGCCGGCGAGCTTCGCGAGCAGGCCCGGGGGCAGGTTGGCCGTGATCGAGCTGAGATGCTGCGTGCCGTCTTCGCGCGAGACCTTGAACGTCAGCGGCGAGAACGCGCCGGCCACCGGCGCGGCCGTGCCGGCCTGCAGGCTCGGGGCGTTCGGCAACTGCCCTTCGCTCGCCGCACAACCGCCGCCGTTCGCGCCCGAGCGGATCGTGAAGCTCGCGGTGCGTTCCGTCGGCGCCGTCGGGTCCGAGAACGGGTAGAGCTTGGTGACGGTCTGGTAGGTGCCACAGGCCTGCGGTGTGACCAACGGCGCGCGCGGGCCTTCACGCAAGTCGAACTCGAAGGACGAGTAGGGTAGCGGCGGCAAGCCGTCGAACGTCGTCGTCAGCTGGCCGGTGCTCTGGTCGACGCGCACTTCTCCGGCCTGCTTGACCAAGACGCCACGCTGCGGAGCCTTCGCGACGATGTACAGCGCGAGCAGCGAGCCGAACGGGTTGTCGTGCGGCGAGGCCAGGTACACCGAGCCTTCGATCGCTTCTTCGAGCAGCGGCGTGTTCGCGACGAGCGTGCCGATCTTCGAGGATTCAGGGCAGCCCTGCCCCGGCCCCGATTCCACCGTCGCGGCCTGGTACTGGGCGGGGGTGCAAGCGCCCAGCCCGCTCGCGGCGGACGGGTTGACGGTGACGCCCTGAGGCAGCGTGACTTCGGTCTTCTCGGGCTCGGTTTCCGTGATCCCTTCTGGGTTGAGCAGACCCTGGTTGGGTAGCGACAGCTGGAAGTCGAGGCCGCTGGCGGCTTCGGCCGAGCTGGACGTTGGAGTAGACGAGACACTGGGACTGAAGGGCACCGCTTCGCACCCGCCGAGTGGAGCCGGGTTGCCGCCGCCGTCCACTGAGACCGCCGACTGTTCGGCGAAGACGCCGGGTTCCAGCCGGGAGTCCGCCAGGATCGTGATCTGCGGCGCAGCGGCGCACGACGTGGGCAAGGTGAAAAATGGCAGGCGAGCGGCGTCGGAGGAAGCCGGCACGCCGTCGTCCAGTGCGCGGCCGCCGCGTTCGGCGTCGTGGCTCGGGTCGGAGGGGACGCCCCAGATGATCTCCGTCGCCGAAACGACAGATGTCGGCACGTCGAATGCGCCAACCGAGAGCCCATAGCCTTGTTCGGTGCGCACGGACGCGCTCTGCAGGACGTTCAGGCTCACCCCGCCAGCGCCGAGCTCACCGGCGACGCCCGGCGATGGGGAGATGTTGAACAGCGGCAAGCGGGTTTCGCCAAGACCTGGCAACGTCGCCCGCAGCACGCCGACTTGCGTGTTCAGCGGACATTTCGGGAGGATGCCCTCGTACTCCGCGCGTGGGCAACGCGGCACGGCGAGCGGATCGCCGACGAATCCCGGCGGAAGGTCCGCGACGATGTCGCGTTGCCCGCCGCCTCCCGGTTCGCCGCTGGATTCCACGTCGAAAGCGAACTGCACCGTATAGCGGTACGGATGCGAACCGGCCTGCGTGGCGATCGCGCCGTCGCTGCTTTCGGCGACGGCGCTGACGCTGCCGGGGACGAGCCCGAAGTCCGCCTGTGCGCCCGAGACCGACAGCAACGACACGCAGGCGACCAAGACGCCGGCGACACTGAGCCTCCGCCTCATGACCTCCCCTCCCTTCGCTGGTTGCGGGCCTTGCCCGGCTTCGTCTTCTTCCCGTACTTCTTCCGGGCCGTCTTCTCACAAGCGGAGCGCTTCTTCTTCGGCTGCTTGTCGCACGCCCTGAGCGCTCGCGCAAGCTGCTGAGCCTTGGTCAACGGCTTCGGCTTCGGCTTGACGATCGCCGCGGGCGGCGCGGGGGCCAAGAGGTTTCCCGCCCCCGAGAACGCGAGCGATCCGGGCCCCGCTTCGGGCTGTGGCGGCGAGGACCGCTGACACGCTTCCCCGGTGCATTCGCTGTGCGGGCCTTCGGATCCAGCGGCGAACCCTCCGCCTTCACGGGCGTCGTAGAGATCGACGAGTTCGTCTTTATCGGCCGGGACGAGCCGATCGCGCGTCGTGAAAAAAATGTTCTTGCCGCTGGGATCGATCCCGAGGAAGTTCGAATCCGATGTGCCGGTCCCGCCAGAGATCAAAGAGACGCAGCCGCCGCTCTGTCTGCAGTTGCCGACTCCGCTTGGCTCGTACTCATAGACATCTTCCACGCCTGCGTTCGTGTCGAGTGGTGCGAGCGCGTCGGCACTGTCAAAAACGAGGCGGCCAGCGTCAGTGATATAGCGCGGCTGACCAAGAGGAGCTTGCCCTTCACCGATCACTGGAGCGCTGAAAAACCCCTGCGAAGCGGCGCCGCTTCGGATGCACGCGGCGCAGATCAGTTCTCCCGAGTCGGCGTCGTAGAGCTCCATCTTCCCCAAACCCTCAAACTCCAGCCACTCGCCGTTCGGACTGGCCTCAGCGGTGCGGCGCACCGCGGCCGCTTCCCAGTCGGTGCTTTCGAAGCCTTTTAGCGCCACTGTCGCGACGTAGGACGTCCTTCCTTCGCTGCGAAGATAGAGGTTGCCCTCACCCGCTTCGGCTTGCTCTCCCCGGCCGTTCCGTTCGACGCCCGTGAGCACGGCGGTGTCGACGAAGTAGATGCGCGATAGATCTTCGCTTTGGCCCATGACGCCCTGGAAGCCGCCATCCCCGTTCGTGAGGTCGGTTAGCGTCCCGGTTTCGAGGTCATAGACGTGACCGTCGCTGAGGAGGACGGACGATCCGTCCGCGGCCGCGGTGAGGAACTTGCCAGGATCGGGGATTTCCTCGGTGCTCGCAGCATCGATGCGCACATAGAGCTGGCCGCTGCTCGAGGTCCAAAAGACCCGCGACCCATCCGTGGAGATCGCATTGCTGATCGTCGGCACCGAACGCCGTGAACCAGGGATGCTCAACGCGAACCCCGAGCCGAACGCCGCGCCCGGCGCCGTAGCGACGTTCCCCGGCGCGGTGTTCACCAGGCTGAGCCGACCGCCTGACCATTCGTAGAGGTTGTTCTCGTTGACACCTCCGTCGACGGCTTCGGGCGCAAATGGAGTAGCTTCCGTGAGAGCGTCGTTCGCTTCGAAGAAGATGTGCGAGAGATCCGCCGACGCACCTGCGTATACGAGCGAGAACGGGCTGCTACTGCCACTACGCGCGGTGCGATTTGGCGGAACCGCCGCAACGAGCGGAGTGAGCGCCAGGGGCGCAGTCGTCGCTTGCGTATAGAGGTTCTGATATTCGAAAGGCGCGGAGCCCGTCAACGACGGAAATTGCTGAAAGAACAAACCCTCTTCGAGGTTCTGGCTGAAGGATTCGTAGCCGGACGGGATGGAGCCCGAGAGCGTCGGACTCGGGTTTTCGGTTTGCCATCCAGAGCTGGACCGCCTCGAGATGTACTCGTTGAAGATCGCCGCGCCTTCACCGGGGGAGAATGAAAAGCCCTCGTAGGCGATCGCTTCGCCGTTGGGCGCGACTTGACGTGGGAAGGGCTGCGAGTCGGGGCCCGGTTTACAATCGACTATAGTCGGGCAGCTGCCCTGCTCGGGGTCTAGGGGAATCACCTCGCCACCGTGCTTTTCTACCGGCGAGACGAGCTCGTACGCACGGCCGTCGGGAAGCTGAGACGCGGAGGCCGGATAGGTCCTCAGCGTCCGATCTTCGCCGATGTCTTCACAGACTTCGGCTTCGTCTGCATGGTTGCAGTGGCTGGTCGCGACGACGCGATAGTGGTATTCCTCGTCGGGTTGCAGCCCGACGAGCGAGGCGAGGACGCTCACCCCCTGCTGTCCGGGCGCTATCAAGCCGCCACCGAGCGGCGCTTCGCTGGCGCCGGCGAACGGTTCTGACCCGTTTGCGGCGTAAGCAGCCGCGCTGATGTACTGGAAAACGTAGTGCGTGCCTGACCCCTTCGGGTCGACTTGCGCTCGCACGACGGCGCTGGAGGAAGTGACCGAGGTCACAGACTCCCCTTCCACCACCGGCGCGATCGCCGCGGGCGGTGCGTAGATGTGGCCAAGGCTCGGTTCGCCGCCATCGATCACGTAGAGCAATCCGGGGGGGCGAGAAGGGTCCCATTCGAGGTTCGGATTGAAGGCCAGTGCGGAAACTTCGTTCGCTTTTGGCAGCACTTCGATCTGCCCGACTTCGGTGAACTTTCCTTCGGCGTTACAGGCGCTGAGCTGGTGTACGCGATGAGCCTTGTACTCGAAGTAGAACACTTCTCCGCTTTGTGGATCGACAGTCATGCTCTTTGCACCAATGCTCGGGATCTTGTATTCACAGATCGGCGACCCCGTTGCGCCGGGGGCAAACTCGTGGATCTTTTCTTCACTTCCGACGTAGAGATCGCCGACGTCGTCGAGTGCCAAGAATGCCGCATCGATCGAGAGATCGCTGCCGCGGCCGGTATAGGCATAGCTTTCATAGTCGTTCGGAATGCCTGGCTTGAATGTCATCACCCGGAATTCTTCGCTGGGCGATCCGGGGATAGCTCCCTTTCGATCGGCGACGTAGACCGTGCCCGAATCGCTTACGGCGATGCCGTTGCCTTTTAGCGATTCGTGGAGCTGTTCGGGAGTTTCAGCGAATGTGGCACCGAAGGCGCTCCGGTCGCCAAACCCGTTACCGATCGGCTGACCGTCCGCCGTGAACACCTGAATCAGGTGATGTTCGCGTTGAATCGAGTCGCCATTCAAAACATAGACGTCGCCGGTTTGCTGATCGACAGCGATTCCCAGGGGGCTGGTGACTTGCCCGACACCTTCCCCATTAACGCCGGATGATCTTGCGCTGCATTTCTTGCCTGGTTCCCCGGCGGGCCCGCAGCGTTCGTATTCGGGCGGGCCCGCGCCTTCGGCCACCTGCCATCCCCATGCGGCCTGAAATTCGCCTTTCGGACCGTAAACGAGGACGTCGGCGCGATTCTGCGAGTCCGTGTAGACAGTGCCAGGAGCAACACCACCGGCGCCGGTGGTGTTGACTGCGGCTCCCGATGATGAGACGAGCGTGGGGTCTTCACTGCCCACTCCAAACGTGGCGACCTGTTCGTAGGCGGCCGAGGCCGACGTTGCAAACAGAAGCACGAGAAGCATCACGCCAGCGATCGCGGCGGCGATCCGGCGGGTGCAGCGGCGACTGGAGTCGGGGCTCTGGTTGCGTCGTTTCACGGCGCCGTCACCGCCCAGGTGCCTTCGGCTTCAGCCGTTGCGGGGTTTGCAACGGTTCCGTTCACGAGGTAGGCGTAAAGCGTCGCCCCGGACGTCCCATATCCGGCTTCGCCGCCACCGCCCGGGATTCGGAGTTCGGGGTTAACCCGTTCGGCTTTACTGCTCGGTTCTTCTTTGTCAAAGCTGAGAACTTCAATCGCAGTATAGACACAGAGAGTGCCGGCGGGCGCCGTCGGGTGTAGAACGCTGCCGGTGCAGCCGGAGGCGCCAAATTTTTCTTCCGCCGTTTCTTCCGCGCTGAACGTGAATGCTTTTTGCGGCCCTTCGGCGCTCAGCGGGATCGGGAATGACATTGTCGTAGTCGGCTCAAAGCCGAACCTGGAAGAAGAGGCGGTGAGGCTCCAAGTTCCCGTCTCGGTCTTGCCGGAGGGCAGCGTCGCGGTGAAGCCGGTCGTCCCCGCTTTACCTTCCTTGCCTTCTTTGCCCGCCGGTCCGGCGGTCCCTGTTTCACCTTTGGGCCCAGCCGAGCCTTGCGGACCGGCGGGTCCTTGCGATCCAGGCGTGCCGGCGCCCGCCGGTCCGCCGGGTCCAGCGGGTCCGGTCGCTCCTGGGGCGCCGTTTGCGCCTTTGGCGCCCGCTCTGCCTTGGAGTGACTTCAAGACGCTCGGCTTGATCTGCTTCGTCGACGTGATCAGGTACGCCTTTGCGGCATAGGCGCCGCCGGTCATCGCGAACAGCAGCGCGAGCGTGGCGGTCACATTTGCGTAGGTGACGCGAGAGCGCAGTGCTGAGAGCATCGGCATCTCCTCCTAGAAGTCGAGCGTGCTGGCGCTCGGCGCCGGGCACACTGGTTCGTTATCAACAGAGGTCCACCTCACGCTCGAGCATCGCGTGCGCAGCGCCGGCCTGGCCGGCAAGCAGCTTCCCTCCCTCTTCACACTGGGCATGATGCGCAATGCACACCCTCTTGCCTAGCCAACGCGTGGAACGTTCTATCGCTTGACTGTCCGAGACGGGGCCGGCCGCCGTGCCGCGCGTCGCTCGATCTGCGATCAAGCACGAGCGCACTCTCAAGTGATGCAACGTTCTATGGCTTGACTGTAGAGCATTGAACGTTCCGTGCATGCCAGCGTCCGGTGAGCTACCCTTGGGACTATGGGAGCAGGGCGGGTTGGGAAGGTGAGGGTGGCGTCGATGAAGTCGGCGGTCAACTGGGCGCTGCTCGGGCTCGTGATCGAACGGCCGAGCTACGCCTACGAGTTGGCTCAGCGCTTCGATCGGACGTATGAGGGCGCCCTCTCGCTCAGCAGCACCTCGCACGTCTACACGGCGCTCGGCGCGTTGAGCGACCGGGGGTTGATAGAAGAGCTCGCCGGCTCGCGCGTCGGACGTCAGCCCAAGCCGCGCTACCGTGCCACGGCCAAGGGCCGCGAGGACTATTGCGAGTGGCTCGTTGGCCAACTCGCCGACGATCGCCGCCGCCAGCGCCTGTTCGTGCTGCAGCTCACGGCCCTGATGCGCGACCCCGCGACGGCGCAGGCCACGCTCGACCACTACGAGCAGATGTGCCTGAAGGAGGCCTCCGAGACGCCGCTCGATCGGGCCGGCGCCGAGGCGGACGACACCACGGGGCTCACCGAGCATCTGCTGCGCGAGGAGCGCCGCCTTGCCGTGGGCGCCAAGCTCGAATGGCTGCGATACGCCCACGCGGCGCTGAATGCGCTGACCAGCGCTCGCGGGCCGGGGCGATGACGCTGCTCGCGCTCGAACACGTCGGCAAGCGCCTTTGGCGGGCTCCACACGAGCGGCTCCTGTTGGACGACGTCTGCTTCGAGCTCGTGCCGGGTGAGCTTGCTGCGCTGTGGGGGCCGCGACGCTCAGGCCGCTCGACCCTGCTGCGGATCGCCGCCGGGATCGAGCGTCCGGATGCCGGCGTCGTGCGGTTCGATGGGCGCGACCTCGCGCGCGGCGCGAGCGTGCTCGGCGAGGGCGTCGGCTACGTGCAGAAGACCCTGCGCGACGTTGAAGCCCAGAGCGTGCGCGAGGAGGTCATGGTCAGCCTGCTGGCGCGTGGGACCGCTCCGTCGGAGGCGGAAGCGCGCGCGCTCGAGGCGCTGGAGCGCGCCGGCGCGGCCGAGTGCGCCGCGCGCGCGCCACGGGAGCTCGACACCGCCGAGTCGGTGCGCGTCGCGCTCGCGCGAACGTTGGTCCTCAGCCCACGCCTGCTGATCATCGACGAGCCGGTCAATGGCGTCGAGCTGCTGCAGCGTGACGGCATCTTGCTGCTGCTGCGCTCGCTCGCCGACGAAGGCCTTGCCGTGCTCGCCAGCACCGCGGATTCCACGGGCCTGTCCGGGACGGACCGAGCGTTGGCGCTGAGCGCCGGGAAGCTGCGCTGCGGTCCGGCCCCGGAGCTCGCGCCCGTGTTGCCGCTGCGCCGCTCCGCCTGAGCATGCTCGAGCTCGAGCAGGTCGTCAAGCACTACCGCGGGGCAGGCGAGGAGGTTCGCGCGATCGATGGCGTGAACCTGACAATCGCGCCTGGAGAGATGGTCGCGGTGCACGGCCCGAGCGGGTCGGGCAAGACGACGCTGCTGCTGTTGATCGCGGCGTTGCTGAGCGCCGAACAAGGCTCGATCCGCTTCGATGGGCGGGATCTCGCTTCGTTCTCCGAAGACGAGGCATCGGACTACCTGCTTCGGGACGTCGGCTTCATCTATCAGAGCTTTCATCTGATGCCGCGCGTATCGGCGCTGGAGAACGCGTCGGTCAAGCTGCAGCTCGGCGGTCTTGGCGCGCGTCAAGCCCAAGCGCGCGCACGGCCGTGGCTCGAGCGCGTAGGGCTCGGCGAGCGCCTCGCGCGGACACCCGAGCGACTGTCGGGCGGCGAGCGCCAGCGCGTCGCGATCGCCGCGGCGCTGGCCCCGGAGCCGCGGCTGATCCTCGCCGATGAGCCGACCGGAAATCTGGACAGCGCTCGCAGCAAGAGCATCATCGAGCTTCTGCGCGAGATCGCGCGCGAGCAAGGGGCGGGCGTCCTGCTCGTCACGCACGACACCGAGGCGGCGGCGATCGCCGACGCGCGCTTGACGCTGCGCGACGGCAAGCTGCTGGATGGCGATCATCGTGACGCTCAGCTCGAGCCGTCGGTCTCGCCGCGGCGATCGCGATCTTGATGCGACTCGACGGCCTGGTCTATTTCTACCGACGGCGACTACGCGCGCATGCGCTGCAGGAGTTGCTTGCCGGGATCGGCATCGCGGTGGCCCTGGCGCTCGTCTTCGCGGCCAGCGTCGCCGAGAGCAGCATCACCGGCTCGGCGGCCGAAGTCATCCATCGCGTCGTCGGGCCCGCGACCTTGCAGCTGCGAGCTCGCGGCAATGAAGGCTTCGACGAGCGGATCCTCGCTCGCGTCGAACAGCTCGCGGGAGTCGAGCAGGCGGCGCCGCTGCTCGAGGCCACGGCGACCGTGCGCGCCGCAAACGGGCGCAAGGCGACGATCGACCTCGCGGGCACGGATGTCAGTCTGGCGACATTGGATGGACTCGCCCGCACGCTGCCAATCGCGACGCTCTCGCCCGACGGCGTCGGTCTCAGCCAAGCGAGCGCGCAAGCGCTCGGCGCCGGCACGCACGCTGGTGAGATGGTCACGCTGGAGCTGCGCGGACACGCCTACCCACTGAACGTGTCCGCCGTGCTGGGAGCGGAAGCAGTCGGCGCCCTTTCGCATGCGTCGGTGGCGGTGATGCCGCTGGAATACATGCAGCAGCGCGCCGGCCTCGACGGGCGGATCACGCGCATTCTCGTGCAGACGAAGCCCGGCGCGCAAGCGCGGGTGCGCGGTGAGCTCGAGCGGCTCGCCGAAGGGCGCTTGACCGTCGCCTCGGCCGACCAGGACCTAGCTCTGCTGGGCCAGGCGCTCGGCCCCAGCGACCTCGCCAGTGGCCTGTTCGCGGCGATCGGCGCGCTGCTGGGCTTCCTCTTCGTGTTCAACGCGATCCTGCTGACGGTGCCCGAGCGTCGCCAGAGCATCGCCGAGCTGCGCATCGCCGGGGCCCGGCGCAAGGCGATCGTCCAGATGGTGCTGTTCCAGGCCGTCTGCCTCGGCCTCGTCGCCTCGCTGGTGGGACTGCTGATCGGCTACGCGCTGTCGGTCGGGATCTTCCATCTTCCCTCGAGCTATCTCGCCGGTGCCTTCCCACTCGGCGGCGGCACGGTCATCCCCGCGCGCGCGGTGGTCCTCTCGCTCGGCGGCGGAGTGCTGGCGACGTGCGTCGCCTCCACCGTGCCGCTGCTGGACCTGCGCGGTCGACGCCCGCACGACGCGGTCTACCTCGAGGGCGGTGTCCCAGGGAATCGGCTGCGGGGAATCCCGCAGTGGCGACTGTGCGCCGCCGTGAGCGGGCTGCTGGCGCTGGCGAGCGTGCTGTTCGCGCTGACGCCCTCGGCCGCGATCATCGCTACCGCGGTGCTCGCGCTCGCCACGGTGCTCGCCGTGCCGGTAGTCCTGGCGGGGCTGCTGCGCGCGGCGCAACTGCTGGCGGAGCGTCGCCAGGGCCTCGCGATGCTGTCGCTGGCGCTGAGCTCACTGCGAGCCGCGAGCGTGCGGTCGCTCGCGCTCGCGGCGACGGGCGCGGTGGCGTTGTTCGGCAGCGTCGCGCTCGGCGGCTCGCGCCAGGATCTGCTGCACGGGATCCGCGAAGTCGCGCACAGCTACGCGGCCGACGCGAGCGTGTGGGTAACGAGTCCCGGTGACAACCAGGCTACCGTCGAGTTCCAGCCGGACGACTACGCGGCGCGCCTCGCGGCCGTCCCCGGAGTTTCGGCGGTGCGCGTGTTCCAGGGGAGCTTCGTCGACGTCGGCGGACGCCGACCCTGGGTGATCGCGCGCCCGCCCGAAGCCGGTCCGGGGATTCTGCGAGGGCAGGTGGTCGACGGCAACGCGCGCCTCGCGGTCGCGCGAATGCGCGAAGGTGGCTGGATCGCGGTGTCGCGACAGATCGCCGACGAACAACACGCTTCGCTCGGCGGGACGCTGACCGTCCCGACTCCTTCCGGCGACGCGCGCCTGCGGATCGCGACGATCACGACGAACTTCGCTTGGCCAACCGGTGTGATCTTCATCGGGACGGCCGACTACGCGCGCCTGTGGGACACGGCGGCGCCGAGCGCGCTTGGCATCGAGCTGCGTCGTGGCGCGGAGGAGGCTGGAGTGCGGCGGGCGCTTACGCGCGCGCTCGGACCGACGAGCGGGCTCGAAGTATCGAGCGCCGGCGAGCGTCAAGCGAAAATCGAAGCGTCGGCGGGCGAAGGCCTTGGACAACTCAAGGAGATCGCGACGCTGCTGCTGCTCGCCGCGATCGTCGCGATGGCCGCGGCCCTGACGTCATCGATCCGACAACGGCGCGTATCGCTTGCCCGGCTGCGGCTGTCCGGCGTGAGGCCCGCGCGCCTGCGGCGGATCCTGCTGATCGAAGCGACGCTGATGCTCGGCGCCGGCTGCGTGACGGGCGCCGTCGCCGGCATCTATGGCCAGGTGATCGTGGATGGCTATCTCAAGCATGTGACAGGGTTCCCTGTCGCCGGCGTCGCGATCAGCGCGCGACCGCTCGAGGTTCTCGCGTTCGTGCTCGCCGGCGCGCTCGCGGTCGTGGCGATCCCGGGGTGGCTCGGCTCGCGAGTCTCGCCTGCGCTCGCGCTGGAACACGAGTAGACGCTCGCGGTGCCTGAGGCCAGCTCCGCTCACGCCTCCCTCGCGACGGCCCGGGCCGCACGCGCGCTCGCGCTCGCGTGCACCCGTTACTGGACTGGGGTCGCTTCGGTCGTGAAGGTCGAGCTGCGTCACTGGGCGGCCCGGGCGGAGGCGATCGGCGATCCAGAGTTGCGCGCGCTGGCTCTCGAGAAGTTGCGCGACGAGGGGTTCACGGCCCAGGCCGCGGCGATGCTGGCGACGCTCGCGCCGAAGGCGCAGCGAACGACCGTCGCGAAGGCGATCGTCGCGCTGGAGGTGATGTACGACTATCTCGACGGGCTCAGCGAGCGGGCCGCGAGCGGGCCGCCGAGCGACGGAGAGCGCGTGTTCGCAAGCTTCACGCAGATCTTCGACGCCGACGAGGACCGCGATCCCGACCGGCAGACGGCGGCGGGCTACGGCGGCGAGCTCGCCGAGGCAGTGAGCAGCGCGCTCGCGCGGTTGCCGTCCTCCGACGCGATCGCTGAGATCGCCCGCGCGGCGGCGCAGCGCAGCGCGCAAGCGCAGACGCGGATGCACGCGGCGCCGGCGCTCGGCGCCGCGCAGCTGGAGCAATGGGCCAGACGCGAGGCACGCGGCACGGCGCTCGACTGGCGCGAGAGGCTCGCCGCGTCGGCGTCGTCGGTGCTCGCGCTGCACGCGTTGATCGCCGCCGCGGCAGAGCCACGCACGACCGCGGCCGACGCCGCCGCGCTCGACAGCGTGTATCTCTCGATCGCGGCGCTCAGCACGATGCTCGACAGCTTGATCGACGATCAGCTCGACAACAGCACGGGCGCCGGAAAATTCATCGACCACTACGCGACGCCGGAGCTGCTGGCTGACGCGCTCGTGCGGGCTGCACGCCGGGCGAAGGCACAAGCCAGCGAGCTGCCGAACGATTCCGGGCACCTCACGATGCTCGCCGGGATCGTGGCTTACTTCGCGTCTGATTCGGCAGCCGACCGCCCGCTCGTGCGGCCAGCCGTTGCGCGCGTGCAGGCCGAGCTTCGACCGATCGGCGCTCCAGCGCTCGTGCTGATGCGAGCGTGGCGCGGCGCGCGGTTGGTGCGCCATCGCCTGCCAGGGCGAGCTACGATCGCGACACGAGGGAGAGCGAGGGGAAGGGCTTGATGTTCGGAGTTCGACCGGGGAGCGAGGCGGCGCGTCATCGACGAGGCGCGACGACGATCGTCCTAGCGCTTGCAGCCTCGAGCCTCGCGATCGCATGCCCGGCGAGCGCCAGCCGATCGCTGATCATTCGCGACGAAGGCCGTCTGGGCTTCATCAAGAGCTCTGCGTCACAGCTGATCGACGAAGGGCGCGTCGCCGGCACGGTCCCAGGCACGGCGCGCGTGCGATTCACGTACAACGGCAATCCAGCCGTCGCGGCGCAGTTCACGATCTACGGGCGCTACGGGACGATCAGCGGTCGCGCAACGGGCAGGCTGAGCAACCCGACGAGCACGACTCCGAGCCTCCGCGGCTCGGCGTCGATCACCGCCGGCAGCGGACGCTACGCGCGCGCGAGCGGCAGCGGCGAACTGTTCGGCGTGTTCAACAGGCGCAGCTACGGGCTTACCGTGCAGGCAGTCGTCACGATGCGGTATTGACCGATGGACGCAGGACGCTCCTCCCAAGCATCCGTTGTGGCCTTCCTCGTGACGTTGGCCGTCGGGGTCCTGACGGTCGCCGGCTCGAGCGAGGCGATGACGGCCACCGTCGACGCGCGGTTCTCGCCCGAGCGGCTCGGGGCGCCCACGGTGGTGACGATGGGCTTTGCCGTGGCGACTCCCGACGGGCAGATTCCCCCTCCTCTGACCAGCATGGAATTCCGTTACCCCGCGAACCTCGGAATCATCACGAGCGGCCTCGGCGTAGCTACTTGTGACCCGACGCTCCTGGAAGCCAGCGGTCCGGCCGCGTGCCCGACGAACTCGGTGATGGGCTACGGCAGCGCCGCGGTCCAGGTGCCCTACGGCGGCGAAGTGGTCCCCGAGACAGCGAACATCGTGCTCGTCGCCGGACCATCCGAAGCCGGCTACGTGCGGCTGTTGGTGAGCGCTACGGGCCTGACGCCTGTCGCGGCGCGGATCGTGATGCCGACGCTGCTGATCGCCGGGCGGCTGCGCATCAGCGTGCCGCTGGTCCCGAGCCTGCCCGAAGGCCCCGACCTCTCGGTCGTCAGCGCACGCGTCGCGCTCGGCGGACGGCTGACCTACCATGAACGCGTCGCGGGCCGGGTCGTGGCGTATCACCCGAAGGGCGTGGTCCTGCCGAAGCGATGCCCGCAGGGCGGGTTTCGGTTTTCGGCGGCCCTCGCCTTTCTCGACGGCCGGAAGGCCGAAGCGCAGACGGCGGTTGCTTGCCCTCGCCGCGGCTGAGCCGGCGCTCACGCCGCTCGCTCACAGTTCGGTGTTGATATGCACCTCATCGGGGCATTCGTGCCCGCCTGTGGGGAAGAACTTGCACTCATAGACGACGGGCTCTACGGAGAAGTTCGGCCACCTGATCGGTTCGGCCAACTGAATCCCGAAGATGTTCGGGTTGATTTCGTTCTCATCGTATTCGAACCTGCAGTGGTGCAGCCCACGGTTGTTGTTCGCGCACTTGCGCAGCTTTTCACCGGCGTCGTAGAGCCACTTGTACGCGTCGTCGAACTGCGATACCGCATCGCCCGCGATACCGCCGAGCAGCTCGAGGAAGTCGCTCGGCAGATCGAACATCGAGAGGACGACTGCAGTCGATTCCGCTTCGAAGAAGCTCTCGGCGTTGCTTTCGGCTTCTTTGAGGTTGTAGAACTGCTGGGTCCACGGATCGATCACCGTCCCCGCTGCCTTTTCGGCCGCCTGCATCGCCGCCTGTTCGCGCGCGGCTTCAAGCACCGGAGCTTCGGCGGCCGCGCGTTCGGCCCCCTGCATGTTCCACGGTTCCTCCTGCATCGTGTAGGGGGCGCCAGCGCCTGTTCCACCGGGCACGCCGGGCGGGGCGACGGCTTCGCTCTGTAGCGCCCTGGCCGTCTGGGGCACGTAGGAGGTCGCGCCGTAGGTGATCACGCCGCTTGGCAGCGAGCTTTCTACGCCGGCGGCGCCGAGGAAGGCGAACTTCGGCGGGGCTTTGCCGTTGGGCACGCCGAATTCGGTGCTGTTGTAGGTCGAGAGCAGTTTGCTTTCCCCGGCTTTGTCGCCGATCGTCGCGACGACGTCGCCCTGCAGGTCGTGCAGCTGAAGGACCGGGGTTTCGCCGTTGGTCTGGGTGGCTAGCAGCGAGCCGTCGATCCCGGCGATGTTGCGGACCTGCTTTTCGGGGGCTTCGCTCCAGGCGATAGCTTCGCCGGGGCCGTCGTAGTGGTTGATCGTTTTCGTGCCTGCCGAGATCAGTTCGCGGGTGCGCCCTTCGGGGTCGAGCTTGTATTCGTTTGTGACGCCGTTCTGGGTCTGGGAGGCGACGGCGTTATCGACGTAGTAGCTGCTGGTCAGTTCGTGGCCTTCGGCGTCGGCCGCCGGGAGTTTGGTGACGTTGCCATAGGCGTCGTAGGCGATGCCCGGGTCGCTCAGGCGATTGCCCTCGTCGTAGTTGTGGGCTTCGGTCGTGCCGCCTTCTGCTTGGCAGGCGCCGCCTGTGCCCGGGGTGCGCGTCGTTGAGCTGGCGCGGTTTGATTCTTCGTCATAGGTGTAGGCGCGCACGGTGCAGCCTTCGCCTGCGGGGGTTTCCTTGGCTTCGCTCAGACGGCCGAGTGGGTCATAGGTGTAGATGTCGTTGGCCAGCGTGCTTTCCTGGCGGAGCATTTCGCCGCGGATCGAGGAGGAGCGACTGTCGGAGTAGTAGATGCCGGGTTCTGCTTCGGTGCAATTCGATGTCTTCAGGTACTGCATGCTCGTGGCTTCGCCGATCGAGTTGTAGGAGTAGTTGGCGCAGAGGCCGTGTGGGTAGCTCTCGCTGGTCAGCTCGCCTTCGGTGTTGTAGGCGGCCGTGAAGCTGCCGGCGGCGGAGTCGATCAGCTTCGTGCGGAGCTTCGTCGTCGGGTCGTATTCGTAGCTCTGTTTTGTGGTTGCAGAGGCGCTCGAGTCCGATGCTTCGCTCAGCAGGTAGTCGCCTTCGGGGCCGGCGTAGGTGTATTTGGCTACGTTGCCGTCGGCGTCTGTGTACTTGGTCAGCTGACCGAGCTTGTTGAATTCGCTTGTGAGGCTCTTGCTTTCGGCGGTCTCTTTTTCAAGGACGCCTTGTTCTGCGTTGTAGGCGAAGGTGACCTTCGGCAGCGCTTTGCCGCTTGAGGCGGTCGTTTCGCTCGAGGCTCTGCGTCCGGCTGCGTCGTAGGTTTCTTTCTTGGTGCGCGTGCTCGAGCCGAAGGCTTCGGTGGTCGTTTCGGGCTCGTTGTAGATGTTGTAGGAGGCGTAGGTGGTGGTGGGCAGCGCCGGCAGGCCCATCAGTTCGGGCTGCTTTGCGGGGAGGATCTCGCAGATCAGCCCCGCGTATTCGGGATGCGCGCCGCAGCTCGGGTATTCGGCGTTTGCTTCTGATGAGTAGTAGATCGACTTCTGGTCGTGGGCGTTTGCGCCCTTTGACCACTGCTCTAGGCGGTTGTTGGCCGAGTCTGAGACCCAAGCTTTGCCGGTTGCGTCGAAGGCGACGCCTTTCGGTTCTTTGAGCTGGCCGTTGCCGGTCCCTGCGGAGCCGATCTGGGTGAGATAGGCGCCCTGGGCCGTGAAGGCCTCGGCACGGTTGTTCTTTGAGTCCGCCGTCCAGATGTCGCCGGAGGCGTCGATCTTCAGGTCGATCGGTTCTTTGAGCTGGCCCTCGCCTGAGCCAAGCGAGCCGAAGTGGCGCAGCAGGCTGCCCGTGGCAGAGAACTCCTGTATGCGGTTGTTGGCGGTGTCGGCGACCCAGACGTGTTCTGAGGAATCGATCGCGATGCCCTTCGGTTCTTTGAGCTTGCCCGGTTCTGTGCCGGCGGAGCTGAATTCGGAGCTATAGACGCCTTCTTTGTTGAACTTCTCGATCCGGCTGTTGGCGGTGTCTGCGACCCAGAGGTTGCCTTTGGAGTCGAAGGCGAGGTCTGAGGGGGCTTTCAGCTTGCCCGATTCGGTGCCCAGCGAGCCGACGGTCTTCACGAACGTGCCCGTGCTCGAGAACTCCTCGATCCGGTTGTTGCCCCTGTCCGCCACCCAGATGTTGCCGCTCGAGTCGATCGCGATGCCTTGCGGTTCTTTTAGTTGGCCGTTGCCTGTGCCGGCGGTTCCGAAAGAGCTGAGGTAGGCGCCTTCGGCGGAGAACTTCTCGATCCGGTTGTTCGCCGAGTCGACGACGAGGAGCGCGCCTTCTGAGTTGACGGCGTCTCCCCACGGGGTTTTCAGCTTGCCCGCTTCGGTGCCGGCTTCGCCGAACTTCTTGGCGTAGGAGAGCGTGGTTTCGGCTGAGCTGCCGCGGACTTCTGTGACCTGGGCGGTCGTCGGGTTGTATTCGGTTGAGCTCTTGCTGAGCACGGCTTCTTCGGGGCCGTAGCTGGCGACCGAGGTCGGGGCTCGTAGTTTCCAGCCTAGGTTGCTTTGGCCGGAGTAGGAGGTCTTGGTCGTTCTGACTTCGACTTCTTCTTCGTTTGAGAGCTGCGCCAGCGTGGTCTGCTTGGTCTGTAGGTCATAGGTTTCCCCGACCGGGGCGCCTTCGTCATAGAAGAACTTCGAGTGCAGGCGCGCGAGGGATTCTTTCTGTTCGTGCCCGGCGACGTAGGTCACTTTGTGCTGGGGGCCGTCGCTTTCGACTAGGCGCGTGCCGGGTTCTTCGACTTCGCCTTCTTTGGCGCCTTCGCCGTTGTAGGTGTTCTGCGTGTCGAGCAGTTTGGACTTTTCCACCGAGGAGGCGCCGGCTTCCAGCGCCGTTTGGCGGTTGCCGGGGGTCAGGCTCCTGATCGGGTCGTTGAATTCGTTGTATTCGGTCGTTGCGATCGAGCCGTAGGGGGAGTTGCTCGGGGTCGCTAGGTCGACTTGGCGGCCTTTTCCGTCGATGTAGTAGATCGTGGCTCGTTTGTAGCTTGAGGCGGGCGAGCCCTGCGCTTCATCGGGCGGGAAGATCGCGGTCGCTTCCAGGGGGTCATCGCTTTGGCCCCACTTGGCCACTTCGGCGGCGCTCATTTCGTGGGGGGCGCCTGAGCCTTTGATCGGGACGTTGTAGTCGACTGTGTAGCCGCCTGTCGGTGGCGCCTTTTCTTCGCCTTCGGTGACTTCGAACTTGCTCTGCGTCACGATTCCGAGCTTGTCGTTGTGCTCGACGAACCAGAGCTGGCTCTTGGCGCTGTTCGTGGTGATCGCCTGTGGTTCGCTTCCCGCGGGCAAGGCGTATCGCGTGACCGCGCCGGAGGTCGTCACCTTGTACATGGCGCTGACCGTGTTGCCAGTGACCCAGAGGTGTTCGGCGTCGGCGGTGATCGATTCCGCTCCACGCGCTCCTGCGGGCAGCGGGTATTCGGTTGTGCTGCCAGCCGTGGTGATCTTGCCGACCGTCCCGTTGGACCCGTTCGTCGTCGTGTACCAGAGATTTCCGTCGGGGCCGGCGGCGATGCCGTTGAGCCCAGTCGCAGCGATTTTGTATTCGGTGATCGCGCCCGTCGGGGTGATCTTGCCGATCACGCCACGCGTGTCGGTGAACCAGCAGTTGCCGTCGGGGCCGTAGACGATCGAGAGCGGATGCGCGCCCGCGGGCAGTGCGTATTCGGTGAGCGTTCCCGTCGCGGGGACAAACTTGCCGATCTTGCCGGTGCCGGAGTCGGTGAACCAAAGCGTGTTGCTGGCGCCGTAGACGATGCTCGTGGGGTGGGCGCCTGACGGCAACATCCTCACCACTTCAGCCGTCGGGCCTCCAGCCGTCGTTGTGAACTTCTGGATCTCGTTGGCGCCGTAGTCGACCCAGTAAACGACTCCGCCTTCAGCCGCGATCCCCTCTGGGCCACCGATCGGCACGTGCACCGGATACTCGTGTTCGACCCCCACTTCGGAGGCTTCGAGAATCATGTTCTGGTTGTAATCGGCGATGTAGTACTTGTTGTTCGTGCTATCGCGCGAGATGCCCATCGGCGTGCTCGAGGCCGGCAGAGCTTGTTCTCGGACCGGCGAGGCGGATTCCACGAATTCGGTTGCTTCGCTTTTCGCCGTCGCTGACCCGCCGCCGTTGGTCGCCTCGACCGAGACTGCGAGGGCTCCTTCCCCTTCCCGACCCTGCGGTACGAAGTTGGCGCTCGTCGCACCGAGGATCGGTTTGCACGGTCCCCCGGTGCAGTCTTCCCACTGATAGCTGTAGGAGACCGGCGAGCTCCCCGACCACGCTCCGTTCGAGGCGGTCAAGCGCACTCCGACCCGCGGCGTGCCGATGATCTTCGGGACTTCGGTGTTGACGAGCGGTTCGCCGTTCCACAGTTCCGCGGAGGCGGGCGAGCGCTTGGCCCTGAGCAGCCTGCCGAGCCCGGCGTCGCCGCTCGCCGTGCCGTAGGCGAACGTCCACGGCTCCTGCCCCGGTTCGGACAGCGCCGTGAGGAGGCCTTCGGAGTCATAGCCGTATCGCTTCTTCAGCGCGGGCGAGACACGCGGGTCCCACTCCGCACGAAGCCGCCCCAGCCCGTCATACGCATACTTCGCGACTGCGGTTTCCTTCATCGCTTTTGAGGCCGGGTCATACGCGTTCATCGTCACTTCGGAGAGGCGGAGTTCGTAGTCCCCCCACTGCGCGGCCCCTTCGCCGCTCGCCGTCGTCGCGCTTGCGTACTTGAACTTCAGCGCGCGGCAGCCGGGTTTGAGTTCCGGTTCGCAGGAGACGCCCGCGGGCTTCGGAGCGAGCGCTTCGGTCGGCTCGGTGACCGAGACCAGCTTGCCAACCTTTGCCCCGGCGAACCACACGTGGTGTTCGAAGCCGCTGGCAAGCGAGAGGGTACCGCTCGAGTTCGCAAGCGGATACTGCGCGATCGCGCCCGATGTCGTGATCCGCCCGACCTTCCCCGCCGCGGCGTCTTCATACCAGAGCGCGCCGTCGGGGCCGGAGATGATCGCGTGCGGCGCCTGGGATTCGCCGCCCGGGAGCGAGTATTCGGTGGTGGCTCCGGCAGTTGTGATTCTGCCGATCGCGCCCTTTTTTTCGCCCAGATCGCTCGTGTACCAGAGGTTCCCGTCGGGTCCTGCGGTGATTTCTCCGACTTCGCCGGATCCCGCTGCCGCGTATTCGGCCGCGACGGTCCCGGATGGGGTGACCTTGGCGATCTTGTGCTGCTCGGCGACCCACAGGTTGCCGTCGGCGCCGGCCGTGATCGAGTGCGGGTGGACGACGGTCCCGAACCAGTATTCGCTGAGGACTCCTTCGGCGATCTTGCCGAAGTTGGCCTGGCCGTCGGTGAACCAGATCGCGCCTTCCGGTCCGGCCGTGATCCCTCCCGGTTCACTTGGGCCAAGTTTGTATTCGTGCAGGTAGCCTTTGCCGCCGCCGAAGTCGGTCAACAACGAGCTGACCGCGCCTTGAGATTCGCCCGTCTTCTCCGTGAACCACAGTTCTTCGCGGAATCCTCCAAGGGCTTTGCGCGGCCCCAGGACCATATGCACCACTTCGTGGTTGGCGGGCAGAGCGTATTCTGAGAGCACCCTCCCCCGGTTGGTCGTCCTGACGATCTTGTTCTTGACGGCGTAGAAGATGTCGCCTTCTTCGCCGGCGACGATCGCGCTCGCCGCACCGGCGCTCGGAGCGGCTGTGATCTGCTCCTGCTCGACGTTCTTGTACGCATAGCTCACCGTGTCCGTCGCTACGGCGCCTTCTTGTTTTGTCGGTACCCATGCCGTTGCGCCGCTCGGCAGCGTGAACGTCACCGAGGTGTGCGCCGCGGCGTCGACGAGCTTATAGGCGAGCTTTTCTTTGGTCGTTTTGTTTTCTTCGAGGGAGAGCGCCAAGTTGGAGTCGCCCAGCGGCGATTCGAATTTGCCTTCGCCGAGCGGCGCGAAGATCGTCTGCGCGCCGTTTGAGGCGGTCAACAGGACGCCGCCGTTGATCATTTCGGTGAGCGACTCGGCGCTGGCGAGGCTGAGGCTCCACTGCGGGCCCAGCGGGCCTTCGCCGGCTTCAGGGGCGCGCGAGCTGTAGTTGCGAGCGACGCTCAGGCCCGAGCCCATCGAGACGTCGCTTGCGCTGAGGCTGAAGTCGCCGGACTGCAGGTCGATCGAGCCGGGGCCGAGCGCGACCGGCGTTGAGTGGTGGATCGTGATCGGTTCGGAGAGCCTTTCTTCGTTGCCGGCGTTATCGACTGCGACGATCACGAGGTCATGGCGCCCGGAGCCCAGTTCGGCGCCGTTGAGCTTCCATTTCTCGCTGCCGCTGCATTCGCCTTTGGCCACGCTGCAGTAGCCGCCTGAGGCCCCGAACGCGTGACCGTCGACGTTCAGCGTGATCGATTTGATCCCCGAGCTCGGCAGCGTGGCGCCTTCGCCGTCGGTCGCTACGCCGGTCAGTTCGTATTCGCGTTCGCTCAGTTCGTTGCCGTTGGGCAGGCCTTCGATCTTCAGGTTGTACGGCTTCTTCGTGTCGACTTTGACTTTCGCCTGGCCTTCGGCTTCTGAGCTCTGCGTGCCGGAGATCGCCTCTTCGGCGCGGTAGCGCAGCGTGTCTTCGCCGTCGGGCAGGCCGAGCGGCAGCGTCGCGTATTCGGTGTGGGCCGAGTAGCACTGCACGCCCTGGCAGGCTGCTTCGACGCCGAGGTAGTTGTGTTCGGAGAGCGGGCTCCAGTGCCCGGGCGAGCTTTCGTATTCGAGCTTGGTGGCGGCGACGCCGATCCCGGGGTCGGCGGAGTTCAGCCCCAGCGCGCCGTCAAAGCCCGAGAGCCAGCCGCCGCCGCCGTAGAGGACGTTATGACGTTCCAGTTTGGTTTTTTTGCCTTCGACTACAGCTTCGAATTCGAGCATCGGCGAGGTCGTGTTGTAGCCCGTGGTCGAGTGCGTGCCTTCGGGCTCTGCGATCGAGACGATCCCTTGGGTCATCGCGTCGGAGAAGCCCGTCCCCGAGGAGCCGTTCGTCGCCTGCTCGAAGTGCACGGCGTTGTTGGCCACGCCCGAGCCGGGCAGGCATTCTTCGACTTTCGAGGCGTTCGCCGCGCAGATCGTGGTGGCTTTGTGTTCGTATTCGGGGTTTTCGGTGGGGGTGGAGAGGACCTTCTTGGTTTCGCGCGCGCTCGATGGTTCGACGAATTCCAGGAAGCTTTCGACTTTCGCGCCGGAGTTGTGCGCCGAGGTTTCGGTTTTCAGTTCGTAGATGTGGGAGACGCCCTTGGTCTGGTAGCCCCAGAGGCCCAGTTCGCCGACTCCGTAGCCGCCGCTGGCCACCGTTTCAAGGCGTTCTGAGCCCGTGCCGCCGCCCGATTCGCTGCGGGAGAAGTGCGAGCTGTTGGTTTTGAATTCCCAGTTCGAGCGCTTGCCGGTGGTCGTGTTGATCGCCAGTTGGGAGTCGTTGACTTCGGGGTCGACGGCGATCGGGTAGAGGTGGTCGCCCGAGCGATCGACCGCCAGCGCGAGCGTGTCGTGGCTGACGGACATCGTCACGGGGACGCTCACGCCTTCGGCGTCTTCGGCGCTCACCGGCGAGATCACGGCGAGCGTGCCCTCGCCGTCGATGACCGCGACAGAGCCGCCTCGCTCGCGCCTCAGACGCGCGCCGGAGGGCATCCCGACGCGGAAGTAGAGCCGGCTCGGGCTTTGCTGTGAGAGCAGCAGCGTGCTCAGGTCAAAGCCCTCAAGCGATGCCTTGGCGAGGCTCGCGAGGTCGTGCACGCCCGCGGCGGGGTCGTCCTGGCTCCATTGCACGCTCGCGCCGTCCAGCGCGCCGGGCGAGGAGGCCAGCGGCTTTCCCTGCGCGTCGATTGGCGTCAGCGAGACGCCGGCGCTTGCGAGCGCGACTCCGTCTGAAAGGGTGCTGGGGATCTTCACGCCGACATCCGATCGCAGCGGCTGAAAGCCGGCGCCGGAGCGGCGCAGGCTCAAATCCAGCGGCGCACGGGCGCCGCTCGCGCCGGGCATGGCGATCGGAGCGATCGATTCGAGCACGCCGATCGCGCCGGGCTCAGAGACCTGCGCCGCGCGGTCTGTCAGGAAGCGCACGAGCCGC
Organism: uncultured Solirubrobacteraceae bacterium; assembly: GCA_963744165.1. Lineage (GTDB taxonomy): Bacteria > Actinomycetota > Thermoleophilia > Solirubrobacterales > Solirubrobacteraceae > Palsa-744. The sequence continues at coordinate 543,806 of CAVUSM010000002.1, read as the reverse complement.
TGGCCGCCGGTGAGCTGTGGGGCGCCCTGCGGCGCCGTGAGCGCCGGGAAGCTGCGGCGGGTCAAGGCGAGCGCTCGCGCCGGGGGCAAGTTCTCAAATGCGCTACGCGACGCTGTGCGCTCGGCGACGGCCTGGGGGTTCTCGCGACGGGCTTCGCGAGCCGCACGCAGGCCGCCATCGCCGGTCAGCTGATCGACGGCCGGGGAAATGAGCGAGTCGTTGAGCAGTGAAACGGCTGGCGAGGGGACGCTGTCCAGAGAGCGGTCCGCGGACGCATCCGCGGCGGGCAACGCGACGATTACCGACACCAGCGCCGCCACTATCGAAGTGCGTTTGATCAAGCGCATGCCGCCTCCTTTGTGAGTCCCGCTCTAACCGGCATGGCTCGCCGTACCTGCGCGCGTCTGCAGTCGTTCGCAACACGCGCTACGAGAAACCCGCCTCCTCAATCGGGGTGCAATATCGCGGGCTGTCGCTTCGGTGGTAAGTCAACGTGTGCAACGTTCATCGCCTTGGGGGCGAGTGAGTCGACGCGAATGCGCCACTGGATCACGGAACTTCTTGATCTCCCCGAGCCTCACCATCGCGCTTACGCTCGCGATTTCCCAGCGAGAACCATGCTTCGCAGGGCTTCCCGTTCATGCCCCCGCCAGGAGTCGAACCTGGATCTACCGCTTAGGAGGCGGTCGTCTTATCCATTGGACTACGAGGGCGCGCGTTTACGGCCGAAGGCTACCGACCAGCTCGACGCGCTCCGACTCGGCCTGCGCGGACTCGTCGAGCTCCTCGGCGACGCGACGCGCGGTGGCGTTCGCCCAAGTCGTCGTGCTCGCGAGCCCGAGCGCGAACACGGCGACGCCGCAGCCTTGCGCCCGAGCCGGTCGGCCATCGATCCGGACAGCATCAGCAAGCTCGCGAGCACGAGCGTGTATGCGTCGACGGTCCACTGCAAGCCGGAGACGGACGTGTGCAGCTCGCGCCCGATCGACGGGAGCGCGACGTTGACGATCGTGTTGTCGAGCCCGACGATCAGCAGGCTCATGCAGCAGATCGCGAGCACGAGGCGGCGTCGCGAGCGCGATGCGATCGGGCTATCCGTGGTCGCCCGCCTCCGCGGCGATCCGCGCCAGCGCCTCGTCGTCGAGGCGCAGCGTCGTCCACTCGTCCATCAGCCGCGCGCCGATGCCGCGGTAGAAGCCGAGCGCGAGCTCGTTCCAGTCCAGCGCAGACCACTCCAGGCGCCCGCGCGCTTCCGGCACGCGCGCGGCGACGGCCGCGAGCAGCGCCCGGCCGACGCCGACGCCGCGATGCACCGGCAGCACGAACAGGTCCTCGAGCCAGATCCCGCGACTCGCGCGGAAGCTCGAGAACGTCGCGAAGAACAACGCGTAGCCGACCGGCTCGCCGTCGCGTTCGGCGATCACAGCCGAAGCCGCCGGGCGCTCGCCGAACAGCGCCTCGCGCAACTGCGCCTCGTCGGCTTCGAGCTCGTCTTGCAGGTGCTCGTACTCGGCGAGCGCGGCGAACAGCTCGAGCAGCGTCGCGACGTCGTCGACGCTCGCCGCGCGAACGACCGTGCCCTGCGCCGCGCCGGGCACTCAGTTGCTCGCCGGGCCCGGCCGCTCGCGGTCGGGCCGCTCGGGGTAGACGTCGTCGATCGTGCTCAGCGCGACGTATGGCGCGCCGGCCGCGCGCTCGATCGCCGCGCCGCCGCCGGCCAGCCGGTCGAGCACGCTGACGACGCCGACGATCTCGCGGCCCGCCTCCTGCAACGCTTCGATCGCCGTCAGCGTCGAGCCGCCCGTCGTGACGACGTCCTCGACGACGACACAGCGGTCCTCGTCACCGAGCGGCGGGCCCTCGATCCGGCGCTGCAGACCGTGGTGCTTGGCCTCCTTGCGGATCAAGAACGCCTTCGCGCGAGCGCCGCCGGCGAGCGCCGCGCAGGCGACCGGATCGGCGCCCATCGTCAGCCCGCCGACGGCCGTGCCGCGCCACTCGGCGACATAGCCGGCGAGCAGCGTCGAGAGCGCAGCGAAGCCCGCCGGGCGCAGGATCGCGCGCTTGGCGTCGACGTAGTACTCGGCCTGCGCGCCGCTCGTCAGCGTCACCGCGCCGATCACGAGCGCGTGCTCGCGCAGCTCCGCGATCAGCCGCTCGCGCGCGTCAGCGCTCAAGGACCGGCGTTACCTTTGACCGTGTGGCTGCCGCCACCGCTCTCGTTGTAGACGTCGACGCGAGTTCCGTACTGAACCCAGTCGTAGATCGACAGCGCGTCCGGGATCGGCACGCGCAGGCAGCCGTGGCTCGCCGCGTACGTCGGCACTTCGGCGTAGCCGTGGATCGCGTAGCCACGGATGAAGTAGCTCGCGTCGACCATGCCCTCCGAGTTCGTCCCCGGCGTCCTGTTGTAGACGCTGAAGCGCCCGATCACGGTTGGCGTCGACGGCTTGCCCGAGCTCATCGTGTACAGCGCGCGCACCTTGCCGCCCGGTTCGATCTCGGCGAGCACCTGGCGCGTCAAGTCGCCCTCGACGTGCCGGCCGTCCTGCGGGTAGCGCACGTGGAACGTGCCGGCGCCCTCCTGCAGCTTCTTGAACACCGTCAGGTCCGTGCTCGTCACGCGCGCGAGGCCGGTCATCTTGCGGTAGGCGATCACCGCGCGACCGGTCGCTTCGTCGAAGACGCCGTTCAGCGGCACGACGAAGTGCAGCGCGTTCAGCTCCGACTGCAACAGGCGCACAGACGTGCCGCTGTCGCCTTCGTGCAGATCAGGCGAGACGAAGCGGAGCGTTTCGGAGTGGCCCGAGAACGCCGCTTGTTCGGGCGTCGCGTAGTGCGCCGCGCGCACCTGCACTTCGCCGGAGCTCGCGCTCGAGTAGCCGGCGTGGAACTGCCCGGCGCCGTTGCCGACCGCGAGCACGCTGACCGTCTGCACTTCGACCTTGCGCCCGGCGCGATAGAAGCTCAGCTTGACTTTCTGGTTGCCGACGTACGGGACGACGATCCCGCGGATCACGACGCGGCCGCCGGCGACGACGAACGGCGGCTTGCCGTACGCCTTCTGCACGACGAGCTGGATCCGGCCGGCCGCGGGCGGGGGCGCGTTCAGCGGCGCAGTGGGCGTCGTCGACGTTTGCGCGGCGCTAGCCACCGCGGGAGCGAGCAGCGTCATGCACGCGCACGCGACCCCCGAAGCGAGACGAAGCTTGCTCATCGACGCGATCCTATCCGTCGCATGTGACGATCGCCGCAGCGCGCGTTGCGGCGGCGATCGCTCATCGCTCGCTCGGGCGGCCGCTCAAGCCACGGTCACATCGCGAGCGGGCGGGCGCTCGCCGGAGATCACGCCGAGGCGCGTGAGCACGCCGGCGAGCAGCCACAGCACGGCGAGCGCGGCGGCGAGCAGCACGAGCGCCTTCCACCACGCCCAGCTCTCGAGGCTCGCGAACGCGATCGAGTTGTTGACGCAGTGCGCCGCGATGCACGGGTACAGCGAGCCGGTCGCGCGGTACAGCAGGCACAGCCCGAAGCCGAGCGCGGCGAGTGGCAGCAGGTCGATCGCCGGCGCCGAGCCGGCGTGGACCCCGCCGAACAGCAGGCCGGTGATCAGCGCCGCCGGCAACGTCCCGCGCCAGTTGCGCAGCGCCGTGAAGATGTAGCCGCGAAACAGGAACTCCTCGGCGATCGGCGCGATCACGCACGTCAGCGCCGCGCTCAGCACGAGCAGCGTCGTCGTTTCGTTCGCGCCGAGCTGTTCGAGCAGTTTCTCCTTGCTCGTGTTGAACGCTTCGGCCCAGATCAGGCTGAGCAGGAAGTACACGGCGAGCATCCCGAGCAGCAGCCCGATCGCGCGCCACAGGCGCGTCGGGCGCAGCCCGAACATCGCCGCGCTGACCTTGCGCCCGCCGAGCTGCGCGAAGAACACGGCGACGGCGATGAAGCCGGCGTCCTGCACGGTCGTGTCGGCGATCGTCAGCCCCGGCGAGAGGTTCGACGAGTTCACGTGCGCGCCGAGCGCAGCCGCCGGGATGTCGACGATCAGGCCGCCGATCGTCGCGAGCACGACGCCGCCGACGAGCGCCGTGAACGCCGTCCATGGCGGCCATCCGGCGCTGCCCGAAGGCGCCGGCTCGACGGGCGCGGGCGGCTCGCGCGGCACGAGCCGGTCGTCGCGCTGCTCGCTGTCGAGCACCTACGCCACCCAATGCCAGGTCGCGAACTCGGCCGTGAAGAACGCCAGCAGCAGTCCCGAGCAGACGAGCGCCGGCCGCTGCGCGCGCGGATGCTCGGCGAGCCACGCCGCGAACCAGATGCCGAGCGGGAACAGCACGACGAGGAAGCGTGGCAGCGACATCAGCGGCTGGCTCGTGACCGGGTAGGAGAGCGGCAGCGCGAGCGCCGCGATCACGTATGCGCCGTACGCGAGCGGCAGCGCGCGCAGCACGCCGACGATCGCGACGACGCCGGCGAGCAGGAACGCGAGCAGCAGCAGGTTGTGCTCGGATGCGACGAACGCGCTGCCGCCGCCGGCCGGGAAGTAGAGATGGCGCTGCTGCGCCGAGATCAGCTGGCGAGCGCCGTCGAACGCCGCGCGCAGTCCGTCGAACGCGCCGACGTACGGCCCGGCGAAGTGCCGCCCCCAGACGTCCTGCGCGTGAAACGGCGCCAGCGCGTCGCCGCCGGCGAGCGACAGGTAGAGCATGTACGCGAGCAGGCCGAGCGGCGCGAGCGCGAGCCACAGCGCGTCCTTGCGCAGGCGGTAGCGCGGCGCGAGGCCGCGCGCGCGCGCGAAGTCCGGCCGGCGGTCCTCGCGCGGGCCGTACACGTAGAGCATCAGCGCCGGCAGCAGCAGCACGACGCCGGCGCTGCGCGTCGCCGCGGCGAGCGCCGCGAGCACGCCCGCCGTGAGGAAGCGGCCGCGCCGCGCCGCGTAGAACAGGCCGACCGACAACGCGAGGTAGAGCGACTCCGAGTAGACCGCCGAGAGGAAGAACGCCATCGGCGCGAACGCCGTCACGAGCACGGCCAGGCGCGCGACGCTCGCCGGGCTCGACGCGACCGGGCGCGCGCGAGCGCTCAGCGACTGGCGCGCGCGCGCCGTCGCGCCGCCGAGCTCGAGCGTCGTCAGGCGGTGGATTCCGTACAGCGCGAGCGCGAGCGCGGCGATCGAGACCAGCACGCCGGCGAGCACGAGCGGCACGCCGCTGTATCCGATCGCGCGCACGGCGAGCGGGTACAGCGGGAAGAACGCGTCGCGCGAGGACGTGTACGGGCCGAGGTCCGGGCGATAGCCGTAGCGCGCGATCACGAGGTACCAAGCCGCGTCCCAGCGCGCCGCCGGCGCCGCGAGCGCGTTGCCGAGCCAGCCGAGCCCGCGCGTCAGCCCGGCCGGGTTGAACGCGTGGCGCACCGGCCCGCTGCCGTACGTCGACAGCGTGACCGCGCCAGCCAGCCAGATCAGCAGCCGCGAGCTCCACAGCGCGCGCCAGCAGTCGCGCACCGCCAGCGCGCGCGCTGGGTCCGCTGCCCACACGGCGCGCACGCGCTCGCGCAGCGACTGACGACGACGCGCCTCGCGACGGCGATGCGCGTGGCGAGCGGCCTCGCCGCGCGCCGCCGATCCTTCGAGCGCGCCGACCAGCTCGCCCGGAGGATCGGCGATCGCGAGCTCGGCGGTGTCGGAGTTCATGGTCGATGGCGACGCCTGAGAAAGGAGCGCAGGCGAGCGCTACCGGCAGGAAATCACAATCGGACGGGTAATCTCGAAGGTCCCGGTATGTCTCGACAGGCACGACAGCGCCGGCAGCGCCATCACCACGCGGGCCCGGCGCGCTTTCTCTTGATCGGCGGCGGCGTGATCGTCATCGCGTTGATCGTCGGCGCGATCGCCGCCGTCGGCTACGTGCTCAACGTCGCCCAGTCGGCGCCGGCGATCGGCTCGCTGAAGCCGATCATCGGCGGCGGCTCCTCGCAGGTCTACGCCGCCGACGGCACTCGGCTCGGCTTCATCCAGTCCGACGAGTTGCGCACGCCGATCTCGTGGACTCAGATGCCGGCGGACCTGCGCAACGCGACCGTCGCGATCGAGGACCAGCGCTTCTACAAGAACAACGGCGTCGACTTGACCGGGATCTTCCGCGCGGCCGTCAAGGACGTCACGCACGGCGAGGCGCTGCAGGGTGGCTCGACGATCACGATGCAGCTGATGCGCAACCTCTACCTCGGCGGCGACCAGCACACGCTGAAGCAGAAGATCATCGAGGCGAAGCTGGCGATCGAGTACGAGAAGAAACACTCCAAGCGCGAAGTGTTGACGAACTACCTGAATAGCGTCCCTTACGGGACGCTTGGTGGACAGACTGCGATCGGCGTGCAAGCCGCGTCGCGCGAGTTCTTCGACAAGCCGGCGTCACAGTTGAACCTGGCGCAGGCGGCGCTGCTCGCCGGGCTGCCACAGGCGCCGTCGCAGTACAACCCGTTCCGCGACGCGTCAGTCGCGCGCCAGCGGCGCAACGAGGTGCTCGGCAAGATGGCCGAACTTCACTATGTGACACACGCCGAAGCCGCGCGCGCCGAGGCCGCGCCGCTGGAAGTCAAGCGCGGCGACTTCTACTCCGAGCGCAAGGAGGACTTCTTCTTCGAATACGTCCACCAGCTGCTGATCAAGCGCTACGGCGCGAGCACCGTCGCGCAAGGCGGGCTGAAGGTCTACACGACGATCGACCTGCAGATGCAGAGCGAGGCGCGCAAAGCGATCGCCGACGTGCTCGACGAGCCCGAAGACCCGGCGTCGGCGATCGTCACGCTGAACCCCGCGAACGGCGACATCGAGGCGATGGCCGAGTCGGAGAGCTATGAGAAGTCGCAGTACAACCTCGCCGCCGACGGTCACCGTCAACCGGGCTCGACGTTCAAGGCGATCGACCTCGCCGACGCGCTCTCGCGCGGCGTCGACCCGAACAGCACGTACTACCTCTCGCACACGCTCGAGCCCGGCTGGCTGACCGGCTATCCGACATATGAAGTGAAGACGTTCGAGGGCACTTCGCTGAACAAGTCGATCAACCTCGTCGACGCGACGCTGACATCCGACAACACCGTCTACGCGCAGCTCGCCGCCGATCTCGGCGAGTCGACCGTCACCGACATGGCGTACAAAATGGGTGTCAAGACGCACCTGTCGAGCTACCCGGCCGAAGCGCTCGGCGGGCTCACGCTCGGCGTCACGCCGCTCGAAATGGCCGACGTCTACGCGACGCTCGCCGACGGCGGCTACCGCAACTCGCCGATCGCGATCACGAAGGTCGTCTTCCCCGACGGGCACGCCGACACCAACTGGGGAACGCCGCATCGCGTCAAAGCGCTCAGCGAAGGCGTCACCGCCGAGGAGACGAGCATCCTCAAACAGAACGTCGAAAGCGGCACGGCGACGCGCTCGGCGATCACCTGCCCGACCGCCGCGAAGACCGGCACGACGAGCGAACTCGTCGACGCGTGGCTCGACGGCTACACGCCGAACTACGCGACCGTCGTCTGGATGGGCTATCCGAACAAGCGCGTCTCGATGACCGACGTGCACGGCGAGCCACAGCAAGGCGGCTACCTGCCGGCCGAAATCTGGCACGCGTACATGTCGGCCGTCGTCGAAGGCAAGACTTGCGAGCAGTTCAAAGCGGCAAACGAACCGATCTCCTACCAGCCGTTCTACGGCAAATTCGCGACGACCGGCGAGACGCGCTCCTACGGCGAATCGCGCGAAGCACCGCCCGAAGCGAAGAAACGCCCCGAAAAACACGCTCCCGAACGCGGCGGCGCCAACGCGCCCGTTCCGATCGAAACGCACGAAGCGCCCGTTGAAGCCCCGCACGAAGCTCCCGGCGGCGGCGCCGGCGCGGGCGGCGCCGGCGGCGCGACGCCCGGTCAGTGACGCTCGCCGCTGCGCAGTGAGTGCGGCGAGCTGTCCGTTAGCCGCGGCGCACTGTCAGCCGAGCACGCGAGGACAGCCTCCCAAAGCTGACGCCTGGTAGTTTGATCTCGAGTCGATTCGGACAACCGGTCGCGAGTGAAGCTCGCGCCAGATGGGAGCTCAGTGCCAAAGGAGGACAAGGTTGAATTCGAGGGCGAGGTGATCGAGGCGCTGCCGAACGCGATGTTCCGCGTGAAGCTCGACAACGACCACGTCGTGCTCGGACACGTCGCCGGCAAGATGCGCCGCTTCCGCATCCGCATCCTGCCGGGCGATCGCGTGCGCTGCGAGCTCTCCCCGTACGATCTCGACCGCGCGCGGATCGTCTACCGACACCGCTGAGCAGCCATCGCCGAGCGCTCGCTGATCGCGTCGATCGAAGCGGAGCTGAGCGCCGACGCCAGTGCCGATGCCAGCGCCAGCGCCAGTGCCAGCGGCATTGGCAACGGCGCGGAGCACGCCGGCAGCGGCACGACGAGCGTTGACGCCTGGCGCACACAGGGCTCGCGCGTCGTCCGCGGTCCAGGCGACGACGCCGCCGTCGTGCGCGCGCGTCCATTCTGCGTCGTCTCGGTCGATACGGCCGTCGAAGGCACGCACTTCCGCCTCGGCGAGCACTGGCTCTCGCCCGGCGAAGTCGGCGCGCGCGCGCTCGGCGCGGCGCTGTCGGACCTCGCCGCGATGGGCGCCGCTCCCGGCGAGGCCTATCTGGCGCTGGGACTCTCGCCAACTCTCGGTGAAGGCGATGCGCTCGAGCTCGTGCGCGGCGCTCGCGATCTCGCACGCGCGAACGGCACGATCATCGCCGGCGGCGACGTCGTGCGCTCGCCCGTGCTCAGCGTCTCCGCGACCGTCGTCGGCTGGGCCGAGCACGAGCGCGAGCTGGTCGGACGCGACGGCGCGCGCGCCGGCGACCTCGTCGGCGTCACCGGCGCGCTCGGCGGCACCGGCGCTGCGCTCGCCGTGCGCGAAGCGCGCGAGCGCGACGCGCGGCTCGACGCGCGATGGCCGCCGGCGCAGCCGCGACTCGCCGAGGGTCGCGCGCTCGCCGGCGCCGGCGTGCACGCGATGATCGACCTGTCCGACGGCCTCGCGACCGACGCCGGGCACCTCGCGCGCGCCAGCCACGTGCAGCTTCGCATCGAGCTCGAGCGCCTGCCGCTCGGCGCGCGCGTCGCCGAGCTCTGCCGCGCGCTGCAGCGCGATCCATACGAGCTCGCGGCGAGCGCCGGCGAAGACTACGAGCTGTGCTTCTGCGCGCCCGCCGAGCGGCGCGAGGCGGTCGAGGCGGCCGTCGCCGAGGCGAGCGCGACGCGCGTCACGTGGGTCGGCGAAGTCCTCGACGCGCAGGCGGACGGCGCCGGCGTCTCACTGTTCGCCGGGGATCGACGTCAAGTGCGGCTCGACGGATTCGAGCACAGCTGGCAGTGAGGAGCGCGCTCGCTTCGGCGTCTTCGTGCGCGCCGTCGCGGGCTCTTCGAGCTGATCGCCGCTCAGCGCTTCGTCGGCGCCCGCCGGCCTGTCGGCCGCCGGCACGCGCGCAGCGCCGAGCGGTTGCACGCGCGTCAGGCGCGCGTAGACGAGCAGGCGTTTCGCGGCGCTGAACAACGGCGTGCACGCCGACAGGACGAGCCGCGAGTAGCCGACATCGCTGACCGCCGCCGCGACGTCGCTCGGCGAGACGACGCGTTTGCCGACGACGTCGTACGTGAAGCGCGCGTACGGCATCCGCAGCGTGATCGCGCTGCCCTTGCGCAGTTCGTCGATATGGCGAAACGGCGCGAGGTACGTCGTCCGATGGCCGGCGATCGCCGTCGTGCCGGCCATCCCTGGGAAGACCGTTTCCGAGTAGACGCCAGGGCCGCTCTCCAGTTCGGACGTGCCTGTGCCCTTGACGACGACGAAGTCGGCGCCGATCCTCGGTATCTCGATCCGCCCGACGGCGCTGCCGTTCTTCGCGCGCCCCTCGAGCGAGCCGGCGAGGAACGCGACGCGCCGGCGCACGTCGGCGAGGTCGATCAGCGTGCGTTTTTCGCTGGCGCTCGGCGTCGCGCGATCGACCTTCGCGAGCGCGCCGTTGAGGTGGTCCTGGCGCAGTTTCGCGTAGAGCGCCGAGAACGGCTCCTGCCACACGAGCGTCACCGCCGCGTCGAGCAGCGCCAGCGCGCCGGCGACGATCAGCGCGATCGCCAGCACGCGCAGCGCGCGGCGCGACAGCGAGCCGTTGCGGCGGCCGGACACGCCCGGCCCCCCGCGCGATGCCTGAGTGAGTGGGATTTCGGCCATTCGTCGTTACGCGTCGGTTGCGATCGTTCGTCGAGATCTATCGTCGCAGAGCCGACGTCGTGCCCCCGAGCGAGCCCGGCCCGGCGTACGACAGCGGTCCACGAATCGTGACCTCTCGTTGATCGTCATCGTGCGGCTCGAAAGTTGAGTCGCGCACGCTGAGCGAGAGCAGCGCCGCCGCCGCGCCGCAGCCGAGCGCGAGGCTCCACAGCAGCGCGCCGGGCGCGCCGACGTGCCCGCCAGCGAGCAGCAGCACCGCGGCCGAGAGGAAGCGGCCGGCGCCGAGCCCGAGCTCGGCCGCATAGAACCCGGCGAGCAGCACCAGCGGCACGAGCCCGGCGAGCACGAGCGCCAGCGCGACGGGCGGGCGCGGGCGCAGCTCCGGCGAGGCGATCAGCAGCCACAGGTGCAGCGCCGGCAGCAGCAGCAGCGCCGTCAGCGGGTTGACGATCCACACGACGACGCAGACCGGGAGCAGCACGAGCAGCATCGCTACGCCGGCCGCGTCCGACTGCGGGCGCGCGCGCACGCCGACGCGGCGCAGCAGCATCGGCCAGAGCAGCCACGCGAGCGCGAGCGCGAGCAGCACCGCGAGCACCGTCGCGAGCTGCGAGGAGCCGAACGACAGCCCCGCGGGCGGCGGCAGCTCGCCCGGCGCCGCGCCGATCACGCCAATCGCGCCGAGCAGCATCGCGAACAGCGCCGCGAGCAGGAACGGCGCCGCGCAGAGCAGCGTCCACAGCGACCAGCGCGCGACCGCCAGGCGCCTGCGCCGCGCTCGCGCGAGCCCGTCGGCGACGACGATCAGCGGCGGTAGCAGCAGCGTGCCGATCAGCAGTCGCAGCGCCCACGACGGGATCGTCTTTTTCTGGATCGACAGCCCGCTCGCCATCGCGCGCGGCACGCTCGGCCCGGTGTCGAGCGCGTCGATCGCGCTCAGCACGGCGCGCCCGAACCCTTCCAGCCGCGCTTCGCTGACCGGCTCGCCAGCCGTCGGGCCGCGTTCGCCGTCCGCCTGCACGAGCACCGCCGGGATGCCGGCGGCGTCGAACGGCCCCTGTTCGCCGACCGTCAGCGGCAGCGCGAGGTGCGCGAGCTGGCCGAAGCCGCTCGGCGAGCCCGGGTCGCCGCCGAGCTCCTGCGTGATCGCGCTCTGCAGCGTCCGCTGCAGCTGCGCCGGCGCCGAGCCGGTCGCATCGGAGTACGGCACGACGAACGGCTTGCGCGCGCGTGCGCCGGCGAGATCGCCGAGCACGATCGCCGCGTCGAGCGGCGCGCGATAGCGCGCCGCGAAGTCGGCCGCGCCCGCGTCGCCGCCGCTGCCGCCGCTCGTCGAGACGAGGATGATCGTGCGCTGCGTCTCGCGCGACGCGAACACGCGCGCGAGCTCGAGCAGCGTCGTCGTGCCCGACAGCTCGGCGCGCGCGCCGGCGCCGGCCGCGTCGCGGTGCGCGACGATCACGATCGGGCTCGCACCCGTCGCGCCCGGCCGCTGCGCGACGACCGTCGTCAAGCTGCGCTCGCCGTCGATCGTCTGCGCCGAGAACTCGTGCGTACGCACCTGAAAGCCGGCGCCGGCCGTGCCGCCGAGACCGCGCAGCGTCGCCGTGACGTATTCCGCGAGCGCCTGATCGCCGCGGCTGCCTGCTCGCCGGTCGGGGAACTCGCGCGCGAGCGTGCTCGTTTCGGCGAACGCGCGCGACCCTTCGAACGCATCCGGCGCGAGCGTCGAAGTCAGCGGGCTGACACGGCCGGTCAGCGAGAACGCGGCGACTGCCAGCGCGAAGACGAACGGCACGAACGCCGCGCGGTACAGCCGCCCGTTGAGCATCGCTAGACGATAGTTCGATGCTCGGTCTGCCGCGAAGCCTGGGCGCCGCCGTCGCGTGAGCGCCGAGCGCAAGCGCCGCTTCGATCTTGGGTATCGTGCGGCCGCGTGCTGCAGCCCGTCGCCGTTGGCAACAAGACGCTCGCCGATTACACGCACATCTGCGGGCGCGAGCTGATCGCCGAGATCCGCGAGCTCGCCGAGCCGCTGCAGGGCGATCGCGTCGTGCACATCTCCGCGACCGCGTTCGGCGGCGGCGTCTCGGAGATCCTCTACACGCTCGTGCCGCTGATGCGCGACGTCGGCCTCGACTGCGAGTGGCAGGTGATCTACGGGCGCGAGGAGTTCTTCAACGCGACGAAGCTGATGCACAACGCGCTGCAAGGCGCGCCGCAGGACCTCGACGAGGAGCAGTGGGCGACGTGGAAGCAGTACAACGAGATGAACGCGCGCGAGCTGTCCGGCGGCTGGGACGTGTGCCTCGTGCACGACCCGCAGCCGGCCGCGCTGTTCGGGCTCGTGCCGGAGAAGGCGAAGGGCTGGGTGTGGCGCTGCCACATCGACCTCTCGACGCCGAACCCCGACACGATCCGCCAGCTGCTGCCGTACATCCAGGACTATCCCGAGACGCTGTTCCACATGCGCGAGTACGTGCCGCCGGGGATGAACGGCCACGTCAACGTCGTGCCACCGGCGATCGACCCGCTGACGCCGAAGAACATGGCGCTCTCGCCCGAGGACGGCGCGTTCGTCTGCGGGCAGTTCGGGATCGACGTCGACCGGCCGCTGATCTGCCAGGTCTCGCGCTTCGATCCGTGGAAGGACCCGCTCGGCGTGATCGACGCGTATCGCATCGTCAAGCAGTCGATGCCCGACATGCAGCTCGCGCTCGTCGGCTCGATGGCCAGCGACGATCCGGAGGGCTGGGACTTCTTCAACGCGACGATCGCGCACGCCGACGGCGACCCCGACATCCACATCCTCAACAACTTCAACAACGTCGGCGCGATCGAGGTCAACGCGTTCCAGTCGCACGCCGACGTGCTGATCCAGAAGTCGACGCGCGAGGGCTTCGGCCTGACCGTCTCGGAGGCGATCTGGAAGGCGCGCCCGTTCATCGGCGGCAACGTCGGCGGCATCCCGTTGCAGATCGAGGACGGCGTCACCGGCTTTCTCGTCGACAGCGTCGAGCAGTGCGCCGCGCGCTCGCTCGAGGTGCTGAAGGACCCGGCGCTCGGCAAGTTCCTCGGCCGGCGTGGCAAGGAGCACGTGCGCACGCACTTCCTCACGCCGCGCTACCTGCGCGACTACCTGAAGATCTTCACCGAGTTGAAGCGGCGGTCATGAGCGGCGAGGCCGCGGTCGCGCGAGCACGGACGTCGAGCGCTCTGCTCAGAGCGCCGGCGGGAGGCCGCCAAGAGCATGTCTGACTCGGCCGTGCCGTTGGTGCTCGTCAGCAACCGCGGCCCGGTCACGTTCGACGCCGACGGGCAGACCCAGCGCGGCTCCGGCGGCGTCGTCACCGCGCTGACCGGCCTCGCGACGCACCGCGAAGCGATCTGGATCGCCTCGGCGATGAGCGACTACGACGCGAAGGCCTCGCGTGAGCACGACGGGCAGGCGTTCCCCGTGCGCTCGCCGACCGGCGAGACCGACTTCCGCGTGCGCCTCGTCGTCTCCGATCCAGACGCCTACGACCGCTTCTACAACGTCGTCGCCAACCCGATGCTGTGGTTCATCCAGCACTACCTGTGGGACCTGTCGAACGCGCCCGACATCCGCCGCGAGGAGATCGAGGCGTTCGAGTTCGGCTACAACGCCGTCAACGAAGACCTCGCCGAGGCGGTGATCGACGAGCTGCGCGGCGCCGAGCAGCCGGTCGTGATGATCCACGACTACCACCTCTACACGCTGCCCGGACTGATCCGCCGCGCGCGCCCGGACGCGTTCCTGCACCACTTCATCCACATCCCGTGGACGCAGTCCGACGCCTGGCGCGTGCTGCCGACGCGGATCCGCGAGGAGATCTTCACCGGCCTGCTCGCGAACGACATCATCGGCTTTCACACGCGCTCCTACCGGCGCAACTTCCTGCAGTGCTGCCGCGACCTGATGGGCCTCGAGATCGACTTCGAGCGTGGCATCGTGCTCGCGCCCGACGGCCGCGAGGTGTGGGTGCGCGCCTATCCGCTGCCGATCGACCACGAGGCGACACGCCGCGTGTCGCAGCGCGCGCGCGTCGGGCAGTTCGAGCAGGAGCTGCTGCGCCGTCGGCGCGACTTCCTGATCCTGCGCGTCGACCGCGCCGACCTGTCGAAGAACGTGCTGCGCGGCTTCTCCGCGTTCGACCTGTTCCTCGAGCAGCATCCCGAGTTCTCCGAGCGTGTCACGTTCGTCGCGCAGCTGATGCCGTCGCGAACCGACGTGCCGCAGTACGCCGAGTACCTCGAGGCGATCGAGGCGCTCGTCGCCGTCGTCAACCACCGCCACGGCACGCCCGACTGGATGCCGATCCAGCTGAAGCTGAGAGACGATCTCGAGGAGGCGATGGCCGCGTACAAGCACTACGACGTGCTGCTCGTCAACGCGATGTTCGACGGCATGAACCTCGTCGCGAAGGAGGGGCCGATCGTCAACGAGCGCGAGGGCGTCTCGATCCTCTCCGAGAACACCGGCGCGCACGAGGAGCTCGGCGAGTACGCGCTGTCGGTCAACCCGTTCGACATCCAAGAGCTCGCCGACTCGATCCACGCGGCGCTGACGATGGCGCCGGCCGAGAAGCGCCGGCGCGCCGATGGGCTCGTCGAGATCGTCACCTCGCGCGACCCCGGCGACTGGATCGACGAGCAGCTCGCCGACATCCGCGCGAAGGGCCGCACGCGCTGAGCGCCGCGGTTGCGCGCGCGTGTGAGGCGCGCATGCCGGCATCGCTTTCGCGGCGCAGATGAGCGCGAACGCGCTAATCTCCACAGCAGCGCCTTCGGGCGCTTTCTCATGACGCTGCCCGCACCGACATACGATCTCGTCATCCTGCTCGACCCGCAGGCCGACGATGCGACGCGCGACAAGCTCGTCGCCGACTCGCGCGCGGCGATCGAAGCGCAAGGCGAGCTGCTGCGCCACGACGAGTGGGGCGAGCGCGCGCTGGCCTACCCGATCGACCGCAAGACGAGCGCGATCTATCACCTGTTCCAGTTCCACGTCGCAAGCACCGAGCTGCTCGACGGCCTCGACCGCACCTTGCGGATCGCCGACGAGGCGCTGCGCTTTCGCATCATCAAGCTCGCGCCCGGCGTGCCCGACGCGCCGGACATGTCCGCCGGAGCGAGCGAGCGGCGCAGCGAGAGCGACGCGCCGGCGCCTCCGGCGCCCGCCGCGAGCGCGCCAGCCGTTGCCGAGACGCCTGCCGCTGCCGAGGCGCCTGGCGCCGAGGACGCGACGGCGACCGAGCTCGCCGTCGGCGAGCCTTCCTGACGCGCGCTCCTACGCGCACGACAGCGTCGAGACCGGCGGCTCTTGCGCGCTCGCTTTCGCGCCGGCAGAAACGGCGCGCGACGGCGCGCGAGCGCTGGCTTTGCGCCTGCTCGTACTAAGATCGCTGCCGTGGGATGGGCGGAAGACATCGACGACGGGGCGGCGAACCGGACCGACGTGCTGCGCGCGTCGCCGCCGATGTTCGAGTCGCGCGCGCTCGACGCGCTCTCGCGCGTCCACCCGATCGTGCCGGTGCTGATCTTCGTCCCCGGCATCGTCGTGCTCGAGGCGTGGGGGCTCTCGAAAGCGAGCGTGCTGCTGTCGCTCGCGCTGCTCGTCGCCGGCTATGCGCTGTGGACGTTGTTCGAGTACTGGCTGCATCGGATCGTCTTCCACTTCGAGCCCGAGCACGGGATCGGCGCGCGCCTGCACTGGATCATCCACGGCGTCCACCACGACCACCCGAACGACCCGATGCGGCTCGTGATGCCGCCGTCCGTCAGCATCCCGCTCGGCGCGGCCGTGTTCGGCCTGCTCTACGTGATCTTCGGCCAGCACTACGCGCCTGGGATCGGCGCCGGCTTCTTCCTCGGCTACCTCGTCTACGACATGATGCACTACTACCTGCACCACTTCCGCCCGCGCGGCCGGCTCGGGAGGATGCTGCGCGAACGGCACATGCGCCACCACTTCCAGGACGACACGCGCGGCTTCGGGATCAGCGCGCCATACTGGGACGAGATCTTCGGCACGTCCTCGCGAGCGCGCCGGAGCGGCGCGCGAGACGCGTCCGGCGAGCGCAATTAGCGAGATTACGAGCGCAGTCGCGCCCGCAGCCCGGTCTAGACTCGACGCACAACTCGCACAGAACCGTAAGACGCCCGCGCAGCGGGACCGCAAGGAGCCGAAAGGAAGACGAGCCGTGGCCGCCACCAACATCAACAGGGTCGTGATGACCGGAAACCTGACCGCCGATCCGGAGCTCCGCTCGCTGCCGAGCGGCATGTCCGTCTGCAGCCTGCGGATCGCGTGCAACACGCGCCGCAAGGACGGCGCGAGCGGCGAATGGGTCGACAAGCCGAACTACTTCAACGTGACCGTCTGGGGCGCACAGGGCGAGAACGCCGCGCGCTACCTCGCCAAGGGCCGCCCCGTCGCGATCGACGGGCGCCTGGAGTGGCGCGAGTGGGAAGCGCAGGACGGCACAAAGCGCCAGGCAACCGATATCATTGCCGATTCGGTGCAGTTCCTGGGCTCGCGCGAGGACGCCTCCGGTGGAGGCTCCTTCGGAGCTCGTCAAGGCAACGGAGCCTCTTCAGGAGGCGATGTGCCGGTCGACGAAGGGGACTTCCAGCCCGCACCTGTCGCCGCCGGCGACGACGACATCCCGTTCTGAGATTCAGAGAGCACATCGAGGTCTTCGTGAAATCACATCGCTTCATGCCTGAGCGCCGCGAGCGCAGCCGCGGAGGCCGCTGATGGCCAAAGCACGCGGACGCGGCAAGCCGGTTCGCCGGCGCGACAAGAAGGGCGGCATCGGCAGCGGCCGGCGCAAGTCCTGTCAGCACTGCCGCGACAAGATCGAGCAGGTCGACTACAAGGACGTCGTCTCGCTGCGCAAGTTCATCTCCGAGAAGGGCAAGATCCGCTCGCGGCGGATCACCGGCTCGTGCCGTCGCCATCAGGTGCAGATCGCGACCGCGGTCAAGCGCGCGCGCGAGCTGGCGTTGCTGCCGTACGTCAACGAGAGCGGTCGCGAGGACAGTCCCGGCGGGCGCCGCGACCGCGGCGATCGCGACCGGGATCGCTAGGCGATGCCCGACGCGATCCTCCTCCAAGACGTCGAACAGCTCGGCGAGCAGGGCGCGGTCGTCGACGTCTCGAAGGGCTACCTGCGCAACTACCTGATGCCGCGCAAGCTCGCCCAGCCGGCGACGCGCGGCGCCGTCGAAGTGATCCGCCAGCGCCAAGAGGCCGCCGAGCGCGCCGAGCGCAACGCGATCGAGCGCGCCGAGGAGAACGTCAACCTGCTCAACCGCACCGTGCTGACGATCCCGCAACAGTCCGGCGCCGACGGCCGCCTGTTCGGCTCGGTCACCGCGCAGGACATCGCCTCGGCGATCAAGGAAGCGCGCGGCCTGAAGCTCGACAAACGCAACGTTCACCTGCCCGAGCCGATCAAGAACGTCGGCACGTACATGGTCGTCGTCGACGTCGTCGACGGAGTCGCTGCGACGATCAAGACGATGGTCGTCGCGAAGAAATAGCCGCGTCGAGGCGAGCAGGCGCCGCCTTCCGGCGTGCGCTGGTCACAGACGCTCCTCAATCCACATCAATTCGGCTTCGGTCGGTCGGTCAGGCCGTGGCCTCAGGAAGATGCGGAGTAGCGGGATCCCGCGGTTAGTGGTTGCTACCCACAGATCCCGGTTCGGCACACGTTCCGAAACGAGCGACGGATCGCGGCGAAGCGCCCACAGCAGCGCGTCCAAGCGGAAGTCGATCTGCCTATCAGTCAGTCCTGCGTGTTGCTTGAGTTCGTCCTTCGACTTTTCAAAGTCGGAGCTCTCGATAAACCCTTCGCAGCGAAGCTCGCGGCTAGTTCCAGCCATGCAGGGAAGCTAGTTCCTCCCCCCGACGGATATCAGCCTCTCGCACTCCTCCAGCTCCTAGAAAGACGGTCGCCAGGGGGATCGGCTCCTTCCACTTCGCGAGACGCCATCCAACTTCGTGGTGCGACAAATCGCTGAGATAGGCTGCGCTCTCGTGGCCATACACGCGCAGCGCTCCCTCTACTACCGAGAGGTCGTCCTCCGTGAACTCGCTGAGGTCGGGATCCCGCTCGGCCGTGATGTGTTTTAGCCGCTTACCGTAGTAGTCGACGTCCTCCGTCGCGATATCTCCACCTGCCAATAGATCACGTTCGGCAAGCAACAACTCGCGTGGCAAGTGACCATGCTCCCACTTCTCGTACGTCGCGCCCGTGATAGATCTGCCGAACCGCTCAAACGAGCCAAAATCGCTCCACATGAGCAGCTTGGCGAGCTTTACGCGACCAAGCGCCGCCTCAGGACCGAGGCGCTTAGCGATATAGACGATCAGCTCGCGGAACTTCGTGTCATTGAAGTCGCTCATTTGCCAAGCACTCCTAGGCTAGTACAGTCTTGGTGCATGCATACTGCATGCATAGCCGATGCTACTGGCAGGTTCGGATGGCGAAGTCTCGATACACCACAGTCCGATTGGACCGCAGCGCGGCAACTGACGCAGATCAGCTCCTTGCGGAGCTTAGAAGAGATATCGGCGTAAGAGCATCGCGGGAACTGATCGTGCGGGCATTGGTCTGGGGCGTGACGGCGCCCCAGGCTGCCGGAATGCTCGCTGCATACATTAAGCATGCAGAGACCTCCGATATGGCTGAAGACAGCTAGCCGTCGCGTGGGATCGGCCTGCATGGACGGCGCTTTACGGGACATGCGACGACGTCTCATCGCAAGCTGTCCTCCGGCTGATATGCGAACATATGTTCGTGATAGCAGCTGCCGCGGAGCAATTTGCCCGACATAGCGAAGAGCAGCGCCGGGCCGGCGTGGCGACGACCCTACACTCGCCCGAGCGATGAGCGCCGTCTCGACAGTCAACGGCACGAGCGGCGCCTCGACGGGCTCGCTCGCGCCGCCGCACAACCTCGAGGCCGAGCAGTCGGTGCTCGGCGCGATCCTGCTCTCGGATCGCTCGCTGTACGCGCTCGTGATCGAAGAGGGGCTGCGCGCGGAGGACTTCTACCGCGAGCGGCACGGCGCGATCTACGACGCGATGCTCGCGCTGTACAACGAAAGCGAGCCGGTCGACACGCTGACGGTGATCGACCGCCTGCGCCAGCTCGGCAAGCTCGAGCAGATCGGCGGCGCGGCGGCGGTCGACGAGCTGACGGGCGTCGTGCCGGCGGCGGGCCATGCGCGCCGCTACGCGCAGATCGTGCGCGAGAACGCGCTGCTGCGGCGGCTGTTGCGGGCCTCTTACGAGATCCAGGAAAGCGTCGTCTCACACCAAGCGCCGCCGCGCGAGCTCGTCGAGCAGGCCGAGAAGGCGATGCTCGAGGTCGCGCGCGACGATCGCCAGCAGGACTTCCGCTCGATCGAGGACGTCTTGCACGAGGAGCTCGACAAGATGCACCGGCTGTCGATCGAGGGCACGTCGTTGACTGGCACGCCGTCGGGCTTCAAGGACCTCGACGAGATCACCGGCGGCTTCCAGCCCGGCAACCTGATCATCATCGCCGCGCGCCCGGCGATGGGCAAGAGCGCGCTCGTCTGCAACATCGCCGAGAACGCCGCCGTCAAACACGGCAAGCCGGTCGCGCTGTTCTCGCTGGAGATGGCAGAGGCGGAGCTCGCGCAGCGATTCGTCGCCTCGCAGGCGCGGATCAAAGGCGAGGAGCTGCGCAAGGGACGCGTCGCCGAGCAGCGCTGGCCGAAGATCCTGAAGGCCTCGCAGGTGCTCGCGGCGGCGCCGCTGTGGGTCGACGACTCGAGCGACGTCGGCCTGCTCGAGATTCGCGCGAAGGCGCGCCGCTTGCACAGTCAGTGCGAGGGCGGTCTCGGATTGATCATCATCGACTACCTGCAGCTGATGCGCACGGACAGCCGCTACGACAGTCGCGTGACGGCCGTCGGCGAGCTCAGCCGCGGTCTGAAGATCCTCGCGCGCGAGCTCGGCGTGCCGGTGATCGCGCTCTCGCAGCTGAGCCGCGCGGTCGAGACGCGCCCGGACAAGAAACCGCAGCTGTCGGACCTGCGCGAGAGTGGAAACCTCGAGCAGGACTCCGATCTGGTGATGTTCATCTACCGCGACGAGTATTACGACGAGGAATCCGAGCGCGTCGGCGAGGCCGACCTGATCATCGCCAAGCATCGCAACGGCGCCGTCGGCAAAGTCACGCTGACCTTCCAGAAGGAGTTTCCGAAGTTCAACAACTACGCCGGCGAGCGCTACGCGGCGTGAGCTTCGCCGGCGAAACGGACGCCCGCCAGGGCGAGCGCTGCGAGCTCGGCGTGTGCGACGGCAGCGGCTTCGTCGTCGACGAGGCGACCGACACGGCGAGCGACTGCCCGTGTCGCGCCACGCGCATCTCGCGGCGGCGTATCGCCGGTCTGGAGGGGAGGATCCCACGGCACTACCAGTACGTCTCGTTCGAGCGTCCGCCGGTGCCCGAAATCGCACGTGTCGCGCCGGACGTCGTGCAGACGATCAGGCGTTACGTGCGCGACATCGACGCGCAGCTCGACGCCGGCCAGGGACTGTGGCTGATGGGCGACGTCGGCACGGGCAAGACAACGCTCGCGATGATCGTCTCGAAAGCGGCGATCGAAGCCGGCAGGTCGGTTGCGATCTACTCGCTGCCGCGCCTGCTCAACCTGATCCGCGCGGCGATCGAGACCGACGACGGGATGGTCGGCTTCCTCGAGCGCCTCGCCGCGGTCGACCTGCTGCACATCGACGACCTCGGCGCAGAGAACACCACCGAGTGGGTGCTCGAGCAGCTCTACTCGATCGTCAACACGCGCTACGAGGACGAGCGCGCGATGATCGTCACGACGAACCTCCGGCACGACCAGCTGGAAGAGCAGATCGGCGCTCGGACGATGTCGCGACTGGTAGGAATATGCGGCGACGGGCTACCGCTCCACGGTGAAGACGATCGCCGACAGTACCCCGTGCCGGAGCGGATCGTACGCGCGCAGGAGCGCTGGCTGGAGACGGATGCCGGCGGCGGCGCGCCGCCCACCGAGCCGACGGGCGGCGATGCGCAGGACAACTGGACAGCTACGTTTCGCTCGAGCTAAGCGGCGCCCTCCCTAGACTGCAGGCTGACATGCCAGGCATCGTGATCGTCGGCGCCCAGTGGGGCGATGAGGGAAAGGGCAAGATCGTCGACCTGCTCGCCGAGCAGGCCGACGCGGTCGTGCGCTTCCAAGGCGGCAACAACGCCGGGCACACGATCGTGCGCGACGGCGAGGAGTGGAAGCTCCATCTGATTCCGTCAGGGATCCTCTACCCCGGCAAGTGCTGCGTGATCGGAAACGGCGTCGTGATCGACCCGAAGGTGCTGATCGGCGAGCTCGACGCGCTGCGCGCGCGGCGGATCGACGTGAGCGGGCTGCGCATCTCGGCGAACGCGCACCTGATCATGCCGTACCACCTGCTGCTCGACTCGGCCGGCGAGGCGAAGCTCGGCAGCCTGCAGATCGGCACGACGCGACGCGGCATCGGCCCTTGCTACGCCGACAAGGCCGCGCGACTGGGCATTCGCGTGCAAGACCTGCTCGACGAGAAGATCTTGAAGAAGAAGATCGTCGCCGCGATGGAGCCGAAGCGGCTCTCGCTGCGGCCGTTCGAGAAGGACCCGTCGCTCGACCTGCACACGATGACCGAGGAATACCTGACGTTCGGACATCGCCTCGAGCAGCACATCGCGGACACCTCGAAACTGATGTGGGAGATGCTCGACAATCGCAAGGTCGTGATCTTCGAGGGCGCGCAGGCGGCGATGCTCGACATCGATCACGGCACGTATCCGTTCGTCACCTCGTCAAATCCGCTTTCCGGCGCGGCCTGCGTCGGCACGGGCGTCGGGCCGAAGGACATCGACGAAGTCTGGGGGATCTCCAAGGCGTACACGACTCGCGTCGGCGCCGGGCCATTCCCGAGCGAGCTGCACGACGACATGGGTGAGCTGATCCGCACGCGCGGCGGCGAGTTCGGCACGACGACCGGCCGGCCACGGCGGACGGGCTGGCTCGACCTCGTCGCGCTGCGCTACGCCGCGCGGTTGAACACGCTCGCGGGCCTCGTCGTGACCAAGCTCGACGTGCTCTCGGGGCTCGACCGCATCCAGGTCTGCACGAGCTACCGCGGCGCCGACGACGCCGTGTTCGCGGACTTCCCGTACCACCAGACCGTGCTTCACCATTCGACCGCCGAGCTGACCGAGCTGCGCGGCTGGAGCGAGGAGATCGGCGAGTGCCGGACGTACTCCGACCTGCCCGACGCGGCGCAGGAGTACCTGCAGTTCATCACCGAGCAGGTGCGCGCGCCGGTCATGCTCGTCGGCGTCGGCCCCGGCCGCGAGCAGGTGCTGTGGACCGACGCGGCCGAGCAGACGTTGATCGGGCGCGCCGGCAACGCGCCCGACGCGCTCGTCTGACGGCTCGTCGGTCGGCGACGTCGCCGGTACCCGCTCGTCTAACGGCTCGTCTGATCGGGGCTATGGCCGGTCGGGCTCTAGCCTCTCTGAGAGAGACCGATGAGCGCCGATCAGCGACAGACTCCGTACCTCGACGCGCTGCTCGCCTATGTCGAGCGCGATCCAGCGCGATTGCACGTGCCGGGGCACAAGGGCGGTCCGGGCGCCGATCCTGAGCTGCTCGAAGCGATCGGCGAACGCGCCCTGGCGCTCGACATCCCAGCGCTCACGCACGGCATCGACGTCGGCGTCGAGCCGACTCCGTTCGAGCGCGCGCAGCGGCTCGCCGCCGAAGCGTGGGGCGCGAAGCGCGCCTGGTTCCTCGTCAACGGCGCTTCGCAAGGCAACCTCTCGGCCGGCCTCGCGCTGGCGCACAACGGCGAGCGGATCGTCGTCCAGCGAAACGCGCATTCGAGCGCGATCGACGCGCTCGTGCTCTCCGGCCTGCGCCCGACGTTCGCCGCGCCCGAGCTCGACCCGGTGCTCGGCATCGCGCACTGCCTGACCGCCGAGACGCTCGATCGGGCGCTCGCGCAGACGCCCGGCGCGGTAGGAGCGTGGGTCGTCTCGCCGACGTACTTCGGCGCCGTCGCCGACGTGCGCGCGCTCGCCGACGTCGCGCATTCGCGCGGCGTGCCGCTGATCGTCGACGAGGCGTGGGGCGCGCACATGGCGTTTCACGAGCGGCTGCCCGCGCACGCGCTCTCGCTCGGCGCCGACCTCGTGATCTCGAGCACGCACAAGATCGTCGGCAGCCTGACGCAGTCGGCGATGCTGCATCTCGGCGAGCGCGGCGGCGACTTGATCGGCGAGGACGCCGTCGACCGCGCCGTGACGCTGACCGAATCGACGAGCCCGAGCTCATTGCTGACGGCCTCGCTCGACGCGGCACGGCGCCAAGCCGCCGTGCACGGACGCGAGCTGCTCGGCCACACGATCGAAGCGCTCGCGCGGACGCGCGCGCAGATCAGGCGGATCGACGGCCTCGACGTGCTCGACGAGCGCCTCGTCGGACGTGGCGGCGTGTTCGCGTATGACCCGCTGCGCCTGGCCGTCGACGTGCGCGGCGTCGCCGCGACCGGCTACGAGCTTGCGCGGCTGCTGCGCGCGCTCGGCGACATCAACCTCGAGCTGTACGGCCAGAACGTGCTCGTCGCCGTCTTCGGTATGGGCGAGCGGACGTTGCCCGAGGCGGCGCGATTCCTCCACGCGCTGCAACAGGCCGCCGAGCGCGTCGGTCTCGACCCGGCCGGAGCGAGCGAGAGCTTCGCCGCGCCGCCGCCGTGGGGCGAGCTGGCGATGACGCCGCGTGAGGCCTTCCTCGGCTCCCAAGAAGCCGTGCCGGCCGCCGACAGCGTCGGGCGAATCGCCGCCGAGTCGCTCGCGACGTACCCACCGGGCATCCCGAACGTGCTGCCCGGCGAGCGCCTGACGGCCGAGACGCTCGCTTACGTTCAGCGGACGCTCGAGCTCGGCGGCAGCGTGCGCGGCGCGAGCGACCGGCTGCTGCGCACCGTGCGCGTCGTCGTCGAGCGGCGCTAGCGACGCATCTCGATCCGCTCGGCCGCGAGGAAGCGACGCATCGCAGCGGACGCCTCGCAGCACCGTCGAAGTCAAGCGGCCGAAGGCTCTTGCGATCTGGTCGAGACGATGTCCTCGACCTGAGCGCCGACGAACTGGCGCAAGTCCTGCGAGGCAAGCTCGATGCCGGCGCACGGACCGCCCGAGCTGATATCGACGAGCCGCTCGTCGAGCACCGTCGGATCCATGAAGATGCGCGCCTTGCCGAGCAGCTGGACCGGCGAGATCGCGCCGACGACCAGTCCGTGATCGTTCTCCAGCTCGGCCGGATCGACGAGCGCCAGCGGGCTGCCGTCGACGAACTTGCGCACCTTCTTCAGCTTCAGGCGCTTGTCGCCGGGAATCAGCAGCGCGACCAGCTCGCCGTCGGCCGAGCGGGCGATCATGCACTTGACGATCTGCGAGATGCGCACGCCGCGCTCCTTCGCGACTTCCTCGGACGTGTACGCCTCCTCGTCGTGAGGCTTCACGACGAAAGGCACGCGAGCATCGCGTAGCGGAGCTATTGCAGTCTCATCCATGAGTGGTGATCTCCTATTGCGCCTCGGCCGCGGTCGACCAAATCGGCCCAGACACAGCTATCGGCAGCAGGTGGACCATAACTTGACGTGTCCGCTCGATGCAAGCGGATCGATCGACGAATGAAGGAGCGGCGAGGCGGCCGGCGCGCCGTGCGACAAGGCTGTGGCCGGGGTGGGCTGATATAAGCTTTTAGCTATAGTCGGCCAGATGAAGACGGGCCAGGCAACGCCGATCTCAGCGCGAGGCGCCACCTCGCTCCCTGGCAGGCTGGTCGCGGATGCGCGTCGGCGCGCAGGACTAACGCAAACCGATCTCGCAAAGAGGCTGGCGGTCAGTCAGCCAGCGGTCGCTCAACTCGAGCGAGCTGACTCCAACCCTCGCCTAGCCACGCTGGATCGCGCGCTGCGAGCAACGGGATTTGAGCTGGTCGTCGCGACACGGCCGCGGCAGCCCGCCGTCGATGACAGCTTGATCCGCCAGCAACTCGAACTGGAGCCGGCAGAGCGAGTACACGGCCTCGAAGCGATGTACGAGCAAGCGCGCAAGCTCGCGATCGCCGGCGAGAAGCATCGTGGCGAGCTGGCCTGACTTCCGCCCAGCGACGCTGATCGCGGCACTCGTGCGGGCCGAAGTCGACTTCGTGGTCATCGGCGGCGTTGCCGTGGTGATTCAGGCGAGCCCGCGCTTCACACGCGATCTCGACATCAGCTACTCCACCGACACCGCGAACCTCGAGAGGCTTGGAGCGCTGCTCGTTGCGCTCGACGCCAGGGACGATGTGCCTTTTACTCCCAATGCACGCACGTTGCGCCAGGCTCAGATGCTCACGCTCACGACACGCGATGGCGACCTCGACCTCCTCGTCGACCCGCCTGGCTCGCCTGGCTACCCCGCCCTACGCCGCCACGCCGACATCGTCGATCTCGACGGAGATCCCGTACGCATCGCTTCACTCGAGGACCTCATCGAGATGAAGCGCAGAGTGGGACGTCCTCAGGACGAAATAGACATCGAATCCCTGGAGGTAGCCCGCAGTCGGCTCCGCGGGAGACGCCGCTCGCCGGACGGTCCATAGATGCGCACTGCAAGCAGCGTGTCGTGGCGGCGGCATCCAGCCGAGTGCCGTGTCCTGACGCCCGACCTCTTGCCAGTTGACTGGCTCGCGCGCTCAAACTCGTCGCGGTGTGGGCCGATCTGCACCGCGGCGAGCTCGAGGCGGACTGGATCCACGCGATGGGCGGCGACAACCCTGAGCCGATCGACCCGCGGCGTAAAATGAGGCCGATGGGCTTCGTAAGGGTGACATCCGCACAGCTCATGGGGCGGGCACCTTCTGCACAACCCCGATACGCAGCGCCCGTTCCAGCGTGCCTGCCGAAACTTGTGCGAGCGCTCGGCTGTTCATGCAGGCGTCGCAGATCGGGATTCGCTGCACGATTCCGCCCGCGGTCGCGACGATCAAGTCGTCTTCAGGGTCGACGTACATATCGCGAATCGCGCCGTCCACCGTAGTTAGCGTCTGAGTAGGCAGAATGTTCAGTGTCGGATGAAGCACAATGTCGCCGTCGCTGAATCCGTAAGCAAACACTTCGCCACTGTCGCTGAACGCTGCGGTCTCGGCAACGATTGAGTTACTAGTCGGTTCATCGACCGCGTCGAACTGGAAGGCTTCCGACGGCTCGGCGCGGATGCCGCGGCGGATACACCCAGGCACGCCTGTACCCGACCCTACTGGTGCGATCGCGTTTGGGCGCGGCGGTTTGCAGTGGCCCCGGCGCGGCGGCTTGATGTGGCCCCACTTCGCGTCGGTTGTTGTGTGTAGTTGATCTTCTCTGATTGTGACTTTCGGCGGTGTCTCGTGGAGCGGAGCGCGTAGCGCGTAGCGGAACGAGATATCGCCGGCACGGCTCGCTGGTGGGGTGTCAGGCGGCTCCTTTCTTGGTGCGGGTGAGGCCGTGGCGGAAGCGCCAGGACTCTTGGCCGGTGTCGATGATGTGTGCTCGGTGGGTGATGCGGTCGACGACGGCCTTCGCGAGGCGAGCGTCGGGGAACACCTTCGTCCACTCCCCGAACGGGAGGTTGGTGGTCACGATCAGGCTGGCGCGCTCGTTGCGCTCGGAGATGACCTGGAACACGAGCTCCGCGGCGCCCTCGGGCAGCGCGAGATATCCGAGCTCATCAAGGACGACAAGCTCGGTGCGGGCGTAGCGCGCGATGACTTTCTGAAGCTCGCGTTTGCTCTGTGCTGCTTGTAGTTCGTTCGCGAGCGCGGCGAGGGTAGTGAAGCGGACGCGTCGTCCTTGTTGGCAGGCGAGTACCGCGAGGGAGATCGCGAGATGTGTCTTCCCGGTCCCGCTGTCGCCGAGGAGGATCACTGACTCGCGGTCGTCGATCCAGGTGCCCTGAGCGAGCGCGGCGATCGTGGCCTGGGGGATCTTGGGGTTCTCCTCGAAGCGGAAGTCCTCCAGGCGCTTGGTGAGCGGGAACCTGGCGTCGATCAGGCGGCGGCGTTCGCGGCGTTCAGCGCGCTCGGAGACCTCGGCCTCCAACAGCGCCGCGAGATAGGCGGTCGGGGTTTGCTGGTCGCGTGTCGCCTCCTCGGCGAGCGTGCGGAAGCGCGCCCTGACGGTCGGTAGGTGAAGCTCGCGGGCGTGCGCGTCGATCAGCGTCTCCATCGCTTGGACCTGCGCCGGGGCGCTCACTGTGCTCCCCCTGCTGCCACGAGCAGCTCGTCGTAGTGGCCGAGCGTTGGCGGTGGCGCCCCGAGCCCCTGCAGGCGCAGCGGGAGATCGTCAAGGGCCGGCGGTTCCACACGGGCGCCACGGGAGCACAGCACCGCGACTGCGCGCCCGTCGTGCGCTCCCGCGGTGAGCGCGCCGCGGACAGCTTGCTCGACCTCACCGGGAGCGTGTTCGCGCGCGAGCAGCAGCACGTCGATCATCTGCCTCGCGGCCTCCGAGGGGCCATACCGCTCGGTGATCTTCTCCCACAGTTCGTCGAAGACCGACGGCCAGCAGCCGCGCTCGCGCTCCTGGGAAAGAGCGAGCGACCCAGCCAGCGCGCCCGGCTTGCGGGCAAGCAACTCCAGATAGTGGTCGAGTGACGCTGAGATACCGAAGCGGCCTTGCTGGCGCTCGTGGACAGCGACCAGCTCCCCGCCGTGACGACACTCGATCTCGCGAGCGCCGACCCTCGCGTGAATCCGCAGGCCGGCGAGGCGAACGGGCACGGAGTAGCGGTTCTGCTTGATCGTGACCAGCGACTTTGAATCCACCCGCGGCGTCGCCTCATCGGCCGTGGATGCCCGCTCAGCCGGCAGCCCACGCAGCAGCGGGCGCTCCCTGGCAAACGACGCACCAACGGTCTCCTGACGCCCCGTGATCCTTCGCTGCAAGTCGGTCTCGCAGCCCGCGAGCATCCGCGCGTTCAGATCCCCGAGCGATGCGACATCCGGGACCGGGACGAAGTGACGGCGCCGGAAACGCCCGACCTCGCCCTCGACACCACCCTTTTCGTGCGCGCCCTCGATGCCGGGGGTCGTGAACTGCGACTCATAGAGATAGTGCGAGCGCAACGCGATAAACCGGTCGGTCTCGACCCGCCGACGGCCGCGCAGCACCTGCTTGACCGCGCTCGCGAGATTGTCATAGCGCAGCAAGCCGAACACGCCACCGAACCAGTCAAACGCGTGCACGTGAGCCTCCAAGAACGCTTGCTGGGAGCAGTGCGGGAACGCCATCGCGAACGCCGCACCAGAATGACACGCCCGCATGTGAAACAGATAGACCCTCGCCGCGGACCCAGCCATCGCGACCTGCGCCTCACCCCAGTCGACCTCCGCCTCCACACCCGCACCGTGCACCTGCGGCACGAACGCCTGGACGCCTTCGCCGCGCTCGTCTCGGCGATCGTGAACGTATTCCCGGACCGTGCGCTCAGCGACATCGGCCGCGTGCTCATCCCGCAGGCGCTCCCAGATCCGCTTCGCGGTATGACGCTGCTTGCGCGGCGCGTCCCGGTCCCCATCAAGCCAGGAGTCGATCAGCCCCCGATACGCCCCCAGCTTCGGCGCAGGACGACCGGCCGGCCTTCGCTTCGCTGGCGGCACTGGCGCGGCCAACGCCTGACGCACCGCCCGTCGGTGAACACTATGACGCTCCGCGAGCGCCCTGATCGACAAATCCTCCCGATCCCGGTCCCTTCTGATCTGCTCGAACGTCTCCACTCGTGATCCCATCCCTGTCTGCTGTCAAGGCCGCTCCAAAACTGACCCCGTAGCGCCGGTCGAGAATTGCCCCCCCTTCGAGTGGGTGGTCATTCCTGGGAGGACTGCTCAGCGGGCCGTGCGCCGAGGTCGTGGTTCTTCAAGCGATAGCTGTCGCCCTTCAGCGAGAGGATCTCGGCGTGGTGGACGAGCCGATCGATCATCGCCGCGGCGGTTGCGTCATCGCCGAAGATCTCACCCCACGCGCTGAAGGGCTTGTTCGAGGTCACGATCAGGCTCGCGCGCTCGTAGCGCCGGGAGACGAGCATGAACATCAGGTTGGCGGCGTGCGGATCGAACGGGATGTAGCCGACCTCGTCGCAGATCAAGAGCGGAATCCGCTCAAGGCGTTTGAGCTCCTCATCCAGGTGCCCCTGGCGCTGAGCGTCTGCGAGCAGCGCGACCCACTCGGTGGCGGTGGCGAAGATCACGCGCTGTCCGGCCAGGCAGGCGCGGATCGACAGCGCGATCGCCAAGTGCGTCTTGCCGGTGCCGGGTGGGCCGAGCAGGATCACGTTTTCCTTGGAGTGCAGGAAGTCGAGCTGGCCGAGGTGCTCGATCACCTGCTTCTTGACCGAGCGCTGGAAGGTGAAGTCGAACTCCTCGAGCGTCTTTCTAGCGGGGAACCTTGCGGCGCGGATGCGAGCGTCGCCGCCGTGCGCCTCCCGCGCGGAGGTCTCTGTGGAGAGCAGCGCCTGTGCGAAGCGCTCATAGCTCCATTGCTCTGACCGGGCGCGCTCGGCGAGCTTCGGCAGCGCCTTGGCGGCGGCCGGGGACTTCATCACGCGAAACAGGTGGGAGAGCTCTGAGGTGGCGCTCACGCGATCAGCTGGTCATAGACGGAGAGGGGGCGCTGCTGCACGAGAAGCTCGCCGTCGGGCTCTGGCTGCCC
The DNA here is from genome assembly GCA_963744165.1 of uncultured Solirubrobacteraceae bacterium. Lineage (GTDB taxonomy): Bacteria > Actinomycetota > Thermoleophilia > Solirubrobacterales > Solirubrobacteraceae > Palsa-744. Next base: position 513,747 of record CAVUSM010000002.1, on the reverse strand, counting down.
GCGACGTGTCCTGAGCGTCCGTGCGTGCTCCAAGGCGGTGATCGTGCGGTGCTTGGCGAAGCTGCGCTCGTGGAGGGCGGCAAGCTCGCCGCTGTCCAGGGCAATTGCGGTGATCTCGCGCTGGGAGGCGCGGACTTCGACGCGGCGTCCGACGAGGTCGGGATTGAGCGAGTAGTCGTTGGTGTCAAAGCGCAGGTAGGGGTCTGGCGGCACCCGCATCACCCAGCGACGGTCGACGTCGGGCTCTGAGGCGGGCAGCGCTCGCATCACCTCGCGCTCTTGCACCAGGCGGTCGATCGGCCGGGCCCTGAGCATCTTGTGGGCGCGGGCGTTGGCCTTCTGAAACCAGGCATCCAGCTGCAACTGGAAGTCGAGATGATTGGCAAAGCGCCGGCCGGGCTCGAAGTTCGTCTCGAGGTATCCCTGCAGTCGCTCGACGACGCCCTTGGCCTGCGGGTCGGCGGCTTCGCAGAAGTACCAGTCGAGCAGTAGCTGCCCGCAGAATGCGGCATAGGCGTCGGTCGGTCGACCACCGCCTGCGTGCAGGCATCCCTCGCGATCCCAGACCATCAGCTTCGCCAGCGCTCCGAGCGCGTGAAGGCAGCGGCTCATGCCCCACAGGACATCGGGCGCCTCCTTGGAGAAGATCAGCGCACCGGCGCCTGCGCGCGAGTAGCCGAGGCAGGCGACCACGACCCACGCGCGACGAAGCTCACCGTGACCGACGGGCACGTGCGCTGAGGGCTCCCACAGGTCCCACTGGCAGATCTCGCCCGGTCGATAGATCGTGCGCTGGTGGGTGCGCGTGCGCACGAACAGCGGGCGCACCTCGCGCAGGTAGTCATCGACGATCGTCTTTGAGCCCTCGAAGCCGAGCGGCTCGATCAGCTCACGAACCCTGACGCCGGGCAGCTTCGGGTCCCGGTGCAGCAGATCATGGATCTCCTGCTTGAAGGGGTCGAGCTTCGACGGTCGCTCAGGCACACGGAACGTCGGCGGCACCTCGGAGCGCAGCGCCGCGCGGATCGTGTTGCGCGCGAGGCCCGTGCGGCGCTCGAGCTCCTTGATCGAGACCCCACGAACGAAATGCTCCCTGCGCAGCTCGGCCCAGCGCTCCACGTCAAGCACGACCCTTCTCCCCGGTCTCGGTGACAGCGACCGAGCCAGGCTCACCGCGACCCCGGACGCCTTCGCCACCGCCCGTGGGGGGTCAACTCTCAACCGGCGAAGGGGGGTCAGTTTTGCACCGGCGCCGACATCTGCCGCCTCCCGCTCGAGCTCCCATGAGCACCGAACAGTCAGCCGCCAGTCGGACGGAGGTGGGGCCACTTCAAGCCGCCGCAGTGGGGCCAGATCAAACCGCCGTTCCCACGCGTTACCCCTCGGTGACACAGCGATCCGGGGACGTGCCACTCAACCGCAATCCTGGCGTCTTCGCGCGCGAGCTCCACGAGCGTTACCTCGCCCGAGGCCGACCCGATTACAACCTCACGTCCGTCGGGACCGAACGCGACCGCAGTTACCGTGCTGTCTGACGGCGTGAACCATGCGGCAGAACCACTACCTAGAGCACCGTGCCAATGGATTCTTACCCTAGCCTGCTTTGTCTGTACGCTCACGAACCTGTCTTGCAGCCTCGTGACGGTCGACTCTCTCGGCGCCCGCAGACGCGGCCCCGATGCTATGAACCGCCTACATCTGACGGTCGCCATCCCCAAGTCTCGTCTGGCAGATGCCCTCGGCGAGGCTTGTGTCGGTCAAGGCATACCGCGTTTACCCGCTCACCGGCCAGTCCCGGCCTTAATGAGTCGATCAGCTATACGCCAAACGTCACTACTTGGATTCGAGCGCGGTGGGCTGTCATCGTCCTCGTGCTTCCGATCCAAGGCTTGCGCACGATTCGTAGCTTCGGCATAGAGCGGATCAAGAGCAGTCAGTGCTTGGCTGCTGAGCGCCTTTTTACAGCCCAGCAACGCCGCAGACTGCCGCTGCGCGTCGTGCCGCTCGATGTGTGCGGTATGGCTCCTGTGATGGAGGATGAACCACAGCTCGATACAGGGGTTCGATGCAGCGATTCCGATCTCATTCGCGGCAGCGCGTGCGATTGCCTCGGGCACACTCGGATGCACGTCGAAGTCGAATACGCACCAGACCTCGTCTGCCGGCACCCCTCGCCCTTTCTTCGCGTCGCGCAATTCGGACCTTCGTTCCCGCACCGCTCGCTCAACAAGCGCCATCGGCGTCCCGCGAAACTCGTCAATCATGAGATTGACGAGCTGACGTCGTGGGCGCCAAAGGTGCTTGAGGTAGTCCTCCTCCGTCCGCCTTCCCTCGACAAACGCACGCAGCAGCAGTGGCTTGGCGCCACCGCCACGCTGGCTCGGCTGTGGTCGAGTGGGTTTCGCCAATCTACCTGTCCGCGATCAGGTCGCCGATCCGATCAAAGTCGCCATGCGACAGGATCGGCACGGCCCCGTAGCGACCTTCGAGATATCGACGGCCGACAGCCTCGTGCTTGCGGGGGTCGAGTTCGAGCAGCGAGTAAAGCCGGGTGCTGCCGTCATCGAGCTTTTCGGTGAACCACGTTTGGTCACGCCCAAGGAGCCGATCGTCGCGCGAATCGCCCAGGATCGTCGGGTCGTGCGAGTTGAAAATCAACTGGGCGCGCCGCGGGTTGGTCGTCGGCGATTGGAAAAGCTCGATAAGCCGCTCGACAAGTGCTGGGTGGAGGCTTGCGTCGAGCTCGTCGGCCAGCAAGACCGACCCTTCGTTGAGTGCGTCCACTACTGGCCCGATAAGGCCAAGCCATACAAGCGTGCCAAGTGACTCCTCGTTGCGCTGCAACTCGACCTCGGTCCCCGCACCACGGTGCACTAGCGAAAAGCCCTCTAGCGCAGCGTCTACGGCCAATGGGTCGGGGTCGTCTTCGTTATCCACCATCTCACGCATTGCACGTGCGAGGCGCTCCCGTAGAACTGGGTCCGGCTCCAACTTGTGAGCATCCACAATGCCCAAGTCGGCGGCACGAAGGAGAGAGAGAACACGATCGCGGTCGTTCTCCCGTTCAAGCATGTTGATTGTGCGCTTCTGCCGTGAAGGGCGGTTGCCGACGACCGCCGGAAGGAAGTTCCGCCTGAACCACCCATAGAGCTCGCCAAGCACAGGATGGTCTGCGGCACCTGCAGCAGACAAGAAAAGCGCGTTTGGACGCAGAAGGCGCTCTACCGCCCGGCTCTCAGCGCGGGCACTGGAGCCCAGCTCAAGTCGCTCGCCGTGCCTTGAGAAAATTCGCGCCGCCTTACCGTGCGGGTACCGCACCGCCCACTCCTCGTGGATGCACTCGCCGTCCAGCACAAATCCGTATTGGTGCCGAACGCCTTCGAGGACGACGTCGATCTCGTATCGAGAGGGGAGTTGGCGATGCTCCGAGTCCAGCCGGAACGGCCAGCGTGGAAGACCATCATCGACTCGACGAAACGAATTGGCGACATAGAACCGCATGTCGTCCATGGCTTCGAGCACGTTCGACTTCCCCGAGCCATTAGCGCCAAAGATTCCGGCGCAAGGAAGAACGCCGACCGTGCTACCTCCTTCGCGCCACGACACGTCGCGGACTACTCGTCGCTCGGCCCGTGCCGTCGCGAGAAGCGAAAGCTCGAAGTCGTCCCTAAAAGAGCGCACATTGGCAGCCCGGAACGCCAGCAGGACCGAACCGTGTGAGCTACGGTCTGTGGGCATCACAGGCGCATTCTTGCAGAAAATCTGCGAAGAAACCTCGGAGACACGGATCTTTCATGCTGATCGATCGCGATCGCCAGTCGGCTTCGTGCCGAGCACGCGCCGGCACCGTCCGCCGGCTGGGGCCACCCCGCCGAGGATGTCCGGATCGTCGTGGAACTTTGAGAGCGGCCTCCGGGGTTTGACTGTCACACGGTAACGGTTTGTGGCTCCTCGGCGTGAGAGGCGGCGGCGGGGGTGGGTGGAGCGGCTTGCGCTGCGTGGCGTTCGATCGCGACCACGAGCGCGGCGAGGTCGCGGTAGCCGATGATCCGCCGGAACTGTCGCTCGGCGACGAGCATCCCGGCGGCGGTCCAGCGCTTGCGCATGTCGCCGTCCTGCCAGCGCTTCACGTTGCGCTGGGTGCGGCGGACGATCTCGATCATGCTCTCGCACGGGTTCGTCGAGCACAGCGTCTTTGCGAGCTGGCCGGTGATCCCAAGCCGCATCAGCGTCAGCGTCTCGGGTATCCCCTCCCGCAGCGAGGCGGCGGCGTCGGGCCAGCTGCGCTCGAGTTCTGAAGCCAGGAGTTCGAGGCGCTGCTCGGCGAGATCCGGGTCCTTGAGCGCCCATGTGCCGCGGATCTTCACAAGGACGGCGGGACGGTCGCGTTCGGGAAGCAGGTCGCAGACATTGCGCTCCTTGTGGCGGTGACACCGGTGTACCAGTGCGCGCTCGCCGAACACGTCCTTGATCGCCCGGCGGATCGCCTTGGCGCCGTCGATGACGAACAAGATCGCCTGCTCGGGGTCAAGGCCCCGGTCGACCAGGTCGGCGAGCAGCGTCCGGGCGAGCGTGGCGTTCTCGGTCGAGCCCTCCCACAGCCCAAGCGGGGTCTTCACGCCCTCAGTCGAGATTCCGAGCGCGACGATGTGCGTGCGGCCGGCGATCTCCAACCCGTCGAGCATCATCACCGCCACGCGCACGTCGTCCAGCCGACGGCCCATCAGCTCGCCCAGCGCGGTGCGCGTGCGCTCGATGAACACCTCCGAGACCGTGCTCTTGCCCGTCGATGTGCCGGTCCGCTCGACCTCCTCGCCGACCGCCTCGCCGACCGCTGCGTACCTGCGAGTCGAGACGCCCGCGAGTATCCGGTCCATCACCGCCCTCGTGAGCGGGTCGCGGCCGGCGAAGTACTCATAGGTCGCCACCGGCAGCTCCCGCGCATCGTCGGCGGTGCGCACACGCGGCCGGTCGACCTTCACGCGCCGGCCACCCAGCGTCATCGACCCGTCCTCGTGGCCATGGCGCTTGGCGACACGACCAGGGTTGTGCTTGCCCTTCGGTCCGACGACCTCCTCGACCTCGAACTCCATCAGCTCATGAACAACACCGAGCCCGACGCCGACGCTCAGCGCGAGCAACCCCTCCTTCGCCGCCCCGACGAGTTCGCCGAGCGCCTCCTGGATTTGCGGTGGGAGCGGACTCCCAGCGGCCTCCGAGGCCGTGACGACCTGTGAGCCAGATACCTTCTTCATGGCGGTTTCCTCCTGTCCTCGCGGACTTGTTGACACCCCGAACGCTCCCAACGGGAGCGGACGAGGCGGGAGGACCGCCACTCAAAGTTCTACGAGGACTCGGACAACCTCACCCCGCCGCGCATCGCGCTCTGACCAATCCGACCTACCTCGGGCGCATACGCTGGCGCGATCAAGAGTTCGAGTCATCCGCGGTCAGCCGACGCAGACCAAGGCGCTCCTGCGACTGCTGATCGCCGAACTACGCGTCAACGGCAAAGCCGACGTCCAGCCGACCTACCGTGTCCTGACGCCCGACCTCTTGCCCACGGCCGGGGTTTGCGCAACGTCAGGAAAAGTGGGCTTGTTCTGGAAAAGCCAGAACACTCCAAGTGGGCCGTGCAGGAATCGAACCTGCAACCTTGGGCTTAAGAGGCCCCTGCTCTGCCGGTTGAGCTAACGGCCCGCGGCACTGGCGCCCGGCGAGACCGCCGAACGGGAAACGCGATTCTAGCGAGGCTCGCCGAGCCGGCCTATTTTGATTTGGTCGTGCCGGTCGCCGTCGTCTTGCCCGTCGAGCTCTTCGCCGGCTGCGGCGTCGTCTTCTCGGCCGTTCCCTGGAAACCGCCGCTGCCGTTCGCCTTGCCCGTATAGACCGTGCCGTTCGTCGTCGTCGTCAGCGTTTCGGCGCCAGTCGGGCTCTTCTTGACCGCTTCCAGTTCCTGCTTGACGCGCGCGCGCTCGGTCGCCGGCGCGAGGCTGACGGCCTTTTCCGAAGCGAGATCGCCGACACGTGCGTTCTTCGCTTTGTATGCGTACTCGGCGAGCTGAGCGTAGTAGGACGCGTTGTTCGGTTCGGCCGCGACGACGAGCTGCAGCACCTGCACAGCCGACGACGGCTCGTTCAGCCCTTCGGCGCCGTACACGCGCAGCATCAGCTTCGCGAGTTCGATGCTCGGCTTCGGCGGGTTCTGCGCGAGATAGCTTTCCCACGAGCGCGACGCCTTCGCGAACAGTTCTTTGCCCTTCGTCGTGACCGCTCCGGTCGTCGCGTTCGTGAACGCTTCGCCGCCGGATTCGTGCAGCTGGGCGAGCGTCAGTTTTTCCCACGCCGCGGTGTTCTTCGGGTCCTTCTGCAGCGTCTTTTCGTATTTCTTGATCTGGCCGGCGAAGCTCGAGCCGCCGGAGCCGCCGCTTTCGGTCGCCGCGTTGAGCAGGCCGCCACCGCCCGAGCCGGCGCCGACTCCGAACAGGATCAGGCCGCCGCCGATCAGCAGCGCAAGACCGACGTAGAGAACCTTGACCGCCCGGCGGCGGTGCCTCCCTCTGAGATCGAAGAGCATCAGTTCGTGTGGTCTGGGTCTACGTGATCGATGATCTGCTGCACGCTTGGCTCCGCTGCCTCTCCTGGACTCGGCGCCTGACTCTCCCGCGAGCTCGCGGCGCCCTGTTCCCGCTTCGCCGCCCTGCGGTCGGCGAGCGCGGCCACCAGGATACTCGCCTCATAAAGCACATACAGCGGTACCGTCTCGAGAATCAGCGTGATCGCGTCGCCCGGTAGGAACGCCGCGACGGCTGCGCATGCGACAACCGCGTAGCGACGACTCTTGCGCAGCTGCTTGACGCTGACCAAGCCGATGCGCGTCGCGCCGAGGATCACGACCGGGACCTGGAAGACGACGCCCATCGCAAGCAGCACAGTCGCGGCGAATTTGTAGAACTGGCTCGCTTGCACGAGCACGTTGAACTGGCCCGCGTTGAAGTTGACGAAGAAGCGCACGGCCGCCGGCAGGACGACGAAGTAGCCGAACAGCACGCCGATCACGAACAGCACCGGGACCGCCATCAGCAGCGGTTTCGCCGCGCGTTTCTCATCGGGACTGAGCGCCGGCATGATGAAGCCGTACAGCTCGTAGAGGATCAGCGGCAGCGAGATCACGAGCGCGAACAGCAGCGAGACGGTGATCGTCGTCGTGAACGGCTCGCCGACGCCGAGCGTCACCGGGTTGTCGCCGACCGGATCGCGCGGGATCTTCGCGACGTCCGCCTTCATCGCCGCGATCAGCGCCGGGATCTCGATGCGCGTCTGCGGCGAGAGGCCGCTGCCCGGACGCTCGAGCGCTTCGAGCGCCGCGCGCGTGTCGCCTGAGAGTTTCAACAAGCCCTGCTGCGCGAGCACCGCCTGCCCGACCGTCCCCTCGCCCTTCTCGACCTGTTTCTTCGTCTGCGTCTGCAGCGGTCTGTTGAGCAGGTGCAGCAGTTCGTGGTTCTGCCACAAGCAGAATCCGAAGACGACCGCCAGGACGCAACCGCTGATGATCAAGCGTGTGCGGAGCTCGTCGAGGTGCTCAACGAGGCTGAGGCGATCCTCGTGGCCAATCGGGCGAATCGCGGTGGCCATGGGCGACAACCAAGCTACCACCGCGCTGTGCGCGGCCTGCCCGCCGCTGCGCCGCCTGCGCGCCGCGCGCAACGCCGCCGGCGGCCTGCATTGCACGGACGAACGGGCGCGAGCAGGCCTCGCTAAAGCCGTCGCGGCGAGCCGTCGATGAGACGCATGCGAAGCCGATCATGCCCAACGAGAGCCCCGACATCCACCCCCGCTCGCCGCAGCCGCCCAACGGCTTCGAGGCGACCGCTCAAGACGGCCAGCGCCAGGGCGCGCACGCGTGCGCGCCAGACCAGCTGCACGTCTGCTTCAACTGCAACAGCGAGCTCGTCTACCCGCTCGACTGGTGCGAGGAAGGCGTTCGCCACTGGCGGATCGTGCTGCGCTGCCCCGACTGCGAGTCGCGCCGCGAGGGCGTCTTCGAGCAGACCTCAGTCGAACTGCTCGACGACGAGCTCGACCGCGCCGCCGGAGCGCTGCTCGGCGACCTGCGCCGAATGACGCACGCGAACATGTCAGAGGAAGTCGAGTTCTTCTGCAAGGCGCTCGACGCCGACCTGATCACCCCCGCCGATTTCTAGAGCCAGCTCGGAACGAGCACAGCCGGCCCGGACGGCCGGCCCGGTAACTGTCGTGGCGGCCGGAACGGTCACGAATTGAATCCAGAAGTGGAGGCCGGCTCGACTAGGAGGCAGGATGCCGTTCACGGAGGTCCGTGAGCGGCGCGGCGGTCACCGATAGCGCTCGACCACGGAATCAGCGACCAGCTCCAGCAGCCCCGCGCGCCCATCCGGCAGGACGGCCGGCAGCGCGGCCTTTGCTTCGGCGACGACGCCGAGCGCTCGCTCGCGCGCCTCGTCGAGCGCGCCGGTCGCGGCGATCCGTTCGCACAACCGCTCGGCCTGCTCGGGGCCGTCGAGCTCGGCGAGGTCGAAGCGCGCCAGCTCGCAGTCGCGTTCGCGCGCGAGAATCAGCGGCAGCGTGACCGTGCCGTCGAGCAGGTCGGTGCCGCGCGACTTGCCGGTGCGCTCGACCGGCCCGGAGACATCGAGCACGTCGTCGAGCATCTGAAAGGCGAGGCCGATGCGGCGCGCGAACGCGCCGAGCGCGTCTGCGAGCGCCGCCGATCCGGCTGCGGCGGTCAGCGCGCCGAGCCGGCACGCCGCCTCGAACAGCGCTGCCGTCTTCAGCTCGCAGCGGCGCAAGTAGCGCTCGACGGCGACGTCCGGCGCGTAGCAGTCCTCGCGCTGGAGCAGCTCGCCGGCGGCGAGCGCCGAGCTGGCGTCCGAGAGCGCGAGCAGCTGTGTCGCGCTGTCGTTACGCGCGAGCACGGCGAACGCGAGCGAGAACAGCAGGTCGCCGGTCGCGACCGCGACCTCGCGCCCGGCGATCGCAGCGACCGTCGGATGGCCGCGGCGCAGTTGCGCGCCGTCGATCAGGTCGTCGTGCACGAGCGTTGCCGAGTGCACGAGCTCGACGGCGACCGCCGCGCGCGCGAGCCGCTCCTCGCCCGCCGGCCCCGGCGGCGGGCCGCCGGCCGACTCGGCCGCGAGCACGACGAGCAGCGGGCGCAGCCGCTTGCCGCCGCCGCCGATCGCCGCGTGCGCGTGCGTCGCGAGCGGCTCGCCGGCTTCGGCAGTGACCCGCTCGAGGTGGCGCTCGGTGCGCTCCATCCGCTCGCGCAGGCCGTCGCCGCCGCGGCGCATGATCGCGTCGAGACCCTCGACGTCGCCGTTGCCGTCAACGTGCACGCTGCCTGTCGCGCTCATCGCGGCGGCACCGTGCCGGCGTGGATCGCGACGATCCCGCCGGCGAGCAGCACGTAGCCGATCTCGACCAACCCGGCGCGGTCGAGCTCGGCCGCGAGCAGCGCCGGCGCCGGGAAGCGCTTGACCGAGTTCGGCAGGTACGTGTACGCGTCGCCGATCGTCGCAGCCGTGCTCGACGAGCCAGACGCGTCTGCGCGGCGTCGCAGCGAACCGATCGCGCGCGTCGCCGCCTGCGTCGCGCGCCCGAGCGCCGGCACGAGCCGGTCGAACCACAGCTCGTAGAACAGCGACAGCGGCGGCTTGACCGGCGAAGTGATCTCGAGCACGACGACGCGCCCGCCAGGTCGCACGACGCGCGCCAGCTCGGCGAGGCCGCGCGCGAGGTCGGAGAAGTTGCGCGCGCCGAAGCCGACCGTCGCCGCGTCAAACGTTTCGTCGGCGTAAGGCAAGTCGAGCGCGTCGCCCCACTCGAAGCGCGGACGCACGGCGTCGCGCTCGTCGAGCGCGGCCGCCTTCGAGCGCGCGCGCGCGAGCATCCCCTCGGAGAAGTCGCTGCCGAGCACCTCGCCGCCCGGCGCGACGCGACGCGCCAGCTCGAGCGCGAGGTCGCCCGTGCCCGTCGCGACGTCGAGCACACGATCGCCCGGACCGACGCGCGCGAGGTCGACCGCGCGAGCGCGCCAGCGATGATGCAGGCCGGCCGTCATCGCCGTGTTCAGCGCGTCGTACACGCCGGCGATGCCGTCGAACATCGCGCGGACCTGCGGCGCCTCGAGACGGCCTTGCTCGGAGCCGCGCAGCGCGTGCTCGGACGGATCCGTGCCGTTTGCGCCGCTCGGCCCCGCGTCAGCTCCGGCGCCTTGCTGAGCGGGCATCAGCTGACGCTACTTCAGCTGCGCGAGGAACGCGACGACCGCGTTGAACTTCTTCGCCGGCAGGTTCTTGAACGACGGCATCGGCGCCGTCGGGTTGACGAGCGTTCGCGCGATCCCCTGGCGCGGCAGCCGCGACGCGATATGCGTCAGCTGCGGGCCTGGGCCGTCGTTGCCGTTCTCGCCGATCTTGTGGCACGCCAGGCAGCCCGACTGCGCGACGACCTTCTCGCCCGCTTCGTATTCGGCGAGCAGCGCGCCGCCCTGCTTCTGCACCGCCGCCGGCGTCTTCATTTCGATCGCCGTCGGCGATCCGGCGTTGGCGCCGGAGTACGTCAAGAACGCCATCGCGCCGATCACCGCGATCCCCGTGATCGTCGCGATCGGCCGGCGCTCGGGACGGCGCTCGGGGCTGCGGTCGTAGAACGGCAGCAGGAACAGCAGGATCATCCCGAGCGTCGGCACGCCGATCGTCGCCAGCGGCACGAGGCTCGGCGGCTTGATCACGCGCAACACCTCGAACAGGAAGAAGAAGTACCACTCCGGGCGCGGCACGTACGTCGTCGTCGTCGGGTTCGCCTTCGAGCCGAGCTCGGCGCCGAGCACGAGCGACATCGTGATGATCACGGCCATCACGACGCACGCCATCGCGCCGTCCTTGGCGACCGCGTAAGGGAAGAACGGCTTGCCCTTCGCCTTCAGGATCGCGTACTCGCGGAGGTACTCCTCCTTCTCGCGCTGGTTCATCGCGCGCTAGACCTCCGCCTCGAGCAGCTCGGGCAGCTCTTCGGCTTTCGACCACGGCGGCGCCGTCGTGCCGAGCTTCGAGACGAGGTACAGATGCGCGCCGATCAGCGCCACGAGCAGTCCCGGCACGAGCAGCATGTGGATCGCATAGAAGCGCGACAGCGTCGTCGCGCCGAATTCACCGCCGCCGCGCAGGAAGTCGGAGAGGTAAGGGCCGATCAGCGGGCCGGTGCCGTTGATGTTGACGCCGACGATCGTCGCCCAGTAGGCGCGCTGGTCGAACGGCAGCAGGTAGCCGGTGAACGACATCACCATCGTCAGGATCAGCAGCACGACGCCGATCACCCAGTTCAGCTCGCGCGGGTACTTGTACGCGCCCCAGAAGAACGTGCGCCCCATGTGCAGGAAGACGAGGATCACCATCACGCTCGATCCCCACTTGTGCATGCCGCGCACGAACTGGCCGAGGAACACTTCGTTCGTCACGTGGCGAATCGATTCGTACGCGCCGCCGGACGGATCGGGGCGGTAGTACATCGCCAGGAACACGCCCGTGACCGCCTGCGAGAGGAACGCGAACATCGTCGCCGAGCCGAGCGTGTAGAACCAGTTCGTGCCCTTCGGCACCTTGCGGAACAGCAGCCAGCGCCCGGCGCCGCTCAGCGACGTGCGCTCGTCGACCCAGTCGACGACCGTCATCCCCGCCTGCTTGGCGTCCTCGAGCGGCCCGCCCTTACCGTTCTGCTCGCCCGGGCGCGGCGGCGGCGCCTGCAGCGGCTTCGGCAGCGGCGGAGCTGGGAGCTTGGGTAGCTTCGGCATCTTGCTCGGCCTTACAGTTTGCGCTCAGACGGGCGCGACGGATAGAGGTACTGGCCAATCCCGTCGAGCGGCTCGCCCGGGTCGCGCGGCGAGAACCGTTTCAACTCGCTGTTGACGCTGAAGCGCGGTCCGACCTGGACCAGTTCGCCCTCGACGCGCGTGTAGAAGCGGTCGAGCGGGCGCACCGGCGGGCCGCCGACGCGCCGGCCGAGCAGGTCGTAGACGCCGCCGTGGCACGGGCAGATGAAGCGCTCGGCCGCGTCGACCCAGCGGACCGGGCAGCCGAGGTGCGCGCAGCGGCTCGAGATCGCGATGTACTTCGAGTCCTTGTCGTAGACGTCCGTGTCGATCTTCGGGTTGAACTTGCGGATGTACGCCGTCGTCTTGCCGGCCTCGCCGATGCCTGGCGTGAGCGTGAACGTGACCGGCACGTAGTTGTTTTCGTTGAACTGGCCGACCGTCCCGACCGACTCCCAGCTGTGCGGCGTTTTCTTGAAGATCGGGCCGATCGCGAAGCCGAGCGCCGGCAGCGCGAAAGCGCCAGCCGCGACCGCGCCGGCGGTGTGCGCCGTGCCGGTCATGAACCGCCGCCTCGTCACCGTCTCGCCCTCGAAGGCGCCCGGGATCATGCGGTCGGCCGTGTATTTGGACTTGTGCTTCGCGTGCTTGTCGGACACCGACTGCGAACAATATCGGGACGCGATTCAGGGCGTGCTCGAAACGCCCGTAGCGCTTGTGCGCATAGCCTCGATCGCCTCGTCGGCGCCGCGCTCGACGAGCCCCTTCGCGCGCTCGTGCTGCTCGCTCGGCCCCCAGCCGACGGCGCGCGCGCCGGCGCTCCAGATCGCCTCGGCCAACGGCGCGTCGCCGGCGCCTTGCGCCAGCGCGCTGAGCGTGATCGTGTCGGCCAGCTCCGCGACGGCCGCCGTGTCGCCGAGCGCGACGAGCCGCGCCAGGCCGATCGCGTAGAGGCGATCGCCGGCCAGCACGCGCAGGTCCGCATCGGTCGCGCGCACGACGCGCGGGGCGCCGTAGTGCAGCAGGTAGCCCTCGTAGATCGCCTCGACGAGCAGCTCGTACTCCTCCCGCCGCGCCTGCGTGCGCGGGCCTTCGGCGGCGAGCTGCGCCGGGCCGTCGAGCGCGCCGTCGCTGCCCGCCGGCGGCGCGTCGAGCAGCGACGCGATCAGGCCGCCCTCCTCGCGCAGCAGCTCGCGCAGGCGCTCGAGCGCTCCAGGCGCCGCGTCGATCACGCTCGACTCCACGACGCGAGCTTACGCGCGCGAGCCGGCGGCGCGCAGCGCGCCGAACGCCGCCGCGGCCGCTTCTGCCGTGCGGTCGATCTGCTCACGCGAGTGCACAAGCGACGGGAACCACGCCTCGAACTGCGACGGCGGCGGGTAGACGCCGCGCGCGAGCAGCTCGCGACACCAGCGCGCATGAGCGTCGAGATCGCATGCCTGCGCCGCCGCGAAATCGTCCGGCGCGCGATCGCTGAAGAAGACCGTCAGCAGCCCCGGCGCCGTGACGACCTGCACCGGATAGTCGCCGGCCGCCTCGCGCAGGCCGCGCGCCAAGCGCTCCGTGCTCGCCGCCAGTCGCGCGTATGCCGGCTCGTCGAGCAGCGCCAGCGTCGCCAGGCCGGCCGCTACCGCCAGTGGATTGCCCGACAGCGTTCCCGCCTGGTAGACGTCGCCTTCAGGCGCGAGCATTCGCATCAGCTCAGCGCGACCGCCGAGCGCCGCCGCCGGCAGCCCGCCGCCGATCACCTTGCCCATGATCGTCAAATCAGCGTCGACGCCGAGCTGCTGCTGCGCGCCGCCGCGCGCGACGCGAAAGCCCGAGATCACCTCGTCGAGCACGAGCAGCGCGCCGGTCGCATCGGCGCGCTGCCGCAGCAGCTCGACGAAGCCGTCGCGCGGCGGCACGAGGCCCATGTTCGCCGGCAGCGGCTCGGCGAAGATCGCCGCCAGCTCGTAGCGCTCGCTCGCCTCGATCAGCGCCTCGCGGTCGTTCCACGGCACGATCACCGTGCCCGCCGCCGCGCTCGCCGGCACGCCTGGGCTCGCAGGGAGCGCCTGCGTCGCCAGGCCCGAGCCAGCCTGCGCGAGCAGGCCGTCGACGTGCCCGTGATATGCGCCGGCGAACTTCAGCACGTGCTCGCGACCGGTCGCCGCGCGCGCGAGGCGGATCGCAGTCATCGACGCCTCTGTTCCCGACGAGGCCATCCGCAGCATCTCGACGCTCGCGATCCGCGCCGCGACGTCGGCCGCGAGCGCGACCTCGCCCGGTGTCGGCGCGCCGAAGCTCGTCCCGTTCGCCGCCGCCTCGGCGATCGCCGCGACGATCTCCGGATGCGCATGGCCGTGGATCAGCGGGCCCCACGAGCAGACGTAGTCGAGGAAGCGGTTGCCGTCGACGTCGATCAGCTCAGCGCCTTCGCCGCGCGCGACGAACAGCGGGTCGCGGCCGATCGCGCGCATCGCGCGCACCGGCGAGTTGACGCCGCCCGGCAGCAGCTGCAGCGCGCGTCGATAGCACTCGGCCGAGCGACTGTCGATCAGCGACGCCATCGCACTACGAACGCACGTCGGAGTGCCCGGCGGGCACTCCTATCCGTACTTCCTCTCCCAGTCCTTGAACTCGTCGGTGAAGTACAGCAGGCGGATCTTCTTGAACTCCGTCGACGAGTACAGCGTCGCGCGCTCGTCGATGCCCGTCTGCTCGGCGATCGCGTCGAGCACCGCGTCGCACTCCTCCTTCGAGCGGCCGTGCGCCATCGTGAAGACCGAGTACGGCCAGTCGGCGTACGTCGGGCGCTGGTAGCAGTGAGAGACGCCGCGCACCGCCGCCATCCGCCGGCCGATCTCCGCGATCTGCTCGTCAGGGACCTTCCACACGCCCATCCCGTTCGCCGAGAAGCCCGCGCGACGGTGATACAGGATCGCCGCGACGCGGCGCAAGATGCCGCGCTCCTGCATCCCCGCGAGGTGGTCGAGCAACTGCTGCTGTGACTCGCCGAGCTCCGCCGCCGCCGGCGCGTACGGCTCTGAGATCACCGGCATGTCGCCCTGCAGCGCGCGGATCACCGCGATGTCGCGCTCGTCGTAAGGCTGCGGATCGAGCTCGATCGGCTCTTTCGCCTCGACCGCGCTCGACAGCGCCTTCGTGTCGCCCTCCATTTCGAGATCCATCCGGATCTTGAACAGCTTCAGCGTCGGCAGCTGGCGGACCGACTCGGCGCCGGCCTCGCGCGCGAGCACGTCGAGCGTGCCCTGCAGGCCGAGCTTCGAGTCCGGCTCCGTCGCGATCGTGAACCACAGGTTGAAGTCGTGGTTGCGCAAGTAGTTGTGCGAGACGCCCGGATGCTCGTTGATCACGCTCGCCGCGCGATGCGGGTTCTGCGGATCGACCTTCGCCGCGACGAGCATCGAGCTGTAGCCGAGCGCGCGCGTGTCGAAGATCGGCGTTACCTGACGGATGATCCGCTTCTCGAGCAGCCGCTGGACGCGGCTCATCACCTCCGCCTCGCTGACGCCCGCGAGCGACGCGACGTGCTCGTACGGCCGCGGCGCGATCGGAAAGCTGCCCTGCATCAGGTTCAGCAGCTTGCGATCGAGGTCGTCGAGCGGGATCGCCGCGCCGTCCTTGCGGCTGCGCAGCTTCGGCGTGGCGGTGCTCGCGCGCGTGTCGTCGGCGACGGCCGCGAGCGGCTCCTCGCCGCCCGGCGCGTCGGCGACCCGCGGATCGATCGTCGTCGGATCGGGATCGATCATCGCCGCTCCTCGGCCAGCCACCGCGCGGCGTCCTTCGCGTGGTACGTGACGATCGTGTCGGCGCCCGCGCGGCGCAGCGACGCGAGGATCTCGAGCACCGTCGCGCGCTCGTCGAGATAGCCCGCGGCGGCAGCCGCCTTGACCATCGCGTACTCGCCGCTGACGTTGTACGCCGCGACCGGCAGCCGCGTCGCGCGCTTGACCGACGCGATCACGTCGCCGTAGGAGAGCGCCGGCTTGACCATCACCATGTCAGCGCCCTCCTGCACGTCGAGCAGCGCCTCGCGCACCGCCTCTTCGCCGTTGCCCGGGTCCATCTGGTAGGAGCGGCGATCGCCGAACGCCGGCGTCGAGCCGGCCGCGTCGCGAAACGGGGCGTAGAACGCCGACGCGAACTTCGCCGAGTACGCGAGGATCGGCGTGTCGAGCAGGCCTTCGCCGTCGAGCTCTCGGCGAATCTCGCTGACGCGCCCGTCCATCATGTCCGACGGCGCGACGACGTCCGCGCCGGCGCGCGCCTGGCTGACGGCCGTGCGCGCGATCAGCTCGACGCTCGCGTCGTTGTCGACCGTGCCATCGTCGCGCAGCACGCCGCAGTGACCGTGCTCGGTGTACTCGCAGAGGCACACGTCCGTGATCACCAGCAGCTCTGGCACGGCGCGCTTGATCGCCGCCGTCGCCAGCTGCACGACGCCGTCCTCGTCCCACGCGCTCGAGCCCTGCTCGTCCTTCTCGGCCGGCACGCCGAACAGCATCACCGCCGCGATCCCAGCGCTCGCCGCCTCGCGCGCCTCCTCGACGGCCGCCGCGAGCGGCAACCGCGCGACGCCCGGCATCGCCTCGATCGGCTCGCGCCGTTCAGCCGTCTCCGAGACGAACAGCGGCAGCACGAAGCGCTCGGCCGACAGCTCCGTCTCGCGCACGAGGCCGCGCAGCGAAGCCGATGCGCGCAGCCTGCGCATGCGCGTCTGTGGAAAAGACATCGCCTGTCAGGTTAGAGACTTCGCGCCGTCGCGTTTTCAGTCGAGCAGCGGCGATCACCCGACGCCCATCTCGACGCCGAGCGTCAGTCGAGCCGGCGCAGACCGGCGTACGCGAGCGCGCCGAACGCCGCGCTTAGCACGGCGAGATGCGCGAGCGGGCCGCCGAGCGACGGCGAGGAGCCGTTGACCGCCGCGTCGAGCGCCTGCAGCGCCGGCTTGAACGGGAACACGAACGAGACCGCCGAGATCGCGTCGTACAGCCCGTGCCCGACCGCGCCGCTCGGCACGAGCGCGAGGAACGCGAGCGGCAGCGACAGCAGGAACGCGAGCAGCGACGCCGCGCGCACCTCGCGCGCGATCGCGCCGATCGCGACGCCGAGCGCGGCGAACGCCGCCGCGCCGAGCGCGAGCGCGGCGAGCCACTGCGCGAAGCGGCTCCAGTCGAGCGAGACGAACGCGCCGATGCCCGCGAGCATCGCCAGCGCGAGCACGAACGAGCACGCCGCCGCGAGCAGCGCCTTCTCCAGCAGCACGCCGCCGCGCGAGCTCAGCCCGCGCACGAGCCGCGCGAGCGTGTGCTCCTCGCGCTCGAGCGCGACGCCGCCGGACGCGAGCAGCACGCAGACGAACATCAGCGAGATGCTCACCGCGACGACGACCGCGAACGTGTTCAGCGGCGTGCGCCGACCCGAGACCAGCGTCGTCTTGACCTTGATCGGCTGGCCGATCGTGCTCAGCACGTTCTTCGCCAGATCGAGGTTCTGCGCCGCGAAGCTCGCAAAGCCGGCGATCTGCTCGAGCGTCGTGCGCTCGGCGCCCGGCGGCAGGCGACGCGCGATCGCGCGCAGCCGCGGCGCGATCTTGCCGAGCCCGATCAGTTCCGGCGCGCCGAGCGCGCCGAGGTTGCGCCCGCTCAGCAGCGCGCCGATCGCCTGCGACGCCGCGCGCTGGATCTCTTCGGAGAAGCCGATGTTCGCCTGCGCCAGCGCCGATTCGATCTGCGCATGCACGAGCGACTGCTCGAGCGCGTTGCCGTTGTAGATCACTTCGAGCTGCGCCTGGCGCAGCCCCGTGCCGAGCCGCGCGGCGATGTCCGCCGGAATCACAACCGCCGCGAGCACTTCGCCCGCTTCGATCTTCTTCACCGCCTGCGAGCGCGACGACGCGCGCACCGGCTGCACCTGCGAGAAGATCTGCTGCGCATACGCGTCGACCGGCACACGCCGATCGCCGACCGACACCGTCTGCCCCGGCGGCGTCTGATCGACGATCGCCACCTTCGGCTTGCCCGGCGAGCGCGAGATCGCCAAGCCGATCAACAGCGCGATCGCGATCGGGTAGACCACGAGCAGCGCGACGAGCAGCCGCGAGCGGCGCAGGATCAACAGGTCCTTGACGAGCAGCGCTCTCATGGCACTTGGCAAGGTCGAGGCCACAAGGCGGCCCGGATGGCCGCCCACGTAACTGCCGTGGCGGCCGGAGCGGTCACAAATTCAAACAAGAAGCGGAGGCCGGCTCGGCCAGGAGGCAGGATGCCGGTCACTGACGCCCCCGTTCCTGCAACAGGCTCAGAAACGCCCCCTCCATATCCTCGCCATCAGCGGCCAACTCGCCCGGCGCCCCGTCGAACAAGACCTCGCCCTCCGCCAACACGATCGCGCGGCTCGCATACCGCCTCACCTCGCCGAGATGATGCGTCGAGAACAGCACGCTCGTCCCGCGCCCGGCAAGCCCACCGACGAACTCCCAAAGCCGCACGCGCTGCCCAGGGTCGAGCGCCGAGGACGGCTCGTCGAGCGCGAGCACGCGCGGCTCGGCGAGCAGCGCGACGGCGACGTTGACGCGCTGACGATTGCCGCCGGAGAGCTGCTCGACGCGCTCGTCGGCGCGCTCGGACAGGCCGGTCTGCTCGAGCATCCGCGCGACGGCCGCATCGCGATCGGCGACGCGCTCGAGGCGCGCGAACAGCCGCAGGTTCTCGCGCACTGTCAGCCGCGAGTAGACGGCGCTCTGCTGCGGCGCCCAGCCGATCGCGGCGTCGAGCTCGAAGTCGCCAGCGTCGGCGCGCTGCACGCCGGCGAGGATCGACAGCAGCGTCGTCTTGCCGGCGCCGTTCGGGCCGACGATCGCGACGAGCTCGCCGGCGCGCAGCTCGAAGCTGACGTCGCGCAGCGCGATGCGATCGCCGAAGCGCTTGGTGAGCATGCTGACGCGCAGGACGCGCTCGCTCGACTGCTCTGCTGCTGAAGCTGCGGCCACGCGCCTACAACAAGCCTTCGCGCGACCGATCCCAGGATTCGAGCGTGGTGTGGCGGCGAACATAGAGCACGGTCTCGTTGAGGACCGAGAGGATCGGCAGCGCGACGAGCGCGCCGACGATGCCGTCGACGTGCAGCCCGAGCAGCAGCGCGAAGATCACGAGGATCGGGTTGATCCGCAGCGTGTGGCCGAAGACCTGCGGCGCGACGACGTGGCCCTCGAGTTGCTGCAGGCCGATGAACAGCACGACGAGCCAGACGGCTGAGATCGGTTTCGTCAACAGCGCGACGATCGTCGGCGGCGCGGCGCCGAGGATCGGGCCGATGTACGGGACGAGCTCCATCGCGGCGTAGAAGACCGCGAACGCGATCGCGTACGTTTTTCCATCGGGGAACAGGCCGATCAGGCCGAAGATGTACAGGCTTACGCCCGCGGACGCGCCCATCACCGCGCTGAACAGCAGCTGGCCGCCGACGTAGCGCGAGACGGCGCGCTGGACGAGGTGCGGGTAGTCGTCGGCGTCGCTGCCGTCGCCGGTCGGCATCGCCGAGCGCACCAGCGCGCCGATCCGCTCGCCGTAGAGCAGCATGTAGACCGAGAGCACGAAGATCAGCACGAGGTCGAACGCCACGCCGGCCGCTTCGGTCAGCAGGCCGGCGCTCGAGGAGGCGATTTTGCTCGCGCTCTTGGCGAGTTTCGCTTGGATCGTCTGCAGCGCCGTTTTCCCTTGCTTGATCAGGTGGACGTGCAGGCCGTCTTTGTTGAGCGTGTGCTGCAGCGACGCGATCTGCTTGTTCGCTTCGTCGACGAGGTGCGGCAGGTTGTTGGCGAACTTCTGCACCTGGCTGGAGATAGGGTTGGCGACACCGAAGCCGATACCACCGATCACGACGAAGAAGCCGATGTAGACCGCGAACACGGCGAGTCCACGCGGCAGATGCCGGCGTTGCAGGAACGCGACGGCCGGGTTGAGGATCAACGCGATGAGCGCAGCGACGATGAAGATCAACAGCACCGAGCCGGCGGCGCTCAGCAGCGCCCAAACGGCGAGCAGCGCGATCGGCAGGACGGCGAGCTGGACCCAGCGCGGGACGACGGCGCGTGGCGGCTCGTCGTGCGAGCCGCGCGAGCGCTCGTCGGACTCGGCGGAGACGTCTTTCTCCTCGCGCGTCGGCGGCGCCGCTTCGGGACCGCGCTCGACGCCTTTCTCGGCCTCGTCGAGCTCGTCCGCCCGCTCGCCGCTCACGATCCTCCCACCATCGCCGGAGTATGGCTGAGAGCGTGGCCGGACCCGAGTCGGCCGGGTCCCCATCGGCCTCAGCCCGCGTGCGGATCCTGTTCGTCGGCGACGTCGTCGGCGGGCTCGGCCGGCGCACGCTGCTCGACTGCCTGCCGCTGCTGCGCGAGCGCCACGAGCCGACGTTCGTCGTCGTCAACGCCGAGAACATCGCCGGCGGCCTGGGAATCACGCCGAAGATCGCCGACGCGCTGCTCGCGGCGCGAGTAGATGTGATCACGCTCGGCAATCACACCTACCGCCGGCGCGAGATCTACCCGTACCTCGACGATCAGCCGCGGATCTTGCGCCCGGCGAACTTCCTGCGCAGCCAGCCCGGTCACGGCACGTTCGTCGTCGAGCGCGACGGCGTGCGGCTCGGCGTCGTCAACCTCAGCGGCAACCTGCACATGCGCGCCGGGCGCTCGGCGTTCACCGAGATCGAGCCGGCGCTGAGCGAGCTCGGCGAGGTCGACCACGTGCTCGTCGACATGCACGCCGAAGCGACGTCGGAGAAGGTCGCGATGGGATGGCATCTCGACGGGCGCGTGACAGCCGTCGTCGGCACGCACACGCACGTGCCGACAGCCGACGCGCGCGTGCTGCCGGGCGGCACCGCTTACATCACCGACGTCGGCATGACCGGCCCGCGCGGCGGCGTGATCGGCGTCAAACGCGAGCAGGCGATCGAGTCGCTGCTGACGCAGATGCCGGTGCGCTTCGAGACCTCCGAAGAGGACCCGTGGCTGATGGGCGTGCTCGTCAGCTGCTCACGGCGAATGCGCGCAGACTCGATCGAGCAGGTTCTGATGCCAAGGCCCACCTAAAGCCGGCCCGGATGGCCGGCCTCGGTAACTGCCGTGGCGGCCGGAACGGTCACAGAATCGAATCGAGAAGTGGAGGCCGGCTCGGCCAGAAGGCCGGACGCCGTTCTCCGCCCGATGGGGGCGCCGTAGCGCCCGAGCAACGCGATCAAGACGAGCGGGAAGAACCACGGGATGTACAGGTAGAACCAGTGTTCGAGGCTGAGCTCGACGGTGATCGTCACGGCGCCGCAGGCGGCGGCGAGGCCGACGACGTCGGGCCGGCGCGGCAGCACGGCGAGGCCGAGCGCGAGCGCGATCGCGGCGATCTGCACGGCGGTCTGGCCGGCGCTCAGCCCGCCGTAGAGCCCCCAGACGGAGAACGGCGAGTCGCGATCGCCTTGGTAGGCGAACGTGCGCTCGTAGAACGTGTGCAGCGTGTCGTGGCGGAACGCGGGGACGCTGACGAGCGCGGCGACTAGCGCGAAGGCGAGCGCGAACGTCGACAGCGCGAGCAGCCGCGCGCGGGCGCGCTTCGGCGGCGTGCCGTCTTCGCTCTGGGAGAGACCGTGCGTCGCGAGCAGCGGCGCGAGCGCGAGCGGCGCGAACTTGGTCAGCCCGGCGAGCGCGGCGAACGCGCCGCGCGCGGGCGAGGCGAGCTTGCCGCGGTAGGTCGCGGCGAGCACGGCGGCGAGGACCAGCACTGCGACGAGCGTGTCGTTCGAGTTGCACTCGAGCGCGAACAGCGTGAACGGAAAGGCGGCCCAGCCGTACGCGAGCGCGACGCCGAGGCTCGGCCCGCGCACGCGCCGGCCGATCAGGAACAGCAGCGCGATCGCGAGCAGGTCGAAGACGATCGCCGCGGCGTGCGCGGCGGGCAGGTCGTCCCACTTTCCGCTCCAGCCGAACAGCTGCTCGAACGGGACGTATGCCTCGTAGTTGACCGGGCCATAGGTGTCGCCGTGTTCGTTGTCGGCCGGCCAGCCGCCGTACAGCGGTTTGCCGTGGACGATCCGCTGGGCGCCGATCACGCCGGCGTAGCCGACGTCGATCACGTTCGAGTCGGTCACGTTCAGCGCGATGCGAAAGCCGACGAGGAAGACGAGCGCGAGCGCGAGCCACGGCGCCGGCACGAGCAGGCGCAGCGGGCCCGGCTGCTTCGGCGCACGCGACTCGTCGGCTGCGCCGGCATCGGCGTTGGCGTCGGCGCGCCGTCCGCGTCGCGTCAGCGCGAGCATCCGCGCGAGCAGGTAGAGCAACGGCGGATAGCTGAGCGGGACCGACTGGTAGATCTCGCCGTGGTTGAAGAAGGCGAGCGAGACGGAGAAGAACAGCAGCATCAGCAGGTCGAGATGGAGCCACTTGAACGGGCGGCGCCAGTCGAAGAAGACGATGAAGAAGAGGAAACAGAGCGGCAGCCAGACGTACAGCGAGTTGACGTGGCGGCCGAACGCTCCGGGATAGCCGCGCGCCATCGTCCAGGCGACTTGGAAGCCGGTCCACTGTTCGAGCACGCGGCCGGACAGGTCGTCGATGATCACCTGTCCGATCTCCTTCTTGCCGTTCTTCGAGAAGAAGCTGACCTGCCAGTGGAACGACGGCTTCAGGTAGGCGCCGCCGTAGGAGCCGCGATATTTGGCGCGAACGGCTTTCATCTTCGGCAGCCGTTCGGCGATCGCGATGACCTGGTTGGGCGACAGCCGGCGGCCGGCCGGCGGCGTGTTCGACGCGGCGATCGGGATCGGCGCTTCGGGGTTCGTCGCGGACGAAGATGAGGATGATGATGCGGACGACGAAGCGCTTGTCGTCGCCTGCGCGGTAGGCGTCGAGCCGGCGAGCGGCGCGGGCTGCGGCGGGCTTCGCAGCGAGCCGGCGGCGGCATGCGCTGCGGCGGGCGCGGCGCAGACGAGGATGCATGCGATCGGGACGAGCAGGCGCCGCATCACGCGAGCGTAACGGCGGATAAGCGCGTGTGAGCCGCAGCGCGCGAGCAACGAGACGATCAGCTGGCCGCGACGTCCAGGCCGAAGTGCGCGAGCACGAGCGGCGCGACATCGCGGATCGCCCACTGCGCCGGCTCGGGGCTCGGCAGCTGCACGCCATAGGTGATCAGCGCGCCGAGCGAGTCGGAGGCGTGCAGCGAGCCGTGGCTGCCGCCGCCGACGTGCGCTTGGCGCCCCCAGTCGAGGAACTCGTAGCCGGGCGCGGCCGAGAGCAGCACCTCGCCGGAGTTGGCGCAGCTCAGCGCGGCCCAGACGCGCGCGAGCGCATCGGGATAGCTCGGCGTGTGAAGCCGGCGATCGCGCACGCTTGCGTCGAGCGTCGCGAGCTGCCCGTCGAGGCTCCACGCGACGTCGCGCCAGTCACGCAGCTCGCCGCCGGGGCGAAAGCGCAGCTCGCCGTGCTCGCGAGTGGCGAGGATCGCTTCGCTCGGGCGGTCGTGCGCGTCGCGCGCGAGCCACATCACGTGATCTACGCCGTCGATCGCGAGCGCTCGCGCGACGACGGACGCGCGCATCGCGTCGCGCTCGGCCGGGTGCAGCGCGTAGACCATCGCGGCGCGCTGCGACGGGCAGACGGCGATGTGCGCGTCGTCCGCGGGCGCCGAGCGCGACGGGCCGAGCACGCCGAGGTCGGCGAGCTCGTCCTGCAGCGCGATCGTCTCGCTGACAGGCGCCTGCGAATGGTCTGCCATGACGATCATCGCGTGCTCCGCGAGGAACTCGTCGACGCCGCCGGCGGCGTCGCAGACGCGCGCGAGCTGCAGGTCGGCTTGCGCGATCGACTGCACTTGCGCGCTCGGTCCGTCCTTGTGCGAGCGCCAGTCGTTGTCGGGCAGCGACAGCAGCAGGAAGTCGAACAGGTCGTGCTCGACCATGAAGCTCGAGACGCAGCCGGAGTGGCGGTCGCGAACACCGGGCATGCCGAGGCCGGAGCGGCAGCCGGTGCGCCGCGAGGCGAACACGTCGGCGTAGAACAGCTCGCGCGGTCCCATCACGGCGTGGCGCGTCATCAGCGTCGAGGCGAGCATCGTCAGCGTCGTGTCGCGCTGCGGCTCGTGGCGGTGGCGCCCGCGGTACATCAGGTAAGTCGTGCCGGCGGTGCGCACGTCGGCGTCGTCGAGCGACTCGAAGACGGTCGGCGTCCGCGCGCTGAGGTGCGCGCGGTTCATGTTGTAGACGGTGTCGGTCAGCTGGCGCGCGATGCCGAAGCGCTGCGCCGAGCGGAAGCTCGAGCCGTATTCGACATAGCGCTGCTCGGCGCGGTGGAACCAGTTCATGCCGGGGATCAGGTGCTCGTCCTGCGCGACGCCGGTGACGATCGACGCGGCGCAGACGGGCGTCACGGACGGAAACGCGGCGACGCATTCGGGCATGTAGCGGCCGCGCTCGATCAGCGTCGCGAGCACGGGCGCGACGCCGTCGGCGACGGCCTGCTCGAGCATCGCCGGCGCCATCGCGTCGATCACGCAGAGGACGAGCTTCGGTGGCGTCGCGCGCTCGGCGGGCGCCATCAGCGGCGCAGCACGCGCAGTCCGGCGTACTTTTCCGCGCCGCGCGCGCGACCGCGCAGCGCGAACCAGACGAGCAGCGCGAGCGCGATGTAACCAAGCGGGTGCAGCAGGCAGACGAGCGCGGCGAGCAGCAGCGCGGCGGCGTCGAGGTAGACGCTCAGCGCCTGCCTGGCGGCGCCGTCGGCGAGCCGCTCGCGGGCGCGCGCGAAGACGGGTATGACGGCGCTCTGGGCGAGCGCGACGACGGCGAGCCCGCCGATCAGCCCCGGCCACCACGCGTCGCCGTGCGCGGCGAGCGTGCCGGCGAACAGCAGCGCGCCGGCGCCGAACGCGAGGCCCGAGAGCGCGGCGGCGAGCGGATCGGGGCGCGAGCGCTCGCCGCCGGCTCGAGGCAGCGCGGAGAGGCCGAGCAGCAGCTGCAGCACGTAGGCGAGCACGAGCGCGACGACGACGACGAGCAGCCACCAGTCGGCCTGCAGGAAGCGGAACGGGTCGTGCGAGAACGACAGCCCAAGCGCGGGAGCGGTCGCGAGCGCGCCGGCGAGCAGCACCGGCAGGAACGGCCGCAGGCCGCAGGCCGCCGCGAGACCGGCGCCGAGGCCGATGTAGAAGAAGATGCCGTGCATGCGATTGGCTCGGTGGGGTGCGCTACCGTCTCACTCTGGTCGAGGTCGTGGTCGGCCAGGACGATAGACGACTGCTCCGGCAAGCTTGCTCGCGCGGCGAGGTTGTCCGGGCGCGGCAGCGAATAGAGACGACAGGCAATGGACCGACCGATCAGCGGAGCCGGAGGCGGACGCAGAGCGCGCCTGACGGCGCACGAGCTGGCGCGCTACGAGGCGCTGTTCGCGACGCGCACGCGCGGGATGAAAAGCTCGGCGATGCGCGAGATGATGGCGTTGACGGAGCGCCCGGACGTGATCTCGCTCGCGGGCGGGCTGCCTGACACCTCGACGTTCCCGCCGGAGCTCTACGCGAAGCTGATGTCGCGCGTCGCGGCGACGTCTACGGCGCGCGCGCTGCAGTACGGACCGACCGAAGGGATGGCGGCGACGGTGCAGTGCATCGTCGAGGTGATGGCCGCCGAGGGGACGACGGTCGACGGCGACGAGGTGATCGTCACGACCGGCGGGCAGCAGGTGATCGATCTCGTCTGCAAGGCGCTGATCGATCCGGGCGACGTGATCGTCGCCGAGGCGCCGACGTACCCCGGCGCGGTGCCGACGTTCAGCGCGTACGAGGCGCAGCTCGAGCAGATCGAGATCGACGCCGACGGGATGCCGATCGACGAGCTCGAGCGCACGCTCGACCGGCTCCACGCCGAAGGCCGCCATCCGAAGTTCATCTACACGATCCCGAACTTCCAGAACCCTGGCGGCGTGACGATGTCGCTCGCGCGGCGGCGGCGGTTGATCCAGGTCGCGCACGAACGCGAGCTGCTCGTGCTCGAGGACAACCCGTACGGGTTGCTGCGCTACGAAGGCGAGCCGCTGCCGACGCTGTACTCGCTCGACGCCGAGCTCGGCCGCGCGGGCGGCACGGCGGGCCTGGTGATCTATCTCGGCACGTTCTCGAAGATCCTCTCGCCTGGCCTGCGACTCGGCTGGGCCGCCGCGCCGCGCCCGGTGCTCGAGAAGCTGAACCTCGGCAAGCAGGGCGCCGACCTCTGCTCCTCGCCGGTCACGCAGCTGTTCGTCGCGGAGTACTTCGGCGAGCGCGACGCGAGCGGCGAGCCCGCGTGGCGGGCGTACGTCGAGCGGCTCAAGCAGCTCTACAAGCGCCGCCGCGACGTGATGCTCGACGCGCTGGAGGAGCACTTCGGCGGACACGCGACGTGGACGCGCCCCGAGGGCGGCCTGTTCATCTGGGCGACGCTCGACGGGAACGTCGACACGACCGACCTGCTGGCGCGCAGCGAGGGCGTCGCGTTCGTGCCGGGGCGCGCCGCGTACATGGATGGTCGCCGCGGAAGCTCGTCGATGCGCCTGAACTTCGCCGGCGTTCCTGACGAGGAGATCAGAGCGGGCATCCGCAGGATCGGCAGCTTCATGGGTGGCGACACTGGCCTGTTGGACGCGCTGAAGGGCGCGCGCGCGCCGCGGTCGGCCGTGCCGGCCAGCTCGCCGGAGGCGAGCGAGGAGAGCGCCGCGCCCGACCCCGAGCTGGCCGATGTCGTCGAGCTGCCGCGTCGCAGCGGGCAGCGGCAAGCGCGCGAGCAGCCCGGTAGATGAGCGCGGCTGGCGGTCGGGGGCCCGGCGCGCGGGCGGCCGGAAAGCGCGTGGCCGTGCTGAAGGGGGGCAACTCGCTGGAGCGCGCCGTCTCGCTGCGTTCGGGAGCGCGAGCGCAGAACGCGCTGGCACGCCTCGGGCACGAGGTGATTCCGGTCGACGCCGACGCGCAGCTCGTCGAGCGGTTGCACGAGTGCGAGCCGGACGCGGCGTTTGTCGCGCTGCACGGGCGCGACGGCGAGGACGGCACGGTGCAGGCGCTGCTCGAGGCGATCGGCGTCCCGTACACGGGCTCGGGGCCGTCAGCATGCGCGCGCTGCACCGACAAGGCGCTCGCGAAGCAGCTGATGCGCGAGGCGGGCGTCCCGACGCCGGACTTCCACGCGTTCAAGGAGACGTCGATCAAAGACCTCGGCGCCGCCGCGGCGCTGCCGGACGTCGAGCGCTCACTCGGGTTCCCGCTGGTCGTCAAGCCGGCGAGCCAGGGGTCGGCGCTGGGGATCAAGTTCGCTCGCTGCAGCGACGAGCTGCCCGGCGCGATCGTCGGCGCGCTCTCCTACGACCGCAAGGTCGTGATCGAGCGGTTCGTCAAAGGGCGCGACCTCGCGGTCTCGGTGCTCGACTCCGCGGGCGGTGAGGGCATGACCTCGCCGCTGGCGCTGCCAGTGGTCGAGGCGATCCCTCGCGAGGAGGAGTTCTACGACTACGAATCGCGCTACGAGATCGGCATGACGACGTTCGTCTGCCCGGCCGAGCTGCCGGACGACACGACGGCGCGAGCGCAAGAGCTCGCGCTCGACGTCTACCGCCTACTCGGCTGCCGCGGCGTAGCGCGCGTCGATTTGATGCTCGACGACGACAGCGGCGAGCTGTGGGTGCTGGAGACGAACGTCGTGCCGGGGATGACCGAGACGAGCTTGCTGCCGCAGGCCGCCGACGCGGCGGGGATCGGCTTTGACGAGTTGATCGCGCGGTTGCTGGCGAGCGCGTTTTCGCGCTAGGAGTCGCCGGCGGCGAAGTCCTCGGGGCTGACCTCGTCGAGGAACTCCTTGAACTTCTCGACGACGTCCTCGGACTCGTCGACGTCGTGCTCGAACTCGATCGCCGACTCGGCGATTACCTCCTCGGCGGCGTAGATCGGCGCGCCGCAGCGGACGGCGAGCGCGATCGCGTCGCTCGGGCGCGAGTCGATCTCGAGCTCGCGATCGCCGACGGTCAACGTGATCGATGCGAAGAACGTGTTCTCGCGCAGCTCGGTGACGGATACCTGCGTGCACTTGACCTCGAGCTCGCCGAGGATGTCGGAGAGCAAATCGTGCGTCATCGGCCGCGGCGTGCCGGCGCCTTGCAGCTTCATCAGGATCGACGCCGCCTCCGGATGCCCGATCCAGATCGGCAGGAACTTGTTGCCCTCGACCGTCTTCAACAGCACGATCGGCTGCTTGCCAACCATGTCGAAGCTGACGCCGTAGATGACCATCTCCTGCACGCAAGTCCTCCGGGAGGGGGAAAGGCCAGAGTATAGGTACCCGTCGGAGGCGCCAGACGGCGTCGACGGCGCGCTCAGGACGGCTCGCCGGCGGGCGCGTCGCCGCTGGAGCGGAACGTCCAAAGCTTGTTGCCGACGAAGTTGAACGGCATCGAGAGAGCGACCGCGAGCGCCTGCGCGGGCACCTTCGCGATGTGCGCAGACTCGACGAACACGGTCAGCAGCAGCAGGCTGACGATCTCGGCGGCGAGGCTGACGATCACGAAGCGCGCCGCTTGGTGATGTGCGCGTCCCTGCTCGCGCGCATCGAACGTCCAGTGGCGGTTGAGCAGGAAGTTGTTGACGACCGCGACGAGCCAGGCGATCACCGACGCGACGCGATACTCGAGGCCGGCGGCGTGCACGAACAGCGCGTAGACGGCGACGTTGACGATGAAGCCGGCGCCGCCGACGAGCCCGAAGCGGACGAGCTGCAGCCAGTTGGCGGGCCGGCGCATGCCGTGCACGAGGCGCATGTGCGGCTGGCGCTTGACCGGCTGGTTGACGTGGCTCTCGCTGGCGTGAATGTCGACGGCCGTGGCCTCTTGGGGCATCTGAGAGAAGGGTAGCTGAGGGGTCGCCGGGCGATTGCCGTCCGGGCTCGTGCGTCGAGTCGCGCGTATGCGACGACCGACCGACAGCGTACCGGGCACACCGAGCGGGAGCGCCCGCTAGCCTTGCAGCGTGACCGACAGCGGGCAGATCGACGCGCCGGCCTCGTTCCCCGGCGGGCTCTCGCGCAACTCGTTGATCGCGGCTGCGCTGGCGGCGGTGCTGATCGCCGCTGCGATCGTGCTCGTCGTGCATGGCGGTGGCTCGCACGCTCACGCGACGACGAGCGCGGCGGCGGCGCAAGCGCATCCGTCTTCTGGCGGCGGCGCGAGCGACTCGCATAAGGCGTCGTCGACCGCCTCGCACGCGGCGAGCACGTCGGCGGCGCGGAGCGCTTCGGCGGCGGCGAGCGCCGGCGGCGGAAAGCGCGTGAACGTCGCCGAGGCGGCCGACCCGGACGAAGCGAACAGCTTCCCGGCGCCGTCGTCGGTGCATCACAAGGCTGCGGCGACGCCGGCGAGCGCGAGCGAACAGATCATCGCGGCGGGCGCGCCGTCGGACGCAGAAGTCAAACAGGAGCTGAAGCAGATGCAGGCGGCCGAACGCAGCGCCGCGCAGGAACAGAAGCAGCGGCTGAAGCCGGTGCCGGGCGGCGAGTCGGTCGGCGGCAACGGCGCGATCCCGATTCCGGCGAGCGTGCCCGAAACGGTCCAGCGCGTGATCGCGGGCGCGAATGCGATCGCCGACTTCCCATACGTGTTCGGCGGCGGGCACGCGTCGTTCGTCGACAACGCGTACGACTGCTCGGGCTCGGTCAGCTACGCGCTCGCGGCCGGCGGCCTGATCAGCGCACCTGAGACTTCAGGCGAACTGGAGAGCTGGGGCGCGCCGGGTCCGGGCCGTTACATCACGGTCTACGCAAACGCCGGGCACACGTACATGTACGTCGACGGCGTGCTGTTCGACACCGCCGGGCGCAGCGGCGTCTACGCGTCGCGTTGGCAGGTGGCTCCGACGGACAACTCGGGCTACGTCGTACGCCACCCGCCCGGACTGTGATCGCCCGGACCGCGATGCGCCGCGCACCGGCGGGACGCCGTGGCGGCGCGGAGCACGGCAGGCGATGATCGCCGCCGTCGCGCTGGTGGCGAGCGTGCTGCCGCTCGCGCTCGACGGCGAATCGGCGGTCGAACAGGGCAGTTCGGGGACCGCAATCGCGGTCGTCTCGGCCGTGTCGATCGCCGGCGGCTATGTGCTGCTGTTCCTGCTGTGGCGCTACGTGTTCAGCGCGAAGGCGAAAGCCAAGCGCGGCGAACCGTCCGAACGCTGAAGCGCCGCGGCGCCGATCAGCGCAGGTTGACGGTGTCGAGCACGGTCGTCGTCGTCGGGCTTTTCGCGTTGTGCACGACGAGTCGGATCATCAGCGAGACCTTGCGCAGCTTGCGCAGCTTCGCGGCGGTCGCCTTGCTGAACTTGATCTTGTAAGTGCTCTTGCCGCCTTTGGTCGTGACGAGGATCGCTTTGGCGATCACCGTCTGAGCCGGCGTGCCTTTCGCAAGTCCTGTCGCCGCCGCGCCGCGCAGGCCGATCCGCCGCGCGGTGGAGCTGGCGAGCAGCACCTCGAAGCGTCCGGCGACCTGTTCGTTGACGGAGTAGTGGACGACGATGCCTTCTTTCAGGGCGGATGCGAGGCTGCGCGAGGTGACTGTCTGCGTCGCGACGACCGTCGGCGGCGTGACGGCGCTCGGCGTGGCGGCGACCGTGCCGCCAGCGCCGGAAGTCGTCGGCGTGCTCGTGTTCGACGTCGATGAGCCGGAGCCGCCACCGCCACCGCCACCGCCACCGCCACCGCTGCCAGATCCGTTCCCGCCCGGCGCCGCCGGCCCGGAGACGGTCACGGTATGGCTGACGCTCGCCGTGTTGCCGGCGTAGTCGGTGACGGTCAACGTCACTTCATAGCTGCCGCCGTAGGTGTAGACGTGATCGGTGCTGGCGACGGGGTTGGTGAGGTTGGTGCCAGAGCTCGACGTGCATTCCTGCGGGTGATAGCCGTTGGTCGGCACGCGGTTTTCACAGTTGGCTTCGGTGCCGGTGCCGTCGCCGAAGGTCCACACGTACTTCTGGATGCCGAGCGAGACGTTCGACTCAGTCGCGTTGAAGGTGGCCACGTCACCCGAGCGAATCGGGTTCTGAGCGGTGAATTCGGGGACGACGTTGACACCGTTGATGCAGGGCACGCCCGGGTAGGCGGCGTAGGCCGCGGCCTGGTCGAACACGTCGTTCAGGTAATATTCGTGCCCGGCGATCGTCTGGTTATGCGCGCGGCCGGCTTTCGTGTGTTTGTCGACTGTGCTGGGCGGCAGTTCGAGCAGTTCGCCGCCAAGGAAGTCGGTGCGGCACTTGTCGACCACTTCGTCTTTGTCGGCGCCGGCGTCTTGCCAGGCGGTGAACAGTGGATTGGTGGCGGTCGACAGCGCCTCGTCGGTGACGTTGTTGATGATCACTTCGGCGAGGGCCGGGTCGTACCTGCCGTCAGGGCCAAGGCCGATCTGGCTCGGCTCCTGCAGGACGCCGCTTCCGTCCTGGCAGTCGCTGCCGGAGACCGCCGGCAGCTCGCCGGAGCCGTAGTTGCCGGCCGTCCACGGCTCGACCGCGTAGAGCACCGTTCCCGAAAGCTGGCCGCCGGCGGGGATGAACGAGTGATAGCTGCACAGCGGTTCGGCCGAGCTCTGCGTCGAGCAGTTGCCCTGCTGGCCGCTTCCCTGCAGGCAGACCGTCACGTCGGGCGGTGTGAAGACGTAGTAGATCGGCGTCGGCGATGAGGACGGGTTCAGACCGGTCGGCAGGCCGTTGGCGACGATGTACTTGGTCAGCTCCGCGCGGATCTGCGCGTCGGTCAGGCACGGTTCGCCTGCTTCGCTGCAGTTTCCGGAGGAGGGATAGACGTCGGTATCGGTATAAGCGCCGCGGAACGTCAGGTCGTATGACGCCTTTTCACCTGATGTGTCGTGGTACTGCGTGATCACGGCGAAGTCGTTGCTCAGCTTGCCGCTGTCGCTGCCGACGTTCTGCAGGAAGCCCGAGATCATCTCCTCCCAGCTGCCCGTGTACTGGCCGGCGTTGTGGTCCCAGTACAGCGCGTAGGGAGCGGTGCTGTGCACGACCGGCCCGCCTCCGTAGGAGAGCGCTTCGGTGATCGGCAGCGGTTCTAGTTCGGCGACTTGTTCGGGCTGCACTCCGAACTGCTGCCCTTCGACGCTCGTGACGACCGCGCCAGCCGCCTGAGCGACGCCGAGGCACACGACGACGATCAGCGCGAAGACAGCCGCGAGCGCGAGGCCGGTCGAGCGCATCGAGGTGTGTCGGCGCACATCCTCCGCGCCGTCGTCCGTTCTGGTGAGTGCGAGCACGAGCCACTCATCGGCAGGTTCGCGCCGTAGCCTTAGCGCGAACCGCGAGCGACGCGCGGACGCGCTAGAACGACGCGCGAAGATGCGCGACGAGGCAGTGCCGCATGCGCGCGGCGGCGCAGGAGCTAGGGTCCGCCGAGATGGAACTGAACTTCGAGATCTCCAAGCACTTTCTCGACGACCGCGGGCAGCGTGCCGGCTTCGTCCTGCTCGGCGCGTTCCTGCTCGCGTTCCTGTTCATCCGCACGAGCGCGCGGCTGATCCGCAGTCCGAAGATCACGTGGTGGCCGGGCAGCGTCGAAACGAAGAGCGGGCTGCACTTGCACCATCTCGTCTGGGGAATCTGCCTGATGATGAGCAGCGGCTTCCTCGACTTCGCGCTGGCGCCGTCGAGCCCGGGCTCGGAGCTGCTCGCCGGCGCGTTCGGCGTCGGCGCCGGCTTGACGCTCGACGAGTTCGCGCTGTGGGTTCGTCTGGAAGACGTCTACTGGTCGCAAGAGGGGCGGATCTCGCTCGACGCGGTCGTCGTCGCGACGTTGCTCGGCGGCCTGATCGTGCTGGGGCTCGCGCCGTTCGACCTCTCCAACCAAGAAGGATCGATCTCTTCGCTCGTCGTCGTCGTGTTGATCGACATCGCGCTCTCGGCGCTGGCGATCCTCAAGGGCAAGCCGCTGCTCGGGCTGATCGGCATCTTCGTGCCGCCGGTCTCGCTCGTCGGCTCGCTGCGACTCGCCGCGCCGAAGTCGCCTTGGGCGCGCCGGCGCTATCGGCCGGAGAGCAAGAAGCTCGCGCGCTCGACGGCGCGCTTCGCGCGGGTGCGCAAGCGGCGCACGTGGCTGAGCGACGCGATCGGCGGGACGCCTTCGGCGCCGTAGTCCGAATCTCGGGGCGTCAGATCTAGCCGCCGAGCGGCGAAGGCGGGATGCGCGGTTCGCCGTGCACGTCGGGGATCCGCATCATCAGCTCGTCGATGTAGCACCACGACCAGTCTTCGTGCGGCTCGATCGAGCGGATGATCGGGTGCTCGCTCGCGGCGGCGTGCGCGCTGGCGTGGCGGTTCGGCGAGTCGTCGCAGCAGCCGACGTGGCCGCACTCGAGGCAGATCCGCAGGTGCAGCCAAGGGTCGCCGGTCAGCAGGCAGTCCTCGCAGCCGGCGACGGACCCGGGCAGCTCGGTGACGTGAACGTGGTCGAGATGGGTGCAACTGGCCATGGCGTCCTCTCTGTCTCAGGTTTGCGTGAACGGGAGCCGCACGCGAAACGTCGTGCGACCGGGGCGCGTCTCGAGCGTCAGCGATCCGGCGTGGCGCTCGACGACGATCCGCCGCGCGGTCGCGAGGCCGAGGCCGGTTCCGGCGCCGACGTCCTTGGTCGTGAAGAACGGGTCGAAGATCCGCGACGCGACGTCGTCGGGGATTCCCGGCCCGTCGTCGGAGATCTCGATCACGGCGCACTCGCCGTCGGCATGAGTGGCGATCGTGATAGCGCCGCGCTCTCCGAGCGCGTCGATCGCGTTGTCGAGCAGGTTCGTCCAGACCTGGTTGAGCTCAGAGCCGCGCACGGTCAGCTTCGGCAGCGCGCGGTCGTACTCGCGCACGAGGACGATCTCGGTGTGCTTGAGCTTGTAGCCGAGCACGGCGAGCGTCGTCTCGAGGCCCTCGTGCAAGTCGACCTCGACGAGGTCGCCGCGGTCCATGTACGAGTAGGACTTGACGGACGTGACGAGGCTCGACATGCGCTCGGTCGACTCCTGCAGCTCGGTGGCGAGGCGGCCGGCGGAGAGCGTCGCGGCGACCCAGCGCAGGGCGGCGTCGGTCGCCGGGCCGGCGAGTGCGGCGACGCGATCGATCCAGGCGCCGTCGACGCCGCCGACGGCGAGCGGCTCGGCCAGTTGCCACGGCTCGTCGACGCCGAGCGCCTGCAGGCGCTCGAGCAGCTCGTCTTCGGCGTCGGCGGCGTCGAGCGCGTCGAGCGCGGTAGTCGATGCGGCGTGCGCGACGGCCTGTTGCTGCAGGGCGACGAGCTCGCCGGCCTGCTCGCGCTCGACGCCGGCCTCGACGAAGCGCGCGAGCGAGGAGCTGATCACATCGAGCGCGTCGGTCAGCTGCTGCGAGGCGCGGCGCGCGGCGGCGGCAGGGTTGTTCAGCTCGTGCGCGAGGCCGGCGGCCATCGTGCCGAGCGACGTCAGCCGCTCGCGGCTCTGCTCGCGGCTGGTGATGCGGCTCATCACCGGCGCGACCTGCTGCATCACGCGGCGGTGGATCGCCGGCTGCTCGAATGCGAGACGGCGGAAGTCCTCGGCGAGGATCAGCGCGAGACGGCAGTCGGTCTCGGCCTGCATGCGAACGCCGAGCGAACCGCCGGTCAAAGTCGCGATCGCGCCCATCCACGTCGGCGCGCTTGTGTTTGCCGACCGGCTCGCTGCCGTCGCCGTCGACGATCGAGGCCTGCGCTTCGCCGCGCAGCAGCAGCTGCATCCCGCGGTTCTCCTCGCCCTGCTCGGCGATCACTTCGACCGGCCGGCGCCGAGATAAGCGCGCGCGACCGGGATCCACTCGGCCGAGCTGCTCGTCGCTGAGTTCCTCGAACAGGTCGATCGCGCGCAGCTCGTCGAGCGTGACCGGCGGCTCGCCGCGTCGGCGGCGGCGTCTGCGGCGCGCGACGCTCGGCGGCTCGCTCATAGCGTCACGCCTCGACGAGGTATTCGTGGATCAGCGAGACGGCCATCGAGCCCTCGCCGACGGCGCTCGCGACGCGCTTGATCGAGCGCGCGCGCACGTCGCCGGCGACGAACACGCCGGGCACAGTCGTCTCGAGCAGGTACGGCTCGCGCTCGAGCGGCCAGCCTGCCGCTTGCGCGTCGCGGCCGGCGAGGATGAAGCCGCGCTCGTCGCGCGCGACGACGTCGGCGAGCCAGTCGGTGCGCGGCGAGGCGCCGATGAAGACGAAGCACGCGTCGGCGGCGAGCGTCTCCTCGCCGCCGGGGCCGGCGACGAGAACGTGCGTGAGATGGCCGTCGTCGGACTCGGCGGCGGTCGCGCTCGTGCCGGTGCGCACCTCGACGTTCTGAAGCGTCGCGATCTGCTCGATCAGGTAGTGCGACATCGAAGCCTCGAGCGACGGTGCCGCGCACGAGCATCGTCACGCTCGCGGCGTAGCCGCTGAAGTAGACGGCGGCCTGGCCCGCCGAGTTGGCGCCGCCGATCACGACGATGCGCTGGTTGGCGCAGGCGCGCGCCTCGGTCATCGCGGCGCCGTAGTAGACGCCGGCGCCGGTCAGCTCGGGAAAACCGGGCGTGTCGAGCTGCCGGTAGGAGACGCCGGAGGCGACGAGCACGCAGCTCGCGCTGAGCGTTTCGCCGCCGCTCAGCTCGACGAGCCGCGCGGCGCCTTCGACGCGAAGCGCGACGGCCTCTTGGACGGTCAGCAGCTCGGCGCCGAGCCGCCGCGCCTGGTCGGTCGCGCGGCGCGCGAGGTCAGAGCCGCTGAGGCCGGCGGGAAAGCCGAGGTAGTTCTCGATCCGGCTCGACTGGCCGGCCTGACCGCCGGGCGCCTCGCGCTCGACCATGATCGTCTTCAGGCCCTCCGAGGCGCCGTAGACGGCCGCGGCGAGACCGGCGGGGCCGCCGCCGACGACGACGAGGTCGTAGTGGTCCTGCGCCGGCGTGCCGGCGACGCCGAGGCGCTCGGCGAGCTCGAGCACGGTTGGGCGCTCGAGCACGGCGCCGTCCTCGAGCAGCACGACGGGCAGGCGCTCGGCGCCGACGCCGGCGACCTGCAGCAGCTCACGCGCCTCGTTGTCGCGCTCGACGTCGAGCCAACGCGCGGGCACGCGATTGCGCACGAGGAAGTCGCGCAGGTCGTGTGACTCCTTCGAGAAGCGATGCCCGATCACGCGTGCGCCGCCGGCGGCGAGCGCGGCGCCGGACTCCCATGTCGTCAGCAGGTCTTCGACGACCGGAAAGAGCTGTTCCTCGGGCGGGTCCCACGGCTTCAGCAGGTAGTAGTCGAGCGCGACCTCGTTGATCGCCGCGATCGCAGCCTCGGTATCGGCGTAGGCGGTCAACAGCACGCGCTTGGCGTCGGGGGCGATCTTGCGCGCCGCCAGCAGGTACTCCGTGCCGGGCATCGCCGGGCATCCGCTGGTCGGCGATCAGCATCGCGACCTGATCGCCGCGCGCGCGCAGCTCGCGCACGAGCTCGAGCGCCTCGGCGCCGGAGCCGGCGCGCAGCACGCGAAAGCGCTCGCCGAAGCCGCGGCGCAGGTCGCGCGCAACGGCGGCGAGCACCGCCGGCTCGTCATCGACGGCGACGATCGCCGGGCGGCGCGCGGACGGGGCGCCGGGCGACTCGGCGGGCTCGTTGGCTGCGCGCTCGGCCTGGGCTGACATCGCACGAGTGACAGTAGTCAAAGATCCGCGCGCGCAGCGCGCGACCCGACCACGCGCGCGCTCGAGGCGTATCGTGGCGCACGTGCCGAAGCGACGCATCGCTGCGAACGGGGTCGAGCTGAGCCTGATCGATCAGGGTGAGGGGCCGCTCGTCGTGCTCTGCCATGGCTTCCCGGAGCTCGCGTACTCCTGGCGCCACCAGATCCCGGCGCTGACCGACGCGGGCTTTCGAGTGCTCGCGCCGGACATGCGCGGCTACGGCGAGAGCTCGGCGCCGCGTGAGATCGACGCGTACGACGCCGTCTCGCTGTGCGGCGACATGTGCGCGCTGCTCGACGACGCCGGCGCGAGCGACGCGCTGTTCGTCGGGCACGACTGGGGCGCGAACGTCGTCTGGCAGATGGCCGTGCGCCACCCCGAGCGCGTTCGCGCGGTCGCCGGCTTGAGCGTCCCGTTCGTCCCGCGCGCGCCGGCGCCGCCGATCCCGATCATGCGCGAGCACCTCGGCGAGGACTTCTACATGGTCTGGTTCCAGGAGCCGGGCGTCGCCGACGAGGCGCTCGCGCGCGACGTGCGCAGGACGTTGACGACGAAACGCGTATGGACAGCGCAGTGGGCCGACGAGGACGGCGAGCCGCCGGAGCGCGCCGGCTGGCTCTCCGAGGACGAGCTG
This sequence comes from uncultured Solirubrobacteraceae bacterium, assembly GCA_963744165.1. Taxonomy (GTDB): domain Bacteria; phylum Actinomycetota; class Thermoleophilia; order Solirubrobacterales; family Solirubrobacteraceae; genus Palsa-744. The sequence goes on along the minus strand of CAVUSM010000002.1, from coordinate 476,528 downwards.
GCGGTCTATGTCGACGCGTTCGAGCGCACCGGTTTCACCGGCGGCTTGAACTGGTATCGCAACATCGATCGCAACTGGGAGCTCGGCGAGGCGGTCGCCGAGCGTCGCGTCGAGCAGCCGGCGATGTTCTTGACCGGCGAGGACGATCCCGTGCGCACTTTCATGCCGTCGGCTGTGATGAACGGCTGGGTGACCGACTTGCGCGCGGATGTGCTTGTGGCCGGCGCCGGGCACTGGGTCCAGCAGGAACGCCCGGACGAGGTCAACGCGGCGCTGCTGGAGTTCATCGGCGGGCTGTAGCCTGGCCGTGCGGCTCGCCGGCGCTTCGCGCCCCGCGAAACAGTGCGTGCGTCACACCCTCGAGACCCGGCGCACGCTTGCGCGTGTTGGCAAACCCCGCGCTTGCGACTCACAAGAGACCCGGCAGTGGGCGATCCAGGATTCGAACCTGGGACCTCTTCCTTATCAGAGAAGCGCTCTAACCGACTGAGCTAATCGCCCGAGCGCCGACGCGAGCGCCGACGGCGAGAAAGCCCATCTTACCGTCGCTCAGCGCGACGCGAGCGGCCGCCGGGCACGAGCGTTTATATCGCGTATGTCCGGATGATTTCGATGATCGACGGCACCGGCGATCGCCGCGGCTCGCTCAAGCAACCGCGCGCGGCTTCAGCCGCCGCGCGAGCTCGATCGCGTCGTGCGGCGTCGCGAACGACAGCTCGGCGCGATAGCCGCCGTCACGCGCTGGGCGCACGCTGACCTCCGCGCCGAGCGCGCCTTCGAGCGCGTCGGCGATCTCGCGTGTCGCCGCGAGCTGATCCGGGTGCGGCTCTCCGGTCATCCGCCGGCGGCGGTCGGGCGCCTGCGCGGCGCCATTCGCGTTCTCCGTGCGAGCGCGCGCTTCGACCGTGCGCACCGACCAGCCCTCCTGCACGGCCATACGCGCCAGCCGCGCGCGCGCGCGATGGTCTTCGGCGAGCAGCAGCGCGCGCCCGTGGCCCTCGCTCAGCGCGCCGTCCTGCAGCAGCTCGACGACCTCGTCCGGCAGGTCGAGCAGGCGCAGCAGGTTGCTGACCGCGACACGGCTGCGCCCGACGCGCCGGCCGACCTCCTCGCGCGTCAAGTTGAGCTCCTCGACGAGCGCTGCGCACGCGTGCGCCTCCTCGATCGGGCTGAGGTCCTCGCGCGCCATGTTCTCGATCAGCGCCAACTCGATCGCTTCGGCGTCGTCGCGCGCGCGCACGAGCGCCGGGACGCGCTCCAGGCCGGCGATCCGCGCCGCGCGCCAGCGGCGCTCGCCGGCGACGAGCTCGTATGTGCCGCCGGCGACCGGGCGCACGAGCACCGGCTGCAGGATGCCGCGCTCGCCGAGCGAGTCGGCGAGCGCTTGCAGCGCATCCTCGTCGAAGCGCCTGCGCGGTTGCTTCGCGTTCGGCGCGATCAGCTCGATCGGCAGCTCGCGCAGCTCCTGCTCGCGCTCGCGCTCGGCCTCCTTCGACACCGACAGGATCGCCTCCAGTCCCCGACCAATGCCCGGCTTCGGTCTCTTAGCCACGCGCCGCCACCTCCTTCGCCAGCTCGAAATATGCCTCTGCTCCAGCGCTGTGCGGGTCGTGATGCGTGACCGGCAAGCCGTAGCTCGGCGCCTCGCCCACGCGCACATTGCGTGGGATCACAGTTGAGAACACCAGGTCCGGAAAGTGCTCGCGCACCTCGCGCTCGACGTCGCGACCCAGGCGCGTGCGGTTGTCGTGCATCGTCAGCAGCATTCCGGCGACTGTCAGGCGCGGGTTCAGCTCGCGCTGAACGAGCGCGAGCGTGTCGAGCAGGCCGGCGAGCCCCTCGAGCGCGAAGTACTCCGTCTGCACCGGCACGATCACTCGATCGGCGGCGACGAGCGCGCTCACCGTCAGCGGCCCGAGCGACGGCGGGCAGTCGAGCAGGATGTAGCGGAAGTCCGCGCGCAGCGGCTCCAGGCGCTCGCGCAGACGCTGCTCGAAGCCTTCGATTCGCGGCAGCTCGACGTTCGCGCCGGCCAGCCCCGCGCCGGCCGGCAGCAGCTCAAGGCCCGGCACGCTCGACGCCGTCAGCGCTTCGTGCGCGCTCGCGTCGCCGGTCAGCACCTCGTAAAGCCCTGGAGCGCGCGTGCGCTCGACGCCGAGCCCAACCGTCGCGTTCGCCTGCGGATCGACGTCGACGAGCAGCGTGCGGAAGCCTGCCTCGGCGATGCACGCAGCGACATTCAGCGCCGTCGTCGTCTTACCGACGCCGCCCTTCTGGTTCGCTATCGCGTAGATCGTCGACATCGACAAGCAAGCTAGCGACGATTGCGGTCAGAGGGCGTGATCGTCGCTAGCCGCAGGCGTGAGACAGGCGACGAGCGGCCGCGCGAGGATCGATGTTGGCGCAAGTCCGCAATCATCCGCCGAGCGGGCGCTTGCGCGCAATGCCCGCGCGGCGCGGGAAGCGAGCGGGCGTCTCGGCCGTCTTCTGCCAGATGTGCACGTGACGGTCGCGCGCGCCCGCGAACGGCTCGACGCGGCGCACCTCGCGCAACTCCACGCCGAGCTCGGCCGCGGCGCGCGAAGCTGTCAGCTCCTGCTCGCGGTCGCGCCTTCCGCGCCAGTCGAGCAGCGCGCCGCCGAGGCGCAGCAGCGGCGCCGCGTACTCGAGCACGACCGGCTGCGGCGCAAGCGCGCGTGCGAGCACAACGTCGTTCCGCGCCGAGCCGTCGCTCCACTGCTCCGCGCGAGCGCAGACGACGAGCGCGTTGGCGACGTTCGCCGCGTCAGCCGTGCGCTGAATGAACTCGCACTTGCGTCGCTGGCTCTCGACGAGGTGGAACTGCGCTCGCGGCAGCGCGACGGCCAGCGCCAATCCCGGAAAACCGGCGCCCGCGCCGATATCCGCCACTTCGCGTGCGCCGCGAAGCAAATCGAAATCCAACGCGACTAGCGAATCGGCGATATGTACCTCCGCGGCGCGCGACTGCTCGCGCACAGTCGTCGGCGCATGCCTGTCGCGCGCCAGCTCCGCGAGCACCGTCGCGAGCTGCGCGAGCTGGTCCTCGCCGAGTCCGTAGCTCCGCAGCGATCGTGGCCACACGACCGGTCGCGTGCTCATCGGCCGGCGACTTGGCTCGCGCGCATGTTTCCCGTGAAACGCTCGAGAGCGCTACGCGTCGAGTGGCGCGACGACGAGGTAGCGGTCCGGCTCGTCGCCCTCGCTGTGCGTCTCGACGCCGCCACGCTCACGCAGATGCTCGTGCACGATTCGGCGCTCTGACGCCGGCATCGGCTCCAGCTCGACCGGTCGCCCGTCACGGACCGCTTCGTCAGCGGCCTCATCGGCATCGGAGCGCAGCAGCTGCGCCCGGCGCTCGCGATAGCCGTCGGCGTCGATCTGCACGCGAACCGACGACGGGCCCTCAGGAAAGACGATTCGCTGCGCGAGATGCTGCACAGCGTCGATCGTCTGCCCGCGGCGACCGATGAACAGCCCGACGTCCTCGCCGACGAGCCGCCCGCTGAGCACGCCTGGCGACGCCTCGACCTCGACCTCAGCGTCCAACCCGAGACCGGCCGCGATTTCCTCGAGCAGCTCCTCGAGCAGCTCAGCCGGCTCCAGCTCCTCGCCGTCGTGGTCGTCCACGCCTACTTGCTCGCTCATCGCCTACGCCCCGACCGTTTCTTCTTCTTGCTGCGCGGCGAGCGCGGCGGCGGTGTCGCGGAGCGTTTGACCTCCGGCTCGGGCGCAGGCGCCGGTTTCGAGAGTTTGCCGAGCAGACCGGGGCTTGGGGCGCTCTCGCCAGCCGAGCCCCCTCCGCCGCCGACGCCGGCGAGCGCCGGCTTCAGCGTTCGCGTCGACTTCCCGTTGGACGACCCGTCGAGCGGAATCGGCGCCTGCGGTGGCCCCATTCGGCGTTTGATGATGTATTGCTGCACGATCGTCCACAGGTTCGTCGTGATCCAGTACACGAGCAGCCCAGCCGGGTAGCGATAGAGGATCACGACGAACACGAGCGGCAGCAGCAGCATCAGGCGGCGCTGGTTCGGGTCGGCCGTCGCCGTCGCGACGAGCGTCGAGGCGACCTGCGAGCCGACGTAGAGCACGATCAACACGACCAGCGCGACGCCCGTCGCCTTGTTCGTGATGTCGGGCAGGAAGAGGAATTTCGCCGAGTGCGGATCGACCGCGTCGCAGTTCGTTTTTTCGACGTATTTGCCAGGCAGCTGCGCGACCGTCGAGGCGAGGTGGCTGGTGCCGCCGAACGTCGTTTTCGCGTGTTCGCTGAGCGCGTTGTAGTGCGAGACCAGCTGATCGCCGCAGATGTGCTTCTTCAGGTCCGTGCGCAGCATGTAGAACAGCGAGATGAACACCGGCAGCTGCAGCAGCAGCGGCAGGCAAGACGCGAGCGGGTTGATTTTGTTCTCGCGGTAGAACGCCATGATCTCCTGCTGCTGGCGTTGTTTGTCGTCCTTGTACTTCTCTTTCAGCGCCGCGATCTGCGGTGACAGTCGCTGCATCTCCTGCATGCCCTTCAGCTGCCGGTATGTCAGCGGCACGAGGATCGCGCGGATCAACACCGTCAGGCCGACGATCGCGAGGCCCCAGCTGCCGCCGACGAGGTGCGCGTGGATAAACACCATGATCGACTCGAACACGCTGATCAGCGGCGAGAACGCGTCTTGGATCACGTTGGCGAGAATTGGCATGCGTTCGTCTAGTCGCTATCGGTATTGGCGCTTGCGCGCCTGTCGTTGTCGCGTCGAGCGACCAGCCACGCCGCGCGAGCCGACCCGGTTGGCAGCCCGCTCACGCGCCGGTCCGCTCGCCGACCGTGAACACTCGCTGCGCTCGAACCGGATCGTACCCGCCATAGCTCCACGGGTTGCACCTCAGCAGGCGCCATCCCGCCAGCACCGCCCCCGGAGTATGCCGTACTCGCGGATCGCTTCGACGGCGTAGCGCGAGCACGTCGGCTCGTACTTGCAGCGCCGCGGGATCGCCGGCGAGATCACACGTTGATACGCGACGATCGGCGCCGTCAGCAACACGCGCAGCGCGCTCGCGGCTCGCCCCGCCCGCACCGGCCCGTCGCCGCCGTCAGCGCTGCCCGCCGTCACGACTGCTCCGGCGGCGCTTCGGCCGCGCCGCTCTCGGTCTCAGCCTCGCGCTCCGATGCACACAAGCCGCCTTTCTCCAGCAGCTCGGCGAGCGAGCGCTCGACTCCGCTCAAACCGTCGCGCTCGACCAACTCGGCAGCCGATGGGCGTGCGACGACGACGATGTCCTGCCCCGAGCGGAGCGTCGCCTCGGCGCGCGCGAACGCTTCGCGCAACACGCGCTTGACGCGGTTGCGCTCGACTGCGCCGCCGACCTTGCGCGAGACCGACAAGCCGAGACGCGGCTGCCCGGTAGCCGCGTTCGGGAACGCGTAGACGACCAGATGCTTGTTCGCAGTCGAGCGCCCCTGTCGATATACGCGCTCGAACTCAGCGCTTCGCGACAGCCGACCGCGATCAGCCGAGCGCGGTTTCGTCGAAGCCAACGCTCACCCTCAGGTTGAGAGTCGCTTGCGACCCTTGTCGCGGCGCCGCTTGAGCGTCAGCCTGCCGGCGCGCGAGCTCATCCGCTCACGGAAACCGTGCGCACGTGCGCGCTTGCGCTTCTTTGGCTGATAAGTCCGCTTCATTTCTTCTTTCGCCGATCTCCGCCTGATTCCTTCATCGGCCCGCCGTAATACTCTCGCAGGCGCACGCCAGGCGGCGTCGGCGAGCAAGTATACGGGCCCGCCGCCACCTTCGCGGAAATTTCCCGGCAGTTGCGGCGAGGCGCGATGGGCGACAGAGGACGTTCGTTATAGTCCCGCCCTCGCCGGGCTCGCTCGGCCCTCTTTGAATAGTTGTCCTCGTTTTCTTCGGGAGAGAAGCGGATTCAGGCTGCCGTGAGCGCCGAGCTCGAGCAAATATGGTCGCGCGTGCAGCACGAGCTCGCGCTCTCCGTCGACGAGCTCACCTACCGCATCTGGTTGGCGCCGCTGCGGCCGCGCGAGCTCTCCGGCCAGCGTCTCTTCCTCGACGCGCCGTCCACCGCGCGCGGTTGGATCCGCGACCGTTTCGGCAGGCTGCTCGACGGTTGCGCGGCGACCGTGATCGGCCCTGGCGCAAGCGTCGAGCTCGTCGAGCGAGATCGATCCGACACCGACGCGGCGGCGGCCAATCCCGCAACATCCCGCCGGCGAACGCCTCAGCGGCTCGCCAGGGCACGCCGCGACGAGCGCCCGAGCGCGTCCGAGTCGCGCGGCGGCCCGCTCGGCAATCCCAAGCTGACCTTCGAGCAGTTCGTCATCGGCGACAGCAACCGACTCGCGCACGCCGCCGCGCTGACCGTCGCCGAGATGCCCGCCGGCGCTTACAACCCGTTGTTCATCTGCGGACCGCCGGGCGTCGGCAAGACACACCTGCTCAGCTCGATCGCGACGCTGCTGCTGGCGCACAGCCCTGGGCTGACCGTCCGCTGCGCGACCGGCGAGTCGTTCACGAACGCGTTCCTCGATTCGCTCAACAGCGGCAGCACCGAGACGTTCAAGGCCCGCTTTCGCGACGTCGACGTGCTGCTGCTCGACGACGTCCAGTTCCTCCAGCGCAAGACGAAGACCGAGGAGGAGTTCTTCCACACGTTCAACGCGCTGCACGACGGCGGGCGCCAGATCGTCGTCACCTCCGACCGCCCGCCGCACGATCTGCAAGAGCTCGAAGACCGTCTGCGTGAGCGCTTCAGCGCCGGCCTCGTCGCCGACATAAAGCCGCCCGACCTCGCCACGCGCCTCGCGATCCTGCACAAGCGCGCGCACCACGACGGCGTCGCCATCGACGACGGGCGGGCGTTGCTCGCGATCGCCGAGCGCGTCGAGCACAACGTGCGCTCGCTCGAAGGCGCGCTGATCCGCGTCGTCGCATTCAGCTCGTTGACCGGACGTGACGTGACGCTCGAGCTGACTCGCGAGGTGCTCGACACGCTGTACCCGCGCAGCGAGCTCCGGCGCGACGGCGAGCGTCCCTCGGCTGGCGAGATCCAAGCGGCCGTCGCCGAGCACTTCGGCATCTCCGAGCGCGAGCTCCTCTCGCCCTCGCGCGCCGCTCGCATCGCATGGCCGCGACAGGTCGCGATGTACCTCGCGCGTGAGCTGACCGGCCAATCGCTGCCGTCGCTTGGGCGCGATTTCGGCGGCCGCGATCACACGACTGTGATGCACGCGTGCAAACGCGCCGCCGCACGGCTCGACTCCGACCTTGACGCACGTGAAGCTGTGGACAAGTTGCGTGCCGCGCTCGGACTTGCGCGAGACTGATGGGCGTAAGCTCGCGCACGACCGCTCCGCCTGAGAGACTGCGCACACTACGCACAACCCTCTCCGCCGCGCAGAGCGCCGCTGCGCCGAACATCGCACGGCATCTCCACATACCCACAGGCACTACTGACTACTTCCCTTTTCCTAACCATATTTCGATGAAGCTTTCCCTTTCCGCAAACGAGCTGTTGACGCAACTCCAGACCGTGACTCGCGTCGCCTCGACGCGCAGCGCCGTGCCCGCTCTCTCCGGCGTCTTGATCGCTGTCGGCGACTCGTCGGCCGAGCTGCGCGCGACTGACACCGAGATCGGCCTGCGTGTGCCGCTCGCAGCGCAGACGATCCGCCCTGGAAACGTCGTGCTGCCCGCCCGCCTGCTGCTCGACGTCGCTCGCTCGCTCCCGGCCGACGACTTGACGCTCGAGCTGCGCAGCGCCGAGCAGGACGTCGAGTTGATCTGCGGCCCCGCCACCTTCCACCTGCGCACGCTCCGCGCCGAGGACTTCCCGACGCTGCCCGAGCCTTCGCCGGAGACGCGCCTCGCGCTACCCGTTGACGCGTTCGTCGCGACCGTCTCGCGCGTAGCTCGATCGGCCTCGCGCGATGAGACGCGCCCAGTCCTCACCGGCGTCCTGATGTCAGCCTCGGCGCAAGAGCTGCGAATGGTCGCAACCGACTCTTACCGTCTCAGCGTCAAGCAGACCGCGCTGCAGACGCCGTTGCAAGGCAGCCTCGAGGCCAACGTGCCGGCGCGCGCGCTGCAGGAGCTCGTGCGCATCGCCCAACAGACTCCGAGCGATTCGCTCGCCGTGAGCGTCGGGCAGAACCAGGTCGTCTTCGAGCTCGGCGACACGATCCTCTCCTCGCGGCTGATCGATGGCCAGTTCCCGAATTACCGCCAGCTGCTGCCCGAGTCGGTCGAGCACGAACTGCGTCTCGCCAGCGCCGAGCTGGCTGACGTCGTCCGCCGGATCAGCCTGCTCGCGCAGAAGAACGCGCCGCTGCGACTCAGCTTCAGCGACGGCACGCTGACGATCTCCGCCCAGACGCCGGACGTCGGCGAGGCCAGCGAGGCGATCCCCGTGCCGTTCAGCGGCGAGCCGTTCGAGATCGGCTTCAACCCCGAGTTCCTGCGCGACGGCCTGGAGAGCGTCGAAGCGGACGAGCTCGTGCTGAAGTTGATCAGCCCGCTGCGCCCCGGCTTGATCGAATCGCCTGACGCCGGTGACTTCGTCTACCTGATCATGCCGATCCGGCTCAACGTCTGAGGTGCTTCGATGGCCGAGTCATCCGACGTCCGCGTGCTCGACGTCGAGCTGCGCGACTTTCGCACGTACGCGCGTGCGCAAGCGGCGCTCGGCCCCGGCCTGACGGTCGTCCACGGGCCGAACGGCGCCGGCAAGTCGAACCTGCTCGAGGCGCTTTACTTCGGCTGCACCGCGCGCTCGCCGCGCACGCGCAACGAGCGCGAGTTGATCCGCTTCGATGCGCCGGTCGCACGCGTCGTCGTGCGCTGTAGCGATGGCGCGTACGAGCACGAGCTGAGCGTCGCTTACGGCGCCGGCCCCGACGGCGAGCGAGGCGTCAAGCGGATGGTCGCCGACGGCGCGAGCGTCGAGCGCCTGCTCGACGTCGAGTTCCGCCCGCTGCTCGGCGTCTTCGAGCCGGACCGGCTCGAGCTGATCAAGGGCGCGCCAGCCGCTCGTCGAGCCCACCTCGATCAGCTCGTCGCTGGGATCTGGCCGCTGCGCGCCGCACAGCGGCGCGAGTACTCGCGCGTGCTCGCGCAGCGCAACGCACTGCTCGCGCGGATCCGCTCCGGCCGCGCCTCGCATGCGACGCTCGCCACCTGGGATCGCGAGCTCGCCGCCGCCGCGCTCGCCGTGCGCGATCACCGCGCCGCGGCCGTCGAGCTGCTCGCCGAGCCGTTTCGCGTCCGCGCCGCGCAGCTCGGCCTCAGCGGCGACGCGCTGCTCAGCTACAAGCCGCGCTCGCGCGCGAGCGACGTCGACGAGTTCGTCGCAGAGTTGCAAGAGCGATTGCCGAGCGACCTCGAACGCGGCTTCTCCGGCCACGGGCCGCACCGCGACGAGCTCGCCGTGTTGCGAGATCGGCGCGAGCTGCGCGCATATGGATCGCAGGGCGAGCAGCGCCTGGCGCTGCTCGCCCTGCTGCTCGCCGAGCGCACCGTGCTCGAGCGCGAGCGCGGCCGCACGCCGCTGATGCTGCTCGACGACGTGATGAGCGAGCTCGACGCCGAGCGGCGCGAGCTGCTTGCCGGCGAGCTCTCCTCTGGCGGGCAGAGCGTGATCGCGACGACCGATCTCGCGCACGTGCCGGGCGGGTCGGGCGCGCACGTTACGCGCCTGCGCGTCAGCACCGGCGCGATCCTGCAAGAGGCGCTCGCGGCATGAGCAGGGCCGCGCCTCGCTCGCTCGCTCGCTCGCTCGAGCGCCTGACGAGCTCGCTCGCGCCGGCGACTACGCTCGCGCGTGTGCAAGCCTCGTGGGAGGCCGTCACCGGCCCGGCGATCGCCGCCGCCGCACGCCCGACCGCCGAGCGCGACGGCGTCGTCACCGTGCTCTGCGAGGCGTCTGTCTGGGCGCAAGAGCTCGACCTGATGAGCGCCGATCTGCTCGTGCGCTTGAATGAGTCGCTCGGCGAGCCGGCGATTCGCGAGCTGCGTTGCAGGACAGGATGACGGCGCCACCCTCGCGCGCTCGCCGCGCCGCCGCCGCCGCGACCGGTCGGAGGTGCGCCACCCCTTGCTTTTAAGCCCATTTTGCAGGGCTTTAGGCCGTTCTGCCGACCCGCGCCGACGTCGCTGCGTGCTATTCTTATGTACACACGAACATCGCCCCGGTCCGCACCTCGAGCACGGCGGATTCCGGGGCGTTCTCACGTAATCGGAGGACGATTGGCTACAGACGGCAACAGCGCGGAGCGGAGCGCCGAGAAGAGGGGCAGCGGCGGTGTCAACGACCCGTCGATGACGGGCGGATCGGCGACTTACGACGCCCAGGACATCACCGTCCTCGAAGGCCTCGAGGCGGTTCGCAAGCGCCCGGGCATGTACATCGGCTCGACCGGTCCGATGGGCCTGCACCACCTCGTCTACGAGGTCGTCGACAACTCGGTCGACGAGGCGCTCGCCGGCTTCTGCTCGAAGGTCTCGGTCGTGATCCACCCGGACAACTCGATCACTGTCACCGACGACGGGCGCGGCATCCCCGTCGCGATCATGGAGAAAGAGGGCCTGCCGGCGGTGCAGGTCGTGCTGACCGTGCTGCACTCCGGCGGCAAGTTCGGCGAGGGCGGCGGCTACAAGGTCTCCGGCGGGCTGCACGGCGTCGGCGTGTCGGTCGTCAACGCGCTCTCCGAGCAGTTGCACATCGAGATCCGTCGCGATGGTCACGTCTACTCGCAGGACTACTCGCGCGGCACGCCGCTCGGCGAGCTCGTCGAGGGCGAGAAGCTCGCCGGCGACGCCGCGACCGGCACGATCATCACGTTCCTGCCCGACGCCGAAGTCTTCGAGACGCTCGACTTCGACTTCCTGACGCTCGAGGAGCGCCTGCGCGAGACGGCGTTCCTCACGCGCGGCCTGGAGATCTCGATCGTCGACGAGCGCGCCGACGGCCACTCGGCGACGTTCCGCTACGAGGGCGGCATCGAGGACTTCGTCGCCTATCTCAACGAGAACAAGGAGACGGTCCATCGCAAGGTGATCTTCTTCGCCGGTGAGAGTGACGAGGGCGCGGCGGAGGTCGCGCTGCAGTGGAACTCCTCCTACCAGGAGTCGGTCCACTCGTTCGCCAACAACATCAACACGCGCGAGGGCGGCTCGCACATGAGCGGCTTTCGCTCGGCGCTGACGCGCACGCTGAACAAGTACGCGCGCGACCACGGGCTGCTCAAGGACAAAGACGGCAACCTCTCCGGCGAGGACGTGCGCGAGGGTTTGACCGCCGTGATCTCGGTCAAGCTGCGCGACCCGCAGTTCGAGGGCCAGACGAAGACGAAGCTCGGCAACCCCGGGATGGCCGGCTTCGTCGAGTCGATCGTCAACACCGGCCTCGGCGAGTTCCTCGAGGAGAACCCGAGCGAGGCGCGCGCGGTGATCATGAAGTCGGTGCAGGCCCAGCGCGCGCGCGAGGCGGCTCGCAAGGCACGCGACCTGACGCGACGCAAGTCGGCGCTCGAGAACTCGACGCTGCCGGGCAAGCTCGCCGACTGCTCGGTCAAGGACCCGTCGCTCGCCGAGCTGTTCGTCGTCGAGGGCGACTCCGCCGGCGGCTCGGCCAAGCAGGGGCGCGACCGCAACACGCAGGCCGTGCTGCCGCTGCGCGGCAAGATCCTCAACGTCGAGAAGTCGCGGATCGACAAGGTCCTGCAGAACACCGAGATCCAGGCGCTGATCACGGCGATCGGCACCGGCGTGCGCGACGAGTTCAACATCGAGAACGCGCGCTACCACAAGGTGATCCTGATGACCGACGCCGACGTCGACGGCGCGCACATCCGCACGCTCGCGCTGACGCTGCTGTTCCGCGAGATGCAAGAGCTGATCGAGGCCGGTTACGTCTACATCGCCAAGCCGCCGCTGTACAAGCTCAAGCAGGGCTCGCGCGAGCGCTACATCGAGAAGGACTCCGAGCTGGAGGAGATCCTGCTCGCCGACAAATGGGAGAAGATCGACGTCTTCGACCGCCACGGCACGCAGTTCAAGCTGACCGAGGCGCGCTGGCAGCGCTTCTCGCGGCTGCTCAAGCAGTACGAAGGCTGGGCGCTGGCGCTGCGCGGGCACTACGGCCACGGCGCGGTCCAGTTCCTCGAAGAGTCCTCGTTGCTTAGCGAGCAGGTGACGACGGCCGAGGGGGCCGCCGAGTGGCTCGCTCGCGCCGGCGTCGACGGCGACACGCACGCGACCGAGCTGCTCTCAGACGTCGACGGCGTGATCCGCGTCAAGGCCGTCGAAGCGAAGACCGGCTTCGCGCTGACGCACCGCCTCGAGCACGGGCTGTTCGACTCGCAGGAGTACCGCCAGCTGGCGCGCGTGCACCAGCAGCTCGTCGAGCTCGCCGGTGCGCCGGCGTTCGAGGTGCGCCTCGGCGACGCGCAGGAGATTGCGCCGTCGTTCGAGTCGCTGCGCGAAGCCGTGATGACGGTTGCGCAGAAGGGCATCAAATTGCAGCGCTTCAAGGGGCTCGGTGAGATGAACGCCGAACAGCTCGGCGAAACGACGATGGCGCCGGCGACGCGCACGCTCGCGCAGGTCACGCTCGACGACGCGTTCGCCGCAGACCGGACCTTCTCGAAGCTGATGGGCGACCAGGTCGAGCCGAGGCGGGAGTTCATCGAAGAAAACGCCCGGGCGGTGGCGAACCTCGATGTGTGACGCCATGACCGGCGCAGCTCGGCGTCCTCAGTCGCTCGCGTGCCAAGCACGCCACGCTCCCTGCGTCCTTGATCTGCTTGGTCCTGACGCCACATTTGGCGATACGACCTCGTGGCCACTGGAGGAGGTGAACCATGGCTTCAACTGATGTCATAGGCGGCGGCAACATCGAGCCGCGCGCGCTCGAGGAGGAGATGCGCACGGCGTATCTCGACTACGCGATGTCGGTGATCGTCGGGCGCGCGCTGCCGGACGTGCGCGACGGGTTGAAGCCGGTCCACCGCCGCGTGCTCTACGCGATGAACGAGCTCGGCCTCGGCCCGACCCGCTCCTACGCGAAGTGCGCGAAGATCGTCGGCGAGGTGATGGGCAACTATCACCCGCACGGCGACTCGGCGATCTACGACGCGCTCGTGCGCATGGCGCAGGACTTCTCGATGCGCAACGAGCTCGTCGACGGCCAGGGCAACTTCGGCTCGGTCGACGACGACCCCGCCGCCGCGATGCGCTACACCGAGGCGCGCCTCGCGCGGATCGCGACGGAGATGCTGCGCGACCTCGACATGGACACGGTCGACTTCGCGCCGAACTACGACGGCTCACGTCGCGAACCGCTGGTGCTGCCGGCGCGCTTCCCGAACCTGCTCGTCAACGGCTCCTCGGGCATCGCCGTCGGCATGGCGACGAACATCCCGCCGCACAACCTGCGCGAGGTGATCGCAGCGACGATCGCCTACATCGACGACCCGGAGATCGAGACGCCCGGCTTGATGGCGCACGTCAAAGGACCGGACTTCCCCACCGGCGGGATCATCCTCGGCCACGGCGGCATCAAAGACGCCTATGAGACCGGCCGCGGACGCGTGCGCATCCAGGCCAAGGCGCACGTCGAGCCGCTCAAGCAGGGCAAGGAGGCGATCGTCGTCACCGAGCTGCCGTTCATGGTCAAGAAGGGCGGCGACGGCGGGCTGATCTCGAAGATCGCCGATCTCGTGCACGACAAACGGATCGCCGAGATCTCCGATCTGCGCGACGAGTCCGACAAGCGCGGGATGCGGCTCGTGATCGAGCTGAAGCGCGACGCGATCCCGAAGGTCGTGCTGAACAAGCTCTACAAGCACACGCCGATGCAGAGCACGTTCGGCGTCAACATGGTCGCGCTCGTCGACAACGTGCCGCGCACGCTGAACCTGCGCTCGGTGATCCACAACTACGTCGCGCACCAGCGCGAAGTGATCGTTCGGCGCACGAAGCACGAGCTCGCCGAAAAGGAGGCGCGCGCGCACATCCTGCTCGGCCTGCTGATCGCGCTCGACAACCTCGACGCGATCATCGAGCTGATCCGTGCCTCGCGCGACCGCGACGCCGCGCGCGAGCAGCTCGTCGAGCGTTTCGAGCTGAGCCACATCCAGGCGAGCGCGATCCTCGACCTGCGCCTCTCGCAGCTGACCGCGCTCGAGGCCGACTCGATCAAACAGGAGCACGCCGACGTGACCGAGCGGATCGCCGAGCTGCGCGCGATCCTCGGCGACGAGACGCGCGTGCTCGCCGTGATCAAGGAGGAGCTGACGGAGATCTCCGAGCGCTTCGGCGACGAGCGGCGCACGGAGATCAGCCACTCCGAGGACGAGATCGACATCGAGGACCTGATCGCCGACCAGCAGATGGTGATCACGATCACGCAGACCGGCTACATCAAGTCGCTGCCGCTCGCGACCTACCGCCAGCAGGCGCGCGGCGGGCGCGGCGTGACCGGCATGGACATGAAGGACGGCGACTTCATCGAGCATCTGTTCGTCTGCTCGTCGCACGACTACCTGCTGTTCTTCTCCAACCGCGGCAAGGTCTATCGCTCGAAGGTCTATGAGCTGCCGGAGGCCTCGCGCACGGCGAAGGGCCGCGCGCTCGTCAACATCCTGCCGCTGCGCGAGGGCGAGCGGATCCAGGCGGTCGTCTCGACGCGCGACTTCAACGAGACCAAGTACCTCGTCTTCGCGACGAAGTCCGGCACGGTCAAGAAGACCGAGTTCGGGCAGTACAACACGCCGATCAAAGCCGACGGCATCATCGCGATCAAGATCCGCGACGACGACGAGCTGCTCGCCGTGCGCGCCGTCGACCCCGACGACGAGATCATCATGGTCTCGAAGGCCGGCCTGACCGTCCGCTTCGCCGAGTCCGACGCGCGCTCGATGGGCCGCGACACGACCGGCGTGCGCGGCATGGACGTCGGCAAGAGCGGCGAGGTGATCGCGATGGACGTCGCGCGCGACGACATGGACCTGCTCGTCGTGACCGAAAACGGCTACGGCAAGCGCACGCAGATCGCGCAGTACCGCAAGACCAACCGCGGCGCGAAAGGTGTCAAGACGATCGGGCTGACCGAGCGCAAGGGCGGTCTCGCCGGCGCGCTCGTCGTGCGCGATCACCAGGAGCTCGTGTTCATCAGCGTCGGCGGCATGGTGCAGCGAACGTCCGCCGGAGGCATCTCTCAGCAGGGCCGCTCGGCGACGGGCGTGCGCGTGATGAACCTGAAGGACGAGGATCTCGTCAGCGCCGTCGCGCTCGTCGTCGACGCCGGCGATGGCGATGGCGATGGCGATGGCGAGGAGGTCTCGCCCGCGCCATTGGCGCCCGGCGAGACCGACGTTCTCAGCGACGCGCCCGAGCCGGACGCGCCCGCCGACGCCTGACGCGCCAGACCTAAACCCGTCCAGATACGCGCTCGAGCCTCACGAGCGCGCGGCTGGGGGCCGACAGCCAACGGGTGACTCGCCTCAGAACGTCGCTAGCGCTGTCCACGCTGCTCGGCGCGCTGGCGGTGGCCGGCGGCTCGACGGACCTCGCCGCCGCCAGCCCCGTCGTTGCCGCTTACACCGCGACGGCACACGCTCGAGCGCGCGTAGCCAGCGCTCGCGCGACGCACACCCCGGCTCGACCGCGCCGCGCGAAGGCCAGCTGCCGACGCGGCGAGAGCGCGCAGCGACGCCCGCGCAGCGCGACCAAGACCGGCTGCATCGCCAGCGAGCGTCGCTCGACACCGAAGAAGCGCCGTGTCGCAACGAAGACGAGCGCCGCTTCGGCGGCATCGAAGAGCGCCGCCGAAGCGACCGCGGCGCAGGCCGCGCGGATCGCGAACGTGCTCGCAGCGCCGTGCCAGAACACGCAGCTGACGCCAGAACCGGCGAACCTCGCGCTCGTGCGCGCCGCCGTGCTGTGCCTGGTCAACGTCGAGCGCGCGCAGAACGGACGCCAGCCGCTCGAACCCGACTCGCGCTTGGAAGCGGCGGCCGAAAGCCACGGCAAGGAAATGCTCGCGGTCGACTACTTCGCGCACGTCGCGCCATCCGGCGAGACGCCGGTCGAACGGATCAGCGACACCGGCTACATCCCAAACTCCGAAGTCGGATACGTGATCGGCGAGAACCTCGCGTGGGGCACGCTGACGCTGTCGACGCCCGAAGCGATCGTCAAAGCGTGGATCGCCTCGCCCGAGCACCTCGCGAACATCCTCGAAGCCAAGTACCAGCAGACGGGCATCGACGTCGAGCCGGAAGTGCCGACGACGCTCGCCGAAGGCGTGCAGGGCGCGTTGTACACGCAAGAGTTCGGCGTCATTGTCGAATAGCGCCCAGACCGTCTCTCCGCGTCGCGTCCGTTCGCTAACCTGATCGGACCAGAGAAAGGAGGTGGTCCGTACGTTGTCTGACAGTTCTTGCGGGACCCTGGAGGTGACCGGCCGCTAGGTCGGAAAGGCTGGTCCGCTTAGCGGAATCCAACCCGGGACACCCCGAGACGACTGCCGGTCCTGGTCCCTCCGGCTGAAGCACCGTCGCTCTCGGTTTCCAGTCAGAGCATTACGCGAGGAGCGCCAGTCGAGGCGCTCCTCGTCGTTTAACTGGGAGCTTCAGGCCGCTTGAGGCAAGTACTGCAGCCATGCCGCCGGGATCGTCGGGCTGGCGACGTGGATGAAGATCTCGGCGCGCGGCGTGCGCGGCGCGTGCTTCGGGTGCATGTTCGCCTGGCGCGGCAGGCGGTCGCCCTTGCGGCGATTGCACGGCGCGCACGAGGCGACGATGTTCTCCCAGTTCGACGAGCCGCCCTTCGAGCGCGGGATCACGTGGTCGACTGTCAGGTTCGAGCGCGAGCCGCAGTACTGGCAGGTCCAGCTGTCACGCGCGAACACCGCGCGGCGCGTGATCTTGCGGCGGTGCGCGTCACGCGGGACGTTGACGTAGGTCATCAGGCGGATCACGACCGGCCGCGCGAGCGTCGAGCTCTCCGAGTGCAACTGCCAGCGCCCGCGCTCGACGAGCTCGGCCTTCTCCTTCAGCAGCAGCACGACCGCGCGACGCACCGTGCAGACGTTGATCGGCTCGTACGTCGCGTTCAGCACGAGCACCCGACCGCCGATCGCCGTAGTCGGCGATGCTTCAGGTCCGTGCCGCTGGTGCTCGATTGGCGACACGGACCCCACCGGCTCTGGTGGGACGGTGCTCTCCATTTCAGGCGGAGTCTAGCGGGGCGCGCTCGCGCCGTGGACGGGATCAGCCGGCACTGCCGGTGCCCGCCACGGCGGGTCGCGCGGCGAGATAGGAGCCCAGCACGCGAACGTGTTCGCACTGCGCGCGCGCTCCGGCGATCGCCGCTGCGACGCGCTCGTCGCTGACGCGCCCGGCGAGATCGACGAAGAACATGTAGTGGCCCATCCGCTCGCGGCGTGGACGCGACTCGATCTTCGTCAGGTTGATCTCGCGGCTGGCGAACTCGTCCAAGCAGCGCACCAGCCAGCCGGGGCTCTCCGCGCCGGCGCCCCAGAAGACGATCGACGTCTTCCAGCTCTCGCCGTCGCGCGGCTTCAGCGGCGGCTCAGGCCGCTGCCCGGCACGCGTCACGCGCGCCAGCCACGCGAAGCGCGTTTCGTTGTCGGCGCGGTCCTCGACGCTTTCGCGAATCACCTCGCCGCCGTAGATCTGCGCGGCGAGCACCGTTCCGAGCGCAGCTGTGCCGGGAGGGCGGTCGGCGACGACGACGCGCACCGCCTCAGCCGTCGAGTCGGCCGCGAGCACGCGCGCGTGCGGAAGCTCTTCGTGCAGGAACCGTTCGCACTGGCCGGGCACCTGCGGATGCGTCAGCACGGTGTCGATCTGCTCGAGCTTGATCGGCTCGGCGGCGATCAGCGAATGCCGCACCCGCAGCAGCGTCTCGCCGACGATCTCGACATGCGCGACCTCGTCGGCGATCAGGTCGAGCGTGACGCTGATCGAGCCGTCGAGCGAGTTCTCGATCGGCACGACGGCCCATTCGACGGCGCCACGGCGCAGCGCCATGACCGTCTCGTAGATGCTCGTCAGCGCGAGCGGGTCGACGGCGCCCGACTCGGCGCTCGCGAGCAGCGCCTCCTCGCTGAACGTGCCGGCCGGGCCGAGGAAGCCGACGCGCGCTGTGCGCTGCTCGACCATCTCAAGCCATCTGCTCTGACGCGCTCGCCGAAACGACCGGCGCCGCCAGCGCGACGCGCACCGCCTCGGCCTCCTCCGGCGAGAGCTCGAGCTCGGCTTGGCCGCCGATCACCTGCTTGGCGTAGACGCGCGCTTGGTCGCGGTGATGGATGCACGAGAGCACGACCCCCGAGCGCTCGTCGTCGAGCAGCGCGATCGAGACGGACTGCTGACCGGAGAGCTCGTTGTACGCGTCGTAGCGGATCAGCGCGCGATGCGCGATCGCGCCGCGCATCGTCGCTTCGACCGCGGTGAGCCGGTCGTCTAGGCGCAGCGCGACATCGTCGACATACGCGCGCAGCGCTTCAAACGCGTCCTGCAGATTCGCGGCGTGCGCGACGAGGTCCTGCTGGCCCTGCTGGCCGAGCACGAGCATCTGCGCCCGGCGCAGGCGCCGCTGGCCGACGAGCAGCGCCGCGCAGCAGAGCAGCGCGACCACCGCGACGGCGGCCGCGGCGATCGCGACGATGCCCTTCGTGTCGGTCAGCGTGGCGATGTCGACGGCCATCGCCACAAGTTAGCCGGTGCGCCCGCCGGGTTGTCGCAAACGGACCTGGCGGAGGCCTCTACTCGTGAACGGCATCCGGCCTCCTGGCCGAGCCGGCCTCCGCTCCGGGATAGACAGGAGAACGCTCCGGCCGCCACGGCAGTTACCTGGCCGGCCGTCCGGGCCGGCTGTGCCCGTGTCGCGCGCCGCGCGCCTACTTCGCGAAAATGGCGAGGAACGTGCCCTTGTTGTTTTCGACGTTCGTCTCGCCGGGGACTTTTTCGACGTCGACTGCGACCTTCGCGGCCTCGCCGAGCGGGATGCCGGTGACGGGGATGTCGACGCTCGCGGTCTTGCCCGGTTCGGTCTTTTCGATCACGTGAGACGCCTTGAACTGCTTGCCGCCGGCGGTCACGACGATGTTGACCTTGACGTTCGTCTCAGCGCTTTCGCCGGCGTCTTCGACGTTGACGGTGAACGTCGGGTTGCTGCCGCCGCTGACGTGGTTGAGCGTCGGTTCGGGCGCGAGCGTGTTCGCGCCGACGCTGACGCCGGTCAGCGAGCTGCCGTGCGTCCCGGAAGTGACGGGACTGCTCGACGACCCGGTCGCCTGCCCGGTGATCCGTGCCGTCGCGGTCGTCGGTTCGAGCCAGCCGATGTTCGGCAGCGAGCGCGACGCCGCGGTCGTCAGGCCGCTGACTCCGTTGGCGCTCAGCTCCTGCTGGATCAGCGGCGCGACGCGCTGCGAGTAGATCACGTCGGACGCGAGGAAGATCTCGAGCGCGCCGGAGATCTGCGCGATCGCCTGCTTGCCTTGTCCGCCGAGCGCCGTCGGCACGAGCCCGGCGATCTTCGTGACGGCTTCCGCACGGAAGTCGAACGCGAGCAGCAGGTTGTTCTCCGCGCCCGACATCGCGCCGGGCGCCTTCAGGCCCTTCACGCGCGTCGCGAGGTTCTCGGCCTCGACGCGCAGCTGCCCGACTTGCACCTCGACGTTCAGCGCCGACTTGCTGCTGGCGTTCGTCAGCGCTTCGAACAGCGGATGCGAGACGTGTTCGTCGAATTCCTGCGCGACGGTCGATACTTCGCGGTTGTAGTCCTTCAGTTCCTGCGATTTCTGACCTTTCAGGCAGCCGTTGACGAGCAGCACGATCAGGATCAGCAGCACGATGCCGACGCCGAAGGCGATCCGCCGACGAACCATCAGCGTGTGCTGGTCGATCGGCAGCGAGCCGCGCGCGCGCTGAGGGCGGCGCGGGCTCGGGCGCTGCGGCGGTCGCGAGGACGTCCGGCTCGCCGGCCGCTGTGCTGTCTCCTCGCCGTCGTCGAAGAACGACAAAAGCTTGCTCCTTGCAGGGATTGCGAAGCGGCCAGTATGACCGTCGGCCGTTTTCCAGGCCATCCTGCAACTTCTCCCTCAACGTACCTTCTCCTGCGGTCGCGAGCAGGGAGCGCGGCGGGTCGTGGCGAAACGCAGGAGTCGGTGGAGTCGACGACACTGACCAACGATCGGCGTCGACGCGCGCGCGCGGCGCCGGGCTCCGCTGCGGCGGCGGACGCGCTTGTGCTCGGGCGCTATCGCTTGCGCGAGCGCCTCGGCGCCGGTGGCTTCGGCGTCGTCTGGAGCGCGCACGACGAGCTGCTGCATCGCGAGGTGGCCGTGAAGCGGATCGCGCTGGAGCCTGGCGAAGACGGCGAGCGCGCGAGCCGCGAGGCGCTCGCGAGCGCTCGCCTGGCGCATCCGGCGATCGTCGCGCTGTACGAGGCGTGCCCGGCCGACGACGCGTTCTACTTGATCTCCGAGCTCGTCGACGGTCCGACGCTCGCGTGGCTGATCGACGACGACGGGCTCGACGACGAGGAGCTGTTGGCGATCGGCGTCGCACTGTGCAGCGCGCTCGAGCACGCGCACGCGCGTGGCGTGATCCACCGCGACGTCAAGCCGCAGAACGTGCTGATCCCGAACCGCCCGGACGCGGCGTCGCTCGTCGAGGGGTTCGGCGGCGTCGCGAAGCTGACCGACTTCGGCGGCGCGCGGCTCAGCGGTGGCGACGCGCTGACGCGCACGGGCGACGTGCTCGGCACGCTCGCGTACATGGCGCCTGAGCAGAGCGACGGGCGCGAGGTCGGCGAGCAGGCGGACCTGTACTCGCTCGCGCTCGTGATGTACGAGGCGCTGAGCGGCGTGCAGCCGGTGCGCGGCGCGACGCCGGCCGAGACGGTCAGGCGGATCGGGCGCCCGGTGCCGTCGCTCGCTCGCGCGCGCCGCGGTCTGCCGCGCGAGCTGACGCGATCGATCGATCGCGCGCTCGTTCAGTCGCCGTCGGCGCGCGGGACGCTTGCGCAGCTGCGCGCGGCGTTCGAGCGCGAGCTCGAGCAGACGCAGCTGCTCTCGCAGCCGCCGCGCGAGCAGCTCGGCGAGCGCCAGCCGACACGCTTGCTCGCACGTCGCAACGGCGCGGAGCGACTCGTCGAGGACGATCGGCGCGAGCACGAGCGCGAGCGCAGGGACGAGCACGCCGCCGCGACGCTGCATCGCGTGTGGCCGCGCGACGGCGAGGCCGATGGCGGCAACCGGCCACGCTTCGAGCAGGCGGGGGCGCTACCGCCGGCGCCAGCCCCGGCGGTGCGCGAGCCGCGGGCGAGCAGGCGCGGACTGCCGCGAGTCGTCTGGCTCGCGTTGGCGCTCGCGCTGGCCGTCTGGCAGGCGGCGAGCGGCCGCGCGGGCGTGGCGCTGCTCGTGCTCGTCGCACTGCTGCCGATCGCCGCGCTGCCGATCGGCCGCCGCGATCGACCGGGCACGGGCGGATGGCTGCTGTGCGCGCTCGCGCCGGCGCTCGGGCTGATCGGTCTCGCCGCGGCGTTCCCGGCGCTCGCCGGTCAGGCGGCGCGCTGGCGCATGCGAGCGGCGCTTGGCGCGCTCGGGTATTGGTGGCTGGCGCTCGCCGAGCCGCTCGCCGGGCGGCACATGTGGCTCGGTCCGCTCGCGGGCACACCGCCGCGAGCGGTCTGGGAGGGCTCGCTGTCGAGCGCCGCGGCGCACGTGATCTGGCCGCTGTTGAGCGTCGGCATGGTGCTTGGAGCGCTGCTGTGGGCGCTCGCGGCGGCGCTGCTGCCGTTGCTCGTGCGTGGCCGCGGCGCGGCGCTCGACGTCGTCGCGGTGACGGCTTGGACGGCGGTCGTCGCGATCTCGGCGTCGCGTCTGGCCGGCGGCTTCGCGACGGCCGGCGCGGCAAGCGCGCCGCGCGGTCTCGTGCTCGGCGCGGTGCTCGGCGGCGCGATCGCCGTGGCGGCCCGCGCTCTGCGCGGTCCTGTCTGACGTAGCATGACCGCACGGCTCGCCCTGGCTCGCCGGCCACGGTCCGTCGAGGCGCGGAGCGCGCGCCCGTGATCGACCGGCGGAGCCGCTGAGAAATGAACGTGCTGAAGAGCGTCGAGACAACGATCGCGAACCTCGTCGAGGGCACTTTCGGGCGCTTGTTCCGCTCGGAGGTGCGCCCGATGGAGCTCGCGCGCAAGCTCGCTCGCGAGATGGACGAGCACCGCACGACGTCGGTCTCGCGCGTGTACGCGCCGAACGAGTACTCGGTGTGGCTCTCACCGCAGGACCGCGCGCGCTACGAAGGCGTCGAGCACGAGGTGATCGACGAGCTCTGCGCGTACCTGCTCGAGCACGCGCGCCGTGAGGAGCTGATCTTGCCGTCGAGCCCGATCGTCACGTTCCACACCGACGATCGCCTGGCGCTCGGCGAATTCGGGATCCAGGCCGAGTTGGTCCGCGCGAGCGGTCACAGTGCTCGAGCAGACGAGCTCGAGCCTGAAGGGCGGCACGGCGAGACGATGATCTACAGCAGCTCGGCGCGCGTGCGTGGCGAGGTCGAGGAGGCGCAGTCTTCGCGCCGGTCGCGGGCGCTCGTGACGGTCGACGGTCGCCGTCTACCGGTGCCGCCGCGCGGCGCGACGCTCGGGCGCAGCCGCGATTGCGAGATCGTGCTCGACGACTCGTCGATCTCGCGGCGCCACGCCGAGATCCGCCCGAGCGCGGACGGCTGGACGATCGCCGATCTCGGCTCGACGAACGGCGTGCGCTTGAACGGGCGCGCGGTGCGCGGCGCGCAGCTGCTGCAGGCCGGCGACCGCGTCGAGCTCGGTTCGACGGAGATCGTCTTCGAGCTCGGATGACGACGCTCGCGCCAGTGTCGGTCGCGCTGAAGTTCGGCTTCCTCGCCGTGCTCTATCTGTTCGTGCTGTGGGTCTCGCGCAGCGCGCGTCGCGACTTGCGCGGCGGCGACGCGACGCTGCTGGGCGACGCGGGCGCGCAGTCGCCGCCGATCGCCGCCGACGCGACGGGCCTGTACTCGGCGAGCTCGCCTGGCGCGGACGTTGCGCACCGCTCGCCGCAGCTCGTCGTCGAGCGCGCTCCGGGGCACGAAGCGGGGATGATCTATGACGTCGACGGAGATCTCGTGCTCGGGCGCGGCGAGCAGGCGGAGATCCGCCTCGAGGACCCGTTCGCCTCTTCGCGACACGCGCGCATCTTCGAGCAGGGCAACGCGGTCGTGATCGAGGACCTCGGCTCGACGAACGGCACGTACCTCAACGAGGAGGTGCTGCAGACGCCACGGCCGCTGCATCCGGGCGATCGCGTGCGGATCGGCGACAGCGAATTCACGTTCGAGGTCGACTGAGCGTGCTGCGCGTCGCCGAGCAGTACGCAGGGACGGACACCGGCCGCCAGCGCCGCGCAAACGAGGACTCGATGCTCGCGCGCTCGCCGCTGTTCGTCGTCGCCGACGGGATGGGCGGCGCGCAGGCGGGCGAGGTGGCCTCGCGGATCGCGGTCGAGTCGTTCGAGGCCGGAGTCGCGGACACGGGCCACCCGGAGGCGGCGCTCGCGGCGCTCGCGCAGCAGGCGAATGCGCGGATCTACGAGCTGTCGCACAGCAACGCCGAGCATGCGGGCATGGGCACGACGCTGACGGCCGTCTACGTCGGCGAGCGCGAGATCGCGATCGCGCACGTCGGCGACAGCCGCGCTTACCGCGTGCGCGACGGCGAGCTGCTGCGCCTGACGGAGGACCACTCGCTCGTCGACGAGCTGCTGCGCCAAGGGCGCTTGACGCCTGAGGAAGCGGTCGAGCATCCGCAGCGCTCGGTGATCACGCGCGCACTCGGTCCGGAGGGCACGGTCGAGGTCGACACGCGCTCTTACGCCGCGCGCGACGGCGACGTCTATCTGCTCTGCAGCGACGGGCTGACGACGATGCTCGCCGAGGCGCAGCTCGCGAGCATCGTCAGCGCGCAAGCGACGCTGCGCGAGGCCGGCGAGGCGCTGATCGCGGCGGCGAACGAGGCGGGCGGGCGCGACAACATCACGGTCGTGCTGCTGCGCGTCGAGGAGCTCGACGTCGGCGTTGCGCCGCTCACCGAGGAAGCGCCGGCAGCGCAGCGGCCGCCGCGCGAGGCAGCCGCTGCGCTGCCGGGCGCGGAGACGACCGCGGCGGGCGGGCCAGGCGCACCGAGCGCAACGGCGCCGGCGTCGCGCGAGACGCGTGCGCTGGCGACGCCGCACGCGGCGCAAGCGCCGGTCGCGCGTCGCCATCCGCGCCGCGCGCAAAGCGCTCAGCAGCGTCGCCGCCGCTTTCGCCTGCGCCGCGTCGCGGGGCTCGGCGTGACGCTTGCGATCCTCGCGCTGCTCGCCGGCGGCGCGTACTTGGGGATCCAGTCGGTCTACTTCATCGGCACGAACGAAGCGGGTCTCGTGACGGTGTTTCGCGGCGTGCCATTCACGCTGCCGGGCGGGCTGGCGCTTTACGAAACGGAGTACGTCTCGGGCGTCGGCGCAGCGACGCTCTCGCCGTTGCGACGGCACTCGCTGCTCGACCACTCGCTGCGCTCGGAAGGCGACACGTCGTCGCTGATGCACAGCCTCGAACTGGGCGAGCTCGAATGAACCGGCCGATCGTGCGCCTGTTCGGCCTCGTCGTCGTGATGTTCGCGCTGCTGCTCGCGTTCACGTCTCGCTGGACGGTGTTCCAAGCTTCGTCGCTGCGCGACAACCCGCTGAACGCGCGCTCGCTGCTCGAGCAGCAGCGGATCGCGCGCGGCGCGATCTTCGCGGACGACGGCGCGGTGCTCGCGCGCAGCGTCAGGACGAAGGAATCGCGTGGGGCCGAAGCGATCTACGAGCGCACGTATCCGACGGGCGAAGAGTTCTCGCACGCGATCGGCTACTACTACATCGATCTCGGCAGGACCGGCTTGGAGCGTTACCGCAACCCGGCGCTGAGCGGCGAAACGGCGACGAACCTGCAGTCGATCCTCAACCAGCTGCAGGGCAAGAAGCGCGAAGGCAACGACGTCTACACGACGCTCGACCCTGGCGCGCAGAAAGTCGCGAACGCGGCGCTGGCGGGGCACGAAGGCGCGGTGGTCGCGCTCGAACCGAGCACGGGCGCGGTCAAGGTGATGGCGTCTTCGCCGGGTTACGACCCGAACGCGCTCAGCTCGACGCGCAGCTACGAACGGCTGGCGAAGTCGGCGTCGGGCAAGCCGCTCGTCGACCGCGCGACGCAGTTCGGCTACGCGCCGGGCTCGACGTTCAAGGTCGTCACGGCGACGGCGGCGATCGACACGGGCGAGTACACGCGCGAATCGGAGGTCGACGGGCGCAACGGCATCGCCGTCTCGGGCGTGCCGCTGGCGAACGACGACGACGAGAGCTTCGGCGAGCTGTCGCTGACGCAGGCGCTCGCGAAATCGGTCAACACGGTCTGGGCGCAGGTCGCCGAACACGTCGGCAAGTCGACGCTCGCGCGCTACATGCGCCGCTTCGGCTTCGACAGCAAGCCGCAACTTGACTACCCGGCCGAAGAGATGTCGGCGAGCGGCGAGTACAGCGGCGCGCGGCTGATCGCGCCGACGAGCGCGAGCGTCGATGTCGGGCGGATGGGCATCGGCCAGGACAAACTCGAGGTCACGCCGCTGCAGATGGCCGAGGTCGCGGCCGCCGTCGCGAACCGCGGCAAGCTGATGGCGCCGCACATGACCGACCGGGTCGTCGACCCCGAAGGGCGCACGGTCAAGCGGATCGAGCCGCGCGTTCAGTCGGTCGTGATGAAACCTTCGACGGCGGCCGCCGTGCGAGCGATGATGGAAGCCGTGGTGCAGGAAGGCACGGGAACGCCGGCGCAGATCCCAGGCGTGCAGGTGGCCGGGAAGACGGGGACTGCGGAGACGCAGATCGGCACGGCGATCAACAACGTGTGGTTCATCGCGTTCGCGCCGGCGGCGTCGCCGAAGGTGGCGATCGCAGTGACGTTGAAGGGTGTGCCGGGACAGGGCGCGGCGTTCGCCGCGCCGATCGCGAGAGAGGTCATCGAAAGGCTTCTGCATGTCTGAGGGGGGAGCACGTGGTTGAGCCGGACACGGTCATCGACGGCCGCTACAAGGTCGTCTCACGCGTCGGCTCGGGTGGGATGGCCGACGTGTACCTGGCCGAGGACCAGCTGCTCGGCCGCCAGGTCGCGGTCAAGCTGCTGCACCAGCACTTCGCGGAGGACCAGGAGTTCGTCGAGCGCTTCAAGCGCGAGGCGTCGAGCGCGGCGGGGCTCTCGCACCAGAACATCGTCGCGATCTTCGACCGCGGCGAGTGGGAGGGCACGTACTACATCGCGATGGAGTACGTCGCGGGGCGCTCGCTGAAGACGATCGTGCGCGAGGAGGGCCCGCTCGATCCGGCGCGCGCGATCGACATCGTCATCCAGATCCTCCGCGCGGCGCGCTTCGCGCACCGCCGCGGCGTGATCCATCGCGATCTGAAGCCGCACAACGTGATCATCGACGAGGAGGGACGCGCGCGCGTGACGGACTTCGGCATCGCGCGAGCCGGCGCCTCGGACATGACGCTGACGGGGTCGATCATGGGCACGGCGCAATATCTCTCGCCGGAGCAGGCGCAGGGTCACGTCGTCAGCGGCGCGTCGGACCTGTACTCGGTCGGCGTGATCCTCTACGAGCTGCTGACCGGCGTCGTGCCGTTCGACGGCGAGACGGCTGTCGCGATCGCGTTCAAGCAGGTCTCGGCGCAGCCGCGGCCGCCGAGCGAGGTCAACCCGTCGGCGCCGCCGGCGCTCGACGCGGTCGTGCTGCGCGCGCTGGCGAAGGACCCGGCGCAGCGCTACGCCGACGCCGACGAGTTCATCGCGGCGCTCCAGCGCGAGCGCCAAGCGCTGCCGGCGTCGGCGGCGAGCGCCGGCACTTCGGCGCTGTCAGCGGCTGGCGCGTCGGGCGAGGGCTGGGACCCACCGGGCGGCGCGGGCGAGAACGCGCATCCGAGTGGCGCGCTGCTGTTGCCGGCCGCTGAGGTCTACGAAGAGGAGCAGGGCCAGCACGAGGAGGGACCGGGGATCAAAGGCGTGCTGCTGTGGGGCCTGCTGGCGGCGATCGTCGTCGGCGCGATCGTCGCCGCGGTGCTGCTGCTGTCGTCGTCGAAAGCGAAAGTCGCGGTGCCGAACGTGACGGGGCAGAGCGAACAGACGGCGATCGCGCGGCTGCGCAAGGTCGGCTTGCAGCCGGTCCCGTCGTCGGCGTCGAGCGCGAGCGTCGCGAGCGGCACGGTGATCAGCCAGTCGCCGGCGGCCGCCAGCAAGGTCGCGAGCGGCGCTGACGTGACGATCGCCGTATCGGCCGGCCCGGGCAGCGCTGCGCTCGGCAGCTATACGGGGATGACGGCTGCGCAGGCGATCAACAAGCTGCGCGCAGCCGGCTTCAAGCCGTCGCGCAAGGACCAGCCGAGCGCATCGGTCGCGGCGGACAAGGTGATCGGCACCGAACCGCCGGCGGGCACCGAGCTGCAGGTCGGCAGCCCGGTCGTCGTGCTCGTCTCGAGCGGTCCCGCGCAGGTGCGCGTGCCGGACGTCTCGGGCGACTCGCAGGCGGGCGCCGAATCGGCGCTGACGGCGGTCGGGCTGTCGCTCGGCACGGTCGCGCAGCAGGTCTCGAGCACGCAGAGCGCGGGCAGCGTGATCGCGCAGTCGCCGAGCGCCGGCGCGCCGGTGCGCACGGGCACGCAGGTCGACCTGACGGTCGCAAAGGCGGCGAGCGAAGTGGCTGTGCCGAAAGTCGTCGGCCAGACCGAGACGCAGGCGGCGGCGACGCTCGGCGCTGCCGGCTTGACGCCGAGCGTCGTGACGGCGCCGACGAGCGAAGAAGCGAAGGTCGGCGTCGTGCTCAAGCAGAGCCCGACGGCTGGCAACAACGCACGCAAGGGCGCGACGGTGACGCTGACGATCGGCGTCGCGAGCAGCGAAACGCCGCCGACGACGCCGACGACAACGACGGCGCCGACGACGACAACGACGACTACTACTACGACGCCGACGCCACCGGCGGCCGCCGGGTGATGACCGCGCCGGGCTGGGCTGACGCGGCGAGGCCTTCCGACACGGCGAGACCGGCCGACGCGCTGACTGGCGAGGGCGCTCGGCTGTCGGTCGCGGTGCTCGCCGGCGGTCGCTCGTCGGAGCACGACGTCTCGCTCGCTTCGGCGGCGGCGGTGCGCGATGGGCTGCTCGCGGCCGGTCACGAGGTCGTCTGGGTGCAGGTCGAACGCGACGGCACGTGGCGGCGCGACGGCGCCGGCGAGCCGCTTCAGCTGACGCCGGGCAGGGGGCTGCTCGCGGCGGACATCGCGTTCCCGGCGCTGCATGGCCGCTTCGGCGAGGACGGCACGGTGCAGGGGCTGCTCGAGATGCTCGACGTCGCGTATGTCGGCGCCGGCGTCGCGGCGTCGGCGCTGTGCATCGACAAGGTGCTGTTCAAGGAGCTGATGGCCGGCGCGGGCGCGCCACAGGTCGGCTACGTCGACGTGCGCGAGGAGCGGCTCGCGAGCGCTGAGCGCCAGGCGCTGCTCGAGCAGGTCATGCGCCTCGGCCTGCCGGTGTTCGTCAAGCCGGCGCACCTCGGCTCGTCGGTCGGCATCGTCAAGGTGAGCAGCGAGCGCGAGCTGCTCGGCGCGATCGAGTCGGCGTTCGCTTACGACGCGCGCGTGATCGTCGAGGCGGCGGCGAGCGGCATCGAGGTCGAGTGCGCGGTGCTCGGGCTGACGGAGGGCGAACGCGCTGACGGCGCGGCGGCGGTCGCGTCGATCCCCGGCGAGATCGGCTTCGGCACGGACTTCTACGACTTCGAGGCGAAGTACGCGCAGGGCGGGATGGAGCTGGTCGTGCCGGCGCGCATCGCCGAGCCGGTCGCGACGCGCGTTCGCGCGCTGGCGCTCGAGGCGTTCGCGCGCAGCGGCTGCGACGGGCTCGCGCGCGTCGACTTCTTCGTCGACGGCGAGCAGGTCGTGTTGAACGAGCTCAACACGATGCCGGGGTTCACGCCGACGAGCGTCTACGCGAAGTTGATGGAGGCGTCCGGCGTCGCGTATCCGGAGCTCGTCGACAGGCTCTGCCGGCTCGGGATCGAGCGGCACGCGGCGCAGGCGGCGCACTCGTTCTGAGCGTCTACTTGAACAGCGTGATTTCGGAGATCGAGGCGGACTGCTGGCCGGGGGGGAGGGTGGTGAGCCAGACGAGGTAGTAGCGATAGCTGCTGTCGCCGCTGAGCTTGATCCGTTGAGCTTTGCGGACGCTTTCGGCGGAGGCGAGCGGGCCTTGCCAGCCGCGCTGGGTGAGCGACGTCGAGTTGCCGTAGGCGTAGCTCAGGTTGAGCTTCGTGGCGGCGTAGATCTGCACGTCGAAGCCGGGCGTCGGCGTTTGGATCTCGATCGCGCGCGCGGCGACGCGCGGAGCGGCGTCGAGGTAGACGCCGACGCCGACGCCGCCGGGCTTCTTGAGCGTCTCTTCGTAGTAGTGCGCGGTGCTCCAGACGGTGTTGGGATCGCTGTCGATGACGTTCTGCACGCGGTCGCGGTTTTCTGGTTCGGTGCCGAACGGGTTGTAGTCGTGCGCGGCGGTCTGGCTGAGCGCGACGGGCTGCAGGCCGGCGCTCGAGTGCACTTCGGGCGAGACGCCGGTGCCGCTGTGCGCGTGCTGCGCGGCGGCGATCAGCGCGATCGCGACGATCGCGCCGACGAGCGCGAGCGAGGCGAGCCAGCGAGCCGGGTGACGCATGCGCCACGGCAGCCGCCGGCGCGCGTCGCCGGGCAGCGTGCGCAGCACGCTCGTCGCCTCGCCGGTCGCCTGCCCGGCGCGCGCGGCTTCGATCGCGAGCACGTCCTCGAGCGCGGCGGCCATGCTGTCGGCGTCGGCGTAGCGCCAGTCGAGGTCCTTGGCGACGGCGCGATCGATCACGGAGGCGGTCGCGGCGGAGACGTCGGGGCGCAGGCGCTGCACGTCGGGCACCTGCTCGCGGACGTGGCGCATCGCGACGGCGACGGGCGTCTCGCCGGTGAACGGCACCTCGCCGGTGAGCATCTCGTAGAGGACGATGCCGAGCGAGTAGAGGTCGGACTGACCGGTGACGGGCTGGCCGAGCGCTTGCTCGGGCGAGACGTAGTCGGTCGTGCCGAGCACGCGCCCGGCGACGGTCAGGCCCTCCTCGGTGAGCGTGCGCGCGATGCCGAAGTCGGTGATCTTGGCGCCGCCTTCGTCGCCGATCAGGACGTTCTGCGGCTTGACGTCGCGGTGCACGATCATCCGTTCGTGCGCGGCGCCGAGCGCGCGCGTGAGCTCGATCGCGTAGGCGATCGCCTGCGGGCTGTCGAGCGGCCCTTGGCGCCTGATCAACTGCTTGAGCGTCTCGCCGTCGACGTACTCGAGCACGATGTACGGCGTCGAGCTGCCGTCGTCGGCGGGCTCCTCGCCGGCGTCGATGACGGTGACGATGTGCGGGTGGCTGAGGCGCGCGACGGAGCGCGCCTCGCGGCGGAAGCGCTCGAGCTGGTCGGAGTCGGAAGCGATCTCGCGATGCATCACCTTGATCGCGACGGGGCGCTCGAGCACGATGTCGAAAGCGCGGTAGACGGCCGACATGCCGCCGCGTCCAATCTGCGCGTCGAGCCGATAGCGCCCGCCGAGCAGGCTGCCGATGACGTTCATCGGCTCCTATTGTGCGCGACGTACGCGCGGCACGCGCGTATTCCGCCGGGCGGCGAGCCGAATGGCCGGGATTTGTTTATTGATTTTGGTCGGCGTTCGGGTTGCGCCGATGACGCGAGCGCGCGATCACGAGCGCTGCGAGCAGCACGCGGTAGACGGCGCTCGGCAGCAGTGAGCGCAGCGCGCGCGACGGTCGGCGCAGCAGGCGCGCGCTGAGCGACGTCGAGACGAGCGCGGCGGCGGCGCCGGTGGCGAGCGCTGGCACGGCGCCGGGCGGCGGGTGGCGGCGCAGCATCCGCGCGCCTTCGAGCGCGCTCGCGCCGAGCATCACCGGCAGCGCGGCGTGCCAGGAGAGCGTCTGCGCGCCGACGCGCGAGAAGCCGCGCGCTCGCGCTACGGCGAGCGTCGCGCCGTAGCGCGAGACGCCGGGCGCGAGCGCGAGCGCTTGCGCGAGGCCGAGCACGGCGCCGTCGAGTGAGCGCGCATCGTCGTCGCTGCGCTTGCCTGGAGCGAACGCGAGCTCGGCGATCGCCATCGCGACGCTGCCGCCGGCGAGCCCGCCGGCGATCGCGCGCGGCCCGCCGAGGCGGCGCGCGATCAGCGGGCGCAGCACGAGCCCGGCGAGCGCGGCAGGCGCGAGCGACAGCGCGACGACGCCGACTCGGCGCCGATCGAGGCGCCGCGCGGCGTCGAGCAGCTCGTGGCGCATGTCGATCGCGAGCGCGACGCTCGCGCCGGCGTGCAGCGCTACCTCGAACGACTTGCGCAGCTCGCTGTCGAGCTCGTCGTAAGGCCAGCCGAACAGCAGCGGGATCAGCGTCGTGTGCGCCGAGGAGGAGACGGGCAGCAGCTCGGTTGGTCCTTGCGCGAGGCCGAGCGCGAGCGCGTGACGCGGCCTCAGTGCGGCGCGGACGCTGCTCGCCACGATCGCCGCGTCAGCCGGCGTCGTTGACCGCGCGGACGCCGTCGCGAGGCTCGAGCGGATCGGTCGGCTCACCGGCGTCGGCCGGCGCACCGCGCCTGCGACGGCGCACGATCAGGCACGCGAAGGCGATCACGATCAGCGCGAGCACGGCGTAGTCGACGTACTCGAAGCCCTTGCGCACGTTCGTCCAGTCGCCGCCGACGGCGTGACCGGCGATCGCCAGGCCGAGCACCCACGGGATCGAGCCGACGAGCGTCAGCACGGTGAAGCGCACGATCGGCATCCGCGCGATGCCGGCCGGCAGCGAGACGAACGCGCGCAGCAGCGGGATCAGCCGGCCGAACAGCACGATCGGCTCGCCATAGCGCTGGAACCAGCGATCGGCGCGCTGGATCTGCGACGGCCCCATGTGGATCTTGCCGCCGTGACGTTCGAGCAGCTCGAGGCGCCCGCCGCGACCGACGGCGTAGGCGACCCACGATCCGACGAGCGTGCCGAGCAGGCCGGCGAGCACGATGCCGAGCATCGTCAGATGGTGGTGCGCGCCGCTTCCGACCTTGTCGGCGACGGCGAAGCCGGCGAACAGCATCACGACCTCGGACGGGATCGGGATGCACGCCGAGCCGAGCGCCATCAGCGCGAAGATCATCGGCAGCCCGCCGGTGCGGACGAGGTGCGCCGTTTCGTTGACGACCGATTCGGAGATCGAGGCGAGGACGAGCACTGGCAGGGCACCTTACCGGGGGGTTGGGTTGCTCCGCGCGGGCCGTCGTATATGCCATTGCTATCGCCGTTTGCAAACGCAATGCACGCCCACGCTCCGCCACGGTCGTTGCCATCGCTGGTCGGCGGAGTAACGGCGTGCTGCCTCCTGGCTGCCATGAAGTTGCGCTGCGCACTTCTGAGCCGTCGAGAACGGCATCCTGCCTCTTGGCCGAGCCGGCCTGACGTTGCGCCGTGCACGTTCTGAGCCGTCGAGAACGGCATCCGGCCTCTTGGCCGAGCCGGCCTCCGCTTCTGGTTTCGATTTGTGACCGCTCCGGCCGCCACGGCGGTTACCGGGGCGGCCATCCGGGCCGCCTAACTGCAAGTGCCCGTTCCCGAGCGCGGCGCAATACCGTTGGCCGCATGCGCGTTTGGATCGACCTGACGAACTCGCCGCACGTGCTGGTGATGCGGCCGGTGATCGAGCTGCTGCGCGCGGACGGGCACGAGGTGCGCGTGACGGCGCGCGACTTTGCGCAGACGCTGGCGCTGTGCGAGCGGTTCGGGATCGAGCACACGGCGATCGGGCGCCATCGCGGCGAGCGGCTCGGGGCGAAGGCGGTCGGGCTCGCGTCGCGCTCGGCGGCGCTCGTGCGCTGGGCGCGCGCGGAGCGGCGCGCGGCGGGCGGGCGCGGCTTCGACGTCGCGCTCGGGCACGGCTCGAACGACGTGTCGGTCGCTGCCGCGCTGCTGCGCGTGCCGAGCTCGACGATGTTCGACTACGAGTGGGCGACAGTGCAGCACAACGTCAACTGCCGTCTCGCTCGCGCGGTCGTCGTGCCCGAGGCGATTCCGCCGGAGCGGCTGGATCGCTACGGCGCGCGCGGCAAGGTCGCGACGTATGAGGGGCTGAAGGAGGAGTACTACCTGGCGGACTTCGAGCGCGACGAAGCGGTGCTCGACGAGCTGTCGCTCGATCGCGAGCGGCCGATCGTCGTCGTGCGCACGCCGCCGGAGGTCTCGCTCTACCACCGCTTCGAGAACGACGTGTTCGCTTCGGTGCTCGAGCGCTTGCGGGTCGCGGCGGCGCAGGATGGCGTGCAGCCGGTCGTGCTGCCGCGCGTCGCGGCGCAACGCGCCGAGCTGACAGGCGTGCCTGGCTTCGTCGTGCCGGAGCGCGCGATCGACGCGCAGTCGTTGATCGCTTACTCGGCGCTCGTGATCTCGGCCGGCGGCACGATGAATCGCGAGGCGGTCGCGCTCGGCGTGCCGGTCTACACGACGTTCGAGGGACGCCCAGGCGCGGTCGACGACCGCCTGATCGCCGAAGGCAGGCTGCGCAAGCTGACGTCAGCCGAGCAGCTCGAGCTGTCGCCGCGCGCGCCTGCCGGCTCGGCGCGGCGCATCCGTCGCGATCCTCGCGTGCTCGTCGAGCTGTTGACAAGCCCTGTTGCAGCAGGCGCATCACGCGACTGAGCGCCCTGGCGCGCCTTACAATTCGCGCAATGCGCCGACGGATCCGCTCGGCGGCCTTTCCCCTGAACCGCCACACGCTGCCGCAACTCGCGGTCGACGGGGTGCTGGTCGCGCTCGCGTACTACTTGGCGTTCGAGCTGCGCTTCAACAACGGCCCGAACTCGTACTACGTGCACTTGCGCGAACGCACGATCTGGTGGGTGCTGCTCGGTAGCCTGCCGCTGCTGCTGCTCGCGCGCGTCTACCAGCGTCGCTGGCGCTATTCGGGGCAACGCGACTACGAGGCGGTCGCGCGCGCGGTGCTCGCGATCGTCGTGCTGACGGTCGTCGCGGTCGCGGTCTTCCGTCCGGTTGAGCACGAGACGAGCCACGGCACATCGGCGATCAACTTGCCGAACGGCGTGATCGTGCTGTACGCGCTGCTCGCGCTCGTCTTCCTGCTCGGCGTGCGCGCGCTCGCGCGCAGCGTCTACGAGCGCCGGCCGCTGGCGGCGTTCCGCGGCGGTCGCAAGGACGAGCGCAGCGTGCTGATCGCCGGCGCGGGCGACGGCGGGCGACTCGTGCTGCGCGAGATCGTGCGCAACCGCGGCCTTGGGCTCTCGCCGGTCGGCTTCGTCGACGACGATCCGTCGAAGCGGCGGCTGCGGATCGACGGCGTGCGCGTGCGCGGCAACACCGAAGAGGAGCTGCCGCGGATCCTCGACGATGTCAAGCCGGACGAACTGATCATCGCGATCCCCTCGGCGCCGGGCTCGACGCGCGCGCGGATCGTTCGCGAGTGCCGCTCGCGCGGGATCCCGGTGCGGACGCTGCCGACGGTGTTCGAGCTGTTGCAGACGCGCGGCGCGCTCGCGCGCCAGATGCGCGAGGTGCGCGTCGAGGACGTGCTCGGCCGCGAGCCGGTGCAGATGGAGCTCGAGCGAGTCGGCGCGTACCTCGCCGGGCAGACGGTGCTCGTGACGGGCGCCGGCGGCTCGATCGGCGCCGAGCTGTGCCGCCAGATCGCGCGCGTCGAGCCGCATCGGATCGTGCTGCTCGACCACGCCGAGGACAACCTCTTCTCGATCGAGCGCGAGCTGGCCGAGGAGCGCCACGTCGCGCCGTCGATGCTCGCGGCGGTGCTCGCCGACTGCAAGGAGGAGGAGCGGATGCGCGAGGTGTTCGCCGAGCACCGCCCGACGGTCGTCTTCCACGCTGCCGCTTACAAGCACGTCGGTCTGATGGAGGCGAACCCGGTCGAGGCGGTGCGCAACAACGCGCTGGCGACGCGCGTCGTCGCGCACATCGCTGGCGAGCACGGCGCGAGCCGCTTCGTGCTCGTCTCGACCGACAAGGCGGTCGCGCCGGCGACGGTGATGGGCGCGTCGAAGGCGCTCGCCGAGTTCGCGCTGGAGGCTTCGACGGCGCGCTTCCCGGACACGTGCTACGCGGCGGTGCGCTTCGGCAACGTGCTCGGCTCGTCAGGCAGCGTCGTGCCGATCTTCCGCCGCCAGATCGAGCGCGGCGGTCCGGTGACGGTGACCGACGAGCGGATGACGCGCTACTTCATGACGATCCCGGAGGCCGTGCAGCTGATCATCCGCAGCGGAGCGCTGGCGTGCGAGCGCCGCGAGCTCGCGGCCGGCGCCGAGTCGGCGAGCGCCGCGGCCGCGCGCCCCGCGCCGGCCGGTCGCGCGCAGCCGGCGGCGGCGGAGGTGTTCGTGCTCGACATGGGCGAGCCGGTGCGGATCATCGAGCTCGCGCGCGCGATGATCGAGCTGTCCGGGCTCGACGCCGATCGCGACATCGAGGTCGAGGTCGTCGGGCGCCGGCCGGGCGAGAAGCTGCACGAGGAGCTGTTCAACAGCTACGAGCGCGCGCGCGAGACGACGGCGGAGAAGATCCTGCTGGCCGAGCGCAAACCGCTCGGCGCCGAGGCGGTCGAGTCGATCTTCGCCGAGATCGGCCTGCTCGTGCTGGAGGGCGACGCGGCGGGCTTGGCGGCGAAGGTCGCGGAGCTGTCAGCGCTGCACGTCGAGGCTGGAGCGGATGCGAGCGACCGAGCCGCGACAGGCGTCGCGGGGTCAAACGGGAACCTGCACGGTGCGCCTGCGGCCCTCATACACTCTCGAGATTCATGATCTCGACGCCGCTCGCGCTCTCGCTTTCGAGCAAAGTCACGCAGGTCGGCGCGATCGCTGCGTTCGCTGCGCTGCTCGGAATCGCGATCCTCGCACTGCTCGTCTTCTCGCAGGCGCGTGAGCTCAGGCGCCTGCGCGAGTGGGCCGGCCGCGCGCCCGAGCGCGCGGCCGAGGTCGAGCAGCGCGTCAGCGCGCAAGCGGCCACGCGCGTCCCGGCGGCCGTGCAGCCGGCGCGGGCGGCGCCGCGCGCCGTGCCGATCAACGCGCGCCCGGCCGCCGGCGCCGTAGCGCCGGGGCCGGCAAATGCGCCGGCGACAGGCGCGCCGGCGACAGCTGCGACGAACGTGCAGCAGACGCAACCGGTCGGTCAGCAGCCAGCCGGTCAGCCGCAGCCGACAGGCGCGCAGCCGACTGTCGCCACGCCGCAGCCGGTGACAGGCGCGACACCGCAGGCGACGCCGGTTCCGGCGACTGCCGCGGCGAGCGCGCCCGGCGCTAGGACAGTCCCGCCGCCTGCAAGCGCGCCTGGCGCGCCGGCGCCGGCGCCGGCTTCCGGGCGGCAAGGCAGCGTCGTGGCGGGCGGCGAGAGCGCGACGAAGCAGCCGGACGACGCGAAGACGCCGGCTGTGGCGCAATCGGCGAGCGCGCCGGCAGTCGCAGCGGCGACCGGCGCTGCCGCGGCGAGCGCTGTCGCGCCTGGTGCGGATGCGCTCGCGTCGACACGCGGCGCTGCGGCGGGCGGCGCGAGCGAGCCGCGCACGCCGGCGCCGGCGACGGCGGCAGCCGCGGCGGCGACTGCTGCGAAGAACGCAGCGCCACGAGCGCCATCTCCGCCGCCGCGCCCGCCGGCGCCGCGTGAGCCGCGGACGAGCGCATCGGGCTCGAGCGCGCCCGGCGCGACTGGCGCGGGCGCCACGACGCCGCGGGGCGCCACGCGCGCGCCGATCGCCGCTCCTGCTGCCGGCGCGGCGCGCACAGCCGCCGCGCCGGGCAACGCGCGAGCGGCGACGCCAGGCGCGCGCGGCAACGGCGGCGCGCCGCCGAGCGCCAGCCGCTATCGCGCCGAGCGTCGCTCGCCGGCGCGCGCGACGCTGCTGGTCGTCGGCGGCCTCGTCGCCGTGATTGTCGTGATCGTCGTGATCGCGCTTTCGCTCGGCGGCTCGAAGGGCGGCGGCTCGGCGGCGAAAAGCACGCCGGCGTCAGCGACGAGCGTCGGCACGAAGCAGACGACGACGACGCACGGCAGGACGAGCTCTCAGCACAGCTCGCAGACGCCGGCGACGAACCCGGCGCAGACCGAAGTGGTCGTGCTCAACGGCACTTCGACGACGGGACTCGCGCATCGCGTCTCGGGCGAACTGCAGCAGCAGGGCTACTCGAAAGCGACGGCGCTCGACGGCACGCCGCCGGGCACGAACCAGGTGACGGTCGTCGAGTACTCGAGCGGCCATCGCGGCGAAGCGCAGAGCGTCGCGAGCTCGATCGGCGCGGGCGCGCCGCAGCCGATGGAAAGCACGGTCGCGTCGATGGCCGACTCGGCGCCGGTCGTCGTGATCGTCGGCCTCGACAAGGCATCGGCTTCGCAATAGCCGGCTTTCTCGACATTCCCGAGCGCTCGGCGAAGCCGCGCGAGCGGGGGATCACGCACGTGATCGACCGCGGCCTGTCGCTCGCCGAGGTCGACGGCCTGCTCGAAGTCGCGGGCGCTTCGGTCGATGTCGTCAAGCTCGGCTGGGGCACGGCGGTCGTGACGGGCAACCTCGAGGCGAAGCTCGCGCGCTATGCCGAGCACGAGATCCCGGTCGTGCTCGGCGGCACGCTGACGGAGGTCGCGATCCGCCAAGGCAGGGTCGACGGCCTGGTCGCTTGGCTGCGCGAGCTCGGCTTGCGCCACGTCGAGATCTCCGACGGGACGATCACGCTCGACGCGGACGTCAAGCGCGCGCTGATCGAACGGCTGTCGGGCGAGTTCGTCGTGTTCGCGGAGGTCGGCAGCAAGGACGCGGACTTCATCATGGCCCCGTACATCTGGGTCGAGCAGATCGAACGCGATCTCGACGCCGGCGCGTGGAAGGTGATCGCCGAGGCGCGCGAGTCGGGCACGGCCGGCATCTATCGCGCCGACGGCGAGGTTCGCACGGGACTGATCGACGAGATCGCGCACGCGGTCGATCCGGACCGGCTGATCTTCGACGCGCCGCTGCAGCGCCAGCAGGTGTGGCTGCTGAAACGCTTCGGCACCGAGTGCAGCCTCGGCAACATCGCGCCGGACGACGTGCTCTCGCTCGAGACGTTGCGCGTCGGCCTGCGCTCTGACACGGTCGAGCACTTCGCGGTCGGCGAGGACAGATCGGCCGGTAGCGATTGACCAGCGCGGCGGGCGCTGCCGGTCGGCGATCGGCTGGCGAAGCTGACGATGCGACCGAGCGGCTCGCTCGCACGGTCTTCGCACTGCTGGTGCTCGCGTGCGCGGTCGCGTTCTTCCTGACGCAGCATCTCAAGCACACGCCGACCGCCGTCCAGCGCTTTGAGCTGACGCCGTTCTTCTCGCCGACGCCGGCCGGGCATATCAAAGAAGCGCGGATCTCGTTCAAGCTCGCGCGCGCGGACGAGGCGACGGTGACGATCGTCGCATCGTCGGGCGCGACGGTCGCGACGCTGCTGCGCGACTACCCGATCGCGCGCTACAAACAGTTCTCGCTGCGCTGGAGCGGGCGGCGCGGCGCGGCGCACGGCTACGCGCGGCTGCCGGGCCCTGACGGCGGCGTGTCGCTCGCGCCGAAGCTGGCGGGCGCGCTCGCGCCGGCGGGCGAATATCGCGTGCGCGTGAGCTTGCGCGAGCAGCGCCGCGCGGTGCTCTCGCCGCGCGGCTTCAAGCTGGTGCTCGGATGAGACGCGCGCCTTTGCGCCACGACGCGCGGCGGCGGTCGTGAGCGCTTGGCCGCTCGCGACGTCGCTGAGCGCCGGCGCGATCGTCGCTGCGCTGCTCGGCGCGGCGGTCGTGATCGCGGCGCTCGTCGTGCTGATGCGCCGCTACGCCGAAGCGTTCCCGTTGCTGGCGATCGTCGCGCTGCCGTTTCGCCTGCCGATCTCGGCGGACGGGCGCACGGTGAACTTGCTGATCCCGCTGTACCTCGTCGTCGCGGCAGGCGTGCTCGCGCACCTGCTGCCGCGCGTGCTGCGCCGCGAGGAGCGCGCGCTCGGATCGCTCGAGTGGCTGCTGCTGGCGTCGGTCGTGCTCTACGCGGTGCAGGCGCTGTACTCGGACGACAAGGCGAAAGCAGGCGAGAACCTGGCGTTCTTCTACGTGCCGTTCGCGCTGCTGTTCGTGCTGCTGCGCGAGATCGACTGGACGCGCGAGCTGCTGCTGCGCTGCGTCGCGCTCGCTGTCGCCCTCGCGGTCGTGTTCGCGGGGATCGGCTTCGTCGAGTACGCGCGCAAGGAACTGTTCCTCAACCCGAAGGTCGTCTCGGCGAACCAGTACGACAACTACTTCCGCGTCAACTCGCTGTTCTTCGATCCGAACATCTACGGACGCTTCCTCGCACTCGTGATGATCGCGCTGACGACGATCGTGCTGTGGCGGCGCAAGCGCCGCGACGTGTTGATCGCGGCCGGCGTGCTGCTGTGGCTGCTCGCAGGGCTCGTGACGAGCTTCTCGCAGTCGAGCATCGCGGCGCTGCTGCTCGGGCTGGCGGTGCTCGCGGCGTATCGCTGGTCGGCGCGCAAGACGATCTACGTCTCGCTGGCGCTCGTCGCGCTGGCGCTGCTCGTCGCGCTGGCGGCGCCGGCGAAGTGGCACTTCGGCTTGAAGGGCAGCGGCGGCTCGACGCAGAACGCGACGAACGGGCGCACGAAGCTGATCGAAGGCGGCGTCGAACTGTTCGTCGAACATCCGCTGCAGGGCTACGGCTCGGGCTCGTTCCAGCGGGAGTACGAAGCGCACTCGAAGACGGGCGCGGAGAACGCGACGTCGGCGTCGCACACGATCCCTGTGACGGTCGCCGCGGAGCAGGGCATCGTCGGCCTGGCGCTGTACGTCGCGCTGCTGATCGTCGCGTTCGTCACGCTGTTCCGCGGCGCCGGCCGCGCGCCGCCGAGGGTCAGCGACGGCAGCGATCGCACCGGCCCTGCGCCCGCCGATGCGCACGCGAGCGCGCCGCCGCGCATCGCGCGCCAGGCGCTCGCGGCGTGCTTCGCGGCGCTCGTGCTGCACACGTTCGCGTACGCCGACTTCCTCGAGGATCCGCTGACGTGGACGCTGCTCGGCATCGGCGTGGCGCTCGCGCGGGCGGACGGCGAGGTCGATCCCGTGCGCTGGATGTTGCGCGGCCGCGACGGCGAGCGCGCGGCGAGCGCGAGCGCCCCAGCCGCGGAGTAGCCGCGGCGGGCGGGTAGGTTCTCAGCGGTGCTCGGCTATCTGAAGCGGCTGCTGACGACTGGCGCGGCTTACCAGTTCGGCGACATCGTCGCAAAGGGCATCGCGCTCGTCACGATTCCGCTGTACACGCGGCACATCTCGCCGGCGGGCTACGGCGCGGCGAACTCGCTGCTGACGGCGGTGATCCTCGCGAGCATCTTCCTCCGCGTGGGCGTCGGCGAGGCGTTCATCCGTTTTTATTTCGATGATGATGATGGGCAGCGCCGCGCACGGATCGCGCGCACTGCGATCGCGACGGTCGCGTGGACGACGACGCTCGCGTCACTGCTCGCGCTGCTGTTCGCGAGCGCGATCTCGAAGCTGCTGCTCGGCTATCGCGACGCGCTGCTGATCGACTGCGCGATCGTCGGCTTGTGGTCGTTCACGAACATCGAGATGGCGTACGCGCAGCTGCGCGTCGACGAACGCGCGCGCGCATACGTCTTCGCGTCGGGCGCGAACGTCGCGATGACGGTGATCTTCACGGTCGCGCTCGTCGTGATCGCCGGGCAGGGCGCGCGCGGCCTCTTGATCGGCAACTTCGGCGCTTCGGCGATTGTCGTGCTCGGCCTGTGGTGGGTCCTGCGCAAGCGCTTCAGCCTGCGGGTCCGCTTCGGCGACTTGCGCGCGATGCTGCGCTTCGGCCTGCCGACGGTGCCGGCCGAAGCGAGCGTGTACGCGCTGCAGGTCGCCGACCGCTTCTACATCTATCGCAGCTACTCGCACGCGGCGGCCGGCGAGTACTCGGTCGCGCTGCAGTTCGCGACTGTCGTGTTCGTGATCGTGCGCGGCTTCCAGTACGCGTGGCCGCCGCTGGCGTACTCGATCGAGAGCGACGCCGAAGCGGCGCGGCTCTACTCGATCGTGACGACTTACTTCGTGCTCGCGACGGGCATCGTCGTCGCCGGCGTCGCGCTGCTCGGGCGCTGGATCGTGCGCCTGCTCGCCGCTCCGCAGTACTTCGGCGCGCACGCGGCGCTGCCGTGGCTCGCGCTCGCGTGGACGCTGTACGGCCTCTACCAGGTGATGATCGTGATCACCGGCCGCGCGCGCGCGACGTCGCGCAACCTGCCGGCGGCGCTCGCCGGGCTGCTCGTCAACATCGCGCTGCTGCTCGTGCTCGTGCCGCACGGCGGCGCGGGCCTCGGCATCGCCGGCGCCGGCATCGCGCTGTGCGGCGCGTACGTCGCGATGCTGCTCGTGATGCACGTGCTGACGCGGCGGCTGTTCGCCGTCGGCTTCCAGTGGCGCCGGCTCGCGCAAGCGAGCGCGATCCTCGCCGGCGTCGCCGTCTCCGGCGAGCTGCTGCTGCCGAGCAGCGGCTTCGCCGGCATCGCGCTGCGCGCGCTGTGGCTGTTGCTCGCGCCGGCGCTGCTGCTGGCGACGCGCTTCTTCGACGCCGACGAGCGCCGCCAGACGCGCGCGTTGATCGTCGACGGACGCCGGCGCGTCGCCGCGTTCCGCGCTGGGCACGGCGAAGTCGAGGAATACGCCGAGGACCCGCTGAAAGACCTCTGACGTGTAAGCGTGTCTACTTGCATCCAGTCACTGTCAAGAAACCGGCCGAATCGGCGCGCAGCTGCGTCTCGCCGCGCGGCTGACGGCGAGACTCGCTGCGACGAACGACGTTCGCGAGATGGTCCAGCTGCTCGTCGACGAGCTGCATCGCACGTTCGCGTTCTACCTCGTCGCGATCCAGCGGCTCGACTCCGACGGGATGCTGCGGCTCGTCGCCGGCAAAGGCGCGCTCGCGGAGGTGATCAACGAGTTCCTGCTCGTCGAGCAGTCGGCGGACGAGGGCGTCAACGGGCGCGTCGCGCGCTCTGGCGTCACGGCGCTCGTCGGCGACACGAGGGCCGATCCGGACTACATCGAGCGTCGACCGTCGCGTCTCGCGCATCGGCGCGGCCGGCCGTCAACCGCCGCGGTTGTAGCGCTCGGCCGCCTCGCGCAGGCCTTCGCCGCGCTGCGGGCGCAGCGTCGCGACGACGTGGCGCCAGTAGCGCTGCGGCGAATGTCCCGGCAGCACCGTCGCGGCGAGCGTGCGCAGCGCATACGGCCACGCGGTCAGCCAGCGCACGAGCGCCGCCGCGGTCGCCGAGTGGTGCTTGCGCATGTACAGATCGCGGTTGCGCGCCATTTCGACGATCCGCCGCTCGGCTGACGCATCGGTCGCGAGCTGCTCGTCGTGCACCGCGACGGCGTCCGGCACGTACACGCTGAGCCAGCCGGCGTCGCGCAGCCGCCGCGCGAAGTCGACCTCGTCGGAGTAGACGAAGAACGCTGGATCGAGGCAGTCGACGGCCGCCGCCGCGTCGCGCCTGACGAGCAGCGCCGCCGACTGGCACCAATCGACGACGCGCGTGCGCGAGCCGCGGCTCTGCACGGTCCACGCGCGATGCAGCAGCAGCGCGCCGGCGAGCGCCGTCAGCGGCGTCGGGAAGCGCCACGCCGACGGTTGCTCGCGCCCGTCCGGGCGCAGCAGCTTCGCGCCGGCGCATGCCGCGTCGGGCCGCTCCTGCAGCGCGCGCCACAGCGCGAGCGTCGCGCCGGGCCGAAGCTGGGAGTCCTCGTTGAGCAGCAGCGCGTAGCGCCCGCGCGCGTCGCGCAACAGCTGCGAGTCGTTCTGCCCCTTGCCGCGGCGCTCGTCGAGCGCGATCACGCGATCGACTGCCGCGTGCCCGCGCGCCGCCTCTGCCGAGCCGTCGCGCGAGCCGTTGTCGAGCACGAGCACCTCGCTTGCGAACGGCAGCGCCTCGCGCTCGCGCGCGATCGCGTCGAGCCCGCGCAGCAGCAGCTCGCGCTGCGACGTGTTGACGACGCAGTAGGAGAGCTCGACGTCCGGCACCGGCCGGACCCTACTGCGCTGACGCTATGCGGCTTGGTCGTACCTGACGTAGACGCCAGGGCCGGACGGCTTCGGGATCTCTTCGCCGTCCTCGAGCATCCCTTCGAGGTGAAACGCCAATGCTGAGCGCATTTCGTCGAGGCATTGCTCGATCGTCTCACCGAC
The DNA here is from genome assembly GCA_963744165.1 of uncultured Solirubrobacteraceae bacterium. Taxonomy (GTDB): domain Bacteria; phylum Actinomycetota; class Thermoleophilia; order Solirubrobacterales; family Solirubrobacteraceae; genus Palsa-744. Next base: position 433,088 of record CAVUSM010000002.1, on the reverse strand, counting down.
AGCGACACAACCTAGAACGTCAGGCGAATAGGCGCCGTAGTTCGTCGGCGGACCGCCTTCGATGTGAATCAGATAGCTGTCGGTATCGATCATCGTCTCAGTCCCGCCTGTCTGAGGATGTTAGCTCGCATTTCGGGTCCAAGGTCGTCGTTGCGGTGTCCGGGCACCGTCACTTTGCCGGGCTTCTTCGGATGGTCGAACTGACGATGACTACCTCTCTGGCGCGCGACGCGCCAGCCATCGGATTCGATCAGCCTGATCATCGAGCGCACCTTCACAAACTCCGATCCGACGGACGAACGCGATCTGGACTGCGCGTCCGCCTATCGTCTCCGCCCATGCGCGTCCAGCTCGTCGACCCGTCGGCCTACACGCCGCCGTACGATCACGCGCTGAGCGCCGCGCTGGCCGCAGCCGGCGCCGACGTCGAGCTGTACACGAGCCGCTTCGCCTACGGCTCGGTCGCCGCTCCGCTCGGCTACGAGCGTGTCGAGCACTTCTACCGCGCCTCGCGCCTCGCGCCCGGCGGCTCGCCGGCCGCACAGCGCGCGCGGCGCGCGCTGAAGCTCGCCGAGCACGTGCCCGACATGCTGCGCTACCGTCGGCTCGCGCGCGACGCCGACGTCGTGCACTTCCAGTGGCTTGCGATGCAGCAGCTCGACGGCCGGCTGCTGCCACGCCGCGTGCCGCTCGTGCTGACCGCGCACGACGTCCTCCCGCGCGAGCCGCGCGCCGGTCAGCGCGACGCGCAACGCAGGCTGTACGACCGCTTCGACGCGATCGTCGCGCACACCGAGCACAGCCGCGATCGGTTGACGCGCGAGCTCGGCGTCGACCCGCAGCGCGTGCACGTGATCGCGCACGGCGCGTTCGCGCACCTCGCCGAGCTGCCGGCCGGTCCGGCGCCGTTTCAGACCGACAAGCGCGTCGTGCTGTTCTTCGGCCTGCTGCGTCCGTACAAGGGGCTCGACGTGCTGCTCGACGCGTGCCGCGGCATCGACGACGCCGAGCTGTGGATCGTCGGCATGCCGCGCATGGACATCGCCGAGCTGCGCGCGCGCGCTCCGGCGAGCGTCCGCTTCGTCACGCGCTTCGTCGCCGACGCCGAGCTGCCGGCGTACTTCCGCCGCGCCGACCTCGTCGTGCTGCCGTATCGCGAGATCGAGCAGTCCGGCGTGCTGTTCACGGCGCTCGCGTTCGGCAAGCCGCTGCTCGTCTCCGAGATCGGCGGCTTCTCCGAGCTCGCCGCGCGCGGCGTAGCGCGCGCCGTGCCGCCGGGCGACGCGAGCGCGCTGCGCGACGCGATCGTCACGCTGCTCGACGATCCCGCAGCGCTCGAGCGCTTGCGCGGCGGCGCGCTCGCCGCCGCCGCCGGCGAATACAGCTGGGAGTCGATCGCGCGCCGCACGCTCGCGCTGTACGGCAGCTTGCCGCGCAGCGGCTGACCGCGCGCGTCGAGCGCTCGCGCAGCCGCTCGCTCACTGCGCGCTCGGCGCCGAGCGCCGCCGCGCCCAGCGTCGCCGCGCGCGCCGCGCCGCGAGCGCTCAGTCCGTCCAGAACTCGTTGTCCAGCTCGCCGTCTTTCTCGTGATGCGGCCCAAAGACCATCCACGCCATGCCGTCTGGCCCAGCCTCGAACGCGCGCGTCACACGCGGCTCGACGCGGATCGCGTCGAGCGCGTTGATCTCGACGATCTCGTCGTCGAGCCGCACACGCCCGCCGCCCGACAGCACGACATAGACCTCCTCGGCGTGCTCGTGGCGATGGCCGAACGCTTGCCGCTTGCCCGGCTTGAGCACTTGGTAGGCGAGGCCGATCGTCTCCGCGCCGAGCTCTTCCTGCGGGAAGTGCGCCTCGCCGAGCTCGCCCAAGCCGAACTTCGGCGCGCTGTCAGTCGTCTCTGTGAGGTTCTTGATCGTGTAGCTCATGCCGCGAGACTACCCGCGCGCGGCGCTCGCGACGCGCCGACTTGCGCCGCCGCATGCCGGCCGCGAGCGCCGCCGCGGCCGGCAACGAGCGCGCCGTCCGCGAGAATCACTGCCGTGCTCGCTCTCGAGATCGTCTTCTGGCTGTGCGCCGCGCTGATCGTCTGGACGCAGCTCGGCTACGCGCTCGCGCTCGCCGCGCTCGCCGCGCTCGCCGCGCTCGCGCGCTCGCGCCGCCGCGCGTCGAACGAGCCGCTGCGAACGCACGACGGGCGGAGCCCCGGCAGGGGCGCAGCCGATCATCGCTCAGCCGCCGGAGCGTCGCTGCCGCGCGTCTCGCTGATCGTCGCCGCGCACGACGAGCAGGACGTGATCGCCGAGAAGCTCGCCAACGCGCTGTCGCTCGACTACCCGCGCGAGCTGCTGCAGCTGATCGTCGCGTGCGACGGCTGCGCTGATGCGACCGCCGAGCGCGCGCGCGGCGCCGGCGCCGACGTCGTGCTCGAGCTGCCGCGCGGTGGCAAGGTCCGCGCGCAGGACAGCGCCGTCGAGCGCGCCGACGGCCAGCTCGTCGCTTTCTCCGACGCCAACTCGACGTGGCAGTCCGACGCGCTGCGCGAGCTCGTTCGCGCGTTCGACGACCCGCGCGTCGGCTACGCGTGCGGCCAGGTCCGTTTCGTGCAAGCCGCGAGCGGCGCCGAAGCGTCGAACCAAGAGGGCGTCTACTGGCGCTACGAGCTCGCCGTGCGCGCGCTCGAGTCTCGGCTGTCGTCGATCACCGCCGGCAACGGAGCGATCTACGCGACGCGCCGCGACTCGTACATCGTCGTCGACCCGATCATGGGACACGACCTGTCGTTGCCGTTCAACGTCGTCAAGCGCGGCCTGCGCGCCGTCTACGTGCCGAGCGCGCGAGCGAGCGAGAAGATGGTTCCGTCGCTGCTCGGCGAGTTCGCGCGCAAGCGGCGGATGATGAGCCACACGTGGCCGATCGTCGTGCGCGGCGGCATGCTCTCGCCGCGCGGCTACCCGCCGCTGTACGCGCTGATGATCTTCTCGCACCGACTGCTCCGCTACGCAACGCCCGCGCTGCACGCGATCGTGCTCGCCGCGAACGTCGCGCTCGTGCTCGACGGCTACGGCCTGCCGTACAACCTGACGCTCTATCTGCAAGCGCTGTTCCTGCTCGGCGCGGCGCTCGCCGGCGTGCTGCCGCTGCGCACGCTGCGGCTCGCGCGCTACTACGTCTTGACGACCGCTTCGCCGGCAGCCGGCTTCTACGACTGGCTGCGCCACGGAACGACCGCCTGGTGGGATGTCGCGGAAGGAACTCGATGAGCCGGTGCACGGACGCGAACCGTCTCAAGGAGGCGCGATGATCCGCCGCGTGCTCGACATCCTCGTCTCCGCCGCCGCGCTCGCGCTCAGCTCGCCAGTGCTGCTCGCTGCGATCGTCGCGATCAAGCTCGAGTCGCGCGGGCCCGCGATCTACCGCCAGCGGCGCTCCGGCTTGCGCGGCGCGCCGTTCGACATGCTCAAGCTGCGCACGATGGTCGACGGCGCCGAGCACGTCGGCGCCGGGCTCGCGATCGACGCCGGCGACTCGCGGATCACGCGCGTCGGCGCGTTGTTGCGACGCACGTCGCTCGACGAGCTGCCGAACCTCGTCAACGTGCTGCGTGGCGAGATGTCATTGATCGGGCCGCGCCCGACAGTGCCGGCGCAAGTCGCGCAGTACACGCCGCGCCAGCGCGAGCGCCTCGCCGTCAAGCCCGGCATCACCGGCTGGGCGCAGGTCAACGGCCGCGCGTCGCTGCCGTGGTCGCAGCGGATCGAGCTCGACATCTACTACGTCGAGCACCGCTCGCTGGCGCTCGACGCGAAGATCGTGCTGCGCACGCCTGCGCTCGTGCTCGGCGGCAGCGGTCTGTACAAGGGCGCCGACGGCGGCTGGCAAGGCGAGCTGTGAGCCCGCCCGCCGTCCTGTTGACAGGCGTCGGCAAGCGCTATGACATCGTCTCGTGCTTCGCGCAGCTGACGCGAACGGTCGCCGCCGAGCTCTCGCCGCTCGCGCCGGCGCAGTACGCGGCGCACGTGCGCACTGTCGTGCCGCGCGTCGACGACCCGCATTACGTGGACGCGCTGCGCGAGCTGTGCGAAGCGCACGAAGTCGGCGCCGTGCTGCCGCTGACCGACCTCGACATCGAGACGCTCGCACGCGCGCGCGAAGAGCACCGTCTGCCGGCGTTCGTGCCATCGGCCGACGTCGCGCGCGCGACGTACGACAAGTACGAGACGCACCTGCTGCTCGAGCGCGTCGGCCTGCCTTCGCCGCCGACCGTCCTGCCGGCCGACGCCGAGCTCGACGCGCTCGACTACCCGGTCGTCGTCAAGCCGACGCACGGCTCCGGCGCGCGCTCGATCCACCTCGCGCGCGACGCCGAGCAGGCGCGTTTCTTCATCGACTACGTGCAGCGCGCGGCGCCCGTCAGCCGCCCGAAAGGCGCGCCCGTCGCCGAGCGGGTGATGGTCCAGCGCGCGATGGGCGGCGACGAGTTCTCGATCGACTGCCTCGGCGACCTGCGCGGTCGTTGCCTCAACGCGATCCCGCGCACGATGCTCGAGTCGCGCGGCGGCGAGTCGATCAAGGGCGCGGCGATCCGCGACGACGAGCTGATCGAGCTCGGCCGGACGGTGATGGAGGCGCTGAGCGTGACCGGGCCGGCGACGGTCCAGGCGTTCCGCGACCCTGAGATCGGCCTCGGCATCACCGACGTCAACACGCGCTTCGGCGGCGCGTTCCCGGCGCCGGCTTACGCCGCGCTCCCCGGCCGCAGCTACCCGGAGTTGATCGTGCGGATGGCCGACGGCGACCCGGTCGAGCCGCACGTCGGCGAGTTCGACGCCGGCCGCACGTTCACGCGCTACTACTGGCAGCTCGAGCTCGATGAGCAGCTGCTGCCGAGCGGCCGCGAGATCGTCGCCGGCGGCCCACCCGCGCCAGGCGTCGAGACGCGCCACTAGAATCCTGACCATGTCCAGCGCGGTCGCAGATCGGCCTGCCGACGAAGCAGAGCAGCACGCCGCCGGCGGGAGTGAGGATCCTTCGGACTCGACGCCAAGCGTCGATGCTCCGCCGGCGGCCGCGCACGCTTGCGCGAACTGCGGCGCGCCGCTCGCCGCCGGGCAGGACTGGTGCGTGCAGTGCGGCGCCGGCGCGCCCGGCAGTCTCAGCTCGCGCACGCCGAGCTGGCGCTCGGCGGCTGTGATCGCGACGACGCTCGCCGTGCTCGTCGCCGGCGCCGCGACGGCTGCGTACGCGGCGCTCAACAAGAAGACCAGCGCGCCGCCCGCTGTGACGACGATCGCACAGGCGACGCCGCCCGCGACGACGCCGCCCGCCGCGACGACGCCGATCACGCCGACGACGACGCCGGCGCCGAGCGTCACGACGCCGGCGATCGGCACGCCGACGACGATCAAGCCGACGCCGCTGCCGAAACCGGCGAAAATCCCGCTGACGCCGGCCGTCACGCCGACGCCGATACCGAAAGCAACGACGCCGCTGACGACGCCGACGCCGAACACGAACGGCGCGACGACGCCGAAGAAAGCGAGCGAAGAAGTCGTCGGCGAAGCGCACCCTGAAGCGCTGATGCTCGACACGAACGCCGCGTCGACGTACAACCCGTACAACTACGCCGCGAGCAACTTCGGCGACCCGAGCCTGACGATCGACGGCGACCCGACGACGGCTTGGACCGCGCAAGTCGAATCGTCGGTCGCGCCGAAGCTCGCCGAGGGCGTCGTGATCGACTTGAACACCGCGCGCAAGCTCTCCGCCGCCGCGCTGACGACCGAAACGCCTGGCATGACCGTGCAGGTCTACGGCTCCGACGCCGCGACGCTGCCGAGCTCGATCACCGACCCCGCGTGGGTCGCGCTGACGCCGTCGTTCGTCGAGAAGAAGCGCCACGTGCGGATCCCGTTCGGCCACGGCAACGCGGCGCTCGCCGCCGCGGCAAAACAGGCGTACCGCTTCGTCACGCTATGGGTCAGCCAGGCGCCGGCCGCGTCGGTCGGCAGCGCCGAAGCGCCTGGGCACGTCGCCGTCAACGAATTCGAACTGTTCCCGCGCAAGAAGTAAGCGCGGCCGCGCGCGCGCCCGGCAACCGGGCCCCCCGAACGCGGAGCGCTGCTGAGTGCGGTGTTCAAATTCGAGCGCCGATAGCAGTTGTGCATACGACGTAGATACGTTTGCTATCAGCGCGCGAAAATGAGCTGCGCGTACGCCGCTCGCCTACGTCGCTCGCGCGCGTCTCACCGAGCGCTTGACCGGCGCGCGTTTGGCAGCGGCTTGGCGCGTCGCCGGTTTGCTCGCCGTCGCGCGTTTCGCCGCGGCGCGTTTGGCGGCTTTGCGCGGCGCCGCTTTGGCGCTGCGCGTCGCGCGCGGCTCCGCCCAGACCTCGTCGAGGAAAGCCGCGATCTCGTTCGTCAGGCGCTCCGGCTGCGTGCGCAGCTCGACGATCGAGCTCGCTTCGAGCAGGCGCGCGTTCGGCAGCTCCTCGGCGAGCATGCCGGCGTCGGAGAACGGGTGCACCGGGTCGCGGTGGTGGCCGAGCACGAGCGTCGGCGTCTGCAGCGTGCGCCGGTCGTTGCGGTGCGGCGCGATCCGCCCGAAGAACAGCCCTTGCAACACCGCCGCGCTCGGTCCCGGTTCCTGGCGGACGAGATCGAGCATCACGTTGCCGTAGTGCGGCAGCGCGCGGCGCGGCACGGCGCGAGCGCCGCGCGCGAGCAGCTTCATCGCCGATTCGCCGAACGTCAGCGCGACGAGCAGCGGTGTGAACGCGACTGCGCTCCACAGCAGCGCGTTGTCGAGCACCGGCATCTCGATGACCATTCCGCGCAGGCGCTCGGGCGTGTGCAGCGCGACGTTCAGCGCTGTGTTCGCGCCGAGCGACGTGCCCATCACGACCGCCTGCTCGATCCGCAGGTGGTCGATCAGCGCGACGAGCTGATCGCCGAAGAAGCGCATCGAGTAGCGCCACATGTCGCGCGGCCGGTCCGATTCGCCGTGTCCGAGCAGGTCGACCGTGATCACGCGATTGCCGCGCGCCGCGAGCGCTTCGGCCAGCGGCCGATGCATTTCCTGCGAGAGCAGCAGGCCGTGCACGAGGATCAGCGGCCGTTCGCCGGCTTTCGAGCTGCGCGCCGTGCGTCCGCGCGTGCCGCGCTCGGTCACGGCGGCCGGCCCGCCACCGTATTCGGTGTAGGCGATCTGCTGACCCTCGAACTCGAACGTCGCCATACGCGAACCCTAGCGAGCGCCGTCCTCGGCACGAATTGGCCGTGCGGCCAACACTTCGCTCGCCGGCGCGCTAGCTTTGTCGGCGACCTAGCGATCGGCCGTGCCGCGGAGCGCGAACGTGCCGAGCCGCGCCAAGCGAGCAGGAGGAGAACCATGGCCAAGCAGCCGCGCATCCTCGCCGGCGAGACCGCCGCGATCACCGGCGGCGCCCGCGGAATCGGACGCGTCACCGCCGAAGCGCTGCTCGCTCAAGGCATGCGCGTCGCGATCGGCGACGTCGATGCCGACGCGGCTGTCGCGACGGCCGCCGAGCTCGGCCCGAGCGCGATCGGCCTGCCGCTCGACGTGACCGACCGCGAGTCGTTCGCCGCGTTTCTCGCGAGCGCCGAACGCGAGCTCGCGCCGCTCGACGTGCTCGTCAACAACGCCGGGATCATGCCGATCGGCCCGTTCCTCGACGAGGACGACGCGACTGCGCATCGGATCATCGACATCAACGTCCACGGCGTGATCACGGGCATGAAGCTGGCGCTGCCGAAGATGATCGCGAACGGCCGCGGCCACGTCGTCAACATCGCCTCGCAAGCCGGCAAGTACGGCTTCCCCGGCGGCGCGACGTACTGCGCGAGCAAGGCCGCCGTGATCAATTTGAGCCGCGCCGTGCGCAAGGAACTGCGCGGCTCCGGCGTCGAGCTGTCGGTGATCAGTCCTGTCGCCGTCAACACCGAACTCGGCCTCGGCCTGGCCGAACCGCGTCAGCGCCTGTTCCGCAAGGTCGAGCCGCAGGAAGTCGCCGACGCGATCGTGCAGACGCTGCGCGTGCCGCGCTTCGACATCCACGTGCCGAGCCAGCTCGCGATCAGCGAGCGCGTCTCGGCGCTGCTGCCGCTCTCGCTGCAAGAAGGCCTCTCGCGCGTTTCCAAGGCCGACGCCGTGCTCGGCCACGCGGACTCGTCCGCGCGCGCCGGCTACGAGCTGCGCGCTGCACGCTCCGAGCCGAGCCTGATCGACGCGCCCGAGCAAGCGCAGATCTCGAGCTCAGCCGGCGAGTAGCCTCGGCCGGCCGAGCAGCCGAGTCGGCCGAGCGGCCTCGAGTCGGCAGAGCAGCCTCGAGTCGGCAGAGCAGCCTCGAGTCGGCAGAGCAGCCTCGAGTCGGCAGAGCGGCCTCGAGTCGGCAGAGCAGCCTCGAGTCGGCAGAGCAGCCTCGAGTCGGCAGAGCAGCCTCGAGTCGGCAGAGCAGCCTCGAGTCGGCAGAGCAGCCACTCAGCCGGCGAGCAGCCACTCGGCGATCAGCTCGCCGATCAGCGGTCCTTGGTCCTCTTGCAGGAAGTGGCTCGCATGCTCGATCGGCAGCGGCGCCGGGCGGTTGATCGCCGCCGCGAAGCGCTCGCCGACATTCGGCGGCAGCACCGGGTCGGAGTCGGCCCACAGCATCAGCGTCGGGCGACGGTCGGCAGCCAGCGCGTCCTGGACGCGCTGGCCGGCAGCCGCGCCTGGCTCCTCCGGCGAGCGCGGGATCATCAGCGGGAACGCGCGCGCGCCGGCCTTCGACGCGGCGTCGGGATACGGCGCGTCATACGCCGCGATCACACCCTCGCCAGGGTCGTTCTTGCACGCGCCGCGCACGAGCATGCCGACAGGTAGGTCGTCGGTGCGCTCGACGAAGTCGCGAAACGCCGTCCACGCGTCGGTCATCCGCTGGTGGCCGGTGAACAGCCCCGTGTCGAGGATCACGATGCGATCGATTCGCTCGGCGTGCTCGACGGCGAGCCGCAGCCCGATCGGGCCGCCCCAGTCGTGCACGACGATCGTCGCGCCGTGCAGGTCGAGGTCTTCGAGCAGCGTCGCCGTCAGCTGCGTGTGGCGGTCATACGAGTACCAGCCGAGATCGGTCGGCTTGTCCGAGCGGCCGAAGCCGGCGAGATCGGGAGCGATGCAGCGGTGGCCGGCGTCGCGCACCGGCGCGATCACCTTGCGCCAGAGGAACGACCACGTCGGCTCGCCGTGCACGAACACGACCGGCGCGCCGTCGCCCTCGTCGACGTGCGCCAGGCGCAGGCCGTCGACTTCGCGATAGTGAGCCGCGAACGGGAAGTCCGGCAGACCGTCGAGCGCTTCGTCGTCGGTACGCACCACGTCGTCCATCGCGCCGGCCAGCATATCCGCGTGCGCATCGGTTAGGCTCGCGCTCGTGCACACTCTCGCGGTCCAAATCGCGCCGGTGCTCGCCGCCGAGAAGAGCAAAGTCCCGTTCTACATCGCCGGCGGCCTGCTCGTCCTTTGGGCGTTGACCGTCTCGCTCGGGCTCGGCTTGCGCAAACCCGACTTCCCCGGCAGCCTCGCCGGGCAGCGCGCGGTCACGGCCGTCACGCTCGTGCTCGTGATCGCAGCCGTCTCGACCGCCGTGATCACGTCCGGCACGCCAGCGGCGAGCGGCCAATCGGGCTCGGTCGCTTCCGAATCGAAGGCCAAGGAACAGCAGGCGCCGAGCTCCGGCACGTCGAGTCCCGGCGCGTCGGCGACGAAGCAGCCAGGCAGCTCGAGCTCGCCGGCCGGCACGACGCCGGCGGCGACGTCGACGGTCAAGTCGCCGACGGCGAGCACCGGCACGCCGGCGCCGGCCTCTTCGCCGGCGGCGAGCGCGACGACGAAGCTGAAGCTCGCCGCGAACCCGGCCGGCCAGCTCGCTTACGACACGAAGCAGCTCAGCGCGAAGGCCGGCACGGTGACGATCGAAATGGCGAACATGTCTCCGATCGAACACGACGTCGCGGTCTCCGAAGGCAGCAAGATCCTCGGCCAGACGCCCGTCTTCAGCGGCGGTTCGAAGAGCGTCACGCTGAAGTTGAAACCGGGCACGTACACGTTCTTCTGCACCGTGCCTGGCCACCGTCAGGCGGGCATGGAAGGGACGCTGAGCGTCTCGTGAAGCTGTACGTCTGCTGGGGTACGTTCCCGACGCCGCGCCCCGGCGGACACCCCTGCGCGAATGCGTTCCACGCGCTGAAGGACGCCGGCCACGACCCTGAGGTGATCAAGTCTTACGGCTACGCGCCGCTGCCGGCGTTCCTCAACGACACCGCCGGGCGCAAGCGCGCGCAGGAGCTGACCGGCAAACGCTGGGTGCCGGTGCTCGAGCTCGACGACGGCACGGCGATCGCCGACTCGCGCGAGATCGTCAAGTGGGCTCAAGCCCACCCGGCGTAGACAGCCGCCAGGCGAACAGCACGGCGGCGACCGACGTCGCCAGGTTGAGGCTCGACACGCCCGCGCGCATCGGGATGCTGACGCGCGCGTCGGCGCGCGCGAGCAGTTCGTCGCTGACGCCGTAGCGCTCGGTGCCGAACGCGAGCAGCGCGCGCGGTGGCAGCTCACGCGCGAGCAGCGGCTCGCCGTCTGGATCGAGCGCCAGCAGCGGGCGTCCGTGCGCGAACGTCGCGCCGCTTGCGTCGAGCGCGCCGGTCTGGCCAAGCGCGCCGGTCTGGCCAAGCGTGCCGAGCTCGGCCAGGCGCGCGACCGGCAGCGCGAAGTGCAGTCCGGCGGCGCCGCGCAGCGCGTCGGGCGCCCACGGATCGTGGCTGCCGGTGCTCAGCACGCCGGCGGCATCGGCCGCGGCGGCGACGCGCACGCACGCGCCGAGGTTGCCGAGGTCGCGCGGGTCCTCGAGCAGCACGACCGGCGCCTCGCGCGCGGCCGCGAGCATCGCCGCCGGCTCGACTGCCGGTCGCTCGGCGAGTGCGATCACGCCCGTCGTCGGCGGCAGCGGCGCGAGCTGCTCGAAGACGTCCGGAGCGACCGGTTGCGCGAGCTCGGCGATCCGCGCGGCGACGTCCGGCGCGAGACGCGCGGCGAGACGCTCGAGCTCGTCAGCGTCGCGGCTCGCGACGAGCAGCACGTTCGCGCCGAAGCGCAGCGCGTGCTTGAGCGGGTGAAACCCTTCGAGCACGGCGAGCGATCGGTCGCGTCGCGCACGACCGAAGCGCGCGATCAGCGAGCCTTGTTGCACGCGGCGATAATGTCACTTCGAGTGAAGCTCGACGGGATCCACCACATCACGGCGATCACCGCCGACGCCGTCGGCAACGTCGATTTCTACGCCGGCGTGCTCGGCCTGCGGCTGGTCAAGAAGAGCGTCAACCAGGACGATCCGACGGTCTATCACCTGTTCTACGGCGACGACGACGGCTCACCGGGCATGGACCTGACGTTCTTCGAGTATCCCGGCGCCGCGCGTGGGCGCGCCGGCGCGGGGATGGTCCATCGGATCGTCTGGCGCGTCGGCTCGGCGGTGTCGCTCGAGTTCTGGGCCGGCCGCCTCGAAGAGCACGACGTCGCCGTCACAGTCGCCGACGATGGCGGACTGCGCTTCGACGACCGCGAGGGCCTCGCGCACGAGCTGATCGCCGCCGACGCGCCCGACGAGCCGCTGCGCGCGACGGCGCCCGGTGTCCCAGCCGAGCACGCGCTGCAAGGCTTCGCCGGCGTGCGCGCGTACACGGCCGACCCGGCGCTCAGCGCCGGCCTGCTGCGCGACACGCTCGGCTTCACGACCGACGACGAGCGGCGTTGGCAGGTGCGCGGCGATCGGCGCGGCAGCTTCTACGCCTACGACGCGCCGCCGCGCGAGGCGCCCGCCAGCCAAGGCGCCGGCACGGTGCACCACGTGGCGTTCGCTTCCGAGCCGCAAGACGAGCAGGCGTGGCAAGCGCGCGTCGCCGAATCGGGCGCGCGCCCGACGCAGGTGATCGACCGCTTCTACTTCCGCTCGGTCTACTTCCGCGAGCCGAGCGGCGTGCTGTTCGAGATCGCGACGATCGGCCCAGGCTTCGCCGTCGACGAGGACGCGGCGCACCTCGGCGAGCGGCTCTCGCTGCCGCCGAGCTACGAGCCGCTGCGCGAGCGTCTCGAGGGCATCCTCAAGCCGCTGCCGTACCCGCGCCCGCCGCTCGGCTGAGCGTCTCCGTGCTCGGCGTCAACCGCGCCGCTCGCGCTGCTCGCGACCAGGCTCGGGCTCCGGCGCGGCCGGGCCGGCGGCGGCGATCAGCCGCGCTCCGCGCCCGTGCGTGATGAAGCTGAACGCCCAGCGCGTCAGCACGAGTATGCGATTTTGAAAGCCGATCAAGTAGAACAGGTGCACGGCGAGCCACGTGAGCCACGCGAGCGGCCCGCTGAGGTGGACCCCTTTGATGTCGGCGACCGCACGCGCCCGGCCGATCGTCGCGAGGTTGCCCTTGTCGTGGTAATGGAACGGCGCCGGGCGCTGCCCGGCGATCCGCGCGAGCACGGCGCGCGCCGCGTAGCGGCCCTGCTGCATCGCGACCGGCGCGAGACCGGGCAGCGCCTCGACGTGCTCGCCGCGGCGGACCGCGACCATGTCGCCGAGCGCCGAGACGTTGGCGTGGCCTGGCAGCGAGAGGTCTTCTTCGACGATCAACCGCCCGCTGCGGTCGAGCTCGACGGCGGCCGCCTCACCGAGCTCGCGCGCGAGGCTCGACGGCTCGACGCCGGCCGCCCAGATGACGGTCCGCGCCGGGTAGCGCGACGGCTGCTCGCCGGCGCTCGAAGTCGTCACCGTCTCGGCGTCGACGCCCGTGACCAGGTGGCCGAGCAGCGGCGTCACGCCGAGCTGCTCGAGCGCGCGCGCCGCGCTCGCCGACAGCGACGCCGGGAAGCCGGTCAGCACGCGGTCGGCGCCCTCGACGAGCAGCACTTTCGCCGCCGCCGTGTCGCTGCGCGGATATTCGCGTTTGCTGTCGCGCGCGATCTCGGCGATCTGCCCGGCCATCTCGACGCCCGTCGGCCCGGCGCCGACGACGACGAACGTCAGCCACGCGCGCCGTCGCTCGGCGTCGGTCTCCCACTCGGCCGCCTCGAGCGCCGTGAGGATCCGACTGCGGATGTCGAGCGCGCCCTCGAGCGACTTCAGCTCGGGCGCGAAGCGATGCCACTCGTCGTGTCCGAAGTACGAGTAGCGCGATCCGCCGGCGACGATCAGGCTGTCGTACTCGATCGACGATGGCGACGCGACGTGCTCGGAAGCTCGCTGCAGTCGCACCTCGCGCGCATCGAGGTCGAAGCCGGTCGCCTCGGCGAGCAGCACGTCGACGTTCTCGCGGCCGCGGAAGATCGTCCGCAGCGGGTAGCAGATCTCGCTCGAGGAGAGCGCGCCCGTCGCGACCTGATAGGCGAGCGGCTGGAACAGATGGAAGTTGCGCCGGTCGACGACCGTCACTTCGACGTCGGCGCTCTTGCGTGTCAGCTTCAGCGCCGCCTGCAGGCCGCCGAAGCCGCCGCCGACGATCACGACGCGATGGCGTCTGGAGCCGGGCATCTGCTGCAGGCTACGCCGACCGGGCGCGCTCGGCATCGCGCCCGCTGCGCCGATCGCGCGCCCGTCGGCGCGCTCGCACGCGCTCCGCGCACGCCGAAGCGTCGAGCGCGAACCCGGTAGCATTCGCCGCGCATGAGCGACGCACGCGGCCGTTTCGCCGGGCCTGACACGAGAGCGAGCAACCGATGAGCTCCGCCGCCGTCCCCGGCTGGGGCGCTTGGAGCTTCAACCCGATCGTGATCGTCGTCCTGCTCGCGGCGGCCGTGATCTACGCGCGCGTCTACCGCCGCGCCGCGCGCCGCGCGACCTCGCCGAAGCCTGGCATCGGCCACTGGCTGCCGTACGGCGCCGGGCTGCTCGCGATCGCGATCGCGCTGCTCTCGCCGCTCGACGCGATCGGTGATCGCTACTTGCTCTCGGCGCACATGATGCAGCACGTGCTGCTCTCCGATATCGCGCCGGCGCTGCTCGTGCTCGGGCTGCGCTCGCCGGTCCTGCCGCTCGGCCTCTCGCGCGAGGCGCTGCTCGCCGTCGCGCCGCGCGGGCGCTCCGGCCGCGTGCTCGCGCGGCTGACCTCGCCGTGGGTCGCCGTGCCGCTGTGGGCGATCGCGACGTGGGTCTGGGCGATCCCGAGCGTGTTCGACTACGCCGCGCAGCATTCGACCGTGCACGCGTTCGAGCACGCGACGCTGTTCTACACGGGCCTCGCGATGTGGTGGTTGATCATCGACCCGCTGCCGCGCGCCCGGCTTCGCCCGAACGGCCAGCGGCTCGCGCTGCTCGGCTTCACGCGGCTGGCCAGCGCGTGCGTCTGCCTGCCGCTGACGTGGATCACGACGACGCAGTACTCGCTCTACGCGAGCGCGCCGCGCGCTTACGGCCTGTCGGCGATCAACGACCAGCACCTCGCCGGCGCCGCGATGTGCTTCACCGAGGCGCTCGTCTTCGGCATCGCGTTCGCGTCGGTCTTCATCAGCATCCTCGGTCGCGACGACGCGCGCGTGTCGCTCGACGAGTACACGCGCTCCGGCGCGACGACGACCTAGCCGGCGCCGCCCGCGGGCGCGACGGACGCTCCAGCGAGCGCTCGCGCTAGGGCGCGAGGCGCTCGATCGTCCAGCCCTCGCGCTCGACCGAGTGCCGGTAGCGCAGGCGATCGTGCAGGCGGTCGTGGCGTTGCTGCCACAGCTCGATCGTTGCCGGGCGCAAGCGAAAGCCGCCCCACTCCTCCGGCGGCGGCAGCTCGTCGGAGTCGTAGCGAGCTTCGAGCTCGGCGACGCGCTGCTCGAGCGCAGCGCGGCTCTCGAGCACCTCGCTCTGCGGCGAGGCGAGCGCGCTGAGCTGGCTCTTGCGCGGCCGCGAGCGCACGTAGTCGAGCGTCTCGCTGGGGCTCGTCCGCTCGACCGCGCCGAAGATCCGCACTTGGCGGCCGAGCACGTGCCAGTGGAACAGCAGCGACGCGTGTGGGTTGGCCGTCAGCTCGCGACCCTTTTGGCTGGCGTAGTTCGTGAAGAAGACGAAGCCGCGCTCGTCGAAGCTCTTGACGAGCAGCATCCGCACCGACGGCGCGCCGTCGGCCGATGCCGTCGCGAGCGCCGCCGCCTCCGGTTCGCGCACGCCGGCCTCACGCGCCTGCTCAGACCACAGCGCGATCTGGCGCAGCGGGTCGGCGTCGACGTCCTGCTCGCGCAGCGGCTGGCCGTAGTCGGGCATCGGTGACATTGTGAGCGTCCGACGCCGTTCGCGCGGCGTCGCGTCAGTCGCGCTCGGCGAGCAGCTCGGCGAGCGTGCGTCCACTAAGCACCGACGCCGGCTGTTCGGCGACGACGTCCGAGCCCGCCCGCGCGTCGTCGTCGCGCCGCTTGATCAGCAGCCACTGGGCCTGCTCGCCGGGGCGCGTGCGCTGCAGCGCGAAGCCGCCGCGCAGCTTCTCGCCGTGCAGCACGAAGACGGCATGGCCGCGCTGCAGCGCCTCTGGCCAGGCGACGCGTCCGCCCTGCTCGTAAGAGCCGCGGTCCCAGACGATCACGCCGCCGCTCCCGGTCGTGCCTTCGAAGTCGTTGTGCGCGAGCGCGTGATCCTCGACCTGCACGGCGAGCCGCTTGACCGACGCGTCGAGCGACGGTCCCTTCGGCACCGCCCACGAGCGCATCGCGCCGTCGACCTCGAGGCGCAAGTCGAAGTGGCGGCTGCTCGCCGCGTGCTCCTGCACGACGAACACGCCCGCGCTGACGCCGCGGATCGCGAACTGCTCGTGGCCCTCGGCGCGCACGTCCTCCACGCCGACGTTCGCGACGCGAGCGCCCGGCGGTCCTTCGCGCAAGAACTCGAGCAGCCGGTCGACGTCGCCGCGCGCGCCCTCGGCATGCACGACGACGAGGCCGTCGTCGCTGTTGCGCACCCAGCCGAGCACGCCGAGCCGCATCGCTCGCCGTCGGGTCGCGTCGCGAAAGCCGACGCCTTGGACGGCGCCCGACACGCTCGCGCGGATCGCCCGCTTGTCGGCTGCGCCGGCCACGCGCAGACGCATAGCAGCCTCGACACCGTGTCTGTAGTCATGGAGTTGACGAGGACGACGGCGACTGACGATCGCCAGCCGCGCCGCTGCAGACCTATACTCGAGACGCCTTCCTTCGCCGCGAGGCGCTCCGACGGACGTCGGGATCTGGCCGGAGATCGCCTAGCGCCGAAGCGCAACTCGCCGATCGTCGCCGACAAAGGAGCTCGATGCCCAACTTCTCCACCGTCAACCTCGCCGAAGTCGACGATTCGGTCGGCGAGCGCGCGCCCGGCGTCGAAGGGCGCTTCGGCCGTAAGCACCTCGACTCGCGCGACCTCGGCGTCAGCCTGTTCCGCTACGACGCGAACCTGCGCAGCCCGTTCGCGCACAGCCACCGCGAGCAGGAGGAGGCGTACGTCGTCGTCGCCGGATCCGGGCGCGTGCTGCTCGACGGCGAGATCGTCGAGCTGCGCAAGTGGGACGTCGTGCGCGTCGCGCCTGAGGTCGTCCGCGCGTTCGAGGCCGGCGCCGACGGGCTCGAGCTGATCGCGATCGGCGGGCCCAAGCCGGAGGGCGGCGACGGCGTGCCGGGCGACGCCAAGTGGCCCGACGAGAGCTAGCGCGCCACCGTGGACCCGCGCTGGCCGGCGCTCCCGTTCGAGCAGTGGCGCGCGACGTGCGACACGCTGCACGCGCACACGCAAGTGCTCGGCAAGCTCGCCGCTCGCCTCGCGCCGCCTGAGCCCGAGCTGCAGCACGCCGCGCTGCGGCTGACCGCGCGCGGCTGGGAGACCGCTCCGCTGCCGGCGCCGGACGGCTCCGGCGCGCTCGTCGTCGCGCTCGACCTGTGCAAGCACGAGGCCGTCGTCGAGCACAGCGACGGGCGCGTGCGCTCGCTCGCGCTGGCGCCCGATCGGGCCGTCGCCGACGTGACCGGCGGAGTGCTCGGCGCCGTGCGCGAGCTCGGCGGTCCGATCGAGCTCGACCTGCGCCCGCAAGAGGTCGCCTGGAGCGTCGCGCTCGATGACGATCGCGAGCACGCGAGCTATGACGTCGAGCACGTCGATGCGTACTTCGCCGTCGTCACGCGCGTCGCGCTCGTGCTCGCCGCGTTCCGCGCGCCCTACCGCGGGCGCTCGACGCCCGTCAACGCGTGGTGGGGCTCGTTCGACCTCGCCGTCAGCCTGTTCTCCGGCAAGTCCGCCGACCCGCCCGCGAGCGACTTCATCATGCGCAACGCGATGGACGCGCAAGAGGTCGCCGTCGGCTGGTGGCCCGGCGACGAGCGCTATCCGAAGGCGGCTTTCTACGCCTACGCGCATCCCGCGCCCGACGGCTTCTCCTCGGCGAAGCTCGCGCCATCGGCTGCGCGCTGGGAGCAGGGCCTCGGCGAGTACGTGCTCGACTGGGACGACGTCCGCGCGAGCGACGACCCACACGGCGCCGCGCTCGCTTTCGCGCGCTCAGCCTTCCAGCACGCATGCGTCGTGTGCGAGTGGGACCCGGCGCTGTCCGCCAGCGCTGAAAGCGACCCGCCGCCGGTCGTCTGAGCGCGGCAGCGACGTCTCGGCGATGCCCGACACGCGCGGCGAAGCTCGGCGTAGCAACCACCAGTTCGCCACGCCGAGCGGCGGCGAGCGTTCGGGCGATGGAGCTAGGGGGACTCGAACCCCCGACCTCCTGGGTGCGATCCAGGCGCTCTCCCAACTGAGCTATAGCCCCGTGCACGCGCGGCCGGCGCGTGAGGTCACGCAAGTGTAGCCGCCGAGCGGAGCCGTGATACGCCTGGTCGCCTGCTTGTATCGTTTGGCAGCGCATGGGTTTGCTCGATGACGCCATTCGTGAGCATCTGGAGCTGAAGCGCCGCCGCGGCGCCGATCCCGGCGAGGTCGCGCGCGAGCAGCACGAGGCGCTCGATCCGGTGCCGCGCGAGCATGCATCGCCGAGTGGCGAGGACGAGCAGACGGCAGTTGCCGGCGCGCATGACGCGCCGCACGGCGCGGTAATCGCCGACCACGCGCCGAGCGCTTCAGGCGGCGGCGAGACGGAGGAGCTCGACATGCGCGCCGTGCTCGACGCCGAAGCCGGCGAAGCCGAGCTCGTCGAGGACGAGCCGGCCGGCGGCGAGCACTCCGCGCCGCACGCCGATCCGGCCGCGCCGCCGAACGGCGGAGACTCACTTGAATGGGAGATGCCGAGCGACGCGGCTGAGCAGGCCGCGCCCGGCGAGCAAGAGCCCGACGACGACGTGCTCGAGGAGACGCCTGAGTTCCTGCGCGACACGCCTGAGCAGGAGCGGCTCTGGTTCGAGCAGCGCCCGCCGCGCGACTTCGACTTCGATAAGTGACCGGAAGATGAGGCCTGCTTTGGGAGCGTCTCGGCTTGTCGGCGCTGCGATCGTCGCGCTCGCGTCGAGCGCTGGCCGCGCCCAAAGGCGCTACTCCGGTCGCCGGCTACTTCGTTCTACGCGGCCGCGAACCGTGCAGCGTCGTCATCACCAGCGCGAGCATCGTCTTGCGCTGCAACGCGTTGAAGTTTCCCGGCGAGCAAGGCGACCCCGGTCGCATCGCCGTCACGCTCGTCTCGAGATAGTCGCCGCCGCGCGGCTGGCCACGCTTCTCGCCGCCTGTCTCGCGGCGCTCTAGACTCCAGCATCGGGGGCCATAGCTCAGCTGGGAGAGCGCCTGCTTTGCAAGCAGGAGGTCACCGGTTCGATCCCGGTTGGCTCCATTCCGGGAAGCCCCTGCACATGACAGGGTTTCGACGGCGAGGACTCGCCGTTCATCGCCGGTGCTCGACAGTGATCTCAGGCACTAGTGCCTGAGATGCGGCGCGATGCTCCCGGACTGCAGGCGATCTAGCTCGACTGTCCGCGCTTGCGGAGCTATGGTCGCCACGCCTTGACAAAGTGGCCCCGGCGGCGCTCCCGCGCCCCGGAGCCGCCAGAACACACAAGCTTTGACCCCGGCGACAGCGGCAACTGCCCCGGGGCCGTGGCACGGAAAGGACATACCTTCCCATGCAGCAAAAACGTAGCGAGATTGAACCGATCGCGATAGCCGAAGAGGCCGTGATGATCGTGCTGCTAGAGGACTGTCGCGACCCCTGGACGCACGCGGAGCTTCAGCGCATGATCGGCTCGCGCATGTGTAGCGAAGACGACGTCTGCGATGCGATTGGCCACCTACACGCCTCCGGCCTAGTGAACGTCACCGGCGAGCTTGTCACCCCCTCGCGCGCGGCGCGGCGGATGGACGAGCTCGAGATCTGAGCGCCTGAGATGCCGTCTAAGAAGTCTGCGGCCAACCAGGCACTTGGCCGAGCGCTCCGCGCGATCCGCCACGAGCGTGGTCTAAACCAGGAAGCCTTCGCTGCGCACGCTGGCCTGGCCCGCAGCAACTACGGTGCGATCGAGCGCGGCGAGTTCAACGTGACGCTCGACACGATCGTCAAGCTCGCTGCTGGCCTTGGCCTGAGCGTCGCAGAACTGCTCGGCCGTGCGAGCTCCAACGAGCGCAAGCAGTCCGATGCCTTCTAAGAAGTCTCCAACTCACCAGACACTCGGTGCCGCGATCCGCGCGATCCGTAGCGAGCGCGCGTTCAGCCAGGAAGGCTTCGCCAGGTACGCCGGGCTGGATCGCAGCTACTACGGCGCCATCGAGCGGGGCGAGTTCAACATCACCGTGGACACGCTCGTGAAGATTGCCGTCGGACTGGGCGTGACTGTCGCAGAGTTGTGCAAGCGGGCGCGGCTTTGATCGCCGCTGCTTGACTTGCCAGAGGATGAGCGGCCTAATCGTCGGCTGGCGCTGGTGTGGCTAGCGCGGCGCGGATGCCCTCGAGGCGCGCCGCGACCTCGTCGAACGTCCAGATCTGCACGTCGCTGAGAGCGTTGCGGAAGAGCTCGAAGCTGCGCGCCTCGTCCGAACCCAATGAGCCAGCGGTGCCGGCGATGAGCACGCACCGCGGGTTGAAGCTCGTGAACTCGCCGACCTCCGACCCCGCGCGGAGCTCGTTGAACGTCTTCTCGAAGCGCTCCCGGTAGCCGAGCACCTGGACCACGCCGCCGCTGAGCTCCTTGTTGATGGAGTACGCACCGCTCGTGCGGTACGCGCCGCCACAGATATCGGTGCCCGGCGTCTTTATCTCAACGAAGGCGACGTTGTGGGTGAGTTCGTTCTGGAGCAAGAAGTCGACCTCTCCGCCGCCACGGTTTTCGACGCCCTTGCCGCCGACGTACGCCTTCTCCTGCAGCACGACCACCGGCGACCCGGTCAGCTGCGAGAACACCCAGGCGTGTTCCGCGAGAAGCGTCTGCCAGAAGCCCTCGTCGTTGTTCCCAAGGTTTTCCAGCCAGGCGCCGAGCAGGGCGTCCAGCTGGGAGAGGTCGACCTTGCGGCCGAGCGCGATAATCGCCTCGGGCTCCAGCGTCGCCAGCGCCTCGATCAGCTCCTCGTCCTGAGAGTCCACGAGCCGGCGGACGACCTGCGGGAGGCGCTCGCGGTCGATGAACTCGTGCTCGCCCCATTGGATGCCGTGGCGCTCGTACAGCTGCTTGCGCGCGAGCAGGCCCTCCATGAGCGCGCCCACCTCGGCGGTGCGCAGCTCGAGCGCCCAGCCCTCGCCGCTTTTCAGCGAGTTGAAGTTCTCATCGCGGATGTCCTCCCACTCGCCGGCCTTCAACTTCCGCTGGTACACGAAGGTGCCGCGCAGCGGCTGGTCGCGCTCGACGATCGTCGGCAGGAATACGAGGCGGCGGGTGTCGCTCTCGCGCAGCACGATCGGGTCGGTCTCCACCACGTCCACGGAGACCGAGGTCGTGCCGATGCGGTCGCTCGGTGTTGACGCCATCCGACCATTCCAGCAGGCCGCGGCCCGCGACTGACTACGGCTCGTCGAGCTCGATGTTCAGCAGCTCCGCGAGCCTCCGCAGGTCCGACTTCGTCCGGCTCGCGAGATTCCTCGCGAACGCGGCAGCGTCCTGGTGCCGATCGATCCGCGTCAGGATCCTCTTGTTGCGGTAGTCGATGCGGCGCAGCAATTCCGCGGGATCGCTGATGTCGGCGGCTTTGCCGCTCATCTTCGCCACGATAATCCCTTCACTCGTCGGAGTAGGTACGTTGCTTCTGTGGCCGAGCTGACCTTGCACAGCCGTCCTGTCCAGACCGTGTTTGACCTCCTCGGCGACAAGGAGGATGACATCACGTACAGCGTCGGCTGGAGCCTCGCGCAGAGCGAGGCGTTCGCGCGCGCCGTGCTCGCTGAGTCCTTCGGCGACGCCGAGCAGGGCGAGATCACCGCGATCCGGCTCCAGGAGACGGCGCCCGGCGCCGGACGCACGGACGTGGAGATCGAGACGGAGCACCTGCACCTCGTCGTCGAGGCGAAGCGCGGCTGGAACCTGCCCACGAAGGCGCAGCTCCAGCAATACGCCGACCGTCTGAACGCGGGGGATGACAGAGACGGTCGGATCGTTGTCATCGCAGAGTGCGCGGCGTACTACCCGCCGGCGACGGCGCTGCTGCATCCGATCGACGGCGTGCCCGTTTCGTACTCGCCGTGGAAGCGGATCGCGGACTTGGCGACGAGCACCGCGGCGGCCAGTCACGCGCACGCCGAGAAACGGCTGTTGTTAGAGCTACACCGCTACCTGAAGGGGTTGATGACGATGCAGAACGTGACCTCCAACATGGTGTTCGTCGTCGTGCTCGGCCAGGACCCGCTGCCGTGGTCGAGCCTCACGTTCAAGGACACCGTGGTCGAGCGCGGCTTCTACTACCACCCGATGAACGGCAAAGGCTGGCCGCACACGCCACCGAACTATGTTGGCTTCCGCTTCGACGGCCGACTCCAACAGGTTAGGCACGTCGACAACTACGAGGTGATCACGCGCCCGCACGAGTACATCCCGGAGGTCATCCTTGAGGCTGACTGGAGCGACGAACCGCACTTTCTGTACACGCTTGGCACACCGATCGTGCCGGCTAAGCCCGTTCTCAACGGCAAGATCTGGCCCAACGCGCGGCTGTGGTGTGCGCTCGACCTGCTCTTGACGTGCGAGACAATCAGCGAGGCGCGCGATAAGACGCAGACGCGCCTCGCGAGTGTCGGAGAAGTCGCCGCGTAGCAGCGGTCAATGGCGTTCGTACCCACGCCGCGGATGAGTCGCTCCTAGACCACGCTGCGGCTCTCGCGGGGTCGCCGAGATGACCAACCGCAGGCTCGCGGCGACGATCACCGTTCCGGCACTGGCAGCTCGAGCGAGTCGCCTCGCGCGCGCCGGCTCTGCTTGCTTGCGCCACAGTGCGGGCACGATTGCTTCCCGGGCGACGGTTCGATTGGTTCGCTCGAGCGGTCTCGGGGATGAAAACGCAGGTAGCCGATTGGCGCGCACTCGCGGACGAGCCCACCGAACATCAACAGGAAGTCGGTGACGCCCTGTGCAGCCGACATCGTGTTGAACGTGATCACGCTGGGCGCGGCGATCTCGTCCACGTAGCGGTTGCGCCGGCGCTCGGTGTCTGCGATGGACTCTTCCTGGATCTTGGAGGCATTGATGCGTCCGTTGCACCGCAAGCAGCCCGAGTCGGGGAGAATGATCCGCACGTTCGTACGGATGCCGCCGACTGCACCTGTCTGAGGGTCGACATCGATTCTGGTACCCATCTGCACGACGGGGATCATGTACTGGTGGCCGATGACGTTGACGAGCATCATCGCCAGGTGCGAGTCGGCCGCAAGGAAGATGAAGTCGCAGTCCACGAGCTCGCGTGCCGCGTCTGGCTCGGCGACGCTCTTCGCGATTCCTCGAAACGCCGCGCCAGGATTCGCACGCCGAACCGCACGGCGCGCGAGCCGAACCTTGCGGGTGCCGTGTCTGTTCAACAGCGCCCTCGCCTTCGGGCGGTCCGCGAACGGCAACCGACGCAGCTGCATCAGTGCATCGAGCCGTCGCGCCTCAGGCATCCTTGGCAGATTCTCTGGCTCCATCCGATCAGGATCGATCACCACGATCTGCCCGATGCCGAGCCGGCCGAGCATGGTCGTCAAAGGCAGCCCAACTCCCCCGGCGCCGACGACGGCCACCTTCATCTTTGACAGGGTGTGCTGTCCGCGATCGCCGAGCCAGCGAACCTGACGATCGAAGCTCGGATCGGCCTTTGGCGGCTTCGGCGGTGGAGAAGGGTAGAGACGACGAATGTTCCGGCCGATCACGATCGTTTCGCCAACCGGCCGACGCGCTCGATCCACCGTCCAGATGTCACCGGCGACGGCGTTCTCGGTGAGCACCAGCCCGCCCACGGGCTGTCCTGAGATGTCGAGCAGAGCCGGATAGCCGCGCTCGTGTGAGCGGAGATCGTCGCCGCTGAAGCTGACGTCGGCGGCACCCCCACCATGGTTGTGGATGCCGAGGTAGGTGAGCTGTTCGTCGCGGCAGTAGCGGATCCGGTCTCGCACGAACGAGGCGGTAAGCATGCGGTAGGCATTGCGCCCGGGGACGAAGTCGACACCGTCGACCCCCTTAAACAACGTGCGGGCTAGCAGGCGCGTGCCGCGCGCCGTGCGCACGATGCCGGCGACGAGCACGGCGCCGTGCTCGTCGCCGTCGCCCGGGAACAGGTGCGCCAAGAGCTCCTCGTATGTGCGCTCGTCGATCGTGAGGGTCCAAGGGTCGAGTTTCGCCATCACCGCGTCCTCAGAAATTCGAGGACGCGCCGCAGCTTGTGAAGGGCGGTGCTGCTCTCGGCGTCCACGATTTTCGTGCGACGCGAGATCTGTATCGCCGGCTTGTCGAAGCCCGGCATCGTCCCGCCTCGCGAAAGCGGGGTAGGCAGGTTCCCGTCGGGGTACTCGTTCGGCGTTGGGCCGTCGCCCACGTACTTCACGTCCGGGCCCATGAAATGCGGATAGACATCGGCTTCCGGGTAGCCGAAGGTGATGTGGAAGCCGATCCATGTGGTCGTGGGGGAGAAGGTCGAACCGATCGAGATCGGCTCGACCACCACGAACGCGCCCCCGTCGTCGTCCCCGATCGAGTTCACCTCGGCTTCAGGGAATGCGACCTTGATTTCCTCGATTGCGGCAGCGACAGCGCTCTTCATCACGAGTCTTCTTCGGGATCAACGGCGAGGAACTCCGAGTGCTTGGTCACCGTGATGTGCTCTGCATCGGTGACGTTTCGCGCTGGTTTCTCGCCATGCGCCTCCTCGGTCAGCTCGAAGTCGATCTTGATCTCGACGCCGGCCGCGATCGCCGCCTGCTTGATCTCAAGTCCAGTCACGCGCTGCTTCGCCAGCTGCACCGCCTTGCCGTTGACCTTCACCGTGACGGGTTGCTTCGCCTCAGGGGACTCGATCTGGGGCTCGGACATGGTGTTCTCCTTGATGCCGCTGCGCGGCGTAGGATTTGGCCCGAAGCCGCTGCCAAGGGCCCTTACGACGTTCTGCTATCTACTATAGCGAAGTGTAATGATGACGAGGACTACCATCTCTGCCCGTGTCTGAGACCACCGCCTGGGTAGCCCAACGGATCCGGGAGAGCCGCCTAGAGCGCGGATT
Source organism: uncultured Solirubrobacteraceae bacterium (assembly GCA_963744165.1). Lineage (GTDB taxonomy): Bacteria > Actinomycetota > Thermoleophilia > Solirubrobacterales > Solirubrobacteraceae > Palsa-744. Next base: position 408,463 of record CAVUSM010000002.1, on the reverse strand, counting down.
GAGCCAGGCCGAGCTCGCCGAACGCCTGGACCGCACACAGACCGCCGTATCGCTCTGGGAGGCTGGTAAGCGAACGGCAGGACTCGATGATCTGATCGATATTGCAGACGCACTTGAGATCGAAGTCGGGAGACTCCTACCGCGCACGAGCAGACCGGTCGTAGCCGTCCTACGTGCTACCGCCGAGCGACTTGTAGACGACCAGCTCTACGCCGCGGTTGACCAGCTTGCCTGTGACGCAGAAGCCACGCCCATACCTGACCGCGAGTTGACTGTCTCGGCGACCGCACCGTCTCATGCCGCAAACGAGCTTCTAGAGAAGGCCAAGATCAACAAGCCACCGGTGCGGGTGGAGGACCTGTGTAGACGCTGCGGCGCGCTGCTATTGCGGCGAGCGTTTCCGGAAGCGCTTTCCGGCCTGATCTTTGCTTACGAAGAAGGTGCTGTCATTGGCGTCAACTCAGAACACCCCGAAACGCGGCAGCGTTTCACGATGGCGCATGAGCTTGGTCACTACCTGCTCGGACACCACGAACGCGCGGGCGACTATGACGACAGGTTTCATATCGATCTCACGGAGGGAACGCCACCCGGGTTCGACTGGCGTGCGGAGCGGTCCGCTAACGACTTCGCTGCGGATCTGCTGATGCCGCGTCGCCTACTCGCAGCAGAGTTCGAGAAGTCCGAGAACCCTACGAAGCTCGCCGAAAAGTTCGACGTCTCGCAGGTGGCGATGGGTTTTCGCCTCGTGAACCTCGGGCTTCGTTAGCTGCATAGATGGGGAGTCCGGTTACCGGGCGTGACCATCTCCTGCTCGCCATTCTTGATCGCGGCCGGGCTCGGCTAGTCATTGCGTTGGCGAGCGACCGGCGCTCGCTCGACCGCAATGAAATGCGGCCTCGTCCATATCCAAGCAACGCCCTCGCGCGAGCCGGGTAAGCAAGGGGGTCGATAGCGACTCGACACCCACGGTCTAGTGTCCTGTCTGGTTGATTCGTTGGCAGTATCGTCTGATGGAGTTGAGGATTTGGTCGGCGGTCTTGGTCCAGACGTAGGGGCGGGGGCTTTCGTTCCAGGTGTCGATCCATTGGCGGATGTCGGTGTTCAGCGCGTGGACGGAGCGGTGCGCGCCGCGGCGTAGGAGCTTGGTGGTTAGCTCGCCGAACCATCGCTCGACGAGGTTGATCCACGAGCTTGAGGTTGGGGTGAAGTGCAGATGAAACCGGGGGTGCGCAGCGAGCCAGCGTCGGACCTTCGGGGTCTTGTGGCTGGAGGCGTTATCGAGCACGAGGTGCACGGACAGGTGGCCGGGCACGTTCTCATCGATCGTCCGCAGGAACTTCAGGAACTCGACCGCGCGGTGGCGCTGGTGCAGCGAGCCGATCACCTGACCGCTCCCGACGTTCAGCGCGGCGTAGAGGCTGGAGGTGCCGTGGCGCTCATAGTCGTGCGTCGCTCGCTCGGGCGTGCTGGGAAGCATCGGCAACGTGGGTGCGGTGCGGTCGAGTGCTTGGATCTGGCTCTTCTCGTCCACGCAGAGCACGACGGCGCGCTCGGGCGGGTTCAAGTACAGGCCACAAATGTCGTGGACCTTCTCGATGAACAGCGGGTCTTTGGAGAGCTTCCAGGTCTCTTGGCGGTGGGGCTGCAACCCGAAGGCGTGCCAGATCCGCATCACCGCGTCCGGTGTCATCCCGACCTCCTTGGCCATCGAGCGGGTCGACCAATGCGTCGCGTTCTTGGGCGCGCTCTCCAAGGTCTTGGTCACGACCCGCTCGACCTGCTCATCAGTGATCGTCCGCGGTTTGCCGGGACGCGGCTCATCTGCGAGCCCTTCAAGGCGGCGCTGAGCGAACCGGTTGCGCCACTTCGTGACCGTCGGGCGCGAGACCGCCAGTGCTTCGGCGATCTCGCCGTTAGACCACAACCCCTCCGAGGCCATCAGCACGATGCGTGCCCGCAGCGCCAGCGCCTGAGCACTCGTCCGGCGCCGCGTCCAACTCTCCAACACCGACCGCTCCTCGTCGGCCAACTCGATTGAAACAGCGGTAGGAACAGGCATAACCACCAACTACCCTAACCGCAAACGAATTAAACCAACGGGACACTAGTGCGTGGCGGCTACATCCTCATCGGCGTCGGGCCAGACGGCAAGCCCACCGGCCACCTCGACAACATGGATTTGAAGCTATTCGATGAGGCGAGGCTCGCTCCGAAGCTCCGCAAGTGGCTGCCCCCGCCGCTGATGCTGGTCACGCGAGCCGCTGAGCGGGACGGGCACAAGGTCGTCCTGATCTACATCGAGCACTCCCCTGCCGGCGTGGCGTACATGGTTGCCGACGGCACCTACGAGAAGGGCCCCGGCAAGGACAGCGAGTTCGTCTTCCGCAAGGGCGACGCGTTCTGGAGAAACGGGTCTCGCACTGAGCGCTTGAGCAACGAGGGCCACGAGGAGATCATCCAGCGCCGCATCCAGGACGCAAAGGCGTCCTGGATGGCCGAGCAGCGTGAGCTGCGTAGGCGCGAGCAGGCGGAGGCCGATGGTGCAGCTAGCACGAGCCGCGCGCTCGGTGCGGTCAGCCTGGACCTCGAGCAGCCCGAACTCAACATGGCTGCGCTCGAGCTGGCGAGGCAGTCCGACTCGATCGCGCTCGAATTCCTCCTTAACGAAGCGCTCACCCGCGCGCGCTCGCTGCTTCAGCGCTCTGATGCCGATACCGAGTTCAGGGATCTCCTAGACCGGCTGATCTGCCTTTCGGCGACCCTCATGCACTACGGGTTGGACGACTGGTTCAAGCGGGTGATCGACATCTTGGCGAAGATCTACGCGATGCCGGCGAAGCCAGCTGACGTCGAACAATACGAGTACAACACGCAGATCGCCACGAGCGAGGTCGCGCCCCGAGTCTGGCTCGAGATCATCGAGCGTGTGTATGCGCTTGGCGCGCTCGCAGTACGCGAAGGCGGGTGGCAGGCCATCCGCTACCTAACGCTGCAGCCTGCCGCCGGGACGGTCGACTACCACACGAACTGGCTGCGCCAGGCGCTGACGACGGCCGGCCGTGCGCAACACCTCCGGGAAGAACGGGACGGCAGGCAGATCGAGGTAAGTCTGCTGAGCGTTGCGCGAACAGACGCCCTACGGCTCGAGTGCCTGCGCATGGACGGCGTCGGAAGTGACGACGATGTGATCCTGACGAGCATGGCCCAGTTTGATGTGCTCTACAACGTGGTAGCAATAGACGCCGCCGGTAAGCTCGGTGGCGGCGTTTATTTCACAAACTTCGCTAGGTTCTTTGGCACCCGGGTCACCCCCGTGATCGAGCGGCTCATCGCCGATGAGGGCATGCGAGACGATCTGCTTGGTCATGTCGACGACGCCAACCTTGCGCTCGCACTTAAGGCAATCGGAGCGCAAGCTCAACAGGTGGGGGCCCAATACGACGGCTTTACTGCCTGGTCGCCGGAGATCGAGCAGTTCATCGCGTGGAATCGACCACGCTCGGGCTAGCGGAGTCTCTGCCCGGCGGCCGAGACGGTCCGCTCGATAACAGCCCTTATGAGATTCACGAACTCTTGGCCGCTGCTATCCCGAAGTACGAGGTCCGATTAGGCCATCATCTTGGCTGGCTATCCACCGCTTCGTCGAGGCCCCCCTCTCTCAGCGGGGAGAACTCAGCCGGAAGAGCTGACCAGTCGTCAGACGCGAACGCCGCAACGACCTCACGTGCCACGGCTGGCGCCATCGTCAGGCCCAGGCCCTTGCACCCGGTTGCATAAGCAAGCCCATCTTGGTCGCTTTGCCCGATGATCGGGTGACCGTTGGTACTCGCGGGGCGCCAGCCCCGCCACGTGCGCAGGATCTCAAAGCCGTCAATTCCCGGAACAATTCGCCTGTTGTGCTCGATGAGCAATGCGAGCTGCTCCACCGTGATCTGGTCCCGCCTGTCCATAGCGTGAGTAGGGGCGGCGGGCTCCTTATGGTAGGTCGCGCCAAGCCAGAGCCGCCCGCCCGATCGGGGTGTCACAAAGCCTTTCCCGCGATAGATGTGTCGTCTCAGGAGATTCAGTCCGGTCGGAGACTGCACCTCCGCAGCGTCTCCTCGAATCCAATGCACTACGGGCCGGGCGATCCCTCTGGGAAAGTCTGTCGTCGCACCCGTTGCGACCACTACCCACCTGGCCGCTAGGGAGCGCCCGCCTGCTGTTCGCAACTGCCAGCCACAACGCAGCCGCTCGACATCGGACACTGGGGCGTCGAGATAGAGGTCCAGGTGATCCATGTAGCTGATCGCAGTACGCAGTGCGTGAAACAGCTCATGTGTGTCGAGCCAAGGCTCGTTCAGCTTGAGGGCACGATCGAAGTCAGGAGAGAGGTTCGGCTCCAAAGCCAGCGCCTCGTCGCGGTCGAGCATCTGCGCTTCGGCACCGTAACCAGCCTCTCGAAGATCAGTGAGGAGCTTCAGCGTCTTCTGGTAGCCGTCATCTGAGTCGATGAGCTCGAGCAGCCCCTCGTCACAGAACTGCACGCCAATGCCGACGTGTTCCCTCAGCCAGGGTAGGAGATCCGAGCGGTACAGGGTCGTGCCACGGTAGGCGAAGTCCCGGGCCCCCCCGGTGAAGAAGGGATCTGAAAACGGCGTAAGGCTGCCAAAGCCGGCGCCGGAAGCACCGCCGAATAGGGCATGGCGCCTCTCAAGAAGAGCCACGTGGTGGCCACGCCGGGCTGCCGTCACCGCGGTTATGACCCCAGTGATCCCTCCTCCTATCACGGCCAGATCAACGAACGGGGTTGCCGGTCCGCCGGCGGGCCTCCCACGAGCAACTGTGAGGCTCTGCTCCGGACCGGAGGCGACCGGCGATTCGCCCCCAAGGAAGTTAAGAAGGCGTGTGACGCCCTCCTCGACGACGCCCCGTGGCCGGGCCATCGCGAGTCGCAACAGAATCTGAGTCGGGGGGCGTGTGTAAAAGAAGCGCTCGGCCCCTACTACTCCTACACCGGTTTGCTCAAGGATCGCGGCCGCCAAATCTGTGCCGGTTGTACGGCCTGACCGACAGCGGGCCGTGTCGGTAACGTCGAGCAAAAGGAACCCACCAGCCGGCGCGACGACTGGCCGCACCTCAGATCCGCGGAGCAGCGACACGGCGGCCGCCGCGTTGTCTCGCACTCGCGCGGATAGCGAATCGCAATAGCGCGCCTCTAGTGCGCGACGCAAGATGAGCGCAAAGAGCATGAGGCGCCGGTCCGGAAGAGTCGCTTGCAAGACTTCGCATCGGCGGGCGACGCGCGGAAAGAGTTCTGTGCTCGCAAAGATGAACCCGAGCTTCTCATTTGTAATGTCAAAGGTCTTGCCGGTATCCCACATAAACGCCCATTCGCCGCCCGGGCCTACAACGGAGGGGAACGAGGCCGCTCGCTCTCCGGGAGCGAGCCGCAAGAACGACTGATCCACGAGCAGCGGCACGTGAAGCCTCGCGAAGCCCTCTCCCAACGCGGCGAGTTCATCGGCATCGAAGACTGCGCCAGTCGGGTTCTCCGGGCTGCTTATGATGCCCAGGGAACAGTCGGTGGACGCGGCATCAATGATCTGCTCGACGGAAGCCGCTTGGTCAAGGCTCGGCGCGCGCACGAACGATGGCCGGACATTGGCCTCGCCGATCATTGCGGGCAATATGTCGATGCAGGGTTCAGTAGTGACCGCAGTCGTGCCCGCCCGGCCAATCAGGCACGTGGTTATAACGCGCTCAAGCGCATGGCTACCGCTATAGGTAATCAACCCGCGTGAGACCAGGTCGGGCGGAAGATCCAGAAGTTCAGCGGCAGCCCTAAGCGTCGTGGCGATCAAATCGGTTTGCGTTAGTGTGCGGTCCCCGTGCGGTAGATCGTCAGCAAACACCGCCCTGAATTCCGCGACAACTTCGCGGGGAGATCGTTCATGCACGAGTGAGCGTATAAACCCGTCGTCGGGGAACGCCGGGTAACCGATCGCAAGATCAATGTCCGCGACCGCGGCGATCGCCACCTCGTCACGGGTAAGTCGAGAATCGATCACAACGAGTCGCTTCGTCCGATCGTTGCTACGGTGCCGGGCGCGCTTGGCAGCACGTTGTAGTTCCGCCGGAAGACATTGTGGGGATCGTATTCATCCTTAACTTCGCGCAGCCGTCTCAGGGTCCCACCGTAGGAAGGCGCGATGCGTTGGCGATCGTCGCGATCGAGGTAGTTGACGTAGGCTGGGTGGGCCGTCTCGTCGGCGCTAGTGATCTCGGTGAAGAGCGAGCGCGTCCAGACCATATTCGCGTGATCGTCCTCTCCCACATCCCAATTGGAGTTGATGAGGAGGACGAACGGCAGGCGAACACCATAAGCAGTATCGGCAGGCCCTACTCTCAGTGCCCTCCCGTGCACATGATCGATAGTGATGAGCGTGTGTGGGGAGGGGGCCGCTGCGAACGAGCTGGTAATGGCGTGCACAACGTCGTCGGTCAAGTGACGCAGCGAAACAGATTTCCAGTAGCTTCGCCGTCCCCGGCGATAAGGATCGCTCATCCTAAGTTGCCACGACGGGTAGGGCTGCGATCGGACGGTGGACTCCAGTACCCCCACTGCTAGAAGGGGTGCAAGTAACCTCCGCGTGACCGACTCGTCGCGCAAACTGCATAGATCAAACGAAAGATGCGCACCAAACGGCTCCCTCGAAAGCAGAGCGGGGCTGACGGTCAGCCAGTCGGGGCATGCACTCGCGAAGGTTGAAAACGCCGAGAGGGCTTCGGCGGCATAGCGTAGGGAGATGCGGATAGATCCGGCGCAGACGACAGGGACAGGGTGGAGCCGAAACTCAAGCGACGTAACGACACCAAAGTTGCCACCGCCGCCCCGGAGAGCCCACAAAAGGTCTGGGTGACTAGCGTCATCGATATGGGCTGCCGAAGCATCTGCGAAGACGATGTCCGCGGCGATCAGATTGTCACAAGCTAGGCCGGCGACGCCCATCAACCAGCCAAGGCCACCGCCGAGCGTTAGTCCCGAGACCCCCGTATCGTGAACGATTCCGCCCGTCGTGGCGAGAGCGTACGGATGGGTCGCTGCATCCAGTTCTCCCCATGTTGCACCGGCGCCGACGCGGGCGCGACGTGCCGGCGAATCGACGGCGATGTCTTTCATGCCCATGATGGCGACGACACCGTCGTCGATAGTGCCAAGGCCGCCTACGTTATGACCACTGCCGCGAATCGCAAGCGGTAGTTGAGCACTGTTAGCGAACTGGATCGTGGCTTGGACGTCGCTGGGTGAATGACAAACGACAAGTACTGCTGGGCGGCAATCGATCATGCCGTTATAGACACGGCGCAGTTCGTCGTAGTCCGGCGACGAGGGAGTAACGACGGAGCCGTCGACCCGACGACGGAGCGAGTCAAGCAATCGCTCGCGTCGCGTCACCGTCATGGATGCCGGGATGCAGGGTTGTGTGCGCTAGCGCTACGTGACAACATTGGGAGGCATATTCCCTGCCGCGTGGGCCAGTACGTTGACGACGGCGGATTCGGTCATGCGGAGCCACGCGCTGCGAGTCATATTGGCCGCGTGGTTCGTGACGAGCAGGCGGTCGGGTACGAAGCCACTGAGGCCAGTCGCGAGCAGGTCTGAGGTCGGGTAGATCTTGTCGAACGCCGCATAACTGATGCGGTCTGCCGCGAAGAGCCGTGCGAGGCGGGCTGGGTCGACCAGGCGCTCAGAGGCCGTGTTCACCAAGATGATCGGGCTCGCGGAGTCCTCAAAGGGAATGTCGGCAACTAGTTGAACTGTCTCAGGGTTTGTCTCGAGATGGAGCGTGACCATGTCCGCCTGCATGACTATGTCCGCCGGGGTAGCGTACGTAAGCCCGAGTGAGGCCTCAAGTGCGGGTCGCCGCGTGCGTGAGTAATAGATGACTTTCGTGCCATACCCGGCAACTAGGATCCGGGCGACCAGCTGACCGATGTCACCGAGGCCAATGATGCCGACGGTTACATCTCCGAGGTCGTCCCCGAGGGCGGTTGAACTTGAAAGGGGTAGGTCCTGAGCCACGAATCCACTCTCGTGGAGCCACCCCAAGGCGCGCTGCGGGGCATGGCGAAGGGCCGCAAGGAGCAGATATAGAGTGAACTCAGCGACGCTGGGTTCCACCGCACCTGGTGTGTTAGTGACCGTGATACCGGCCGCCTGTGCAGCAGGTACGTCGAGGAAATCGCGGACCCCCTTGCCAGCGAATGCGATGAGTTCCAGGCCAGCATCGTGAAGCATCCGGAACTGCTCGACGTCGAGCTTGTCAGCTGCCTCGATTCCTCCGTATAGGTAATAGCGGGAGCTGGCAAGACGCTCGATGAGCCGATCTAGCTCTAGAACGGTGGGCTCTATCTCGATGCGAATTCCCGCGTCTGAGAGTGGCGCCAGTGCGTCACGATTGATGTCGGCGCCGGTAACGAGGATGTGAGTCGATTCGGGTGCCATTTGAATACCTCCAGCGTTAGCCACCGTTGGCCGTAAACTTGTCAAGGTCGATCTTGGATGTTTCTGCGACACGAAGCAAGGACGTGAAGTCAGCGAGTGCCGAGGCGACTCGCCCTGGGTCGTCGGTGAACTCGGCGGTTCGTCGGTCCGATTTCACGGACGTTACGGTTGCGGTCCGGAGAAGCCGGCGGTCATAGACAACGAAGTCGCGCCAGTAGTTATCGTCGACCTCGCTCAGCAGCAGAACGTCAAAGGAGATGTTCGTGCCGGTATGTCTGTCAAAGACACCTGCCTGCTGGAGCTCGTAGAGTTCGGTCTCTTCAACGAGAAAGATCCGGTAGATCTCGACGCCACGATTCCTCATGTCATCCTGAGTGTCCAGGTAGCGAGCGCCAGCCCGGCCGCTCCACCAGTCCCTCTCCTGGTAACTAACCGCACGGAGGTTGTTTCTGCACACGTCGAGTGCGAGTTGAGTGTAGTGCGGCTCCTCCTCGGCAGTGCACCGGAGCGTTCCATGGCCCATCCCTTGGAATTCCGCAGCGAAGTCCTCGAGGCGCTCAAGCGCGCGATCATGCACAAAACCGCTTCGCCTGTTGAGAGCTTTGATGGCGTCGTGGATCCGCCGAAGCGAGTGATCCACCGCGCCGGGCGAAAGAGCGCCGTCCATTTCGCCGTCGGCAGGAATGAGATCGCCGATGGTGTCAGCGTCATAGCCCGCCAACGTGAAGAGCTCAGCGAGCGGCAGTCTCACGGCCCGAGAAAGCCCGAGAAGCGTCTCTCGGGTAGGCCGCGAGGGCCTTCCTGTCCGTGGGTTCTCAGCCTTCTCGATCGCGGCGACTTGATTTGCGCTGATACCCGCCGCGGTGGCAGTCTCGCGCAGGGATAGCCCCGCGGCGAGGCGAGCCTCCTTGATGCGTTCGCCAAGTTGCGTGAGGTTGGGCGTCATGTCCACTGTACTGCGCCTCTCTGCATACTGCCTAGCGCCGGATGGTAGCACATTCGGGTGGCGACGGCTGCACGCGCGCCGCGCAGTGCGCGGCCAGGCCGGTGTATGCACTGCGAAGTACGGTTAATGTAGGTGCTTGACATCCGCAGTACAGCGCGCTACCGTGCAGCTATGCCGCATGACTGTGTGGATATCAAGGCGTCGGAACGGGAGGTCGTTACACGGGTCGCCCAGGAGGTCAGCGCCGCGTTCGCCCGTGGGGTTCCGATGGAAGTTGCACTACGCAATGCGGGAGCAGGACACCTCGCAGCTGCGCACCGCTCCCTGATCCTGGAACTCACGAACGAGGTCCAGGACACAGCGCATACCTGCGACCTAGTAGCGCGCCCACTTATTCGCAGAGCATCCCGAGGCGGGAGAGTGCCCGCGGGCGGGGTATGCGGGGTCGCTCTTCCCGGCGTTTACGGCTGAGGAACAGGCATGACCGAGCAGAACGTCGACGATCCTTTCAGCCCAGCGTCGGAGCACCACTCGCTTCTGCAGGATGTGCGGGAACGCGCCCGGACCGACGCAGTGCGGCACGCCGAGGATTTGCTCGGCCGGGATCTGCCGATCGTCGAGGAGGTTGAGGCGATGGGCACACACCGGGTCGTCCGGCTTGGGCTTCGACGCCAGGAGCTGATCGCCGCGGCTCGAGATGCGCTTGCCGCCGCGGCACAACAGCGGCAGCTGGCGGAGCAGCGTCTGCGGGCCGCGCTCGCCGCCCTAGCCGCCGAGGGGGTGCCTCAAGACCAGCTCGCGCTGGAAGCCCTCGACCGACCGCTACAGCCAGAGCGAATCGCAGCGATGTTCGGGGCCGCAACGCTTGCCGCGGCCGTCGCCGGGGGGGTCTGGCTCGGTGCTCTAGGAGTCATGATTGCCGTGCTCGTCTGTCTTGCCTGTGCGACAGCGCTAGGCCTAGCGGTGTTCATGCCCAGCGCTCACAGGGCCGAGACGGGAAGGCTGTCGGCCTTGCGCCGCGAGCGCCGGAAGGCCGAGCTCGGGCTGAGCGCTGCCGTCGACGCACACCTGGCCGCTGAGCGGGCTCTAGCCGATCTTCCAGGCCATGCTCTCAGACTGCTCGAAGGGGAGCTGGCCTTCGTCAAGGAGTTCGTCTCGCTGTACGAGAGCGAGGTCTTCCGGACGCTTCCCCCCGGCGCTCTCGCTGACGGGCGCGGGCTAGGACGCCAGCGCGAGCCGGAGATCGAGACCCCGGGCTGGGCGCGTGAGGAGGTGCTGGCGTGAAGGCCGTGCACCGCGGCTTCGGCGACCCCGAGTATCTGCGCGTCGCTCGTGTGATCGACCACACCCGCGTGCTCGGGCCGGGCACGCGCGCCAGTGTGTCTGTCCAGGGTTGCTTGCTGCGGTGCCAGGGATGCCATTCGCCGGCCGGTAAAGCCCTCGACGGCGGCGAGCGAATGTTGGTGGCAGAGCTTGCCGAGCGGCTGCTGGCACTGCCCGTCGATGGCATCACTTTCTCCGGCGGTGGTGAGCCGATGCTGCAGGCGGCGGCGCTGGTTGCGCTCTGTGACCGCCTACGTGCGCGGCGCCCGGAGCTCTCGCTGATGTCCTACTCGGGCTATCGCCTGGAGGTTCTGCGCGATCAGGGGAGCTCAGCTCAGCGCGCATTGCTCGACCGGCTCGACCTGCTGGTCGACGGGCCCTACGTCGCGCGCCTCCACGCCCCTCTGCGCTGGCGGGGATCGAGCAACCAGAGGCTAATTGCCCTGACGGCCCGCCACGCGGGTGATCTGCTCCCAGACGAGCACGCCGGGATGGAGCTCGAGCTCGACGACGATCTGCGGCTGTCCTGGGTCGGCGTGCCCCCCCGACCCGGGTTCCTCGAGACATTGGAGCGAATAGCAAATGGCCAGCCGGTCGAGCAAGGAGCTATGCAGTGAGCTCGAGTACACACGCCGCCGTCATCACCCCAGGCGAAGCCGTCGCCCTGCGAGCACGCGAGATCCTCGCCGAGCTGCGAGCCCAGCCAGGCGCGGGTCACAAGCAGCGCTCGTCCACGCTCGGCCAGCGGCGCGTCGCGGCGGACGGCTCGACTTCGTCGCGGGTCGCCTACCCCGGCGCCCGCGCGGACGCGGCCCCGCTCCATGGGCGATCTTCGGCGAGCGCGCAGGGCCGTACCGGACGGGACCGCCCGGCGTCCGCGAAGGAGGGCGCGGCGCGAGATGGCGCGGTGGGCCTCGACGATGATCTGACGAGGATCGCTGAGCAGCGCGCGGTGCTCGAGCTTGTGGCCGCTCACCTCCAGGGATCCGAAGCGTTGGCCGCCGAGGGCTTCACTCGGGACGCTGATGGGATCATGCACCTCAGCACGCCCATGAGCACAGGAGGCCGGGTCTCGATCGCGGTCCCCGAGTCAGTGACGGGCAGCCACCAGGTCGTGATCGACACGGCCGAAAGCGGCATTGACACGCTCGTCACCGACCGGGGCGTTCTTGTGGGCTGCGACGCGCAGGACGAGCTGATCGCCAAAGCCATCGCCGCGATCCGCACTGACGGTTCCGAGGTGACTATCACCCCGGCCTCGGCGGTCTCCGCCGAGGCCGCCAGGCCGACTGAAGCACGGGCAGAGAATCCATGAGCGTTAGCTCTCCCCTACTTGACAACGTCGTGCAAGGCGTCCGCGCCGGGGCTCACCTCGTGCTACGCGGCCATCTGCGTGATGAGATCCTCCTCGACGGGCGGATCGTCACCGCACGGTGGGGTCTGAGCCGGGCCCTCCGTGACCGTGCCGGCCTCGACGCGGTCGTCTTCGTCGGTGCGGATCGCGGTGTGAACTGCATGCGGCATGAGGGGCGTGAGGATGTCGAGCATGTCCTCGCCGGCATAGCCGCCGAGCGGGACTCGTTCGGCACGCTGATCCCGCGGCGTCTCGGCGGGAAAACCCCCGTGGAGGTCGCCGGCACCGTGCTGGCGCTGATGAGTCAGTGCGAGATCGCCGTGGCAGTCGTACTCGATGACCTGGACGTGATCGTTAACCCGTCGGACGAGCCCGGGCGCCGCGCGATCGCCCTCCTGAGAAGGGCGGTGGCTGAGGCTGAATGCATCCCCGGGAGGGGTCCTCAGGCGCCGCACAACACGATCATCGCGCTTGACTCGCCGCTGTGTCCGCTGGGTGCAGGGCTGGCCGGCATTCCGGGCGTGCAGGTCATCGAGATCGCTCCCCCTGACCGTGAGATACGAGCGGCTGCCCTCGCCGGTATGGCGCGACGATTCTATGGCCCCGATGTCCGCTCCCGCTCGTGCATGGCAGGGCTGGAGCTGATCGCCGACCGCATGGCAGATTGCTCGATGCGCGACCTGGAGCAGCTGCGGCGCTTGTCTCACGAGCACCGCATCTCTCCGAGCAGGCCCGCGGCTCTGCTGGCGGCACGCCTACCCCGCAGAGGCTTCAACCCAGTGGCGCAGATCGGCGTCGACGCGATCATGAAGGAGCTCGAAGCGAGCGTCGTCGGTCAGCCTTTCGCGCTCGCCCGCATGCGCGCGCTACTGGGAGACGCGCGCTATCGGAATGCTGCCCGCGGGCGTGGTACGACCCCAACGACCCCCCTGATGGTGGTGTTTGCATTCGGTCCTCCCGGAATCGGGAAGACCGAGCTAGGCCGGGCGCTCGGGCGCGCGCTGTTCGGTAGCGAGGCGGGCATTGTTCGCATCGATTGCGGCGAGTATCAGAGCGGTCACGATGTCGCACGGCTCACTGGTGCCCCGCCTGGCTACATCGGCTACGACGGTGGGGGACAGCTGACCGAGCCATTGCGGCGTGGCCCGACGGTCGTCATCTTCGACGAGTTCGAGAAGCCGCAGCACGACGCGCTCGTGGACCTCCTTCTGGCGATCCTCGATGAGGGCAGGCTGACCAATGGACGCGGCGAGACCGTTACGTTCGAGCGGGCGATCGTGATGTTCACGACGAACCTCGGCAGTGCCGAGCTGCAGACCGATCGCCACGCGCCCACCGATGAGTTCCTGAGAAGCTCCGAGCAGCTCGTGCGCGATCGGATCTCCAAGCGCGAGGACGGCGGCATGGGGCGCCCGGAACTGCTCAGCCGCCTCGAGGGCGCGCTGGTGCCTTTTGACTTTCTGCGACCCGAGGCGCTACCGGCCGTCGTGGCGAAGTACTGCTCGAACATCGCCGCCAACCTCGGTGATGAGCTGGACGTCAGCCTCCAGATCGATGCCGGGCAGTTCGCCGAGGTTTTCCTTGCCAAGCTCGACGTCGACAGATGGGATGGCCGCTCGGTCGAACGCTTGGCGCGAAGACATATCGAAGGCCCACTGCGCGAGCAGCTCGAGAGGTTTGAGGGTCGGTCCGGGAGGGTGGTACCGGACGCGGACGGCTTCGCCACGATCATCGGCGCAGTAAGCGAACGGACGGCGACATGAGCGACGAAGAGCCGCCGATCCCACCGCCTACGCCCGGTACGACGCCCTTCCTGCGCCGCGATGAGGCACCCTCGCTGCGCCCCCATCGCGAGGAGGGGCACATCGCTCAAGGGGATCGTCGTCGTGGGCGCTGGACCCACACCGAGCAAGCTCGGACCGCGAGGGTCGATGTTGTCGCGCGCGAGATGGCCGCCGGCCAGACTGGCGCGGACCAGCAGCTTGCGTTTGAGCTCACCAGCGAACTGCTGGGCCAGATGGAAGGCAACCTCGCCGAGGAGGTGACCCGCCGGGCCGCCGGGCGCACGACCGCGGAGTCGCAGGTGCAGACGTCGGTTCAGGCGGCCGCGGTTGCTACAGCGCACGCGAAGGAGGCCGACCTCGCTCTTCGTCGCGCCCGCACGGCTGTTCCGGAGCCGCCCGTCGGCGGCACGGCCTTCACTCACAAGGCGATTCCGTTCATAGCCGCCCCAGTGCTCGGCTACCTCGAGTTGAGGATGGGAGCACCAGGACTTTCCGCTGCCCTCAAGATCTCCCCTAGGGCAGCCGAACTGACTGCGCTAGCGATATCCGCCGCGCTGATCATCGCGGCGGATGTGCTTGGACTCGCGATCGGCGGCTCCGTGCGCGACTCGCGAGACGCGGCAAGAAGGGTGTTGGTGCTGGTGGGTTGCGCACTCGTGCTTACTGGCGGCTGGACGGTCGTGAGCCTCGCCTCGGGCCGCACCAACAACCTGCAATATCGAGAATGCGGAACAGAAAAAGACGAAGCACGTGCGCGTCAGCTCGAAGCCACCGAACCGACCGGACTCGGCTCGCTGACCAAAAGGGGACAGGCTGGCGGCGAAGCTACCGCTTCCGCAAGCCCTCCCGCTAGCGCGCAGTGCAAAGGGAGCAAACCTGACCTGGGATTCACCGTGCCCCTGGCGCTCCTTGCGATGCTCGCTAGCACGATGCTTGCGATGCGTGCGGCTGTTGCCAGCGATTGGCGCGAGGCGCGGGAGGGGTTGAAGGACGCGGAAACGCGACGACAGGAGACGACGCAGGCTCACGATGCGGCTCAGATCGGACAGCCGGGGCAGAACCGGGCTCTCGAGCAGTCCGAGTTGGAGCTAGGCAGCTCTTTCGAACGTGAGATCCAAACCACTGAGTGGCTCTTCGCGCGCTTGCCAGCCGAGTACCTGCGCTGGTGCGCAGTCTTCGGCCACCGACCTGTCGCACTGTCGCTTCCGCCGATCCCGGACCCGGCGGAGCTGATGGCTCGGATGCTCGGCCCGCGTGCACCAGCGCCGCCCGCCCCTGAGCCCCAGCCCGGTCCGGAATGGGCCGCCGGGCCACAAGCAGGGGCACAGCCCGAACCACCAGGTCCCGATGAGGACGAGGCCAATGGCGCCAAGGCCGATCGCGCCGGCGAGCCTACGGGCGCCGATCGGGCTGGAGGCAGGACCTACGGCGCCGAACCGGCCGGCTCACACCAGCCTGGACACCAGCAGTCGGGTCCAGTGAACCCCGAGAATCACGCGCGAGGCACCATCGAAGACACGGACGCAGCCGCTATGCGCACCTCCGCTCCAGGTCCGGCACCCCCGCGGGGAGTGACACCGAGCCAAGGTATTGAGCGGGATTCGCGCAGTTCTGGTCCCGATGGCGCAGCTCGTGGCGGGGAGCGCTCGCCCGCCGGGGCTGGCGAGCGGGACCCCGATCTCAACGGGCGCCCTCCGGGCTATGTCTTCGACGACGTCGAGCCCGGAGACACGCGCGTCCACGACAAAGATCAAGACTCTTGAGGAGCGACATGACCAAAGCAAAGTTCCTGCTAGCCGTGTGCGCACTTGGCGCGCTCCTGATTGGTTGCGGAGGAGGCGGCCAATCCGGCAATGGCCTTTCGGCATGTGCCATTGCCGATGTGTCGGGCTCTACCGGCGAAGCGCGGTCTGCCTACACCTCCGACTTCAACCTGCTGGCAAAGCGCGTGGGAACAACCGGATCCGGCAATGTCTGCGTGGTCCTCACTGCCGGCGACCCCCAAGCTGAAGCGCCTGTCGCTGACGTCTACGTGGGTCCAAAGGCGACCCGCTCGCGGGTCGCGGTTCCGGAATCGACGAACGCGAAGATCAAGACCTTGCTCGCCGTCGCGAAGGCGCGCAAGCAGTTCGAAGCCGTCCTCTCCGAACCGGCAGTGGGGAATCCAGGCTCCGCCCTGATCGAGGCGGCGGTCGTCGCGGCGCACCGCCTCCACCCCGGAGATGAGCTGCTCTACCTGTCAGACGGGATCCAGAACAGCCCCACGACGGGGAACTTCCTCAAAGTCGACCTGTCCACCGAGGCCAGAGAACGGCTCCTGACGCGCCTCAAACAAGAAGGTCTGATACCGGACTTGGAGGGAGTTCGCATTAGCTTTCCGTTCCTGCTTTACCACCCTCACGGTCTTCGCATACCGCAGGCACAGGAGGTGAACATCCGCTCCTTCTGGGAAGAGTGGGCCAAGCAGGCGAAAGCCACATGGAGCCCCGAAGAATCTTGATCCGTGGCCACACACATTCGTAACCATCCTGGGCGTGGTCCAGCCCGGGCGCTACCTGAAACCGAAAGAGGTGCACGATGTCACAGAAATGCAGGAACTGTGGGAGTTTCGACGACGAGAAGTGTCGCGAGTGCAAAGGCCATGGAAAGAAGAACTATGGTGGGTTCAGCTCACAAAAATGCGACCGCTGTGGCGGTAGCGGCTGGGTGTGCAAGAAGTGTGGCCGCGGCACCGGCCAGTAGCTGAACACCGCGCTTCGTGGATCCGTCAATGCGTCAGGCACAGATGGTCGCCTACGTCCGCGGGAATACGGCAGCTTGGAGATTTCAGGCACTTATCGCCAGAAGTGCCTGAAACGACGATAATCGCCGATAATCCGCAGGCACCGGCTCGCATCTCGACGCGGGAGCCCGCTCGCAAACCGCCTGCTAACCTCGATTCGTCAGTAGCCGCGTGGGACGCGGGCTCGCCAGACGGCTGAAACGTCCGCCTGGGCGGGCAGGATTGCGGTTGCGAACCATGCAACCCACCCGTCCAGGAGGTTCACCTTGAAGGTGACGAGAAGTGCGACGTTTGAAACCGTAGATGTGCTCGCGGACGGCACTGGCCTCTCGTCTCGTGCGGGGACGGTGTTGCTGGCGCTTACGGCGCAGCGTCTCGGGCTCACGGACGGCCTGTCTGGTGCGCTGGCGGGCACCCGGGAGCGTCGCTCCGCTCATGACCCCGGCCGGGTTCTCTGTGATCTGGCGGTGATGGCAGCCGACGGTGGACGCTGCGTCTCAGATCTCACGGTGCTCGCGGGGCAGGGCGCGTTGTTCGGGAGCATCGCGTCGGTGCCCACGGCCCGGCGTGTGCTGCTCTCGATCGGGCAGGCGGAGATCGGCCGGGTCCGTCAGGCACGTGCTGTTGCTCGCGAGCGGGCATGGAAGGCCGGCGCTGGGCCTGGCCGGGTGATCCTGGATTTCGACGCGACCCCGATCAGCATCCATTCCGAGAAGGAGCTGGCGGCCGGGCACTACAAGGGCGGCTTCGGTTTCAACCCGCTGCTCGTGACCTGTGCCCGGGAGGTGCTGGCCGGTGTCCTGCGGCCCGGGAACGCCGGCGCGAACAACGCCCAAGATCACTTGCGGGTGCTGGAACTCGCGCTCGAGCAGCTCCCCGAGAGCGCCCTCGGCGACGAGATCCTCGCCCGCTCGGATTCTGCCGGTGCAAGCCACGAGTTCGCGGAGGCCTGTCGTGAGACACGGATCCGGTTCTCGCTTGGCTACCCGATCAGCCAGACGGTCCGCGAGCAGATCCTCGCGCTGGATGAGGCCGCGTGGATACCTGCCATCAACCAGGACGGCGGGCTGCGCGAGGGGGCATGGGTCACCGAGCTCACCGGCCTGCTCGATCTTTCATCATGGCCTTCAGGGACCCGGTTGGTCTGCCGCCGTGAGCGCCCACACCCCGGCGCGCAGCTCTCCTTCTCAGACGTGGACGGGCACCGCTTCCAATGCTTCATCACCGACCAGGCGGATCCGGACATCGCGGCGCTGGAGGCGCTTCATCGCCGGCACGCCGAAGTCGAGGATCGCGTCAAGACGCTGAAGGCGACCGGCGCGGGTTACCTCCCATTCCACTCCTTCACCGCGAACGCCGCGTGGTTTGAGCTCGCGCTCACAGCCCACGACATCATGACCTGGACACAGCTGCTGACCCTCGAAGGCGAGCACGCCATCGCAGAACCCAAGCGGTTGCGCTACCGCATCCTGCACGTCGCCGGGCAAATCACCCGCCACGCCCGGCGCACCACTCTGCACCTGCCCGCCGACTGGCCCTGGGCAGGCGCGATCCTCCGCGCGTTCAAGCGGCTGCGGGAGCTTCCCGCCTACGGCTGAGCGCCCAGCCAGGCCGACACGACGTGCACGAGCACGCTTCACCCGCCGCTTCACGCTGCGCAAAAACGCGCTTCTGATCGCCCAGCCGGCCTCCAGCCGGCGCTCACGAGCCCCCACCTCGACCCAGCCACCGCGATCGCCGCCATCACCGAGGCGCGCCTCGCCCAAGGATCAGCCAGAGCTCATCTTGGTGACGAATCGAGGCTAATCGGCGACTGTCGGCGCGAAGGCTGGGCGGAGAGCGGGTATTTTGCAAGCAGGAGGTCACCGGTTCGATCCCGGTTGGCTCCATTTCAAGAAGCTCCTGTGGAGGCGCTGCGGTCCTCGCTTGACGGTGTCGCCACCTGGCCCGAGACCGCGACGGCAGTCGCTGTCCGGATGGCCGCCGACGACAGGGTCGAAGTGCTTGCTCCACTCGGGCTAGACGATCTCTTCGGCCTCGTTTGCAGGCACAATCCCGGGCGGGCAACGCGTGAGGTCTACCGCGAGCGGGTGCGCAACAAGCGCTTCGCTGAGCGTTGGCCTGCGCTGAGGGTGCTCGACCTCGACTAATTCTGGAAGCCCGGCGCACCGGCCCCTCTCCAAATTGAGGCTTTCGCGCTCCCGCTAGGGCCTGTGACGGCTTCTGTCCCGTAAACGCCCGCCAATTGACCTTTCTAGAGGGGGCTGCGCAGGCGAATACGCCATTCCAAGACGACGAAGATCCCGATCACGATGTAGAAGGTGGTCGTCGCGCTGGGTATAGCCACCGGAGCTACCGGAGCTAGCCGACGCGGCCATGCCCAGGAAGGCGTGCGTTTGCCCGTGCCCTGTGTGTCACAGGTAGCTCAGGCCCGGAAAGTTCGACTCCTCGCCGCGACCGGCGGGCGTGACATCGAGCACGTGCCAAATCGGCCAGATGAGGTCGACGTGACGGGTCTCCTCGCCCTTCGGACCCTTGGCGAAAAGCAGCTCAGAAGCCCAGAAATGCCGCACCTGCTCCGCTTCGCGCACGAAAACGTTGAGAATCGGGAGCTGCTCGCCTTCTGCCGTCTCTGCGTGGTAGTCGCGGTTGTAGTCGTTGAAGCGCGATGACAGCAGCCGTAGGTTCCGCCAGCCGCGCTCGCGCGCAAAACCGCCGAGACGATCCGGATCTGACTTGGCGACCACAGCCAGGTTCACACGCTGTGCCAGATGCGGCGCGGCCCCGTCGAGACCGTCAAGAATCGAGGTGCATGACGGGCACGGTGTCTCGGCAAGCGGCCATACAGTCGTCTCGCCCTTGGTCGCCGCCGGACGGGTGTCGCCGGAGTGGCGCGGGAACATAAAGCTGTATATGACAAGCGTGTTCTTTCCCTGCGAGAAGAGCTCGGACAACCGGACCTCACCACCACCGGCCGCCTCGAAGCAATAGTCATCGGGGACGGTGCCACCGACAGGAAGGGCCCGTCGCTGCGCCGCGACACGCTCGATCGCCTGCCGCAGGTCAACCTCGGCCTCGAGCAAGCGGTTGCGCTCGCGGCGATATTGCTCAGACTCGCCGGGAAAGCTGATGTCGTGCAACGTCACCTCATGCTCCTTTCGCCGTTGGACATACTCGCTGCACCGCGGCTCATGCCGGCGCCGCGAGACATTCGCATCATCGCCTCGTGCGCCGCACGGGACCCCGGAACCGTGAGCCCGGGGACGCTCGCCGGCGATACCGCCACCCCTAGAGCGAGGGCAAGAAATACCCCAGCGCCGACCAGACGCCCCGGGGTCGAGACACGGGGCAGCCGCTCGGCGGCGATCAGCAATGCGACGACCCCCATCCACCACAGGCTCATCACGCCCAGCGCGAACAACGCCGCCATCATCAACCAGGAGGAGCGCAGACAGTTCAGGCCTGCCGTCAAGCCGGCCTGCGCGGGCGGCCCCGAAGGATTCGTTCGCCGACAACGCACCAGCGCGCGTCGCTTGTGACCCGTCAGCTGGTAAGCAGCCGCAGCCGCGAGCACCGCGAGCGCAGCCCACCGTCCAGCGCGGTCCCAGGCGAATGCCTCCCCCGCGACGCTCCGGGCAGCCGAGATCAGCTCGTATACGAGAAGCCCCACGGCGGCCCACACAACCAGGTAAGCGCCGACAAACGTTGCACCCCTAGTGACCCGTCCGACCAGTGCGCGTTGCTGGCCGCGCCCATCTGGAGCGATCGCCATGGGAGCGATCGTCGGGAACATCATCGCAGCCATCATCACGATCCATGTGGCCATGAACCAGCCCAGGGCACCGAGATAACCCGCCGGACCCGCGTCCATCCCGGCCATCCGTGAGGCGCTGATCGCCCAACAGCATCCCGCGGCCCCGGTCAGCACGGCGAAACCGACCAATGACCGGCGCGCAAAGATGCGACTGCCGGCGTCGGCCAGTGTGGTATCAGGAGCCTTCACGTCAGGAGCTCGCGTTGCCGAGGTCGTCAGAGAACCCGGCTGCGAGGCGGGGCCATTGTGCGATCGGTCGTCCGTTGAGCCGCATGCTGGTGAGGTCGACGCGCCGCGGCTGCGGCCAGCCGGGAGGCGAGTCCTCCCATGCCTCCTGGCGGCCGTAGACCGTAAGGTCCATCAGCGAGTAGTTGTTGTCCAACGCTTCGTCGCCGCGGCCGTTGGTCCAGTAGGTCTCGAACACACGGTCGCCGTCGCGCAGGTAGCAGACCACGTGAAATTTACCTATCTCACGGCCGACTAGCAGGGTGTCAAGCGACTGTTGGGCCGAGTACCACGGCATCGTCCAGCCCATGAAGTCGCGATAGCGCACGCTCTCCTCATACGGGCCCTGGCAAAGGGTGGCGTATGTGATGTCTCGTACGTGCAGGTACGAGAGCTCGCGGACCTGCCCGTTGAAGAACGTGCAGCCCTCGCATTGCTCGGGGGCGGGCTTGCCCTCGTACCACATGTGGAAATACGCGATCAGCTGTCGGCGACCCTCGAACGCGTCCAGCAGCGTCAGCGGGCCATCCGGGCCCGTGAGCGGGCTCGCGGCGTCGACCTCAACCATCGGCAGCCGCCTACGGGCGGCAGCGATCGCGTCACCTGCGCGGGTGTGGGCCTTCTCCTTGACGCGCAGCTCGTCGAGCCGAGCCTGGAACGTCGCTCGCTCGACGATGTCCGGGACCGCGGCCTCATCGATGTCGCCGCGCAGCTGCTGGGGATCTTCACTGCTCATGTTCACTCCTTCGCTTCGTTTGTGGTTGCTCACGCCATCGCATGGTCAGTCGATCGCTGCGAGTGCGCGCTGTTCCTCGCGACTTGCGGTGCCGGTCGACGCCTTTGAGCGCCCAGATCCGCGCACGACGACGATGATCGTTGGAGGCGCGATCAGCGCGATCGCTCCGAGCACCCAGAACGCCTGGTGAAAACCGCCGGTCAGTGCTGTCGGAGCCGTGTGCCCGTGCCTCAGCAAAGTGTTCGTGGCGCTCACTGCGACGCTAGACGCGATCGCCGTCCCAACGGCCGCGCCGAACTGAGTGGAGGTGTTCAGAAGCCCCGACGCCAGTCCAGAGCGCCGCTCGGGTACGCCCTCCAGTGCGGCGACCGAGATCGGGATGAACGAGAACGCAGCCCCAGCACCGCCGATGAGGAACGGCCCGGCGAGATCGGGCAGGAAGTGTCCATGGACCGGCGCCCGGGTCGCCCAGATGATGCTTGCGCCGATCAGGGTCATCCCGATCATCATCACGACCTTGGCTCCGACTCGGGTGACGAGCAGCTGCGAGATGCCGGCGAGGGCCATCGCGGTAACAGAGGCGGTCAGCCACGCACCCCCGGTCTGCAGCGCGGTGTAGTGCAGCACGTGCTGCATGTAGAGCGTGCCGGCGAATATGAACGCAAACCAGCTTCCACCGAGCAGCAGTGCCGCCAAATTTGCGCCGGCGACGCTTCGCATCCGGAAGATCGACAGCGGGACGATCGGATCTGTCGCCCGGCGCTCGACTACCGGGAATCTGACCAGAGCCGCGACCGACACCCCCAGCAGCACGAGCGTCCGTGTCGACCCCCAGCCGTACTGCGGCGCCTGGGAGAGTACGTCGACGAGCAGCACCAACCCTCCGGTGCCGACGACCGCGCCGGTTAGGTCAAACCGACGCCGAGCTGAAGAGAGCCGGCTGTCGGGCACGATCCACGGCGCAAGCGCCAGCACAGCCGCGCCGATCGGGACGTTCAGATAGAAGATGTACTGCCACCCGATGTACCGGGTGATCACACCGCCGGCGATCAGCCCGATCGTCCCGCCGGCGGCACCGAGTCCGCCCCAGACCCCGAGTGCCTTATTGCGCTCCGCGCCCTCGCTGAACGTGTTCATGACGATCGACAGGGCGGCGGGACTCATCAGAGCCGCGCCCAGGCCCTGTGCGCCTCGCATTGCAACCAGGAGGGTCTCGCCGGGGGCGAGCGCGCATCCCAGCGATGCCGCGGTGAACAGACTGAGCCCTGCCATCAGGATTCGGCGTCGGCCAAGCAGATCCGCGAAGCGCCCGCCCAGCAACAGGAAGCCTCCGAACGTCAGGGCGTATGCGGTCACGACCCATTGCAGGTTGGTCGCGCTGAAGTGCAGGTCACGGCCGATGGTCGGCAGTGACACGTTGACAATCGTTAGATCGATCGTCGTGATCAAGTAAGTCACGCCCAGCAGCGCGAACACCCGCCAGGGACTGATAGTTGGCTTCTTGGACGTCATCGAGCCTCCAGATCGGTTGTCAGCCGGGAGATCGACCGGCGATTTACGGTTGTCCCTATCGAGACCCCAACCCGCCCGAAAACGGAACGGTCGATCGTCCGACCGCGAAGCGGAGATCCGGGAGAATGAGCGCGGCTTTCATGTCGGCGGCTGTGAGCCCTTCCCGGGCGAGCTGGCGGTTGTGGGCGAAGTGGCAAGGCGAAGCCGGGTTTCGAGCTGCCGCAACTTATCCCGTCCTCGGTGTCTGGACCGTTCGGTGAAGGGACCGAGGACCCGCACGACCGCGACATTCGTCGTGCTCGCTGCCCAAGCGGCCAGGCGTACAGGGTTACGACTCTCCCCAAAGATACTACGGGCCACATATGCTATGCTTTCCGTAGCGTCTGGCATTGGGAGAATGGACCGATGGAGGCGAACTGCCGCGACCGAAGGGGCACCCGATGACCCACGTAGCTGTAGGAGACCGCCTGAAACATCGCGAGCTGGAGACGATCGAGAGGATGCCCTGCCAGGTACCAGACGCTGACCGGCTCGTGCACCTGCAGTTTCGCCGCTACTCAGGCTGCCCGATCTGCAACCTGCACATGCAATCGATCAGTCAGCGCCACAAGGAGATCCTCGCTGCCGGAATCCGGGAGGTGGTGGTATTTCACTCCAGGGCGGAGACAATGCTGGAGATCCAAGGTACGCTGCCGTTCGCGCTGGTCGCCGATCCCGAGAAGAGGCTGTATGCCGAATTCGGGGTGGAGTCCTCGCTCAAGGCGGTGCTGAACCCCCGCGCGCCGCTGGCAGGCTTCCGCGCCCGTAGCGTCGTACGCAGCCCACTTGCCGCGATGGGCATCGGTGAGAAGCACCTCGGCCTTCCTGCAGACATGCTGATCGCACCCGACGGCGCGGTCTTGGCGGTGAAGTACGGCAAGTACGCGGGCGATCAGTGGTCGGTTGACGAGCTGCTTGACCTCGCAAGATCCCATTCTCATCAGTTCGCCGCAACCGCGACAGCGCGAGTCCCAGCAGCGGGGGCAGCGTGAGCGTCAAAGCCTCCGGCAACACCGCCGCACAGTGGGACAGCCCTCGCGCCGTGCGAGCCTGGCGGGCCGAGCGGGCAGCAGGTCGCAGCGGTGCGCGCTCCGGTCCGTGAGCGGATCGCCTCTCCTATCTGTACCGACACGATCGCGAAGCGCTCACGCTTTCCGTTGGACGGACTAGGACGGAAGAAATGACGAACCGCCAGCAGTTGAACACGGCCATCCGACATTCACTGCGCGAGCTGGGCATCCAGCTCGCCCTCCTGAACCATCACATCAGCGCACGACTCGAGCTCAGGGACGTCGACCTCGACTGCCTCAACCTCGTCGACCAGCATGGTCCACTCACCCCGAGTGCGATTGCGCGGCGGACCGGGCTGCATCCCGCCACTCTGACCGGGATCTTGGACAGACTCGAAGGCGGCGGCTGGGTGTCGCGCGCCCGCGACACGACGGACCGCCGCGCGGTCCTCGTGCGGGCCTTACGCGATCGCAACGGCGACCTGATGCGACTTTACTCGGGCATGAGCGCCTCGATGAACGCGCTGCTCGCTGGATATGGGCCAAGCGAACTTGAGGTAATCGTGGATTTCCTCAGCCGGACGGCGAACGCCGGTAAAAACGCGGCCAACGAATTGGGAGACGACGGACCCAAGGATCCCGTCGCGTAGCAGAGCGGGCTGGTTGGCACGCACCGATCGTGATGGGTCGCTCAAGTCCGACGGGCGAAGTGCCGCGGTGCACGGGTCAATCGTCGAAGGCTGTGGAGCGTGCGATGTGGCTCCCATTGCGCCAGCTCGGCGAGCAGACCCTGGTGCTTGGCCCGGATGCCGTCGAACGCGTTGGCTCCAAGCACGAGCCGCGTCTCGCCCAGAGGAACGTCTGAGCGCACGCGATGTCCCGTGTGCAGGACCGGTCTTCGGGTCTTCTGATGGGCAAGACTCAGTCTTCGAGCCTCCAGATCAGTCGTCAGCCCGAGATCGACCGGCCGTTACAGTGTGTTTTTTTGAGAGACCCAACCGGCCGAAAACGAACGTTCGATCGTGCGATCCGTTTAACCGTTGGCTGGTGTCCTTAGAAACGATGCGATTCAGAGCCCACTCCCCAATCGGCGGGCGACTGTGACCAGCGAGATACTCACGCGGGCCCGCGCCGGCGATGAGGACGCCTTCGGGGAGCTGATGGAGCCGTACCGCCAAGAGCTACGGCTCCACTGCTACCGCATTCTCGGCTCGCTGCAGGATGCCGAGGATCAGCTGCAGGAGACGCTGCTCGCGGCCTGGCGGGGACTGGAGGATTTCGAGGAACGCGCCTCGCTGCGTTCTTGGCTTTACCGGATCGCCACCAACCGTTGCCTAAACGCGCTCCGCGACCGCAAGCGCCGCCCCCAGGAGGTGCCCTCGATGTTCGAGCCGCCCGAGCCCACCCGCATGGCCGAGCCAGTGTGGCTCGAGCCCTACCCCGACGTGCTGCTCGAAGGACTCGCAGACACAGCGCCCGGGCCGGAGGTTCGCTACGACACGAGAGAGTCTGTTGGACTGGCATTCGTCGCCGCCCTGCAACAGCTCCCACCGCGCCAACGCGCCGCGCTTGTCCTCCGCGAGGCGCTCGGCTTCCATACGGCTGAGGTGGCCGAGATGCTCGACACCAGCGAGGCCTCGATCAAGGGAGCTCTGCAGCGGGCGCGCGCGACGGTGGATGAAGGCCTCCGCGACAACGACCGTGATCGCGCTCCCCTGCCGAGCTCCGCGCGCGAGCGCGAGCTCGCCGGCCGGTTCGCCACCGCAGTCGAGAGTGGCGACATGGAAGGCGTCGTTTCCCTGCTTACCGACGATGCGTGGCTGACGATGCCCCCGGAGCCCTACGAATACCAAGGCAGCGAGGCGATCGTTCGGTTCCTGCGCGACCGCCAAGCCCGGCGCGGCGCGCCATACCGACTGATTCCGACCCGCGCCAACGGACAACCCGCCTTCGGCTGCTACCTACGCGACCCATCTGCGGCCATCGACCGCGCCGCCGGCCTGATTGTTCTCACGCTCACCGACGAAGCCATCTCAGCCGTCACGTGGTTCGGCGAGCGCAGCCTCCTGGGCCACTTCGGACTACCGCGGATGCTTCCCCGATAGAAGCGTGGTAGGAAATCGGCTGGGCCGCCACAAGCTGTGACCAGCCAGCTGTCTCGGGGTGACCGCGTCCCTCAAGGTTTCATTTAGATATATACAAAACTGTCCCCGCGGAAAGGTGCAATCTTGAGGTATGCCCTATTGGTCTACGGCGAGATCGACGCTCGCGATCGAACGCCGGAGGTGCAGCGGGCTCGGATCCACACCCGGATCGCGGAGGTGCTGAAGCGCCAGAACGTGACGGGGTGGCTGCGGCTCCAAGACATCGAGTCGACAATCACCGTCCGCAGTGGGCGGGGTAGAACGTCGCCGACGGATGGGCCGTTCGTAGAAAGCAAGGACTTCCTGGGCGGCTTCATCGTGGTCGAGGCAAAGAACCTCGACGAGGCTCTCACGGTCGCTGGTGAACTGCAGGATATCCGCGGTACGGGTGCGATCGAGGTCCGGCCGGTCCGTGAAGACGAACTCGCGGGAGATTGAGCGACAAGTGGGGTCACCGTCGGAGGAACGAATGCCACAGGTTACGTTGGTTGCCCGTTTCAAGGTCAAGGACGGGAAGGCCGAGGAGCTCATAGCCGCGATCGAATCGCTAGTCGAACAGGTCGAGAAAGAGCCAGGGACCGAGCTTTCCGCGCTGGGCCGCTCACGGGACGATCCCAATCTGTTCTGGACTTCCGAGCTTTACACCGATGACGACGCCTTCGCCGCTCACGCCGAGAGCACTGCGATGCGCGCGCTCGCGCCCACGCTCGAAGAGCTGATCGCAGAGTCCGAGGTGATCGTCGGCAGTCCCGTGGTGAGCACCAGTCCGCGCTCTCCCGACGTCCCCTAGGATCTGCCGCATGCAGGACTCGCGAGTGTGGTTCATCACCGGTTCGAGCTCGGGGTTCGGCCGCGCATTGGTGGAGGCGATCCGCGCGCGCGGTGAGCGTGTCGTCGCGACCGCGCGTCGCCCAGAGGCCCTCGCCGATCTGGCGGCTGACGACGTGCTCACGCTAGCTCTCGATGTCACCCGCGAGGAGCAGATCGAGCCCGCGCTCGATGCTGCTGTCGATCGGTTCGGCCGCATCGACGTGCTCGTCAACAACGCCGGGGCAGGCTTCATCGGGGCGCTGGAGGAGATGTCCCTCCGCGAACTACGCGATGCGCTGGAGGTTATGTTCGTCGGACCGGCGGCATTGACCCGCGCTGTGATCCCGCGGATGCGCGCTCAGGGCTCGGGCGCGATCGTCCAGATCAGCTCGATGGGCGGTCAGGTGACCGGACCCGGCGGCTCCGCCTACTCGGCGGCGAAGTTCGCGCTCGAGGCGCTGTCGGAGGCCGTCGCGGGGGAGGTCGCTGACTTCGGCATCCACGTGCTGATCGTCGAGCCCGGATCGTTTCGCACCGGCCTGCTCGGACGGGGTCTCCGCGCAGCGCCACCGCTAGAGGCATATGCGCCGACGGTCGGCCGAACCCGCGAGTTCTTCCAGAGCGAAGATGGCAACCAGCCGGGCGACCCGGCCAAGGCTGCGACCGCGATCCTCACCGCTCTCGACGCCGAGGATCCGCCGCTACGGCTCGCGGTGGGTGCCGACGCGGTCGACGGTATCCGCGCCAAGCACGAGATGATGCTCGCCGAGCTCGCGCGATGGGAGCACCTAGCACGGTCCACGGCCTTCGACGATTGACGCACGGCCGTCGGGCGCGTCGTGGGGAATGAGCGACCAGGCACTCGGTTGGCTCCATGACCAGCCCTTTTGCAGGGCTTTTGCGGGCGCATCGAGGAACGCCGATTTCGAGCCGCGTCCGTAAAGTTCTCGATTTGCAGGGATTTTGGCTTTCGGGTGATCGCCTGTCCGGCATGCACTTGGGCATCGCCGTTGTCGCTGCCTCGCACGGCGAGCTCGCTTGGGATCACAGGTGGGTACTCGCGGTCGGCCGGATGTTGAGATTGAGCTGCTCGAGACGCTCCGGGTCGAGAAGAGCATCGATCTGAATGATCCTCTCGTTCGTGACGGTGAACGCCATCACCGAGAAAACGTGTCCGGGCGACCCCACCACCGCCCCCGCGGCGCCGTTCACGCGCGCTGGTCTGACGACCGGGTAGAGCCTCGAGTAGGTTGCGGTGTGCCTCGCCACAGCCTCTGCGCCGTGCAAGCTGACCGAGGCCTCTGCGCGCAGGACGCCGCCATCGATCCGCAGTTCGACGTCGGGGTCGAGCACCTCCAAGAGGGCATCGAAGTCGCCGGCGCGCGAGGCGGCGAAGAACGCATCGACGACACGTCTCTGGAGCGTGAGGTCACGGTCCGGCTCAGGCGAGTTGCGCACGCGCCGCCGGGCGCGGCTCGCGAGTTGCTGGGCGGCCGCTTCCGAGCGCTCGAGCGCCGCGGCGATGTCGGCGAACGGCACACCGAAGATGTCGTGCAGCACAAACGCCAGTCGCTCGGCGGGAGCGAGCGCGTCGAGGACCACGAGCAGTGCCAAACCAACGGAGTCCGCCAGGAGCACGTCGTGTTCCGCACTCTCCTCCTCGAAGGCAACCACGGGGTCCGGGACGTACACCGGGCGCTCCTCGTGTCGCGCTCTGCGCGATCGCAGCATGTTCAGGCACACTCGACCGACGACCGTCGTCAACCAGGCCTGCATGTTCTTTACCGACTCGGAGTCGTGGTCGCGAATCCGCAGCCACGCCTCCTGAAGCGCGTCGTCGGATTCGCTCATCGAACCGAGCATCCGGTAGGCGACCGCATGGAGATGCGGCCTGTGCTGCTCGAACCGCTCGGTCAGCCACTCACGCTCGTCCATCTCAGCTCCGCGCTCGCACGATCAGATGATCACCAATGATCGTGGTAGGCGACGTTCGTGATCAAGGCCGCCGCCGCCAGGAGCAAGAAGAAGACGGCTCCGCCGATCTGGCGGTCGCGGACTCGTAGATGAGCGGTCACAGCGCAAATGAAGTACAGGACGAGGCCGATCGCCGCAGCAGTCCCGAGCGTCGGCTCGGCGAAGCCTGCCAAGAGTCCGAATGCGCCCGACGCCAACAGCGCGCCGAGCGGGACCATCCACCCTCGGGAGACCCCTACCCGGTCAGCGACGATCTTGACCGACTCGGCGCCGACGAAGTTCAGAGAGGCAGCGTAGCCATAAGCGAGCGCCGCCAAGATCGTGGTAGCGACATAGATGACGTGCATACCAGATAGACACGCGCGGCCGAAAAAAGCTGACAGCCGACGATGGCTCCCGCTCCCGCTAGGGCTTCGCGAGCTCTTCACCCGCTGGAGCCAAGCCGCCTCAGCGCGTTCAGGCACTCATCGCCAAAAGTGCCCGAATCCACGATAATCGCTGATAATCCGCTGGTATGAGCGCCGATCTCGCTACAGCGATGTCCGCGCAAACTTCCTGCTAATCGTAATCTTTCGATGCGGAATCAACGCGCAGAGCGGGTATTTTGCAAGCAGGAGGTCACCGGTTCGATCCCGGTTGGCTCCATTAAGTCGAGTGAACGCGAACCGTACGAGCCAACACGTGCGCTCAGAATGGTTCGGTGCCCTCGTTGAGAATCTTCAAATACTGGTCATATACGTAGAGTTTCCCTCTCTGTCGCCCGGTTGCCTCACGCAGGATCCCGGCTTTCTCCAGGCGTTGGATTGCGGCGTACACGGGGGGGCCGGTCAGGCCGAGGCGTTCGGCGGAGCTGCTGGCGCCGACGACGACGGAGCGCGTCGCGAGGTCATGCACACGGTGCGCCGTGGCGGCGCCACGTCCGAAAGTGTGGATTTTCTGGCGGTCGGTCTCCACCATCGCGACGACACGCTGCGTGGTGAGTGTCGTGGACTCGGCGACTTCTATGACTCCTTCGAGGAAGAACCGGAGCCAGTCCTCCCAAGCGCCGTCGGTGCGGACGCGCTGTAGGTGCTCGTAGTAGCTGTCGCGGTTGCGCTTGAAGTGCAGGCTCAAGTAGAGGAGCGGCCGGCTGAGTACACCCTCGGAGCACAACAGCAGGGTGATCAGGAGCCGTCCAACTCTTCCGTTGCCGTCCAGGAACGGATGGATCGTCTCGAACTGGGCGTGTGCGAGCGCGGCCTTCACCAGCACTGGGGTTGGATTGGGATCGTCATGGATGAACTTCTCGAGGGCGCCCATCGCCACGGTGACCTCTTGCCATGGTGGCGGCACAAATCGCGCGGTGGCGGGGCGCGCGCCGCCGAGCCAGTTCTGGTCGCGGCGGAACTCGCCGGGGTTCTTGTCCGCTCCCCGCCCCGTCTGTAGTAGCCGTCGGTGCACTTCTCGTAGCAGTCGCGCGGAGAGCGGTGGCGCTCCGGGTTTCGCAATCTGGTCGAGGCCGTAGTCAAGGGCTGCGATGTAGTTCGCGGTTTCTTGGGCGTCTTCGCGTAGCGCGCCCGGTGCAGCGTCGTGCTCAAACAGGAGTAGGTCTGACAGGGAGGACTGCGTACCCTCGATCTGAGAGGACAGGACAGCCTCCTTGCGGACGAACGTGTAGATGAACTGGTCGGGGTCGGGGAGCAGCAGCGTGATCCCGTCTAGCCTCGATTCGCCACCAGGCGACCGGGGTTGAGTAGGGCTGAGGCTTGGAACGTCCGCCTGGGCGGGGAGGATTGCGGTTGCGAAGCCTACAATCCACCCGCTCAGGAGGTTCACCTTGAAGGTGATCGGAAGTGCGTCGTTTGGAACGGTAGATGTGGTGGCGGACGGCAAGGGCTTGTCGTCTCGTGCGGGGACGGCGCTGCTGTCTCTCGTGGCGCAGAGGCTGGGCCTGGGGGACGGGCTCAGCGCGGCGTTGGCGGGCACCCGGGAGCGGCGCTCCGGTCACGATCCCGGCCGGGTTCTTTGCGATCTGGCGGTGATGGCAGCTGACGGCGGACGGTGTGTCTCAGACCTCGCGGTGTTGGCCGGTCAGCCGGCGCTGTTTGGGGACATCGCGTCGGTTTCTACGGCGCGGCGGGTGCTTCTCTCGATCGGGGAGACGGAGCTTGACCGGGTCCGCCAGGCGCGTGCCGTCGCTCGCGGGCGGGCGTGGCAGCATGGGGCGGCTCCCGGGCGTGTGATCCTCGACTTCGACGCGACACCGATCACGATCCACTCCGAGAAGGAACACGCCGCCGGCCATTACAAGGGCGCGTTCGGGTTCAACCCGCTGCTCGCTACCTGCGGGCGGGAGGTACTCGCCGGGATCTTGCGGCCGGGGAACGCGGGCGCCAACAACGCGGCGGATCATTTGAGCGTGCTGGAGCTCGCGCTCGAGCAGCTCCCGCAGAGCGCGCTTGATGGGGAGATCCTCGCGCGCTCGGACTCTGCCGGGGCGAGCCACGGCCTTGCGTCAGGGTGCCGCGAGTGCAGCATCCGTTTTTCCTTTGGGTACAGGATCGACGAGCGCGTCAGAGGAGCGATCCTCGCGCTTCCAGAGACCGCGTGGGCGTCCGCGGTAGGCCAGAAGGGCGAGCCACGCGGGGGAGCGTGGGTAGCCGAGTTGACAGGCCACGTCAACCTGGCGTCCTGGCCGACGGGCACCCGGCTGATCTGCCGCCGCGAGCGTCCTCACCCCGGAGCGCAACTGAGCTTCACTGACGATGACGGGCACCGTTTTCAGTGCTTCATCACCGACCAACAGGACCCGGACATCGCGGCCCTGGAGGCCCTTCACCGCCAGCACGCCGAGGTCGAGGACCGCGTCAAGACGCTGAAGGCGGCCGGCGCCTCACGCCTCCCGTTCCACTCCTTCAAAGCGAACGCCGCGTGGTTCGAGCTCGCCATGCTCGCGCACGACATCATGGTCTGGACACAGCAGCTCGTGCTCGACGGCGAGCACAAGATCAGCGAACCTAAGCGCCTGCGCTACCGCATCCTGCACGTCGCCGGGCAACTCACCCGCCACGCACGCAGGAGCACCCTGCACCTTCCCGCCGACTGGCCCTGGGCCACGGCGATCCAACGCGCGTTCAAGCGCCTGCAGACACTCCCCGCCTACGGCTGAACCCAGCCGCCGCCACACCCACATCCGAGCCAGCTCCCCGGCGCCCGCCGAAGATCAACCCTGAGCGAAAACGACCGCGACGACACTCGAGCCCCCAAAAAGAGCCCCGCCGTGCCCACTCCACCACCCCACAGCAATCGAGCCGCCCGCTCACCCCCCAAAACTCACTCCACTGGACGCCACCCACCCCTTCGTGGCGAATCGAGGCTAGGCGTCCAAGGGCCTGGTTGGTGCGGTCCAGCAGGGACTGCATCGGCGCGTCGATGCGCAGAGGCGGCTTGGGTGGGAGCGGATTGGGGTGGAAGGCCCAGTATCCGTCGGGACCGCTGTCCGCTAGTCGGTACTCGCCGGTCCGAGGGCTCGATGCTGGGCTCGGAGGATCTTTTCGTTCGCTCGCCACGATCGAAGCTTACTAAGCGATAAGGCAGAAACGCTTACTAAGCCGCCCGGCTGCTCAGCGATCGCTAAGCAACGAATCCCGTGGGGGGGCGTGCGCCCTTCCCCGAGTGAGATCGTCCACCGGACAGCGGCGCAAACCGGTTTCGCGTTGACTCCGGTTGGCTCCATTCGCAGAATCCCCACAGTCGTGCCGGATTCGAGGCCAGTGTCCACGTGCCGGCGCCTGCACGAAGTCCCGGATGGAAGCGCTTTGGAAGCCTTCCGCTCCGAACGCGCCGATCCGCCTGCCTCGGGGATGCTGCGCGTGTCGCCGGCGCCGAGCGGCGCCATTCACCGGCGGCAGCGGTGGTGGTGCTGTTGGCCTGACGCCTCGCCGAACGCAGAAGCGGCGGCGAGGCACGAGCCGAAAGCCCTACGCCTCGCCGCCGCCGAAGTCAGTCCTGATCCGGGATGACTTCGCCATCGCACCCGCCAAGGCGGGAGACACGAGAGCCATCGACTAGGCCCTGGGCAAGCGAGCCCAAGCGCACGGACAGCGGGCGCAAGCGGGATTCGGCGCTCCTCGATTTTGACCCGTCCGTGTCCCCGCACGGCGAGGTCGGCGGGGACGAAGCGGAGGCGAAAGTGCCGCGCCAGATAAAGCACGACCGAGGCTGGTCCGAGTCCCCGATGTCGAGACGACGCTCCCGTCCAGACGGCAGCATCCCTCCGACTACCGCGCTCCCCCAAGCGGGGGGCCGGTCTGTCTCAACTCGGCAGCGCGAGCCATCCGGCAGTCATGGTGAGGCTACCTATACGCCGACGACGCCGGCTAGTCATCCACCGCGATTCACCCGCTGGGCGAGGCCATCGAGCGGAACCCGATAGCGCCAACACAGAGCGCGCGAAGTGACCTCCGAACCACTGAGCGTCCAATCGCTGAGGATGACCCGTTCCGGCGACTACCGCGCTCAGGAGCGACCGCAAACCGGGTCAAGCTGATCGTGGCTCGCGAATGCTGAGGCTCGCGTGATGACGACGGGGACAAGACCGGCGGGCTCGCCGCGAACGCCTCGCGGCGATCGCGCCTAGTCTGCGCTGCGCTGGTAGGCGAGCACCAATCGCCGCCGGCTCGACTACGACGGCGCAGGTCTCATCGTGCTCCGGCAGGGTTGACCATGACCTGCCGCATCTGCGCGGACCGAAGGCCGGCGCGAACGTCCTCGTCAAGCTCGACAACGAACACCTCGACCTGCCATGCGCGCAGAGCCTCGGCGAGCCAACTACGGGCGCTCACGCACGCTGCGGCGTCGGAGTCGGCAAACGCGATGATGAGCCTGCATCCCGTCCGGGTGCGCCCGAGCGTAATGAGCTTGAGCGCGTCTCGCGCGACCTTGTGGAACTGCGCCCCCTTGAGTCGTCCCTGGTGGGCGAAAATCTCCACGAGAACCGACTCGTCGGGCGCAGCGCCATCGACATCGACGCGCGCCCCACCGGCGAGGCGCAACGATCGCGGCGCCAGCTCGACGCCGACTACCGCAGACACGCCCGCGAGGATCAGCGGCTCGGCGCTTCGCTGCTCGTGCGAGTCGCTTTGGTGGGTCATCGCAGGAACCTAGCGGCTGGTCGTGCAACCCGTGCTCCAAACGACTCGCTCGCGCGGGTAGGCTCGACGACGATGTCGCTATACGAGATAGCCGACTCTGGGCTGGTTCTCAACGAGCCCGCCGCGCTCGCGGACCTCGGGCTCTACGAGCGGGCGGACTTGCAGCGGATCATCCGCGACGAGATAGGCGTCCTCGGGGACGACCTGCTCGTGATCGCCGAGGAGTTCGGTAACTGGGAGGACGCGCGCCGCCGCGTCGATTTGCTTGCGGTCGATAAGGCAGGCTGCCTCGTCGTGATCGAGCTGAAGCGAGCCGACGGCGCCCACATGGACCTCCAGGCTGTGCGCTACGCGGCGATGGTCTCCTCGATGGACTTCAACGACGTGGTGAATGCTTACGAGGCTCACCTGGCAAGGACCGTGCCGGAGGCCACGCTCGAACGCGCGCGCTGAGCTGAGCTCGTTCATCGACTCGGGCGAAGAAGACGAGCAGCCGACGATCTCCACGGACGTACGAATCGTTCTCGTCTCAGCCGACTTCGGTCGGGAGCTGACGACCGCCGTGCTGTGGCTCAACCGCTTCGAGGGCATGGATATCCGCTGTGTCCAGCTCGTCCCCTACCGCGTCGATGATCGCGTGCTGCTCGACATCCGCCAGATCGTTCCGCTACCGGAGGCGGCCGACTACCAAGTGCGGGTGCGTCGCAAGGAGCAACAGCAGGAGCGGGTGCGGACGCAGAACCGCGACATGACGCGCTACCACGTGATCGTGGACGGTGAGGACCTTCCGGCGACGGTGAAGCGAAAGACGATGCTCGTGATGATTACGAAGCTGATCGAGCGCGGCGTACCCGCCAGCGCCATCGGAGATGTCATCGGCCGTCGCTTCAGGTCGATCCAAGGCGAGTACGATGATCCTCGCCCGGCATTCCTTCGGGGCTATCCGAAGGAGTACGGGAAGAGGTTCGCGCCCGAGTGGTGGTACACCGACCATCCGTTTCTCCAGGACGGCCGAACGTGGCTGCTCGACAAGAGCTGGGGGGTCAACACCGAGCCGGCGTTGACTGCGCTCATCGAGCGGTTCCCCGATGTCGGCCTCAGCTTCCGTCGCGCAGACGCGGAGTGACGGAGGCCGCGCCTTTCAGTCGAGGCAGCCTGGCGAGCGCGGGGTTCACGTGGTGGGTTCGCTTCGTCGATCTGGAGCCAGCGCCTCAGGACATCCCGACAGCGGTCGCTGGAATTTACGTCGTGCTGCGTGAACGCCGTGCCGACCCCCCAGCTTGGGTGACGCCATCCCCGATGGGCCTTACGTGGCGGGGCGATCCGAGCGTTTCGATCGAGCAGCTTGGAGCCAATTGGGTGCCCGGCGCGCAGGTCATCTACATCGGCAAGGCCAAGAGTCGTCGGCTGCGCTCGCGGCTACGCGGCCGCGCCCGGACTCGCTGTTGGGGTACGTGAGGCCCGACGCGTGCATCGCGTCGTCGATAGTCCGTCTGCGCCGTCACTCCGACGAGCGCCGTCTCGTCGGGAGGCGTCCGGTGCGCTTGGCACGATCGGCGCTTGTCTCCCGGCCTCGTTACGTTTGCGGTCGCTCCCTATCGCTTCATTGCGGGCTTCCGGAAGGTGATGGCGGTAGTAACCGCTACGCTGGCCATCCTCCCTTGGGCGGTGCTCGCGCTGCAGCGCGGCCCGCTCGCCCAAGCGACCACAGCACTGTACGTGGTGTGTGCCGTTCTCCTAGTCGCCGACCTCGTGTGGCTCTTGGGCTGGCTACTTGTAGACCTCAAACAGTCACACGAACGCAGCTGGGCGGTTTTTGTGTTCACCGCCGCCGTCATCGGGATCGTTGGGTGCTGGGCAACCGTCTATCTCGTGGCGAGCGCCGACGCGCGGGCGTGCTTCAAGGGATCGCTAACCCCTTTGGACGCGATCTATGCCACGGTTGGGAACCTGAGCACGATCGGATCAGGAAGCATTCCTCCCGAGTCTCAGTGGTGCAGGGGTCTGGTAATGACCCAGAGCCTCGTCGATGTGGTAATTATCACCGTTGCAGCGGCTGGTCTGGCACAGCGGCTCTACAGAGCGCGCACCGACGTGTGACCCTCGACCTGACCGGCGACAAAGAGCGGCTAAACCGCGCGCAGGCCGATGAGGCACGACGCGCGCGGCAACCGAACTCGTGATGCCTACTTCCAGTTGAGCCTCTTGCAGGTGTATCCAAACGTGTACACCGACTGCCATGCTCCGGTCCATGAGCCCGAGAGTCGATGAGGTGCTCCCGACGCGTGAGGCGCGCGGTCCGCGAGCAGCACGCCCCCCCGCCGCTGAGTGCGTCGGGTCGTCCTCGACGCCAATGTGTACGAGTGCATCGTGTCCGGCGACACGCACTTCACCCAGCTCAGCGACTCACACCGCCGGTGCTGACGCCACGGAACTTCCTCAACAGCCTCGGCTGAGTCTATGGTCGAACTTCGATATTGCTTCCGCCTGGAGGAGGCGACTGCTCATTCACGCTCGCGGGACTGCTCGCAAGCCCCTTGCTCACGAGGTCGCGAACGTCGCAGCTGACGAGCGTGCCGCCACCTTGGTCCGCCGCCGCTACGTAGGCCGCGTCGTACACGGAGATCGTGTGCTCATCGGCGAGCTCGGCGGCGCGGCTGAGCAGAGTCGTCGTAGACGGTATGACCCTACCGTCGTCAGAGATCCGGTCGATTGCTTCCAGCAACGGGGTGACACGCTCGAGCTCGGACCAGCCCCGAACCGCCACGTTCGCGACCTCGTATCGGGCGAGATCGAGGGTGGTGAGTGTCACACCGGCATCAGCGAGTAGCGCCTGGGACGGTCGATGCAACTCGTCGTCGTTATCGAACGCCGCGAGGATCACGCTGGCGTCCAAGAGCAGCGTGCTCAAGCTACGGCCTTGTGGCCTTCACTCGCTCGGCAGCCGCACCACCATGCCGTGCAGCCTGCCGCAGGAGCCTGTCCATGGCGGCTGCACGATCGGTGCGGCGCCTACGCAGCGCGGAGTCGGCGAACTCGCGCAACACTGCGCTACGGGACGTCCCGAGCCGAGTCGCCTCAGCATCAACCTCGCGCAAGAGATCGTCCGGCATCGACACCATGACCTTCGCCATGCTGGCAGTATACCGTGGTATACGACTAGAGCGCCATCAGTCGACCGTAGTGCGGTCATCTACCTCGGTGATCGTCGAGCGAGCGATCGACCTGAGCGTCGAGGGGCGCCAGGCGGCGACGGAGGAGACGAAGGCCGCATCCGCTGATTGACCGGACGACGATCTCCAGGCGGAGATCTTCGTGCTCGCGTGTCGTTCTCGTCCGGCGGCGAGGACGAGCGCTGATGGCTCGCGCGCTACGCCGCCGGCGGCGCTCCGAACCAGGTCGTCATCGCGTCGCGGAGCCGCGGGTCTGCCGACGTTCCCACCCACGCGACGTATCCGTCGGGCCGGATCAAGACGGCAGCCGGAGCAGTGACCGCGCCAAGCACCGGAAGCTCCCACGGGCCGCTGTATTCGGCATCGATCAGCTGGACCCGCTCGGCCCAGGGAGCGATGTCGAATATGCCGGGCTCAGCGAGGTTCAGGAGCACCGGCTTCGCGCCGTGCAGCAGCTCGAAGACGCGGAGCGGGCCGCCGGCGGTCACGATGTCGAGGTCGGGCATGCGCCGTCCGAGCAGCGGGTGCCCGTCACCGAGGTCGTAGTGAATGTCCAGCCCCGAGACCATCCCGGCGAGCCGCTTGCGCGGCTCATCCATGCTCGCGAGCTCCGAGACGACATCGACCACCGCCTTGATGCGCTCGTCCTGACGTTGCAGCGCGCCCTGGGCCATCGTGTACCGGAGCACGCGAGCAGTGACCGCGT
This sequence comes from uncultured Solirubrobacteraceae bacterium, assembly GCA_963744165.1. Classification (GTDB taxonomy): domain Bacteria; phylum Actinomycetota; class Thermoleophilia; order Solirubrobacterales; family Solirubrobacteraceae; genus Palsa-744. The sequence continues at coordinate 370,508 of CAVUSM010000002.1, read as the reverse complement.
GGCGCTCGTCCTGGTAGGTGTCCAGGAGGCTCTTGGGAGAGATCCCGTGGACCACCTGAGCCAGCTTCCAGCCCAGGTTCACCGCATCCTGCACACCGAGGCTGAGCCCCTGCCCGCCTGCCGGGTAGTGCACGTGCGCCGAGTCGCCGGCGAGTAGCACTCGTCCCGCGCGGTAGGCGGCTGCCTGGCGTGTCATGTCGGTGAACCTGGAGATCGACGTGGGATCGTGGACGCCGAAATCGGTGCCGTAGACGGCGATCAGCGCCTCGCTCAGATCGCCCAGCGTGGGCTCGCTGCTAGACCCGAGCTGCCGCTCGGTCACCATCACCCGCACTGGCCCGCGGTCCTCGTAGACGACCTCGCCGTCGCGGACCTCGTACTCCAGCCTGCCGATGCCGTGTGTCCCGATCGCGTCGTGGCGCATGCCCAGGTCCGGCTCGTCGCTCATCTCGACCTCAGCGATCAGGTTGCTCCTCGTCGCGTCCCACCCAGGAAAGTCGATGCCGGCTGCTTTACGGACGACACTGCGTCCTCCGTCGCAGCCGACGAGGTACTGCGCCTGTAGCGCCCGTCCGTCGAACAGCTCGACTTCGACGCCGGTCTCGTCCTGCGCGAAGCCTGTCACTTCAGATCCGTAATAGGTCCGCACCGGCAGCTCGGCGATCCATGCGGCCATGATCCGCTCGATCTGACTCTGCCAGATTCCCAGCGAGTACGGGTGACGTGTCGGGAAGTCGCTCATGTTCAACATCGTCGTGGCAAACGTCGCGACTTGCACCACCTTGCCTTCCGCGAGGAAGCGATCGGCGATTCCGCGTTGATCGAACACCTCGATCGTGCGCGAGTGAAAGCCGCCGGCGCGTGAGCCGACGAGCGCGTGATCGGCGCGGCGCTCGACGAGCGCGACGTCGACGTTCGCCAACGCCAGCTCAGCTGCGAGCATCATCCCCGCCGGTCCGCCTCCGGCGATCACCACCGCATGCCTGTTCATACACACACTCCCGTCGGACATGTCGTCGAAAACCGATGCATTCAGCCCTCCCATTTCGATCAGTTCTGGCCAGCGGCGGGCGATTATGCGGCACGAGGCGGGCTTGTAACAAGCCCCCCTGTTCGGTATAAATTGGAAGTGGAGAGGGGCGAAAGCAGGAGCCGCTGCTCGTAGTCGCTGGATCACACGGCGCATGACGCGACTACTCTTCGGGCGATGCAGTCACGCCGATCGTTGCTCGCTCCGCTGCCGCTGTGGGCGCGCTGGGTGTTGGCGAGCATCGTCGGCATCGCCGCGGTAGCCGGCATCGTGATCGCGGTGAGCAGCGCCGGACCCGAAGGCTCCTCCTCGGAAGCCGGCGCCGAAGCTGAAATCAACCGGATCGCCGACACGGCGATCGGTGAAGACGAGGCTCCACACTTCGCCGGCCTCGCCGCCGGCGCCGCGCCGGCCGCCGCGCTGGAGCGGGCGATCGAGCGCGATGTTCGTCAGCGCATCTCCGAACATCAGCTGACCGGGCCGGCGCAAGGCGTCAGCTGTCGGTCCTACGGACGAGTCAGCGACGGTCGGCGCTCGTATCGCTGCACGGCGCGCAGCGCCGGCATCGCCTATCCGTTCCTCGCCGTCGCCGACGAGCCTCGTCAGCGCTTGGCCTGGTGCAAGGTCGACCCGAAGCCGGTCGAAGCCGCCGGCCCCGAAATTCCGATCAGCGCCAGCTGCCGGCGTTGAGCCGAGCCGCGCTCGTCGGGCCAGCCGAGCCCCGCTTCGTCGGACCAAGCCAAGACTCGCTTCATCGCACCAGCCGAAGACCGGCCGGTGCGCTCAGCCGGTGACAGCCGGCTCGTCGCAGCCGTAGAGGTGCTCGCGCAGTTGATCGCACGCCTCGTCTGACCAGCGCTCGCTCGTCTCCAAGTTCTCGATCATCGCTTCGGCGTCGCGCAGCAACTCGACGCTCTCCGCCTCGCCGAACAGCAGCGCATCGGCCGCTTCGAGCAGCTGCTCGCGCTCGCGCGGATGCAGCTTCGATGCGCCGCGATGGTCGATCGTCTCGAGCAGCGCCGTGTAGTGGGCCGCTCGCGCGGTCATCGGCTCGGTGTTCGTCATCCCCACTACGTTAGCCGGCGATCTGCGTGGCCCGGACTCGTGGCCGCGGGCGCGGCGCTACCGTACGCGCGTGCGAGTCGCGACCTGGAACGTGAACTCGGCCAAGCAGCGGCTGCCGCGCCTGCTGGCCTGGCTCGACGAACGCAATCCCGACGTTGCCTGCCTGCAAGAGACGAAGCTGGCCGACGACGCGTTCGACCAGCTGCTCGGCGACGAGCTCGCGACGCGCGGCTACGAGCTCGCGCGACACGGCGAGGCGCAGTGGAACGGCGTCGCGATCCTCTCGCGCGCCGGCCTCGAAGACGTCGCGGTCGGCCTTCCTGGCGCGCCCGGCTTCCCCGACGCGGAGGCGCGCGCGATCACGGCGACATGCGCCGGGATTCGCGTGCACTGCGTCTACGTGCCGAATGGCCGCGAGCCGGACTCCGATCACTACCGCTACAAGCTCGCTTGGCTCGGCGCGTTGCGCGAGCTCGTCGCTGCGAGTCCGCAGGCGGCGATCGTCTGCGGCGACATGAACATCGCGCCGGCCGACGCAGATGTGTTCGATCCTGCCGCGTATGCCGGGCACACGCACGTGACGGCGCCCGAGCGAGCGGCGCTCGAGTCGCTCGGCCTGCACGACGTCGTGCGCGAGCGCTGGCCGAGCGAGCGGATCTTCACCTACTGGGACTACCGCGCCGGGATGTTTCACCAGGACCTCGGCATGCGCATCGACCTCGTGCTCGCCGGCACGCCGATCGCCGAGCGTGCGCGCGCGGCGTGGGTCGACCGGCAAGCGCGCAAGGGCACGAAGCCGAGTGATCACGCGCCGGTGATCGTCGATCTCGACGAAGCGCCGGACGGCGATATCGGGCCGGTCGTGCCGCCGCCGTCGGCGCGCGTGTCCAAGCGCGGCAAGGCCGTGCTGCCGCAGGGCCCAGGCAAGGCGTACACGCAATGAAAGGGGTGAAAAGTGTTTCGCAACATACTCGCCGCAATCGACGGGTCTCCTGATTCCGACGAGGCGCTGACGCAGGCGGTTGACCTGGCCGAGTCCGAGCACGCGCGGCTGACGCTGTTCAGCTCGATCAACACGTCGCCGGCCGTCGCCTATTCGGGGGTCGGCGGCGACGTCGTCACGGAGCTGACGAAAGAAGCCGAGTCGGACACCGAAAAGGTCTTGCGCGAGGCGCTCGAGCGAGTGCCCGACGGCGTCTCGGTGACGACGATCATGAGCAGCGAGCCGGCACGCCCGGCGGTGCTGCGCCAGCTCGAGCAGGGACAGCACGATCTGCTCGTGATGGGCTCGCGCGGCCGCGGCGCGGTCCGCTCGGTGCTGCTTGGCAGCGTCAGCCACTACGTGCTGCATCACAGCCCGGTGCCGGTCTTGATCGTGCACGCCGAGTCCTCCGCGTCCGGTCGCTCGCGCTCGTCGTCGAGTCGCCTGAGCGAGGAGCAGGACGGTGAGCGCACGGCGCCGACGGCCGTTCGCGAGCTCGACCGCTGAGCGCCCGCCGGAGCAGCAGGGCGCCAGCCGCCTTGCGCAGGAGCTAGCCGCGCGCCTCGGCGAGCGCGTGCGCCCTGTCGGCGACGGCGCAGCAGCAGCTGCTCGACCGCCCAGACGAGCACGCCGATCGCCGCGAGCGCGCCACCGAGCGTCGCGACGTCGCTCCAGCCGCCGGAGTCGTAGATCGCCGAAGCGAGCGCCGAGAAGATCGCCGCCGAGGCGAAGACCGTCGTCATGTACGCGGTCGTGATCCGGCTGCGCGCGGCCGGGTCGAGCGCGTAGATCACGCTCTGGCTGGTGATTTGCGCGCCTTGGATGCCCAGGTCGAGCACTGCGATCCCGACGATCAGCGCGCCGAGCGAGGATTTGCCGGCGGCGATCGCGCCCCACGACAGCAGCATCAGCCCGAAGCACAGTCCGGTCGAGAGGTGGTGGCGGCCGCGGTCGGCGAGCCGTCCGGCGGCCTGCGCCGCGAGCGCGCCAGCCAGCCCGACGAGGCCGAACAGGCCGATCGTCGCGTCGCCGTAGTCGTACGGCTTGCCGGCGAGCAGGAACGCGATCGTCGTCCACAGCACGCTGAACTGCCCCATCTGCAGCGCGCCGTAGACCATCCGCACGCGTAGCGTCGGCTGCTCGACGATCAGCTTGCCGACCGAGCGCAGCAGCGCCGGGTAGGAGAGATCGGTCGTCGCTCGCACGCGTGGCAGGCTGCGGCGCAGCACGAGGCTGAGCGCGAGCATCAGCGCGGCGGAGATCCCGAACACGAGCCTCCAGCCGTCGAGCTCGGAGAGCAGCCCGCTCGCCGTGCGCGCGACGAGGATGCCGACGAGCAGCCCGCTCATCACCTTGCCGAGCACGCGGCCGCGTTCGTCCTCGGCCGCAAGCGAGCTCGCCAGCGGCACGAGGATCTGCGCGACGACCGACGTCACGCCGACGACGAGCAGCGCCGCGGCGAGCACGCTGAAGCTCGGCGCGAGCGCCGTCGCGAGCAGCGCGAGCGCGGTGATCAGCAAGATGCCGGTGATCAAGCGACGACGCTCGAGCAGGTCGCCGAGCGGCACGAGCAGCACGAGGCCGGCCGCATAGCCGACTTGCGAGGCCGTCACGAGCAGGCCGGCCGTTCCGTCGGAGACAGCGAAGTCGTGCGCGATCGTGCTCAGCAGCGGCTGCGCGTAGTAGATGTTCGCAACCGCCGCGCCGCACGCGACGGCCATCAGCAGGACCAGTCGCGAGGAGAGCGGTCGCTGACTGGCGTCGTTGCTCACACAATCAAGGGTAGGACGTCGCTATATATCTGCAGGTGAGCCGATCGCCCGCGCAAGCCGCTCCGTCAGCTTCCGACGGCGCGGCGCGGCCGGGCAGGCCGAGCATCGGCCTGCGCAGGCAGCCGAAGGCGATCTGGGCCGTGCTGTTCGCGTGCATCGTCGCGTTCATGGGCATCGGCCTCGTCGATCCGATCCTGCCGATCATCGCCACGGGCGTGCACGCGTCGGCCAGCCAGGTCGAGCTGCTGTTCACGAGCTACTTCCTGATCATCGGCTTCTCGAACCTGCTCGCCGGCTACGCCTCGACGCGGCTCGGCGCGAAGCGCACGCTGCTCGTCGGCCTCGCGCTCGTCGTCGTCTTCAGCGCGCTCGCCGGCTCGTCGAACACGGTCGCGCAGATCGTCGGCTTCCGCGCCGGCTGGGGGCTCGGGATCGCGCTGTTCGTCTCGACATCGATGTCCGTGATCGTCGCAACGGCGGCCGGCGGCGTGTCGGTCGCCGTCGTGATGTTCGAGTCGGCGTTCGGCGTCGGCATCGCCAGCGGTCCGCTGCTCGGCGGCCTGCTCGGCGGCGTCAGCTGGCGCGCGCCGTTCTTCGGCGTCGCGACGCTGATGGCGATCGCGTTCGTCGCGATCGCGGTTGGGCTGGGCCCCGCGCGCAAGCCACCGGCAAGCGAGCGGATCGACTTGCTCGAGCCGCTGAAGGCGCTACGCCACGGCTCGCTGCTCGCCGGCTCGGTGATCGCGCTGCTGTACAACTTCGGCTTCTTCACGCTGCTCGCCTACACGCCGTTGCCGCTTAGCCTCGGCGTGCATCAGCTCGGCATCGTGTTCTTCGCGTGGGGAGCGCTGCTGGCGCTCGGCGCGATCTTCGGCGCGCCGCGGCTGACGCGGCGCTTTGCGCTCGTGCCGCTGCTCGCGGCGATGTTCTCCTCGATCGTAATCGACCTGCTGATCGTCGGCTTCGGGGTCCATCAGCGCGTCGTGCTGATCCCGGCGATCATCGTCTCGGGCGCGTTCCTCGGCGTCGCCAACGCGTCGCTCTCGACGCTGTTGATGCGCGTGTCCGTCGCCGGACCGTCGGTCTCGGCGTCGGCGACCAACTTCGTGCGCTTCGTCGGCGGCGGGATCGCGCCGTACCTCGCCGGCAAGCTCTCCACGTCGCTGTCGGTCGGCGCGCCGCTGTTCGTCTCGGCCGGCGTCGTCGCTGTCGGCGTCGCGCTGCTGCTGGCGTGTCGCAGGCTGCTCGAGATCGACGTGTACTCAAAGTCGGCCGACGCAGGCGAGCTGGCCGTCGAGTACGAGCGCGAGCTGGCCGCGACCTGAGCGCTTGGACTACGGCAAGTCGACGCGCCGCAGCGGCTCGATCGGACAACGCGGCGCGTCGGTGCTCGCGTCGAACTCGGCGAGCGCTTCGGCGCCGAGCGCGGCGAAGCCGGCGCGCACGGCGTCGCGGTAGCGCGCGTCGACGAGCGCCGTCCCGCGCGCCAGGCCGCGCTCGAAGCGCTCGCGCGCGGCGGCGCCGCCGGTGTAGCACCACACACGCCCGGCAGGCCGCTCGTCGAGCAGCTCGGCGACGTCGACGCGCTCGTAGCTGCGCTCGCGGCGATCGAGCGCGCGCAGCTCGTCCTCGCCGACCGGCAGCAGGACGCCGTTGACCGTCGAGCCCGGCGCGGCGAGGACGTTCAGGAACGTGACGAACACCGCCGGGCGCGGCGCTCCGTCGTCGCTTAGATAGTGCTTGTAGTGAGGCACGTCGACGGTGTTGTCCATCGCGACGTTCCACGTGCGGCGGTGATCGCGCAGGCGGCAGATGCGCGCCCGTGCCGCTCGCGCGGCGAGACCGTCGCTGCTCAGCGATCCGTAGCCGAAGACGTGCTGCTCGGCCATCTATCGAGGCAGCGCCGCCGGCGCCGAGACCTGCCAGGAGAACGCCAGCGGTGAGGACGCCGTCATGTCGGTCGCCAGCTCCGTCGTTGCGTAGGACTGGACGTCATCGCGGAAGACCGCGTTGCCGTTGAACCGCGCGAACGGTTCGCCTCCGCTCGGCCGCTTGCGCATACCGGCGACCTTTCCCTTGCTCGATTCGACGCGAACGAAGCTCGATCCGTCCGACGCGTCCGCGGCGCCGGTCAGCACCACACCCGCGGCGATCGCCGCGCGGTACACGATCGTCCTCACGGCGCGCATCGCCAGGGACACTAGCCGCCGCGCGTCAGCCGCGATAGATCCGCACGCGCGGAGCGTCGTCGGACTCGAACGGCGCCTCGAGCGGCGCCGCCGGTGGCGCTCGAAACGCTGACGGGCGCCAGCGCTCGCCGACGCGCCGCCCTCGCGCGGCCGTGTCGCCGTCGCTCATGCGCGCCACGCGCAGTCGCAGCGCGAGCAGGCTGAGGTTGAGCACGGCGATCGCCGTCGCGGCGGCGACGATCGCGCCGGCGAGCAGCAGCGACAGTACGGTGAGGCCGATCAGTGCGACTGCCAGGAGCAGCGCCAGCATGCAAGGAGAGTTCTACGTGCGCGTCGTGTCTCCTCGAAGGCGAGCGCCCGGCGGCGGACGCGGTGATGCCTGTCGGCGATTATCTCGTCGTATCGCGGGTAAGCGATCGACGATTCTCGACCGCGGAAGCCGAATCGAGTAAAACGACAGGCAAAGGCGTGAACGCGACCGCGAAAGCGCGGGCCTCGCGCATGCCGGCCAAGCTCGCACGCGCGCGAAAGCGACTACGGGCTCGAAAGGAGCAAGCTCGCGATGAGCACGGACCCGAATGAGCAAGCGGCGCTGAACGTCGCCGACTGGCACGGCCAGCAGATCATCGACATCGACGGCGAGAAGATCGGCAAGCTCGAGGACGTCTACGTAGACGTCGAGACCGACGTGCCGCAGTTCGCGACCGTCAAGGAAGGCTTGATCGGCCGCCACCTGACGTTCGTCCCGCTCGGCGGCATCACCGTCGGTCCCGACGAGCTGCGCGTCGCCGTGACCAAGGCGCAGGTTCAGGACGCGCCGAACATCGCGCAGCAGGGCGAGGAGCTCTCGCAGGAGGACGAGTCTGCGCTCTATCACCACTTCGAGCTCAACTACACGCCGATCGCGACCGAGAGCGGCCGACGGCTCGCGCGACGGTAGGCGTCCGGGAGGGATAGGCGTCTTGGGAGCGGTGGGCGTCGGAGCGCCCGAGCCGCCGGCCACGGCGCCTCAGCTGGCGTCGCCGAGCAGCTCGAGCACGGCCGCCTCGAGCTTCGCGCGCTCGCGCGGCTCGGCGAGGTCCGGCTCGCCGGCCGGCAGCGCCGCGATCGTCGCGCCGGCCTGGTAGCGGTCGATCACGCGCGGGTCGACGTAGGAGGAGCGGCAGACGGCCGGCGTGTTGCCGAGGTATGCCGCAACGGTCTTGATCGCCGCTTTGACGTCTCGCTCGCGCGATGCGTGCGTCCGGCGCGGCTTCGAGGACTGCGCCTCGCCGTCGCGCACGGCGAGCGCGACGGCGGCGAGCACGGTCGCGTTCCACGTGCGGAAGTCCTTCGCGCTGAACGCTCCGGCGTGGCGCTTGAGGTAATCGTTGACTTCGTCGGCGTCGAGCTCGGACCAGCGACCGTCGTCGCGGTAGGCGAGCAGCTGCGCGCCACTGCGCCGGCGCTTGAGCTCGCTGACGACCGCGAGCGCGTCGGCGTCGGCGATCGCCTGCACGCGGCGCTGGCCCGACTTCGCCGGGAAGTCGAAGATCAGCTCGTCGCCATCGACGGTGACGTGCTTGCGCAGCATCGTCGTCAGCCCGTAGGACTCGTTGCGCTCGGCGTAGTCCTCCGAGCCGATCCGGAAGAAGCCGACGTCGAGCAGCCGCACCGCGCAGGCGAGCACGCGCTCGCGCGACAGACGCTGCTCGAGCGCGTCGGCCGACTGGCGTGAGCGCGTCGGCGGCGTGCGCAAGTCGCGCGCGACGCGGCGGCGCAGCTTCGCGAGCGCGCGGCCGAAGGAGATCATCGAGTCGAACTTCTGCCGGTCGCGATGCGCGCGCCAGGCCTCGTGGTAGAGGTACTGCTTGCGCCCGGCCGCGTCGAAGCCGGTCGCCTGCAGGTGCCCGCGCGGGTCCATGCAGATCCACACCTCGCGCCACGCCGGCGGGATCGCCAGCGCGCCGATCCGCTCGAGCGCCTCCGGGTCGTCGATCCGCTCGCCGGCCGGATCGAGGTACTCGTGACCACGCCCGCGCTTGCGCCGGGCGATCCCCGGAGCGCTACAGCTGGATCGGCGCAGGCGCGGCATCGCTCCTACTTCTCCTAGCGGAGGATCTCGACGAGCAGCACCCAGGCGTTGACCGACGCGCCGAGCAGCGCGCCGACGACGCCGGCGATCGTCCAGTAGAGGCCGCCGCCGGTCTGCGCCAGCAGGCTGATCGCGCCGATCACCTGCGGCAGCGTGCCTGGGAGCACCAGCGCGAACTGGAACAGCGGGTGGACGTACTCGCGCGTCTCCTCGAGCGAGCGTCCGGCGAGCACGATCACCCACGCGCCGAAGCCGAGGCCGAAGAGGAGCAGCTCGGCGCCGAGCGCGGTGGTGCTCTGCCCAGGCACCAGGCCGACCAGCGAGACGACGACGGCGCTCAGCAGCAGCAGCAGCGTCTGCAGCGCCCGGCCGGGCAGCGCCTTGGTCTTGAGGATGTCCGTGATGTTCACGGAGACGGCGACGAACAGCAGCCCCGTCAGCGCCGCCGATGCGCTCGCGCTCGCGACGAACAGGTCGGTCCAGTCGCCCGCCGAGTAGGCCGTGCTCATCGCCGCGAACTATCGCAAGTCGAGCTTCGGCTCGATCAGCGACCACAATGGGAGCGATGACGACTCAGCTGCACGAGCCGCCGAAGGTGGCGCGCGACGATCTCGGCGTCCCGGAGGGGCTCAGCAGCCACAGCGTGCGCACGCGACTGCTGTTCGTGCTCGCGCTCGCCGTGGTCGTCGTCGTCGCGGTCATGCTGCTGCCGGGACTCGGCGAACTGCGCTCGCGCCTCGAGCACGCGAGCCCCGGATGGCTGCTCGTCGGCGTGGCGTTGAAGGTGCTCTCGGGGTGCGGCTACGTCGCCGTCTTCCGCGCGGTCTTCTGCCGGCGGATGTCCTGGCGCGTCAGCTACCAGATCGGCATGTCCGAGCTCGGCGCGAACGCGGTCATCCCGACGGGCGGTGCCGGCGGTCTCGCGCTCGGCGCGTGGGCGCTCAAACGCGGCGGCATGCAGACCGACTTCATCGCGCGGCGCACGGTCGCGTTCTTCCTCTTGACGAGCGTGCCGAACGTGCTCGGCGTGATCATCATCGGGCTCGGCTTGGCGACGGGGCTGATCGGCGGCGAGAGCAATCTGCTGCTGACCGCGCTGCCCGCCGCGGCCGGGATCGGCGCATTCGTGCTGGCGCTGTTCGCCGGACGCCTCGCGAAGCGCTGGGGCAGGCGCCTGGAGCGCCGTGGCGGAGAGCTCTCGCGGGCGAAGCGCGCGTTGATGAAGTCGCTGACGGCGATCGGCGAGGGCGTCGAGCAGGCGGTCGCGCTGCTGCGCGAGGGCAACGTCGTGTTGATCCTCGGCCTGATCGCCTATCTCGCATTCGACGTGATGATCGTCTGGGCGACGTTCCACGCGCTCGGCCCGCCGCCGCCGCTGGCGATCCTCTGGATCGCCTATCTGATCGGCGAGCTCGGCGGGCTGATTCCGGTCCCAGGTGGGATCGGCGGCGTCGAAGCCGGCTTGGTCGGCACGCTCGCGCTGTACAACGTCTCACTCGCGTCGGCCGCCGGAGCCGTGCTTGCGTACCGCGCGATCGCGCTCTGCGTGCCTGCGCTGATCGGCGGCGTCGCGTTCGTCGCGCTGCGCCGGACGCTACGCGATGAGGCGCAGGAGATCGCGATCTGCGCGCCGCACGATGAGATCGAGGTGATCGGCCTGGGCCGCGTGAAGATCCACACGGAGGGCTAGCTCGACGTGGCGGGCGGCTGCTCGCCGTCCCAGTAGTCGACGGCGTCGGCGAGGCGGAAGATTCCACGTAGCCCGCCGCCCTCCGGCCGTCGCTCGGCGGCGCTGATCTTGCCCGAGTCCGGATAGAGCACGATGTCGGGGTCGCCGTGAGTGCTGAACGCGAGGAAGCGGACGGTCCGATCGCTGCGGTTGGCGAGCTGGTGGGCGCCGTCCTCGCCGCGTGGGAAGGCGACGACCTCGCCCGCCCGCAACCGGCGCCAACCTTCAGGCGTGCGCAGCTCCGGCGTTCCCTCGAGCACGACGAGCAGCTCCTCCTCGCCGAGGTGGTGGTGGTAGGGGTAGGCCGCTTCGCCGGCCGGCAGCTCCCACACGCTCAGGCCCAGCCGCTCAGCTCCGGCTTCGAGCCCGACTCGAGCGCGGCGCGCGCGAAAGCCGGGCTGCTCGCGCACTTCGTCGTACTCGGGCTCGTAGATGTTCGCCACGGGACAGGCTGGAGCTACTTCCCCATCGGTTGCGTCGGCGCAGCGAACTTGAGCGTCAGCGTCGAGCCCTTCGGGATCGACTGGACTGCGTTGAGCGTCACCGAGTACAACGAGCCGCCGAGCGAGTACGAGCCTTTCGAGAGCGAGTAGGCGCCACGAACAGAGCTCGGCTTGACGACGCGCGCGACGAGCTTCAAGTCCGTGTCCGACAGCGTGATTCGAAGCTTCTCGTTGCTCGCGCCGCCGGTGAGGCCGATCACGGCCGTGCAGGAGTTGCCGCCGCCCCTGCAGGCGATCGACTTGACCTTCGCCGCGCTGGCGAGCGACGCGTCGATCGCGCTCAGCGACAGCAGCACGGCGCCGCCCGCGAGCGCGCCGGCCAGAGCGCCTTTCGATCGCCTTGCAATGGACCTCGGCAGAGCTCGCGTGAGCATCGACTTCCCCCTTTGGGCGCCTGGTTCGTAGACGTCGATCGCCACCGCGACGACAGCGAGCAAGATAACGCAGCGTGAGATGATGCGCTGGGCGCGGCGCGCGCCCGGCGATGCGCTCGCGAACGAGCCGGCAAGCACGCGATTCGGATTCGACTGGGGGCAGGATGGCGATCACCAAGTACGAGCGGCAGCAGATCGAGCAGGCCAACGCGACCGAGTTCGTCGGACTGCCCGACCGCGGGCGCGCGCTGACGATCGACAATGGCTGGCGCGAGGTCGCCGACACCGCGCTCGGCTTCGTCGAGCGCTTCGTCTAGGCGAGCGGCGAGCGGCGGAGATCGTGACGAGAGCTGGCGCGAGCGCCGCCGAGATCGAGCTGGTGCTCGCCGACGTCGACGGCACGCTCGTCACCGACGCGAAGCAGCTGACCGCCCGCGCGATCGCGGCCGTGCGCTCGCTGGGCGACGCCGGCGTGAAGTTCGCCGTGACGAGTGGGCGCCCGCCGCGCGGAATGCAGATGCTCGTCGAGCCGCTACAGCTCGCGCTGCCGCTCGCGGCGTTCAACGGCGGCCTGTTCGCGCGGCCGGACATGTCAGTGATCGAGGAGCGCTCGATCGACTCCTCGCTCGTCCCGCAGATCGTCGAGCTGATCGGCGAGCACGGGCTCGACGTGTGGCTGTATCGCGGCTCGGACTGGCTGCTGCGTGACGAGCACGCGCCGCACGTCGAGAAAGAGGCCGACACGGTCCGCTTCGCGCCGAGCGTCGTCGAGAGCTTCGACGGGATCATCGACTCGATCGCGAAGATCGTCGGCATCAGCGACGATCTCGACGTCGTCGCCGAGGCCGAGGCGGTCGCGCGCAAGCGCTTCGGCGATCGCGTCTCGGCGGCGCGCTCGCAGCCGTACTACCTCGACGTCACTCATCCCGAAGCGAACAAGGGCGCCGTGCTGCGCTACTTCTCGCGCGAGTACGAGATCCCGCTGGAGCGGATCGCGACGCTCGGCGACCAGCCGAACGACATGCTGATGTTCGACGGCGCCGGGCTGAGCATCGCGATGGGCAATGCCGGCGAGGAAGTCAGAGCGGCCGCCACGCACGTGACGGCGTCGAACGAGGAAGAGGGCTTCGCGATCGCGATCGAGCGCTACGTGCTCGGCGACGCCGATTAGCGCGAGCTTGGTGGCGTTTCGCGCGACGGTCGCGCGACCGAGCTGGACGCGCTGTCAGCGAGCGGCGCTTCGATCGTCGCCGCCGGTGCATCGCGCGGAATCGTCGGCGTAGTCCAGTGCGTCACGAGCGGCGCGCGCCCGTCCCGTGACATCGCCGCGATCCGCTGCAGGCGCGCCTGGTCGCGCGCGCTGATGCGTTCGTGCTGGCGCAGGTGCTCCTGCCAAGAGGCGACGACGAACTGCTCGACAAAACGCGACTGATCGGCGCTGTCGCGCCAGACTCGCCACGAGCTCGCGCCGGTCCGCCGGCGGCTGAGCGCGCGTCGTACAGCTCGGCGAGGAAGCTCTCGCGCAGCTCCTCGCGTGGGCGGTACTCGACGCTGACCCTCATCGGACCGCCCGGCGCGTGCTCGTCGGCGAGCGCCGGCGCTGGCAAGTCGCCGGCCGGCAGCAGCTCCTCGGGAGCGATCGCCTCAAACGGCGAGCGCAGCCCGAGCAGCGGACCGAGCGCGAGCAGCGTTGGGCTGAGGCCAGCCTGGCCGGCGGCGACGCCCATCGCGGCGCTGCCGATCGCCGTGCCGCCCTGGAAGACGATCAGGTAGAAGCCCATCCCGCGCGCCTTGACCCAGCTCGGCAAGCTCGCCTGGTTGATCGAGTTGAGCGTCGACAGCGCGAGGATCCAGGCCATCCCGCCGACCGCCAGCGCGATGCCGACGAGCGCCGTGACGTGGACGTAGGCGAGCACCAGCGCGAGTCCGCCGACGGCGAGGGAGCCGATCGTCAGCATCGCGCCAGGCGAGAGGCGTGCGCGCAGGCGCGGCAGCAGCGCGGCGCCGCCGACAGCGCCGACGCCGACGCAGCCGAGCAGCAGCCCGTAGCCGCCGGAGCCGAGGTGCAGCTGATCGCGGGCCGTCAGCGGCAGCAGCGCCCAGATCGCGCTCGCGAAGAAGACGAACGCCGCCGCGCGCAGCAGGATCGCGCGCAGCGCTGGGCTTGCCGCGACGTAGCGTCCGCCGGCGCGCACGGCCTCGCCGACCTGTTCGCGCGGCAGCGTGCCCACTTCGCGCATGCCGCCGCGCCAGCGGGCGATCACGACGATCACCGCGTGGAACGTCGCGGCGTTGATCAGGAACACCGAGCCGACGCTGATCGCCGCGACGAGCGTGCCGCCGATCGCCGGCCCGATCGCGCGCGCGAGGTTCTGGTTGACCGAGCCGAGCGCGATCGCCTGCAGGCGCTCGGCCGGCTTGACGAGCTCCGGCTGCAGCGTCTGCCACGTCGGCGAGGTCCACGCCTGGCCCGAGCCGAGCGCGAACAACAGCACGAGCAGCAGCACCGGCGTGACGTCGCCGGCGATCTCGAGCAGCCCGAGCGCGACGGCGGCGAGCGCCATGAACGTCTGCGCGACGAGCAGGAAGCGCCGGCGATCGACGAGATCGCCGATCGCGCCGGCGGCACCGCGAACAGCAGCACAGGCAGGCTCGACGCCGTCTGGATCAGCGCGACAGGCGCGGCGGCGGTAGTCAGCGAGAGCATCAGCCACTGCGCGCCGACCGTCTGCATCCAGCCGCCGACGTTGCTGACGAACTGCGCCAGCCACATCGCGCGGAACGTCGGCGAGCGGAACGGCCCCACGCCGAGCCGACGGCCGCGGGCTGGCGCTGTGCCGGCAGGCCGGTAAATCTAACGGCGCGAAATACAATCTCCTCCCGTGCGCGCAGATGCTCGCCAGCCGCGATGAGGCTCGTCAGGCAGACGGAGCTGGGGCCGCCGAGCGTGTTGCGGTTGGTCGACGCGCCCGTGCCGCAACCACGCCCGACCGAGGTGCTGGTGCGCGTCGCCGGCGCAGGCGTCAACCCGGTCGACTGGAAGACGCGCGCGAAAGGCGGCTTCCTCGGCGAGCCGCCGTTCACCGTCGGCTGGGACGTCGCTGGCGTCGTCGAGCAGGTCGGCTATGGCGTGACGCGATTCGCGGTAGGCGATCGCGTCTTCGGGATGCCGCGCTTTCCCGGCGAGGCTGCCGCCTACGCGGAGTACGTCACCGCGCGCTCGCGCCAGCTCACCCGCGTGCCGGCGGGGCTCGACTTGGTCGAAGCCGCCGCGATCCCGCTCGGAGCGCTGACCGCGTGGCAGACGCTCGTCGACACGGCCAACGTCGGGCCTGGAACGCGCGTGCTGGTCCAGGCGGCGGCCGGCGGCGTCGGGCATCTCGCCGTGCAGATCGCCAAGGCTCGCGGGGCGCACGTGATCGGCACGGCGCGCGCCGTGCACCACGACCTCCTCCGCGAGCTCGGCGTCGACGAGCCGATCGACTACACGAGCGTCGACGTCGGTTCCGCTGTTCGTGATGTTGACGTCGTGCTCGACCTAGTCGGCGGCGAGACCGGCCGCGGCGCACTGCCGGCGCTGCGCGACGGTGGGCTGTACGTGAACGTGCCCTCCAGCTCGGACCTCGCCTCGCTCCGCGCGGCCGCCGGCGAGCGTGTTCGCGTGACGGGCTTCCTCGTCGAGCCGGACGGCGAAGGGATGGACGCGATCGCCTCGCTCGTCGAGGAAGGCGCGCTGCGCGTGAACGTCTCGCAGACGCTCGCGCTCGAGCGGGCGGCGCATGCGCACGAGCTTGGCGAAAGCGGGCGGATCGGCGGCGGCAAGCTGGTGCTGAGCGTCGACGCCTGACGGCGCCGCCGCGGACGGTCGGGCTCCGGGCTCAACGACACGCGCGCGCCGCCCCACGCGGGCGTGCAATCAGCCGGCGCAGCTCGTGCGCGAGCCACGGCGCTCGCCGCGCTCGAGCCCACGCACCGCCAGCAGATGACGCGCCAAGGCACTGCCGCTGACCGACCCGGCCGGCAGCTCGACGACGAACGACGTCGTCCCGGTGAAGTTGTGGTTCGACCACGCCGACGCGGTGCCCGGCAGGAACGGCAGGCACGTCGCGCGCAGCCCCGCCAGCTGCGCGTAGCGCCGCGCGACGCCCCGATCGCCGCCGGCCATGTCGACGAGGTCCTCGTGCTGGTGGTACCAGATCGTCACGGCCGGCTTGACGCGCTCGACCAGGCGCTCGGCGGCGCGCGTCTCGGGCTCGGACGACGGTCGCGGCCCGGCGTAGTAGACGGGGCCGCCGCCTGGGCTCCACTGGTGGGGGAAGTTGCGATTCAGGTCCACGCCATGCGCGTTCTGGCGCGTGTCGGCGGCCTCGCCGTCGGGGTTCATGCTCGCGACGAGCCATAGCTGGACTCCGCTCGGGACAGGCCGTCGCATGAGCGCCGCGACGATCGCCCGCCCGGCGCACTCGTTGCCGTGGATGCAGCCGACGAGCAGGATCTTGCGCGGCGCCGAGTCGGCGCCGAGCACGTCTGCGAGGAGCGGCCGGCCGTCGACCGAGTAGCCGAAGACGACCGTGCGCGCGCTCGCGGCGGCGGCGAGCAAAAGCGCGCCGAGCACGACGATCGAGGCAGTCGCGGTCCGTCTCGCTTGCACCCGCGCGATTATCGGCTATTGTTAACCACATGGCTAACCAAGTTCTGCTCGATCGAGCTTTCGCGGCGTGCTCGCACCCGATTCGCCGCGGCATCGTCGAGCGCCTCGCCGACGGCGAGCTGAGCGTCGGCGAGGCGACGAGCGACTTCGGCGTGTCCAAGCCGGCGATCAGCCGGCACCTGCGCGTGCTCGAAGAGGCTGGCGCGATCTCGCGCGTGATCGACGGGCGCACGCACCGCCTGCGGCTGAAGGAGCAGCCGTTCGAGAATGCCGACGCCTGGCTCGGCCAGTTGCGCGCGATGTGGGAGCGCAAGTTCGACGCCGTCGAGCGCTATCTGGCAGAGCAGCAGACGCAGCGCGCCGGCGGCCCCGGCCGGCGCGCGCGCGGCGATCGGCGAGCAGCGGGCGACGGATGAGCACCCCCAATCGAGCGCGGCAGACGAGCGAGGTAGCCGCCTTCCGCATCGAGCGCGCGTTCGCCGCGACGCCGGAGGAAGTGTTCGACGCATGGACGAGCCCCGCCGTCCTCGAACGCTGGTGGGGCCGGCCGGGCTGGTCTGCGTCGAGCTTCGACGTCGATCTGCGCGTCGGCGGCGGCTATGCGTTGCGCATGCTCGACGCGGACGGCAAGCCGCACGCGGTCGCCGGCGAGTACCGCGAGATCGAGCGCCCGCGCCGGCTCGTCTACACGTGGTGCTGGCGCGAGGGCGGGCCGGACCCCGGTCACGTCAGCCTCGTCACGGTCGAGTTCCGCGCCGGGCGCGCGCACGACCGTCGTGCTCGAGCACGACCGGCTCCCGTCGGAGGAATCGCGCGTGGCGCACGGCGGCGGCTGGGGCGGCGCGCTGGAGAGCCTCGCGCGCCAGATCTTCGCCGAGGACTGAGCGAAACGGACGCAATGAACGCAAACCCAAACGACAACGGAGGTTGAAGCGATGAGCAACTACCTGTTCGCGTATCGAGGCGGCGGCATGGCGCAGACCGACGCGGAGCGCGAGGCGGCGATGGCTGCTTGGGGCGCTTGGTTCGGCGGCCTTGGCGATGCGATCGTCGACCCCGGCAACCCGTTCGGCCCGTCGAAGTCGGTCGGCGACGGATCGGCCGCGTCGGCACTGACCGGCTACTCGGTGATCAAGGCCGACAGCATCGATGCCGCCGCCGGTCTCGCCGACGGCTGCCCCGTGCTCGCGCAGGGCGGCAGCGTCGACGTTTACGAGACGGTCCCGGTGATGTAGAACGTGAGCGTGACGCGCGCGCGCTCGACCATTGTCGCCGGCCCGGCGATCTGACGTGGCCTACGACGAAGACCTCGCGCACCGGGCGCGGCGTGGCGTCGAGCACGCGCGCAGCCTGCCGCCGGAATGATCGGCCGGAGCTCCTCACGACGCGGCGGCGGCTGGCGGGTGATCGCGGCGTACACGCTCGTCTGTGCCGCGACACAGCTGTTGTGGCTGACCTACGCGCCGATCACGACCGAGACGGCCAGGCACTACGGCGTCTCCGAAGGCGCCGTTGGCTGGCTCTCGGAGATCTTCCCGCTGCTCTACGTCGTCCTGGCGATTCCGGCGGGCGTGCTGCTCGATCGCTGGTTCCGCTCGACGCTCGCGCTCGGCGGAGCGGTCGTCGCGCTCGGCGCGCTCGTGCGCCTTGGCGGCGAGACGTTCGCGTGGGCGGTCGCGGGGCAGATCCTCGTCGCGGTCGCCCAGCCGATCGTGCTCAGCGCGGTGAGCAAGCTCGCCGGCGAGTACCTGCCGGCCGCGCAACGCGCGAGCGGCATCGCGGTCGGCTCGGCCGGAGGCTTCCTCGGGATGCTCGTCGCATTGGTGCTCGGTCCGACGATCGCGGCGCACGGCGAGGTCGACCACCTGCTCGTGCTCGACGCCGTCCTCGTCGCCGTCCCGTGCCTCGCGCTCGCGCTGTCGCTGCGGGCGCCGGGAGAGGAGCGTGACGAGCACGTCGCGATCGAAGGCGGCGCCGCGCGAGCGCTCTGGGCGCTGGCGCCGATGCGCACGCTGTCCGCGCTGGTGTTCGTCGGCTTCGGCATCTTCGTCGCGCTGGCGACCTGGCTGCAGACGCTGCTGCATCCTTCGGGCGTCTCCGAAGGCGAAGCCGGCGCGCTGCTCGTCGGCATGGTCATCGCCGGGATCGTCGGCTGTGCCGTGCTGCCGCCGATCGTCGCTCGCCGCGGAGCGGAGCGGAGCTTCATGCGCGTCGTCGCGCTGACCGCGTGCCTCGGCTGCGTGGTCCTCGGCGTCGCGCCGTGGCTCGGCGCGCGCGCGCTGGCCCTCGTCGCGATGGGCGCCGTCCTGCTTCCGGCGCTGCCGGTGATCCTGACGCGGACCGAGCAGCTCGCCGGAGCAGCCGCTGGAACGGCCGGCGCGATCGTCTGGATGGCCGGCAATCTCGGCGGCCTCGTCGTCGCGCTGCTCGTTCAGGCGTTGGCGCACGACGCGCTCGCCGCCTTCCTCGCGATGGCCGCGACGGCGCTGCTCGCGCTGCCGTTCGCCGCTCGGCTCAGTTCGCCGGCCGCGGCGAGCGGCGGCAGCGGCGAAGCTCCAGCCGTCGCTGGGCCGTGAGCGGGCCGGTTGAATGCGGTCTCTCGGGCGCATGCCCGAAGCCGCTGTAGCGTAGGAGCGTATGAGCGCAGGCGCGGATGGCGCTGGCAGGTTCGCCGCGCTGAGCGCCGGCGTCGATCTCGACGCGGCCGAGCGCGCGATCGCGCACGGTGCGATCGCGACGCCGCTGCTCGCCAGCAGCGAGCTCAGCGAGCTGGCCGGCGGGCCGGTGCTGCTGAAGGCCGAGTCGCTTCAGGTCTCCGGCTCGTTCAAGCTGCGCGGCGCGCTCGCGAAGCTCGCGGCGCTCGGCGCGCGCGCGAACGACGGGCTGATCGCCGCGAGCGCCGGCAATCACGCGCGCGCCGTCGCACAGGCGGCGCGCATCGCTGGCGTCGGCTGCGAGGTGTTCATGCCGCGCGACGCGCCCGTCTCGAAGGTCGCCGCGGTCGAGCGCCTCGGCGCGAGCGTGCGGCTCAGCGGCGGCTCGGTCGAGGCGGCCGTCGAGCTGGCGGCGGCACGCGCCGCCGAGACCGGTGGCGCGCTGATCCATCCGTTCGACGACCTCGACGTGATCGCCGGGCAGGGCACGCTCGGTCTGGAGCTGCTGCGTGAGGTTCCTGACCTCGCGCGCGTCGTCGTGCCGGTCGGCGGCGGCGGCCTGGCAAGCGGCATCGGCCTCGCGCTGCGGCGCGAGCGCCCTGACGTCGAGTTGGTCGGCGTGCAGGCGAGCGCGTGCGCGCCGCTCGCGGCGGCGCTCGGCGGCTCCACCGATGCGCTCGCGGCGCTGGACGCCCCGGCGGCAGCGACGATCGCCGACGGCATCGCGCTGAAGCGCCCAGGCGAGCTGACGCTGCCGCTGCTGCGCGAGCTGCTCGACGCGGTGCTCGCCGTCGACGAGGAGCGGATCGCCGATGCGATGGTGCTGCTCGCCGAACGCGCCAAGCTCGTCGCCGAGGGCGCCGGCGCCGTCGCCGTCGCGGCGCTCGCGAGCGGCCAGCTCGCGCCGGTCGCCGGCGCGACCGTGGCGATCGTCTCGGGCGGCAACGTCGACAACGGCCTGCTCGCGTCGCTGCTGCGCCGCCACGAAACGGCCGCCGGAAGGCGCGTGCGCGTGTTCACGCGCGTGCCCGACCGACCGGGCGCGCTCGCCGAGCTGCTCAACCTGATCGCGTCGGCGCGCGCGAACCTCGTCACGCTCGAGCACGTGCGCGAGGCTGTCTCGCTGAACGTGCGCGAGACCGGCATCGAGCTGACGCTCGAGACGCGCGGCCCCGAGCACACCGAGCAGCTGCGCGCGGCGCTGCAGGGCGCGGGGTACGAGGTCACGTTCGAGTAGTCGCCGTCGCCTCGGCGGCAAGCTCGCCGAGCAGGCCGGCCATCTGCTCGAGGATCGCCGTTTGCGTCGCGACGTCATACGTGTCGGTGAGCTCACGCGGGTCGAGGTAGCCGACCGACGCGCGCTCGCCTCGAGTCCACACGAGCAGCTTCAACGGCAGCTCGACGCCGATCCGCGGATCGCTCTGCATCAGCAGCGTGCCGGCCCGCGGATTGCCGAACACGATCAGTTCCTCGTCGGCCAGCTCGAGCCCGACTTCGCGCGCACCGCCGGCATGGTCGACGCGGGCGAACACCGTCAGCCCACGCCGCTCGATCGCTGCGATCAACGCCTCGATCGTGGGCGCGTAGCCACGGCTGCTCTCGGTGACGATCACGCTGCGATTCTCGCGCAAACGAGCAGCACGCGCTCGCTGCTAGCGAGTCGCACCCGCTCGCGCTGCCGCGCTAGCGCACCGCGACGGCGACGCGCTAGATCGATCGATCTATTACGATCTCGGCGAGTCGAACGAAAGGAGCGCTCGATGATCGTCGGCAGTCGCGGGAGCGACTCGAGACTGTTGCTGGGAGCTGGCGCCGGCGCGCTGGCTGCGATCGCCGCGCGGCGCCTGCTCGTCGCCGGGCTGCTGCTCAAGTCGCGACGCGGCGTACGCGCGCTCAACGCCGGCGACTACCGTCCGCTGCTCGCCAGCTTCGCCGACGACGCCGTGCTGAAGTTCAACGACGGCGCGCACCGCTGGTCCGGCGAATACCACGGCAAGACCGCGATCGAGGGCTTCCTGCGTTCGTTCGTCGCCGCCGGCCTGACCGGCGAGATCGGCGAGCTGTGGATCGCCGGCGCGCCGTGGCGGATGACGCTCGTCACGCGCTTCGACGACGAAGCGCGCGCGCCGGACGGCGAGCGGATCTACAGCAACAGCACGATGCTGTTCGCGCGCACGCGCTGGGGCAAGATCGTCTTCCAGCAGGACTTCTACGAGGACACCGTGCGGATCGGCGAGCTCGACCGGCGCCTGACCGAGCTCGGCATCCCGCCGGCGGGCGCGTAGGAGACGATTGCCGTGTCGGCTGGCGGCGTGAGACGACGCGCCCGGCGCGGCCGCGCCGTCTCACCGATGCGAATAGGCTTCGCGAGATGAGCGCTCGCTCGCGTGTCGTCCACCACCTCGGCTGCGGCACGATGTGCCCACACGGCGAGCGTCTGATCAACGGCGAAGGGAGCCTGCTCGGTCCGGCTCGGCTGATTTGCCACTGCTTGCTCGTCGAGCGCGCCGACGGGCTCGTCTTGATCGACACCGGCTTCGGCCTCGACGACATGCGCAACACACGCCAGCTCGGCCGTATCTTCGACACGCTGTTCCGTCCGCAAGCGCGCGAGGCCGAGACCGCGATCGAGCAGGTCCGCGCGCTCGGCTTTCAGCCGCAAGACGTGCGCGAGATCGTCGCTACGCACCTCGACGTCGATCACGCCGGCGGTCTGCCGGACTTTCCCGACGCGAACGTGCACGTGCTCTCGCGTGAGCTGCACGCCGCGCTTCACCCGAGCTTGCGCGAACGCGAGCGCTACGTCGCCGTGCACTGGGCGCACGGCCCGAAGTGGGTCGAGCACGATGCCGGTGGCGATGACTGGTTTGGCTTTCAGAGCGTGCGGATCCTGCCCGGCAGCGATCCGGAGATCGCGCTCGTGCCGCTGTTCGGCCACACGCGCGGACACACCGGCGTCGCCGTCAAGGACGGCGATCGCTGGCTGCTGCACTGCGGCGATGCGTTCTTCCATCGCGGCGAGCTCGAGACGCCGCCGCGCTGCCCACCGGCGCTGAAGGCGTTCCAGAACCTCAACTCGGTCGAGAACGGCGCGCGGCGGAGCAACAGCGAGCGGCTTCGCGAGCTGGCGCAGCGCAGCGCCGGCGAGGTCGAGCTGCTCTGCTCGCACGACCCGGTGATGCTCGAACGGCTACAGGCCGCGAGCTAGCCGCTCGGCGCGCTGCCGAGTCGCCGCGCCACGACGCGCAAGCGGCGGCGCTTTGCTCAGGAGTACATCGCGTCGATCGCCGCCGCGTACTTCGCGGCGATCGGCTTGCGCTTCAGCTTCATCGTCGGCGTCAGCTCGTCGCCGCTCGGCAGCCAGTCGCCCTCGACGATCGTGAAGCGCTTGATCTGTTCGACGCGCGCGAGCTTCTCGTTGGCCTCGTCGAGCGCCGCCTCGATCGTCGCGCGCACTCGCTCGTCGCGCGCGAGCGTCTCGAGCGTCGCGTCCTCGATCCCCTGTGCCGCGGCCCACGCCGGCGCGAAGTCCGGGTCGAGCACGATCAGCGCCGTGTTGTAAGGGCGCCCGTCGCCGATGCAGCACGCCTGCGCGATCAGCGGCGAGGCGCTCTTCAGCGTCGCCTCGATGTTCGCCGGCGACATGTTCTTGCCGGCGGCGTTGATGATCAGCTCCTTCTTGCGGTCGACGATGCGCATGTAGCCGTCGTCGTCGAACTCGGCGATGTCGCCGGTGCGCAGCCAGCCGTCCTCGGTGAACGCCTCGTCGGTCTTCTCCGGCAGGTTGCGGTAGCCGAGCATCACAACGTCGGACTTGATCAGCAGCTCGCCGTCCTCGGCGAGCTTCAGCTGCACGCCGGGCGCCGGCGGGCCGACCGTGCCGATCTTGATCTTGTCGCTCGGATTGACCGAGCCCGCGCCGCACGTCTCGCTCATCCCCCACAGCTCCGCCAGCGGCAGGCCGATCGCGTGGAAGAACTCGAGCACTTCGACCGGCGTCGGCGCCGCGCCGACGTTGATCGCCTCGATCTGGTCGAGCCCGAGCATCTCGCGCAGCCCCGAGAAGATCTGCTCGTCGGCCTCGCGAACCTGCTCGGCCAGCTCGGCCGGCACCGGCTCGCCGCGCTGCTCGAGACGCACCTTCTGCAGCGCCGCGTCGAGCGCCGCCTGCGTGCGCTGCTGCTGCTCGTCGGGTTGCGCCGCGATCATCGTCTCCAGGCCCGCCTTCAGCTTCTCCCAGATCCGCGGCACGGCGAAGAACCAGCTCGGTCTCACTTCGGGCAGGTACGAGAGCACTTGGCGCGGGTCGTCGCAGCAGGTGATCTGCAGGCCGAAGACGATCGGCAGGTAGTGGTGCGCGTTGCGCTCGGCGATGTGAGCCGCCGGCAGCCACGAGATCACGCGTCCGTCCTCGGGAAAGGAGATCAGCGCGTCGAGGCCCTCGACGGCCGCGATCAGGTTGCGATGGATCAGCTGGACGCCCTTCGGCGGCCCGGTCGTGCCGGACGTGTAGATCAGCGTCAGCACGTCATCGCCGGTCAATCGCGCGACCGATGCGTCGACGTCGAACTGCGGGTTCGAGCCCTCGACGTCGGCCAGCGCGAGCGTTCCCGCCGGCGCGTCGCCGTCGATCACGATCACGTGCTCGAGCAGCGGCGCCGCCGCCTTCGCCTCGAGGATCTGCGCGAGGAACTGCTGCTCGCAGATCGCGACACGCGCTTGCGCGTCGGCGAGCAGGTAACCGATCTGCTCGGGCTTGTACGTGTTGTAGATCGAGAACGGCGTCGCGCCGAGCATCATCGCGGCGAGATCGCAGAGATGGAACTCGGGTCTGTTCGAGAGCATCAGCGCGACTGTCTCGCCGCGCCCGACGCCTAGCTTCGCGAGACCTCCGGCGAGCGCGTCGACGCGCTCGCTCAGCTCACGCCAGGTGATCGTGAAAGCGTCTTCCTTGGTCCTGATCGCGACCTGCTTGGCGCGTTCGCGGACGGTGATCCGAAACGCCTCGGCGACCGTCTTCGCCTCGGTCGCCACGCGAACCGGCGCCTTCACCCCTGTGACCCCACTCTCCATGCCGTGCTCTCCTCTGACCCGCGTCGACACAACGTGACCCTGCTCGAGTGAGCATACGCCGCAACCGCCATGCGCGCTCGCGTATTCGCCGAACGTCGATCGACCTTCTGACGGCGCTCGCCGTCAGGCGACCCGGTAGCGCTCGAGCGCTACGCGCCGCGCCTGCGCGTGGTCGACGATCGGCTCGGGGTAATCCTCGCCGATCACACAGCCGACCTCGCGCTGAAGCTGCCCGGGCATCGTCGATGGCTCGCACAGGTACTCGCCGGCCAGCTCGGGCACGTAGCGGCGCCCGGGTGCGCGAGCAGCTCGACGCTGGCGCGTTCGAACGCCGTCCGCATGCGCTCGCCGCGCTTGCGCGCGAACGGCGAGACGTCGCCGGCGAAGTGCACGCGCTCGGCGCCGAGCGTCTCGGCGAGCTCGCGCAGCTCGCGCTCGGGTGGACCGTGACGCACGACGAGCCCGCTGCCGCGCTCGCGCAGCGACGTGTCTAGCTCGGTGAGCGACTCGATCAGGAACTGCGCGCGCGCGCCCGAAGCGTGGCGACCGTGCAGCAGCCGGTCGTCGAAGCAGAACGCTGGCACGACGCGCTCGTCCGAATCGAGCGCAGCGCGCAGCGCCGGGTGGTCGTGGACGCGCAGGTCGCGCCGGAACCAGACGATCGCCGTCACGCGGCGGCCGCTGCGAGCAGTGCCCGGCGTCGCAGGAGCTCGACCTGCTCGGACGTGAGCCGCTCGGGTCCGTCGCCGACGAACGCGCCGGCTGCCGCGAGCCGCTCAGCCTCGCCCGAGCTGAATGTCACGTCGCTGCGCTCGATCGCTGAACCCTAGTCGGACGGGGCCGCGCGCTCGACCTCGACGTCGAGCTCGACGACGACATAGTGCCTCACGCCCACCTGCTCGTCGACAAGGTCCGGAATATAAGCTGCGCGGCGATGCTGATCAGGCCGCTCGCCGCCGCCGACGCAAGTGAACTGCTGCGGATCCATCGCACGCCGGAGGTCGCGCGCTGGTGGGGCGAGCCCGAAGCCGGCTTCCCGCTCGCCGACGACCCGGACGCAACGCGCCAGACGATCGTGATCGACGGCCGCGTCGCCGGGATGATCGAGTTCGGCGAGGAGCTGACGCCGCGCTACCGGCACGCGAGCATCGACGTGTTCCTCGACCCGTCGCTCCACGCGCGCGGCTACGGCAGCGAGGCGGTCCGCCGTGTCGCCCGCCAGCTGATCGACGAGCGCGGCCATCACCGCGTGACGATCGATCCGGCGGTCGACAACGCGGCTGCGATACGCGCGTACGAGAAGGTCGGCTTCAAGGCCGTCGGCGTGATGCGCGACTACGAGCGCGACAGCGTCGGCGAGGGCTGGCACGACGCCCTGCTGATGGAGCTGCTGGCCGACGACGCTGCGCTCGCAGACGAGCGCGAGCCCAGTTCGGAAACGCGCGATCGCCGGCGCCTCGCCGGCGCATAGGCTCGACGCTGTGGAGTTCCGCACGATCTCCGGCGGCGGGCAGCCGTTCGTCGTCTCGCAGGAGGGCGAGGGCCCGGACGTCGTGCTGCTGCACGGCTTCCCTGACACGCCGTACTCCTACGAGGCGCTCCAGCGCGAGCTCGTTCAGGCCGGCTGGCGCGTGACCGTAGCGTGGTTGCGCGGCTATCACCCCGACACGATCGTCGCCGGCCGCCCATACGACTTCGAGACGATCGGTCGCGACGGCCTGGCGCTGCTCGATGCGATCGGAGCGCCGCGCGCGGTCGTCGTCGGCCACGACTGGGGCGCGCTGATCGCTTACGTGATGGCGACGCTCGCGCCCGAACGAACGCGCGGGATCGTCACGCTCGCGATCCCGCACCCGAGCGTGCTCAGGCGCACGCCGGCGTCGCTGTTCGCGGCGCGCCACTTCATCGGGCTGAAGCTGCCGTGGGCGACTTGGTCGCTGAGCAGGCGCGACTTCGCCTACCTGGAGACGCTGTACCGGCGTTGGGCGCCGAACTGGACCGGCGCGCAACGCGACGAGTCGGTGCGCCTGGCCAAGCAGGCGCTGTCGACGCACACGACGCTCGCCGCCGCGATCGACTACTACCGCGCGCTGCCGCTCGGCGGATCGCGGCTGCTCGAGCAGCCGCCGCAAGTGCCGTGCCTCTGCGTCGGCGGCACGGCCGATCTCGTCGACGCCGCGCTGTTCGAGGCGAGCGCCGCGCTGTTTCCAGCGCCGAGCCGCGCGCTGATCGTCGATCGCGCCGGGCACTGGCCGCACCGCGAGGACGCCACGCGCGTGCTCGGCGAGATCGCCGCGTTCGCCGGCGCGCTTTGAGCGCGCTCGGGCGCCGGCGGGCCGCGATTGCCTCGGGCGGATCGCCGCGCGCCGAGCCGCCGATCGCGCCGCGCCCGTTCGCTCACGCAATGCATGCTTAGATTACGGCGTTGACAGTCGCGTGATTGGTCGCGAGACTGCCAGCGCGCGCGCCCGTAGCTCAGTGGTCAACGGTTCTCTTCGGGGAGCCAAAGAGCAGCGGTCTTTCAAGCCGCAGGCCGCGGGTTCGATTCCCGCCGGGCGCACTTTCCAGCTTCTCAGCGCTTCACCGAGAAGCTCGCCGCCGCGTTGATCGCACGCCGCAATGCCGCCTCGCGGTTCGCGCGCGGCAGCCAGCAATGTCGCCTCGCAGTTCTCGCGCGGCGCTCGACAGGTCGCTCTCGCGTGATCTTCGAGTTCCCAAGAAACATCGAAATACGGCTCCGATCGCGCGTCGGCGAAAGGACGGTAAGGAGAAGCGGACGCTGGTTGACATTTCGCGTAAAACATGATTTATATGTCCCTGCGGGAGAGAGCCTCCCGCCCACTCGGAGACAAAGCGGTCGAGTGGTGTGAGGGTTTAGAGAAAGGGCCTGCTGATGGGTCTTGGCTCAGGTACGACTGGTCGGGGAGAGGGCATCGGGCGATGAGGTTGTCCGGCTGTCAAGACACGCGCATGCTTCGCGCGCTGCACGGTCGCTGGCCGTACCGCCGCTCACACTGCCGTCACGACTTGCATTGGCTCGTGCGCATCCGGTCGGGCTCGAGCCTTTGCTCGACCGGGCGTGCGCACTCGATGGCGGGATTGCCGGCCAACCGCCGGCGGCCTCACGGCGATTGAGGGACGCCGGGGCTAAGCGAGGCCAGCGAGCGGCGAGCGGGAGGCGAGCACGGGAGGCTGGTGGTCCGGGGGGCCACCAGCCCGCGCCGCGTTCTCGACGATCGCGTCGGTCAGGCGCCGCCAGACGACGCGCGGCAGGTCGTGGCCCATGCCGTCGATGCGCATCAGCTTCGCGCCCGTGATCGCGCGCGCCGTCGCGCGGCCGCCAGACGGCCTGACGAGCGGGTCGGCCGTGCCGTGGACGACCAGCGTCGGAGCGACGACGTCGCGTAGTTCGCGCGTGCGGTCGCCGGAGGCGATGATCGCCGCGAGCTGGCGCCCGGAGCCGGCGGGGTCGTGATCGCGGTCGTAGCTGAGTCCCGCCAGCTCGCGGATCTCCTTCGCGTCACGCGGCAGGCCGGTCGAGCCGATCGCCGTGAACAACCGCTCGAACTGAGCCAGGTACTGCTCGCGACCGGCGACTGGGCGACGCAGGAAGAACGGGTACAGCCGCAGCGCCGGCTGGCCGTTCGACAACGCGCCGGTGTTCGACATGATCGAGACGAGCGAGCGCACCTGCTCGGGATGGCGCGCGGCGAGCGTCTGCGCGATCATCCCGCCCATCGACGCGCCGATCACGTGCGCCGGCGAGAGGTCGAGACGCTCGAGCAACCGCGCCGCGTCCTCTGCCATGTCGGCGAGCGTGTAGTGCGCGGCGCGGCGCGAGCGCAGCAGCAGTTGCTTGACCGTCGGCGGCGCTCCTCGCAGGTGCGTCGAGTGGCCGATATCGCGGTTGTCGAAGCGCACGACATGGAAGCCGCGCTCGGCCAGCTGCCGGCAGAAGTCCTCGTGCCAGGCGACCATCTGTGTGCCGAGCCCCATGATCAAGAGAACCGTCGGGTCCGACGGCTCGCCGAAGGTCTCGTAGCAGAGCGTGATACCTCTGCCGACATCGCAGAACTGCTCGTCCATGATCCACGGACTCTAGCGAGCGATCGACGCTAGGATCGGCGGTGATGGACGACCTCGAGATCCAGAAGCTGTCGATCGACACGATCCGCGGGCTGGCGATGGATTCGGTGCAGAAGGCCAACGCGGGGCACCCCGGCACGGCGATGGCGCTCGCGCCGCTCGGCTACACGCTGTTCAAGCGTTTCCTGCACGCGAACCCAAACGATCCCGAGTGGCCCGATCGCGACCGCTTCGTGCTCAGCTCCGGCCACGCGTGCGTGCTGCAGTACTCGCTGCTGCACCTGTGCGGCTACGACCTCGGCCTCGACGACCTCGAGCAGTTCCGCCAATGGGGCTCGCGAACGCCGGGACATCCCGAGCGCGGCGACACGCCCGGCATCGAGATCACGACCGGCCCGCTCGGGCAGGGCGTCGGCAACGCGGTCGGCATGGCGCTCGCCGAGCGCTTCCTCGCCGAGCGCTTCAACCGCCCCGGACACGAGCTCGTCGACCATCACACGTACGCGATCTGCTCCGACGGCGACTTGATGGAGGGCATCAGCCAGGAAGCCGCGTCGATCGCCGGTCACTTCGGGCTCGGCAAGCTGACGCTCTGCTACGACGACAACCGCATCACGATCGACGGCACGACTGCGCTGTCGTTCGACTCCGAGAGCCACACGGCGCGTTTCGCGGCCGAGGGCTGGCACGTGCAACGCGTCGAGGACTCCGAGGACCTCGACGCGCTCGAGCGCGCGATCGCGACGGCGCGCGAGCACACCGAGCAGCCTTCTTTCATCTCGATCCGCTCGCACATCGCCTACCCGGCGCCGCACGCGATCGACACGGCGAAATCGCACGGCGCGGCGCTCGGCGAAGACGAGGTGCGCGCGACGAAGGAAGTGATGGGCTTCGACCCCGACAAGAAGTTCTGGGTCGACGAGCGCGTCTACGAGCACATGTCGCTGGCCGCGGCGGGCGCGAGCGCGCAGAGCGAGTGGCAGCGGCAGAAACTCGCGCCGTGGCGCGAGCGCTTCCCGGCGATGGCCGAAGACTGGGATCGCGCTTGGCGCGGTGAGCTGCGCGACGGCTGGCGCGAGGCGCTGCCGACGTTCGCCGCCGGCGAGCAGATCGCGTCGCGCTCGGCCGGCCAGAAGACGATGGCCGCGTTCGCCGAGTTCGGCCCGACGATGCTCGGCGGCGCCGCCGACTTGGTCGAGTCGACGAAGACCGTGTTCGACGGCGCCGGCGAGTTCTCGCGCGTCCACGCCGGGCGCAACGTGCCGTTCGGGATTCGCGAGCACGGAATGGGCGCGATCGTCAACGGGGCGTGTGCGCACGGCGGCATCGTCAAGCCGTACGGCTCGACGTTCCTGATGTTCTCCGATTACATGCGCGGCAGCGTGCGGCTGTCGGCGCTGATGGGCCTGCCGGTCGTCTGGGTCTGGACGCACGACTCGATCGGGCTCGGCGAGGATGGGCCGACGCACCAGCCGATCGAGCACTACGCCTCGCTGCGCGCGATCCCACACCTGTGGGTGATCCGCCCGGGCGACGCGAACGAGACGGTCGTCGCCTGGCGCATCGCGCTGCAGCGCGACGACGGTCCCGTCGCGCTGCTGCTCTCGCGCCAGAACATCCCGACGCTCGATCGCGATGAGGTCGCGAGCGCCGACGGATTGGAGCGCGGCGGCTACGCGCTGTGGGACTCCGACGGCGGCGCGACGCCCGAGCTGATCCTGATCTCGACCGGCGCCGAGGTGCCGACGACGCTGCACGCGGCGCAGACGCTCGCCGTCGAGGGCGTCAAGGTCCGCGTCGTCTCGATGCCGTGCATGGAGCTGTTCGAAGCGCAGTCGCAGGAGTACCGCGACGAGGTGCTGCCACCGTCGGTCAGCGCCCGCTTGGCCGTCGAGCCGGGCGCGACGATGAGCTGGTGGAAGTGGGTCGGGCTCGACGGCGACGTGCTCGGAGTCGATCGCTTCGGCGCTTCGGCGCCGGGCACGCAGGTGCTCGAGCACTACGGCTTCACCGACGAGAACATCGCCAAGCGCGCACGCGCGTTGCTCGAGCGCGCGCCGGCCGCGTCGAGCTGAACAGTTCAAGCCGAAAAGGAGATCGCATCGTGTCCGCTTCTGAGAACCTCACACCGCTGCGACTGCTCTCCGCGCTCGGCCAAAGCGTGTGGGTCGACAACCTTTCCCGCGAGACGAATCGCGGCGGCCACCTGCAGCAGTTGATCGACGACGACTCGGTCGTCGGCGCGACGTCGAACCCGACGATCTTCGAGAAGGCGATGACGGCCGGTCACGCATACGACGAGCAGTTGCGCGCGCTCGACGCCGAGCTGCCGATCAAGGACGTCTTCTGGACGCTCGCTGAAGACGACATCCGCGACGCGTGCGACCTGTTCCGCCCGATCTGGGACGGCGGTGGCGGGCGCGACGGCTACGTCTCACTCGAGGTCGACCCCGGTCTCGCGTACGACACCCTGGCGACCTTCCGCGAAGCGATCAGAATTCACGAGTCGGTGCAGCGTCCGAACCTGATGGTCAAGATCCCGGCGACCAAGCCCGGCCTCGCGGCGATCGAGGACGTGATCTCCAAGGGCAAGTCGATCAACGTCACGCTGATCTTCTCGCTCGAACGCTACGAGGCGGTGGCCGAGTCTTACGTTCGCGGCCTCGAGCGCCTCGTCGCCGAGGCCGGCGATCCGCGCCACGTCGCGTCGGTCGCGAGCTTCTTCGTCTCGCGGATCGACACCGAGGCCGACAAACGCCTCGACGCGATCGGCGGCCACGACGAGCTCAAGGGCAAGCTGGCGATCGCCAACGCGCGCCTGGCTTACCAGAGCTACAAGGCGATCTTCTCGGGGCCGCGCTGGGAGTACCTCGCGGCGAAGGGCGCCACGCCGCAGCGCGTGCTGTGGGCGTCGACGTCGGTCAAGAACCCCGAATATCGCGACACGATGTACGTCGAGGAGCTGATCGGCGCCGACACGGTCGACACGATGCCCGAGCAGACGATCCGCGACTTCCAGGACCACGGGCAGGCGCGCGCGACGATCGAGGCGCAGCTCGAGGACGCGCGCAACCTGCTCGACCAGCTCGCCGCGGCCGGCGTCGACTACAAGGACCTGACCGACACGCTCGAGCGCGAGGGCGTCGAAAAATTCGCCGCGTCGTTCGACGAGCTGCTGCAGTCGCTCGAGCAGAAGCGCTCGGCGCTCGTGCCCGCCTGAGCGCCCGCGCCGTGAGCGCCCGCTGCGCCTGAGCGCACGCGCCCAGATCAGCTGTACGGCAGCGGCATCAGCACCGTGATCCGCAGCGCTCCGGACGGGAACGCGACGGCGTCGAACGTGTAAGCGCGGTAGGTCTTGCCCCTGTAGCTGAACGGCCCGCTCGTCGGCACCGGTCCGGGCGAGTAGCCGATCGTGCTCTTGACGAGCTGGCCGTCCATGTACATCAGCACGTCGAGCCCGGCGAGGCGGTTCGCGAGTCGCTTATAGCCCTCGTCGTCTTGGATCGACAGCATCAGGCTGCCGATCGTCTTGCCGTGCAAGCGCAGCGGCGCGCGCACCGGAGCGAGCACGTAAGGGCCGCCGTCGTCGGTCAGCACGTGACCGCCGGCGCTGATTCGCAGACGCACGATGTGCTCGTGCAGCAGCGCTTCGACGGCGACGCGCGTCGCCTGCGGATCGCGCCTGGCGACGGCCTGCAGCAGCGGCTGGTTGTGCTGTGCGCGGCGGATCTGTGGGAGCGTCCGCGCGCCGGCCTCGCCTGCGTAGATCAGCCGTGCGATCCGCGTCAGCGTGTTGAACGTCGTGTCGGCCGCGCTCGCGCCGCACAGGCCTCGCAGCGATTCGGTCGTGCGCAGGACGAAGAAGCGCAGCGGATCGCCGCTCGGATAGGAGCTCACCGCGAGCGACGTGAACTCGTACGCGCGATCGTCGTGAGTGAACGTGCCGGACTTCGGCAGCCTGCCGCTCGGCAGCGCGAACGCGCCGGCGAGCGTCGCGCTGTTGCCCGACGGCGACTCGCTGCGCAGCGCTGTGGCCGCTTCGGCGATCCCGTTCGTCTCGGTGATCAGCCCGCCGTCGGCCCAGACGCTCGTGACGAAGCTCGCCAGCGGCTCGCCGCCGGCGTCGCTCAGCGTTCCGCCGATCGGAGCGAGCGCCGGTCCGCCGACGTCGGCGAGCACGTTGCCGTCGCGAACGACACGCAGGTCCGTCAAGTGGCGCGTCGCGATCAGCGCGCGAGCCGCCGCTTGCGTGGCGCCCGCGTCGTCGGCTTCGACGGCGCTGCGCAGCGCCGTCGACCTCTCGATCATCCGCGTCGCGCTGAGCGTGCGTTCGCTGGAGACGCCCTCGCGGTAGACGCGCGACGCGACGTGCCCGAGCGCTTGCAGGACGGTCGCAGCACATGAGCCGGTCCTAGCCGTGTCGACGTCGGCGCTCGCGTCGTCGTCGGCTGCGTGCTTGAGCGTCGCGCCGCAGCCGCTCAGCGCGAGCAGCAGTCCGGCGAGCGCGCCGAGCCCCATCGCTACGACGCTCGCGCGCGCGAGTCTCGATCGGCCTGTAGCGCGCACTCACGGAACGATCGACGAGCAACCTAAGCCGTGGTTAATCCGATGGTGAGATAGCTTTCACCGATGCCGACCGTGCTGATCACCGGCGCTTCGACCGGAATCGGGCAGGCGACGGCGCTGCGTCTGGCGCGCGCCGGCTGGACGGTCTTCGCCGGAGTGCGCGCCAACGGCGACGGTGAGCGGCTTGCCGGCGAAGCTCCGGCCGGACGGATCGAGGCGCTGACACTCGACGTGACCGACCGCGAGCAGATCCGCCTCGCCGCCGCGCGCGTCAGTGAGCTGACCGGCGGCGGCGCTTCCTCGCCGGGGCGTCTCGACGCGCTCGTCAACAACGCCGGCGTCGGCTTCGGCGGCCCGCTCGAGCTGATCGATCCCGACGACCTGCGCAAGCAGTTCGACGTCAACGTGCTCGGTCAGGTCTCCGTGACTCAGGCGCTGCTGCCGGCGCTGCGCGCCGCGGGCGCCGCCCCCCATGCCGGGGGGCAGGCAGGCGGACGGATCGTCTTCGTCTCGTCGGTCGGCGGGCGCGTCGCGATGGCCTTCACGGCGCCGTATGCCGCGTCGAAGCACGCGATCGAGGCGATCGGCGACGCGCTGCGTGTCGAGCTGCGCACGTCGCACGTGCAAGTCGCGCTGATCGAGCCCGGTTCGGTCGCGACGCCGATCTGGGACAAGAGCCGCGAGCTCGCCGACGGCGTCACGATCCCCGACGGCCTGCGCGCCGAGTACGGGCACGTGCCGCAGGCGATGGACAAGGTGCTGCAGGACACCGCCAAGCGTGGCGTGCCGCCCGAGCTCGTCGCCGAGACGATCGAGCGCGCGCTGACCGCCAAGCGGATGAAGGCGCGCTACCTGGTCGGCCGCGACGCGCGCGCGATGGTCGCGATCCGCCGGCTGCTGCCCGACCACGTGTTCGATCGCGTCGCGCGGCGAGCGCTCGGCGTCTGAGCGCGACGCTTCGCCGAGCGACGCGCCTCGCCCCGGCCGCGCCGCCGAGCGCCTCGCCGCCGCCTACGCCGGCGGCTGATACGTAGCCAGCCACGCGAACACGCTCGTCGTCGCGGCTTGCGTCTGCAGCATCCCCGGTTGCGCGTCGTTCGCCGGCAGCGTTTCGCCGTTCCACGAGAGCAGGTACAGCCCTTCGCCGTTCAGCGCGCGCGTTTCGGCGTCGCGCGCGTTGTCGGCCGCGAGCGCGTAGAGCGTGCTGTCGTGGTCGAGCGCGCCGAGCGCGAGCATCCACTGCAGGTAGATCGCGTCGTACTGCGGCGAGAAGTCGAGCAGGTAGCCGAAGCGGCGCAGCGCGGTCGCCTTCAACTGTTCGGCGCGCTCGCATTCGCTCGGCGTCGAAGTCAGCTGGCAGAGCAGCGCCTGCGCGTAGATCAGCGGCGCCTCGATGTAGTCGATCGGCGTCTGGTTGACGTTGCTGTCGGCGTACAGCTGATCGGGCGCGCTGAAGCCTGACGCGTTCGCCCAGGCGAGGAACTTGCGCGCCTCGGCGAGGTCGAACGCCGAGCCGCTCTGCTGGTAGAGCAGCGTCGCCAGCAGCGTGTCGGCGGCGAGCGCCGGGCCGGACTTGTACGGGTGCGTCGTGTTCCACCAGATGCCGCCGGACTGCGCGTCCCAGCCGGCCGCCGCGACGTAGTTCAACGCGCGCTGGGCGTCGGTCAGCCAGCGCTTCGAGCCGGTCGCGCGGTACGCGTTGACCAACGCGAGCCCCCACCAGCCGTTGTCGTCGAACCACGTCTCGGTGTTCGCAGTGCGGTCGCCGGGATATGGCGAGTAGCCGGCGACCGGTCGCAGCCCGCGGTTGAGATAGCGCTCGGCGCCTTTCGCGAACTGCGTCAGCGCTCCGCGATTGGCCGGCGTCGGCTGTGCGATCGCGATCGCGTCGAGCGACTCGAACAGCGGCACGATGTCCCAGATCGTCGCGAGCGGGTAGCGCGCGTGGTCGTGCAGCAGCTCGTCGTACCAGCCCAGCCGTCCGTCGCGCCAGCGCTGTTTCGCCTTCGCGACGCCGGCTTGCGCGAGTTGCAGGTAGTGCTGCTGCGCGCTCGTCAGCGGCTGCGGGCTCGTCGGCGACGCCGCCGCGACCGCGTGCGCGCGAGTTGCGTGGCCTCGCGCGGGCGCCGCGCTCGCCGGCGCGGCTGGCGCGGTCGCGAGCGCCAGTGCGACGAGCGTTGGCAGGAGCTTCGTCATTGCAGCTACAACCCGACGGTAGGACGATTGTCGCGCCAGGCGTCAACCCGCATACGACGAGCGTCCGCGCGGCTACCGTTAGCCGTCGATGTCGATAGACGAGTTGATCGCCGATGCTCACGACGCGAATGTGCCCGCGCCGCCGTCTGAGCGCGGAGTCTGGCTGCTCGCGCTGGCGCTCGGCCTCGTCGGCGTCGGTGTGCTCGTCGCGGCGCTCGTGCTGCGTGGCGGCGGCGATCCGGCGCAGCGCTCGGCGGCGCCGCCGGCGGTCGTGACCGTCGCGACGACGCCGGTCGCCGGCGCCGCGTCGTCGTCGAGCGCGCTCGCCGGCGCTTCGACGTCGGGCACGGGCACGGGCACAAGCGTGAGCGCGAAGCGGCGCGCCGGCGCGATCGTCGCGCAGCCGACGCAAGCGCAGCAGCAGCTCGACGCGTCGCGCTTGCTCGATCCGACGCAGACGCACATCGCGCGGCGCTGGATGGAAGGCTTCTACCCGATCTACGCGACAGCGCAGCGCACGTTCGGCGTCGACTGGCTGCTGCTCGCGTCGATCCATCGCCAGGAGTCGTCTTTCTCGACCGCGCCGGGGACGTACGAAGGGCTCAACTTCGCGCACTGCTGCGGCGGGCCGATGCAGTTCAACGTGACGAACGGGCCGGTCACGACGTGGGCGCTCGTCAGCGACTCCTACCGCTACGCCGCGCGACCCTCCGTGTACGACCACGAGACGGCGAAGCATCCGTCGATCTACGACGACTTCGACGCGATCATGGGCGCGGCGCACCTGCTGTCGGCCGACGGCGCGAGCTATGCGCTGGACGGCAGCGCATGGGACGCGGCGTATGACTACTACGGTCACGATGCGACCGGCGTGACGTACGCCGATCAGGTGCTAGCGCGAGCGATCGGCTGGTCGCAGCACGGCTTCTGCATCAACTGCGGCGTCGGGCAGCCGATCGTCGAAGCGGTGCACGCCGCTTATGGAGCGCCGGTGCTCGCGGCGCTGGAAGCGGAAGCCGTCGCTGCGGCGGCGGCGAAGCGCCGCCGCTAAGCCGCGTCAGCCTGCGCCAGCAGCTCGCCGGCGACGCGGTCGGTCGCGTGCGCGGTACCGCCGAGCAGGCGGCGCGAGAGCTGGGCGCGACGAAAGTACAGCGGCGCGTCGTGCTCCCAGGTCGCGCCGATGCCACCGTGCACGGAGATCATCGTGCGCGCGGCGTTGTCGAGCGCGCGGCCGGCGACCGAGCGCGCGGCGCTCGCGGCGAGGGCGAACTCGTCGGGACCGCCGTGGCGTGCCCAGCCGGCGTAGTAGAGCAGCGAGCGGCCGTTGTCGAGCTGGCGCAGCACCTCGGTGAGCGAGTGCTTGACAGCCTGATAGGAGCCGATCGCACGGCCGAACGTGTGCCGCTCCTTGGCGTACTCGACGGATACGTCGAGCGCCGTTTCGACGCTGCCGAGCGACTCGGCGGCGATCAGCGCCTGCGCGAGCAGCCAGGCCGAGGCGAGCGACTCCTCGGGCGCGTCGAGCAGCGTCGCGGAAGCGTCCGAGAGCGTCACGTGGCCGAGCGAGCGCGTCGCGTCATAGCGCGTCGTCGCCTCGACGCTGACGCCGTCGGCGCCCGCGTCGATCGCGACGCCGACCGGCTTGCCATCGAGCAGCGCGACGCCGACGAGCACGTCTGCGCCCGGCGCGTCGGGCACGAACGCGAGCTCGCCGCTGACGCGAGCGCCGTCGCCGTCGGCGCTCGCCGTGGGCGCGGCGCCGCGCTCGAGGCCGTTGCGCGGGTCGACGCTCCAATCCGTCGCGATGTCGTCGGGAGGGCTCACCGGCAGGTACGCGGCGCGGCGCTCGCCGGACGCGAGGTCCTCGAGCAGCGAGGCGCCGGCGGGCGCGTCGTTGAGGATCGCGGTCGCCGGCAGGTGGCCGAGCAGCGCGATCGGCGCGAGCACGCGGCCGCACTCGCCGAGCACGAGCATCGCGTCGAACGCGTCGAGCCCGGCGCCGCCGTGCCGCTCGTCGATCAGCAGGCCGGGCCAGCCGGCCTCCTTCGCGGTCGGCCAGAGGTCGGGCAGCGCGTCGGGCTTGCCGTCGAGCGCTTCGCGCGAGGCCTCGAACGTTTTCGTCCGCGACAGCGTTCCACGCGCGGCCTCGCGCAGGAATTCCTGCTCGTCTGAGAGTGAGAGGTTCACTTGAAAGGCTCCTTGGTCTGGAAGTTCTTCGGGCTCGGGCGGTCGGCTAGGCGGCGGTCGTTTCCTTGGAGCGCAGCTCCGAGAACGGGATGCCCTTGTCGAGGCGCGGCGCCGGCGGCAGCCCGAGCACGCGCTCGCCGATCGTGTTGCGGAGGATCTCTTCGGTGCCGCCGGCCGACTTCAGGCCGGGCAGGAACGAGATCATGTAGGCCCACTGGCTGTCGTCGCTGAGCGCGTCGGGGCCGAGCACGTCGGCGATCAGGTCGCCGGCTTTGATCGCGCCGTTGACGATCGTGATCTTCGCGAGGCCGGACTCGGGGCCGGGCACCTGGCCCTTCTGCAGCGCCGAGAGCGTGCGATAGCCGGTGAAGCGTACGGCGAGCATTTCGCTGGCGATCTCGCCGAGCGTGTGGCGCACGTCGGGGTCGCGCCGCGCCGCGTCGTCGCCGGCGATCGCGTGCGCGAAGCGCGTCGAGTTGTAGCCGAGCCCCTCGCTGCCGAGGCCGATCGTGACGCGCTCGAACATCAGCGTTGTCAGCGCCGTGCCCCAGCCGTTGCCGACGCCGCCGACGACCGCGTCGCCGTCGACTGCGAGGTCGTCGAAGAAGACCTCGTTGAACTCGGCCTCGCCGGAGATCTGGCGCAGGCCGCGAACGGTCACGCCGGGTGCGTCGATCGGCACGATGAACATCGTCAGGCCCTTGTGCTTGGGCACGTCGGCGTCGGTGCGCGCGAGCAGCAGGCCGTAGGAGGCGAACTGCGCGTTGGTCGTCCACACCTTCTGGCCGCTGATCCGCCAGCTGCCGTCGTCTTGCAGGCGCGCGCGCGTCTGCACGGCGGCGAGGTCCGAGCCGGCGGCCGGCTCGGAGAACAGCTGGCACCAGACCTCGTCGCCGTGCAGCATCGCGCCGAGGTAGCGCGTCTTCTGCTCGTCGGTCCCGTGCGCGATGATCGTCGGGCCGAGCATGCCGACGCCGATCGCGTCGAGGATGCCGGGCAGTTTCGCCTTGGCGATCTCCTGATTGGCGATGACCTGCTCGATCGGCCCGAGCCCTTGCCCGCCGAAGTCCTTCGGCCAGGTCACGCCGGCGAGGCCGCCCTCGGCGAGCTTCCCTTGCCAGGCGCGCCGTGCGGCGATGATCTCGCTCTCGTCCTTGATCGCGTCCGGCCCGTCGAGGACGGGAGCCTCGGACTTGTGCTCGTCGAGCCAGCTACGCACCTGCGCGCGGTAGTCGGCCTGCTCCTGTGTGTCGTCGAGATCCACGGCGTTCTCCTTTGGCTGACTGACCAGTCAATCTATCGTGGGAACGGTACTCCTCGGGCTCGGCGGCGCACTCGTCCAGGGTCGCCCCGTCTCCGGGCCTGCTTCGTTTCAGGCGTGCGCTCGTGCGATGGCGCTCAAGCGCCGGCGGGCATCGGCTGTTCGGGCACGGGCGCCTGGTGGTAGACGTCGTCGAAGCCGCGGTTGAGCAGCTGGCGCGCTTGCGTGCCGGGATCGAGCGAGTTGAGCACGATCGCGCCGAGTCGCACGCCGTCGCGCTCGGCGGTCGCGACGAGGCAGCGCCCGGCGGCGTCGGTGAAGCCAGTCTTCAGGCCGGTCGTGCCGGGGTAGTGGTAGATCAACAGCGGGTTGTTGTTGTAGAGGTAGACCTTGCCGCCTTTGATCGGGAGCGGCAGCTCGGCGCTGTAGGTGCGCATGATCTTCGCCAGGCGCGGCTGTTCGAGGTCGACGTGCGCGAGCACGGCGAGGTCGGCGGCGCAGGAGAAGTTGCCGGCGTTGACGTAGCCGGACGGCGAGGAGTAGCGCGTGCAGCTCATGCCGAGCTTCGCGGCCTGTTCGTTCATCTCGAGCACGAAGCGCTTGACGCTGCCGGCGTCGTGTTGCGCGAGCGCGACCGCGGCGTCGTTGCCGGACGGCAGCAGCAGGCCGTAGAGCATCGTTTCCAGCTGCACGTGCTTGCCGAGCGGCAGCACGCCGACCTTCGAGCCGGCCGCTTGCACGGCGGCTTTGGTGATGAGCACGTGCGCGCCGGACGGCTGTGACTGGACGGTCAGCAGCGCGGTCATCATCTTCGTGATGCTCGCGATTCGCAGGCGCGTGTCGGGGTCGTGCTGCCACAGCACTTGACCGGTCGCGATGTTGAACAGCAGGCCGGCGCGCGGCGGGTGGCGGAAGTCGATCTTGACGGCGTCGTCGGCCGGCTGACCGAGCCCTTTGAGCACGAGCGGCGGCTTGCCGAGCGGCAGCCCGCTGGCGGACAGCTTCGGCGCGGGCGGCGCTTTCGGGCGCTCGCGCCGCGCGGTCGCGACGCGCGTCGCGGGCGTGCCGTGGCCGCTCGGTTTGCTCAGCACGACGACGGCGGCGACGATCACGGCGATCGCGAGCGCGAGCAGGCCGGCGCCGATTGCGCGCTGGCGCCGCCGGCGCCGCCGCGCGAGCTCGCGCCGGCGCCGGCTCTGCTCGGAGGTCATGAACGGCGAGATGCTCACGACGTGGACGAAACCACGTCGGGGCGCGGCGATGCGAAGGTACTGGAGAGGCGCAAGATCAGCGGGGAGGATTGCGCAGCGCGCCGACGATGCCGATCGAGAGCAGCAGCAGGATCAGGATCGAGAGCACGCCGGCGATCGTCAGCCCCTGTTCGACGATCGAAGCGAACGTGAGGAAAGCGAAGCCGGCGATGAAGACGAGCACGGCGGCGAGGACGGCGTTGCGTCTCATCTGCGCGCCGTGCCGCGCTGCGTCGCTGTTCGGCTGCTCGCCATCGGATCAGTACACCGGCTGGGGCGGCGGCGGGCGCCGTTTGGCGGCGCGCCGCTCGGAGTCGGCGAACGGCTGGATCGCGAGCGCGCCGGCGAGCAGCGCGCCGCATTGCGCGGCGTATGCGATCGCCCAGCCGCCGTGGATCGGGCCGGCGAGGCCGGCGAGGCCGATCCACAGCTGCACGAGCAGCCAGACGCCGATCAAGAGCACGGCGGGGACTTCGACGATCGTCGCGAGGAACGGGATCAGCGCGACGCCGATCACGCGCGCTCGCGGGTACAGCAGCAGGTACGCGCCGAGCACGGCGGCGACGGCGCCTGAGCCGCCGAGCTGCGGGACGCGCGAGCTCGGCGCGAACAGCACGGTCAGCGCGAGCGCGACGAGCGCGCCGAGCAGGTAGAAGGCGAGGAAGCGCAGGCGCCCGGTCGCGTCCTCGACGTTGAGGCCGAACAGCGCGAGCGCGATCGAGTTGGCGAGCAGTTGCAGCAGGCTGGCGGGGATGAAGGTCGAGCTGAAGGCGGCTCCGACGCTGAGCTCGGCTGGGATCGCACCGTGGCGCAGCGCGACTGCTCTGGACGGACCGTCGAGGAAGCCGCCGCCGTGCACGATCGCGAGCAGGTAGACGACGACGTTGGCGAGCACGAGCGCGGCGGAGACGAGCGGGAAGCGCAACAGCGTGACGTTGTC
Organism: uncultured Solirubrobacteraceae bacterium; assembly: GCA_963744165.1. Taxonomy (GTDB): domain Bacteria; phylum Actinomycetota; class Thermoleophilia; order Solirubrobacterales; family Solirubrobacteraceae; genus Palsa-744. The sequence continues at coordinate 329,926 of CAVUSM010000002.1, read as the reverse complement.
TTTGACGGGGACGATCGCGCGAGACTATCCGCGCCCCGACCGCGCTGCGGCCGCTCAGCTCGACGGGCGCGCCGGGTCGCGCGCGGCCGGCTAGGCGCTAGGCGTGCGCGGCGAGCGGACCGACGCCGGCGCGCGGCTGCGGCACGTGCTGGTCGGCGTGGTAGGAGGAGCGCACGAGCGGGCCGGCGGCGACGTGGTCGAAGCCGAGCTCGTAGGCGGCGGCCTCGAGCGCGGCGAACTCGTCGGGGTGCCAGTAGCGCACGACGGGCAGGTGGCGCTCGGACGGGCGCAGGTACTGCCCGACGGTCAGCACGCCGACGCCGTGCTCGCGCAGCACGCCGAACGTCTCGACGAGCTCGTCGTGGGACTCGCCGAGCCCGACCATCAGGCCGGACTTCGTCACGACGTCGCCTTCGCCGATCTCAGCGGCGTTGCGCAGCACGCGGCAGGAACGCAGGAACGCGGAGCCGCGGCGCGCGATCGGGTACAGGCGCGGGACGACCTCGACGTTGTGGTTGAACACGTCAGGTCGCTCGGCGATGACCTTCGCGAGCGGCATCTCTTGCCCTTGGAAGTCGGGCGTGAGCACCTCGATCTGGCAGTCGGGCGCTTGGCGGCGGACTTGGCGGATCACGCCGACGAACGCGGAGGCGCCCTTGTCGGGCAGGTCGTCGCGGTCGACGGACGTGATCACGGCGTGGCGCAGGCCCATGCGCGCGATCGAGCGCGCGACGCGCGCGGGCTCGAGCGGGTCGTTCCACGTCGGCTTGCCGGATTTGACGTTGCAGAAGCCGCAGCGGCGCGTGCAGGTGTCGCCGAGGATCATGAACGTCGCGGTGCCGCGCTCCCAGCACTCGCCGACGTTCGGGCAGGCGGCCTCTTGGCAGACGGTGTGCAGGTTCTCGGAGCGGATCAGCTCGGTCAGCTCGCGGTAGCGCTGGCCGCCGGGCGCGGGCACCTTGAACCACGGTGGCTTGCGCTCGCGCAGCGGGCGCACGTCGGGCCCGAGCACGTCGAGCACGTTCGCTCCGCCGGGGTTCGCGCGCGAACGACTCGCGCTCATGCGAGCACCGCTTCGATCGGCGCGACCGATTTCGATTCGATCGGCTGCGCCCCTGTCGGGGCTCCGCTGTCGGCGTTCGTCGTGGCGATCGCGAGACGCGCCGGCGAGACGAGCCGCTGGCGCCGGCCGTGCGCCTCGCAGAAGCGGTAGGCGATCTCCTTGCGAAAGCACGCGACGCCGGGAGCGCGCGCAGCCGTCGGAGCAGGGCAGTCACGACTCTCGTCGCGGGGCTCCTCGACTTGCCACTCGTCGGCGATCGAGGTCATCTGCACGTCGGGCAGGCCGCAGGCGACGACCGACGAGAACGGGCTGAGATCGTTCTCGACGTTGACGGCGAAGCCGTGCGTCGTGACGCCGCGCGAGACGTGCACGCCGATCGAGGCGATCTTGCGCTCGCCGACCCAGACGCCGGTGTAGTCGATGCCCTCGTCGTGCCGCGACCGCGCTTGGATGCGCTGCTCGGCGAGCGCGGCGGCGATCGCGGCTTCGATCGTGCGCAGGTGGCGCCCGACGTCGTCGATGCGCATGATCGGATAGCCGACGAGCTGGCCGGGGCCGTGGTAGGTGAGCTTGCCGCCGCGATCGGTGTCGACGACGTCGATGCCTTTGGCGCGGTAGAAGTCCTCGCCGAACGGCAGGTCGTCGGCGCCGGAGCGGCGTCCGAGCGTGTACGTCGGCGGATGCTCGAGCAGCAGCAGCGTGTCGGGCAGCTCACCTGCTTGGCGATGCGCGCGGATCGTCTCCTGGATGGCGACTCCGTCGGAGTAGGCGATGTGGCCGAGGTGGCACACCCAAATCTCGTCGGAGAGCACTTTGCGCATCGCTGCACCAAGCGTAGCGCTGGAGCAGCGATGCATCATGACAGCAGCATCTCTGATGATATGATGCCCACATGCGCACGACCGTCACGCTGGACCCGGACGTGGAGGCGAAGTTGAAAGCGACGATGCGCGAGCGTGGCGTCTCGTTCAAGGCTGCGCTGAACGACGCCGTGCGGGCGGGGCTCGACGCGTCCGCGCCTGTCTCGCGGCCATACAAGATGCCGACGGCTCCGCTGGGCGTCCGCATCAACATCGACAAGGCGTCGAGGATCGTCGGGGAATGGGAGGACGAGGAGATCCTCCGCAAGATGGAAGAAGGCAAGTGAAGCTGCCCGACATCAACTTGCTCGTCTACGCGGCAGACGAGGATGCTCGTCAGCACGAGCGGGCAGTGGGCTGGGTCGAGACAGCGCTCTCGGGAACGGAGACCATCGCGTTCACGTGGCATACGCTGCTCGGCTTCTTGCGCATCACGACACGGGGGCGGGACACACGCGACCCGTGGTCCGTCGAGCGCGCCCTGGAGGTGATCGACGACTGGCTCGCTCAGCCGGTCGCAACGGTCGTGCATCCGACGAACCGCCACGCGGCGGTCCTGCGCGACTTGCTCGCTCCGCTCGGCGCGGGCGGCAACCTGACGAGCGACGCGCACCTGGCGGCGCTGGCGATCGAGCACGGCGCGACGCTGTGCTCGCACGACAACGACTTCGCGCGCTTCGCGGGGCTGCGCTGGGAGGACCCGCTACGCGGCTGAGGCGTGCGCGGCGAGCGCTTTACGGGCGGCGTCGGAAGCGAGCAGCGAGTAGACGGCGTCATCGCTGTAGCGCTCGTCGTCGACGCGGTAGGACTGACGCGCGATGCCCTCGTACTGGAAGCCGAGCCGCTCGGCGACGGCGCGACTGCGCGTGTTCTCGACGTCGGTGCGGATCTCGAGCCGGTTGAGCGCGAGCTCGTCGAACGCGTGGCCGACGAGCACGGCGACGGCGGCGGTCATCGTGCCTCGGCCGCGCTCACGCTCGTCGAGCCAGTAGCCGATCTCGCTCGAGCGGTTGGCCCGATCGATCGTCGGCAGGCCAACCGTGCCGACGATTTGCCGGTTGGCGATGATCGCTCGCTGTAGCGAGCCGTTCTCGGCTTCGCTCGCCAGCGCACGGCGGACGAAGTCGAGCGTCTGCGCGGGCGTCTGCTTGGCCCAGCTCATCCAGCGCGCCAACTCGTCGCGGTTGCGCTCGATCAGTGCGTGCAGCTCGTCGCCGTCGCGCTCGGTGAAGGCGCGTAGGCGTCGGCCACCGGCGATCGCGAGCTCGCGTTCGCCGCTCACAGCGTCAGCGACGCAGGCGCTTGCAACAGCTCGCGAATCCGCGCGAGGAACCGCGCGGCGTCGGCGCCGTAGAGGATGCGGTGGTCGCAGACGAGCGTCAGCGTCATCGTGTGGCGCGCGACGATCTGCTCGTCGCGCACGACGACGCGCTGCTCGACGGAGCCGACGGAGAGGATCGCGGCCTGTGGCGGGTTGATGATCGCGCTGAACGAGCGCACGCCGTACATGCCGAGGTTCGAGACGGTGAACGTGCCGCCGCCGAGCTCGGGCGGCGTGATGCTCTGATCGCGCACGCGCGCGGCGAGCGCGCGCGTCTCGCGCGCGATCTCGCCGAGCGCCTTGGCGTCGGCGTCGAACACGCTCGGCACGACGAGCGCGTCGTTCGCGGCGACCGCGACGCCGACGTTGACGCGCGAGTGCAGCTGCAGCGCGCCGTCCTTGTAGCTGCCGTTCGCGCGCGGGTGCTCGCGCAACGCGAGCGCGCACGCCTTGACGACCATGTCGTTGTACGTCGGCGCTTCGCTCGATGAGATCCGCTTGAGCTCGGCGCGCAGGCGCACGCACGCGTCCATGTCGACGTCGCTCTGCAGCGTGAAGTCGGGAATCGTCGCCTTCGACTCGGCCATCCGCCGCGCGATCGTCTGCTGCATTCGCGTGAGCGACTCGATCGTCGTCTCGCCCTTCGCCTTCGTCACGTCCTCGCGCGCAGCGCTCGCCGGCGGCGCGGCGACACTTGCCGATGCGTCGAGCGGCGCGCCGGCGCTCGACGTCGCGGCGCCGGCGGGGGCTACGGCGCCTTCGGTAGGCGCTGCGCGCGCGGCGGCGACGCTGGCTGCCGTCGTGGCGCTCGCGGCCTCGACGTCGGCCTTGACGATCCTCCCGCCGGGGCCGCTGCCGGTCAGCGAGTCGAGCACGACGCCGGTCTCGCGCGCGACGCGTCGCGCGAGCGGCGAGGCCTTGACTCTCGCGCCGCGCGGCGCAGCGCTGCTCGCACTGGGCTCGGGTGTCGCCGGGACCGGCGTGGACTCGGCGGCCGTCGGCGGGGCCGGAGCGTCGGCTGGCCGCGTCGCCGGGTCTGGCGCGTCGCTCGCCGGCGCGCTGGGCGCGACGGCGACGTTCGTGCTGCTGCGCGGGCTGGGGACAGGACGGTCGGGCTCGCCGTGTCCGACCGCGGCGCCGGACTCGGCCGCCACGGCCGTCGCGCCCCCGTCGGCCGCGGCGCCGTCGCCGGGCACGCCTCCGCCGGCCGTCGCGCCTCCGCCGGCCGTCGCGTCTCCGCCGGCCGTCGCGTCTCCGCCGGCGGTCGGGTCTCCGCCGGCGGTCGCGTCTCCGCCGGCGGTCGCGTCTCCGCCGGCGGTCGGGTCTCCGCCGGCGGTCGCGTCTCCGCCGGCGGTCGCGTCTCCGCCGGCGGTCGCGCCGTCGCCGGGCGCGCCGACGCGCGCGATCAGCTCGCCGACGGGCAGCGAGTCGCCCTCGCGCGCGACCGTCTGCAGCGTGCCGTCCTGGTCTGACTCGTACGTCATCGTCGCCTTGTCGGTCTCGATCTCGACGAGCTCCTCGCCGCGCTTGACCTCGTCGCCGTCGGCCTTCAGCCAGCGCAGGATCGTGCCCTCGTCCATCGTGTCGGAGAGGCGCGGCATGACGATGTCGGCCATCAGCGAGCGCCTCCGCGAGCGGCGGCGCTGGCGGCGTCACCGGCGCCGGGCGGCGTCAGGCCGAGCGTCTCGAGCACGGCGCCGACGATCTGCGGCTCGTGCGGGTAGGCGATGTCCTCGAGCGGCTTGGAGTAGGGCATCGGCACGTCGGCGCCGGAGACGCGGCGGACGGGCGCGTCGAGGTCGTCGAACGCCTGCTCGGAGATCAGCGCGGCGAGGTTCGCGCCGACGCCGCCGTGCGGCCAGCCCTCCTCGACGATCACACAGCTGTTGGTCTTCGCGACCGACGCGAGGATCGTGTCGAGGTCGAGCGGGCGCAGCGTGCGCGGGTCGATCACCTCGGCGCTAACGCTGTGCTCGTCGGCGAGCTTCTGAGCGGCGCGCTCGGCGGTGATCGCCATCCGCGAGACGCCGACGATCGTCACGTCGGAGCCCTCGCGCGCGATGCGCGCCTTGCCGAAGTCGACGAGCACGTCGTTGCCGTCGGGCACGTCGCCGCGGACGCCGTACAGCGACTCGTGCTCGATGAAGATGACCGGGTTCTCGTCGCGGATCGCGCTCTTCAACAGGCCCTTCGCGTCGGCTGCGGTCGCGGGCGTGGCGACGAGCAGCCCGGGGATGTGCAGGAACAGCGCCTCGAAGCAGTGCGAGTGCGTCGGGCCGAGCTGGTGGCCGGCGCCTTGCGGCATGCGCACGACGAGCGGCACGCGCGCTTGCCCGGCGAACATATAGTGGATGTGCGCGGCGTGGTTGACGATCTGGTCGAACGCGAGCAGCGCGAAGTTGATCGTCATCAGCTCGACGACCGGCCGCAGCCCGGCCATCGCGGCGCCGACGCCGACGCCGACGATCGTGTTCTCGGAGATCGGCGTGTCGCGCACGCGCTTCTCGCCGAACTCGTCGAGCAGGCCGGCGGTGACCTTGAACGCGCCGCCGAACACGCCGATGTCCTCGCCGATCAGCATCACGCGCTCGTCGCGCGCGAGCTCCTCGCGCAGCGCGGCGTTCAGCGCGTCGCGATAGCGCAGCTCGGCCATCAGGCGCGTTCCTCGCGCGCGAGCGCGTCGCTGATCTGCTGCTGGACGCCGTCGCCGTCGCGCGCCTGCGAGAAGTCGCTCGACTCGGTCGACTCCTGTGCGTCCTGCCGCGGATCGGTCGTGCGCACGGAGTACCAGCCGCGCGAAGCGCCGTCGAGCACGTAGACGTCGTCGTACAGCGACTCTGGCGTCGGGAACGGCGAGGCGTCGGCGAACTCGACGGCGGCGTCGACGCGCGCGACCGCGTCGGCGTCGATCCGCTCGCGCTCGGCCTCGTCGATCACGCCCGCCGCGATCAGCCGCTCGCCGAACGCCGGGATCGGGTCGCGCTCGCGCCACTGCGCGACTTCGTCCTTCGAGCGGTACTGCTCGGGGTCGGCCATCGAGTGTCCGCGGAAGCGGTATGTGACGGCCTCGACCAGCAGCGGGCGGCGCTCCTCGCGCACGCGGCGGACGGCCTCGCAGAGCACCGCGTGAGTGTCGAGCACGTCCATCCCGTCGCAGCGCATCCCAGGCACGCCGAGGCTCTCGCCCTTGCGCTGCAGGTCGGTCACGGCCGAGTGACGACCGAGCGCGGTGCCCATGCCGAACTGGTTGTTCGTGACCATGAAGACGACCGGCAGCTTCCACAGCGCGGCGAGGTTGAGCGTCTCGCCGAACGTGCCTTGGTTCGACGCGCCGTCGCCGAACGTGCACAGCGTGACGTCGTCGGTGTTTTCGTAGTCGGACGCCAGCGCGAGGCCGGCGGCGATCGGCAGGTTGCCGCCGACGATCCCGTAGCCGCCCATGAAGCGACGCGCGATGTCGAACATGTGCATCGAGCCGCCACGGCCGCCCGAGCAGCCGTCGGCGCGGCCGAACAGCTCGGCCATCACGTTCTCGGGCGGCGTCCCGCGGACGAGCGCGTGCCCGTGCGAGCGGTACGTCGAGATCAGGTAGTCGTGCTCGCGCAGCGCGCGCGCGCTGCCGACGATCGTCGCCTCCTCGCCGATCGACAGGTGCAGGAAGCCGCCGACTTTCGCGCGCGCGTACATCTCGCCGGCGCGCTCCTCGAAGCGGCGGATCAACGTCATCGTCGCGAGCCACTCGCGCGCGACGTCTGGCTCGGGAAGGCCGCGCGCGACGCCGGTCTGTGGCAGCTCTGCCATCAGCTCTCCACGGTACTCCAGCGCGCGAGGAACTCGTCGGCGTCGAGCTGCGCGAGCTGCTCGCGCAGCAAGCGCGCGCGGCGCGAGGCCTCCTGCGGCGGCAAGTCCCAGAACAGCACGACTTCGCCGTCGTCGATGTCGACGAGCTCGATGTGGTCGATGCGCGCGGCGTCGGCGAGCAGCGCCGGCGCGCGACCGCCGCGCGTGACGATCAGCCGGTAGGCGGCCTTCGCCTTCATCGCGCCGGCGCTCCGAGCGCGAGCATCCGCTCGGCGGCCCGCTCGATCGCGCGCTCGCCGGCGAAGACCTCCTCGCCGACGACGACAGCCGGCACGCCGGGCACGCCGAGCGCGGCCGCCGACTCGGTCGCTCGATCGAGCGACGTAGCGACCGACCGGAGCGCGGCGCCGCGCAGCACGGCCGACGGGTGCATCTCGCACGCGGCGGCGGCGATCAGCACGTTGTCGGCGACGTCGAGCGCGCGACCGCCGGCGAACGCCTGGCGGAATGCGGCTTGCGCGAACGGGACGACGCGGCCGATCGACTTCGCGTACGTCGCTGCGCGCATCGCGAACGTGCTGTCGAACGGGAACGGCGCGGGCCAGCGCAGCGGTTGCAGCCGCAGCCGCTCTGCGTGTCGCTCGATCTCCTCGCGCCAGACGTCGCGCTCGCGCTCGCAGCGCCACGCCTGCTCGCCGGCGAACGCACCCGCTTGCGTGCTCCCTGCCGGCTCGCCGTCGTCGCTGACCAGTGCGCGCGCGTCGTCGTCTCCAGACTCGCCGCCGCCGACCAGCTCGCGCGCGTCGCCGCGCAGCTCGCGCGCGAGCACCGGCTGCCACTCGGCCGGGCCCGGCAGCTCGTGCAACACGCGCTCGGCGGCGAGGTACGCGAGCGGGCTTTGCAGATCGAAGTAGAAGCTGGCGCGCGCGGTCACGGCTCAGCCGTGAATCAGCCAGCCGTCGGCCGCGCGACCGGCCTCCATCACAGCCTCCGACAGCGTCGGGTGGCCGTGGATGATCCGCGCGACCTCGGCGTAGCCGCCCTCGAGCGCGCGCACGTTGACGAGCTCTTGGATCAGCTCGGTCGCGCGCGCGCCGACGATGTGCCCGCCGAGCAGCTCGCCGTACTTCGACTCGCCGACGAGCTTGATCATGCCGCTGCGGTCGCCGTAGACGATGCCGCCGCCGACGGCGCCGTACGGGACCTTGCCGACGACGACGTCGTGGCCCTCGTCGCGCGCCTGCTGCTCGGTCAACCCGAACGAGCCGACGTTCGGCGTGCAGAAGGTCGAGCGCGGGATGTCGACGTAGGAGATTGGGTGCGTCGCCAGGCCGGCCGCGTCCTCGACGGCGATGATGCCCTCGTCGGACGCCTTGTGCGCGAGCGCTGGGCCGGCGACGAGGTCGCCGATCGCATAGACGCCTTGGCGGCTCGTGCGCAGCGCGCCGTCGACTTTGATCAGACCGCGCTCGTCGAGCTCGACGCCGGCCTCGTCGAGTCCGAGCCCGACGACGTCGGCGCCGCGCCCGGCGCAGACGACGAGGTAGTCGACCTCGAGCCCCTGCTGATCGCCGTGCGTGAACGTCACGCCCGAGTCGCCGCTGAGCACGTCGGCGATCGGCTCGCCGGTGCGCACGTCGATGCCCTGGCGCTTGAAGCCGCGCTCGACGAGCCGCGAGACGTCGGGGTCCTCGCTCGGCAGCAGGCGATCGAGCGCCTCGATCAGGTGCACTTCGCTGCCCAGGCGCGCGTAGCCGGAGGCGATCTCGGCGCCGGATGCGCCGGCGCCGATCACGGCGAGGCGCGCGGGCAGCTCGGGCAGCGCCCACGCCTGCTCGGTGCCGATGATCCGCGGCCCGAAGTCGATGCCGGGGATCGAGCGCGGCGTCGAGCCGGTCGCGAGGATCACGGTCGCGGCCGCGTACTCCTCGCCGAGCACGCCGACGTGCCCGCCGGCGGTCAGCGCCGCGTCGCCTTCGATCACGTCGATGCCATTTTTCTTCAGCAGGCTGCCGACGCCGGAGGTCAGCGTCGTGACGACTTTCTCGCGGCGCGCCATCACGCCGGCGAAGTCGACTTCGACGCCTGCGACCTTCAGCCCGTACTCGCCGGCCTCGTTGATCTCGGCGAGCAGGTCGGCCGAGCGCAGGACGGCCTTCGCGGGGATGCACGCGTAGTTCAGGCAGCGCCCGCCGAGCTTGTCGCGCTCGACTACAGCGGTCTTCTTGCCGAGCTGCGCGGCGCGGATCGCGGCGACGTAGCCGCCCGGCCCGGAACCGATCACGATGCAGTCGTAACTCTCGTTGGCCATCGCGCGCTGAGCCTATCGAAGCCGCGCGGCCGGGCCGGACCCGTTCGATCTGTCGGTCACTGAGCGGCTATATCCGTCAGAGGTAGGGTCTACGCGCTCACGCCGGCAGACGCCGAGCGAGCCTCGTCCGGCGTGTCCGCGCGCGCATCGGCGTCGGCGAGCGCGAGCGCGGCGGCCTGCTCGCGATCGTGCACGCCGAGCTTCGCGTAGCAGCGCTGCAAGTGCTTCTGCACCGTGCGATGGCTGATCTCGAGGATCGCCGCGATCTCGCGGTCGCTGCAGCCGTTCGCGACGAGCCGCACGACCTGCGCCTCGCGCCGCGTCAGGCCGCGTCCGAGCAGCTCGGCGTGCGCCGCGTCGACGCGCAGCGGCCCGTCGATCCGAGCGCGCTGCAGGCGCGTGTAGCGCATCGCGTTGTTGTACGCCTGGATCAGATGCGGGCGCGCCAGTTCGAGCAAGTCGCGCTCGTCGTCGGTGAAGTCGCGATCGCGCCGGCTCAACGCGACGCCGATGATCGTCGTCGACGGCGACGGCAGCGTGAACGCGATCTGGTGCTCGAGCCCGATCGGCGCGAACAGCTCGCGGTACAGATCGAGCGCGTGCAGCTGATCCGGCGTGACTACGTCAGAGAAGCGGAACACGCGCCCGTCGCGCGTCCGTTCGATCCGCGCGACGAGCGGGTTCTGCGCGCCGTACCGCGCCCACACTTCGTGCCAGTGCTGCTCGAGCGGCGGCTCGACGATCGCGATCGTCTCCTGCGGGCGCTCGCCGACTTCGTTCAGCGAGACCCAATCGGTCGGCATCGCCTCGCGCAGCGCATCGAGCAGGCCCGTGCGGAATTCGTCGATCTCGAGCAGCGCGTAGACGTCGCCGACGAGCCGCAGCGCTGCCTGCTCGACGCTCACGTCGCTAGCGCTCGCCCGCTCGCGGCAGCTCGCTCGCCTGGATCCTTCCCATCACGCGAACGAGCTTCCAGAACAACCACCCGCCGAGGCCGACGCTGAGCAGGCAGCTCGCGGCGGCGAGCCACGTCGAGGCGACGACGAGCGCGAGCGACGTGACGATGATCTGGAACGCAAGCAACGCCTCGAACGACAGCACCGCCCAATAGCGCTTGCGGTACATCCCTTGCGCGAGCAGCGCAAGCACGACCGCGAGCAGCGCGCCACCAGGCAGCGAGCCGCCGTGGCGGCTGAGGTCGTGCACGCTCAGCGCGCCGGCGATCACGCCGATCGCGAGCACGACGCAGACGCCGATCGCGACGAGCAGCGCCGCCGGACGCTCGTCCTCGCCGAGCGGGCTCAGCGCCGCGCGGATCAGCGCATCGCGCTGCTCGCCGCGCGGCCGCGCACGGCTTGGCGGGCTCGCCTCGCCAGGCTGCCGCGCCGACGGCGGCGGCTTGCGGCTACGCTCGCGCGCCGGCAAGCCCGCCTCCGGAAGATCGCTCGTCCAAGCGCGCGCGCAGCGCGCGCGCAGCCGCTTCCGGGTCGCCGGCGTCGGCGATCGCGCGCAGCACGACGATTCGCCGCGCGCCGGCGTCGAGCACGTCGCCGACGTTGCTCTGATCGAGGCCGCCGATCGCGAAGAACGGGACGTGCGCGTGCTTCGCCGCGTAGCGGACCAGCTCGACGCCGACCGCCGCGCGGCCGAGCTTCGTCGGCGTCTCGTGCACCGGCCCGACGCCGATGTAGTCGACCAGCGGCGCGTCGTCGGCGTCTGTCGCAAGCGCCGCGTCGATCTCGTGCTCGGCGTGCGTCGAGACGCCGATCAGCATGTCCTCGCCGAGCACCGCGCGGACCTCCGCGACCGGCATGTCGTCCTGGCCGACATGCGCGCCGTCGGCGCCGGCCTCGCGCGCGACGAGCGGGCGGTCGTTGACGATCAGCAGCGCGCCGAGGCGCTCGCACAGCGCGCGCGCGGCGTTCGCGACGGCGACGAGCTCTTCGTCTCCGAGCTGCTTCTCGCGCAGCTGCACGACGTCGACGCCGCCCGCGACGGCCGCGCGGATCACGTCCGCAAGCTCGCGCCCGCCCGGTTTGCAGTCGCACACCAGGTACAGCCGCGCGGCGGCGATCCGTGCGCGTCGGTCGTTGCCGACGCCGCTCATAGGAGAACCTCTGCTCGTTGAGCATCGAGGTTGCTCTCCCTTTCTCTCCGAGAGAGGGAGATCTCGCCCGACCTTCGGGAGGGCGAGCACCGAGACTGCTCAGCGCACATAGCTGACCACCACCGGGAGAGCGCCTCGCTCGCTAGCCGCATCGACGGCCACGATGAGACAAGCGCCTCCCGGTGGTGTGAGGCACCCAGAGCGACAACAGGGCGTTGCCCCACCGAGGGCCTGCCTATGAGCACTCGCCACGGTACCTCTTGGTCGGCGTTTTTCAAACGAACCTCGCACGAGGAGGAGAACCGATGGGCGCAATCTGCGGGATCGACTGGGCGAGTGAGTGGCATGACGTCCACGTCGCCGACGAGCTTGGGCATGTGCTCGTGGCCAGGCAGTTCAGCCATGACGAGCGTGGCATCGGCGAGCTGATCGCGCTGCTGGGCGAGCTGCAAGTCGAGCTTTGCGCAATCGAGCGCCCCGACGGCCTGCTGGTCGGACGGCTCTTGGCCGGCGGCATCCCGGTGTTGGCGATCCACCCCAATCAGCTGAAGGCCGCCCGCGATCGCTTCCGTGCCGCCGCTGGCAAGAGCGACCGCTTTGATGCGATGGTGCTGTGCGAGCTGGCGCGCACCGATCGCCACCGCTTTCCGGCGCTTGCGCCGTGCGGCGATGAGACGCTCGCGCTGCGAGCGCTGGTGCGCACGCGCGAAGACCTCGTCAAGGCTCGCGTCGCCCTGGCTAACCAGCTGCGCTCGCAGTTGCAGTGCTTCTGGGCAGGCGCCGAGCAGATCTTCGCCGATGTCGACAGTCCGATCGCGCTGGCATTCCTGGAGCGCTATCCAAGCCCGGCCGACACTCGTGGTCTCGGTGAGAAGCGGCTGGCAAGCTTCCTCGCACGCCACGCCTACTGCGGGCGCAAAACCCCCGCCGAGCTGCTCAGCAGACTCAGAGACGCTCCGCAGGCCGTGCTCGGCGAGCTCGAGGCAGACGCTCGCCGTGGCGCCGTGCTCGGTCTCGTCGCCGCGCTCGAGCCGATCGTGCAGCAGCTCAGCCTGCTCACCAGCCAGATCGCCGGCGCCGTCCGGGCGCATCCCGACGGATCGCTCTTCCTGGCGTTCTTTCGCGACCGCAAGAGCGTTGTGACCGCCGCTGGACTGTTGGCCGAGATCGGCGATAACCGTGCTCGCTATCCGACTAACGACTCGCTCGCCGCCGACGCCGGCCAAAGCCCGGTCACGATCCAATCGGGCAAGCGCGCCAGCGCCAGCTTCCGATGGGCTTGTGACAAGCGCCTGCGGGGACACGTTGGCGTTCTCGCCGACGCGACGCGCCACTGGCATCCGTGGGCCAAAGACGTCTATCAGCGCGCTCGCGCTCGCGGCGCTGATCCCCACGCGATCCGCATTCTCGGCCGCGCGTGGACCCGTGTGATCTGGCGCTGCTGGCAAGACGGCACGCTCTACGAGCCCGACCGCCATCGAGCGCTCGAGAGGGTTCTCGCGGCCAGTGGTTGACACAGGGCGTCTCATCGGGCGCTGAGGTCGGTCATCCGGTCAAGTCTCGCAGGGCGTCGCGCGCGTCGGGCCGCGGCGAGACGCGCGGGCTAGCATCACTGGCATGCCCGAATCGCACCGATCGGCCGAGCTGCTCGTGGTCGGCGGCGGCGTGATCGGCCTGTCGATCGCCTGGTTGGCGCGCGAGCGCGGCATGTCGGTGACGTTGCTCGAGCGCGACGAGCTCGGCGGCGGCACGTCGCGCGTCGCCGCCGGCATGCTCGCGCCGGTCGCCGAGGCCGAGTTCGGCGATGACGCGCGGCGCGTGCTCGCGCTAGGCCTGCGCTCGGCCGAGCTGTGGCCGGCGTTCGCCGAGCGGCTCGCGGCCGCCGCCGGGCACGACGTCGGCTACGTGCGCAGCGGCACGCTGCTGCTCGCGCGCGACGAAGACGAGGCGCGCGAGCTCGACCGCCAGATCGCGTTTCGCGAATCGCTCGGGCTGGCGACGCGGCGGCTGCGCGCGAGCGAAGCGCGCGAGCGCGAGCCGGCGCTCGCGCCGACGCTGCGCCTTGCGCTCGAAGCGCCCGACGATCACTCGGTCGACCCGCGTCTCGTGCTGAGCGCGCTGCGGACGGCTTGCGTGTCGTCCGGCGTGCGCGTTTGCGAGCACGCGCGCGTCGCGCGCATCGCGTGTGACGACGCCGGCGCGCGCGTGACCGGTGTCGTGCTGGCGGACGGTGTCGAGCGCGATGCGCTGGCCGACGAGCGGATTGCGAGCGGCGAGCGAGCCGGCGGCGCTGCGCAAGGAGCCGGCGCTGCGCATGGAGCCGGCACTGCGCACGGAGTCCGCGGCGCGCACGAAGCCGGCGCTGCGCACGAAGCCGGCGGCGCGCACGAAGCCGGCGCGCACGAAGCCAGCGGCGCTGCGCACGGAGCCGGCGGCGAGCTCGTCGCCGGCGCACGTGTCGTGCTCGCGTGCGGCGCGTGGAGCGGCGCGCTCGGCGGGCTGCCGCCCGGCGCCGGCGTGCCCGTGCGCCCGGTGCGAGGGCAGCTGCTGCGGCTGCGCGACCCGGCCGGGCCTGGGTTGCTGAACAGCGTCGTGCGCTTCGACGGCGGCTACATCGTGCCGCGCGCCGACGGCCGCTACGTGCTCGGCGCGACCGTCGAGGAGCGCGGCTTCGACGTGCAGCCGGACGTCGGCGGCGTCTACGAGCTGCTGCGCGACGCGCACGAGTTGCTGCCGGGCGTCAGCGAGCTGAAGATCGACGAGCTGTGCGTCGGCCTGCGGCCGGGCACGCCCGACAACGCGCCGGCGATCGGCTTCGGCGCGCTCGACGGCCTCGTCTGGGCCACCGGCCACTACCGCAACGGGATCCTGCTCGCGCCGCTGACCGCGCAGCTCGTCGTCGCGCTGCTGAGCGGCGAAGCCGTCGAGCCGGAGCTGCTGAGCGCTTGCGCGCCGCTGCGTTTCGCCGGAGGAGCGGCGCTCGCGGCAGCCGCAGCCGGTGAGCGCGACGCGCCGACGCGCGACGCGCGACGCGAGCGCGCTGTGTCCGGCGCCGCTGCGCAGGCGGTGCGCTCGTGATCAAGCTCAACGGCGATGACTGCGACGTGCGCGCCGGTGAGACCGTCGCCGCCGTGCTCGCGCGACTCGACCTCGCGCTCGACGCGCGCGGCGTCGCTGTCGCAGTCGACGGCGAGGTCGTGCCGCGCGCGCAGTGGTCGTCGTTCACGCTCGCCGAGCACGCGCGCGTCGAGGTGCTCACGGCGATGCAAGGAGGATGATCGCGCGATGAGCCTGACGGCGATGCAACGACGGCGATCGCGATGAGCGATAGACGCGAGACGCTGCGCGGCGAGACGCTGCGCGAGAAGCCGGCAGATGGCGTGGCTGCGAGCGGCCTGCCGAATAACCGAGCAGCACCGACACCGGCTGCCCCGCCGGCGTCTGACGAGCTGACGATCGCCGGGCGCACGTTTCGCTCGCGGCTGCTGCTCGGCACCGGCGGCTTCCCGTCGCTGACGCTGCTCGCCGACGCGATCGCCGCGAGCGGCGCCGAGCTCGTCACCGTCGCGCTGCGGCGCGTCGACCCGCAGGCGCGCGGATCGTTGATCGACGTGCTCGCCGGCGCCGGCGTCGAGCTGCTGCCGAACACCGCCGGTTGCTACACGGCGCGTGACGCCGTGCTGACCGCGCAGCTCGCGCGCGACGCGTTCCAGACCGACTGGATCAAGCTCGAGGTGATCGGCGACGAGCACACGCTGATGCCCGATGCGCCCGAGCTGTTGCGCGCCGCCGAGCAGCTCGTCGACGAACGCTTCGTCGTGCTGCCGTACACGACCGACGATCCCGTGCTCGCGAAGCGCCTCGTCGACGTCGGCTGCGCCGCCGTGATGCCGCTCGGCTCGCCGATCGGCAGCGGCATGGGCATCCGCAACCCGTACAACATCGCGCTGATCCGCGACGCCGTCGACGTCCCGCTGGTGCTCGACGCCGGCGTCGGCACGGCATCGGACGCCGCGCTCGCGATGGAGCTCGGCTGCGACGCCGTGATGGCCGCGTCGGCGATCTCGCGCGCGCAGGACCCCGTGCGGATGGCCGGCGCGATGCGCGCCGCCGTTCAGGCTGGGCGCTTGGCGCGCGGCGCAGGGCGGATCCCACGACGCCGCTACGCGACCGCTTCGACGCCCGAGCACGGCCTGCCCGACTTCGGGCCGTAGCGGCGCCGACGCGCACGTGAGCGCTCGCGCCGTCGAGTTGAGCCGCACGCGAGCGCGAGCGGCCGGCCCGAAGGCCGGCCAATCAACGACGACCGCCTACTCGACGACTTCGATCGTGCCGTTCATCGACGCCGGGTGGATCGTGCACTCGTAGTGGATCACGCCCGGCTTCAGCGCCTTGATCTCGAACGTGCCGTTTTCGCCGAAGTCCTTCGACGCGAACTTCTGCGGGCCGCCCTCGCTCGTCACGTTGTGGTCGATGTTGTCGAAGTTCGTCCACTTGATCGTGCTGCCGACCTTCACCTTGACCGTGTCCGGCGCGATCGCGATGTTGCGGTAGGAGATCGGCACGACGCCGCTCCTGACCGGGCCGCTTGCCGGCGCGTACTTCGGCGTCGTCGTCACTTTCAGGCCGCCAGCCGCGTGCGTCGAGCTGGCGCCGGTCGACGCCGTCGAAGCGCTCGAGCTGCTCGACGAGCCGCAGCCGGCTAGCGCAAGCAGCGCCGCGCACGCGACGCCGATCGGAACGCATCTGCTCATCTACGCTCGGACCCTAGCCTAGACTGGCTCGTCCATGTCACGCTCATTCTTGACCGGCGCCGAGCTTTCGGCCGTCGAGCTCGACGCGCTGCTGACGCGCGCGCTCGCGCTGAAGGCCGCGCCGCTGTCCTCGCGCGCGCTGCACGGACGCAGCGTCGCGCTGATCTTCGAGAAGCCCTCGACGCGCACGCGCCTCTCGTTCGACGTCGGCATCGACGAGCTAGGCGGCCATCCGGTCGTGCTGCGCTCCGACGAGATGCAGCTCTCGCGCGGCGAGGCGCTGCGCGACACCGCGCTCGTGCTCTCGCGCCACGTCGCGATCGTCGGCGTGCGCACCGGGCCGCAAGCGAAGCTCGAAGGGCTTGCCGAGCACGGCTCGATCCCGGTCGTCAACATGCTGACCGACGAGCATCACCCCTGCCAAGCGCTCGCCGACCTGCTCACGCTGCGCGAGGCCTACGGCACGCTCGCCGGCCGTCGGCTCGCGTACGTCGGCGACGGCAACAACGTCGCGCGCTCGCTCGCGATCCTCGGCACGCTCGCCGGGCTCGACGTCGCCGTCGCCTCGCCACACGGCTATACGCTCGAGCACGACCTCGAGCTGCCCGACGAAGCGAGCGGCTCGCTCTCGCTGCACAGCGACCCGCGCGACGCCGTCGCCGGCGCGTGCGCCGTCTACACCGACGTGTGGGTCAGCATGGGCGACGAGCAGACCGCCGACGCTCGCCGCGCTGCGCTCGCCGACTACCGCGTCGACGACGCGCTGCTCGACGCCGCCGCGCCAGGCGCGTTCGCGCTGCACGACCTGCCGGCGCACCCCGGCGAGGAGATCACCGCCGACGTCCTCTACGGCGATCGCCAGCGGATCTGGGACCAGGCCGAGAACCGCCGTCACGCGCAGAAGGCGCTGCTCGAGCTGCTCGCCGGCGAGGCGCCGTGAGCACCTCGCCGGACCTCGCGCAGTCGGCCCCGGCCGACGATGGCTTCCAGCGCCCGCAGAAGGGCGACGAGCTCGAGCTGACGATCGAGTCGCTCGCGTTCGGCGGTGAGGGCGTCGCGCGGATCGGCGACGGCGGCTATGTCGTGTTCGTCGCCGGCGCGATTCCCGGAGATCGCGTGCGCGCGGTCGTGCACAAGCGCAAGCGCAGCTATGCGCACGCGCGCACGCTCGAGGTGCTCGAGCCGAGCGCCGAGCGGATCGCTCCGATCGCGAACCACCCCGGCGCGCCGTGGCAAGTGCTGCCGTACGAGCGCCAGCTCGAGATCAAGCAGCAGCAGGTCGACGAGGCGCTGCGCCGGATCGGCCACCTCGACGGCTACGAGCTGCGCGAGATCGTGCCGGCCGTCGAGCAGTGGCGCTATCGCAACAAGCTCGAGTACTCGTTCGGCGAGGCCGTCGGCGACGGCGACGGCGCGCCCGGCGCGCTGATCTGCGGCTTTCACGCGCCCGCCGGCGGCAATCGCGTGACGCCGTTCGACGACTGCCTGCTCGCGTCCGAGCGCGGCAACCGCGCGCGCGAGCTCGCGCTCGCCTGGTGCCGCGCCGAAGCACTCAGCGCGTGGGACCGCGGGCGCGCATCCGGCGTCGGGCCGGCTGGGCAGCGACGCCGCGGCGTGCCAGATCAGCGCATCGCGCCTGCGCCAGACGGACGCGCGCGACTGCGCAACCTCGTCGTCCGCGAAGGACGGCGCACCGGCAAGCTGCAAGTCCGGCTCGTCACGACCGACGGCGAGCTCGACGCCGGCGCGCTCGCGCAAGCGCTCGCGCAAGGCCTCGGCGATCAGCTCTCCGGCGTGCTCTGGACGCGCTCGTCGAGCGTCGCCGAGACGACCGCCGGCGGGCAGACCGAGCTGATCTGGGGCGACGAGCAGCTGCCCGAGCGACTCGGCGCCGATGGCGGCGCGAACGAGCTCGACCTGCGCATCTCGCCCGAAGCGTTCTTCCAGACGAACACCGAGATGGCCGACCGCCTGTACGGCGAAGTCGCGCAGCTCGCCGCGCTCGAAGGCTGGCAGCGCGTCTACGACCTCTACAGCGGCATCGGCACGATCGCGCTGACGCTCGCGCCGCGCGCCGGCGAGCTGTGGGGGATCGAGCTCGTCGAAGCCGCCGTCGCCGACGCGATCGCCGGCGCCAAGCGCAACGAGATCACCAACACGAGCTTCTTCGCCGGCGACACGCGCCTCGCTTTGCCCGAGCTGCTGCAGCGCGCCGGGCGCCCCGACGTGCTCGTCGTCGACCCGCCGCGCGCCGGCCTCTCGAAGAAGGTCGTCCACCGGATCATCGACGCATCGCCGAAGCGCATCGTCTACGTCTCGTGCAACCCGACGACGCTCGCGCCGAACGCCGCCGAACTCGTCGAGTCCGGCTGGAAGCTGCGCGAGGTCAGGCCCGTCGACATGTTCCCGCAGACGCACCACATTGAGTGCGTGGCATTGCTCGAGCGTTGACCCTCGACCCGCTCCGGGCTGGATAGGCTGACGCGATGCGCGCCGCGACGATTCGCGACAACGAGATCGTGATCGAGCAGCATCCCGACCCGGAGCCGGGTAACGGCGAGGTGCTCGTGCGCGTGCGCGCGGCTGGGCTGAACGGCGCCGACATGATGCAGCGGCGCGGGCTTTATCCGGCGCCGCCCGGTTCGCCGCAGGACATTCCAGGTATGGAGCTCGCCGGCGAGGTAGCCGCGCTCGGCCCGGGCGTCGAACGCTTCGAGCTTGGCGCGCGCGTGATGGCGATCGTCGGCGGCGGCGCGCAAGCCGAGCTGTGCCTCGTGCACGAGCGCCAGCTGATGCCCGTGCCCGACGCGCTCGACTGGGCCGCCGCAGGCGGGCTGCCGGAGGTCTTCGCGACCGCGCACGACGCGATCTTCACGCAAGGCGAACTGCACACCGGCGAGCATCTGCTCGTGCACGGCGGCGCCGGCGGTGTCGGCACGGCTGCCGTGCAGCTTGGCCATGCAGCAGGCGCGCGCGTGAGCGCGACCGTGCGCAACGACGCGCATCGCGAGGACGTCGCACAGCTCGGCGCGAGCGTGATCGCGCCAGAAGGCTTCGGCGAGCGAGGGCCGTTCGACGTGATCCTCGAGCTCGTCGGCGCGCCGAACATGCCCGAGAACCTCAACGCGCTCGCGAGCGGCGGGCGGATCACGGTGATCGGCGTCAGCGCCGGCGCGAAGAGCGAGCTCAACCTGCTCGCGCTGATGGGCAAGCGCGCGCGAATCCACGGCTCGACGCTGCGCGCGCGCACGCTCGAGGACAAAGCGCTCGTCGCGCGCCTGCTCGAACGTGAGGCGCTGCCGCTGTTCGAGACCGGCGAGCTGCGCGTGCCGATCGCCGCCACGTTCCCGCTCGACGAGGCAGCGGCCGCCTACGAGCGCTTCGCCGCAGGCGGCAAGCTCGGCAAGGTCGTGATCACGATCGACAGCGAGAATGTGACTGAGCGGAATTAGAAGGTACCGATAAGCGGTCCATTTCTGTACCGGGTAGGTGGTACCATTGATGAATGGCATTGCTCAACCCGTTTGTCTGGGATCGCCCACTCGATGACCCGTCAAAGATCATCGGGATGGAGGTGTTTGCGCGCGACGTCGCTCTCACGTTGAAGGGCCAGACCAACGTGGCGCTCTTTGGCCCGCGCGACACCGGCAAGACGACCTTCACAAACCAGCTGGCACTCGAGCTCGCAAACGAGCAAGGCGCCGATGCGCCGCCTTTCGATGCGATCAAGGTCAACCTGCAGCGAGTCGTCAGTGTCCCCGGGTTCATCGGGTGCGTGCACGACGCGATGACCAGCCATCCGATCAAGAGCCTCAGGCGAGCCGCGCAGCGTCAGATCGGCGTCCTCGAGAAGGAGATCGGCTTCGACATCAAGGTGATCAAGGGCTCGGTGAAGACATCTGCGGCGACCCCTGCGCGGGATGCCGAGACGCTCCACGCCCAGCTGCTCGGCCTACGCGCCCTGTCGGATCATCTCGTCGTGGTGTTCGATGAGTTCCAGCGGTTGAGGCACTGCCCTGGCGATCCGCTGGCGATCATTCGCTCAGCCCTGATGAGCTCCGGTGCCAATCATGTCTCGCTGGTCTTCACGGGATCGATTCGGAACGCGTTGAAGATGATGCTCGAGAACTCCGAACAGCCGATTTTCGGCGAGGCGGCGCAGATGCAGTTGCCGGAGATCAGCCGCATCGACTTCCTCGAGTATCTCGACTTCCAGTTCGACGAGACTGGCAAGCCGGCTGACGAGGACGCGCTCAACCATCTGCTCAATGCCACTCGAGCACATCCTCGCAGTACGCAACAGCTGGCCTGGGAGTGCTGGGTCGCTACACGTGCTGGCGATCCGGTCACGCTTGACACAGTTATTCGCGCACACGATCGGCTCGTCCAGACGATCGAGCGATCCGAGTTTGCCTCGGCGCTCAATGTTCTGATGAGCGGGGATGAGAGCGAGGTGAACGAGGTGCGTGCGCTGCAGCTCCTCGCCGACCGCGGCGGAGCGAACGTCACGAGTCGGCCAGTCGCCACTCGCTATGGCTTCTCCAGCCACTCGCGCGTGCGGCCGGCGCTCGAGCGGTTGCAGGGGCGCGGACTCGTCGACCAGCGAGACGCCACCTGGCACATCGTGGACCCGCTGTTCAGCGAGTGGCTGAGGAGGACTTCTCCGCTCGCGGACCAGCCGGCGACGAACTCGCCAGACTAATTGTACCGCTACACGGTACAAGTCTGTACCGCCTAAGTGGTACAACCAGAAGCTCGCTCAGTAAGGCGGCAGCGCCGCGTACCACTCGCCGAGCGCGCGAAACGACGCCCAGAAGTCGCGCTTGGCGTCCTGCTCGTCGAGCGAGTCGTCGATGTTCGGCACGTACAGCGCGTCGATCATCGGCGTCAGCTGCTGGATCTCGCCGAGCCGCGGCGCGAGCGGATGCGCGAGCGGGATCTCCATCTCGTTGAACGCCGCCAGCGCGTCCTCGCCCATCACGACGACGATCTTCGGCTGCACGATCGCCAGCTCGCCGACGACGCGACCGATGCACTCGAGATCGGCGAGCGCCGAGTCGCTCAGCGGGCACTTCACGCAGAGCGTCCCGTAGACCGCGAGCGGATCGATCTGCAGGCGCTTGAGCGACTTCATCAGCGCGCCGCCGGCGCGCCCGTAGAACGCGACGCCCTCCTCGATCTCCGACGGCAGCGCCGAGTACTTCAGCAGCATGATGTCCGCCTGCGGATGGCCCGAGCCGAGCACCGGCATCAAGTTGCCGCGCGGGCAGTGCGGGCACGACTGCAGCTCGCGCGTCAGCGTGTTCAGCTCGCGGATCGCTCGCTCGAGATACTTCTCGCGGATCTCATCGTCGGTCACAGGCATCGGCTCCGAGAGATTTGACGGGGCCGACGGTTGTCCTTGACCGTGCACCAGTCCTTGCGCGCGCTCGCGCTTGCTCTGCTTCTCACTCACGTGCGCTCGTCTCGCTCATGCTCCCGTTCTAGCGCCCGCGCGCAGGCGTCGCCTCGACTTCAGCCTCGTCCTCCGGCCGAGCGGCGCACGCGCTTGACGCGCCGCGCGCGGCTCGCGCGTTGCGCCGACGGCGGCGTCGCTCGCGTCTGCAGGAACTTCAGCGCCTGCACGTAGAGCAGCGAAGAGCGGCCGGTGACGATCTCGGCGTCGCGCAGCGACTGCACGAACTCGACCGGGCCGTCGAAGTCGCGCATCCGGATGCGCGCCGAGCCGAGCCCCTGCGCGACGTGCGAGTCCGAGCCGGCGCCGGCGAGGATCCGGTACTTCGCCGCGAAGCGCACCGCCTCGTCGTTGAACGACGGGATCGCCACGCGCGGGTTGAACACCTCGATCGCGTCGACGTCGTCGAGGATCTTCAGCAGGTTCTCGTAGTCCGGAACGGAGTGCATCCGGTCGAACGGATGCGGCACATAGACGACGCCGCCCTGGCGCTTGATCTCGGCGACCGTCTGCTCGAGCGTCATCCCGCGCGCGATCTTCTCCTCGATGAACAGCCCGATCACCTCGCCCTGATCGGCCGTCTTGACCTCCTCGCCGACGATCACCTTGACCGGCGGCTGCGCGTCCGACGCGGCGGCTTGCGCGCGCGCCTCCAGCGCGCCTGAGATCTCGTTGTGGTCGGTCACCGCGATCGCGCCGAGCCCCTGCGCGCGCGCTGTCGCGAGCAGCACCTCGACCGGTGTCGCGCAGTCGCCCGAGTGGTCGGTGTGCATGTGCAGATCGACGTCGATCAGCGCCCGCGCGGCGAGCCTCTGGCGCAGCTGCTCGTCGCCCTCGCGCGAATGGCGCCGCGCCGCGAGCGTCGCGTAGATCCGCTCGAAGCGCTCGGCCGCCGCGCCGTCGTCGGCGACCAACTCGTAGTCGCCCGCGAAATGGCGCTCCATCAGCGCGGCCGTCTGCGCCGTGCTTGCCGTGCGCGCGTCGAGGCGCCCGAACAAGCTCTCGACGAAGCGCCGCGCGAGCAGCGTCGAGAGCAGGCGCTCGCTCGAGGAGTGGAACGAGCCGACGTTGAGCGCGCGCGAGTGGCGCAGCGCGGCGCTCGACGTGCTCGGCGCGAACGGCTCGTGCACGTGCACGAAGTCGAGCTCGACCGTGCTCAGCAGTTCCTCGATCGTGCGCGCGACGTCGATCGACAACGCCGAGCCGCGTCGTCGCGCGCCGGCCGCGACGTCGAGCACCTCGCCGACGGCGACGACGCGCGGCGCGCCGCCGTCGGTGCCCGCGAGCAGCGCCTGAGGCCGTCCGCGCGCGGCGCGCAGCTCGCGCCGCGAGTCGCGCACGCGCTCCTGCGACTGCGAAGGCGCGAGCACGAGCACGCGATGACCGCGTCGCGACAGCCCCGCGCAGACCTGTGCGATGTGCGCGTTGACCTCGTTCTCGTGCGCCTCCCACGGATACGGGCTGACGTGAGCGATCGAGAAGCGCGCGTCCATCGACTGCTCGATTATGCCCGCTGCGCGAGCTCGCGGCGACCGGCGGCGCGCCATGCCGACGCGCCGCGTCGCATCGGCCGCGGCCTACCTCGTCGCGCCGGCTTTGGCGCGCGGCGCCGCTTTTGCCGTTGCGTTCGCCTTCGCCTTCGCCTTCGCCGGAGCTTTCGCGCGGCCGCCGCGTTTCGCCGCCGCCGTTCCCGGCCGCCCGGCGTACTTCGCGATGAACTTCTCCGTGTCCGTGCGCGCCTGGTCGTCCGGGCGCTGGTTGTGCGGCGACTTCATCAAGTACGACGAAGGCCCGTCGAGTTGCCCGCCGACGCCGTGGTTCAGCGCGAGCTTGCAGCAGCGCACGGCGTCGATCACGATGCCCGCCGAGTTCGGCGAGTCCCACACCTCGAGCTTCATCTCGACGTTCAGCGGCACGTCGCCGAACGCCTGGCCCTCGACGCGGATGTGCGCCCACTTGCGGTCGGTCAGCCACGGCACGTAGTCCGACGGGCCGATGTAGACGTCATCCGCCGGCAGCGTGTGATCCATGATCGACGTGACCGCGTTCGTCTTCGAGATCTTCTTCGACTCCAGCCGCTCGCGCTCGAGCATGTTGAAGAAGTCCATGTTGCCGCCTACGTTCAGCTGCGAGGTGCGCAGCATCTTCACGCCGCGGTCGGCGAACAGCCGCGCGAGCGTGCGGTGCACGATCGTCGCGCCGACCTGCGACTTGATGTCGTCGCCGACGATCGGCAGTTTGGCCGCTTTGAAGCGCTTGTCCCAGTAGGGCTCGCGCGCGATGAACACCGGGATGCAGTTGACGAAGCCGCAGCCGGCCTCGAGCACCTGCTCGACGTACCACTTCGTCGCGTCCTCCGAGCCGACCGGCAGGTATGAGACGACGACGTCCGTGTGCGTGTCCTTGAGGATCTTCACTACGTCAGAGGTCTCGCCCGGCGCCTTGGAGATCTTCTGCTTGAGGTACTTGCCGAGGCCGTCGAGCGTCATCCCGCGGTGCACCGGCACGCCGAGCTTGCGCGGCACTTTGGCGAACTTCATCGTGTTGTTCTGCCCCGCCCAGATCGCTTCGCCGAGGTCTTTGCCGACCTTCTTCGAGTCGATGTCGAACGCCGCCGTGAATTCGATGTCGCTGACGTGGTAGCCGCCGAGGTCGACGTGCATCAGTCCCGGGACCCGCTCGCTCGGGTCCGCGTCGCGGTAGTAGTTCACGCCCTGCACGAACGCCGAAGCGCAGTTGCCGACGCCGACGATCGCTACGCGCACCTTGTCCTGCTGGTAGCGCGCAGCGCCGTTGCTGGAAGCGGCGCCGCCTGTCGCGGCGCGGCCGTTGCCGTTTGAGTGCTGCTCGGTCACGAAAGGATGTCCTTTGCTGAGGGGCTCGGCGCTCGAGGCCGATGCGCTGTTCCAGAGGCCCGTGGGCTTTCCGCAGACTACTCCGCAGTCGCCGCTAGGTCACACCGACGAGCTCGCGGCGCACGTGCCAGATGCGCTGCCCGACCGTGACGAGGCTGAGCGCCGCGAGCACGTAGACGGCTGGCGCAAGCAGCTGGAAGTCGCCGAGCGACGCGCCGCGCGCGAAGACCAGTCCGATCGAGAGGATCACGACGCGCACCGGACGCGTCGCGATGCCGACCTTGCACTCGACGCCGAGCGCCTCGGCGCGCGCTCGCGTGTAGCTGACCATCAGCGACGCGAGCACCGCGACGACGACCGCCGCCGCCGCGAAGCGATGGCCGTTCAGCGCGAAGTAGCCGGCGACCGCCGTCAGCACGACGCCCTCCTCGACGCGGTCGAGCGTCGAGTCGAGGAACGCGCCGAACGGCGTGCCCTTGCCCGACATCCGCGAGTAGCGCCCGTCGAGCGTGTCCATGATCGAGCCGACGATGAACGCGACGCCGCCGAGGAAGAACAGCCGCTCCCAGATCAGCACCGCCGCGACGACGTTCAGCACGAAGCCCGTCAGCGAGATCGCGTTCGGCGTCAGCCGCGACTCGATCAGCCGGTTGCGCATCAGCTCGCGCCGCTCGCCCGATCCGATCGGAGCGCGCGCGCGACCCGCGCCGGTCGCGCGACCCGCGCCGTAGCCGCCGCGGCGTGGTCGCCGCGGCGAAGCGTGTTGCCTGGGAGCCACTTCGCGCGCCCGCTATCCGCCCACCGGCACGTGCGGCGTAGGCACAGCCGAGAATCGCCAGACAGCCGGCCGCGCGCGCGCCAGCCAGCGTGCGCCGTATGCCGACGCGCCGGCCGTCAGCGCGCCGAGCAGCGCATCGAAGATGAAGTGGTTCGCCGTCGCGATGATCACGAACGCGATCAAGAACGGGTAGATCAGCCAGAGGACGCGCACGACGCTGTGCTTCGAGAGCTTCGCCAGCGGCCAGCCGACCATCAGCGCGAACGCGACGTGCACCGACGGAACGGCCGCGTAAGGGTTCACGAGCGTCGTCATCAAGCCGCTCGTGTGCGACACGTGCACGCCGGTCAAGTCCGAGACGGTGTCGATGAACCCGTACTCAGGCATGAAGCGCGGCGGCGCCGTCGGGAAGACGATGTAGCCGACGAGCGCGATCGCCATCGCGATCATGAACATGTTGCGCACGAAGTAGAACGAGCTGTTGCGGCGCAAGTACAGGTACAGCAGCGCGCTCAGCGTGATCGTCGTCTGCGCGTTGACGTACAGCCAGCTCGCGCAGACCATCAGCAGGTGGCTGCCCGACGCCCACGCCTGGATCGACGGCTCGATGAACAGGTGCAGCTTCGTCTCGAGCGTGATCACGTCGCGCGCATGCGCGAACGCCGCGTTCGCGTCGCCCTCGACCAGTCCGCGCACGAGCTTGTACGCGAAGTAGACGGCGGCGAACAGCGAGATCTGGCGCAGCGCGTCGAGCCAGCCGTGCGGCAAGACGCGCTCCTGCAGGAGGCGAGCGCGAGCGAACATCGCCTAGAGCCTAGACGACGCTTGCCGCGCTCGGTCCAAGCACCGACCCCTCGCGCGCACGCCCGCGCGAATCAGCCGCGGCGCGCGCCGAGCGTCAGCGGTGCGCGCCGAGCGTCAGCTGCAGCGCGCGCCGTGCGCGAAGACGCGCGCGAGCGAGAAGTCGATCGTCACGCGCACGCTGCCGGGCGCGTCGGTCCGCACGTCCGTCCATTCGCCCGCGCCCGGGGCGCGGCTGACGCAGCCGCGCCCGCTCGACAGCGCCCAGTACGGCGTGAAGCGCACGCGCACCTCGTACGTTCCCGCGCGCGGCGCGCTGCAGCGTGAACGAGTCGCTGCCGAGCCAGCTCAGCACGCTCGGTCGCTGCGCCAGCGCCGTCGGCGCGCGCACCGCGAACAGCCGCCAGTGCGCCGAGCGCCAGACTTCGCGCAGATAGCCCTGGCCGGCGCCCAGCAGCCGGCCCTCGGCGCGTCCCGCGTAGTCGAGCGGCGCGTCGGCGAGCGCGACGTAAGCGACCGCGTCTGCGTCGAGCCATGCGCGATAGCGCGCCGCCGTCAGCGGCCCGGCGGCCGCGTAGAACAGCGCGTTCTGCTTCGTGTCGAGTTGGCGCTCCCAGCCGCGCGCGATCATCACCTCGCCGGCGATGAAGCGCGCCTCGGCGTGCTCGCGCGTCGGCACGACCTCGACGCGCGCCGCGCGCGCGCCGTAGCCGATGTCCAGTCGCCGCAGCTCGGCGAGCAACGGCGCGTAGTACGAGCGCTTCGTCGCCGGATCGCCAGCCGCCGAGATCGTGTCGGAGATCGGCGCTTTGATCTGCCAGTAGAGCAGTGGCAGCGCCAGCACGAGCAGCGCCCACGTCCGCCAGCCGCGCCGAGACGACCGTTCGAGCCGCGTCTCGCCCGCGCGCGAGCCGCCGCCGCTCGACTCCGTTGCGCGCGCGCCGCCCGGCTCGCGACAGTCGACCAGCGCGCACGCGAGCAGCGGGCCGGCGAACAGCGCGCCGAGCCGGTCGGCGTTGCCGCCGAGCGCCGTCGGGATCGCGTATGCCGCGATCAGCGCCAGCGCATAGAGCGCTGCGCCGATGCGCAGCACGCGCTCGCGCGGCGGCAGCACCAGTGCGAGCACGAGCACGGCGGCGAGCGCCGGCCAGAACGCCGAGGAGACGAACGGCTCTGCGCCGCCTTCCGGAAACGCGAGCGCGAGCAGTACGACCGGCGCGAGCGCCGCGAGCGCCAACGCCGCCGGCAACGCGACGCCCGGCGCCGGGTCGGCCGTCGGACCCGCGCTGCGACGCTCGAGCAGTCCGCTGAGCGCCGATGCGAGCGCCGCCAGCGCGACGAACGCTCCCGCGACCGGGCTCGCGAGCGCGCTGAGCACCGCGAGCGCCAGCGCCGGCGCGAGCAGCGCCGTTCGCCGTGTCGCGCAGCGCGCCGCGAGCAGCGCCGCGAGCCCGATCGCGACGCCGAGCTCGAACGGGACCCGGTTGGTCAGCAGCGTGATCGACACGCCGAGCGCGAACCACACCGTCGCGACGCGCGTCGCCCGTGGCGCGAACACGCCGCTGACGAGCGCGCCGAACAGCGCCGTCGCGAGCACCGCGGCGAGCGCGCCGAGCAGCTGCGCGCCGAGCAGCGAGCCAAGCGCCGGCGCCAGCACCGAGTACGCGAGCAGATGGTGGCCGCCGTACCAGCCGTTGTCCCAAAGCGTGAAGCCGGCGCGCGAGAACAGTTCGCTGCGGTATGCCGCCGCCGCGAGATCGCTGCTGGACGGCGCGACGATCACGTACGCGAGGCCGAACGCCGCCGTCAGCATCCAAGGCGCCGGCGTCGGCAACGGCGACGCCGTGCGTGGTTGCGCGCCGTGCTCGCTCATCGTCGAAGCCGCGTTCGCGCGCCGTGGGGCCGGCGGCGCCCGAGCACGCTCACCGCGACGCGGTGACGAACTCGACGACGCGGTCGATCACGTCCGGCCGGTCGAGCCACGGCCAGTGCCCCGCGTCGTCGAGCTCGAGCAGCTCCGCGCCGCCGAGCGCCGCCGCGTACGCCTGCGCGAAGCGCGCCGGGATGTACGGGTCGCGCTTGCCCCAGACGACGAACGCCGGCGCGCCGATCTCGCCGAGCCGCGCGCCCGCCGCCGCGAGCACGTCCGGCGGCGAGCTGCGGTAGAGGCGCAGGATCGCGCGCTGCGTTCCTTGGTCGAAGTGGTCGAGCACCATGTCGAGCCACTGCTCCGGCATCGGCCCCGGCGTCGCGTTGCTCTCGCGCGAGAGCAGTCGCAGCGCTCTGCGGCTGCTGACGCCCATCGACAGCTCGCCGAGCCCCGGCGTGCGCCAGATCCGCGCCGTGCGATGCCAGCGGTAGCCCGGCAGCAGCGGAACGGCGTTGATCACGACGACGCGCTCGATCCGCTGCGGGTGGCGTTGCGCGAATGCCAGCCCGACCGCGCCCCAGTCGTGCACGACGAGGCTGACGCGCTCGACCCCGCGCTGGTCGAGGAACGCCTCGACGAAGTCCGCGTACTCGTCGATCGTAAAGCTCAGCGAGCCAGGCTTGGCCGAGCGGCCGAAGCCCGGCAGGTCCGGCGCGATGCCGCCGCCGCGCGCGAGGAACTCGATCCATTCGTCGGAATTCGTCGGCACGCCGTGCAGATAGAGCGGCACCGCGCGTCCACCGCTCACGCCGCCATCGCCAAGCGACCGCTCGCCCGCCGCCCGCTCGCTCGCCGCGCGCACGCATGGCGCTTCGCGCCAGAAGATCGGCAACGTCGCTTGGCTGCCGCTCGGCATCGGCGATGCGCCGAACGGAGCATCGATCTCGCCGCTGCGGTCGCTCACGTCGGGCACCGCGCGAGGATAACTCGGGATACGGTGCGGCGATGACGCCCGCCGCCAGCCGCGCCCGCGCGACGCGACGCAACGCGCCGTGGAAGCCGCCGACCCGCGCTCGCGTGCTGCGTGTCCGCGATCGGCTGCGCGACGTCTACGGCGTGCCGCTGATCAAGCCGCACGGCCATCCGATCGCCGAGCTCGTGCTGACCGTCCTCTCGCAGTCGACGAACGACCGCAACCGCGATGTCGCGTTCTTGAGACTGCGCACGCGCCTTCCTTCGTGGCAGGCCGTGCGCGACGCGCCAGTCGTCGAGGTCGAGGAGGCGATCCGCCCAGGCGGCATCTCGAAGGTCAAGTCTGCGCGCATCCAGGCGATCCTGCGCGCGGTCACGGACACGCCCGCGCCCGGCGGAGCCGCAGCCGGCGACGCTCGCGCCGTCGAGCCGGCGCGCGACGCTCGCTCGCCGGACGGCCTCACGCTCGACTGGCTGCCGCACGTCGCGTTGAGCGACGCGCGCGACTACCTCCTCGCGCTGCCCGGCGTCGGGCGCAAGACGGCCGCGTGCGTGCTGCTGTTCGCCTACGGCCTGCGCGACGTGCCCGTCGACACGCACGTCTCACGCGTCGGCGCGCGACTGCGCCTACTGCAGAGCGGCGCGCCGTTCGAGCGGATGCACGACCAGATGCTCGCGTTGACGCCGCCCGGCCAGGAGCTGGAGCTGCATGTCAACCTGCTGCGCCACGGCCGGCGCACCTGCCACGCGCGCTCGCCCGAATGCGAGAGCTGCGCGCTCGCGCGGATCTGCCCGAGCCGCAAGCTGTTCGGATAGCCGGCGCTCAGCGGTGCGGCAGCACCGCGAACGCGATCACCGCGTAGTGCAGTCCCGCCGCGGCGAGCACGAGCGTGTGGAACACCTCGTGGTAGCCGAACACCTTCGGCCACGGGTTCGGCTTGCCACTTGCGTAGATCACCGCGCCGATCACATACAGCAGCCCGCCGAGCGCCAGCCCTGACGCGCCGAGCCAGCCGATCTTCGCCGGCAGCTCGCCGAACACCGTCGCCGTGACCAGCCCGAGCACGACGTAGACGAGCGCGAACAGCCACTTCGGCGCGTCGATCCACGCGAGCTTGAAGATCGCGCCGCCGAGCGCGCCCGCCCACAGCACGATCAGGATCGTGCTCGCCAGCGGCCCCTTCAGCGCGAGCAGCGCGACCGGCGTGTACGTGCCCGCGATCAGCACGAAGATCATCGAGTGGTCCAGCCGCCGCATCCAGCGCCGCGCGCGCGGGCGCCACGTGACGCGGTGGTACAGCGCGCTCGTGCCGAGCAGCGCCGAGACCGCGAACGCGTAGACGATCGCCGCCAGCCGCGCACGACCGTCTGACGCCGCAAGGATCAGCGCGACGCCGAGGCCGAGCGAGACGAAGAACGCGTACTGGTGAAAGACGCCGCGCAGGCGCGGCTTGACCGGAAGCGACGGCGCCAGCGAAGCGGCTCGAGCGGCTACCGAGTCCATCTACGCACGGTAGCGCTTTCCGGGCGGTCCGTGGCGATGCTCGGCGACGCGATCGGACCCCTCCGCGCCGCGCTCTGCTCGGCAGCCACGCGCAGGCACGATTCCGAAGGATCAATCTTGACTCTTCTCAGAAAATCTGTCACAATGCCACTTAGATTTATACCGCGTACTGAAGGAGCATTTCCACATGGCCAAGACCATCGGCATCGACCTCGGCACGACGAACTCGTGCATGGCCGTGCTCGAGGGCGGCGAGCCCACCGTGATCGAGAACTCCGAGGGAGGTCGCACGACCCCCTCCGTTGTCGCCTTCACGGCTTCCGGCGAGCGCCTCGTCGGCACGGTCGCCAAGCGTCAGGCAGTGACCAACCCGCAGAACACCGTCTTCTCGATCAAGCGCTTCATGGGCCGCAAGGAGGCCGAAGTCAAGGAGGAGGAGTCGATCGTCCCTTACAAGGTCGTCTCCGGACCGAACGGCGACGCTCGCGTCGAAGCCAACGGCGAGCAGTTCTCACCGCCTGAGATCTCCGCGATGATCCTGCAGAAGCTGAAGACCGACGCCGAAGCCTATTTGGGCGAAGCCGTCGACTCGGCCGTGATCACCGTTCCGGCGTACTTCAACGACGATCAGCGTCAGGCGACGAAGGACGCCGGCAAGATCGCCGGCCTCGACGTCAAGCGGATCATCAACGAGCCGACCGCCGCGTCGCTCGCCTACGGGCTCGACAAGGAATCGGACCAGACGATCCTCGTCTTCGACCTCGGCGGCGGCACCTTCGACGTGTCCGTGCTCGAGATCGGCGACGGCGTCTTCGAGGTCAAGTCGACCGCCGGCGACAACCACCTCGGCGGCGACAACTTCGACAAGGCGATCGTCGACTGGCTCGTCAGCGAGTTCAAGAAGTCGCAGGCCATCGACTTGAGCGCCGACCCGATGGCGCTGCAGCGGCTCTACGAGGCCTCCGAGAAGGCCAAGATCGAGCTCTCCACGACGCAGGAGACGCAGATCAACCTGCCGTTCATCACCGCCGACGCCTCCGGGCCGAAGCACCTCGACACGCGCCTCACGCGCGCCAAGCTCGCCGAGCTGACCTCCGAGTTGCTCGACCGCGTCGTCAAGCCCGTCCGTCAGGCGATCGATGACGCCAAAGACAAGGGCGTCAAGGAGATCGAACACGTCGTGCTCGTCGGCGGCATGACGCGCATGCCCGCCGTCCAGGAGAAGGTCAAGGAGCTGACGCACAAGGAGCCGCACCGCGGCGTCAACCCCGATGAGGTCGTCGCCGTCGGCGCCGCGATCCAGGCCGGCGTGCTCGCCGGCGACGTCAAGGACGTGCTGCTGCTCGACGTCACTCCGCTGACGCTCGGCATCGAGACCAAGGGCGGCGTGATGACGAAGCTGATCGAGCGCAACACGACGATCCCGACGCGCAAGGGCGAGGTCTTCTCGACCGCCGAGGACAACCAGCCTTCGGTCGAGATCCACGTGCTGCAGGGCGAGCGCGAGATGGCCCAGTACAACAAGTCGCTCGGCAAGTTCCAGCTGACCGGCATCCCGCCGGCGCCGCGCGGCATCCCACAGGTCGAGGTCGCCTTCGACATCGACGCCAACGGCATCCTCAACGTCTCCGCCAAGGACCTCGGCACCGGCAAAGAGCAGAAGATCGAGATCAAGTCCGGCTCCGGCCTCTCTGAGGACGAGATCAAGAACATGGTCTCCGACGCCGAGTCCCACGCCGAGGAGGACCGCCGTGCGCGCGAGCTCGCAGAGGCGCGCAACAACGGTGAGAACGCCGCCTACCAGGCCGAGAAACAGCTCAGCGAGCTCGGCGACCAGGTCGACGCCGACTCCAAGAGCCGGATCGAGGACGCGATCAAAGAGGTGCGCGAGTCGCTCGAGGCGGAAGACCCGGCCGCGATCAACGCCAAGACCGAGGCGCTGCAGACCGCGTTCCACGCGATCTCCGAGGCGATGTACCAGCGCGCGCAGGAGTCCGCTGCGACGGCCGGCGACGGCAACGGCAGCTCCGCCGACGGCGCCTCCTCGGACGACGACGACGTCGTCGACGCCGAGGTCGTCGACGAGCCGAAGGCGTAACGCGCGATGTCAGAGTCCAAGCAGACGACCCCTGTCGACGGGCACGCGCCCGACCCCGAGCAGTCAGTCGGGCCCGAGCGCGCGCCCGCGGCCGAGCAGTCACAGACCCCCGGCACGGCCGCGCCGGGGGTCGATGCCGAGCACGCCGCCGACGGCGCCGCCGAGCTGCAAGGCGACCTCGATGAGCTCGGCTCGCTCGCGGCCAAGCGCGACGAGTACCTCGCGCTCGCGCAGCGCACGCAGGCCGACTTCGAGAACTACCGAAAGCGCGTCGCGCGCGAGTCGCAGGTCGCGCACGAGCGCGGTGTCGCGAAGCTCGCCAAGGAGCTGCTGCCGGCGATCGACAACCTCGACCGCGCGCTCGGCGCGGCCGCCGGTCAAAGGCCTGCCGCAGGCCGGCCCGAGCGATCGTCGGACGGCGGTCCAGCGACCGCGGAGGGCTCCGATCTGCTCGACGGCGTGCGTCTCGTGCGCTCCGAGCTGAGCGCCGGCCTGGCGCGCGTCGGCGTCGAGTCGTTCTCGCCCCTCGGCGAGGCGTTCGACCCGTCAGTGCACGAGGCGATGGCGAGCGTGCCGCAGCCGCCCGAAGGCGGCGCCGCGAGCGGCACCGTCGTCGAGGTCTACCAGGCTGGCTATCGCCTCGGCGATGTCGTGATCCGGCCCGCGCGCGTCGTAGTGGCGGCGTAGCGAGAAGGAACGTTCGATGGCATCGCGCCCCGACTACTACAAGACGCTCGGCGTCGACAAGAAGGCGACGCCTGAGGAGATCAAGAAGGCCTACCGCAAGCTCGCGCGCCAGTACCACCCCGACGCGAACCCCGACGACAAGAGCGCCGAGGCGAAGTTCAAGGAGATCTCCCAGGCGCACGACGTGCTCGGCGACCCCGAGAAGCGCAAGCAGTACGACTCCGGCTCCGGGCCGTTCGCCGCCGGCGCCGGTCCCGGCGGCGGCTTCGGCGGCTTCGGCAACTTCGACTTCGACGCCTCCTCGATGGGCGACATCCTCTCGAACCTGTTCGGCGGCGCAGCCGGCGGCGGCGCGGGTGGGCGCGCCCAGCGTCAGCGCGCGCGACCCGAACGCGGCGCCGATCTCGAGGCGCAAGTCTCGATCTCCTTCGACCAGGCCGTCGCCGGCGCGCAGGTGCCGTTGCAAGTGCCGATGCAGGCGAGCTGCGACACCTGCCACGGCACCGGCGCCAAGCCCGGCACGACGCCGAGCGTCTGCCCGCGCTGCGAAGGCCGCGGCGTCGAGACGCAAGGCCAAGGCGCCTTCTCGATCTCCCAGCCGTGCTCGCGCTGCGGCGGCTCCGGCACGATCATCGAGGAGCCCTGCCCGACCTGCCACGGCTCCGGCGCCGTGCGCACGATCAAGCGCCTGCGCGTCAACATCCCCGCCGGCGTGCGCGACGGCAGCCGCATCCGCCTCGCCGGCAAGGGCGAGCCAGGCCGGCGCGGCGGGCCGCCCGGCGACCTCTACCTGATCACGCACGTCGCGCCTTCGCCCGTGTTCACGCGCAAGGGCGAGAACTTCGAGGTCGAGGTGCCGCTGAGCATCCCCGAGGCGCTAGGTGGCGCCGACGTGCAAGTGCCGACGCTCGACGGGACGAAGACGTTGCGCGTCAAGCCCGGCACGACGCACGGCACCGTCCAGCGCCTGCGCGGCGAGGGCCCGCCGAAGCTGAACAGCGGCTCGCCGCCGCAGCGCGGCGACCTGCGCTACCGCTTCGTGATCGACGTGCCCGACAAGCTGAGCAAGGACCAGCGGGCCGCCGTCGAGCAGCTGTCGAAGGCGTTCAACGGCAGCGACCCGCGCGCGAAGCTGTTCGCCGCTGCCGGAGTCTCGGCGGCGTCCGGCGCCAAAGCGAACGAGGCCGGCGATGGCGCGTCGTAGCGAAACTCGAATGACGCGCGTCGCCGTCGAGGCCGGTCGCGGCGTGTTCATGATCTCGATCGCCGCCGAGCTGGCGCAGATGCACCCGCAGACGCTGCGCATGTACGAGGCGCGCGGGCTGATCGAGCCGCAGCGCTCGCCGAAGGGCACACGGCTGTACTCGCAAGAGGACGTCGAGAAGCTCAGGCGGATTCAGGAGATGACCTCAGAGCTCGGTCTCAACCTCGCCGGCGTCGAGCGCGTGCTCGAGCTCGAGCAACAGGTTGAGCAGATGAACGCGCAGATCGAAGACCTCGAGGTCAAGGCGCTGCGCGCGAAGGTCGAGCTCGCCGAAGAGCTCGAGCAGGTGCGCCGCTCGTTTCGCGCAGAGCTGTCCGTCCCCTACCGCGGCGGCGCGATCGTGCGCGCCGCCGACGCCAGATCACCGTTCAGAAGCAAGAGGAGCGACCTAGATGGCAGCTAACCCGACCAACCCAGCCGCGCAGGCGCCCGAGGAGGAGCAGAGCCCGCTGCAGCGCTTCGGCCGCGACCTGACCGAGATCGCCGAGCAGGGCAAGCTCGACCCGGTGATCGGGCGCGACGAGGAGATCCGCCGCGTGATCCAGGTGCTCTCGCGCCGCACGAAGAACAACCCCGTGCTGATCGGCGAGCCCGGCGTCGGCAAGACGGCGATCGTCGAGGGGCTCGCCCAGCGGATCGTCTCCAAGGACGTTCCCGAGTCGCTGCGCGACCGCCGCGTGATCGCGCTCGACATGGGCGCGCTGATCGCCGGCGCCGCCTATCGCGGCGAGTTCGAGGAACGCCTCAAGGGCGTGCTCAAAGAGGTCTCCGACGCGCAAGGCGCGATCATCCTGTTCCTCGACGAGCTGCACACGATCGTCGGCGCCGGCGCGGCGCAGGGCTCCGTCGACGCGTCGAACCTGCTCAAGCCGATGCTCGCGCGCGGCGAACTGCGCGCCGTCGGCGCGACGACGCTCGACGAGTACACGAAGTACATCGAGAAGGACGCCGCGCTCGAGCGGCGCTTCCAGCCGGTCAACGTCGGCGAGCCGACCGTGCAAGACACGATCGCGATCCTGCGCGGGCTGAAGGAGCGCTACGAGGTCCATCACGGCGTCTCGATCCAAGACTCAGCGCTGATCGCCGCCGCGACGCTCTCCAACCGCTACATCGCCGACCGCTTTCTGCCCGACAAGGCGATCGATCTCGTCGACGAGGCCGCATCGAAGATCCGCATCGAGATCGACTCGCTGCCGACCGAGATCGACGAGGTCGACCGCCGCGTGATGCAGCTGAAGATCGAGCTCGAGTCGCTGCGCAAGGAGAAGGGCGACTCCGCGAAGCAGCGCCGCGAGGCGATCGAGTCAGAGCTCAGCGAGCTCGAATCGCGCTCGGCCGAGATGAAGCGCCAGTGGCAGGCCGAGAAGGACGCGATCTCCGGCGTCTCCGAGACCAAGGAACGGCTCGACGCCGCGCGCACCGAGATGGAGCGCGCCGAACGCGAAGCCGACCTGCAGCGCGCCGCCGAGCTGCGCTACGGCGAGATCCCCGAGCTCGAGCGCAAAGTCGCCGAGTACGAATCTCAGGAGCGCGAAGCCGACGGCGACGGTCCGGTCTTCCTCAAAGAGGAGGTCGACTCCGATGGCATCGCCGAGGTCGTCGCGCGCTGGACCGGCATTCCCGTCAGCCGTCTGATGGAGGGCGAAACGGAGAAGCTCGTGCACATGGAGGAGCGCCTGCACGAGCGCGTCGTCGGCCAGGACGCAGCGATCGAGGCCGTCGCGACCGCGCTGCGCCGCTCGCGCGCCGGGCTGCAGGACCCCGACCGCCCGATCGGCAGCTTCCTCTTCCTCGGCCCGACCGGCGTCGGCAAGACCGAGCTCGCGCGCGCGCTCGCCGAGTTCATGTTCGACTCGCAAGAGGCGATGGTCCGCATCGACATGTCCGAGTACATGGAGAAACATTCCGTCTCGCGACTCGTCGGCGCGCCGCCCGGCTACGTCGGCTACGAGGAGGGCGGGCAGCTGACCGAGGCTGTGCGCCGCCGGCCGTACGCCGTCGTGCTGCTCGACGAGATCGAGAAGGCGCACGCCGACGTGTTCAACACGCTCCTGCAAGTGATGGACGACGGTCGCCTGACCGACGGCCAAGGGCGCACCGTCGACTTCAAGAACATCGTCCTGATCATGACCTCGAACATCCCCGTCAAAGGCATCGAGGACAGCGGCGAGGGCACGCACGAGGCGGTCGCCGCCGACGCGCGCCTGCGCGAGGAACTGCTGCCGTACTTCAAGCCCGAGTTCATCAACCGCCTCGACGACGTCGTCCGCTTCAACGCGCTCACGCGCGAGCAGATCTCCGAGATCGTCGAGCTGCAGGTAGAGCAGGTCGTCGCGCGCGTCGCCGAGCGTGGCGTGCGCGTGACCGTCTCCGACGACGCCAAGCTGCTGCTCGGCGACATTGGCTACGACCCGACGTACGGCGCACGGCCGCTGCGGCGCGTGATCCAGAAGCAACTGACCGATCGGTTGGCGCTCGCGCTGCTGTCAGGCGAGATCCGCGAAGGCGGCGACGTCAACGTGGACGTCGCCGACGGCGAGCTCGTCTTGCAGGATGCGGGCTCCGAGGCGCCTGTCGCCACCGAGTCGCCGGCAGCCGTCTGAGCTGGCCGCTCGACAGATGTTCGCTGGACCCGATCCGGGCCGGATGCGAGGATGCCCGCACGAGGTAGGCCGGGGGGTCCAGCGTCGCGCTTGCGGCGCGCATGCTTCGTGCTTGCCATATCGCCGCTAAGCGGCATCCCTCACAAGACACTGGAGGAACGACGTATGTCGACATCGATTACCAGCCGAGGCGCCGCGCTGATCGCCGCGGCGGCGATCTCGTTGCTTGCCGCGTTCGCGATGACCTCGCGGGCCGACGCCGCCACGCTCTACGCCTGTGTGAAGAAGCAAGGCGGCTCAATGCGCCTGGTGAGCCAGCGCGCGAAATGCGCCAAAAGCGAGCGCAAGGTGTCGTGGAGCACGACCGGTCCGGCCGGACGCAACGGCGCGAGCGGCGTTAACGGCGCTGCCGGTAAAAACGGCGCCAACGGAACCAACGGCGTCAACGGGCAGAACCTCACCAGCCAAACGCCGATCGCGTCTGGACAGTCGGAGTCCGGCGCCTTCGCCGTCGCCGGCGGCGAATCGAAAACGGGCTACGCAGCGAGTGGGATCAACTTCAGCCAGCCGCTCCCGACTCCGATCGCCGAAAACCACGTCGTGTACAACCTCGCCGGCGCGACGACGCCGCAGTGCCCAGGCGCAGGGCGTGCCGCCACGGGCTTCGTCTGCATGTACGAATCGGAGTCTGCCGGCATGACGTTCCTGGTCGCGCGCGACCTCGCGCTCAACACCGACGCTGCCGATCCGTTCGGCTTCGCCGCCTTCTTCACGGTGACCGCCGCCAGCGGATATGCCGCTGGAGTCTGGACCGTGACCGCCGGCTGAACGCCGATCGATCGGCCGCCGAGCGCCCGCCTGATCCTCTGGGTCGGGCGGGCCAGGCGTCGGCAGGGTGCGCAGCGCTGGCCCCAATCCGGTAGGAGGTGACCGAGTGTTGGGTGCAGATCCGCTACAAACCACGATTACGATGCAAGCCCGACCGACTCGTGCCGCCGCCGCGTGCCTCACCGCTTCGATCCTGCTGATCGGCGCGCTCATGTTTGCCTCACAGGCCGGCGCCGCGACGCTGTACGTCTGCGTCAAGAAGGGCAGCGGGACCGCGCGTTTCGTCAACGCCAGGACGAAATGCCGGCGCAACGAGACGAAGTTGGCCTGGAACCTCACCGGTCCGGCTGGCCGTAACGGCACGAACGGCAAAAACGGCGCCAATGGCAAAAACGGCACGAACGGCAAAGACGGCGCCGCAGGCAAAAACGGGTCGAACGGGACGAATGGCATCAATGGGTCGAGTACCGGCTACTTCGACTTCAACGATGCGCAGGTTGAACTGCTGGCGCGAACGACGATCGCGACGCTGCCAAGCGTGCCGCCGGGCAGCTACGTGCTGACCGCGAATGTGCAGCTCGAAGACACCAGTACCGAAGCGGCGTCGGTGAGGTGCTTTCTCGCGGGCGACGAAGCGGCCGTCGAACTGAAAGCCGCAGGCGTCGCGACGATCTCGCTGCTGGCTGCCGGAACGACACCGTTCACGTCGGCCTTCGTGCTCGAATGCCAGAGCTCCTTGGCTAAAGAAGTCAAGGTCAAGTTCGCGCGGCTCGCCGCGATCCAGGTGCAGACGCTAACTGACGCGAGCAGCTAGAGCGGCTCGCCGCCAGATCGGGTAGAAGGTGCTCAGGCGCTGGCGGCACGCCCGCCGGCCAAAGCCCGAGAACCGGAGGAGTCACATGCCTACGTACATCATGCTCTCGACGCTCACGCCAGAGGGAGTGCAGACGGTCAAGAACAATCCCGAGCGGATCCTCGAGGTCAACAACGAGGTCAAGCAGCTCGGCGCGGAGGTCAAGGCGCAGTGGGCGACGCTCGGCCACGTCGACTTCATCTCGGTCGTCGAGGCGCCCGACGAGGCGACGATGGCGCGCGTCTCGCTCGAGCTCGGCTCGCGCGGCACCGGCCGCTACGAGACGCTCGCGGCGATCGGTATCGAGGAGTTCATCAAATCGCTCTGAAGCGCCAGCCGCCGATGCGCGCCGATGAGCGCGGTCTGGCCTAGCTTCGCCGCCAGCGCTGCGTATGCTGCGGGCATGAGCGACAGCGAGCAGCAACACTCGAAGATGCGCAGCGAGGATCCAACCGGCCAGCGGCCCGAGGGCGAGCCGGGCGCTCCCGGCCTGTCACTCGCGCCGGCGCCGATGGAGGAGTCCGAAGTGC
Organism: uncultured Solirubrobacteraceae bacterium; assembly: GCA_963744165.1. Taxonomy (GTDB): domain Bacteria; phylum Actinomycetota; class Thermoleophilia; order Solirubrobacterales; family Solirubrobacteraceae; genus Palsa-744. Next base: position 290,611 of record CAVUSM010000002.1, on the reverse strand, counting down.
AGGCACAGCTCGACGACATCGACGTCGACGCGCCGCGCGTCGGGATCGTGATGGGCTCGAAGAGCGACATGGAGGCGATGGAGAAAGCCGGCAAAGAGCTCGAAGAGCGCGGCATCCTGCACGAGATGCGCGTGATGTCGGCGCATCGCGAAGCGGACGTCGTCGCCGACTACGCGAAGAACGCGCACATGCGCGGCCTGCGCGTGATCATCGCCGGCGCGGGCATCTCCGCGGCGCTGCCGGGCGCCGTCGCCGCGCACACCGACTTGCCGGTGATCGGCGTGCCGCTGTCCGGACGGCTGACGGCCGCCGGCGGCCTCGACGCGATCCTCTCGATCGTGCAGATGCCGCCGGGCGTGCCGGTCGCGTGCGTCGGGCTCGACAACGCGCGCAACGCCGCGATCCTCGCGGCGCAGATCCTCGGCGCGTGAGCCGAGCGCGCACGGTCGCAGTCGGCGGCGCTCCTGTGCGGAGGCCGGAGAGCGAGCGCGGCAGATGATCGCCCGCTACACGCGCGAGCAACTCGGCCGCCTGTGGACCGACGCGGCGCGGATGGAGAGCTGGCGCCGCGTCGAGGTCGCCGCGTGCGAGGAGCTGCCGCGATTGCTCGGCGGCGGCGAAGGTCCGAGCGAGGACGAGCTGGAGGCGATCCGCGCGGCGACGTTCACGGTCGCGGCGGTCGACGAGCGCGAGCGCGTCACCGACCACGACGTCGCCGCGTTCGTCGATGTGCTCGGCGCTTCCGCCGGCGAGGCCGGGCGCTGGATCCACTACGGGCTGACGTCCTCCGATGTGCTCGACACGGCGCTCGCGCTGCAGTTGCGCGCCGTCGGCGAGGTGGTCGTCGCGGGCGCGTACGAGCTGTTCGCGGCGCTCGACGCTCGCGCGCGCGAGCACGTCGCGACGGTGTGCGTCGGGCGCACGCACGGCGTCCACGCCGAGCCGACGACGTTCGGCGTCAAGCTCGCCGGCTTCGCGTTCGAGGCGCAGCGCAACGCGCGCCGACTCGAGCGTGCGTTCGCGCAGGTCGCCGTCGGCGCGATCTCGGGCGCCGTCGGAACGTACGCGGCGACGAGCCCGGAGTTCGAGTCGCGCGTGCTCGACCGCCTCGGCCTCGCGCGCGAGGACGTCTCGACGCAGGTCGTCGCGCGCGACCGCCACGCCGAGCTGCTCAGCGCGATTGCGCTCGCCGGCGCCGGCATGGAGCGCTTCGCGACGGAGATCAGAGGGCTTCAGCGGACCGAGGTCCGCGAGGTCCAGGAGCCGTTTCGCGCCGGGCAGAAGGGCTCGTCGGCGATGCCGCACAAGCGCAACCCGATCAAGGCCGAGCAGATCTCGGGGCTCGCGCGCGTGCTGCGCGGCAACGCGCAGGCCGCGCTCGAGGACGTCGCGCTGTGGCACGAGCGCGACATCAGCCACTCGTCGGTCGAGCGCGTGGTCCTGCCCGACTCGACGATCCTGCTCGACTACGTGCAGCAGCGCACGATCGCGCTCGCGCGCGGCATGACCGTCGACGCCGAGCGGATGCGCGCGAACCTCGAGCTGACGCACGGCGCGCTGTTCTCCCAACGCGTGCTGCTCGCGCTCGTCGCCACCGGCATGTCGCGCGACGACGCCTATCGGATCACGCAGGAGCTCGCCCAACGCGCCTGGGACGAAGGCACGCCGCTGCGCGCGCTGCTCGCCGACGACGCGCGCGTCGCGCCGCTCGCGCTCGACCTCGACGAGATCTTCGACTACGCGCACTACGTTCGCTACGCCGATGAGATCGTCGGGCGGCTCGACGGTAGTTCGTGAGTTGGCTGACGGCCTTGCGCGCCTCTGTCCGATAGGGCAGCAATGCTGCTAAGGCATGAGGCCGTGCACCAAGCTGCAGGGTGCGACGCAATCCAGCGCCTCAGCGGGTGTGTCCCTTGACAGAGCGAGATATAATCGCCCGCCGAGGGCGAGTGATCTGGTAGGACGGGGTCATGTGTCCGGCCGACTGGACTGGCCCTCAACTCGGAGTCTTCGCGCCCCGAATATTACTCCCGGATCAACGGTTGGCTCAGCTCATGAAGCTCTACCGATTCTCTGCTTCCACAATGCCTAAACGACCAAAATCGAGCTTTGATGGCTGGGCGACGCGTCGGATGCACGGCGACGGAACGGAGCTGACGACGAAGAACATCGTCGAGGGAATTCCGCGCCGCCGCGATCTAAGCGATGGGCCCGACAGCCCTATGGGTGGTCGGATCGACGGTCATCTTGACTCCTACTCCGACACCGAGTTTGCTGCTTTGGTGTGCGAGGGCGAGAAGCTGCTTCGCGAAATACGGGCGTACCACCCTGCGGACAGCTAGAGCCGACGCCGGCCCGTAAGCGAATGGGTGTGGTCGAGCAGGGCGCAGGCGAGGACGAGGATCGGCCTACAGCCGATCCATCTCATGCCGTTCGCGGGGTCTACGTCGAGCACGTCGAGCTGCTGTTTGGGCTCATCAACGATCGCCTCGCGGCTGTATTCGAGGCGAATCGCTACTTCGAGGAGCAGACTGGCATAGCCAACAAGGCCGGGGCCAACAATCTGACCGAGGCGCTTTCTCACATCGGGACGCTAGTGGAGTACGCACACGAGATGGACTCCCACGAGCAGCGGGAGCAGGTGGCTTACTTCGCGGACCATCTGCGGCGGAGCATGATGGAGTCCTTTGAGCAGGTCGTCAAGGCACGCCTCGGAAAGATCAAGCAGGAAGGGCTTTGGGACCGGTTTAATCGCGAGGTTGTGCCGCTCCTTCGCGCGGGCAAGCTGCCGACTGCTCCGACCGAGGAGGAAGTGCTCGCATTCGGACGGGAAACCGACTATCACCTGGAGGAAGGTCGTAAGCTCAAGCGCGAGCACGAGTGGACTGCATGGGACACGGGGGCCAAGCACTTCGCTGACGCATGTGAGGCATCGACCAACCTGATTGCTGCGCTTCGTCAGGGCATTGGTGCGGCTGAACAGCAGCGACGCAGCCGCAAAGACCGTGCTCTCGTGGTGATCGGAATTGGTATCGGCGTGATCGGCATTGTCGTCGCGGTAGTCCTAGCTGCGTAGGCTCAAACAGAGACACCGTTCGCTCGACTATCCGCTTCCCGCGCAGCGATCAGTCGCTGGGAGATCAGGCTCCCCGCAAGCGACTCCGTGACGAGTTGCGGGTGCTCGAGCGGCAGCAGGTGCCACGGCGTCTGCGAACACGACCAGCTCGGCGCCCGGCGTCGCCTCGGCCGAGGACCGCAGCGCCTGCGGCCCGGAGACAGGGTCTCGCTCGGCCGCGAGGAAGCGCGTCGGCAGCTCGAGCTCGGCCAGTCGCGCGAGCACGTCGAAGCCGGCGATCAGCTCGAGCGCGCCGGCGTAGGTCTCGGCGTCGACGCCCGCCAGGCACGTGCGCACGTAGCTGACGACGGCTGCCTCATCGTCCGGCGCAACGGCGGCGAGCGCCGACGGCGTGAACCAGCGCGAGTGTCCGACGACGTGCGCGCGGTCGAGTGCCAATCGGTCGAGCACCGCCAGCAGATCGTCGGCGAGCACGTCGTAGCTGTCGGCCATCGCGCAGCCGCCCGCCGTGCCGTGGCCGCGCACGTTGTAGCGGATCACGTAGATGCCGCGCAAGCGTCGGCACGATCCGATCCCAGCAGCGCAAGTCCAGCGGCGTGCCGTGGACGAGCACGACCGCCGGCCCGTCGCCGTCCTGCTCGATCGGGGGCTCGTACGCCGCGTCGGAGCGCATCGGCGCCAGCATATGCCGGCCCACGCCGAGCCGGCGCTGAGCGCTCGCCGACGCCGCGTCGCGCCCGGCGTCGTTGGTAGCATCGCCTCACGTGACGACGCTCGCCGACCTGCCTCTGATCGCCAGCGGGAAGGTGCGCGAGATGTACGACCTCGCCGGCGTCTCCGACTTGAAGCCGCCGCCGCTGCTGATGGTCGCGAGCGACCGCATCTCGACGTACGACGCCGTCCACCCGACGCCGATCCCCGACAAGGGCAAGGTGCTGACCGGCCTCTCGGTGTTCTGGTTCGGGCTGACGAGCGGGATCGTCGCCAACCACATGATCTCGGCGAGCGACGGCGTGCCCGAGCAGGCGCTCGGACGCGCGCTCGTCGTCCGCCGCTTGGAGATGCTGCCGGTCGAGTGCGTCGTGCGCGGCTACATCACCGGCTCCGGCTGGAAGGACTACCAGGCCAGCGGCTCGGTCTCCGGCATCCCCTTGCCCGGCGGGCTGCGCGAGTCAGAGAAACTGCCGCAGCCGATCTTCACGCCGAGCACGAAGGCCGACGTCGGCCACGACGAGGCGATCGATTTCGATCGCGCCGCCGAGCTCGTCGGCGACGCCTCGCTGATGCAGCGCGTCCGCGACGTCTCGATCGAGCTGTACTCCTACGCCGCCGAGCACGCGCGCTCGCGCGGCGTGATCCTCGCCGACACGAAGTTCGAGTTCGGGCTCGACGAGCGCGGCGAGCTGGTGCTCGGCGACGAGGTGCTGACGCCTGACTCCTCGCGCTATTGGCCGGTCGACGGCTTCGAGGTCGGCCACGGCCAGCCGAGCTTCGACAAGCAGTACGTGCGCGATTGGGCGTCTGGCTCGGGCTGGGACAAGAAGCCGCCGGCGCCGGCGATCCCCGACGACGTCGTCGCCGGCACACGCGCGCGCTACGTCGAAGCGTATGAGCTGATCAGCGGCGAGCCGTTCCAGGCGTGGCTCGATCGCGTCGGTGCGAGCGCCGACGGCGACAGCGGCGCGGGCAGCGCGTGAGAGCGCGCGTGCTGATCCGCCCGAAGCAGGGCATCCTCGACCCGCAAGGCGTCGCGGTCGAGCGAGCGCTGCCGGCGCTCGGCTTCGCCGGCGTCGCCAACGTCCACGTCGGCCGCCTCGTCGAGCTCGACGTCGACGACGCCTCGCAGGTGCAGCCGATGTGCGAGAAGCTGCTCGCCAATCCGCTCGTCGAGGACTATGAGGTTCAGCTGCTCGACGGCGGCGACTGACGCGCGGTGAAGTTCGGCGTCCTCCAGTTCCCGGGAAGCTGCGATGAGGTCGATGCGCTGCGGGCGGCGCGGCGTGTCGGCGACGCCGAGCTGATCTGGCACGGCGAGCGCGACCTCAAGGGCGCCGACGCGATCGTCGTGCCGGGCGGCTTCTCCTACGGCGACTACCTGCGCGCCGGCGCGATCGCGCGCTTCGCGCCGGCGATGGAAGCGGTGATCGAGTTCGCGCGTGACGGCGGGCCGGTGCTCGGCATCTGCAACGGCTTCCAGGTGCTCTGCGAGGCGCGCCTGCTGCCCGGCGCGCTGCTGCCGAACAGGAGCCTGCGCTTCACGTTCCGCCAGGTCGAGCTCGAGGTGCTCAGCAGCGGCGGCACGTTCACGCGCGCGTGCGCGCTCGGCGAGCGACTGAGCATTCCGGCGAAGCACGCGTGGGGGCGCTACTACGCCGACGAACGGACGCTCGCGGCGATGGACGAGAGCGGGCAGATCGTGCTGCGCTACGCGCCCGGCGAGAACTTCAACGGCTCGCTGCACGATATCGCCGGCGTCTGCAACGAGGCCGGCAACGTGTTCGGCTTGATGCCGCACCCGGAGCACGCCGTCGACGAGCTGACCGGCGGCTCGGCCGACGGGCTGAAGATCTTCGAGTCGATCCGGCTCGCCGTCGACGGAGCGCGCGGATGAGCCGCGCGCTCGCTCGCGCCGACGCTGCCGCAAGCGTCTCGCGTGCGCGTGCGCGCGGCGGAGCCGCTTGATGGCCGCCGCGGCGACGCTGCCGACGGTTGACGACGCGCTCGCGCTCGGGCTGACGGCCGACGAGTACGCGCTCGTCTGCGAGAAGCAGGGCGGTCCGCCGAACGTGCTCGAGCTGGCGATGTACTCGCTGCTGTGGAGCGAGCACTGCGCGTACAAGCACTCGAAGAAGCTGCTGCGCACGCTGCCGACCGAAGGCGAGCACGTCGTGATGGGACCGGGCGAGAACGCCGGCGCGGTCGATGTCGGAAACGGTCTCGCGTGCGCGTTCAAGGTCGAGTCGCACAACCATCCGAGCGCCGTCGAGCCGTTCCAGGGCGCCGCGACCGGCGTCGGCGGGATCCTGCGCGACATCTTCGCGATCGGCGCGCGGCCGATCGCCGTGCTCGACTCGCTGCGCTTCGGCGAGCCGGCCGGCGAGGCCGGCACGCGCACGCGCTACCTGCTCGACGGCGCCGTCTCGGGGATCGGCCACTACGGCAACTCGATCGGCGTGCCGACGGTCGGCGGCGAGGTCTACTTCGAGGCGCCGTACGAGCACAACTGCCTCGTCAACGCGATGGCGCTCGGGCTCGCCGAGCGCGACGCGCTCGTGCGCAGCGCCGCGGCCGGCCCTGGCAACCTGCTCGTGCTGTTCGGCGCGTCGACCGGCCGCGACGGGATCGGCGGCGCGTCGGTGCTCGCGTCGGCTGAGCTCGACGCGGCCGACACGGGCGCCGGCGGCGACTCGGCGAAGCGCCCGACCGTGCAGGTCGGCGATCCGTTCGAGGAGAAGAAGCTGCTCGAGTGCTCGCTCGAGCTGCTCGCGCGCGAGCTGCTCGTCTCGCTGCAGGACCTCGGCGCCGCTGGGCTGACGTCTTCGGCCGTCGAGATGGCCTCGAAAGGCGAGGTCGGCATCGAGATCGACGTCGCGCGCGTGCCGCTGCGCGAGCGCGACATGGAGCCGTTCGAGGTGATGGTCTCCGAGTCGCAAGAGCGAATGTTGTGCGTCGTCGAACCGGACAACGTCGAGCACGTGCTCGCGCTGTGCGAGAAGTGGGAGGTCGGCGGCGCGGTGATCGGCGTCGTGACAGACGGCGATCGCGTGCGCGTGCTGGCCGGCGATCGCCTCGTCGGCGAGATGCCGGTGCGCGCGCTCGTCGACGACTGCCCGCTGTACGACTTGCAGCCGCAGAAGCCGAGCGCGCCGATCTACGCCGCGCCAGACGCGACGCTCGACGCGAGCGCGAGCGCCGGCGAGACGCTGCTGGCGCTGCTCGCCAGCCCGAACATCGCCTCGCGTCGCGCGCTGTTCGAGCAGTACGACGCGATCGTGCAGTCGCGCACGGTGCGCCGTCCCGAGCAGGCCGACGCGGCGGTGCTCGCGCTCGACGACGGCAGCGCGCTGGCCGTCAGCATCGACTGCAACGGCCGCCGCGTCGCCGCCGACCCCTACCGCGGCGCGATCGAGAGCGTGCTCGAGTGCGCGGCGAACCTCGCGTGCGCCGGCGCCGAGCCGCTCGGCACGACGAACAACCTCAACTTCGGCAATCCGGAGAAGCCGCACATCGCCTGGCAGCTGACCGAAGCGGTGCGCGGGCTCGGCGAGGCGTGTCGCGCGCTGGACGCGCCGATCGTCGGCGGCAACGTCTCGCTCTACAACGAGGGCGCGACCGGGCCGATCTACCCGACGCCGGTGATCGGCATGGTCGGGCGGATGCCCGAAGCGCGACGCGCCGGGCGGCTCGGCTTCGCGCGCGCCGGCGAGCAGATCGCGCTCGTCGGCCCGTTCGCGCCGTCGCTGCGCGCGAGCGAGCTGTCGAAGCTGCGCGGCGAGCCGCTGCCCGACGGCCTGGCGGAGATCGACATCGCCGCCGTTCGCGATGCGCAAGGCGCCGTGCGCGACGCGGTCCGCGCCGGCGCGTTGTCGAGCGCGCACGACCTCGCCGAGGGCGGGCTCGCGGTCGCGCTCGCCGAGTGCTGTCTGGCGGGCGGGCTCGGCGCCGATGTCGAGCTCGCCGCCGCCGCGTGGGCCGGCGACGCGCTCACGGCGCTGTTCGGCGAGAGTCCCGGTGGATTTCTCGTCAGCGGCTCGCAGACGGCGCTCGACGAGCTCGCCGCGCGCACGAGCGTGCATCTGCTCGGGACGGTTGGCGGCGGGACGCTGTCGATCGCGACGGAGCTCGAGCTGACGCTCGAGGAGCTGGCGAATGCGCACGGAAAGCTCGCCGAGTTGTTTGCTTAAAGCCGAGCCGATAGCAATCGTCTATACGTCGACGAGCCCGCTCGCGCCAGCATCACGAGATCGCGCCAGTTGCGATCGCTTTCGCGCCAGCACGTATATACGACTGCTATCACGCAACAGATTCGGGAGGACAAACCTCCCGTCTTCACGGATATTGCGGTGAGCCTTCGGTGAGCGCTCAAGTCGCCCTCGCGACCCCTGCTAGCGTCTCGTCAATGCGTGATGGACCGCGCGATGAGTGCGGAGTCTTCGGCCTGTATGCGCCCGGTCACGAGGTGTCGCGACTGTCGTACTTCGCGCTGTACGCGCTGCAGCACCGCGGACAGGAGTCGGCTGGCATCGCCGCCGCCGACCGCGACGGGCACATCATCACGCGACGCGAGCTCGGCCTCGTCAACCAGGTGTTCACCGAGAGCGACCTGCGCACGCTCGCCGGCGAGCTGGCGATCGGTCACGTGCGCTACTCGACGACAGGCTCGAACGCGTGGGAGAACTCGCAGCCGGTGCAGCGCTCGGAGGGCACGAACGGCTCGCGCCGCGAGCTCGCGCTCGCGCACAACGGCAACCTGATCAACGCCGTCAAGCTGCACAACGAGCTGCTGCAGACCGGCGTCACGTTCAGCTCGACGTCCGACTCGGAGATCATCGCGGCGCTGATCGCAACGCACCCGGCGGAGCGCGTCGAGGACGCGATCGCCGAGGTGATGCCGCGCCTACAGGGCGCTTTCTCGACGGTCGTGATGACGAAGGACCGCGTGATCGCGTTCCGCGACCCGGCCGGCCTGCGACCGTTGTCGATCGGCGTGCTTCCGCCGACGGTGACGGCCGCAGATGGGGGCCAGGCGGGGGCGCCGGACGCGGACGATGCTGCCGGGCAGCCGCGCTACTGCGTCGCGAGCGAGTCGTGCGCGTTCGACATCATCGGCGCGAAGCTCGTGCGCGACGTCGAGCCGGGCGAGATGGTCACGCTCGACGAGACCGGCCTGCACAGCAGGATGGTGACGCCGGGCGCGCGCCGGGCGTTCTGCGTGTTCGAGTACATCTACTTCGCGCGGCCGGACTCGCGGATGAACGAGCAGGTGCTGCAGGTCGCGCGCGGGCGAATGGGCGAACGGCTGTGGCGCGAGGCGCCGGTCGAGGCAGACGTCGTGATCGCCGTGCCCGACTCCGGCAACCCGGCCGCGCGCGGCCTCGCGCGCGCCGCCGGCCTGCCGCAGGACGACGGCTTCGTCAAGAACCGTTACGTCGCGCGCACGTTCATCCAGCCTGGTCAGGAGCTGCGCAAGCACGGGCTGCGGTTGAAGTTCAACCCGCTGCCGGAGGTCGTCGCCGGCAAGCGGCTCGTCGTCGTCGACGACTCGATCGTGCGCGGCAACACGACGCGCCAGATCGTGCAGATGCTGAAGGACGCCGGCGCGGCCGAGGTGCACATGCGGATCTCGGCGCCGCCGATCAAGCATCCGTGCCACTACGGCATCGACATGTCGACGCGCGAGGAGATGATCGCGCACGGGCGCAGCGCCGACGAGGTCGCGGCCGAGCTCGGCTGCGACTCGCTGCACTACCTCTCGCTGGACGGCGTCTACGAGGCGGTGCGCGGCGAGCGCGCGACGCACTGCGACGCGTGCTTCAGCGGCGAGTACCCGCTCGCCGACAGCGAAGACGCGGGCGGCAAGTACTCGCTCGAGGACGACCAGGTGCTCCCGCTCGTCAAGGCCTGACGGACGCGCAGATCGGCTGCGCGGAACGCGCTTGGCTTATGCCAGGTTGTCCTCGCGTGCGCCGGAAGCGTCGTTGTAGCGGTTGTTGTACGGGCGCCGGACGATCGCCTCGCCGACGCGGCTCGACGCGAGCGAGTAGCCGAGTCCGGCGAGGAGGAAGAGGGCGATGAGCATGGCTGTGAGCATCAGAGTGTCCTTTCGCGAATCGGGCACCGGCTCTCCAGCCTCGCCTACTGATTCAACGTCGCCGCGCCGAGACCCTCTGTGAGCTTGATCACAGAGTTCTGGCTAATGGAATCGTCATACGTCCAGCCGAGCGCCCGCGAGCGTGCGCTCGCGATGTGGCCGCGCGCGGCGGGCGGCGCGCGCGGCCCGCGGATATCGTGCGGCGCGTGAGCGATCGGCTACCGATTGCAGTGCTCGTCTCGGGCGCCGGCACGAACTTGCAAGCGCTGCTCGAGACGGTGCACGGCCGCGAGGCGGACGTCGTCGCGGTCGCTTCGAGCGTCGCCGGCGCGCCGGCGCTCGCTCGCGCGGAGCAGCGCGGCGTGCCGACGGCGGTCTTCGCGCGAGCGGACTTCTCCGATCGCGCCGCGCGCGATGCGGCGCTCGGCGATTGGCTGGAGCGGCGTGGCGCGCGGCTGGTCGTGCTCGCCGGCTACATGGAGCTGCTCGGCGCGCCGTTCGTCGCGCGCTTCGCCGGCGCGCTGATCAACGTGCACCCGTCGCTGCTGCCGGCGTTCCCAGGCATCGGCGCGATCGCGCAGGCGCTGCGGTACGGCGTGCAGGTGTTCGGCGTGACGGTGCACTTCGTCGACGACGGCGTCGACACGGGCCCGGTGATCTTGCAGCGCGCCGTCGAGCTGCCGCACGCGCGTGAGGAGCAGGAGGTGTTGAGCGCGCTGCGACCGCTCGAGCACGCGATGCTCGCGGAGGCCGTGCGGATGTTCGCGCGCGGCGAGCTCGCGATCGACCCGGCGGCGCCGCGCCATCCGCGCAGGCCGCCGGCGAGCGCGCTTGGCGCCTCGCAGGCCTCCGCGGCCGACTGGCCGGCGGGACTGCGCGTCGAGCGCGCGCCCAGCGCCGGACGCGCGTCGACCGACGGCGGCGAGGGATAGGCTCTGAGCATGGCGTCGGCACGCGAATCGATCACTGCGCGCGGCGCGGGCGTCGAGCGCGCGGCGGCCGGCGAGGTGCGCGTGCGCAGAGCGCTGTTGTCGGTCTCTGACAAGCGCGGGTCTGATCGACTTCGCGCGCGGCCTCGAGCGGCTCGGCGTCGAGCTCGTCTCGACCGGCGGCACGGCGCGCGAGCTCGACGGAGCAAGCGTCGCGACGCGCGAGATCGAGGACTTCACGGGCTTTCCGGAGATGCTGGACGGGCGCGTGAAGACGCTGCACGCGCGCCTCTACGCCGGCCTGCTGGCCAAGCGCGACGACGATGAGCACCTCGCGTCGGCCGGCGAGCAGCAGATCGAGCAGGTCGATCTCGTCTGCGTCAACCTCTACCCGTTCGAGCAGACGGTCGCGCGCGGCGACGCGAGCGAGGACGAAATGATCGAGAACATCGACATCGGCGGGCCGACGATGATCCGCGCGGCGGCGAAGAACAGCGGCTTCGCGGCGGTGCTCGTTGACCCGGCCGACTACGAGCCGACGCTCGAGGAGTTGCGCGAGAACGACGGTCGGCTGTCGCTCGACACGCGCAAGCGGCTCGCGGCGAAGGCGTTCGCCGTCACGGCTCGCTACGACGCGGCGATCGCGTCGTGGTTCGCCGCGCGCACGCACGATGGCTTCCCGCCGACGTGGAACGACTCGTACGCGAAGGTGATCGACCTGCGCTACGGCGAGAACCCGCACCAGGCGGCCGCGTTCTACGCGCGCACCGGCGCGCCGACGCACCTGCTCGACGGCGTGCGCCAGCTGCACGGCAAGGAGCTGTCGTTCAACAACCTGCTCGACCTCAGCTCGGCGCGCGAGCTCGTCGAGGAGTTCGACGATCCGGCGTGCGCGATCGTCAAGCACAACAACCCGTGCGGCTGCGCCGTCGCGAACAGCTGCCAGCTCGCCTACGTTCGCGCTTTCGCGTGCGACCCGGAAAGCGCTTACGGCGGCGTGATCGCCGTCAACCGGCGGGTCGATCTGCGACTTCGCGCAGCAGCTCGCCAAGCAGTTCATCGAGGTGCTGCTCGCGCCGGGCTACGAGCCCGACGCGCTCGAGCTGCTGAGCGAGAAGAAGAACGTGCGGCTGCTCGAGCTCGCGCACTGGCCGGCGCCGGCGCACGACGTCGAAGCCAAGCCGGTGCTCGGCGGCCAGCTCGTGCAGACGCGCGACGTCGTCACCGAGACGCGCGAGCAGATCAGCACGATCACGACGCGCGAGCCGAGCGAGGCCGAGTGGCAGAGCCTGCTGTTCGCGTGGAAGGTCTGCCGCGCGCGTGCGCTCGAACGCGATCGTCATCGCCGTGCCGATCTCAGGCGCCGACGGCGAGACGCTCGGCAGCGCGACGGTCGGCATCGGCGCCGGGCAGATGAGCCGTGTCGACGCCGTGCGGATCGCCGTCGAGAAGGCGCAGGCGACGCAGCCGCAGCTGCTCGACGGCGCCGTGCTCGCGTCCGACGCGTTCTTCCCGTTCGCCGATGGCCCGCAGCTCGCTTTCGCCGCGGGCGTAGGCGCGGTGATCCAGCCGGCCGGGTCGGTTCGCGACGAACTCGTGATCGAGGCCGCCGAGGAAGCCGGCGCGGCGATGGTCGCGACCGGCATCCGCCACTTCCGCCACTAGCTCGCAGCCTCGCGCGAGCCTCCAGCCGGATGCGTCTGCCGTACGCAGGCAGACGCTGCCGCGTTCCTCCGTGACGCCGTCGAGCGGCGTGAGGACTTGATTAATCGATCAATATAGATATATCGTGAGCGTACGTTGATATTTCACGATAGGAGAACACAATGCTTTCAAGCTATGCAACCGGCTCCGTGCGCTGCGCGCGCACCGAGCCATTCGATCCAGCTGACGGGCTACGCCGCGCGATGAGCGCGATGCGCGAGGCCCACGAGCGCAGGAGGCGCGGCGGGGCGGACACCGTCATCGCCGTGATCGTCACCGCGGCTTCGGCGGCGGCGGGCCGGAGGGCTTCGGCTTCGGCGGCTTCGGCTTCGGGCCCGGTGGCCCCGGCGGTCCGCGCGGCCGCGGGCGCAAGGCGCGTCGCGGCGACATCCGCACGGCCGCGCTGCTGCTGCTCGACCGAGGAGCCGCGCAACGGCTACCAGATCATGCAGGAGGTCGAGCAGCGCTGGACGGCGTCTGGCGCCCGAGCCCCGGCTCGGTCTACCCGGCGCTCGCAGCAGCTCGAGGACGAGGGCCTGATCCGCTCGACCGACAGCGACGGGCGCAAGCTGTTCGAGATCACCGACGACGGGCGCGCGCGCGTCGCCGAGCGTGCCCGGAGGACGCGACTGCGCCGTGGGAGCAGATGAGCGGCGAGGTCTCAGACGAGGCGCACGAGCTGATCGGCCACGGCCGCCAGGTCGTGTTCGCCGCCGCGCAGGTGATGCGCACCGGCAGCAAGGCGCAGATCGGCAAGGCGCGCGACGTGCTCGACACGGCGCGGCGCGAGCTCTACCGGATCCTCGCCGACGGCGAGCCGAAGGGCGAGGACAGCTAAACGCAGAGCCCACGTTGGCCGACGCGGCGCCGCCACGGCGCGCTCGCCGCAGAGGCCGACGCCAGGCCACGCGAGCGGCGCCACGACGGCGTCGCTCGCGTCCGCGTCGCTAGTCGAGCGCCTTCGCCGCTACGCCGAGCGGCGAGCCGTCGCCGTTTGCGCGGTTCGCCTCCTCGGCGAGGCGCATCGCCTCGACCAAGTCGGCCGTGTCTTTCAGCGCGAGGCGTTCGGTCAGCGGCTGCAGCACGCCGCGCAGGTAGAGCATCGGCCCGACCCAGCGCGGCGCCCAGACCCGCGGCGAGCGCCGTTCGATGCCGCGCTCGATCGCGTCGATCGCCTTCGACAGCGGCGCCGGATTGCCGATGAAGCTCGGCAGCTTGCCTTTGATCGCCTGCGCCGAAGGCTCGGCGAAGCCGGCGCGCACGAGGTCGGTGTCGAGGAAGCCGAAGTACGCGCAGCCGACGGCCGCGCCGAACGGCGCGCTCTCCATCCGCAGCGCGTCCGAGAGCGCGTCGACGCCGGACTTCGCCGTCGTGTACGGGCCCATCATCGCGCCGTGCGAGACGGCGCTGAGCGAGGAGATGTTCAGCAGGTAGCCGCGCTGCGCAGTGATCTGGCCGATCACCGCGCGGTCGGTGCGCCAGACGCCGAGCAGGTTGACCGCGAGCGTGCGCTCGACCTGCTCGACCGGCGCCGTCGCGAGCGCGCCTGAGTATGCGATGCCGGCGTTCGCGATCGCGACGTCGATCGCGCCGAAGCGCTCGACGGTCGCTTTGACGGCGCGTTCGAGCGCGCCGAGGTCGGTCACGTCGACGTCGTAGCTGACCGCGCGCTCGCCGAGCGCCGCGACGTTCTGCTCGAGGCGCTCCGGCTCGAGGCCGACGAGCGCGACGTTCGCGCCCTTCGCGTGCAGCCGCTCGGCCGTCGCCTTGCCGATCCCGCGCGCAGCGCCGGTGATGAACACGGTGCGGCCGTTGACGTCGTAGATCGGCGCGTTTGAGTTGGCCATGCGGCCAGCCTACATCACGCGATCTGGGTCGAGCGCTGAGGGCGGCGCGCGGCGCGCTGGCGCTGGCGTAGCGGCCTGGCGTCGCGCGGCGGTCTGACGACGCAGCAGGCCGGCGACGCGCAGCAGGCCGCGCGCTATTCGACGAGGCCGCGGCGCATCGCTTCGGCGACGGCTGAGCCGCGGTCGCTGACGCTGAGCTTCGCGTAGAGGTTCTTCGTGTGCGTCTTGACCGTCGGCACGGCGAGATGCAGGCGCAGCGCGATCAGCCGCGCCGTGTTCCCTTCGGCGATCAGCTGCAGGACGGTCCGCTCGCGCTCGCTGAGCTGCACGCTCGAGTACGTACGCTCGCGAATCGCCGAGACGAGCCCGTTGCCGATGCTCGCCGGCAGCGAGCTACGAAGTGCAGTACGGGCCGAGCACCGGCTACGGCTCGCTCAGCGGCGCACAGATCATCGCGCTCGGCACGGCAGGCGGCTCGCCGCTCAGCGTGCCGCTGAGCGGCCTGCAGGCCGGCACGGCGTATCACGCGCGGCTGCGCGTGGCCAGCTCCGCCGGCACGACGACCAGCGGCGACGTCGCGTTCGCGACGAACGGCGCGAGCGGCAGCTCGAGCTCTGGGGCCGAACGCCCGGGATCGGAATCCGGGTCAGGGTCCGGGTCGGGCGCGGGGACGAACGCTGGCCAGCCGACCGGCGCCGGGACGGGCGTCGCCGGCGCCGCCGCGTGCTTGCGCGTGCAGGCCAAGCGCCGCGGGCCGGCCGCGAAATACCTCAGCGTGCCGACGATCGAGCAGATCTCGGCGGCGCATCCGCTGAACGTCGCGCTGGCGCGGGCGGCAAAAGATGAAGTTGCGCTACTCCGTCGCCGGAGCTCCGTTCCTCAGCACGAGCGCACGCGTCGTCAAGCTGACGCCGGCACAGCTGAAGAGCCCGACGACGACGATCCGCTTCGTGCTCTCGGCGGCGCATCGCAAAGCGCGCTCGCTGCGGATGGTCGTGAGCAGCACGCCTTGCGGCGTCGTGCTCAACGTCAAGCGGGTCGGCGCGCAGCTGCAGGTGACGTCAGTCGCCTGACGCGCAGCCACGGCGTCGTGCTGTCGCTAGCGCGGATCACTTCCGCCGGAGGCTCGATCCAGGCCGTCAGCGCGAGCGTTCGGTGAGCGTCGGCTGAGCGCGTCGCCGACGTGCGGCGACCTCGCTGAGAGAGGGCCGGAGCGTTCGCTCCGGCCCTCTGCTTGCTGCCTGACGCGCAACGCTGAGCGCGCAACCGTATGACGCGCTTCACCGAGCGGCCGGCGTCTGCGTGGGTGGAGCCAGGGCGCATCCGTTGCGCGCAGCGGCGCGTCTGAGATCCTCGTCCCAGCTGACGAGTGTGACCGCGTCGCCAGCCGACAGTGCGCTGGCGAGGTGAACTGCGTCATAGCCGCGCAGAGCAAACTTCTCGGCGAGCTCGCCGGCCTCGCGCGCCAGCTGCATGTCGATGCCGATCAGCGAGAGTTCGCCGCGCAGAGACTCGAAGTCCTCGAGCGCTCGCCGATGGGCGGCGGCGGTAAGCCGAGCGCCGCGCCGGGCGGCCGCGAGCGCCGCTCGACCCTCCGGATAGGCGAGGATGCTCGAGGTCGCGCGATGCGGGGTCGTCCACAGCTCGCTCGCCAGGCCGGATCCGTCCTCGGCGATCACGAGCTTGACGAGCGCGGACGTGTCGAAGTAGAGGATCAGCGGCGCTGCTCGGTGACCAGCTCGGAAACTGGGCCTCGTGCCTTGACCTGCGCGCGTCGCGCGGTCCGCTGGTGGCTCGGCGGTGTCACGAGGCCACGTAGCACGAGATCCTGCAGAGGATCGCTCTCCTTTACCGCAGACAGGCGGGCGATCGGTTGCCCGCGGCGCGTGACAAGCACCTCGGCGCCACCCTGAACGTGCTCCAAGTGCTCGCTCAGGCGATCGTGCAGCGCACGCACACCGACCTCGTACGTTCTCGCTAGTAGCGTCATGGGAACATCCTAGTAGCTACATAGGCTGGGACCGCCCGGAGTCGATCCGTGTGGCGTCAATGCCCCGTGCGGGACTCGAACCCGCCCCACCGGATTAAAAGTCCGGCGCTCTACCAGATGAGCTAACGGGGCCTTGCGCCGAGCAGTCTGCCATATCGACGGCCGCGGATCATGCGTATCGACGAGCCGACCGGGAGACGATGGCGCGACCGGCGGCGCTTGACCGCGATGAGCCCGCTGGCTGCGGCGAGCGCGCGTCGCCGATTCTTCGTTCGGCGTTTCTTCTTCGCTGGACTCGTGGCTTCGACGCGCGGCTGCACGTCTGCCGCCGCCGACATCGGCAGCGCCGCCACGAGGCCGACGAGGCCGCTCGCGAGCGCGGGCAATCCGAGTCTCCTGATCGCGTCCAGGCGCAGGCAGGCGTGAGCGAGTCCCGTTCGACACGAGTGCTCCTTCCGAGAGATGGAATGAACTGCTGCAAGCTCTCGGTTACCCCGCGGTCAAGCGCGGCGCGGAAAATTAGAACGGATGTCTAGTGACGCCGCGCGCTGTCGCGCGGCGTCTGTCGTGCCGCTGGGTGCAACGTTAGGGCTGCTGCGCGGCCGCGACGCGCAGCATCTCGTCGATCTCAGTCAGCTTCACGCGTGGCCGTCCGCTCGACTCGCCGCGCGCGCGCTCGTGGCGGTCGATCGCCTCCCATCCAGAGTACGTGACGAGCTGCGGCTGGCGCTCGCGCAGCAGCGCCTCGACGACCGCCGCGTCCGGCTCGCGCGGCGTGTGTCGTGCGCTCGCCGCGCCACCCGAATCGGGCGTTGCGAGGTCGGCGAGCATCGCGTCGACGGTCTGCTGCGCGTCCTTCTTGTTCGTGCCGATCACGCCAGACGGGCCGCGCTTGATCCAGCCGACGACGTACTCGCCCGGCAGCGGCTCGCGCGTGGGCGCGTCGAGCACGCGACCGTTCTCGTTGAGGATCGTCGCCGCGCGCTCGTCGAACGAGACGTCGGGCAGCGGCACGCCGCGATAGCCGATCGCGCGAAACACGAGACCGGCCGGGACTGTCTCGGACTCGTCGGTCGCGCGCGCGCGCAGTACGCCGTCCTCGTCGGCGACGAGCTCGTTGCGGACGAGCTCGACGGCCGCCAGCGCGCCGTCGTCGCCGGCGAGCAGCTCGCGCGGCGAGAGCAGGAAGCGCAGCACGATCCGCTTGCGCCCGTCCGTCGGCGTGTGCTCGGCGTAGCGGCGCAAGATCTCGACGTTGCGCCGCGACGTCGCGTCTTCCTCCGCGGCCGCGTCGTGCACGGCGAGCGCGCGCTCGAGCTCGTCTTTGTCGACGAGCACGTCGGCGTCGGTCAGCTCGTCGAGCTCGAGCAGCTCGGGATTCGTGAACGCGGCCTGCGCCGGGCCGCGGCGCCCGACGACGAGCACCTCGCGCACGCGGCTGCGCGCGAGCACGTCGAGCGCGTGGTCGGCAGTGTCAGTAGGCGCGAGCTCGGCGGCGCTCAGCATCAACATCCGCGCGACGTCGACGGCGACGTTGCCGTTGCCGATCACGACCGCGCGCTCGGCCGAGACGAGATCGATCTCGAGGCCGTTGTGGTCGGGATGGCCGTTGTACCAACCGACGAACTCAGTCGCCGCGTGCGAGCCGGGCAGGTCTTCGCCGGCGATGCCGAGCGGGCGGTCGAGCGGCGAGCCGGTCGCATAGACGATCGCGTGGTAGTGCGCGAGCAGCTCTTCGCGCGAAACGTGCTCGCCGAAGCTGACGTTGCCGAAGTAGCGAAAGCGCGGGTGCGCCGCCGTCTTCTCGTAGACGCGCGTGACCGACTTGATCTTCGGATGGTCCGGCGCGACGCCTGAGCGCACGAGCCCCCACGGCGTCGGCAGGCGCTCGATCATGTCGACCTCGATCCGCTCGGCTGCGTCCTTCAGCAGGTGCCCGGCCGCGTAGAAGCCAGCCGGCCCTGAGCCGATCACGGCGATGCGAATGGGAGAGCTGTCGTCTGTCACTAAAAAGCGGTCGATCGGCGGGCGATACCCATGCGGGGCACTAGTGGGCGCGGCCCGACTCGAACGGGCGACCCCCTCGGTGTAAACGAGGTGCTCTAGCCAACTGAGCTACGCGCCCGTGGCCCGGCGGACCCTAGGCTAGCGAGCCTCGCGATCGGCGGCCCGTAGCCGCGCCTCGCGACGAGCAGCTCGGCGCGAGGGCGGCTGGACTCGCGCCGTCGCCCGAGCGCGTTGTGCCCGTTTGGCTACGATTGAGCGCGCACTCCCGCCTGGGAACTTCTTTTGAATACCGCAGACACCGCCCACCACGAGGGGTCTAACGCGTTCGCGAAGTCAGGCGAGCACGAGTCGAAAGCGGCCGAGCTCGAGTTGCGGCACGTCAGCAAGCGCTACGCCGGGTCAGCGCGAGCCGGCGATCGGCGACCTCTCGTTCACTGTTCCGGCCGGCGAGGTCTGCGTGCTCGTCGGCCCGTCCGGCTCGGGCAAGACGACGGCGATGCGCCTGATCAACCGGATGATCGCGATCAGCGGCGGCGACATCCTGCTCGGCGGGCGCAGCGTGCTGCAGCGCGACGCGCGCGAGCTGCGCCGCGAGATCGGCTACGTGATCCAGCAGATCGGACTGTTCCCGCATCAGACGATCGCCGAGAACATCGCGACCGTGCCCGGCCTGCTCGGCTGGCCGAAGCAGCGCATCGCCGCGCGCGTCAGCGAGCTGCTCGAGCTGATCGGGCTCGACGAGCGACGGGATCGGCGAGCGCTACCCGGCGCAGCTCTCCGGCGGGCAGCGACAGCGCGTCGGCGTCGCGCGCGCGCTCGCCGCCGACCCGCCGCTGATGCTGATGGACGAGCCGTTCGGCGCGATCGACCCGATCAACCGCGCGCGCCTGCAGGACGAGTTCCTCGCGCTGCAGCGCAAAGTGCGCAAGACGATCGTGTTCGTCACGCACGACATCGACGAGGCGATCAAGATGGGCGACCGGATCGCGATCCTGCGCGAGGGCGGCGAGCTCGCGCAGTACGACACGCCGCGCGAGATCCTCACGCACCCGGCTGACGAGTTCGTCGCGCAGTTCGTCGGCGCCGACCGCGGGATCAAGCGGCTGTCGCTGACGACGCTCGGCGAGATGAAGCTGCTCGAGCCGAACGGGACGAAGCCCGGCGCGTTGCGCGCGCTGGCGCAGACGAGCGTGCGCGACGCGCTGTCGATGATCATCACGGCCAACGGCGCGCCGCTGACGGTCGTCGACGACGAAGATCGCGTGCAGGGGCTGTTGACGCTGTCGCTGATCGAGCAACTGCTCGCCGACGAGGCGGCCGACGGGCGGCTCGACGCCGGGGTGGCCGTCGCCGGCGCGCACGAGAGCGATGACGCGCGGGAGACCGCCGCGTGAGCGCCGGCGGCGGCGCAGCTTGCCGCCAGCGGGCCGGTGATCCCGAACTTCGGCGCGCACAGCTCGAAGTGCGTCGTCGAGAACCACTTCTTCTGCGGCGAATGGGTCAGCAAGAACTGGTCGAGCGTCCTCTGGCCGGCGCTGCGCCAGCACATCGTCCTGACGCTGATCGCCGTCGCGATCGGCTTCGTGATCGCGATGGCGCTCGCGCTCGCCGCGCATCGCTACCGCGCGATCGAGCGCCCGACGCTGCTCGTGACGACGTTCCTCTACACGATCCCCTCGCTGGCGCTGTTCGAGCTGCTCGTCGCGCCGGTCGGCCTGAACATCTTCGCCGCCGAGATCGCGCTCGTCTCCTACACGCTGCTGATCCTCTTCCGCAACATCCTGACCGGCCTGCGCGAGGTCCCGCGCGAGGTGCTCGACGCCGCCGAAGGGATGGGCATGACGCGCCGCCAGGCGCTGCTGCGCGTCGAGCTGCCGCTCGCGCTGCCGGCGATCGTCGCCGGCCTGCGGATCGCCGTCGTGACGATCATCGCGCTCGCGACGATCGTCTATCTGATCTACCCGCGCGGGCTCGGCGTGCCGATCCACGCGCGCGCTCGGCGAGGGCCCGTTCAAGACCGAGCTGATCGCCGCCGGCGGTCTCGCCGTGCTGCTCGCGCTCGCCGCCGACGCGCTGCTCGTGATCGCGCAGCGGCTGCTGACGCCGTGGACGCGCGCGAGGGCGAGCTGACGATGCACGCGTTCGTCGAAGCGTTCGAATTCATCGGCCGCAACGGCTCGATCCCCGGCACGCCGGGGCTGCCGACGCTGACGCATCTCGCGCTCGAGACGCTCAAGGTCGGCGCGATCGGCATCGCGATCTCGGCGGTGATCGGCGTGCCGCTCGGGATCTGGCTCGGGCACATCCATCGCGGCTCGTTCCTCGCGATCAACGTCGGCAACATCGGCCGCGCGCTGCCGAGCCTCGCCGTGCTCGCGATCGGCGACGCGTTCCTCGGGCTCGGGCTGACCGTCGTCGAGCTCGCGCTCGTGATCCTCGCCGTGCCGCCGATCATCACCAACGCCTACCTCGGCGTCGACGGCGTCGACCCCGAGCTCGTCGACGCCGCGCGCGGGATGGGCATGTCCGAGCGCGAGATCCTCGACGCGCGTCGAGCTGCCGCTGGCGCTGCCGCTGATCTTCGCCGGCCTGCGCACGGCGTCGGTGTTCGTCATCTCGACGACGACGATCGCCTCGCTCGCCGGCTTCAGCGGCACGCTCGGCGACCCGATCGCGAACGAGACGAGCTACCACTTCTACGGCGTGCTCGGCGCCGCGATCTGCGTCGCCGCGCTCGCGCTGCTCGTCGACGGCGCGCTGGGGCTCGTCCAGCGCGCGTTCACGCCGCGCGGTCTGCGCGTCGAGGAAGAGGCACGCCTCGCGCCCGGCGCACCGGCGCCGGGCCTGACCGTAGCGGCGGACCGTGCCATTTCATATCAATCTCTGATCGGATAAGTTATAGAGATGGAGACAAACCAACCAGGAGGCGGCAGATGAGGAGTCGGCTAATGCCGGAAGTGCGATGGAGCAGGTCGGTCAGGGCGAAGCATCGCGACGCTGTTCGCGACCAGCGCGCTGGTCGTCGGGCTGGCCGCGTGCGGCAGCAGCTCGTCCTCGTCGTCGAGCAGCTCGAGCACGCCGTCGACGAGCAGCACGAGCTCGACGACCGCCGCGAGCGGGCCCGGCGCCGGCAAGCCGGCGGTGACGATCGGCGACAAGAACTTCGCCGAGTCGAACATCCTCGGCCAGCTCTACGCGCAGGCGCTCAAAGCGAAGGGCTACACGGTCAACCTCAAGTCTGAAATCGGCTCCTCGGAGATCATCTTCAAGGCGCTGACGTCCGGGCAGATCGACATGTACCCGGAGTACACCGGCACGCTGCTCTCGGCGGTCGCCGAACAGACGAAGCAGCCGGCGAGCGCTGCCCAGGCCTATGCCGAGGCGAAGGCGTTCCTCGAACCGAAGGGCTACACGCTGCTCAACTACACGCCGTTCTACGACTCCGACGCGCTCGCGACGCTGCCGAGCTACGCCAGCGCCGACCAACTCACCTCGATCGCCGACCTGAAGCCGCTCGGCAAGAAGGTGACGCTCGGTGGCCCGCCCGAATTCGCGACGCGCTTCGAGGGCCTGCCGGGCCTCAAGCAGGAATACGGCGTCGTGCCGACGTTCAAACCGATCTCGATCGAACTCTCCTACAAGGCGCTCGAAAGCGGGCAGGTCGACGTGCAGCTCGTGTTCTCGACCGACGGACAGCTGCTCGGCGACAAGTTCAAGGTGCTCGCCGACCCGAAGCACGTGTTCGGCTTCCAGAACGTCGCGCCGGTCGTCAAGCAAAGCGTCGTGAGCGCCGAGGGCCCGGCGTTCGCCGAAACGCTGAACAAGGTCTCGGCGCTGCTGACGATCCCGGCGATCCAGCAGATGAACAAGGCCGTCAGCATCGACAAGCAGTCGCCTGAAACGGTCGCTGCGCAGTTCCTCAAAGCGAACGACCTCGGCTGAGCCGAGCCTCCGCCGCGCGCCGCATCTCCTGGCAAGCTGTCGGAGATGCGGCGCGGTAGCGGCAGCAGCACGTTGGTGCGCATCGCGCTGTCGGCGCTCGGCGCGCTCGTCGTGCTGCTCGGCCTCGCGCAGCTGCTGCTGCCGAAACTCGCCGCCAGCCGGATCTCCTCGCGCGTCGGGCGCTACGGCAAGGTGACGAGCGTGCACGTCAGCGCGTGGCCGGCCGTCAAGCTGCTGTGGAGCGAAGCCGACTCGGTCAGCGTGCGCGCGACGCGGCTCAGCGTGAGCCCGTCGCAGACCGGCGAACTGCTGCGCGAAGCGCGCGGCGTTCACGACCTCGACGTCGTCGCCGACGAAGCGCACGAGGGACCGCTGCCGGTCAGCGACGTGCGGCTGCGCAAGCGCGGCGATGCGCTGCACGCGAGCGCGTTCGCGAGCGGCGCCGACGTGCAAGCCGCGCTGCCACCGGGCTTCGGCGTGCAGCTGCTCGGCTCGAGCGAAGGCAAAGTCGAAGTGCGCGCGAGCGGCGGCTTGTTCGGGCTCGGCGCGTCCGTCGACGCCGTCGCCGAAGCGCACGAAGGCAAGCTCGTCGTGCGCCCGCGCGGGCTGCTCGAATCGCTCAAGCTGACGCTGTTCGCGCAGCCGCAAGTCGCGCTGCAGGGCGTCGGCGCGCGCGCCGCGAGCGGTGCCGGGGGGCGGAGCGGCTACGAGCTCGAAGCGAGCGCGACGCTGCGCTGAGCTGAGCTGCGACGCTGCCCTGAGCCGCAACGCTGCGCTGACCTACGTCAGGCGGCAGTCGGCGCGTGTGACGCGGCAGGCGCGCGAGCGCCGCGCGCAGCTGGCGGCGGGGACGGAGCGCTCGTGCGTGCGCCGATGCGCACCGGCAGCCCGTGCTTCGGGCTGATCGTCGGCATCTGGCGGATCTGCAGCTCGAACCCGTCAGCCAGCGAGAGCTGGAAGCGCGCTAGCAGCAACGTCGCGATCGTGCGCACCTCGAGCTGGCCGAAGCGCATGCCGATGCACGTGCGCGAGCCGCCGCCGAACGGCACGTACGCGCCCTTGGCGAGCGCCGCCTTCGCGTCCGGCGCGAAGCGCTCCGGGCGGAACTCGTCCGGTTCGTCGAACACGTCCGGCAAGTGGTGGCTCGCCCACGATGAGTAATTGACGAACGCGCGGCCCGGGACCGTGTGGCCGGCGATCTCGAACGGCTCGATCGAGCGGCGCGGCCCGACCCACGCCGGCGGGTACTTGCGCAGCGTCTCGTCGAGCACCATCTCGAGCTGCGCCAGCTCGCCCGAGACGAGCTGCGCCGCGCTCGGTCGCGCGCCGGCGAGCGTCGCGTCCTGCTCGGCGACGAGCCGCTCGACGAGCCGCGGGTTGCGCGCGAGCTCGTAGAACATGAACGAGATCGTCGACGTCGTCGTGTCGTGCCCGGCGAACAGCAGCGTCATCACCTCGTCGCGGATCTGCAGCTCCGACAGCGTGTTGCCGTCCTCGTCTGACGCGTCGAGCAGCAGGCTGAGGATGTCCTCGCCGCGCGCTCCGCTCGCGCGGCGCTCGGCGATCTCTTCGTAGATCAGCTTGTCGAGCTGGCGCGCCGCGCTCTGCATCCGCCCCCACGGGCTCTTGCGCGTGCGCAGCACGCGCAAGAAGTAGTCAGACGCGTAGAACGCGAGCGCCTCCTCGAACAGGCCGGCCGCGTCGATCGCGCGCGAACGCTCGCCGTCCGGGTCGACGCCGAACAGCGCGCGCATCGCGACGCGCATCGCCAGGCGCCGCGTCCACGCGTAGAGGTCGATCTCGTCTCCCGGCGCCAGCGTGTCGAGCGCGCGCTCGGCCTCGCTGACGATCGCGTCGTACGACGCCGCGACGTGGTCGCGACTGAACATCGGCAGCATGATCTTGCGCGATTGGCGATGGAACTCGCCGTCGATCGTCAACAGGCCGTCGCCCATCAGCCCGATCAGGTCGCGAAAGTGCCCGTCGCGCCACGTGAAGTTCGACGCGTGCGAGACGAGCAAGTAGTGGTTCGCCTCCGGCCCGAGCATGAACACGACGTTCGAGTGGAACAGCCGCACCGTGAAGACCGGCCCGTAGCGCTCGTAGCTTTCGAGCAGCAGCGGCAGCGGATCGTTCGCGAAGCTTCGTGTGCGCGCGATCGAGAAGCGCGTCTCGCCCGGCGGGTACGGCACGCCCGAGCGCTCGCTGCGCAAGTCTTCGAGCATCACCGCGAACGGGTTGCTGTCCAGCATCGGACGAGGGCCGACGAGCGCCATTGCGCTAAGCGTAGCCCAGCCGCGCGTCGACTGGCTGCGCGGCCAGTTTGCGTGCGCGCGCGGTTGGCTACGTCTGGACGAGCGCGCGCTTGGCGAGGGCGCTACCGCGCTCGACTCCTCAGCGCGCGGCGAGGCTTGGCATACTGAGCGAGCGCGCTTTGTCCCTGGTCGTTAGCGCGTCATCGCGGGGGCGTAGCTCAGTTGGTTAGAGCGCTGCCCTGTCACGGCAGAGGTCGCGGGTTCGAGTCCCGTCGCTCCCGCTTTTCGCACCCCGCCCTTCCCGCGCCCAGTGCGGCAGCGGCTGGCGGCTTGGAAGTACGGCAGGAAGTCCTCGTGCGGCTGCACCGCGACGATCTGCCCTTCCTGCGCCCAGACCTGCTCGAACAGCGAGAGCAGCAGTTTGCGCCGCTCCGACGGCTCGGTCTCGAGCTCCCAGAAGCTCTCGAAGTCGCCGAGCAGCGCCTTCGCGCGCTCGATGCCGGGGTCGGCCGGCGCGCCGAGTCGCTGCACCTCCTCCTCGATCGCCTGGCGGCGCATCACGTACTGCGCTCTCGGCAGGTCGCCGAGCACGTAGAGGTCCTGCAGCCGTGTGAGCTGGCCGAGCAGCTCGCCGCGCCGCGCCTTGGTTGGGTCGGCTGCTGGACGGTCGGCTTCGACCGCCTTGACGATCAGCGCGATCAGCCGCTCGTCGGGCTTGAAGTCGCGGATCCACTGAACGAGCTGACCCTCCAGGCGCTCGGCGTTGACGATCCGTTCGCCGCACGGATTGCCGTAGCGCCGCGCCGAGCACACGTAGCGACGGGCGGCGTTGCTGCCGCCGCGCGTGGCGTGCATGCGCGCGCCGCAGCGCTCGCAGCGCTCGCAGCGCCGACAGCAGGTATTCGCCTGAAGGCGGGCCGGGCTTCACCACGCGATTGCGCCAGCCCGGGGAATTCTCGGTCAATACGCCCGCCGGCGAACTGAGCGTCGCCCCGGTGTCCACGGCGGCTCACGCCACGCAAAGTCCAACGCTCGTCAATTCGGCCGCGGCGGTGTTCGCCGAAACCGCGCCGGCGACAGACACGTTCGTTCGCCCGGATGCCCTCGGTGCGGCAGCGCTTCTGCAGCTGCGCAACGGACAGGCGCCGAGTTCCTTCGCGTGGGAACTCGGGATAGGGCCGAACCAGCGGCTCGAGCTGCTCTCCGACGGAAGCGTCGCGGTGGTCGAAGTCCCGTCCTCTTCTCCGGTCGCCGGAGAATTGGGAGAAGGCATCGAACCGCCTGAAGAATCCGAAGTCGCCGCAGAATCTAGTGGAGAAGCCGGCGACCCGCCCGAAGCAGCCGAAGAAGCACTAGAAAACGAAGTCGGAGAAGAAGGCGTGCTCGAACGGCTCTCGGCCGCTCCGCAGACCAGCACTCTCCCGATCACCCCCAAAGCCGGGGAACTTCAGCCGCAGCGCACAAAAGTGCAGTACGAAGACGGCACCGAAGCCATTGGCCCGACCCCCTAGATTCGGTCCGCCTCGTGTGAGAGTCCTTCAGCCCATGCAAAATGGGCGAGAGGAGGACCATCGAGGTGAAGCGCAGACGACACACGCCCGAGCAGATCGTCAGGAAGCTGCGAGAGGCCGACAGGCTGCTGGCCGAGGGGACCGAGGTCCCGGAGGTCGCAAAGGCCCTGGGGGTCTCCGAGCAGACCTATCACCGCTGGCGAGCGCAGTACGGCGCGATGAAGGCAGAGGACGTCAAGCGCCTGAAGGAACTGCAGCGCGAGAACGCGCAGCTCAAGCGCCTGGTCGCCGACAAGGAGCTCGAGAACCTCGCCCTGCGGGAGATCTCCAAGGGAAACTGGTGAGCCCGTCGCGCCGGCGCCAGGCCGTCCTGATGCTGCGGGACCGCTTGGACCTCTCGGAGCGGCGGGCGTGCCGATACGTGGGCCAGCACCGCTCCACCCAGCGCCGGGAGCCGTGCGTCGCGGCGGATGACGGTGCGCTGCGAGCTCGGCTGCGCGAGCTCTCCCGCGAGCGGCCGCGCTGGGGCTACCGCCGCGCGCACGCCACGCTGTGCGAGGAGGGCTGGAGCGTGAACCGCAAACGCGTGCAGCGCCTGTGGCGCGAGGAGGGCCTACGCGTGCCTGTCAAACGCAGAAAGCGCCGGCGCTTGGGCAGCTCGACGGTGCCGGCCAAGCGCCTGCGCGCTGAGCGCCCCGACCACG
Source organism: uncultured Solirubrobacteraceae bacterium (assembly GCA_963744165.1). Lineage (GTDB taxonomy): Bacteria > Actinomycetota > Thermoleophilia > Solirubrobacterales > Solirubrobacteraceae > Palsa-744. The sequence continues at coordinate 263,835 of CAVUSM010000002.1, read as the reverse complement.
TATGGGCGCTTGACTTCCAGTTCGACCAGACCGCCGATGGCAAGATCCTGAAGCTGCTGCACGTGGTCGATGAGTTCACCCGCGAGGCGCTGGCGATCGAGTGCCACCGGCGGATCGACGCCGACGCCACCGTCGCCGTGCTCGAAGGACTCGTCGCGACTCGTGGGCGCTCACCGCAGTTCATCCGCTGCGACAACGGCCCGGAGCTGACCGCCAACGCTCTCAAGGACTGGTGTCGCTTCGCTCGTGCCGGCAGCGCCTACATCGAGCCGGGCTCGCCCTGGCAGAACCCCTACGTCGAGTCCTTCGGATCGCGCGTGCGCGATGAGCTGCTCTCAGTGGAGCTGTTCTGCAGCCTCGCCGAGGCGAGGGTCATGGTCGAGGACTTTCGCGAGGATTACAACGAGCGCCGGCCGCACTCAGCGCTTGGGATGGCAGCACCGGCCAGCTTCGCGCACGCATGGAAGGTTCGGGAAGCGCACGCAACCACTAACTTCAACAACAACCGACTCTCACAAGAGGTGGACCGATGAACGGGGTCCGGTCACCATGGCTGCTGCAGAAGCCCATGCGGAAGGCGCACCGCTGATGGTGATCGAGCCGCCGGTAGTGCTCGACGCGGAAGGTTCTTCGATCCCTGCCACGCTGAGCGTATCCGGCGACGTAGTGACCATGACGCTCTCGATGGGCGGCGGCACGCACTTCCCGGTTACGGCCGAAACTGACGTGGCGGCGCCGCCCAACGCCGCTAACGCAGCGAAACCACCGCATGTACGCTTCGGTTTGTCAGACCCAAAGCCGTCGGTGTTCGCCAAGCCGGTCGAAGGCGTCCTGACGAAGACGCTTGACCCACATCTGCCTAGCGCGCAGCTACCAATCGGAATAGCGCGCGACGTAATTCCGTACAACTGGCACGCCACTAACGCAACCCTCGTCGCTTGGTTGAAGTCCGTGAAGCTCGCCGGCCTCCAGCCGTTCATCACGCTTACTGCCGAAGCCGCCGCCTTTTGCCGTCCACGCGTACCCTGTCACGAAACCTCGCTTATCTCGTACGAAAAACACTTCAACGAACTTGTTGCGGGATTGCAAGCGCTTCACGCTCGTGAACCTAGCGTGATCCCGGCTGTCACCCTGTGGGGGGCCTGGAACGAGCCCGATCTGCATACAGCTAAGGAAGTTACCCCGCTCTATCCGAACCCCAAACGCGCCGCGCTATTCTGGAAAAAGGCACGCGCCATTCTCGCTACCCACAGATGTAGCTGCACCCTGCTAGCAGGAGAATTCGCCGAATACGACGGGTACATCGCCAAGTACGAGTCGACCATCGTAAAAAACCATGCGTTCTGGTCAGGGAAGCCACAGGTGTGGGGGCTACACGACTATCACGACTTGGAATACTTCTATCGCCATCCGCACAATAGTTACGCGGAAGCCTTCCTAAAAGCCCTCAGGCGGATCGGCACACCGCGTGTGTGGCTCAGCGAGCAGGGCGTCGCATTGCAGAACGGCACCGGGGCGACGGCGCTCTTGTCAGGCACCGAAGCCGAACAGCTCGCGGATCAGAACGTTGCGGCAAAGACTTCCCGCAACTGGCGCAAGTTCACCTCTCCAATCGACTAAGCCCGATCGAAGAGCTCAACTACTACCTTTACGAAGGGCCGAGCAAGGCCGAAAACGAAAGCAGACCGCACGCGTTCGACAGCGCACTATCGCACGGCAACGAAGTCGCGGAAGCCCAGGAACCGCGGATTGCGTACTGCGTGTTGGTGCTTGATCTCGAAGGCTGCCCGCCCGCCGCCACGACCCAGCCAGTTCCTCCGGCAACGATCACGCAGACCTCAACCCAAGCGCCGCTCACCGTACGCTCCGGCGGACTGAAAACCACGTACTTCGTCGAGTACGGACTTTCCGTGGCCTACGGGCACACAAGTGCTTCTGGTGAAGCTGCCGCCATCAGTGGCGCACAGAGCACGACGGTCGCCCTTGAAGGTCTGGAACGCTGCCAGACGTATCACTACCGCGTGGTGGCGGAAAACGCTGCCAGCGAAGGTGCCCCGGCGCGCGGGCAGGATCGCACCTTCTCGACGCCGGGTTGCAACGTCGTGAGCATCTCAGCAGGAGCCGACGACGCCTGTGCAGTCCTCTCCAACGAGGAAGCCTACTGTTGGGGACACTTGCATGGCGACACTGGCACCTTGCACGCAGAAGACACCGCCCGGGTGGCGCTGCCCGTGATCGGCGTGTCGGAAGCAATCAGTGTGGCCCTCAGCTTCCATAGTGATTGCGTGTTGCTCGCGACCGGGCATGTCGATTGCTGGGGCCACAACTTCTGGGGTCAAGTCGGGGATGGCACCACGGAAGATAAAGGGGGGCCAACCGAAGTCGCTGGGCTGTCGAACGTGAAAGAACTCGCCGGATCGTTCGGCACGATGTGCGCGCTACTAACGACAGGCCACGTCAGCTGCTGGGGTTTCGGGAGCCGCGGGATACTTGGCGACGGAAGCGCCAGCGATAGCCACACCCCAACCGCCGTCACCGGAATCAGCACCGCGATTGCGATCGGCACCAGCCCATCGGAATATTCCGTATGCGCAGTGCTCTCTGGCGGGTCCGTCAAGTGCTGGGGTGACAACACATTTGAACAGCTCGGGCATCGAGCGCGCGAATTCAATAAAGCACTGTGCAGTTACGGTTGAAGGAATCTCCGGTGCGGTCGGTTTGACGACGGCGAAGAAGGTGCGTGTGCAGTACTGTTCACCGGCGAAGTTGATTGCTGGGGGGACTTCCTGCACGGTCATAGCGAACACACGGAAGAACACCACTTCTGGGAACCACACCTCGTTTCCGAACTCGCTGGAGCATCAGCCGTTAGCGGCAATCAAGCGTTGGTGTGCTCGTTGCTTACCAGCGGCAAAATCGGGTGCTGGGGCTCACCGTTCCGCGGCGAGCTCGGCAATGGCACGAATAGCGGGGAAGAAATGCCTGAACCGCCCGAATTCCCTACTGCCACGCTTGTGAGCGGAATTGAAGACGCGACAGCGGTCGCCGCTGACAACGCCGGAGCTTGTGCCTTGCTTGAAACAGGCGATGTCGATTGTTGGGGCGACAACCTCCAAGGCGAGCTAGGCGACGGCGACGGGTCGAGCGAAGACAGACCCACGCCGGGGCCGGTGATCGGGATTGGCCCATGATCACCGAGCAGAGCCAGGAGCACCGTCGTGCCGGCCGCCCGGAAGTGCGCGGCAAGCCGACCCGCCCCCGCGTGCCGCAATAATCGGCCAGTCCAGGGCGCAACTTCCGGTGATACGTATAGTCTTGGCTGTTATGCGACTGCTCGTCAGCGTACTATCTGCTTTTGGAGTCGGTCTGTCCCTCATGCTGGCAGTTGCAGCGAACGCGAAGACCGTTAGCCGGCGAGATCATCAAAGCTGCGCACCCCCAGGCGCACTAGTCCTGCTTGCGAGTCCGCAAGCGCAGGTCTATGCAGCGCCCGAACGGAAAACTCAGGTCACCGCCATTTACGGGTGTGCGAACGGGCGTCGGCGCTCGTTCTTGGTGGCCGGGTGCGACGTGCACCAAAGCGGGAGCGCGTGCGCACGCAGCCAGCATGTCACGCTCGCCGGAGACGTAGTCGCCTGTGAAAGCGGATTCGTCGTCGGTGGCAATGGTGTGGAACCGGGCATCGGCGAATGGTATGTGGTCGTGAACGACCTGCGGACGGGGCGTCTCCTCCGTCAGGTGCCGACAGGAATGCCACGCACACCGGAAGCCCACTACGTCGGGGTGGGCAACATCGTGGCGCTTGCTTTGCGCAGCGATGGCGCCGTCGCGTGGATCGCCGATGACTACGAGCGTTCTCTAGGGGCCGGTCCACAAACCGAGATCCCCTACTTCGATGTTGAGGCAGCCGACAGCTCGGGCGTACGGCTACTCGCCGCCGGCACAGACGTTGATCCGGCGTCGCTCGCGCTTGGGCAGGGAGCGACGAACGTCGGGGCGCTAAGCCGATCCGTCGGCGCGAGCCTCGTGTATTGGACGCAAGGCGGGAAAGCATTCTCGGCGCCTCTGGGTTGAAGCGGTTGCGGCCGGTGCGATCGAGCGCACTGCCCGACAGTACGGCGACCAGCAGGATGGCAGACGACAACGAGGGCGCCGTGGCGTTCGGTACGCCCGCAACGGCGTGGTCCCGGCTTCGTCGGGGCAGCTACTAGGCTGGGCGGGTGCCTCCGCACTTCTTAACGCAGCGAGAGAGTCTGGTATGGGATTGCTTCGCGAGCGGCGCGGATCGCCTTGACGGAGGCTCGGCGAGAGCCGGCGGTGTTCCGTTTGCTCGGCATCGCTACAGGGCTCCTTCATACAGCTCGTCCGAGCGCCGGAAGGCGCGCGTCGGAAAGACGAAGTCGCCGAGCGTTGATGGCTGCTCGCTGCCGGCCGTGTCCCGAAAGCGCGACATCAAGCAGTTCAGGCAGGCTTGTATGGAGGCGGGTCTGACTACCTACGAGCGCTACGAGGCCAGCCAAGCGCTGCATGCCGAAAAGGAGTCCGGCGGCGGACGAGAGGACATGAGCTACGGAGAACCGCTGGCCTGGCTGCGAGAATGGAGGGACTCATGGCGACCGTCGTAGCCCTAGTGTCCTGACGCATTAATTCGGTCGCAGTAGCGCCTGATCGAGTCGAGGATCTGATCGGCGGTCTTCGTCCAGACGTAGGGGCCGGGGTTCTCGTTCCAGTCGGTGATCCAGGCGCGGATGTCTGTGTTGAGCTCGCGCACCGAGCGGTGTGCGCCACGCCGTAGCTTCTTGCCGCTAGGACCGAATTAATGCGTCAGGACACTAGCGTCCTCGCCACTGAAAACATCTATGCGCAGAGGCCGAGTTGCGGCGTCCGGCAGCGACTTCCCCTGCTAATACGCGGCTTTGACGCCGTCGCGGCTTGGCCTGACGGGTCGGGGCTTGGGGGCTCATAGGCAAGGCCGGACGGGTTAGCGACGTATCTCGATCTGTGGGGTGACAATCGCGGGTTTGACTCCAACGCAGACCGCAACCTATTGTCTTCAGACACTCGCAAGCCTGTCGACGTCGCAGGGGAAATCGCAGTCCTCATGTGGGATCCTGCCCTTTACTTGCCGAGTGCTAAAGTAAAGGCGATGCCGAAGGTCTCTTCCAAGAATCAGGTCACGATCCCGGTCGAGGCGATGCGTGCCGCGGGCCTACATGCGGGGGACGAGATCACCGTGCGGCCAGTCGGCGAGGGCGAGATCGTCATTGCTACGCGAGGCTCACGGATCAGACGCAACGCCGGTATCGCTAAGGGCATCTATAAAGACGGAGAACTCGACCGCCTGCGCGACGAGTGGAACCGCTGATCCTCGACGCGAGCGTCTTGATCGGGCTGCTCGACACCGCAGACGCTCATCACGACCGCGCGATCGATGACGTTGAAGCGGCAGACCGAGAGGGACGGCAACTGCTGCTGCCGGCGAGCGCTTACAGCGAGACGCTTGTGGCGTTCGCCCGAGCGCGTCGTCTTGAGGAGGCACGCCGAGCCATCACCGCTATGGGCATCACGATCGTGTCCCTAACTGACACGATCGCCGAGCGAGCGGCAGAGCTTCGGGCTCACCACACCCGCCTGCGGCTGCCCGACGCGATCGTTCTCGCCACCGCGCAGGAGATGGGCGGGAGCCTGTTGAGTTACGACCACAGGCTCGCGCAGCTAGCGGGCAAACTGGCGTAGCTCGCTCCGGATCTCAATCGGGGCACAAACGACGCCTCCAACCCCGGGGAGACCGCAACCTATTGTCTGCGCAACGTCGTTCGTCAGCCTGACGCGCTGATTGCGTCGAGCCGCTCCTGGAGGGCGGGCCGCGTTCGGGGTTGGAAATGAGCTCTCCGCACCTCGCTTGAGCGCTCGATGGCTTGTATCACTCTGCTACACTTCGTATCAGTCTTCTACCAAGGAGTATCTCATGGCTGCCGCTGCCGACCGGCCGACGCGAGTTCCATCCGACCTATTCGACAGCGCAGTCGTCGAGGGCGCCAAAGAGAACCGTTCAGCCAAGCAGCAGCTCGAGCACTGGGTGCGAGTCGGGATGTCGGTTTGCGCGCGCCAGACAGCTTCCAGGCATCGGGTAGAAGCCGCTTTGGCAGGGGCTCTCCCGGTCGAGCATCTCTCCGATGAGGAGGGAATCGTGTTCGATTCCGAGGTGCAGGCCCGGCTAGAGGCGCGTCTGCGAACGACCAACCTTGGCGCCGTCCTTGCCGCACGCGGGGTTACGACCGTCGCGCTGAACGAGCAAGGCGAACTGACCGAGTATCGGCCTGACGGAACGAGCGCGTCCGTTTGAAGCAGCTGCATTTGGTCATTGGACCGAATGGCTCGGGCAAGACGACGTTCTTCGAAGAGTTTCTCGCGCTGGAGCTGCTCGGCTACGTGTATGTCAACGCGGACGAAATCGCCAGGGCCAGGTGGCCCGCCGACTCCGACGCGCACTCCTACGAGGCCGCTCAGGTAGCTGCCGAGACTCGCGCGCACCTAATCGCCAGCGGCCGGTCCTTCATTGCCGAGACGGTGTTCTCTCGTCGGTCGAAGCTCGACCTGATTCGCTCTGCGCAAGGGGCGGCCTATCAGGTTGTGCTGCATGTGATGCTCGTGCCGGAGGAGCTGGCGGTCAGGCGCGTCGCGTACCGGGTGCGGGCGGGCGGCCACGACGTACCGGAGCGCAAGATTCGTGAGCGCTACCACCGGTTGTGGCCACTCGTTGCGCAGGCTATCTCTCTGGCGGACAGGGCTGTCTTGTATGACAACTCGCGGCGCACTGGGCCAGTCAAGATCGCGGAGTTCTTCGGTGGGCTGCCAATCGGCGCTGCCACCTGGCCGGAATGGGCACCCGAGGCAATGGTTTCCCGCTGGAGTGAATAAGCAGCACACGCGCGGAGGGTCATCAGGAAACCCGGATCTTGATGGAGCGCACCTCTGAGGAGATTATGCAGAGCGAGCCAAATCCAGAGCGCGCCGCAGGCCAACGTCTACCTGGGCGACGATCCAGTCCGGCAGCTTCGTGACACGCTGCTCGAGCGCCGCGCGGTCGATCGTGGCGATCTGCGTGACGTTCACGACGGAGTCGGCCTCGAGTTGGGCGTGCTCCGTCGACACAGCGACGTTCCCGGGCAGCGCCGCCAAGCGAGCACTGCCCGTCAGGACGGCAACCGTGACGGTCTTCAAGCGGGAGCGGTTGTACTGGTCGGCGCTGACGATCAGCACGGGGCGGCGCAGGGCGGGAGCGGAGCCTCGTGGGAGGCCGAGGTCAGCCCACCAAACCTCCCCGCGCAGCATTAGTCCGTGTCGCTAGCGGCGAGCGCTGCGGCGGCTGCGTCAGTGAACGCCGCGTCGTCCGGAAGTCCGTCGATCGTGCGATTGATCGCGTCGGTGGTGTCCTGGTCCTCCAGCACGTCGAGCCAAGACTGGGCAGCTCGCGCGTAGAACTCGCTGCGGGACACACCCAGGCGTTTCGCCGCCTGCTCGACGCGCTGGAACGTCTCGTCGGGGACGGAAATGGCTGTCTTCATGGGGCTAGTATAACCACGTTATACCGAGCCGTGCCCAGCACGCCTTCGGCCACGACTCTTTCACATGGGGATCAGCGAAAGCTAGCGTCGTCGATCGATACGCCTGGTAGCAATTCGCTACCATCGTGGGATGAGCAAGCAGATCGCCGTCCGCCTCCCCGACGAGCTCGTCGAGTTCGTCGATCGAGCGGTCGCTTCTGGTGACGCGCGAAGTAGGGCGTCGGTCGTCACACGAGCGCTCGAGCGTGAACGCCGACGCGCGATCGCCGAGCGAGACGCTGAGATCCTCGCTCGCACCGGTCCCGACGCTGAGCTCGCCGGGCTGGCGGAGCACGCGGCAGGCGTGCGCCGGACGCTCGCTTGATGCGCCCGATTCACGTCGCGCAGCTCGACAAGGCTCGACCGGTGCTCGTTCTCACTCGTGAGCTCGTTCGCCGACATCTGACGACCGTCACGGTCGCGCCGATCACGACGACGATTCGCGGGCTTTCGACAGAGGTGCATGTCGATGTCGCCAACGGGCTCGCGGGCCCGTCGGTCGTCAGCTGCGACAACGTCACGACGATCCCAACGGACGCTCTCAGGAATCAGATCGGCGTCCTGCTCGACGACCAGGAGCGACAACTCAGCACAGCGATTCGAGCTGCGTTCGATCTCGACTAGGCGCAGCGCCGAGGAACTCGGCCGATCCGCGCGAGCCTCTCGCGCGACTCGCGATACTTCGCGGTCGAATGCTGCGCCTGGTGACGATCCCGATCAGCCACTACTGCGAGAAGGCGCGCTGGAGCCTCGAGCGTGCGGGCATCGACTACCGCGAGGAGCGTCACGTGCAGGGCGTCCACAAGCTCGCGGCGAGGCTCGCCGGCGGTGGCGCGACCGTGCCGGTCCTCGTCACTCCCGACGGAGCGATCGGCGAGTCGCGGCAGATCCTCGAATGGGTCGACGAGCGCACTGCGCCCGAGCGCCGTCTGTTCCCCCGCGATCGGCGCGAGCGCGCTGACGTCGATCGTCTCTGCGAGCGCTTCGACGCGACGCTCGGGCCGTGCGCGAGGCGGCTGATGTACGTGCACGTGCTGCGCGACCGGCCGTTGGTGATGCGCTTCAACAACGACGGCGTGCCGGCGTGGGAGGAGCGGACGATTCGCTACGGCTTCTCGGCGATGCAGCTGCTGATCAAGCGCGCGCTGCAGATCAGCCCGGGCGTCGAGCACGACGACCAGATCGCCGTCTGGCGCGAGCTCGACTTCGCGGCCGAGCTGCTCGCCGACGGACGCGCGTACCTCTGCGGCGAGCGATTCACCGCCGCCGACCTGACGTTCGCGTCGCTCGCCGCCGCCGTGATCGTGCCGCCGGTGTACGGAGTCGCGTTGCCGCAGCCCGCCGAGATGCGCGCCGAGACGGCAGCGCTCGTCATGCGAGCGCGCGAGCACCCCGCCGGCGCCTACGCGCTCTCGCTGTTCGCGAGCCGCGTCGATCGCGCGCACGGCGCGGCGAGCACGTCGTGAGGCGCGCGGCGCGCTGAGCAAGTCGTGAAGCGCGGCGCAGCGCGCGAGCCGCGCCGCGCCGCGCCGCCAGTCGCGCCGCTCGCTCGCGCCGCGCCGCGCCGCCAGTCGCGCCGCTCGCTCGCGCCGCGCCATCAGTCGCTAGTTGAAGCAGACCTCACGGCACGAGCACGAGCTTGCCTGTGACGTGCCCGCCCTGCCCCTCGCGGTGCGCAGCGGCGACATCGTCGAGCGCATACGCTCGCGCGCGAACGTCGAGCTTGCCGTGCTCGACGAGCTCCGTCAGCTCGAGTCGCGCGGCGTCGCGGATCGCCGTCCCCGGATCGGCGCCGGGCGCGCCGCCGAGCAGCTTGAAACCGAGCTCGCGAGCGCGCGGCGAGACGACGATCGTCGCGATCCGATCGCGCTCGGCGACCAGCTGCAGCGACACGTCGATCGCCTCGTCGCCGCCGACGCAGTCGATCGCCGCGTCGACGCCGTCAGGCGCGAGCGCCCGCACGCGCTCGGCGAGCCCGTCGCCGTAAGTCGTCGGCTCGGCGCCGAGCTGGCGCAGGTACTCGTGATTGCGCTCGCTCGCCGTTGCGATCACGCGCGCGCCGCGCGCGACGGCGATCTGCACGGCCATCGCGCCGACGCCGCCGGCGCCTGCGTGCACGAGCACCGTCTCGCCCGCGCCCACGTTCGTCACCGCGAGCGCATGGAACGCAGTAGCGCCTGCCAGCATCAGCCCTCCTGCCGCCTCCCAGCCGATCGCGGCAGGCTTCGGGACGACGCTCGAAGCCGCGGCGATCAGCTCCTCGGCATAGCCGCCGTCGACTCTGTAAGCGATCACGTGATCGCCGACGACCACCGCGCCGACAGGCCCGAGCGCGTCCGGCCCGACCTCGACGACGACGCCGGACACCTCGAAGCCGAGTCGCATCGGAAAGCTCGCGTGCGCGCCGAGCGCGACGCCGTACAGCTTCCAGTCGATCGGGTTGACGCCGGCTGCTCGCACCGCGATCCGAACCTCGCCCGGCCCCGGCGCGCCGAGCGGCTGCTCGACGACCTCGAGAGCCTCTGGACCGCCGGCGGCGGTTGCGACTACGACACGAGTCATCGCACGGAGGTTACCGCCGTCACCCGCAACGACTGCTGCGCGCTTGCTCGAGCGCCGCATGACGTCGATCGTCCGCTCAAGCGCACCGTCTGGGCCACCGATATCGATATTGATGGCGCCCGACGACTTTCGAGCCGACTCGCGCGCAGCCGCCACCGGGCGAGCGGCGAGCTCCGAGCAGACGCAGCCTGAAGCGCCGTGGTGGGCGCGCCGCTACGTCAGGCTCGGACTGCTGCTCAGCGTGCTCGTCGCGAGCGTGCTCGCGCTGCTCGCCGTGAGAGTCGGCTTGTTCGATCTCGGCAGCGGTCCGGCGCAGGCGCGCGGAGCGGCGTTCGCCGCCGGATGCCCCGGCCGCGAAGCTCCGGACGCCAGGCGCGTTCCCGCCGCGAGCGTCGGCGCGCTGCGAGGCGCGGTCGCGCACGCCGCACCGGCCCGAGCCGCGCGTACGTATCAATCCGGAACGATCACAATCGAAAACCTCTGGTCAGACGATTCACCAGAACGACAGCCAGCGTCGGGCGCGCAAGCACGTTCGATCTCGGCCGGCTACGAGCTGCGCTGGTGGTTGCTCAACCGCGTCGGCAACGAAGACGACGTCGCGACTGACGTGCTCGAATTCACCACGAAGCAGACGGCCGAAAACGCGCTCGCACGGGCCGCGAGCCCGCGATGCCGGCGCGAAGCGACTGCGCGCGCCGGGCAATTCCCGTCAGGCGCTCGCGATCTTCGCTGGCTGAATCCCGACAACGCTCGCGAGTGGGACGTGCTGTTCACGCGTGGCAAGCGCCTCTACCGCATCGCGTACGTGCCGTCGGACTACCCGCCCGCGATCGGGCCGACGCAACGCGCGCACGAGTCGCAGCGAGCGCAAGCGACCGCCGAAGCGCTCGCGTGCGCTATCGCCGGCGCCGCTTGCCGCGCGCCTGGCGTGCGCGCAAGCTCGACCAACCTCGCGACGCTCGCCGCTTCGCCCGCTCGCTCGAGCGCCGCTCGAGCGACCTCGCGCGCGCAGGCGAAGGCTTACGCGCACGCCGTCAACCTGCGCCGCTACGACGTGCCGGCGATGGTCGAAGCCGCGCGCGAAGTTCCCACCGGAGGCCGCGCCTTGTCCAACGCGTTTTCGCGTTGCACCGACGACGCTCGCCTGACGGGCAGCGTCGACGACTTCGACTCGCCGCTGTTCAGCTCACGCAGCCGACGCCAAGACGCCGCCGTCGCCTCGACCGTCGCCGTTGTGCCGAGCGAAGCCGCCGCCGACGGCTACCTCGACCAGCTCGCGACCGATCGCGCTCGCGCGTGTGTCACGCGCGGCTATGAACGCACGTGGCGCGACCGCGTCGGCGCTCGTCGCCAGCTGCGCGTGATTCGGATCTCGGCCACGCCGCTGCCCGATCCGGCGCCGGCGAGCTATCGCGGTCTGCGCCCTTACCTCGGCGCTGCGATCCGTGTGACGATCGACGTGAGCGCGCGCACCCGCCGCGGCGCGCGCGTGCAGACGCCGATCTACATCGACGAGCTCGCGTTCGCCAGCGGTCGCGCCGTGATCGCGCTGGCCGCCGAGAGCGTCGCGTACCCGTTCTCGCACGCCAGCGAGCAGTACCTGCTCGCAAAGCTCGTCGGGCGCGCGCAAGTCAACGAAGCCTGAGCTCGGCGCGCGCGTCGCGCTGACCGCAGACGAACGGCGAAGCGACGACCGGCGCGACTCGCGCGCCACCCGCCTCGCGCGCCACCCGCCTTGCGACGATTCCTGCTACCGTCGCAACTTCAGGTTGGGCTCAAGCTCAACAAACCGTAGTGCCAGCGCTCGTAGCCTTGCTCACAGCATCTCCGCGTTCGCAGCACACACCGACGCCGGAGGAAAACAATGGCTACAGGAACAGTTAAGTGGTTCAGCGACGACAAGGGTTTCGGGTTCATCACGCCCGACGACCAGTCGAAGGACCTGTTCGTCCACCACAGCGCGATCGTCGGCGAGGGCTACCGCTCACTCGCTGAAGGCGCGAAGGTCAACTACGACTCAGAAGCCGGAGACAAGGGCCCGAAGGCCGTAAACGTCCAGGCTATCTAGAGCCGCTGCCGCGTCTGCTGGCCGTTGCGGTCGGCAGACGCACCACGCGCCCAGGCGCGCGCCGTTGGACGGCGCGCGCGCTGGGCACGAGCGCGCGTGATCCGCGCCGCTCATCGCTAAAGGCCGCACGATGCACGCCGATACGGCCCGCATGTCGATGTCGGTTCGTCGCGTAGCAAGTTCGAGCTGCGGAACGTCGAGCAGCGCTCGCCGCACGCGCGCACGCGCCGCGCTCCTCGCCTCGCTCGCGACCGCCGCGCTCGCCGCGGCGCCCGCGTCGGCGGTCGACGTGCAGATCGTCAACAGCTCCGGCCGGCCGGCGTCGAGCATCTACCTGCTGCTCGAAAAGGGATCGAGCAGCGACGGGCAGCTGCAGGAAGACACGCCGAAGCTGCTCAGTGAAATCAACGATTCGACGTTCTCGCTCGGCGCGATCTCAGGCGCGCGCCTGTACTTCTCCTACGGCGCGCCGGTCAAAGACAACGAACCGCCGAGCGCGCCGACGCGCTACGACAAGATCGAGCTGACCAATCCAGGCGTCGCCGACCTGACGGCCGTCGATTTCTTCGCGATCCCGTTCGACATGCAGTCGCTCGACAGCGACGGCGCGACCGTCGGCGACGCCGTCGGCTATCGCTGTTACACGTCGACGATCGTGCAGAAGCTGCGTGAAATCGGGCCGGCCGCCGAAGTCACGAGCGGCGGTCAGTTCGTCCGCTTCCTCTCGCCGCAGCTCGCCGCCGAAGGCAGCTACCCGTCGCTCGCGCCGTACATCGAATCGATGGTCGGTCAGACGATCCACGTCGACGACACGTTTGCCAAAGAAGGCGAAGAAGCGAAACAGCTGAGCTACGAAGGCACGTTCGAAGCTGGCGGCTCGATCACGCTGACCGGCGCGATCACGACCAATGGCACGCCCGCGCAAGGCCTGCCGCTGCACATCGAAGGCGCGACGCTGCCGCAGGGCGTCTACACCGGCGACGGCGCTTACACCGTCAACGGGCAGCCGGCCGACGTCTCGCAGAACAACGAATACTCCGTCATCTACCGCGATATCGTCGCCGGCTTCGGCCTCGGCTACTGGGGCGGCAAGTACGGCGACGACAGCGCCAACTGGCTGCACCAACCGAACTTCGCCGCCGCGCGCCTGACCAGCTCGCCGTTCCCCGTCTACAGCCTCTACGCGTCGACGATCGCCGAATACTCGAGCGCCTACGGCTATTCGTTCAGCGAACTCGGTCCCGACGAAGTCACCGTGCCGCTCGAAGCGTCCGTCGCGACGCTGCGCGTCACGATCGACCCCGACCAGGGCCCCGACACGCCCGGCTGCGTCGGCGAATCGACGCCCGCCGCGCCGTCGACTCCGACGACGCCCGGATCGAGTCCCGGGTCGAGCCCCGGCGCCGGCGCTCAACTCGGCGGCGGGTCGAGCAGCGCCGCCGGCCGCGTCGAAGTGACGATCGACACGTCCGCCGCGAAGCTCGAAAAGCGCGGTCGTGCGCTGCTCACGCTGAGCTGCGGCGGCGACCCGTGCAACGGCGAACTCGCGCTCACGCACACCGCGCCGCCCGCCGTCAAGCGCCCCCGTCGTGGCCACGCGCGCGTCGCACGCGCGCAGCTGCACGCGCCGAGCGAGCCGCGTCGTACGACCGTGCTCGGGCGTACCGTCTTCTCGATCGAACAAGGCAAGCGCCAGTCGGTCTGGGTCGCCATCGCGCCGGCCGCCCGTCGTCTGATCCAGTCCGCCCACGGCCGCCGGCTGAGCGTGCTCGCCGAAGCGCTCGTCGGGCCGCCGCGCGCGCCGACAGTCGCCGGGCGACGCGCGATCACGCTCGCCGCTTACACGCCGCCGCGACGCGCGCGACGGCCGCGTCGCTGACGCAGTCGCGCCGCACCGCACCGCAGCGCAGCGCGCACGACGCCGACGCAGTCGCGCCGCGCGAAGCCGCTGACGCCGGGCGCGACGCGCTGCACGCCGGGCGCGACCGCGCTGCATCCCGGCACGCGACGCGCGGTCGCCTAGCCTGGACGTGAGATGTTCGTCCTGCTGCTGATCGCCGTGCCGCTCGTCGAGGTGCTCGCGTTCATCGAGGTCGGCGAGGCGATCGGCTGGCTGCTCGCGCTGCTGCTGCTGATCGGCACGTCGCTGCTCGGCGTGCAGTTGCTGCGAGCGCAAGGACGCGCCGCCGTCGAGCGGCTCGCGTCCGCGCGCGCCGGCAGCCGACCGACCGCCGACGGCGCGATCGACGGCGCGCTCAGCTTGCTCGGCGCCGCGCTGTTGGCCGTTCCGGGCTTCGTCACCGACGCGCTCGGAGCGCTGTTGCTGCTGCGCCCGACGCGCGCGCTCGCTCGGCGACGACTCTCGCGCCACTACGCCGCGCGCCTGATGCGCTTCCTTTCGCGCACGGCGCGGTTCGGCGCCGGCGCCGGCGCGCGCTCCGGCGGCTACGCGCGCTCACGTCCGCCGGCCGACGTCGACTCGACGGCGATCGACGACGACTTCGACCAGCTCGATCGCTGAGCGCTCGCCGCGAGCTCGGCCTGCGCAGCAGGTACGGTGGCCGAGTGCGGCATGCGGCGCGTATCGCGAAGCGCTCTGTGTTGGCCTTCTATCGAGACCAGGGCACGCATCACGCCGCGGCGCTGACGTACTACGCGCTGATGTCGCTGTTCCCGACGTTGTTGCTCGCCGTCTCGCTGCTCGGCGTGCTCGGCGAGTACCCGGCGACGTACGACGCGATCATCGAACATCTGCGCGGCGTCGTGCCGGCGACGACGCTCGCGCCGCTCAACGACGCCGTGCGCGCGGCGCTGAAGAGCAAGAGCACGGCGACAGTCGGGCTCGTCGTCGCGACCGTCGCCGCGTTCTACGGCGCGACCGGTTACCTCGAGGCGGCGCGCCGCGCGCTCAACGTCGTCTTCGAAGCGCGCTCCGGTCGCAGCTTCGTGCGCCGCAAGCTGACCGACATCGCCTCGACGATCGTGCTGCTGGCGCTCGTCTTGACGACGGTCGTGCTGATCTTCGCCGGCGGCGGCATCGCCGACGAAGTGTTCGGCGGCGCTGCCGCGTCGGCGTGGCGCATCGCTCGCTGGCCGGGCGCGTTCGTCAGCGCGCTGCTCGTCTTCTCGTTCATCTACTTCACCACGCCCGACGTGCGCCAGCGCGCGTTTCGCTGGATCACGCCCGGCGCCGTCGTCGGCGTCGCCGTGTGGCTGGCCGCCTCCGCCGGGTTCTCGACGTACCTCGCGAACTTCAAGAGCTTCAACGTCACCTACGGCTCGTTCGCCGCCGCGATCATCCTGCTCGTCTGGCTGTGGCTGACGAACGTCGCGTTGATCTTCGGCGGCGAGGTCAACGCCGAGATCGAGCGCTCGAAGGAGATTGCCGAGGGCGTGCCAGAACCGCTCACGCTGAACCTGCCGCCGCACGCCTGATCGCACGCCGCCGCACGCCTGGTCGGATGCCGATCGGATAGAACGGTGGCGTGGCCGACCGGGGGGAGATCGACTTCACCTACTCGCTGACCGATCGCGTTTTCCGGCTCAGCATGGGAGAGCTCGCCGATTTCAGCGGCGCGAAGTACGACGGCGACTTCTCGCTGAGCCTCGAGCAGGCGCAGCGGCGCAAGCACGAGTACGTCGCCGAGCAGATCGGCATCGAGCCCGGCCGTCGCGTGCTCGACGTCGGTTGCGGCTGGGGCGCGTTGCTCGACTTCATCCGCCGTCGCGGCGCGAGCGGTCTCGGCGTGACGCTGTCATCGGCGCAGCTCGCGGCGTGCCTGCGCCACGGTCTCGACGCGCATCTGAGCGATGGCAGGCGGCTCACGCCCGAGCGCTTCGGTCGCTTCGACGCGGTCGCGAGCCTCGGCGCGTTCGAGCACTTCTGCTCGCCCGGCGACTATCGCGCCGGCCGACAGCCGCAGGTCTATCGCGACTTCTTCCGGCGGATCGCAAGCCTGTTACCGAACGGCGGGCGGCTGTACTTGCAGACGATGGTCTACGGGCGCAAGATGATTCCCGCCGAGCAGGCGATCGCGGCGCTGCAGACGCTGCCGCCGGTGCACACCGACGCGTGGTACCTCGCGCTGCTCGCGCGCCAGTTCCCCGGCTCGTGGCTGCCGTTCGGCGCCGAGCAGGTGGTCGATTGCGCCGCGCCCGACTTCGAGCTGGTCTCGAGCGTCAGCGGCAGGCTCGACTACATCGAGACGATCGAGCAGTGGAACGCGCGGATCGGCAAGCGCAGCCTGCGCAAGTCGCTGTTGAAGCTGCGGCTCGTGCCGCGCTACCTGAGCAGCAGCGACTTCCGTCTCGCGTTCGCGTCCGGCGTCAGCGCGAACAAGATCTGCTTCGAGCGCGAGCTGCTCGATCACTTCCGGCTGGTCTTCGAGAAGCGAACGCCAGCCGCTTCGCGCTGATCAGACGCGTGCCGGTCGCGAGTCGCCGGAGCCGCGCGAGTCGCCCGAACCACGCGGGCCGCCGGAGCCGCGCGAGCCGCCGGCGTTGCGCCGACGCGAGTTGCGCCCGCCACCGCCACCGCCACCGCCACCAGCTCCACGCGAGCCGCTGCCGTTGCGCGAGCCACCGGCGTTGCCGCCACGCGGGCCGCCACCGCCACGCGAGCCGTTGCGAGCGCCACCACCGCCGTTGCCGCCGCCGTCGGCGCCGCGCGGCGCTGCCCCGCCGAGGCCGTGCGCGATGTTCAGTCGCTCGGCGATCTGCCGCGCTTCGCCGCGGTCGCCCGAGCCGACGAGCGTGATGCCGATTCCGCGACGCCCGGCGCGCCCGGTGCGCCCGACGCGATGCACGTAGACGTCGTGGTCGCCGGGCAGGTCGAAGTTGATCACGTGCGAGACGTCTGGGACGTCGATGCCGCGCGCCGCGACGTCGGTCGCGACGAGCGTGTCGACGTGCCCGGAGCGAAACTGCGAGAGCGCCTGCTCGCGCTGCTTCTGCGAGCGATTGCCGTGCACGGCCGCGGCCTTCACGCCGCTGCTCGCGAGGCGCTTGACGAGGCGGTCGGCGCCGCGCTTGGTGCGGACGAAGACGAGCGCGAGATCGCGCTCCTGCGAGAGCTCGCCGACGAGCGCGCCGACGCGGTCTTCGCTGTCGACGCGCACGAAGCGATGCTCGATGTCAGCTGTCGCGCGCGAGCCGGACGGGCCGTGCTCGTGCGCGATCGCGTCGTGCGTGTAGTGCTTCGCGAGCTTGCCGACGGCGCCTTCGAGCGTCGCCGAGAAGAACAGCGTCTGGCGCTGGCGCGGGCACGCCTCGACGATCCGGTCGACGGCCGGTCGGAAGCCCATGTCGAGCATCCGATCGGCCTCGTCGAGCACGAGCATGCGCACGGCCGCGAGACTGAAAGCTTTGCGGTCGAGCAGGTCCTCGAGCCGGCCGGGCGTCGCGACGACGATGTGCGACTTCGCCGCCGACTGCGCCTGCTTGGTCAGGCCGACGCCGCCGTAGACGGCGGTGACGCGCAGCGCGCGAGCGTGCGCGATCGCGCGGATCTCCTCGACGATCTGGCTCGCGAGCTCACGCGTCGGCGCGAGCACGAGCGCCGCCGGACGCGGGCCGTCGGCTTGCAGGCGCTCGACGATCGGGATGCCGAACGCGAGCGTCTTGCCCGAGCCGGTCGGCGACTTGACGAGCACGTCGCGGCCTTCGAGCACGTCGTTGACGACGAGGCTTTGGACAGGGAACGGCGCGGTGATCCCGCGACCGGTTAGCACGTCGACGACAGGACGCGACACGCCGAGATCGGCGAAAGACTTCATCGAAGATTCACTCCTTTGGGCGGCTGCTGGCGCCGCATCGGTTCGGGAGGCTGATGCTGACCCGAACCGCGCGAGCGGTACTCAAGCGAGCTGCCTCGCGGCTGACAGTTGTCGACCGCTGTGAGCAACGTAGCAGAGTGACTGGCGCCGATCGCGCGTTCGGGAAGCGCCGTGCAGTCGAGCAGCCGCCGTTCGGGCGCCGCTGAGGCGCGCCGTCGGCGACGCGCTAGTGTGATCGCAGCGCCGTCGTTCGTACCGGTCTGCCGCTTTTCCTTGCGCGCGACGCTTTCGTCTTTCGGAGCGGCAGAGGAGTGGCGATGCCCGAGACGACTGACGAGCGCGTGGCGCGCGATCGCCTCAAAGCGAAGATCTCCGACGAGATCGTCCGCCTGCTCGCAGTCCACACCGGTCACGGCGCGACGCGCGCGTGGACGACGCTCGATGACGATCTGATCGTCTGCGTGCTGCAAGACGTGCTCAGCAAGGGCGAGCAGAACCTCGTGCGCGGCGGCGAGCGCGAGATCGTGCTGCGGACGCGCAGCGCCTATCAGGAGATGATGCGACGCGAAGCCGTCGACGCCGTCGAGCAGCTCAGTGGGCGCACCGTCAAGGCGTTCACGAGCGCCAACCACCTCGACGCCGATCTCGCCGTCGAGATCTTCGTGCTCGAGCCGCTCGCGAGCTGAGCGCTCGCGGTCGAGCGCCGGCCGCGACTGACAGCTGCCGGCCGGGCCTCCTTCCGGCTGAGCCTCAGGCGGCGTGCGCGCGGCGCGCCTGCGCGAAGGAGACGAGCCGCTTCTGCTCCTCGTCCCAGAGCTTCAGCCGCACGGCGCGCACACCGTCCCAGAACGTCAGCGTCGGCACGCCCTGGAACATCGGGTTCTCGTCGTGCGCGCGTTGCAGGTTGTAGTTCGGAATCCGCGCGCTGAGGTGGTGGACGTGGTGGTAGCCGATGTTGCCGCTGCAGAACTGCAGCAGCTTCGGCAGCTTCAGGAACGAGCTGCCGCGCAGCGCGGCGTCGTCGTAGCTCCAGTCCGACCCGCTCTCCCAGTATGTGTCCTCGAACTGGTGCTGGACGTAGAACAGCCAGATCCCGGCCGAGCCCGCGAGCAGCGCCGGGACGCCGAAGACGAGCAGGTAGTCGCGCCAGCCGATCAGCCAGCAGAGCCCGCCGATCAGCACCGCGAGCGCCACGTCGGTGACGATCACGCTGTTGCGCATCCGCGGCCGCGCGCCGCGCGCGACGATCCGCGGCCCGATCACCATCGCGACGATCGGGCCGAGCCCGAACATCACGAGCGGGTTGCGCAGCAGCCGGTAGGCGAGGCGGCCGCGGCTCGACAGCGCCATGTATTCGCTCGTCGTCAGCGTCTGCACGTCGCCGACGCCGCGTCGCTCGAGGTCGCCAGACGTCGCGTGATGGACGGCGTGGTCGTGCTTCCAGCGCACGAACGGCACGAACAGGAACACGCCGGTGAGCATCCCGAGCCACATGTTGACGCGCCGTGACGTCGTGAACGAGCCGTGCGAGCAGTCGTGGAAGACGATGAAAGTGCGCACCAGGAAAGCGGCCGCCGGCAGCGCGAGCGCGAGCGTCACGAGCACGGAGACGCGCAGCGCGAAGTACATCGCGACCGACAGCGCGAGGTACGGCAGCAGCGAGGTCGCGACGCCGAGCGCAGCTCGGCCATCGTGCGCTTTCGCGTAGCGTGCCAGGATCTCGCGCGTGCTCGCGCTGGAGAAGTCGCCGGAAGCCTCGCGCGAATCGGCCGGATGCTCCGCTATGTCGGGTACAGCGGTTCCTGTGGCCGAGCGGCCCTGTGTGGCGCTGGGGATCATCGATCCCCCTTTCTCGAAGACGTGAACGGCCGGTCCGACCGACGCACCTTCCATGAGGGTGGCCGCGAGCATACCGCGCGCATTCCCGGCGTGTGTCACCTGCGGACGTCTGTCGCGCTACCCTGTAGTAGTGCTCACTCAGGCAGATCGCGCCGCGGAGCGCCGCCGCGCGAAGCTGGAGCAGATCCAGCAGCAGGTGAAGGACGGCTCGCTGAAGATCCGGAAGATGACTCCGGAGGAGCGCAAGCGCTACTCGACGAAGCCGCAAGCGAAGCGCCGGTGACGGCCTTCTTCGTCGGCGGTCTCGCCGACGCACGCGGATCGCGCGCCGAGGACGCCTACGGCGAGCTGCGCGAGGCTTCGCAGGAGCTGGCCGGATGTCCGGCGCGCGCACGGCGGATCTTCCAACTGGGCTGCCGCCTCGACGGCGTCGATGCGGAGATCGAGGTCGGCAAGGCGATTCCGAGTGGCAGCGATGTCGTCAGCGCGATCATCGACCACGGCCGCCACGAGCCGTTCGTGATCTACACGACGCCGCCCGACGGCGGCGCCAGCCAGTCGCTGCGCGTGCCGCATCCGGTCTACGCCGTCACCGAGTTCGCCGCCGCGAGCTGACGGCGCCGAGCGCCGAGCGCCGGCGCAGTTCGATCGCCGCTATCGCGACTTGCGCGGCGAGGACGAGCCGTACAGCTCGCGCGACTCCGGCTGAGCGACGACTCCGGCTGAGCGACGTCAGCCGATCGTCGCGACGTCGATCACGAAGCGGTAGCGCACGTCGCTGCGCTCGACGCGTCCGTACGCGTCGCCGACCTGAGCGGCGTCGATCAGCTCGATCGCCGGCCTGACGCCGTGCTCGGCGCAGAAGTCGAGCATCTCCTGCGTCTCGCGCAGACCGCCGATCGGCGAGCCGGCGAGGCTGCGCCGCCCGGAGATCAGCGAGAACGCGCGGAACGTGTCGGGCTTCGGCGGTGCGCCGACGTTGACGAGCGTGCCGTCGACGCGCAGCAGCGAGAGGTACGCGTCGACGTTGAGGTTCGCCGAGACCGTGTTGAGGATCACGTCGAAGCTGCTGCGCAGCGTCTTGAACGTCTCGCGCTCGGACGTCGCGTAGTAGTGCTTGGCGCCGAAGCGCAGGCCGTCGTCGCGCTTGCTCAGCGTCTGGCTGAGCACGGTCACCTCGGCGCCCATCGCCGCGGCGAGCTGAACGGCGACGTGGCCGAGGCCGCCCATGCCGACGATCGCGACTTTCATGCCGTCGCCGACGTGCCAGTGCTTCAACGGCGAGTACGTCGTGATCCCGGCGCACAGCAGCGGCGCCGCGTCCTGCAGCTCGATCTCCTCCGGCACGGTCACGACGAAGCGCTCGTCGACGACGACGTGCTGGCTGTAGCCGCCGTACGTCGGCTCGTCGTCATAGCCGCGCCCGTTGTACGTCGGCACGGCGCCTCTCGTGCAGAACTGCTCCTCGCCGAGCTTGCAGTACTCGCACTCGCCGCACGAGTCGACGAGACAGCCGACGCCGACGCGATCGCCGGTAGAGAGCTTCGCGACGTTCGCGCCGACGCCGGCGACGATGCCGACGATCTCGTGGCCGGGAACCATCGGGAAGATCGAGCCGCCCCACTCGTCCTTGACCTGATGGATGTCCGAGTGGCAGATGCCGCAGAACTTGATCTCGATCAGCACGTCGTTCGCACCGAGCTCGCGACGCTCGATCGTCGTCGTGTCGAACGGCGCTCCGGCTGACGGCGCGCTCAAGGCTGGAGTCGAGGACATGTGCTCTCCCAGGGACGTGCTTTTTGCGGACTGATCGTTGGCTGCAGCCAACCTAACAGCCACCCGGCGGCGCTCCGCTTCGCCGGACCGTGGCCGGCGATCTGGCGTGCGGCGCGGGTTGCTAACTTCGCCGGCAGTGAACGCCACCAGACAGCAAAGTCTCGGCGGCCGATGAGCGCCGCCGATGATCTCGACGGCGTCGCGTTTCGCGCGCTGAGCGAGTCCGAGCTCGCCGAAGTGCGCGAGTTCGGACAGGAGCGCGAGATGACGGCCGGCGAGCTGCTGTTCGACGCCGGCGAAGCCTCTTACGACCTGTTCGTCGTGCTCGCCGGCGAGATCGAGATCCTCCGCCTGGAGGGCGCCGAGCCGGTCACGATCGTCACTTACGGACCGGGCGGCTACGCCGGCGAGCTGAACCTGCTGACCGGCCAGCGCCGCTCGCTGAGCTGTCGCGTGATCTCCTCCGGACGCGTGCTGGTGATCTCCGAGCAGCAGTTCCGCCGCTTGATGAGCGGCCGCCCGACGCTCGCCGAACCGATCTTCAACGCGCTGCTGGCGCGACGCGAGGTGCTGCGCACGGGGATCGGCGCCGAGGCGATCCGCATCGTCGGCTCGCGCTACTCGCCGGCGGCGATGAGCCTGCGCTCGTTCGCCGAGCACTCGCACCTCGCGCACGCGTGGATCGACGTCGAGGAGAGCGACGACGCCGAGGCGCTGCTCGCGAGCCTCGGCTTGCGCCGCAAGGACGTCCCTGCGGTGATCACGGCGACCGAGACGCTACGCCGCCCGAGCGCCGGCGAGTTCGCCGCGCATCTCGGCCTGACCTTCCAGCCGACGCCCGGCTACATCTTCGACCTCGTCGTCGTCGGCAGCGGCCCAGCGGGCCTCGCCGCGGCCGTCTACGGCGCTTCGGAGGGGTTGCGCACGGTCTCGCTCGACGCCGTCACGGTCGGCGGCCAGGCCGGCTCGAGCTCGCGCATCGAGAACTACGCGGGATTCCCGAACGGCATCTCCGGTGAGGCGCTGACCGGCCGCGCGGCAGTGCAGGCGATGCGCTTGGGCGCGCGGCTGAACGCGCCGTGCGAGGTCGCGGCGCTGCGCACGGAGACCGGCTTTCACGTGATCACGCTGAGCGACGGCAGCGAGATCCCGACGCGCGCGGTGATCGTCGCCTCCGGCGCGCGTTACCGGCGACTCGACGTCGAGCAGCTCGAGCGCTTCGAGGGCGCCGGCGTCTACTACGCGGCGACCGACCTCGAGGCGCGAGTCTGCAGCGGCACGTCGGTGCTCGTGATCGGCGGCGGCAACTCCGCCGGCCAAGCGGCGCTGTACCTCGCGCAGAACAACTGCGCCGTGACGATCGCGATCCGGCGCGAGGACCTGCGCGCGACGATGTCGCAGTACCTGATCGAGCGAATCGAGCTCGACCCGAAGATCGACTTGCGCACCGGCGTCGAAGTCAACGGATTGGCGGGCGAGGAGCGCCTCGAGCAGGTCGTCTTGGAGTCGCGCGCGACGGGCGCGCGCGAGACCGTCGCGTGCGCCGGCCTGTTCTGCTTCATCGGCGCCAGCCCGGCTACGGAGTGGCTTGACGATGGAGTCCTGCTCGACGAGGACGGCTTCGTGCTGACCGATCGCCAGCTCCCCGCGGCGGGCGCCGGAGGGGCCGACGCGCTGCCGTACGAGACGTCGGTGCCCGGCGTGTTCGCCGCCGGCGATGTGCGTCACGGCTCGATGAAGCGCGTCGCCGCCGCCGTCGGCGAGGGCTCGAGCGCCGTGCGATCGGTGCACGAGCGGATCGCCGCCGTGGGCTGAGCGCCTAGACCCTATGGCCGTTGGCCCGGGGAGTTGACCGGCGGGTGAGATGGCCGGACGCTCCTCGCGGGGGTTTGTCTGGCCGGAGAGTGGCTCCGGCTGACCCCATGAGATGAGGAGGTCCGGCCATGGCTGGAACGATGACGTGGGTAGGGCTCGATGTCCATGCCCGTTCGACGCATGCGGCGGCAATTGACGTGATGACGGGTGAGCTTTCGCGGGTGCGGTTTGGTGCTGGTGTGGAGGCGCCGGTGGCGTGGCTGAGATCGTTGTCGGGGCCGGTGAGGGCTTGCTATGAGGCTGGGCCGACAGGGTTCGGGCTCTACCGGGCTTTGGTCGAGGCTGGCATCGCGACCGAGGTGATCGCGCCGGGCAAGACGCCGCGGGGTCCGAGTGACCGCGTCAAGACCGACCGCAAGGACGCGGAGCTTTTGGCTCGCCAGCTGCTGGCCGGATCGTTGACGGCGGTGGTCGTGCCCTCGCCGGAGGTCGAGGCGGCGCGCGAGATGACTCGCGCTCACGATGTCTGCCGCCAGGAGCTGATGCGCGCCCGTCACCGCGTCTCGAAGATGCTGTTGCGTCACGGGCGGGTCTATCCGAAGCCGAAGACCTGGACGGCCGAGCATCGACGCTGGCTCTCCCAGCAGCGCTTCGCGGAGCAACCCAGCGACGCGGTGTTCGCCGACCTGCTCGCTGCTGTCGACGGGATCAGCGCGCGCAAGGCAACGATCGCGTTGTCGCTCTCGACGCTGGCATCCGATGAGCGGTGGTGGCCGACGGTCGCAAGGCTCAGGGCCTTCCGCGGAGTGGACACCTTGACGGCGCTCTCGATCCATCTTGAGCTCGGCGGCGACTGGGAACGCTTCGAGCGCGCACCGGCACTCTCCTCGTGGCTCGGACTGACCCCATCGCTCAGCCAGTCCGGCGAGAGCTCCCGCCAAGGTGCGATCACGAAGACCGGTTCGATGCTCGCCCGTCGGCTGCTGGTCGAGTCCGCCTGGCATTACAGCCGTCCGCCCAGACTCGGGGCGACACTCGCCAACCGCCAGCAAGGGCAGCCCGAGCATGTGGTTGCGATCTCCAACCGCGCCCAACAGCGCCTTTACCGCGTCAACCGTCGGATGCGCGCTCGCGGCAAGCCGCATAACGTGACTGTCGTGGCGTGCGCACGCGAGCTCGCGTGCTTCCTCTGGGCAGCAGCAACCGCCGACTAACCGCCAGCGACAGCCCTCCCGGTCGGGAGGCCGGGGCGCCGGGCCATCAGGCGGCCGGCACGCGCGATTCAGCTATGAGCACCGCCCACCGGCGGCACGCTCGCTCCTAGACAGCGCAAGCCGGCAGCACGAAACCGGGGAGGTTGTCCGAGTCCTCGTAGAACTTTGAGTGGCGGTCCTCCCGCCTCGTCCGCTCCCGTTGGGAGCGTTCGGGGTGTCAACAAGTCCGCGAGGACAGGAGGAAACCGCCATGAAGAAGGTATCTGGCTCACAGGTCGTCACGGCCTCGGAGGCCGCTGGGAGTCCGCTCCCACCGCAAATCCAGGAGGCGCTCGGCGAACTCGTCGGGGCGGCGAAGGAGGGGTTGCTCGCGCTGAGCGTCGGCGTCGGGCTCGGTGTTGTTCATGAGCTGATGGAGTTCGAGGTCGAGGAGGTCGTCGGACCGAAGGGCAAGCACAACCCTGGTCGTGTCGCCAAGCGCCATGGCCGCGTGTGCGCACCGCCGACGATGCGCGGGAGCTGCCGGTGGCGACCTATGAGTACTTCGCCGGCCGCGACCCGCTCACGAGGGCGGTGATGGACCGGATACTCGCGGGCGTCTCGACTCGCAGGTACGCAGCGGTCGGCGAGGCGGTCGGCGAGGAGGTCGAGCGGACCGGCACATCGACGGGCAAGAGCACGGTCTCGGAGGTGTTCATCGAGCGCACGCGCACCGCGCTGGGCGAGCTGATGGGCCGTCGGCTGGACGACGTGCGCGTGGCGGTGATGATGCTCGACGGGTTGGAGATCGCCGGCCGCACGCACATCGTCGCGCTCGGAATCTCGACTGAGGGCGTGAAGACCCCGCTTGGGCTGTGGGAGGGCTCGACCGAGAACGCCACGCTCGCCCGGACGCTGCTCGCCGACCTGGTCGACCGGGGCCTTGACCCCGAGCAGGCGATCTTGTTCGTCATCGACGGCGCCAAGGCGATCCGCCGGGCGATCAAGGACGTGTTCGGCGAGCGCGCACTGGTACACCGGTGTCACCGCCACAAGGAGCGCAATGTCTGCGACCTGCTTCCCGAACGCGACCGTCCCGCCGTCCTTGTGAAGATCCGCGGCACATGGGCGCTCAAGGACCCGGATCTCGCCGAGCAGCGCCTCGAACTCCTGGCTTCAGAACTCGAGCGCAGCTGGCCCGACGCCGCCGCCTCGCTGCGGGAGGGGATACCCGAGACGCTGACGCTGATGCGGCTTGGGATCACCGGCCAGCTCGCAAAGACGCTGTGCTCGACGAACCCGTGCGAGAGCATGATCGAGATCGTCCGCCGCACCCAGCGCAACGTGAAGCGCTGGCAGGACGGCGACATGCGCAAGCGCTGGACCGCCGCCGGGATGCTCGTCGCCGAGCGACAGTTCCGGCGGATCATCGGCTACCGCGACCTCGCCGCGCTCGTGGTCGCGATCGAACGCCACGCAGCGCAAGCCGCTCCACCCACCCCCGCCGCCGCCTCTCACGCCGAGGAGCCACAAACCGTTACCGTGTGACAGTCAAACCCCGGAGGCCGCTCTCAAAGTTCCACGACGATCCGGACATCCTCAAACCGGGCCCTGGGGTACCCAACCCCCGCATCATCAGACTGGCAACGCCGACACCGAGCCCGGCGCCCCGCCCTCCCGACCACCCCAAAACGCCCGCCACGCGGACGCCATCAAACACGCCCACTTGACAAACGACGCGACATATCAGCTGACGTGCGGCCGGGCATTGGCACGAAGGCTAAGCTCGCGCGATGGCGCTGCGGCACAACCGCTCGATTCCACAGGCAAGCGTGATCCCGGTGCTCGTCTACCCGGACGTACGGGCGGCAGTCGTCTGGTTGGGGCGCGCGTTCGGCTTCGCCGAGCGCGTGCAGATCGGCGACGGCCATCGCTCGCAGCTCACCGTCGGTGATCACGGCGGTGCGGTGATCGTCGGCGACGTGCACGGGCAACGCCGACCGCCACGCGCCGGCGAGGTGACGCACTCGGTGATCGTTCGCGTCGACGACGTCGACGAGCACTGTCGCATGGCTCGCGAGCGCGGCGCACGGGTCGTCAGCGAGCTGCAGGACTTCCCCTTCGGTGAGCGCCAGTACACCGTCGAGGATCTCGCCGGCCACCAATGGACCTTCTCGCAGACGCTCGCCGACATCGCTCCAGAGGAGTGGGGCGGCGTCTCGGTGGCCGGTGGCTGATCTGTGCGCGATCACCCGCCGCGAACGACGGCCGTCGGCGATAATCGCGCGATGAGCGCGACAGCAGACGCCGACGCGATCGTGATCGGCGCGGGGCTCGCCGGGCTGGTCGCGACGGCCGAACTGGCCGACGCCGGCCGCCGCGTGATCGTGCTCGACCAGGAGCCCGAGGGGTCGTTCGGCGGGCAGGCGTTCTGGTCGCTTGGCGGGCTGTTCTTCGTCGACAGCCCCGAGCAGCGGCGGATGGGCATCCGCGACTCGCGCGAGCTCGCTTTGCAGGACTGGCTCGGCACGGCCGGCTTCGACCGGCCCGAGGACCACTGGCCGCGCCGCTGGGCCGAAGCGTACGTCGACTTCGCGTGCGGCGAGAAGCGCGCGTGGCTGGCGGCGCAAGGGATCAAGCTGATGCCGAACGTCGGCTGGGCCGAGCGCGGCGGCTATGGCGCGATCGGCCACGGCAACTCGGTGCCGCGCTTCCACCTCACCTGGGGCACCGGCCCGGGTGTGCTCGAGCCGTTTGTGCAGCGCGTGCGCGCGGCCGTCGCGCGCGGGCTCGTCGAGCTGCGCTTCCGCCACCGCGTCGACGCGCTGAACGTCGCCGGCGGCGCCGTCGAAGGCGTCTCGGGCCACGTGCTCGCGCCCGACTCGTGCGCGCGCGGGCAGGCGAGCAACCGCGAAGAGGTCGGCGAGTTCGAGCTGCGCGCCGGCGCCGTGCTCGTCTCCTCTGGCGGGATCGGCGGCAACCATGAGCTCGTCCGGCGCAGCTGGCCGGCCCGGCTCGGCGCTCCGCCGAAGCAGATGATCAGCGGCGTGCCGGCGCACGTCGACGGGCGGATGATCCAGATCGCGCAGGATGCGGGCGGCGCGGTGATCAACCCCGACCGGATGTGGCACTACGTCGAGGGGATCCGCAACTGGGACTCGATCTGGCCGATGCACGGCATCCGGATCATCCCCGGCCCTTCGTCGCTGTGGCTCGACGCGACAGGTCGGCGCCTGCCGGTGCCGCTGTTCCCAGGCTTCGACACGCTCGGCACGCTCGCGCACATCATGCGGACGGGCCACGAGCACACCTGGTTCGTGCTCAGCCAGAAGATCATCGAAAAGGAGTTCGCGCTGTCGGGCTCCGAGCAGAACCCGGACGTCACCGGGCGCAGCGTGCGCGAGCTGATCAAGTCGCGGATCGGCGGCGGCGCGCCGCCGCCGGTCGAGGCGTTCAAGCGCCACGGCGCCGACTTCGTCGTCGAGCGCGATCTGCGCGCGCTCGTCGACGGGATGAACGGCCTGACCGAGCAGCCGCTGCTGCCGTTCGAGCAGGTCGAGCGCGAGGTCGTCGCGCGCGACCGTGAGATCGTCAACCGATACAGCAAGGACATGCAGGTGACGGCGATCCGCGGCGCGCGGCGCTACCTCGCCGACCGCTTCACGCGCGTCGCCGCGCCGCACGCGCTGCTCGATCCTGACGCAGGCCCGCTGATCGCGGTCAAGCTGCACATCCTCACGCGAAAGACGCTCGGCGGGCTGCACACCGATCTCGCGGGACAGGTGCTCGGGGCCGACGGCGAGCCGATGCAAGGGCTGTTCGCCGCCGGCGAGGTCGCCGGCTTCGGCGGCGGCGGGATGCACGGCTATCGCGCGCTCGAGGGAACGTTCCTCGGCGGCTGCCTGTTCTCCGGGCGCGTCGCCGGGCGCGCGATCGCCGCGGCCGTCGCTAGTTGATCGTGTAGATCAGCGAGACCTGCGCGGTCAGCGCGCAGCTGCCGGCGGTGGCCTTCTTCGCGACCGGGCGCTTGGCCTTCTTGCGCTTCTTCACGACCGGCGCTTTCTGCTTGGGCACGCTCGGCGCGGCCGTCGCGGCGGCCTCGGGCGCGGCGACGTAGCCGCGTTCCTGCCCGGCGCCGAAGTCGGGCTGTTCGCCTTCGTATTCGGCGCTTTCCTGTTCGGTGCCGCCGCGACACCAGATGTAGCCGCCGCCTTCGGTCACGCTCTGCACCGATCCGAGCGTCGCGCCGGTCTTTTCGGCGAGGAACGTCGCCTTGCTCTGGCCGTCGGCGATCGCGCTGGCCATCGCTTCGCGGTAGACGGCGGTCGCTGCGGCGGCGCTCGCCGTCTGCGCGACCGGCGCGTTCGCGATGCCCTCGACGCTGACCGTGCGCAGCGGTGTGCTCGTCGGCGCTTCGGCGACGGCGACGCCGAGCATGCTCGCCGCGAACAGCACGGCCGCGATCAGGACAACTGCTGGAATCAGCTTTCTCACGACGCCTCGTGATCAAGCTTACCCCTGCAACCGATACGGAAACCGACGCCGACCGCTCGGCGCGGACGCTCGTACTACTGGTGATCGCGGTGTCAGAGGCGCCTCGCCGCCGAGCGCTCGCACGCGGTTCGTATCGTGAGGCGGAGCCGGGGACATGGACCGCGAACGATGGGAGCCACGATGGAGCACCGCAAACTTGCCGATCTCGACGTCTCTGCGATCGGCCTCGGCTGCATGGGGATGTCGGCGTTCTACGGCTCGGCCGACGAAGACGAGGGGATCGCGACGATCCGCCGCGCGCTCGAGCTCGGGATCAACTTCATCGACACGGCGCAGCTGTACGGGCCGCTGACGAACGAGGAGCTCGTCGGCCGCGCGATCGACGGCCATCGCGACGAGTACGTGATCGCGACGAAGTTCGCGCGCAGAACCGACCAGGCGACGCCCGGCGAGATGACGACGCTCGGCCCGGTCGACGGCTCGGCCGAGCACGTGCGCACGTCGGTCGAGGGCTCGCTGAAGCGGCTCAAAACCGACCGCATCGACCTCTACTACCAGCACCGCGTCGACCCGAACGTCGCGATCGAGGAGACGGTCGGCGCGATGGCCGAGCTCGTGCAGCAGGGCAAGATCGTGCACATCGGGCTCTCCGAGGCCGCGCCGGAGACGATCCGCCGCGCGCAAGCCGTGCATCCGATCGCGGCCGTGCAGACCGAGTACTCGATGTGGACGCGCGACCCGGAGGCCGAGGTGCTGCCGACGTGTCGCGAGCTCGGCATCGGCTTCGTGCCTTACTCGCCGCTCGGCCGCGGCTTCCTCTCGGGACGCTTCACCAGGCCGGAGGATCTCGACGAGGGCGACTTCCGTCGCAAAGGCCCGCGCTTCACCGGCGAGAACCTCGACGCGAACCTGAAGCTCGCGGCGAAGGTCAAGCAGATCGCCGACGACAAGGGCGTGACGCCGGCGCAGCTGGCGATCGCGTGGGTGCTCGCGCAGGGTGAGGACCTCGTGCCGATTCCGGGCACGAAGCGCCGCGCGTACCTCGAAGAGAACGCCGGCGCCGCCGACGTCGAGCTCAGCGACGACGACCTCGCGCGAATCGACGCGGAGCTGCCGCCGGTCGCGGGCGAGCGCTACGACGAGGCGGGCATGGCTTCGGTCAACCTCTGACCGCGAAGCGAGCGACGGAGTCGCGTTCGCCCAGCGTCGCTGACATCGCAATGCGATGGTCGACGCTGGGCCGCTCCGTCCGCGAGCGCCGTGGCGCTCGCGAGCGACTCGCTCAGTCGCGTTGCGGAAGCTGTTGCACGGCCCAGGCGTTGCCGTCGGGGTCGGCGAAGAAGACGAACCTGCCCCACGGGAACTCCTGCACCTCGCCGACCTCGACGCCGCGAGCGAGCAGCTCGACGCGCGCCGCATCGGCGTCGTCGACGACGATCTGCAGGCCGTCGAGCGAGCCGGGCGGCATCGTGTGCACGCCGCTGGTCAACGCGATCGAGCACGCCGAGCCGGGCGGCGTCAGCTGCACGAAGCGGATCTGCTCGTCGACTTGCGCGTCGACGTCGGCGGAGAAGCCGAGACGCTCCTCGTAGAACTGCTTCGCGCGATCGACGTCGCTGACCGGCACCTGCACGAGCTCCAGCTTCCAGTCCATCTCACACCTCTTTCGTCGCTTGATCCGTGCGATGAAAGCTAACTACGATTGAGGTCTCTTTCGGTCCGCGATTGCTGCGATCGTTTTCGCATGCTCGCGACCTCGGCGCGACTGCTCGAACTGCTCTCGCTGCTTCAGGCGCGGCGCGAGTGGTCGGGCGCGGAGCTGGCCGATCGACTCGCCGTTGGTCCGCGGACGGTCCGCCGCGACGTCGAGCGCCTACGTAGCCTCGGCTACCCGATCGACGCGCGGCCGGGCGTCGCCGGCGGATACCGGCTCGGCGCCGGCGCGTCGCTTCCGCCGCTGCTGCTCGACGCCGAGGAGGCGGTCGCGGTGGCCGTCGGACTGCGCACGGCGGCGAGCGCAGGTGTGACGGGCATCGAGGAGACGTCGGTGCGCGCGCTTGCGAAGCTCGAACAGCTGCTGCCACCGCCGGCGCGCCGCCGCGTCGGTGCGCTCGCGTCGGCGATGGCCTCCTATCCGGGCTTCGGGCCGCGCGTCGACGCGGAGGCGCTGGCGACGGTCGCGACGGCCGCGCGCGACTATGAGCGATTGCGCTTTGGCTACCGCGATCGCGAGGGCGCGCGCAGCCGCAGGACGGTCGAGCCGCACCGCCTCGTGCACACCGGCCGGCGCTGGTACCTCCTCGCTTGGGACTGCGAGCGCGAGGACTGGCGGACGTTCCGCGTCGATCGAATCGTCTCGCCGCTCTCGCTCGACCGCCGCTTCGAGCCGCGCGAGCCGCCGGCGGACGACGTTGCCGAGTACGTCGCGCGCTCGATCTCGGCGGTCCGCGATCGCCACCAGGCGCGGATCGTCTTGCACGCGCCGATCGAGCGGCTGCGCGAGCGCGTGCCGCGCTCGGTCGGAACGCTCGAATCGCTCGATCAGGACAGCTGCCTGCTGCTGACCGGCTCGGATTGGCTCGGTCGCCTCGCCGTCTACGTCGCCGACATCGGCGTCGACTTCGAAGTGCTCGATCCGCCGGAGCTCGTCGAGCACGTGCGCGCGCTTGCCGAGCGCTTCACGCGCGCGACTCGCTAGCGGCCGTTTTGCGCGCTCGGCGTCTCGGCCCGATCGACGCGGGCTTGCAGCGGCTGCGGCAAGTCACCGCGACGCCGGCTGACCGAGCGGCCAGGCGCGTTACGCTCACGCCGATGCGCCTTCAGCGACCGAACGCCGAGCAGCCGCTGACCGGACACTGCGCGTGCGGCGCGATCCGCTTCGCCGTCAGCGCGCCGTTCGAAGCGGCGCGCTACTGCCACTGCCACAACTGCCAGCGCCGCACTGGCACGTCGTCTTCGCCGAATGCGCGCGTCGCGGCTGCTGCGTTCACGATCACGCGCGGCGAGCAGGCGCTGCGCGCCTGGCAGCCTGACGGCGGCCAGGCGAAGTGGTACTGCGCCGAGTGCGGCGGCCACGTGTTCAGCCGCCCGGACGGCGGCGAGCACGTCTACGTGCGGATGGGCGCGCTCGACGCCGACCCGGGGATCCGCCCGGAATACCGCCAGTGGGTCAGCTCGGCGGCGCCGTGGGAGCCGATCCCGGACGATGGCCTGCCGCGCTTCGACGGCGCGGCTCCGTAGCGCCACAAGCGCCGCTTCGACGAGCTTCGACGAGCGGCGTTCACGAGCTGGAAACGGCTCGTTAACAACTCGGACACGCAATTGCGCCCAGCCGCGAAATAGCTTCGGTGGTCGCAGGGCTCGCGCGCACGCGGGCCTATCCGCCAGCTCTACGGAGGGATAACGACGTGTCGAGAACGCTTGCCGTGCCTAGGTATCGATCCTAGTCTCGCCCGCTGCTGCTCGCGGCGATCGTCGGCGCGCTCGCGCTGATCGCGACGGCGATCGACGTCGGCGGCGGCTACATGATCGTCGGCGACGACGAGAGCAACGTGCTGCGCCTCTACCACGAGCGCGTCTCGGGCGAGCGGGTGAAGACGTTCGACTTCACCAAAGCGCGGTCGGCACAGGCGAAATCGACATCGAGTCCTCGGCGCGCGCCGGCAACACGCTCTACTGGATGGGCTCGCTGTCGAACAGCAAGAAAGGCAAAGCCGAGCCGGACCGCGACGTCGTCTTTGCGGCCTTCTATAATGCTTGCTGGCAAGCAAGTATTTTTAGGATTAGGAGTTTCGGCCGTGACGGATACGCCGGCGGGCACACTTACGGCGAGCGAGGAGCAGGCACAGGCGACGCTCGTCGAGCGTGAGCCGACGGCGCGGCTGCGCGCGGCGATCGGCCGGCTCTCGCGACGCCTGCGCCCGACGGTCGCCGGCTCGCAGCTGACGCCGTCGCAGAGCTCGGTGCTGTTCACGATCGTGCGGAGCGGGCCGCTGCGGCTGTCGGACGTCGCGGCGATCGAGGGCCTGAATCCGACGATGCTCTCGCGCTTCATCGGTCAGCTGACCGACGCTGGGCTGATCCGCCGCACGGCCGACCCGGACGACCGCCGCGCGGCGCTCGTCGAGGCGACGGCGCAGGGCCGGCGCCTGCGCGAGCGGATCCATCGCGAGCGCACGCGCGCGCTGCAGACGTACGTCGAGGAGCTCGACGAGTCGCAGCGCGAGATCCTCTGGCGCGCGCTGCCGGTGCTCGAGGAGCTCGCCGAGCGGCTGCCGGCGAGGCGGCTGTGACGCGCCTGCTCAGCGCCGAGCTACCGCCGGAGCGGCGCCTGTGACGCGCCTGCTCAGCGCCGAGCGACCGCCGGAGCGGCGCCTGTGACGCGCCTGCTCAGCGCCGAGCGACCGCCGGAGCGGCGCCTGTGACGCGCCTGCTCAGCGCCGAGCGACCGCCGGAGCGGCGCCTGTGACGCGCCTGCTCGGGGCGCGCCGCGCGGCACGCGTGCTCGACGCGTCGCGGACGACGTTCGCGGCGTTCGCGATCCCGAACTACCGCCGCTACATCGCCGGTCAGTCGGTGTCGCTGATCGGCACGTGGATGCAGATGGCGGCGCAGTCGTGGCTGGTGCTGACGATCACGAACTCGTCGGCGACGCTCGGGCTGATCGTCGCGCTGCAGACGCTGCCGGTGCTGCTGCTCGGCCCGTACGGCGGCGTGATCGCCGATCGCGTCGACAAGCTGCGGCTGATGCGGATGCTGCAGGTCGCGATGGGCTTGCAGGCGCTGGTGCTCGGCGTGTTGACGGTGACCGGCGCGGTGCGGCTGTGGGAGATCGGCGTGCTCGCGGCGCTGCTCGGGCTGAACAACGCTTTCGAGAACCCGGCGCGCCAGTCGTTCATGCTCGAGATGGTCGGCCCGGAGAACTTGCGCAACGCGGTCAGCCTCAACTCGGTGCTCGTCAACGTCGCGCGCGTGATCGGCCCGGCGGTCGCCGGCATCCTGATCGCGACGGTCGGCGAGGGTGTCTGCTTCCTCGTCAACGCGGCGAGCTTCGTTGCGGTCGTCGCGTCGTTGAGCATGCTCGATCGCAGCGCGATCACGCCGAGCACGCCGAGCGGGCGGCGGCCGGGGCAGCTGCGCGAAGGGCTGCGCTACATCCGCCGCACGCCGGAGCTGGCGGTGCCGCTGGCGATGATGGGGCTCGCCGGCGCGCTGGCGTACGAGTTCCAGGTGACGCTGCCGGTGATGGCGCGCCAGGCGCTGCATTCGGGCGCGACCGGCTACGGCTTCATGACGGCGGCGATGGGCGTCGGCGCGGTCGTCGGCGGCCTGTTCGTCGCCGCGAAAGGGCGCACGGGGATCGCCGCGCTGGTGCTCGCGGCGAGCGGCTTCGGCGTCGTGCTGCTGCTCGCGAGCGTCGCGCCGAGCCTGCCGAGCGAGATCGTCGCGCTGGCGTTCGCCGGCGGCGCGAGCATCTCGTTCATGTCGACGGGCAACTCGACGCTGCAGCTGACTGCCGCGCCGGAGATGCGCGGCCGCGTGATGTCGCTGTGGTTCGTCGCGTTCCAAGGCTCGACGCCGATCGGCGCGCCGATCGTCGGCTGGGTGATGGCCGCGGCGGGAGCGCGCGCCGGCCTCGGCCTCGGCGGCGTCACGTGCCTGCTCGTCGCGCTGCTCGGCTTCCTCGCGCTGCGTCGCTTGCACTCGGGCTCGCTGCGCTCGGCGCTCGCGCTCGGCGCGCGCTAGCGCCGCGGCGGGCGGCTGTCGCCGACGCGCTCGTCGTGCCGCGCCGGCGTCTATCGCGCACGCCTCGTAGAGCAGCTCGCGCGCGGCGACGCGCGACGCGCGTGGTTACAGTGGCGTGATGAACCGCTTGCACGGCGTGATCTGCTCGTCGGAGCGCTGGCGGCGCAGCGTCGAGCGCGAGCTGCTGCCGTGGGGAATCGGCGAGCTCGAGCTCGGTGACGACGTGCTCGAGATCGGCCCTGGCTTCGGCGCGACGACGCGCGTGCTCGCGCGCCGCCCGAGCGCGCTGACGGTGCTGGAGCTCGACGAGCGCTACTGCGCGCATCTGCGCGCCCAACTGGGCGAGACGGTCGGCATCGTCCAGGGAGACGCGACGGCGATGCCGTTCGAGGACGCGCGCTTCTCGGCGGTCGTCTGCTTCACGATGCTGCACCACTTGCCCTCGCGCGAGGCGCAGGATCGGCTGTTCGCGGAGGTCGCGCGCGTGTTGCGTCCGGGCGGCCTGTTCGCGGGCACCGACAACCGCGGGCGCGGGCTGCTGTTCCGCCTGCTGCACGTCGGCGACATCCTCGTGCCGGTCGCTGCGGGCGGTCTCGCCGCGCGCCTGCGCGCGGTCGGCTTGGCCGAGCCGGCGATCGACGAGCGCGCGCGCTCGTTTCGCTTTCGCGCGCGCAAGCCGATCGACGCGGCGGCGTGAGCGAGCTCGAGTTCCTCGGCGCGCTGCACGTCGAGCTGCTGCGCCACGCCGAGCTGCACGCCGAACGTCCGCAGCACGAGCTGTTCCAGACGTCGACCGTGCAGGCGCTGCTCGCGGGCGCTTACGACGGCGATGTGACGCTCGCGGAGGTGCTCGAGCACGGCGACTTCGGCCTCGGCACGCTCGACGGTCTCGACGGCGAGCTGATCGTGCTCGACGGCGAGGCGTGGAAGGCGCGGCTCGACTGCACGCTCGAGCGCGTCGACGGCCGCGCGAAGACGCCGTATGCGGTCGTCGTGCCGTTCTCGCCGTGCGAGCGGCGGACGCTCGTCGGCCCGTTCGGCGAGCGCGAGCTCGAAGCGCGGCTCGGCGCGGGCGTGGCTCGAGCGACACGCCCGACGGCGGTGCGGCTCGACGGTCGCTTCGCCGAAGTGCACGTCCGCTCGGTGCCGCGCCAATCGCCGCCGTACCGGCCGCTCGACGAGGTGATCGCGCAGCAGCAGGTCAGCGTGCTGCGCGACGTCGCCGGCACGATGGTCGGCTTCTGCTTCCCGGACGCGCTCGACGGGATCGAGATGGCCGGCGCGCACTTGCACTTCGTCAGCGACGATCGCAGGCGCGGCGGGCACGTGCTCAGCTACACGCTGCTCGAAGCGAGCGCGCAGCTCGACCACGCGAGCGGCTTGCACGTCGAGCTGCCGGGCGCGGTCGCGCTGCCGCGCCACGGCGCGACGCTCGACGAAGGCGCGCTGGCGCGGATCGAGCACGATCGCTGAGCGCCTCGCGCGCGCCGCCTGGCGCGCCTGCGCAGTCGCGCGGTCCGGCTCGCGCTGCGTGCTGAGCGCCTCTCGCGCGCCGCGCGTCTCGCGCGGGCCACGCGCGGTGCTAATACTGGACGCATGCCGTACGACGCCGAGCTCGGCCCGACGCGCTACGTCGCCGCAGAGGATCGCTACGAGTCGATGCAGTACCGCCGCTGCGGCCGCAGCGGCTTGCGGCTGCCGGCGATCTCGCTCGGGCTGTGGCAGAACTTCGGCGATGACCGGCCGCTGCGCGACAGCCGCGCGATCTTGCGGCGCGCGTTCGATCTCGGTATCACGCACTTCGACCTGGCGAACAACTACGGCCCGCCGTATGGCAGCGCCGAGAAGAACTTCGGGCGGATCTTCGCCGAGGACTTCAAGCCGTACCGCGACGAGCTGGTGATCTCGACGAAGGCCGGCTGGGACATGTGGCCGGGGCCGTACGGAGAGTGGGGCTCGCGCAAGTACCTGCTCGCGAGCCTCGACCAGAGCCTCGCGCGGATGGGCGTCGATCACGTCGACATCTTCTACTCGCACCGCTTCGACCCGGACACGCCGCTGCGCGAGACGATGGGCGCGCTCGACTACGCCGTGCGCAGCGGCAAGGCGCGCTACATCGGCATCTCCTCCTACGGCCCGCAGCGCACGAGAGAGGCCGTCGACGTGCTGCGCGAGCTCGGCACGCCGCTGCTGATCCACCAGCCGTCGTACTCGATGTTCAACCGCTGGATCGAGCACGAGCTGCTCGACGTGCTGCAGCGCGACGGGATCGGCGCGATCGTCTTCTCGCCGCTCGCGCAAGGGCTGCTGACCGATCGCTATCTCGACGGCATCGATCAGGACTCGCGCGTCAAGCGCGGCAACTACTTCGACGAGCGGCTGCTCAGCGAGCAGAACCTGGAGCGCGCCCGCGCGCTCAACGAGATCGCCAAGCGCCGCGGGCAGTCGCTCGCGCAGCTGGCGATCGTGTGGGCGCTGCGCGACGAGCGCGTCAGCTCGGCGCTGCTCGGCGCGAGCAGCGTGCGCCAGCTCGAGCAGAACGTCGCGGCGCTGGCGCGGCGCGACTTCGACGACGCGGAGCTGGCCGAGATCGACCGCTACGCGCAGGAGGGCGGCATCGACCTGTGGGCGGAGTCGAGTCAGTCGTGAGCGCAGTCGAGCCGATCGCCGAGTCGAAGACGCCCGCTCGCCGGCTGCCGACGGCGCCGATCGCGGCGGCTTCGCTGATCGCCGGCTACGCCGTCGCTGCCGGCACCGGCTCGCGCCCGCTCGGCGGCGTCGTGCTGGCCGCCGGTGGGCTGTGGTGCATCCGCGAGTGGGCGCGGCGCAACGACACGCGCACGGCTGTGATCCTCGGCTGCGCCGGGCTCGCCGCTTTCGTGATCTCGCACGTGCTCGCGCTGGCGATCGGCGCGTGGCCGGCCGTGCTGCTCGTCGCAGCCGCGCTGGCGCTCGCCGCGTGGCTGCGCGCTGACAAGCGCGCGCTCTGAGAGCTGTCGGCTCGGCTTGCGTGGCCGTGAGCGCCCTCTCACGCGCGCTACGGTGGCGTCGTCGCGCTCGACGACGGCTCCTACGAAGTCTTCGCGCCGCCCGCGGTCGTCACGCGCGAGGCGTGCGAGATGACGACGTCGGTGTCGGCGAGCTCGCGCTCGAAGCGCGAGTCGGGCCGTCCTTGTCGGATGTGACGACGAGCGTGTGGCCGCGCTGCTCGAGGAACTCGCGCAGGCCGAGCTCGCCCGAGACGCTGCCGAGCAGCTCGCCCGGTGTGAAGTCGATCGCTTGCGGGCTCGGCGTCGTCTGCCCATCCGGGTAGCGCTCGATCTTCGGGGCCTGATCGCGCGCGTATGCCGGCGGGCAGCCATCGATCGGATCGTCATAGAGAACGCACAGCACCTTTGCCACGGCCACACCCCTCGTTCGATGTTTCGGACATAATCGCAGCGATGCGAGCCGTTCAGATCGTCGAGGAAACGGGGCCGGACAGCGCGCTGCGCTTGGTCGAGCTGCCCGAGCCGGAGGCGTCGCACATGCTCACGCCAGGAGCCGGCGTGCTCGTCGACGTGCACGCGGCCGGTGTCTCCTTCCCGGAGGTTCTGCAGACGCGCGGCGCCTACCAGGTCACACCGCCGCTGCCGTTCGTGCCCGGCAGCGAGGTCGCCGGCATCGCGCGCAGCGCGCCCGACGGCGCGACGGTCGAGCCCGGTGATCGCGTCGCTGCGTTCTGCGCGCTCGGCGGCTTCGCCGAGGTCGCCGTCGCGCCCGAGTACTTCACGTTCGCGCTTCCAGACGCGCTCGACTTCGCGCAGGGCGCGAGCCTGATCCTCAACTACCACACGGCGTACTTCTCGCTCGTCACGCGCGGCCGGCTGCGCGAGGGCGAGACGGTGCTCGTCCACGGCGCCGCCGGCGGCGTCGGCACGGCGACGCTGCAAGTCGCCAAGGCGCGCGGCGCGCGCACGATCGCGCTCGTCTCGAGCGAGGAGAAGGCGCGCGTCGCAGAGCAGGCCGGCGCCGATCAGACGGTGCTGCTCGGCGAGAACTGGAAGGACGACGTCAAGGAGCTCTCCGGCGGCGGCGTCGAGATGGTGCTCGACCCGGTCGGCGGCGAGCGCTTCACCGACAGCCTGCGCTCGCTGCGCCCGAACGGCCGCGTCGTCGTCGTCGGCTTCACCGGCGGCTCGATCCCCGAAGTCAAAGTCAACCGGCTGCTGCTCGGCAACACCGAGGTGATCGGCGCCGGCTGGGGCGCTTATGTGATGGGCCGGCCCGAGATCAACCGCGAGATCGGCGCGGCAGTCGGCAAGATGATCGACGACGGCTTCGTCCGCCCGATCGTCGGAGCGCGCTTCCCGCTCGAGCGCGCCGCCGAGGCGCTGCACGCGATCGACGAGCGCCGCGCGACCGGCAAGGTCGTGCTCGACGTCCGCGATCCCTGAGCTGGCCGCCGCCGCGCCCGGCGCTGTAGCCGGCCCGCGCTAGTGCGAGTCGAGCAGCTCGCGCCAGGCCTGCGGGTCGAGCGCCGCCGCCGGCTCGGTCGACTGCAGGAAGTCGCTGAGCACCTCGACGAAGCGCTCCGGCTCGTCGAGCTGCGGGAAGTGCCCGGAGCGCTCGAACACCTCCAAGCGGCTCGCAGCGATCTGCTCGTGCGCCGCCTCGCCGTGCGACAGCGGGATGATCGAGTCGTGCGCGCCCCAGATCAGCAGGAACGGGATGTGTGCCGAGAGGTGCAGGCGGCTGGAGGCGTCGACTCGCTGCCCGCCCGGCTCGACGACGGCGCGCAACGTGTGCACGAACGCAGCGCGCGCCTGCGCGTCTGACAGCGTCGCGTGCCCGCGCGCGATCTCCTCGACGTCAGTGCGCGCTCGCAGCCCGAGCCGCCCGAGCGCGCCGCCGGCGAGGCGCCCGGCGTCGAGCAGCCGCGTCGCGGCGAGCAGCGGCAGCACGAACTCGGCGCCCGGCAGCGTCGCGGCGCGCAGCAGGATGTTGACCTCGCGCCCGAGCCCGCCCGAGTCGACGAGCGCGATCCGTTCGCAGCGCTCGGGGAACTGATAGGCGAACTGCATCGCGATGCCGCCGCCGAGCGAGTGCCCGACGACGCTCGCGCGCTCGTGACCGAGCACGACGATCAGGTCGCGCACGTTGCTCGCGTGCGCGCCGAGCGAGTAGTCGCCGCGCGGCTTGTCCGACTTGCCGTGGCCGATCAGGTCGGGCGCGATCACCGTGAAGTGGCGCGCCAGGCTCGGCAGCACGCGCTTCCACGTCGCCGAGCTCGACGTGATCCCGTGGATCAGCACGAGCGCCGGCCCGCTGCCGGCCGCGCGGTAGGCGATCCGCTCGCCGTGCAGCGTCAGCTCGCGTAGCTGCAGCGCCGCGTGATCCGCCGTCGGCTGCTCGGTGGCGCGTGCGCCCATGCCGCCTGTACGCCGCTCGCGCCGGATCGTTACCCCTAAGAGCAACGTATGAGTCGCCCGGCGCCGACTCGCCGCGAGCTGGGCGTGAGTAACAATCGACACCATGAAGCTGCTCGTCGTCGACGACGATCGCGCCGTGCGCGACGCGCTGCGCCGTGTGCTGACGCTTGCCGGTTACGACGTGCAGAGCGCCGATGACGGCGCCGAGGCGATCGAGCAGGTCGTGCAGTCGGTGCCCGACGCGATCGTGCTCGATGTCGGCATGCCCGAGCTCGACGGTCTCGAGGTCTGTCGCCGCCTGCGCCTGCTCGGCAACCGCGTGCCGGTCCTGATGCTGACCGCGCGCGTCGAGATCGAAGACCGCGTCGCCGGGCTCGACGCCGGCGCCGACGACTACCTCGTCAAGCCGTTCGACAACGCCGAGCTGAAGGCGCGCCTGCGCGCGCTGCTGCGGCGCACCGGCCCAGACGGCGACGGCACGCTCGACGAGCTGTCGTTCGCCGAGGTGATGCTCGACACCTCGCGCCACGGCGCGAGCGTCGACGGCCGCGTCGCCGAACTGACGCGCACCGAGTACCAGCTGCTCGAGCTGTTCCTGCGCAACCCGCGCACGGTGCTGACGCACAGCGTGATCTACGACCGCGTCTGGGGCTATGACTTCGGTCCGGCGTCGAACGCCTTGCGCGTGTACGTCGGCTACTTGCGTCGCAAGCTGCAGGAGATCGGCGCGCGCGACTTGATCCACACCGTGCGCGGAGTCGGCTACGTGATGCGCGAGCCGTGACGCTGCGGCTGCGCATCGCCGGCGTCGCCGGCCTCGCCGTCGCGCTCGCCGTGCTCGTCGCCGCGGTAAGCCTGTATCTCGCCGTGCGCTCGGACTTGCGCGGGCAGGTCGACGAGTCGCTGAAGCAGCGCACGCACGTGTTCGTCGGCGACCCGCTGCTTCGCTCCGGCGCGCCTGGCGTCGTGTTGCTCGGCGGCAAGCGACCGCCGGGCGCCAGCGCGCGGCGAGCCGGCCGCGCGCTGCTGCCGCGCCACGTGCAGCCGGCGCGCTTCGGCGGCGCGAGCGGCTACGTGCAGTTCGTCTCGCACAGCGGCGCGATCGTCGTGCCCGGCGGGCAGGGCGCGACGCCGAAGATCGCGCCTGACGCACGCGAGAAGGCGATCGCCGCGAGCGGGCACGGCGAGCAGTTCAGCGATCGCACGGTCAAAGGCACGCATCTGCGCGTGCTGACCGTCGGCGTCGCCGTCGCGAGCCGCCGCGCCGGCGCGGCCTCTGCCGCCGGCTCCGCTGGCGTCGCCGCGACGAGCGACGAGCCATCGACAAGCGGCTCCGCCGCGATCGCCGGCGGCGCATCCGTCGCGCGCGGGTCTGCCGCGAGCGATGGCGGAGCACCGAGCGCGAGCGGCGCGCCGGCGCAAGGCGGCGTGATCCGTGGCGCAGTGATGACCGCGCTGCCGCTGACAGAGGTCAACAGAGAGCTCAGCCACATCCTGCTGATCCTCGTGATCGTCGGCGTCTGCGGCATCGCGCTCGCGGCGCTGCTCGGCGCGCTCGTCGCGCGCACCGCGCTCGCGCCGATCGTCCGCTTCACCACCCGCACCGAGTCGCTCGCCGGCGGGATCAACTTGTCGCGGCGCCTCGACGTCGGCGGGCGTGATGAGCTCTCGCGCCTGGCGCGCAGCTTCAACACGACGCTCGCCGCGCTCGAGCAGGCGCTCGCCGCGCAGCGCCAGCTCGTCGCCGACGCGAGCCACGAGTTGCGCACGCCGATCGCGACGCTGCGCGCGAACATCCAGATCCTCGAGGACGCCGAGCGCCTGCCGCCGGCCGAGCAGCGGCGCCTGCACGCCGACATCGTCGAGGAGCTCGACGACCTGACGGCGCTCGTCGGCGATGTCGTCGAGCTCGCGCGCGGCGCGCGCGCCGACGACGAGCTGGCAGACGTGCGGCTCGACGAGATCGTCTGCGATCTCGTCGCCGTCGCGCGCCGGCGCGCCGAGTTGCGCTTCGAGCTCGACCTGCAGCCGACGATCGTGCGCGGCGACGGCGCGTGGATCAGCCGCGCCGTCTCGAACCTGCTCGAGAACGCGCGCAAGTGGAGCCCGCCCGACGGGGCCGTCGACGTCGTGTTGCGCGATGGCGTGCTCAGCGTGCGCGACCGTGGGCCGGGCTTCGGCGAGGACGACCTGCCACGCGTCTTCGAGCGCTTCTACCGCTCCGAGCGCGCGCGCACGCTGCCCGGCTCGGGGCTCGGCCTGGCGATCGTCCGCCAAGCGGCCGAAGCGCACGGCGGCTACGCGCGCGCCGGCAACGCAGACGGCGGCGGCGCTCGCCTGGAAGTCAGCTTCGGCCCTTACACGGCGCTCGCCGCCGGCGCCGAGCCGCTCATCGTGTGATTCGCGCGAGCTCTCGCGCACAGCGCCGCTGCGTGCCTCGCGCCGCCGCCGGCGCCATCGCGAACGCCGATCTTCACATAATTAAGAAAACTCGAAGACCTGCCCAGATCCGGTCGTTGTTCGCCAAAGCTCGGGTAGGGTGGAATCGTGGATTGTAAAACTAGGTGGAGGT
This sequence comes from uncultured Solirubrobacteraceae bacterium, assembly GCA_963744165.1. Classification (GTDB taxonomy): domain Bacteria; phylum Actinomycetota; class Thermoleophilia; order Solirubrobacterales; family Solirubrobacteraceae; genus Palsa-744. The sequence goes on along the minus strand of CAVUSM010000002.1, from coordinate 220,979 downwards.
GACCAGATGGGCATGAAGGTCATCGGCGCTGGACTTCCGCGTACCGCCACTACTACGCAGATGTTCGCGCTGGAACAGCTCGGGTTCGGTCCCTGCTACCACATGAGAGACCTGCTCGCCGATCTCGAGACCGGCTTGCCGTTGTGGGAAGCCGTATTTGCAGGCGACGCCGATTGGGACGCGATCTTCGGCGGCGATCGCGCGATCAGCTCGACCGTCGACTGGCCGTCGGCGTACTACTACCGCGAGCTGATCGACTATTACCCGGACGCGAAGGTGCTGCTCAGCGTGCGCGACGCCGACGCTTGGGTGAACAGCATGCGCGGCACGATCTGGGCGATGTTCCACGATCAGGGCTCGCCGATTCACCACGTATCCGAGGCGCGCGCGTCCGTCGATCCGCTGTGGCGTCGCTACCTCGACTTGATGAACGGGATGAACTGGGCGCCCGGCACCGGCGCGCTCGCCGGCGATCACGCAAGCGACGCCGGTCTCGCCGCTTCGATGACCCGCTGGAACGACGAAGTAAAAGCGACCGTCCCGGCTGAGCGGCTGCTCGCGTGGGACCCGGCCGAAGGCTGGGAGCCGCTCTGCGAGTTCCTCGAAGTCGACGTGCCGGCCGACCCACTGCCGCGGCTCAACGACACGCACGCCTTCCGCGAGGGCATCATCGGCGGCGGCATCGCGTCCGTCAACGAGTGGTGGGACGCTCGCGTGCGGCCGACCGAAGGCCTGCACGGCGCGGCGATCAGCTGACGCTCTCAGCGGCGTAGCGCGCGTCAGCGCTACGCCGCGAGCGAGCTGCGCGCGACGTCTGCCGCCGCCTCCGGCCCGGTGAACGGGCTCAGCGTCAAGTAGATCAGCTGCGGCGCCGCCTCGCACAGCTCATCGACGCGATCGTGCTCGAGGTAGTGATGCAAGATCTGCCAGATCCCGCCGGCGACCGCCTCGCCGGCGACGCGCGGCACCTCGGCGTGCGTCGGCGCGTGATCGTAGCCCGGCCGCAAGTACTCGGCGAACGCGCCGAGCGCGCGCTCGCGAATCTCGATCGCCTGTGGGCTTGCGCCGAACGTGTCGACGAGCGTTAGATGCGCGTGATCGGGCTCTGAGCAGACGTAGTCGATCAGCGCTTGCAGGCCCGTCGCGACGCCCTGCGGCCAGTCGCCGTGACGCCCGTCGTACGCGTCGGCCGTCACGCGCAGCGCCTGATGCAAGCCGATCTTCTGCGCGCCGAGGAACGCGTCGTGCTTCGTCGGATACATCTCGTAGAACGTCTCGTGCGAGACGTTCGCGCGCGACGCGATCTCCGGGATCGTCAGCCGCGCGAAGCCCTTCTCGGCGACGATCGCCGCCGTCGCGTCGACGATCCGTTCGCGCTGGCTCTTGACGACGAGATCGCGCGGCAGGTCGTGGCGGCCGCTCGGCAAGCGCCCTTCCGGCCGCCGGTCGCGCGTGCTCTGCTCCTGTCGTGAGCCGCTCGCCGCCGCGCGCCGCTCGACGAGCGTCGGCCCTTCGAGTCCGACCGGCAGCTCGTCCGGGTACGACGCCACCCACGCGCCGAGCTCGTCCGCGAGCTCGACCAGCTGCTCCGCGCGCCCGTCGCGCAGGCGCGTCGCCGAGACCTCGCGGATGCCGCCGATCAGGAACTTCGCGCTGAAGTCGCTCGCGTGCCGGCCGGTCGGCCGCTCGCGCCCCGCGTCGACGATCTGCTCGAGCGCGTTCAGCGTGTGATTGCGACGCTCCAGCGCGCGCGCGCCGGCGCCGAACGTGCCGAGCAGCGCGAGCGTCATCGCCTCCGGCTCCGACGCCGCCAGCTCGGCGAACGCGCGCAGCGCCAGCTGCACGCTCTGCTCCGGCGACTCGCCCGCCTCGTGCGCTTGCGCGACGTGCCGCGTCGTGCGCCCGGCGATGTCCTCGTACGCGCTCAGCAACAGCTCTTCCTTGTCCGCGAACAGGTTGTAGAACGTCGGCCGCGAGACGTGCGCGAGCTGCGTCAAGTCGAGGATCCGCACCGCCGGATAGCCACGTTCGGCGATCAGCTCGATCATCGCCGAGCGCAGTCGCTCGCGCTGGTCGCGCTCGACCTGCTCGCGCGTCATCCCGTGCGCGCCCGTCGGCAGCCGCCGGTAGCGCGCGGGGCCGCCCGGTCGCGCCGTACCCGCGTTGGCCTCAGCGGCGGGCTTCTTCTTCGAGTTGACCTTACGCGCCGTCATCTCGTCGTCCAGTCACCCGTTGAAAACCCCTTGTTGACGCCAAACAGCCGAAGCGTACCAGTCGTGCATGCCGTCGGCGCGGAGGGTTGTGCGTTTGGAAACGGTGAGTCGATAGCAGTTGTAAATACAGCGTGAATACGCCCGCTATCTACGGCGTAAATACGCTTGCGATCGCCCGCGTCGCTCAGCCGCGGGTCACGCGCGAGCTGCCGAGCACGTTGCCCGACGCGTCGAGCGCCTGCACCTGCACGTACGGCGCCGCCGCAGGCGTCGTCGCCGACGTCTCGAAGCCGCTGCGCGCGACCGTCGCGACAGGCGCCAGCGACTTCGCCGAAGCGCCCGCGAGCACGCGCCAAGTCGCCGTGCGCGTATCTCCGTTCCAGCTCGCGTAGACCGTCGCGCGACCGCCTGCGACGGTGCTCGCGGCGATCGCCGGCGAGCTCGCCGGCGAGCCGACCCACGGGAACTTGTACGTCCGGTAGGACTCGTAGCTGCCGTGCATGTGCGCGTCGAACAGCAGTTGGCCGCTCGCGCTGTACTCCGAGAAGTATGGCTCCGACCCCCACCCGACGAACATATCGCCATTTTCGAGTAGTTGAATGCTTCCCTGACTGTCGGATGTCAGCGCCGGACTGTGCTCGTACTGCGCCGCGACCGTCGCAGTATTGCTCTGCGCGTTGACCGCGAGCACGAGCCCGCGCGTCTGCGGATGGACCTTCGGCGTCGAGCCGTTGTCGAACACGCCAATCTCGCCGTTCGGCAGCGTCGTCGCGTCGTGCTGGTAGGCCGGGCGCGCGCCTTCGGCCATCGTCACGCTCGAGCGATGGCCGCCGATCGTCGTGCCGACTTGGCCGCTCGTCGTGTTCAGCTCGTAAAGCGCCCACGTGTTGCGCGCGGAGATCAGCGTCGTGCCGTTCGCGCTCTGGTCGATCGAGTTGATGTGAAAGTAATCGAACGGCCATTCCTTGCTCGCGTTCGTCGACGAGCTGTACGACGCCGACAGCGGCACGTGGTCGATGCTGTGCCATTCGCGGCGGACTAGTCCCGTGTGCAGGTCGATTTCCTCGAACACGCTGTCGGTCACCGCGCCGCCGCTCGGTCCGCCGTCGCTTGACAGGTTGCAGTCGATCGGGTTGAACACCGTCAGCAGCGCCGTGTCGTTCGACGTCAGTTTGAAGTCGTGCAAGTCCGCCGTGTAGCCGTTGCCTGCGTGCACGCGGCCGATCTGCTGGTAGGACGTGTTGTCGATGATCTCTTCGCCCTCGCCGAAGCCCTGCTTCGGGATGTAGCCCTGCCACCACGTCAGCACCGGCTTGCCGTCGAGTTGCTGCACCTGTAGGTTCGTCGCCGCGCTGATGTCCTTCGGCAGCGCGTCGAACCAGACGACGTTGCCCGCTTCGTCGAAGATCATCGGCCCCGGCGGCCCCGGGCCGGAGTACGGCGCCGTGAAGATGTCGCCCGGCTGGCTGCCGGCGACGTGCGTCGTCACTTCGATCGACGGCGGTTCGAGCGCCGGCGCCGAGTGGAAGTGCTGCTTCTCGTTGTAGTCCTTGCCCGACGGCGAGTTCGGCGCCGTGCGCGCCAGCACGTCCTGCGTGGCGACGACGAAGTGGTAAGCGAACGGCAGCTTGCGCGCGCCGCTCTCGACCTTGCCGCGGACCGTCACCGTCTCGCCTTGCGTGAACGCGTGCGACGGCACGAAGCTCGCGCCGTCGCCTTGCGAGTAGCCGCGCAGCTTGCCGCTATGCGAGCCGCTCTGCGAGCCCGTCGCGACGACGCCCGAGATCGCGCTTGCCGGCGTGCCGAGCATGCTGATCTGCGTGTGCGCCGAAGCGTCGTAGGAGTCCGGCAGCGGCGCGACGCTGAGCGGCGTGCCCGGCAGCGTCGCCGAGCGGTTCAGCGTCGTCGGTTCGCAGCGCGCGACGCTCGGCGCGACGAACGCCGACTGCTCCGACGCGATTCGATGCGACGCAAACGCGAGCGTCGTCGCGCTGCCGAGCACGACTGCGGCGCCGCCGAGCACGAGGCCGCGCCGCATCCGAATGTGGCGCCGCGCGCCGCGTGAGCGACGCGTAGGGCGCGAGCGCGAGCCTGGGCGCGCGCCGGCGACCGTCTGCGGCTCGCCGACGCCGCTCGCCGCGAGCTCGGCCGCTTCGCGTGCGGCTGCTTCACGCTGCTCGCGCGCCCGCGCGATCCGCTCGCGCTCGGCGCGCTGACGTGCGCGCTCGGCAGCCGCGAGACGGCGCTCCTCGGCCGCGCGCGCTTCGGCGCTGCGGCGACGTTTGCCGCGGCCGCCGATCATCCGAGCGCCGGCAGGATCGCCTTCGACTTCGACTTCGCTTTGCGCGACGCGCCCAGCGCGCGCGCTTGCGCGACCGCCGCCTGAGCTGCCATGCCGAGCGTTGCCGGCAGCGCGAGCGCGGCCAGACGCGTGCTTCCGTCCATCGAACCTCCGAGAGCGTGTGTGCTGCGAATGCGGATCCTAACGACCGTTTACACGGCAACCGGCGCTTAGTTGCGCCGGCTGTCGCGAGCTCTTAGCGCGCTCATACACAGCCGACGCGCGTCATGCGCGACGCTCGCGCGCCCGACACGGCCGTGTCTTCAGAGGCCAGACGGGCTCGGCAGGCGCTGCGCGAGAATGCCCGCGACGGTCAAGACGCGCGCGATACCGCGCCGGCAGACGTCAGCCGCAGGCTCCAAGTGTGCTCGGCGATGATCGCGCCGCCCGCCTGGACGACGACGCCGACGCGCACGGACAGATGGCCGAGCTGGCGCAGCAGCGCCAAAGCGTGCGAGGAGAGCGCGACGCGCACGTGCGCGCCCTCGCCGCCGCGCAACTGCACGACCGCCGAGCCGAGCAGCCCCGCGGCGCGGCCGAAGCCGCTCGCTGACGAGCGCGTCTGGCCGCCGGCGACGACGTAGCTCAGCGCTTCGCAGCTCGTCGCGCTCACCGGGCACTGCAGATCGGCGCCCGGATCGAGCGTCCGGCGTCCGAGCAGCGTGTAGAGGCGAGGCGCGCGCAGCGCGCTCAGCGGCGCCGGGCTGACGATCTGCTGTTCGTCGAAGTGCGGCGGCGGCGGCGGGACCGGCGGCGTCGCTGACGGCGGCGTGGGGCTCGTCGGGTCGACCGGCGCTGGCGCCGGCGGGGCGATCGTCAGCGACGATTCGCTGCTCGCGTGCACGCCGATTCCATCGAAGCCGGCGACGGCGATCGTCGGCGTGTTCGTGATGAACAGCAACGACGCGTCCTTCTCGCCGAGCGTCGTCGGCTGGAAGCCGACCGTGATCGCGCACGATTCGCTCGGGTAGAGGATCTGTCCGCTGCACGAGTCCGACAGCACAGGGAACATCAGCGGCGTTCCCGAGACGAGGAACGCGCGCTGGATCAGCAGCGGGTAGTCGCCCGTGTTCGTGACGCCGAGCGCCTGCTGTGCGGACGAGCCGACTGCGACGTCGCCGAGCAGCGCCTGCGTCGTGCTCAGCGTCAGCTGCGGTCCGTGCAGGCCTTCGCCTTCGAGCGGCACGACCAGTGGGCCGCCCGGCGCGTCGCTGTCGATCACCAGCGACGCGTGCTTCGCGCCGAACGACGTTGGCTGGAAGCGAACCCCGATGCCGCACGAGTTGTTCGCGCCGAGCACGTCGCCGTCGCCGCAGCTGTACTGGATCGAGAACGACGACGCGTCGGCGCCGGCGATCGTCATCGACGCGATCCGCGTGCTGGCGTTCGCGCTGTTCTGGACCTCGACCTGTTCGGTCTCGCTGTTTTCGCCTTCCGTGTGCGAGCCCGGCGCCGTGTACGGGATCGCCGAGAAGCTCAGTGGGTCGGGGCTCGCCGTCAGCGTGCCGGTCGCAGCGTCGCCCGACAGCGGCACTTCGAGCGCGCCTGCGGCCGTCGCGAGCGTCAGCGTCGCCGCGTGCACGCCGCCAACGCCGCCCGATTCAAACTCGATTTCGATCTGGCAGCCCTCGCCGAGTTCGAGCTGATCGCCCGAGCAGCTGTCGCCGACGATCTGGAAGTGACCGGCTTCGGCGCCTTCGACGCTGACCGCTCCGATCGTCACCGCCGCGCTCGGATCGGCGCCGTAGAAGTCGATCGCCTGACGCGGGCTGCCGCCGTAGTGCAAGTCGACTTCGCCGAACGCGAGCTGGCTCGACGACGGCGAGAGGCCGACGTCGGCGAGCGCCGGAGCGGCGCCGAAGAGGACGCCGAGCAGCATCAGAGCCGTCATCAATGTGGCGCGCTTGAACATCTTCTACCCCCGACTCGTGGTGCCGATCGTCTACGAACGCGATCTGACCGTGGCTGTCTGTCTCGACCGGTCGCGCTCGCCGCGTGAGTGCTGCACGCCGACTCGTCACGAGCCGTGCCGAGGCCGATGCCCGATGCCGCTGAGCGTGTGCTGTGATGCTGTCGTGGCCCGAGCACGACCGCCTCGAACGCGCGCGATGCAAGCTGAGCTCGCCCGGCTGCTCGGCGCCGAGCACGTCCTCGACGCGCCGCCCGACTCGCCGTACAACGCCGACCTGGCGCGGCGGCGCGGGCTCGTCGGTCGAGCTGACGCGGTCGCGCTGCCCGGCAGTGCCCAACAGGTCGCCGATGTCGTGCGCTGGTGCTACGCGCATGGCGTCGCGATCGTCGCGCGCGGCGGCGGCACCGGCTTGCTCGGCGGCGCCGTGCCGAGCGCCGGCGGCGTCGTGCTCTCGCTCGAGCGTCTGCGCCGCGTGCGCGAGCTCGAGCCGGCGCTGTGGCGGATCTACCCCGAAGCCGGCGTCAGCACGCGCGACGTGCAACGGCTCGCGCGCGAGAACGGCCTGTTCTTCGGCCCCGATCCGGGCGCCGGCGAGCAGTCGCAGATCGGCGGCAACGTCGCGACGAACGCCGGCGGTCCGCATGCGCTCAAGCACGGCGTGACCGGCAGCTGGGTGACCGGCCTGGAGGTCGTGCTCGCACCCGGCGAGCTCGTCGAGCTCGGCAGCTGGGCGCGCAAGGACGTCGCCGGCTATGACTTGAAGAGCCTGTTGATCGGCTCGGAGGGGACGCTCGGCGTGATCACAGCCGTGCGCTTGCGCCTGCTGCCGGCGCCCGAGGCCGCGCTGACGCTCGTCGTCTTCCTGCGCGACCGCGCAGCCGGCTGCGCGGCGATACTCGATGTGCTCGCCGCCGGCATCGGCCCGGCTGCGCTCGACTTCCTCGACGGCGAGACGCTCGCGCTCGTGCGCCGCGGCTACCCCGGCGAGGCGTCTGCCGACGCCGGCTTCGCGCTGCTCGTCGAGCTCGACGGCTCACGCGGCGAGGTCGCGCGCGAGCGCGACGAGCTGATCGAGGCGCTCGGCGCTGCTCCGATCGCGATCGAGCAGCCGCACGACCCGGCCGCACTGTGGCGCTGGCGTGACGGCTTCAACGGCGTCGTCTCTGCCGTGCGCGGCGCGAAGGTCAGCGAGGACATCGCGTTCCCGATCGAGCGCCTGCACGAGGGGCTCGAGCGCTTCGAGCAGATCGCCACGCGCCACGGCCTGCGCTCATGCAGCTGGGGCCACGGCGGCGACGGCAACGTGCACGCGACAGTGCTTGTCGACCCGAGCGCGGAAGCTGAGCTCGACGCGGCCGACGCGATCGACGTCGAGCTGTTCGCGCTCGTGCGCGAGCTCGGCGGCTCGATCGCCGCAGAGCATGGCGTCGGGCTACTCAAGGCCGGCCTGCTCGCCGAGCAGTGGGACGCACGCGCAGTCGCGCTGCACGAGGAGATCAAGCGCGTGTTCGATCCGAAGGGGCTGCTCAACCCGGGCAAGAAGCTCGCGCGCTGAACGGAGCCACTCTCACGGCGGCTGATGGCAACCTGGGATCAGAGCCAGTGGCGCAGGCTCGTGGCCTGACGGCCGGGTTGTTCGCGGAGCAACCGCGCGAGCGCGGTCACCGTGCGGCCGATTGTGCGGCGGCTTCCGCGCGGGTACTTGGCCGGGTCGACGAAGACCAGCCCGTGGTGGTGCTCGCCGCGTGCGTCGTGCCCGTCGGCGATGCCGCTGAAGTCGACGATGTTCTCCGTAACGATCGCGCGTCGCTCCTGATGCGCCACCGAAAACAGGTCGGGATCGGGCAGCGCTCGCAGCTCGGCTCGCTCCGTCACGGCATCCACGTCATGGCCGTGGCGACGGAGCTGCGCGGCGATCGCAGGCGGGTACATCTCGTCGAGCAAGAGCCTCAAGCGAGCGCTTTCTGCGCTCGCTCCCAGGCCGTTCGTCCGCGCTCTGCCTCGAGCCGGTTGAGCGCGATCCGCTCGTCGATCTCCTCGGTGAAGTCGGCGTAGTAGCGCACCGCGGTGCGCACCTGAGTGTGAGTCAGCTTGCCCCACCGCGCGGTGAGCCCGATTGCCTGCTCACCGGTCTGCCCCGTGCCTCTGAGTGTCTCGATGACCTCCCATATGTCAGGCCCGCCAGCCAGCGCGGCGCGGCGACCGGCAGGTCCGTCACGGAAGACGACACCTGGGTGCTCTTGCATCCGCAAGCCCTCGTCGATCAGTCGCTCCGCGATGCGTGACTTGGCCTCTCCCCGGCGGCGTGCATGGAGATCAAGCCGATCCATCGTCGGCTCGCTCATGCGGATCGAGAACGGCTTCGCCGGGGATGTGCGGGCCATGTAGTGAAGTGTAGTGGCATCACTTACAATCGGCAAGAAGCTCGCGCGGGCGCCGACGCGATCGAGCTGAGAGGATCTGCTCGCGATGATGCTCGTCAGCGAGCTCGACCTGCCGAGCTTCGACCACACCGACACGGCGATGCGCGGCGAGCGCTTCCATCGCGCGATGGCCGACGTGCGCGCGGAGTCGGCCGCGAGCGACGGGCGCGGATGGCTCGCGCGCTCGCCGTTCGGCTACATGACGCTCGACCGCGACGCCGGCGAGTTCTTCCTGCGCACGCGCTCGGCGATCTTCCCCGGGATGAAGATCGCCGAGATCTTCGGCGTCACCGACGGTCCGCTGTACGAGCAGATGCTCCGCAACATCCTGCACGTCAACGGCGCCGATCACACGCGCCTGCGCAGCCTCGTCAACCCGGCGCTCTCGCCGCGCGCCGTCGAGCGCTACCGACCGGCGATGCGCGAGTTCCTCGAGCAGCTGCTGGCGCGCGCCGTCGTCGCCTCGCGCGCCGCCCATGCGCTCGGCATCGGCGATCCGACGAGCGTCGACGGCGGCGCCGACCACGTTCGCTGTGACTTCGTCGACGCGTTCGCCAAGCCGTACCCGTCGCTTGCGATCGCGACCGTGATGGGCGCGCCGCTCGCCGACGCGCCGCGCCTGCGCCACTGGTCGAACGTGATCCAGCGCCAGTTCGACGCGGTCAGCATGGCCAGTGAAATCGACGTCATCACCGAAGCGGTCGAGCAGTTCTATGAGTACGCGCACGCGCTCGTCCGTGCGCGCCGCGACGACCCGAGCGACGATCTGATCTCGAAGCTGATCGCCGCCGAAGACGACGGTGAGCGGCTCAGCGACGTCGAGTGCGTCAACCTCGTCTTCAACGTGCTCGTCGGCGGCGTCGACACGAGCCAGAGCCAGCTCGCGCACGCGATCAGACTGCTCGCCGAACACCCCGCGCAGTGGGCGCTGCTCGCCGAGAACCCGTCGCTCGCGCCGCGCGCCGTCGAGGAGGCGCTGCGCTACGAGCCGATCACGCCGTTCACCGCGCGCATCCTCGTCGACGACGTCGAGTTCCGCGACGTGAAGTTCCCAGAGGGAACGATCGTGATGGTCTGCGCGTTCACCGCCAATCGCGACCTCGAGCCCGACGCGGCCGGCGCCGACGGCAGCGAAGCGTTCGACATCGCCGCCGATCGCGAGCGCGCGCGCCCGCTGACGTTCGGCGCCGGCGTGCACTACTGCCTCGGCGCGAACCTCGCGCGCGTCGAGCTGCAAGAGGGCCTCGCGTTCCTGTCGCAGAACCTGCGCGGGCTGCGGCTCGACGGCGAGCCGGTCTTCGACGGCGTCTCCGGCATCTACGGCCTCGCCGAGCTGCCGATCGCCTTCTCGCTCTGACGCTGGAGACACAGTTTGCCGCTCGCGCGCCGGCGATCGACAATTCGCAGGGGGGCACGACGCCCGCTCCGACGACATACAGGTGCGATGGTTCGACGGATCTTCAACGCAGCGATCGCGACGAGCCTCGTGCTCGCCGCGCTCGTCGCGAGCGCGCACGCCGGCACGTATCACGTGTACTCGTGCCGCACGCCTGACGGCGAAGTCGCGCCGGTTGATGGGTGGAGCGGGTCAGTCGCGCCTGGAGGCGCCTTCGACGACTACGCGTTGGACACTTGCGGCGAAGGTGGTGCGTTGGTGGCGGCGCTTGGGGATGTCACTGTGCACGAAGCAGGCGTGGATCTAGCGTCCTGGATCTTCTCTCTGCCGCCCGGTCTGCGGCTATCAGCCGTCAAGCTCTGGCGTTCTGGAGATACCGACGGGGGTGCAATCGTCAATGCCAGCAATCAATTTTGGCTTGCCGGACCGTCGATGGCCCTGATCTTTGATGAATGCTTGAACGTAGTTGGTTGCCTGGGGCAGGGAGATTCGGCCCAGCCTCTGTCTCCAGAAAATGAGGTTATTGCGCCGGCCGGCAATCTGGGCTCGAACATTTACGCCAGCGTCTCATGCGGAGGAGTCGCGGCCTACAAATGCCCCATCGGCAAAGGCGACGCCAACGGCTACGCCGCCGCCCTCTACCTCTTCGCCGCGGACCTAACTCTCGAACAAGCCGAAGGCCCGCACGCGAGCAACGTCGCCGGCGAACTCGCAAGCGCGCCGACGCTGCAAGGGTCGAGCGACGTGACGTTCGACGCGAGCGATCCGGGGTCGGGCGTTTACGAGGCGCTGTTCAGCATCGACGGCCAGGTGGTCCAGCGCACGGCGCTCGACGCGAACGGCGGACGTTGTCGCGACGTCGGGCAGACGACCGACGGGACGGCGGCGTTCCTCTACGTGCAGCCGTGCGTCGGGTCGCTCAGCGCCGACGTCCCGTTCGATACGACGGCTGTGGCGAACGGCGCGCATCACCTGCTCGTCAGCGTGATCGACGCGGCGGGCAATGCGGCGCCGGTGCTCGACCGGACGGTGACGATCGACAACCCGCCCGCTCCGGGAGCGCCGGGCCCGCCGAACGGCGTCAACGCTTCGGCGCAGGCGTCGCTCGCCGTGCGTTGGCAAGGCACTCGCAAGGCGCAACTCGTAAGCGGGTACGGAAGCTCGCACGTCGTCAGCGGACGGCTGACGGCGCCCGGCGGCGCGCCGATCACGGGCGCGGCGGTCGAACTGAGCGCGACGCCTTCGTATGCCGGAGCGAGATCGATCGCGATGCCGAGCGCGCGCACGGACGCGACTGGACGTTTCAGCGTGCGCCTGTCCGGCGGCGGCTCGTCTAGAACGTTGCGCTTCGCCTATCGCGCTCGCGTCGGCGAATCACGTCCGGCGGCGACGCGCACGCTGCGGCTGAGCGTCCACGCGAGCATCGCGCTGAACGTCTCGCCACATCTCGCGAGCGTCGGATCGACGATCGCCTTTCGCGGGCGGCTGCGCGGCGGATCGGTCCCGGCGACCGGGAAGCAGCTCGTGCTCGAGGCGCGCTCGCCAGGCAGCCCGTGGATCGAGTTCAAGGTCGTCCGCACGGACGCGCGCGGGCGCTTCCACGCGAGCTACCGCTTCAAGTTCGCCGGCCCGGCCGACTACAGCTTCCGCGCGCGCTCCGAACCGGAAGCCGACTACCCATTCGCCGCGGGTGCGTCGAATGTCGTTGGTGTGCACGAGCGTTGAGCGTTGGCTCAACAGGTAGCACTATTGCTACCATCGTCTCGATGGCGACGATTCCGCAGAAGGAGCTTCGCAATCACATAGGTGATGTTCTGCGACGCGCCGAGGCTGGAGAGCAGTTCACGATCACCGTCTCCGGACGCCCCGTCGCCGAGCTCGGGCCGGTGCGCACCAGGCAATGGGTGTCCAGCGCGCTGCTGTCCGATCTTTGGGCGACACCGCCGGAGCCGACGCTCGACGACGATCTCGGCGCGCTCGGCGGAGCAGTCACGGATCCCTGGGCCGAGTAATCGTGGCCGTCCTGCTCGACACGTCGGTGCTGATCGCCGAAGAGCACGGGCCGGACGACGACGCCGCGATCAGCGTCGTCTCGCTCACCGAGCTCCACTTCGGCGTGCTGATCGCCCGCAACGAAGAGGTTCGGGCGCTTCGCATGCGCCGTCTCGGCTCGATCGAGAGTCACTTCGACGCGCTGCCATTCGATGCTGCCGCGGCGCGCGAGTGCGGTCGTCTGCACGCGATCGTCGCACAGCGCGGAGGTCAGCCCCGGCGGCGTGCCTTGGACCTGGCGATCGCCGCGACGGCCAACGTCCATCGCGTGCCGTTGCTGACGCGAAACGCCAAGGACTTCGAGATCATCGCCGACAACCTCGACGTTCGAACGCCGTAATCGCCGGTAGGCGTCCCCCAGGCCTGGTCCGCCCGCAAGCCACGCCGAGCGCTGAGCAGATTCTTATCCGCCGCTGCGATCGCGACGCTACCTGACGGCTACGGCGGGGTTATCGACTCGTCGGTTCGATCTCAGTCGTCGCGGCGAACGGTGAGGAGAAGATGGATTGCAGAGGGTGTGAGCGGGTCGCTCGGGCGTGCGCGCTGTCGCTGCTCGCGGCAGTCGCGGCGCTTGCGCTGCTCGCGTCGAGCGCCTTCGCGCTGACGATCTCGCCGCTGAACGGGACGCCGGACGCGTCTCCAGACACGCAGATCAGCTTTCTCGGCGCGCCTGCCAACGAGATCTCCGACGTCGCGGTCGTCGGCTCGCGCAGCGGCGGCCACAGCGGCAAGCTTCGCTCTTACGCGAGCGCGACCGGCGCGAGCTTCGTGCCGGCGCGCGGCTTCAGCGAAGGCGAGCGCGTGACCGTCTCGGCGCTCGTCGGCGCGCGCGGGCACACATCGCGAGTCGGCACGAGCTTCACGGTCGCGCGCCTGGTCAGCTATCCGCTCGCGCCCGCCTCGACGCCTCCGGCCGCCAAGCCGGGCGCGAACCAGAGCTTCGTCTCACAGCCGACGTTGCAACCGCCGAGCGTCTCGATCACGACGACGACTCCGTCGGCGGCGATTAACAGTGACATCTTCCTGACTGCCGACTCCAACTATGGCCAGAACGGCGCGATGATCATCAACGCGGCCGGCCGGCTGATCTGGTTCCAGCCGGCCGCGAAAGGCAACGCGATCGAGGACCTGCAGGCGCAGAGCTACGCCGGCCAGCCGGTCCTGACGTACTGGCAGGGCCACATCGATCTCGGCGTTGGCTTCGGCAGCGATCAGATTCTCGGCACGAACTACCGATCGCTCGGCTCGGTGAGCGCCGGCAACGGCTACTACGCCGACCTGCACGAGCTGAAGCTGACGCCGCAAGGCTCGGCGTACCTCTCCGCGTACACGCTCGTGCGCGCCGACCTGTCGTCGGTCGGCGGCTCGAGCGACGGCGCGCTGCAGGACGCAGTCGTGCAACAGGTCGACGTGAAGACAGGTCTCGTGATGTTCGAGTGGCACGCGTACGGGCACGTCGCGCTGACCGACTCCTACGCGAAATCGCCGTCCGATCAAAACCGGCCGTGGGACTTCTTCCACCTCAACTCGATCTCGCTCGACCCGTGGGGCGACGGCGACTTCCTGATCTCCTCGCGCAACACGTGGACGGTGTACGAGATCGACGATCAGAGCGGCTCGATCCTCTGGCGGATCGGCGGCAAGCATTCGAGCTTCCGGATGGGCGCCGGAACGGGCACCGCCTACCAGCACGACGCGCGCTGGCAACCAGACCACACGATCACGATCTTCGACAACGGCGCCGTGCCGAATGCGCACTCGCAGTCGCGCGCGATCCACGAGAAGATCGATTTCAAGCACCGCACCGTCGACCTGCTCGGTCGCGACGTGCGCACGCCGCCGCTGCTGTCCGGCAGCCAAGGCGACGACCAGGCGCAGCCGAACGGCAACATCTTCGTCGGCTGGGGCGAAGACCCGTACTTCACCGAATTCAACTCGGCCGGCCAGATCGTGCTCGACGGGCACCTGCCGGCGCCGGCGCAGGTCTACCGCGCGCTGCGCTTCGACTGGAGCGCGACGCCGGCCTCGCCGCCGGCGATCGCGCTGAAGTCAGAAGCGGCGTCGACGACCGTCTATGCGAGCTGGAACGGAGCGACCGCCGTCGCCGCGTGGCGCGTCCTCGCCGGACCGACGCCGGCGACGCTGAGCGCCGTCGCGCAGGCGCCGTCGAGCGGCTTCGAGACGGCGATCGCCGCGCCGAGCACGGCGCCGGTCTTCGCCGTGCAGGCGCTCGGCGCCGGCGGCGAACTGCTGGGCGGCTCGCACGCGATCGCGCGCTGAGCGGCGCGCGATCCGGCGTGTCGGCGCGCGCGCTCGCGCAGTTGTGCGCGAGGACCGTCCACTACTCTGCACCGTTGTGAAGGCCGTGATCCTCGCCGGCGGATTTGGCTCGCGACTCAGCGAGGAGACCGCCGTGCGCCCCAAGCCGATGGTCGAGATCGGCGGCAAGCCGATGCTCTGGCACATCATGAAGATCTACTCGGCGCACGGCATCGACGAGTTCGTGATCTGCCTCGGCTACAAGGGCTACCTGATCAAGGAGTACTTCGCCAACTACTACCTGCACACGTGCGATGTCACGTTCGACCTGAAGACCGGCGAGCGCGAGGTGCACCGCTCGGAGACCGAGCCGTGGCGCGTCACGCTCGTCGACACCGGCGACGGCACGATGACCGGCGGGCGGCTGAAGCGCGTGCTGCCGTACGTCGGCGACGAGGACTTCTGCTTCACCTACGGCGACGGGCTGTCGGACATCGACATCACCGCGCTGGTCGAGTTCCACCGCCGGCAGGGCACGACAGCGACCGTGACCGCCGTCCAGCCGCCGGGCCGCTTCGGCGCGCTCGACGTCGACGGGGCGCGCGTGCGCGAGTTCGAAGAGAAGCCGCGCGGCGACGGAGGCTGGACCAACGGCGGCTTCTTCGTGCTCTCGCCGGGCGTCGATCGCTACATCGACGGCGACGAGACCGTCTGGGAGCAGGCGCCGATGCGCTCGCTCGCGCGCGACGGCGAGCTGTCGAGCTACCGTCACGAAGGCTTCTGGCACGCGATGGACACGCTGCGCGACCGCAATCAGTTCGAGGAGCTGTGGAGCTCCGGCGCTCCGCCTTGGCGGACATGGACGTGAGCGGCTCGTGACGACTTCCAACTTGGCGCCGGCGGCCGACGTCGATCCGTCCTTCTGGCGCGAGCGGCGCGTGCTGATCACCGGGCACTCCGGCTTCAAGGGCGCGTGGCTGTCGCTGTGGCTGCAGTCGCTCGGCGCGCGCGTGACCGGCTTCTCGGCGAGCTCGCCGACAATCCCTTCGATGCATCGGCTCGCGCGCGTCGGCGACGGCATGGACAGCGTCGACGGCGACGTCTGCGAGCCCGACGCGATCGCCGCGGCGGTCGCCTCGAGCGCGCCTGAGATCGTCGTGCACATGGCCGCGCAGGCGCTCGTGCGGCGCGCGTTCGAGCAGCCGCGCGACACGTACGCGACGAACGTGATGGGCACCGTCAACGTGCTCGACGCCGTGCGGCGCCACCCTGGCAGCGTGCGCGCGGTCGTGATCGTGACGACCGACAAGTGCTACGAGAACCGCGAGTGGGAGTGGGGCTATCGCGAGGACGAGCCGATGGGCGGTCACGACCCGTACGCGAGCTCGAAGGGCTGCGCCGAGCTGGTCACGAGCGCCTACCGCCGCTCGTACTTCGCCGACCCCGACGGGCCGCGGATCGCCTCCGCGCGCGCCGGCAACGTGATCGGCGGCGGCGACTGGGGCGCCGACCGGCTCGTCCCCGACATCATGCGCGCCGCGCTCGCCGGCGAGCCGGTGCGCGTGCGCAACCCCAACTCGATCAGGCCGTGGCAGCACGTGCTCAACCCGCTGAGCGGCTACCTCGTGCTCGCGCAAGCGCTCTGCGATTCGCCGGCGCACGCGACCGGCTGGAACTTCGGGCCCGCCGACGAAGACGCGCGTCCGGTCGGCTGGATCGTCGAGCGGATCGCCGAGCTGTGGCCTGAGCAGCTGTCGTGGGTGCTCGACGAGGGGCCGCATCCGCACGAGGCGCGCTACCTCAAGCTCGACTCCTCGCGCGCCAAGGGCCGGCTCGGCTGGCGCCCGCCCGTCGGTCTCGAGCAGGCGCTGCAGGGCATCGTCGACTGGTACCAGGCGCTGAACGACGGCGCCGACATGCGCGCGGTGACGCTCGCGCAGATCGACAGCTTCTCCTACGCGCCAGACTCGGCATGAGCGCCGCTCCGTGCCGATTCTGCGGCGCGCCGGTGACGGCCGTGTTCGCCGACCTCGGCATGTCGCCGCTCGCCAACGCCTATCTGCCGGCCGAGCGCGTCAACGCGATGGAGCCGTTCTACCCGCTGCGCGCGCTCGTCTGCGGCAAATGCTTCCTCGTCCAGCTCGAGGAGTTCGAGACGCCAGAGCAGATCTTCTCCGATTACGCCTACTTCTCCTCGTACTCGTCCAGCTGGCTCGAGCACAGCCGGCGCTACGCCGAGCAGATGATCGAGCGCCTGCGGCTCGACGGCGACAGCAAGGTCGTCGAGATCGCCTCCAACGACGGCTACCTGCTGCAGTTCTTCCGCGACCGCGAGATCGCCGTGCTCGGCGTCGAGCCGGCCGCCAACGTCGCCGCCGTCGCCACCGAGAAGGGGGTTCCGACGGTCGTCGAGTTCTTCGGCGTCGACACCGCGCGTGAGCTGGCGCGCGAGTCGCAGGCCGACCTGCTGCTCGGCAACAACGTGCTCGCGCACGTGCCCGACCTCAACGACTTCGTCGCCGGGATGAAGCTGCTGCTGAAGCCAGGCGGAGTGATCACGATGGAGTTCCCGCACCTGATGCGGCTGATCGACGAGAACCAGTGGGACACGATCTACCACGAGCACTTCTCGTACTTCTCGTTCGTCACCGTCAGCGCCGTGTTCGCCGCGCACGGACTGCGGCTGTTCGACGTCGAACAGCTGCCGACGCACGGCGGCTCGCTGCGGATCTTCGGCGCGCACGCCGACGACGAGAGCAAGCGCCTGAGCGACGCCGCGCGCGAGCTGGCGCAGCGCGAGCGCGACGCCGGCTACGAGCGCTTGGAGACCTACCTCGGCTACGGATCGCGCGTCGAGCGCGACAAGCGCCAGATCCTCAGCTTCCTGATCGAGCTCAAGGAACAGGGGCTGCGCGTCGCCGCCTACGGCGCGCCGGCGAAGGGCAACACGCTGCTGAACTACTGCGGCGTGCGCCGCGACATGGTCGAGCGCACATACGACCTGAACCCGCACAAGCAGGGGCACTTCCTGCCGGGCAGCCACATCCCGATCCGCTCGCCCGAGGAGCTGCGCGAGGACAAGCCCGACGTCGTGCTGATCCTGCCGTGGAACCTGAAGGACGAGATCGTGCAGCAGCTCGGCTTCATCAGCGAGTGGGGCGGTCGCTTCGCCGCGCGCTCGCCCGAGCTGACGCTGCTCTGATGCGCTTCGTCGAGACGCCGCTGAACGGAGCGTGGGTCCTCGAGCTGGAGCTGCTCGCCGATCAGCGCGGATGGTTCTCGCGCACGTTCGACGCCGAGCAGTTCGCCGCACGCGGGCTCGAGCCGGCGGTCGCTCAGTGCAACGTGTCGTTCAACGCGCGCGCCGGGACGCTGCGCGGGATGCACTACCAAGCCGAGCCGCACGGCGAGTCCAAGCTCGTGCGCTGCGTGCGCGGCGCGATCTTCGATGTCGCCGTCGACCTGCGCGCCGGCTCGCCGACTCGCTGTCGCTGGCACGGCGTCGAGCTGAGCGCCGAGAACCGTCTCGCCTTCTACATCCCGCCGGGCCTCGCGCACGGCTTCCAGACGCTCACCGACGACGCCGAAGTGCTCTACCAGATGGGTCACCACTACGTTCCCGAGGCCGCGCGCGGCGTGCGCTGGGACGATCCGGCATTCGCGATCGAGTGGCCCGAGCCGGCCGCCGCGCGGACCATCTCCGAGAAGGACGGTGGCTACCCGGACTTCACGCTGTGAGCGACGAGCCCGGCGCGGCGCCGGCGCAGCCCGCCGCCGGGCGCTCCTCACGTACAGAGCTGCTCGACACGCGGGCAGCCGGGCCGGCGGCGTTGCGAGGGAGCGTTCTGCGGACGGCCGCGTACGTGCTCGGCATCCTGCTCTCGCTGATCTCGGCGCCACTGCTCGTGCGCCATCTCGGCGTCGCGGACTTCGGCCGCTACGTCGCCGTCGTCTCGCTCGTGACGATCGTCGCCGGCTTCACCGAGGGCGGTCTGAACAGCATCGTCCTGCGCGAATTCGCGGCGCTCGACGATCACAGCCGCCGCGAGCTGATGCGCTCGGCGATCGGCATCAGGATCGTGCTGACGCTCGCTGGCGTCGCCGTCGCCGTGTCGTTTGCCGCGATCGCCGGCTACGGCTCGATGCTCGTGCTCGGCACAGCGCTCGCCGGCGTCGGTCTCGTCTTGCAACTGCTGCAGAGCCTGCTCGCGACGGCGCTGCAGGCGCAGCTGCGCTTCGGCTGGGCGTCCGCCGCCGAACTCGTCCGCCAGGCGATCAACGTCGGCCTGCTCGTCGCGCTCGTGCTCAGCGGCGCGAGCGTCGTCGTGCTGCTCGCCGTCGCGATCCCGGCGTCGGCCGTCTCGCTGCTGTTCACGATGCCGCTCGTCCGCCGGCTCGTCAGCTTCCGGCCGTCGTTCCACCTCGGCCGTCTGTGGCGACTGCTGCGCGAGACCGTTCCGTTCGCCGTGATCAGCGCAGTCAACGTCGTCTACTTCCGCGTCTCGATCGTGCTGATGTCGATCGTCGCGAGCGCGCTGCAGACCGGCTACTTCGCGACGTCGTTCCGGATCACCGAAGTGCTCGTCGGCATCCCTGGCCTCGTGATCGGAGCGGCCTTCCCGATCCTCGTGCGCGCGCACCGCGACGACGCCGACCGCTTCGACTACGCCAGCGGGCGGATCTTCGAGCTGGCGCTCGCCGCGGGCACGTGGCTCGTCCTCTGCCTCGAGGTCGGCGCCGGTTTCGCGATCCACGTGCTCGCCGCGCAGAAAGCCGACCCGGCGATCCTCGTGCTGCGCATCCAAGGCGCAGCCGTCGTCGCGACGTTCCTCGCCGTCGCCTGCGGGTTCCCGCTGCTGACGATGCGCCGCTATCGCGCCGTGCTGTTCTCGAATCTCGGCGCGCTCGTGATCTCCGCCGCGCTGACGCTCGCGCTCGCTCCGTCGCTCGGAGCGCGCGGCGCCGCGATCGCGGCGCTCGTCGCCGAGCTCGGTCTCGCGATCAGCCAAGCCGTGATGCTCAAGCGCGCCTCACCGAACGTCGAGCTGCGTGCGAGCACGGCTGCGATCGTCGTTGGGATTGGCGCCGCTGCCGCGGCGCTTGGGATTGTCTTGCCGATCCACCCGCTGCTCGCCGTGCTCGTCGCGAGCGTCGTCTACTTCGCGCTGCTGAGGTTGTTCGGGCGGTTCCCGCCGGAGGTGCGCGAGATCCTCTCCTCGCGAGCGCCCGGCGCCGTCCGCTAGCGTGCGCGCGGTGTCCTCGACAGAGCCGCGTTGCCCGCTCTGCGGCGCCGCTTCCAGATATGCGCTGACAGCGAGCGATCGCAACAGGGAGCTGACGCCGGATCGCTTCGTCTACAACCGCTGCGTCGCTTGCGACAGCGTCTTCCTGACCGCTGTCCCGGACGATCTGGCGCGCTCCTACGCGGGCGCCTACCACGGCTTCGGCGCCGACGGCGAGCCGGAGTGGCGCGAGAACCCGACGCTGCTCGCCGTCGAGCGGTTTCGCGCGCGACTGCTGCGCGAGCACGCCGACGGCGGCGCGCTGATCGACATCGGCGCCGGCGCCGGCGGCTTCGTCGCGGCGGCATCCGACGCCGGCTTCGAGCCGTCGGCGATCGAGATGGATGCGCGCTGCTGCGCTTACATCGGCGAGCGGCTGGGCGTCGACGCGGTCTGCAGCGACCAGCCGATCGACGCGCTTCGCGCGATGGCGCCTGCTGACGCGATCACGATGTGGCACTCGCTCGAGCACCTGCGCAACCCCGCCGAGCTGCTCGACGTGGCGGCGGAGCGCTTGCGGCCGGGCGGCGTCCTCGCGATCGGCGTGCCCAACCCGGCTTCGTTGCAGTTCCGCCTGCTCGGCGCGCGCTGGGCGCACCTCGACGCGCCGCGCCATCTCTGCCTGACGCCCGAGCGCGCGCTCGTAGCGCGCCTGCAGGAGCTCGGGCTGCGCCGCGTCGCCGCGATGACCGACGACCCGTTCGGCGCGATCTGCAGCATCCACGGCTGGACCTACGCGTTGCGGCGCCGGCCGGCGCGCTCGCCGACGCCGACGATCGTCAACCACGCCGGGCGTCAGCTGGCGCGCGCGCTCGCGCCCGTCGAACGGGCCGGCCGACGCGGCCCGGCGCTGACGTTGCTCGCGATCAACGACAGCTAGCGCGAGGACGGCCAGCGCGGCTGGATTATGCTCGCGCGATGAGCGGTTCCCGTGTGCTGCTGACCGGCGGCGCTGGCTTCATCGGCGCGCGCGCCGTCGCGCCGCTGCTCGCGGCCGGCTACGAGGTCCACGCGCTCGGCCGCCGCGCCGGCGAGAGCGCCGACGTGATCTGGCACGAGCTCGACCTGCTCGACGACCGCGCCACCGAGCGCCTCGTCGCCGAGATCGCCGCCGAGCGGCTGCTGCACTTCGCCTGGCACACCGAGCACGGCCGCTTCTGGTCGGCGCCAGAGAACGTCAGCTGGGTGGCCGCCAGCGTGCGGCTGCTGCGCGCGTTCGCCGACGCCGGCGGGCGCCGCGCGGCGATCGCCGGCACGTGCGCCGAGTACGACTGGTCGGCGGCCGGCGAGCGCTGCGTGGAGCTCGACGACGGCGCGCGCGCGGCCACGCCGCTGCGCCCGGCGACGCTCTACGGCGTCTGCAAGCACGCCACGCGGCTCGTCTGCGAGGCGTACGCGCGCGAGGTCGGCCTGAGCCTCGCGTGGGGGCGCATCTTCCTGCTGTACGGCCCCGGCGAGGACGAGCGGCGCCTCGTGCCGCACGTCGCGCGCGCCCTGCTCGCCGGAGCGCCCGCGCCGACGAGCGACGGCGCGCAGCTGCGCGACTTCCTCCACGTCGACGACGTCGCCGCCGCCTTCGTCGCGCTGCTCGCGAGCGATCTCCAAGGCGCAGTCAACGTCGCGTCCGGCGAAGCCGTGCCGATCGCCGACGTGCTCGCGCTGATCGGCCGCGCGACAGGACGGCCCGAGCTGCTGCGCCTCGGCGAGCTGCCGCGACGAGCCGACGAGCCCGATGTGCTCGCCGCCGACATCACGCGGCTGCGCGACGAGCTCGGCTTTCGCCCGTCAGTTGCGCTCGAGCACGGCGTCGCCGCGACCGTCGCCGCGCTTTCGCGAGCGCACTCGGCGTAGGCCGCGGCGGGCGTGGCAGGGCGCGGCGGTGTGCCGCGCCGTGCGAGCGGCGTCGGCTCGCCCCCGCCCGCACGCGCGGACAGGGGCGAGCGACGATTCACTTCTTCTTCGTCTTCTTGCCGGCGGCCAGCAGCTGCACCGTCTTGCTGACCTGCTTGCCGCCCGTCACCGACACGAGCAGCTTCCCCGACAGGCTGCGCGTCGCGGCGAGCCGCTTGCCGCCGGCCTTCGTCAGCCGCAGCGTGAGCGTGCCGGCCTTGCCTGCGGCCACCGAGTACTTGCCCGTCGCGACGACGAGCGTCGTTTTCTTGGTCACCGTCTTCTTGCCTTTGCGGCGCTTCGTCGTGACCGTCTGGGTCAACTGAGCGGACCCGGCGCACGTCGCCGCCGCGCATTTGACGCCGATCGCCGCCGAGCCCTTCGCCACGCGCACCTTCGACGTCGAGACGGTCAGGACCGGGACCGGCAGCGCGAGCGCGAAGCGAGCGCTCTTCGCGCTCGCATGACCGGCTTCGGTCGTCGCCGTCACTTCGCATTCCAGCCCATTGCCCAAGTCCGCCGTCTGCACGACGTAGCCCGGCGAGTTGCTCCCGGTGAGCGCCGCGCCGTTGCGCAGCCACTGGTAGCTGAACGGGTTCGTCAGCGGCCAACCGACCGACAGGCTGAGCGAGTCGCCGGTCCACGAGCCGTTCGAGCACGTCAGCTGGCTCCCTACGCTTGCCGCGCCAGAGATCGTCGGCGCCGCCGAGTTCATCGGCGCCGTCGGCACCATCGCGACGTTGATGCCCGACGTCGTGCTTCCTTCAGAAGCCGAGACGGTGTTCGCCGTCGCCGCCGAAGGCTGGTTGTTGAAGAACTGCTCGATGTACTTCGGGATCAGCCGCGGCGCTTTTTCGGCCGCTTTTTCTTCCGCTTCGGAGAACTCCCAGAAGTAGTCGATCTTGTACGAGCCCGTCGACAGCCCAGTGACCGTGTATTCGCCGTTTTCGTTCGTCGTCGCGAAGCCGGAGCCGCCGCCCGAGCTGAACGCCTCGACCGCGATTTTCCCGACGCCGTTGTGGCTGTAAGCGTCGGTCACGCGGCCCGAGATCTTGCCGCTCTGGCGCAGCGCGGCGTTTGCCACGGCGATGCCGCCTTCCGTGACGGTCGCCGTGCCCGTCTGGAACTGGTATTCGCCGGCGCCAGGTGAGAAATCGATCGTGTAGAAGCCCGGTGCGAGGTGCTCGATCGAATATGCGCCGTTGCTTTCGGTGAAGCCGAAGCCCAAGCTCGGCCCTTCAGCCGATACGGACACGCCGCTCAGCCCGGCGCCGCTCGCGGCGCTCGTCACGAAGCCCTCGATCGCGCCGGTTTCCTGCAGTGCGACGTTGAGTGTCGTTGGATTGCCTTCGGTGAGCGTCGCCGGCCGTTCGGCGGACACGTGGTCTTCGGTCGGGTCGGTGAACGTCACCGCGTAGGATCCGCCGCCCAGTCCGGAAATCGTGTAAGTCCCGCCGACGCCGGTGGTCGTCGTGCCAAAGCCGTTCGTCCCGTCGGCAGTCACCTGGATTCCGGCCAGATTTCCACCTTTGACGGCCGATACCGTGCCTGTGAGCGATGCCGTGCCGGCCGCCTGTGCGCTCGCCAGCGGACCGACGGCGAGCAGCATCGTAGATCCGACCAGCACTGCGAGCACCAAGCGCGACGTATGTTTGCGCAGCGCGCCGGCGCGCCGACTCGCTCCGTCGCGGGCGCTCGCGCCGCGACGTGACAGCATTGACCAATCCATTGAGGCCCCCTTATTGGGTGTCGTTCTCCAGCTCCAGCCCGCGCAGCCTCCGCGAGCGGCGGAACACTATCAATTGTCAGACTTACGCACGTCCTGGCGATGGGGTTCCCCTCGCTTTCAGACGTGGATCACGTCGTCTCGTGGGTACGGCCGCCGTCAGCGCCAACGACTCGCTCCAAGGTCGAGCCGGTTATCCGCCGCCGCGCCTGCACGGCTCGCCGCTTGCTCAGCATACGCGGCATGCCGCCTATGGCGTCGCGCCAAACGCGCAACCAGATCGACAGCTTGCGGTCGCGCACCGCCACGGCAAGGTTCACGAGCTGTCCCAGCAACAGCTGCGGCGCGTGGCGCGCGAGCGCGCTCGCCGGCAGGTCCTTGACGACGATCCACAACGTGTTGCGCCACAGGTGGTAGCGCGTGAAGTCCGACAGGCCGCGACCGATCGTCGCGCTGCCCATGTGGTAGACGACCGCGCTCGGCACGTAGCGGCAGCTGAAGCCGGCGAGCTGTGCGCGCAGGTTCCAATCGACATCCTCGTAGAACGCGAAGAAGTCCTCGTCGAACTCGCCGACGTGCGCGAGCGCGGAGCGTCGATACAGCGCGGCGCCGCCGCACGCGCCGAAGATCGCGCGCGGCTCGTCGTACTGCCCGACGTCGCGCTCGCCGTGGCCGCGCCGCCCGCCGGTCGCCGCCCACGTGAACACGTCGCCGGCGCCGTCGATCGTCTCGCGCCGCTCGAAGTCGCGCAGCTTCCCGCCCGCCCAGCCCGCCTCCGGGTGCTCGCGCAGCGCCGCGACGAGCTCGCCGAGGCAGGCCGGCTCGAGCTCGAGGTCGTTGTTGAACAGCCCGATCAGCTCGCCGCGCCCGGCGCGCGCGCAGACGTTCAGCGCCGCCGTCACGCCGCCGTTCTCCGGCAGCGAGACGATCTCGACCTGCGGCCACGTTCGGCTCAGCCACGCGACCGTGTCGTCGCGCGAGCCGTTGTCGACGACGATCACCTCGAAGTCGCGAAAGCGCTGGCGCGCGAGCGACGGCAGGATCACTTCGAGCAGGTGGCGCCCGTCGTAAGAGAGCACCGCGACGCTCAGCAGCGGCGCCTCGCGATCGCTCTGCGTCGGCAATGATTCGGCCATCGAAGCCGACAAGCTACAACCCGCCGCGCCAGGCGCCGCGCCGGACGCCGCGCCGGGCGCGCACGCATCGCAGCAGACGCCCGTAGCGCACGGCGCGATCGTCGACGTCGTGATCGTCTCCGCCGACATGTCGGCGATGACGCTCGAATGCCTCGCCGAGCTCGACGATCAGGCCGTCGCGAGCGTCATCGTCGTCGACAACGCGTTCGGCGACGGTTATCGCGACGGCGAAGGCGACGGCGGCGCAGGCGGCGAAGGCGACGTCGACGCGCGCCGCGAGATCGGCGAGCGCGCGAACGTCGTCGCGCTCGATCGCCCGCACGGCTTCGCCGCGGCCAACAACCGCGGCGTCGAGCGCGGCCGTGCGCCGTACGTTCTGCTGCTCAACTCCGACGTGCTCGTCGTATCGGGCGCGATCGAGCGGCTGTTGGCCGCGCTCGCAGAGAACCCGCGCGCGGTCGCCGCCGGCGGCCGGCTCGTCGATCCGCAGACGCTGCTCACCCAGCAGCAATACCGGCCGCGACCGTTCCCGACGCTCGCCAACTTCCTCGTGATCGTGCTCGGCGTCGAGGAGCTGTGGCCCGGCAACCCGATCACTCGCCGCTACCACGGCGCCGCCGAGCACGACGACGTCAGCGTGCGCGCGGTCGACGCGCAGCCGGCCGCCGCCGCGCTGCTCGTGCGCCGCGAAGCGCTCGAGCGGATCGGCGGGTTCGACGAGCGCTTCTGGTTCTGGTTCGAGGACTCCGACCTGCTGCTGCGCCTCGCCGCGCGCGGGGCGATCCTGTACGCGCCCGCCGCCGTCTTTCGCCATCTCGGCGGTGGCAGCTTCAGCGGCTGGGGCAAGGCCGAGCAGATCCGCTCGATCCACCACGGCATCGTGCAGTACGCCGACGCGCACTTCTCGCGCGCGCGGCGTGCCGCGCTCGGCCTCGCCGAGCTCGCGATCAGCCTGCCGCGCATCGCGCTGTTCAGCTCGTCGCGACCTGACGAGGCGAGCGCGTGGCGCGCCGTCGCGCTGGCCGGCGTCGCGCTGCTGCGCGGGCGGCGCCCGGCGCCGGTCGCGCCCGGCCCCTAGCTTCGGCGGCGCCGGTTGCGGCGGCGGCCGTCCAGCAGCGCTCGGCCGCCGGCGAGGTACGCGAGCTCGCGAGCGCGCTGGGCGAGCGGCGCGCGCAGCGCTCCCGGCGAGTCGCCTGGACGCTCCGCCGGCGGCGGAGCGGCGATCCAGCGCGCCAGCGGCGCGGCCATCCGCTCCCAGCTGTGCCGCTCCGCCGCGACGCGCAAGCGCTCGCCGTAGCTGTCGCGGCCGCTGTCGAGCACGTGCTCCAACGCCGTCGCGAGCGCATGCGCGTCGCGCGGTGGCGCGACCGCGCCGAGCCGCTCGCGCGCGACGTGATCGGCGAGGTCGTCGCCGGACGTGCAGACGGCCGGCAGGCCCGCCCAGAAGCAGTCGAGCAGGCGCGTGCGGTAGGCGAAGCGCGTCTCGAGGTGCTCGGCGTGCGCCGAGATCGCGCAGTCGGCCTGCGTCAGCCATGCGCCGCGCTCGGCGTATGGCACCCAGCTTTCGTGGAAGTGCACGACCGAGCCGAGCAGCCCGAGCCGCTCGGCCAGCGCGCGCGCCTCGCGCGTGCTCTGCGCCGCCGCCGGATGCTCCGGCGCGCCGCCCATGAAGACGAGCCGCAGCCGCGGTCGGCGCGACGCGAGCTCGGCGACCGCGCGGATCGCGCCAGGCGCGTCCAGCCAGCGCCAGATGCCGCCGTTCCACAGCACCAGCTCGCTGTCCGGCTCGACGCCGGCGATCGTCTCGCGCGGACCGACGCCGGCGAGCGCGATCGGCGGCTCGCGCGGCACGCCGAACGGCACGAGGTCGATCGTCTCGCGCAGGCTCGCGTCGTCGTCATACAGCTCCGGGCCGATCAGCCGCAGCGCGAGCATCGCGCCGAGCCACAGGTCGCGCTGGGACTCGCTCGCGCAGATGAACTGATCGCCGGTGCGCAGCGCAGCGTGCAGCCGGTCGAGCGTCGTCGCCGTCAACTGCGCGCGCGCCGGGCCGAACCTGCCGGCCGCGAGCTCGAGCGTCTCGAGCGTCTCCGGGCAGTACAAGTCGATCACGACGCGCGCCCGCGAGCGCTTCAGCCAGTGGTCGACGAGCGGCCACTGCGGGTGCGCGACGATCGTGTCGGCCTGCTCGATCGGCTCGCGCAGCGCGCCCGGTGCATGCACGCGAAACGGCAACAGCCGAACGCCTTCGCGCTCGCCCTGCTCGCTGCCGCCGTGCGCGACCGCCACGTCCGCGTCCGCGCGCAGCGTCCGCGCGAGCTCCCAGCAGCGGATCCCGAGGCCGGCCATCTGCTCGCCGACGGCGTCCGCGCAGATCAGCAGCACGCGCGGCTTGCGCCGCGCCTCGCCGGCGCCGGCGCTCGCCGCGGCCGGCGACGCCACGCGCGCCGCGCCAGAGGACTCAGGCGCTGCGCCTGCCATACACCCCCCGGCGCATCCGCAGCGAATCGCGAAAGCCGATCGTCGTGTCGATTGCGCCGGCCGGCGGCCGCGGCAGGCGCGGCGTGCGCCTCGCGGCGCGCCAGCCCTCGAGGCGCCCGCGCAGCGCCTGCAGGTCGCGCGAGATCGCGAGGTCGGCGAGCACGACGACGAGCTCCGTCGCCAGCGCGCGCGCGCCGGTGCGGCCGCGCAGCAGGCCGTAGCGTCTGAGCATGTAGCCGCGCCCGAAGCCGCCGTTGCGCCGCTGGCGCGCCGAACGGTGGCCGTGCGTCGCCGAGCCGAGGTGCACGCCGATCGCGCCAGGCGCGAGCACCGAGCTCCAGCCGGCGCTGCGCAGGCGCAGCGCGAGGTCGAAGTCCTCCATGTACGCGAAGATCGATTCGTCGAGTCCGCCGACCTGCTCCCACGCCGTGCGGCGATAGGCGGCCGCCGTCCCCGCCGGACCGGCGAGCAGCGGGCGCTCGCGCCGCGCCTGCTCGACCGCCAGCCCCTGCAGGCGCGGATAGCCGCCGAGCACCGCGTCGGCGGCAAGTCCGGCGCTGTCGATCAGGCGCTCGCCCGGCTGCAACATCAGCGCCGCGACCGAGCCGACGCCGCGATCGTCCGCCAGCGGCGCGACGAGCGCCGCGAGGAACTCGGGCCGCGCGTCGACGTCGTTGTTCAGCAGCACGACGAACTCGCCCGAGCCGGCCGCGACGCCGCGATTGCACGCCTCGGCGAAGCCGCGATTGTCCGGCAGGCGCTCCAGCGCGACGGCCGGCCAGTCGGCCGCGACACGCTCGAACGTGTCGTCGGTCGAGCCGTTGTCGATCACGATCACGCGGTGCTCGAGCGTCTGCGCGCGCAGATGGCGCAGGCAGCTGTCGGTCAGGTCGTAGCGGTTGTACGCGACGATCACTACGTCCACGGAAGGCGGCACCGCGTCATCGTATTCGCCGCGTGAGCGCCCGCCGGCGACGGCGCTCGTGCCGTCGCCGGCGCCACGATGCCCTAGCGTGGCTTTCCTTGAGCGCCGTCTCTCGCCACATTGGCCTGAACCTGATCTTCCTCGTGCCGGGCGAGACCGGCGGGATGGAGATCGCCGCGCGCGAGCTGATCCCGGCGCTGCTCGCGGCGGCGCCTGCCGGAATGCGCTTCACGGCGTTCGTCAATCGCGAGGCTGGCTCCGATCTGCGCGAGCAGCTGCCGCTCGTCACGGTGCCCGTGCATGCGCGCAACCGCGTGCAGTGGGTGCTCGGCGAGCAGACGCTGCTGCCGCTGCTCGCGGCGCGCGAGAAGGTCGACCTGATCCACAGCCTCGCGAGCACCGCGCCGGTGTGGGGGCGCTTCCGCCGCGTCGTCACCGTGCACGACCTGATCTACGCGCGCTTCCCCGAAGCGCACGCGGGGCTGCGCGAGAAGGGCATGCGCGTGCTCGTGCCGGCCGCCGCGCGCCGCTCCGATCGCGTGATCGCCGACTCGCTGAGCACGCGCGAGGACCTGATCGAGCTGCTCGGCCTACCGGCCGCGCGGATCGACGTCGTGCCGCTCGGGCTCGGCGCCGTGAAGCGCGCCGAGCCGCTCGGCGAGCGCGAGCTGCGCGAGCGCCTCGGCCTGCACGCGCGCCGCGTCGTGCTCAGCCTGTCGGCGAAGCGGCCGCACAAGAACCTGCTCGCGCTGATCGGCGCGCTCGCGGCGATCCCCGCCGCCGAGCGCCCGGCGCTCGTGCTCGCCGGCTACCCGACCGCGCACGAAGCGCAGCTGCGCGAGCGCGCGAGCGCGCTCGGCCTCGACGACGACGTGCGTTTCCGCGGTTGGCTGTCCGAGACCGAAGTCGAGGGCCTCTGGGCGATCGCCGACGCGTTCGTCTTCCCGTCGCTGTACGAGGGTTTCGGGCTACCGGTGCTCGAGGCGATGGCGCGCGGCGTGCCGGTCGCCTGCTCGAACGCCTCGTCGCTGCCGGAGGTCGCCGGTGAGGCGGCGCTGCTGTTCGACCCGCATGACGAGCGGGCGATCGCCTACGCTCTGCAACGTCTGCTGACAGACGCCGCGCTTGCCGATGGCCTGCGTGACGCCGGGCGCGCTCGCTCGCTCGAGTTCACCTGGGAACGCGCTGCCCGTGCGACGATCGACAGCTATCTACGAGCACTCGACCAAAGCGCCCAGCACTCGACCAAAGCGCCCGAGTGACGACGAATGGGAGCTCGGGTGCCGCGATTGAGACCGAGCGCCGGCTCGCTGCAGCACGGCGGGGACGTGTTCCTCGCCGCGTCCGCTTTTCTGCGGCGAGCCGTGCCAGGCGTCGCGACCAACGAGCCGCAGGCTGACGCAGAGCCGCTGATCGCCGGCGTGAGGGCGACGATGCTGCTCCTCGCGGGCCTGCCGCGCGTGCGCGTCGCGCTGAGCGATGCGCCGGCCGGACTGCGCCTACGTCAGCACTTCGACGATCGCATGTGGGGCATTCGTCACAGCCTCATCGCGCAGGGCGTCCTGTCGCTGCCTGAGGAGCCGGGCCAGTACCTGCGCGGACGCTCGCGCCAGGCGCTGCGCACGAACATTCGCAAAGCGCGTGCGGCCGGCGTCACCTGCCGGCAGCTGGACCACGTCGACGAGCGCCGCGCCGCGGCCTCCCAACTGCGCGCTCGGGTTCCGGGCATGTCGGAGTGGCCTGACGAGCTGTTCGACCCGCCTGAGGACATCTGGTGGGCAGCGCGGACTCCGCACGGAGAGACCGTGGCGTTCGCCCAGGTGACAGTCGACCGCGAATGGGCCCTGCTGCGATCGCTCGCCTCGTCCGACCGCCCGAGTCGCTATCTGCTGCACGCCGTGCTCGTCGACGTCCTCATCGCGTGCGGAGCCCGCTATCTAGCCGTCGACGGTCCGATCGCGCCGCTGCTGGAGCCCTCGCTGCAGTACTGGCAGCGTCTGCTCGGGTTCGACGTCGTTCACCTGTCGGTATCGCGCCGGCCGCTGGGCCGCGGCGCTGAGCGAGCGGCTGTTCCGCCGGAGCTCGACGTCTCGCCGGATCGCGCGGTCGCTCAGGCCGCGGAGGGCTTGCCGGATGCGATCGGCGCGCCGCTGCCGTAGCTCTCGAGCACGATTTGCACGGAGTGCTCGAGCGACAGCTCTTGCGCGTGCTCGGCGAACCATCCGACCGTGCTCTGGCGCAACGCCAGACCGGCCTCGTGCACGCGAACGATCGCCGCGGCGAGCGACTCCGCATCGGCATGCTCGGCAATCGTCCCGTTGACGCCCTCGTCGATCAGCTCGGTCGCCGCGTTGTCCTCGCCGGCGACGACGACGCTCGGCGTGCCACGCGCGCTCGCCTCGACGACGACGAGGCCGTAGCCCTCGCGCCGCGACGGCAGCAGCAGGCACAGCGCCCGGCGCATCTCCGCGTCGAGCGTCTCCGTGGTCGCGAAGCCCGGCGCCTCGATCGTGCCAGTCATCCCGTGCTCGACGATCGCCGCGTCGAGCGCGCGCCGCTCGGGGCCATCGCCGAGGAACTCGCCGCGCAGACCGTCGATCCGCGTCGCCGCGATCGCGATCGCCGCGACGCCGAGCGTCACCTGCTTCTCGGCGATCAGCCGCCCGGCGAACAGCACGAGCGGGTCGGCCTCACGCGGCGCTGCGCGCTCGCCGGCATCGGCGTACAGCCCCCGCAGAACCTTCACCTCGCCGCGCAGCCCCTCCTCGCGCAGGCGGGCGGCGTGCAGCTCGGAGAAGCAGAACGCGTGCTGGCGCACGCGCGCGCAGGCGCGCTGGACGAGTGCGCCGACGCGCCCGCGCGCGCCGCCGAGGTAGTCGCGCCAGTAGGAGTCGCTCCAGACCTCGAACCAGTCGACGACCAGCGCGTACCCCGCGAGCCGGCGCGACAGCCCGGCTGCCAGCAGCGAGAAGTACGGAAACGACGAGGTGTGGACGACGTCGTAGCGTCGCCCGTGGCGCAGCAGGTGCCACAACACGCCGGCGCCGAAGACGAGCGGCGGCAGGATCCGCCGCCGGCCGCTCTCGGTGTACAGCGCCATCCGCGGTCCGGCGACTCGCACCCGCACTCCGGCGCCAGCGTCGGCGCGCTCGCCACGCTTCCATTGGCGCAGCGTCAGGTAGGTGACGTCGTGCCCGTCGGCCGCGAGGCGCTCGGCGAGGTTGCGATACCAACGCTCGCCGCCTCCGACCGTGTACGGAAAGAGGCAGTCATAGACGACGCAGACGCGCATGTCTCGCGAGAGACTGTCAGACCGTGCGATAGGATCGCGCTCCGCAGACGCGCCACTTTCCGCCCTTCGGCGCGTTATAACGGCAGACCCGGCTCTGAGTCACGCGAGGAGAGTCAGAGGCCACAGCTGATGAGCACAGTCGACCAGACAAGGCCACCTGTCCTGGTGGATCCCGAGGACCGCAGCGTTCCGCTCGTCTCGGTCGTGATTCCGTGCCTCAACGAGGCCGGCAACATCGAGGAGTGCGTCCGCTCGGCGCGCGACGCGCTGCGCCAGATGCAGGTTTCCGGCGAGGTCGTCGTCGCCGACAACGACTCCGAGGACGACTCGGCGCGACTTGCCGAGCAGGCCGGCGCGCGCGTCGTCGTCGAGCAGCGTCGCGGCTACGGCAGCGCCTACCTCGCCGGCTTCGCCGCCTCGCGCGGGCGCTACATCGTGATGGCCGACGCTGACCTGACGTATGACTTCAACGAGATCCCGCGCTTCGTGGAGGCGCTCGAACAGGGCGCCGAGATGGTGATCGGCGACCGCATGGACAACATCCAGCCGGGCGCGATGCCGTGGCTGCACCGCTACATCGGCAACCCGATCCTCACCGGGCTGCTCAACGTCTTCTTCCGCACCGGCATCAGCGATGCGCACTGCGGGATGCGCGCGCTGCGGCGCGACGTGCTGCCGCGCCTGGACCTGCGCACGACGGGCATGGAGTTCGCCTCCGAGATGGTGATCCGCGCATCGAAGGAGCACCTGCAGATCGCGGAGTTCCCGATCGAATACCACCCGCGCGGCGGCGAGAGCAAGCTGTCGAGCTTCCGCGACGGCTGGCGCCACCTGCGCTTCCTGCTCGTGCACAGCCCGAACCACCTGTTCATCGTTCCCGGCGCGATCCTCGCCGGCGTCGGCACGCTGATCGTCGCGCTCGTCGGCGCCGGGCTGAGCTTCTTCGGGCGCGCGTGGGGCGTGCACGCGATCATCGGCGGCGCGCTGCTGATGATCGTCGGCACGCAGGTGCTCGCGCTCGGGCTCTGCGCGCACGCCTATGGCACGTACTTCATGGGCGAGCGCGACCCGTGGTTCGACCGGATGCGCGCGCGCTATCGCCTCGAGCACGGGCTGCTGCTCGGAGGCCTGTTCACGGTCGTCGGTCTCGTGATGGGCGGCGTGATCGTCGCGACGTGGATCGCGCACGGCTTCGGCTCGCTCGCCGACGAACGCCTCGCGGTGATCGCAGCGTCGCTGATCATCGTCGGCATCCAGATCTTCTTCTCGTCGTTCCTGCTGTCGATTCTCGGTCTGCGCCGGCGCTGAGCGTGAGCCCCCTCGGGCGGGTGCCGGCGGCCGTCTTCGCGGGTGACCGTCGCGTATGGCGCGCCGCGGCGATCTTCGCCGTGCCGTTCATCGCGCTGACGGCGTTCTACTGCCTGCGTCCGCGCTTCTACTTCACCGGCACCGAAAGCGTCGAGAACGACGGCGGCGTCGTCGAAGCCGCGCCGGGATCGCCGGTCTGCGAGCCTGGGCTGCGGCTGCCGGCCGGCACGTCGGTTGTGCGCTTGCAGGTGCTCTCGGCCTCCGATCCACGGCCGGCGCTGCATCTGACGCTGCGCGCCGGCGGCGCGACGCAGCAGTCGACGCTGCCGCCGCTCGCGGCAGCCGCCGAACGCCCGAGCAACGCCGACTTCCCAATCGCGCAGACGCCCGCGTCGCCGAGCACGCGGCCGGCGTCGCTGTGCGTCACGGCCGACGCGCCCGTTCACCTCGGCGGCACGCCGCTGACCGCGACCGGCCCAGGCTCGCCGACGCAGAAAGGCTCGGCCGTTCCCGCGGAGCTGGCGATCTGGTACCTGCCGAAGCCCGGCGCGCGCAGCAGCTACGTGCAGCGAATCGGCAAGATCTTCTCTCGCGCGGCGCTGTTTCGCCCGGGCATCGTCGGCGCGTGGACCTATCCGGTGCTGCTGTTCGCGCTGCTCCCGCTGCTGGCGCTGCTGGCGCTGCGTTGCCTGGCGCTGGCGATCGCCGGGCACGGCCGGCGGATGGCGCTGTGGCTGTTCGCGATCGCCGCGCTGAACGCGAGCTGCTGGGCGCTGATCACGCCGGTCTTCCAGGGCCCCGACGAGGTCGACCACTTCGCCTACGTGCAGTCGCTCGTCGAACGCGGCGAGAAACCGATCAACGACCCGCAGTCCGCGCAGCTGCGCTGGTCGAGCGCCGAGTACCTCGCGCTCGAAGGCGCCGACTTCCTCACCGACCACCAGGTCGGCGACACGCGCGCGCCGTGGCTCGCAGAACGGCAGAGCGCGTATGAGGCGTTGTTCCACCGCCTGCATCCGCATCGCAACGACGGCGGCGGCTACACGACGTCGGCGACGCACGGCCCGCCGTACTACCTCGCGCTCGCGCCCGCCTACCTGGCGACGGCGCACGCCTCGATCTTCTCGCAGCTGTCGCTGATGCGGATCACCTCGGCGCTGCTCGGCGCGCTCGTCGTGCTGTTCACGTACCTGCTCGCGCGCGAGCTGGCGCCGCGCCGGCAGTGGCTCGCGGCGCTCGCGGCGCTGCTCGTCGCCTACGAGCCGATGTACGGGTTCATCTCGGGCATCGTCAACAACGACGTCGGCGTCAACGCCTGCGCGGCGGCGCTCGAGCTGCTGCTGATTCGCCTGCTGCGCCGCGGCATCACGATCCCGTGGGGCGCGCTGACCGGCATCGTGCTGATCCTGCTGCCGAGCGTCAAGGGCACCGGGCTGTCGCTCTACCCGGTCGCCGCGCTCGTCTTCCTCGCCGCGCTGTGGCGCCACCATCGCCGCACTGACCTGCTCGGCTGGGCGGCGCTCGCGCTCGCCGCGCTGATCGCCGGCGAGCTCGTGACGCACGTGCTCACGCCCGCGCTTGCGGCCAGCACGGCGACGCCCGGCGGCGGCGCGCCGTCGGCGATCGGCACGAACGCCAACGCGGCGAGCGAAGCGCTGCACCACCTGCCCGACTTCCTCTCCTACCTGTGGCAGGTGTTCCTGCCGAAGCTGCCGTTCATGACCGCGCACTTCCCGACCACGTCGTACCCGGGGTTCGTGATCTTCATCGAACGCGGCTGGGCCGCGTTCGGCTGGTACGACGTGCTGTTCCCGTCGTGGGTCTACTCGCTGATCCTCGTCGCGAGCCTGTCGGTGCTGGTCCTCTCGCCGCTCGCGGCGCGTCGCGAGTGGGGCTGGCTGCGGCGCCACGCGCCGGAATCGCTAGCCGTGATCGCGATGCCGATCGCCGTGATCGTCGGCTTCGTCGCGGCCTACTACACGCCCGGCGCGCGCCCGTCGATCGCCGAGTTCGGGCGCTACGCGTTTCCCGCGATCGGGCCGATCGCGCTGCTCGTCGTCGGCGCGCTGCACGCGTTCGGCCGCCGCTGGATGCCCTACGCCGGCGTCGCGCTGCTCGTCGCGATGCTCGCGCTCAGCTACTCCTCGCAGCTGCTCACGCTGACCGGCTTCTATGCCTGAGGTGAGCGTCGCGATCCCGGTGCTCGACGGCGGCGAGCTGTTCGCCGAGGTGCTGCGCGCGCTCGCCGCGCAAACGGTCGCGCACGAGCTGATCGTCTGCGACTCGGGCTCGCGCGACGGCTCGCTCGCGCTGGCGCGCGAGAGCGGCGCGCGCGTGATCGAGATCGAGCGCGCGAGCTTCTCGCACGGCGGCACGCGCAACCTGCTCGTGCAGAGCGCGACCGGCGCGCGCGTCGCGCTGCTGACGCAGGACGCCGTGCCGGCCGACGAACGTTGGCTGGAGCGGCTGCTCGACGGCTTCGCGCTCGCGCCCGACGTCGCGATCGCCTATGGCCCGTATCGGCCGCGCCCGGACGCCTCGCCGGCGGTGCGCATCGAGCTCGAGAGCTGGTTTCGCTCGCTCGCGCCCGACGGCGCGGCGCACGTCGACCGCCTCGACGAGTACGAGCGCGTCTCGCTGGCGGCGGTCGAGCTGATCGGCCGGCGCGGCTTCTTCACCGACGCCAACGCCTGCATCGATCGGGCCGCCTGGCAGCAGGTGCCGTTTCGCCCCGTTCCCTATGCCGAGGACAGGGTGCTGGCGATCGACATGCTCCGCGCCGGCTATGCGAAGGCGTACGTGCCCGAAGCCGCGGTCGTCCACTCGCATGCCTACACGCCCACGCAGCAGCTGCGCCGCTGCTTCGACGAGTGGCGCGGGCTGCGCCACGTCTACGGCTGGCGCGAGCCGGCCGCGCCGAGGCACGTGCTGAGCCGGCTGCGCGGCGCGCTCGGGCAGGCGCGCACAGCACTCTCGCTCGAAGCCGCCGCGCCCGCGCGCCGCCGCGCCGTGCTCGCGCAGGTGCTCGCGCACCAGCTCGTCTGCCTTTCCGGCGCGCTGCTCGGCTCGCACGCCGCTCGCCTCCCCCGCTCGCTGCGGCGGCGGATCTCGCTCGAGGGCAGCGCGAGCTTCGACTTCCCGCCGCTCGCCTCCGAGGCGCGCGCCGGCACGGCGTCTGCGGGCGCGTCGCCGGCGAGCGAAGATGCACGCCGATGAGCGAGCACAACTCGATCGAAGGCCGGCGCGAAGGGCCGTTCTCGAACGTCCGCCGCCGCATCTACCTGACCTACACGCACTTCGGCCTGCGCACGATCGTGTTCCGGCTGATCACGTTCCCGCTGCGCTTCACGCCGCTTGAGCGGCGGATGCGCCTGCGCACGCACGCGCGCGATCAGGAGGTGCGCCGCGCGACGAGCTGGTATCGCGAGCACGGCACGCCGGTCGACGTCGTGATCCCGAGCTACCGCGACGCCGAGCACGTGCGCGCGCTCGTCGTCAGTATCCGCAAGACGACCCGCGGCGGCATGGCGCGCGTGATCGTCAGCGACGATCGCAGCGGCGAGCAGCACGTAGCGGCGCTGCGCGCGATCGACGGGATCGACGTGCTGGTCGAGTCCGAGCGCAACAGCGGCTTCGCCGCGAACGCCAATCGCGGGATCGCGGCGAGTGACCGTGGGCGCGACGTGATCGTGCTCAACTCCGACGTCGAGGCGCTGCCGAGCTGGCTGGAGTGCCTGCAGTACGGCGCCTACGGCCATGAGGGCGGCGCCGGGATCGTCGGCGGGCAGCTGCAGTACGCAGGCGGGCGGATCCAGTTCGGCGGCACCGTGCGCAACCGCGACCAGCCGCAGTGGTTCGATCACCGCTACCGCTTCAAGCCGCACGGGTGGGGGCCGGCCGACGCGCCGAGCCCGGCGCTCGCGGTGACTGGCGCGTGCATGTACGTGCGGCGCGAGGTGATCGAGCGGATCGGCGCGTTCGATGAGCGCTATGCGATGGCCTACGAGGACGTCGACTGGTGCCTGCGCGCGTGGCAGGCGGGCTTCCGCGTGCTGTACTTCCCCAGCGCGCAACTGATCCACCACGAGTCGCTCACGCGCGGGACCGAGCAGGGCGAGCGCGAGCTCGACTCGCAACGGCTGTTCTGGGAGCGCTGGGCGGACTTCTTCGACGCGCGCGGCGCCGCCGTCACGGCGCCGGCCGCGAGGGCCGACGGCGCGAGCGTGACGCCGGGCTCAGGCGAGCGCCTGCGGATCGGCGAGCGCCTGCGGATCGTCTACGTGACCGAGGACACGGGCGTCGGCGGCGGGCACCGCGACATCTTCGAGCACCTCAACCGGCTCGCCGCGCGCGGCCACGACGTCGCGCTGTACACGCTCGGCGAGCGCCCGCAGTGGTTCGCGCTCGACGCGCCGGTGCACACGTTCGCCGACTACGACGCGCTCGGCGACGCGCTCGCGAAGGTCGACGCGATCAAGGTCGCGACGTGGTGGATGACGGCCGCGCCGGTCTGGCGCGCGAGCATCCCGCGCGGCATCCCGGTCTACTTCGTGCAGGACATCGAGACGTCGTACTACCCCGACCACGAGCGCGCGCGCCACGCCGTGCTCGACTCCTACCGGCCGGAGTTCCGCTACATGACGATCTCGTCGTGGAACCGCGAGCGGTTGCGCGAGCTAGACCTCGACGCCGAGCTGATCCCGCCGGGTATCGACCTGCAGAACTTCCGCGCGCGCCCGGAGATCGCGCGCCGCGAGGAGATGGTGCTGGCGCTCGGACGCACGAACCCGCTGAAGAACCTGCCGCTGACGCTCGCGGCGTGGCGCTCGCTGAAGCCGCGCCCGGAGCTGTGCCTGTTCGGGATTGAGCCGGAGATCGTGGACGAAGACGGGCTCGCGCGCGACGGCGTGCGCTACGTCGACTCGCCGAGCGACGAGCAGGTCAACGAGCTGCTGTGCGAAGCGACCGTGTTCGTCCAGACGTCCGTGCACGAGGGCTTCGCGCTGCCGCCGCTGGAGGCGATGGCGACCGGCGCGGCGGTCGTCTGCACCGACGCGCACGGCAATCGCGACTTCTGCGTCGACGGCGTCAACTGCTTGATGGCAGACGCCGACCCGGCGTCCGTCGGCGACGCGCTGCGGCGCCTGCTCGACGATCCGCAGCTGCGCGCAGAGCTGGGGCGAGCCGGCATCGAGACCGCGCGGGAGTATGCGTGGGAGAAGCGCATCGACGCGCTCGAGCGCTTCTTCGAGCGTGTCGCGAAGGCAGGGCGGATGGCGGTCGCTGGTGAGCTGGCGCCGGGCGATCCGACGCAGTAGCGGCCTGCCCGGCGCAGTAGCGCTCTACAGGTCCTCGGCGATGTGCGGCGCCTGGCGAGTGAACACCCAGAAGCCCAGCGCGAAGATGATGCAGACGAGCGCGACGGGCTCGAGCAGGGCCAGCCAACTGCCCATCACCTGTCCGGCGCTGTCGGTCTTGCCGTTGATCATCGCGTGGCGGAACTGCTGGAAGATCGTCACCAGCGGGTTGATCGTGTAGACGTGGTAGAGGATGTGGTCGAGGTGTCCGCGCCCGAGTTCTTTGCGCACGGCTTCGGCCGGCAGGATCACGGGCGCCGAGTAGAACAGGATCTGGCTGAAGACTTCCCAGATCGGCGAGATGTCGCGGAAGCGCACGAACAGCGCCGAGAGCAGCATCGCGACGCCGGAGGAGAGCAGTGTGAGCATCGCGATGATCAGCGGCAGCTCGAGCCAGCTGATGCTCGGGCGCACGCCTTCGATCGCGGCGAAGATCAGCACGACGACGATGTTGAGCGCCAGGTTGAACAGCGCGAGCGTGACGACCGACGCGGGGATCGCAAGCCGCGGGAACTGGATCTTGCGCACGAGGCTCTCGCGATCGACGACGCTGCGCACAGCCCCGCTCGTCGCTTCGGAGAAGAACGTGAACAGGACGATCGAGCCGAGCAGCTGCGCGCCGTAGAACCGTCCGGCGGCGCCCGTCGCCTTGTCGACGTGAAAGACTTCGACGAAGAACACGTACAGCACGCCGAACAGCAGCAGCGGGCGCATCACCTGCCACAGGTAGCCGAGCGCCGAGCCGAAGAACTTCAATTTGAATTCGCTGCGCGCGATGTTGTAGGTGAGCTGCCAGAACCGCCGCCAACTCTGGTCGAGCGCGCGCGGCCCGCGAATCGGCTCGCCGAGCGACTCGATCAGCGACTCGCCGAGCGGCTTGGACGCCGTCGGCGCGCTCACTGGGCGCCTCCGACTGGGGAGGAGGCCGGCGCTGTGGTTGCCGCGGCGGACTCCGGGCCGCGCCAGCGCGTCGTCTCGATCTCGACTGGGATCTCGACCATCCCGCCGCTCGCGGCCGTGCCGGTGACGACGAACGTGAGCGCGCCGGCGAGCCGGTCGACGACGTCGACGCCTTCTCCGCGGCGCGAGATCGTGATCGTCGTGTGGTAGCGGCCGGGGGCGAGCATGTTGTGCAGCGAGAACGCGAAGACGGCCCATTCGCCGGCGCGGAAGACGCCGGTGTGCTCGTCGTCTTCGGTCGTCGTCGCGACGACGACCGGCTGGCGGTGCTCGTTCAGCAGCGTCATGCTGACGGCCGGGTCGACGAGCTCTTCGTGGAACCCGATCAGCGCCTTGATCGTCAGCGGTTCGGATTGCGGCGCGACCGCGCGCCCTTCGTCGGGGCTCTCGCCGAGCCACACTTCGCTGGCGCGCGCCGCGCCGTCGCCCATCCGCGCGCTGCCGACGTCCGGGTCCTCGTAGCCGACCTCTCTGCCGAACGACAGCTCGAGGTAGCGGTCGGCGACGTCTTCGGGATTGCCGATCGTGACGATCTCGCCGCGCTCGAGCAGCATCGCGCGATGGCAGAACCGCGTCACCGCGCTCATGTCGTGTGTGACGAACACGATCGTGCGGCCTTCGTCGCGCATCCGGTTGAACACGTCGAAGCACTTCTGCTGGAAGGCGGCGTCGCCGACCGCGAGCACCTCGTCGATCACGAGGATGTCGGCGTCGACCTGGATCGCGACGGAGAACGCGAGCCGCACGTGCATGCCCGAGGAGTAGTTCTTCAGCTTCAGCTCCTGGAACTCCTCGAGTTCGGCGAACTCGATCACGCGCTCGTAGCGCGCCTTGGCCTCGCGCGCGGACAGCCCGAGCATGACGCCGTTGAGCGCGACGTTGTCGTATGCCGCGAGGTCGGGATTGAAGCCGACGCCGAGCTCGATGAACGTCGAGAGCCGGCCATTCGTCCAGATCCGGCCGGAGTCGGTGCGATAGATCCCGGCGAGGCACTTCAGCAGCGTGCTCTTGCCGCTGCCGTTGCGCCCGACGATGCCAAAGAATTCACCCGGAGCGACGGAGAAGCTGATGTCCTTCAGGACGTGCAGCTCATCGTGGCGCGAGCGGCGCAGCGGGTGCAGCGCGCGCTCCTTCAGCGTGTGGCTGCGCTCCTCGGGGATCCGAAAGCGCTTCTCGACGCTCTGCGCGGCAACCGCCGGCAGTCTTTGCGTGGCTGTTCGATCGGGTGACATTCTGAGAAGGCAGGGTATAGCCAGGACCCGATCGCCCAGGCGCGGCGCGGGTCAGGCCCGGCGACGGAGGCGAGCGATCGGGCGCGTGCAAGCTCGTACGAGAGCGAAAACACCGGTGATGGCCGCAAAGAGCGGACGACTCAGTGACGGACGCGCCGCGAGCGCGAGCAGCGCGCGCTGCACGCTGTCCGGCAGCGCGCCGTTCGGCCCGATCAGGCTCAGGCCGGAGCCGACCTCGGCGTTGAGCGCGTCGTACATGCCTTTCGCGTGTTCGCGCTCGCCGATCAGCCGCGCGACCTCCTCGACGTGCTGCACGCTGAGTCGGGCTTCGCGCGCGATGAGGTCGCGGCTCAGCGTCGCCGCGTCGCGCACCGGCGCGGTGGCGGCCTCGCGGTAGAGCTCGACGGTCGCCGCCGCCGCCGCGTCCCAGGTGTAGCTGCGCGCCCGCGCCGCGAGCGCCTCGACGTGGCGCTTGCGCGCCTGCCCATCGGTCAACAGCGCGTGCGTTGCGTCGGCGCTTGCCGCGGCGTCCCACGGCACGATCGTCGCCGTTTCGCCCGGCGCCGCCTCGGCGAGCGACGCTTGCGGCGCGAACACGCACGGCACGCCGCTCAGCGCCGACTCGAACGGCACGAGCCCGAAGCCCTCGTAGACCGACGGGTAGACGATCGCGCCGGCGCCGTCGATCAACCATGCGCGCTCGCCCTCGCTGACCGGACCGAGCGAGACGACGTGCTCGCGCAGCTCGGGATGCGCCAGCAGATACTCGTGCTCCAGCTCCGCCGAGGACCCCGGCGCAACGTGCATCCCGGCGAGCACGAGGCTGCCACGCCAGTCGTGACGCTCGCGCAGCGCCGCCAGCAGCCGCAGTGCGAACAGCCTGTTCTTGTGGCGGAAGTCGGTGCCGAGGCAGAGCAGGAAGCCTGGCGCCGGAGCATCGGCCTCGCCGGCGGCGAACGCTGCCGGAGCGAGCGGCTCGCCCGGCGCGCGGTGATCGAGGCCGGGCGGGACGACGGCGATGCGCGCGCGCTCGACGAGCGCGTCAGCGGTCAGCTCGTCGCGTGTGTGCTCGGAGAAGACGATCACGCGCTCGGCCGCCGAGAGGCCGTGGCGGCTCGCCGCGCGGAAGTCCTCCCACGCCGCGGCGTCGCCGAAGTAGCCGGGGTTGCGGTAGGCGATCAGGTCGAGCTGGCTGATCACGAAGCGCTCGCCGAGCGTCAGTGCGAGCCCGACGTCGCTCGGCGAGAACGTCTGCTGCGGGCGGTGGAAGACGACGGTCCTCGGCGTCGTCGCATCGACCTCTTCGGCTGCCAGCAGCTCGGTCCGCGGCAGCCCTTGCAGCAGCTCGCGCGTGGCCCGGTCGACCCGCTCGGCACGCACGAGCACGCGCAGCTCGACGGCTTCGGTGCGCGCCACCGCGAGGATCAGCTCGAGCACGTGCACGTGCGTGCCGGTGATCGCGCCGTCGAGCGCGCGTGCGTCGAACGTCACCGACAGGCGCGACGTGCCGCGTGCGCTCTGCAGGGCGTGCTCGAGCATGCGCGAGTCGCCGAGCGGCGCCTGCACGAGATACGGGTAGCGCGTGCGGATCGCCTGCGGCAGCTCGTCGGCCGCGGGCTGCGCGCGTGCGGCGCTCCCGGCCGCGCTGCCCGAGCGCGACAGCGGCTCGACGAGGACGTCGTCGGCGGCGACGTGCGTCAGCCCGGAGAGCACGCAGCGCTGGGTCAAATCGAGCTCGATCGCCGGGCGCAGCGCCAGCTGCTCGTCGAACGATCCGACCAGCTCGAGCGCGTCGCGGCGCAAGTAGACGCAAGGGCCGACCGCACGGCTCAGGCGCGGGCGCAGCCGCGGCGAGCGCTCGGCCACGTCGGCGGCGAGCGTCGCGAGATCGTTCTCGGATAGCTGTGCGCCCGAAGGCGCGAGCGCGAGCGGCGTGCCGGCCGTCGTCAGCGCGCTCACGCTGGCGACGTTCGTGTCGAGGTATGCGGCCGCGCGCAGACGCTCGCTCCAGTCGGCGCCGACGCGGCACGGCTCGTCGAGCACGATCACATCGGCTGGCGCGGCCCGATCGATCGCACGGTTGACCGCGGCCGTGTCGCACGCGACCTGGTCGATCGGGACGTCGGCCGGCGTGTTCGCGCGGATCGACTCGATGCTCGCCACCGCGTGCGCGTCGTCGCCGAAGGCGATCACGACACGCACGCCTCTCGGCTCGCTGACACGGCGCGTCTTGGGCAGCTCGTTCATGCTCATCGGATCCGCCGGCGGATCAGCCAGCCTAGAGCAGTCTCGCGGACGCCTGAGACATTGGGCGATAATCGAAGGAGCGCGGATGACCGTCGACGATCAGATCAGGGCGCAGCCGGGCCTCGCCGGGCACTCGCAAGCTGCGCAGACGCGTGCACGCGCGATCACCCGCCGGGCGATCCGGCGGCTGGCGCCCGGATATGCGCGACGGCTTCAGCGCAAGAGCGGGCTGCTCGCGACCGTCCAACGGCTGCAGGCCGACTTCGAGCACGTCAGCAAGCGTCACGGCGAGCAGATCGAACGCTTGGAGGATCTGACACGCGAGCTCGTCGCGACGGCCGAGTCGCTGCGTCGCGAGATCGCCCGGCGCGAGCAGCGCGACAGAGACTGATGCAGGTACTCACGGTAGCCACGATGAGCAGCCTGCCGCGAGCGCGCACGCTCGCGCGCTCGCTGCATCGTCATCAACCGGACTGGCCGCTGAGCGTGATGCTGATCGGCCGCGAGCAGGCGATCGCCGCCGCGACGTCGGCCGACGAGCCCTTCGCGGTGCGCTCGGTCGCCGAGACGCTCGACGTCGACGTCGAGGCGCTGCTCGCGCGCCACGACGAAGACGACCTCGCCGTGCTGCTGCTCGGCCCGCTGCTCGCGCGTCACGCCGAGTCGACCTCGACGCCGGCCGTGCACCTGCCGAACACAGCATGGCTCCTCGCCGACCTGCGACCGCTCGAGGCGCTGCTGCGCTCGCACGCGGTCGTGCTCGTGCCGCGCGCGAGCGTCGACGTGCCCGACGACGGCCTCGAACCATCGCTCGAGCAGCTCGAGCGCGCCGGGCGGATCGACGACACGATCGTCGCGATCGACGGCGGCGAGGACTCG
Source organism: uncultured Solirubrobacteraceae bacterium (assembly GCA_963744165.1). Taxonomy (GTDB): domain Bacteria; phylum Actinomycetota; class Thermoleophilia; order Solirubrobacterales; family Solirubrobacteraceae; genus Palsa-744. The sequence continues at coordinate 177,668 of CAVUSM010000002.1, read as the reverse complement.
CGCGCGTTCCTGGGCTGGTGGAGCGGGCACGTGCAACAGACGCTCGGCTCGCTCGACGCGTTCGAGGTCGGCGACCGTCCCGAGGACCGCCCGTGGCTGGCGCGCTTCCTCGAGCTCGCGCCGGCGCGCTTCGCGACCGGCGTGCTCGACGGCGCCGGCTGCGACCTGAGCCTGTGGAACCTGCACCGCCACCTGCTCGAGTCGGGCGAGCACGGCGTTCTACTCGACGGTCGCACGCCGCTGGCGCTGCTCAACCTGCCCGGCTTCGATCCCGACCGTCCGTATCGTCTCGCCGCCAACGCGAGTCGCGCGCGGGTCAGTCGATCGCCGGCGCTGCGCGAGCTGTGCGAAAGCTACGCCGAGCAGCTTCGCGACGCCGGCTGGCGCGACGCCGAGCATCGCGGCGAGGTCGGCCGCAGCCTCGCCGACGGGCTCGTCTACGACGACTCGCTGCGCGCCACGTACGCCCGCGCGCTCGCGCTCGGCGAAGGCTTCGAGGATCTGTTCAGCGACGCCGGGACGCGCGCGTTCCTCACCTGGCTCGAAGGCCCGGCGCCGCGCGGCGCCGCGCATGGGATCAACCGCTACGTGTTCCATCGCGTCTCGCGCGAGCGCCCGGACGTGCTGCGCAGCTATCCCGACCTCGACGGCGAGAACGGGGCGGAGTACGTCGAGTGGTGCTGGGCGTTCGGCCACGCCGAGCTCGGCATTCCCGATCGCTTCATGCCGCCGCGTCCTGGTGGCGTTCGGGCTTTGCCGACCGCCGAGGCGCGACCTGGGCCATCGTCGGTCGCTCCGGCTCCGGCTCCGGCTCCGGATCAGACCTCGGCCGCGGCTCCAGATCCAGCGCCGGTCGAGCGTCCGGACGCGAGCCCTGCCGCAGTTCCAGTATCCGCCCTGGCTCCGACAGGGCCGTCGACGGACGGTCTGGCCGTGCGCCTGACCGGCTACCTCGGCCACACGCTCGGGCTCGGCGCGGCGGCGCGCGGCTACGTGCAGGCGCTCGGCACGGCTGGCGTGCCGGTCAGCACGGTGACGGTCCCGCTGCATCACCTCGCGCTGCCGGTGGCGCTGGCGGACTCATACGGACGTCACGGCTTCGAGGATGTCGTGCACGAGGGCGGGCATGGGTTCGAGATCGTGGCGGTCAACGCCGACGAGCTGCCGAGCTTCGTCGAACGTCTCGGCGAGGACTACTTCGAGGGTCCGCGGATCGGCATCTGGGGCTGGGAGACGAACAGCATCCCGCCGCGCTGGCAGCGTGCGTTCGCGCTCGTGCGGGAGGTCTGGGTCTACTCGCGCTTCATGGCCGAGAACATCGGCGCGGTCGCGCCGGTGCCGGTGATCGCGCTGCCGCCGCCCGTGCTACGGTCGGTCGAGGCCGCCGAGCCAATTCGCCTCGGCGTGCCCGACGGCTTCATGTTCCTGTTCGTGTTCGACTACCTGAGCACCGTGCAGCGGAAGAACCCGGTTGGGCTGATCGAAGCGTTCAAGCGCGCGTTCGCTCCGGGCGAGGGGCCGCGGCTGCTGATCAAGACGATCAACGGACCGCTGCGCCCGCTCTCGGAGGAGGAGGTGCTGTGGGCGGCCGACGGTCGCGAGGACATCCACGTGATCGACCGCTCGCTGAGCGGCGCCGAGCTGCACGGGCTGATGGCTGCATGCGACTGCTACGTCTCGCTGCATCGCGCCGAGGGCTTCGGCCTGACGCTCGCCGAGGCGATGGCGATCGGCAAGCCGACGATCGCGACCGGCTACTCGGGCAACGTCGACTTCATGGACGAGCAGAACAGCTATCTCGTCGACTACGAGATCGGCCGCGTCGGGCCGGAATGCGAGATCTACCCACCGGAGGGCGAGTGGGCGAACCCGAGTGTGGAGCACGCCGCCGAGCTGATGCGCAGCGTCTACGCCGACCGCGCCGAGGCCGCCCGACGCGGCGCGCGCGCCGCACTCGACGTCGCGCGCACGCTCTCGCCCGAGGCGACTGGAGCGGCGATGCGCGAACGCCTGCGCCAGCTCGCCGCGGGCAGTCGCTGAGGCTAAGCGCTACCGCGTCAGCGCGGCGCGGGCAGCGCGTCAGGCGGCGCGCCGCCCGGCTTGAGCAGCTCCAGCCACTCGTAGCCGACCGGCGCCGCGCATACCTGCGCCATCCTGCTCGCCGGCGCGACGTAGACGCTGTTCTCGGTCGCCTGTTCGCGGTTGAAGACGATCGCGCCGATCGTCGCGAGCGTCGTCTCGGCGCCGGGGTTGCCGCTGCCCGGGTGCAGGCTGCCGCCGCCGCGGACGATCTGCAGCGTGTGTGGGCCGGCCGTCAGCGGCCCGGTGCTGATGAGCAGGAACTGATCTGGGTAGCGCTCTTCGTAGCCGATGCTCGACAGTCGCTTGCCGTCGAGGTAGAACGTCAGCGGCCGACCGACGGAGCCCTGCAGCCAGACGCTGTAGCGACCGCTGCTCGGCAGCGTGAGCTTCATTTCGGCGACGCCCGAGCCGTAGCCGAGCAGCGTCGAGGGGCCGAGTGCGCGCCAATAGCTCGGATGCGTGCCCGACAGCGGGTTGGCGACGGCCGCGACCGACGTCTTCGCGTAAGCGAGCTGGGCGTTTGGCCCGGCGGCTCGCGCCTTGTTCACGAGCAGCCGGCACAGCGCCGGCGTGCGCTCGTGCGGCAGGCTCGACAACGGCGCGTGGAACAAGACCGCGCTCGACGGGCGATCGCGGCGCCACACGTCGTAGTAGCGCGTCTGTTCGATCAGGTCGTAGTTGGCCGGTGCACGGCTCGCGCTCGGGCTGCGCGGCTGGATGATCAGCGGGAAGCTCTGCACGTATGACGGGACGAGCTGGTTGAGGTCCCAGCCGAAGCTCGTCCCTTCCGGTGCGACGCCGGGGCGGACCTGGAAGTTGAAGTTCGCCGGGTCGACGATCGACGTCGCTTTCTCGTCGCGCATGATGAACTCGGCGTACTCGTCCCAGTAGGGGTCGAGCGCCGGTCCTTGTCCGGCATAGCGCTTGGCGATCGCCGCGAGGTCGTGGTAGTGAGCGCCGGGCGCGAGCGTCGTGTCGTGGTAGATCAGCGCGTTTCCGTACAGCACGCCGCCGGCGACTGCGAGCGCGGCGACCCAGCCGAGCGCGCTGAGCGCCCGGCGGCGGCTGGCCTGCAACGCCGCCGCGCCGGCGAACGCGAGCATCACGGCGAACGCGGCGGTGATCGTGAACGACTTGAACTGGATCCACGCCGTGCTGTGCTCGATGAAGTAGTAGAGGGCGATCGGCGTCATCACGCCGAGCACGACGATCGCCCAGCGTCGCCGCGCCAGCGCGGCGAGCACACCGAACACGGCGAGCGCGATGATCAGCACGTCGAACACGTGGCTCGAGGTCGCGTGCACGAGCGGGAAGCGGTAGTCGCCGGTCAGCCAGACGCCGGCGCTCGACCACTTCGAGACCGGCGCGGCGAGATTGCCGAGTCCGAGGTCGACGACGCCGCCGATCGCGGCGCCGGCGACGCTTGCGAGTTTCGCCGCGGTGATCAGGCCGGGCAGCGAGATCACGACCGCGACGATCGAGAACAGCCCCCAGCTTTCGAGGATCTTGCGCCGCTGACCGCCGCCGCGCACGAGCGAGACGACCAGCACGCCGAGCAGCAACAGCCCGAGCCACGGCGCGATGCCCAGGCTGAACGCGGCGAACGCCCCGGACACGGCGACCGCCATCGGCACGGCCCCTCGTCGCGCGCCGTCGCCGGGTAGGCGCTCGCCGAACAACGCCGCGACGATCAACAGCAGCGAGGCGGTTGTCAGCTCCTTGATGCCAGCCTCCAGCGCGTAGCCGTACAGCACGTTTGGCTGGATCGCGACGGCCGCGCCGAGGAAGCGCATCGGCCCGCTGCGCGTGACGCGGCCGAGCAGCGAGTAGATCGCGATCGCGCCCATCGCCGCCGTATACGCGAGGAACGCTTGGTAGCACCACGCGATGTTCGTGCGGATCAACGTCGCCATCGCGCCGAGCGTCGCCTGCGAGCCGCCCGGGTAGCCGATGCCGATCAGCTTCGTGACGACGATGTTGTAGGACGAGTTGCCGCTCGCTGGCGTCGTGCGACCGGCGTCGGCGAGGTGCTGGGCGAAATCGAATTGGAAGGCGATGTCGACGATTCGCGTGTAGCCGGTCCAGCCGACCTGTCCGGTCAAGAACACGGGGCCGCCGACGGCGGCGAACGCGGCGAGCGCGGCGAGCGTCGCCCAGACCCAAGCCGAGCGAGCGGGTCGCTCGCGGTCGCCTGACGCTCGCCGCCCGCGCGCGCGCAACTCGAGCGCGATGCCGGCGAGCGCCACGACGGCGACGATCGGCCCGGCGGCCTCGGCAAGCCAGCCGTAGGAGCACGCGAACGCGCAGATCACGACGACGAGCGCGAAGCCGGTCGGGGCGAGCAGCAGCGTTGACAGCTCGCCGGCGGCGAGCCGGCGCACGAGCAGCCCGCAGCCGACGCTTGCCAGCAGGAGCACGCACGGGAACAGGACCCAGGCGCTGAGGAACGATCCGGCCAAGCGGGCATCTATAGCGGCTCGGCCGGCCGCGAGGCGCCGGGCAAGGCCGCTCGCGCGATCGCGACGAGCCCGTAGTCTCAGGCGCATGTCCTCGCCCGAGCAAGCGCGCAGCGCCGACGTGGAGCCTGCCTGGCAGGCGATCGTGCTGAGCTGGAACGGGCGCGAGGACACGCTGCGCTGCCTGGAGTCGCTGACGTGTGTCGAGCACCCGCGGCTCGGGATCGTCTGCGTCGACAACGGATCGAGCGATGGCTCGCAGCAGGCCGTGCGCGAGCGCTTTCCGCATGTGACGCTGATCGAGGCCGGCGCCAACCTCGGCTACTCCGGCGGCAACAACCTCGGCATCCGACACGCGATGGAGCGTGGTGCGCGGTGGATCGCGCTCGTCAACAACGACGCGACCGTCGCCCCTGACTTCGTCGCCGGGTTCGAGGCGGCGGCGCGCGAGCGACCCGGCGCGGGCATCCTCGCCGGCAAGGTCTACTTCGCCGATCGGCCGAGCACGATCTGGTTCGCCGGGCAGCGCGTCAGCGAGCTGCTCGGCTACTCCGGGCGTCCGCGCGGCTATGGCCGCGAGGACGGACCGCGCTACGAGCGCGTCGTCGCGACCGATCGCGCCGTCGGCGCGCTGATGGCGATCTCACGCGACGCGGTCGACGCGGCCGGGCTGCTCGACGACGAGCTGTTCGCTTACGTCGAGGACGTCGACTGGGCGCTGCGCGTGCGCGACGCCGGCTTCGAGATCGTCTTCGCTCCGCGCGCACGCGCCTGGCACGGCGTCTCGGCGTCGACCGGCGGCGAGAAGGCCTCGACGCACACGCTCTACTACGGCGTGCGCAACACCGTCACCGTGCTCGAGCGCCGCCGCCCGCTTGGCGTCGCCGGGACGGCGCTGCGCCGCGCGTCGATCCTCGCGACGTTCTCGCTGCACGCGCTGACCCGCGCCAACCGCCGCGCGGCGTTGCGCGCGGTGCGCGACGGCTTCTTCGACGCGCGCGCCACGCGGCTCGGGCAGCGCCCGCCGCTCGCCGAGTAGATCGCCCCCGCGAAGCTCAGCTCTCCTCCGCCGCCCGGCGTGGCTAGCGACGGCGCGGTCTGACGACTGTCGCGGCGACGCTCGTCAGCCCGACGAGGCCGCCCGTGCCGACAGCCGCCAGCGCATAGGCCGCGCAGTCGCGCCATTCGCGTCGCGCCAGGCGCCGGCGCGCTTGGCCGAGCAGGATCGCAGTGCTCATCTTGCGCGCGCGACGCTGCAACTGCGGGTAGCGGGCCGTGACGATCGCCATCGCCATCAGCCCCTCCTCGTAGGAGGCGCCCGACTGATCGGCGCGCGTCGTGAAGTTGTCGGCGTGGCGGCGGTAGCGCACGAGCACGTCGTCGAGCGCGACGCAGCGCCCGTGGCGGAACACCTCGATGTCGAACAGCCAGTCGTTCGTGAACGTCAGGCGCTCGTCGAAGCCGCCGGGCGGACATAGCGCCGCGCGGATCATCGTCGCCGACGGGAGCATCTTGTAGGTCGGGTCGAACCACAGCTCGATCCCGCCGCTGCGCAGCGGCGCGCCGTTGGCGACCGCCGAGAAGCGGCCGATCACGCTGCCGTCCTCGGACTGGAACATCTCGGCGTCGTGCGAGCAGCCGGCCGCGTCAGGATTCGCGTCGAGCGCGGCGACTTGACGCGCGAGCTTCTCTCCCAGCATCACGTCGTCGCCGTCGAGCCACGCGATCAGCTCGCCGCGGCGGATCGCGAGCGCGCGGTTGAGCGCGAACGGCTTGCCCTGGTTGCGCTCGCCGCGGACGAGCCGCACGCGCGCGTCGCGCTCGACGAACGACTGCGCGAGCGCCGCCGTGCCGTCGGTCGAGCCGTCGTCGGTGACGATCAGCTCGAAGTCGGCGAAGCTCTGCGCGAGCACGCTCTCGACGGCCTCGGCGAGGAAGCGCTCCTCGTTGTAGGCGGCCATGATCACGCTGACACGGGGGCTGGAGCTCACCGCGCAATCATGCCCGTCGCGCCGGAGGCGTGGCGCGCGGGTGGAGCGCGTGGCCGTGGGCGTGGCATGAGAGGCGCAGGGCGAGCGCCTACTCTGTCGGCGATGGACCTGCCCGAGACCGCGCCGCCAGCTCCGGGCTCCGTGTCCGCTTGCCTGGTCGTGCGCAACGAGGAGGTGGTGATCGAGCGCTGCCTGCGCAGCCTCGACGGCGTCGTCGACGAGATCGTGCTGGTGCACGACGGCGAGTGCGAGGACCGCACGGTCGAGATCGCGCGAGCGCACGGCTGCCGGATCTTCAAGCGCCCGCTTGTCGGTCACGCGGAGGCCTCGACGGTGTTCGCGTTCGAGCAGGCTCGTGGCGAGTGGATCCTCTCGCTCGACGCCGACGAGTACCTCAGCGAGACGTTGGCGCAAGGACTCGGCGAGCTCGTCGCCGAGCACGGCGTCAACGGCTATGAGCTGCTCTGGCGGATGTGGGACGGCGAGCGCTACATCACCGAGCAAGGCCCGTACAAGCTCGCGCTGTTCCGCCGCTCGAAGGTCCACCTGCTCGGGATGATCCACGGCGTCGAGGTGGTCGATCCGCCGGTCCGCAGGGTCCGGCTGCAGCTCGAGCACCGTCCTCGCTACAACAACTTCGCGCTGCGCACGGTGCTGACGAAGTGGCGCCGCTGGGCGCGGATCAACGCGCGCGAGTTCACGACGCCGCTCGGTGAGCTGCCGCGCTTCAACTGGCAAGGCCCGACCGAGTGGCCGCAACGCCGTCGCCTGCTCAACCGGCTCTCGCCGCTGCTGTTCGTGCCTTACGTGCCGGTCGTGCTACTCGTCAACCTGTGGCGCGAGCGGTCGGTCTACGGGATCGGCGAGAACCTGCGGATGTCGCTCTATCAAGGCCTGTATGCCGGGATGGTGCAGTTCTACGTGGCGAAGGAGCTGTACTTCGGCTCGTCGCGCAGCGCCGCCGCCGACCCGCCGCGACCGGGAGTCGGGGCGGGATGAGCGATCGCGAGGCGAGCGATCGGAGCGCGCGCGCGGCGCTGGAGTCGCCGGCCTCCGGCGAGACCCGTCGGCCTGTTCGCGTCGCCGTGGCGTCGGTCGGCGATCCGCGCTCGCCGGGCACTTGGTCGGGCGTCACCGCGGGCATCCTCGGCGGGCTCGCCGAGCTGGGCGTCGACACGGAGCCGCTCGACTTGTCGCTGCCGCGCCGCGTCGAGCAGGCGATGCTCGCGGCGGCCGCGGCGCCGACGAGGAACCGCTACGACGCCGAAGGGGCTGCGCTGACGAGCCGCGTGCGCAGCCTCCGCGCGCGGCGCGTCTGCGCGGGCGCTTCGGCCGATGGCACGATCCAGATCGGCACGACGTTCACGCTGCCGCGCGAGCAGCGCTTCGTCACGCTCGAGGACATGACGCTGCGCCAGGCGGTCGCCGTTCATCCGGTCTTCAGCCGGATGTCGGCCGCCGCGACCGATGGCTGGGAGCGCCGTCGCGAGGGCATCTACGCGGCGGCGCGCACGTGCACGGCCGCAAGCCGCTGGACCGCCCACTCGCTGTCAGACGACTACGGCGTTGCGCGCGAGCGGATCGCCGTCGTCGGCTTCGGCGCCAATCACCGCGCGCACGCCGAGCGGCGCGACTGGAGCACGCCGCGCTTCCTGTTCGTCGGGATCGACTGGGAGCGCAAGGGCGGTCCACAGCTGTTGCGCGCGTTCGCGCGGCTGCACCGCGCGAACGCGGCGGCGAGGCTCGACGTGATCGGCGGGCATCCGCCGCTGCGCCAGGACGGCGTGAACTTCCACGGCGTGCTCTCCCAGCAGCGCGAGGAGGAGCGCGAGACCGTGCGCGCCCTGTTCGCGCGTGCGACTTGCTTCGTGATGCCATCGCTCGTCGAGCCGTTCGGCATCGTCTACGTCGAGGCCGCCGCGGCGGGGATCCCGAGCATCGGTAGCAGCATCGGCGGCCCGCGCGACGTGATCGGCGGCGACGGCGGCGCCGTCGTGCCGGGCGACGACGAGGACGCGCTGCTCGCCGCGATGCTGCGCCTGGCCGATCCCGAAACGGCGCGGCGGATGGGCGAGGCCGCCGCGCGCCGCGCCGCGCTTTACACGTGGCCGAAGGTCGCCGAGCGGCTGCTGCGTGCGCTCGGCCTGCCAGCGCCCGACGGGCGTGAGCTGGCGCCGTTCCTCTGAGCCGACGCGCGAGGCCGCTTGCGGCTCGCCGACGCCGCGGCGTCGGCCCAGCTCGTCGGCGTCATCGGTCGGGCTGCGTAACGTACGCTTGCTGATGGATTCGGGAACCGAGATCGGAGGCTCTGCGGCGCCACCGCCCGCTACTGACGTCCTCGACCGTCCCGAGGCCGGCGCGAAGGTGATCCGCGGCGGCGCGATCAGGGCCGCCGCGTACGGAGCGACGATCCTGCTGACAGCCGCGACCGTGCCGGCTGATGACGCGTCACCTGGGCGTCGCGGACTTCGGTCGCTTCGTCACCGCCTCCTCGATCGTGATGATCGTCGCGGGCGTCACGGAGTTCGGGCTGAGCGGGATCGGCACGCGCGAGTACGCGCTCGCGACGCCGGCCGAGCGGCGCGATCTGCTGGCGAACCTGCTCGGCTTGCGCTCGGTGCTGACCGTCGCCGGCCTCGCCGTCGCAACCCTGCTGATGGTGCTCGGCGATTATCCGAAAGTAGTCGTTCTCGGCATGCTCGTCTCGGGCCTGGGACTGATGCTGCTCAACGTCCAGCAGACGTACTCGATCTCACTGACCGCGCAGCTCGACTGGGGGATCGCGTCGGTCTTCGAATTGGTCAACGCGATCGTCGTGGCCGCGGGCACGGTGCTGCTCGTGCTGATCGGCGCAGAGCTGTTCCCGTTCTTTCTCGTCAGCGTCGCCTCCTCGGCGGCCGCGCTGCTCGTGGCGGCGGTCTATCTGCGCGATCGTGTCTCGCTGCTGCCGCTGTTCGACGTCCCGACGTGGCGCGCGATGGTGCGCGATGCGCTCCCGTTCGCGGCGGCCGCGACGGTGGGGATCCTCTACCCGCGCGTTGGCCTGATCCTCGTCTCGCTGATCGCCAACGCCGAGCAGACCGGCTACTACTCGACCGCGTTCAAGATCGTCGAGGTCGTCGGCGGAACCTCGGGCCTGATCGCGAGCTCGGCATTCCCACTGTTCGCGCGCGCTGGCCGCGACGACCATCAGCGCCTGCGCTACGCGGTCGGCAAGGTCGGCGACACAGCGCTGCTCGCCGGCGGCTACGTGACGCTGAGCTTGATCGTCGCCGCGCCGTTCGTGATCGAAGTCGTCGGCGGCAAGTCGTTCGCTCCGGCCGTCCCCGTGCTGCGCCTGCAGGCCGTCGCCTTGCTCGGCGGCTTTCTCGCGGCGACCTGGAGCTACACGCTGCTCTCGCTGCGCCTGCACGGCGCGCTGTTGCGCGTGACGCTCGCCGGCCTCGTCGCTTCGATCGCGCTGTCGGCGGCGCTCGTCCCGAGCCTCGGCGCCGAAGGCGCGTCGATCGCCTCGGCGGTCTGCGAGTTCGTCGTCGCCGCCGGCTACCTGATCGCCCTCGCGCGCAGCCCAGCCAAGCTTCGCCCGAGCCTGTCGCTGCTGCCGCGAACGGCGCTCGCCGCGGGCGCGGCGGCGTGCGCCCTGCTGCTGCCGGTGGCGAACATCGCCCAATGGGCAGTCGCGTCGGTCGTCTACCTCGGGCTGCTGGCGCTGCTGCGCGCCTTTCCCGCCGAGCTTCTGCAGCTGTTGCCCCGACGTTCGGGCTGACGCTCGCCGGCGCAGCCCGCAGCGGCCGAACGCCCCGTCAGCGGGTAGGGTCTCGCCAGTTGCCGCGGACTCCGTTTGCATTCTCAGGATCGGTCGCTTGACTTCCGCTGCCGCCGTGGAAGCGCCAAGGACGCCTTGGCGTATCGCATCCGCGCTGAAGCTCCGCTGGCACCTACTGCTCGGCGTAGTCGTGATCGCCGTGCTGATCGCGCCGATGGTGCTCACCGACAGCACCTTCGGAGGAGATTGGCCGGGCCATCTGTGGCTGGTGCAGATGCAGGCCCGCAACATCGAATATCTCGGACACCCGAGCCTGTTCGTGCAGTCGACGCTCGGCGCGTTCGAGCCCTGGTTCGCGTTCTACGGCGGCACGCTCTACTCGATCGTCGCGGCGGGCGCGGTCGCTTCCGGCGGACACACGCTGGCCACGTACGTCCTCTCCTTCGCGCTCGCGATGGCGATGGCCTACGGCGGCTTCGCTTGGATCGCCAAACAGGCCGGGCTGCGGGGCTTGGCGGCGCATGCGCCGGCGTTCGTCTTCCTCACCTCGGCGTACTACCTGAGCGACGTGTACGCGCGCGGCGCATGGCCGGAGACCGTCGCGACGTCGGCGATGCCCCTCCTGGTGGCTTCGGCCCTGAGCCTGCTGCGCTCCGAGCGCTGGCGAGCGCTGCCGGTGTGCGCGTTCCTGCTCAGCTCGGTGATCTTCACCGGAAGCCACAACCTCACGTTGCTCTACGGATCGATTTTCATCGTCCTGCTGTGCCTTGCGCTCGGCGTCGCCTTCGGCCGTGACGCGCTGCCGCCGCGAGGACGGATCCTCAGGCTGGCCGGGCTCGCGCTCCTCGCGCTCGGGGTCAACCTGTGGTTCCTGCTCCCGGACATCGCCTACCAGGGCCACACGACGATCGCCCATTCGTTCACGAAGCCGCCGACGATCCGCAACGGCATGCCGGCGGGCTTCGTCTTGAGCCCGTACAGGCACTCGCGGCTCAGCGGCGAACTTCCGACGCTCGATCTCCAGCTCCCGACATTGGCGCTCGTCTGGGCGGCTGTGACGCTGGCGCTGTGCTGGCGAACGCTGGCGCCGGCTTGGCGGCGTCTCGCGATCGCCCTCGGCATCGTCGCCCTGCTGTTCTTCGCGCCGATCCTCGTCCCGCAGCTATGGCACGTGCTGCCAAAGCTGCTCTGGTCGATCCAGTTCCCCTACCGGCTGCTGACGTACATCGACTTCTGCGTGGTTGGCCTCGTGCTGATCGCGACGCTCGCCCTCGTCGGACGCGTCCGCGCGACGGCGCGCAAGGCGCTCGTGATCGCCGCCGCGCTCGTCGTGCTGATCGAGGGCGCGCAGGCCGTGCGCCAGGAGTGGGCGACGCCGTCGAGCCTGCCGAGCCGCAGCGCCGTCTTCCCCGGCGGCAGCACGCTGCCGGGCTACTGGATCCGCTTTGCCACGTACCTCGAGTTCCAGGACGTCTCCGCGCCGGTCGTGCGGGCGACGATCCCGGAACTCTTCGGCACCACTGTCTACAACGGTCAAGGCGCGAACGTGATCCCCGTGCCCGTGACCGAACGTCCGCGGAGCAGCTACACGGTCACGTTCACGCCGCCGTACGACGGCACGGTCAACACCGACGTGATCGCGGGCTCCTATCTCGTCGGTGTGCACAACGCGAAGATCGTGGGCCGGACGCCGTACTCGGAGATGGTGATTCAGGTCAAGCGCAATCCGAGCGGCCCGACGCGGGTCACGTTCAGCACCGCGCGCAGCTGGCCGATCGTGCTCGGCGAGTGGGCGTCGGTCGCCTCGGTCGTCGCGATCCTCCTGCTGCTGGCGCTGTTCACGGCGCGGCAAGCGCGCGACGGTAGCTGGCGAGCGTCCCCACGGCGGCGGTCGACCAGCTGAAGTCAGCCGCGCGCTCCCGTCCGAGCTCGGACAAGCGCAAGGCAAGCGCGTGGTCGCTGAGCAGTTGCCCGAGCGCGGCCGCGATCTGCTCGGGGCGTCGCGGGTCGAAGTAGACGGCCGCCGGCCCGGCGACCTCGCGCAGCGCGGCGATGTCCGAGCAGACGACCGGCAGCGAGCGCGCCATCGCCTCGAGCACCGGTAGGCCGAAGCCCTCGTGCAGTGTCGCCAGCACGAGACATCCGGCGATCTCATACAGCGCGTCGAGCTCGGCCGTCGTGCAGCTCCCGAGCAGCCGCACGTCCTCAGCGACGCCGACGGCGCGTGCGCGCTGCAGCAGCGCGCCGTCGTCGGTGCCGTGCCCGGCGAGCACGAGCAGCGGACGCTCGCCGCTGTCGATCAGCGCGAGCGCGTCGATCAGCGATGGCAGGTTCTTGTGCGGCAGGTTCGTCGCGACCGACAGCGCGATCGGACGTTCGCCGAGCCGGTGGCGCTCACGCAGCACGACCGCGCTCGCCGCGGCGGACGACGTCGAGCCGGGAGGCCGAACGCCATTTGGAACGACATCGATCCGCGCTCGATCGACGCCGAGCCCGGCGACGATCTCGCGCGCGCCGGCGTCGGAGACGGCGACGATCCGCCGCGCTCCGCGCGCGGCGAGCGAGATCAGCGCTCCCGTCAACGCGCGCACCGGCGTCGAGAGCTGGTCCGGCACCGCCTCGTATTGCAGGTCGTGGATCGTCACGACGCGGCGCACGCGCCCCCAAGCCGGCGCGAAGTTCGCCATCGAGTGCAGCACGTCGACCTGCGCGCGACGAGCGGCGGCCGCGACGAGCGCCAGCTCACCGACCGCCCACTGCGCTCGTCCGCGCGCGGAGACCGGCACGACGACGGCGCGGACCCGCTCGCCACCGAGCTCGCGCGCGAGCTCCGCGCCGGCCTCGCGGTTGACGAACGCGACCAGCTCGAGCTCGGGCTCTCGCTCGAGCATCGCCGGCACGAGCTCGCGTGCGTAGACCTCGCGCCCGCCGGTCTCGCCGGGCACGAGGAACAGCAGGTCGAGGCCGACTCGCATCAGCGCGCGAGCGCGGCGAGCACGCGCAGCACGATTCGCCAGTAGAGCGCCTGGGGAACGCGCAGCAGCGGCGTCGCGGCGCCCGCGAGGTAGGGGCTGTCGAGCGAAGAGGTGAGGTGCGCGGCGAACTGATCGGCGCCGATCTGGCGCGTGCGCTGCACCGCGCGCCGGCGTTTCAGCATGCTCGGCACGGCGGCCAGCGTCGCCGCCTGCGCGCGAAGCTTGGCGAGCAGCCACCCCTCGCGCGCGGCGATCGCGAGCAGCCCGATCTCGCCGGCCAGCAGCGCCGGCGCGATCAGCGCGAGGACCGCGCTCGGATAGACCGAGAGCACGGTGCGCCAGCGGTTTCGCTCGAGCCAGAACCACTTCGACGTGCCCTTGTCGAACTCGTAGCTGTGCAGCACGCGCGCGTCCGGGACGAGACCGACTCGGTGGCCGGCCAGCCACAGGCGCAGGCCGAGGTCGAGGTCCTCGCCGTACATGAAGTACTCGCGGTCGAGGCCGTGCAGCTCGCTCCACGCTGTCCGGCGGACGACCATCGCCGCGCCCGACGGGAACGCGATCTCGCGCTCGCTTGCGGGCAGCGCCGAGGCCGGGCGCTCGCAGTCGCCGGCCCAGCCGATGCCGAGGAAGTGCACGACGCCGCCGCTTGTGTTGATGCGACCGTCGTCGAGCATCACGGCGGCCTGCCAGGCGCCCCAGCGAGGCTGCTCGACGGCGGCGTCGCGCAGCCGCGCGATGCAGTCAGGCGCCGGCGCCGAGTCGGGGTTGAGGAACAGCAGCAGCGGCGCGCTCGTCGCTTCGACGCCGGCGTGACAACCGCCGGCGAAGCCGAGGTTCGCGCCGCTCTCGAGCACTCGCGTGCGCCCGCCGAGAGCGCGCGCGACCGCCGCCGTGCCATCGGTCGAGGCGTTGTCGACGATCACCAGCTCGTCGCCGTCGCGCAGTTGAGGCTCGAGCGCGGCGACGAGCCGAGCGACGTGCTCGGCGGACTGGTAGGTGACCACGACGACGGCCAGGGCGTCGGGACCGGCGGCGCTCAAGCGCTCAGCGGCTGCTCGAGAGCTGTTCGGCGGCGCGCCCCTCGCCGCGGCCACCGCGCGCGTGCTCCTGCTCGATCGGCTCGGGCTCGTCGAGCGCCGGACCGGCTGCCGTGTCGGTCACGGGATCGGCCGCGGCCTGGTCGGCGGCGCCCGCCGCGCCGGCGCTCTCGCCGTCTTCGACGCGCTGCTGCAGCAGCCCGAGGCGCTGCGCGAGGATCTTGTTCTGGTCGGACAGCCGCGAGACGGCGAGCGAGAAGTGCAGCAGGATGACCGCGATCAAGCCGATCGCGACGGCGAACAGCGCCGAGGGCGGGTAGGAGATGCCGACGTCTTGCGAGAGCGAGGTCAGCAGGCCCTTCCAGACGGCGAGCACGAACAGCGTCAACGCCGCGAGCAGCCAGAGGATCGCGTAGCGCTCGGAGAGCCGCTTGCGGCGGACCAGCTCGAAGACGATCACGAGCAGTCCGAACGTGACGATGATCGCGAGCGCGCGCTGGAGCGTGATGTGAGTCATGTCGTCCGCTCGGCGAGCATCGGGGAGGGATTGTTCGCGACGACCGTCGGGCGCCTGCGAAACAGCCCGACGAACACGGCTAGCAGCACCTTGACCATGTAGTAGACCGACTGCGTCGAGGAGATCGCCGAGGCGCCGGTCGTCCGTGGGCGCATCACGACCGGGATCTCGCAGCTGCGCAGGCGGTGCGCGTGCATCAACAGGATCGCCTCGACCTCGGGGTAGTCGTGCGGGTAGTCGCGCGCGAACAGCTCGATCCCGCGGCGGTTGGTCATGCGGAAGCCCGACGTCGGGTCCGTGACGCGCTGGCGCGTGATCGCCGAGACGACGGTCGAGAAGATGCGGATGCCGGCGCGCCGGGCGGCCGAGGACTGAAAGCCGTCGCCGCTCGCCGCGAGGAAGCGCGAGCCGGTGACCATGTTCAGCTGCGGATCGGCGTTCAACCGTGCGAGCAAGTCGGCGATGTGGCTCGGATCGTGCTGCCCGTCGCCATCGACCTGGACAGCGATCTCATAGCCATGCTCGAGCGCGTACATGTAGCCGCTCTGCATCGCGCCGCCGATGCCGAGGTTGAACGGCAGCCGCAGCACCGCCGCGCCGGCGTCGTCGGCCCGCTGCGCGGTTGCGTCGGTCGAGCCGTCGTCGACGACGAGCACGTCGAAGTCGGGCGCTCGCTGGCGAATCGCGAGGACGGTCTCGGCGACCGAGTCTGCCTCATTGAGTGCGGGAACGATTGCGAGATGGCGTCTCATGCTTGCTTGGCGCGACGGAGGCGACGAAGCTGGCAACGCATCTGCTCGCTTCGAGTTGCGCCTGCTCACCGCGACAGTGCCGATCAATTGTAGGGACAGGCCCCGCCTGCAAAGGCGCAGGCGCGCTTGCGCTGTATATCGTGGCGCGCGAGAAGATGGACGCCCAGCGCTTCAGAGACGAGCAGCGGGCGCTGCGCGAGCGGGTTGGCGAGCGACGCCGGCGAAGCGGTGGCCGCGCCGCGGATCACGCGCCGAGTGCGAGCGGGCAGAGCGACGGCGTCGCGAGCGGCGCTGTCGAGGGTGTCGCGAGCGGCGCTGCGAGCGGCGCTCTCGGCGGTCGTCTCGACGCTCCGCTGATCTCGGTCATCGTCGTCTGCTGGAACGCCGCCGACGTGCTCGGCCGCTGCCTCGACCAGCTGTTCGCTCAGGACTACGCGCCGCGCGAGATCATCGTCGTCGACGACGGCTCGACGGACACGACGCTCGCGGTCGCGCGCGCCGCGGCCGAGCGCGGCGAGCTGGCGATCGTGGCGAGCCCGCGCAACAGCGGCTGCCCGAGCGCGCGCAACCTCGGGCTCGAGCGCGCTTCGGGCGAGATCGTCGCGTTCATCGACGCCGACGGGTTCGCCACGCCGAGCTGGCTGGGCGCGATAGCACGCGCGTTCACCGCCGATCGGACGATCGGCGGAGTCGCCTCGACGGTCTTCTTCGACGACAACCCGATCGTGATCAACGGCGCCGGCGGGACCGTCAACCGCCAGGGTTGGGCCGCGGACCTGTCGATGAACGAGTCGTTCGAGTTCGCGCGCCTCGCCGGCGAGGCGCTCTACCCGATGGGCTGCGGCATGGCCGTTCGCCGCGAGGCGCTCGAACGGGTCGGGCGCTTCGACGACAGCATGCTCAACTACTACGACGACGTCGACTACGGCATCCGGCTCTGGCGGGCCGGCTACAAAGTCCTCGTCGCCGCCGACGCGTGGGTCGACCACGGCGCCGTCGTCGGCGACTCGGCGCGCAAGCGCCTGCTCTGCGAGCGCCATCGGATGCGCGTCGTGCTCAAGCACACGCCGTCCGACCAACTCGGAAGGTGGGCGAGGTTCGAGGCGCGTGAGCTCGTCGCGGCTTCGACGCCGGTGCGCCTACAGAAGCTCAGAGCGATCGCGTGGAACGCCCGCAATCTGCCGAGCGCTCTCGCGAGCCGCCGGCGCGCGCGTCGCGCCCCCGCCGTCCCCGGACGCCTGCTCGACGGATCCTGGGGGGACGGCTTTCCAGCCGGCGTGCCGCAGCGCTCGACGCCGGCTCCGCGGGGTGCGAGCGCGCAGGTCGCGATGGGCGACGAGGCCGCGGCGAGCCAACTACTGCACGGCTGGTTCCCAGCCGAGCGCTCCGGCGAGCGCAGCTACCGCTGGGCGGGCGTGCACGCGGCGCTGCTCGTCAGCCTGCGCCGGCCGGCGGCGTGCCTGCGACTGGACTATGCGCACGTGCCCGAGGACATCGGCGGGATCGATCTCGCCATCCGCCCGATCGGCTCGACCGCTTCGACGCAGGCGGTCTGGCGGACGCGACTGCGCTGGCAGTACATCGCGCGCTCGCTCGAGAGTCACCCGATCCGATTGCCGGCTGGCGACTACGAAGTCGTCTTCGGCGTCGCGAATGGATGGCTCGAGCCGCCGCTGAAGACGCGTCTGCTCGGCTTCGCGTTGAGCGAAGCCGCGTTCGAGGAGCGCCTCGAGATCGACGCCGGCGGCCTCGAGATGGGCGCGCCGAACGCGGCGCGGCAGTTGGCGGGCGGCTGGTTCGAGCTCGAGCAGGCTCCCGATCGCGCCTACCGGTGGGGCTCGGCGCGCGCCGATGTGATCGTGCGCCTCGTCGAGCGCGCGAGCGCTATGCGGCTGCTCTACCGGTTGACGCCCGGCCGCGGCGCCGATCTCAACATCTCGCTCGCGCCGGTCGGCTCGGGTGAGCCGGTGGCCTCCTGGCAGGTCGGCTGGAGCGACGGCGAGTGGCGCGAGAGGAGCTTCGCCACGCAGCTGGCGCCGGGCGACTACCTCGTCAGCTTCACGACGCCTGCGACCTGGTCGAACCGTGGCCAGGTCGACCGCGCGCTGCCGCCGGAGAATCGCGCGCTCGGCTTCGCGGTGGCGTCGATCGGCTTCGACTGAGCGACCGGCGCCGTGCCTGGGGCGCCGTGCTTGGGCGGGCGTCCATTCAGCGCGTGCGCTGGGCGGCGAACAGACTTGGAAAGCGCTCGCGCAGCAGCGCCCTCGCCGCGGGCTCCAGCGCCGCGACGTCAGCCGGCTGCGAGTCATCTGCACGTGGATGCCACGCGAGCACCTGCGCCACGTGCGCCGCATGGCGGCCGGCCTCGGCGCACCTGCACCACAACTCGAAGTCCTCGAGGCCACGCAGGAGCGGGTCGCTTGCCCAGCCGCCGAGCGCCAGCAGCGCCTCGCGCCCGATCAGGACGGGCGGGTCGATCCAGTTCAGGCGTCGCAGCCGCTGTGGCTCCCACGGCATCGATCCGCGTAGCTCGACCGGCTCGCGCCCGTCGAGTGCGGCGACCATCGAATAGGAGAAGAGCGCCGCCGCGTCCGCGTCGAGCGCTCGCGCGAGGCGTTCGACCGCCGACGGGAACAGGCCGCCCGCGGCGGGCAGCACGAGCAGCCGTTCGCCGCGAGCCGCGGCGGCGAGCAGATTCCGCTTGACGGCGAGTTGCGCGGACTCGGCGGCGAGCAGGCGTGCGGGCAGCCGCGGATGCGCTTCGAGAAAGCGCTTCGCGGCGCGCACGCCGTCACCGTTCGCCGGATTGACTGCGAGCAGCAGCTCGAGCTCTCCGTGGCAACTGTCGGCGACGCTCGCGAGCAGCGCGGCGAGCGCGCGCTCGCGCCCGATCGCCGGCGCGCACAGCACGCTGACGCGCGGGTCGGCCCGCGCATACGACGCCGTCTCGGCGAGCGTCTCGCCGTCGTGCGCGCGACGGCGCGCGAGCGGCGCTCGCAGCGACCGCCACAGCGCGCCCGTTGAACGGCTTCGATGCGCCGCGCCCGTGGTCGCGCGTTGGCGAGGAGCGTCGAGCGACCCCCCGAGGACGTCGGGGGCGGGAGGCGAGAGCGCGGCGGGTGGCGCGACGTCGATGCGCGTCGGCAGCACGCGCGGCAGCTCGCCGGCGAGCTCGACGAGGCGCTCGCCGGCCGGCGTCATCGGAAGCCGCTCACGCACGAAGTCGTAGGCGCCGACGCTGAGGGCGCGCAACCGCGCCGGATCGTCGAGCAGCGCCTCGACCGCGTCGCCGACGTGCTCGGCATCGGCCTCGACGAAGTGCTCGCCGGCGCGCAGCGGCGCGGCGTCCAGCGATGGCTCGGAGACGACGACGCAGCCGTTGCAGATCGCCTCGAGGAAGCGCATCCACTCGAACGCCGCCGAAGTGGTGCGGTGCAGGTTGAGCAGCACCTTCGCGTTGGCGAGGCGCTCGTACTTCTGCGCGTCGACGAGGAAGTCCGGGCGTGGCGCCGTGCGCGGCTCCAGTGGCGGGACGAGGAACTGGCATTCGCGCGCCCAGAGGCTCGCTCCGATGCCCGCGAGCAGCGGGTCGCGCCGCTCGTCGGACGCGCCGAGGTAGAGCACGTCGATCGGGCGCGCGACGGCCGCGTCGCGGCGCCAGCGGTCCCAGCCGGCGAAGTAGCCGAGCTGGACGTGCTCGCAGCGAATCCCGCGACGGCACAGCTCGGCGGCGCTGGAGCGGTTGATCGATACGGCGGCGCCGAACTCGGCGACCAGTCGGTAGGTCTCCTCGAACCAGAGCGTGCCCGGATTCTCGGTGCACAAGGCGATCGTCCGTGCGCGCTGGGCGGCCCCCGGCAGCCCCGACCGGCTGCCCCAGGCGTCGAACTCGTGCGGGACGACGACGTAGACGAGACCCTCGCTCAGCGGCGGGAACTCGTCGAGCGCCAACTCGGCGGCGTGCCCGGTCGCTTCCACGGCCGCCGCGAGCGATCCCAGCAACTCGGTCATGAAGTGGCTGCCCCGACTGGTGCTGACGAAGCAGAAGCGCATCGACCGCGCCCAGCTTACCCAGCCCTCGCCGCCAGTTCGCGCGATGGCCTCGACTGCCGCACCAGCGCATCTCTTGGACGGTCCAGAGCGCGCCTATGATTGGGCTGTGAGCTTCCGACGTCGCGCTGCCGCGCCGCGGCTTATCGAGTGGACCGGCGAGCGCTGCGTCCCGTGGGCGCCGGACGTGCAGGTTGTCTACGAGCACTTCCACCGCTACCTGTGGGCGAGCGACCTCGTGCGCGGCCGCCGCACGCTCGACCTCGGCAGCGGCGAGGGCTTCGGCGCCGCGCTGCTCTCGGAGTCGGCGGAGCGCGTAGTCGGGATCGACGTCGACGAGTTGACCGTCGAGCACAGCAGGCTCAACTACGCAGGGCCGAGCCTCGAGTTCCACGTCGGCACGGCGGTTGACCTGTCCAGATTCGACGACGGCTCGTTCGGCGCAGTCGTCGCCTTCGAGATCATCGAGCACGTGCGCGAGCAGGAGCGCGTGCTTGGCGAAATCGCACGCGTCCTCGACGACGACGGCCTGCTCGTGATCTCGACGCCCGACCGTCGCGCCTACGGCGAGGCGAGGACGGAGCCGAACCCGTTCCATGCGCGTGAGCTCTCATTCGAGGAGTTCCTCGATCTGCTCGGGTCGCATTTCCCGCACATGGCCGCATGGGGCCAGCGCACGATCACCGGCTCGCACCTCAACCCGCTCGGCGACCAAGACGCCACGCGCGCTGGCGCGACGGCTTCCGAGTACTTCATTGAGCGCGCCGGCGAGGAGTGGCGCGTCGCCGACGGCCCGCCGGCGTTGTATTGCGTCGCGCTCGCGTCGAAGGCGCCGATCGCCGCCGTTCCGGGCAGCTCGACGCTCGCCGACTGTGAGATCGAGTTGGTGCGAGCAAAGGAACGCGACACCGCTGCCGCGATCGAACAGCGCGTGCTCCTCGAAGAGGAGAAGCGGGGGGTCGAAGAGGAGAAGCAGGAATACGTCGCGGCGCTCGACCGCGAGCGCGTCCACCACGATCGGACGCTGAACGAGCACGAGAGCGAGCAACAGCAGGTCCAGCTCGAGCTGCGCAAGCGCTTGCGCCTGCAGGACGAGGAGCTCACGCGTGTCGAACGGACGCTCGCACAGACACGTCACACCGCACACGATCTGCACCTGCGGAGCGAGTCGCTCGAAGGGCAAGTGGTCGCGGAGCAGCTCGCGGGCCGGCGCGTCGCGGAGTCGGTCACCTGGCAGGCGTTCCAGAGGCTCCGCGGACGCCTCTACCGATTGCTCGGCGGCGAGCGCTCTCGTCGAGCACGCCTGCTCGGAGCGACATTGCGCTTCGCCGGCGCTCGCCTGCGCGGCGGCGCGCGGCCTACGTCTGGCGCCGGCGCGCCAGGGCCGCCGCCACTGGAGATCATCAAGCTGCCCGAATACGACGAGCCGATCGCCTCGCTCGTGATTCCGCTCTTCGCGCACGCCGACCTGACGGCGGCGTGCCTGCGCTCGATCCGCGATCACACCAGACGCGTCAGCTTCGAGGTGATCTTGATCGACGACGCTGCCGACGAGGCGACCAAACGGATGCTCGACGGAGTGCGTGGCGCGAAGATCATGCGCAACGAGGAGAATCTCGGATACCTCCGCAGCATGAACCGTGCCGCCGCGGCCGCACGGGGCGAGTGGATCGTGTTGTTCAACAACGACACCGAAGTCACGCCGGGATGGCTCGCCGCGATGCTCGACTGCGCGCAGTCGGCGCCGGACGTCGGAGTCGTCACGCCGAAGTTCGTCTACCCCGATGGCACGCTCAATGAGGCAGGCGGGATCATCTGGCGCGACGGCAGCGGCCGGAACTACGGTCGCGGCGACCGACCCGAGCGCTTCCAGTACGAATACCGGCGCGAGACCGACTATGGCTCGGCCGCCGCGCTGATGGTCAGCGCGAAGCTGTGGAACGAGGTCGGCGGCTTCGACGAGCGCTTCCTGCCGTTGTTCTACGAGGACGTCGATCTCTGCTTCGAGGCGCGCGAGCGCGGGCTGCGGGTGCTCTACGAGCCGCAGGCCGTCGTCGTCCACGTCGAGGGCGCGACGACCGGTAACGATCCGGCGTCCGGGCACAAGCGCTTCCAAGAGCAGAACCGGCCGAAGCTCGTCGAGAAGTGGCGCCACCGCCTCGACGCCGAGCACCTGCGCGACTCGCCGGCCAACGTCACGCTCGCCGCCGATCGCCATCGCGGCCCGCATGTGCTGGTCGTCGACCACCGTGTGCCGATGTGGGATCGCGACGCCGGCTCGCTGCGAATCCTGAAAATCATCGAAGCGTTGATCGGGCTCGGCGCGCACGTTACGTTCATGCCTGAGAACTTCGCGCCGATCGAGCCGTACACGCGCGGCCTGCAAGAGCTCGGGATCGAGGTGCTCTACGGCGAGCTCGACCCGCTGGCCGAGCTCGCGGCGCGCGGCGCGCGACTGACGACGGCGATTCTCTCGCGTCCGCATCCGGCGAGCCACTGGCTCGACACGATCCGCGAGCTTGCTCCGGGCGCGACGGTCGTCTACGACACGGTCGACCTGCACTGGCTGCGCGAAGCGCGCCGCAGCGAGATCAAAGCGTCGAGCGCGCCCACGCATCGCAACGGAAGCTCGCCGCCGGCTTCGCTTCCGCCGAAGGCCGTCGCGCTGCGCGAGCTGGAACTGGCGATGATGCGCGCGAGCGACGCGACGATGGTCGTCAGCGAGATCGAGCGCGAGCAGGTGCTTCGCGACGTCCCCGGCGCGAACGTGCTCGTCGTCCCGACGGTCCACGAGGTCGCGCCGCTCGTCGCGCCGGTCGAGGAGCGGAATGGGATCTTGTTCCTCGGCGGCTTCGAGCACACGCCGAACGTCGATGCGGCGGCGCGGCTGGTCGAGGACGTGATGCCGCTCGTGTGGAGCGAGCTAGGCGACGTCGAAGTCACGATCGTCGGCTCCTCGCCGCCGCCCGAGGTGCAAGCGCTCGCCTCGACGCGCGTCGAGGTCGCCGGCTGGGTAGAGGACCTCGAGCCGCTGATCGGGCGGGCTCGGCTGATGGTCGCGCCGTTGCGTTTCGGCGCGGGCGTGAAGGGCAAAATCACGCAATGTCTGGCGATGGGACTGCCGGTTGTGACGAGCAGCGTCGGCGCGGAGGGGCTCGATGTGGTCGACGGCCAGAGCATCCTCGTCGCGGATCAGCCGAGCGAGATCGCCGCGCGAATCGTCGACTGCTACCGGGATGACGAGCTTTGGCGACGGATCTCTGCGGCCGGGCAGGCGGTGATCGACCGGACCTGCTCACCTCGCGCGATCGAGGCCCAGATGCGGTTGCTGCTCGGCGAGTCGGCGGCGGTGGCCGACGACGCGCTCGTCGCGGAAGCAGACCTCTCGCTGAATTAGCGCGCGATGGAGCGAGCGGTAGTCATCGGCAATTGCCAGGCCAGCGCGCTCGAGCTGATGCTGAGCACGAGCGAGGAGTTCACCAAGCGCTTCGAGCTCGTGCGCTTTCCGCCCGTCCACGAGTTCCCCGAGGAGCTGATACCGAAGCTGCACGAGGCCGTCGCCGACGCGGCGGTGCTGATCCCGCAGCGCGTCGATGACTCCTATCGCGGCGGGATCGGGCTCGGGACGAAGACGCTCGTCGCGATTGCCGGCGACGCGCCGGTCGTGCGCTGGCCGAGCGTCTTCTGGGCAGGCTACTTCCCTGATCTGTTCTACCTGCGCGACGCGCAGCGGGCGCCGGTGCTCGACGGCGCGTTCGACTACCACGATCGCGCGATCCTGCGAGCGTACGCGTCCGGCGCCGGCGTGGCGGCGGCGTGTGAGCTGCTCGAAGACCCCGACGTCCCGTCCGACGCCGAGCGGTGGGCGGCCGCCGCGACGGCCGAGCTCGACTCGCGGGGGGAGGACTGCGACGTCCAGGTCGCGTCGTTCATCGCCTCGCGATTTCGCGAGGAGCTGCTGTTCTTCACGATGAACCATCCGACGAACCGGCTGCTCGCGTTCATCGCTCGCCAGATCCTCGAGCTGCTCGGGCTGCACGCCGACGCCGACGCGACGCTGATGCCCGGCGAAGTGCTCGGATCGACGTTCTACCCGCTGCACGCCAACCACGTGCGCACGCTCGGCCTGCGCTTCGGCGAGCAGGTCGAAGCCGGCAAGGTCCCGTTTCGGATTCGCGGCGAGAGCTACCAGCCGGCCGCGGCCGTGCAGGCGTTCTATTCGTACTACGACGCGCACCGGGAGCTCGTCGCGCTGAACGTCGATTAGACGCCGCGGCCGGCGGGCGCGACGCACGGGCGAATGCGCCCGCCGGGCGTGCCGTGCATGGCGCGGGCCGTGCGTTTGCCCGTGGGGCGGCGGGTAAGATGGCCGAGGTGCCCGGTGCCGAGCATGTTTAGCGGTCTGAGCTCGAGCTTTCGCGACAGACGTCGATTCGTCAACAGCGCGACGAAGTCGCCTCCACCCGCCACCGAAGCGGTCGACTCCGGGCTCGGATCCGGCTCCGGCCGGGCGAGCGAGCGGGATCGCTTCGCTGGTTTCGGCGCCGCGCTGCTCTGGCCGGCGCTGATCCTCGGCGGACTGCTGATCCTCACGCTGATCATCTTCCGCCAGCAGCTGTTCGACCAGTGGACGTTCCCGTGGGACTTCGTCGGCGCGTATACGACGACGCCGGCATACGTCGCGGCCGCGATCGGCGACGGTCATCTGCCGGCCTGGTCGCCATATGTAGCGAGTGGCTTTCCAGTCGCCGTCGACGCGCAGGCCGGCGTCTACTTCCCCGGCTGGTGGGTGCTGGGCATCCTGCACATCCCAGCGACGCTGCGGGTGCTGGGCGCCATTCAGGCGGCTCACGTGCTGTTCGGCGCGTCCGGAGTGCTCGCGCTTTCGCGAGCCAGGCGGCTGGCCTGGCCGTGGGCGGCGCTGGCCGCGGTCGCCTACCTGTTCTTCGGCGGCTTCTACGGCGAGGCCGAGCACGCCGACATATTCAGAGGCTTCGCCTACCTGCCGTGGCTGCTGTGGGCGTTGACGCCGCCGGCTGGCCGCGCGTGGTGGCGGCTCGTCGCCGTCCCGCCGATCGCGTGGCTGATCGCGACGGGCGCCTATCCCGGCGAGCTCGTCTCGTTCGGCATCGCCGGCCTGGTCTACCTTGGCGTCTGTCTGCGAACCGCCGCGGCGGGAACGTGGCGACGCTATCGGCTTGTCCTGCTGCTGAGCGTGATCGCCGCCGGCGCCGTGAGCCTCGCAGCGCTGCTGCCGTACTTGATCGCCGAACACGGCAACCAGCTCGTTCGCATCGAGGAACCGACCGCCGCAGTGCGCGCCGGCGCGTCGTTGGCTCCTCGCGACCTGCTTGGCCTGTTCCTCAACAACTTCGCCTGGACGTACGACGGGACGGTGACATCTTGGGCGGTCGGCGTGCCGGTCCTGGTCGGTCTCGCCTGCACGCGGATGGAGACGCTGCGCCGGCAAGCTCCGCTCGCGATCGTCGCGGCGGTCGCGCTGGCGCTGGCGATGACCCCAAAGATCGGCTTCGTCGGACGTGCGATGGCGTCCGTGCGTCCACTGTTTCCAAGCCGCTTTCCGGCCGCCGACTACAAGTCGATCGTCGCGGTCGGCCTGATCGTGATCGCGGCGGACTCGTGGTGCGCTCTGGCGGTGAGACGTAAGGGCCTCTGGCCGCGCGCGGCGGTCGCCGCTGTCGTGCTGGCGCTCACCGCGATCCTGGCGCCGTCGGGCTACGGCTCGCCGACGCGCGTTCTGTGGCTCGTGCTCGTCGTGATCGTCGCGAGCGCCCTGCTCGTGGTCGTGCGGCTGCCGTCAAAGCTGCTGCTCGCCCTGCTGGTGATCCTCGTCGTCGTCGATGGCGGGCGCGAGATCTACGACTACCGGCTGCTGAACACCATCTCGCCGTGGCGGGTCTCGCCGGCCGACGCGGTGCCGTATCGCGCGCGAGACATCTCGGTTCGTGAATTGGGCAAGCTGCTCGAGCGGGCTCCCGCACGCCGCCCCGCGCGTGTCCCGCCGGCGGCGTCGCTGACGAGCGCGCCGACCGGCACCGACCCCGACGCCGACGGGTGGATCGCGGCCGGCTATCACCTGAACGACTACGGCGGCACGTACGAGCGGTCGCTCTGGCGCGCGGAGCACAACCCGGCGCTGCTGACGATGCTGCTCGCTCCGTGGACCGGCTACACGTTCTCGTGCGCGACCGTGCAGTGCGCGGCGAAGCGCGTCAGCCTGCCCGCGCCGAGCAGCTGGCGCGCGAGCGACAGCGTGCGGACGACCTCCTACGGAGAGGAACGGATCACTTACTCGGTCAACCTCGCCGAACCTGCCGTGCTCGTCGAAAACGAGCTGGCGATCCCGGGATGGCGCAGCAGCTCGCCGCGCGTCGCGCATCTCGACACCAACCTGCCGCTGCGCGCCTGGCGGCTGTCGGCTGGCCGCTACACGTTCACGACGACCTATCGCCAGCCAGGACGCGCCGTACAGGGGCTGCTCGCGCTGCTGGCGCTGCTCGCCTGGATCGCCGCGGCGGCGGTGCTCTATCGCAGGCGAACTCCGCGCGCGTCGACGCCGTGATCGACGAATCGCCGGTGCGCGGTTCGGGTGGGGAGCCGCCGAGCACGGGCTCGCCGAGCGGGGGCTGGGTGGCGATGCTGCGTGTCGCCGTGAGCGACGCGTTTGGGCTTCATCCGGTCAGCCATCCGCTGTCGCAGATGATCCGCTACGGCTTGATCGCGGGATGCGGCTACCTGCTCGCAATCGCTGCGTACTCAGGCGAGCTCGCGATCGGAATCGCTCCGTACCTCGGCCTCGGCATCGCGTTCGTGCTGAACGGCCTGTTCAACTTCGCGCTGATTCGAGTGTGGGCGTTCCCGCCGAGCGGGCGTCGCCTGCACGTCGACCTCTCGCGGTTCGCGCTCGTCGCTGCAGGCAGCTTCGTCGTCAACTACGCGAGCTTCGCGCTGCTCTACTCGCTCGTCGGGCTCGCCGCCGAAACCTCACAGCGGTTGGCGATCCTGATCGCCGCGCCGGTCACGTTCGTCGCGAACCGCGTTTGGGGGTTTCGCGCGAGGCGCTCGCGGGCGCCGGTTCAGGCGGACGCCGAGCCGGCGGCTGCGACCTCGGCCAAGAAGACGTCGTACTCGCGAATGTAGTCGCTCGCGTCGTAGGAGTGCGAGGCGAGCACGAGCAGCACCGAATCGGGCTCGTAGCTGAACTGGCTGCCCCAGACGAGCGGCGGGATGTAGACGCCGAGCGTCGGATCGTCGAGCAGCACCTCGGCGCGACTGCGCCCGTCATCGACGGCGACCGTCACCTGGCCGGCGACGCAGACGAGGAACTGGTGGCAGCGACGGTGGGCGTGCTCGCCGCGCACCTCGCGGCTCGGCACGTCGTAGACGAGGAACCATCGCTTCGGCTCGAACGGCACTGACTCGCTTGGCGCTTCGCCGGCGGTCAGGCGTCCGCGCAGGTCCGAGTGCTCGGCGAACCGTTGCAGGTGCGCGTTCGTCACAGGCAGCGCCGTGCGGCCCGGCGAGCTCGCCGTCACCTGACGCTCGGGAGCCTCCGCTCGCGATGCCTGGACGTATCCGCGGATTCGCGCGGGATTGCCGACGACGATCGCGTAGGCCGGCACCGATCGCGTGACGACGGCGCCGGCGCCGACCATCGCGCCGCGACCGATCTCGATGCCGGGGAGGATCGTCGCGTTCGCGCCGATCGAAGCCGCCTCGCGAACGATCGTCGGCGAGCTCTCGATCCACTGCCGGCTGCGCGGAAACGGGTCGTTGGTGAAGGTCGCGTTAGGTCCGATGAACACGTCGTCCTCGACGGTCACGCCGTTCCACAGCTGCACGCCGCACTTGATCGTGACGCGGTCGCCGACGACGACCTGCTCCTCGATGAAGACGCCATCGCAGATGTTGCACTCGGCGCCGATTCGCGCGCCGGCGAGCACGTGCGCGAAAGCCCAGACGCGCGTTCCGGGCCCGACGTGCTCGCTCTCGCAGAGCGCGCGCTCGTGGACGAACACGTCATCCATCGCGGTCGGCCCCCGGCAGCTCGATCGCGTCGCGCACGATCGCGCCCGGCCGTCGCTTGATCGTCTCGTATGCGCGCCAGACATACGAGCCGATGATGCCGAGCCCGAGCGAGTTGAGGCTGAGGAAGAAGACGAGGATCAGCACGGTCGCGGCGTAGCCGGGAACGTGGATGCTGCCGGTCGCGCGCGCGACCAACACGATCACGCCGACGATCGCGCCGAGCACGATTCCGGCGAGCCCGACGATCCAAAGCAGCCTCACCGGCAGGTCGGTGAACGCGAAGACGCTATCCGAGAGGTAGCGGAACTTGCGCCGCAGCGTCCAGCCGCTCTCGCCGGGCCGCGGCAGGCGGTCATAGGGCACCAGCTCGCGGCGGAAGCCGACCCAGAAGAGCTGGGCGACGAGCGAGGTGTGCACGTCCTCGAGCGAACATACGACGTCGCGCACGGCCGCGCTGCAGGCGAACACGTCGACGCCGTCGGACGGTATCTCGCTGAGCACGAAGCGGCGATACAGCCGCCAGTAGATCTTCGACGCGCGGTCGCCGCGGTCGTTGCGACTCGCGCGCTCGCCGGCGACGACGTCGACTTCGCCGGTGGCGAGGCGGGCGAGGAACTCGACGACGAGCTCGGGCGGCTCCTGCAGATCGGCGGCCATCACGGCGATGTAGCGCCCGCGTGCGAGCCGCATCCCGGTGCGAATCGCCGAGAATGCGCCGAAGTTGCGCGAATGATCGACGACGCGCGCGCGAGTGCCGCGCTCGGTCAGCGCCGCGAGCAGCAGCTCGCGCGAGTCGTCAGGGCTGCCGTCGATCACGAACACGGCCTCCAGATCGCCCTGCACGCGCGAAGCGATCTGCTCGACCGCCTCGACGAGCGCAGCGATCGAGCGCGCGTTGTTGTACACCGGCACGACGAGCGAGTTCGTTGGATCGGTCATCGGCAGACCTCGACCGCGGCCTCGATCACGCGGTCGACCTCGTCGTCGCTGAGGAATGGATGGACCGGCAGCGACAGCTCACGCTCGGCGATCCGCCGAGCGACCGGCAGCGCGCCGATCGACTCGCCTAGCCCCGACGCGGCCGGTTGGTCCGGGCACAGTCGCGGGTAGTGGCGCCCAGTCGACACGCCGCGAGACGTCAGTGCGTCGAGCGCCTCACCGGCCGGGAGCGTCGTCGACTCGACCGGGAACAGGTGGTGCGCCGAGTCTCCGCCGGTCGGAAGAATCGGTCGCAGCGGGGTGTCGCCGAGCGCTTGGGCATAGCGCGCCGCGATCTCGCGACGTCGTGTCAGCCAGTCGTCCAGCCGCGGCAGCATCGCGGAGCGAAGGACCGCCGCGTGCAGCTCGTCGAGGCGGCTGTTGAGGCCGAGCTCGGTGTGCTCGTAGCGCGCGAGCTGCCCGTAGTTGCGCAGCCGCATGGCCCGCTCGGCGATCGCCTCGTCGTTCGTCAGCAGCGCGCCGCCGTCGCCCATCGCGCCGAGGTTCTTCGTCGGATAGAAGCTCGTCGCCGCGACCTTGCCGGCGGCGCCCGTCGCGCGCCCGTCGCGCGCGGCTCCGGCCGACTGGGCGCAGTCCTCGATCACAGCGACGCCGTACGTCCGCGCGAGCGCCGCCAGGCGGCCCGGATCGAGCGGATGCCCGTACAGATGAACCGGGACGACCGCACTGATCCGCTCGTCCGCCTCCAGCGCGAGTCGCACCTGCTCGAGATCGAGGCCGCCGCTCTCCTCGACGTCGCACCAGACCGGCGTCGCGCCGACGCGCGCGATCGCGAGCGTCGTCGCGAACGCGGTCAGCGGAGTCGTGACGACGCGCGCGCCGGCCTCGATGCCGGCGCTGCGCAGCGCGATCTCCAGCGCGTCGAGGCCGCTGGCGACGCCGACTACGTGCTCGAATCCCCACCACCGCGCCAATGCGCGCTCGAACTCGCTGACCTCCTCGCCGAGGACCAGCCAGCCGCTCTGCCCGACACGATCGACGGCGTCGAGCGCGTCCTCGCGAATCTCCTCCCACTGGCGCACGAAGTCATTCGCTGAAATGCTCGTCGGCGCGGCGGCAGGCACGCCGTTAGCGTACTGGCCTAAATCTGTCGGAAGCCGGCGTGACGCGCCACTCGGCGTGGATCGCTTTCGGACTCCTTCGGCTGGGAGTGCGCTCTGACGTCTCAGACCGGGCGCGTCGCGCGGTTGATCGCGCGGCGCGGGTCTGAGCCGAGCAGGCGTCGGAGATAGAGTCGAGCCGGGCGCTCGACGACCACGTGCAAGCCGACCGCAAGACACAGGATCGCACCGAACGTGAGCACTTCGTAGATCAGCGTCGATGCCGAGAACCCGACCGCCCATCGGCCGGCGCCGAAGTACGTCAGGGCGGGCTGGTGCACCAGATAGAAGGCGTATGACGACTCGCCGAGCAGGATGAGCAGGGGGAGGGAGAGGAACCGCGCGAGGATGCCACGCGGGGCGACAGCGAGACCGAAAATGAGCGCTACGGCCGGAATCGCATACGCGACATCCCAGCTCCACGCGCTGAACAGGTCGGCCGGCCATGCCATCAGCAGCAGGATCGCGACCGTGCAGGCGATCGCGATCGTCGCGCCGGCGGCGACCGCTCGCGGGTTCTCGTGTGCGCGGAGGAACAGTCGCGCCGCGAGGATGCCTAGCACGAAGTCGCCGAGACGCGAGAGCGGCGTCACGTACAGCCAGCGGTGGGCGGATTCCGAGTCTGCCCACGAAAGGCCGCTGCGATGCGAGAGCACGAACCAGCCGGCGGCAGCCGCCATCGCGGCCGCCGTGCCGAGACCCGCGAGCAGCAGCGCGCGCGAGGTGCGCAGTCGAGCGAGCAGCGGTACGAGCAGCGGAAAGCAGGCGTACAGGAACACCTCGACGCTGACCGACCAAGCGGGCCCGTTGAAGTTGAAGGCCTGGAACACGTTCGGGTTCCAGGCCTGGATCGCGAGAACGTGCTCCCACCATCCGTCGATGCCAACTCCGAACACATGTCGGCGGAGCAGGATGTAGCAGAGGATCAATATGTACAGGGGATAGATGCGCGCGAAGCGCGCGACCCCGAACTGCCACGTCGCCCGAGCGCTCGGGCGACGCATGGTCTCGAAGTAGTTGATCGCGAGGACGAAGCCAGACAGCACGAAGAACAGCGTCACGCCCATGTACCCGGCTTCGAACAGCGCTCGCACCGCCTTTGACGCGCCGTGAGGCGGGCCGACGTGGCTAGCGTAGACCGCGACCGCCGCGATTATCCGGAGTCCGGTTAGGGCAGGCAGCCGTGGACGCTCGCTCTCGGCGGCGCCGGACGACACGGTGGGCGCCTCGCCGATCACGCGCGGATGCTCGCAGATGTCACGCTTCGTACGTCCGTCCGAGCCGCGCTTACTACTGCACGGCAGCGAGCATGCCGATAGAACCGCGATGCGACCAGTCCTCCCGCCAATCGGCCGTTGGACGACGGGCCTCTCCTCGACCCTCGTTCTCGGCGTCATCCTGCTCTCGCTCTGGCTGCTCGCGCCCGCGACCAGCCAGGCCAAGCTGATCACGATCGGCAGCCCGCTCTCGGTCTCGGCGACGCTCAACACGGCCGAAAACCTCAGCTATCCCGGCACCTACACGAGCGTGCCGTTCGGCCCTGAAGCGCCGAACGGGATCTTCCACACCTTCCACTTCGGCGCCGACACGGCGATCTGGAACTTTTCGCAGGCCGCCGGCAAGACGGCGGCGCCCGCGACCGGCCAGGCGTCGAAGATCGAAGTCGAGGGCTGCGCGCAGAAGGCGTCGAACGCCCCGAACCCGCTGACGACGGTCCACTTCCAGGACCTCTCGCCGACGCCTGACGGCGGCGCGAAGGTCAACATCACCTCGCAGGGCTTCGACTTGCCGGTGTGCGGCGAAAACGGCGCCGGCGCGTCGACGATCACGAGCTTCATCCCGATCAACTTGTGCGTCGCGGCGGGCGACTACGTCGGCTTCAACGACAGCGGCGGCTACGTGCCGAACGTCTACCGCAACGGCGTCCCCTACCAGGTGCTCGGCTCCGTCACAGGCGCGACGACCGACTCGTTCATCAAGGACGAGGGCACGGGCAATGGCGCGCTGCTGGCGCCGTCGGTCACGTCGGCCGACGACGGCTTCGCGGTCAACCGCAACGAGGAACTGATGATGCGCGTGACGCTCGCGACCGGCGCCGATGAGACTCACATCTGCGCCGGCGGCACGCAAGGCCTGCCTCCGGCGCTCGCGCCGATCAGAGTCAGCCCGCAGACGGACGGCGTCAACCACAGTCGGATCGTCGCCGTCGCGTTCTTCTGCCGCGTCAGCCCGTGCAACGGCGTCGCGACGTTGGGCGCGAGCGGCGCCGCCACGTCGACGTACGGCCACGAAGAAATCTACGGCCGTGCCGGGTTCGCGCTGCAGCCGAACAGGACCGTGCACCTGCCGATTCGCGTCACGTCGAGGCTCGTGCGCGAGATCCGCGCCAAACACGGCGTCTCGACGACGCTCACGGCGGTCGTCGACGGCAAGGCGATCACGCAGCGGATCACGATCAAGATCCTCTAGCCCGGCTTCTCGCAGCCAGGCTCTCGCAGCCGGGCTCTGGCCCAGCCTCGCGCGGCCGGGCTCTCAGGCCCAATCCCACCGCCGCAGCTCGCTCGCTCGCCAGCCGAGCGCGAGCGCCGCGGCGGCGTCGGCAGCGACGTCGAGCTCGACGATCGACAGTTCTCGCGTGGCGCCGGCGGCGCGCTGCGAGCTCGCCGCGCCGATGCCGACGCCGAGCAGCTTCAGCTCGGCCTCGTAGCGCGTCCAGAGCCGCAGGAACTCGCGCTCGCGCGACTCGTCGTCGAGCGCGGCGAGCGTCCGCGCCGCGTGCTCGCCGAACGAGCGCCTGGCGAGCGCGACGTGGTCGTTCGCTCGCGCTGGGCGCCGATCGCGCGCGAGCTGCACGTCGACTCCGGCCGGTCCGCTCTCGGCGAACGCGTAGAGCGCGAGATGGCGCGAGTGCGAGAGGTTGAAGTGCAGCGTGCGCGTGCTGGCGCGCGCGCCGCCGAGCTCGGGCTTGCCTTGCGCGCCGATCGTCAGCTCGAGCGCGTGCGCGTCCTCGCGCAGATAGCGCGCGAGCAGCAGCCGGAGCACGCCGCGCGAGCGGCTCCACAGCAGACGAGTTCCTTCGCTGACGAGCTTCGCCGCTCGCGCGCGCTCGACGACGCTCAGCGACTCGACGACGCTGTCGTCGACGCGGCGGAGGTCGACGCGCCAGACGTGCGCGGCCGCGTCGGCGAGAACCGGTTCGGCAGGGCCCGGAGCCCAGCCGGCGTTGGCGCCAGTGGCGGCCGTTGCCCGAGCGGGCATGCTCGCGCTCATTGCCTGGCGAATATAGGCGAGCGGCTAGGCTCTTGCGCTTATGCGCGTGCTTTCGACACGTCTCGACGGACTCGTCGCGATCGAGCCGGCCAGCTTCGCGGACGAGCGCGGGTTCTTCTGCGAGACGTATCGCAGCGAGTGGAACGCGGCGCTCGGCATCGCCGAGGGCGAGCGCTTCGTGCAGGACAACCACTCGCGCTCGACGCGCGGCGTGCTGCGGGGGATGCACTTCCAGATCGGCGACGGCCTCGGCAAGCTCGTGCGCTGCGCGCGAGGGCAGATTCTCGACGTCGCGGTCGACTTGCGTCGCGGCTCGCCGACGTACGGGCAGTGGGACGGCGTCGTGCTCGACGAGCAGAGCATGCGCGAGCTGTACGTCCCGGTCGGCTTCGCGCACGGCTTCTGCGTGCTCAGCGACGTCGCGGACGTGATCTACAAGCAGACGGCTTACTACGACCCGGAGCTCGAGCGCGGGATCGCGTGGAACGACCCGGACGTGGCGATCGAGTGGCCGCTGCCGGCTGACGAGCTGATCGTCTCTGCAGCGCGACACGGCCGCGCCGACTGCTGCGCGAGCTGGCCGACGAACTGCCGTTCGAGCTCGACGCCGTCGTGAGCCCGTCTCGACGGTTGCGCCGCGGGTGACGCGCGCGTGGCGACGGCGATAGTCACCGGCTCAGGCGGGCTGATCGGCTCGGAGTCGGTCGCGCGCTTCGTCGCGCTCGGCTACGACGTGATCGGGCTGGAGAACGATATGCGCGCACGGCTGTTCGGGCCGAACGCGTCGACGGCGCAGATGACCGAGACGCTGCGCGCGAGCTACGCCGACTCGTTTCGCTCGCTCGAAGTAGATATTCGCGACCGCGCGGCGGTCGAGCGGGTGTTCGCCGAGCACGCGAGCTCGATCGAGCTGGTGATCCACACGGCGGCGCAGCCGTCGCACGACTGGGCGGCGAGCGATCCGCACGCCGACTTCGAGATCAATGCGCTCGGCACGCTCAACCTGCTCGAGGCGACGCGCATGCACGCGGACGGCGCGACGTTCGTGTTCTGCTCGACGAACAAGGTCTACGGCGACACGCCGAACGCGCTGCCGCTGCTCGAGCTCGAGCAGCGCCTGGAGCTGCCAACCGACCACGCTTACTTCGAGGGCATCGACACGTCGATGTCGATCGATCGCAGCACGCACTCGCTGTTCGGCGTCTCGAAGGCGGCAGCCGACCTGCTCGTGCAGGAGTACGGACGCTACTTCGGCCTCGCGACGGTCTGCTTCCGCGGCGGCTGCCTGACCGGTCCGAATCACGCCGGCACGATGCTGCACGGCTTCCTCTCCTACCTGATGCGCGCGACGGTCGTCGGCGAGCGGTACACGGTCTTCGGCTACGCCGGCAAGCAGGTGCGCGACAACATCCACTCGGCCGACCTCGTCGCGGCGTTCGAGCAGTTCCACGGCAGCGCGCGCGCCGGCGGCGCCGTCTACAACATCGGCGGCGGCCGTGAGTGCAACTGCTCGATGCTCGAAGCGATCGAGCTGTGCCAGCGGATCGCCGGGCGCGAGCTCGACTGGACGCTCAGCGAGCAGCACAGAGTCGGCGACCATCGCTGGTGGATCAGCGACGCGCGCCCATTCCAGCGCGACTTCCCCGAGTGGACGCTGACGCGCGACCTCGACGCGATCCTGCGCGAAGTGCACGAGCAGAACGCCGAACGCTGGCTCGCCGCGCGCTGAGCCGGCGCTCGGCGGCGTCCGAGCGAGCAGCTGCCGCGCCAGCGTCGCGCGAGCGGCGGACTGCGGCACGCGAGTTGGCAGACTTAGGGCGATGAAGTCTCGCCTCGAGCGCCTTCGCGAGCGCACAAACGGCTACACGGTCACGCCGCAGCAGTACGCGTACACGGCCTACGTCGCGCTCGGCGCGCTGACGCTGATCGTGCTGACCGGCGCGGCTGTGCGGCTGACCGGCTCCGGCCTCGGCTGCCCGACGTGGCCGAAGTGCTACGGCGAGGTCTATCCGCCGCTGAACACGCATGCGGTGATCGAGTTCTCCAACCGCGTCGTGACCGTGCCGGTCGTGATCGCCGCAGGCGCCGCGTGGCTGTTCGCGCTGCGCCGGCGCCCCTATCGCCGCGATCTGATGTGGCTCGGCGCGCTGCTGCCGCTCGGCGTGATCGGGCAGGCCGTGCTCGGCGGCTTCACCGTGCGCGGCGCGCTCGACTACGGCTGGGTGATGGGCCACTTCGCGCTGTCGATGCTGATCCTGCTCGCGTCGGCGCTGCTCGCCTGGCGCGCCGGCGAGCAGCCGATCGCGACGAGCTCACGCGCCGGCACAAACGGTGGCGGCGCGATCTCTGCCCGTTCGACGAGCGATGGCGGTTCGTCGGCCGGCGGCGGCTCGACGGCCGTTGGCGCTGGCCGTCCGGTGCGCGACCGCACGCTGCTGCGCGCGACGCGCGCGCTCGTCGCGCTTGGCGCGCTGACGATCTTCGCCGGCACTGCCGCGACCGCTGCCGGGCCGCATGCCGGCGGCTCGCCGGGGCAGAAGATCAACCGGCTCGACTTCGACGGGCGCGGGACGATGGACTTCGTGATCCACCGCCACGCGGAGATCGCGCTCGTTCTTCAGCCTCGCCGCTGTCGCGCTGTGGTGGCTGGCGCGCGGCGCCGCGACGCGGCGCCGGTCGTGCAGCGCTCGCTGACGGTCCTCTGCGTGCTGCTCGCGCTGCAAGGCGTCGTCGGGCTCGACCAGTACGAGACGCACCTGCCGACCGAGCTCGTCTGGGTCCACGTCGGGCTCGCCTGTGGCGCCTGGCTGGCGGCGATCTGGGCGGCCTGCGCCGCCGCCGCGCGCGTCTCAGGCGCGTTCGCGCATGCGCCCGCGCGCGTGGTCGCGAAGCTCTCGCCGAGACGGCCGGGCGCGCCGCTGAGCGCCGCCGAGCGCTGAAGTTCCCCGGAAATTAGGGCTTCGAACGGGCGGATCTCCCGTGTTTACTTGCGTTCTCGTCCTCACGAGCGGTTAGCCTGCTCGCAGTAACGACACCCGAGAAGGGAGTGGTATGACCAAGAACGAGCTAGCCGAGCAGGTAGCCAGTCGCAATGGACTGGCCGCCAGTCAGGCCCGACAAGTGGTGGAGACCGTCATCGACGTCGTCTCCGACGAACTTGCCGCCGGGGGTGAGGTCGCGCTGGCCGGCTTCGGCAAGTTCAGCGTCAGCCACCGTGCTGCACGGCAGGGACGCAACCCGTCGACCGGCGAGACGATCAACATCGCCGCGAGCAAAGCCGCGAAGTTCTCAGCGGCGAGCGCGCTGAAGAAGCGTCTCAACGGCTGATCGTCCTCCGCGCGATCCCCAGAGGTCACCGGCCCCCGAATCGGACCGGCGACCTCTGGGCGCCTGAGGATTGCGATCGACGTCTCAGCTGCGCGCTTAGGCTGGCGCGCGAGAAACTCTTCGCGCGCGCTAACCGGGCGTTAAGGCCGCGAGCGGGAGGCTCTGACGCAGCGATCCTCTACCTCCCGGACGGTGCGACATGAGACAGAGCGACGGCAGACGGCGAGCGACGGCGCGCAAGGCGCGCTACAGCTCGCTGAGCGGCTTCTACAACGACGACGCGCGCCGGATGCAGCTCGCCGAGCGCGACGTCGGGCTGTGGTGGCGCGAGGACGCCGACGGGCCGCTGCATCGCGCAGCATGGGTCAGCGAGACCGGCGAGCTGTACCTCGTGCGCCTGGGCGCGCCGGAGCAGGGCGGCGGCGCGGTCGAGGTGCTCGCGACGTCGCCGACCGCGAGCGGCTCGAAGCGCACTGCGCGGCTGGCGCGAGCGCTGCGGCGAGCCGCGCTCGCTGGCCTGGCTGCGGCACGCGCGGCGCGGCTCGACGACGCGCGCGGACTGCGCGCGAGCCGGACAGAGCCCGCTCGCGAGCGTCGGCGCCGACGCCGGCGCGATGCTCGCGGCGATGAGCTCGCTGACGTCAGAGCTGCGCGCGAGTCGCGCCCGGACGCGCGGAGCAGCGCGCCGAGGCCTCGCCGGCCGCAGGCCGGACGCGTGGCCGCGTCTAGCTCGAGCGCCTGAGCACGACAGGCGAGCGAGCGGGGTCGAGCGCCGAGCGCACCTGGCGCTACTGCAGGCCGAGAGCGCGCGGACGGCATCGTCGGCGAGGCTGTCGACGAGCAGGCTCGCGCCCGGAATGCTCGCCGCCGGCGAAGTACGGCACGCCGATCACGAACATGCCGGCCGCGGCAGCCGCGGCGACGCCGATCGGCGAGTCCTCGAGCGCGATCGCCGATCGCCGGCTCGACATCGAGCCGCCGGCACGCCTCGAGGTAGATGTCGGGCGCCGGCTTCGGTGCTCGATGTCTGCTGCCGTCACGACGGTCGCGAACGGGCCGCCCGTCGAGCAGACCGGCGCCCGACAGCACGCGCTCGACGAACTGCGGCTCGGAGTTCGAGGCGACCGCCAGCGGCACGCCGGCGTCGCTCAGCCGCGCGAGCAGCTCGAGCGCGCCCGGGCGCGGCTCGACGCCCTGCAGCGCCTCCTCCATCACGAGACTCGAGCAGCTCGTCCATCAGCGCCTCGCCCTCGCCCGGCGCTCGAGCAGCGCCTCCAGCTTGACCGCCGCCATCGAGCGCGACGAGCCGATCAGCGTCCGCTTGTCCTCGACCGTGAACTCGCGCCCGCGCCGCGCCGAACAGCGTCCGCTCGGCGCGCGTCCACGCCTCCTCCGTATCCAGCAGCAGCCCGTCGTTGTCGAATACGACCGCTTCAGGCAGGCTCAACGCGACAGCCTGCACTCTTGCGGAGCGCCGCTGACGTTCGTAGAGTCAAGCGAGATCGCGGACGCACCCTGAGCGTGGCACGCTGACACGGAAATCGCCGTGGAAGCGTGCTGACGCCGTAGACCAAGCAGATGCGAGCGGAGCGAGTGTCTCGCCGCGCTTCGGCACGCGAGCGACTGAGGACACCGAGATGCGCCGGCCTACGGACGTCAGCCGCAGCCGGTGTTGGCGCCGCACGACGAACACGTGTAGCAGCTGCCCGTCCGCTGCATCATGCCGCCGCACTGGCTGCACGCCGGACCGAGGTCGAGGCCCTGCAGCCGCGCTGGCACGACCGGCGGCGTGTCGGTG
The DNA here is from genome assembly GCA_963744165.1 of uncultured Solirubrobacteraceae bacterium. Classification (GTDB taxonomy): domain Bacteria; phylum Actinomycetota; class Thermoleophilia; order Solirubrobacterales; family Solirubrobacteraceae; genus Palsa-744. The sequence continues at coordinate 139,496 of CAVUSM010000002.1, read as the reverse complement.
AACGACGCCGCCGGCGCGCTCGCGCCGCCGTTGCCGGCCGCATGCCTGCGGCTCGCCGCTCGCCCGTCGCCGACGGCCCGGCCGTGTCGGAGACGTGCACCGACTGCGCCGCCTCCTGCGCCGCCTGGCGTGCGCGGACAGCGGGCGTGAGGATGCCGAGCTCCTCCTGCGCGTCGACGTCGAGAAAGCGCGAGGCCAGCCAGCGCATGATGTAGTCGGGCATCGACTTCGCGAACGGGATCTCCGGGTTCTGCGTGATCCCCTCCGGCTCGAAGCGCATGTAGCTGAACTTCTGCACGAGCGTCTCGAGCGGCACGCCGTACTGCAGCGCGATCGAGATCGCCGTCGCGAACGAGTTCATCATTCCGCGCAGCGTCGAGCCCTCCTTGCCGATGTCGGTCAGGAAGATCTCGCCGACCGAGCCGTCCTCGTACATGCCCGCCGTGATGTAGCCCTCGTGACCGGCGATCGAGAACTTGTGCGTGATCGACTGGCGCTCGCGCGGCATCCGCTTGCGCTGTGGGCCGACCTCGGCGAGCGCCTTCTCGACGGCCTGCGCGACGATCTCGCGTCGACGTCGGCCGGCGCCTCGACCTCCTGCTGCGCGTCGGTGCGCAGCGCCTGCGCCGTCTTCGAGCCGTCGCGGTAGATCGCGAGCGCCTTGACGCCGAGGCGCCAGGCCTGCGTGTAGGCGTCGGCGATGTCCTCGACCGTCGCCTCCTGCGGCAGGTTGACCGTCTTCGAGATCGCGCCCGAGATGAACGGCTGGATCGCGCCCATCATCTTGATGTGGCCCATGTGCGAGATCGCGCGCTCGCCGACCGCGACGTCGAACACCGGCAGGTGCTCCTCGGCGAGGCCGGGCGCGCCGATGATCGTGCCGTGCTCGGCCAGGTGCGCCTCGATCTGCTCGACCTGCTGCGGCGAGTAGCCGAGCGTCTGCAGCGCGAGCGGCACGGTGCGGTTGACGATCGTCATCTGCCCGCCGCCGACGAGCTCCTTGAACTTGACCAGCGAGAAGTCCGGCTCGACGCCGGTCGTGTCGCAGTCCATCAGGAACGAGATCGTGCCGGTCGGCGCGAGCACCGTCGCCTGCGCGTTGCGGTAGCCGTGGCGCTCGCCGAGCTCGACCGCGTCCTCCCACGAGCGCCGCGCCGCGGCGAGCAGCTCCGGGTCGGCGCTGTCCTGCTCGGGGATCACGTAGGAGGCGTCGCGGTGCATGCGCATCACGTCGTTGTGCGCCGCGCGGTTCTCCGCGTAGCGCTCGTAAGGCGCGAGCGCGCCGGCGACCTCCGCCGAGCGGCGGTAGGCGCGCCCGGTCATCAGCGCCGTGATCGCCGCCGCCGTCTCGCGACCGGAGTCCGAGTCGTACGGCGTGCCGTTGCTCATCAGGTAGGCGCCGAGGTTGGCGTAGCCGAGCCCGAGCTGGCGGAACGCGCGCGCGTTGACGCCGATCTCCTCGGTCGGGTAGCTCGACGGCCCGACGATGATCTCCTGCGCGAGCAGGACCACGTCGACGGCGTGCTCGAAGGACTGCGACGTCGAGCGTGCCGTCGGCGCGGCGGAACTTCATCAGGTTGAGCGACGCGAGGTTGCAGGCCGAGTTGTCGACGTGCATGTACTCGCTGCACGGGTTAGACGCGTTGATCCGGCCCGAGTTGGGGCTCGTGTGCCAGCGGTTGATCGTCGTGTCGTACTGCACGCCCGGGTCGGCGCAGCGGTGCGCCGCTTCGGCGATTTCGCGCATCAGCTCGCGCGCGCTGACCGGCTCGCCGATCGGCTCGCCCGTCGTGCGCGCCAGCAGCCGCCACTCGCCGTCCTCCTCGACGGCCTGCATGAACTCGTCGGTCACGCGCACCGAGTTGTTCGCGTTCTGGTACTGGATCGAGAAGAAGCCGTCGCCGTCGATCGACATGTCGAAGCCGGCGTCGCGCAGCGCCGCGGCCTTGTCCTCCTCTTTCGCCTTGCACCAGATGAACTCGCGGATGTCCGGGTGGTCGACGTCGAGCACGACCATCTTCGCCGCGCGGCGCGTCTTGCCGCCGGACTTGATCGTGCCCGCCCACGAGTCGGCGCCGCGCATGAACGAGACCGGCCCCGACGCGGTGCCGCCCTTCGCCAGCGGCTCCATCGAGCCGCGGATTTTCGACAGGTTGATGCCCGAGCCCGAGCCGCCGCGGAAGATGTTGCCCTCCTTGGTGTTCCACGCGAGGATCGACTCCATCGTGTCGTCGACCGAGAGGATGAAGCAGTTGTGGACCGCGACGTTGTTGGTGAGGTACTCGCCCGATTCCGTCTGGATGTCATAGACCTCCATCTCGCCAAGGTCGCTCGATCGCGACGATCTCCTCCTCGCGGAGGTCCGGGCAGCGCTTCGCGTTGCGCAGCTCGAGCGACTCGAGCAGCTTCTCGGACTTCGTCACGCCCGACGAAGCCGATCAGCTCGGCGAAACGGGCGCGCTCGGAGCCGATCGAGATCGCTATCTCGTGCAGGTCATGACGGTCGCTCCGCTTCTCGGCCTTGTCGATTGCGCCTCGAGTAGATGCCCAGCACGTTCCGAGCAGCAGTTGCACGTCTTCGGTCCAGCGCTCACCGATCACCGCGAATCGCGATACGAGCATTCTCGTAGCTCGCCTTCGCGGCGGACCGACATGTAGCCGTCAGCCTGGAAGAGGCTGCGCAGATAGGCGACGATCTCGTCGTGCGAGGCGGTGAAGAGTTGCGCGGGGACGCGCATCTCGGTGCCGCGCGCCAGCAGGCCCCAGCGCTCGACGAACTCGCGAAGCATCTCGCCGTAGAGGCGGATGCGGCGGACCCGCACATGCTGAGTGTCCGCGTCGCGGACCTTGCGATGGACCTCGGGGAAGACGACGTCCAGGTTCCTCGATGACCCAGTCGAACTCGTCGTCGTTTGCCACCTGAAACTCGATCGTCAACGAGTGGTTGGTGCCCGTCGTACTGGCCGACGAAGCCGTCTGCCTGCAGCCAGCCGGCGAGCGCTGCCTCGGCGACCTCGACCCGATCGACCTCCGTCGAGCTCTTGCAGCGGCGATATGTCGCCGTCTGCGCCAACTGCGACCCGTACGGGTCGGCGACCTTGGCGCGGTGAGGATGAAGATGCATCCGCATTCCGACGCTGAGCTGGTCCATTCGCAGCCAAGACGGCTGCTGTGCGCCGCTCGCTGACTGCCTTGACAACGTGGTCAGGCGTCGCTTCGACGAAGCTGCCGTTGCGCAGCCGAGCGCGAAGCACACGCTTGCGACCGTTCGCCTTCGTCGGCGACGACCGGGGTCACGCCGTTTGCGTCGTAGACCTCCAGGCCGACCTGGTCCTGCTCGACGATCTCGCCGATCGGGACCATGCCTTCCGGCGTGGAGACCAGCGCGTGGTATGGCTGGCAGGCGCTGCACTGCGGGCTCTCCTCGAAGCCGACGTTGAACCAGACGGGCGAGTTGAACGCGGCGATCTGGTGCAGCAGGATGTGCGTCAGCTCGTGCTCGAACGTCTCGGCGTCCTCGCTCGAGGCGAAGTAGCCGCCCTCGCGCCCCCAGTTGGCGATCGTGCCGGCGACGCGCGAGATCATCTGCTTGACCGAGTGCTCGCGCGCCGGGTTGCCGAGCTGCCCGCGGAAGTACTTCTGGGCTGACGATGTTCGTCGCGTTCTGCGACCAGCTCTTCGGGAACTCGACGTTCTCCTGCTCGAACGCGACGCGGTCGCCGTGGCCGATGCGCGCGGTGCGCAGCTCCCACTCGACGGCGTCGAACGGATGCGTGCCCGGAGACGTGAAGAAGCGCTTCATCGCCAGCGCGTTGTCGCTCGTTGCGGGCTCGGAGATCGTGGGGTGCGAAAGCGGGTTCATCGGCCTTCCTCCTCTGCTGCGCCGGCGTTGCGGGCGGCCATTCGAAGCTGTTGTCGGGGGTCAAGCATCGTGGCGCTCGTGCCGGACGGAAAAGACAGCTTCAGATGAGGTGCGAATCACCCTCTATTTTACTACTCGCGAAAGGTCCGCAAGGAGCGGGAACGGCTCGCTGAGAAAGCTCCGCAACGAGCGAGAATCGGCCCGCGAATCAGTGCCCGAGCCGCACCCAGTCGACGAATTCCGACCACGTCGCCGACGCGCGGAAGCCGGCCTCGGCCGTCGCGTGGCGCAGCGCGAGCAGCCAGTGCGGCTCGAATGCGCGCCGGCGCGCGAGCGCCCAGCCGACGCAGCGCGAGCACGAGCAGCGCGGCGAGCACGGCGATCACGATCGCGCCGGTCGACAGCGGGCTGTCGCCTTTGCTCGCTTTCGAAGCGGCGGACGGCGCCTGGGCTGCAGTGGTCGCCGGCGTTGTGGCGCTCGTGACGCCAGGCTTCGTCGCCGGCGTCGTGACCGCTGCGCCGGGCGCGGTTGTCGGAGCGGTGGCCGGTGTGGTCACGGCAGCGCTCGGCGTGTATGTCGTCGTCGAGGCAAGCGCGCTACCGGCCGCAATCATCGGCGCGGCGCACACGAGGACGACGAGCGTCGAGAGGAGGGCTCGCGAGCGCGGTCGGCGATTCACGGCGAACATGCTAGCCCGCGCTCGCGCGCGTGCGCGGCGCTCGAGACTAGATCAGCCCGGCGAGCTGCTCGAGCGCGTCGAACAGCACGCGAGAAGGCGTCGCGCTGGCGTCGATCACGCGGATCCGCTCGGGCTCGGCGGCGGCGAGCTCGTCGTACGCGCGCGCGATCGCAGCGAAGAAGCTCGTCTGCTCGCGCTCGAGCCGGTCGGGCAGCTCGCCGCGTACGGCCTGGCGCGCGCGCCCGGCAGCCGGCTAGATGCGCAGCAGCAGCGTGCGGTCGGGCTCGAGCTCGCCGGTCGCGAAGCGGTTGATCTCGCGCACGCGCTCGACGCCGAGGCCGCGTGCGACGCCCTGGTACGCGAGCGACGAGTCGACGTAGCGATCGAGCAGCACGATGCGTGCCGGCGTCGAGCAGCGGCAGCAGACGCGCTCGTGCACGAGCTGTGCGCGCGCAGCCGCGTACAGCAGCGCCTCGGCGCGCGGCGAGACGTCGAGCGCAGCGATCCTTGACGAGCGCGCGGATCCGCTCGGACAGCTCGACGCCGCCCGGCTCGCGCAACAGCTCGACGGCGTGCCCGCGCGCCGCGATCGCGTCGACGAGCGCGCGCGCGAGCGTCGTCTTGCCGGCGCCGTCGATGCCCTCGATCGTGATCAGCGTGCCGCGCGCCACCAGCGCACCGTAGCGGCTGCGCTGCGATCTCGACCGCAGCGCGCGCGCCCGGCGCGATCGCGCTCTACGATGGCCGCTGTGACGAGCGTCGACGAGCGACGCGAGCTGCCGGGCATCGACGCGCATCCGCACGCGCGCGCCGTGCTCGAACCGGCGCTGCGCGCCGGCGGCAACGTCTCGCACGCATATCTGTTCCACGGGCCGGCCGGCACCGGCAAGCGCGCGGTCGCGCAAGCGTTCGCCGCGGCGCTGCTCGCCGACGACACGCACGACGTCGCGAGCGTGCGCGAGCGGATCGCGCGCGGATCGCATCCGGACATGACCTGGGTGACGCGCTCGGGCGCGAGCGAAATGCTCGTCGCCGACATCGAGGAGCCGGTCGTCGCGGCGGCGACGCGCACGCCGTTCGAGTCGGCGCGGCGCGTGTTCGTGATCGAGGCCGTCGAGACGATGAACGAGCAGGCGGCCAATCGGATGCTGAAGACGCTCGAGGAACCGCCCGAGTTCGTCCACCTGCTGCTGCTGACGAACCGCCGCGAGGACGTGCTCGCGACGATCGTCTCGCGCTGCCAGCCGGTGCGCTTCGATCCGCTCGCCGCCGAGCAGATCGCGGCGCGCCTCGACGGCGTGCCCGACGAGCGCGCGCGCGCCTGCGCGCGGCTCGCGCTCGGCGATGCGAGTCTGGCGGCTCAGCTCGCAAGCGAAGACGGTCAAGCGCTGCGCGCGAGCGCCGAGCGCTTCGCGCGCGCGGCGCTGCACGCGCGCGCCGGCGAGCGCCCGTGGACGGCGATGCTCGATGCCGCGAAGGCGGCTGGAGCGAGCGCTGGCGAGCGCGCCGAGCAGGCGCTCGCGGCCGAGCTCGAGCTGGTCGCGAAGAAGGAACGCAAGAAAGTCGAGCGCGAACGGCTCGACGCGCGCAAGCGCTTGGAGCGCCGCGCGCGAACCGACGCGCTCGACATCGCGCTGCGCCTCGTCGAGCTGTGGCTGCGCGACGTGCTGTGCGTCTGCGAACGCGCCGCCGAGCTGATCTACGCGGTCGATCGCCGCGTCGAGCTCGAAGCCGACGCGAGCGCGACCGACGGCGCGGCGTGCGCGCCGGCATCGAGCTCGTCCAGGACACGCGCCTGCGCCTGACGCTGAACGTCGCCGAAGAGCTCGCGCTCGAAGCGCTCTGCTATCGGCTCGACGCGCTGCTCGCGGCCGAGCCGGCCGGCGCCTGATCGCGCACGCGAACCTCAGCGCCGGCCGGCGCAGCGCTCACACGGCGGCGAGCGCGAGCAGCGCGTCGATCTGGCCGATCGCGAGCGTCATCCCCTCTTGCATGCCCATGTCGAGCATCTTGCGCATCTGCTCGGCGTCGACGAAGCGCGTCAGCACGGTCATCCGCGTGCGCTCGCCGAGCGCGTCGAACGTGACGTCGCCCGGCCGCCGGCGCGACGCCGGGCACCGGCTCGCCGTCGTCGCCGGCGAGGCCGTTCGCGAAGTCGACGCTGCGTGGCTTCTCGATCGCGTCGATCCGCCACCAGCCGCGCGGCTTCTCGCCGTTCGGGCTGGTCATGAAGTAGCGCGACTGCCCGCCGACGACGAACTCGTGGCGCGTGAACGTCGCCGGGTACGTCGGCGGTCCCCACCAGCGCTCGAGCTTGCGCGCGTCCTCCCACACCTGCCAGACGCGCTCGATGTCGGCGTCGAACTCGGCGACGACGCGTCAGCGACAGGCTGCTCGGCGTCGTTGCTGCTGTTGATCACGGTCATCTTCGGATCTCCCTCCTCGCCGGCGAGCACGTCGGCGATCTGTGTTGTGCGTTGAATCCACAGCTGCTCGTAAGCGTCGAGCAGCGCCGGCCGCGCTCGCGAACGGCCGGCGGTTGGCGTGACGATCTGCTCGCGCCCGCGGCGCTGCTTGACGATCAGCGTCGCGCGCTCGAGCACCGCGACGTGCTTCTGCACGGCGGCGAAGCTCATCTCGTAGCGCCGCGCGAGCGCCGAGACCGACTGCTCACGCTCGATCGCGCGCGCGACGATGTCGCGGCGCGTCGCGTCAGCGAGCGCATGGAACATGCGATCGGCTTCCTGCTCGGCAGTATCTACAACCATCTGGTTGTACGTTAGCAGCGATCGGGCTCGCGCACGACGTGGGCGCGCGAGCGCCGGCTCGGCGTCCGACGCACTACGCAGGTGTGCGGCCGCCGGCTCGGCGTGCGACGGATCGCGCTCGCAACGACCCGAGCGCCGCCAGCCGCCGGGTGCGCGCGACGCGACCCGATCTATCTGAAAATCAGGATCCGATCGGACCGAGGTTCGGCTGCAAGCCGTACGTCTCGAACGCGAGGAAGCGTGAGAACAGGCGATTGTCCGGCCCGTGGTAGTCGGCTGAGCCGGTGCTCAGCAGGCCGAGCTGCTCGCAGCGCGCGAACAGCAGGCGCGTCTGGCGCTCGTCGTGCGTGACGTAGAACGCCTCGACGCCGTCGACGCCGAGCGCGCGAAAGCGCTCGATGCTCGCGAGCACTTCACCGTCGTCTTCGATGTCCCAGAACGGATGCGCCCAGATCGCGACGCCGCCGGCGTCGTGGATCGCTCGATCGCCTCAGCGACCGTCGGCGTCTCGCGCAGGCGAAACGCCGGCTTGCCGTCGATCAAGTAGCCGCGGATCAGCCCGCCGATGTCGTCGATCTGCTCGTCCGCCAGACGCTGCGCGTTCGCCGGCGCGTTCAGCACAGCTTCGGCGAGATGCGGCCGGCCGATCGGCTTGCTCTCGGCGATCCGCCGCTCGATCGCCGCTTCGTCGAGCTCGAAGCCGACCTCGCGCAAGCCGTCGCGCATCCGCAGAGTGCGTTTCTCGCGGTCCGCGAGGAACTCCGCCAGGCGGCTTTGCAGCAGCTGCCCCTCGTAGTCGATCTCGTAGCCGACGATGTGCAGTTCGCGCGTGACGTGCTCGCTTGCGGTCTGCTCGTCGCCCGCGCCCGCCGCGCCCGCGCCCGCATCTGCGCCGGCGCCGTCGTCGACAGCCGAGATCTCGACGGCCGGCGAGATGCGCACGCCGTAGCGCTCGCCGGCTGCGACGGCGTCGGCGACGCCGCCGATCGTGTCGTGGTCGGACAGCGCGAGCAGCTCGACGCCGGCGGCGGCGGCGCGCTCGACGACCTCAGCCGGCTGCAGCGCGCCGTCGGAGCTCGTCGAGTGCGATTGCAAGTCGAAGCGCAGCGACACGCGGCGCAGCGTACGCGATCGCTTCAAGACCCGCGCGGACGGTCCCTGAGCGGGCGGCCGCGCAGCGAGCGGCTGCGGATCGGCCGCTCGGCGAGCGTCGGCGGCGCCAGCGCGTCAGTCGGCACCGCAAGCAGGCGCGCGACGCGCCGTTCGATCGCGTCGCGCACGCGACGCACGGCGGCGTGGTAGCGATGCGCCTTCTCATACAGCGCGCGATCGCTGCTGCCGAGCGCGTCGAGCTCGACACGCGCCGACTCGGTCTCGCGCGCGCGAGCGCACGCCTCGATCCACAGCGCCTCGAGGTACGCGAGCGCCGTCGCGAGCTGCTCGTCGGAGATCGACTCGCGCTCTTCGATCTCCTGCAGCACAGGCGCCAGCTGCTTGCTCAGCCAGCGCGACTCGGCGTGCGCGCGCAGCAGCAAGCAGACGTCGGCGACCGACGGTCGATCTGAGTTGACGCTGTTGTCCGGACGAGCGCTCATCGCTTCTCGCTTCGACTGCGCCGACTGGCTGCTTTAGGAGATGCGCTCGGCGCTCCACGCTTTTTGCGCGAAAATCGTCTGCGCGCCCGGCCACGCTGGCCGCGCTTGGCCACGATCGGGCCGGTGCTCGCGCCGCGCTCAGGCAGCGCGCGCATTTCGCCGATGAGACGGGTAGCTGACGCAACTATGAGATTCAGGCAGGGAGGAGCAGAGTTGCACGCGATCGGCGACGTGACGAGACGCTCGGCGGGACAGCACGCGCGCGCAGCGGTGATTCGCTTGCGCTTGCGCACGCTGCTGACGCTCGGCGTGCTGGCGGTCGCGACGGCGCTGCTCGGCCGCGCGTTCGGCTTGCACGACGCGCGCTTCGTCGGCTCTGAGATCGCGCTGCTCGCGAGCATCTTCGCGATCTCGCGCTACGTGCTGCCGCTCGTCGACCGTCGCGATCGCGGCGCGCAAGCGGAGGAGCACGTCGGCGGCCTGCTCGAGCAGCTGCCGCGCGAGCAGTGGCGCGTGATCCACGACGCGAGCCTCGGCCACGGCAACGTCGACCACATCTTGATCGGTCCGAGCTGGCATCTACACGGTCGAGACGAAGAGCCATCCTGGCCCGGTGCGCGTCGGGCGCGTGCACGGCGCGACGATTCGCCAAGCGCAAGCGCAGCGCGACGCGATCGAGCGCGTCACGCGGATGCAAGTCGAGCCGCTGCTCGTGTTCAGCCGCGCGTGGGTCGACCGCCCGCTGGCGCGGCGCAAGGGCGTGCGCGTGCTGCCCGCGCGAATGCTGCTGAAGCACATCAGCAGGAGCGTCAAGACGCTGTCGCGCAGCGACGTCGAAGTCGCGCGCGAGCGGCTCGAGGCGGCGCTCGTCGAGCAGGCGCGCGTCGAGCGCCAGGCGCGCGCGCACCGGCTGCTGCCGCGCTGAGCTTCGCGCTGCTGGCGAGTCGAGCTCGGCTTTCACGGGTCGGCGCGCTAGCTTGTGACGATGGCCATCGCACCGCCGATCGCGACTGCAGAAGCTGACGGAGCAGCCTGACGGAGCGCCGCACGGCGATCGGCCGCCGCGCCGACGCGACCGGAGGCGGCTCGCGCGCCGGATTGCCGCCGGGCCCGCGCGCGCCGGCGTTCTTGCAGACGCTCGCGTGGGCGCTCGCGCCGACGTGGGTGATGGACAACTGCGCGCGGCGGATCGGCGATGCGTTCACGTTGACGTTCACGCCGAGCGGCATGAAGATGGTGCTGATCAGCGACCCGGACGCGGTCAAGGCGCTGTTCACGGCGCCGCCTGGCGTAGCGCCGTCGGCGACGGGCAACTCGCCGATCCGCCCGATCATGGGCGAGCGCTCGGTGCTCGTGCTGACTGGCGCCGAGCACATGCGCCAGCGCAAGCTCTTGCTGCCGCCGTTCCACGGCGAGCGGATGCGTGAGTACGAGCAGACGATCGTCGCATGCGACGCGCGCGGACATCGCGAGCTGGCCGCTCGGCGAGCCGATGCGCTTGCACGAGCGCACGCGCGCGATCACGCTCGAGGTGATCTTGAGCGCGGTGTTCGGCGTCGAAGCCGAGCGGATGGACGCGCTGCGCGAGGCGATCGCCGGCCTGCTCGCGCCGATCAACTCGCTGTGGACGGTGTGGACGACGCTGCGGCGGATGAGCCTCGAGCGCCCTGCAGGGCCGATCGGCGACGCGCTCGACCGGCTCGACGCGGTGATCTTCGCCGAGCTCGCGCGCCGCCGCGCGCAGGACGACCTCAGCGAGCGCGCGGACATCCTCTCGCTGCTGTTGCAAGCGCGCGACGAGGACGGGCAGCCGATGACCGACGCAGAGCTGCGCGACGAGCTCGTCACGCTGCTGCTCGCCGGCCACGAGACGACGGCGACTTCAGTCGCGTGGGCGATCGAGCGGCTCGTGCGCCATCCGCAGAAGCTCGCGCGCCTGGTCGCTGAGATCGACGCGGGTGAGGACGCGGGCGAGCGCTACATGACGGCGGTCGTCAACGAGACGCTGCGCGTGCGGCCGGTCGTGCCGCTCGTCGCGCGAACGCTGACGCAAGAGCTCGAGCTCGGCCGCGTGCGCCTGCCGGCCGGAACGCGCGTGATGCCGTCGATCTACTTGACGAACCGCAATCCGCGCGTGTACGAGCGCCCGGCGGAGTTCATGCCGGAGCGCTTTCTCGAGAACGCGCCGGAGACGTTCGCGTGGATTCCGTTCGGCGGCGGCATCCGCCGCTGCATCGGCGCGTCGTTCGCGCAGCTCGAGATGAAGACGATGCTGCGCACGATGCTCAGCGAGCACGCGCCGAGCGTTCCGAGCGCCGCGGCTGGCGCGGCAGGCGTTGCGCGCGGCGGCGAGTGGATTCGCCGCCGCGCGATCACGCTCGTGCCGGCCGGCGGCGCGCGCGTCGTCTGGAACAGGCGCGCGTGAGGCGCTTTGTGAGAGCTTTGACTGGCCGCCCGTCGGGTCGGCCGGCTCGGGGTCGCGCGTGGCTCGCGCTTCGCGGCGTTTGCGAAGTCGCTCGTAGCGTCCCAGCCGAGGCGCGTCGTAACGTCTTGACGTGGAATCCGACGCAGACGAAGACATCGAGCCGGCAGCACCGCCGAGCGCGACGCCTGAGGCAGCTGCTCGCGCGCTTCGGGCTCGCCGAGTTCCGCGCAGGCCAGCGCGAGGCGGTGCAAGCGGCGCTCGACGGGCGCGACAGCCTCGTCGTGATGCCGACTGGCGGCGGCAAGTCGCTCTGCTATCAGCTGCCGGCGCTCGCCGGCCACGGCCTCGTCGTCGTCGTCAGCCCGCTGATCGCGCTGATGTCCGACCAGCTGCGCCGGCTGCAAGAGGCCGGCGTCAGCGCGACGATGCTCGCGTCGACGATGGAAGACGGGCACAACGCGCAGGCGCTGCGCGAGATCGAGGCGGGCGCGTGCAAGCTCGTGCTCGCGGCGCCCGAGCGATTCGCGTCGCGCGCGTTCCGCGCGGCGCTCGCGCAGCGCGAGGTGGCGCTGTTCGTCGTCGACGAGGCGCATTGCGTCGCCGAGTGGGGCCATGACTTCCGCCCGGACTACCTGCGCCTGCACGACGCGATCGCTTCGCTGCGTGGGCTCGGCGGCGGGCGGCCGGCGGTGATGGCGGCGACGGCGACGGCGACGCCGCGCGTCGCCGAGGAGATCGCAGCGCGCCTGGAGCTGCACGAGCCGGTCTCGATCCGCTCGGGCTTCGACCGGCCGAACCTCGTCTTCGACGTCGTCAGCCTCGAGGGCAAGGGCGCGGTCGCGCGCAAGTGGGCGGCGCTGCTGCATGTGCTCGCCGACGCGCGACGCGCGGCCGGCGATCGTCTACTGCGGCACGCGCAAGGACACCGATGCGGTAGCCGAGCAGCTCGTGCGCGAGGGATCGCGGCGGTCGCGCTATCACGCGGGCATGAGCGCCGAGCAGCGCCAATCGAGCCAGGAGGCGTTCATGCAGGGCCGCGCCGAAGCGGTCGTCGCGACGAACGCGTTCGGCATGGGCGTCGACAAGGCCGACGTGCGCACGGTCGTGCACTGGGCGCTGCCGACGAGCCTCGAGGCGTACTACCAGGAGGCCGGCCGTGGCGGTCGCGACGGCCTGCCGGCGCGCGCGCTGCTGCTCGGCGCGCGGATGGACCTCGGCCGGCTGGTCCGCTTCATCAAAGAACGCGAGACGACGCGTCGAGGACGTCAAGGCCTACGTCGCGCGGCTGCGGCGCGGCGCCGAGCGCACGGCCGCGGCGAGGCGGCGCTCGTCGGCCACGGCGAGCTCGGCGATCGCGATCGCGTGCTGCTGTCGATCGCCGAGCGCGCCGGCGCGGTCGAGCTCGAGCCGGCCGGCCAGGACGGCCTGCTCGTGCGCCTGACCGGCCGCGGCAGCCCGCGCAAGGCGGCAGAAGCGATCCGCGCGGCGCGCAACCGCGGCTGGGACTCGTACCGCTCGATCGAGCGCTACATGACGGCCGGCGAGCGATCTGCCGGCGGCGGCAGATCCTCGACCACTTCGGCGACGCCGAAGCCGACGGCGGCGAGCGGCCGCTGCTGCGACGTGTGCGATCCCGACGTCGCGCTCGCGGCAGCGCTGGCGGCGCCGATCGCGGCCAAGCGCGTGCGCTCCGCGCGCTCCGGCTCGGCCGCGCGCGACAGGCGCGCCAAGCAGTCGGGCCCGCCGGTCGACGAGCAGAGCTTCGAGCGCCTGCGCGCTGGCGCTACGAGCGCGCCGAAGGCAAGCCGGCGTATACGGTCGCGGCGAACGCCGTGCTCGAAGACGTGCTGCGCTCGACGCCGCGCAGCGTCGAGCAGCTGCTGAGCATCCGCGGCATCGGCCCGGCGTTCTGCGAGAAGCACGGCGACTCGCTGTTGGCGACGCTCGCCGAGCTCGAGCGCGAGACGGCCGCGCCGGCGTAGCGCTGCGCGCGCGCCGTGTGCGTGTGCGCGTGCCGGGGACGATCCTCGCGCGCTTCGCGCGCGCGGGCTCGACCGTCGCTAGCATCTCCAGTCGCGCCGACGTAGCTCAGCTGGTAGAGCACTTCACTCGTAATGAAGGGGTCGGGAGTTCGAGTCTCCCCGTCGGCTTCACACAGTGCGCCCCCAGGAGGCGCCTCCTTTATGAGGTATAGCGCCAAACTGCCTCCTGAGCAGGTGGTGATCTATGGACGGCCGCCCGGACAAGCGCGGCCAACTACGGACAAGAAGGATAGCGATTTGCTGCGCCATGGCGGCAAAACTGGGGCAGCTACGGACTCGATTGCGCGAGGACCGACCGAGGCTCCCGATGCCTGCTGAGCAAAGGGATCAGCCCCACTCGCGGACTTGCTCGACTGCTCTGTCCAGCTCGTCCATCGTTGTGATCGTGCCCTCGAACGCCTCGTAGAGCCGGGGCCGTAAAGTTCACGATGATGGATTATGGGGTTAGCCGCCTTGCTGGCCGAAGCATCTGATGAGGTGCAAGGATGATCCTTCGGAGCGGAACAAACACCTCGCCCGATCAGTACGGCGGCGTAGTCAACCGACGCCCTGAGCCGGAGCACCAACTCCCAGCGTCAAGGCGACAAAAGGATCTCAGAGGCTACGCCGCATCGACGATTCTGCGGAATTTGCGAGAACATCGGGACTATCAGCTGCCTCAATTCAGCTTCCCTGTAAGAGGAGCTATGCGGATGTCGGTCATTGGGGCAAGGGCGTTAACCGATCGGAAGCACGCAACGATATGAGCGCGGATTCCCCCGCAGTCGAGGACGATTACGAAGCTCAGGACATTCGAGACCGGCGTCTTCTAGGCCGGATCGCTGACGCGCGCGCCCGCGGTGACGAGCTCGGCTCCCTGCGGGAACGCACGGCCATGGGGGAGCTATTGGCTCCCTACTGGTTCAAGGTGCGCCGGATCGTGGGTTGGAGGCTGGCGTCGATCTCGCCGGACCCCCCCGACGTTGAAGACATCTCCTCGAAGGTCATCGAGCACATGATCAAGAAGCTCAAGAAGACGACCGACCTCGGCGGTGCGCCGTTTCGTGTCGTGGTCTTCCTCGACGCCCAGACGCGCGCCATCGACTATTGGCGTGCGCGGACTCGTCGTAACAGTCGTTTGTCCGACTTCGGGGGTGAGCTGCCCGAAATCCCGGCTCGTGAGGAGGTCGCTCTCGTACACGCCGAGGTCATGGCCGAAATCATCGACGACCTCGCACCCAGGGACAAGCGAATCCTCGTCGAGCGGTATGTCGCGGGCCTCACGCCTCAGGAGATTGCCGACGGCCTCGGCGTGAGCCGCGAGGTCGTCGATACCGCCTACTCGCGCGCCCTGGCGAAGCTGAGAGTCCACCCGCGGGTGATCGCTGTAAGAGATCGAATGCGAGAGGCGGTCTAACAAGCATGGACTCCCCAGACGACGACCGCCTCGACGAGGCGGCTCTCCGCGCCCATGACGACACTGCGCTAGAGGCCGTGCGCTTCGAGCTCGCCCGCGATGGCGATCACCGGCTAGGGCAGGTTGTGCGCATCCTCACCGTCCGCGCAACGTCGACCATCGTGCCGACGTGTCGCGAGCTCGGTGCTCGCCGAGGAATCGGTGCCAGCGGCCAAGCCCGTGCCGTCGCCGACGCAGTGGCGCGCGTCCAAATCCGTCTTCGCCGTCCCGAGCACTTGCCTACGATCGACAGGCTCGCGTCCGGCATCGCCCACGCCTGTGTCGACGCTCAGCCGGTCGCGGCCCCCGCTCCGCCCAAGCTCGCGCCTCGCGCTCCCGAACTGAATGTCATCAAAGGCTTGCGAGACGGCACCGTCCGCCCGAACAATCCGGAGATGTCATGAGCGCCGACCACATGCGCGACGAGGGCCTGGCCGCGTTCGACCGCGCATACCTGCTTGCCCTCGATGACCACAACCAGGGCGCCGTCAAGGACATTGGCGAGTACCTGCGATTGGTTCCCGTCGACGAGCAGGCTGAGCTCGCGACGCTGATCGCGGCGACGCTGACGCCGCGGAGGCCTGCAGGTGCATCGGCGGACGCGCTCGCCGAGGGCTACGAACGCGCGATGTCCGTGATCGGCGCGATCGAGGTCTCAGCAGGACCGACGGGCGTCCTTCCCGGTGCGCTTGAGAGCATGAGCCGCGCACGTGGCATCGAGCCCGACTACATTGTTGCCGCGCTAGCCGCCGAATTCGGCATCACGAGCGACGACGGGCTTGCCACCATTCGTCGCTACTACCACCGCATGCGCAGTGGCCAGCTGCTCGGCTCGCGGATCGCCCACCGTCTGCTCGCCGCACTGGCCAGGATCTTCGACGCCGAGCCCGAGGACTTCATCGCCGCCGTGCGACCGATCGGGACAGCGCCTCTACTCAGTGCCGCCCCCGCGATGCCCCGCCCCGCAGGTGACACGCGCAGCACGGCGATACGCGCGGAGGGGGAGCCCCAGGTTTCGCACCCCGACGACGAATTCGTCAAGAGACTCTTCTGCGGAGGCCCCGACGCTTGATCCGGCCGCAGCCGCGCGCGAGTTGCTCGCCGGGTTCGAGTCCCACTACCAGACCGGCGACGTCCCGCCGGTACCTGTGGAGCGGATCGCCGAGTCACTTCTCGGGCTGCTCATCGAGGAACACGACGACGTGAGAAGTCTTCCCAACGCGCCGACCGACCTAGGTCGCCTGTCAGGCATGATCGACCCGGCAAGTAAGACGATCTGGCTCGATCGCGTCGAGTGCGAGAAGAGCCCAGGGCGTAGGCGGTTCACGATCGCCCACGAGTGTGGACACTGGGTCTTGCATCTCGGGCGGGGCACCGGTCTCGGCGTCTACTGCCGACCGATCGACGTCATCGACCGCCCGTCGATCAACCTCGCTCAAGTGGCCGCCCGTGAGCGCGAGGCCAACCACTTCGCGTCAGAACTCTTGACGCCAGAGATCCTCGTAACCAAGCAGGCTCAGGAAACCAAGGGCAATATCTCAGCACTGGCTGAGCGCTTCGACGTCTCGGTGCCAGCAATGCGACTGCGCGTACAGACCCTCGGCTTGGTCGCCGCCTGGAGGCGCCGATGAGGCTCGTTCACCTCTCCGATACCCACCTCGGGTGGCGCTCGCTCCATCGCGTCGACAAGGACGGCCGCAACCAGCGTGAGACCGATGTCTACGACGCCTTCGACCGGGCAATCGACAAGGCGATCGAGCTTGCGCCAGACGTCGTCATTCACTCGGGCGACCTGTTCGACGGCTACCACCCGTCCTCGGCTGCGTTGAAGATCTGCCTGGACGGGATCGGGCGGCTGCGCGACGCGGGTATCCCGTTCGTCGTCATCGCGGGGAACCACTCGACGCCGCGGGTGGCCTCTGCCGAGCACGTCTTCTCTGTGCTGGAGCGCTTTGATCGCGACGGTCTCATCCACGAGGTCTTCGGCGAGCCTCGCCGCGTTCGGATCGGCGCCCTGGCGATCCTCGCTATCCCTCATGTCAACGATGACGCCGCCGTCCGCAACACACTGGCAGCGGCAGCACCGGACCCAGACGCCACGTACAACGTTCTCATCGCCCACGTTGGCCTTGACGGCCTGGGGCATGTCGGAGACTCGGAGGCCGGCTCACTGACGCTCTCAGGTGAGACCTTGGAGGCCGCCGACGCGTTCGACTACGTCGCGCTTGGCCACCTGCACAGCTTTCAGGATGTCCGCGACAACATCGCCTACGCCGGTTCGCTTGAGCGCCTCTCGTGGGCCGATGATCCTAAACGGCAAAAGGGGATCCTGGAGGTTGACCTTGCCGCTGGATTCACCAGCGCCGAGTTCGTAACCCTCCACGAGATTGCTGTCCGTCCCCACATTGCTCTGCCTACGATCGACGCGTCAGCGGTCGAGGATCTGGAGGCCGCAATCATCGCCGCAGCCGAGACCATCGACATCTCAGGGCCTGAACCGATGGTGCGCCTCACAGTCTCCAACATCACCTCCGCAGACTGGAGCGCCATCGACCGCCGCAGCATCGGCGCCGCGTTCGCGGGCTGCCTGCACGTCGAACTGGTGCCCGAGATCATCGGTGAGGAGCACATCGCACTCACGCCCCCCGACCTACGCGAGTTCCTCTCCTCCTGGCCTGGTACCAAGGGCATCGATACCGAGGACTTCATCGCCCGCGCCGAGCACTTCCTCGCACTTGCCGACCAGGAGATGGCGTCATGAGACTCGGAAGACTGCGCGGCGAGAACTTCCACTCCTTCGAGAACTTCGACCTCGACCTCAACACGCGCGGCCTGATCGCGGTAGTCGGCGAGAATGGCGCCGGCAAGAGCACAATTTTTGGTGCGGTCGAGTGGGCCCTTTACGGCAATCAGCACGGCCGCGGAGCGACGGTGGTGCGACGAGACGGTGCACCCACCGGCGCGCGCTGCTGGGTCGAGCTCGAGTTCGAGTGCAGCGGACTGCTCTACACCGTACGCCGCGACGACAAGGGCAACGCCAAGCTCATCGACGTCGCGAGCGGCGCCACCCGCGCTGGCACGATCACGGGGGTCAACCAGGAGATCGGCGCCCTGCTCGGGCTAGACCGCGAAATGTTCTGCGGCACATTCTATGCCCGCCAAAACGAGATCCAGGCGCTCGACAGCCCCCAGGAGGCTAAGCGCCGCGAGCAGCTTGAGCGACTGCTGGGCATCGAGCGGCTACGCCGTGCCGAGGGGCTGGCGATGGCAGCAGCCAAGGAGCAGAAGGCCGTCGTCACGATGATGGCCGAGACGCTGCCCGACGTGGACCAGCTCGTCGCAGAGGTAGAGCGCATCGAGACGACCGCCCGGCAGGCCGACCCGGAAGTCCAGGAGGCGCGAGTGCGCCTCGACGCTATGACCGACGAGCGTCGCGACGCACGCGCGCAGCTAGAGTCGCTCCGCGCCCAGGCCGAGCAGGCACACGCGCGGATCCTGGAGGCCCAGCAGGCCCGCGCCGCCGCGGATCGCGAGCAGGTCATCCGCGACGGCTTTGCCGAGCGAGTTGGCGTCGCGCAGACCGCCAGCGCGAAGCTCGCGGAGCTCCAACCCGTCGCCGCCCGAACCGAGGAACTCTCCGCGCGTGAGCGCGAGATGCTTTTGATGCGCGATAACCACCAGCGGGCGGCTACCTGGCGTGGCCGGCTGGACGAGGCTATGGCCAAGACCGCGAGCGTGGCCGACAAGCTCGCAGCGCTCCCGACGCCAGACAGCACCGACCCGAAGAGCCTGACCGCGACCGTCATCCAGACTGAACAGAGGCTGGACGAACTACGCCCGACTCTCGCCCGGCACGCCGCCGAACTCCAGACCGCCCGCACCCGCGTTGAGCAGCTAGAGGCCTCGCTTCAGACGGCGCGGCGCGCACAGGAACTCGATAGCCAGCTGGCCGCGCTCACCGACACCCCGATCCGGCTGGAGCACATCACAGCTTCCTGGCAGGAGGCCGATAACCGCCGCACTGAACGCGCGGCACAGCATCGTCACGACGAGGAGCACCGCGATGCGATCGTCGCCGACGGCTCTCACGCGGCCTGCCCACGCTGCAAGCGTAGTTACGGAGACGACTGGGAGCAGATCCTCGCCGTCTTTGAGCGAGACATCGAGACCGCCCGCACCGAAATGTCCGAGCTGGACGACAAACTGACGGAGCTCGCCGAGCAGCGCAAGGCCGTCCGTGCCGACGCGGATCGGGCCCAGCAGCTCTCCGGCGAGCGCGGCGCCCTCGGCGATGCCGTTGAACCGAATGAGATTGCGCTGCAGATCGAGACCGCTCGACGCGAGGTAGCCCAGCTTGCCGAGCGGTACGCCGAGACGCAAAGAGCCATTGAGGCTCTCTCAGGCGCCCTTCCGCAGCACCGCGAAGCTGCCCAGCGCGCCGAGCAGGCCGTCCGCGAGCGCGATGCGTTGACTGCCGCGCACGCATCAGCGCAGAGCGAGGTCGAGATGTTCTCCGCCGAGCTTGATGCGGTGGGTTCAAATGGCTACGATCCGGCTGTCCACGCACGCCTGAGCGCGGAGCTCGTCAACGCCACCGAGGCGTCGCAGCGTTGCGCCGGTCTGCGTGACACCGTGGCGTCACTTCAGCTCCTGGCTGGACGCCTAGCTGAGCAGGAGGACAAACTGGCAGAGGCAAAGGTCGTTGCCGACCGCCTCGCCGAGGTCGCTCAGGCCGTCTCGCCTAGCCCGCAGGCCATTCCCGATGCCCAGAGCAACTGCGAGCGCCTCGATAACGCCGTGGACGCTGCGAGCGTGGCATTGCGTGAGGCAGAGGTCAGGGCAACGGCCGAGAGCCGCGCCGTCGAGGAGGCCCGCAGGCGCCTCACAGAGGCCCGTCACACTCAGAAGAAGCTGGCTGATGCCCGGCACGAGGAGAGCGTGCGCTTGGTGGTGCATAAGGCGCTCGGCGAGTTCCGCGCCGACGCGTCGCGTCGCGCACGCCCCACACTGATAGCCGAAGCGTCGCAGCTGCTCGGAACCGTCACGGGGGGCCGCTATAGCGCCATACGCATCTCGGAGAAGTACGCCGTCGAAGTCTTCGACGGTCGCGTCGCCCATCCGCTCAAGCGGTTCTCTGGCGGCGAGCAGGATCTCGCAGGCCTCTGCGTCCGTCTGGGGCTTTCGCGGATGGCCGCCGGCCAACGCGGGGTCGAGGCCAGTTTCGCAATCCTCGACGAGGTCTTCGGAAGCCAGGACGAAAAGCGCCGGCGGCTAATCGCCGAGCAGCTCCAAGCTCTTACCGACGCCGAGTTCCACCAGATCTTCGTCATCACGCACACCGACGATGTTCTAGAGCACTGCGACTTGGCGATCCATGTCACGCGCGGCGAAGACGGCGTCAGTCATGCGGAGGGTCCTCGGTGATCCGGCGGATAGGCGCCTCAGCGGCAGCCTGAGCACGCGGTTATCAGTCTCATCCCTGACTACGGCGAGGACTCGGGGCGGTAGGGCGAGGACGCTGCTCGCTTCCACGAGGTCTGCTAGTTGCTGTGCGTCGGCGACGATCTTGGCGAGCTTCGGGTATCCGAGCACACGCCGCAGCTCAGCCAGTAGCGGTGGGCTGGTCACGATTACGAGACGACCGTCGAGGGCCGCGTCGAGAATCGTGGCGGGCGGCCCGGACCAGCCAACGCCTCAGACGATGGCGTTGGTGTCGAGGACGATCCTCGGCGTCACCCAGCTGTCCGTGCTGTTGTGATGGCCTCGTCAACAGCGCTCACGTCAGTCCGGCAGCTGCCACGTTCTGGCGAATTTCCACCAGTCGAGCTTGTAGCGCTTCCTGGGCCATCCTTCGCCTGCTTTCAACGGATCCGGCACAGCGAAGCGCCGCTAGGAATCCCCGTGGGTTGGCGCAGCTGCTTAGAACCCCGCCGGCGGGAGCGCTCCGACGTGCGGCGAGCGTTTCAGACGCAACAAGGCGACACGCGGTTGGACGTGACGCCGCAACAGTCTCCGCGCCGCGTTGAGGCGCGGAGACCCGAGGATGCGCCGAAGTGGGTACGTGAGTTTCCACCGGAGGCCGTGGTTCTGCGCGTAGAGCAGATTGACAAGGATCTCATCCAGCTCCGGGCCCAGAAGCCCCTCGGCTTCGACCCGCTGAAGCAGCTCGCGCGCGCTGTATGACCGATCCACGATCCGTGTGACGCGGCGCTCGCGCGTACTGCGATGTTCGATCCGGCCGATCGGTCGTGTGTAGCGCCAACTGTGGCTCCGAGAGCGTGCATGAAGTAGCGAGGCGACCAACTCGCGCACGGCTGGATGACCATTTGAGAGAGCGAGCGTGTCAAGTTCAGCAGCGAGATGGGACGCGCTCACCGCACTGCACACAAATGTCTCGACGCGCGTCACCGCAGAGCCGGGCGGCAAGTAAAGAGTCAGCGCCGCATAGGTGCTGGCGCTGTGCGTCACAGCAGCGACAGGGCGCTCGTCGGGGAGCAGAGCAGCGACGGGCACGTCAGCAGCCGACGTGGGCGATGTGAATGACACTGCGTTCGCGTCCGCCGCCGTCGCACCGTGAGCACGATCCAGCATCGCTTCCAACGCCTCAGCTTCGCGCTCCTGCTCCTGGATCCACGCTCGGTGTGCGGACACGCGCTCTTCGACCTCCTGCAGCGAGAGTTCGCTGACGCCGTCCTGCGGAGCACCGAACCTCCAGGTGGCGATTCGCCAATGCCGCAATGGCCCGACCTCTTCGAGGGGCTGTAGCGCGACGCCTGGTGGAGCTATGTAGTGGACGCCGCCGGTCGGGTCCTCAGCAGCGAGGCACGCGCCACGGCCGACAGGCCCAGGGCCGATCGCCCACGAGGCGCCGACAGGGACGAGCTGCTCGGTGCGTTCGTTGTCCTTCACTTTGAGCACCTGCCTAGCTCCTTTGGGCCGGCACTGCGCCGCGATTCGGCGCACGTCGTCCGTCTAGCCGGGGTTGTGTTTGTCGGTTCCTCATTCGGCTCGCCACGCGACCTTACTGTCCTCATGCCAGGTCTCTCGGATACTGAGAGCGAAAGTCAAGGACTCGTCGGCAGAATCACTACACACCCGACCTTAGGTGTCCTCCTGGAGAGCTGTGTAGGAGATTTGCGATCCCGCGATTCAGATGCCTGCTGCCAACCCGAGGCGCACATGTGTGTAGTCCTTTGCTCCATATATTGGAAGTTTCCCAGGGGATGACTCCGAAGTTTTGCGCCCCCCGATAGGCTCGTGCCGTTCAGGGTCGTTCATCGTTTAGGTCGTTCATAGTCGACGAGGGGGCGCGTTGAAAGCGAGCAGCGACGACATTGTGGGAGCGGGGGCCGCCATGGGGGTGATCTCACCGCTCGGGCGAGCCGCGGGTGTCTCCAAAGTGCAGGCGCCTTCGCTCGAACGCGCGATTCAGTGCGACTTCGAGCTGAACGTCGAGGCGGCGCTGAGGAAGGACGGCGCCGAGGCGAGCAAGCTGGTCACCGAGGCGCTTGCCGACCAGGTCCCTTGCCACAGGGCGACGCTCGCGGCCAACATCGTGAAATGGAGCGACGCGAGCGCCGAGGTCGCGGAGATGCTCGGCTTCGCGCAGGCGGGTCGCATCCTCTCGAGCGAAGAGGGGTCCCGGGCAGCGAGACTTCTCTTGATCGAGACTGCCGACTCGACCTTCGGTGAGAACGCCAAAGGGTCGGCCTCCTTCGAAAGCGAGGACGGGCGCGCCCGCCGGCTCATCACGCCGACGATCGTCGGCGCGCGAAAGCCGGTCCCGGTCGGCATCTACACTGCTGCCGAGGAGGACATGCAGGACGCCGGGTTCAGCAAGCAGGTCTTCGAGATCGCGCGAGCGCTCGACCGCAGCGCCCGGAAGATTCAGGCCGACCCTCGATTTCGTGCACCATCTGACCGCGACCCGGTCGAAGCGGGAGCGTCTCTACCGCCGGGTTCCGACGAGCTCCCTCATGTGTACCTCGTCCCGGGAACCTCGGTCGGCTCCGAGATCCCCGGAGCGAACGCGCTGAGGACGCTCTACGCCGACCCTGAGACCTTGCGCCCGCTTGTTCGTACCGACGTGAACTCGATGGAGACCGCCCGGGCTCCAAGCGCGGACGCGCCGGTTGCGGCACGCGGTCTCTTCAATCGGATGGTGGTCGAGGTGGATGAGCCGCTTCGCGAGGGCGTCGAGTTCATGAGCCCGACATCGGTCGGCAACGCGCTTGGTTGGATGATCACGAACCCTCTCTACCGGAAACTCGAATACAAGCCGGACGCCATGTTCTACGCGCTCGCGCAGTTCGGGACGCGTACGCTGCTGTACCGAGCGGTCGGGAGAGACGCGCCGCCGCAGATGCGGACGGCGGGCAACCGGGTCACGGCCTTCGAGCTGCTCGGCTTCGACTTCGCCGACACGCGCCGGCCTCGCGGGCCGATGCTGTTCGAAGCGATCGCCTACTGCGAGCTGATCTGCCAGCGCGAGATGGTGCAGGCAGCGCTCCGTTCATTTGGGAGAACATTCGCCCCGGCGTGGACAGAAGTGACGGGCGAGGTCCAGCGCAAGTGGGCTCACAACGCACGGCTCATCGAGTACCTGGCGATGCTCTACCCCGAGGCCTTCTTCTAAAGATGTCGACCGCCGCGAAACCCGCGTCAAAGGGACGCTCGCGGCGATTCCGACGGATCTCTGTAGGCAATCTAAGCCGTCGGTGGTGGCACCGAACAGCCATGGCCTACGGTCACCGAACGAGAGTCGCCGGCGACACAAGGAGGCACAGATGGCAAAGACCTACCCGGAGTAAAGAGGGCGGACCGGCTGCACCTCCGCGCCACGAAAGACCCGTGGCGCGGCCGGCTCAGCTGGTCGGCGAAGGGAAGCACGCGCATCCGCAGCCGCGCGGTAGCCAGGAGCGCAAGCGCAAGACCTAGCCCGCGAAGGTTCGCGGTTGTTGAACCACAAAGCACAAGGAGGCCATGATGGGAAGGGCAACGAATCTCGCTGAAGCGTTGAAGGCACGCCCGCTCTCCGTCGCCGAGCTCGACGAGCGCAGGCAAGGGGCGAAAGTCCGGGAGAACGTGACGACGACCCTCGACGGTCACGTCGTCGAGCACGTGGTGCCGAAGGCAGCGCCGACGCCCGTCGCGCCGCGTGAGCCGGTGACGTGGGACTAGACAATTCGATCGCCGTGGGCCGGTGTGAGGACTGCCCCGACCCGCGGCGAGCGAGCTGGAGGGACGCAAGTGACCCACGACCGCTCTAACTACTTCTCCCGCCTCGACGGCCGCGTCGACGTCGCCGAGCTGACTGACGCGTTTGTGCTTGTCGTCGGCGCCGGCTCAGTCGGGTCACTGCTCGCGCTTGAGCTCGCGCGCTGCGGCGTGGGCCACTTGCTGATTGCCGACGGCGACCGTCTCGAGACGCACAACCTCGCTCGCCACGCTCTCCCGAGCGCCTATGTCGGCACGAACAAGGCCGAGGCGATGGCCGAGCACTTGACGAGGAACGTCGCGGGACTCGATTGCGGCGGCATACCGCATCATCTCGACGACGCGTTCTGGGACGAGCAGATCGACAGGCTGCTGATGCCAGCCCACCTCGTGATCATCGCCACGGACACACGAGTCACACAACGGCGGATCGCAGCGCGCGCGCTGGCGATGGACGTGCCCGCGATCGTTCCCGGCCTGTTCGCGGATCGCGGCGGTGAGGTCTTCGTTCAGCTCAACCCGGGCGAGGCCTGCTTCCGCTGCTGGGACGACTTCCGCGACGCGGGCGCAGAGGTGCGCGGCGCGAGCTCGATCAACGCCGACGCGTTCGGTGTGATTCAGCAGGCTGTCTTCCTGGCCTTGGGGGTCCTCGACCCACACTCGCCCCACGCGCGCGAGATGGCTCCGCCGCCGGGTGATCAGCGCCCACGACAGCTGTTCATGGTGCGAGCGGGCACCGCACCGGTCAGGGCGCCAGTGACGAGGCGGCCGGAGTGCCCAGGCTGCGCAGTCGGACCCTCGGCGATCGGTGAAGGACCGCGATCGCCTGAGTTCGCCGACGGCCTCGCAAGGGAGCAGAACCGACGGCGGTCACGTCGCATCGCCGCGGGCTGGCCGCTGTTGCTCGACGGCGATAGCTCCCTGCCTCACATCGAGCGGGTGACCGTGAGCGCACCGGTCATCGTCAGCGGTGACGAGGTGACGGTGGGATGGCAAGCGCTGAACGCCACGCACGTCGAAGTAGACGGCGGCAGCCCCGATCCGTGCCCGCCCGCGGGCGAGCTGACGGTCAGGCTGCACGCAACGGATGCGTTTCGTGTGCGCGCGCTCAACCCTTGGGGCGAGACGTTCGCTGTCAGCCCGACGGTCCGCACGATCGACCTGCCGCGCATCCGCGAAGTGACGTTGATGAAGTTCCCTGAGCCGCCGCCTGCGCCGGGGGTCTTCACCCAAGGCTCACCGGTGGGATCGGCCCGGGCACGGCCCGGGTCGGATTGGCTGCGCAGAACTCCGCGGGGCTGGGTCTGAGATGCGCCAACGGGTCAACGCACTCTGCTTGTGGCTCTCAGCCGCTGACCGCTCTGTCCTCGCAACCGTGCCGGAGAGCGAGGCCATCCGCTTCGTCGGCGCCGGCGGTGCTGTCCTCACAACGACGTTCATGGCGTGGCTTGCCGGATCGTTCGCTGCCAAGGGTCTGCTGCATCTCGGGCTGATCGTCTCAGTCCTGTTCGGCGCGGCATGGGCCCTGGCGATCATGAACCTCGAGCGCTACATCCAGAGCTCGATCCGCCGCCAATCCACGCCTGGCTGGACGATTCTCTCAGCGTTGCCACGACTCGGCCTGGCGTTTCTGCTCGGTCTCGTCATCACGCCCTTCTTGATGCTCGTCGTCTTCCACACCGAAGTCCGACAGCAAGTCACAGTGCAGAAGAACGAAAAGCTGGCAAACGCCAAGGCCGCCCTGGGCCGTCAATACGCGACGGTCCCACAGCTGAAGCAGCAGATCGCCCAGCTGGAGGCCGGCGTCAACACACCTTCGCAAGTTGGCCGGGCGCTCCAAACGAGCCCGGCGTACCATGCACTCGCCAAACGGTACGGACGTTTCCTCTCGGAATCGCGACACGCCCCTGACGCGGCAACCGCCCACCGCTACGCCCACGCCGCGGAAGTAGCGCTGGCCGAGATGGGCCCGCTGCGCTCGCAGCTGTTGGGGGAAGAAGCGGAAGACAACAGTGCGCGAAGGACCCAGCAGCGTGGCGAGCTAGAAGTCGCACAACGCCAACTCGCCCCCCTGCAGGCACGGCTCAACGAAAAGCAAGGCGAACTCGAGCGACGCTACCGAGAACGGGCCGGGCTCGCCGATCAGCTCGAAGGCTTGAGCGCGCTCACAGGAAAAAACGGAACCGTGAGCTGGGAGAGCACCGTGCTGCTGCTCTTCATCATGGCGATCGACGTCATCCCTGCTCTGCTGAAGACGCTCATGTGTCTCGGCCGGAAGTCGGCATACGAGGTGGCCAGCAACGAGACGGAGGCGGCGGCGATCCGCGAGGTCCAAGCGAACGAGCAGCTCAGAGCAGACGAAGCGGAGCGCACCGCCGACGAGCAGCGTCGAGTCCAAGACGCAGTGGGACAGGCCCGTGTCGAAGGCCAGATCGCCGCGCAGATGGAGTGGGACGAGACAACGATGACGACGCTGCGGGAGACGCTTCGACCCCATATTCAGGAATGGGCTGACGCGACGGCGGAGCAGTACGCCGAGGAGCTCAAGCGCGACATCGAACTGCAGAGCTCAGCGGCACGACGTGACAGGGAGCCGCGGTCGCGCCCAGGCCCGAGCGGGCCCGGGTTCACCCGGCAGAGGCCTCCTGGACCGCGGAACCGACGCCACCGCTGATCTTTACAAGCCGTTGTAAACGAACGAAAGGAGAGCCGCCATGGGCGATGATGTATGGCAGCGCGTTGACGTTTCAACAGAGGAGCTCGCGAAGAAAGAGCGAGAAAAGGCGGCACGCGAAGACGTCGACAGAGCAACGAAGAAGGAACGCGAAGAGCAGGGACGGTTGCATTCCCGGTCACTTGGGGACCGGGGGAAGACAGGCGGGGCCTGACGACAGATTCCGCGTGCGCCCCTTGGCCGCGCCCAAGCTGGCCGCGCCGGCGTCAGCGACGACCGCGTGCCGTCCCGATCGTCGCTGGCTGCCGGGGGCGGTCTGCGGTCAAAGAGGACGGTCGGGTGGGCGGCCGTCCGCCGATCGCCTCCTCGTACTCGACGCACCACTCGGCCATCTCGCGCAACGACCCCGACCGAGCGCGCTGAGATCGGATCTCCGCAACGGCGCGCTCGAGAGGCGACGCTACGCTCCGAGGACTGGCTCCGTCGAGTTCGACCGCGGTGCTTGCTACAGCATTCATCTCTACTCCCTCGTCGTTCGCCGCCAGCATGCAACATCGGCCGCGCGCGCCAAGGATCTCGTGCGAGACACGCGACAGAGATCACTGACAGCCGGCGTTCGG
Organism: uncultured Solirubrobacteraceae bacterium; assembly: GCA_963744165.1. Taxonomy (GTDB): domain Bacteria; phylum Actinomycetota; class Thermoleophilia; order Solirubrobacterales; family Solirubrobacteraceae; genus Palsa-744. The sequence goes on along the minus strand of CAVUSM010000002.1, from coordinate 112,179 downwards.
CGTCGGTGCCGCTCACGAAGTACACGGTCGATCGCCCCTGGCCGCTCATCGCAAGCGAGACAAGGGGCGCATGCCGGCACCCGGAGCTCACGAGATGCTGTGCCCGGATCGCCAGTACGGATCCTTCAGGCACTCAAGGTCCAGGAAATCCCGCGTGGACCGTTCGGACACTCGTTGCTAGAAGTGCCTGAACCCCGGATAGCGGCCGCATTTCACGAGAGATACCGGCCGACAGCTCATGCTCTAGGGCGGCGCCGGCGAGCGGCGAACCATGCGGCGATGGATTTGCGCTGACGGCCGGCGTGTTCGTGACGGGGCATGGCTTGCGGCTCATATGACGGACTATCAAGTTGTGCAGTACGTGCGGCCCGCCACTCAATATCTGCGGGTCTTGGTCCTTGTCGGCGGAGGTCTTCGATGGCGTATGCGTAGTGGTCGTTGAGCATCCTCGGGCTCGTGCCGCACTCTCTGGCGACGGTTTGGGGGTCCTCGGCACGTAGGCGTAGCGAGATTCCGCCCCGGCGCAGCGCGTAGGGGGTGGCGCCTTGGATTGAGGCGAGCTCGGGTTGCTGTGCGGCCTTCTCGACGGAGGGCGTGAAGGAGCTTGCGCCCCATGCGTGTGCTTGGCTTTCGCTGACGTGGCACGCCCCTGTCTTTGCGTCGCGGACGCCGTGCTGTTGGCCTGCCAAGTTTCCGGGGAGGATGAAGTCGACGTCCCGGACTGGATGGCCAGCGTGACTCAGTGCATCTCGCCATTGACCGAGATCGTCCTGCAGGAGACTCGGCATGGCCGTGCGTCGCTTGGTGCTGTGCTCGGTCTTGCCCCACTCTTCGAGCTGCCCACAGGAGAGGACCTCGAGCACCCAGGCGAATTCGCTGTCCAGGGATGCCCAGCGTAGGGCCCACACCTCTTGGTTTCGTGCGCACAGCCCGTACTGCAGGCTCACGACCATGGCGTTCCGATGCGCGAGCAGCTCACCGTTCCGCCCGACCCCCCTCAGCAGCATCTGCGCACGGATTGCCTCCACGGCTCGCGGCGAGAGTGCCCAGCTGGCGACTCCGAGCCCGCTAGGCCGTCTTACGGGCGTGTAGCCCGTGCCGCCGTGGCGCATCGAGCGTCGTCGTTTCACACGCGACTCATTCGCCAAGCCGCACCCATTGGTTTGGATCTCCGGCACCACTCGTGATGCGGCGGCCCAGCTCAGCATCGCCGACAGGACAGCCCAGGCTTGATCTCGGCTCGCCTTGGACACCCCCGCTGTCTGCATGTCCTCGCGCCACGCCCGTGGCGCCTGTGGCTCGTTGAAGCGCACCGCAGGCACGGAGGCGACCGCGACCGCGTAGCCAGCCGGTCGCCGCGTGCCACCTCGAGGGCGGCTACGGGAGTGGCCGAGGAGATGCAGCCCAATCGAGGACTCGTAGCGGCGGTAAGTCGACGACGCGAGGCCGCCCTCGTTGCGCGGATGGGCATTGGCCGCGAGATAGAGTTCAAGTACCTGAGCGATCGTTCGTCCTTCTGCCTCGTTCGCCTCCTTTGCGTCGAGGTCCAGCAGAAACCGCCGGAGGCTGTCCCGTCCTCGCCGCTCGGCCGTGATGTAGTCGTCCATCCACGCGCGGGCGTGACGCACCGTCGGGAACGAGCGGCTGCGCTCGGTCTTGTCGTGGTCGTAGAAGCCGACCGCGTAGGACTTGCGACCACTCTTGGCGACATACGGCCACGCCGAGCGCTTGCGCCATGGTCTAGCCATCCGTTGCCCCTCGCGAGTGGGCTAAAGCGCCAGGCGTGCGCATGCTCAAGATCTCGATCGCCATTCAGATCAACCGCTCAATTGGACCGCCGATCCTTAAACACGGGAAACTGCGGCGACGCTGCGGTGAGGGCATCTCGCAATGCCAGCACGAATCGTCGAAAATGCGGAATTTGCAGGGAAAATAACCCCCTGGGAGCAGCACTCTCGTAATGAAGGGGTCCGGGGTTCGAGTCCCCGCGTCGGCTTGCTTGCGTGCGGCGATCGCTCACGCCGAGTCGTCGGCGAGCTGCTCCTCCCAGAAGCGAACCGTCTCGCGCTCGTGGCGAATCCCCAGCTCGATCGCCAGCCGCGGGCCTTGCGGCACGTCATTGGCGGCAGCGCTGATCGCTTCGTATTCGGCGAGCTGCGCGCGATGCAGCTCGACCTGCGCCTCGGCCAGCCCGTGCACGTCGCCGCCGAAGAACAGCTTTAGCAGCCCTAGATCGCGCAGCGCGTAAGGCTCGGCGGTGAAGACGCCCAGCCACTGCTCGAAAGCGGCCCGCCCACGGTCGGTGAGGCTGTAGCGCCGACGGCGCCTGCCGGCGCTCTCGCGCCGCTCGCTCAGGTAGCCGGCTCGCGTAAGGCGCTCGGGCTCGGCATAGACCTGCGAGTGCGGCAGCGACCAGAAGTGCCCGACCGATAGAGCGACCATCTGCTTCAGGTCGTACGGCGTGGCTTCGCCGGCGATCGAGAGCAGGCCGAGGACGATGTGCGACGTCGTCGTCAGCTCGAGCTCCTTGCCTGGGGAGGGGTGGCTCGCCACGGTCTCTTTCAGATGGTATGGTTCGGACGGTCGGGGATGGAATGTCTACGGCTGGAGGCGAGCTTAATGAACATCGCTTTGAAGCACTCGCACGCCGCGCGCGGAGCGATCGAGGCAGGCTCTACGTTTGGCTCGCGCGCCGGGCGCATCTGGCTGTCGGTCGTCCTCGCTTCGCTGACGCTCGCCTGCCCGGCGATCGCCGCGACGGCGACGCTCAACGCGCGCGCACTGCCGATCGCTGGATTCCCAGGCACGGGCGACCACTTGGGCGCAGGCTTCGAGGCCGAGCTCGAAGTCACGATCGCCGGAACAGAGTACGCCGGCTCTCCCTCTCCACTCACCGGCATCGACGTCTACGCGCCTGCCGGCGTGAAGGTCGATCCTGCCGGCTTTGCCCCGTGTGCGCCGGCGGCGCTCGAAGCGATCGGGCCGAGCGCTTGCCCGAAGGACTCTCAGGCCGGCCCGCAAGGCGTCGGCGAGGGAGTCGTGAGCTTCGGCGATGAACGAGTGCCCGAGCAGGTCGCGATCACGGCGTTCTTCGCGCCGGCCGGGCTGACGTTCTACGTCGTAGGCAGCACCCCGTCGTCCTTTGAATATCTCGAACCTGGGCACTGGATTGCCGCGAGCGCTCCGTTCGGCTCGGAGCTGCTCGTCGAAGTGCCGTTGATCGAAACAGACCCAGGCGGTTACGACGCGTCGGTGACGTCGTTCAAAGTCAAGGTCGGCGCGGCTCGCCGAGTCGGCAGGCGCGAGCTCTCCTACCTCACCCAGCCGACGCGATGCCCGCGCGGCGGCTTTCCCGTCAAGCTCGAACTGAAGTTCCTCAGCGGACAGGCGCTTCCCGTCTCGGACGTCGTGCCCTGTCCGCGGTCGAGCGGTCGATAGCGGTTGGCGAGCATTGCCAAGAGACCTCGTTCGGGACAGAATGACCACATGCGGGGATCGGCGTAAGAGAGCTGAAGCAGTCGCTGAGCGAGACGCTGCATGCGTTAGCTGCGGGCAGTCGGTGCGCGTGACAGTGCGAGGAAAGGCAATAGCCGACATCGTCCCAGCCGGGGCTTCGAAAGCGAACGATCCGGTACGCGAGCTGATTACCGCCAGACGTGTGTCGGCGCCATCTCGCGCACGCCCAGAGCTCGCGCCACCGCTCGAGGCTGGCAGGACGAGCGCCGCCGATCCGATCTTCGACGAGCGCGAAGCCGAGCGCTGAGCCGCGCTCTGCCGCTGCGGGGTGCCCGCCGTGTTTCCAAATATTTGACTTTCGTCCAGACCCGGTTACGTTCGTCGCAGCGGCGGGAAGCTCATTGCTGGAGCGCGAAGCTCCGCTCCGCGATCGCTGCGCAAAGTCAACTCTTCGACCAGGAGGTCCAGAACCGTGATCCTCGGACGTGTCTCATCGAAACGAGCTCGGACCCGCCGCGCGGTCTCGTGCGCGCTCGGCGCGCTCACGGCGCTGCTCGCGCTGCTCGCCGTCCCGGCGCTCTCGCAGGCGTCGACGCCATACGTCGCACTCGGCGACTCGTACGTCTCCGGCCCGCTGATCCTGCCGCCGGCGCCAGGCGCGCCGCTCGACTGCTTGCAGTCGGCGCGCAACTACCCGCACCTGACCGCTGCAGCGCTCGGTTTGTCGCTGCACGACGTCAGCTGCAGCGGCGCGACGACGAGCGACTTCACGACGGCTCAGTACTCCGACCAACCACCGCAGTTCAACGCGCTGAGCGCTTCGACCGGCGTCGTGACGGTCGGGATCGGCGGCAACGACAACAACCTGTTCCTCGGCACGCTCGAGACGTGTGGCGCGGAGGACCTCGTGTTCCCGTTCGGCACGCCATGCAAAGCGACGTTCGGCAACAAACTCGCCGAAGAGATCAAAGCCGATGGGCCCGTCGTCGGCGCGGCGCTGCATCAGGTCCACGTGCTCTCGCCGTCGGCGAAGCTGCTCGTCGTCGGCTACCCCGACATCCTGCCGCAGTCGGGCAACTGCTGGCCGACGGTGCCGCTGACGACCGGCGACACGGCGTACGTGAACAACGTCGAGAAGGAACTCGACGCGATGCTGTCGAGCGAGGCGGCCGCGAACGGCGCCGTCTACGTCGACACGTACACGCCGAGCATCGGCCACGACGCGTGCAAGTCGATCGGCACGCGCTGGGTCGAACCGCTGCTGCCCGAATCGGACGCGTTCTCGGTGCATCCGAACGAACGCGGGATGGAAGCGGAGGCCGGGCTGCTCGATAGCGCGATGAACGCCGACGGGATCTCCTGACGGCGACGAGGCGGGCGCGTCGAGCCGCGCCCGCCTCGTCCGCCGCGATGAACTTGCTCAGACGGTTTCTTTCGCTTCTTCGAGCTTTTCCTTGTTGATTTCTTCAGCTTCTTCAACGCGCGGGTGTTCGCCTTCGGCGGCCTGCGCGGATACGGCCGCCGTGCTGAACGCAAACATCGCAATCAGCAAGAGCATCAAGCTCCTGGTGCGTTTCATCGTCGCCTGGTCCTTTCTCTCCGATTCGATCGTCAGTCCGCCGGCTGGCGCCGGTGCCGGTCGGCGGATCGTCGATGCCTCCAGTGCGAGAATGTCGGCCTGATGGAGGACTTCGCACCGCTCGGCGCCGAGGACCGCGCGATCCTCGAGCTCGAGTGCCGCACGATCGCCGGCCACACGTGCAAGGTCGTGCGCCTCGGCGCGGGCGATCACGGCGCGCTCGACGCCGGGCGCCTGCGCGAGCGCGTCGCCGAGCGGATCGACCTGACTCCGGCGCTGACGCGCCGCCTGGGCGGCACGGCGGACTTGCCCGGCTGGGTGCCAGACGCGGACTTCGAGCTCTCGCGTCACGTCGTCGCGGCAGACGTCGATCGCCCGCTCGACCACGTCGGGCTGCTGGCGCTCGTCGCGGAGCTGTTCGAGCAGCGCCTCGACCGCGCGCATCCGCTGTGGCGGATCGACACGGTCGCGATGGCCGACGGCGGCAGCGCGCTGATCTGGCGGATCCACCACTCGCTCGCCGACGGCACGGCGTCGGTCCGCTACGCGCGCGCGCTGCTGTGGGACGACGGCCCGGAGGCGTCGATGACGCGTGCGCAGGCGCACGCGGCGCACGACGCCGACGAGGCGCGCCGGCGCGCGCATCTGGCCGGCTTCCTGCATCGCGAGTACTCGCGCGGCGCGTGCCGCTCGCCGTTCGACGGCGCCGTCGGCACGCGGCGCGAGATCGCGTTCGCCGTGACGCCGCTGCGCGCGCTGCACGACGCCGCGCGCGAGCTCGACGGCGCGACGGTCAACGACGCCGTCTTGACGATCGTCGCCGGCGCCGTCGGGCGCTGGGTGGCGCAGCGCCACGGCGAGCTCGGCACGATCCGCCTGCGCGTGCCGGTCAGCCTGCATCACGAGGGCGACGAAGTCGCCAATCACGACTCTTTCTTCTCCGTCCTCGTGCCGCTGAACGAGCCGGACCCGGTCGCGCGCCTGCGGATCACGCACGCCGAGACGCGCGAGCGCAAGCTCGACCACGACGCTCAGTACCACGAGCAGTTCGTGCGCGAGCTCGCCGGCGTGCCGTCGCTCGAGCATCTCATCGCGCGGATCGAGCGCAACCCGCGCCGCTTCGCGCTGAGCGTCTCGAACGTCCCCGGCCCGCCGCGGCCGGTCAGCGTGCTCGGCGCGCCGGTCGTGCACCTGCACTCGATCGCCGAGATCGGCGAACGCCACGCGCTGCGCGTCTCGGCGACGTCGCTCGCGGGGCTGCTGTGCTTCGCGCTGTGCTCAGACCCCGAGCTCGTCGACGAGCTGGGCGTGATCGCCGAAGGGATCGAGGCGGAGGCGCGCGAGCTGCTCAGCGCGGCCGGCGTCGCCGACGAGGCGCACGTCGGCTACGAGGCGACGCGCTGAGCGAAGACCTCCCGCCGGAGCTCGACACGCCGACGGTCGACCCGGCGTCGGAGCATCCGCCCGAGTCGGCGACGCGCCGGCGAACGGTCGCGAAGACGAGCGCGGCGGCGCTGACGCTCGGCGCGCTCGGCGTCGTCTTCGGCGACATCGGCACGAGCCCGCTGTATGCGCTGCAGACGGTCTTCACGTCCGACAGCCACGCCGTGCACACGAACCCCGGCGACGTCTACGGCGTGATCTCGCTCGTCTTCTGGTCGATCACGATGGTCGTCTCGGTCAAGTACGTGACGTTCATCATGCGCGCCGACAACGACGGCGAGGGCGGCATCATGGCGCTGACGGCGCTGGTCCAGCGCGCGCGTGTGAAGAGCGCGATGGCGAAGCTGCTGCTCGTCACGCTCGGCATCCTCGGCGCGTCGCTGTTCTACGGCGACGGCGTGATCACGCCGGCGATCTCGGTGCTGTCGGCGGTCGAAGGCGTCAAGGTCGCCGTGCCGAGCCTGCACTCGATGGTGCTGCCGATCACGGTCGCGGTGCTGACGGCGCTGTTCGTGATCCAGCGCTTCGGCACGAGCGTCGTCGGCAAGCTGTTCGGGCCGGTGATGGCGGTGTGGTTCGGCGTGCTCGGGCTGACCGGAGCTGATCGAGATCGCTCATCACCCGGACGTGCTGCGCGCGCTGTCGCCGACCTACGGCGCGAAATTCATCTCCGCGCACGGCCACGTCGCGTTCATCGCGCTCGGCTCGGTCGTGCTCGCGGTGACCGGCGCCGAGGCGCTGTACGCCGACATGGGCCACTTCGGCCGCTCGCCGATCCGCCGCGCGTGGTTCCTGCTCGTGTTCCCGGCGCTGACGCTGCAGTACCTCGCGCAGGGCTCGCTGATCGTGCGCTCGCCGAAGTCGATCGCCAACCCGTTCTTCCTGCTGATGCCGCACGTGGGCGCAGATCCCGATGGTGCTGCTCGCGACGGTCGCGACGGTGATCGCCTCGCAGGCGGTGATCTCGGGCGCGTTCAGCGTGACCCACCAGGCGGTGCAGCTCGGCTTCCTGCCGCGACTGACGATCCGCCACACCTCGCGGCGCGAGATCGGCCAGATCTACGTGCCGGCGGTCAACGGCGCGCTGTTCGCGATCGTCATCGCGATCGTGATCGGCTTCGGCTCCTCGACGGCGCTCGCGTCGGCCTACGGCGTCGCCGTGACCGGCACGTTCATCCTCAACACGATCCTGTTCCTCGCCGTCGCGCGCCTGCTGTGGCGCAAGCCGCGGCGCGTGATCGCGCTCGGCGCGATCGTCTTCCTGACGATCGAGGTGACGTTCTTCGCGGCGAACCTGACGAAGGTCGTGCACGGCGGCTGGCTGCCGCTGGCGATCGCAGCGATCGTCTTCGTCGTGCTGATGACGTGGCGCAAGGGGCGCGAGATCGTCAGCTGCAACCGCGCGCGAGAGGAGGGACCGCTGCGCGAGTTCATCGACGGCCTTGGCGAGCGCGTCGCGACGAGCTCGTGCGCGTGCCGCGGCACGGCCGTGTACCTCAACTCGCATCCGCAGACGACGCCGCTGGCGCTGCGCGCGAACGTCGAGCACAACCACGTGCTGCACGAGCGCGTGATCATCGTCTCGATCGAGACCGAACGGGTTCCGCACGTCTACCACGCCGATCGCCTGACCTGCGACGAGCTCGGGCACGCCGCCGACGGGATCACCGGCTTGACGGTTCGGATCGGCTTCCAGGACGCGCCGAACGTGCCGGCGATGCTGAACCTCGCGATGCGTCGCAAGCTGCTCGAGGCGATCGAGCTCGAGCAGGCCTCGTACTTCCTCTCGCAGATCACGATCGTGCCGACGAGGGCGCGCGGGATGAACGCCGTGGCGCAAGCGCCTGTTCCTGCTGCTCGCGCGCAACGCAGCCAACCCTGTCGCCTACTTCCGCCTACCGGACGACCGCACGGTGACGATCGGCGAGCGCATCGCGCTGTAGCGCGAGCGCCGATCTGCCGGCAGGAGTTCGCCGATCGAAGCTGAAAGGCTTTGAGCCAGGCGCGAAACGGCGCACGCGAACGGCGCACGAACGGCGCAAACCGAGAGACGGGGGCGGAATCGTGGATAGGAAGAAACTCGTGCTCGCGGCGATGATCTTCGCCGTCGCGATGCTGTTCATCGACCAGACGATCGTCGCGCTGGCGGTGCCGAACCTGCAGCACGACCTGCACCTCTCTTCGACCGGCTCGCAGTGGATCGTCAACGCGTACCTGCTCGCGCTGTCGGCGCTGTTCGCGCTCGGCGGCAAGATCGCCGACGTCTACGGCCCGCGGCGGATGGTGACGATCGGCGTGATCGCGTTCGCGACGTGCTCGGCGCTGTGCGGCGCGACGCCGACGGGCTCGATCGGCGAGACGTGGATGATCGTCTTCCGCGCGCTGCAGGGCGCGTCGGCCGCGGTGCTGTTCCCGGCGGCGCTGGCGATCGTCGTCGCGAGCTACGACGTCGCCGAACGCGGCAAGGCGCTCGCGGTGTTCTTCTCGGTCACCGGCGGGCTGACGGCGATCGGGCCGATCGCCGGCGGCTACCTGACCGAATGGACGTGGCGCGCGATCTTCTGGGTCAACGTGCCGGTCGCGATCATCGCGCTGGTGTTGATCGCGATCTCGAAGCCGACCGAGGAACGCAGCGCCTCGCGGATCGACATGCGCGGCGCGCTGCTCGTCAGCGCGGGGATGGCGGTCGGCGTGCTCGGCCTGCAGCAGGCGAGCGTGTGGGGCTGGGGCAGCGTCGCGACGTGGCTGTGCCTGGTCGCCGGGCTCGCGCTGCTCGTCGCGTTCGTGCGCTTCGAGCTGCGCGTCGATCAGCCGCTCGTGCCGATGCGGCTGTTCGCCGATCGCGCGTTCCTCGTCGACAACGTCGTCCTCTTCCTGCTGTCGATCTGCTTCGTGCCGCTGTTCTTCTTCGCGAGCCTGTACGCGCAGATCGGGCTTGGCGAAAGCGCCGGCAACGCCGGCCTGGTGCTGCTCGTGTTCTTCGGCGGCTTCACGATCGGCGCGCAGAACGGCGGACGGATCCTCGACAAGCGCGGCGCGCGCCCGAGCGTCGTGCCGGGCTGCGCGATCGCGGCGGTCGGCTTCTGGCTGTGGGGCGAAAGCCTCGGCAACCTGTCGTTCGGCAAACAGTGGTACTACCTGGCGATCGCCGGGCGTCGGCGTCGGCTTGGTGCTCGGGCCGGTCAGCACCGACGCGCTGAACCGCGCGGCGAAAGCGACGTACGGCGCGGTCACCGGCTTGACGCAGACGGTGCGCAACTTCGGCGGCAGCCTCGGCCTGGCGGTGCTCGGCTCGCTGCTGATCACGGAGACGATCTCGCACGTGCGCGACGGGCTGACGAGCCACGGCGTGCCGAAGGCGCAAGCGGAATCGATCGCGCACTCGGTCTCGAGCGCGTCGAGCGGCGGCGGCTCGGGCGAAAGCTCGCGGCACGCGGCGTCGAAGATGATCACGCACCAGGTCCAGCTCGGCTTCGCGCACGCGACGCAGATCGTCGTCTACGGCATGGCCGGCGCGATGGCGCTCGCGTTCATCGTCGCGCTGCGCGCGATGCCGGGCGGGCGCGCCGGCGAAGCGGTCGCGGCGGACGACGGCGCGGCGCAGGCTTCGCCGCTTTCGCCGCGCGAGCCGGGCTCAGCGAGCGCCGGCGCTACGCCGGCTGGCGCGTAGCCGCCTCGGCGCCGCTGTCGTCGACGCGAGGCGCTCGCGCGGCGCTCGCGACGGTGCTGAGCGTCGGCCGCGCGCGCGGCACGAAGAAGCCGGAGACCAGGCAGACGACGAGGAAGCCGGTCGCCATCACGAACGTCTCGGTGAAGCCGGTCACGGCAGGGAGCCCTTTGGCGCTGTGGCCGGCGATGAACGTCGCCGAGAGCTGACCGCCGAGCGCGCCGCCGAGCGTTCGCATAACGGTGTTCATGCCGCTGGCGACGCCCGTCTGATGGCTCGGCACGGCTTGGATGATCAGGTTGCCGAGCGCGGCGAACGCGAGGCCGATGCCGACGCCGAGCAGCGCGGCGGCGATCAGGAAGTCGATCGGGTGGCGGTGCTCGATCGCGAGCAGCGCGAACGCGAGGCCGGTGAAGACCGTGCCGACGAGCAGCGCGGCGCGCGAGCCGAAGCGCGCCGAGATGCGCCCGGCGAAGATCCCGAGCGCGGTCATGCCGATCGTCGTCGGCAGCAGGTACAGGCCGGAGACGACGACGGACGCGCCGAAGCCGAAGCCGGTGCCCTTCGGCAGCTGCGCGAACTGCGGGAAGACGATGAACGACGCGTACATGCCGGCGCCGAGCAGGAACGCGGCGAGGTTCGTCGTCCAGACGCCGCGCACTCGCATCATCGCCATGTCGACGAGCGGGTTCGCGCTGCGCGTCTCGACGAGGATCCAGCCGGCGGCGACGATCAGCCCGACGAGGATCAGCCCGATCGTCTTCTCCGAACCCCAGCCCCAGACGGTCGTCTCGGAGATCGCGAGCAGCACTGCTGAGATGCCGAGCGTCATCAGCGTGGCGGCGAGCCAGTTGATCTTGCCGGGCACGCGGATCGGCGACTCGGGGATGAAGCGCCATGTCGCGCCTGCCGCCAGCAGCGTCGCGGCGAGCGGCAGCCAGAACAGCCAGTGGTAGTTGAGATGCTCGACGATCAAGCCGGCGGCGACGATGCCGATGCCGCCGCCGACGCCGAGGATCGCCGAGAGCAGGCCGATGCTGCCGGCGACCTTCTCGCGCGGGAACTCGTCGCGGACGATGCCGAACGCGAGCGGGAAGATGCCGCCGGCGGCGCCTTGGATGAAGCGCCCGGCGATCTGCAGCGCGAGCGTGCTCGAGACGGCCGACAGCAACGTGCCGCTGGCGAGGATGATCAGCGTGATGAGCAGCAGGCGCTCCTTGCCGTACATGTCGCCGAGCCGCCCGAGGATCGCGGTGCCGACGGACGCGGAGAGCAGGTAGGCGGTCAGCAGCCAAGTGACGCCGGTCTCGTTCGTGTGCAGCGCGTGCTGCAGCGTCGGCAGCGCCGGGATCACCAGCGAGCTGAGCATCGCGTAGGAGACGCTGCCGAGCGAGAGCACGGCGAGGATCAGCCGTGGATGGCTGCGGTCGTGGTCCGGCGCGGTGGTCGTCGAGATCATCTGGAAAGGAGGTAGGGGTCGTCCGCCGGCGCGTCCCCGCGGCGAGGCCACTACAGTAGCGGAATGAGCATTCCGCTCGTTGCCGTAGAGAAAGATTTTGAGATCGCTTCGCGCTCGGCGTGCTGGGCGCAGCTCGACGCGAGCGGCAAGCGCGAACGGCTGCTGCGCGCCGCCGGCGAGGTGTTCGCGCGCGACGGTCTCGACGCGCCGATGCCGGCGATCGCCGAAGCCGCCGGCGCCGGCGTCGGCAGCGTCTATCGCCAGTTCGCGTCGAAGCGCGAGCTGCTGGCGGCGCTCGTCGTGCAGCGATTGCAGGAGTCAGAGCGAGGCGCCGAAGCGGCGCTCGCGAGCAGCGAGGACCGCTGGTCGGCGCTGACGGGGCTGCTGTGGACGCTCGCCGAGCGCCAAGCCGGCGACGACGTGCTCGGCGAGGCGATGGCGACCGTATCTGAGCACGCGGCTGTCGTCGAGGCGCTCGCGGCGACGGTGATCGCGCTCGAGCGACTGCTCGCGGCGGCGCGCGCGGAGGGGAGGCTGCGCGAGGACGCGACGACGCTCGACCTGCGACTGCTGTTCGCCGCGACGCGCGCGGCGGGCGCGCTCGAAGCGGGCGCGTGGCGGCGGATGCTCGAGCTCGGGATCGACGCGCTGGAGCGGCCGGCCGCTGCTCAGGCGAGCGCGGAGCAGACGGCGAGCGTGTAGATCGCGCGCAGTTCGGAGAACCGCTTCGCGTTGGACTTCGGCGTGATCTGCGCATTGACCGAGACGACGGTCGAGCGCGTGCCGCTCGCGTTCGCGGCGATCAACTGCGTGAAGCCGGCGGTGTTGCCGGTGTGGCCGTAGACGACGCCACAGCGCGTGCGGTAGCGGAAGATCGCAAGGCCGGCTGCGTTGACGCCCGGCCCGGTCGGCTCGGAGCTGCCGGGGACGAACGTGAACTGCGCGGCGCGCGTCGCGCGGTTCGTCAGCGCGCCGCGCACGTAAGCGCGGACGAACGCGTTCGCGTCGCGCGGCGTCGAGACGACGCCGCCGGACGCCCAGCTCCAGCCGGCGGCGAACAGTTCGCTGACGTCTTCGGGCGCGTTCGGCGGATCGACGACGTAAGCGTGGACGAACGGGCGCGGCAGCCGCGCGTCGCTCGGCAGGCTCGTGCTCGACAGCCGCAGCGGCGCGAGCACGCGCTGCGACAGCTCGCTTTCGTACGAGCTGCGCCCGGCGGCGGCGGCGATCAGCGCCACGATGACGTTGTCCGAGTTCGAGTAGTGGTAGCGCGAACCCGGCGCGAATTGCAGGCGCGGCGCGGCGAACGCGAGCAGCGCTTCCGGCGCCGGCGCGAGCAGCAGCGATTTGCCGAGCGCCTCGCCGAAGTCTTCGGTCTGGCTGAAGTCGGGGATCCCGCTGGTGTGCGCGAGCAGCTCGCGCAGCGTCACGGCCGACCAGGCCGCGGGCAGGCTCGGCAGCCACTTGCCGACGGTGTCCGACAGCGAGAGCTTGCGTTCGGCGACGAGCGACAGCGCGACGGCGCCGCTGAACGCCTTCGCGACGCTCGCCAAGCGCATGTGGTCGGTCGGCTCGATCGGCTGCTTTCGGCGCACGTCGGCGACGCCGGCGGTGTGGAACGCCACGCGTCGGCCGCGTTGAACGACGACGGCGACACCCGGCGGTCCGTCGGGCTTGGCGACGAGCCTGGCGATCGCGCGCTGGAGCGCGGCGTCGCTCGCGCGCGGCGAGGCGGCTCGCGCCGGCGCCGCACAGACGATGCCCGCCAGCAGGCAGGTCGCGCTCAGCAGGGCGCCGCTCAGCAGGGCGCGAGTGATCGAGCTCGGGGCGCGACGCGCGTCGTCCCGGCCATCGTCGCCGAGCTGGACGACGCGCCGTGAGATCGACAGCTCGCTGAGATCGCCCATTCGCAATCGAACTGTAGGAGAAACGCGGGCGGACGCAGAAACGCGAGCGGACGCGTCCGTCGTGATCAGCCGTCGAGCAGCGCCGCGAGCACGCGGTCGGGCGCTTCGAGCTGCGGCCAGTGCGCGACGTCGGCGAGCGCCAACAGCGGCGCGTCGGGCAGCCGCTCGGCGATCCGCTCGGCCATGTGCGCGCCGGAGACCGGATCGAGCATGCCCCAGACGAAGCTCAGCGGCACGTCGGTCTGCTCCAGCGCCGAGACCCAGCGCTGCTCGTGGCGTTCGCGCTCGGTCAGGTAGTGGATCAGCAGGTGCGTATTGCGCTGTCCGTCGTCGCGGTTCATCGAGCGCCAGATCTGCTCGCTGTCGTGCGCCGCGTCGTATCCGTCGGCGAACGTCGGCGCGATGCCGCCGGTGAAAAGTTGCTCGTTCATCAGCTCGCCGATGCGCGGGCCGTGCTCGGGGTCGAGCAGCGCCGTCTGCGTCGGCTGGCGGCGGTGCAGCTCGGGGTACAGCCCGCCGTTGAGCAGGTGCACGGCGCGCAGCCCGACCGCCAGCTCGCCTTCGTCGCGGCGCGCGAGCAGCTCCTGCGTGACCGATACGGCGTAGTCGTGCGCGACGAGCACCGTCTCGTCGATGCGCTCGTGCGTCCACAGCGCTTGCACGAGGTCGGCCTGCTCGTGCAGCGAGTAGTCGCGCTCGCGCGGCTTGTCGGAGGCGCCGAAGCCGAGGAAGTCGGGCATTAGCAGCGTGTGACGCTCGGCGAGCGCTGGGACGATCATCGTCCAGTTGTGCGACGAGCTGGGAAAGCCGTGCAGCAGCGTCATCGGTGGCCCTTCGCCGGCGCGCCGCACAAAGATCTCGTGGCGCTGGCCGTCGACGGTCAGCGCGACGCGCTCGCCGCCGTCCCACCATGCGTCGATGTCGATGCCGTCGTAGTCCACGGCCGCTCGCGATCAGCCGCGCGCGCGGCTGCGCCCGCGCTCGCGCTGCTTTGCCATTGCGTCGCGGACCTCCGCCGTGACGCTCGCGCCGACGACCTCGACGGGCTCGGTCGAGCGCAGCGCGCGCGCGAGCACGAACGCGCCCTCCAGGGAGGCGACGATCGAGAACGCGAGCGCGCGCGAGCGCTTGCGCGGGATACCGCATTGCACCAGGCGCTCGCTCGCGCCATCGACCCAGCCGTTGAACACGTCGGCGCACGCCTGGCGCATCGGCTCGTTCGTGCTCGAGACCTCCAGCGCGACGGTCGCAATCGGGCAGGCGTCGGCGTAGTCGCTTTCGCGCAGCGTCACGGCGGCGGCATCGAAGAAGTTGCGCGTCGCCGCGACGGGGTCGTCGCCGGGCTTGTAGAAGGCGTCGATCAGCTGCCCGTAGATCGCGCCGGAGTAGCGGATCACCTCCTCGCCGAGCTGCTCCTTGCCGCCCGGAAAGAAGTGGTAGATCGAGCCGAACGGCGCGCTCGCCTCGGCGACGATCTGCTTGACGCCGGTCGCGGCGAAGCCCTGCCGGCGAAACAGCTCGGCGCTGTGCTGGACGATCCGCTCTCGCGTCGGCGCTGCCATCTGCTCGATGATACGCATCGGCTAGAGCGATCTACCGACCGAATGACCTCACACGCGCTTGCGCGCCCCCGACCCGCCCGCGTCCCTGCGACCGGCCACGCCCGTGCGACGATTGCGCGCGTGCTGCTGCTCGTAAAGCTCACGCTCGCGCCGCTGCTCGTCGTCGGCTCGTCGCTCGCCGGTCGTCGCTGGGGTCATCAGGTCTCGGGCCTGCTCGTCGCGCTGCCGCTCGTCGCGGGGCCGATCCTGCTGATCACCGACCTCGAGCGCGGCGCGCACTTCGCGGCGCGCGCGGCCGCTGCGTCGCTGCTCGGGCTCGTCGCGCTCGCTTCGTTCGTCGTCGTCTTCGCGCGCGTCTCGCGCCGGCGCGGTTGGCTGCTCGCGGTCGCCGCTGGCTGGCTCGCGTTCCTGCTCGTAGCGCTCGGCTTCTCCAGGGCGGTCCTGCCGGCGGGCGTCGGGCTCGTGCTCGCAGTCGCCGCGTACGCACTCGCGCCGCGCCTGATGCCGTCGGAGCTCGCGCCGTCGGAGCCGCACCTTGCGCCGGGCGAGTCGCACGTCGCGCCGCCCGAGCCGCACCTTGCGCCGGGCGCAGACGCGGAGCTGCCGGTCTCGGACGCCGAGCTGCCCGTAGACGCCGAGCTGCCGGTCTGGGACCTGCCGGCGCGAGCGCTCGCGACGGCGCTGCTCGTGCTCGGGCTGACCGGCGCCGCGGGCGGGCTCGGGCCGACGCTGACCGGCGTGCTGACGCCGTTCCCGGTCTCGAACACGGTGCTCGCGGCGTTCGTGCTCGTGCTCGAGGGCCCGGCGCACGCGAACGCGTTCCTGCGCGGCTTCCTGCGCGGCGCGTACGGCTTCGTCGCGTTCTGCTTCCTCGTCGCCGTGCTGCTGTTGCCGCTCGGAACGGCCGGTGCGTTCGCGCTCGCGCTGGGCGCGGCGCTGCTCGTCCAACTCGCGTTGCGCGTGCTCGCGCGCCGGGCGGGCGCGCGCGAGGAGGTCGATGCGACGCTTGCGGGCTCCGACGCGACGCTTGCGAGCGAGCGCGCGCGTGACGCGAATCAGCTGCCGCCCGCGGCGGCCGAGTCGCCGGTCGCTACGGGTTCAGCCCGGCGGCGTCCATGATCGAGCCCCACGTTTCGACGGCGTTCGCTTCGAATTCGATCACGTCGTTTTCGAGCTTCAGCGTCTGGCGCACGATCCCGCGCTGGGCGCTCGACAGCGACGGCGCGAGCAGCTTCGTCGGCAGCAGCCCGACGCCGACGAAGACGCCGTAGAACGACTTGTTGAACGGCAGCGTCGCGGCCGGCAGCGCCGCGTAGCCGCTGCTCTTCCACGTGCGCAGTTCGCCGCAGAAGTCGGGGACCGCCAACCGCGACTGCGCGAGCAGTTCGCGCGCGTAGCTCTGCACGGCGCGCGTCAGCTTCGGGTTGCTCCAGCGTAGGCGCGCGACGCTGCGCGCGAAGCTCGCGATCGTGCTCGACAGCGGCGCGAGCGCGACGAGATGCATCGAGCCGATCAACTCGGCCGTCAGCTTTTCCGACGCTTCGTTCTGCGGCGAGCCGGCGACGAGCTGCGGGCATTCGCGGCGCACGCGCGCGAGCAGCGATTGCAATGCCGCTTCGGCCGCGCCCTGCCTGGAGTGCGCGGCTGCGACGAGCGCGTAGTTCGCGCGAACGTACGACGCCGTCGCCGCGCGATCGCCGCCGGCGCCGAGCGCCGGCGGCGGGAGAACGGCGAGCGCCGCCAGCGAGATCGATGCGAGCAGGAGCTTGCGCACTGCTTTCGAGGCTACACGCACGGCGGACCGCTGCGCAACGCTTGTCGCCGGCGGCGCGTCGTGTCCATGTGCGACGACTGTCGGCGGCGGCGCGCCGTGTCCGTTTTGCGGCAACTCTTACATTGCGCCGGCGGCGATGTGGCACCCTTCCGACCTCGACGTCCGCGGGCGCTTCGCCGGCGCGCGGGTTCTCGTGCACTCGTACATGCGCCGCAACGTTCTCATCACCCTCGCGGTCGCCGCGCTCGTATGGGGCGTGCTCGCGATCGTCCTCGATTCTCCGAGCCTGAAACTGTCGGGCTCCGGTTCGGGCTCGAACGCCGCGAGCTCGACGTCGCCCGCGTGCCTGCCGAGCACGCTCGAGCACAGCGCGGCGCTCGCCGGGACCGGCGTCGACGTCTCGCCGGCGCCGGAAACGGACAGCGCCAACCCGGCGACGCAGATCAGCTTCCTCGGCGCGCCGCCCGCCGAGGTGCGCGACGTCTCGGTCGTCGGCGATCGCAGCGGCGAGCACGCCGGCAGCCTGCGCGACTACTCGCAGGGCGACGGCGCGAGCTTCGCGCCGGCGAAGCCGTTCGACGCCGGCGAGAGCGTCGCCGTGCACGCCGTGCTCGGCGCCGGCGCCGGCAAGCGCGTCGCCTTCCGGTTCCGCGTCGACACGCCGTACTCGACGGCGAGCACGCCGGAGTTCCCCAACCCGCAGCCGCCGCCGGCGGACTACCAGAGCTTCTACACGCTGCCCGGCGTGCAGGCGCCGGTGATGACGGTCACCGTCGCCGATCGCGACCCCGCGGCCGGCGACATCCTGACGACGAATGGGCCCGGTCCCGGTCAGTACGGGCCGCTGATCTACGCGCCGGACGGCCGGCTCGTCTGGTTCGACAAGCTGCCGGGCGGCGAGACCGCGGAGGACCTCAACGAGCAGACCTACGAAGGCCAGCCCGATCTGACCTGGTGGAAGGGCCGCGTGCTCGCGCTCGGCTTCGGCCAAGGCGAAGACATCGTGACGAACGCGCACTATCAGACGGTCGCGAAAGTCGCCGGCGGCAACGGCCTGCAGGCCGACCTGCACGACTTCCAGCTGCAGCCCGACGGCGTCGCGTACATCACGGCGTTCAACCCGATCCGCTGCGACCTCAGCTCGGTCGGCGGCTCGCGCGATGGGACGATCACCGACACGGCGATCCAGCAGATCGACATGAAGACCGGCTTGGTGCGCTGGGAATGGCACAGCCTCGACCACGTCGGCGCGTCGGAGTCCGAAGTCGAAGCGCCGAGCGGGCCGACGCCTTGGGACTACTTCCACCTCAACTCGATCGACCCCGAGTCCGACGGCAACGTGCTGATCTCGGCGCGCAGCACGTGGGCCGGCTACCTGCTGCGGCGCGGCAGCGGCGAGGTGCTCTGGCGCCTCGGCGGCAACAAGAGCTCGTTCAAGATGGGGCTGGGCACGAAGATGGCCTGGCAGCACGACGGCCGCGCGCTGGCGAACGGCGAACTGACGTTCTTCGACGACGGCGCCAACCCGCCGATTCACCAGCAGTCGCGCGCGTTGCGGATCAAGCTCGATCTCGCCAAGCGCGGAGCGAGCCTGACTTCCGCTTACACGCACCCCGATCCGCCGCTGCTCGCGGCGAGCCAGGGCAACGCGCAGACGTTGCCCGACGGCAACACGCTCGTCGGCTATGGCGGCGTGCCGGAGATCAGCGAGTACGCGAAAGACGGCGCGCTGCTGCTCGACGCGCATCAGCCGCTGGAGATGTCGTTCTACCGCGCCTTCCGCTACCCGTGGAGCGGTCGCCCGCTGAGCCCGCCGGCGGTCCTCGCGAGCCTCAACGACACCGGCGAAGAGACGATCGTGCACGCCAGCTGGAACGGCGCGAGCGACGTCGCATCCTGGCGCGTGCTCGCCGGCGAGCGCCCCGAAGCGCTGCACGCGCAGACCGTGATCGGCGCCGACGCGTTCGAGAGCTCGACGATCCTGCCGCTCGCGCACTCCTACGTCGCGGTGCAGGCGCTCGACGCGTCCGGGCGCGTGCTCGCGACGTCGAAGACGGTCGGCGTGATCAGCTACGCGGCCTCGCTGCGCGCCGCCGGTGGCTCGGCGTGATCGGCTACGCGCCTAGTAGGCCGGTTTCGATTTGTGCTTGTGCGTCGTCGTCGTGCTCGCCGGCGTCGTGCCGCTGGTCGGCGTCGTGCCGCTCGTCGCCGTCGAGGAGGAGTTGCCGCTGCTCCCGCACCCGGCCACTGCGACGGAGCTCGCCAGGACGGCGACGGCCGTTAGCATGGCGGTCAGTGGCGTTCTTCTCATCGGGCGGGCTCCAATCGTCGCGCGGTGGCTCGAGCGCCCACCCTACCAAGCGTCCGCAAGGAAGATCGAAGTACGGCGGGCGCTCGTGAGCACTCCGACGACCGCCCGCGCAGGCGCCGCCGAGACGCCATCCGAGCAGCACAAGCTGAGCGGCGGCTCGGCGTGGCTGCTGGCCGTCTGCTGCATCGCGCAGTTCATGGTCATCCTCGATCTGAGCATCGTCAACGTCGCGCTGCCGCGGATCCAGACCGACCTCGGCTTCTCCTCGCCCGACCTGCAATGGGTCGTCGACGCGTACGCGATCACGTTCGCCGGCTTCCTGATGCTCGGCGGCAGGGCCGCCGACCACTTTGGCCAGCGGCGCACGTTCGCGGCGGCGCTCGTCCTGTTCGGGATCGCCTCGCTCGCGGGCGGCCTCGCGCCGAACCAGGGGACGCTCGTCGCGGCGCGCGCGCTGCAGGGGTTCGCCGGGGCGCTGATGGCGGCGTGCTCGCTGGCGATCATCACCGCTTCGTTCCCGCCCGGCCCGAAACTGCATCGGGCGATCGCCACGTGGGCGGCGATGAACGGGCTCGGCGGCGCGGCGGGCACGCTGTTCGGCGGGGTCATCACCGAATTCCTCAGCTGGCGGTGGGTGCTGCTGATCAACCCGCCGATCGCGATCGCGGCGGCGGTCGTCGGCTGGGCGGTCGTCGCCGAGCGCAAACGCGCGAAACCGGACGACAGCTTCGACCTGGCCGGGGCTCTGACGCTGACGATCGGGCAGATCGTCCTCGTGTTCGGCGTCGTCGAAGGCGGCTTGAAGGGCTGGACGGCGTTCGACGCGCTCGGGCCGATCGTGCTCGGCGTCGCGCTGCTCGGCCTGTTCGGCGTGATCGAGACGCGCTTCGCCTCGCACCCGCTGATCCCGATCAAGGAGCTGACGAGGCCGCTGAAGATGGCGAACAACGTCGTGCTGCTGTTCAGCGCCGCGCTGTTCCCGATGTGGTTCGTGACTTCGCTGTACATGCAGCAGGTGCTCGGGATCTCGCCGTTCCACACCGGGCTGAACTTCCTGCCGATGACGCTCGCGATCCTGCTGATCGCGCCGCGCGCGGGCAAACTCGTGGGCCGCTTCGGCGTGCGCGCCGTGCTCGGCAGCGGCCTGACGATGATGACCGTCGGCCTGCTGCTGTTCACCCAGATCAAGTCGAGCGGCACGCCGCTGGTCTGGGTCGTGATCCCAGGCGTGCTGACGACGGCCGGGATCGCGATGTCGATCGTGCCGTCGACGATCGCCGCGACGCAGGGCGCGAAGGAGGGCCAGGCGGGGCTCGCCTCCGGCCTCGTCAACACCTCGCGCCAGGTCGGCGGCGGCCTCGGCCTGGCGTTGCTGATCACGCTCGCGACGCAGCACAGCACCGACCTGATCGGCCATGGCTCGCAGGTGGCCGACGCGCTGACGCACGGCTTCCGCCTCGCTTACCTGATCGGCGCCGGGCTGACGGCCGCGGCGGCGCTCGTCACGTTCGTCGCGGTGCCGAAGCCGGACGCGGCCGCGCGCGTCGCCGACCGGCGCCTGGCGGCGGCGGTCGTCGCGGCGATCGCCTGCTTCGTCGCGCTCGCGGCGATCTTCCACGACACGCACGGCAACGCGCTCGGGCGCTATTCGACGGCGAACACCTTCAGCTTCCAGAGCGCCCCCGGGCTGCATCCGCCGAAATACCGCGTGATCCACAGCGAGCCGGGCGCGAAGCTGGCGCCTGGCTACATCTTCACCGCCAACTTCTTCAACCTCAACGAGCCGCCGATCCAGGGCCAGAGCGGCCCGTTGATCCTCGACCGCGAACTGCAGCCGGTGTGGTTCCAGCCGGTGCGCGAAAAGCTCGTCGCCTCCGACCTCAACACGCAGACCTACGAAGGCAAGCCGGTGCTGAGCTGGTGGCAGGGCCAGGTGACGAACACCGGCGCGACCGAAAGCGGCGAAGACATCGTCGTCGACCAGCGTTACCAGACGATCGCGCGGCTGCACGCGACCGGCGGCTGGGTCGTGACGCTGCACGAGTTCGTGATCGACGGCCAGCACGCATGGGTCACGGCGAACAAGAACATCCCGCTCAACCTCTCCAAGTACGGCGGCGCCTACAACGGCGCGCTGATCGACTCGGCCGTGCAGGAGTACGACCTGAAGAGCGGGCGGCTGATCCGCAGCTGGGACGCGCTCGACCACATCCCGCTCAGCCAGGTGCAGGCGACGCTGCCGACCAACGGCTTCCCGTGGGACGCCTACCACGTCAACGCGATCGACCTCTCGCCCGACGGCAAGAGCTTCCTCGTCTCGATGCGCGACACGTGGGCGCTGTACCTCGTGAACATCGCCAGCGGCAAGATCGAATGGACGCTCGGCGGCCGCGACTCGGACTTCAAGCTCGGTCCCGGCGCCGCGTTCGCTTGGCAGCACGATGCTCGGCTCGGCCCGAACTCGACCGTCACGATGTTCGACGATCACTGCTGCCAGCTGACCGGCGGCGGCTCCTACATCGAAGCGAAAGCCGCCTCGCGCGCGCTGGTGCTGAAGCTCGACCAGAAGGCTCGCACGGCGACGCTCGTCAGCCAGTTCGGCCAGGGCTTCCGGCTCGAATCCGAGTACATGGGCGACACGCAGCCGCAGCAGGGCGGCAACGTGTTCGTCGGCTGGGGCTCGGAACCGTACATCTCGGAATTCAGCTCGACCGGCAAGCTGTTGTGGGAAGCGGAGCTCCCCGGCCCGGACCTCAGCTACCGCGCGACGCTCGGTCGGTGGGTCGGCGAACCGCTCGTCGCGCCCGCTGGCGTCGCGCGCAGCGTCGGCGGCAACACGACGGTCTACGCGAGCTGGAACGGCGCGACGAAGCTCGCCTCCTGGAAGGTGCTCGCCGAACCCGGCAGCGCTCAGGAGGTCGTGGCGACGCGCCCGAAGTCGGGCTTCGAGACGGCGATCCCCGTCGCCGGCGCGTACAAGCGCTTCGAGTTGCAGGCGCTCGACGCGACCGGTGGTGTGATCGGGACGTCGCGGAGCTTCTCGCTCGGCTCCTAGGCAATTGAGACGCAACCGCCTCGCCGACGGATACGATCGCCGACCGATGATCATGCGACGGCGGCTTACGACGGGCCTCGCGCTCGCCGGCCTGGCGAGCGTCGTCGGCCTGAGCGCGTGCGGCGGCACGACAGAGGCGACCTCGGCGACGCTCAGCGCGGCCGTCGCCAAGCCGGCGGCGAGCGGCGTCGCGGTCTCGCCGCAGCCGGGCACGCCCGACGCGTCGCCGTCGACGCAGATCAGCTTCCTCGGCGGCGCCGGCACGCAGGTCTCCGACGTGCATGTCGTCGGCTCGCACAGCGGCACGCATGGCGGCGTGCTGCGCGCGTACTCGACCGGCACCGGCGAGAGCTTCCTGCCGAGCAAGCCGTTCAGCGCCGGCGAGAAGGTCACGGTGCACGCCGACGTCGGCGGCGCGGCGCTCGGCACGAGCTTCACGATCGCCCACCAGGCGCCGGTCAGCCAGAAAGAGTTCCCGCTCAACCCCGGCGACTCGAAGGCGATCCAGCACTACTCGACGGCGCCGTCGCTGACGCCTTCGACCGTGCGGATCACGACGCCGGCGAAGCCCGGCGCGGCGGCCGGCGACCTGTTCCTCGCGCCGTACCAGGGCAAGGGCACGCCAGGGCCGATGATCGCCGAACAGAACGGCGCGCTCGTCTGGTTCAAACCGCTGCCGGCCGGCGAGTCCTCGACGAACTTCCAGGTCCAGCAGTACCAAGGCAAGCCGGTGCTGACTTGGTGGCAGGGGAGGATCCTCGAGGTCGGCTTCGGCCAGGGCGAGGACGAGATCTACAACACCTCCTACCAGCACGTCGCGACCGTCAGAGCCGGCAACGGCTACCACGCCGACCTGCACGAGATCCGCCTGACACCTGAAGGCACGGCGTGGATCGACGAGTTCGATCCGATCGAGATGAACCTGTCCTCGTACGGCGGCAAGTCCGACGGCGTGCTGACCGACTCGATCGTCCAGGAGGTCGACGTCAAGACCGG
The DNA here is from genome assembly GCA_963744165.1 of uncultured Solirubrobacteraceae bacterium. Lineage (GTDB taxonomy): Bacteria > Actinomycetota > Thermoleophilia > Solirubrobacterales > Solirubrobacteraceae > Palsa-744. The sequence goes on along the minus strand of CAVUSM010000002.1, from coordinate 88,970 downwards.
CCTCGTGATGTGGGAGTGGCACGCGCTCGGGCACATCCCGATCTCCGAATCGAACAACCCGGCGCCGAAGTACAACTACCCGTGGGACTACGTGCACATCAACTCGATCAGCCCCGGAACGAGCGGCGACGTGCTGCTGTCCTCGCGCAACACGTGGACGCTGTACGACGTCTCGATCGACGGCGGCGGCGTTCGCTGGCGGCTCGGCGGCAGGCACTCGAGCTTCAAGCAGGGCGCCGGCACGCAGTTCTACTGGCAGCACGACTCCGAATGGCAGCCCGGCGGGCTGATCTCGATGTTCGACAACGGCTCGGACCCGCCGAAGGAGAAGCAGTCGCGCGGGCTGCTGCTGCGGCCTGACATCGCCGCGCACACGGTCACGCTCGTCAAGCAGTTCACGAACCCGACGAAGACGCTGCTCGCCGAAAGCCAGGGCAACACGCTGAGCCTGCCCGGCGGCGACTGGCTGATGGGCTACGGCGGGCTGCCGAACTTCACCGAGTACGACTCGTCCGGTCACGTTCTGCTCGACGGCACGCTCGGCAAGGAAGTGCAGGACTTCCGCACTTACCTCGCGCCGTGGAGCGCGACCGCGCCGGGGCGTCCGACGGCGCTCGCGAAAGCCGCCGGCGCCGGCTCGCTGAGCGTCGCGGTCAGCTGGAACGGCGCGACGAACGTCGCCTCCTGGCGCGTGCTCGCCGGCGCTTCGGCGACGACGCTCGCGCCGGTCGCGACGGCTGCGAAGTCGGGCTTTCAGACGACGATCGGCGCCAGCACCGCCGGTCCGTACGTCGCCGTGCAGGCGCTCGACAGCTCGGGCAACGCGCTCGGCACGTCGGCAACGGTCAAGGAGTGAGCGCCCGCAACGCGCGGCTGCGCCTCGCGCTCGCCGTCGCGGCGCTCGCGCTGCTCGTCGGCGTCGCCGTCGCGCTCGCCGCGCGCGGCTCACCCGGCGCCGCCAGCAAGTTCCGCGAACCGAGCGTCTCGCCGAGCTGCGTGCCGTCGCGGCTGAACGTCTCGGCGGCGCTCGCCGGCGCGCGCGTGACCGTCTCGCCCGAGCCCGACTCGCGCGACGCGTCGGTCGCGACGCAGATCAGCATGCTCGGGCCGCCGGCGAGCGAGCTCGCGCACGTCAGCGTCAGCGGTTCGCGCAGCGGCGTCCACGCCGGGCGGCTCGTCGGCTACTCGCAAGGCGACGGCGCGAGCTTCGTGCCGGCGAAGCCGTTCACGCAGGGCGAGACGGTCACCGTCCGCGCGCAGCTCGACGAAGGCTCGCGGGCGATCCCGTTCGCGTGGCGCTTCACGGCGGCCGTGCAGGACCACGGCGGCCACGCCGGCGGCAGCCCGCGCCCGGCGCCGCGCCAGGCGGCCTACCAGAGCTTTCGCTCGCGCCCAGGCCTGCGCCCGCCGACGGTCACCGTGACGACGCGCGCCGCTGGGACGACGCCCGGCGAGATCTTCATCGCGCCGTACTCCGGGCCGGGCCAGTACGGGCCGATGATCCTCGCCGAAGACGGCTCGCTGCTGTGGTTCGAGCCGCTCTCGCCGAGCGGCGCGCGCGCGGCCGACTTCCGCGTGCAGCAGTACGAAGGCAAGCCGGTGTTGACGTGGTGGCAGGACCCGCTCAGCGGCGGCGGCTCGAACAAGTCCGGCGAGGTGATCGTCGACAGCTCCTATCACCGGATCGCGACCGTGCGCGCCGGCAACGGCTATCAGGCCGACCTGCACGAATTCCAGATCACGCCGAACGGCGTCGGCATCGTCACCGTCTACGACGGGATCGACTGCGACTTGTCGAGCGTCGGCGGCGCAAGCAACGCGGCGGTCGCCGACACGCTGTTCCAGGAGATCGACCTGGAGACCGGCCTCGTGATGTACGAGTGGCACAGCCTCGACCACGTGCCGCTCGCCGACTCCTACGCGTCGGCGCGGCAGGCGAGCCGCACGAAGCCGTTCGACTTCTTCCACATCAACGCGGTCGATATCGAGCAGGACGGCGAACTGCTCATCGACGCGCGCAACACGTGGGCGGCCTACGACGTCGATCGGCGCAGCGGCCAGGTCCACTGGGAGCTCGGCGGCAAGCAGTCGAGCTTCGCGCTCGGGCCGGGCGCGCGCACGGCGTGGCAGCACGACGCGCGCGAACAGCCCGACGGCTCGATCACGTTCTTCGACAACGGCGCGACGCCGGCCGTGCACAGCCAGTCGCGCGCGATCCAGCTGCGCGTGGACGCGCAGAGCAAGACGGCGACGCTCGTGCGCGAACAGGTCCATCCGGCCAAGCCGCTCGTCGCCGGCAGCCAAGGCAACGTGCAGGCGCTCGCGAACGGGTCGTGGATCGTCGGCTGGGGCGAAGCGCCGTACTTCTCCGAATTCAGCGCGAGCGGTCAGCTGCTGCTCGACGCGCATCTGCCGGCGACGTACGAGTCCTACCGCAGCTATCGCATGCAGTGGGACGGGCATCCGAGTGAACCGCCGGCGCTCGCGCTCGCGCGCGCTTCAGGCGGCGGCGCGACCGTCTACGCGAGCTGGAACGGCGCGAGCGAAGTCGCCTCGTGGCGTGTGCTCGCCGGCCCCTCGACGGCGGCGCTCACGACGGTCGGCGCGAGCGCGCGGACGGGCTTTGAGACGGCGATCGCGCTGGCGTCGCTGCCGGGCGGCGACTACGTCGAGGCGCAGGCGCTGAGCGCGACGGGCGCCGTCATCGGAACTTCGGCCGCGAAGCGCGCCTGACGCGGCGCTTGACGCGCGTTTCGCCGGGGCCGGCGCCCTCGGGCGCGCTCGGTTCTGAGGGGCGCGGTTCGGCCGTGCCCGGTTCGGAGAGCCCTTCGAAGACTTTTTCGGCGCGGCGTTCGCGCGCGGCCGCGGCGTTGTCGGCGGCGATCCGAGCGGTCGCGAAGTAGTCGGAGAGGCCGCGCGCACGCGCGCTGGCCAGGTACGCCGGCAGCGGGCGGCGAAGCTCGGCCTCGATCGCGCCTTCGAGCGTCGTCGAGAGCGGTCCCTCCAGCGTGCTTTCGCCGGCGCTGTTGCGCAGCTCCATCCGCCCGTCGTCGCTGCCGTAGTCGTACAGCTCGCGTTCTTGACCGTCGAGCGCGAGCGCGATGCCGTCCTGCTCCCAGTTCGAGTACGTCGCGTACTTCGCATCGGGCGTGCGCAGCGCGATCACGTGGCGTGGCGCGTCGGCCGCGTACGGTTCGACGGCGAACTCGGTGACCGTCTCGTCGGTCGCGTGCATCACGTATGGGCGGCCGGGAGCGTTCGGGTCGGCGAGGATCGCCGCCAGGTCGGCGCGTTCGGCGAGGTGCTCGTAGCGCGCCTCTTCGCGCCACGCGTTCGAGCCGGTCGCGATCGTCAACAGCAGCGGCGCGATGTCGACGCTCGAAGTCAGCTGCGTGCGCGTCGCTTCCGGCGCCTGCGTCAGCACGCCGCGGTTGTCCTTGACGATCAACGGCACGCGGATCGCCTCCTCGTAAGCGCCCGCGCCCTTGCCGCGCAGGCCGTGCGAGCCGCCGTACTCGCCGTGGTCCGAAGTGAACACGATCACCGTGTTCGCGGCGACCTCCGGCCGGCTCTGCAGCGTCTGCAGCACCGTGCCGATGTGCCCGTCGACCTCGCGCTGGAGCTTCGCGTAGAGGTCGAGGAATTCGCTCCACAGCGCGAGCACTTCCGGGCCTTCGAACGGGACCGGGCCGAACGACGTCGCGGCCGTTTCCTGCAGCGAGCGCTGCAGGCGCGGCTTGCCCCGTTCGAGCAGCAGCCCAGGCGTCTCGAAGTTGGCCGGCAGCGAGCCGACGACGCGCTCCGCGCTGGCCTCGGCGAGCACGCGGTCGCTCCAGATGTACCACCACGCGATGTCGTGCGGGTTGACGAACGAGACCGTCGTGCACCACGGCTCCTCGCTGCGCTCGCCCTCGAACCACTTCGCGAACTGCTTCGCGATCTGCCCGTCGACGCGCCAGCCCTGGCCGGGCGCGCCGTTCGGCGACGGGAACGTGCCGCCGCCGAAGCCGTAGCGCGCGAGCGCGCGCTCGCCGCGCGCGCGTCCCCACGTCCCGTCGCGGTGCGTCAGGTGCCACTTGCCATACCAGCGCGAGCGGTAGCCGTGGTCGGCGAGCATCGCGCCCCACGTCGGGAAGCCCGGGTCGAGCGTGCTGCCGCCGGTGATCATGCAGCCGGTCTGATGCGTGTAGAGGCCGGTCAGCAGCGTCGACCGCGCCGGCGTGCAGTCGTTCGCGGCGGTGTAGTGCCCGGCGAACGAGACGGCGCCTTCGCGCAGGCGGCGCAGGTTCGGCGGCAGCGCCGTGCCGTCGGCCATCGGCGAGAACCACACCGGGTAGCGCAGCTGGTCGACCACGATCACGAGGATGTTCGGGCGCGCCGCGCTCGGCGCGACCGGCGGCGGCGCGCTCGGCACGGCATCGGCCGCGCTCGAATCGCCCTGCGTCGCGTCGGCGAGCCGCGCGATCCCCAGGCCGCCGGCGCCCAGCAGCCCGCCGGCGGCGACGCCGCCCTTGACGAATGCTCGCCGGCTGACTCTCTTATCCTGCTGCGGGTCGATGCTGTCCATCCGTGTTGTGATCGTAGGGCTGATGACGGCGTTCGGGCTCACGTTCGGCGCCGTCACCGCCGCAGCCGCCGCAGGAGGAGGAATCGCCGCCGCATCCGCGTCGGCTCCGGCGCCGAGCTGCGCTCCGACGACATTGAACAGCTCGGCGATCAAGGCCGGGTCGGTCACCGTCTCGCCGCTGTCCGGCAGCCGCGACGCGACGCCCGCTACGCAGATCAGCTTCCTCGGCGTGCCGGCGCGCGCGCTCAGCCACGTCAGCGTGATCGGCTCGGCGAGCGGCGCGCATCCAGGGCGGCTGCTCGCCTACTCGCAAGGCGACGGCGCGAGCTTCGTGCCCAAGCGCCCGTTCGTCGAAGGCGAGCGCGTCGTCGTGCGCGCCGAGCTGAGCAGCGGCGCCTCGAGGCAGCCGCTGCTCGACGTCTTCGCGATCGCCGAGCAGGACCGGATCACGACGACGCCCGAGCGGACCTACGCCGGTGAGCCGAGCGAAGTCCAGGCGTATCGCTCGCGTCCGGACCTGCGCCCGCCGGCGCTGACCGTCACGGCGAGCTCGCCGGGCGTCGCGCCGGGCGATGAGTTCGTCGCTCCGTACACCGGCCCCGGCCAGGCCGGGCCGATGATCGTCGACGGCGCCGGCGGCCTCGTCTGGTTCAAGCCGCTGCCCGTGAACACGTTCGCGACGAACTTCCGCGTGCAGCAATATGCCGGCGAGCCGGTGCTCACCTGGTGGCAGGGCGACATCTCCGTGCACGGCTACGGGCTCGGCGAAGACGTGATCGCCGATCGCGCCTACGCCGAGATCGCGCATGTCCGCGCCGGCAACGGCGTCGAGGCCGACCTGCACGACTTCCAGTTGACGAACGACGGCACGGCGCTGATCACCGCGTACGAGCCGCTTCGCTGCGACCTCGCCGCCGACGGTGGTACCGCTGACGACGGCGTCGTCGACGGGCTCGTCCAGGAGATCGACATCGAGACCGGGCTCGTGATGTTCCAGTGGACGAGCCTCGACCACGTGCCGCTCAGCGACTCCTATTCGAGCCCGGCGAACGCCTCGACGGCGAAGCCATTCGATTTCTTTCACGTCAATTCGATCAACGTCGACCAGGACGGCACCCTGCTGATCTCGGCGCGCAACACGTGGGCGGCTTACGACCTCGACCCGCTCAGCGGGCAGATCGAGTGGCAGCTCGGCGGCAAGCGCAGCAGCTTCACGATGGGCGCCGGCACGCGGACGGCGTGGCAGCACGACCCACGTGAGCTCGCCGACGGCGCGTTCAGCATCTTCGACAACGGCGCGACGCCGGCGATCCACGCGCAGTCGCGCGGCATCGTCGTCTCGCTCGACGCGCAGAGCAAGACTGCGACGCTGACCGCGCAGTTCGAGCATCCGACGCCGCTGCTCGCCGACAGCCAGGGCAACATGCAGGCGCTCGAAAACGGCGACTGGTTGATCGGCTGGGGCCAAGACCCTGACTTCTCCGAGTTCAGCGCCGCCGGCGCGCTGCTGTTCGATGCGCACTTCCCGCCGCACACGCAGTCCTACCGCGACTTCCGCTTCGCCTGGACCGGCCTGCCGAGCGAACCGCCCGCGTTCGCGCTCGCTCGCTCGCCCGGCGGCGCCGCGACCGTCTACGCGAGCTGGAACGGCGCGACGCTCGTCGCGAGTTGGCGCGTGCTCTCAGGAGCGAGCTCGACGCGTCTGGCGCCGATCGCGCAGGCGCCGCGCAGCGGCTTCGAGACGGCGATCGCGCTGCCTGGCGGAGCCGCTCAGCGGTACGTCGCGGTGCAGGCGCTGAACGTCGCCGGGCAGGTGATCGGGACAGCGAAGACGGCGAGCGACTAATACGTCGGCGGCTCGCGCTCGACGACACGCTCACGCACGACCGCGCCGCGTGGGCGCGAAGTGACCATGTAGAGCAGCGACAGCACGAGCCCGAGCGCACCGACGATCATCAGAATCAAGCCGATCGTCGTGATCGAGATGCCCGACACGCTCGCCGTCACGGCGTAGCGGAGGATCGCGCCGACGGCGAGCAGGAAGATGGACGTGCCCAACGGCATGTTCTTGTTCTACCCGCACAGAGCTGGCGCAAACAAGTGCAGCCGGGAACACTCCGCGCCGAGTCCCCGCGGCGAGCCGTCGGGGCACGCGGCGCAGGCTCGGCGGCGCGCCGCGATCAGCGGAAGGGGGGGGATTCGAACCCCCGAGACGGGGTTCGCCCGTCTAACGGTTTTCAAGACCGCCGCATTCAACCGCTCTGCCACCCTTCCGAGCGCGCGACGAAGGCTAGTCGATCGATCGTGCGCCGCTGAGCCGTCTCGACATGCTGGACGCACGTCCAGCGGCCCGACCGTTCGACGGCATACGCGCGACGCCCGAGCGCTCGCCGAGCCCGCGAGCGCTTTCGCAGCCTCTAGACTTCGCCGTTCCCAACCGGGAGAGGTGGCCGAGAGGCTGAAGGCACTCGCCTGCTAAGCGAGTATGGGGGTCAAACTCCATCGCGGGTTCGAATCCCGCCCTCTCCGTATCGCCTTCGAGGCCATCGTTCGACTCCGTCTGGAGGTTCCGCTCCCGTCATACACCTTCGGATGTGTAGAGTCTGGTGTATGCGAACGAACATCGAGATCGACGACCGCGTGCTCCACGAAGCCCAGGCGTTGATCGGCGCACGGACGAAGCGAGAAGCGGTCGACGTGGCGTTGCGTGAGTTGGTTGCTCGCCATCGGCGTATCGGTGTGCTCGATCTGCGGGGGCGTGTCCGCTGGGAGGGCGATCTCGACGAGAGCCGCAGTGGGCGCTCGTGATCGTCGTCGACACGAGCGTTTGGATCGACGTCCTGAACGAGCGCAGCTCGCCGCAGGCGCGACGTTGCGTAGAGCTGATCGAGGCCGGAGAGCCGATCGCGCTCACCGACATCGTCTTCACCGAGATCCTCCAGGGCTTTCGCTCTGACAGAGAAGCGCGCCTCGTCGAACGCCACCTGAAGGCGTTTCCGATGCTGCGTCTCGATCGTCTGGACGACTTCGCCCTGGCGGCGGAGCTCTACCGTCGTGCCCGTCGCGCGGGTGTCACGATCCGCAAGACGCTGGATTGCCTGATCGCTGCGCCCTGCGTGCGCACTGGAGCGCCCATCCTGCACTCCGATGCCGACTTCGATCGGCTCGCAGAGTGCACGCCGCTACGACTCTATTCGTAGCGATCCTCCGCGCGAGCTGATGACTGGAAGTAGAGCTGCGCTCATCTCACAGCCCCGTCGAGTATCGCGGGCGTCGCCCATCGGTCACGGAACGGCTCTACCAGGCCAAGGCGCTTCTTGCAATGCGTCCCGATCTCCCCGTTCCGCCTCCTGTGAAGCCCTTCGATTGTTATACTCATCAAGTATGACTGGCCGGATTGGAGCGAAGGGGCAGGTTGTGATCCCCAAGGCGTTGCGGGATCGTGCTCATCTGCAACCAGGCGATGAAGTCGACTTCGAGTTGCGCGACCAGGAGATCGTGCTTGTGGCTCGCCGGTCCCCTGCGCGGTTGGGCGGTCGATTCTCCAAGACCGGGATGGCGATGCGCTTGCTCGAGGATCGGGCGCGCGAGCCACGGTGAGCGTCTGTCTGGACTCCTGGGCGGTTCTCGCCTGGCTGGACGGTGAAGAGCCCGCTCTCTCTCGCATCGAGGGGCTGCTCGCGAGCCGGCCCGTGGCGAGCTGGGTGAACCTCGTCGAGGTCTACTACCGTGTGGAACGCGATCACGGGCGAGTCGTCGCCGATGACACGCTTGGCGCGCTCAGAGCCGCTCTCTCACCAGATCTCCCTGGAACGGCGCGGATGATCGACGCCGCCCGCTTGAAGGCGCGCGCGTCGATTGCTCTTGGCGACTGCTTCGCCGTTGCAACGGCCTTCGCCCACAATCTCGTTCTACTCACTGGCGATCCCGAGATCGTCGAGCTCCCCGATTGCCCTTGCCAAGTCGAGGATCTTCGCCTGCGCTGAATCGCTCGGCACGGGTCGTTAGGCACAACCACCGCGCAGTCGGCCAGCCCAAGCTCCAGATCCGCGTAGCGTGCGTCGAGATCGCCGACCGTCACATAGTCCTCGCGCTCCAAACCGTGGCCCCAGCTCGGGCCGGCGGGGTCAGCTGGGGAACATCGTCGAGGTCTGGACCTGTGCCTCGACCGTGCGGAAGCGCTTGCCTTTACGGTAAAGTAAAGGTATGGCGCGGATTTCCAGCAAGCATCAGGTGACACTCCCCGTCGAGTCGTTGCGGCGGGCCGGCCTCGGCGCTGGCGATGAGGTCGCGATCGAAGCCGACGGCGCCGATTGCATCATCGTCCGGCGTATGCCGCGCGACGCCGAGCGAGGTCTGGGCGTCTTCGACGGCCTATATGGGCCTGACTACCTTCAGCGGCTTCGCTCCGGCGAGCGTGCGTGAGCGGCTGCGTTCTCGACACCGACGTGCTGATCGCGGCGCTCGACCGCCGCGACCCGCATCACCCCGAGGCCGCCGACGCGATCGAGGCGATGGCCAACGCGGACGTGCCTTTGCTGCTGTCGCTGGTCAACTACGCCGAGACGTTGGTCCGACCCGCTGAGGACGAGCGCTCGCTGCGCGTCGCCAGAGACGCCCTGAGCGCGCTCGGAGTCCGCCTCGTGGCGCCGACGACGGCGATCGCCGTCGACGCGGCACGGCATCGCGCCCTGAACATCAGCCTCGCGGACGGGTTCGCGCTCGCGACGGCGCAGGCGCGTGACGCGCACGTGGCCACGTTCGACCGGCGAGTTCGTCGGGCGCTCCCGAAGGTCGGACTCGAGCTGGCGCCTCAGTTGAGCTGAGATCGCGGCGTGCGGTCCCGGCTCAACGCTTCAACACGAAGCTCGCGCGCGCCGTCACCGCGCGCTTGCCCGTCGGCGTGAAGCTGCCCGTCGCGATCAGCGCGATGCGCTTGCGCTTGCGCAGCAGCTTGCGCCCGGCCGGCGTCAGCTTCAGCGTGATCTTGCGCGTGCCGGCGCGCGGGAAGCTCAGCTTGCCGGCGGCGAGCAGCACCGGCGCGGCGCGGCGCGCGAGGTGCGCGCCCGGCGGCACGTAGTACCAGTCGATCGCCAGCAGGCCGGCCGTCAGCGCCGTGAAGCCGTAAGTGAAGCTGCGGTGCTTGCGCACGCTCGCAATCCGCGCCGAGCTGCCCTTGATCCCGAGCTGCCCGCCGAGGCTCGCTCTGATCTCGGCTTCGGTCAGCGTCGAGGAGAGGAACGCGCGCGCCGGCGACGGCAGCGCGGCGACGCTCAGCGCGATCGTCGCGCTGCTCGCGACGACGCCGAAGCCGTCGCGGACGTGGAGCACGACCGCGCTCGTGCCTGCCGCAGTCGGCGTGCCGCCGATCTGCCCGCTCGCCGGGTCGATCGCGAGCCCGGCAGGCAGGCCGCTCGCGCTCCACATGTAGCCGCCCGCGCCGCCGGTCGCGACGGCGCTCGCGCCGTAAGCAGAGCCGATCTGCCCGGCCGGAAGCGCGCCGTCGAGCACCGCCAGATCGGCGACGAGCGCGAGCGTGTGCGACGCGCTCGATCCCTGTGCGATCGCGTCGATCGTCGTGCTCGGCGGCAGTTCGACCGGCCGCGGCAGCGGGTTCGCCGCGAGCGTGCCGCTGTCGAATGCGCTGCCGAGCTGACCGTCGTCGTTCGAGCCGAACGCGAACAGTTCGCCGGTCGCGCTCAGCGCGAGGCTGTCCTGCGCGCCGGCCGCGATCGCGATCGGAGCGCCGGCGGCGCTCGGCAGGCCGACGGGCGTCGGCAGCGCGTTCGCCGCTTCGCTGCCGGCGTCGAAGCTCTCGCCGAGCTGGCCCGCGTCGTTGCCGCCGAACGCGTAGAGGCTCCCGCTCGCGCTCAGCACGAGGCTGTGCGAGCCGCCCGCCGCGATCACGCTCGCCGGCGCCGCGCCGGGCGGTAGGCCGATCTGCGCCGGGCTCGAGTTCGGATTAGCGCTTTCGACGTTCGCCAGGCGTCCGAGCTGACCGTCGTCGTTCTCGCCGAACGCGTACACCTGACCGCTCGCGCTCAGCACGAGGCTGTGCTCGGCGCCGGCTGCGATCGCGATCGCAGCGCCGGCGCCACCCGGCAGGCCGACGAGCGCCGGCTTCGCGTTCGGCGTTTCCGTGCCTTCGTTAGTCGTGTCGCCGAGCTGGCCGTAGCGATTGTCGCCGAACGCATAGAGCTCGCCGGTGTCGGTCAGCGCCAGGCTGTCCGCCGCGCCCGCGGCGATCTGCACGATCTGGCCGTTCGCCGCCGGCGCGCTGACGAGCGTCGGCGTGGGGTTGGCGGCTTCCGTGCCTTCGCTCGCCGCGTCGCCGAGCTGGCCGTAGCGATTGTCGCCGAACGCGTACAGCTGCCCTGTTGCCGTCAGCGCGAGGCTGTGCGCAGCGCCGGCCGCGATCTGCACGACGCGTCCGGTCGCGCCCGGCAGGCGAACGAGCGTCGGCGTCGCGTTCGCGCTGTCGCTGCCGTTGTTCGTCTTCTCGCCGAGCTGGCCATAGCGATTGTCGCCGAACGCGTACAGCTGCCCGCTGGCCGTCAGCGCCAGGCTGAAGTCGCCGCCGGCCGCCAGCTGCACGAGCGCTCCACTCGCTCCTGGCAGCGCGACTGGCGTCGGCGTCGGAGTCTGCTGGGCGCCTTCGAAGCCGAGCTGGCCTGAGCCGTTCTCGCCAAACGCGAGCAGCTCGCCGCCGCTGCTCGTGCTCGCGGCGCCCGCGTGCGGCGTCGACAGGCCGAGCTGCCAGAGGGCGGCGACGAGCATCGCGAGCAGCGCCGCCAGTCCGAGCGTGCGGCCGATCGGGTTGGAAGAGCGGCCGATCGCGCTCGCTCGCGCATGTTCTCCGCCGGACATCGACGATCGAGCGTAGTCGAGCCGCTGCGCCCACCGCGCCGCCGGCCGCCGCACCGCCGCCGGCCGCCGCACCGCCGGCTGTCGCGCGCGCCGTCACCGCACGCCGAGGCGGTCGCGACTTCAGCGGACGCCGGCAGGCTGAGCTTTCGTCCCCGCTACGATCCGCGTTGTCATGCGTGCGCGCGCAACGCAGGTACAGCGCGAATCACTCCTCCGGCGACCCCTCCGCGGGTGACCGCGAAGACGATCTGGCTGCGCGCGAGCGTCAGATGCGGGTAGCGCTCGACCGCGCCGCCGTCGAGCGGCGCGACGGTCACGTCGGTCAGCGAGAGGAAGTCGCGCTCGGACGCGTTCAGCACGTCCGAGACGCGGCTGCGGTAGCCGTCGCGCGCGAGCGTCAGCAGCCCCTCGATGCGGTGACGCGCGGTCTCGAGCCTGATCCGCTCACGGCGGTGATCGATGCCTGCCACGAGAGCCCTATCGGCGAACTGAGTAGATTCGATTAATCGTCGTTCGCAGGCCGGTCGGGCCCGCGGCGACGATCTGCACGCGCGCCGTCATCTCCGTGCGCTTGCCGAGCGCGCGCCGCAACCGGCGCAGCGTGTTCGGCCCGACGCGCAGCTGCAGCTTGACGCCGCGTCCGCGCGGGAGCGCTCGCGCCGCGGCGACGAGCGCCGCCGAGCCTTTGCCGGCGCCGACCGACAACGCGCCCGTGACGAGCACCTTGCATTCGCGCTGGCAGCCCACGCTCAACGTCAGCGCGCGGCGCGCGAGCACGGCCGAGGACCGTGCGAGGCTGACGCTCAGCACCGGCGCGACGTTCAGCGGCGGCGGCCACGCGCCCGCCGGCAGGCAGCCCGTGCCCGCCGGTTCGGCCGGGTCGAAGCGCTCGACGCGGTTGTTGTTCGTGTCGGCGACGTACACGTCGCCGGCGCAGTCGATCGCGATCGCCGTCGGCTGCGAGAACTCGCCGAGGCCCGTGCCGCGCACGCCCCACTTCGCGACGAAGCGGCCGATCGCGTCGAACTCCTCGACGCGGTTGTCTTCGCTGTCGACCGCGTAGACGTCGCCGGCGCCGTCGACCGCGACGCCCGACGGCGCATGGAGGTGGCCATCGCCGCCGCCGCGCGAGCCGAACGTGCGCAGCACTTCGCCGTTCTGCGAGAGCTCGACGATCCTGTCGTTGCCCTTGTCGGCGACGTACATGTCTTCGCCGAGCGCCGGCGCGCTGACGCTGACGCCGCTCGGATGGTTGAAGCCGTTCAGCGAGCTCGTCGCCGCGCCGTTGCCGCCGTCCGCGCCCCAGCGCGCCAGCAGCGTGCCGGCGGCGTTGTACACGAGCACGCGGTTGTGCCCGGCGTCGGCGACGTAGATCCGTCCCGAGCCGGTCGCCGTCGCGACCGCCGCGACGCCGTTCAGCCCCGCGCCGCCGATCTCCGCCGGACCGCCGATTTCCGCGAGGTACGTGCCGTCGCCCCAGAACTGCGCGATTCGTTCGTTGCCTTCGTCGGCGACGTACACCGAGCCGTGCGGATCGACCGCGATGCCAGTCGGTTTGGCGAAGCTCGCGTCGTGCCCGCCGGCGAGCGTCCACTGCGTCACGTACGCGTCGCTGAGCGGCGCAAACAGCTCGATCCGGCTGCCGACCGTGTCCGAGACGAGCAGCCCGCCGCTCGGGTCGAGCGCGAGCCCGCGCGGCGCCGTCAGCGTGCCGAGGCCGCGCGCCGAGAAGCCGATCGTGCGCAGGAAGCGGCCTTCCGGGTTGTAGACCTCGATCCGGTCGTTCGCCGTGTTCGCGACGTACGAGTCGCCGGCCGGATCGCTCGCGATCGCGCGCGGGAACGCGAGCTGGCCCGGTTTCGTGCCGTAGCCGCCCCACGCGCCGGCGAACGCGAGCGTCGGCGTCAGCTTGACGACGCGATGGTTGAGGTCGTCGGCGACGTACGCGTTGCCGGCCGCGTCGAGCGAGACGCCGTACGGGAAGCCGAACTGCCCGGCGCCCGTGCCCTGCGAGCCCGCCGACGATTCGTATGCGCCTTCGACGCTGAATTTCTCGATCCGGTGGTTGTCGTCGTCGGCGACGAGCACCTCTGTCGCGTTCGCCGCGACGCCGCGCGGATACGAGAACTGGCCTGGGCCGCCGCCCTTCGTGCCCCACGCGAGCGGTTCGCCGCCTTCGAGGTTGAAGCGCTCGATCCGGTTGTTGCCCGAGTCCGCGACGTAGACGAAGTTGCCCGACACCGCGATGCCGCCGCCCGGCGGCTTCGTGTAGTCCTGTGAGGAGCCGAAGTTGAACTCGCCCGGTTCCGAGCCCTTGCGGCCCCACTGCGTGATGAACGCGCCTTCGGAGTTGAACTTCTGAATCCGGTTGTGGCTCGAGTCGACGACGTAAACGTTGCCCGCCGCATCGACCGCGAGCCCTCCGATCGGCCCGAACTGGCCGTGGCCGCCGCCGTACGAGCCCCACTCGGTCTCGAACGCGCCCGTCGCCGAGAACTTCTGCACGACGTAGCTCAGCTGATCGGCGACGTACACGTCGCCTTGCGCGTCGACCGCGACCGCCTCCGGAAACCGCAGGACGCCCTCGGCGCGCTGGCCGACGATCTGCGCTGAGGAGTACGGGCACGGCGCCGTCGGGCCGACGCCGGCGCAAGCTTCGGCGTGGGCGCTGGCCGCGAGCGTGGCGAGCGCGATCAGCGCCGAGCACGCGAGCGCGAAGCTTGCCAGCGCGCGAGCGAGCGGTGCGCCGTGGAGCCGGCGCCGGCGAGCGAGCGAGATCATTTGCGGCACACAACACGCCGCAGTGCAGCGCGGAGCGGTTGCGCTACGTCCCGTTCAGCCCGCAGCTCGACGCCCGCCCGTGGGTGAGGTACTGCTTGGAGGCCCATTTCATTCAAGCCAGCAGCGTCCTTCGGCGAGTCAAGGAGTCCGAGGAGATCTGGACCAAGCTCGATGCGGTGTGCGACGAAAGGCATCTGCCACCGCGGACGCTGAGCGCGCTGTTCGACGCCACCGTCGGGATCAGAGTGCGCAACTCGTCCTACCGCGCTGCGCTGAGGATGTGGGACGAGGAGATCTCCAACCAAAGTGCGACAGACGATCTCCGGGCAATCGTTCAGGCGGGGCTGCTCACGCGTTTCGGAGCCAGACGCGGGACCTACTACGAGGCGGCGGATCCGCTCAAGAGGATCTGGGAGGAAGTGCGCTCGAACAGGCGGTCGATCGACGCGAGGTCGCTCTTCGCGATCGCCGACTGACGCTGCGCCAGCGCCCGTCCCGCTACCTCACGCTCGCGTCAGCCGATGCGCTCGGTCGTGCGCGCCGCCAGCCCGGCGCGCGTCAGCTGACGCGCTCGGTCCTGCGCGCGGCGAGGCCCGCGCGCGCGACCGAGTGGACGGGCACGCCGGCGCCCGGCGAAGCCGGCTGGTTGCGCTCCTCGCGCACGATGTACAGCGGCCGGTGCTTGACCTCGTCGTAGATCCGCCCGACGTACTCGCCGATCACGCCGAGCGCGATCAACTGGATCCCGCCGAGCAGCAAGATCGCGATCGTGATCGCGCCGAAGCCCGGTAGGTAGGAGTCGAACAGGCGCAAGATGATCACGACCGGGATCGCGACGAACGCGACGCCGGCCGAGAGCATCCCGACGTATGTCGCCAGCTGCAGCGGCAAGTGCGAGAACGACGTGATCGCGTCGAGCGAGAAGCGCAGCATCTTGCGCAGCGTGTACTTCGTCTCGCCAGCCGAGCGCGCGTCGCGCTCGTAGGAGACCGCCGTCTGGTTGAAGCCGACCCACACGGTCATCCCGCGCAGGAAGCGCGAGCGCTCGGTCATCGCCAAGAGCGCGTCGAGCGCGCGCCGGTCGAGCAGGCGGAAGTCGCCCGAGTTCGGCTCGAGGTCGACTTGCGCGAGCTTGTCGAACAGCTTGTAGAACCACGACGCCGTCGCGAGCTTGAACGCCGTCTCGCCCTCGCGCTGCTTGCGCACCGCGTAGACGACGTCCGCGCCCTGGCTCCACTGCGCGATCATGTCGCGGATCAGCTCCGGCGGGTCCTGCAGGTCGGCGTCGATCATCGCGACGACGTCGCCGATCGCGTGCTCGAGGCCGGCCGTCAGCGCCGCCTGGTGGCCGAAGTTCCGCGAAAGGTGAACGACGCGCACGCGCCCGTCCCGTTCGGCGATCCGGTCGAGCAGCTCCGGCGTGCTGTCGCTCGAGCCGTCGTTGACCAGCACCAGCTCGAACTCGTAGTCGGCCGCCGCCGCGCTCGCGCGCGCGACGAACGCCTCGACGAGCTCCTGCTCGTTGAACACCGGCGCGACGATGCTGAGCAGTTTCGGTGTGCGAAGCGCTGTGTCGGGCATCTGCTGGCCTATCGATGTCTGGTCGCGAGCCGGGTCCACGTCCTGAGGATCTTCAGACCTGCTCCTAAGCCCGCGATGAATTTATCGTTCATCCTGTCTGAGCATGCCCTACGACAGCTCCGCACCGAAGACGACTCCCACCAGCCTACCGGGACCGCTCGCGCGACTGAACGCGCCGATGCTCGTGCAGTTCGTCAAGTTCGGCCTCGTCGGCGTCTCGAACACCGTGCTCGCGTTCGCGATCTACACGGTGCTGCTGAAGGTCTTCGGCGTCTGGTACCTCGGCGCGTCGGCGATCGGCTTCGTCGTCGGCGCGATCAACGGCTTCCTGCTGAACCGCCGCTGGACGTTCGCCGGGCACGTCGGCGACTCGCTGACGCCCGTGCGCTGGGGCGTCGTGCAAGGCTGCGGGCTCGCGCTGAACGAGGGTTTGCTGTACCTGTTCGTCGACGGCGCCGGCGTCGAGAAGCTGCTCGGCCAGGCGTGCGCGACGGTGATCGTCACCGTGCTGACGTTCTTCGTCAACCGCGCGTGGACGTTCCGCATGCATCACCACCCGCCGGTCGTGATCGACGCCGAGAGCTGAGCGGCGCGCGGCGCGAGCGCGACGCGACCCGCGCGGCCCCGAAGGGGCCAATCAAAACGAGCGCGCCCGCCGGCGCTCAGCGGAAGACCGCGAGCAGCGAGAGCCCCGCCGGGATCCGTCCGCCGCGGCCGATCATCGCCGCCTCGAGCGCGAGCGGGCGCTCGAGCAGCCAGTTGAGCGGCGCCGGCGGCACCCACAGGTCGAGGCTCGACTCGGTCGTCTTGCGGTTGAAGCGGTCGAGCACGCGCAGCAGGATCGCGGCAGGCAAGAGCAGCGAGTTGAAGTACGTCGTGCGCGCCTGCCGCCAGCCGGCCTGCTCGCCGACGCGCTGAAGCGTTCGGCGCGTGTAGCGGCGGTAGTGGTGGTTGACGACGTCGTGCCCGCTCCACAGCCACTGGTACGCAGGGACCGTCACGAGCAGCGTGCCGCCAGGCTTGACGACGCGGCGCAGCTCGCGCAGCGCCGCGAGGTCGTCCTCGAGATGCTCGATCACGTCGAGCGACGCCGCCAGGTCGAAGCGACCGGCGTCGAACGGCATCTCGAGCACCGATCCTTCGATCACCTCGCCCGTGCAGCGCTCGCGCGCGAGCGACACGCTCGTCGCCGACAGCTCGACGCCCGTCACCGTGCCGTGGCGCGCCAGATCGATCATGTTGCGCCCGCTGCCGCAGCCCGCGTCGAGGATCTCCGCGCGCGCCGGCAGCCGCATCTCGTCGATCACGCCGTCGAGCACCTTGCGCCGGCCGCGATACCACCAGTGCCGATCCTCGGCCTGGTGCGTTTGCAGCTCGTAATCGCGGTCCATTCGCGCTGCATCCTGTCCTAAAGGGCCGATCGATGAACGTCCAGTAGCCCCTTGAAAGAAATCTTGGCATGCCATAAGATCTCTTTCATGTCGACAAGAGAGTCAACGCGCTCGCCGGCCGTCGAGGATTACTGCAAGGCGATCTTCACGTTGCAGGCGCGCACCGAGCAGCCCGTCGCGACGAACGCGCTCGCCGAGCGCCTCGGCATCACGCCCGGCTCGGTCTCGGCGATGCTCAAGCGCCTCGGCGAGCTCGGCCTGATCGAGCACGTCCCGTACCGCGGCGTGCGCCTGACCGACGACGGGCGCAAGGTCGCGCTCGAGGTGATCCGCCACCACCGCCTGCTCGAGCTGTTCCTCGCCGAGTCGCTCGACATGTCGTGGGATCGCGTGCACGCCGAGGCCGAGGTGCTCGAGCACGTCATCTCCGAGGACCTCGAGCAGCTGATCGCCGACAAGCTCGGCAACCCGACGCTCGACCCGCACGGCGATCCGATCCCGAGCGCCGCGCTCGAGCTGCACGAGCCCGAGACGCTCGCGCTCGACCGTCTGCAGGTCGGCGACGACGGCGTGTTCGTGCGCGTGTCCGACGCCGACCCGGAAATGCTGCGCTATCTCTCCGAGCTCGGCATCGCGCCCGGCGACCGCCTGCGCGTCCGCGAGCGCCAGCCGTTCGGCGGCCCGTTGCTCGTCAGCTTCGGCGACGGCGAGCAGAGCTTCGAGCACGCGATCGGCGGACGGCTCGCCGGCGCGATGCGCGTGCAGCTCGCGCACGATCGCGAGGGCGTCTCGGCGTGACGCCGGTGCGTCCGGACCCGGCGCTCGAAGTCGCTGGCGCTGCGCCGGTCGCTGCTGTCCCGGCGAGCGCGCTCGCCGGCCCGAGCGCGCTCGAACACCTGCTCTCGCGCGGGCGCGTGCGCGCGACGCTGACGATGCTCGGTCCGGCGTTCGTCGCCGCGATCGCGTACGTCGATCCGGGCAACTTCGCGACGAACATCGCCGGCGGCGCGAAGTTCGGCTACATGCTGCTGTGGGTCGTGCTCGCCGCGAACTTGATCGCGATGCTGATCCAGTACCTCTCCGCGAAGGTCGGCATCGCGACCGACCGCACCTTCCCGGAGCTGTTCCGCGAGCACTACCCGCGCTCGGCGAGCAGGCTGATGTGGCTGCAGGCCGAGCTGATGGCGATGTCGACCGACGTCGCCGAGTTCGTCGGCGCGGCGCTCGGCTTGAACCTGCTGTTCGGCGTGCCGCTGCTGTGGGCCGGCGTGATCACCGGCTTCATCGCGTTCGCGATCCTCGAGCTGCAGACGCACGGCTTCCGTCGCTTCGAGCTGGCGATCACGGCGCTGCTCGGGATCATCTTCCTCGGCTTCCTCTACGAGACGCTGAAGATCGGGCCGTCCGTGCACGCCTCGCTGAGCGGGCTCGTGCCGCATCTCGGCGGGTCGCAGTCGCTGTACGTCGCCGTCGGCATCATCGGCGCGACCGTCATGCCGCACGCGATCTACCTGCACTCGGCGCTGACGAAGGACCGCCTGAAGCTGCGCGACGACGGCGAGCGCACGCGCGTGCTGCGCTTCGAGCGGCTCGACATCGTGATCGCGCTGACTTGTGCCGGGCTCGTCAACATGGCGATGCTCGCCGTCGCCGCGAAGCTGTTCCACGCGACCGGCCAGACGCACGTCGACTCGATCCAAGGCGCCTACCACGGCTTCGGCAACCAAGTCGGCGGGATCGCCGCGCTCGCTTTCGCCGTCGCGCTGTTCGCCTCCGGCGCGTCGTCGTCGAGCGTCGGCACGTACGCCGGTCAGGTCGTGATGAGCGGCTTCGTCAAGCTCAACATCTCCGTGCTGCTGCGCCGCGTCGTGACGATGGTCCCGGCGCTCGTCGTGCTCGCGGTCGGCGTCAACCCAACCGACGCGCTCGTGCTCAGCCAAGTCGTGCTGTCGTTCGGCATCCCGCTCGCGCTGGTCCCGCTCGTGCTGCTGACGCGTCGTCGCGACGTGATGGGCGCGCACGTCAACTGCCGGCTGACGACGTTTGCCGCCGGCTCGCTCGCCGCGCTGATCACTGCGCTGAACGTCTTCTTGATCTACCAGCAGATTTTTTGATCTGATTTTGATCGGCGGACGCGTCGCGGTTGCGTCGCCGCGCGCCGTGCCGCGAGCCGCTCAGCGCCCGGACGCGGAGCGAATCGCGTATTCGACGGCGCCGCGCGCGCCGCGCCACAGCGCGATCGCGCGATCGCTCGCCGGGTCGAACGCGACCGTCGCGTCTTCGTTCGCGCCCGCCGGCGCGATCTGCTCGGGCGCCGCGAATGTCGCCTTGCCGGGGTACGCGTCGATGCCGCGCGCCGCGACGATCGCCTGAGCGGCGAGATCGAGCGTGCCGTCGGGCTCGCGTTGCGGTTCGCTCCACAGCGCGATCACCTCACCGTCGGGACCCGACTCGAAGTCGCTCAGCAGCGCGTCGCTGTTCGGCGAGCTGATCGTGCTCGTCGCGCGCAGACCGTTGAGGTCGATCGCCGCCGCGCGCACGACCCAGTGTCCTTGCTGTGCGCCGCTCCACGCGAGCATCACGCTCTCCGAGCTGAGCCGCGTCAGCAGCGGCGAGCTCAGCGGGTAGGCGGCGCCGGCCGGGTCGGTGAAGCGCTCGAGCAGCTGCGGCTTGGCGAACCGCACGCCGGCGCCCGACGCGTCGACATACACGCTCGTCTGCCCGGCGCGTTGTTCCGCCCACGCGACGATCGCACGGTTGTCGTCGCTGATCAGCGCGCTGACACGCGGCGAGCGCGCGACGCTCGCGAGCCGCTGCGTCGGCTGTGGAATGGCCGCGGCGGGGCGGTCGGCGCCCGGCACGTCGCGCGCGTACAGCGCGCCGCGCTGCGCCCACGCGACGATCGCGTCGGTGCGGAAGTCGACGCCGACCGTCGGCGCTTCGACCGCGCCGCCGCGCCCGGCGATCGCGATCGCCGGCGACAGCGCGTTCGCGAAGTAGCGCTCGACGCGCAGCTCGAGGCCGTCGTCGTCGAGCCCGCCGGCGATCGGCGAGAGCGCCGCGACGTCGCCGAGGTAGCCCGTCGCCAGCGTGCCCGATCGCGCTGCGCCGGCGAGCGCGCCGAGCGGCGCGAACGCGCCGGCGGCCGTGCCCTGCACGAGCGAGCCGCCGTCCGAGCCGTCCGATCCGCCTGGGCCCGGCGAGCCAGCGATGACGAACTGGCCGTGCGGCGCCGGCGCGACGCTCAGCGGTGCGCTCGCCGAGATCCTGCGACCGTCCGGCGCGAGCGCGTAGTGCGGCGCGGACGGCACGTCGTTGCTCGCTTCGATCGCCGAGACGACCGTGCCGGCGCCGCTCGCGCAGCCGCGCGCCGCGCTCCAGACGACCGCGCCCGCGCCTGTCGCGTGCGCCGGCTTGTCGCGCGGGAAGACCGCGCGCGCGGCGCCGGCCGACGCGCACGAGCCGAGCGTCGCCGGCTGACTCCACGGCGAAGCCGCGCTTGCGCTTGCGCTTGCGCCCAGCGCCGAAGCGCGTGCGCCGGCGGCGGGCGGCAGGCCGGCGAGCGAGCACGCGCCGGCGACGACGGCCGTCGCGAGCGCCTGCGAGATCGTCCGCTTCAACGCGCGATCGCCGAGCGAGCGGGGCGATCGCTCGCTAGGCGAGCGCGCCGCGCAGGAAGCTGACCGTGCGCTCCCACGAGAGCTGCGCCGCCTGCGCGTCGTACGTGCCGAGCCGGTCGACCTCGTTGAAGAACGCGTGCCCGTTGCCGTCGTAGTAGTGGAACGTGACGTCGACGCCGGCGTCGCGCAGCTCGCGCTCGAGCGCCTTCGCGTCGTCGTGCGCGATGAACGCGTCGTCGGTGCCGAAGTGGCCGAGCACCGGCCCTTTGACGTTCGCGAAGTCCGGCTTGCCGTGCGGCATCACGTAGTAGTAGCTGACCGTCGCCGTGATCTTCGGGCACGTCGCCGACGCCCACACCGACAGCCCGCCGCCGAGGCAGAAGCCGAGCGAGCCGACGCCGTCGCCGGTGACGCCGTCGAGCTTCGCGAGGTAGTCGGCGGCGCCGCACATCTGCGGCTCGGCCTTGTCCATCGACAGCGCCATCAGTTTCTGTTCGGCCTCGCTCGGCTGCGTCGTCGTCTCGCCGTCGAACAGGTCCGGAGCGAGCGCGAAGAAGCCGGCGGCCGCGAGCCGGTCGCAGACCGAGCGGATGTGCTCTTCGACGCCCCACCACTCCTGCAGCACGATCACCGCGGGCCCAGCTCCATCGGCCGGCGTCGCCAAATAGCCTTTCGTCTCGCCGGCGCTCGTCGAGAACTCGATCTCTGGCATCTCTCACTCCTTCGCAGTCGGTAGCCGGCGCATCCTCGCACTCCGCGCGCCGGCGCGCGGCGGCTCGGCGAGCGCGAGCAGCTCGTCCATGCCGCGCTCGATGCCGTCGGTCAACACGTCGATGTCGCTCGCGCCGACACAGCCGCCTCCTGCCACAGCACTCCCGCCTCTGCTGCCATCCCTCCCATAGAGTACGCCGCGATGGAGCTTTCTGGAAGGCACATCGTCGTCACCGGAGGAGGCGGCGGGATCGGCGGCGCGCTGGCGCGCCGATTCGCGGCCGAGCAGGCGCGCGCGGTCGTCGTCGCCGATCGCGACCTCGCGCGCGCTCAGGCGGTCGCGGCCGAGATCGGCGACGGCGCGCTCGCGATCGAGTTCGACGCCTCGCGCGAGGACGGCGTCAAGGCGCTGATCGCGGCCGCGCAGGACGCCGGCGGCGCGATCGACATCTTCGTCTCCAACGCCGGCGTGCCCGGCGGCGGCGGCGGACCGGTCGAGACGTCCGACGCCGAGCTCGACGAAGCGTGGCGCGTCAACGTGATGGCGCACGTCTGGGCCTCGCGCGCGCTGTTGCCGGCGATGCTCGCGCGCGGCGAGGGCTATCTGATCAACACAGCTTCGGCCGCCGGCCTGCTCACACAGGTCTCGTCGGTCGGCTACAGCGTGACGAAGCACGCCGCCGTCGCGCTCGCCGAGTGGATGGCGATCGAGTACGGCGACGCCGGCATCCGGATCTCGTGCATCTGCCCGCAAGGCGTGCGCACGCCGATGCTCGAACTGGCGATGGACGACGCCGCCGGCGCGGCCGCGCTCAACGCCGGTGGGCTGATCGAACCGGACGATGTCGCCGACGCGGTCGTCGACGGGATCGCCGCCGAGCGGCTGCTGATCCTGCCGCACCCCGAAGTCGCGCAGTTCATGGCGCTGAAGGGCTCCGCTCCAGAACGCTGGATCGGCGGCATGCGCAAGCTCGTGCGCAACGCGCGCGCCGCCGCCTCCTCCGAGTAGTCGCGGCGAGACGCGGAAGCGGCGAGACGCGCGAGCCGGCGTCGGCGCGTGCGTACGAGCGCGCTGCCTGCGCTAGCTGGGCAGCGCGATCTGGATCAGCGGTTCGCGCGTCGGATGCAGGCTGCCGCCGGCCGGCTCGCTCGTGACCATCACTTCGCGAATCCCATGCAGGTTGCCCGGCACGTCGGTCTCGCCATCGCCGGTCGACGTGACGCTGAACAGCGCGTTCGTTGGCTCGGCGTTGCCCGGCCCGCGGCTCAGCCAGACCTCGTAGATCCGCCCGAGCCCAGGCTGGGGCATGTGCGCGACGATCAGCTGCGAGCGCCCGTCGTGCTGATGCAGCGTCGCGCGCGCGCCGACTGCGACCGCCGCGACGTGCGTCGCCGGGAAGACCTTTTCGCCGCCGCCCGAGCTCGTCCCGAGCACGACGGCGAGCGCGATCACGGCTGCGGCGGCGCACGCCGCGGCGACGCCGGCCGGGCTGCTCAGGCGCGGCCACCGGCGAGACCGCCGCGGCGCTTCGTCGGCCTCGTGGCCGGCCGCGCGCAGCACGGCCGCCTCGGCGCGCACCTGCGCGAGGATCCGCGCGCGCAGCGCGTCAGGCGCGTCCTCGCGCGCGACCTTCAGCGGCAGCTCGTCGACGACCGGCTGCAGCTCGGCGAGCTCGGCGCGGCACTGCGCGCAGCCGCGCAGGTGCTCGCGGAAGCTGCTCGCCTCGTCGTCCTCGAGCGAGCCGAGCACGTATGCCGCCGCGTCGGGCAGTTGCGGGCAGTCGAAGTCTGACTCGTGCGTGCTCATCTGCCTGCCGCCTCCCACTCCTCGAGCTCGTCGCGCAGCTTTCGCAGTCCGAGGCGCATCCGGCCCTTGACAGTACCGACGGGCGTGTCGAGCATCGAGGCGATCTCCGTGTGCGTGAAGCCGCCGAAGTACGCGAGCTCGATCACGCGTCGCTGCTCGCTCGGCAGCTCGGAGAGCGCCCCCTGGATCTCCCGCGACTCCGCTTTCTCGACCGCCTGCAGCTCCGTGCGCTCGGGCGCCTCGAGCGTTTCGGCGATGCCCTCGTCGCTGACTTGGCGCCGCTCGTGCGTGCCGCTGCGCCGCAGCGTGTCGACGGCGCGGTTGTGCACGATGCCGAGCGTCCACGTGCGCACGCTGCCGCGAGCGCGGTCGTAGCGGGCGCCGCTGCGCCAGACCGAGAGGAACGCTTCCTGGGCGATGTCCTCCGCCAGCGAGCGCCGGCCGCAGATCCGATAGGCGAGCGAGAACGCGGCGTCGGAATGACGCTCGAGCACGACCTCGAACGCGTCGGCGTCGTTGCCGGCGATCCGCTCCATCAGCTCCTCGTCGGCGAGCTTCCTGAGCTTTTCCTTCGAGTTCGCGCTCTCGCGACGCAAACGTGCCATCTGCCGACTGTACGGATTCGCGATTGCGCTGGATCACTCGTCGCGGAGATCGATCGTCTCGCGGCTCGTCGGTGATCTGGATCGGGTGTGAGCCCGTACAGAGCAGTCAACGGTAAAGCCAGGGCAACCCTCCGGCGCCGTGATTCCTGGCAACCAAGAAGGAGTAACGATGACCTATCAGATCAACCTCGACGAGATCGACGTCGACGGCGCGGTGCGCGAAGCCGCGCACGACGTGTCCGGCGACACGCGTCTGGACTTCCTCAAGAAGGCCGGCATCGGAGCCGGCGCGATGGTCAGCGGCGGCGCGGTTCTGTCGGCGCTCGCGCCAAGCGCACTCGCCGCGGGCGGCGCCGGCCGGCCGCCGGCGAAATTCGGCAAGGGCGACGTCGGCATCCTCAACTACGCGCTGACGCTCGAGTACCTCGAGGCGGCGTTCTACAACGGCGCGACGGCGGCGAACCTGGCGCTCTCTCCGCAGGCGTCGGCGTTCCTCAAAGTCGTCACGACCGACGAGAACGCGCACGTCAAGTTCCTCAAGAAAGCGCTCGGCTCGAAGGCCGCGAAGGAACCGACGTTCAACTTCAAAGGCGCGAACACGAGCGTCGAAACGTTCATGAAGACCGCTGAGGTGCTGGAGAACACCGGCGTGCACGCTTACCTCGGGCAGGTCCTCAACATCAAGACGCCGGCCTACGTCGCCGCCGCCGGCTCGATCCTCACGATCGAGGCGCGGCACGCGAGCGTGATCGGCCTGCTCAACGACCCGAGCGGCGCGTCGATCGCGCCGAACGGCCCGTTCGACACGCCGCTGACCGCGGCAGCCGTGCTGAAGGCCGTCACCGAAACCGGCTTCATCGCTTAGCGCTTCGGCGCGAAGCCGCAGCGCTTCGAGCAGCGGCCACTTGTGAGTTCACCGGTGGCCGCTGCAAATTAGTGAAAGGCAGGCGCCGAAGCTCGACGGCCTGTTCAACTGACCAATGGAGGTATCAGCAGATGCCCAGTCCAACGAGAAGTGATCAGGCCATGCGGGAGCCGGCCGAGGAGGGCTCGCCGCAGCCCGCCGGAATCGTCGAGCGCTTGGTGCGCGACGACGTCGACCGCAAGCGCTTTCTGAAGATGGCCGGCGCGACCGGCGCGGCGAGCTTCGGCGCGTTCGTGCTCGCCGCTTGCGGCAGCAGCAGCTCCAGCTCCAGCGGCAAAAGCGCCGCGACGGCGACGACCGCCGCGACGAGCACCGCGTCGAGCTCGACCGGCGACGTGGCGATTCTCAACTACGCGCTGACGCTCGAGTACCTCGAGTCCGAGTTCTACTCGAAAGTGATCGCCGCGAACCTGTTCAGCGGCGCGGTCGGTGAACTGCTGCAGAAGTTCGGCAGCCAAGAGGACTCGCACGTGACCGCGCTGAAAGCGGCCGTGTCGAAGCTCGGCGGAACGCCCGTCGAAGACCCGCACGGGAAATTCCCGATCAAAAGCGCGACGCAGGTCGCGCTGCTCGCGTACACCGTCGAGAACCTCGGCGCGGCCGCTTATCTCGGCCAGGCGGCGAAGATCCAGAGCCCGGAAGTGCTGGCGTCGGCGCTCGCGATCCATTCGGTCGAGGCGCGCCACGCGGCGACGCTCGGCACGCTCGTCAAAAAGTCGGTCACGCCGCAAGGCGCGTTCGCGACGCCGGCTGAAATGTCCACGGTCCTGGCGGCGGTCAAGCCGTTCCTCGGCTAGCGCAATCGATCGCAAGAAAGGAACCAAACGATGAGTGACAACGAGATCATCAATCCCGAGCTGGCGCAGTGCGAGGTGCACGGCATGACCCGCTCGGCGTTCATCCTGCGTGGAGCGCTCGCCGCCGGAGCCGTCTACGGCACGACGGCGGTCGCGCCGTTCGTCTCGCAGGCGCTCGCCGCCGAAGAAAGCGGTGACGTCGGCATCCTCAACTTCGCGCTGACGCTCGAGTACCTCGAGGCCGACTTCTACAACGTCAAGGGCAAGTCGCTGGCGCTGAGCGGCGAAGCGCGCAAGTACGCGAGGGAGTTCGGCGCCGAGGAGGCTGCTCACGTCACGGCGCTGAGCGCGGCGATCAAGCAGCTCGGCGGCAAGCCGGTCGCCAAACCGACGTTCGTCTTCCCGGCGACCAGCGAGAAGACGTTCCTCGCGTTGGCGTCAGTGCTCGAGAACACCGGCGTCGGCGCGTACAACGGCGCGGCGCCTTCGCTGAAGAGCAAGCAGGTGCTGGCTTCGGCCGGCAGCATCGTGCAGATCGAGGCCCGCCACGCGGCGGCGATCGACCTGCTGATCGGCAAGAGCCCGACGCCGAACGAAGGCTTCGACAAGCCGCTGATGAAGGCCGAAGTGCTGAGCGCCGTCAAACCGCTGATCAAGGCGTAGCGGCGGCGCATCGATCGGCGGCGCCGGGTGATCCGTCCCCGGCGCCGCCGCGTAGTTACTCAGTAGTGACAAGAGCCCATACCGCGAGGAATGGGAACCTCAAAGAACTTCGGGAGTTGATTCACAAAATGGGTCTCGACAATCCAATTCACATCGCCTTCCTGCTGATCTTGCTGCTGCTCGTGTTCGGCGCCAAGCGGCTCCCCGAGATGGGACGCTCGCTCGGCACCGGGATGCGCGGCTTCAAGGAGTCGCTGAGCGGCGAGCAGCTGCACGCGCCGCTGCCCGTCCACCACGAGGCCGCCGCCGCGGCGCCCGCGCCCGTCGTTGCTGTCGCGGAGCCCGTCGTCGTGCCTGTCGCCGAGCCCGTCGGCGTTCCCGTCCGCGAGCCGAGCGCTCCGGTCGCTTAGGCGCGGTCGGACGAGCGCCAGCCAGGGGAGACTGAGCCGAGATGGCGACAGCAGCGGCGAGCATCGGTCACGAAGACCGGATCAGCGTCGTCGAGCATCTGACGGAGCTGCGCGTTCGGCTGATCGTCTCCCTGGCGGCGCTCGCCGTCGCGTTCGGCGTGTGCATGTGGCAGAACCACGCGCTGCTGAAGATCATCAACGAGCCGCTGTCGACGCAGACGCAGAAGCAGGTCAAGAAAGGCAACGGCCCGCTCGGCGCGACGTACACGGTGCAGCAGAGCGCGCGCACGGTCGCGACGCAGCTGCAGAGCGTCGTCAGCACGCTCGAGCGGCCCGGTAGCGGCGCGACGCCCGCGACGCGCAGCGCGCTCGCCGGCGTCACACCGCAGCTGCACAAGGCGATCACGCGCCTGTCGAAGGCGCCTGAGGGCAACAAGCCCGTCACACTCGGCATCGGCGAGCCGTTCACGACGACAATCGGCGTCGCGCTGATCTTCGCGTTCATCCTCGCGCTGCCGGTGATCCTCTTCGAGCTGTACGGCTTCGTGCTGCCGGCGCTCAGCCCCGACCGGCAGAAGATCGCCTCGTCGGTCGTCGCCGCGATTCCGCTACTGTTCGTCGTCGGCGTCGCGTTCGGCTACTTCGTCGTGCTGCCGGCGGCCGTGCGCTTCTTCCAGAACTTCAACAGCGAACAGTTCAACGTGCTCGTGCAGGCGAGCCAGTACTACCATTTCGCCGCCGTCACGCTGCTCGCGATGGGCCTCGTCTTCCAGGTGCCCGTCGCGATCCTCGTCGCGACTCGCGCCGGCGTCGTCACGCCGCACCAGCTGCGCCACAACCGCCGCTACGCCGTGATCGCGTGCGGCGCCGTCGCCGCGTTCCTGCCCGGTGACGCGATCACGTTGATCCTCGAGACCGTGCCGCTGTACCTGCTGTTCGAGGCGAGCGTGCTGCTCGCGTCGATCGTCGCGCGGCGCGAGCGCCGACGCGCCGACGCGACGGCGGGCTAACGCGCCCAGCTGCGCTGACGCGCGCTCTCGCGACCGGGATCGAGCCGCGTGAGCATGCGCGTCTCACGCGGCAGCAGGCCGAGCGCGAGCGCGACCGCCGCGAGCGCCGAGCCGCCGAGCAGCACGTCGACCGATCCGAGCGCGTGCGCGAGCGGGCCGGCGAGCACGTATCCGAGTGGCAGCAGCGCGAGCGAGACCATCCAGTCGTAAGAGCTGACGCGTGAGAGCTTGTCCGGCGGGATCCGCTCGGAGAGCGCCGTCAGCCACCAGACGTCGAACAGCGCGATGCCGGCGCCGCCGATCAGCATCGCCGGCAAGACGAGCGCGAGCGTGACGCCGGCCGCGTAGAGCACCGCCGCGAGCGGCCACAGCAGGATCGCGAGCATCGCCGAGCGCATCGGAAACCGCGGCCGCCAGCCGATCCCGAGCAGCGAGCCGGCGATCGTGCCGACTCCGAGCACGGCCGAGACGTAGCCGTAGACGCCGATTTCGCCGTATTGAGCGCGCGCGACGAGCGGTCCGAGCACGAACCACGGCGCCAGGCCGGTGAACAGCGCCGCGCAGAACGACGCGAGCGTCGCCCAGACCCAGTCGCGCGAGCGCACCTCGCGAAAGCCCTCGCGCAGCTCTGCGCGCACGCCGATCGGCGTGTCCACGTCGGTCGCGATCTCACGTCTGCGCGGGCGCACGCGCACGAGCAGCGTCGCGCTGAGCAGGAACGTCGCGGCGTCGAGCGCGAACGCGTAACCGGCGCCGAGCCCGAGCACGAGCACGGTCGCGAGCGCCGGCCCGGCGAACTCGCCGATGTTGTTCGACAGCGAGCTGAGCCCGTTCGCCTGCTGGATCTCCGCCTCTGGAACGGTCTGCGGCAACAGCCCGTTCGCCGCGGGGCGGAAGAACGCCTTGGCCGTGCCGAACAGCGCCTCGATCACGATCAGCTCCCAGATCGCGACCACGCCGGTGAAGATCAGCGCGGCGAGCAGCGCGTGCAGCGTGAAGCGCACGAGGTCGGTCGCGACCATCACGCGATGGCGCGGCAGTCGGTCGGCCCAGACGCCGCCGAGCAGCAGGAACGCGACGAGCGGCAGGCTGCCCGCGGCGAGCACGAGACCGAGGTCGGTCGCGCTGCCGGTCAGTTCGACGACGAACAGCGCGATCGCGACGATCACGATGCAGTCGCCGATCACGCTCGCCGACTGCGCCAGCCAGAGGTAGCGGAAGTCGCGATGGCGAAGCACGCGCAGCTGGCTGACGACGTTGCCCATCGCTTCAGCTTGACGCAGGCGAGCGCGATCCGATGGGCGACCAGCCCGAGCCAAGCGCGCTTGTCGCGCGGCGCGGCCCCACGATCGACGGCTGCTGTTTCAAGGCCGCCGTTGAGCGAAAGTCCGCCACGGCCGCGGTGCCGGAACGCGAGTCAGTGAAACGTTGCACATCTTGACTTATCACTGAACGGGCAGCCGACGATAGTGCACCCGATTGATGGGGCGGGGTTCGCGTAATGCCGTTGGCTTACGACGACTGCGGACACGCGCAGGTACGGCCAGAGCCGCGCCGGTGAGAGCGGTAGAGCGGGATTCACAAAGGAGAGGCGATGCAGTTGATCAGACGCACTTCGATAGTCGCGGCGCTGGTGTCGGCAATCGTCGCGTTGCCCGCCGCGGACGCGTCCGCGGACCGCTCTCTGGACAGCGCCCCCTCGCCAGCCGTTTCACTGCTCAACGACTCGCTCGTTCCCCCGGCCGTCGATCAGCTGACCGGCGATGGCGGCCTGCGTGCGGCTCGCGAAGCCCGTCGCGAGAACCCCCAGGCCGTCGCCGAGCGCACAGCATCGCGTAGCGCGTTTGAGAACTTGCCCCCGGCGCGCGCGCTCGCCTTGACCCGCCGCAGCTTCCCGGCGCTCACGGCGCCAGACGGCGCCCCAAAGCTCGCCAGCGGCCAGCGGCTCGTGGGCTTCCTGACAGACCACGCGGCGCAGGTCTCTGAGCCGGGCGCGATCGGCGTGCTCGAATCGATCGCTCCGATCGCCACGCCCGGCGCGAGCGGCGCCCGTGCGCCGCTGGATTTGAGCCTGCGCCGCTCCGGCGCCGGCTTTCAGCCGCTGCGATCGGATGTCGGCGTGAAGATCCCCAGCACCCTTTCAGACGGAGTCGCGCTCGCAAGCGCCGGCGTCTCGCTGACGCCAATCGACGCGCAGGGAAAGCCGCTGGCCTCCTCGCCCGGCGCGCTGGACGGCGCGAGCGTGCAATGGAGCCAGGACGACCCCGCCGCGGGCGTGCACGACCTCGCGAGCCTCGCCAAGGCATCGCTTGAGGGCTTTGACCTGAGCACGCTGCTGCTCTCACAGCAAAGCCCGAGCCGGCTCTACTTCCGCGTCGGGATGCCCTCCGGCGCGCGTCTGAGGCGCGAGCGAGGCGGCTCTGTCGCGGTCATCGACGGCGAGGGCACGCTCGCCGTGATCTCGCCGGTGAGCGCCGAAGACGCCGAAGGCGTGAGCGTCCCCGTGACGATGTCCGTCAGCCACGACACGCTCGCGCTGGCGGTCGATCGCTCGGGCGACCACCTCTACCCGATCGCCGTCGACCCCGAAGTCAACGACTCCCAACTGGCGATCAACACGACCACCGGCAAGCGCTCGAACTGGGAATTCAAAACCAACAGCTCGCACTTCTCCCGCAGCGAATCGGGCGGCGGCAGCGGCTCAGAACGCCTTGAAACCAGCGCCACCGGCGGCTATGGCCCAGGCGAAGTCGGCCTCTGGGGCTACCAGACCAAGGGCGTCTCCCACATCTACGGGATCACAACCGTGACCTCAGCGCACAACAACGGCGCGAAAGTCGAAAGCTTCCTGGAATTCGAGGAACCATCCGGCGCGCAGGAAAGCAAGAAGCCCCTCTCAAGACCCGAAGAAAGCCCCGAATACGAAGGCAGGCCCGTGGGACTGTGCCCCGTTCCCGGCGCCGAAGCGTGCCTGCCGAGCATGGGCAAAGCCAACAACGCCGTGCACTTCGAGCAGTCGACGATCGGCTCCTCGGGGACGGGCTTCTCCGACTCGATGACCCAAGGGATCGTCTCGATCGCAGAGCCCGAAGGCACGCACTCGACCACGAGCTACAACACGACCTCGCCGATGCTCGAATTCGAAGCTGTAGTCGAAGGCAAAAAAACCAAACTGGAACGTCATAACGTCCTCTACGGCGGCGGCGGCTGGCTCTCGGGCTTTGACGGCGCGCTGGGGCTGAACTCCGCCGACCCCGGGATCGGCGTCGCCGCCACCAAGCTCGAATACGAAAGCTCGCCCGGGCACTGGAGCCCGCTCTCCGAACACAACTACCTCGGCGTCGAAGCAGCCTGCCAGGGCGTGCAGTGCTACTCGGCCCACACCGAATACGCGACGCTGCCGCTCGGCCTGCCCGACGGCGAAGACACGCTGCGCTACCGCGCCGAAGAGGCGATCTCCGGCACGCAGAGCTCAGAAGCCGAAGGCCAGGCGAAAGTCAAAGTCGACACGAAGAAGCCGTACAACCTGAAGATCGAAGGCCTGCCCAACGGCAACGAACTGAGCGAACGCGAATACGAACTGACCGGCGTAGCGACCGACGGCGAAGGCGCCACGCTGCCGAGCTCGGGGATCAAATCGATCACGCTGAACGTCGACGGTCACGCGTTCGGGGCCTCAGGCGGCTACTGCAGCGTGGCCAAAGGCGAATGCAGCGGCAGCGAGAAATGGAAGCTCAACGGCGCCGAACTGGGCTCCGGGCGCCATGACCTCGTGATCGTCGCAGTCGATAACGCCGGCAACGAAGAAAGGCTCTCCGAACCGATCACGATCCACCACTCAACGCCGGTCGCGCTCGGCCCCGGCTCGATCGACCTGCAGTCCGGCGACTTCAGCCTCAGCGCAAGCGACGTCTCGATGGGCTCGGGCCTGAGCGTCGCTCGCAACTACAGCTCGCGCGCCCCTGAAGCCGGCGAAGGCCCGCTGGGCCCGCAGTGGAGCCTCAGCCTCGCCAGCGCCGAGTCGCTCACCGAAATGATCAACGGCGGCGTCCTGTTGACCGCCTCAAACGGCGCGCAGACGATCTTCGCGCCGCTCGGCGAAGGCAAATTCGAATCGCCGCTGGGCGACTCCAACTTGGCGCTCTCCCTCGAAGAAAACAAAACGACCAAAGAAAAGCTCGCCTATAAGCTCGTCGACGCCGCGGCGCACACCTCGGTGACGTTCACGCTGCCGAGCGGCGCAACAGCATGGGTACCGACAAAACAAGAAGGCGCCGTAGCGACGGACACCGTGACCTATGCGTATAAGAGCGCCGAGCAGGACCAGATCTCAGCGATCCCGGCCGGCGGCACGGCGTCGGCGATCGTCGCCGGCGAAGAAGGCGACATCTTCTACGCCGTCAAAAACAAGATCGTCAGGACGACCAACCGGGGGAGGGTGCTCTCAGAATGCGCTCTGCCCGCTAACCACGAAGTGGTGCATATGATCCTGGGGCCGGGCAAAGCCTTTGGAGGAACCCGCGAAGAACTGTGGTTCACGGAGAAGACCGGCGAAGCTCAAGGCGCGGTTGGCTCGTTGTCGATCAACTTCGGCCGCGGCACAGGCTGCGGGCACGAATACAAAGTCGCAAGTGAACCGGGAGGGATCACGGCTGGACCGGAAGGCGCGATCTGGTTCACCGCCGGCTTGGCCAACTTCGGCAAGATCGCCGAAGGAGTTCTCAGCGAATACTGGTTCGGGACCAACGTCCACCCGCACTCGATCACGGCCGGCGCCGACGGCAACCTCTGGATAGCCGAGCAGCACAAGATCGCCAAGGTCACCCCATCCGGGACCGTCGCGGCCGAATACGCGGCAGCGGGATCCGGCGAAGTCGGAGAAATCACCGCAGGACCCGACGGGAACCTCTGGTACACGAGCGATCTGGGCGAAAAAAAGGGCGCGATCGGCAGAATCACAACTGCCGGAGCCACCACCGAATACTCGCTCCCGGGCGGCGAATCCCAGGCGCCGCACGCGATCATCTCCGGCCCCGACGGCGCGCTCTGGTATGAAGACGCCGCGGCGGGGAAGGTCGGGCGGATCACGACATCGGGCGCGATCGCGCAGTATCCGCTTGCGAACTCGAGCGGTACCCTCTCGCTTGCCAGCGGCTTCGAACACCACGTGTGGTTCGCCGGGGCAAAGGTTGGCAAGCTCGTCTCGGTCACCGAGCCGACCGAAGCGCTCGCGCCCAAGCCGGCCGGCGTCTCCTGCGAACCGGAACTCAAACCGGGCTGTCGCGCGCTGAAGTTCAAGTACTCAAGCGCGACGAGCGCCACCGGAGAAAAGCCGACCCAATGGGGCGAATTCGAATCCCGCCTCTCCGAAGTCACGCTGACCGCCTATGACCCGGCCTCGAAAGCGATGAAGGAAACCGCAGTCGCGAAGTATGCGTATGACGCGCTGGGGCGGCTGCGTGCGGAGTGGGACCCGCGCGTCTCGCCGGCGCTGAAGAAAACGTACGGCTATGACTCCGAAGGCCTCCTCACGGCGCTCTCCGAACCGGGCCAGGAGCCGTGGATATTCGCCTACGGCACCGCTACCGGCGACGCCGGGCTCGGCAGGCTGCTCAGGGCCAAGCGCTCACCCGCCTCGGCGGAACTGTGGAACGGCGAACCGCTCGTCAATACCGAAGCGCCGAAGATCACCGGCACGCCGCGAGTCGGAGTGCGCTTGACGGCCTCAAACGGCGCCTGGTCGGGGAGCTCGCCGGTCTCCTACAGCTATCAATGGGAAAACTGCACACGGGAATGCAAGCCGATCCCCGGCGCGACGAGCGCCAACTACACGCCGCAGGGTCGGGAAGGGGAAACCTTCCTCGCTGTCTCGGTCGAGGCGACCAATGGTGGCGGGTCAGCGACGGCGAAAAGCGAAGCGACGGCATACGTGGAATCCGCCTCGCCCGTGCGAGAACTGAATCTGCCCGCCTCGAGTACGCCGATGGGCATCTCGCGCGATAACTTGAACTACAAGTACTACATCGCCGATTACAACCAGAACATGATTCTCGAAGCCTCCGAAGTGGGCGTCGAAAACGAGTATCCGATACACATGCTGGGCGGAGGTGGCCCAGAGGGGATTGCGGCCGAAGGCGGAGCGGTTTACTGGGTCGACTACGGCGCCGGCGAGATCCAGAAGCTGATCCAGACGGGCGGGGGCCTGAAGGCTGAAGAAGTGGCGGGATTGCCGAAAGGCGCCCACCCCACGAGCATCGTCTACGGCGCCAGCAACACGCTTTGGTTCACCGACTCGGGCACCGGCAAGATCGGCAAGTTTGCCATCTTGACGGACACGCTCACCGAATACGCACTGCCCGCGGGCGCACATCCGGTCTCGATCGTCTACGGACCTGACGGCAACTGCTGGTTCACCGACACGCGTGGCGTGATCGGCAAGATCACCCCGACGGGCGCGATCACCGAATACCACATCACCGCGACCGGGCTCAACGGCATCGCCGCGGGCCCCGACGGAAATCTCTGGTACACGACGACGAACGGGTCCAACGGGACGGTCGGCAAGATCACGACGGCTGGCAGCACTACGGAATACCCGCTGCCCGCAGGAGCGCGTGGAGCGGAATCGATCACCGCCGACGCTGAAAGCCTGTGGATCACCGGCAACTCGGTCAGCGCCATGTACAAGGTGACGACCTCCGGCGCGGTCACGCGATACGCGCTGCCCGCGGGAAGCGAACCACAGGCGATCACGACGAACAGCGCCAAGAGCCAGCTCTGGTTCCCCGAGCGCAACGACAAGCTCGGGATCGTCACCCAGAGCAAGCTCGAAGTCACCGAAGGCGAAGAAAAGGCGCCACCGACTGGCGGCTACACAGTCGACTACAACGTCCCGATCAAAGGCGCCGGCGCCCCCCACGAAATGAGCGCCGCAGAAGTGGCCAAGTGGGGCCAGAGCGATGACCCCCTCGAAGCGACCGCGATCTTCCCGCCCGACGAAGCGCCGGGCTCGCCCGCCTCAAGCTACAAACGAGCCACGATCTACTACATGGACGGAAAAGGCCGCCAAGTCGACCTAGCGACCCCAAGCAACTCCTCCTACGGCTCGATCGCAACGACCGAATACAACGAATTCAACGACTCGATCAGGACGCTGAGCCCCGGCAACCGCCAAACGGCCCTGGAAGCCGGCGCCTCCTCGGTCGAAAAGTCCAAACTGCTCGACACCCAGAGCACCTACAACGGCGAAGGCGCCAAAGAAGGCGAAGTGCCAGAACAGGGCACGCGCCTAGTCGAAAGCGACGGCCCCCAGCACAAAGTCACCTACGTAGCCGGCCACGAACAGAAAGAATCCCTCGCCCGCCTGCACTCGAAGTTCTTCTACAACGAAGGCGCCCCTGGCGGGGAAACCTACGATCTGCAAACGAAGAAGACGACGCTCGCGCAGCTATCGAACGAAGAAGAAGTCGAAGTCAGAACGACCAAGACCTCCTACGCCGGGCAGTCGAACCTCGGCTGGAAACTG
This sequence comes from uncultured Solirubrobacteraceae bacterium, assembly GCA_963744165.1. Lineage (GTDB taxonomy): Bacteria > Actinomycetota > Thermoleophilia > Solirubrobacterales > Solirubrobacteraceae > Palsa-744. The sequence goes on along the minus strand of CAVUSM010000002.1, from coordinate 53,710 downwards.
CGCGCCCCGACCTCGGTGACAAGCTTTGGCCCCGAAGAAGCGCCGCTGTCAAAGAGCTCAACCGAATACAACCCAACCACCGGCCAGATCACAGAAGTCCGCGGCAGCTCAGCCGAAACGACGATGAGCTACGCGAAGAAGTTCGGCGAAGCCGGCACCGAAGCGGGCAAGCTGAAAACCCCATGGGGAGACGCCGTCAACTCCGAAGGCGCGCTCCTCGTGGTCGACTCGGCCAACAACCGGATCGAGAAGTTCTCCGCCGAAGGCGCCTACGTGAGCTCCTTCGGAACGGCCGGCACAGGCAACGGCCAGCTGAAAGAACCGCAAGGCATCGCGATCGACTCGAGCGGCAACGTCTGGGTCGCGGACAGGGGCAACAACCGGATCGAGGAGTTCTCGAGCACCGGCACGTTCGTGAAGACCGTCGGCTCGCTGGGCACCGAATCGGGCAAGCTGAAAGCCCCCTCAGACCTCGCCTTCGACTCCAAAGGCAACCTCTGGGTCGCAGACACCGCCAACAGCCGGATCGAGAAGTTCAACAAAGAAGGCGTCTATAGCTCCGAATTCAGCTCCGCCGGCACAGAACCGGGCAAGCTCAAAGAACCGAAGGGCATCGCGATCGATTCCTCAGAACACGTCTGGGTCGCCGACACCGCCAACAACCGCATACAGGAGTTCTCTGCCACGGGCAGCCTGCTGCGCCACTTCGGCTCGCTTGGCTCAGGCGAGGGCCAGCTCAAAGAACCGATCGACCTGAAGATCGACGCCTCCGGCGACATCTGGACGGCGGACTCAAAGAACAACCGTGCCGAGGCCTTCACGGCCCAGGGCGCCTATCTCACCCAGATCGGCTCCGCCGGGACCGGCAACGGCCAGCTCAAAGAACCGAAAGGCGTCGCCTTCGACGCAACCGGCAAAGCTTGGGTCTCAGACTCGGCCAACAACCGCCTAGAGCAGTGGTCAAAGGGCGCAAACGCCCACGACCAGAAGTCGATCTACTACTCATCAGAAGCAAACGCCGAATACCCGAGCTGCGGCGCGCATCCCGAATACGCGGGGCTGATCTGCGAGATCCTCCCCGCAAAGCAGCCCGAACTGATGGGCCTGCCGGCGCTGCCCACCACCACCTACGCCTCCTACAACATCTACAACGAGCCCGAAACGACCACCGAAGCCTTCGGCTCGAGCACGCGCACCAAGAAAGAAACCTACGACGCAGCCGGACGCAGAGCCTCGAGCGAAACGACCGCCTCAAGCGGCAAAGCGCTGCCGAAGGTCACCTTCGCCTACAACGCAGAACAAGGCGTCCTTGAAAAAGAGACCGCCGAAAGCAAGAGCCTCACAAGCGAATTCAACAAGCTCGGTCAGCTGACCAAGTACACAGACGCCGACGGCAACGTAGCCAAATACACCTACGCCGGCCCCGAAGGCGACTACCTGCTGAGCGAAGCATCGGACTCGAGCGCCTCCGGGACGACCAAACAGAGCTACGAATACGACCCGACGACGAAGCTAAGAACGAAGCTGATCGACTCCGCCGCCGGCAGCTTCACCGCCGCCTACAACACCGAAGGAGAGCTGACCAGCGAGAGCTACCCACACGGCCTCTGCGCCAACTACTCCTACAACTCGATCGGCGAAGCCACGAGCCTTCAGTACCTGAAGACATCGAATTGCACCGAAGCAGAACCCGGCATCTACTACTCCGACAGTCGCTCCTCCTCGATCCGCGGCGAAATGCTCACCCAGGAGAGCACCCTCGCCAACGACACCTACACCTATGACCCACTAGGCCGTCTGAGCGAAGCCAAGGAAACCCCCGCCGGCGAAGGCTGCACCGTGCGCGCCTACAGCTACGACGAAGAATCAAACCGCGCAACCTCAACGACCCGCACCCCGGGCACCGGCGGCGCCTGCCAAGCAGAAGGCGGCACGACAGAAGCCCACAACTACGACGAGGGCAATCGCCTGAGCGACCCCGGGATCGCCTACGACGCCTATGGCAACGTCACCAAACTCCCGGCGGCCGACGCCGAAGGCCACGAACTGACCAGCAGTTACTACGTCGATAACGCCGTCGCCTCCCAGACCCAGAACGGCGTCACAAACGAATACAAGCTCGACCCCGAAGGGCGCACCCGCGAACTGATCTCGGCAGGCACGAAAACGATCGACCACTACGACGGAGAAGGCGAAGCGATCGCCTGGAGCGAAGCCCCCGAAAAGCAGGTCCGCAACATCGCCGGGATCGACGGCACGCTCTTGGCCACCCAGACCAACGGCGAAACGCCGGTCCTTCAGCTGCACGACCTGCAGGGCGACGTCGTCGCCACGATCGGCGACAAAGCCGGGGAAAGCAAACTGCTCTCGAGCTACACCAGCACTGAATTCGGCGTGCCCAACGGCAAAGCGCCGCCGAAGTTCGCCTACCTCGGATCGCTGGGGATCGAAAGCTCCTTCTCGAGCGGCGTCGTCACCTACGGCGCGACCTCCTACGTGCCCCAGACCGGCATGCAGCTGCAAAGCGAAGCGGTCCTGCCGCCGGGCCTGCCGGGAGGAAGTGGCGCCGGCGCCCCCTACACGATGCAGGAGGAAGCATGGAACATGCAGGGAGCGCTGCGCGCCGCCGCCGAAGCTGTGGGGCTTCAGGCCGCGCGCGAACAGGCGGCCGATGAAGCGGCTGAACTGGCCGCCGAGGAAGCCGAAGAAGCCGAAGAAGCCGACGAAGCCGAAGGGCCCTTCCCATCAGAAGCCAAGCAAGGCGGGAAAGCCGCAAAAGGCAACAGACGCTCGATGGCCTCGATCGCGCTGATGACCGACGGGGGAGGCTCCTGCCTGCCGGTCAAACGCTGCAAGCGCGAAAAGCGCGAAGAAGAAGCAGCCATCGTCCGCCATGAACGCAAGATCACGAGCCTGAGGGAAGAAGGGTACAAGAGCTTGAAAGAAAAGATCGCCCGCGAACTGGAAATCGGCTCGCTGCAATCGATGGTCGAACAGGAGGAGGCCACGGTGCAGGCGATGGCGGAAGCCGACGCGGAGGCCGAGGAGTAGAGGAGCTCGACGCTTGGCGGCAATGGCCGGGTGAGGAGCATCGCAGAGGGCCGGAGGAAGAAGGCGTTATTCGGCCTGCTTAGAGCGTGCGGCGGGCGCAGCTGGTCTGATCGCGAGCGGCGTACTGCTCGGCCCGCGCGTCCTGTGTAGCCCGCTCGGCGTCTCGCTCGACGCCGGGCGCGGCGCGTCAGACGTCTCGCGTCAGCGCTCGCCGTCGTAGTAGTCGACGCGCCCGTCGGCGCGGCGCAGCATCAGCTCGTCGGCTTCTACTATCGTCATACACGCTATTCTGAGCGGTATGACGATGCTCAGCTTTCGCGTGTCGGATGATGAGGCGGCGGAGGTCCAGCGCTGGGCGGAGGCGCTTGGGATTGACCGTTCGGAAATTCTCCGTGACGCTCTCCATCGGCACCTGGTCGGTTTGAGCAGCGAGCACGATGCCGAGGCATGGGCGCGCACGCCCTTGACGGATGCCGAGCGGTCGCTCGAGGGTATTGCAGATTGGGCGCCAGCCGAGGATTGGACGGACTGGGACGATGCAGCGAGGTGAGATTTGGTTCGCCGCGACGCCAGGCGGCGACCGGCCGGTGCTGGTGTTGACTCGCGATCCGGTCGCGGATCGCGTCGGATCGATTGTGGTCGCTGCGCTGACGAGGACCCATCGCGGCTTGGTTTCGGAGCTCGAGCTCACGCCGAGCGATGACGGCGTGCCTACGCCATGCGTTGTCAACTTCGACAACCTCCACACCGTGCCCCGTGCTTCCTTCCGACGCCGTGTCGCCTCGCTGTCGAGTCCCCGCATGGCGCAGGTCTGCCGGACGTTGAGAGACGCCGTGGGCTGCTGAGCAGACGATCGGGAACTGGCAGCGCCCGCCGCAGGCCATCGATGCAGAGCGGTGGTGCAGCACGGTCTACGGCGGTAGTTGCGGACCGCCGTAGACCAAAAGCCTTGCTCAGTTGCTCAGACCGCGACGGCCGAGCGGCGTCGCGACGCAAGCCGCTCCTCGGCGTGCCGTCGGCCTCGCTCTGCATCGCCTGTCGCGAACGTTGCAATGTCGGCGAGCGTCACGATCCGCCCGAGCGCTCCCCAGGTTCCGTCTTCGTGTCCGCGCGCCGCCTCTTGGAAAGCCCGCTCGGCGTCTCGCTCGACGCCGGGCGCGGCGCGTCAGACGTCTCGCGTCAGCGCTCGCCGTCGTAGTAGTCGACGCGCCCGTCGGCGCGGCGCAGCATCAGCTCGTCGGCGCTGTCGCCCGGCCAGACGCCGATCTTGTCGCTGTCGGGATAGACCGCGACAGCTGGCTCGCGCGCGCTCGAGAGCATCACCACGCGCGCCGTCTGCTCGCTGCGATTGAACACCTTGTGCGCGCCGTCGGCACCTGGCGCGAAGCGCACGAGATCGCCACGCTGCAGCTCGTGCTCGGCCTCCGGCACGCGCACCGCGACCGACCCGTCGAGCACCAGCAGCCACTCCTCCTCGTACTCGTAGTGGTATGGAGAGACCGCCTGGCCGGGCGGCAGCTCGAACGCTCTGATCGAGATGTCCTCGCCGCCGGCCGCCTTGCCGATGCGCGCGATGCCCGCGCGAAAGCCGTCAGGGTCCGACTCATCGTATTCGTAGTCGTCGCTCCAGACGTTCCCGCGCTTTATCGGCTCCATCTCAAGCTAGTCTCCCTTCGCCGTCGTGTGGGTGGCGCAGCAACGTCAAGGCGATCACGACGAGCCCGACAGCGAGCAGCACGTGGCCGAGCAGCGAGCTGATCTCGACCCACGCCGCCCCGGCGAGCAGCCCGACGAGGATCAACGCGATCGCCCACAGCGCGCAGCCGAGCACCGTCAGCGCGACGAATGCCCGCAGCGGCACGCGGCGCGCGCCGGCTGGAAGCGAGACGAACGTGCGCGCCAGCGGCATCAGCCGCGCGGTCAGCACCGCTCGCGTGCCGCGCCGCTCGAGCAGGCCTTCCCAGCGATGCAGCGCCGCGCCGACGACCGGCTTGCCGGCGAGCACGCCGCTGGCGCCGACGCCGTAGGCGATCAGCGAGCCGACGAGGTTGCCGCCGGTCGCCGCGAGCACGGCCAGGGGGAAGCTCATCCAGCCCTGGTGCACGGCGACGCCCGAGAAGATCAGCGTCAGCTCGCTCGGGATCGGTATGCACGCGCTCTCGGGCACCATCAGCAAGAACACGCCGAGCGCGCCGAATGTCTCGATCACCGAAGTCACTGCAGGTCACTACCCGCGACGCGCGCAGAAGTAGCGCCGCCAGCCGCGTGATCTGATCGGTTTCTGCGCCCTGTGCGGTCGTCGCGTGTGTGAGACTGGCGCGCGTGAGCAGAGCCGCGCCGAGCGTCGCCGTCGTCGGGCACATCGAGTGGGTGCAGTACGCGCGCGTCGCGCACGTGCCGCGCGCCGGTGAGGTCGTGCACGCGCGCGACCCGTTCGAAGAGCCGGCCGGCGGTGGCGCGGTCGTCGCGGTGCAGCTCGCGCGCCTCGCCGGCGCGTCGCTGTTGATCACCGCGCTCGGCGAAGACGAAGTCGCGCGCCGCTCGCTCGCGCGCCTGCGCGAGCTCGGCGTGCGCGTCGCGAGCGAACCGCGCGAGCAGTCGACGCGGCGCGCGGTCACGCTCGTCGACGACGCGCGCGAGCGCACGATCACGACGTTCGGCGAGCGTCTGCAGCCGCTCGCCGAGGACTCGAAGTTGCCGTGGGCGGAGCTCGACGACGCCGACGCCGTGTACTTCACGGCCGGCGATCGCGACGCGCTGCGCGCCGCTCGCGCGGCGCGCGTGCTCGTCGCCAACCCGCGCGCGCGCGACGCGCTCGGGCACGGCGTCGGCGTCGACGCGCTCGTGCTCAGCGCGAAAGACGAGATCGAGCGAGCGGCCGCGGCCGGCGTCGAAGACGAAGCAGAGTTGCTCGTGCTGACCGAAGGCGAGCGCGGCGGCTGCTATCGAACGCGCTCGGGCGAGTCCGGGCGCTGGGCGGGCGTGCCACCACCCGGCGAGCCGGTCGACTCCTATGGCTGCGGCGACTCGTTCGCCGCCGGGCTGACATACGGGCTCGGCGCCGGCATGAGCATCCCCGACGCGCTCGCGCTCGCAGCGCGCTGCGGCGCCGTCTGCCTAACCGGGCACGGACCCTACGAACGGCAGTTGACGCGTCAGCAGACTTGAACAGCGTCGCGGTAGCGCCCGGTGAGCGCTCGACACATATCGCCGAGCGAAGATGCGAATGCCGACGGCGAGAAGACTTACGACGGTTTGCTGCCGCTACGAACTACGCCCCCGGCACCGACAAGCGGAAGTCCTGACGGGGGAGGCACCGGTACCGGTGGGGCTGAACCTGGGCGCGGATTTGTTCTGGTGAGCATGTCTTCATCGTAGTCGGTCGGACAATGGCGATCAATAGTGCTGCAACGCCGAGTCCAACAACCAGGAAGGCGAGGGCTGCGCGCAGCCGCCACATCTTCCACTTGACCCTGCCCGCGTTGAAATCGAACGTGTCCGCCAGGTCCGAGAGCAGCTGTATCCGTGCTCCGAGCGGCCCTTCGGAGCCGAATTGCTCATAAAATGTCAGCGCGCGCGGTCCAAACGCACTGGTCTTCTTGAAGACCGACCACAGGCAGGGGGCCGTAGCAAATCCCACGACAACGAGCGGCGACCACCAGTAATAGCCGAGTAGCGTCTTGGCGGCCAGCGTACCTCCGAGGAGCGCGCCGTTGAACGCGAGAAGGCCAACCGTTCGGCTGTCAAGGCTTGCCTCGTCGGTACTTGGGCGAGGATCTGCGTCTGCGAGAGGCCAAGCATGGCGTCCAGCACCCGTCGCTGGTCGGCGCTCCCTTCCTCTGACTTCCTCCTCTTCCAGAGCATTCCGACATCGTAAACGGTGCAGGCATCCGAACTGCGCAGGCAAGCGTCGACGCAGACACGACCGCGGCGCGCCGCGCTACAGCGACGGCAGCTTCTGCGCGAGCGAGAGCACCGGCGCAAACAGGTCGCCGCGCTCGGCGACGCGCTCGAGCACGGCGCCGGCCTCGAACCGCAGCGCGCCGCCGTCGCCGCGATCGAGCGCCGCGCGAACCTCGTCCCATTCCAGCGGCGTCGAGACGGTCGGACGCTCGTTTGCGCGCAGCGAGTAGGCGCAGACGGTCGTCTTGTTCCGATCGTTCTGGCTCCAATCGATCAGCACCTTGCCCTCGCGCCGCGTCTTCGTCTGGCGCGAGACGATCAGCTCCGGCTCGCTCTGCTCGAGCAGCTCGGCGACGGCTTTCGCGAACGGCTTCGTCTGCGCGAACGAGACCTTCCGGTCGTTCAGCGGCACGTACAGCTGCAGGCCCTTTTTGCCGGACGTCTTGACGAAGCTCTGCAGGCCGAGGTTCTCGAACATGCCGTGCAGCGTCAGCGCGACGCGGCAGCACTCGATCACGCTCGCCGGCGCGCCCGGATCGAGGTCGAAGACGAGCGCCGTCGGACGCTCGTGCGTCTCGGCGCGCGCGAGCGGCACGTGCAGTTCGAGCGCCGCGAGGTTCGCCAGCCAGACGATCGTCGCGTGGTCGTCGGCGAGCAGGTAGTCGATCGGCTTCTTCTCGCTTGCAAGCGTCACAGTTCGCACCCACTCAGGGCGGTGCGCGGGCGCCTGCTTCTGGAAGAACGCCTTGCCCTCGACGCCGTCCGGCCAGCGCTTGACGGTCAGCGCGCGACCGAGCAGGTGCGGGATCAGCGCCTCGGCGACGGCCGCGTAGTACTCGATCACCGCGCGCTTGCGCCAGCGCGCGCGTGGGTAGAGCGTCTTGTCGAGGTTCGACAGCTTCAGCTCGCGGCCTTCGACGATCGTGCTCGCCTGCTTATTGCTCGGGCGGCTCAGCGCGAGCCGCCCGAGCTGCTCGCGTTCGTCGCGCTCGCGCACGGCGGCGGTGCCGTCACGGCGCGCGGTCACGCCGCGCTTGCCGCGCACGGGCTTCTGCTTCGCGAGCAGCGTCGGCGCGAAGTCCTCGCGAACGACTTCGCTGGCGTCCTTGTCCTCGCGCAGTCCCTTGTAGGACGGATGACGCAGGCTGCCGGCGGCCGTCCACTCGCTGAACTCGACCTCGGCGACGAGCTGCGGCTCGACGAAGATCGCGCCGCGCGGCGGGCGCTCGCCTGCTTGGAACGGCGAGTCCTCGCGCCGCAGCGGCGCGAGCAGCTTCGCGAGCTTGTCGAGCTCGGCGTCGGAGAAGCCGGTGCCGACGCGCCCGGCGTAACGGAACTCACCGTCGCCGTCGTAGACGCCGACGAGCAGCGCGCCGATCCGCTCACGGCGACGGCCCTCGCCGGGCAGCCAGCCGCCGAGCACGAGCTCTTGGCGTCCGAAGTTCTTGATCTTCAGCCAGCTGCCGTTGCGCGCGCCCGGCTCGTAGCCGGAGTCGAGCCGCTTCGCGACGACGCCCTCGAGCTTCTGCGCGGCGGTCGCCGCGAGCACGTCCTCGGCCTTGCCCGTAAGGTGGTCTGGCGTCTGCCACGCCGCGCCGTTCAGACCGAGCGCGCTCAGCCGCTCGCGCCGCTCGCCGTAAGACAACGACATCAGCGAATGCCCGTCGAGCCACAGCAGGTCGAAGATCATGTACGTCACCGGCGCGTCCTTCGCCAGTCGCTTGGCTTGCGCCGGAGCGCCGACGTGCATCCGTCGCTGCAGCGTCGCGAAGCTCGGCAGGCCGTCGGCGTCGAACGCGACGATCTCGCCGTCGAGGATCGCAACGTGCGAGCCGAGCGCGCGGTTCAGCGGCGCGAGCTCCGGATACTGGCCGGTGATCGCTTTCAGGTTGCGGCTCTCCAGGCGCAGCTCTCCCGGCGCCGAGTAGGCGATCGCGCGCACGCCGTCCCACTTGATCTCGTACGCCCACGCGTGCTCGTCGCTCGGCAGCGCGCCGGCGCGCGCGAGCATCGGCTTGACGTGCTCGGGCATCGGCTCGCGCGTCGCGTCGGCCGGCGGGTCCATGCGGTGGATCATCCACTGCTTCGGGCGCCCGTCTTTTGTCTTCTCCGAGGAGATCGGGAACAGCGCGTAGCGCGCGTCGACGCGCTCGCCGTGCAGCGCCACCTCGATCTTGCGCGGCTCCCACTTCAGCGTCTCGTACGTGCCGCAGTCCCAGATCGTCATCGTGCCGGCGCCGTACTGCCCCTTCGGGATCTCGCCGTGGAAGTCGACGTACTCGAGCGGGTGGTCCTCGGTCCAGACCGCGAGGCGGTTGTCGTTCGGCTCTGGCGGCAGCCCCTTCGGCACCGCCCACGAGGCGAGCACGCCGTCGCGCTCCAGGCGCAGGTCCCAGTGCAGCCGCGTCGCCGAGTGCTCGTGGATCACAAAGCGCAGCTGCTGCCTGCGCGCGCGGCTTTTCGTAGCCGGTTTGGCGGTCTTCGCCTTGCCGCGCTTCGCGGTGCCGGACTTCTCCGCACCGGCTTTCGCCTGCTTGGCGCCGCGGGTCTGCTTGGCGCCGGGGGCTTGCGTGGCGCCGGGGGCCTGCGTGGCGCCGCTCGGCTCGCTCGTCTTGGCGAAGTCGCGTTTGCGGCTGTACTCCTTCAGGCGCGAAGCGGCGGCGGTCTTGCCGCCGTCAGGCTTGCTCGTGCGCCGCGCAGTCACCTACCGCTTCGCGGTAGCGTGTTTGCTCGCCGCCTTTTTTGCCGGCGCTTTTTTGGCGGCAGCTTTCTTCGCCGCCGGTTTCGCGCTCGCGTCGCCCGTCGCAGCCTTCGCTTTTGCGGCCGGTTTGCGCTTTTTCGCCGGCGCGCGGCCGCTCTCGCCGCTGCGCTCGCGCACCGCCTCGAGGCTCGCCTTCAGCGCGCTCATCAGGTCTGGCGCCGGCGCCTGCTCCTCCTCGGCTTCCGGCTGCACGGCGATCTTCTTGCCCTCGGCCTTGCGCTCGATCAGCGCGAGCACGTCGGCGCGGTAGGTGTCGTGGTACTTGTCCGGCTCGAAGTCTGCGGCGAGCGAGCCGATCAGCTGCTTGGCGATCTCGACCTCGCGCTTGGTCGTCTTGACCTCCTTCGGATCGGGCAGCTCGTCGAGCCGGTCCGGCGAGGAGACTTCGTCGGCGAACAGCATCGTCGCCATCTCGAGCACGTCGCCGACCGCGCGGATCGCGACGAGCTGCTCCTTCGAACGGATCACGACGCGCGCGATCGCGACCTTCTCCGTCTCGGCCATCGCCTCGAGCAGCAGCCGGTAGGGCTTCGCGCCGCCCGGTCCCGGCGCGAGGTAGTACGGGTGGTCGTAGAAGATCGGATCGATCTGCGAGAGCTCGACGAAGTCCTCGATCTCGATCGTCTTCGTCTTCTTCGGCTGCAGCGTGTCGAGCTCGGCCGGCTCGATCACGACGTAGCGGTCGGGCGCGAGCTCGTAGCCCTTGACGATGTCCTCGTACGCGACCTCTTCGCCCGACTGCGGGTCGACGCGCTTCTGCGCGATCCGCACGCCGCTCTTGCCCGAGAGCTGGTGGAAGCGGACCGTCTTGCGGTTGACCGCGCTGTACAGCTTGACCGGCACCGTGACCAGCCCGAAGCTGATCGCGCCTGTCCAGATCGAACGGGGCATCGCTACTTAGTACCACGTGAGCGTAAAACGACCCTCTTCTGCAAGATCACGGGCGCGCGGAGCGCGCCCGTCGCGACGTCAGCGTGCCGAGCAGAGCGAGTGCGATCAGCGGCACGAGCGCGCGTTTCATCACTCGATCCTACGAGTAGGGAACGTGAACGGCGATCGTCGCCGATCGGGAGTACGCTTGGTCGAGGGAGGTAACGCCATGGGGGTGGTCATCGCGACGACTTGTGCCAGGTGCGGAAGCTCGCGTGACGCGGGCGCCGGGCTCTGCGCGGCGTGCGACGATCGCGCGCCGCTGCGGTACTACGCCGAGTACGGCAAGCGCTACGCGGCACGCGACCTCGATGCGTTCATGGAGCTGTTCGCCGACGGATGGACGATGGTCATTCGCAGCGCCGGCGCCGCGATCGAGACGATCGACGTGGCGACTTGCCGCGCCTGGACGGCGTCTGTCTATGCCGTCTCGCCGGACGTGCGCTTCGCGATCGACGAGGTGCTCGCGTGCGACGAGCGCGTGCTCGCGATGCGCGCGTCCTACCACGGGCAAGGTCCGGGCGGGCGCGGTGAGTTCGCCTACGTCGCCGGCTTCGTGACGGTTGTCGAACGCGGTCACTCGATGCATACCGAGCAGTTCGAGTACGACGACGACGCGGCGATGCTCGCGCGCTACACAGAGCTCACGCGCGGCTGAGCGAGCGCCGCGTCGTCATCGTCCGCGCTTACAGGCGGTACCGCCGCGCGGACGTCGATCGGCGAGACTGTCGCGATGGGCAGCGAGGCGACGCGTAGCGAAGCGCTGCAAGACCGGCCGGTCGAGCTGCTGGCGCAGCTGCTGCGCTTCGACACGAGCAATCCGCCGGGCGGCGAGCGCGAGTGCATCGAGTGGATTCGCGAGCTGCTCCAGGCGCTCGGCTGCGAGGTCAAGCTGCTCGCGCAAGATCCGCAGCGGCCGAGCCTCCTCGCGCGGCTCGCCGGGCGCGGCGAGAGCCCGCCGCTGCTGCTGCAAGGTCACCTCGACGTCGTCGCCGCGCGCGGCGACTGGCGGCACCCGCCGTTTGCCGGCGAGATCGCCGACGGCTACGTCTGGGGCCGCGGCGCGCTCGACATGAAGGGCGGCGTCGCGATGATGCTCGCCGCGTTCATGCGCGCGCTCGCGCGCGACGCGAAGCCGCCGGGCGACGTGATCCTCTGCCTGATGTCCGACGAGGAGGCCGGCAGCGCGCTCGGCGCGGACTTCCTCGTGCGCGAGCACGCCGAGCTGTTCGACGGCGTGCGCTATTCGATCGGCGAGTTCGGCGGCTTCACGATCGACGTCGCCGGCCGGCGCTTCTACCCGATCATGGTCGCCGAGAAGCAGGTCTGCTGGACGCGCGCGACGCTGCGCGGTCCGAGCGGGCACGGCTCGATGCCGATCCGCGGCGGCGCGATGGGCCAGCTCGGCCGCCTGCTCACGCGGCTCGATCGCAAGCGCTTGCCGGTCCACGTCACGCCCGTCGTGCGCTCGATGATCGAGACGATCGCCGCCGAGCTGCCGGCGACGCTCGCGCTGCCGCTGAAAGGCCTGCTGACGCCGGCGCTGACCGATCGACTGCTCGACGCGCTCGGCGAGCGCGGCGCGCCGTTCGACCCGATGCTGCACAACACCGTCAGCGCGACGATCGTCAGCGGCGGCGAGAAGGTCAACGTGATCCCGGACACGATCGAGCTGTCGCTCGACGCGCGCCTGCTGCCGGGCTTCACGCCCGACGACCTGTTCGCCGAGCTGCGCGCGCTGAGCGGCGTCGAGCTGGAGTTCGACGTCGTCCAGCACGACGCCGTCGCCGGCGCGCCCGACATGGCGCTGTTCGAGCTGCTGAGCGGTGCGCTACGCGAGCTCGACGCGTCGGCCAAAACGATCCCGATGCTGCTCCCCGGCGTAACCGACGGGCGCTTCTTCTCGCGCCTCGGCATCCAGACGTACGGCTTCCTGCCGATGCAGCTGCCGAGCGACGTGCCGTTCATGCGCCTGATCCACGGCGTCGACGAGCGCGTGCCCGCCGCCGCGCTCGAGTTCGGCGCGAGCGCGATCGAGCGCGTGCTCGAGCGCTTCTAGCCGCGCCCGTGATCGATCGCCGTCCTCGCGCGTCCTCCGCGCTTCGCGTCTCGATGCCGCCCGCGACCCGCCCGCGAAGCGATCGGAATCAAAACTGGCTGAGCAGCCAGTATGATCTCTGCGCATCCGCATCGGCGAACTTGGAGGTCTTCCGTGGCAACCGTTGGTCGCGACATCGAGAGCGTGGAACTGACCGAGCGCGAGCTCTGGCTCGACGGGCCGCCGCAGGAGGCGTTCAAGCAGATGCGCGGCAAGTGTCCGATCCACTGGACCGAGAGCTTCGAAGAACTGCCCGACGAGGACGGCTTCTGGTCGGTCACGACAGCCGACGACGTCCACGCGGTCAGCCGCGACTGGGAGACGTACTCCTCTGAACTCGGCGGCGTCGTCGTCGCTGCCGCAGGCTTCCCGATCGAGCTCGCGCGCGCGATGTTCATCGGCATGGACCCGCCGAAGCACGACCGTCTGAAGGCGCTGTTCCAGCGCGGCTTCACGCCGAAGCGGATCGCCGACCACGAGGACGCGATCCGCGCGATCACCGTGCGCGTGCTCGACCGTCTCGACGGGCGCGAGACGTGCGACCTCGTCTCCGACGTGGCGCAGCCGGTCGTCTCGCGCGTGATCGGCAGCTTCATGGGCATCTCCGAGGAGGAAGATGAGATCTGGGCGCGGCTGATGAACTCGACGCTCGGCGCCGCCGACCCCGACCTCAACCCAGACGGCTTCGACGGCGCCGTCAACAAAGACATCCCTGAGATCTTCGAGCGCTGCGGCAAGCTGATCGCCGAGCGGCGCGAGCACCCGACCGACGATCTGACGAGCATCCTCGTGCACGCCGAAGTCGACGGCGAGAAGCTCGAGGAGCATGAGATCGTGATGGGCTTCTTCCTGCTGATGGCCGCCGGCAACGACTCGACGAAGGCGACCTACTGCAGCGGCATGCGCGCGCTGATGCAAGACGACGAGCAGCGCCAGCTCGTGATCGACGACCCGTCGCTGATCCCGAACGCCGTCGAGGAGTCGCTGCGCATGTTCCCCGCGTTCGCGCACTTCCGCCGCACCGCGACGCGCGACACCGAGTTGCACGGACAGAAGATCCGCGCCGGCGAGAAGGTCGTCATGTGGTACGCCTCGTCGAATCGCGACGAGACGCGCTTTGACGATCCCGACCGCTTCGAGCTGCGCCGCACCGAAGAGCACCAAGCGTTCGGCGCCGGCGGGCGGCACTTCTGCCTCGGCACCGCGCTCGCGCGCCTCGAGCTGAAGATCCTGATCGAAGAGACGCTCGCGCGCTTCCCGCAGATCGCGCTCGACGATCGCCCGAAGCACGTCGAGTCGCTGTTCCTCAACCAGCTGAAGACGCTGCCCGTGCGGCTCGCGCCGTAGGCGGCGCTCGCTGAGACGCAGCCGGCCCACTACGGCCCAGTCCCGGCCGACGGACGGCCGAAGGGACGATGCTTCATTTCGAGAGCCGGTAGCAGGTGTATGTACGTCTGGTGCGCCTGCGCTCGCCGCGTGTATACCGCTGCTATCAGCTCGCGAAAAAGCAGAACGCCTACGCGTCCCGCAGAACGCCTACGCGTGCCCGAGCACCGGATGCGGCGCGTAATGCTCCTCCAGGCGCGCGATCTCTTCTTCGTCTAGCGAGAGTTGGGTCCGAGTCCGAGCGCGTCGTGCGCCGCTCGCCCTCGCGCGTGCGGTCGCCGGCGAGCACGCCGCGCGCGAGCGGGCTCCACGGGATCACGCCGACGCCCTGATCGATGCACATGTCGTCGTCGACGTCGCGTCGCTCAGATTAGCCGCATCGAGTGCGCCCGCGGCCGTGTTTACTGCTCTCGATGACTTCGCGACGCCAGATCGCCGCCGCTGCGCTCTGCGTCGCGCTCGCGCTCGCGCTTCTTGCCGCAGCCACAGCCGCCGCTCGCGGCACAGTCGCCGGCGCGGCGAAGCCGAAGCCGCACGTCGCGCCGAAGGTGCCGCGCGGGCCGCTCGCGACGGTCACGACCAACTTCGCTGAGCTCGGCCCACCAGTGCCGAGCGAATTCCTCGGCCTGTCGTTCGAGATGTCGAGCCTCGCGCAGATCGCGCGCTACTCCGATCGCGGCGACTTCGTCACGATGCTGCGCTCGCTCGGGCCCGGCGTGCTGCGCTTCGGCGGCGTCTCGGCCGACACGCGCATCGCGTGGACCGACAGCACGACGCCGCGCCCGTCGTGGGCGTCGGGCGTGATCGACGTCGACGACCTCGACGAGCTGGCGGCGCTGGCGAACGCGAGTGGCTGGCACGTCGTCTTGACGCTCGGCATCGTCCACTTCGAACCGCGCGCGGCGGCGCGCGAGGTGGCGGCGGCGAAAGCCGCGCTTGGAGGATGGCTCGCCGGGATCGAGCTCGGCAACGAGCCGAACGCCTACGCGCTGCACGCGATGCGCGCCGAACCGTGGACGTTCACGCAGTACGCCGAACAGATCGCCGCCTACCGCGGCGCGATCGAAGCCGCGGCGCCGGGCGTTCCGCTGCTCGGGCCCGACACGTCCGGCTCGTCGGCGTTCGAAACATGGGGGCCGGGCGAGGCGGTCGACGAGCAGCCGGCGGTGCTGACCGGTCACCACTATCCGCTCGGCTGCGAACAGACGAATCCAGTGCCGTCGATCGCGAGCCTGCTGAGCGAACCGATCCGGCTGAAGGAGATCGCCTCGGTTCGCCGCTACGTGGCGATCGCGCAAGCCGCGAACCTGCCGTTTCGCCTCGACGAGACGAACACCGTCTCGTGCGGCGGCGTCGCCGGGATCAGCGACACGTTCGCCTCGGCGCTGTGGGCCGCGGGCTTCGTGCCGCAGGTGATGGACGCCGGCGCGATCGGCGTCAACATGCACGGCAACCCTTCGCGCTGCGACGGCTACTCGCCGGTCTGCGCGCTCGGCGCCGAGGCGCTCTCGACAGGCGAACTCGTCGCGCAGCCCGAGTGGTACGCGCTGCTGATGCTCAGAGGGCTCGTCGGCGACCGCCCGCTGGCGACGACCGTCGTGCGCTCGCCGAGCTCGACGAACGTCCACGCGTCCGGCTTTCTCGCGCCGAACGGCCGCCTCGACTTCGTCGTGACCGACGACGAACCGGCTGGCCGGCGCACGGCGACCGTGCGGCTGAACGTCGGCGCCGGCTACAGCGGCGCGAGCACGCTCGCGCTGACCGGGCAGTCGCTCTCGGCGCTGTCCGGCACGGAGCTCGGTGGGCGTGAAGTCGCCGCCGACGGCTCGTGGCAGCCCGGCCGGCTGCCGTGGAGCGCGAGCAGCGATGGCGTCGTGACCGTTCAGCTCGCGGCCGCGAGCGCGGCGCTCGTCAGCGTCTCACGCGGCTGAGCGCTCGCGCGACAGTGCCCGGCGCGCCGGCGGCGCTGGGCACTGTCGCGAACGCGGAGCCACCACGGCGCGGCGCTCAGCTGTGCGCCAGCGCGAGCGGGCGCACGCGCGCCGGCTCCGGCGGCGAGCTGGCCTGCTCGTCTGGCGACGGCAGCAGATCGGCGACGCCGGCCTGTTCGAACGCGCGGCGGACCTGGCGCGATCCGGAGATCAACGCGAACTCGTAGCCGCGCCGCTTGCACAGGCCGCTGCGGAACGCGATCACGGCGACGCCGATCGCGTCGATCCCGGCGAGCTCGCGCAGGTCGAGCGTGATGCCGGTCACGCCGGCTGCGCAGAGCCGCTCGATCTCGAGCTCGAGCGCGTGCGCCGAGCGATGCGTCAGCTCGCCGCTCAGCACGAGCGTATGTGTCCACTCGCTGACGCTCGACAGCGCGACCTTGCGCTCGCTCGCGCTCGGCGCGGTGTCGCCGCGAGCGCCGGACGGGGCGCGCGCGCTGTTCGTGACGCTGTTCGTGAGGCTGTTCGTGAACGTCTCGGGCGCTAGGCCTTCGCGATCACCTGCTCCAACTGCGGACGCCGTCAAATGGCGTTTCATCAGACAACAGCTCCTTCCGGGAAGCTTCGAGTTGATTCCAGGGCGCCCGGACCATCTGGTTCGGGCGCCGAGTGAGCGATCGGAAGGAGCTAGCCGGGACGCTCAGGAATCAGCGCGACGCACGAAGCCCGCCATAGGCGGAAGGAGAGACGCAGTCGCCGCATCGCGAGCGGCGCCGCAAGCAGCAGCAGGCCGGCGAGCGAGAGAAAGCCAGACAGCGCCATGCCCGGGCCGCCAGCGGCCGCGCCACCGGCGGCGCCGGCAGGCGGCGGGCCGGGCGTCGGGCTGACCGGCGGCGTGGCGCTCATCGACGGCGCATGGCCGTCGCCGCTCGCCGCGCCCGTCTGCGACGGCGACGAGGCCGCGGCGATCGCGGCCGCGATCGACGAAGTCGAGAGCACTCGCTGCGTGCGAAGCCAGCCGGAGCAGATGCCGGGCATCCGGTGTTCGAGCGACGCGAGCGGGCACGCGAAGTCGTCCTCACCACCGCTCGGAACAGCGATCGTCGAGGCCGAAGCGCCGTTGCCGGAGCTCGGCGGCGGCACGCGTGGGCCGTTGTTGTTCGGCGCCGACGCGATCGATCCGATCAGCGCTCCGGCGAGCGGCTGAGCCCCTTCGCTCGACGTGCTCGGCGCGCCAGGCGGCGTCGCGCTCGCGCTCTGCGGCGTGGAGTCTTGGCCACTCGCGCCGCCGTGCGCGACGATCGTCGTTTCTTCGAGCGGCGCCGAAGGCTTGTCTTCGCTCACGCCGTCGGTCACGAGCGTTTCTTCACTCGTGCGTTTTGGAGCCGAGGCTTCCTCGGACACGAGCACCGGCGCGGGCGTCTCTTCGACGACCACCGGCGTGCTTTCAGCCGGCTTCGACGTCGTTTCAACCGGTGGCGTCGTCGTTTCATCCGGTGGCGTTGTCGTTTCGGCCGGCTGCGTCTGTTCGGGCGCCGGCGCGCTTTCGTCGATCGGCGCCTGCGTAGTTTCGGCCGGCGTCGTTTCGGCGGGCGGCGTCTGCGTCACGGCCGGCTGTTCCGGCGCGCTTTGCGCGGTCGCCGTTTCTTCCTGCGTAGGCGGCGGCGCGGCCGTTTCCTCCTGCGCAGGCGGCGTCGGTGTCGTTTCGGCCGGCGCAGACGTCGACGCACCGGCTTCATCGCCGGCCGGTGCGCTCGTCCCTTCGCTGCCCGTTGCAATTGCGCCCGACGTTTCGGCGCCCGGTTCGGCAGCTTGCGCGCTTGCGGTGAGCGCAAGCACGCAGAGCAACGCGATCAACAGCCCGAGCGCGCCGCTCGCGAGCAGGCGCACAGAACGCTCGCCGCCGGCGACAGTTGTGTCCGAGGCCCGAGCGCGCATGCTCAGCTCGCCTCGCGATACGCCGAGATCGGCAAGTCGAACGCAGGATGCTCGACAGGTCCGTCGGCGCGTTCGATCTCGTTCGCGCCGCGGCGCGAAGCGACGACCCACTCGCTGAGCGCGACCGTATGCAGGCGGTCGCTCAGCGCCGCCAGACGGCACATCGCCAGACCGACGAGTGCGGCTGGAAGCAACCCTGCTGCGAGAGCTAGATAGAGCACGTTGACATAAGGCTAAGCAATCCGGCGCGGAAGTACTAGACCCTACGCATCGAAAGTTGCTCAGTTACGCGTACTTGTGCGTAGCGAGTGGGCGCCGTGACGGCCCTGACGATCGGGCGCCGCTACGGTCTCGCTCGCCGTCGAGCCCCACAGACGAGGGGCGCAGCGGCTTATGCGGCGCGCGACGGTGTACTGCGAGTGCCTGATGCTCACGGCTCTTCGCGCGCGACGGTCGCGACCCGATCGACCGTGCGGTCGAATGTCAGGATCGTGCCGACACCGGTTGCTTCGGCCTGGGCGACGAGATACGCCTCGGCGAAGTCCAGATGATCGGCCTCGTAGACCTCGAGCGCGCGCAGCAGCGAAGCGCGGTCGACGGTCTTGATCGACGGCAGCGCGATTGCTGCACGCATCAGCTCTGCAATCCGCTGGCGCTCGACTTCGTAGAAGGACTCGAGCACGTAGACGCACTCGCCGACGATGACGTCGGCGAGCATCAGCTCCTCTGCCGACGCCAGAGCCGCGGTCGCGCGGACGGCCATCTCCGGCGGATCGCCGGTCAGGTGCCGGATCACGACATTGGTGTCCAGGAACGCGGTCAGTGCCGCCGTCCGGCGCGGTGTGCTCTGCTGGAGCGCAGCACCTCGTCCCACGGCGTCCTGCGCTTCGTGGCCGGGACCGGGACGCTGCCGGCGAGCGCGAGGAACTCGGGCGTCTTGGCGATCACCGCGCGCGAGCGCTCGACGCGGAAGTGCAGCTCGTCGCCTTCGTGCAACTCCAGTGCGTCGCGCACGTCCTTCGGAATCGTGACCTGGCCCTTCGATGTGACCTTCGCGCTCGAATCCATACGTCTCCTTACTATTTAGTGATAGTAAGGATAGCGGTTGACGCCTGTCGCTCGAGAACGCGCGCCGGCGAGTGGCTGGCTCGCGCAGAGCCCTTGATGGATGGCAACGTTACATGTAACATTCTGGATCATGCCGTCTACCCGAGACCGAGTGCGCCAACACCGCAAGCGTCTACGACAACAAGGGCTCCGACCGCTCCAGATCTGGGTGCCCGATGTTCGCGCTCCCGAGTTCGTCGCCGAGGCGCACCGTCAATCAGTCGTGATCGCGACGAGCGAGCATGAGGTAGACGACCAAGCCTTCGTCGACGCGATCTCCTCTGATTGGGACGACGCCGACGAGCAAGCGCCCTCGCGGTGAGGCGCGGCGAGGTCTACACGGCCGCGGCACGCGGACCGTACACAGGCAAGCCCCGCCCCGTGCTCATCGTCCAAGACGACCGCTTCGACGCCACTGCCTCGGTCACCGTCTGTCCATTTACCACGAGCCCGGTTGAGGCTCCGCTCCTCAGGCTCCCGATCGATCCCTCCGAGGAGAACGGCCTCGACCAACCCAGCAAGATCATGCTGGACAAGGTCACCACCGTGCCGCGCTCGAGCCTCGGCGATCGCCTCGGCAAGCTACGCGACGACGAGTTCGTGGCGCTGAACCGGTCGCTGCTCGTGTTCCTCGGGCTCGCCTCCGCTCCACAGACCTGAAGCAGGACACTTCCGCATCCGCATACTGTCGCGAGCCGTCGCGATGGAGGGCGCATTTACAGGGACTTCAATGGGCGCGGCGGGTTTCGAACCTGCGACCTCTCGCGTGTGAAGCGAGCGCTCTCCCACTGAGCTACGCGCCCTGGCCGACGCCAGTTTATTGCCCGCATGCGCGCCGCGCGCCCGCGACGCGCCGGCTCGCGAAGCCGCGCGCCCGCTCCGATACCTAGAGTGCCGCCATGATCGCTGCGCACCGGACACGACCGCTCGGCCTGATCGCGCTGATCGCGCTGCTCGGCGTCGGCGTGCTCGGCTGCGCGAACGCCGGCGACGGCGCCGCCGGATCGTTCTCGCCGCACACGCCGAACACGTTGACGGTCGCGACCGCGCAGGCGCCCGATCCGGGCTTCTGGGAGGGCACGTTCGCGCATCCGACCGGCGGCTTCGAGTACGAGCTGGCGAAGCGACTCGCGAAGCGCTTCGGCTTGAGCAAGGTCGACGTCGTCGATGTGCCGTTCGCCGAGCTCGTCCACGGTCATCTCGGCGGCGCCGATCTCGCGCTGTCTGACATCACGATCACCGAACCGCGCGAGCAGTACCTGGACTTCTCGACCCCGTATCTGAAGGCGCCGCCGGCGATTGTCGTGCGCCCTGGCACGGAAGTCGCCGACGTCGACGCCGCGCGCCATCTGCGTTGGGCCGTGCAGAACGAGACGACGCTGAAGGAAGCGCTCGAAAAGCAGATCGAACCGACGACGAAGACGCTCGTGTTCGAACATCAGAGCGAGAAGCTGGAAGCGCTCGAGGACGGGCGCGTCGAAGCTGTGCTGCTCGACTTGCCGGTCGCGCTCGCTTATGCGCGGGAAGCGCCGAGCAAGTACGCGGTCGCGGCGCAACTGCCGAGCGAAGCGGAGCTCGGCGCGGCGCTGCCGTCGGGCTCCGCGAACACCGAAGCGGTCGACTCGGCGCTGCGCGCGCTGCAGTCCGAAGGCGAGATCGACCGGCTCGCGCACCACTGGCTGCACGCCGACTACGAAGAAGGCGGCGCCGAAGGCGTGCCGGTGCTGAGGACCGAAGAATGACGCTCGCGCTGATCGAGATCTCCAAGCCGAAAGGCGCGCCGTGGGAGTTCCTCGTCGTCTTCGCCGTGCTGCTGATCGGCCCGGTGCTGTTCCGGCGCTTCGGCGTCTCGGGGATCATCGGGCTGCTCGTCGGCGGCTACGCGATCGGCCCGCACGGGCTGTCGCTGATCGGCGCCGGCAACGACACGCTGCCCGATCTCGGCCAGCTCGGCCTGCTCTACCTGATGTTCGTCGCCGGCGTCGAGATCGACCTCAACCTGCTGCGCAAGTACCGTCGCTCGGCCGTCTCGTTCGGACTGCTCACGTTCACGCTGCCGTTCGTGCTGGGCATGCTCGTCGGCTTCGCGCTCGGCTGGGAAACGCTCGCGGCGATCCTGCTCGGCTCGCTGCTGGCGTCGCACACGCTGATCTCCTACCCGGCGATCAAAGACGCCGGGCTCGCGTCGGACCCGGCCGTCGCGACTGCCGTCGGCTCGACGGTGCTGACCGATACGCTCGCGCTCGTCGTGCTCGCTGTCGTCGCCGGCTCGGCCGGCGGCCATCGCACGACGGCCGACATCGCCGTGCAGATCGTCGTCGGCATGGGCGTGCTCGCGCTCTACAGCCTGATCGTCCTGCCGATCCTCGCCGGCTCGGCGTTTCGCTGGTTCGGCACCGAGCGCTCGGTGCGCTACGTCGTAGCGATCACGGCGTTCCTCTCGGCGGCGACGATCGCCGAGCTGTTTGGCGTCGAGGGCATCGTCGGCGCGTTCTTCGCCGGCCTCGGGATGAACCGGCTCGTGCCGAACGAGGGTCAGCTGATGGACCGCATCGAGTTCTTCGGCGGCGCCGTGTTCATCCCGGTGTTCCTCGTCTCGGTCGGTCTGATCCTCAATCCGAGCGTGATGGTCAAGGGCGAAACGCTCGGCCTCGCCGGGCTGTTCATCGTCGCGTGCCTCGGCGGCAAGGCGCTCGCGGCGGGCATCTCGGCGCGCCTGTTCAACTTCTCGCGCGCGCAGGCCGGCCTGCTGTTCTCGCTGAGCGCCGCGCAGGCGGCGGCGACGCTCGCGGCGACCGTGATCGGCTTTCAGCTCGGCCTGTTCAGCAGCGCCGTCGTCAACGCCGTGCTCGTGCTGATTCTGTTCAGCGTGCTCGCGTCGACGTTCGCCGGCGCGCGCGCCGCCGAGCGCGTCGCGTTGCCGAAAGGGCCGCAACCGCTCGGCACGCGGATCGTCGTCGGCGTCGGGCAGCCCGAGCTCGCGCTCGGCGCGCTGGCGATCGCGCGACGCATCGCGCACACCGATGGCGGCGTCGTGCATCCGCTGCTCGTCGTGCCCGAATCGGCGCCGTTCTCGCCGAAGCCGGCGCTCGCGCGGCTCGGCGAGCTCGTCGCTGAGGCCGGCATCGACGGACAGCTGCTGACGACCGTCGATCGCTCGGTGCTGCACGGCGCGCTGCGCGTCGGGCGCGCGCACGAAGCGACGCTCGTGCTCGTCGCCGAGCCGATCTCCGACGGAGCGGGCGGCGAGCCTCCGTCGGCGACGGCCGCGGCCGGCGCACGTGAAGACGACGACTCGCCGGTGCCGCCGGTCGCGGTCGTGCGTGGCAATGCGCCGCGACTCGGCGTCGTGCGGATGCGGCTCGACGAGGACGAGCTGGCGCGACACTCGCTCGCCGGCGAGCTGGCGCGCCGCGTCGGCAGCGGCTCGGCGCAGCAGCTCGACGACGATCACACCGACTGGGCGCAGCTGCTCGCGCCAGGCGACGTCACGTTCGTCTCGAACGAGCTCAGCGAGACGCTCGCGCGACTCCCGAACGCGGCTGACGGCCTCGTCGTCAGCACGGTCGCCGACTGGCTCGTGCGCGAAGAGACGGCCGGCGACGCGCCCGAGCTGCCGAACGACGAGCGCGCGGTCTGAGGCGGCTGGCGTCGTCCATTCGACGCGGCTCCCGTCGGAGCGGCAGCGAACGGCACGAGAGAAAGTCTAAGACTTTCTAATAAACAATCAAGGGTCTATAGAAAACGTTAGACTTACTCGGTGAACAAGCGCGAGAACCCTTATACGCCGGGCGCCGGGCGCAAGCCGCCGTTGCTCGCCGGACGCGATCCCGATCTGGAGAACTTCCGCGCGCTGATCGATCTGCTGGGCTCAGGCCAGCACGAGCGCAGTCTGATCTACTCGGGGCTGCGCGGCGTCGGCAAGACGGTGCTGTTGATGGAGCTCGACGTGCTTGCGAGCGAGGCCGGCTGGGCGACGACCGACGTGCAAGAGGTCGGCTCGCAGCCAGACTTCCGGGTGACATTCGCGCGCATGGCCGCGCGCCTGCTGCGTGAGATGAGCCGCCGCCACCGGGTCAAAGATCGCGTCGAGCGGGCGCTCGGCGTCGTCAAGGCGTTCAGCCTGGCCGTGCCGTCCGGCATCCAGCTGAAGCTCGACGTCGAGTCGGCCTCCGGGATCGCCGACTCCGGCGATCCCGAGCAGGACTTGACCGATCTGATGCGCGAGATCGGCGAGGTCGCGCAGGCGACCGGCGCGGGCGCGCTGTTCTTGATCGACGAGATGCACAACCTCGACGCCGGCTCGCTCGCGGCGATCTGCATTGCGCTGCAGAGCATCAGCCGCAACGGCCTGCCGGTCGCGCTCGTCGGCGCTGGGCTACCCGATCTGCAGGTGCGCCTGATCGCCGCCAAGCCATACGCCGACCGGCTGTTCCAGTATCACGAGCTGGGCCGTCTCTCGACCGCCGCCGCGCGCACGGCGCTGATCGCGCCGGCGGCGACGCGCGGCGTCGAGTACGAGGAGCAGGCGGCGCGCGCGGCCGTGCAGCAGTGCGCCGGCTATCCGTACTTCATCCAGGAGTACGGCCGCGAGCTGTGGAACGAGGTCGAGTCGCCGCCGATCGGCAGCGCTGACGTCGAGGCGGTCAAAGAGGTCGTCAGCGACTCGCTCGCGCGCAACTTCTACGGCGCGCGCTTTCAGCTGGCGACCGAGACAGAGCAGCGCTACCTCGCCGCGATCGCCTCGCTGGGCGCCGCCCCGTTCCGCACCGCCGAGATCGCCGAGGCGTTCGGCGCCGCCAGCCAGCGCGGCGTCTCGATGCACCGCGACAGCCTGATCGGCAAGGGCCTGATCTGGTCGCCGCGTCGCGGGCAGCTCGACTTCACGGTTCCGCTGTTCGCCGAGTACCTGCGCGAGAACCATCCGCTGAAGAGCTTCGAAGAAGGCTGACGGTCAGCTCACAGTTGGACGATCACCTTGCCGGTGTTGCCGCCGGTGAACAGCAGGTTGAGCGCGTCGGGCGCGTTCTCGAGCCCCTCGACGATGTGCTCGCTCGACTTGATCTTGCCTTCGCGCAGCCAGCCGGCGACGACCTGCTGGGCCTCTGGCATCCGGTCGAAGTAGTCGAGGATCAGAAAGCCCTCCATGCGACCGCGCTTGATGATCAGGTTGGCGTAGTTCGCCGGCCCTTTCGCCGCGCCGCGGTCGTTGTAGCCGGAGATCGCGCCGCACAGCACGATCCGCCCGCGCAGCGCCAGGCGCGCGAGGCACGCGTCGAGGATCTCGCCGCCGACGTTGTCGAAGTACAGGTCGATGCCGTCCGGCGCGGCCTCGCGCAGTCGCGCCGCGACGTTCTCGGACTTGTAGTCGATCATCTCGTCGAAGCCGAGCTCGTCGACGGCATACGCGCACTTCTGCGGGCCGCCGGCGATCCCGATGACCTTCTTCGCGCCCTTGATCTTCGCGATCTGCCCGGCCGTCGAGCCGGTCGCTCCGGCGGCGCCGCTGACGACGACGACGTCTCCCTCTTGCACGCGCCCGACATCGGTCATGCCGAAGTAAGCCGTCATCCCGGTGATCCCGAGCAGGCTCAGCGCGAGCGTCGGCGGGACGCCGTCGGGCAGCGTCTGGTAGCCGTCGGCGCCGACGACGTAGTCCTGCCAGCCGGTCATCCCGAACAGCAGCTGTCCGGGCTCGAAGCGCTCGCTGTTGCTCTGGAGCACCTCGGCGACGCCGCCGCTGCGGATCACTTCGTCGATCTGGATCGGCGGCAGGTAGCCGGGAGCGTCGTCCATCCACGTGCGAATCGTCGGGTCGATCGAGACGTAGCGCACGCGAGCGAGCATCTCGCCGTCGCCTGGCTGCGGCACGTCGACCTCTTCGAGGCGCACCGTGCTCTGATCGACCATGCCGCTCGGGCGCTCGGCCAGGACCATCCGTCGGTTGCGATCTGCCATCTCGTTCCTCCCTCTCGTGGACCCGCTGATCTTACGAGCCCAGGCGAGCGGCGACGTGCGGGTGCAGCCGGTCGCTCGCTTCGGAGTACGCCAGCGCCAGCGCTTGCACTTGCGCTTGCGCGAGCCCCGCGCCGAAGCTCGTCGCGCCGCCGAGCTTTTCGTAGGCCGCCGTCAGCTTCTTGCCGACCTGCGCGAGCGCGAAGTGCGCGTCGTAGACGCTCTCGATGTACAGCGCCGCGTTCGCGCGCGCGAAGCGAGCCGCCGCCGGCGTGCCGGACTCGATCTGCCTCAGCGACGCGTTCAGCAGCTTCCAGCCGCGCGTGCTGAGCAGCGCGTAGCTGCGATACAGACCGGCGATCTGCGCCGCCGGGCCGGTCAGCGTGCGCGCCTGCGCTTCGCTGAACAGCGCCGGGATCGGCAGTCGCACGGCGCTCGCCGCGGCGCGCGCGGCGGCCGGCGAGCCGGACACGGCGCCGACATCGGCCGGCAGCCCGTTCGCGATCAGCGGCCACGCGGCTTTCGTCGCGGCGACCTCGCGCGAGACCGGCGCGCGCACGCTCTGCAGCGCGCGGCACGCGGCCGCGAGGTCTTCGCGCTCGAGCTTCAGCGCGGCCGGCGTCGCGGCCTTGCTCGCCGCGCCGCCGCAGCCGGTCGCGAGCGCGCCGATCACGGCCAGCGCGAGCAGCGCCAGCGCCGGCCGTGAGCGTCCGGCGGACGTCAGGCGCCGAGCAGATCGACGACGAACACGAGCGGCGCGTTCGCCGGAATCGTCGGCGGCGAGCCGTTCTTGCCGTATGCGAGTTCGGACGGAATCACCAGCTCGCGCCTGCCGCCGACTTTCATGCCGGCCACGCCTTCGTCCCAACCCTTGATCACCTGACCCTGCCCGAGCTTGAACTGGAACGGTTCTTTGCGTTTCCACGACGCGTCGAACTCCTTGCCGCCGTTGTAGAGCACGCCGACGTAGTTGACCGTGACCGTGTCGCCGGCCTTCGCTTCCTTGCCGGCGCCGACGATCAGGTCTTTCTTCTCCAGTTTCGTCGGCGCCGGGCCGCTCGGCGGCGTCACCTTCGGTTCGGTCGCGAGCGGTCCGCTCGTCGGCGTCTTCGCGACGGCGGTTTCGCCGGCTTTGACCAGCGCTTCGTCGGACTTGTTCTCGTTGCCGACGCCGATCGTGCCGCTCGAGCTGCTGCTGCCACCGCAGCCGGCGAGCAGTGCGGCGGCGATCAGCGCCGCGAGTCCGAGGGGCGCGCGCGTGCGCGCGGCGGTGAGTCGTGGAATGAGGCGGCTCGAGTAGTTCACGGTCGCGCAGCCTAACGAAGTCGGCGCTTGCGTGTGCAGGGTGTCTCTCGGGCGCTACGATCACCGCGGACCGTGCTAGGCGGGGAGGTAGCGGCGCCCTGAATCCGCAATCCGCTCTAGCGGAGCCGAATTCCCTTCCGAGGGGTTCCGCTCCGGTCGCTCCGTCGCTCGGAGCGTCGATGGTTCGGGTCCCGCGCGGTGTCGGCTCGTGAACCAGGTCAGGTCCGGAAGGAAGCAGCCTTAAGCGATCCCCGGCAGGCGCAGCGGGAGCTCCCGGACCGGAGCTGTGAGCGGCGATCGGCGATCGGCAGGCGGCGTCTCGACGCGGGGTGCACGGTCCACTCAGCCGCTCGCGAGGCGACTGCGGAGACGGAGGCGCGGCCGTCGCGCCTCCGTCCCTGACCGGCCGTCCGGCCGGCGTCGCTCGGAAGCGCGTCTAGAAGACGACTTCGACGTCGTTGCTTTCGTCGAGCAGCACCGGCGCGGCGGCGGTGCCACCGGCGAACGTGAACCGTCCGGCGATGTCGCCGGCGGCTTTGTCGGAGCTGACTTTGATCGACGCTTCGCTCTGGCCGCTGATCCTCGAGCCGATCGAGCTCGATTCGATCGCCGATTCTTGGCTTGCGCTCTGCAGCAGTTCGATCCCGACGCGCCCGCTGCCGTTGATCGTCAGCGCCTTCAGCGCCGCCTTGCCTGCTTCGAGCTGAACGCCCTCGTAGCGGTTCGACGTGAGCACGTCTTTGATCGCCGAGACGTCCGGCGAGGCGGGCTCGACTTTGCTGCCCGACGCGTAGTAGACGCCGGCGTCGTTTTCGTCGATCTGCGAGGAGGTCAGCTTCGAGCCGGCGGCGGCTTGGTAGAAGAGCACGCCGTCGGCCTGTTCGCCGGTCGCGCCGCAGACGCCCGGGTAGTCGCACTCGTTCGCTGAGATCGTCGAGGACTTGATCGACGCGCTGGCGCCGAAAGCGACCTCGACGCCGTTCTGGGCGATGTACGGCGTCGGCCCTTCGCCGGTCACCGTCGAGGCGCTCATCGCCAGCGTCGAGCCGCTGCCCTTCACGGTCGGACCGTTCTTCTCGTAGCCGATCGACGTCACTTTCTTCAGCTGCGCGTGCCCGACCTCGGCCGGCGCTTTCGATCCGACCTCGATCGAGACGCCGTGCTGGCAGCCCTTGTCTTCGTCGAGCGTCGTGCTTGCGCCGTCGACGGTGAAGTCGCTCCCCTTCAGCGTGCCGTCGTCGCCGACGAAGATGCCGTAAAGGCCTTTTGCGCAGGTCGCGAGCGGGATCAGCGCGCGCACGTTGACGCCGGTGATGCTGACCGTCGCCGACGTGCAGATCGAGATCTCGTCGATCTGTTCGAGCGATTCTTTCGTGTCGCATTCGCTCGCCGAGTTCTGCGCGCTCGCCGGCAGCGCGAGCGTCGCCGTGCCGGTGCCGTCGGCGGCGACGAGCTTGACGGCGTTCGCGATGCTGATCTGTTCGGTGTACGTGCCGGGGCAGATCTCGACCTTGGCCGCGCCGGCGTCGATCGCTCCCTGCACGGTCGCGTAGGCCGGTTCGTTGCAGCTCTTGCCGCCGGCGACGACCGGCGATGAGCCGGACACGTAGCTGACAGCCGCCGACGCGCCGGCGGCGCTCGCGAGCAGCAGCGCACAGCTCGCGACCGACAGCGCGAACACGTGAAGCACTTGCTTGGACATGCTCTCTCCTTGATCCATTCGCGGGGAGAACACGGGCGCGGACTCAGCGCACACACGCGGACTCAGCGCCGATTCGGGCGCCGGCGCATCCCACGCCGACGACCCAACCCCCCAGGGTTGTCTCCAAAGTTCCGAGCAGCGTAACTGAACCGATTTTTACAAGGAAGCCGCCTCATCGGCAGCGCTGGAAGACGAGCCATGAGTGGTTCGCGTGGACCTCGACGAAGCCCGACGGGACGTCGACCGGCCGGTGCGGATCGTGCGGGTCGAGCACGTAGTCCGTTTCGACCTCCTTGCTCGCCGGGTCGAGGTACTGCCCGCGCGCGATCGAGCCGGACTGCTCGCTGACGATCTTCGCCGGGCTCGTCTGCAGGTAGAGCGCGAGCAGCGGCACCGGCGCGTGGTTCGGCACGCCGATCGGCCCGCAGCGGACGTCGACCGAGCCGTCTTCGACGAGCGCGAGCAGATCGCCTTCGATGCTTTCCTGGCGCGCGAGTTTGGTCATTTCGCGGTGCGCGCTCCTGACCTGCGACGGTGTCAACGCGATCAGCGCGACGAGCACGAGCGCGCCGCCGGCGATCCACCACGGCCGCCGCGCGTCGCTGCGCTCCAGGCGCGTCCAGCCGAACACTCCGGCGCCGCAGAAGACGCACAGCAGCGACGCCGTGAGGAACGCGTAGCGCGTGTTGATCGGCAGCCCGGCGGCGGCGACGACGACGAACACGAGCGCCGCGAGGACGCCGGCGATCGCGCCTGGCAGCGCGCGACGGCGCAGCCACCACAGCGAGAGCACGCCGCCGAGCGCCGCGCCGACGAGCACCGGCGGGCGCAGGATCTCGCCGATCCGCCGCGGCACGTACTCGGGCACGTTGCCGATGCCCGTCACGCGATCGAGCGTCTGCGCGGTGTGGCGCGTGTTCGTCAGCGACCACAGCGCGTCGCCGGTGATCGCGAGGTCGCTGAGGACCCAGATCAGCGGCGCCGACGCGGCGAGCAGCGTCAGCCCGAGCAGCGCTCGCGTCGAGCGCGTGCGCGCGCGTCGCTCGGCGAGCATCACGTAGAGCCAGTACAGACCGGTGAACGCCCACGCCTCCGGGCGCAGCAGGCCGGCGAGCGCGAGCAGCGTGAGTACTGGCGCGCCTGCCGGCGCGCCTCGTGCGCCGTTGCGCCGTGCTCCGCCGTCGCGTGCTCCGTGCTCGCGCGCGTCGCGCTCGCGCTCGGGCGCGTGATCCTCGCGCTCTGCCTCCGCGCGCGCTCCGACGTGGCGGCGCGCCTCGACGAGCAGCGCGCCGAGCACGAGCAGCAGGTAGGGGACGTCGACGTATGCGCGCACGCCGTATGAGAGCACCGGCACGCGCGTCAGCAGGACGAGCGCCGCGACGACGCCGGCGGCGCGGCCGAACCACAGCGCGGCGAGCCGATAGACGATCCAGCCGCACGCCGCCAGCGCCGCGAACGCGAGCGCGACCGTGACGTTCTCGATCGCGTGCGGCGAGAGCGGCGAGAGGACCACGCCGAGCGCCTCGATCAGCGGGTGCGGCGTCGGCGCGATCGCGACTTCGTACGCCGGCGTTTCGCCGCGCGCGAGCTGTCCGCCCCACGCGAGCGCGTAGAGCGTGTCGTAGTTGGCGAAGCCGACGCCGCAGATCAGCCACAGCACGACGGCGCCGGCGGCGACGGCCACCAGCGCTGCAGCGCGCGTCGCGAGGCGCAAGCTGTGAGCTCTCACGAGCGCGCACGCTATCCGCTTGCGCGGGCGCTCGAGCAAGCCCACCAGCGCTGCGCCGGCCGTGGGTAGACTCAGCCGAAAGGTGTCCGCACTCCAGTCCTCCAACGAGCAGCAGCGGTCGCTCTATCGCAGGCACCGGCCACGCACGTTCGCCGACGTCGTCGGGCAGGAGCCGGTCGTGCGCACGCTGCGCAACGCCGTCGAGCGCGACAAGGTCCACCACGCGTACCTGTTCGTCGGCTCGCGCGGGACCGGCAAGACGTCGATGGCGAAGATCCTCGCCGCGTGCCTGAACTGCGAGAACGGCCCGACGATCGAGCCGTGCGGCGTGTGCGAGTCGTGCCTGGCGATCGCGAGCGCCAGCTCGCTCGACGTGATCGAGATGGACGCGGCGTCGAACAACTCGGTCGACGACATCCGCGAGCTGCGCGAGAGCGTCGCCTACGCGCCGGTCAGCGGGCGGCGCAAGGTCTACATCCTCGACGAGGCGCACATGCTCTCGACGGCCGCTTGGAACGCGTTCCTGAAGACGCTCGAGGAGCCGCCGCCGAACACCGTGTTCGTGCTCGCGACGACCGAGGCGCAGAAGGTGCCGGCGACCGTCGTCGACCGCTGCCACCGCTTCGACTTCCACCGCCCGACCGTCGAGCAGATCGCCGGCGTCGTGCGCCGCACGGCGCAGGCCGAGCAGATCGAGATCCCGGCCGAGGCCGTCTCGGCGCTCGCGCGCTCGGCGACCGGCAGCTTCCGCGACGCGCTCGGCACGCTCGAGCAGCTCGTCACCTACTCGGGCAGCGAGATCGCGCTCGACGACGTGCTCGCCGTGCTCGGCGTGACCGACGCGCGGCTGCTCGAAGCGAGCGTCGACGCGGTCGCCGGCGGCGATGCGCGCGAGGCGCTGCAGATCGTCGCGACGTGCGCCGAGCAGGGCCGCGACGCGGCGTCGTTCGCCGGCGATCTCGAGGTTCGCGCGCGCGAGCTGCTCGTCGTGCAGACGCTCGGCGAGGTTCCCGGCGAGCTGTCGCTGACGCCTGAGGCCGACGCTGCGCTGCTGGCGCAGGCCGAGCGCGTGCCGGCGGCCGTCGTCGTGCGCCTGCTCGAGGCGCTCGGCGAAGCGCTCGAGGCCGTTCGCGCCGGCGCCGACGCGCGCACGAGGCTAGAGCTCTCGCTCGTCAAGGCCGCCAAGCCGGACGTCGACAGCTCGCTTCGCGCGCTGCTCGACCGGATCGAGCGGCTCGAACGCGGCGGCGTCGCACACGACGCGATCGCGGCCGGTCGCGAGCTCCCGGCAAGCGAGCCGCGCGGTCCTGTCGCAGCCACCGCGCCAGCGCCTGCGGCCTCCGCACCTGCGCCTTCCGCGCCCACGCCGGCGCCCTCGCCCGAGGCGGCCGTCGAGGTGTCAGTCGCGTCGATCGCCGCCGTCCCGCCGCGAGCCGATGCGCCGGCGCCGGACAACTCGGCTTCGGCGCAGGCGATCGCCGAGGACCTCGCGCCGCTGCTCGCGTGGTGGCCGGCTGTCGTCGATCTCGTGCGCGGCGACAACGCGCTGCTCGGCGCCTGCATCGAGGAGGCTCAGCCGGTCGACGTCAAGGGCGACGACGTCGTCGTCGCGTTCTCGGCGGCGATGCCGTTTCACAAGAAGAAAGCCGAGACGCCTGACAACCGCGCCGCGGTGACGGCTGCGCTGCACGATGTCACCGGTCGGCGCTGGCGCGTCTCCTACGAGCTGCACGACGGCATCGGCTCCGGCGACGACGACGCCGACGCGCCGCGCAGCGAGGAGGAGTGGATCAAACGCTTCATCGAGGAGTTCGACGCCGAGGAGCTGCCCGGCGACGAGGCTCACAGCAGCGAGCAGAAAGGCGCCTGACGATGCCGAAGCAACCGCGCATGCCGAACATGCAGCAGATGATGCAGCAGGTACAGAAGATGCAGCAGGAGATGGAGGCTGCGCAGGAGCAGCTGAAGAGCGAGGTCGTCGAGGCGTCGTCCGGCGGCGGCATGGTCACGGTCAAGGTGTCCGGCGATCTCGACGTCAAGTCGATCGCGATCGACCCGGACGCGGTCGATCCGCAGGACGTCGAGATCCTCTCGGACATGGTCCTCGCGGCCGTCAACGAGGCGCTGCGGATGGCGCAGGAGCTGGCGGCGAAGAAGCTCGGCGGCGCTTCAGGCGGGCTCGACATGGGCAACCTCGGCGGGCTCGGGCTGCCAGGGCTCTAGGAGCGGCGTTGAGCGCTTACGCACCGCCGGTGCAGCGACTGGTCGGCGAGCTCTCGAAGCTGCCGGGCATCGGCAGTCGCACGGCGCAGCGGCTCGCGTTCCACATCCTGCGCTCCTCCGACGAGGACGCGACGGCGCTCGCCGAGTCGATCCGCGAAGTCAAGGAGCGGATCGGGCTGTGCGAGATCTGCTTCAACTTGACCGACGAGCCGCGCTGTCGGATCTGCCAGGACGCGCGGCGCGATCACAGCGTGATCTGCGTCGTCGAGGAACCGGGCGACGTGATCCCGATGGAGCGCACGCACGAGTACCAGGGCGTCTACCACGTGCTCGGCGGCGCGCTCTCGCCGATCGAAGGAGTCGATCCGGAGGACCTGAAGATCGCCGAGCTGCTGACGCGCGTCGGCGGCGCGTCGGGCGTCGCCTCCGCGCCGGGCGCCGCGCGCGACTCGGGCGACGGCGCAGGCGCGCCCGGCAACGCCGACGCCATGCGCGTGCGCGAGGTCGTGCTCGCGACGAACCCGACGACGACCGGCGAAGCGACGGCGCTGCACATCGCCGAGGAGCTGCGCCGCCGCGCGCCGGAGCTGAGCGTCACGCGGTTGGCCAGCGGACTGCCGGTCGGCTCGGACCTCGAGTACGCCGACGAGGTCACGCTCGGGAAGGCGTTCGCCGGCCGCCGCTCGCTGAATATCTGACTGGCCAGCCGGACTGAACGTCCGACTGGCCGCTCGGCCGGCCGTGTGCCGCCGCATCGCCGCGATCAGAAACGGCGGCGGCCGGGCTCGGCCGGGTTCGACGCGCGCTCGTCGCAGCGCGGACGCGTCGCGTTCACGCCGGCCGCGTGCCGCGCAATATCCTGCGGAGCATGTCTGACATCGTCGTGATGAAGTTCGGCGGCACGTCCGTCGCCGACGCCGATCGGATCAAGCGCGCCGCGCGGCGGATCGTCGAGAAGCGCGAATCGGGCCATCGCGTCGTCGCGGTCCTCTCGGCGCGCGGCAAGACGACCGACGAGCTGATCGCGATGGCCGAGGAGGTCTCCGAGCTGCCGGACCCGCGCGAGATGGACATGCTGCTGTCGACCGGCGAGCGGATCTCGTGCGCGCTCTGCGCGATGGCGATCAACGACCTCGGCCACCGCGCGATCTCGCTGACCGGCTCGCAGGCGGGCATCGTGACCGACGAGTCGCACACGAAGGCGCGGATCATCGACGTGCGCGCCGACCGGATCAAGGCGGCGCTCGCCGACGACAACGTCGTGCTCGTCGCCGGCTTCCAGGGCGTCTCGGGCACGGCGCGAAACGTCACTACGCTCGGGCGAGGCGGCTCGGACACGACGGCGGTCGCCGTCGCCGCGGCGCTCGACGCCGAAGTCTGCGAGATCTACACGGACGTCTCCGGCGTCTTCACGGCCGACCCGCGGATCGTGCCGGAGGCGCGCAAGCTGTCGACCGTCTCGTTCGAGGAGATGCTCGAGATGGCCGCGTCCGGCGCCGGCGTGTTGCAGCTGCGCTCGGTCGAGTACGCGCGCAACCACAACGTGCGGATTCACTGCCGCTCGTCGTTCGAGGACTGTCCGGGTACCGTGATCGTGTCGGAAGGAGAAACGATGGAGCAACCGTTGATCACAGCCGTAACGCACTCGACGTCCGAGGCGCGCGTGACGCTGCTCGGCGTCCCCGATCGGCTCGGCGCGGCGGCGCGCATCTTCGCGGCGCTCGCCGATGCGAACATCAACGTCGACATGATCGATCAAAACGTGCCCACCGCGACAGGCGGCCGCGCGGAGATCTCGTTCACGATGCCGCGCGAGGACCTGCGCACGGCGCGCGCATCGCTGCAGCCGCTGGCTGGCGACGCGTTCGAGCAGCTGAGCGCGCACGAGCAGATGGGCAAGGTCTCGATCGTCGGCGCCGGCATGCGTTCGCACCCAGGCGTCGCCGCGAAGGTCTTCGGCGTGCTCGCCGAGCAGGGCGTCAACATCGAGATGATCTCGACGTCACCGATCAAGATCTCGTGCGTGATCGACCGCGCCAGCGTGGAGCGCGCGGTACAGGCGCTGCACAGCGCGTTCGAGCTCTCCGGTCCTGGGACGATCGGCGAAGAGGACCCGTTCGAGGCGCGTCCGGCGCTGTAGCGCCCGGTCGCGAGGGCCAAAACTGAGCAAAGCTACGCATCCCTCCGCAGCGCGCGCGAGATCTGCGCGAATCGTGCAAAAGCCGAATCGATCTGCCAGACTGACGCGGCCCAACGAGTCACGGGAAGACGACTCTGAGTCAAGGAACGACCAGCTATGCGCACAGTCAGACGACCTCGCCGGTACGTACGCAACCATTGGCTTCGGTTGCTTTCGCCGGTCCTCACCTACAACCACAGGCGCGACGCGTACCTGATGCGCGGCGTCGGCAGGCACATCGGGCCGGTGCTGCGAGTCGACCGGCGTGTGCGGCGCGAGGGGCCGCCCGACCGGATCGAGCTGCGCCGCCGCACGCGCGTCGCCTGATCGCCGCCTCAGCGTCCTTCGAGCGAGCGTTGCAGTCGCTCGAGCACGCCGACGACGCGCAGCCCGCTGTTCCCGTCAGATCGCGGCGTGGCGCCGTTGCGCACGCACGCGACGAAATGCTCGCACTCCAGGCGCAGCGGCTCGGCGTTGGCGATCCGCGGCGAGAAGCTCTCACCCGAGCGCGTGATGTACTCGCCCCACGAGTGCGCGTCCTCGTCGAAGCCCTTGTCGTAGACCGTCAGCTTGCCCTCGACGAGCATGTCGTCGAACGTCGCCATCCGTTTCGCGCCGACGACCGTCATCCGCCGCTCCTTGTGCGGGTCCAGCCACGACAGGTGCAGGTGCGCGACGACGCCGGAGGGGAAGCGCAGGTAGCAGAAGACGACGTCCTCGACGCCTTTGCGCACGTAGGACGCGCCCTGCGCGATGCACTGCTCGGGCTCTTCGTCGATCAGGTGCAGCACGACCGAGACGTCATGCGCGCCGAGGCTCCACAGCGCGTTCTCGTCGACGCGCAGCTTGCCGAGGTTCAGCCGGTTGCCGTAGACGTAGTAGAGCGAGCCGAGCTCGCCGTCGTCGACGAGCGCCTTCAGCCGCGTCACGGCCGGGTGGTACTCGAGCAGGTGGCCGACCATCAGCAGCTTGCCGGCGCTCGCCGCCGCGTCGACGGCCGCTTGCGCATCGACAGTGTTCGTCGCGAGCGGCTTCTCGACGAAGCAGTGCTTGCCGGCCTGCGCGACGGCGATCGCCAGCTCGGCGTGCGTCGTCACCGGAGTCGCGAGCGCGATCGCATCGAGCTCGTCGTCGGCGAGCAGGTCGCTCAAGTCGCCGGTCGAGCGCGCGCCGGGAAACGACGACGCGAGCTTCTCGCGCGCGTCGGCATCGGCGTCGCATAGCCAGCGCAGCTCGCAGTCCGCGATCGACGCGAGATTTCGCGCCAGGTTCGGCCCCCAGTAGCCGAGTCCGACGACGCCGACGCGCACCGGCCGATCGCCGACGCCGTCGATCTCGCCTGCGCCGCCGCTCACGCCCACAGCGCGTCGATCTCCGCGACGCAGCGCTCGGCCGCGTGGCCGTCGCCGTACAGCCGCGGTCGCTCGCGCGGCGGCGGCGCCGCAAGCGCGGCGAGCGCCGCGTCGGCGTCGAGGTCGACGAGCGTGTTCCAGCCGGCCGCGACCGTCTCGACCCACTCGGTGTTCGCGCGCAGCGTGACGCAAGGCACCCCGGCAAGGTACGCCTCCTTCTGGACGCCGCCCGAGTCGGTCACGACCGCGCGCGCCTGGCAGAGCAGCGTGCTGAACTCGGTGTAGCCGAGCGGCTCGATCACGCGCAGCCCGTCGATCGCCGCCAGTTGCTCGAGCAGTCCGGCGGCGCTCAAGCGCGCGCGTGTGCGCGGGTGCAGCGGCAGCACGACGGGCGCAGGCAGCGCGGCGATCAGCGCGAACAGCGCGTCCAGGCGCGCGCGATCGTCGACGTTCCCGGCGCGATGCGCCGTCGCGAGCAGGTACTCGCCGCGGACCACGCCGTGCTTGGCCGCGGTCGTCTCGTCGCCGCGCGCCGAGCTCAGCCGGCGCAGCGCGATATCGACCATCACGTCGCCGACGACCGCGACGCGACCGGCGACCGCCTCGGTGCGCAGGTTGGCCGCGGCCGTGTCCGAGGCGCACAGCAGCAGCTCGCTGATGTGATCGCTCAGCACGCGGTTGAGCTCCTCCGGCATCGCGCGGTCGAACGAGCGCATTCCGGCCTCGACGTGGACGACCGGCACGCGTGCCTGCGCCGCCGCGAGCGCGCCGGAGAGCGTCGAGTTCGTGTCGCCGTAGACGAGCACCGCGTCAGGCGCCAGCTCGCTCAGCAGCGGCGCGAGCGCGGTGAGCATGCGCGCCGTCTGCTGCGTGTTCGTGCCGCCGCCGATCTCGAGCTCGTGGTCGGGCGCCGCGAGGCCGAGCTCGGCGAAGAACACGCGCGAGAGCTCCTCGTCGTAGTGCTGGCCGGTGTGCACGAGCAGCTCCTCGTGGCGCTTGCGCAACAGCCCCGATACGGCGGCGGCCTTGATGAACTGCGGACGGTTGCCGACGACTGTGAGCACGCGCACCGAAACAGCGTACGTTCTGCCGCCGGGTGACGCCGTCGGCGTTGCGCGTCGCTAGGCGTGAACCGATTGCTGCGAGGCCTGCTCGCCGGACTCGCGCCCGCCGAAGCGCCGCTGCCGGTAGGCGTACGTCGCCAACGACGCTTCGAGCGCGTGTCGATCGAAGTCGGGCCAGAGCTCGTCGCGGAACACGAGCTCGCTGTAGGCCGCTTGCCAGAGCAGGAAGTTCGACAGTCGCTGCTCTCCGCTCGTGCGGATCACGAGATCGGGATCGTGCATGCCCGGCACGCCGAGCAGCGCGCGGAACTCGGCCTCGCCGCCGCCGTCGAACGCAGATGCGGCTTTGACGATCTCGTCGCGAGCTCCGTAATCGAACGCGACGAACACCTCGAGCGTCGTGTTCTCGCTCGTCAACGCTTCGGCGATCTCCATCTGCGCGGCGAGCTCGCGCCCGCCGCGGTCGCGCCGTCCGATGAAGCGAACGCACACGCCGAGCCGATGCAGCCTCGGTGTGT
The DNA here is from genome assembly GCA_963744165.1 of uncultured Solirubrobacteraceae bacterium. Lineage (GTDB taxonomy): Bacteria > Actinomycetota > Thermoleophilia > Solirubrobacterales > Solirubrobacteraceae > Palsa-744. The sequence goes on along the minus strand of CAVUSM010000002.1, from coordinate 16,578 downwards.
CGGCGGCGATGCGGCGGGCGAGCATCGCGAGCAGCTCGTCGATCTCACCCTGCGGCCTCGTCCAGTTCTCAGTCGAGAATGCATATAGCGTGAGCTCGTCGAGGCCGAGCTCGCACGCGTCGCCGACACGCGCGATCACCGTGTCCGCAGCCGCTTCGTGCCCCTCGCGGATCGAGAGTCCGCGAGCCTGTGCCCAGCGCGCGTTCCCATCGCTGACGATCGCCACGTACCGCGGCACGGCAGCTCGCCGAGGAGCCTCGTGCTCGTCCTGCCGTGGCGCGTGTGCGTCGCTGGACATCTCCCGCAGATGTTAGGCCGGGCGACGTCGTTCGCAGTAGCGGAACTTTCTATGCCTTGACTGATCGGGCGGGTCGCGTTCCACGATGATCGTCGCTCCAGCCCGAAGCGCTGCTCCTACTGGATGCAATGACAGCGAAGGCGTTGAGCGACATGCGACCAGGACGGATGCCCCCCTCGACGGACGTGCGCGGCGCGGCACACCGCGCTGTTGCGCACGTTCGGCGGGCGCGCGTCGTCGCGGCGACGCAGCAAGTGCTTCGCGAGGTTCCTGCCGAGACGCTGGACATCGCCGCCGTCTGCGCGGCGGCCGGCGTCTCGCGCAGCGCGTTCTACGCGTCGTTCGCCGATTGCGATGAGTTGCTGCTCGCCGTGTTCGACGATCTCACGCGGCAGGTGGCTGAGGCGATGAGCGCCGCGCGCGCCGCGCAGAGCTCGTGGTTGGACGGCGTGCGCAGCGCGCTGATCGAGCTGCTCGGTCTGCTCGATCAGGACCCCGGCTTGGCACGCTTCGTCGTCGCCGGCTCGCTTGCCGGCGACGGAGAGCTGCTCGCGCGTCGCGCGCGAGCGCTCTCCTGTCTCGCCGACGCGCTCGACGAAGGTTCTCCGCCGGCCGCGGCGGAACCGTTGCCGGCGCCGTTTGGCGCCGAGGCCGTCGTCGGCGCGGTCGTCTCGATCTTGCACAGCCGCCTGCTCGAGGAGCCGGCGCCGCCGCTGCGCCCGATGTGCGGCTCGTTGATGAGCGTGATCGCGTTGTCCTACCTGGGCGTCGGGGCCGCGCGCGCCGAGCTGATCGTGGGCGCCTGCGCCGACGGGCATGGAACGACCGTCGCGGCTTCGCTGCGCGTTTGATCGACGAACGAGAAGCTCGCCGCCAGGCGCCAGCCGCCGCGCGGGCAGCGATCGGGCAGGCCGATGCCGCGTGGCTGGTAGGCGATCAGCCGTCCGCCGACGCGTTCGTAGTAGGTGAGCGGACCGCCGATGCTCGCGCTCATCCGCACGAGGCTCACGTCGGGCCCGCCGGCGATTCCGACGATCGGCGGTACGGTGATCTGCAGTCGACCGGGCAGCAGCACTCCGCTCATGACGAGCGTCGCGAGCACAGGCTTCTTACCATGCACGAGAATCGCCAGATGCAGCCGACCGTCGGTCGACGGCGCTGCATAGATGCTCAGGTCGACGTTCTCGGGAACGACGGAGGGGCCGAACGGCACCTCGACGAGGGCGCTTCCCCGACCGATCTTCGAGTTCGCCGGGCAAGCGTGCGGCTGTTCGGTTTCCAAGGCCGCCGGCGCGCACGCCGCGAGGCCGAGGCCGCTGGTCGCGAGGCCGAGCGTTTCGGGATAGCCGACTTCGATGCGCGATACGGGCGCCGGGACGGCCTGTACCTGCTGGCCGATCGCGACGGCGAACGCGATCGTCGTCGGAGCGCCGAGACGCTTCGGGCGGAACGCCGCCGTCAGCCGCGCGCGCGGTCCGCTGGCGAGCTGGTTGCCCGAGGGTCTCGCCGTCGCGTTCGGCGCGAGCGATCCACAGGCGCCGGCGAGGAGCGTCAGGCCGACGAGCGCGGCGCGCCGGCTCAGTAGTGCAGCGTGCCCTGCGTCTGCACGGTCATCGCGTAGGTCCGTCGGTAGAAGACGCCGTATAGCTCGCCGCTGCCATGCGCGCCGGCGTATCGCCCGCTGGCGCCGCTGATCGTCAGCGTGCCTTTGAAGCTCGGGCTCGGGCTCGTGAGGCTGGAGAGCCGCCCATATCCGTGCGCGCTGACGCTCCCGTCGGGGCCGGAGATCGTGATCTGCGCGCTGACCGTCGGTTCGCCCTTGTAGATGAAGCGCACGCGCACCTTGCCGGGAAGCGAGCCGCTGGCCGGGCCTTCGTCGATCAGCAGCGAGCCGGAACTCTTGACGAGCTTCAGACGCCCTTCGTCTTTGACGCTCACGGTCTTCGCGATTCGGCCCGTCGGCGTTGCATTCGCGCGTTGCACGTTCGCCGCGAGCGCCGCGAGCGCGATCACGAGGATCGCCAGGCGCAGGGTGCCAAGCGTCGCGAGCGCGCGACTCGACCGCGCTCGTCTCGGCTGGGCTGTGCCGCTGCACGGGTAGCTCACGACACGCGATTCCGGCGAATCTCACGCGCTCTCTCCACACAGTCATCCTAGCTCGGCTCGGCCCCGTGGCATGTCGGTCGTCGCGCTCGCTACTCCTCGGCCAGCGCGAGCGCCGGCGGGACGTTCGACGCACGCCAGCCGGACAGCGCCGCGAGCGCGAGCGCCGCGCCGAGCACGAGCGCGAAGACCTCGACCGGTCGCAGGGCGGCGCCGGCCTCGGCGACGGGAAAGCCGGTGACGTGTCGCAGATAGGCGTCGATCACGAACTGCCCATACACGCCGGCGAGCGCTCCGGTGACACAGCCGGCGGCCAGGACCAGCACGGCTTCGATCAGCAGCACTCGGCGCAGCCGGCCCGGAGGCGCTCCAGCCAGGCGCAGGCCGGCGAGCGATTGGCGCCGCTGGTGAATGCTCGAGGTCAGCGCCGCGGCGAGCGCGAGAATCGCGGCGAGCACGAGCAGCGTCGAGATCAACCCGAGCTGGCTGAGCCCTTCGCTCGTCAGCCGATCGATCTTCTGCTTGCGCACCGCGGCGCTCGCGACTTCGAGCCCGCTGGCGCGGCCGAGCGACGTGGCGATCTCGCTCGCGACGCTCGCGACGCTCGCAGCGCTCGTCGTGTCGACGGCGAGCGCGCTCGGCGCGGTAGTGCTCCAGTCGCGTGCGAAGTCGCTGCTCGCCATGAACACCGCGCCGGGACTCCATGCGAGATTCGTCGTCAGCGCCGCAATGCGATAGGCGTGAGGGCCGCTCGGCGTCGGCAGCGTCAACGTCGAGTCGACGCCAACGTCGTGTTCTTCCGCGATCTGCCGCGAGACGGCGATCCATCCGCCTGCCGCGAGTCGTCGCTCGGCGGCGCGCACGGAGCGCGCGCCGCCGAGCGTCTGCGTCGCAAGCACGTGATCGGCGCCGCCTGGCGGGCGCGCGATGATCCAGACGCGTCGCGAGCCGAACGTGAGGAATGCTCCCTGGAAGCGCTGCACCTCGGCGACGCCAGGGAGCCGGGAGATCCGCCGTGCGCCGCCGTCTCCGTCCAGCTGGCCGGTTGCCTGATTGTCGCCGGGTTCGCCGATCCAGATCTGAGCATCGGCCGCGTAGCTGCGAGCGAAGCCGCGGATGCCGTCGAGCAGGTTCGCTCGCGCGCCGCCCAGCGCGACGCTGCCGAACAGCGCGACCGCGCCGGTGGCCGCGAGCGCGAGCGAGCGAAGCGTCGTCGAGCGCACGCCGGCGAGCGCGAGCGCGAGCGTCGGCAGTCGTTGCGCGCGCTCGCTGAGCCGTCCGGCGCCGGCGAGCACGGCGGCGAACGCCGCCGGGATCGCCAGCACGGTCGCAAGCGCCAAAGCGACGCTCGCGAGCAGCGCCGCCGAGGGGGCAAGTCCGTAGATCACGCTCGCCGTCGCCAGCAGCGCGAGCGCGAGCGCCAGCAGCACGAGCTGCGCTCGCCGGCTGAGCGTGTTGCTCGGTTCGCCCGTCTGCATGTAGATCGCGTCTGGCGAGCGTCCGCGGCGCAGGTCGAGCAGCGGCAGGGACGAGGCCAGCCAAGTGACCGCCACGCCGCCGAGCCCGGCGACCAGCACGCTGCTGGCGCTGACGACCGTGCCGCCGCTGAGCGTGAACGCCTCGGCGAGGTAGCCGGTCGATTGATGGAACACCCAGCGCGAGAGCACGTAGCCGGCGGCGAGCCCGACGGCCGAGGACGCTACGCCCAGGCACAACGCCTGAAAGCTGGTGAGCTGGACGATCGCGCTGCGCGTCGTCCCCGACAGCCGCAGATCGGCGATCGCCTGGCGGCGCTCGGGGATCGTCAAGAGGATCGCGTTGAACGCGAACAGGAACCCGAGCAACGCGCCGATCACGGCGAACAGGGCGCTTGCCTGGCCGCTCGGACCGAGCGCCCTTTCGAGCAGCGAGACATCCTGCTCGGCGCCGCTGACGATCAGCCGACCGCCCGCGAGAGCGCGCAGCCTGCGCTCGACGGCGTCCTTCGCCGCGGGCGACGCCTCTACGAGGATGCGACTGACGAGCCCCGGCTGTTTGAGCAGCCGCTGCATGCTCGAGAGCTCCATCACCGCGACGGGCGCCGTAGCGAGCACGCCGACCGCTTCCTTGCCGAGCACGGCCGCGACGCGCGTGACCTGGCTGCGCCCGCCGAGCAGCAGCCTGACGTTCGGTTGTGGCTTGCCGGCGTCGGCGTCGGCGCTGGCGTCGAGGTCGATCGCGCTGGCGCTCGTGCTGCTGAACGAGATCGTGTTGCCGGCGAGCGCGCCGAGCGGCAGCGTCCGCCCGAGGCCGTTGAGCACGCCGAGGCTGACGTCGGTGCCGGCGACGTAGACGGTTGTGCTCGCGCCGCTCGGGCCGACTACGCGGACCGAGCGTTCGAGCAGCGGCGCCGCGCGGCGCACGCCGGGAATCCGTTCGACGTCGGCAAGCAGCGCTTCTGGAAATCCGCGCGAGCTGCGCGCGCGCAGCTGCAGGTTGGCCGGGCCAACGACGGCGCGCACGACCTTTCGCGTCGAACCGGTGACGCTGCTCTGCGCCACGCCGGCAGCGAGAATCAAGGCGACCGCGGCGGCTATCCCGACCCCCGCGAGCAGCTCCTGCATGCCGTGCGCGCGCAGCCGTCGCCGGTAGAAGTAGACGAGCGTGCGCGGGCCCAGCAGACGCCGCGTGACGAGGCTCTCGGGTGGATTGCTCATCAGCGCCGGTTCTCCGCGCGCTGGCCGTCGAGGCGGCCGTCGCGGAGCCCGAGCGTGCGCTCGGCGGACGCGGCGGCCTGCGTGTCATGGGTCACCAGCAGGACGCTCGCGCCGCGCTCATGCGCGAGCTCGGCGAGCAGCGCGACGATCTCCCGCGAGCGCTGGCTGTCGAGGTTCGCGGTTGGCTCGTCGGCGAGGATCAGCTTCGGCTCGCAAGCGAGCGCGCGCGCGATCGCGACGCGCTGGCGCTCGCCACCCGAGAGCTGCTCGGGCGTGCGCTGGGCACGCTCGGCAACGCCGACGCGCTCGAGCCAGTGCATCGCTCGTTCGCGCGCGCCGGTCAGCGCGACGCCGCCGAGCAGCAGCTTCGTGGCGGCGTTCTCGACCGCCGTGACGTGTGGCATCAGGTGCGCGTTCTGCGAAATCAGACCGACCTCCGAGAGGCGATATTGGGCTGCCTGGCGCTCGCTCATGCTCGCGAGGTCGGCTCCGTTGAAGCGCACGCTGCCGGCGTCGGCGCGCAGCGCGGCGGCCGCGAGCAGCAGCAGCGTCGTCTTGCCCGATCCGCTCGGACCCTGCAGCGCGAGCATCTCGCCCGGCGAGATCTCGATGCTGATGCCGTCGAGCGCGCGCACCTCCTCGGAGCCGGTCCGGTAGCGCTTGACGACCTGCTCCAGCTCGAGCATCCCCGGGCTTCTACATGTTGCTGCGGCGCAGTGCAACCACCGGCGCGAGCGACGGTGAGCCGCGGCCGCGAAGCTCGCCATCGCTGAGCGTGAGCGCGCGATGCGCGCCGGCGAGCTCGTCGGGCTCGCTGACGCTCGCCAGGATCGCGACGCCGTCGGCCGCGAGCCTGCGCAGCAGCGCGAGGATCTCGTCGCGTTCGCCGAGCCTCGCCGTCGCCGTCGGCTCGTCGACGACGAGCAGCGTGGGGGAGGGGCACAGCGCTCGCGCCAGCGCGACGCGAAGCGCCTCGCCGCCGGTCAGCTCACAGATCCGCATCGCCGCGCAGTGCTCCGCCTCGACGCGCCGCAGCGACGTTCTCGCCTGCTCGCGCGCTTGCGCGACGCCGGCTCCGCGAGCCAGCGCGACGGCGGCGACCTGCTCGATCACCGCCTGCTCTTCGCTGCCACGCAGCGTCTTCTGCACGTAGCCGATCCCGCGTCCGAGCGCGGCGCCTCTTCCGCCGGTGACGCTTCGCTCGCGGAAACGGACCTCGCCGGCGTCGGGCGCCTCGATCCCTGCCGCGATCCGCAGCAGCGTCGTGCGGCCGGAGCGGCGCGTGCCCCAGATCGCGACGAATTCTTCGGCGTGTATCTCGAGCGTCACGTCGCGCAGGACGACGCGCTCTCGACCGGCTTCGCGATAGCGCTTGCTGATGTCTTCGAGCTCGAGCACGCTCACCCCTCGGGCGTGCCCGGCGTATCGTCGCGCGGTCGCGTGAAGGCGCTCAGCTCGGCGCGCGCGTACTGCGCCCACCGCAGCTTCGCGGCGACGCCGAGGCGCGTCTGCTCGCCGAGCAGGCGCGTGACGAGCCCGGAGGTCCCCGGCGCGCGCTCGCCGGCGGGCGCGGCCGCGGCGATCTCCGTCAGGCACGCCTGTTCGTAAGCGTCGAGCAGCTGGCTGGCGCGCTGCGGCTCGCGTGCGAGCACGCCGAGCTGCGTGACGAGCACCTGCTGGCGGCGCTGCTCTTCGGCGACCTGACCGACGACCCACTGCGCGTGTTCGGCGATGCCGAGCTCGGTCGCCTGGTAGCGGCGGCGTGAGCGGCGCGCTTGCTGATCGCCGGCGATCTCCTCGATCAGGCCTCGCTCGAGCAGCGTCGGAAGCGCCATGTAGATATGTGAGACGCTCGACAGCGACAGCGCTCCGTCGTAGACGCGCTCGAAACGATGCGCGAGCTCGTAGGCGTAGCTGGGGCGTTCGATCACCAGGCCAAGCAGCGCCCAGTTGACCGGCGAGTGCATCGGTTGAGACGCATGCTCACGCACGTTTCTCTCTCCCATGCGTAAACAGTACCCGATCCTGGCGCGGCAATGTAAGCGCGCGCTTGTCCTTTGCTCGCGCGCCACTTCGACGTGCTCGCGGAAGTGCTTGCGTTCGAGGCGCTTCGAGCGTCAGTCGATCGAGCCCGGAGGCGCTAGCCAGACGCTTTCGACCCCCAAGACACCGCAAAGCGGGTCGAAATGACTGTCATAGTGGAGAATGCCCGCTCCGCGTTCAGCGGCCGCGGCGGCGATCAGGTAGTCGGCAGCGGGCAGACGTCGCCGACCGCGCAACTCGCGTGAGGCGCTGAGCGCCGCTGCGCCGGCGCGGCGAGTGACCGGGGCGGCGGGAAGCGCCGAGAGAGTGCGGTCGAGGTCGTCGAAGGCCGCTTGATCGCGTGCGCTTGCAAGCAGCTCCAGTGCGACGCCCGGACATACGGCGAGCAGATTGGCACACGCACTGGCGAGCCATCGCCTGCGCACGCTTGCCTCACGCTGGCGGATCCACGCCGAGGTGTCGAACACGAGCAAGCCGCCTGAGCCGTAGCGCTCAGCGCTCGGCATGCAGCGAAGCGGAGACCGCGAAATCGTAACGGTCATCCTCGCCGGCGAGGATGCGCGAGAGATGCTCGTGGGCGTCGTCCGAGCGTGCCTGTTCGGCACGCATCGTCTCGGCGCCGCGAAGCGCCAAGTCGCGGACTGCACGCGAACGCGGCCGAGAACCTCTGAACTCAGCCAGCGCAGAGGCGAGCTCGCTATCTATCGTGACCTGCACGCGGGAGGCGGATGGGGCCATGGAGGCAGTGTACCAGCGGTCTGGTACACAACGTTTCCGGGCCGCGGACTCTTGCCAGAGACTTCGAGCGTGCCGGCCGCTGGCGCGTAGAGCCCCGCCCTGGGCGACCAACTGGGTTGGCATCGAAGCTTCGCCAAGCTCCATCCTATACACGCAACATACACGTGATGTACGATTAGCGCATGAGCGCTGTTCGCACCAACATCGAGATCGAGGACACCTACGTCCAGGCGATCATGGATCGATATGGCGTCCGAACCAAGACGGCAGCGGTCGACCTGGCCCTGCGCCACCTGGCCGGCCAGCCCGTGACACGCGAGGAAGCGCTTGCAATGCAGGGGGCGAATGCGATCGCCGAGCTGCCGACGGATGCCCCGCCACGCTCGGTCGCGTGATCCTCGCTGACACGTCCGCGTGGGTCGAGTACGACAGGGCGACGGGCAGCGCGCCGCACCGTCGTATCGCGCGACTGATCGAGACCGGCGGCCCCTTGGCGGTCACCGAGCCGGTCGTCATGGAGGTCCTGGCTGGCGCACGCGACGATCGCCGAGAGGCTGATCTGCGCAGGCTGCTGGGCAGTGTCGAACTGTTGAGCTTCGACGCCGTGACCGACTTCGACGGCGCCGTGCGTATCTACCGGCGCTGCCGTGCCGCAGGAGTCACCCCACGAGGAATCCTGGACTGCATGATCGCGGCTGTCGCGTGGCGCCGGAGCGCGACGCTTCTCTCCCACGATGCGGACATGGACCGCGTCGCCCGCGTCATCGAACTAGGTCTCGACGACGCATCGCTCCGCGCGTAGCGGTACCGATCACCGAGTCGGGCGGGCAAAAGGACCGCTCCCATCAAGTGATCATGGTAAATATCATGATCATGAGAACGTTCAAGATCACGCGCGGCGGCCAGATCTCGATACCGGCCGGCATCCGCCACCGCTGGAAGACGACGGTCGTCACGCTCGAGGATTTCGACGATCACGTCGTGCTGCGCCCGGCCGTCGCCGATCCGATCGCGGCCGCGCGTGGCGCGCTCGCCGGCGAGCTCGAGCTGAGCTCAGCCGAGCTGCGCGCCCGGGCGCGCGAGGACGAGCGCGCCGCGGAACAGCGCTCACGCCACGCGTGAGCGTGCTTCTCGATGCCTTCGCGCTGATCGCGCTGCTCACGGACGAGCCTGCCGCGGAGACGGTCGAGGTGCTGCTGCGCCGGGGCGACGCGGCGATGACGGTGGTCAATCTGGCGGAGGCGCTCGACGTGCTGCGGCGAATCGAGAAGATCCCTGCCGATCGCCTGGAGGCGCTTACGGCGCCGCTGCTCTCGAAGTACGTCGAGTTGCGTCCAATCGACGAGCCGATCGCTCGGCGCGCGGCCGACATTCGTGCGCGTCGCTACCACCGAGGCCGCGCAGCGCTTTCGCTGGCTGACTGCATCCTGCTCGCCGCCGTGAGCCGCTCCGACACGCTCGCCACCGCCGACGAGCCGCTGCTGCGCGCCGCGCGGACAGAAGGCGTCTCAGTGCGGCGTCTTGCTCGCTAGTCCGCTACCCCCGCACCGCCACAGCCACCCGCTGCCCCTTGCCCTTGCTCGGCTGAAAGCTCAGCTTCAGCTTCGTCTTGAACGCCTTCGCACGCTTGGCCTGCAGCTTGATCGTGACGTTTTCCTGGCCTTTGGCCGTCTTCGTCGCGCTGGGCAGGCCCTTGCCGGAGACCTTGATCTTGCCGGCGGCCGGGGCGTAGACGCTCAGCGTCAGCGTCTTGCCCTTGAGGCTGTGCGCCGCCAGCGAGACCTTCGTGGAGCAGCCCTGGATCGCGATCGGCGTCGACTGATGGATCACCGCGCCGTTCTGCCCGGTGAAGGCCGTCGGCATCACGAGCTTCTGCCCGCAGAAGGAGCCTTTGGCCGATTCGGGCAGGTTCGCGCCGAGCGCTGAGAAGTGGCCCTCGGGGAGGTTCAGATCGAAGCTCGTGATCGGCACGTCGGGGACCTGCTTGAAGGTCGAGCTGGTGATCCCGTTCTTGATCAGCGTCGTGCCGATCAGTTCGACGGTCACGCCGTAGCCCTGCAGGATGATGATCAGGCTGGGGAACGATTCGCCGCCGTGGGAGACGAAGTAGGCGGGGCCGTTCAGCGGGACTGGCAGCACCGGCGTGATCGCCGTGGCGTTGCCGACGAGCGATTCCTTCGGGCACTTCGCCGGGTTTTCTTCAAAGACCTTCGCCAGGCAGGCCTTCTGCAGCGTCGTCAGGCGGCTGGGCAGCTGGATCGGCAGGTCGACCTTGACGCTCTGAATCGAGGACTGGCTGGTGGCCTGGTTGGCGCCCAGCGGTGTGGTCGGGTAGACGATCTTCGCGTCGAGGCTCGCGCCGTTTGCTTTGGAGCTCTGCGCGCTGGTCGAGACTTTGAAGTCGGGGTGGAATTCGAGGCTGCGGCAAGAGCCCATCTGGAAGTGGCTCGCGATCGGAGCACTTGCTCCTTCGGTGCTGGTGGCGGTCCCCGAGAAGGACTGCGATCCGCAGTTGGTCGGGTTGAACATGAAGTCCGGGCGGTCGACCACGGCGTTGATCGTGCGCAGGTCGGTCGGCACGCCGTCGAGGATGCTCGGCAAGGGGTCGGTCGTGATCGTCAGCTGCGCGGTGCGCCGGTCGACGGCGATCGCCGAGCGCACGACGACGGTGCCGAGGTTGAACGGGCCGGCGAGGACCGGCACGGCAATGCTCAGGCCATAGGGGGCGCCCTTATAGCCGCCGGTCAGGTAGATCGGGGCGGGGGCCTGGCCCGGTTCGGGGATCACCAACGGCGCCGAGCCGGGGCCCGCCTCGACGGTCGTGTGGCCGATCTGCGAGGCCGCCGAGCACGTGCCCTGCGCCGCTTGCGGTTCGGGGCAGAGCGGGACCTTGGAGATCATCCCCAAGAGGCCCTCCGGCGTCTTGAACTGGAGCGTTGAGATCCGCTGCTGGCCGTCGGGGCGGGTCAAGAGCAGCGAGAAGTCGGTGAAGCCGCCGGCCTGGTCTGTTGTGGAGCCGGCGGTGAGCGTCGGGGCGAAGGGCAGCGCGCCGGAGGGGCAAGAACCGCCGCCGACTCCGGCGTTGATCTGGAATTCGCTGCCGGGGAAAACGTCGGCGACAGACGGCTCACTCCACGGCGTGAAGTCCGAGGTGGTCTTGTAGGCGCCGCAGCGCGGCGGGGTATAGAGCGCCGCTTGCGCGCCGCCGGAGAAGGACAGCTTGAAGTCCGTGAACGGCAGCTCGGGGGTTTCTGAGAAGGTCGTCGTCAGACGGCCGGTGCTTTCGTTGAGCTCCACGTTGCCGAGCAGCTTCAGGTTGACGCCTTCGCCTGAGGCGGCGACGAGCAGCTTCAGATGCGGCGGGGTCGAGTCAAGGACATAGACGTTGCCCTTGAGGTCGTGCGGGAGCAGCGGCGTTTCGATTTCATCGGTGCCGACTTTCGCGGCGCTCGGGCAGGAGGGTTCTGCTTCTGTGCCGATCGCCGACTGGGCTTGTGAGCAGGTCGCAAGGCCGCGCGCCTGACCGGGGTTGATCGCGACGCCTTCGGGGAGGGTCACGGTCGTGTCCTTGATGTTCGAGGTCGCGAGGCTTTTGGGGTTCAGCAGGCCGTCTTGCTGGGCCTTTACTTCGACTGTCAGGCCGGCTGGGGTTTCGGTTTGGGTCGTGTCGGGAGCGACAGTGATCGTGGGAGCGAAGCCGAGGCCTTCGCAGCCGGTGTAGCCCGTTGGGGCGCCGCTCGCGTCGTGTGAGAGGTAGCTGGTCTGCGCGGTCAAGTCGTTCTGCCACGTGTCGGCGGTGAGGGTCGTTGACAACGGGCCTTCGCATGCGGTTGGGAGCGTCAGGAACGGCTCCGGCGGCGCGCCGGACCGGACGCCGCAGGTCTCATATTCTTCGACCGACAATTTCCCGCACCGATCGACGTCGTGGACCGGTTCGGCCGGGACGCCCCAGATCGTGATCACGTTGCCGACCGGTTCGAAGGACAGCGTGTGCACCGCCTCGGTGATCCCGTAGTCGCTGCCCGTGCGCACCTGCGCGTCGAGCAGCACGTTGACGCCCTCGGCGGCGAAGCCGAACTCGGCCGGGATACCAGGCGGCGGCACGAGGTTGTATACCGCGACGACCGGTGTGAACGGGGCCGAGCCTGCTTCGGGTAGCGCCGGCCTGTCGACGCCCACCTGCGTGGAGGAAGGGCACCCTCCCTGAGTCGCCGAAACGAACTGTTCGCGCGTGCACTCGGGCACGGCGCTGGGATTGCCGACGAACCCGCGCGGCAGCGCGACGGAGAGGTCGCGAAGCGCGCCGCCGGCGGACTTCGCTTCAGCTTGGTTAAGGTCGAAGCTGAACGTCGCCTCGAACGGGTGCGAGCCGGCCTGGGTGTCCGCTGTGCCGTCGGCGTTCGTGAACCACGCGTCGGCGTCGTCGAAACCGAAGCCGACGGTCCCGGAGCCGACAGTCAGTGGGTCCGAGCTGCTTGCCGGAGTCGCTTCCACACGTTCAGCAAGTTCACTATGCCCCCCGCTCACCGTCACTTCGTTGGGCTCGGCCCCCAACGCGGAGGAGGCGACGGTGACCTTGATTCCCAGACGTAGCATCGATCCCGAGAGGATCGGACGCAGGATCCCTCCGGCGCCGGGCCGCGTCGTGCACGTCACCTTCGTCGTGCCGCTACAGCTCCACGTCCGCAGTTCGCCGCCTAGCCCAACCGCTTGCCCTTTTGCGTTTTCTGCGTCTTCAACTGCTTCCCTTTCTTCAATGCCGGCTTCGTTGAATTGCCCGAAGTTCGTCAGTGCGCCCGACTTGGTGGCGGTAAGGCCGGGGGGCAGCTTGTCGACGACCGTGACGTTGCCTTCCGCCGCCGCGGCGCCCGTGTTGAACAGGTCGACCTCGACGACGCCGACGCCACCGGGCTGGAGCTGCGTCGGGTAGGGGCGCGAGTCGACCACCCAGCCGGGCGCCAGCTTCGGCGCGGCGGCTGGCGCTTGAGCCGCGAGCGCGAGCGAGACGAGCGCGACCGCGACCAGCGCTACCGTCATCTGACGGGCACGCCGACGCGCCGCTCCTGCCTGACGCAGATCACAGGATGTTCTCACGACCGTGCTCCCTTCCGACGCGCACGGCGTGCACAGCGCGCGGGCTTGCCGCGTGCACCCTTCTTGCGCTTACGCTTACATTTCTGGGCCTTCTTCTTCTTCGGTTTCGGCTTTGCCTTCGGCTTCGGCTTCACTACCGGAGCCGGGGCCGCGAAGTTGCCGACGCCTTCGAAGGTGAAGCTCGCCGGTGTGCTGAAGATCGGCGGCGCGGCGGCGACGCCTTGGCAGCCGGTCCCCGTGCACGCCGGGGCGGCGATCGCTTCTGAGTAGCCGACGCGGGCGTCGTAGAGGTCGTATTTTTCGTTCTCGTCCTGCGGCGAGAGCTTCACGCGTGTGATCACGAACACGTCTTCTCCGCTCGCGCTCGCGTCGGCGAGATAGGATTCGTCCTGACTGGTGCCGCCGCTGAGCAGATAGATGCAGCCTTCACTCGACGTGCAGCTGCCGGTCCCCGGACCCTCCCACTCATAGACGTCGAGCCGGCCGTTCCCGTCCTGGGGCACGAGCGCCTGCGGGCTCTCGAAGAACACACGGTCGCCCCCTTCGGAGATCCACCGCTTCTGGTAGGTGTTGCTGTACGACAGCGGCAGGTGGCCCTGCGAACCGCCCCACCCGCAGGACGCGCAATACAGCTTGTTCTCGCGGGCGTTGTAGACTTTCACTGTGCTCGAGGATGCGTACACGACGCCGCTGCCGTCGGGGGCGACCTCCGCCGTGCGATCCCGGTAGCCAGGCCTCCAGTCGCCGGTGAAGAGGCCGTACCCCGGAAGGCCTTGTACGGGGTTGCCTTCGGTGACGTTGTCGCCAGCTTCGAGCGTCGTGATCCTGATCGTCGCGCCGTCGTGCCAGAGATCGAGCTCGTAACCCGCCGTCACGTAATAGATGTATTCGCCGTTTTCACTGGCGCCCATCACCCCTTGCACTTCCACGCCGGGCGTTAGGTCCGTCGTCGTGCCGTTGTCGACGTCGTACGCGTACAGGTCGCCGTTGGTGTAGAACGCCTTCGAGCCGTCGGAGGTCGCCCCCCAGTACTGACCGGCGGGACTGACTTCGACCGTCCTCGTCCCGTTCTCGCGCACGTAGATGTGCCCTGTGTTCAGGTCCGTCCAGAAGACCCGCGAGCCGTCGTCTGAGATGGCGTGGGCGACGTCGGGCGTCGCGTAGCCGCCGTTGACGTTTTCAGGGTCTGGCCCTCCGAACGTCGCGTTCGCTTTCGTCGTCCCGTCTGGCAGCACGTTGACCAGCCTGAGCTGCCCGTCGGCCCAGTCGTACAGGTTGTTCACTTCCCGATAGCTGGCTTCGGAGCCGCCTTCCGCTTCTGGCGTCAGCGCGTCGTTTGCCTCGAACAGCATGTGGCGTGAGTCCGCCGACGCGCCCTCGTAGAACAGCATTCGGCGTCGCCTGTAGTTGTTTGGAGTATCCGCCTTGGCGCTTTCGAATTCGACTTTCGATCGATACGGCGGAGTGGCGGTGATCGCCGGGACGTATTCCCCTTTGGTCGCGGTGCTCGTCTGGTACAGGACGGCGTAGTTGCCTTCCTGCGACGTCGCTTCGCCGAATCCCGGAGCTTGCGGCGACAGCGCTTGTTCGGCATCCAGGAAGCCGACCGACAGATCGCTCGAGAAGCCCTGGAACACGGCCGACGCAGCGCCTTGCGGCGAGATGTTCGCCTGCGTCCACCCGCCGTCCGAGGAACGCCTCGCCAGGTACTGATTGCCTTTGAATTCACCGGCGCTTTCGTTTCCATCCTCGCTCGGAGAGCCGGCGTATGTTATTCCCGCGCCGTCTGCGGCGGCCTGGACTGGCAGCTCAGTGAGGATGCTCGAAGGTACGCCGACACCGACACCTTTTTCTGTGAACGGCCCATACACTTCGAAATCGGTGCTCTCGTTGGACGTCACCAGTTCGTAGCCCCGCCCGTCGGGCAGCAGCCCCAGGAGCCCTGAGTCGAGCGGGCCTGTCGCCGTGAACGTGCCGTCGCTGCCGAGGCTCGTGCCGTTCGCGTTGACGATCGCAAGGCGGAAGTGGTATTTGCCATTGGGGGTCAGGTTCGAGATCGTGCCGGTGACGGTCTCGGGCTCGTTGCCGGCGCCCGGCAGCGAAGCGCAGGGCGCGCTTTCGCCGTATTTCGTCGTCAGCCCGTATTCGAACTCACAGCCGCTGATCGCCAAGCCTTCGGGGTTCACGCTGCCGGCGAGGCTCGCGCCTTCGGAGGTGATGTTCGAGGCTTCGCCCGCGCTGAGCACCTGCGCGGTAGTGAACGTTTCATCTTCGCCGGCTTCTTCTCCGGCTGCGTTGGCGGCGACCAGGCGGAAGTGGTAGGCGGCGCCCGAGGTCAGGCCCGTGGCTTCGGCGCTGACCGAGGCCGGGCCGTTGCCGCTGCCGGGGTTCGTCGCGCACGGGACGCTCTTCACATAGGCGTTGATCACTCCGTACTTGAACGGTCCGTATTCGAACTTGCATTCGGTGACGGGGCTGCCGACGGGATCGACGGCGCCGGCGAGAGTCGCGCTGAAGCCGGCCTCGCGGCTCGCCTGCCCAGTGGTCACCGTCGGCGCGAGGGCGCCCGCGCCGAACACGCTGATCTGGCCTTTTCCGTCGGGCACGTAGACGTCTCCGCTGCTCGCATCGACGCCGATGCCTTCGGATGCGGAGATCGCGCCGGCGCCGGATTCGCCGAAGGAGCTGACGGGCGCGGCGAACGGTTCGCCGTGCGCGCCGAACTCGCTGACGCGCGAGCGTTCGTTGACGTAGACGTGGTCGTCGGCCGGGTCGACGGCGAGCGAGGACCCCTTGGCGTCGACGAGCGTGCCGCTCGCGCTCGAGCCGAACTGCGAGGCTGGGAAGCGCGAGACGGGACCTTCGGGCCAGGTCGCGCCGAACACGTTTTCGGCCGAGTCGGCCGCGACGTTGCACGATTTGTTCGCGCCGCTGATCGAGGCGACGAAGTCGGAGTTGGTGACCGGGTTGGCGCTCGGCGTGAACTTGTCGATCGGCCCGAACAGGCTCACGTAGACGTTGCCGCTGGGGTCGGTCGCGACGCCGCAGACCGTGCCCCACGGAGCGCTTGCTTCGCTGAGCGTTCCCAGCGACGTGCCGTCGGGCGCGAGGATCTCAACGACGTTGCCGTTGCCGGCGCTGACGGCGACGTATATGTCGCCTTTGGCGGGGCCGTTTGAGTTGTCGACCGCGAGCTCGTTTTCGGCTTCTTCGCCGGCGCCGAGCCCTGTCACCGCGAGCGGTTCTCCCGGCAGGCCCGTGAATTTCTGTGGTTCGCCGGTCGCGCTGAACTTCAGCAGCGAGCCGCCTTCGGCGCCGGTGTCGAGCACGTAGACGTCGCCCGTGGCCTGCTCGACGGCGACACCGCCGACATGCGTGAACGAGCCGAAGGAGCTCACGAACGAATGCTTGATCGCGCCGAGCGCCGGAGCGCTCGACAGCGCGAGCGCGGCCGCGAGGGCGCCGATCAGGGAGAGCGCGAGGCGACGAGCTGCGGTCGAACGGGCCTCCCGCGGGGCGATCGCCCCGCCAACGCGAGCTCGCGAGGCTGCGAACAGGGTCTTAGCGGGCCCGAGCCGGGTTGAGGTGCGGGCTTCTGGCCGTCGC
>CAVUSM010000001.1:0-94548 GCA_963744165.1 uncultured Solirubrobacteraceae bacterium | reverse complement strand
TGAGTGTCTCGGTGCGAGGTGAGCAAGGTGCGACCCCGCTCGAGGCGGTTCGCTAAACTCGCTCGCAGTTGTTTATTGGGGTTGTCTAAGGGCGAATGCATCGTATGGGGAAGGGAAGGCCGGCTATGCAACGACGTTTCGCGTCCAGCGCTGTTTCAAGAAGCGGTTCGAGGCTCGTGCCGAGGATCGCGCCGATACGCAAGCTCGCATTGCTGTCGGTCGCCACGGCGACCGTCGCGCTGGCGGGACCTGGCGTCTTCGGCTCTGCCGCCGCCAACGCCGCCGTCGCTCACGGCGCGCGCTCGATCGCGCTGAGCGACAGCGGCCGCCTGCACCTGATCAGCCATCACGGCTTCACGCTGAACGAGCAGGGGACCGCCTCGGGAACGATCTCGGGAACGATCTACATCCACCTGCACGTCGCCTCGACGAACCACGTCACCGCCGAAGTCAGCATCTATCCGAAAGGCGGCTCGCTGACCGGCCTCGCGAGCGCCAGCTACAGCCCGTCGGGCGCGGTCGCGAGCTTCAGCGGGACGATGAACATCGCGCGCGGTACGGGCAGCTACAGCCACGCGAGCGGCTCGGGCCTGAGCTTCAGCGGCACGATCCAGCGCTCGAACGACGCCGTCACCGTGCGCGTCGCCGGCCACATGTCGGCCTGATCGCCGTTCGGCCCCGGTCCTCGTGCGCCAGCTCATTCGATCCGCCGTCGTAGCGCTCGCGTCGATCTGTGCGCCGCTCGCGCTCGGCGCGCTGATCGCGCCTGCCGCGCAAGCCGTCGAAGAGCACGCTTCGCTGCAGGCTTCCTTCTCGCCCGATCGTCTCGGCGCGCCGACGACGATCTCGTTCTCCTTCCACGTCAGCACCGCCGAAGGCGCCGCGCCACCGCCGATGACCGCGCTCGACCTGCAGCTGCCGGCGGGGATGAACTACACGACGACGACGCTCGGACTGGCGACATGCGACGCGACCACGCTTACCACGCGCGGTCTCGCTGGCTGTCCCGCCAACTCGCGCCTCGGCCACGGCAGCGCGCTCGTTGAAGTTCCGTTCGGCGTCGGCGGCGGCCACGAGATCCCTGAAATACAGGCCGTTGCGGGGCCATCGCCAAAAGGCAACCTCGTCGTCCTGTTCTATGCGAACGGCCTGTACCCGGTTTACGCGCAACTTGCGTTCTCCGGCGAAGTGCTCCCCGACAGCGGCCGCTTCGGCTCGCAACTGAGTGCGACCATACCGCTGGTGACCAGCGTTCCGGGCGGTCCGGACGTCTCGGTCGTCAGCGTCCAGACGACGATCGGCCCCAACCAGCTCACGTACTACCGTCGCGTGCACGGTCGCCAGCAGGCGTTCAAGCCGCGCGGCGTCGCCGTGCCCGAACGCTGTCCGTCCGGCGGCTTTCCCTTCTCGGCGCAGTTCAGCTTCCTCGACGGCACGACGACGAGCGCCACGGCCATCGTCGCCTGCCCGCCGCCTCGCCGCCACGCGCGATGAGTCGCGCGCTCGAGCTCTCACGCGGCCTGTCGCGCCGCTCGCCGACGGCGCTGCCCGTCGCGGCCGGCCGCGCTCATCTCGCGCGCGCGAGAGACGGTCTCACCGCCGGGATCGAGTTTGCCGCGGTCGCCGTTCGCTACCTCGCGCTCGTCTTGCCGGAAGTCAGGCGCGAGCGCGGTCGCTGGCGCGCGTGCGCAGAGGCGATCCCCAGCGACGAACTGCGCGCGAGCGCGAGCGCGTCGTTGGGCAAGCGCGGAAACATCGAGGGTGCGGCGCTGTTCGCGGTGCTCGCGACGCGCGCGCATCGCCGCGACGCGATCCGCTCGCTCGTCGCGTTCCAGGCGGCCTACAACTACCTCGACGCGCTCTCCGAGCTGCCCAGCTCCGAGCCGCGAGCGAACGCACGCCGGCTCCATCAAGCGCTGCTCGGCGCCGTGCAGCCGGGCGCCGCGCAGCCGGACTACTACGCGCATCATCCCGACGGCCGAGACGGCGGCTATCTCGCCGCGCTGATCGAGACCTGTCGCGACGCTCTTTCGCGGCTGCCGTCTTACGACGCATTCGCGCCCGCAATCTCGACCGCCGCCGCGCGGATCGCCGAGTTCCAGGCGCTCAACCTCTCCGAGGCGCATGGCGGTCAGGCCGAGCTCGAGCTGTGGGCGGCAACGCTGCGCGGCTCGGCGCGCGCGCTCGCGTGGTGGGAGCGCGCCGCCGGCGCCGGCAGCTCGCTCGCGCTGATCGCGCTGATCGCGACGTGTGCGCGCGCGGACGTCGAGGCGTCTGTCGCAGAGCAGATCGACCGTGCCTACTTCCCGACGATCGGAGCGCTGCACTCGCTGCTCGACAGCGTCGTCGATCGCGACGAGGACCGTGACAAAGGACAGCGCAGCCTGCTCGAGCACTACGACTCGCCGCTGCAAGAGTCCGTTTGCTTGACCGCGCTCGCAAGCGACGCTCGGCAGGCCTGCGAGTCGCTGCCGTCGCCTCGCGCGCACCGCGTGATCGTGACGGCGATGTGCAGCTACTACCTCTCGGCGCGGCAGTGCCGAAGCGAGCAGGGGCGCGCGATACGCGTCAACCTGGCCGACGCGCTCGGCTCGATGCTCGACCTGGCGATCGTCATGTTCACGTCCAGGCGTCTGCTCGCGCGACTCGCCGGCGACGGCTACGTCTAGCCGGGACGCTGACCCTTGCTGGCACTGCACGAGCTGGTCAAGCACTACGAGACGGCCGGTAGCGAGACCGTACGCGCCGTCGACGGCGTCTCGCTGGAGGTGCGCCCGGGCGAGCTCGTCGCGCTCTACGGTCCGAGCGGCTCCGGCAAGACGACGCTGCTGCTGATGATCGCGACGTTGCTTTCGCCCACGGCTGGCACGATCACGATCGGCGAGCGCGACACCGCCCAGCTCAGCGAGCGCGAAGCTTCGGACTTCAGGCTCTCCGAGCTCGGCTTCATCCGTCAGGACTTCGACCTGATGCCGGGCGTCAGCGCGATCGACAACGCCAGCCTGAAGCTGTTGAAGACCGTGCGCTGGCGCGACGCGCAGCGCCAGATCGGCCCATTGCTGGAGCGTCTCGGCCTCGGCGAGCGCCTCCACCATCGCGCCGAGACGCTGTCGATGGGCGAGCGCCAGCGCGTGATGATCGCTCGCGCCCTCTCGACGAATCCGAGCCTGCTGCTCGCCGACGAGCCGACCGGGAGTCTCGACAGCCAGCGCAGCGGCGAAGTGCTCGCGCTGTTGCGCGAGCTCGGGCGCGAACGCAAAGTCGCGACGGTGCTCGTCAGCCACGATCCGCTCGCCGCCGAGTTCGCCGATCGCGTGCTCGCGCTGCGCGACGGCAAGCTGTCCTCCTACCAGCCGGGCGCGCCCGCCGCGGCGCGCTCCGCGAGCGAGTCGCCGACGCCGCGATGAGCTTCGCCAACATGCTGCACCTGTACCGCGTGCGAGTGCGCGTGCGGCTGGTGCAGGAGCTGTTCGCCGTCGTCGGCATCGCCGCCGGCGTCGGGCTCCTGTTCGCCTCGCAGGTCGCGAGCCAGAGCCTGCATTCGAGCGTCGCCGAGCTCTCGCACGGCATCACCGGACGAGCGAGCCTGCAACTGCTCGCACGCGACTCGCAGGGCATGCCGCAGAGTTTGCTCGCGCGCGTCAGATCGATCCCCGGCGTGCGCGCCGCGGCGCCGCTGCTCGAAGCGAGCGGTCAGGCGAGCGGGCCGCGCGGCAGCCGCTCGGTGCAGCTCGTCGGCGCCGATGCGAGCCTGAAAGCGCTCGGCGGGTCGCTCGTCGCGCACACGGAACTCGAGCCGTTCGCCGGCATCGGCGCGGTGCTGCTGCCGGCGCCGCTCGGCGAGTCGCTCGGAGTGACTCGCTTCGGCCGCGAAGTGACGCTGCGCTTCTACGGCCGATATGCGCAAGCTCCGCTGTACGAGCAGCTGCACGAGCGCCAGATCGGCGGTCTCACGCAGAGTCCGATCGTCGTCGCCTCGCTGCCGTACGCGCAGGAAGTGATCGGTCTGGCCGGACGGCTGTCGCGAATCCTCGTCGCGCCCGCGCCCGGCGCTCGCGCGCGCGTAGAGGCCAGCCTGCGCCGCCTGGCCGCCAGCCGCCTGAGCGTGCAGGACACCGGCTACGACGAACGCCTCTTCGCCAAGGCGGCGGCTGCGACGAACCAGTCGACGCAGCTGTTCTCGCTGATCAGCGCGCTCGTCGGCTTCCTGTTCGCGTTCAACGCGGTGCTGCTGACCGCGCCGCAGCGGCGGCGGTTGGTCGACGATTTGCGCCGCGAGGGCTATCTGCCGGGCGACGTCGTTCGCGTGCTGCTGCTCGACACGCTGCTGCTCGGCGTGATCGCGTGCGCCTTGGGGATCGCGCTCGGCGAGGAGCTTTCGCTGCGCCTGTTCGCCGAAAGCCCCGGCTACCTGGGCTCGGCGTTCGCGGTAGGCGGCCAGCGCGTCGTCGGCTGGCAGAGCGTCGCGATCGCCGTCGGCGCCGGCCTGCTCGCGGCGCTCGTCGCCGTCTTGACGCCTTTGCGCGGAGCGCTCTCGCGCAGGCAACTCGCGCAGGCGGCCGCCGGGTCCACGCGCGCGGCCGCGCTCGATCGGCGCTTTGCGTGCGCCGGCGTGCTGTGCCTGGCGGGTGCGATCGCGATCCTGCTCTACGCGCCGGCGCTCGCGATCCTCGGCGTGCTCGCGCTGATCGCCGCGCTGTTGTCGCTGCTGCCGCTGACGCTGCAGCTCGCGCTGAGCCTGCTGCGCGTCTGCGCTCGCGCGATCACAGGAGCTGTCGCGCACATCGCGGCGATGGAGCTCGGCGCGGCGCGCGCTCGCGCGATCGGCGTCGCCGCGACCGGCGCCGTCGCCGTGTTCGGCGCCGTCGCGATCCAAGGCGCGCACGCCGATCTGCTGCACGGCCTGCAGAACGCCGCGCGCGAGGAGAACTCGTTCACCGACCTCTGGGTCTCGCCGCCCGGTGCGTACAACCTGCTGCGCACGACGCCGTTCGATGGCGCGCAGCAGCAGGCGATCGCCGCGCTCCCCGGCGTGCGCGCCGTGCGCGCGTATCGCGGCGGCCTGCTCGACTGGGGCTCGCGCAGGGTCTGGGTGATCGCGCCGCCTGTTCAGGCGAGCCCGCTGCTGCCGGCCTCGCAGATCGTCGCCGGCGCGCTTGCGCAAGCTTCCGCGCGCGTACGCGCCGGCGGCTGGGCCGTGCTCTCACAAGCGATCGCGGACGAACACCACATCCACGTCGGGCAGCGCTTCGAGCTGCCGAGCCCGAACCCGACGGCGCTGCGCGTCGCCGCGCTGTCGACGAACGTCGGCTGGGCGCCCGGCGCGGTGATCGTCAGCGCCGATCAATACGCGCGCGCGTGGGCGAGCGACGCCCCGAGCGCGTTCAACGTCCTGCTCGCGCCGAGCGCATCCACGGCGGGCGTCGAACGCGAGGTCCGGCGGCTGCTCGGCGGCGCCAGCGGGCTCTCGGTGCAGAGCGCCGCCGCGCACGAGTCCGAACAGAACAGGCTCAGCCGCCAAGGCCTGCAGCGCCTCACGCAGATCGCGACGCTGATCCTCGTAGTCGCCGTGCTCGCGATGGCCGCGGCGATCGCGAGCATGCTCTGGCAGCGGCGCCCGCGCCTGGCCAAGCTCAAGCTCGAGGGCTTCCCCAGCGCGATGCTGTGGCGCACGGTGCTGCTCGAGAGCGTGCTGCTCGCCGCGATCGGCTCGGCCGCCGGCGGCGCGCTCGGGCTGATCGGCCAGCAGCTGCTCGACCAGGCGCTCGGGCACGTGCTGAACTTCCCGGTCGAGCGCTCGGTCGTGCTTCTGCCGGCGCTGCTCAGCGTCGCGATCGTGACGGCCGCGGCGCTCGCGATCCTCGCCGTCGCCGGCTTATCGGCGGTCCGCGTGCCGGCGTCAGCCGCGATGGGCGAGTAGCGGCAGCTGGCGCTCGATGAACTCGTCAGCCGCGCGCGCGCCGAGGAACGGCGTCAGCCACATGTGCGCGATGTCCGGCAGCACGGCGCCGATCTGCGTCTCCTCGCCGGCACGGATCCGCAGGTAGACGATCTCGAAGACGCTCGCGACGATCGCTTCCATCGCGACGCGCGTCGGCGCGGCGTCCGACGGAGTGTGAACGAGGCCTTCTTGGAGGAAGAACATGAACGCGGCGTGGCTGTCTTCGATCCGCTGCACGGCGCCTGGGCCGACCGCGTAGGCCTCGACGAAGCCGATATGCGCGACCAGCCGGTTCGCCTGCAGCAGCTGCGTCAGCGCGTGGCCGGCGTCCCAGCTTCGCTGAGGCCAGCCGTCCGTCGCGAAGAACGCTTTCGCCGTCACGTCCATCACCTGCTGGAAGCCGAGCTCGTGGACGGCCGTGAACGCCTCCTGCTTGTCGGAGAAGTGGCGGTAGAAGACGCGCCCGTCGACGCTCGCGAGCCTTGTGATCTCGGCGACCGTAGTGGCCGTGTAGCCCTTCGACTCGGCCAAGCGCGCCGCCGCGTAGAGGATCCGTAAGCGATGGTTTTCGGCGATCTCCGCTTCTGAGACGCGCGGGCGCCCCGGTGGCAGGACGCCGGGCATGCGCTGCAGCGGCGTCTCGGGCACGTGCGGCGAGCGCTCCGGCAGCGCGGCGAGCGAAAGCGCTTGCCAGCGGCGCTGCTCGGACGGCTGGCGGTATGACGAGAGCCAGGCGATCAGGTCGTCGGTCAGCTTCGCGATCGCGGCCTCGCCACGTCGCAGGCGTGTCGCGATCATCCGGTAAACGCTGCCGATCAGCACGCGCAGCTCGAGATCGGGCACGAGCGCGCTCGGCTCGACGTCGGCGTGCACGGCTTCGACGAGGTCGGCGATCCGCGCGATGCCGTGATCGCGAGCGTCGAGCGCGCTCGCTCCGCCGGCCATCGACTCGCCCATCAGAAAGCGCGCGCGCGCCGGCTTGGCGGCGGCGTAGGAGACCAGCGTCTCCACCGCGCCGGCGGCCGCCCGCTCGGCGGAGCGATCCTCGAGCCCAGCCGCGACCTCGGCGAGCAGCTCGTCCTGGACGTCCTCGATCGCCCGCCGGAAGCAGTCGTCGCGGTCGGCGAAGTACTCGTAGAAGGTCGGTCGCGAGACGCCTGCCTCGGCGATTGTCGCCGTGACGTTCGCCGCGGCGTATCCGCGCCGGTTCGTCACGTCGATCACGCCGGCCAGCAGCCTCTCGCGTTGCGTGCTCTTGCGATCCCTTGTCGACATCAGCTCAGTCGGTCGCAGCCCTACACGCGCGGCCTTCAAGGGAAACCGTATCTGAGTTGACATCTTGCCGGGTCCTCTAACTACGTGTCCACTGACGTGTCCGTCCTACTCGTCGCATTGGCTCGGCAGTGCGCGCCATCATAAACGTTTATTTAGGACAGATTCAAGGCTATGTGTCAACTAGCGACCAGAGGGTGTCCTAATGAACAAGTAGTGCTTGCGGCAGCAGTTGACATTTAGCCTTTGTCTGCATTAGTCTCTCGATAATGTTTATGGTCGCGCCGACCGAGCGCGCGCGAGCGCGTTCGCGCGGCTAGGCGAGCGAGTGCCGAACGAGCGAGTGCCGAACGTCCAGCGCAAGGGCCGCGCGAGTGCCCGTCCCGGCCGCCGGCTCGACCGCGCCTTCCTCAGCGAGATCAAACACCTGCAGCGCGAGCGAGCGATCGCGGCCGCGATCGAAGTCGTCGAAGCTGGAAGCTACGCGAGTCTCACCGTCACGAAGGTGACCGAGCGCTCGGCGATCTCGCGGCGGACGTTCTACGAGCTGTTCTACGACCGCGAAGACTGCTTCCTCGCCGCGTTCGAGCAGATCCTCACCGAAGCGCACGACGCGATCGCTCGCGCGTATGCCTCGCAGCCGGACCGCCACAGCGGCGCGCGAGCCGCCGTGCTCGAGACGATCGCGCTGATCGATCAGCGCCCCGGCGCCGCCCGACTCTGCATCGTCGAGGCGCTTGCCGCCGGTCAGCGTGTGCTCGAGCGTCGCGCACGCGTGCTCGACGACCTCGCGGGCGCGATCGATCGAGCGTTCACGCGCGCCGAGCGGCCCGACGATCGGGCGATGGCGAGCGCCGTCGCCGGCGCAGTCGCGGCGATGCTGCACACCTACGTCGTCGCCAAGCAGCTCTCGCCGGCGAACCTGTCGGGCACGTTGATGGCGCTGCTCGTCCTGCCCTACCAAGGACGCGCGGCCGCCGACGCCGAGCTGACGGCCCCACGGCCGGCGCGAAAGCCGCCCGCGAAGCGCGTCGCCCGTGAGTCCAACCCGCTGCAGAAGCTGAACCTGCGCCTGACCTACCGCACGATCCGAGTCCTGATCGCGATCGCCGAACGGCCTGGCGCGAGCAATCTGCAGATCGCGCAAGCCTCCGACATCGGCGACCAGGGCCAGATCTCGAAGCTGCTGCGCCGGCTGCGCGAGCTGGAGCTGATCGAGAACTTCGGCGACGGGCAGCCGCGAGGCCGCGCGAACGCGTGGCGGCTGACCGCGCTCGGCGAAGACGTGCAGCGGGCCACCGGCGGTCGTTAGACCGCGCGCGGCGCGGGCCGGGCGGGGGGAAGCGCGACCAGGCGGCGAGTACCGCGCGGCGGGGCGCTACCAGCCCGACGCGCCGGCGCCGGCCGTGGCGCCGACGACGGACGTGGACGGGCCGAACAACGGTTGTCGCTCGCTCGTGACTACCATCTGAATCATGGAGGATGTTCCCAGCGATCTGCCTGGCCACGATCTCGTGCGTGCCGGGCTCGCCGATCTTGCGGCAGGCCGCGAGAGTGAAGCATCGTTGTTGATCGCGATGGCGAGGACACGGCTCACGGCACTGGGCTTCGAGGTTCCTGACGGCGGGGGTCAGCGTCCCGCTCATCGCCTCTACGAGCTCCTCGACGCGCGCGATTCGGGCGCGCACACCCGCTACAACGCCTTGGTTGGGCGGATCGTGAGCTTCTCGCGAGCGGCCGAGCGTGCGGGAGCGCGTTGACGACTCGCGCATTCGTGCGCTGGCGCGGCAGCTCGGACGCGTAGCTCAGCGTCCTGTTCGTCTCTACCTAACAGGCGGCGCGACCGCCGTCGTGGAGGGTTGGCGCGCGTCGACGATAGACGTCGATCTGCGCTTCGAGCCTGAAAGCGACGAGCTCTTGCGCGCTCTGCCGGCGCTGAAGGAGCTACTGGACGTGAACATCGAGCTCGCCTCGCCGCCCGACTTCATCCCCGAGCTCCCAGGCTGGCGTGAGCGCAGCCCGCTCCTGTTCCAGGAGGGCCGGATCGAGATCCATCACTTCGACCTCTATTCACAGGCGCTGTCGAAGATCGAGCGTGGCTTCGAGCAGGACCTCAGCGACGTGCGCGAGATGCTCGACCGCGGTTTCGTCGAGGCCGATCGTCTCCGCGAGCTCTACGAGGCGATCGAGCCCGAGCTCTATCGATACCCGGCGATCGACCCTGCGGCGTTCCGCCGGAAGCTGTCAGTGGCGCTCGGGTAAGCCGCGCCTGCAGAGCTGTGGCCCGGCAGAGCTACCAGCCGCTTGCACCGGCGCTCGCGCCGACAACCGAAGTCGACCAGTCGATCACCGACGTCGGCCGCACGACGTGGCGATTCATGCCGAGCTGCTTCGGCTCGAGGCCGAGCGCCAGGCCGACGAGCTGCGGCAGGTGCAGGATCGGCAGGTCGAGCGCGCGCCCGACGACTTTCTCGGCGAGCGGCTGCTGCAAGTCGAGGTTCAGGTGGCACAGCGGGCACGGCGTCACCAGGCAGTCGGCGTCGGCGTCGACCGCGTCGCCGATGTGGCGGCCGGCCTGCTTCAGCGAGGCCTCCTTGTTCATCGTGATGATCGGGAAGCCGCAGCACTTGCGCATGCCGGCGTAGTCGATCACGGCGCCGCCGAGCGCCTCGATCACCTGATGCAGGTAGTGGTCGCGCGGGTGCTCGGCGTCGATCCCAAGGCGGTCGCGCGGGCGCACGATGTAGCAGCCGTAGAACGGGCCGACCTTGAGGTTCGACAGCGGCCGCTTGACGCGCGAGCGCAGCTCGTCCAAGCCGAGCTCCTCGACGAGCAGCCAGAGGAAGTTCTTGTTCGTCAGGCCCGTCTCGTACGTCAGCCCCTCGGCGGCGAGCGTCTCGTTGACGTGCGCGCGGTACTCCGAGTTGGCGTCGAGTCGTTCCTGGCACTCGCTCTGCGCGCCCTGGCACGTCGAGCAGATGTTCATCATCAGCTCGGCGCCGTCGACCTGCTGCGCGAGCGCGAACGTGCGCGCGTTGAGCGTGTCCGCGAGCTCCTGGTTGTGCTCGGCGATCACGCCGGCGCCGGTGCAGCACGCGCGGTCGAGCTCGACCAGCTCGATGTCGAGCAGCGGCGCGACCTGCGCCATCGAGCCGTGCAGCTCGGGCGTGAAGCCGCGGCTGACGCAGCCCGGCCAGTATGCGACCTTCATCAGCTCTCGCCTCCTTCGGCGCCATGCGCTCCGCCTTCGGCGTCGCCAAGCTCGGCGCCGCTGCTCGCCTCGGGCTCTTTGCCGCCCGGCTCTGTCGTGACGCCGACGGCGACCGCGTCGCTGGCGTCGACCTGCGCCGATTCGTCCTCTCCGGCGATGTACAGGTTCAGCTCGTAGCGCTGCTCGCGCCCCTCGATCTTGTCGAAGATCGATTGGACGCTCTTGAGATCGTCCTTCGGGATCTTGTGTCCGAAGATCGCGATCTTCGGGTTGAGCTTCCCGCGCAGCAGGCCCTTCGCGATCACCGGCAGCGAGGACAGCAGCTCCTTGCCGGCAGCCGGCGTGAACTTGGCGAACCACGAGTTGCCGCCGTAGGAGCGGGGGATCAGCTCGGCCTCGTGCAGCAGCCCGTAGTTGCGCACGAGCCCCGTGATCGCCGCCTCGTGGCGCTCGCCGTTGTTCTGGTCGACGATCTGCTGATCGCTCGTCGCGATCCGCCGCAGGCGCATGATCTGGCCCATCGGGTTGACGTCCTTCGGGCACGCCTCGACGCACTTGAAGCAGTGCGTGCAGTCGAAGATCCCCTCGGGGTCCTGCGCGAGGTCGTTGAGCCGCTCGTACTGCTGGTCGTCGCGCGGGTCGCCGACGAACCGGTAGGACTTCGCCAGCGCCGCCGGGCCGATGAAGCCGGGGTCGACCTCCATCGCCAGGCAATCCGAGACGCACGCCCCACACTGGATGCAGGCCATCGTCTGCGTGACGTCGACCATGTTCTCGTGCGGCACGATGTACTCGCGTTCGGGCACCGGCTGCTTGGCGATCAGCCACGGCGTGACGCGGCGGATCTTCTTCCAGTGGACCGCGTCCATGTCGACGATCAGGTCCTTGATCACCGGCATGTTGCCCATCGGCTCGATCTCGATCACGCCGTCCTTCGCGCCCGCGAGCGCTGCGTCGAGGTGCGTGTGGCAGGCGAGCGCCGGTTCGCCGTTGACGCGGACGCCGCACGAGCCGCAGATCGCCTGACGGCAGGAGCAGCGGATCCCGATCGAGCCGTCGAAGCGGTCTTTCGCCTGGAGGATCGCCTCGAGCACCGAGCGGTGCGGCTCGAGCTCGATCGTGTGCTCGTCCCAGTACGGCGCCTCGCCCGACTCGGGGTCGTAGCGGCGCATCCGCAACTTGAACCGCTCCGGTGGCTTGTGCGTCTCGGCCATCAGTACTTCCTCTCCTCAGGCTCCCACTGCGTGATCGTCACCGGCGAGTAGCTGACCTGCGGGGTGGGCGGGTCTGCGTCATTGAGCGTGATGTCGATGTGCTTCAGCCACTGCTCGTCGTTGCGCTCGGGGAAGTCCGTGCGGAACTGCGCGCCGCGCGACTCCTTGCGCTCGATCGCGCCGACCACCGTCGCCTCGGCGCAGTCGAGCATGTAGCCGAGCTCGAGCGCGCCGAGCACGTCCTGGTTGAAGACCGTGCCGTGGTCGTCGATCCATGCCTTGCTCGACTCCTCTTTCAGTCGCGTGAGCGTCTCGCGCGCGCTCTGCAGGCCCTGCTCGTCGCGGAACACGGCGGCGTACTGGTTCATCATCTCGCCGAGCTCGTTCTTAATCTCAGACACGCGCCGGCCGTCGCGCGAGCGCGAGATGATCGCGTCGAGCTCGCCCGAGTCGCGGCGCAGCTGCGCATTGCCGTCGACCTCCGGCATCGCCATCGCCGCCGCGCGCGCCGCCGCGTGTTCGCCCGAGCGCCGGCCGAAGATCAGCGTGTCGAGCAGCGAGTTGGCGCCGAGGCGGTTGCCGCCGTGGACCGACACGCACGCGACCTCGCCGGCAGCGTAGAGACCCTCGATCGGCGTCTGCCCGTCGACGTCGGTCTTCACGCCGCCCATGATGTAGTGCTGGCCGGGGCGGATCGTGATCGGCTCGCGCGTGATGTCGACGCCGGCGAAGTCCTTGCCGAGGTTGACGATCTCGCGCAGCGCCTCGAGCGTGCGCTTGCGCGGCACGACCGTCACGTCGAGGTAGATCCCGCGCCCGCCCGGACCGACGCCGCGGCCCTCGTTGATCTCGATCTGCTCGGCGCGCGAGACGACGTCGCGCGAGGCCAGCTCCATCTTGTTCGGCGCCGACTTCTCCATGAAGCGCTCGCCCTTGGAGTTGAGCAGGTGCGCGCCCTCGCCGCGCGCGCCCTCGGTGATCAAGATGCCGGTCTCGACGAGGCACGTCGGGTGGTACTGGACCATCTCCATGTCCATCAGCGGCGCGCCCGCGCGGTAGGCGATCGCGATCCCGTCGCCGGTCACGATCAGGCCGTTCGTCGTCGGCTTGTAGACCTGCCCGGCGCCGCCGCACGCGAGGATCACGTTCTTCGCCTTGAACACCTCCATCCGCCCGCTGCGCACGTCGCGCGCGATCACGCCGCAGCAGCGCCCGAGCTCGTCCTGCAGCAGCGACGTCGTGAACCACTCCTCGAAGCGCTCGACCGTCTCGTGGTGCTTCATCAGCTGCTCGTAGAGCACGTGCAGCAGCGCTTGGCCGGTGATGTCGGCGACGTACGCCGTGCGCTTCATCGACGCTCCGCCGAACGCGCGCAGGTCCATTTCGCCCTTGCCGTTGCGGTGGAACGTGACGCCCATGTGCTCGAGGTGCATCACCTCGCCGGGCGCCTCCGAGCACATCACTTCGATCGCGTCCTGGTCGCCGAGGAAGTCCGAGCCCTTGACCGTGTCGTACGCGTGCGAGTGCCAGTCGTCGTCGACGCTGATCGCCGCGTTGATCCCGCCGGCTGCCGCGACCGAGTGCGAGCGGACGGGGTGGACCTTGCTCATGATCGCCACGCTCGCGCCATCTTGGGCTGCGGCCAGCGCCGCGCGCTGGCCGGCGAGACCGGCTCCGATGATCAGTACGTCGTGTGCTGGCATGGCTCTTTGAGGTCGACTTCGTGGGGGAAGTGAGGGTGCTGCGCCGGGGACTCTATAACGCCGGGCCGCCGCGGCCGCCTCACGCTCAGGTCGCCACGCGCAGTGCGCGGCGCACCTCGGCCAGCGTCACGACGCCGCGCAGGACCCCATCCTGATCGACCGCGACCATCGCGCCGAGCCGTCCGAGCCCGTCCGATCCGAGCAGCGATTCGAGCGGTTCGGCCTCGTCGATGCGCACGTGCATGTCCTCCTCCATCACGTCGCTGACCGGCAGCGCCGGCCGTCCGGCGGAGATCTCCGCGTCGACGCGCGCCGCCGCGACGACGCCGAGGAAGTGGCGCGCCGGATCGACGACCGCGAACCACGGCCAGCGGTAGCGCAGGAAGAAGTGCTCGTGCGCGTCGAGCAGCGTCGCGCTCGCCGGGATCGTCACCGGCTCGCGGTCCATGATGTCGGCGACCGTGATGTTCTGGATGCGCCGTCCGACCACGCCTTGCACGACGGCCGCGCCGGCCGCTTGGTAGAGGAAGTACGCGAGCAGCAGGCCGGTCAGGCCGAGCGACTCGTCGCCGGCCGACAGCCGCCACAGCCCGAACAGCCCGAGCAGCACCGCGAAGCCCTGCCCGGCGCGGCCGGTCGCATGCGTCGCGCGGTTGCGATCGCCCGTGCGCCACCAGACCGCCGCGTGCGCGATCCGCCCGCCGTCGAGTGGGAACGCCGGCACGAGGTTGAAGACGAGCACGAGGATGTTGATCGTCATCACCCAGCTGACCCAGACGAGCGCCGGCGTCGCGTGCACTTCGCCGGAGCCGAACGCCGCTTCGAAGAAGTGGCTCGGCGCCGGCGACGAGCGCGCCGACGACGAAGCAGACGACGATCACCGCGAACGTCACGAGCGGGCCGGCCGCGGCGACGCGCAGCTCGACGCCCGGGCTCTGCACCTCGCCGATCCGCGTGATCCCGCCGAGCGCCCACAGGTCGATGCCGGCGACGTGCAAGTTGTTGCGGCGAGCGACGAGCGCATGGCCGAGCTCGTGCAGCACGATCGACGCGAAGAACGACAGCACCGAAGCGACCGCGATCAGGTACGCCGTCGTGCGCGAGCCGCCGAGCTCTTCGTGGAAGAGCGGCGTGACGATGAAGATGAACAGGAACAGGACGACGAACCAGCTGACGCCGACGCCGATCCTGATCCCGAAGATCCGGGCCAGCTGGAAGTTCGTGCGCGGCGCCATGCTGAGCATGGTAGGCGGGCGTGTGGCCGGCGGCCGCGCGCTCAAGCGCTCGCGTGCGCTCAGCGGTCGACGTCGGGCAGGCTGCGCGCGACGATCGCCTGAAAGTCGACGCCGGCCGGCAGCGTGCCGTACTCCAGGCCGCCGTCGCGCGATAGGCGCGACGCGCAGAACGCATCGGCGACGGCCGGCGCGCCGTAGCGCACGAGCAGCGAGCCCTGCAGGCACAGCGCCATCGATTCGACGACGCGCCGCGCGCGCGTCTCGAGCGTCGCCGGGTCGGCGAACTGGCCCTCCAGCTCGCGCACGCGCGCGTCCAAGCGCGCGTCAGCGCCCTGCGCTTCGCGGACCTCGTGCGAGGAACACCTCGAGCGCGCGCGGAGCGCGCGTCAGCGCGCGCAGCACGTCGAGGCTCATCACGTTGCCCGAGCCCTCCCAGATCGACGCCAACGGCGCCTCGCGGTAAAGGCGCGGCATGCCCGACTCCTCGACGTAGCCGTTGCCGCCGAGGCACTCGAGCGACTCGAACGCGTGGTTCGGCGCGCGCTTGCACGTCCAGTACTTGCCGACGGCCGTCGCCAGGCGCTTGAACAGCTGCGCGTCGGTCTCGTCCGCGCCGCTCGCCGCGTCGGCGTGCGCCTCGTCGTAAGCGCGCGCGAGGCGCATCGCCAGCGCCGTCGTCGCCTCCGACTCGACGCACAAGTCGGCGAGCACGTTCGCCATCAGCGGCTGGTCGATCAACGTCTTGCCGAACGCTTCGCGGTGCGCCGCGTGGTGCGTCGCCGCGACGACGCCCGAGCGCATCCCTGCGGCCGAGCCGATCACGCAGTCCAGGCGCGTGTGGCCGACCATCTCGATGATCGTCGGCACGCCGCGGCCTGGCTCGCCGACCATCCGCGCCCACGCGCCGTGGAACTCGACCTCCGAAGAAGCGTTCGAGTGGTTGCCGAGCTTGTCCTTCAGCCGCTGGATGTGAAACGCGTTGCGGCCGCCGTCCGGCAGGATCCGCGGCATCAAGAAGCACGAGACGCCCTCGTCGGTGCGCGCGAGCACGAGGAACACGTCTGACATCGGCGCCGAGCAGAACCACTTGTGCCCGACGATCTCGTACTCCGCGCCAGCGCCACCGCCATTCAGCGGGCGCGCGACGGTCGTGTTCGCGCGCACGTCCGAGCCGCCCTGCTTCTCGGTCATCGCCATGCCCGAGGTCGCGCTGCCCTTCTCGCTCGCCTCGATCAAGCGACCGTCGTAGCTGCGCGAGGTCAGCAGCGGCTCCCACTCGGCCGCCAGCTCCGGCTGCGCGCGCAGCGCCGGGATCGCCGCGAACGTCATCGTGATCGGGCACGCGTAGCCGGCCTCGGCCTGCATCGCCGTCATGTACAGCGCCGCGCGCGCCGTGTGCGCGAACGGCTGCTCGCTCGTCCACGGCAGCGAGTGCAGCTCGTGCTCGACGCCGAGCGCCATCAGCTTGTGCCACGCCGGGTGGAACTCGACCTCGTCGATCCGGTTGCCAAAGCGGTCGTGCGTGCGCAAGATCGGCTTGTTCTCGTTCGCCAGCCGGCCCCACTGCTGTTGCGGCTCGCCGCCGATCAGCTTGCCGAGCGCCGAAGCGCGCTCGCGCACCCAACCGGCGCCCTCGCGCTCGGTCGCCTCGACGAGCGGCGTGTTGCTCTCGAACACGTCGACGCCTTCCAGCGGCGGCGCCTGGTTGAACACCGTGTGCGTCTTGTACAGCGAGTCGCCGATCGCCGGCTGCGGCAGCGTGCTGGCCATGCGGACAGTCAAGCAGAGATCGCCGCGCTCGTGGCGCTTGCGACGTGCGCGATTCGGCCAGCGAGAACCGCCGCCGTCGGCCGACGGAGGTAGTCTCGGGAGCATGCGCGTGGGGGTGAGCGGAACGGGGCGTCGGCGGGTGCTCGGCGCGACCCGCCGGCACGGCTCGATCCGTCGGCCGGCGCTCGCGCTCGGCTGCGTCGCGGTCGCCGCGAGCGCCGTGACGGGCATCGCCGGCGCTGCCGTCTCGCTGTCGCCATCGCCTGTCCAGTCACCGACGATCGCCTACGTGACCGAGACGGCGAAGACGCTGCCCGTCCGTCTGGACGATGCGCGGCGATGGCTCGCAGAAGACGCGCATCGGTCCCGGCGACTCGCCGCTCGTCTCACCGAGCGGCGCACAGGTCGCAGTCGGGTTGTTCGGCGCGAGCCCGAACGAAACCGGTCCGGCGATCGCGATCTACTCGACCACCGCCGCCGCGCCGCTCACCTACTTGAACCTGAAGACCGAAAACGCGACGCCGCTGGCCTTCTCGCCAGATGGGCGCTATCTCGCGATCGGCGTGCAGTCGACCGCGATCCGCGGCGGCGCGAAGCGCTCCGGCGTCGCGATCGTCGATTTGCAGGCGAACACGTTGACGGTGATCGCGCACGGACAGCCCTACGGCGCGAGCTTCGCGCCGAACGGCAGCGACGAACTCGTCTACGCGCTTTCGCAATCGCAGACGTTCACCGCGCCTGTCAACGTCTTCCGCAGCAAAGCCGACGGAACCGGCACGGTCGCGCTGACGCACGACGGGCGCAGTCTGTTCCCGGTCTGGGGCCCCGGGGCGATCGCGTACGACCGCGAGCGGCTGCGCAGGGGCGACGCGCCCGTCTACCAGATCTGGCTGCGCTCTCCGACCGGAGCGAGGACGCGCCGACTGACCGACATCCGCGTGCGCTCGCTCGTCTCCGGCCTCGTGCCGCTCGCGTTCTCCGCCGACGGCAGCAGGCTGCTGGCGCAGTTCGGAGGTCAGGACACCAGCGAAGCGTGGACCGTGCGCGTGCCGAGCGGAAGCGCGCGGCGGTTGACCGTGCGCGGGCAGTCCGTGCAAGCGGCAGGGCTGTCGAGCGACGGCGCGACCGTGCTCGTCAACGAAGGCGGCTTCGACGGCCCTGCATCGGAAGGCCGCGTCGCGACGATCCCGTTCGCCGGCGGGCGCTCGACCGTGCTCGTCACGCACGGCTCGCAAGCCAGCTGGAACGGCTGAGCGGGCCTCGCCGCCGGCGCGCGGCAACTCGAGTGGCGGCGTCTCCAGCGCAGCGACGCCGCTCGTCGGGCGCGCGCTGCCGGCCGACCGCGAAGCGGCCAAGCGGCTGTCGATAGCATCGGCGGCCCCGCCCGCGACCTCGCAAGGACTGACGACATGGCCAAGATCAACGTGAAGAATCCGCTTGTCGACCTCGACGGCGACGAGATGACGCGGATCATCTGGTCGTTCATCAAGGACCAGCTGATCCTCCCGTATCTCGACGTCGAGCTGAAGTACTTCGACCTCGGCATCGAGAGCCGCGACGCAAGCGAAGATCGGATCACCGTCGAAGCCGCCGAAGCGATCAAGCAGTACGGCGTCGGCGTGAAGTGCGCGACGATCACGCCCGACGAGGCGCGTGTCGAGGAGTTCGGCCTGAAGGGCATGTACCGCTCGCCGAACGGCACGATCCGCAACATCCTCGGCGGCGTCATCTTCCGCGAGCCGATCGTGATCAAGAACGTGCCGCGGCTCGTGCCCGGCTGGACGAAGCCGATCGTGATCGGCCGCCACGCGTTCGGCGATCAGTACCGCGCAACCGACATGGTCGTCCCCGGCGAGGGCTCGCTGACTTTGACGTTCACGCCGAAGGACGGCGGCGAGCCGATCGAGCTCGACGTCTACGACTTCCCCTGCAGCGGCATCGCGATGGCGATGTACAACCTCGACGACTCGATCCGCGACTTCGCGCGCGCCTCGATGCGCTACGGACTGGACCGCCGCTACCCGGTCTACCTGTCGACGAAGAACACGATCCTCAAACGCTACGACGGCCGTTTCAAGGACCTCTTCGAAGAGATCTACGAGAGTCGAGTTCAAGAGCGATTTCGAGGCCGCCGGAATCACCTACGAACACCGCCTGATCGACGACATGGTCGCCTCCGCGCTGAAGTGGGAAGGCGGCTACGTGTGGGCCTGCAAGAACTACGACGGCGACGTGCAGTCCGACACCGTCGCGCAAGGCTTCGGCTCGCTCGGGCTGATGACGAGCGTGCTGATGAGCGCTGACGGTAAGACCGTCGAGGCCGAGGCCGCGCACGGCACCGTCACGCGTCACTATCGCCAGCACCAGCAGGGCAAGCCGACCTCGACCAACCCGATCGCATCGATCTTCGCCTGGACGCGCGGGCTGCAGGCGCGCGGGCGCCTCGATCAGACGCCCGACGTCAGCGAGTTCGGGCGCACGCTCGAGCGCGTCTGCATCGAGACCGTCGAAAGCGGCAAGATGACCAAGGACCTCGCGCTGCTGATCGGCCCCGAGCAGCAGTGGCAGAGCACCGAGCAGTTCCTCGCCTCGATCGACGAGAACCTGAAAGCCGCGATGGCTTGACGCGCGTCCGTCGCGCCGGCCGTAGGCGTGCGTCGCGCACGCCATCGATCAATCAAGACTCTCAACCGCAAAGACCCACCCAGGAGATGAATTCGTGAGCAAACCTGTACGTGTGACCGTCACCGGCGCCGCCGGCCAGATCGGCTACAGCCTCGTCTTTCGCATCGCCAGCGGGCAGCTGCTCGGCCCCGACCAGCCGGTCGACCTGCGCCTGCTCGAGATCCCGCCCGCGATGGGCGCGCTCGAGGGCGTCGCGATGGAGCTGATCGACTGCGCCTTTCCGCTGCTCACCGGGCTCGACCTGCACGACGACCCGAACGACGCGTTCGACGGCGTCGACATCGCGCTGCTCGTCGGCTCGCGCCCGCGCACGAAGGGAATGGAGCGCGCCGAGCTGCTCGGCGAGAACGGCAAGATCTTCACCGTTCAAGGCAAAGCGCTGAACGACAACGCCGCCGACGATCTGAAAGTCCTCGTCGTCGGCAACCCGGCCAACACGAACTGCTTGATCGCGATGAACAACGCGCCCGACATCCCGACCGAGCGTTTCACCGCGATGTTGCGCCTCGACCACAACCGCGCGATCGCGCAGCTCGCCGCGAAGGCCGAGGTCCCCGTCACCGACGTCAGCAAGATGGGCGTTTGGGGCAACCACTCGCCGACGATGTACCCCGACCTGTTCCACGCCGAGATCGGCGGCAAGCAGGCGGCTGCCGTCGTCGACGACCAGGCATGGCTGCAAGACGACTTCCTGCCGAGCGTCGGCAAACGCGGCGCCGCGATCATCGAAGCGCGCGGCGCCTCCAGCGCCGCCTCCGCCGCAAGCGCCGCGATCGACCACGTCAGCGACTGGGTCAAAGGCACGAACGGCAGCTGGGTCTCGATGGGCATTCGATCCAACGGCGCCTACGACATCCCCGAGGGGCTGATCTGCGGCTTTCCGTGCACGTGCACGGCTGGTGAGTACTCGATCGTCGACGGGCTCGAGCTCGACGAGTTCTCACGCGCGAAGATCGGCCTGTCCGTCGCCGAGCTGAGCGACGAGCGTGAGACGGTCAAACAGCAGGGCTTGATTTAGGCCGACACGCGCGGTTGATCTAAGCGGACTCGCACACCTCAACTGTCAATAACACCGACACAAAAAAGGCGCGGCCGTGACGGCCGCGCCTTTTTCATCGATCCAGCGGATTCGACTAGCCTTTCGGGTGCCAGCCGCGGCCCTGCTTCTGCACTTTGCCTTCCTGCTCGAGCCCAGGCAGCACGCGGTACAGGTAGTTCTGCTTGATCCCCATCTTCGCCGCGAGCTCCGGGATCGTGATTCCCGGCTGGCCCTGCACGAAAGAGAGCGCCTCGGCGGCGCGTGTGCCGCTGCCTTTGCGCCGTCCGGCACGACGGCGACCGGCGGGACGGCCCGCTTTTTTGGCCGTCGCTTTTGCCGGTGCGGCGCTTGTCGTAGCAGGGGTGGCAGCGCTTTTACGGCTGACAGAGCCAGGCGGGCGGCCCGGACCGCGACGGCGCGGAGTGGCGGTTGCGGCGCCAGCGGCGCCACCGACTCCCTGCAGCGCCGCTGCGGCTGCCTCGAGGCGGTTGTACTCGTCGACCGCAGGCTTCAGCTCTTTCAGCCGCGCAGCGATCTCTTGGCGCTTCTCATCAAGGAAGTCGGTCACGTTGCATCCTCTTCATTAGGTAAACACGCGCTAAATGCGCACTGGACTCGTTCGTTACCTTACTAGCTGAACTGATCGACGTTATGTCGTGAACGATCGATGCCACGTAGCGAGTCAGCGCTCGAGCTGTTCGCGCAGTCGTTCGAGCGTCTGCTTCGCCTCACGCTCAGGCATCCCGCCGACGAGCGCGCGGCTGGCGAGCGCGCCGACCGGCCCCAGCGGCGGGTGGAACTCGTTGCGATAGTCAAAGCGCGTCCCGCCGCTCTCGCTGCGCAAGACGTACTCAGTCAGGGCGCGCGAGCGCGCCGGCCCGCGGCCTGCCCAGACCGCGCGCTCGCCCGGCTCGCACTCGACCAAGCTCCAGTGAACCTCGACGCTGACGCCGCGCAGGTGGATCTGCTGGTCCATCTCGAAGCCGATTCGCGGTCGACCGTCGTCGGCGTGCACGAGCTTGCGGTGAATCGTCACCCAATCGTGCAGCCGCGCCGGGTCCATCACCATCGTCCAGACGCGCTCGCGCGGCGCTGCGATCAGCGTCGAGGCGGTTACCACGCTCATCCGAACACACGCCTCAGCGAGCGGCGAGCCGCTCTGAGCCTTCCCACTCGCTCAGCGCATGTTCGACGGCCGAGTCGAATGAGTGCAGCTCGACGCCGAGCAAGTCCGCCGCGTCCTCGTCGGCCGGCAGCAGGTCGCTCTGCAAGCTTTCCATCAACGGCACGACGAGCTCCGGGTCCTCTCCGGCGATCGCCGCCGCGACGCGTGCCGTGAGCGCCGTGGCGCTGACACCGAAGCCGAGCGCCGGCCGACTGACGAGCATCAGCTCGGCGATCCGTTCGATCATCGCTCCGTAGGAGAGCACGTCACGCCCGCCGACGTCGAGCGAACGCCCGCCGATCGGCGCCGTCGCGCACGCGACGAGCATCTGCGCGATGTCGCGCTCGTCGATCGGCTGTGTGCGAAACGCCCGCCACGCCGGCAGCGTGAGCACGCGCATTCGCTCGACCAAGTGCACGAGTAGGCGAAACGAGCGCGAGCGCGCGCCGATCACGATCGAAGCGCGCAATGCGACAGAGTCCTCGATCTGCTCCAACAGAATCCGCTCGACCTCGTAGCGGCTGTTCAGATGTCGCGATCCGCGCGAGTCGCCTCGCAGGCCGCCGAGGTAAACGATCCGGCGCACGCCCGCCGCGCGCGACGCCGCCGCGAACGTCTCCGCCGCGATCCGGTCGCGCTGCTCGAACACGTCGCGCGCCGCCGCGTCGCGCTCCATCGAATGAATCAAGTAGTAGGCGACCTCGACGCCGTCGAGCGCCTGTGCCAGGCCTGCGCCGCTCAGCGCGTCGCCGTGGACCAGCCGCGCCGGCGAGCGCGCGCGCAGCGGATCGCGCGACATGCCGCGCACGTCGTGGCCGTCGGACAGCAACCGCGGCACGAGCAGCGAGCCGACGAAGCCGCCGGCGCCGGTCACGAGAATCCGCATCCGCGCATGATGACGCGAGCGCCGCCGGCGGTTTTGTCTGCGATTTGCGGATTGGCCCGCTTCGGTCGCCGCCGCTCGATGCTTTGATGCCTGCTCCGTTCAACGCGATGGTCTTGGAGGTGGTTGGTGGCGAGCAGAGCGCAGAGCAAGCGATCGGGCAAGAACGTCAGTTGCGACGAATGCTTCTTCCGTTGCAACATGCTGTGCGCGCTCGATCTCGCCGAGCCGTGCGCGACGTTTCGACCCAACGAGGCGCAGTTGCGCCCGCCGCAGCAGCTGCGCTTCGTCTTCCGCCAAGAGCGTCGCTCGCGCGCCGCATGGGCGTTCCCGTCCGCGCAGGAACAAGCCGCGCTGCACGCTTAGGCTCAAACGACTCCCTGAGCGTCGCGCTCGCTCAAAAGGAGTCACGCCCACCCGCTCCGCTCGTCTGCCACCGCCGCCCTGATCAATCCAGCGAACTCACCAGGAAGCGACGAGAACCGCCACCACGCTGAAGTGTCGGCGATGAAAGGCGCATCGCCTCCCAGCAGCTCGACAACGTCCACCGAAGGTCGCTTAGGACTCGTCGCCCGTCAGCTGCTCGATGTGCTCGAGCGTGTCTCGATCCAGCCCATCCGGGCTGAACATTCGCTCAGCGAGCCGCCGCAAGCGCTCAGCGCGCTCTGTATCGCTCAGCGTAGGGATCTCGGCGGTAGGGGTGGTGCTCAGAACCGAATGTCTCACGATCCCAGGGTAGCGCCTGAGCACGACCAGAACTTGATCGTCAGAACTTCCGAGCCGGAGCGCTAAAGCCGCCGCGCCTGCCGCCGCGCCCGCCCCGCTTACGTCGGTGACGCGCGCGCCGACGCTCGCTTGCGCCGCGCGACGCGTTCGGCGTGACGCGCGATCCACTCGGAGCCCGGCGTGTCGCTGAGGCCGTGCAGGACGATCGAGCAGAACACGACGAGCGCCGTCAGGTCGAAGATCCGCGCGCCGGCCGAGACCGGGCGATCGAGCACGATCAGCGCGAACGTCATCGACGCGACGCCCTTCGGCCCGAACCAGCCCATGAACAGGCGCGTCGGCGTGTCGGTGCGCGTGCCGAGCAGCGACAGCCACACGGCGAGCGGGCGCGCGATCACGAAGATGACCGCGACGAGCGCGATCGCCGCCCAGCCCTCGCGCGTGAACGCGTGCACGGTCAGCAGCGAGCCGAACACGAAGAAGATCCCGAGCTTGACGATTTCGACGATCTCCTCGGCGTTCCGCTCGAAATGCGCGCGCGCGTCCGGCCGGCGGACGCCGAGCACGATCGCCGCGACGAACACCGCGATGAAGCCGTTGCCTTTCGGCGAGAGCACCGTCACGCCGTACGTCGCGAACGCCGCGCCGAGCCCGAACAGCGACTTCTGGTGCAGCGGGATCGACAGCGATGGCGGCGCGCCCGTCTCACGCGGCAGCAGCAGCGACGCGAGCCAGCCGCATGCGAGCCCGAAGGCGAGCCCGAGGCCGATGTCCTGCAGCACGAAGCGCCACCAGACGAAGCCGTGCGAGTCGGCTTCGAGCGCCGCCGCGAACGCCAGCACGGCAGGCAGCGCGAGCCCGTCGTTGAGGCCCGACTCGAGATTCAGCGAGTGGCGCACGAGGCGCGGCACGCGCGGGTTCGTGACGATGCTCGACGTCAGCACCGGATCGGTCGGCGCGAGCAGCGCGCCGAGCAGGAACGACTCGGTCCACGAGAGCCCGATCAACAGCCGCGTCGCCGCCGCGACGATGATCGTCGTCAACGGCATCGCCAGGACGAGCTTGCGCAGCGGCAGGCGCCACGCGCGCTGGAGCATCTCGCCGTCGACCTCGAGGCCGTCGCGGAACAGAATCACGATCAGCGCCGCGAACGCGAGATCCTCGACGAACCCCGAGCGCGCGCGGAAGTCGATCCAGTGCAGGCCGCCGTTGCCGAGCACGAACCCGGCGAGCACGAACAGCGCCGCCAGCGACAGCATCGAGCGACGCGCGATGCCCGAAGCGAGCGCGCCGAGCATCAGCAGCACGCCCAGCACGGTCATCGTCGCCTCGAAGCTCGGCACCGCGTCTAGCCTCGCATGTCGAGCAGACCGCGCGCGACGCTCGGAGCGGCGCTCGACGCGGCGCGCGGCGCTTGGCGCAATCGTTATCGGCACGCTCCAGGAGGGTATATTTGCCAGCACGACCCAGCAAAGCTTCGGCAGAGACGAGGTTCGGTGATGGCAGCGAAAGACAAGATCAACAAGGCCGGCGAAGCCGGCGACCGCGCGGCGCAGCGCAGCCAGTACCTGCAGCGTCTGCTCGCAGACGAGGAGCTGCGCGGCTCGCTGGTGACCGCCTATGGCGCCGCGCGCAGCGCCTACGGGCGGATGACGAACGGCAAGCCGGCGACGCAGGCGCTGTTCGAGGACAAGAAGCTCCAGCGTGAGCTGAAAGAGGCCGCCGACGCGCTGCGCGACGCTTCGGGCTCGCTGCGCGAATCGCCGAAGAGGCGCGGCGCAAAGGCGGCGCCGGGCGCTCGCTGCTGCTGCTCGCCTTCGCCGGCGTGCTGGCGATCGCGTTCAGCGAGAGCCTGCGCTCGAAGCTGCTCGACATGCTGTTCGGCGCCGAGGAGGAGTTCGACTACAGCTCGACGCACCGCTCCGGCCGAGCCCGCGCCGGCCGGCGCGACCGCGTCCTAGTCCGAGCGCCGGCGCAAGGATGAGCGCAGTCGTGGACGCAGCGACCGTCGACAGCGACGCGGCGGAGAAGCGCTCCGCCGCCCCGCGTTCGCTGTCCGGCGAGAAGGCGCAGCGGATCGTCGAGGCGATGCGCCGCAGCGTCGCGCAGCGCGGAACGGCCGGCTCGACCTTCGACCACGTATCGCGCGAAGCCGGCGTCTCGCGCGGCCTCCTTCACTACTACTTCGGCACGAAGGAGCAGCTGCTCGTCGAGGCCGTGCGCCGCGACTGCGAGCTGCGCATGGAGCTGCTCGAGCGCCAGCTCGCCACGGCGCAGTCGGCCGACGGCTACATCGACCTGATGGCGCAGAACCTGCAGGAAACGGTCCACGACGACCCCGAGTTCGTCACGCTCGTCTTCGAGCTGTTCACGCATTCGCGCCGCAACGAGGACATCGCCGCCGAGTACGGCCGGCTGATGCACGGCATGCGCGAGCAGGTCGCGGCGATGCTCGCCGGCGCGCAGAGCGAGGGCATCCTGCACCTGCACGCCGAGCCCGAGGCGGTCGCCGAGGTGCTGTTCTCGCTCGCCGACGGACTCGCGCTGCGGATGCTCGCCGAGCCCGAGCGCGACTTCACCGAGACGGTGCAAGCCGGCATCGTCGCCGTGCGCGCGTTGATGACCGACTAAGTTCATCCGATGCCGATCTACGAGTACCGACGCCCCGACGGGACGACGTTCGAGATCCAGCAGTCGTTCAGCGACGAGCCGCTGAAAGTCGACCCTGCGACGGGCGTGCCGGTCGAGCGCGTGCTGCACGCGCCGGCCGTGCACTTCAAGGGCAAAGGCTTCTACAACACCGACTACGGCACGCGCAAGCGCCAGCGCGAGAACGCCGCCAACGCGGAGAGCTCCTCCTCGAAGGACTCAGCTCCAAAGACTCTTCGTCCAAGGACTCGAGCGCCAAGGACTCATCTTCGAAGGACTCCTCGAGGGTGGAGCGTCCTCCGCCGGCGAGTCCTCAGGCTCGTCGTCGAAAGGCGACGGCGGCGCGAAAGGCGCCTCCGGCAAAGCCAAGCCGGCCGCCGCGCGAAGAGCGACTGAGCGCCGTCAGCCGACTGAGCGGCGTCAGCCGCTCATGAACCGCGCGACGGCCGCGCGCTTCTCGGCCGCTGAGACTTCGAGGCCGTCCTCGCCGTCGGGCAGCGTCATCGCGCCGGTCGGCTTCAGCACGCGTGTCGGCGGCGTGCCGGAGACCGCCATCGCGCCGAACAGCCCGAGCAGCGTCGGACCGCTCATGTCCGAGATGATCGCCGGCGGCGCGTTCCACGCGATCAGCGGCAGCCGCAGGAAGCTCGACGGCGAGAGCAGGCGCTGCTTCATGTCGGTGAACAGCGCCTGCTGGTGTTCCTCGCGCTGCAAGTCCGTCTCGTTCGGCTCGCACAGGTTCTCGCGCGTGCGCGCCAGCGCCAGCGCTTCCTTGCCGTCGAGGTGATGCGTCCCCTTCGCCAAGCGCAGCGTGAAGCCGCCGTCGCGAAAGCCGCCGTCGAGGCGCGAGACGATGCAGCCGCCGGTGTAGTCGACGCCGCCCATCGCGTCGATCAGCGCCGGGAAGTCTTCGAAGTTGACTTCGACGACGTGGTTGATCGGCACGCCCAGCCAGCGCTTGATCACCGAGATCGACTCGGCCGGCCCGCCGAACGCGTGCGCCGCGTTGATCTTCTGCAGTCCGTGGCCGGGGATTTCGACGACCGTGTCGCGCGGGATCGACAGGCGCGCGGCGTGACCGCCGCCGGTGCGGATCAGCATGATCGAGTCCGAGCGGCCAGGGCCGGTCGTTTCGGCGCCCGGTTCCTTCGAGTCCTTCTGGCCGCCGATCGGTGCCGAGCACGAGGATGTTGTTCGCCGACGTCAGCGGG
This sequence comes from uncultured Solirubrobacteraceae bacterium, assembly GCA_963744165.1. Classification (GTDB taxonomy): domain Bacteria; phylum Actinomycetota; class Thermoleophilia; order Solirubrobacterales; family Solirubrobacteraceae; genus Palsa-744. Next base: position 67,844 of record CAVUSM010000001.1, on the reverse strand, counting down.
AAGCCGGCCGGGTCGAGCACGCTCGCGACGTTCGACGGCGGCGACGTGCGCTCGAAGTGCGAGCTGATCAGGAACAGCACGACCGACAGCGCGATCCAGGCGAGGACGAAAGCGATCAGCCCGAGCACGACGCGTTTGACCGTCGGGCGCCGGCGCCGCCAACGTCGTCGCCCACCCGCTCCAGAGCCCGCGCCGGCGCCGCCGCCCGGCGGTTGCGCCGCGCCCGGCTCGCCGCTGGCGCCGCCGAGCACGCGCGGCCGCGTGCGGTAGCGCGTGTACGCAGGCTTCGCTTCGCCTGGCGGCGCGGGCGGCTGGCCGCGCGCGGGCCGCTCGTCGGCGCGCTCGCCTTGGCCGGCGCGTTGCTGTCCGGCGCGCTCGCTGTGGCCGGCGCGTGGCTGTCCGGCGCGCGGCAGCCGTCGGCGCGGCGGCTGCTCGCTCGGCTGTTCGTGCTCGGAAGGCATTGCGCGGACCCTATATTTGCGCCATGACTGGCGCGGAGGGTGCGGCCGGGCGGCTCGTCGTGTGCCCGACGCCGATCGGCAACCTGCAGGACGTCACGCTGCGCGCGCTGCAAGCGCTCGGCGACGCCGACGCGATCGCTTGCGAGGACACGCGACACACGCGCGTGCTGCTCGCGCGGCACGCGCTGAGCACGCCGCTCGTCAGCCTGCACGAGCACAACGAACGAGCGCGCGCGAGCGAGCTCGTCGCGCGGATCGGCGCCGGCGCGACGATCGTGCTGGTCTCCGACGCCGGCATGCCATTGATCTCCGATCCTGGCTTCGCGCTCGTGCGCGCGTGCATCGCCGCCGAGCTCGCGGTCGAGGTGCTGCCGGGGCCGAGCGCCGTCACGACGGCGCTCGTCGCCAGCGGCCTGCCGGCCGAGCGCTGGCTATTCGTCGGCTTCCTGCCGCGCTCGCGCGGCGGCCTCCGCGAGCGAGCTGTCCGAGCTGCTCGCGCACGCCGAGCAGACGCTCGTCGCGTTCGAGTCTCCGCGCCGCCTCGCCGGCACGCTCGCGGCGCTCGCGGCGCTCGACGCCGAGCGCCCGGCGGCCGTCTGCCGCGAGCTGAGCAAGCTGCACGAAGAAGTCCGCCGCGGCAGCGCGCGCGAGCTGGCCGAGCACTACGCGCGCGAGGTCGCGCGCGGTGAGATCGTGCTCGTGATCGGCGCCGCCGCGCGTGGTTCGGGCCAGCGCGCGGCCGCCGACGCGGCGCTCGCCGAGCTCGTCGCGGCCGGCGCGCGCGCGCGTCCGGCCGCGGCTGTCGTCGCGAAGCTGACCGGGCTCGGCGCGAACGAGCTGTATCGCGCGCTGACGAGCGAGCGCGCCGCCCGCGCCGAGTAGCCTGAGCGCGAGATGTCCTCTGAGCGCGAGATGTCCTTCTACGTCACGACTCCGATCTACTACGTCAACGCGGCGCCGCATCTCGGCCACGCGTACACGACGATCGCCGCCGACGTGATGGCGCGCCATCACCGCCAGCGCGGCGAGGCGACGTTCTTCTTGACCGGCACCGACGAGCACGGCGAGCCGGTCGCCGACGCGGCGCACGCGCTCGGCATCTCGCCGCAGGAGCTCGCCGATCGCAACGCCGAGCGCTTCAAGGCGCTCGCGCCGCAGATCGAGGCGAGCAACGACTTCTTCATCCGCACGACCGACGCCGAGCACACCGCGAAGGTGCAAGAGGTGCTCGAGCGCGTGCGCGAGAACGGCTTCGTCTACGAAGGGCACGTACGAAGGCTGGTACTGCCCGCGCTGCGCCGACTTCAAGGCGGAGAACGAAATCGACGAGGGCAAGCTCTGCCCGATCCACCACATCGAGCTGACGCGCGAGCAGGAGGACAGCTACTTCTTCAAGTTGTCCGCCTTCCAAGAGCGACTCGAGGCGCTGTACGCCGAGCAGCGCGGACTTCGTCGCGCCGCGCACGCGCTACAACGAGGCGCTCTCGTTCATCCGCTCGGGCCTGCGCGACGTGCCGCTGACGCGGCACAAGCTGACGTGGGGCGTGACCGTGCCGTGGGACGAAGAGCACGTCTTCTACGTCTGGTTCGACGCGCTGCTGAATTACTACACGGCGCTCGGCTACGCCCCGGCCCCGCCGACGCTCGACGCGGAGCAGTCGAGCAATCTGATCAAGACGTTCTGGCCGCCCACCTACCACCTGATCGGCAAGGACATCCTGCGCTTCCACGCGGTCTACTGGCCGGCGCTGCTGATGGCGGCCGAGCTCGAGCTGCCCGAGCACATCTTCGTGCACGGCTTCCTGCTGATGGACGGCGAGAAGATGAGCAAGTCGCTCGGCAACGTGCTCGACCCGTTCGCGGTGATCGAGCGCTTCGGCGCCGACGCGCTGCGCTTCTATCTGCTGCGCGACGTGCCGCTCGGGCAGGACGGGTCGGTCTCGACGGCGTCGTTCGAGCAGCGCTACGAGACCGAGCTGGCGAACGATCTCGGCAACCTCGCGAGCCGCACGATCGCGATGATCTCGCGCTACCGCGACGGCACGATCGCGCCCGGCGAGGTCGATCCGCTGCTGCGCGAGGACTTCCTCGGCCTCTCCGAGCGCGTCTCGGAGTGCCTCGACCGCGCCGAGCTGACGCTTGCGCTCGAGCAGATCTGGCAGCGCGTGCGGCGGCTGAACCGCTACGTCGAGGAGCAGGCGCCGTGGAAGCTCGCCAAGGACGACGCGCGTGCCGAGCGAGCTCGACACCGTGCTTCGCACGCTTGCCGAAGGCATTCGCACGGTCGCCGTGCTGCTCTGGCCGTACCTGCCGTCGAGTAGCGAGAAGCTGCTCGCGGCGCTCGGCTCGCCGGGCCTGTCGCTCGCCGGCGCGGCGATCGGCAGCGGCGGGATCGAGCACGTCAACACGCTCGAGCCGCTGTTCCCGAAGGATCGCGGCGAGGCTGCGCCGAAGGCGATCGACGGCGACGCGATCGACGCCGCTGCGATCGATGACAACGCGACCGGCGGCGGCGCGAGCGCGTGATCGACTCGCACACGCATCTCGACCTCTGCGAGCCGCCTGACGCCGAGCTCGTCGAGGCGGCGAGCGCGGTCGGCGTCACGCGGATGCTGACGGTCGGCATCGACGGCGCGTCCTGCCGCGCGGCGCTGGCCGCGGCGGAGGCGTTCCCGCAGGTGTTCGCCGCGATCGGGCGCCATCCGAACGCGGCGAAGGGCTTCGACGACGCCGATCTCGCCGAACTGCAGGCGCTCGCCGCGCACGAGCGCTGCGTCGCGATCGGCGAGACGCGGCCTCGACTTCTACCGCGACGGCGCGCCGCGCGAGGACCAGCAGCGCGCGTTCGCCGCGCAGATCGAGCTGGCGCGCGAGACAGCCAAGCCGCTCGTGATCCACTCGCGCGCGGCCGACGCGGAGACGCTCGCGCAGCTCGCCGACGAAGCCGACGGCGTCAGCGTCGTGATGCACTGCTTCTCGATGCCCGAGCGGCTGGCACGAGTGCGTGCAGCGCGGCTACGCGATCTCGTTCGCCGGCAACGTCACGTACAAGAGCGCGAGCCGACCTCGCCGAGGCCGCGGCTGCGGCGCCCGAGGAGCGGCTGCTGCTCGAGACCGACGCTCCGTACCTGACGCCGCAGGCAGTGCGCAAGCAGCGCAACCAGCCGGCGTTCGTCGCGCACACGCTCGCGTTCGTCGCCGAGCTGCGCGGCGCCACGCCGGCGGAGCTCGGCGCCGCGGTCGAGCGCAACGCCGCGCGCGTGTTCGGCTGGTGAGCGCGGCGAGCTCGATCGTGCCCGCACGAACTCAGTGCAGCCGAGCCTGCGGCGGATGCGCCGCTTCGGCGTGCGCCCGAACCGCGAGCTCGGCCAGAACTTCCTGATCGACTCGAACATCCTCGGCGTGATCGAGCGCGCCGCCGAGCTCGCGCCGCAGGACGTCGTGCTCGAGATCGGCGGTGGCCTCGGCGTGCTCTCCGAGCACCTCGCGGCGCGCGTGCGCTACGTGCACGTCGTCGAGCTCGACGAGCGCCTGCGCGACGCGCTCGACGACGCCGTCGGCGCGCTCGCGAACGTCAGCGTCCACTGGGCCGACGCGATGCGGATCGACCTGCGCGCGCTCTCGCCGGCGCCGAACAAGCTCGTCGCGAACCTGCCGTATGGCATCGCCGCCGGCGCGATCTTGCGCACGCTCGAGGAGCTCGACGGCGTGCAGCTGTGCGTCGCGATGGTCCAGCGCGAGGTCGGCGAGCGGCTCGCGGCGAGCCCCGGCGGCGGCGAGTACGGAGCGCCGTCGGTGATCGCGCAGCTCGTGTGCGACGTGAGCGTCGTGCGCGCGATCCCGCGCACGTCTTCCACCCGGCGCCGAACGTCGACTCGGTGCTCGTCAGCCTACGGCGGCGCGAGCAGTCGCCGACGCTCACGCCGACGCCGACGCTCACGCCGGCGCTGCGCGCGCTCGTCGCCGGCGCGTTCGCGCATCGGCGCAAGACGCTCGTCGGCTCGCTCGCGCTCGCCGGCGGCGCCGGCGCGAACGGGCGCTCGCGCGAGCAGGTCCGCGCGGCGCTCGTCGAGCTGGGGCTGCGCGAGGACGTGCGCGCCGAGCGCTTGTCGCCGGCGCAGTTCCGCGCGCTGGCGGAAGCGCTCGCGCGATGAGCGTCTACCGCGCGCTCGCGCCGGCGAAGGTCAACCTCGGGCTGTTCGTCGGTCCGCGCCGTCAGCGCGACGGGCGCCACGAGCTGGCGAGCGTGATGCAGTCGATCTCGCTCGCCGACGAGCTGACGCTCGAACCGGTCGGCGGCGACGGTGGGCGCGACGTGCTCGTCTGCCCGCAGCCTGCCGGGGGCGCCGGAGGAGAACCTCGCGGCGCGCGCGCTGGCGGCGTTCCGCGAGGCGACCGGCTGGGACGCGCCGCCGCAGCGCCTGAGCGTGGCAAGCGGATCCCTGTCGCCGCCGGTCTGGGCGGCGGCTCGGCCGACGCGGCGGCGACGCTGCGCCTGGCGCGCGCGGCGTCGGGTCTCGGCGACGAGTCGCTGCTGCGTGAGCTCGCGGCGGGTCTAGGCGCGGACGTGCCGGCGCAGGTCGCGCCGGGGCGCTGGCTGGCGACGGGCGCCGGCGAGCTGCTCGCGCCACTGCCGGACCCGCTGCCGGCGCTGGAGCTGCTCGTGCTGGCGTCGAGCGAGCAGCTCTCGACGGCAGCCGTCTACGCGGCGCTCGACGACGACGGCGCAGAGCGCGACGAGCACGAACTCGCGCAGCTCGCCGAGCAGCTGCGCGTCGCGGCGCAGCTCGGCGCGCCGCTGCCGGCGGCGCGCGAGCTGCTGCACAACGATCTGCAGGCGGCGGCGGTGTCGCTGTGCGCATCGATCGCGCGCGTGCTCGCGAGCGTCGAGGAGGCCGGCGCGGAGGCGCTCGTCAGCGGCTCGGGGCCGACTGTGCTGGCGCTGTTCGGGCACGCGAACGCGGCCGGCCGCCGGGCGCGCGCCGAAGCGGCGCTGGCCAACATCACGCCGGCGCCGATCGCCGCCAGAGAGATGCGGTCGGCGCCGGACTTCGCAGCGGGCCGGTGGAGATCGGCGGATGACGGGACGGTGCGTCACAATCAGCGCCAGCAAGCGCCTATGAGCAGGACAACGATCAACGAGCTCGTCGCGGTCTGCGCCGGCACGTTCGGCTTCGCGCTGTACGCCGGCTTGATTCTGGCGCCCGCATGGACGGCGTACACGCGCCTTTGGCAGCGACTGGCGGCGACGGTGCTGTCGCTGTACGTGCTCGCTGCGCTCGTCGGCGTCGGCGTGGGCGCGGCGCTCGCTGTCGTCTACTTCTGGGGCTAGCGATGCCCGACTACGCAGCGCTCGACGCGATCACCGAGGCCGTCGAGTCGGGCGCCGGCCTGCCGGAGGTCGTCCGCGCGGCGGCGAAAGCGCTCGACGCGAGCCTCGCGGTCAGCGATGCGTGGGGCGCGACGCTCGCGGTCGCGGCGCGCTCGCCGGCCGACGAGCGCGCGCTGCTCTCGCAGGGCGACGGCGTCGCGAGCATCCCGTTGCGCGTCGCCGACGCAACTGTCGGCGCGCTGCACATGCGCGCGAAAACGGAGCCGAGCGCGTCGATGCGCCGGCTGTTGGCGACGATGATCGCTTCGGAGGTCGAGCGCGTGCGCGCGCCGGAGCGCGCGTCGGAGTCGGCCGCCGGCGAGTTCCTGCGCGCGGTGCTCGCGCGCGAGCTGACAGGACGCGAGGAGCTGCTCGAGCGGGCGAAGGAGCTGTCGCTAGACGCTGCAGGACGGCGCGAGCATGATCGTCGCGCGCGCGCATCCGCAGTCGCCGACCGACGAGGGCTGGCGCGGGCGCGTGCGCGCGGTCGCCGAGCGCGGCGCGCGCGCCACTACGAGCCGTTCGATCGCGGCGCTGTCGGAGCGCGACGGGATCGTCGGCGCCGAGGTGCTGCTGCTCGTCCCGGGCGGCGACGAGGCGACCGCGGCGCGCGCGGCCGACGGGATCCTGCGTGAGATGCAGGCCGGCCTGTCGGGCTATACGTTCGCGCTCGGGCGCAGCCGGATCACCGAAGACGCGGCCGACTTGCCGCGCGCGGCGAGCGAGGCGCTGCTCGCGGCGAACGTCGCGCAGGGCGCGGCGAACGGCACTGCGCTCGCGTTCGAGCAGACGGGCGCCTACCGGCTGCTGCTCAGCGCGATGAGCGAGAACCCGAACGAGCTGCAGCGCTTCTACGACGAGACGGTCGAGCCGCTGGTCGCGTATGACGAGCAGTACGAGACGGAGCTCGTGCGCACGCTCGAGGCGTTCCTCGAGGCCGACGGCAACGTCGCCGGGACGGCGCAGCGGCTGTTCACGCACCGCCACACGATCTACTACCGCCTCGAGCGCGTGCGCGAGCTGTCGGGGCACGACGTCAGCTCGAGCGACGGCCGCGAGAAGCTGAGCCTCGGGCTGAAGTCGATGCGCGTGCTCGGCATCGCTTCGACCGGCGGGCCGGCGTCTGAGGCCGGCGCCGAAGGCGGCCGCGTGCCGCGCCGCTCCAGTCGCGCGTCCGGCTAGCGCTCGCGCGCGTCGGCGCTCGCGCGCGTTGGGCTAGCGCTCGCGCGCGCCGAACTCGACGGCGTACGTCGCGCCGAGCCAGTGCGAGCGCAGGTCGGCGGGGACGGTCGGCGCGACGCCGACGCCGACGTCGCGGTAAGCGGCGGTGAGGATGATCTGGCGATGCGGCGGCGACTGCATCCACGCCTCGACGATGCCGGCTGGCGTCGCGTTCGGGCCGGTGCCCCAGCCGATGTTCTGCGCCGTCAGCAGGCGCACGCGCGAGGTCGGCACGGAGTAGCTGGACGCCTCGATGCGGCTGTACGGCGAAGCGCCGGAGAGGCTGTCGTCGCCGAAGTAGTCGCCGCGCACCATGTCGCCGGCCTGCCCGGTCGCGATCGCGGCGAGCGAGCTGTTGTCGCGCAGCGGACGCATTCGGTGATCGCGCGCAGCTCGTTCATCAAGCACAGCGTCGCGCTGTCGATCAGCGCGGCGTTGTGCGCGTTCGGCTTGACGTCGGCGCCGGCGCAACGACTCGTCGCGGCGCCTGCCGGGGCAGCGGCGCCGAGCGCGAGAGCGCCAGACGGCAGCACGGCGAGGCAGGCAAGCAGCAGCCTGCCGGCCACGGCGCGCGCGTTGCTCCTCGCTCGTCTGTCTCCCCGTCCGCGTGGCAAGTGCAAGGATCGTTGCAGACGCAGGGGATCGGTGTTGTTACGAAAACGTTTCACGCTTTTTTATTCGCTTCGCCGACGAGCGTTGCGGGCGGCGCGGCAACATCTATCCTTCAAACACCTCGTTGGGGAGTCGTCCAATGGCAGGACATCAGGTTTTGGTCCTGAGAATCGGGGTTCGAATCCCTGCTCCCCAGCTTCGATGCAGCTAGCATCCGCAGCGTGAGCGCCGCGCCGACGGTCTTGATCCTCGCCGCAGGGCAGGGCACGCGGATGCGCTCGCGCACGCCGAAGGTGCTGCACGACGTGTGCGGCGCGCCGATGGTGCTGTGGCCGGTGCGCGCCGCGCTGGCGGCCGGCGCGGCGCGTGTGCTCGTCGTCGACTCGCCGGCGCGCGCGCTGCGGGACGTGCTGCCGGACGACGTCGAGCTCGCCGTGCAGCCGGTCGCGAACGGCACCGGCGGCGCCGTGCAGGCGGCGATCGAGCAGCTCGAGGCGAGCGCGGGCGAGCCGCTCGACGGCCCGGTGCTCGTGCTCAGCGGCGACGTGCCGCTGCTCGGCGCCGAGCACGTCCGCGCGCTGGCCGAGGCGCACGCGGCCGGCGACGCGGCGGCGACGCTCGTGACGAGCGTGCTCGACGATCCGAGCGGCTACGGGCGTGTCGTGCGCGACTCCTCGGGCGCTGTGCTGCGCGTCGTCGAGACGAAGCAGCCGGGCGACGCGAGCGAGCAGGAGCTTCAGATCCGCGAGGTCAACGCGGGCATCTACGCGTTCGACGCGAGCGCTCTGCGCGAAGCGCTGCCGCGGCTGAGCGCCGAGAACGCGCAAGGCGAGCTGTACCTGCCGCAGGCGCTCGACTTGCTGCGCGACGACGGGCGCACGATCGCGGCGCACGTGCTCGAGGACCCGCGCGCGATGCTCGGCGTCAACGACCGCGTCGCGCTGGCGCACGTGCGCAAGCTCGCGCAGCGCGAGATCAACCGCCGGCACATGCTCGCGGGCGTCGAAATCGTCGATCCGGACGCGACGGCGATCGAGCTCGACGTCGCGATCGGCCAGGACACGCTGATCGAGCCGTTCACGACGATCCGCGGCGCGACGCGGATCGGCAGCGGCTGCACGATCCGCTGCTCGTACCTCGTCGACTGCACGCTCGAGGACGGCGTCAACGTCGGCCCGTTCGCGTACTTGCGCCCTGGCGCGACGCTGCGCGCCGGCGCGAAGGCGGGCACGTTCGTCGAGATCAAGAACTCGGAGATCGGCGCGGCGAGCAAAGTGCCGCACCTCTCGTACATCGGCGACGCCGACGTCGGCGAGCGCACGAACCTCGGCGCCGGCACGATCACGGCGAACTACGACGGGCACAGCAAGCACCGCACGACGATCGGCAGCGGCGTGCACGGCGGCGTCGACACTTCGTTCGTCGCGCCTGTGAGCGTCGGCGACGACGCGTACACGGCGGCCGGCTCGGTCGTCACCGAGGACGTTCCGCCGGGCGCGCTCGCCGTCGCGCGCGCCAAGCAGCGCAACGTCGAGGGCTACGCGGAGCGACAGAACGCGGCTCTACACTCCGAGGGGAAATGAGCAGCGTGGTCGATACGAGCGCGTCCTCTCAGTCGAGCCTGCCGATCGACTACAACAAGCGCCTGATGCTGTTCAGCGGGCGGGCCAACCCGCAGCTGGCGGTCGACATCGCCGACAAGCTCGGCGTCGATCTCGGCCCGGTCACGGTGAAGACGTTCTCGAACGGCGAGGTCTACTGCAAGTACGAGGAGTCGATCCGCGGCGCGGACGTGTTCATCGTGCAGTCGACGTGCGGCAACCCGTACACGGGTATCACGGCGAACGACGCGCTGATGGAGCTGCTGCTGATGATCGACGCGGCCGTCGGCGCGTCGGCGCACCGCGTGATCGCCGTCACGCCGTGGTTCGGCTACTCGCGCCAAGACAAGAAGTCATCGCCGCGCGAGCCGATCTCGGCGCGCCTGGTCGCTCGCATGCTCGAGGCGGCCGGCGCCGACCGCGTGCTGACGATGGACTTGCATGCCGGGCAGATCCAAGGCTTCTTCCAGAAGCCGGTCGATCACATGACGGCGCTGTTCATCCTCACGCAGTACTTCGCCGATCTCGGCCTGTCGGACCTCGTCGTCGTCGCGCCGGACGCCGGGCGCGTCAAGCTGAACAAGAAGTTCGCGTCGAAGATCGGCGCCGAGCTGGCGATCCTCGACAAGGAGCGCCCGGCGCAGCAGGTCGCCGAGATCGGCTACGTGATCGGCGACGTCAAAGGCAAGACGGCGGTGATCGTCGACGACATGATCGACACCGCCGGCACGCTCTGCGCCGCCGCGAAAACGGTGCTCGAAGAGGGCGCGACGCGTGTCTACGCGGCCGCGACGCACGCGATCCTCTCCGGCGACGCGTTCGCGAACCTCGCCGCGTCGAGCTTCGAGGAGATCGTCGTCACCGACACGGTCGCGATCGCGCCGGGGCGGCCGGACAACGTGCGCGTGCTGCCGTGCGCCGAGCTGCTGACAGACTCGATCCGGCGGATCTTCGTCGACGACTCTGTCAGCGAAGTGTTCGGCGGCGAGAACCAGCTGTTCTGACGGCGAACGCCACTGTCGTGAAAGGCGGGACCGCCTGTTCTGACGGCAAGCGGCAACGAGCCGTTCTGAGCGTCGCGGCGTAGTCTGTCGTCGCGATGGCCGGGCCAACTGCGAGCGGATCGGCTCCCGTGCGCGGCCCGCGCGTGTGGTGGCGTGGCCTGCCGCGCAAGACGCGTACAGCTGCGATCGCGATCGCGCTGCTCGTGTTCCTCGCGCTCAGCGGCCTGCTGGCGCGCTACTTCAGCGCTGAAAACGCCGAACGCGCGGATTTCCTCGCGCTCGTCGAGGCGGAGCACCGCGGCGACGCCGATGCAGTGCTTGCTCGCCTCGACGGTTGCGGCGCCGAACCGAAGTGCGTCGCACAGGCGCACGCGATCGTCGCCGATCAGCGCGTGCGCCAGCAAGGGCGGGTGAAGCTGTTGCAGGTCGAATCGAAAACGGCAGGCTCGCTGTTCGGCGCGACCGGCAAGACGCGCCTTGCGTGGACGGTGCTCGGCGGGCGCCCGGTCGTTCAGTGCGTCAACGTGAGGCGCACCGGCAATCCGCTGACGGGCATCGACGTGAGGCTGCTGTCGATCAGCGCGCCGATCTCGAACGAGGGCAAATGCCACGCGCCGACCGACGAAGAAAAGTTCGAAGAAGAAGCGACTGAAGTCGAACTCGGGCACTGATCGGCGCCGATCGCCGGTCGCTTGCGACGGCGGAGGCCGCGAACGTCACAGATCGAGCGGTCGTTGCTACAGTCCACGGGCCGAATCGCGCGCTCAAGCGGCGCTCGCGGCCCTCTGAACATGCCTGACACGAACACAAAGCTCGACGTGCGCAGCCGCGACGCGGAAGGCTCGCGCGCGGCGCGGCGCCTGCGTCGCAGCGGCCGCGTGCCCGGCGTGATCTACGGCGGCGGCGGCGACCCGCTCGGCTTCGACGTCGACGCTCGCGAGCTGCGCCACGCGCTCGCAGCGTCCGGCGCGGTGCTCGAGCTGAGCCTCGACGGCGGCAAATCGACGCCGGTCGTGCTGAAGGAGGCGCAGCGCGACCCGGTGCGCGGCGAGACGGTCCACGTCGACCTGCTGCGCGTGCGCCTCGACGAGGCGATCCACGCCGTCGTGCCGCTCGAACTGGACGGCGCCGACGATGCGCCGGGCGTCAAGGAAGGCGGCATCCTCGAGCAGATCGTGCGCGAGCTGAACGTCGAAGCGCTGCCGACGGCGATCCCCGAGTCGATCGTCTACTCGGTCGGCGAGATGCAGATCGGCGACACGATCCACCTCGAGCAGCTGCAGATGCCCGACGGCGTGACGCTGCTCGACGAGCTCGAAGAGGGCGTCGTCGCGACGCTCTCGCCACCGCGCCTGCAGGCCGAGGCGGACGAGATCGAATCTGAGACCGAGCTCGTCGGCGAGGGCGGCGGCGACGCCGAGGCTTCGGCCGGCGACGGCGACGGCGGGGACTCGTCTGACGGCGAGTAGGTAGGTCCTCCTGCGACGCCCGTTTCGCGGCGGCAGGAGCAGTCGGCAGGACACGGCCGGCGAGGGCGGCGGTGCAGGTGCCGCTGGCGCAGACGGCGGCGGCGCGATTGACTGGCTGATCGTCGGGCTCGGCAATCCTGGGCCGGAGTACGCGCGCACGCCGCACAACGTCGGCTTCGCGGTCGCCGACGAGCTCGTGCGACGGTGGGACTTGGGCAAGGCGAAGGATCGCTTTCGCGCGCGGATCGTCGAGGGGCGAGTTGGCGGCGCGGCGGCGACGGGCGTCGTCGGTCAGGCGTCGCAGCGCGTCGCGGTGCTCTGCCCGCAGACGTTCATGAACGACGCCGGGCGCTCGGTCGGACCGGCGCGCGGCGCATACAAGCTCCCGCTGGACCGCGTGCTCGTCGTGCACGACGAGATCGATCTGCCGTTCGGCGAGGTGCGCACGCGCGTCGGCGGCGGCTTGGCCGGGCACAACGGGCTGAAGTCGCTCAAGCGCGAGCTCGGCAGCGCCGAGTTCGCGCGCGTGCGCGTCGGCGTCGGACGTCCGGACAGCACCGATCCAGAGATCGTCTCGGCGCACGTGCTCGGACGCTTTCGCGAGAGCCCAGCCGAGGTTCGCGAGCTGGTCGAACGCGTCGGCGACGCGGTCGAGCGGATCGTGCTGGGCGACGATTCGCCGTGAGGTCGTGTTCTCTTTTTCGCGCGCCGATAGCGCATGTACATACATTGCGTATACAGCTGCTATCGGGGCGCGCGAATTCAACGTGACGCTCTGAGCGACCACGCGGCGGCTCTATTGTGGGAGCGCCACCTGTAATGCCGCTCCGTCCACTGCTCGCGCACATCGAAGAGGACCCTGCCGCGCTCTCGCTAGCGCGCGATGGTGGCAACGCATTTGTCTCCTCCTCGCTGCGCCCGTACGTGATCGCTTCGCTCGCCGAGCTCGACGGCGCGCGCGAGCGCGCGCAGCTGATCGTCGTCGGCGACGACCGCGCGGCGCGCGACCTCGCGGCCGACTTGCGCGCATGGCTCGCGCCGCGCCGCGTGCGCTACTACCCGACGCGCGGCGTCACGTACGAGTCGCACTTGACGCCGCCGCCGCACCTCGTCGGGTTGCGCCTGGCGGCGCTCGACGCGCTGCTCGGCGCCGAGCGCGACGCTGCGGCCGAGCACGGCGCTCCGGTCGTCGTCGTCAGCGCCGTCGCGCTGTCGGAGAAGGTGCCCGACCCGGCGCTGCGGCCACGCTCGTTCACGCTGCGCGTCGGCGAGCTGCTCGACCTCGACGAGTGCGCGATCGAGCTCGTCGGCGCCGGCTACGAACGCGTCGACCAAGTCGAAGAGCGCGGCCAGTTCGCGATGCGCGGCGGCCTGCTCGACGTCTTTCCGGCGACAGAGGAGCGCGCGGTGAGGGTTGACATGTTCGACATCGAGATCGAATCGCTGCGCTGGTTCTCGACGTTCACGCAGCGCTCGCTCGGCGACGTGCAGGCGGTTGAGATCGCGCCAGCGGCCGAGCTCGCCGAAGAGCACCGCGCGCTGGCGGCCGTCGCCGTCGCCGACGGCGCCGGGCGCCCAGACATCGCCGAGCTGCTGCCGGTCGAGCGCTTCGGCCCGTTCCTCGACCTCGTCGAGCAGCGCGCGGACGTGCTCGTCGCCGCGCACGAGGAGCTCGCGCCGGCGCTCGCCGACCACTGGTCGGACGTCTGCGCGGCGTTCGGCGACGAGGACGCGCACCACCTCTACGTCAGCCCGGAAGCGGTCGAAGCTTCGGTCCGCGAGCGCGCGCGGATCTGGCTCTCGTCGATCTCGAGCGACCAGCCGATCGAGCTGCGCGCGCAGTCGGCCGATACGGCCGCGCGGACGCTTGCCGAAGCAGAGCCAGAGCTCGAGAAGCTCGTGCGCTCGGGCTATCGCACCGTCGTCACGTTCCCGCGCCGCGGCGAGGGCGAGCGCGCGGCGTACAACCTCGGACGGCTGAAAGCGAGCTGGCTCGGCGAGGGCGTCGACGCCGGCCTCTCGCCGAGCGAGCCGTCGCTGCGCTTCGTCGCCGCATCGCTGCGCGACGGCTTCGTCGCGCCGTCGCTGAAGCTCGCCGTGTTTCCCGAGCACCGCCTGCTGCGCCGCCGGCGCGCGGAGCGCGGCGGCGAGCAGCGCGCCGGCACGGGCGGGCGCGGCGGATCACGGCGCGGTGCGCTGCGCTCGTTCGCCGAGCTGCGCGCGGGCGACGTCGTCGTGCACGAGGACCACGGCGTCGCGCGCTTCGCCGGCTTCGAGACGCGCACGGTCGCCGACGTGACGCGCGACTACCTGTATCTCGAATACCAGGGTGACGACCGCGTCTTCGTGCCGGTCGACCAGCTAGCGAAGATCTCGCGCTACGTCGGCGGGGCACCGCGCCGGAACGGCGTGGTCAGCGAGAACCCGCCGCTGTCGAAGCTCGGCGGCACGCGCTGGGAGACGATGAAGGCGCGCGCGCGCCGCGCCGCGCAGGAGCTCTCCGGCGAGCTGCTCGGGCTCTACGCCGAGCGCCGACGGCGCACCGGCTACGCGTTTGGCGAGGACTCCGACTGGCAGCGCGAGTTCGAGGAGGCGTTCACGTTCACCGAGACGCCCGACCAGCGCGACGCAATCGAGCTGGTCAAGGCCGACATGGAAGCCCCGCGGCCGATGGACCGGCTGATCTGCGGCGACGTCGGCTACGGCAAGACCGAGGTCGCGCTGCGCGCGGCGTTCAAGGCGGCCGGCGACGGCAAGCAGGTGCTGATGCTCGTGCCGACGACGATCCTCGCCCAGCAGCACTACGGCACGTTCTCCGAGCGTCTCGCCGACTACCCGTTCACGATCGAGCACGTCTCGCGCTTTCGCACGCCGGCTGAGCAGAAAGAGGCGATCACGGGCTTCGCCGACGGGCGCATCGACATCCTGATCGGCACGCATCGCGTGCTCTCGCGCGACGTTCGCGCGAAGGATCTCGGCCTGTTGATCGTCGACGAGGAGCAGCGCTTCGGCGTCAAGCAGAAGGAGCTCTTGCGCCAGCTGAAGCTGCGCGTCGACGTAATCTCGATGTCGGCGACGCCGATCCCGCGCACGCTGCAGATGTCGCTCGCCGGACTGCGCGACATCTCCGTGATCGAGACGCCGCCGGAGGGCCGCCGGCCGGTCAAGACGTACGTCGGCGAGTATGAGGAGGAGCTGATCAAGCGCGCGGTCGTGCGCGAGCACGCGCGCGGCGGGCAGGCGTTCTTCCTGCACAACCGCGTCGAGTCGATCGAGGAGACGGCCGAGCGGCTGCGTGCGATGTGTCCGGGCGTGCGCTTCGCCGTTGCGCACGGGCAGATGGGCGAGGGCGAGCTGGAGGAGGTGATGCTCGACTACCTGCGCGGCGGCGCCGATGTGCTCGTCTGCACGTCGATCATCGAGTCGGGGATCGACATCCCGCATGCGAACACGCTGATCGTCGAGCACGCCGACGCGTTCGGTCTCGCGCAGCTCTACCAGATCCGCGGACGCGTCGGGCGCAGCCGCGAGCGCGCCTACGCCTACCTGCTGTATGACTCGGCGGCGGCGCTCAGCGAGGAGGCGGCGCAGCGCCTGTCGGCGCTGTCGGACTACACCGAGCTCGGCGCCGGCTTCAAGATCGCGATGCGCGACCTCGAGATCCGCGGCGCCGGCAACCTGCTCGGCGACGAGCAGTCCGGCCACGTCGCGGCGCTCGGCTTCGAGCTGTACATGCAGATGCTCGACGAAGCCGTCGCCGCGGCCGAGCGCGAAGCGGGTGCCGGACAGAACGGCGACGGCGAGCACGAGCCGCCCGAGCCGGTGCGCCTCGACGTCAACGTCGACGCGTACGTGCCGGCCGACTACATCGCTTACGAGCAGGCGAAGATCGACGTTCACCGTCGGATCGCCGGCGCGCTCGAGGTCGCCGACGTCGAGCAGTTGCGCGAGGAGCTCGAGGATCGCTTCGGCCCGGTGCCCGAGCCGCTCGAGAACCTGCTCTCGCTGCAGCGCGCGCGGATCAAGTTCGGCGAGGCTGGCGCGCGCACGGTCAGCTTCCACGGCGATCGCCTCGCCGTCGTTCCGATCCAACTCGACTCGCGCCGCGCGAAGCGGCTGCGCGAGGAGCTGCCCGACGCGCTGTACGAATCGGGCAAGGCGCAGATGTCGATGCGCGTCTCGCGCGACGGCAAGGAGCGCTTTCCGTCGGTCGTGCGCGCGGCCGACGCGCTGCTCGCGGTCGTCCGCGAGGCGGCATAGACGCAATCCGCGAAGTCGCCGCCGTCCGTCGGTCGTCGTCCGCAGTCGGGCGTCGTGGCCCGCGAAGTCGCCGTCGACCGGCGGCGGCGCCGACGAGATCGCCCGCCGAGACCGTCAGCCGACGCCCGCCCAGACGCCCCGCGCGGACGGGCGTTCTCACGCGCTTAGGAAACCGTTATCAGTTCGTTAAGCACACTTAGCCGGCTTTTCGCTAGAGTGCCCGCCTCGTGTCCAGAAACCTTCGCATGACCACGGCGCTCGGCGCCGTTTTGTTTGCCCTCGTCGGGCTCGCCGCCTGTGGCGGGCTTCCGGGCGACGCCGTCGTCTCGGTCGACGGAAAGTCGATCACGAAGGAAACGTTTAATCACTGGATGGGCGTCGCTGCAGCTTCGAGCGCGACGACGTCTGGCTCGAAACCGGCGATTCCGGAACCGCCGAAGTACACGGCGTGCATCACCAGCGCGAAAGCGGCGGCGAAACCGGCGAAAGGCCAGGCTGCGCCGACCGAAGCCGCGCTGAAGTCTCAGTGCGAACAGCAGTACAAGTCGCTGCAGCAAGAGGTCCTCGGCTTCCTGATCTCCTCGAACTGGGTGCTCGGCGAAGCGAGCTCGCTCGGCGTCAAGATCTCTGACAAGGAAGTCAAGAAGAACTTCGAAAAAATCAAGGACCAGCAGTTCCCGAAAGCCGCTGAATTCGAAAAATTCCTGAAAACGTCTGGGCAGACCGTCTCGGACCTGCTGCTGCGCGTGAAGCTCAACCTGCTGTCGTCGAAAATCCAGCAGAAGGTCGTCAAAGAAAAATCGAAGGTCACGCACGCGCAGATCGAGAAGTACTTCAAAGAAAACCCGAAACGCTTTGAAGTCGCCGAAAAGCGCAACCTGCTGATCATCCTGACGAAGACAGAAGCGCAGGCGAAGAAGGCGAAGCAGGAAATCGAATCGGGCAAGAGCTTTGAAAGCGTCGCCAAGCGCGTCTCGATCGACCCGACGAGCAAGGCCAACGGCGGCAAGCTCACGGGCGTGATCAAAGGACAAGAGGAGAAGGCGCTCGACACGGCGATCTTCGCGGCGAAGAAGAACGTGCTCTCGGGCCCGGTCAAGACGCCGTTCGGCTACTACATCTACGAAGTCAAGTCGATCACGCCCGGCAGCCAGCAGACGCTGAAGCAGGCCGAAGCGTCGATCAAATCGCAGCTGACGGCGACTCAGCAGCAGAAAGCGCTGAGCACGTTCGTCAAAGACTTCAAAACGAAGTGGACGGCGAAAACCGAATGCCGCTCCGGCTACTCGGTCGCCGACTGCAAGGGCTACAAAGCGCCGAAGACGACTTCTACGCCGGCGCCGGCGGCGACACCTACGCCGACGGCGGCGACACCTACGCCGACGACGACGACGCCTGCGACGACGTCGACGAAGTCGACCAAATAACGATCGTCGAGCGCGGCCGGCGAGTTGCCGAGATCAGCCGAAGCGAGCGCCGTTAGATGAGTCAGATCGAGCGCGTCCACGCCCGCCAGATCCTCGACAGTCGCGGCAATCCGACAGTCGAGGTCGAGGTCGGCCTGCGCTCGGGCGCGCACGGGCACGCGGCGGTGCCTTCCGGCGCCTCGACCGGCGAGTTCGAGGCGACCGAGCTGCGCGACGGCGGCGACGCGTATGGAGGCAAGGGCGTGACGCGCGCCGTCGCGAACGTCGACGGCGAGATCGCGGCGGCGGTCCACGGGCTCGACGCGGCCGACCAGAAGGGCCTCGACGACGCGCTGATCGCGCTCGACGGGACGCCGAACAAGTCGCGCCTCGGCGCCAACGCGATTCTCGGCGTCTCGCTTGCGACGGCGCACGCGCAAGCGGCCGAGGAGGGCTTGGCGTTGTGGCGCTACCTCGGCGGCGACGCCGCGCGTGTGCTGCCCGTGCCGATGATGAACGTGCTCAACGGCGGCGCGCACGCCGACAACAAAGTCGACTTCCAGGAGTTCATGATCGTGCCGTGCGGCGCGTCGAGCTTCTCCGAGTGCGTGCGGATCGGCGCTGAAGTGTTCCACGCGCTGAAGCGCACGCTGCACGAGCGCGGCTTGAGCACGTCAGTCGGCGACGAGGGCGGCTTCGCGCCCGACCTCGCGTCGAACGAGGACGCGCTGAAGATGCTCGTCGCCGGCATCGAAGCTGCCGGCTACCGCCCAGGCGAGGACGTCGCGATCGCGCTCGATCCGGCCGCGAGCGAGCTGTACAGCGACGGCGCTTACGTGCTCGAGCACGAGCGGCGCACGCTGAGCGCCGACGAGCTCGCCGCTTACTGGGCCGACCTCGCCGCGCGCTATCCGATCGTGTCGATCGAGGACGGCATGGACGAGGAGGACTGGAGCGGCTGGAAGGCGCTGACCGATCGGATCGGCGGCGAGGTGCAGCTCGTCGGCGACGACCTGTTCGTGACGAACACCGAGCGGCTCGCGCGCGGGATCGAGCTCGGTGTCGCCAACTCGATCCTGCTGAAGGTCAACCAGATCGGCACGCTCTCAGAGACGCTCGACGCGATCGCGATGGCGCGCGACGCCGGCTACAGCGCCGTGATGAGCCACCGCTCGGGCGAGACCGAGGACGTGACGATCGCCGACCTCGCCGTCGCGACCGGCTGCGGGCAGATCAAGACCGGCGCGCCATCGCGCTCGGATCGAGTCGCGAAGTACAACCAGCTGCTGCGGATCGAGGAGCAGCTCGGCGCCGACGCGCAGTTCCCCGGTCGCGACGTCTTTCGCTGAGCGGCCGCTTGCCTTCGCTGAGCCACACACGCTTCGCTGAGCCACACACGCTTCGCTGAGCCACACACGCTTCGCTGAGCCACACACGCTTCGCTGAGCCGTCACTCGCGCGTCTTTCGCCGAGTCCGGCAGGAGGTCGAGCGGCGAGCGCGAATGCGGTCTGATGCCAGCAGCGTATGCAGACCGCGCGCGTGCCGCAGGCGGCGCGAGCAAGCGTGTCGCCGGCTCGCGCTCGACCGCCAAGCGAGCTCCTCGCCAGGCCGGCGCGCAGCGCGCTCGCGCCGGCGCGATCCCGCGCGTGCGCTGGGACCGGCTCGGAAAGATGGCGATGCTCGTCGTGCTCGCCGTGCTGCTCTACCTGTACTTGAGCGCCGGTCTGCACATGTACTCGACATGGGGCCAGTCGCGTCACGACAAGACCGTCGTCGCGAGACTCGAACGCGAACACCACGCGCTCGCGCGCGAGCACGAAGCGCTCGGACGTCAGAACACGGTCGAAACCGAGGCTCGCCAGCTCGGAATGAAGAAGGCGAACGAGCGCCAGTACGAGATGACCGGACTGCCGCCGAACTGAGTCGCCCGACGGCGTGCGTCGTCGTCGCGAGCTGGACCGTTGCTCGCCGCGACGGCGTGCTCGTCGTGTCGCGAGCTGGACCGTTGCTCGCCGCGACGGCGTGCTCGTCGTGTCGCGAGCTGGACCGTTGCTCGCCAGCCGCTGCTAGCCTCGCCGGGTGTCGTTCGAGAACGCCAACTATCAGTGGCAGCAGGGCGAGCGACGACTGCGTGCGCAGCCGCCAGAGCGACGGCGCACGACCGAGCGCGTCACCGAAGCGCTCGTCGCCGAGCTGCGCCGCCGGCTCGGCGGGCGCTTCTCCTCCGACGAGCTCGTCGAGCTGTACGAGCGAGGAACGTCGTGGTGCCAGCAGGTCGCGATGAACGTCGCTCCGCAAGAGCCGTCGGCGTGGGACGCGGCGGTCGTCGCCGATGCGGCGTTCGCGCGCTACCTGCGCGAGGCCGCCGACTATGCCGGCGGTCGGCGCGAGGTGGCTCAGAGTGGTTAGAAGGCCGGCGGCGCGCCGGCGCTAGTCGTCGTCGCCGGTGCGGCGAATGACGATGCAGTCCTCTTCGACCGCGACCTCGACCGGCCGGTGTCCGGCCCAGTGCTCTGCGTAGATCGGGTTGTCCTGGATCGCCGGGTCGAGCCACAGTCCGTAGCCCTCCTCGCCGTGGTCGAACGTGCCCTCGAGCGGACCGGACGCGCCTGTCGCGGAGCGTGAGCCGAGCACGCGGCGTCCGCGCCCTCCGCGACGGCGGCGCGGGCGCGCGCGCGGCGCGCTGTCCTCGTCGTCGTCCTCGTCAGGCTCCTGTTCGGCCTTCTCCTTCGCCTCGGCCTTCGCGCGCTCGGCCTCGACTTCGGCGGCCTCGAGCTCGGCGGCGATCAGCGCGTCGTCCTCGGCGCGCAGGTCGATCTCGTCGGGGTAGTCGGCCGCGCTCGCGCCGCCGTCGACGGCGTCCTCCTCGACGAGCTCGTTCTGGCGCTTGAACTGTTCGATGTCGCGCACGCTCACCTCGAGTTGGTGCGCGACCCAGGCGTCGGTACGACCCTGACGTACCCAGGCACGGATCTGATTGAGGTTCGGGCGCAAAGACTTACGAGGCATCGACGGTCCGGGAGACTAGCGCAATGCGCCGCCGCGACGCCCGGTTCCCAAACGCGCCGAGCGGCGTTCGCTTTCCCCCGACGCTCGGACTATGCTTTCGCGCACCGGCGAGCGGGGGATTTGCGTCGGCTGAGCGGCCAACAGGAAGGTGCATGCAATGCTGGTTCTGACGCGCAAGTCCAACCAGAGCATCATGATCGGCGACGACGTTGAGGTCTCGGTGCTCTCGGTCATGGGCGAGAAGGTGCGGATCGGCATTCAAGCGCCGCAGGAGATCCCGGTATTCCGCAAGGAGATCTATCTCGAGATCCACCGCGAAGACGGCGCCGTTGAGGGCACCACAGAGATTGGGCAGTCGGCGCGCGCAGAGGTCAACGAGGCGCTCGGCGACCTGGGCGAGGCGAGCTAGCTCCAGTCGTCGCACGGTCGCCGCACGCGGCCGTGGAATCGTCGCGGCAACGGAGGTTTGGCGCGCCGCGTCAGCCGCGGCCGCGAAGCGTCGCCCCGGCGGGTGGGCGTCCCGGCGGTTGGCGCGCAGCGTCAGCCGAGCAGCAGGTAAAGGGTGCGAAACATCACGACGATGACGACCGCGGCCGTCAGGATCAGCGTCAGCACGAGCAGCGCGAAGCGCATCGAACCGCGCTTGTGACGGCGCTCGACCTCGCGCTTGAGCGTGCGCTGCTCAGCCGTGCGGCGCAGCGAGTCGCGCCGGTGGCGGTCGAGCGATAGCTCACGAGCCATCGCTTTCTCGAACTCGGCGAGGCTCTGTTTCATCTTCATCGCGACGGCGCCTCGACGCGTCTGCCGGCGTCCTCAGCCGCTCGAGCGCGAAGCACGCGGCCGACTTGCCTGTGCTCCAAAGGGGCGCGTCCTTGGCAGACGCGACGATCCATCCGTCGAGAGTTCACACGCATGGCGCGAGCTCTCAGGAAGCTACGGGCGTCTTGCCCTCGGCGCGCTCGTAGACCTGGACGAAGCGCAGGTAGTTCTCGGCGATCCTGCGCGCGCCCTCGGAGCGCTCGATCTTGCCGTCGACGTAAGCCTTCAGCGGATCCCACCAGATCGAGCGGCCGATCGCGAAGCCGACGAAGCCGTCGACCGGCGCGGCGGCCTGCAGCCACTGGTCGACCTTGTCGTCATTCGCGCCACGGCCGAGCACGACGCAGACGACGCCGTCGCGGCCGCCGTCGCGCGCCTGAGCGACGAGCATCTCGCAGTCGGAGCGCTCGTCGACGCCCTCGATCTTCCAGATGTCGACCTCGACGCCGAACGCTTGGATCTCGGCGATCGCGCGACGCATCAGCTCGGGGCGCAGCTCGGCGTCGTAGCGCTCGGCGTCGCCGCCGACCGACTCGAGCTGCGCGTTCTCGGCCGGCACGAGCAGCTCGAAGAGGAACTTGCGGTCGTTCTGCTTGAGCCAGTCGCTGAGCCGCTTGAGCTTCGTCAGCTGCTCGCGATTTTCCTCGGCGTGGCCATCCGGGTTGTAGCGGACGAGCACCTTCGTGAAGTCCGGGTCGAACTCGAGGATGTGCTCGCCGAAGTCGTCGCCGTACTGGAAGTCGAACATGTTCTGCCCGGAGCGCTCCGCGGGCATCGCGAGCTTCAGCCCGCGCTCGTGCGCTTCCTCGGGCACGGTCGAGCCGAACTGCTCGTCGACGAGCACGCCGGTCGCCGACGGTTCCGCGCCGGAGCCGGCCGCTTGCAGCATGCCCTCGAAGATCAGGTGCTTCGCGTCGGCGATGATCGCCGTCTGCTCCGCGTCGGGCTCGCCTTGGATGCCGAAGAACTTCTTCTGGAACGAGCCGCGGTGGTCGAACGCAAGGATGTAGAGCTTCTGGTCATAGCCGAGTGTCATGACTCTGAGTATCGCAAAGGCGCGCCGGCTGCGGACGCGAAGGCGCGCCGGCTGCGGACCGAAGCTCCTCGGCGCGGCTCGCGACGCCCGTAGAATGGAGCGCGATGGCTCCGAGTGCCGATCTGTTCGTAGTTTGCAAGCACTGCGGATCGGAGGTGAGCCCGTACGTCACCGAGTGTCCGTACTGCGGTCAGCGGCTGCGCCGCCGCGCGCCGAAGCTGCCGCGCGAGGGCTCGCCGAGCGGCTCGCGCCGCGGACTCTCGCGCCGCGGACTGCTGCGCGGGCGCGGCTCGCGCGAAGGCGCGCGAGCGTCGGCGTCGCCGCCAGCGCGGCAACGCGCCGCGCGAGGCCGTGCGACTCGATCGGCGCTGGCCGCGACGATCGCCGCGCGTCCGTACGCGACGATCGCGCTCGTCGTCGCAAGCTGCGTCATCTGGGTGCTGTTGCGCGCCGGTTATGTCGCGTCGGGCAAGCTGCTGCTGCTCGGCCCGTTGCGCGGCGACTGGTGGAAGCTCCTCAGCAGCCAGTTCGCCTATCTCAACGGCTGGTACGCGTTCTTCACGCTGCTCGTCGTCGCGATCTTCGGTTGGCTGCTCGAGCGCCGCTACGGCGCGCTCGTCGTGCTCGCGCTGTTTCTCGGCGGCGGCGCAGCCGGCGCGCTCGTCGCGCTCGCGCTCTATTCGCTGCCGGTCGTCGCCGGCGGCGCAGCCGGCGCGCTCGCGCTGATCGCCGCGTGGGCCGCCGCCGACATTCGCGCGGCGCGCGCAGGCGATTACTACGAGGGCGACCTGCTCGGCGCCGGCGCGCTCGCGGCGCTGATGCTCGCGATTCCATTCGCGCTGCCTGACGTCGGCTGGGTCACTGCCGGTGGCGTGTTCGTCCGGCCGGAGGCGAGCTGGCTCGCGGGCGTGATCGGCGGCGTCGTCGGGCTGCTCGTCGGGCTCGGGCTGCAAGCGCTCGGACCGGCCGATGCGTGAGATGATGGCTGACCGATGACGATGACCAACGCCGTAGTGCTGATCGAGGCCGAGCGCGACGCGCTGTCGACGCTCGGCGGCGCGCTCGCCGACATCGACGGAGTCGCCGAGGCGTACTCGGTGACCGGCGAGTGGGACTTCGTCGCGATCGTGCGCGTGCCCGACCACGAGCAGTTGGCGGACGTCGTCACGACTGAGATCGGCGGCCTCTCCGGAGTGCTGCGCACGCAGACGATGGTCGCATTCGCGGCGTTCTCGCGCCACGACCTCGAAGCGCTGTTCTCGATCGGC
This sequence comes from uncultured Solirubrobacteraceae bacterium, assembly GCA_963744165.1. Taxonomy (GTDB): domain Bacteria; phylum Actinomycetota; class Thermoleophilia; order Solirubrobacterales; family Solirubrobacteraceae; genus Palsa-744. The sequence continues at coordinate 44,306 of CAVUSM010000001.1, read as the reverse complement.
GAGTAGTTGCGCGCTTCACTCCCGTCAGTGCCGATCAAGCCGGCTTACGGGCCGACGCTCGGACGGCTGCTCTCGCCGTGGTGGCGGCGCTCCTCGCGCGTCGTTCGCGCGTTGGTCTCGACGCTCGTCGTCGGCGTCATCGTGCTCGCGATCGGCGTGTTCTTGACGCTCGAGAACGCGCACTACTCGCGCGGCGGCAAAGTGCCGTTCAGCTTTGCCTACCGCGGGCTCGACCGCGTCGCGCCCGAAGCCGGCGGCTTCGTCCGGCTCGAGCGCCACGACTCGGCCGGACGGCTCGAGGACTCGTTCGCCGTAGGCCCGTTGACGCTGCCGCCGTACTCCGGCGCGCTGACAGGAGAGCTGCCGGTCTACGCCGTCGGCTACATCCGCGCGTTGAGCTCGCGCTACGACGAATTCGTGCTGAGCGGCGACGGCAAGACACGCGTGAACGCCGTTCCGGCGTATCAGGTGAGCTACACGGCGCGCGTCGACGGGCAGACGATGTGGGGGCGCAACGTGCTGCTGCTGCCCGAACGGCCGGGCGCGCGCGACGGCGTGACGATCACGATGCTGACGACGCCGACTGCCAACGCCGACGTGACATCGCCGCTGGAAGTCGCCTCCGAAGGCGTCTTGCTGCGGCCGTTGAAGACGTTGACGCTCGGCTAGCGGCGAGTTGGGCGCCGCCGCGCTGGTCTAGCGTGCTTTCGCGCTCGCGCGGTGCTCGAGCAGGTGCGCGCCGCTCTTGTGCGTCGTCGACGCGATCACGGCGATCGTCGAAGCGGTCGTTTCCTCTGTCGTGCCGGTCTGTGCCTGCGGCGCCGTCCCTCCGGACTCCGCTGCCGCGCCTTCGTCGCTCGTCGTCTGCGCGGCTGTCGACGGCGGCGTCGTTTCGGGCGTCGTCGTCGCAGGAGGAGGCGTCGTCGATGTTTCGATCGTCGTAGTCGTCGTGACCGGCGTCGTCGCCGGTGGCGGCGTTGCCGTCGAAGTCGTCGTCGGTGCGCTCGACGTCGGCGGCGGCGTCGACGTGGTCGTCGTGCCAGTCGTCATCGTGCCGCTCGGCGGCGCCTCAGCGGTCGCCGACGTCGGCAGCTGCGTCGACTCGGTCGTCACTTGCGTGACCGGCGGTTCGGCCGCGGGCGCCGGCGCTGCTTTGGCCGCGACCGGCGCGACGTCTGCCGCTTTCGTCGCCGGCGCCGGCTTCGCCACGAGCGCCGCGGCGGCGCTCGGCTGGCGGCGGCGGTGGCTGTGACGTGCCGCGCTTGCGAGCGGCGCCGACGGCTGGACGGAGCTGCTCGGCTGCGAGCGCTCGGCGACGACGAGCGGTTCGCCGGCCGGCTGCGCGACTGTCGTCGAAGCGACAGCTGCGTGCGCGTGGTGGTGGCGGTGGTGCGCGGACTGGTCGGCGGCGACAGCGCCGGCGCTGACGATCGCGGCCGCCGCGAGCCCGGCGACGGCCTTCGTCGCGAGCGCGCCGGCGCCGAGCGTGAAGATGCCGCCGCCCGCTCCGGCGCTGCCCGCGGCCGCCGCGCCCGCGCTGACCGTCGCGCCTGCGCCGACGTGAGCGCTGCCGGCCGACGCCGAGCCGAGCTTGGCGAACAGCAGCTTCTTGAACATCAGCAGCGCGCCGACCGGCATGATCGCGGCGAGCGCCGTGTTGTTCTCCTTCAGCTGGCGCTTGAACGAGCGGCAGCTGTCGCAGCCGCGCACGTGGCGGCGCGCCGGCGCGCTCAGCTTGACGAGCCCCTCGGCGACTTCGCCGAGCTCGAAGCGCACCTCGGCGCAGCTCAGCTTGCGCGCCTCAGCCGCCTCGGCGAGCGAGATGCGCGCGCGCACGAGCAGCGACTTGACCGACGGAACGGTCGTCTCCATCGCTTGCGCGATCTGCTCGTACGAAAGCGCGTCGATCTCGCGCAGCAGCAGCGCCGTGCGCTGCGTCTCCGGCAACTCGTGGACGTCGCCGAGCAGCTCGCGAAAGCTCTCGCGACGGATCGCGCGGTCGCCCGTCGACATGCCGTGGTCGGCGAAGTGCACGTCCATCGAGTCGACGCCGACCGCCGACGCGCGGCGCAAGTGGTTGAGCGAGCGGTTGCGCGCGATGCGATAGAGCCACGGGCGCACGTTGATCTCGCGCTCGTCGGCGAGCACGGCGTTGAACGCCGCGGTAAAGACCTCTTGCAGCACGTCCTCGGCGTCCTCGCGCGAGGACAGCATGTGGCGGCAGAACGACAGCAGGCGCGACTGGTAGCGCGCGCACAGCGCCTCGAACGCCGCGTGCTGGCCGCGCCTGGTCAGCGCGATCAGGCGCTCGTCGGACTGCAGGCGAAGCAGCGGAGTCGGCCCGCGCAGCGCCGGCGTGGCGGCATTCGTGTGTGTTAGCGCAGACGCCTCCATACGGATCAATTACCTCATCCAGACCTAAATACACGCTAACACCAGGGTAGTTGCGGTCTCGCGAGCGATCGTGCGCAACGCTGCCCAGCGCGAATGCGATCCAAACCAGCGCGAATCCGATCCATAGACTGCAAGTGGTCGGAAACACGCCCGGGTGGCGGAACGGTAGACGCGCTCGATTTAAAATCGATGGCCTTGACGGCGAATGTGGGTTCGACTCCCACCCCGGGCATCTGACGAGTTTCGCGAACGGGTAGAGTCGCGGCCGTGGCGAGTGAGCAGAGCGTGGTCGAGGAGGCGGCGAGCTTTCACGGTGGGCGGCTGATCGCGCGACGCCTGAAGGCGCACGGCGTCAGCAAGCTGTTCACGCTCTCAGGCGGCCACCTGTTCTCGATCTACGACGGCTGCCGCGAGGAGGGGATCGAGATCGTCGACGTGCGTCACGAGTCGACGGCCGCGTTCGCCGCCGAGGGCTGGGCGAAGGTCACGCGCGAGCCCGGCGTCTGCGCGCTGACCGCAGGGCCTGGCGTGACGAACGGGATGAGCGCGATCGCCTCGGCGCAGGCGAACCACTCGCCGATCGTCGTGCTCGGCGGGCGCGCTCCGGCGCTGCGCTGGGGGCAAGGCTCGCTGCAGGAGATCGATCACGTGCCGTTCGTGCGGCCGCTGACCAAGCTCGCGACGACCGCCGGAGCGACCGAGGAGATCCCGGCGCTCGTCGACCTCGCGTTCCAATCTGCGCTCGCGCCGCACGGCGGCCCGACGTTCGTCGACTTCCCGCTCGACTACGTCTTCATGGAGGCGAGCGAGTCGCAGCCCGCGCCGACGCAGCCGAGCGCAGCGCGCGCGTCGGCGGCCGCGGTCGAGCGCGCCGGCGCGCTGCTCGCGGAGGCCGAGCGGCCGGTGATCATGGCCGGCACCGACCTCTACTGGGGTCGCGGCGAGCAGTCGCTGCTCGCGCTCGCCGAGCAGCTGCGAATCCCAGTCTTCCTCAACGGGCTCGCGCGCGGCTGCGTGCCGGCCGACCACGAGCTGTTCTTCTCGCGCGCGCGCTCGCAAGCGCTGAAGGCGGCTGACGTCGCGCTCGTGATCGGCGTGCCGATGGACTTTCGCCTGGCGTTCGGCGCGGCGTTCGCCGACGACGCCGAGATCGTCGTGCTCGACTCCGCCGAGCCCGAGCGCGCACACCCGCGCGCGGTCGCCGCCGAGTGCTACGGCGACCTCGCCGCATCGCTCGACGATCTGCGTGTCGCCGCTGGCGGCAAAGCGCTGGCGAGTGAGGCCTGGATCGCGCAGCTGCGCGAGATCGAGACCGAGCGCCGCGACGCCGAGCGAGCCGAGCGCGACGACGATCGCTCGCCGCTGCATCCGATGCGGCTCTATGCCGAGCTCGGCGCGATGCTCGATCGCGACGCGATCGTGATCGGCGATGGCGGCGACTTCGTCTCATACGCCGGTCGCGTGATCGACAGCTACCAGCCCGGCTGCTGGCTCGACCCCGGCCCGTTTGGCTGCCTCGGCACCGGGCCCGGCTACGCGCTCGCCGCGAAGCTCGCGCATCCCGAGCGCCACGTCGTGCTGCTGATCGGCGACGGCGCGTTCGGCTTCTCCGGGATGGAGTTCGACACGCTCGTGCGTCACGGCGTGAACATCGTCGCCGTGATGGGCAACAACGGCATCTGGGCGCTCGAGAAGCACCCGATGGAGTTCCTCTACGGCTACTCCGTCGCCGCCGAGCTGCGCCCAGAAACGCGCTACGACGAGGTTGTCGAGGCGCTTGGCGGTTACGGCGAGATCGTTCGGACGCCGCACGACGTGCGGCCGGCGATCGAGCGCGCGTTCTCGTCCGGCAAGCCTGCGCTCGTCAACGTGCTGACCGACCCGAGCGTCGTCTACCCGCGCAAGTCGAACTTGGCGTAGCCGGAGCGCCCGGCGAGGCCGGGCGGCGGTGGCTCAGCCGGCGCCGGCGCGGTTGGCGTCTGGCGGTTGGCGAAGGACGCGGCGGCCGGGCGTTGGCGGCGTGCTGGACTCAGCCAGCGCCGGCGAGGCGCAGCGCGCCGCCGTGGAGGATGTCGTGCTCGGAGACTTCGACTTCGTCGAGCCCGAACGCGCGCAGCGCCTCACCGAGCACGATCATTCCAGCGACGATCGTCGGCGCGCGGTCGGGTTGCAGGCCGACGACGTCGCGACGCCGTGCTTCGTCCATGTCGGCGAGGCGCGCGAGCAGCAGTTCGATCGTGCCGAGCGTCAGCGCGTAGCCGTCGACGCACGCCGAGTCGTACGGATCGAGCTCCTGGTCGATCGCCGCCGCCGACGTCGCCGTGCCGGCGACTGCGATGCCGCGCTTGACAGCGTCGCGCTCGCTCTGCGGCAGACCGTCGCCGAACGTCTCGCGCACGTCGGCGGCGAGCGCTTGCAACTGCTCCGGCTCCGGCGGGTCCGAGTCGATGTGGCGCTCGCTCATGCGCACGACGCCCGCCTGCAGCGAGACGTGGAAGCCCGCTTCGCGGCCGCGGCCGACGACGAACTCCGTCGAGCCGCCGCCGACGTCGATCACGACCGTCGGCTCGCTCGCGGCGTCGCGCACGGCGTCATCCGCGCTGTCATCGTCTCCCGCGCGCGACGACATTGCCGCGCGCGACGACATCGCGCCGAGGAACGTCAGCTGCGCCTCTTCCTCGCCGCGCAGCACGCGCGCGTCGAGGTTGTACTCCTCGCGCACGCGCGTCGCGAACTGCTCGCCGTTCGCCGCGTCGCGCACCGCTGATGTGAGCACGGCGAGGTTCTTCTCGCAGCCGTACTCGTCGATCTCCATGCGGTAGACGTCGAGCGTCGCGAAGACGCGCGCCATCGCCGCGTCCGACAGCGTGCCTGACGAGTCGACGCCGGCGCCGAGGCGCGTGACTTGCGAGCGGCGCGCCAGCCCCTGCAGCGAGCCTGTGGCAGCGTCGACGTCGGCGACCAGCAGGCGCGTCGAGTTCGTTCCGATGTCGACTACCGCGACGCGCACCGGGGCGATGGTAGATGGTCGGGGCGGGCAGGCATTGGGCGAGCGCGCCGGTCGCGAGCGGCGCCGGCGGCGCGGTCGCGCGGACGATCGCTGGCGGGCGGCGCCGCGCCGTCGCGCAGCGGATCGTCCGTTGCAGCGCCGCGTTCGGACCGTCGATCTTTGCTAGAACATGTGGAGCGACGCGGGGTGGAGCAGTCTGGTAGCTCGTCGGGCTCATAACCCGAAGGTCGCGGGTTCGAATCCCGCCCCCGCTACTCACAAGAAAGCCCTCCAAACGGAGGGTTTTTTTGTGTGCGCGTCGTCGCTACGGATGCTCCCGATTCGACCCGGGACAAGCGCCAGGACAAGTGTTTGCATTCACGACGCATGGAAACGCGACGTCGCGGCGTGAGTGCATGACTCACCGGCGAACATTTGCGCGAGCCTGCTCCAATACGGCGCGCCGACCTGGGTATGAGCTGCCGAGTGCGGGCGGGCGGGCCTAAGCGCGCCCACCGTCGAGCCCCCATCGATCGAGGCTGAGGGACCATGAGCCGGGCTGGGTTCCACGGAGACGGGGTTTGTAGGTTCCCTATCTTCATTTGATGGGGAGTGTTGCCTGTTGTTTGGCAGCGTAGAGGTCCTCGATCTCTCGGGGTGGCCGGTCGTCGAGCATTTCGTGCAGGCGCTCGTTGTTGAACCAGGCGACGTACTCGACGACGGCGAGCTCGAGCCGCGAGCGTGTGGCCCAGGTGCGCTCGGCGATGAGCTCGGTCTTGAAGCTGTCGACGAAGCTCTCGGCGACGGCGTTGTCGTATGCGTCGCCGACGGTTCCGATTGAGGCGAGGACGCCGTGATCCTCGAGCGTCTGTGTGTAGTCGTAGGAGGTGTATTGACTCCCGGCGTCGGTGTGTTGAATTAAGCGCGACGTCGGCCCCTGGCGAGCGTTGGTGAAGCGCCATCCGCAGCGCGTCGAGGACCAGCGTGGTGCGCATGTGCGCCGCGAACTGCCAGCCGACGATGCGGCGGCTATAGGCGTCGATCACGAACGCGAAGAACACCAGGCCCTCCCAGCAACGCAGATATGTGAAGTCCGCGAACCACACCTGATCGGGGCGCTCAGCGGCGAATTCGCGCTGGACGAGGTCGGCCGGGCGCTGCGCCGTCGGATCGGCCTTCGTCGTGCGCCACGGCTTTCCGCGGCGCTTGGCGCCCTGGATGCCGCTCGCTCGCATCAAGCGCTTGACGCGGTCGCGGCCGACGTCCTCGCCGGCCCGGAGCAGCGCCTTCCAGGTGCGCCGGTAACCGTAGGCCGAATAGTTCGCTGCGTGCAACTCTGAGATCCGGGCGAGCAGCCGCTCATCCTCGATCCGACGAGGCGATCGGCGGCCTGAGGCGCGCTCGTAGTAAGCGGACGCCGACACGCCCAAGATGCTGCAGATCGGCTCGACCCCGAAACGCTCGCGATGCTCGTCGATATACGCGCTCACTTCGGACGGTGTGGGTCGAGCTCGCCGGCGAAAAACACGCTTGTGCGCTCAACTCGTCAATGCGACGCTGCACGATTTGATCGCGAGCTAGAGGAGCGTGGATGCCGAGAGAGCGAAGGGTGTATTCGGCGGCGGAGCGAAACGAGCTGTGGGAGCGCTGGCGGCGTGGTGAGACGATCAGCGATATCGGCCGAGCGTTGGATCGCGCTCCCGGCACGATCTTCTGCACGCTCACTGAGCGTGGCGGAGTCGCGCCGCGACCGCGGCAGCGCAGCCGGCTGGCGTTGACGCTCGCCGAGCGCGAGGAGATCTCACGCGGGATCGCGGCCAGCGAGTCGGCGAGAGCGATCGCAGCACGACTGGGTCGCTCGCCAGCGACCGTGGCGAGGGAGATCAACCGCCACGGCGGCAGAGGGCGTTATCGAGCCGCTGACGCGGACGGCCGTGCATGGCGCAACGCCAGGCGCCCGCAGACCTGCAAGCTCGCGAGCAACGCGGCGCTGCGCGAGCGCGTCGCGGAGAAGCTGAGCGAAGACTGGTCCCCTGAGCAGATCGCCGGCTGGCTGAAGCTCGAGTTCGGGGAGGATCACACTAGGAGGGTGTCGCACGAGACGATCTACCTGAGCCTGTTTATTCAGGCCCGAGGAGCGCTCAAGCGCGAGCTCCTCACGCACCTGCGCCGGGCCGGAGCAGTGCGCCGGCCACGCGGCGCCAAAGCCCGCAACCAACGCGCTGCGTTCATCCTCGATGCGCCGTCGATCCGTGAGCGCCCGGCCGAGGTCGCCGACCGAGCGATTCCGGGACACTGGGAGGGCGACCTGCTCGCAGGCGCGGCGAACACGCACATCGCCACGCTCGTGGAGCGCCACTCCCGCTACGTCCTGCTCGTCGGTGTCGAGGGCAAGGACACCCGGTCGGTCGTCGGCGCTCTGACACGCCAGATGGGCGCGCTGCCAGATCAGCTACGCCGCTCGCTGACATGGGACCGCGGCACCGAGTTGGCCACACACGCCCAGTTCACGATCGCCACCGACCTGAAGGTCTACTTCTGTGACCCTCAAAGCCCATGGCAGCGCGGCTCCAACGAGAACACCAACGGCCTGCTCCGGCAATACCTGCCAAAAGGCACCGACTTCTCACAGTTCACACAACCGCAGCTCGACGACATCGCAACAAAGCTCAACACACGCCCCCGAGAGACACTCGGCTTTCACACACCAGCCGCTACACTCGACGCCGCGTTGCGTTGACGCATTGAGATCGCCCTGGCCGACTTCAAGATCTCGTTTGCTCTGCGCAGCTGCGCAACCTCGCGGCGCAGGGCCTTGATCTCCTCGCGCTCCTGAGAGCTCAGAACGTCGTTGCGACGGCCCTCATCCGCTTCGACCCTGCGCACGTATTTCCGCAGCGTCTCGGGAGCGATCCCGAGATCACGCCCAACATGCGCGATCGGCCGTCCTGACTCGAACACCAGCCGCGTCGCACGCTCCAGCAGCTCCTCGGGGTACTTCCTCACTCTTGGCATCACCGAAGGCTCTCCTTCCCCGCGGACGAACCCGCGGCACAAAGCCTCCGTCAAACCCAGCCTGGCTCAAACCGAGCGATCCGCCGGGGCATACCTGATCGCCCGCCCTTCCGCGTCGCCTCCTGACCGCCTTCAGCCGCCCGGGTATTCCGAGACGATCTGTTCTACCCGCTGCGCGTCAAAGCTGCTAGCGCCCTGCTTAGCCAGAACATCTTTGGTCATCCGTAGGCCCTCGTGACGGCGCTTACGACCACGCACGTCGTAGAGATCTCCCAGCGGTCCTTCCCTTGATACTGGGCGACCTTGCCTGGCCCATATGAGGCCTCGCTCACGCTCGGATCAGTGAGAAATTGTTCCAGAGTTGGCATTTGGTCCATGGTCGCACTAGCGCCAGACGCCCCGTTGTCCGGGACCTGGTCAGGGCCGACCGGCAAGGGGCCCTTGCGCCTGGCGCGGCAAAACCCCCTCACAGCGCTGCCGCAGACGCCGGCGCCCCGCACGCGGCCACGTGAGAGCTGGCGCCTCTCGACTGTGTGTGCTCGGCGGCGACTCTCCCGGCGTTACAACGAGCTATTGCCGCCGAGCAGTCCGTGCAGATCAGATTCTCAAGGCTCGAACGACGATCTCGTCCGCGTCCATCGTCGGCACGCTGCCGTCTTTAGAGCATCAAGTCGGCAGGGAGGGCCCTGCCGACCTTTTCGACAACCCACTGATGATTGGAGCAGCTGATGAGTTCTCTTGTGATGATCCCCTCACGCCATGGAGGGCGTGCTCGCTTACTGCCCGCATCTCGGCCTCGTCGTGCTGGGCTTGCACGCGGGCTTGGCGTCGCTGTGCAGCCTGGAGTGGGTGCTCCGCGGATTGCCACCGATCCGCTGCTGACCGCCGATGAGGTCGCGGCTCTGTTGCAGGTGACGAAGGCTTGGGTGTATGCCGAGACGCGGGCCAAGCGGATTCCACACGTGCCGCTCGGGCGGTATGTGCGCTATCGGCGTTCGGCGGTGCTGCAGTGGATCGCTGCGCTCGAGCGCGGCTCGGCCGGCGGCGTCCGTAATCCAAGCGAGCTGAGGTAGTAGAGACGATGAGCGACAGGCAGAAGCGCTCATATGGCTCAGGCTCGGTGATCGTTCATCGCGGCGCGTGGTATGGGCGCTGGTGGATTGGCAACCGCTACGTCAAGCGCAAGCTCGGCGAGATCCGCGCGCCTGGGACGCGTGAAGGACTGACGCGCAAGCAGGCTGAGATGGCGCTGCGACGTCTGATGACCGAGGTGCGCATCGTCGTGCCCGAGGAACGGATGACCTGCCAGGAGGCGGGCGACCGCTACCTGCACCACCTCGAGCACGTCAAGCGGCGCAAGCCATCGACGATTCAGGACTACCGCATCATCCTCAACAAGCACCTCGTGCCGCACTTCGGCTCCAAGTCGGTCGACCGCATCGTCGCGCGCGACGTCGCCGCTTACATCCCCGCGAAGAGCGCAGGTACGGACGCCTTGAGCCGCAAGACGATCGTCAACCACCTGAACTTTGCGCACGGCGTCTTTGCGTTCGCGCTCAAGCAGGGCTGGTGCACGTCAAACCCGGTCGCGGCGACCGATCGCCCGGAGACCGAGCACGCCGACCCGGACATCCGCTTCCTAAACTTGAGCGAGCTCGACGCGCTGTTGCTTGCCGCGGCGGCGCGAGCCTCGGCGTCCGCTGAGGAGCAGGAGCAGCCGGACGCGCGTGCACCGACTGACCATGCGCTGTACCTGACGGCGGCGATGACGGGCATCCGTGAGGGCGAGCTCGTCGCGCTGCGCTGGCGTGACGTCGATTGGGCGGCGTCGCTGATCCGCGTGCGGCGCAACTACACGCGCAGGAACTGGGGCACGCCGAAGTCAAAGCGCTCCTCGCGAGCGGTGCCGATGGCCGACCGTTTGGCCGGCGAGCTCGACCGTCACTTTAAGCGCTCCGTCTACCAGGAGGACGATCACCTCGTGTTCGGCCACCCGCACACGGGCGACCCGTATGACGCCTCACAGCTGCGCAAACGCTTCTACGCGGCGATGAAGGCGGCGGGGATGGAGCACCGTTGCGGACGCGACAGTGGCATCACCTTCCACTCACTGCGGCACACCTTCGGCACCCGCATGGCGGCGGCGGGCGTGCCGATGCGCACGCTGCAGGAGTGGATGGGCCACCGTAACCTTGCGACGACTGAAATCTACGCGGACTACGCCCCCGACCCGGCCTATGGCGCAGCCTTCGCCGAACGAGCCTTCACGGCCAAGCCGGCGCACGATGAGGCCGAGAAAGGGGAGGAGGCGCAAGACAATCGGACATAATCCTCATGCTGGCGCTAGTATTCTGTCCATGCCCGGTCCATGGCTGCTGAGCGTCAACGAGGCCGCCCGCCGCCTGGGCGTCAGCCCGGCCGCGGTACGGCAACGGATCGTCGCCGGGCGGTTGCCGGCGACCAAGCGCGGACGAAGCTGGTGGCTCGACGAGCGCGTCGTGGAGCGCCATGTCCGTCAGCCCGCTTCGTCCGGCAGGCCGCTCTCCCCGGCCATGGCATGGGCGATCGTTCTTCTCGCATCAGGCGACGAGCAAGGCGCCAAACGTCTGGCGCGCAGCGAGCGCTACCCGTCGCGGATGCGCGCGTGGCTCGAAAGCCATCCGTTGCGAGAGCACGCGTCCCAACTGCGCTCGCGCGCCGATGTCGAGGACCTCGCCGGTCATCCGTCGGAGCTCGAGCGGCTCCTTGCGCGGCCCGACTTCCTCGCGACGGGGGTGTCGGCGATCGACGTCGTTGGACTCGTCGGGGGAGTTTCGGGCGTCGAGGGTTACGCGCCGGCCGGACACCGCGCTCAGATGCTCAGCGAGCATGCGCTAACTCCGGCCGGCGATGGCCCGATCCGGATTCGCTGGGTGCCGGACGAACTGTGGCCGCTTGTCCACCGAGAGGATGCGCGCCGCGCGCCGCGCGCGGCGGTGCTGCTTGACCTGCTCGAAAGCGACGATTCTCGCGCGAGACGCGAGTCGGCGCGGGCGCTCGCCTTGTGAGCGCGATCGAAATCGACCTCGAGGACCCCGAGACTGTCGCGCTGTGGGCGGCGCTCGGCGATCTCGTCCCACGTCTCCCGGCAGGGTGGGTGCTGATCGGAGGGCTGATGGTGCAACTGCACGCGATCGAGCACGACGTCAGCGACGTGCGATCGACCGTCGACATCGACGTGCTCGGGCAGGCGCGACCGCCGGGTGCCCTCAAGGCGATCCACGCGGCCCTGGAGAGCGGCGGATTCGAGCTGGTCGGCCTGGACCTCGATGGGTATGCCCACCGCTACGAACGAGACGGTCTGATCGTCGATGTGCTTGCACCTGACGGGATACGTCCGTCGGCGAGCCTCGCTCCCGGGATCGTGGCGGTGCCGACTCCCGGCGGCTCCCAGGCGCTGAGCCGTGCGGAGACCGTCACGATCAGCGTGCGCGGCCGCTCATTCGAGCTGCGCCGACCGACGTTGCTCGGCGCGATCTTGATCAAGGCCCGCTCGCTGATGGTCCACAGGGACCCAGAGACGCAGCGTGAGGACTTGTTGCAACTGCTCGCACTCGTCGAGGATCCTCGCGCCACGGCACTGGAGATCCGCAAGACCGAGCGACGCTGGCTGAGTAAGGCGGGTGATCGTTTGAATCCGGGAGGGCTCAGCGCGCTCGACCCGGCGAGCGCCCAGCGCGCCTGGCAGGCCTACGAGTTGCTCATCACAAAGCCGAAGAGCTGAGCGCCTCGACCTTCGACGCGCGAGAGCTCCGTGCTTCGGGCTCTCAGCTCCGAGGAAGATCACCCGACGTGAACGTAGCCGCGGCGTAGGGATGACACGCGTGGGAGTTGCCGTCGACGATGCGCCACCGCCAGAGGTTGCCGAATCCCGACTCAGATTCCGAGCACGCGGCAAACTCCAGTAACCCGTGCTCTGTATTCTTCCCCGCGGCCCGGTCTAGGCCCGACTTTTGGACCTGGGGGAACCGGGCGTGTACGCACGCGCCGAGCTAGGAGATAGTCATGAGTGACGCAGGAGCGAGCGCTACGCCGCAGCCACCGGCCGGCTGGATCGGCCGGTACGTTGCTGCATGCTTGGAAGTCGTTAACTCCGCGACTGCATGCCTAGAGGTCGCGAATGTTGCGGTTGCCGCTCGAAACAAGGCGGCCGAGCGTCCTCAGCACGAGATATCGATCCGAAGCTTCACTGAGATGGCCGAACAACAGGAGCAAGAGTTCGCTCCGTTGTACGGTGCGTTCGTGGATGCGTGTACCAATGCACGCGATATAGCCGCTAGCGTTCTAGCCTCGATTCGTCAGTAGCCGCGTGGGACGCGGGCTCGCCAGACGGCTGAAACGTCCGCCTGGGCGGGCAGGATTGCGGTTGCGAACCATGCAACCCACCCGTCCAGGAGGTTCACCTTGAAGGTGACGAGAAGTGCGACGTTTGAAACCGTAGATGTGCTCGCGGACGGCACTGGCCTCTCGTCTCGTGCGGGGACGGTGTTGCTGGCGCTTACGGCGCAGCGTCTCGGGCTCACGGACGGCCTGTCTGGTGCGCTGGCGGGCACCCGGGAGCGTCGCTCCGCTCATGACCCCGGCCGGGTTCTCTGTGATCTGGCGGTGATGGCAGCCGACGGTGGACGCTGCGTCTCAGATCTCACGGTGCTCGCGGGGCAGGGCGCGTTGTTCGGGAGCATCGCGTCGGTGCCCACGGCCCGGCGTGTGCTGCTCTCGATCGGGCAGGCGGAGATCGGCCGGGTCCGTCAGGCACGTGCTGTTGCTCGCGAGCGGGCATGGAAGGCCGGCGCTGGGCCTGGCCGGGTGATCCTGGATTTCGACGCGACCCCGATCAGCATCCATTCCGAGAAGGAGCTGGCGGCCGGGCACTACAAGGGCGGCTTCGGTTTCAACCCGCTGCTCGTGACCTGTGCCCGGGAGGTGCTGGCCGGTGTCCTGCGGCCCGGGAACGCCGGCGCGAACAACGCCCAAGATCACTTGCGGGTGCTGGAACTCGCGCTCGAGCAGCTCCCCGAGAGCGCCCTCGGCGACGAGATCCTCGCCCGCTCGGATTCTGCCGGTGCAAGCCACGAGTTCGCGGAGGCCTGTCGTGAGACACGGATCCGGTTCTCGCTTGGCTACCCGATCAGCCAGACGGTCCGCGAGCAGATCCTCGCGCTGGATGAGGCCGCGTGGATACCTGCCATCAACCAGGACGGCGGGCTGCGCGAGGGGGCATGGGTCACCGAGCTCACCGGCCTGCTCGATCTTTCATCATGGCCTTCAGGGACCCGGTTGGTCTGCCGCCGTGAGCGCCCACACCCCGGCGCGCAGCTCTCCTTCTCAGACGTGGACGGGCACCGCTTCCAATGCTTCATCACCGACCAGGCGGATCCGGACATCGCGGCGCTGGAGGCGCTTCATCGCCGGCACGCCGAAGTCGAGGATCGCGTCAAGACGCTGAAGGCGACCGGCGCGGGTTACCTCCCATTCCACTCCTTCACCGCGAACGCCGCGTGGTTTGAGCTCGCGCTCACAGCCCACGACATCATGACCTGGACACAGCTGCTGACCCTCGAAGGCGAGCACGCCATCGCAGAACCCAAGCGGTTGCGCTACCGCATCCTGCACGTCGCCGGGCAAATCACCCGCCACGCCCGGCGCACCACTCTGCACCTGCCCGCCGACTGGCCCTGGGCAGGCGCGATCCTCCGCGCGTTCAAGCGGCTGCGGGAGCTTCCCGCCTACGGCTGAGCGCCCAGCCAGGCCGACACGACGTGCACGAGCACGCTTCACCCGCCGCTTCACGCTGCGCAAAAACGCGCTTCTGATCGCCCAGCCGGCCTCCAGCCGGCGCTCACGAGCCCCCACCTCGACCCAGCCACCGCGATCGCCGCCATCACCGAGGCGCGCCTCGCCCAAGGATCAGCCAGAGCTCATCTTGGTGACGAATCGAGGCTAGCTGCTTACCCTCATGCCAACGCGGAGATGGATCTCATGGTCACGGTCGAGGAGGACGTTCTCGACAAGGTCGCGACAGCAAAGGAGATCCTCCGCGCAAACTTCGCCCCCATCCCCACAGGATTTATCGAGGGCGCAGACGAGGCAAACGCACTTATGCAAGCGCCCCCCGAGGGAGGCAACATCTACACGCCATTGCCTCCGGTCGATCGCACATGCCCGTGGTGCGCGGAGACGATAAAGGCTGCAGCCATCGTCTGCCGGTACTGCGGCCGCGACGTCCAAGCACAACCAAGTCCGAGCTAGCTGTCCTACCCCACTCGGCCCGGCTGCTCGTCGACGTGTTCGCCTGCCCCGTGAGCGCCTGGGTGGCAGTGTGTGGTGCGTGCTTGGCGGGCGGTGGGAGCGCCCGAGGTCGAACACGTACGGCGGACCGGTGCCGTGCGCGTGCTATGCGAGTGGCACTGGCGACACGCCGGGTAGCTCCTGCCAGGTGGCTAGCACGCGACCCTTCTCGTCGCCGCTGTTACGCATGCGGTCAGTCACGCTCCACGGTATGCCGACTGGCCATGGCCCGTGGTCAGCCAGGACCGGCGCGCTCGACGTCGAACTGCGCAGAAACAGATGCGGGTGGCCCGACCCGGTAAGGCCGTAATCGACCTCCAGGTGCATCTCCTTGCGCTTGATGGTGACCTTGATGTTGTAGGCGGGCAGTGCGTCCAACCTACGCAGAGCCGCGGTCGAATCCAGCACCCAGTGCGGTGATTGTGAGTGTTGCTATGCCACGCGGAGCCGTTGACGCAGCCGTATTGTTCCGTAGGACCGTGATGCGCTGTTCACGACGGCGGTCGCGGTACCTAGCGTTTCAGGTGCTCGCTTGCGTCGCGACGGTCATCATCTCTTTGTTCGGCGCAATGCGCTCGGCGCTCGACGAAGTCGATTTCCCGCGCCGACCCGATCCAAGGCCGATCGAGTTTCTTTAGCCCGCTGTTTTCCGGTCACGAAGATCGGCTGCCTGAAGGGCGACGTGACGGTGGGACGCTCAGCGCTTCTTCTTTTGCCCGGCCTGTGAGAGATTTGAGGTGGTCGCCTTGCGGGCAGCTTTGCTCGAGCTTTTCGCCCGCAGCGTTTTCCCTGCCGCCGACGCTGCTTTGGCGCTCGATTTCTTCTGGTTGCCGACCTGCGACAGATCCGAGGCCGCCGCGCGCCTTGCCGCTTTGCTAGCGGACTTTGCTCTCAGTGTTTTGCCGGCCGACGATGCCGCTGCTTTTCCAGTACTTCTGCCCGCCATCGCTCCCCCCGATCTGGTTGCTTTTGAGAGCCGTCGAGCACTCGGGTTTCCCTCGCTTGGGCGTTCTCGCGAAGCCTGTCTATCGATCACCGGAGGTATGTGGTACTCGATCGTCTTTCGGATGGTGAGCTGCAGCGCGTCGGCTACCTCACCCAGTCGCTCGATGCTCGCTCCGCTGTAGCGCGTCTGCTCATAGCGCTGGATCTGCTGCTCGGGAATGCCTAGCTTCTGGCTCAGCTGCTTCTGCGTAAAGCGCCGTGCGATACGTCCCTCGATCAGTGCGTCGGGGAGCTCGCGGATCGAGTGCAGGACGCGCCCTTTGATCTTCCCCTCGCGCAGCGCCTGGTAGTCGCCGACCTGCTCGCGCAGATCCTCCAGCTGGCTGTTCATGCCCGCGATCATCGCGCGATGAATACGCGGGTCTACGTTGGCCGTCGGCCCGTCCACCTGCGCCTGTTCAATTGCTTTCTCAAAGCGCTTGATCTCTGCCGCGGCGACTTTGTGCTGGCGCTCATTGGCGATCATGGGAGTCCTCCGAGATCGATCGCGACGATGCCCTTACGCCGTCCGGTCGTCTTGTCCGTCTGGAAGAAATCGATGAAAGCCCTGCCGGCCGGATCTGCGGCGGAGTTGGCGAGGAACAGCTCCCCGCCGTACTTCGCCTTCTGCGCGGCGCGCGGGTGCGTGAAGTCCAGTAGCACGGGATCGAGCAGGCCCGCATCGACCCCGCCGGCCTCCCAGCAGCCGTCGAAGTCGCCCGGCGAGTCCTTCGCCCTGACGAAGCTGCCGTCGATGTAGGCGCGAGCGCAGCCAGCGACCCTGAGCGCTGAAAGCGCGCGAAACAGCCCATCGAGCAGCTCTTATCGGCGACTGTTCGAGCCGAAGGCGGCGACGAGCTCATCCCATGTCGCATCATGGACTCCAGACGGAAGATTGCCGGTGGTCCGGTCAAGATCCAGAATCGGCATAACAAAGCAATACTGTTGTGTTGCTGAATCATAGCACCAGACGTCCGCCTAGGCGATCATCGCACGCTCATTTGGTGTCACCGAGCACGGCTAGCACTCACTATTCGTAGCCCGCCTTCCGAAGCGCGGCGAGCGTGACCATGAGCGTTCTGGGTGCGTCGACGAGTGCGCGAAAGCCAAACCGTTCATAGAACGAAGAAGCGTTGCCGTCAACGGCGTGCACTACGACTGCCCGAACAGCGACCTGCTCGGATGCAAGGACGACGCGCATGAGCGCGTCGTTGAGAAGCGCTGCACCAATCCCATGGCCTTGCTGGCCGACATCGACAGCTAGACGGGCGAGGATCGCGACCGGAATTGGAAAGTGCTGCGAGAGTCCTTTGCTGGTCTCGGGCGTCGCTTCGTGATGATCGAGCTGTCCCGGCGAGAAGCGTGTAGTAGCCGTAAACGCATTGGTCGGCGGTGGGAACGACGAAGGTTCGTGCTGCGTCTCGACGCTGGTTCTGACCTGCATAGCGCACCAGCCATCGGTCGAGTAACTCGTTGCCGCAGCTGAAGCCCGTGACGTCGTGGCGGGCGGCGTCGTAGCGTTCGGTGCCGGCGAAGCCAGACGTCACGCGCGCTCGCGCAGTTCGCGCAAGCGTGCGACCGTGTCCTCGTCAACGGCGTCCAGCGCGTCCAGGAAGCGCGCCGCCTCGTCCTCGCTGAGCACGATCTGCTGCTGATCGGCAAGGACCTCTTGGGCGCGAGCGCTTGCTGCGCGGCGGAAGAAGTCGCTGAGCGTCTCGCCCACGGCCGTTGCTGCGGTGCTGTCGAGTTGCCGCTCGTCGTCCGTCAAACGAAGCTCAAGTCGCTGCGTACGCATAGGAAAATTGTACGGGCATCGTACGGTTCAGTCAAGGGTGCCGACGTCGCGCACATAAGGCGCCTCGCGCGCGACCATGCGATCGGGCTGCCCGAGGCTTCGCCAGGGTGATCCACGATCGAGCTTCAACTTGAGGCCCGAGCGGGCGGTCGAGCTCTTACGAGCGGGCACGACTCCTCGATCCGGCGGGCGACGGCCCGCAGTTTCGGGGGATCGGCGGTCGCGGGTTTGTGTATCGATCCCGCCCGGCAGATGCACCTGCGACGCCCGCCAGCTGCTGCTGCTTACGATCAGGTCGTAGGGACTAGCGACGTAGCTCTGCTTGTAGCCGGGTGGCGAGGCGGACGGAGGCCTCGATCTCGACTTGGCGGATCGAGACGCTCTCGACGCTGAGCCCAAATGGAACTCCCACGCGCCGGCAGAATGCGATCAGCTCGACGGCCGTCGCGACGGCTTGATCGTAGGACGCGTCGAGGGTGTTGTCCGCGTGGCGCAGCTCGTTCTCGATCCAATGCGGCACATCGACGCCGAGCCACTGAACGAACTGCAGTGTCTTCAGCGAGCCGCAGACCGAGAACGTGAACACGATCGGTGCTGGCTTGACGTCACGAGCGGCACACTCGTAGTGATAATCGGAGACCAAGTTCTTCGCGGCATTGACGTCATAGACGATCTGGGTGACAAAGAACGAGCAACCTGCCGCCTGCTTCGCCAGCAGACGGACGTGCTCCCCGCGCCCGCGCGTGTGCCGCTCTGGGATCGCGACACCTCCGAGAAGGAGATCCGGGCGCACCTCGGTCCTGAGTTCGTAGGCTCGCAACAGAGAGGTTGCTGCCGCCTTCTCACGAGCGGACGCACCGACGAACACCGACAGCGCGTGGGTTGGGGCTTGTTTGCTGAGCCACGAGCGAAGACCTTGCTCTGGATACTTGCTGACAGCGCGGTACACGATGGCTGGCACTTCCAAGCCAACGAGATAGCGAGCGAAGTAGTCGGCTGGGTCCATCGTGGGTAGGAACGGAAAGGGGCGTTCGTCGGGATTGCGATCGCTCTCGTCATCAATGTCGTAGAGCACGAGGCCGTCGAGGCCCACAGAGCGCAGGCGCTCGAGCGTTCTCGCGGCGATCTGACTGGCTTGCTCCGGTTTGGTCGTCAGGCGCGGTGGGGTCAGCGCGAACAGCAAGAACTCACCCGTCCCCTCGGCAATGCGCCGCTGCAGTTCCACGCGCTGAAGCGTAACTAAACGCCTATGCACGACGGCTGGGCGCCGGCGGTTGTGAGCTTCCGGTAGCAGCAGCGCCACGCGGCGTCCTTGCGTCCACGAGAGCCGCGTCGAATGCTGCCTGGACGGCCAACCCGCGCGGGAGTCGCCGCGAGTCATGCAACTCAGAACGACCGTGAAGCAGCCGATCCTGCCGCATCTGGCACGCAGGAAGCCGCGAAGCGGGCGTCACGGCGACATCTCGCCACTCTCGACCAGTGTCTAGCGCTGACCGCACGGCCAATCTGCGGATGGCCGGTGTCCCGTAGCACTGACTTGCGCGCCTTTCTCGGACGACACCGGCTATCCGAGTAGGCACGACTCCTCGACCCTGTGGGCTATGGCCCCTGTTTGCGGGCCATCAACGGTCGCAGGATTGGGGTATCAATCCGGCCCCCGCTATGAAGAAAGGCCCTGGTAATCGGGGCCGTTTTTCGTTCTTGGCGGCTGTCGGCGAGTGGTCAAGGTTCCAATAGGGTTCCGTTTGCGCCTGCGGCGACGCTAGGTGCTGACCCAGGGAATATCGGCGCGCAAGGACCCTGGGCGAACTTCCCGGAGCGGGCGAGGTCGAGCAGGTGCCTGCCGAGGCCGTTGGCGACGATCTCCCGCACGTCGGAAGTGAACGCGAGGTTGCGAAGTGAGACGAGCAGAATAGGCGTGCCGGGTCCTCGAGCCACCCCCCGAGCACCTCGAGTAGGCTCGGCTGGGCACCGGGGCGCAGCACCGGCGCGAGCTCCGCTGCGTTTAGGTAACTCTCAATCCGTCCGATAAGCGAGGCGCAGTTGCTGTAGGACTGCTCGTCGCGCCCGCCCCATCGCGTGTGGTCGCGCTCCCCCCGCCCGGGGCCGAACGCCGACGGGTAGACGCACTCGAGCTCGAGCTGGCGCGCCAGCTGCTCGATCTCAAGAGCGCGAAGCGGCCGTCGACCTCGGCAGCGTGACGCTGGTAGGCGGCGTCGAACGGGCGCGTGCAAGCTCGGACTTTGGGATGCACCCGTCTTGCACGAGCGGCTCCGCGTCGCAGACAGGGATCTCCGTCTTCTGCCACCCCGATACCGGGCATGTCCTCGACCCCTCCAAGATGCGCAAGCGCTTCAAGGACGCCCTCGCCCAGGCAGGCGTGCACGAGATCACCTTCCACGAGCTCCGCCACACCTTCGGCACGCAGATGACTGCCGCCGGCGCGCCGCTGCGGGCGATTCAGGAGTGGATGGGCCACGCCGACGCCAAGACCACCGAGATCTACCGCCACTACGCGCGCGATCCCATCCAACGGGGCGGCGTTCGTTGAACGGGCGTTTGGGGACGGCCGACCGCGGAGAATCGACGCAGGCGATCGGTACGCTCCGGAGCCAGATGCCTGATCCGCCTGCTCATCGGTCGGCCGAGACTCCCGAGTCGCCGCGCAGCTACGAAGAGTTCCTCGAGGACATCAAGGCGCGCATCCGCAGCGCTCAGGCGCGTGCGGCCCGCGCGATCAACGCGGAGCTCATCGACGTGTACTGGCAGATCGGCCAAGAGATTCTGCGACGCCAAGGTGAGGAGGGGAATCGCCGCGGACGTGGCGGGCCCAAGATCATCGAGCGGCTGTCTGTGGACCTGCGGGCGGCTTTTCCCGGTGCGCGCGGGTTTTCTGTGAGCAGCCTCCGCTACATGCGTGCCTTCGCTGCAGCATGGCCCGAGCGGGAAATGCTCCAGTCCGGTACTGGAGCATTGCCTTGGGCTCACATCATGCTGCTGCTGGACAAGCTCTCCGACCGCCCGACACGCGACTGGTACGCAGCTCGCGCGTCGAGCTGGTCCAAGGCGGAACTCGCGCACCATATCGCCAGCCGCCTGCATGAGCGGCAAGCGGCGGCGATCACCAACTTCGATCGCACGCTACAGGCCGGTGACGCTGAGGTTGTGCAGCGGATCACCCGTGATCCCGTGGTCTTGGACTTCGTGCAGCTCGCCGAAGGCGCCAAGGAGCGCGACCTGGAAGCGGCCTTGCTGGGCGACATCGAGCGCTTCATGCTCGCGCTGGGCGAGGGCTTCTACTTTGCTGGGCGCCAGAAGTCGCTGGAGATAGGCGGCGAGGAGTTCATTCTCGACCTCCTCTTCTACCACCACCCGACTCGCCGCTTTGTGGTCATCGACCTCAAGATCGGCCCCTTCCAGGCTGAGTTCGCGGGCAAGATGAACCTCTACGTCAACGCCGTCAATGAACTCGTTGCGCACGACGAGGATCGCGCCACCGTTGGCTTCATCCTCTGCGCCGACCGCAACGCGGCGGTCGCCCACCTGACCCTGCAGGGGATCGCCACCCCGATCGCCGTGACTCGCTACACCGTCGGCGAGCGCGGTGTCCTGATGGCCGGTGAGGATGTCCAGATCACCGAAGGCCTCGCAGGGGAGATGGAGGGCCTGCGGCGGGTGGAGCAGCAGGTCGCCGAGTTTGCCGCCCGCCGGGCACGCGAGTTGGCGGAGGGCTCCGAGGACACCCAGCCGTAGATCCGCTGCGTCTGCTGCATGGGCCTGGCTACTTGGGATTCCTGTCAGTGGGAACACGGAAGACTTCGGCAAGCCGCTGCAGCGTAAACGGCTGTCGCAGCGCGCTTGCCGAAGTCGGTGATGACCTGCCGCCCGATCTGGAAGAGATCGTCCAGGCCAAGGATGTCGAGTCGCGCCTGGATGATCTTCTCCAGGCGCTCCTCGGATGCGATCACGTTCGAACGCACCTGCTGCGCCGACTCCCCGTCCAGCCTCCAGAGCCCGAACTTGACTGGCATCGGCAGTGCGTCTACTTCGTGGGGTCTGAGCGGTCGCGGTAGCCATCGTGGTCGGCTGCCACCTGCTGCTCGTGCCAACGAAGGTCGCTGCGTGCGCGGCCACGATGGCGCTCGGCCTGGTGCTTGTGTGGCTTGCACAGCAGGCATCCGGCGCGCGTGCTCTTCGGACCCCTGCGCCTGTGGTGTGCCATCCGAAGGATGGTTGCATGACTCGCCACAGCGGTGGTCCCCGGTGGGCGCTGCCCGCGTAGGCGGTGTCGGGAGGCGTCCGTCCTCACAACAAGATGCCCTTGTGATCGCCCCTGCACGCCGTCTGGTCGCGCGACTCGCAGCTTTGCGTGTGAGGAGAGGACTCCGACCTGCCCGCGGGCTGCGTCCAGTGAGCTCATCGATCCAGGTTTGCGCACACGTTGGCGCGCACACGACCGTGACCTTCGGCTTTGCTAAAGGCTCACCGAAGCAGCCGTCTCGTTCCCGGAAGACTGCTCTTCATGCCTCCGACCGAGGCGATCTCCGGCGCTGCGTATGCCGGTCCCCTCCGGAGGCTAACGTGCTTGAGTGTGGAGCCTTTCGAATTTAGACCGTTCGCGCATCTCGCAGCACCGAACGTTGCGCTTTACAGGCTGGTGATGGCGGAGTTCGTCGCCGCGAAGCGGCGCTTCGTGGTGCATCTGCGCACCGAGGATCTTCATGAGGCTCTCGCCCGCGCCGATTGCGATGGGCACGTACCTGTCGAGGCGGTCGCCGACGCCCTTGGGCAGCTCGTCGAGTGGGGCAACCTACGCGCCGACCCTGATACGAGCCGCGTGACGACGGTCGAGGACTTCCACCGCGCGCGCTTCCTCTATCAGCTGACCCACCCTGGCGAGGCCGCGGAGCGGGCGCTCGCCTTGTACGACGAGCAGCTCGGACGGCGTGGTGCTCTGCAGGCGGTTGCGTTGACGGACATAGTGACCCAGCTGCGGGCGCTGCGCGAGCTTGCCGTCCAGGCTCAGCCCGATCCCGGAAGCGTGGGGCTGCTGCTACGCGACCTCGTAGCGCGCTTCACCGACCTCGCCGGCAACGCCCAAGCGTTCATGGGGTCGCTGCAGCGCACGATCGACCTGTATGACGCCGACGTGGACGCTTTCCGCGCCTATAAGAATCACCTCGTCGATTACCTGGAGCGCTTCATCAAGGATCTCGTCACCGTGGGCGGGGAGATCTCCGCGCTGCTCGGCGAGCTCGAGCAGGCGGACGTGTCGCGTCTGCTCGGTGTCGCGGCGCGCCGCGATGCCGAGGACGCCGCGCCGGGCGGCGAGGATGACGGCGCCGCCGGCGAGGACCCTCGCGAGGTGGCCTATCTCGTCGAGGTCGCGGCCTGGGAGGAGCGCTGGCGGGGGCTGCGGCAATGGTTCGTCTCCCAGCCCGGCCACCCGAGCCAGGCCAAGCTGCTGCGCAGCAGGGCGCGGCAGGCGATCCCCGATCTGCTCACGGTGGTGGCGACGCTCAACGAGCGTCGCTCCGGGCGCTCCGACCGCTCGGCCGACTTCCGTGCGCTCGCGCAGTGGTTCGCCGAGGCGCCCGACGATGCCGCTCTGCATCGGCTGTGGCGCACCGCGTTCGGCGTATACGGGTCGCGGCATCTCGTCCTCGACGGTGATACGCGCCAGGCACGTGAGGAGCAGCCCGTGCCGGTGTCAACATCCTGGATGCAGGCGCCCCCCCTACACATCAGTCCACGCCTGCGGCGCACCGGCAGCTACGAGCGCCGTGGCCGTCCCAACCGCGTCGCCGACCGCGAGGACGCCCGTCGCCTGCTGGCGGAGCTCGCAACGCGGCAGACCGAGCAGACCGCCGCCGCGCGCGCTCGTCTCGCCACCGGCCGGCCGACCAACCTCGGTGAGCTTGGAGAGCTCGATCGGGATGCCTTTGGCCTGTTCCTGGCGCTGTTGGGTGACGCCCTCTCCGCCCGTCGATCGGGCCAGCGAGAGGTTGCCACCACGACCGCCGACGGCACCCTGCGCGTCCGGCTGGTCGCGCTCGCGGACGCTCAGCTGATCGAGATCCACACCCCGACCGGCATCTTTCGCGGGCCCGATCACGTGATCGAGATCGCCGACCTGAACCCATATCCGAATGGCGCGAGTGCAGTGACGCTTGGCTCCTCCCGCGGTGCGGGTGCCGAGCGCCAGGCGAGTCCTCCGGCGGTCCTGGCGTGAGCCAACGCGCTCGAGAGTGCGCTCGACCGCGCGCGATCGGCAGAGCTGCGACGGGCGGCGCGCGCGTTGCTGCGCCGACCGATGCTGCGCGCGGATGGCGCCGAGGCTGAGGACTTCCGCCTCGTCCGCCGTCACGCCGGTGAGCTGCGCTCGTGGTTCGACACGAACACGGGCTGGCGGCTGATCGTCGACAGCGAGGTGGCGAGACTGGTCAAGCTCGCGCCCACGACCGACGACCCGACGCATCCCGCGCGCGACGCGCGCTCGCGGGTGCCGTTCAGCCGCCGACGTTATGTGCTCACGTGCCTCGCCCTGTCGGTGCTCGAGCGCTCCGATGCGCAGATCACCCTCGGGCGCCTGGCCGAAGGTGTGATCCTGGCGGCCGCCGACGAGCGGCTCGCGCGGCGCGGGTGTCGTGTTCCGGCTCGAGGGACGCGAGGAGCGCGCGGATCTTGTCGCGGTCGTGCGGCTGCTGCTCGAGCTCGGCGTGCTCGCTCGCGTTGCCGGCGACGAGGAGGCGTTCGTGCGCGACGCCGGCGATGCCCTCTACGACGTCGAACGACGCGTGCTCGCAGTGGTCCTCGCGGCGCCGCGCGGGCCCTCGACGATCGTCGCTCGACGACTTCGACGAGCGGCTCTCCCAGCTTGGCGCCGATCCACTGCCGGAAGCCGAGGATCTGCGCACCCGTGCTCTGCGCCATCACCTCACGCGACGCCTGCTCGACGATCCCGTCCTCTACAACGACGAGCTTGACCCCGCGCAGGCCGCCTACCTGACCGGTCAGCGGGGTGCGCTCACGCGACGTATCTCCGAGCTGACCGGGCTCGTGGCCGAGGTTCGCGAGGAGGGGATCGCGATGGTCGACCCCGACGATGACCTGACTGACGTGCCGATGCCGGACGTGGGCACCGACGGCCACGTCACGCTGCTGCTGGCCGAGCATCTTGCGCAGCAGGCGGAGGAGATCGCAGAGGCCGAGCTGCACCGGCTGGTACGGCAGCTGGCGCAGGAGCACCGGGCGTACTGGCGTCGCAGCGCGCGCGAGCCTGGCGCCGAGGTTGCGCTCGTGGACACCGCGCTCGAGCGGCTCGTGGCGCTGCGGCTGATACGACGCGGCCCGGACGGCGTCAGGCCGCTACCGGCGCTCGCCCGCTACGCGCTCGCCCCACCGACGATCGCCGAGCGGCGCTCGCAGCTGGAGCTGGAAGCGTGACGCGTCCGCTCCCGCAGCCCGAGCGCGAGCGCTGGCAGCCGCTGCGCGCGGGGCTGGTGGACGTCTTCTACTACGACCAGGAGGAGTTTCGCTTCCGCGACGGCCGGCTGCTGCTGCGCGGCAACAACGGCACCGGCAAGTCCAAGGTGCTCGCCCTTACGCTTCCGTTCCTGCTCGACGGCGAGCTCTCCCCTCACCGCGTCGAGCCGGACGCCGATCCGAAGAAGCGCATGGACTGGAACCTGCTGCTCGGCGGCGAGCACCCCAACGACGAGCGGCTCGGATACACCTGGCTCGAGCTCGGCCGTCTCGACGCGGATGGCAACACGCTGTTCTGCACGCTGGGATGCGGCCTGAAGGCGGTCAGCGGCCGCGGCATCGCCTCGCACTGGTTCTTCCTCAGCGACCAGCGCGTCGGCGAGGAGCTGGCGCTCGTCGACGGGGTGCGCATCGCTCTGACCCGCGAGCGGCTGGAGGAGGCGATCGGTGCGCGCGGCGTGGTGCACCGCACCGCGCGCGCCTACCGGCGCGCGGTCGACGAGGCGCTCTTCGGCCTCGGCGAGCAGCGCTACGACGCGCTGATCGACCTGCTGATCAAAATTCGTGCGCCACAGCTCTCCAAGCGCCCGAACGAGCGCGCGCTGTCCGATGCGCTCACCGGCGCGCTGCCACCGCTCGACCAGGCGCTGATCGCCGACGTCGCGGAGGCCTTCCGCGGGCTGGAGGAGGACCGCGACGCGCTCACCGCGATGGTCGAGGCGCGCGACGCCGCCGCGGGCTACCTCGACACCTACCGTCACTACGCGCGGATCGCGTGCCGCCGTCGCGCTGCGCTTCCGCGCCAGGCACAGACCGCCTTCGACCGCGTCAGCCGCGACCTCGCCGACGCCGAGGCCGCTCATCAGAAGGCGCGCGACGAGCTCCAGGCGCGGAGGCGGCGCTTGCGGAGCTGCGTTCCGAGGAGGAGCGTCTGCGCGCCCGCGAGCGAGCGCTGCGCGAGAGCCCGGAGGCGCGCAGCGCCCGCGAGCTCGAGCGCGCCGCCGAGGAGGCTCGCCGGGCCGCCGAGCGCGCCACTCAGGCGCGGGCGGTCCACCATCGCGGTGTCGAGCGACGCGATCAACAGCGTCAGCGCCTCGCGGATGCAGACGCACACAGAGCGCGGGCGGATGGGGAGCTGGCGCAGGCGCGCAGCGCGGCCGTCGAGCAGGCGCAGGTGGCGGGCATCGTCCACGCGTTCAGCGAGCGCGTGGATCGCGTGATCGAGACGGACGCGACAGATGAGACGGACGTGACAGAGCTGCGCCGTCGAGCCGAGGCGCTCGCCGAGCGCCAGCAGCGGGCGATCGATCACCTGCGGACGCTGCTCGCGGCGGTCGCCGATCGCCGGCGTGCGCTGATCGACGCACGCGAGCGCCACGAGGAGCTTGCGAGCGAGGCCGCGATGCTCGCCGAGCAGCGCGTGCAGGCGGCGGAGCTGCTCGCCGAGGCCGGCCGCGATCTGGTTCGCGCGGCCCGCGTGTACATAGACGCAGCCAGCGCGCTGCGCTCGCCGACCCAGCGGAGGTGCTCGCCGCGCTGGAGCTGTGGGTCGAGACCCTCGACGGTCTGAACCCGCTCGCCGGCGCTTGCCGCCGCGGGCCGCCACGCGAGCGCCGCGCTGGCGCGATAGGAGGCGGAGCTCGACGCGGAGGAGCGCGAGGTCCGCCAGCTCGCCAGTGAGCTCGAAGCGTCGATCGAGCGCCTGCAGGCCGGCGAGCACGAGCCGCCGCCCGTCCCGCACACGCGCGACCCCTCCGCCCGCGAGGAGCGCGCCGGCGCGCCGCTGTGGCTGCTTGTCGATTTCCGCTCCAGCGTGCCACAGAAGCGGCGGGCCGGCATCGAGGCCGCGCTGGAGGCGTCCGGGATCCTCGACGCCTGGGTCAATCCCGACGGCGAGCTGCTCGCGCCAGGCACCCAGGACGTGCTGCTCACGCCCGACGCGCGAGATCCAGAGAGTGGCGCGCGCCTGCACGACGTGCTCGAGCCCGCGATCGACCGTGACGACGCCCGCGCGGGCACGTGCGCTGGAGGCCGTGCGTAGCGTGCTCTCCGCGGTCGCGCTGGCGCAGGACGACGGCACGGTCTGGGTCACGCCGGAGGGCGAGTTTCGCAACGGCGCTCTGCGTGGCTCCTGGCGCAAGCCCGCAGCGGCGTTCATCGGTCGCGGCGCCCGCGAGGTGACGCGGCGCGCACGGCTGGCCGAGTTGCAGGAGCAACGCGCACAGGCGCAACGGCGTCTCGATCAGCTGGCCGGCGATCGCCAGCGCCTGGGCGAGCGCCGTGAGGAGTTGGAGGACCAGTTGCGGGGCATGCCAACCGACGAGCCCCTGCGCGATGCGCACAGTGCGCTCGCCGGCCTGGACGCCGAGCAGCTGCGGCTCGCCGAGCACATCGCGGCTGTGGGGGCGCGCCTGGCGCAGGCGGAGGCGGACAGGGCCGGGGCAGAGCGCAAAGCGCGCGAGAGCGCCGAGGAGCTGAGCCTGCCCTACGAGGAGCACGCAGCTCGACGTCATGCGCGCCGGCGTGCAGGCGTTTCGTGTTGCGCTCGCCGCTCTGTGGC
The DNA here is from genome assembly GCA_963744165.1 of uncultured Solirubrobacteraceae bacterium. Classification (GTDB taxonomy): domain Bacteria; phylum Actinomycetota; class Thermoleophilia; order Solirubrobacterales; family Solirubrobacteraceae; genus Palsa-744. The sequence goes on along the minus strand of CAVUSM010000001.1, from coordinate 16,757 downwards.
CGGCCTTCGTTGCGCTCGACCATGCGCGGGGCGCCGCCTCGGAGGCCGGCAAGGATGTCGAGACGGCTGCGCGCGAGCTCGCCGAGCACACGAGCGCCTCCGGGCGGCCGAGCGCGAGGCGGCTGAGCGCAAGGAGCGTCACGCCACGCTCGCTGAGACGGTCGGCGCGGCTGTCGCGGAGTTGCAGCGCCGGCTCGCCGATGTCGCGAGCGAGCTGCGCGAAAACGAGCGCGGCCAGGCACGGCCGACGCGCGGCGCTCGCAGGCCCAGCGCGAGGAGGGCAAGGAAGACGGCCGGCGCCAGCAGCTCGCGGTGGAGCTCGAGCAGGCGGCTGAGCGGCGCCGGGCTGACGTCGACTCCCTGCGGCGCTTTGCGAGCACCGGTCTGATCGAGGTTGCGCTCGGCGAGGTCGAGCTGCCGGAAGGCGAGCAGGAGTGGGGCGTGACGGCCGCGTTGCGCCTCGCGCGCCAGCTCGAGCAGGAGCTCGCCGATGCCGCCGAGGACGAGCCCGCCTGGCAGCGCGCTCAGCGGCGGGTGACCGACGAGCTGGGCACGCTGGGCGATGCGCTGCGCCGCCACGGCAACAACGCCTCGGCGTCCATGCAGGAGGAGGGGATCACCGTCGAGGTCGTCTTCCGTGGGCGCTCGACGACGGTGCCCGAGCTGGCGAGCGCGCTCACCGGGGAGGTCGCCGATCGTCAGCGGCTGCTCGATGAGCACGAGCGCGAGATCCTCGAGAACCACCTGGTGAACGAGGTCGCCAGCACGCTGCAGGAACTGATCTCCGATGCCGAGCATCACGTCGCTGCCACCAACGCCGAGCTGGACGAGCGCCCGACGAGCACCGGCATGCGCCTGCGACTGCGCTGGCGGGTCGTCGAGGACGGCCCGCAAGGTCTGCAGGAGGCGCGCGAGCGCCTGCTGCGACAAGCCGCCGACGCGTGGTCGGAGGAGGATCGCGCGGCGGTCGGCGCGTTCCTGCAGGCGCAGATTCAGGAGGTGCGCTCGCGCGACGTGGCGGGAACCTGGGTCGAGCACCTCACCGAGGCGCTCGACTATCGCGCCTGGCACCGCTTCGCCATCGAGCGACACCAGGGCGGTCGCTGGCGCAGCGCGACGGGCCCCGCCTCGGGCGGTGAGCGGGTGCTGACCGCGAGCGTGCCGCTGTTCGCCGCGGCGTCCTCCTTCTACGCCTCGGCGGGCAACGACCATGCGCCGCGCCTGGTGATGCTCGACGAGGCGTTCGCCGGCGTCGACGACGATGCGCGCGCCAAGTGCCTCGGCCTGCTGACCGCGTTCGATCTCGACGTCGTCATGACGAGCGAGCGCGAGTGGGGGTGCTACCGCGAGGTTCCGGGGCTGGCGATCGCACAGCTGGCGCGAGTCGATGACGTCCCGGCGGTGCTCGTCAGCCACTGGGAGTGGGACGGCGCGAGTCGCACGCGCGTCGAGCGCCCCGTAGCGGCCGTCGCGTCGGTGGCCGCCGGTTCAAACGATGCTCAGCCGCTCGACGGGGAGGGCCTGTGGGAGACGCCGAGCACGAGCGGCTGAGGCGCTCGAGGGCGGACGTCGAGCGGCTCGGCCGGCTGCTCGGCGACCCCGAGCTTGAGTGGCTGCTCGCGCGGGTGCGCCGTCGGCTCGAGCTCGGTCAGTCGCTCGATGGCACCATCACGCTCGCGGATGCCGCTGCCGCTCAGCGCCGGGCTGCGCAGCGACTGCTCGGCCGGCGACCGCGCGCGGGCCGTGCGCTCAGCGTGTCGCTGCGCGAGGTGGACGAGCTGGTGCGCCGCTCGGGCGCCAGTCCGGATGGACTCGCGGCGGCGGTCGTCGCGCTCACGGGGCCTGTGGTCGTGCGCGCCGAGGTGAGCGCAGCTGAGCAGCTTGCATGGAAGCAGGCGTTTGCGCCGTTGGACGATCTGGTTGGCCGGCGCCTGGAGGTGGGGGCTGACGGATGCAAGCGAGTTGGCGAGCTGGCTCGCGTGGCTGCGCCGCTCGGGCGTGGTCAAGCGCCTGGAGCCCGACCCTGCGGGCGCTCGCACGCTGCTCGAGCGGCTCGCCACGGTCCTCGCAGCGCTGCCCGCCGACGGCGAGCCGCTGGGCCGTTTCGCTGCGCGCCTTGCCGGTGGTGCGCACGCGCTCGACGACGGCGAGCCGCTCGCCACACTCGCGCTCGGCGCCGCCCGGGCGCTCGCAGGCCTCCAGGCCCCACGTGCCGACGAGTCGTCGGCGGAGTCGCGTCGCGAGGCGTGGGCCGCCGCCGGATTGCTCTGCGACGAGCTTTCCAGCGCTGTGCTCACGCTCGGGCTGCCCGGCGAGGAGGAGACAGGGTCAGGCCGGATCCTGCGCGCTGCGCGGGGAACCGGGCAACCTGTGTGGCTGACGCTGCGTCAGCTCGTGCGCGATCCGCCGAGGTGGGCGGCTGCATCCGGCGGCAGCCTCGCTGGGCAGACGGTGCACATCTGCGAGAACCCCGTGATCGTGGCGCTCGCCGCCGACCGTGTCGGGGCGGAGTGCCTGCCGCTGGTGTGCACCAGCGGTCAGCCGGGCGCCGCCACCATGCTGCTCCTGCGCGCGCTCGTGGCAGCCGGCGCGCAGCTCGCCCATCACGGCGACTTCGACTGGGGTGGGGTGCGCATTGGCAACGTGCTGCACGCCCGCCTGCCGCTCGTCCCGTGGCAGTTCGACGCCGAGGCATACATACGCGCAGCAGACTCCGTGACATCGCCTCAGCCGCTCATCGGCGTTCCGGTGCCCGCGAGTTGGGATCCGGGTCTCGGTGAGACGATGCGCCGCGTCGGACGACGTATCGAGGAGGAGCTTGTTCTCGAGGAGCTGCTCGCCGACCTCACGGGTTGAGGAGTGCGAGGCACGACGGTGGATCGCGCTCTACGCGAGGGACGCGTTGTCGCCGAGTCCTGAGCATGTCGGATATGCGGAGATGCTGGTTGCTCGGCACGTCAGCTGACGGCGCGCCAGGGTTCCATTCAAGGTTCCGTTTTGAGCAAATCCGACCCCATCGAACCCGAGCTAACCCCAGCAAACACGGGCAACCTGACCGTACCAGGGCCCCATGGGGCGACCTCATAACCCGAAGGTCGCGGGTTCGAATCCCGCCCCCGCTATGACCCCATTAGCGACCATGCCCGCAAGGTCGTCAAGGTCTGAGGTTGTGCTGAAGGCGCTCGATACGAGCGCCTTCAGTCGTATCTCGGGCTTGTTTCGGTCTAGCTCGATGCCGAATTGGAAGGCTTCGTAGACGCTGCGGCGTAGCTCCGGGTCGGCTTTGGCGAGCGGCTTTGAGAGGTCGGGCAGGGAGTCGAGTACGGCGCACGCCTCGTCTAGATCGAGGCCGATCCGCTCGCGTTGCAGGAGGTCGAGTTGTGCGAGTGCCGTCTCGGATTGCTGTCGTTCGCCCTTGAGTGATCGGATGCGCTCGCCCACGAGTACGGGATCGACCCCGGACTCGATGGCGGCGACTTGCCGCTCGATGCGCTGGTCAAGGTCAGCGAGGGTCGCGGTCAGCCGCTTGCGCTGGGTTGCGTCTTGATCCATGAGCGCCGGGGTGAGCGCGGCGTGCTGCTCGCGGAACCGCCGAACGCGCTGCGGGCCGAAGATGTCGGCCGCGAAGAACTTGTCGATGATGGGTTCGAGGTTGTCCTCGCGCATGTATTGCCACTTGCCGTGACCGAGGGCTTCGGCGGCGGTGTCGCCATAGGCGATGCGGTAGCAGCAGGCGTAGTAGGTGATGCCCTTGCGTTCCTTGCCGTGCATCCGCAGCGGGTTATGTCCGGTCGCACAATGCACGATCCCGCGCAGCGCGTAGCTTCGGCGCTGAGTGCTGCGGCGGCGGGTGCCCTCGGTACTTACGCGGTGGGCGTGGTGGCCCTGCACCTTCTGGAATTGCTCGTCGGTGATGATCGCGGGGTGACGGCGATCTGCTTGCACCCACTCCTCTTCGGGGCGGCGCACGAGCGGTCCCTCGCCGAGCTTTGACTGCCGGAAGTCGAGCCGGTTCCAGTAGAGCCGCCCGGTGTAGACGGGGTTCTCAAGGATGCAGCGGATGGTGCTCTTTGACCACTTGCCGGCCGTGTTGCGTTTTGAGTCCACGTGCAGCGGTGACGGCGGGCCGCCGGGCCGGTTGAGGTGGTTCGTGATCTCCTTGAATCCCCAGCCGGCGAGATACCGCTCGAAGATTTCCACGACGACGGGTGCCTGCTCGGGGTCGGGCTCAAGGCGTGTCTTATGGTCGCCGGATCGGGCACGGCGCGGGTCGGGGTGCGGCTCGCGGTGTAGTCGGTAGCCGTAGGGTGCTCGGCCGCCGTTGCGATAGCCCTGCCGGGTGTTCTCGGTTTGACCACGACGGACCTCGCGGCCTAGCTTCTCGACCTCGAACTGGTCAAGCGCCTGAAACATATGGCGCATGAGCCGGCCCTCTGGGCTGGTCTGGTCCCCAGCGGCGACCGAGTAGTAAACCTGCACCCCAGCGCGCGATAGCTCGCGCTCGAACGCGAGCGCGTGGAATAGGTCGCGCGAGAGGCGCGAGGTTGAGTAGATGACCACGCTGTCGAAGCGGCGCGTGTCTCGCTCGCGTGCCTCGCGTATGAGTTCGCTCCACGCTACGCGATCATCGCGCCGGCCCGTTTCTTGGTCGGTGAAGTCGCAGACGATTCGCCCGCCAAGCTCGACGGCCTTGCGCTCGCATTCGTTGCGCTGGGAGGGGAAAGAGATTGTCGGGTCTTGCTTGTCCTTGGTGGACAGCCGCCCGTACCATGCGAACCGCGTCATTGATTGCCTCCTTGCTGGGGGTTGTCGTCGTCCTCGGCGAGCGTGACGAGCGCCCATGTCAGCGCCTCGTCGGTCGCCCACGTCCAGCGGCCGTCCGGCGTGTTCCACCGGCCTCGCTGGTCTTGAGTGAATCGGGCTCGCGTGAGCAGGGCGCGAGCGGCTGACCCGGTAACGGTGGTGGTGATGTCGCTAGTGGTCAAGGTTGGCTCCCTCGGCTTCTCTGGCGGCGTGCGTGATCGGCCAGCAGGTCGAGCAACGCGCGGGTTTGCTCGCGGCGCAAGTGCTCATCGAGCGGACTGCCGGGCTTGGTGTACTCGACGGACACGACGATCGGTGCCCCTTCCAGCGGGTCGCCTGCTGCCGGTTTCCAGCTTGAAGCTGCGCGGTTTCGTGGTGTTTCATCGGGTTTGATCAGAGCAGAACATGGCCGTGATCTCAAGCGCCCGGAAGGCGCCGCCGAGCGGGTCGCCGGATGGCTGTCCCGGCGCGGCTTTCGCGGGGTTTTGGAGACTGCTTTTCGCGTGGTGGCCATCGCTTCACGCCGCCTTTCTGCTGGCTGTTTGCGTGCCCGTTTCGGGCTTGCGGAAGACCAGCACGTCCTCGTGCGCGACTACATGAGTGCGCTCCCCGAGCGCGCGTGCGCGACGGACGTTGAGCACCTGCCAGAACGACGGGCGCATCACGAGCTCGCTATCGCGTAGCGTCCCGAGCAGCCCAATGATGCGCTGCCAGTAGCGCAGCCCGAGGCCTTCGCAGAGTGTGATCGTGTCGCCTGAGAGGTTGCGCAGGGCGCCACCGGAGCGCATGTCCTTGGTGACGAGCACAAGGAATCCGCCGGGCCTGAGCACGGCGGCGCAGGCTGCGTACATGTCAGCCATCGAGGCGAGGTAGGCGTCACCGCGAGCGTGTCCGAGGTTGCTCCGGTCGGGGCTGTAGTTGGTGCTGTCCTCGCGGCGCATCGACCCCGTGCCGGTGAGAATGTTCTCGGTGGCTACGTCCGCGAGTTGGCAGCCGTAGGGAGGCGAGGTCACGATCAGCCCGACTTGTCCGTGAAGTCGTCGGCTCGTGCGTGGCGAGGAGGTGAGGCAGCCGCCGGGCGTCACCTTCGATGACACTGCGCGGGAGAGCCGGCGCCTTGGTGGTGTGCGTGCTCGATGTTCTTCGCGGGCGAGTCCGCCCACCTTGGCTCTAGCTCGACGCCGATCGCTCGGCGGTCCGGTGGATCGCCTCTACGAGCGTCGTGCCGATCCCGCACATCGGGTCGAGGACGAGGTCGCCGGGGTCGCTGTATGCCTCGATCGCCCGGCGCGCGAGCTCGGGGAGCATCTTCGCTGGGGTGACGGTTTGATTCGGGCATGTAGCGGCCGTGGCGCTGCCACTGGCTGGTCGTCTGCGCGCACGGCCAGACCGCGAGCGGCAGATCGGTGTCCGGTATGGCCGCGACGCCGCCTTGCCCGTCGCGCATGGCTGGCGCGAGTGATGTCGCGGGTCAGCCTTGTCGGTGCGCGGCGGGTCGTGGCGGGCGTGTGATTGGGGTCGTGCAGGACTTGTTCACCTTTCACGCTTGGTGGGTGGTGCCGAGCCAGTCCCGGCTGGGTCGGGTGCTCGGCGGTGATGAAGATGGGGGCGAATGGGCCCGTGCGCGTGCAGCTCGGCGAGCGTCGTGAAGGAGACGCGGCACGCGTCCCGTACGGCCGTTGGCGGGGTCGGAGCGGTGCAGCGCGATCGTCCTCTGGATGCGCCGGCGAGCCGCTCGGGTGATTGGTCGGCGAGCACGACCAGCACGGGCGGAAAGGAGCGGTAGTAGGTTGCGCCACAGCGGCCCCTCGGGCGTGTCCTTGGCCGGTGGGTGTGAGTGGCGCAGCTGGGAGTAGCGGGCGAGCTTCGCGGCGAGCTGCTCGGGCGGGATCGTTGCCACGGTCGAGCTCGATGAAGCGCTGGTGCAGGACGAGCGAGCTCGTCCGGGGCGGCCTGCAGGTAGGAGAGGAGCGCGTCGGCGATCACGCAGCTGGGCGCCGTGCGGCCGCGGCCGGCCGAGTGGGTGCGCGATCTCGTGCCGCCAGGCCAGCGGGCCGCAGTCATCGCCCGGCGTTCGCGTGCGGCTTTCACGAACGCGATGCCTGTGTCGTTGACGGCGAGGGTGTGGGCCCGCAACGGCCCTGCCGCCTGGGCGGCGGTGGTGGTGCGGCGCCGCGGCTCGGCGAGCGTGGCCGGCCGCCTCGATCGCTGTCAGCGCCGTGGGCGGTGAGGAACCAGAGTGCAAGGCCGCGCGGCCCGGTGGCGCGGTCGGCGAGGCCTCGCGCGGTGCGAGCTGGGTGAGGATGCGTCTGCGTCCATCGCAGCGATGCGTCGGGCGTGTGCAGCGCGTGGACCTGGCTGCGCCGTGAGCACCGGTGCTGGTGGAGGCTCTGCGAGGACATCGGCCGCGACCCCGGGCAGGGCAGCGGCGCGGCGTCGGAGGCGGCCGGCGCTCATTCCGTGTCCTCGGTCGGGGAGTCTGGGCAGCGCCGAGCGCTCGGGCGCTCGTGAGCTCGGGCGGCCTGCGCCTGCGGCCTTACTGGTGAGGTGTGCGCGGATGCGCTGATCGAGTGTGTCGAGCGCGGTGATGGTCTCCTGCGCGCCGGCGCGCCCCGATGCCACGTCGATCGCTGGGCTGGATCTCGGGACCCGCTCGGGCTGGTAGACGTCGGCGAACAGTCGGTCGACGGCGACGTTCCCGAACAGGAACGGCCGGGTGAGCTTGCCGTTGTGCGTGGCCTGCGCGATGAATGTCCAGCGAGGCAGGCCGGTGATCGCGCTGGCTGGCGGGTCGACGTCCCACTCGCGCGCGATCAGCGCGGCGGCGTGCGCGTTCAGCGCGGTGGTGATCAGGTGCGAGCGGTTGGTGGTCAGCGCGTTGAGCGTGGCGCTGGTCAGCCGCTCGGGGTTCTGGTTCAGAAGGGTCGCACGGACGCCGTACTTCGCGGTCTGCTCCAACAGCGCGGCGAGATTTCCCGACGACGCGCCGTCGTAGGTCTGGACCTCGTCGAGGAACACGTAGAACGCGCGGCGGCTGGCTCGGGCGGTATGCGCGCGCGGCCCTTGGCGGCGTGCAGCAGGTCGTAGACGAGGAGGTTCGCGAGAGCCGGTCGCGGGCACCGCCGGCGCCGGGGCACGCGAGGACGATCCGGCCTTCGTCCATCGCCTGGGCGATGTCATAGGTGGTCTGCTGTGAGCCGAGCAGCGCCGCGAGCTGCGTGGATGAGCGCAGCCGGTCGATCAGGTTCGTGACCGGCGTGATCGCCTCTTCGCTCATCCGCGGGAAGCGCTCACGTGAAGAACTGGCGCGCGGGGCGCGGAGAGGAACGGCAGGCCGCCTGCAGCCACTCGGGGTTCCCGAGGAGCGTCGGTATCTGAAAGATCGTCGGCTGCAGCTCGGCAGGCAGGACCGTCGAGCAGCTCGATCAGCGCCGCGGTCGGCCTGGGTCGTGAGCGTGAGGGCGCGGTTGTTGCGCTCGCCCCACCCGAGCGCCGAGGCGAACGAGTCAACGATCGCCTCGACCCGCCGCTCGCGCGCGTCCTCGGAGAGCCCGCGCGCGGCGAACAGGTTCCAGCCGGGCTGCCCCTCGCGCGAGCGCGGGCCGACGAGGTCGAGCTCGACGATCCGCGCGGCGAGCTCGGGCTCGGTGAGACAGCTCTTGATGCGCTGGATCGCGTCCTCGTGCGGGTCGAGGAACAGGCCGCCGTGCCCGCGAGCGCACGAGGCTGCAAGAACTGCGTGATCGCCAGCTCGGTCTTGCCCCACCGGCTCCGTCCGGCCGTGTAGGTGAAGAACGTGTCCTGCAGGCGCAACGCCGACGAGCCGCTGCGCCGCGCTCGCCGCTGACGCGGCCGAGCGGCAGGACGTCGCGCTGCCCGTCGTGTACTCGGGCAGCGTCGCGTGGCGGCGGGTGGACAGCGGCGCCGAGCCGCAGCACGTCCGGGCCGCGCAGTGCACCGTCGGCGGCTTCAGCGAACCCGGCGACCTCGCGGGCGCTCACGACGCTCCTGGCGGGCGGGCCGGAATAGCCCGGTCGTCCATCCGCCGGTCAAACCATTTCCTCGGCGCCGGGGAGGTCGGAGCCGAGGAACGCCAGGCCGAGGAGCCGGACGCCGACGACGCGAAACGAGTTGGCCGCCGCCAAAGCCGTCGAAGCAGCCGAGCAGCGCCTGCAGGCGTTCGACGGCCATGCCCTTCACTGGCGACTCGGCAGCGCACGAGGACCTGCAGCTGAAACAGCGGCTCGTTCTGCAGCAGCTTCGCGGCGATCTGCTCGCGCTGCGCCACGCTGCTCGCACCACATCGGCCGCTGGCTGGCGCCCGGCCTGCCGGCCGCCGCCGCCGAGCACGTCGAGCAGGCCGCCTCCGCCGGTGCGTACGGCGCGGCGGGTCCGCGCGGCGCGCCTGCCGGAGCAGCCGGCGCCGCAGCCGGCGCCGCGCGCCGGCCGTGCATGGCAGGAGATCGACTGCGACCTCGCGCGCGCTCACGCGTCACGGGTCAAGGCCGCCGAGGCGTGCGCGAAGCTCTGGAGCGGATCGGGGTCAAGCGCCGAGGTGGGCGAGCGGCTCGCTGCTCGCCCGCGCGAGGCGCAGCTCGGCGCGCACCACACATCCGCCCTCCCGCACGCGCGGGCTCTGGGTTCGGCCATCACCGGCACCTGTACCCGGTCGTAGTTGCTGAGCGCCGAGCGGATCGCTGGGCAGCGCCCGCTCGGGCACCACCAGCGAGTAGCGCATCGCCCCGTCGCTCGGCCGTCGAGGAGACGCGCACGGCGCTCGCGCGCGGATCGAACCAGCCGCCGACAAGCCGACGGACACGCGATAGCTGCGCCGCGAAGCGCAGCACCGCATCGAGCGTCGGAGCGAACGAGTCGGGGGCGAGCACGACGAGCCGCACACGCCGGGAAAGCAGCACGACGAGTCACGACGACACGACACGTGAGCGCCGCTAGCAGCACCCACGACGGCACTGCCCGGACCGATGAGAACGGGCTGCGGGCGAAGCGTGAGCGACCCGGCCACGCCACAGAGCAGCTGCGAGGACGCCGACCACGGCAAAGAGCGCCGAGGATCCTGCGAGGAGCGCCGAGTCACGGCAAGTTACCTGGCACAGGTAGAGATGTCGAAAAACGCGCAGCCGCGCGAATCCCGCACCACAAAGCCGCGAAACGCCGGTGCCGCGCCGGCCGCGGGGTGAACCGCAGCGCGGACCGCAGCACGAACCACAGCGCGAACCATGCGCGAACCACGCTCCGACTGGCGCCGTGGCGAGCGCTCACTGTGCGCGTTTGCCCTTTACTCTTGGCGCGGGGTGGCTGGGCGTAGCCGTAGATGTGCCGCTCGCCTTCGCCGGTCGCGTGGGCGGGCAGGAACGGGCCGACTTGGGTGACGTGGTTCGCGTAGTTTCCCTCGATCGTGGTGATCTCGCCCGTCGGGGTAGACGTGCTGCACGATCCCGACGTGCGCGCTTTCGCTCGGCCCGGTGCCGTAGAAGACGGCGTCGCCGGGTGAGGGCCGTCGCGGTCGGCGGAAGTATTCGGCCGCCGTGTTCTTTGGCCCAGGTGTAGAGCGACCCGGAGTAGCCATAGGTGGCCGTGGAGCCGGGGAGCGGCACCCCGGCGTGCTGCCAGACCCACGCGGCGAACAGCGAGCACCACTCCTCGCAGGGCCCGTAGATCGTGCAGTTGGAGCCTTCGGGGTGCTCGCCCTGGCCGATCTGGCTTTCAGCGACCTTGACGATCTGCGAGCTGCTGCCGCTTCGGGGGCGAGACGCTCGCGCTGCACCCGCCGGTGAGGCTGGTTCTGCGCTCGAGGGTGGGCTCGTCGGGGTGGGTGCTGCCGGTGCGCCGGTGAACCCGTATTGCACGGCGCGGGCCATGACCTCGTCGGCGTAGCTGACGGTGCGTCCGCGCAGGCGCCGTAGTAGTGGCAGGCGGCTTCGTGGTATTCGGTGTAGGTGCCGCCTGTCGGCGGGGCGCCCATGTCTTCGCGGAGAATCCTCGCGGCGGTGTAGATCGCGTCCGCCGGGATCGTTGATGATCGGCGGCTGGCCGGGGTGTGCGCTGACGGCGTAGCGTTCCCACAGCGTCGGCCCGGCGCCGGGACTGCACGGGCTTCCGCGGACGTAGGCGATCTGCATCGGCCCGGCGCACCCGGAGGTGTTGATCCCGGCGCAGTTCGCCGTTGCCGCACTCCTGCGCACCGATCGACGCGAGAAAGCTCCAGTCGATGTCGAACCGCTGCCCGGCCTGCTCGTAGAGCCGCAGGCGTTCGGGCGGGATGCTCTGCAGCGCGTAGGCCGAGGGCGTCGGCCCGGTCGCGGCGAGCGCCGGTTCGCTGCCGGGCTGGCAGCCGGCGAAGCTCGCGCCGAGAACCGCGACCGCGAGACCGAAGATCGCGAGCACAGCCAGCCCGGAGCCGCCGAGCGCGCCCAGCAGCCACAGCCACAGCTTCGTCTGGCGCTCCTGCCTGGCGCGCATCATCCGCGCCTTCCAGTCCGCGTGACGAGCAGCCGGCCGCCTTGGTGCGCGAGGATGCAGCCCGATCGAGTAGTCGACCAGGCCACCGTCGTTGACGACTGCGCTTACCTCGATCAGCCCGGCGGCGGCGGCTGTGGCAGCGCAGCGATGCGACTCGCGGCGGCGCGCCCGCATCCCTGGCGAGATGCGCGGCGGGTGGCTCGCAGCGAGCGCGAGCAGTGACCGGCGTCGCGTCGCTCGATCTGCGCTCGCCGGGGCGTGCCCGTAGATGTAGGCGAGATACCCGGCGAGGAACTGCTCGGCCGTCGCGCGCGACCTGCGGCGAGAGCGCGCCGTGGATGGCGGTCGCTCGGGACACCGTGCTGCTAGGCGCTGCGCGACGCTGCGGTGGCTGGAGTCGGCTGCGTGCGGTGGGTCTCGTGACGCTGCGGGGCGGGTGAGCGCGAGCAGCACGGCGCGCGACGATCAGCAGCACGGCACGGCTCGCTATCGCGGCGGCGGGCGCTCGCATTCGGCGATCGGCCGGTCGCGCAGCGAGTCAGCCACGCCGTCATCGGCTCACCCTCGTCTCGGCGTTCGGTGATGCCCGAGGAAGCTGCGGCCGGCGGTAGCGACTGCCCGGTCGGCCGGGCCCGTAGAACGGGTCGAGCACGAGGCAGCGCCCGTCGGGGTTGTCTGTGCGCGCAGTCGGACGTCGCCCAGCGCGTCTCTCGCCGGGCCGGGCGCGCTGTAGGGCGCGCCGCACTCCCCGCACGCCACAGCGAGGAGCTCGCCAGGATGCAGCGCTTGATCAGCGCCAGCCGCGCTCGTGTTCGCGCGCGGGAATGCAACTCTGGCACGCGCCACGCCGACGGCTCGCGCTCACGCAGAGCGCGCTCGATGACTCCGGGGCGCGCGCGATCGTATGAGCGTCGATAGAAGTACTGGCGCTGCGTGGCTGAGCAGGAGCAGTCGCGGGTGCCAGCCGCCTGGGCATCTGCTCGTGAGCGGCTGCGCCCACGCCGGCGTGGCCGTGCTGCGCAGCCAGCCTTCCTCGCGCAGCTGCCGCGAGCGTGCAGCTGCTCGCGTTGGACGCGAGAAGCCACAGCGTGCCGTCGTCGCGCAGCACGCGGTGACCTCGGCGAGGATCGCGAGCGTACGTCGGGGTCGCCGCCGCGTGGCGGTCGAGTGATGCAGGTCTGCGCCCACCCATCCGGGCAGTTCGCGCAGGAGGTCGAGTGCGTCTGCTTGTTCGATGCGCCAGCTCATGCGGTCTCCTCCGGGGTCTCGGGTGGGCTTCGCTCGGGTGCCGGCTCGGGCGTGGTGCGTTGAGCGCGGCGATGGCGGGGCGTGCGCCTGGTTTGGGGCGAGCGCGCGCCGCGTGGGCGTGCCCGACGGGTGGCGCGAGTTGCGGTGCAGAGCGGCCATCCGCGCGAGGCGGGTGGTGTAGTAGAGGCTCTGCAGGCGGCTCGCCCCGTCCTGTGCCGGCGCCGTGGCCGGTGGTCGCGGTGAGAAGATCCGCGGCCAGGCGGTTGCGCTGCAAGAACACGGTCCACAGGAACGCGGCCTGCAGCGCGAACGCCAGCAGCCAACCGAGGTTTGAGGTCGCGTCATCCAGCGCCTGGCAGACGGCGAGCATCACCGCGAGGATCAGGCTGTAGATGACCTTCCGCGCGAGGTACCCGGCGAGCTTCGCGAGCCATGCACGGAAGAAGTCGTGGCCGCGGCCGGGGAATATCCGCGACCACCAGCGCGACCGGCGCGAACGCGAGGAGCAGCAGCAGCAGGATTTGCGCGAGGATCACCCCGAGCGCGAGCGCGCCGAGCAGCAGGAACGCGCCGATCTCCCCGCGAAGATCACGACCGCGAGCAGCAGCCGCTGGTACTGGCCGCCCTTGCCCATCGCTTCCGCGGCGGGCTTATCCGCCGGGCCGAGCGGGTAGGCTGCCGTTGCTCTTCGCCGGGGTCTGAGCTGGGGAGGTCTCCGGTGTCGCCGTGTTCGAGCGCTTCGTGCTCGGAGTTGCGTCCTTGGACTGGAATTCGTAGGCGAGGAAGTGCGGCGCGTACTTGTTGCGGTCGTTGATGCACGTCTTGCCCTCGGCGTGTACTTCGGTGCCGCTTTCCAGCTGCTGCGGCGAGCTGCGCGTCCTGGGCCGGGTCGGCGCTCAGCGGACGGACCGCGACCGACCGTGGTCGTCCCGCGGTGGTGGTGGTGCAGTGCTCGATCCCGCCGAACTCGAGAACGGTCCAGGGGTTCAGGACGAGCAGTTGGAAGAGCTGGTTGCTCGGCGGCGCTCTTGGCCTGCTGTTCGCTGCCGATGTTGCCCTTGGCTGGTGAGCGACAGCAGCGCGGTGGAGAGCTGGTTTGAGAGCTTGCTCGCGCGGCGCGATCGTCCGTTCGGGCTGCGTGACGATCCCGATCGCGAGCACGCAGTACAGAAGCGACACGGCGAGCGCCCCGGCGGTCTCGGTGTAGCGGCGCTGCACGAGCGCCTTCCACATCGCCCAGCACCCCGCGAGCACGACCGCGGCGACCAGCCACGGCGCACCGAACGTGTTGGCGTAGAGGTTGTGGATCGCGTGCGGAGATCGGCGTCAGCGCACCGGAGCCCGGGGCTGCCGTTCCCGTTGAGAGGTCCAGGTTGAACGCGAACGCGAACAGCGTGATCACCGCGTTCGCGAGGAACGCCGTCAGCAGCCAGATGACCTGCGCGACGAAGTACGCGATCATCGGCGCGACACCCGGAGACATCCACGCCGCTCGTACAGCCCGACGCTGATCGCGGGGAAATACTGGTCCAGCTGCGTAATTGGCGAGCGGGTAGCGTCCGACCAGACCCGCCGGCCGGTAGCTGCGGCGCGGGGCCGATGTTGCTGTACACATCACCCGCAAGCGCCGGGGCGCGGCGAACAACAGCAAGCAGCCACCGACGCGAACACGAACGCGACGAGCGACGCCGCGCGCCGTCGACGGCGACGACCGCGCGCAGGGAGTGAGAATGGCGGTTTTCATGGCTGCGCTCCTCTGCGGCTGGCCGGGGGTCGTTTGCAGCGCTTGCGAGGAGATGCGGGTAGACGAGGTCGACCTGCACCTCGCCGACGCGGCCGTTCGAGGTCGCGCATCAGACACCGCCCGGCGCGGAGTTCGCGGACCAGCCGACGAGCTCGCGCGTCGGGTCAAGCCCGATGAACTCGAGCGCGCGGCGGGCGGCGTCGTCGGAGTCCTGGCCGAAGACGAACACCACGCCGATCAGGTCCGAGAGGTCGCCCGAGGTCACCGATGCGGTGCGTGCCGAGCAGCACGGTCGCGTTGAACGCGCGGCCGAGCCGGACGAGACGGTTGATGATCTGCGCGGCCCTGCGGTGAGGCGAGCAGGAACCACATCTCGTCCAGCAGCACGATCTTGTGCCGCGAGCGGTCCCGGAGATCAGCCGCAGCGCATACGCCGCGACCAGCGAGAGCGTCGCGACGGACACGCGCTCGGCGCGGGTGTAGGTGTCTCTCGCGGCTCGAGGGTTCGGGCAGCGAGAGGCCGGGCATCCGGATCGTCGTGACCGGCCGCTCCGCGCGGTCGGTCGTGGTGTGCTGCCGTCGCCGAACCCGAGGCGTGCGAGGCCGAAGTCGCGGATTACCTCCAACGCCTCGCCCGCTTCGCGCGCGCCGGCGCGGTCGCTCTCGCGCGAGCAGCTCGACGACGCGCAACAGGCTTTGGGAGCCCTCGCGGACGGTGTCCTTGACCGCGAGGCTGACCGCGTTCTCCCACGTGCTGGCCTGGCCGCGGCAGCAGCTCCAGCAGGTAGGAGCACGCCAGCTCCTCGCGCATGTCCTCGAGGCCGATCGCGAGCGGGTCGAGCCTGCCCTGCTGCTCGGGGTCACCGGAGAGCTCGAGAACCTGCAGCCGCCCGCTCAGCTCGGGCAGCTCGTGCCAGCCCGTGGTCGGGCTTCGGATCGAAATCGACGACCAGGCGACCCGCGGCGCTCCGCGGCGTAGGCGATCGCCTGCGCGGCGACGGTCTTACCCGACTCCGAGCGTCCCGATCAAGCAGGACCGCGGAGGCGCGGTCCTCCCTCGGCGCCTGCGTCGGGTCAAAGCGCACGGGCAGCGGCGCGCCCGGTGGGTGTGTACCCGAGGTATGGGCCGCGTGCGCGAGCCGACCGTGCGGGTGGCGGTGGCGACCATGCGCACCGAACTGCTCGACCGTGAGCTGCTGGACGTAGTCGCGCATCACAACCACCCGTCCGCGCGCGGGAGGTGCTCGAAGAACATCTGGTGCTGCAGCCCGGCGGGACGGTGAAGCTGGATGTCGCCGTACTGCTCTCGCAGCACCGCGACGCGGCGCTCTAGCTCCTCCTCGCTGGCGGCGCCGACCGCGAGACTGATCCAGCGCGTAGAGCATCGGGGGGTGCCCGCCGGCCTGCAGCTGCGCCTCGTACTCGCGCGCGAGCACCCGGTCCTCGCCCGGCCAGCAGGCCCGGGCCGTGCGCGGCGCCCTGGACCTGCTCGTGGTAGGCGTGCTCGACGTCCGCGATCCGCTTACGCACCTGCGCGAGCGCTTGACGGTTACCCAACCACCGCGCGTGGAACGCCGCGTCAACGGGGAACCCGACGCCTCAAGCGGCGCGAACAGCAGCCTCCGCGGTCGAGCCGGGGAACTCGGGTGCGTCCGCGAGCGCGCCGAGCGCGAGCATCGCCTGGTAGGAGCGGCCCTGCTCGCCGTCCACGATCAGGGTCTGTTGCGCGCTCGGTGATCGCGGCGTTCGCGCACCGCCACAGGTCCTGCCCGAGCGGCTCGGAACGCTACCCGTCCGTCGGAGCTCGTCGATGAGCGAGCGCGTCGGGCTGCCAGTGCCGCGTCGAGCTCGGGCTCGCCGACTCCGCGCGAGGCGGCGCGACGCAGCAGCCATTGAAGCTCGACCGTCCTCGCGCGCCGCGCGGGAATGACACCGTTCAGGCGCTCATAGACCCGCTGCTCGCCGCGTAGCGAGTTCCGACAGCTCGCCGCTCGGAGATCGGTGAGGCGACGCCGATCCCGGCGAGCTCCTCGACGCGGCGGCGCACACGATCACTCGCGCGCATCAGGCCCGGCACCCAACCCCGTCGGTGGGCGCGCGGTCCGAGCGAGACCGCGAGATACACCTCGGGGACATGCGACCCGAGCTCGCGCAGCCGCTCGCGGTGGCCCGCGAGGAATGCCTCGCCACGCCGCGGGTCCTGGTGGCGCTCGTCGAGCAGCCCGGAGGTGTGCTGCGACGTAGCCGCTCGGCGGGGTAGGCGCGATTTACGCGCCACAGCGAGAAGTCCGCGGCGATCGTGTGCGCGAAGCGCTGAAGGCGACGCTGCAACGCCCACTTCTCACCCGCCGGGAAGATACGGGTAGGAGGTCATCCCCAGCCGGTACAGGCCAGCGGCCTCACCGCCACGGCCGAGGAGCATGTTGCCGTGCGCGTAACGCAACGGAAAGCTCATGGCCGCACCTCCACGACCTGCCCATCA